>NZ_SBFF01000009.1 GCF_004151485.1 Sphingosinicella sp. CPCC 101087 | reverse complement strand
TCATCACCGCCGACGTCGTCCTCTGACATCGGCACAAGCGAAAGGCGCGGCGCCCGGGGCTCCCCGGGCGCCGCTTCTTTTTCGGCGAGCGACGCTCTGCGGCGTTCAGGCCTTCTCGCGCAGCGCTTCCGCTTTCTCCACCAGGCGAATGAACGCATCGGTGAAGGCAGGAATGTCTTCGGGTTTGCGGCTGGTAACGAAGTTGCCGTCGACGACCGCCTCCTCGTCCACCACGTTGGCGCCGGCATTGCGGAGGTCTGTCCTGATCGACGGCCATCCGGTCACCGTCCGCCCGCGCAGAACGTCCGCTTCGACGAGGAGCCACGGGGCGTGGCAGATCGCTCCGACCGGCTTGTCCGCCTCGACGAAGGCCCGGACCGTCTCGACCACCTTCGGATCGGTCCTCAGCTTGTCGGGATTCTTGGTGCCTCCGGGCAGCAGCAGCGAGTCGAATTCGCGAATGTCGATGTCGTTCAGGGCGGAATCGGCCGCAATCGTCGCGCCTTTGTCACCCTCGATCTCCCGCCGCTCGGGCGAAGCGAGGACGACATCGGCCCCCGCCTCGAGCAGCCGCCGACGCGGCTCGAGCAGCTCCGAATCTTCGAATCCGTCGGTTGCGATGATCAATATCTTCGCTTCGGCAATGGCCGTCATCTCTACCTCCTTGTCTGGATGGCGATTCAACCATCGGCGCGGCGGCGACGTTCCGGCCGGCGCGTCGGATCGCATCGTCGAAGTGGAAGCGAGGTCGTCGGCGCGAGGACACAACCTGCCAATCCCTGTCCGGACGTTGCCTTCCCCAAAGATGGGTCGAACGTGGCTAAAGAAATTGCGCTCGCAGCCGTTATTTGTCGTTACCGGATTTTTAACCTCATCGAATTAACCCCATGATCGTGGAGCCATCGCCTGGCTTCGAGCCCGGTTGTTCGGGTTAGATTGGGGAACGAACATGACCGTCATCAACACGAATACCGCTGCGCTCCGCGCGCAGAACGGCAGCCGGGTTGCCAACCAGGCCTTGCAGACCGCCATGGAGCGCCTGTCGACCGGCAAGCGCATCAACTCCGCGAAGGACGACGCCGCCGGCCTCGCCATCGCCTCGTCCATGACCTCGGACATCCGCGGCATGAACCAGGCGATCCGCAACGCCAATGACGGCATCTCGCTGGCGCAGACCGCCGAAGGCGCCCTCAACGAGGTCACCAACATGCTGCAGCGCATCCGCGAACTGGCGGTGCAGAGCGCGAGCGGCACCTATTCCGACGACGACCGCGCCAACCTGCAGGCCGAGGTGGCCGAGTTGGGTGATCAGGTCGACGACATCATCTCCACGGCCAAGTTCAACGGCGTCACCTTGTTCGCCACGACCGACATCAGCTTGTCGATCCAGACCGGCGCCGATGCCGGCGAGCAGGTGGACCTCACCATACTCGGCTTCGACGTCTCGGCCGCCACGGCCTCCGACGTGTCGACCGCGACCGGCGCCAACACGGCTCTCGGCGACGTCGACACCGCGCTGGATGCCATCGCCACGACGCGAGCCTCGCTCGGTGCCAGCCAGAGCCGTCTCGAATCGGTGGTGAATGCGCTTTCCAACACGGTCACCAACCTGTCGGATTCCCGGTCGCGCATCGAGGATGCCGATTTCGCGGCCGAATCGACCAACCTCGCCAAGGCACAGATCCTGAGCCAGGCTTCCACGGCAATGTTGGCCCAGGCCAACCAGAGCAAGCAGGACGTCCTGAACCTGCTCCGCTAACCGACGGACGACGATCGGAGGGCCGGTGCACGATCGCATCGGCCTTCCCCGATCGGCTTCGAACCGCTCCCTCCGGAGCCGCTCTTTCCCCACTTCGCTCGGACCCGCTCCGCCGGCACGCCATTGCGGGCGCCGGAGGGGCGGGCTCGTCGCGTCGCGCCGCATGGCCCGTCCCCGCGCTATCCTGCCTCATGCAGCCGCGCATCGCGCGGGCCGGCCCAACTCACGAACATGATGCAGCGCCGAGAGGCATGCGTCCGCATGCGGCTGCCCGCCGGGTTCAGCCGAGTGAACGTTCGGTCAGGCCGGCTCCCGGACATTCCCGGGGGGCGCCTGCTAGCCTGCGTCCGACATCAGGTCGGGCTCCGATTCTCCGGCGCGATTGAACTCGGTCGCCTTGGTCTGCGGCTCGGGCTCGGCGTCGTCTCGCAGCTTGGCCACTGCCGCCTTGGCGACGTCGCTCAGTCCTTCTCCGCCGGCGTCGAGATGCGCGAGGATCATCGCGCGCATGCGCGGGTCCCAGAAATGCCACAGATGGTCCCAAGTGGCGTCGACGGCTTCGTGCGGCCGCTGGTTCACGAACTCGCGGGCGATCTGGTTCGCCATGTAGATCAAGCGCTCGGTCGTTTGGCCGCTCACTCGGCGGCCTCCGCGGCGATGCGCCGGCTCTGCGCGGCCTGCGCCTCATAGGCCTCCTGCCATTCGGTCGGGCCGTTCGACGGGCTGACCTGCACCGCCGTGACCTTATATTCGGGGCAGTTCGTCGCCCAGTCCGAATATTCGGTCGTTACGACGTTCGCCTGGGTCATCGGGTGGTGGAAGGTCGTGTAGACGACGCCCGGCGCCACCCGCTCGGTGATCGTCGCGCGCAGGGTCGTCTCGCCGGCGCGGCTGGCGAGCTTCACCCAGTCGCCTTCGCGGATGCCGCGATTCTCCGCGTCGTGGGGATGGATTTCGAGGCGATCCTCCTCGTGCCACAGGCTGTTCGCGGTCCGCCGTGTCTGGGCTCCGACATTATACTGGCTGAGGATCCGCCCGGTCGTCAGCAGCAGCGGGTAGCGCGGTCCGGTTCGCTCGTCCGTCGGCACATATTCGGTGAGGACGAATTTGCCCTTGCCGCGGACGAAATGATCCAGATGCATGATCGGCGTGCCTTCCGGCGCCTTTTCGTCGCAAGGCCACTGGATCGAGCCGAGCTGGTCGAGCCGCTCGAACGAAACCCCGCTGAAGGTCGGAGTCACCGCCGCGATCTCGTCCATGATCTGGGACGCATGGCTATATGTCCAGCCCAGGCCCATGGCATTGGCGAGCAATTGGGTGATCTCCCAGTCGGCATAGCCGTTCTTCGGCTCCATCACCTTGCGCACGGGCTGTATCCGCCGCTCGGCGTTGGTGAAGGTGCCGTCCTTCTCCAGGAAGGTCGAGCCCGGCAGGAAAACGTGGGCGTAGTTCGCCGTTTCGTTGAGGAAAAGGTCGTGGACGACCACGCATTCCATCGCTGCGAGCCCGGCGGCGACGTGCCGCGTATTGGGATCGGATTGGAGGATGTCCTCGCCCTGGATGTAGAGGCCCTTGAATACGCCGTCGACCGCCGCGTCGAGCATGTTCGGAATTCTGAGGCCCGGCTCATGGTCGATCGGGCGGCCCCACAGGCGCTCGAACAGCTCTCGCGCCGCCGGGTCGGAGACGTGGCGATAGCCGCTGAGCTCGTGGGGAAAACTCCCCATGTCGCATGCGCCCTGGACGTTGTTCTGCCCGCGCAGCGGATTCACGCCGACGCCGCGCCGGCCGATATTGCCGGTCGCCATGGCCAGGTTGGCGATCGCCATCACCGTCGTCGTGCCCTGGCTGTGCTCGGTGACGCCCAGGCCGTAATAGATGGCCGCCTTGCCGCCCGTCGCGTAGAGCCGTGCTGCGGCCCGCACGTTTCCGGCCTGAACGCCGGTATAGGGCTCGGTCGCCTCGGGCGAATGTTCGGTCCTGGCGACGAACTCCGCCCATTCGGCAAATTCTTCCCAATCGCACCGTTCGCGCACGAAGGCTTCGTCGACCAGGCCTTCGGTGACGATCACATGCGCCATCGCGGTCAGCAGGGCGACGTTGGTGCCGGGCCTCAGCGGCAGATGATGATCGGCCTCTACATGCGGCGTGCGCACGATGTCGGTCCGCCGCGGATCGATCACGATCAGCCTGGCGCCCTGGCGCAGCCGCTGCTTCATTCGGCTGGCGAAGACCGGATGGCCGTCGGTCGGATTGGCGCCGATGATGACGATGACGTCGGATTCGTCGACCGAATCGAAATCCTGCGTGCCGGCCGAGGTGCCGAATGTCGTTTTGAGGCCATAGCCGGTCGGCGAATGGCAGACGCGCGCGCAGGTATCGACATTGTTGTTGCCGAATCCCGCCCGCACCAGCTTCTGGACGAGGAACGTCTCCTCGTTGGTGCAGCGCGACGACGTAATTCCGCCGACCGATCGGTGGCCATATTGGCTCTGGATCCGTTGGAACTCGGATGCCGTGTGGGCAATCGCCTCCTCCCAGCTCACCTCGCGCCAGGGCTGGTCGATCGAGGCGCGGATCATCGGCTTCAGAATCCGCTCGCGATGGGTGGCATAGCCCCAGGCGAAGCGGCCCTTGACGCAGCTGTGGCCCCGATTGGCCTTGCCGTCTTTCCACGGCACCATGCGCACGACTTCCTCGCCCTTCATCTCGGCCCTGAATGTGCAGCCGACGCCGCAATAGCCGCAGGTGGTGATCTTGCTGTGCTCGGGGGCGCCCACCTCGAAGATCTTCTTCTCGACAAGGCTGGACGTGGGGCAGGCCTGAACGCAGGCGCCGCACGAAACGCACTCGCTGGAAAGGAAGGACTGCTCCTGGCTCGCAGAGACGTGGCTGTCGAAGCCGCGGCCGCTGATCGTCAGGGCAAACGTGCCCTGGATCTCGTCGCAGGCGCGCACGCAGCGCGAGCAGACGATGCACTTGGCAGGGTCGAACAGGAAATAGGGATTGGATTCGTCGATGGGCGCGCCCTGATGGTGCTGGCCGTTGCGGACGTAGCGAACCTCGGCGAGGCCGACCGCATCGGCCAGGTCGTGAAGTTCGCAATCGCCACCGGCCGCGTCATGGCGGCAGGTCTCGGGATGGTCGGACAAATAGAGCTCCATCACCCCGCGGCGCAGCCGGTCGACCCGCTCCGAGCGCGTTCGAACGGCCATGCCTTCCGCGACCGGCGTGGTGCAGGAGGCGGGCGTGCCGCCCCGACCGTCGATCTCGACCAGGCAGACACGGCACGATCCGAACGCCTTGAGCGTATCCGTCGCACAAAGCTTGGGAATGTCCGTTCCGGCCAGGCTGGCCGCTCGCATGATCGACGTGCCGGCCGGCACGGTCACCGGCTTGCCGTCGATCGTGAGCGTTACTGTCTCCGTCGCCGGCGATGGGGGCGTGCCGTGGTCGGCTTCGACGATGAGGGTCATGGCATTCTCTCCATGCCGGCGTGCGGCCGGATCTCAGGATCCGCCATCCGGGGACGGCGGCGATGTGCACGGGCCGCGCTCGAAGATACGGGTCGCGGCCGGAACGGCGGCAGGCTTGCGGTGGGCATCATGTCGCCGGCTCCACTTCCCGCGCGCGTCCGCGCAGGAAATCTTCGGGAAAGTGCTTGAGCGCGGACATGACCGGATAAGGGGTAAAACCCCCAAGGGCGCACAGCGATCCGAATTTCATCGTTTCGCAAAGGTCAGCGACGAGCGCGAGATTGGCGTCGACCTCCCGGCCGGCGATGACACGGTCCAGTACCTCGATCCCGCGGACCGAGCCGATCCTGCAAGGCGTGCACTTGCCGCAACTCTCGGCGGCGCAGAACTCCATCGCGAAGCGGGCCATTCTCGCCATGTCGACGCTGTCGTCGAACACCACGATTCCGGCATGGCCGATCAGTCCGTCCGCCTCGGCGAACGCCTCGTAATCGAAAGGCAGATGGAACATGGATGGCGGGAAATAGGCGCCGAGCGGACCCCCTACCTGGACGGCGCGGACCGGTCGGCCCGACAGCGTCCCGCCCCCAATCTCCTCGACCAGTTCGCCCAGCGTGATCCCGAACGCCGTCTCGAACAGGCCGCCATTCTTGATGTTGCCGGCGAGCTGGATCGGCATGGTGCCGCGCGATCGTCCCATGCCGAAATCGGCATAGGCCCTGGCGCCCTCGGCGAGGATGAACGGCACGGCGGCAAGGCTGAGCACGTTGTTGATGATCGTCGGCCGGCCGAAGAGCCCCACCAAGGCCGGCAGGGGCGGCTTGGCGCGGACCTCGCCGCGTCGGCCTTCGATGCTCTCCAGCAACGAAGTCTCCTCGCCGCAGACATAGGCGCCGGCGCCGACCCGAACTTCCATGTCGAAACCGTGCGCCGATCCGAGCAGCGAGCGGCCGAGCAGACCGTGGCGCCGGGCTGTCTCGATCGCCCGGTTCATCGCCCGGATGGCGTGCGGATATTCGGAGCGGATATAGATGTAGCCATAGGTTGCGCCGATGGCGAGGCCGGCGATCGCCATGCCTTCGATCAGCAGGAAGGGGTCGCCTTCCATCAGCATCCGATCGGCGAAGGTTCCGCTGTCGCCCTCGTCGGCGTTGCAGACGATATATTTCTGGGCTGCCGGGGCGCCCGCCGCCGTGCGCCATTTGATGCCGGTGGGGAAACCGGCGCCGCCCCGGCCGCGCAGCCCGGAATCGACCACTTCCTCGACCGTCGGGGCCGGGCCGATCGCGATCGCCCGCTCCAGCCCCTTCAGGCCGCCGAGCGCGCGATATTCGTCGATCGATTGCGGGTCGGTGATTCCGCACCGGGCAAAGGTGAGACGCGTCTGCCGCTTGAGGAACGGGATTTCCTCGACGAGGCCTACGGCGTTCGGATGATCGCCTTCATTCCCGATCGCGTCGAATATTCCCGCGACGTCGTCCGGCCTGACGCGCGCGAAGCCGATGCGGCCCTGCTCGGTCTCGGCCTCGATCAGGGGCTCCATCTCGAACAGGCCGCGCGATCCGTTGCGCACGATCGTCGCGTCGATTCCGCGTGCGCGGGCTTCTCGCTCGAGCGCGGCCGCGACCGCATCTGCGCCGACTGCGCAGGCCGCCGCGTCGCCGGGGACGAATAGCCTCATCGCACGGCCTCCCGCGCCGTCGCATCGATCAGCTGTCGGGCGCCTGCGTCGTCGAGCCGACCGAACACCGCCTCGCCGACCATCGCCGCTGGGCCACTGGCGCAAAGGCCCAGGCAGTAGACCGTCTCGACGTGGATTCGTTCGTCGGCCTCGAGCAAGGGTGCGATCCGGCCGACGCCGCGCGCCTGGCAGGCTTCGGCGCGGCACAGTTTCACCACCGGCCGGTCGTCCGGGGCGGTCTTTAGGTCGTGATAGAAAGTGACGACGCCGTGCACCTCGGCGCGCGACAGGTTCAGCGCTTCGGCGACGATCGGCACGACTCCGCCGGGCACATGTCCGAACGCCGCCTGCAAGGCGTTCAGGATCGGCAGAAGCGCGCCCTTTCTACCCGCGTGCCGGCGGATGATCTGCTCGGCCTCGTCGACCGTCCAGAGCTCTTGGCCACTCACTTCACGCCTGCCTCTCGTCCGCGAAAACTGTTAGCTTAGCATACAATCTCATTGCGCCCGAACGTCAAGCGCCGGTTGCAGCGAGCGCGCTCTAATCAGGCAGCGCGGCACAGCGCCCTTCTCCTTGCCGCCTCCCGCGTGCCACGGCCGACGGCGCCGACGGCAGCGGCGCGATCACGTCTCGCACCGGCATGCGTTGCCTACGCCATGTCACGTTGAGCTTGTCGGCGGCATGGCCGTGAACCCCGAACGGAACGTTGAGGCCTGCTTCGAAAGCGCGGACCGATTTGACCCGACGCTCGATCATGACATCCGTATCACCGCGTGCAGCTTAACCGACGAAGGGCTTCACGAGAAGGCCCGGCAGGTCATTTCTGGATGCAGAACATGGGCTTGGCGCGGTCCCGCGAGCGGGCTTGGCGGAGAGGAAGGATGGCACGCCGGGACGCGACGAGGCCGCCCCGGCCGTTGAACGCGCTGGTTACGGGTTCTCGGCGTGCACTCGAAGGCCATTAATAGCCGAAGCTTATGCCGCGCGCGGCCGATTGGAATTGCCGAGTTGGCCGGCAGCCGTCATGGAAGCGGGCATGACAGGCAAGAGGAAGATCGGTCCGCTCGAAGTCAGCCCCGTGGGTTTGGGCTGCATGTCGCTGAGTCACGCTTACGGGACGCCGCCCGACCCTGAACATGGACGGCGTCTGCTGAATCGCGCCCTCGATATCGGCTACGACTTTCTCGACACCGCCGCGCTTTATGGCTTCGGCGCCAACGAAAGACTGATCGGCGACTCTATCGTGCATCGCCGCGACGAATATGTGCTGGCGTCGAAGTGCGGCATGACCGGCGTCGACGGCACGCGGGTGATCGACGGCCGGCCCGAGACCCTGCTTCGCACCATCGACGAGTCGCTGCGGCGGCTGAAGGCCGAAACGATCGATCTCTATTATCTTCACCGCTGGGACCGGAACGTGCCCATCGAGGAATCCGTCGGCGCGCTCGGGCAGATGGTCGCCGCCGGAAAGGTGCGGGCGATCGGGCTCAGCGAGGTGTCGGCCGAAACGCTTCGCAAGGCGCACGCCGTCCATCCGATCGCCGCGGTCCAGAACGAATATTCGCCCTGGTCGCGCAACGTCGAGCTCGGCATCCTCGACGCGACGCGGGAGCTCGGCGCCGCTTTGGTCGCCTTCTCGCCCACCGCGCGCGGCTTCCTCGCCGGCAGCGTGCGCTCCACCGAAGCGCTCGAGGAGAAGGATCTGCGCCGCTCCATGCCGCGCTTCCAGGGCGAGAATCTGCAGCGCAACCTTGGCCTGTACGAGCGGTTCGAGTCGCTCGCCGGGGCGGCCGGCTGCACGCCCGCACAGCTTTCGATCGCCTGGGTGCTGTCGCGGGGCGACCATGTCGTGCCGATTCCCGGGACCACGTCCTTCAAGCATCTGGAGGAGAATTTCGCGACCGGGACGCTCCATGTATCGAGCGACCTGCTCGCCGAAATCGATTCTCTGCTGACGCCCGATGCGGTTGCTGGCGCGCGTTATGCCGAAGCCACTCTGGCCGAGATCGACACCGAGGACTTCGGCTGAGAGGCCTGGTCACCCGGAATTCTGTAGCGCCGTGGCGATCGCGTTGATCGACAGCTGGATACCCTCCTTGATCCGCGGATCGCTCTCGCCGGCGCGGTGGCGCTTCAGCAGCTCGACCTGGAGCAGGTTCAGCGGCTCGATATAAGGCAGGCGCAGGCGGATCGCGGCGTCCAGACGCGGATGCTTCTCGAGCAGCCGCGACTGGCCGGTGATCGCCAGCAGCCCGTCGCGAGTGCGATTCCAGCTGTCGCGGATTCGGCCGAACACGGCCTGGCGCAGGGAGTCGTCCTCTACCATGGCGGCATAAAGCGCCGCGATCTCCATGTCGGATTTGGCGAGCACCATCTCGAGATTGTCGAGCGTGGCGCGGAAAAAGGGCCAGCCCTCCACCATCGCCTTCAGCAAAGCCTGGTCATCGAATCCCGCCAGCGCCTCGCCGACGCCGTACCAGCCGGGGAGCATCACCCGCGCCTGGGCCCAGCTGAACACCCAGGGAATGGCGCGCAGATCCTCGATCCGGTCCGATCGGGTGCGGCTGGAGGGACGCGACCCGATCTTGAGATCGCCAATCTCCGCGATCGGCGTCATCTGGTGGAAGAAGGTGCGAAAGCCCTCCGTTCCGTAGACGAGTGACCGATAGGTTTCGAACGCTTTCGTGGAGAGGCGGTCCATCGCCTGTTCGAACCGCGCATGCTGTCCCGTTTCGATCGAATCGCGCTCGAGGCTGGCGAGCAGGGTTGCCGAGACCATCGTTTCGAGATTGGCGGCGGCGCTCTCCGGCGTTCCATATTTGGAGGCGATCATCTCGCCCTGCTCGGTGATCCGGATGCGGCCCTGCACGGTCCCTTTCGGCTGTGCGCGGATTGCGGCGAAGCTGGAGCCGCCGCCGCGGCCGACCGCGCCGCCGCGGCCGTGGAACAGCTGCAGCTGTGCGCCGGCCTCGGCGAACTCGCCGGACAGGGCGCGATTGGCTTGGTGCAGACTCCAGACGGAGGTCAGATAGCCGCCGTCCTTGTTCGAATCCGAATAGCCGACCATCACTTCCTGGTGGCCTCGCACCGCCGTGATCGACGCCACTTCGGGAAGTGTGATCCATTCGGCCATGATTTCCGGCGCGGCCTCGAGGTCGCCGATAGTCTCGAACAGGGGAACGGCCATGACGGACGCCTGGGGCGGATCGCCGGCGCGCCACAGGCCGGCCTCCTTCAGCAGGACATAGGCCTCCAGCAGGTCTGAGGCGCTCTCCGTCTTCGAGATGATGTAGACCCTGATCGACTCCGGTCCGTAGCGGGCATGTGCCTCGGCGGCCGCGTGCACGATCTCCAGCTCCGAGCGGGTCTCGTCCGAATAGTCGGCGAAGGGCGTGGCGAGCAGCCTCGGCGTCGAAAGCTCGCGGCGCAGCAGCGCGACCCGCGCGGCTTCGTCCAGGGACAGATAGTCGTCTTCGGCTCCGGCGGCCTTCAGGAGCTCGGCGACGACACGTTCGTGAACCTGCGAATTCTGTCGCAGGTCGAGCGTGGCGAGATGGAAGCCGAACGTCTCGGCCGCTCGGATCAGCCGCTCCAGCGCGCCACCGCCGCCCCCCAAAGCGCGCGAGATCGCCTCCAGCTCGGCCCTGAACGTCTCCGGGCCTTCATAGGCCGGGGCCGGCAGCGGCGAGGGGCGCGGCGCCGGGCGGCCGCATAGCGCCGCATAGGTCGCCGCCAGGCGGGCGTAGATCCCGCTCAAGGCACGTCGGTAAGGCTCGTCCTGCCGCGCCTTGCTGACGTCCCCCGAGGCATCGGCCAGCGCCTGCAGCTCGGGCGTCACCTCGGCAAGCTCGGAAGAGATGGAGAGCTCCGCGCCGAGGTCGTGCACTTCCTCCATATAATAAGCGAGCACCGCCGCCGCCGCGCCGGCCAGTGCGCCGCGCAGGGAGTCGGCGGTGACGAAGGGATTACCGTCGCGATCCCCGCCGATCCAGGATCCGGGCTTGAGGAAGCTCGGCGGACGGAAGCCGAGGCTTCGCTCCCACTGACCGTACAAGATAGGCAGCACCGGAAGGAAAACGTCGCGCAGATAACTGAGCGCGATCTCGACCTCGTCGGCGACGAACAGCCGCTCGCGGCGTAGCGGACGGGTCTGCCAGAGCAGGGCGATTTGCCGGAACAAGGCGTCCTCCACCGGATCGCCTTCCGGCGTCTCCGCGCGGCCCTGGTCGCGCAGCCGCATCAGCTCGGCGATGCGGTTGCGGTGATCGATCATGCTCTTGCGCCGCACCTCGGTCGGATGAGCGGTCAGCACCGGCGCGATCAGCGCCTGACCGATCAGCTCGGCGATCGCCCCGGCGCCTATGCCTTGGTCGCAAAGCGTCGAAAGCGCTTCCGAAAGCTTCACGCGGCGGTCGACGGCGATCCCCTGCCGATCCTCGGCGAGGTTGGCCAGCATAGAAAAGAGCATGAAGCTGCGCACGAAGGCGAGCGTGTCGTCGAGGCCGAGCGAGCCCAGCCCCGGGTCGACCGCGTCGGCGGCCGCGAGACCGCGGTGCCGGTCGACCGACGTCGAGCGTATATACTCGATCCGCCGGAACAGGGCCTCGCCGGTCTGGGTGCGGATGACGTCGCCGAGGAGCCGCCCGAGATAACGGACGTCGGGATTTTGCTCGACGGCGGGCGGTGCGGCCATGTCCTATGTCCCCGGCTTGCTCTGGAATGCCTGCTTAGCGTCAGTCGGGGTTCCAGCGGAACCCGCCGGCTTATGTCTCGCGGTCCGCTCGGGTCCCCCGTAGCCAGTCCTTCAGCTCCATGGGGAAGGGGAAGACGATGGTGTTGCTGCGCTCGTTGGCGATCACGTTCAGGCTCGAAAGATAGCGCAGCTGCATCGCTTCCGGCGCCTGGCCGAGGATCTGCGCTGCCTCGAAGAGCTTCTGCGCGGCCTGCTGCTCGCCCTCGGCGTTGATCACCTTCGCGCGCCGCTCGCGCTCCGCCTCCGCTTGGCGGGCGATCGCGCGGACCATCGACTCGCCGAGATCGACATGCTTGATCTCGACATTGGCGACCTTGATTCCCCAGGAGTCGGTCTGGGAGTCGAGAATCTCCTGGATGTCGGCGTTGAGCTTGTCGCGTTCGGCCAGCATCTCGTCCAGCTCGTGCTTGCCCAGCACCGACCGCAACGTCGTCTGGGCCAGCTCGCTGGTCGCCTGGGCGTAATTTTCGACCTGGATCGTGGCGCGCTCGGGATCGATGATCCGGAAATAGACGACGGCGCTCACCCGCACTGACACGTTGTCGCGCGAGATCACGTCCTGCGTCGGGACGTCGAGTACCAGGGTCCGCAGGTCCGTGCGGACCATCTGCTGGACGAATGGGATGAGGATGATCAGGCCCGGCCCCTTGACGCCGGTGAAGCGTCCAAGCGTGAATATGACGGCCCGCTCATATTCGCGAAGGATCTTCACCGCCGCGAAAAGGAAGATGACGATGAGCAAAGCGAGAGGAAGGTAGAAGCCCCAATTTCCGATCATCTGCATCACCGTCTCCTTCATCCTGTTTCCGAATCCGCCACGGGCTGGACGGCGAGAACCAGGCCGTCGAGCCTGGTCACTCTCACGTTCTCGTCCTTCTCCAACCGCTCGGGGCCGACCGCGCGCCAGCGCTCGCTATGGACGAAGACGTGGCCGCGGCCCTTCTTCCAATCGAGCACCTTGCCTTGCGCACCGACGAGTTCCTCCGCGCCGCTGACTATGCGCCGCCGCCGCCCAGTGAGGGCGACGCGCGCGGTCGCGATCAGCATCGCCAGACTGGCGACGGCGATCGCGGCGATGGTCGGCCAGCTCAGCCGGAATTCGGGCACATCCGTGTCGATCAATATGGTGCCGCCCAGAATGAAGGCGACGAGACCACCGATGCCCAGGATACCGAAGGAAGGCGCAAAGGCTTCGCCCGCCATCAGTCCGACCCCGAGCAGGATGAGGGCGATCCCGGCGATATTCACCGGCAACGCCGCGAGCGCATAGAGGCCGACGAGCAGGCAGATGGCGCCGATCGTGCCCGGGATGAGCGCGCCGGGATTCATCAGCTCGAAGAACAGGCCGTAGACGCCGAGCATCATCAGGATCAGGGCGACGTTGGGATTCGTGATCGCGGCGAGCAGGCGGGTGCGCCAATTGGGTTCCACCGGCACGAGGGAGATTCCGCGTGTCTGCAGCGTCCGATCGCCGCCTGAAACCTTCACGGTGCGTCCGTTCAGCGCCGCCATCAGCGCGTTCAGGTCGGGCGCGATCAGGTCCACGACATTCCGCTCGAGCGCGGCCGCGGCGGAGAGGCTGGCGGCGCCGCGCACCGCCTGCTCGCCCCAGTCGGCGTTGCGGCCGCGCAGCTCGGCGAGCGACCGGATATAGGCGGCCGCGTCGTTGACCGCCTTGGCGTCGCTGGCGCTGGCGGGCACCGGCCCCTGGCGGTTCCCGTCGTCCTGCTTGTCCGGGCCGCTCGGCGCGGGTGAGGGCGCGCCGAGCGGGACCGGGGTCGCCGCGCCGAGATTGGTGCCCGGGCTCATCGCCGCGACATGGCTGGCATAGAGGATGAAAGTTCCCGCGCTCGCCGCCCGGGCCCCGCTCGGATGGACGAAGGTCACCACCGGGACGGGGCTTCGCAAGATCTCGCGGATGATGTCCCGCATCGAGCTGTCCAGGCCGCCGGGCGTGTCCATCCGGATGACGACCATGGCCGCGCCCTCCGCTTCCGCACGGGCGAGGCTGCGGGTGAAATAATCCGCCGTCGCCGGGCCGATCGCTCCGTCGACGGTCAGCAGCAAGGCGGAGCGGGCCGTCTGGCCGGAGGCGGGCGGCGGCTCGAGGGAAAGCAAGGCGCCGGCAAGGGCGAGGAGGACGAACAGCCAACCTCGTCTGCGATTCGTCACCGGTCGTGCGGTGCGGGCCATGCCTCCTGCTCGAAGCTGCGGGATAGGAGCTTAGGCCATGGGAGGGCTTTTGGTTCCATTTCACCGTCCGGACCCGCCACGTTCGTCGAGATCCGGCCGCAAGGCTGCGGGGCTGGGCTACTCAGCCGGCAATGGCGAAATGCCGAAGCAGCGGCTCGATCCGCCAGTCGAGCACCGCATCGTCGGTCGCCTCGACCGGCAGGCCGAGCATCGCCTTCAGCGGCGCGTCGCACATCAGGGTCGCGAAATAGAGCTCGGCGGCGGCAACGGGGTCGTCGACGCGGGCCTTGCCCTCGCGCGTCCATTGATCGAGCGTTTCCGCCAGCCGCCCGACCACCTGGAGCCTGATGTCGCGGTGGAAGGCGCGGCCGAATTCCGGGTCGGCAAGGCTCTGGGCGATCACGACCCGCGTGAAGGCGAGCGTGCGCTCGTTCATCACGAACCTGTGGAACCGGTGCGCCAGCTCGCGCAGGACCTCGCGCGGCGAGCTGCTTCGCGCCTTAAGGGCCGCGATGTCCGGAGCCTGCTCGCGCATCCGTTCGACGACGGCCCGCAGCAGGTTGAGCTTGTTTCCGAACTCGGCGTAGAGCGTCGCCAGCGATCCGCCCGATCGGCCGACCACCGCGCCCAGGGTCGTGCCTTCGAAGCCGAGCTCGAGAAACAGCGATTCGGCCGCATCGAGAATCGCGTTGCGTCTCTCCTCGCGGCTGAGCGCGACGCGTCGCGCCTCGCGTAGCGCTCTGCATTCGACCATGTCACCCTCTCTTATGATCTGCTTGACCTGTAATGTAACGTACATTACGGGGCCGCAAATTCAAGGAAGGCAGCCGGCGCTGCCGATCGATCAGGAAAAATAGCATGCCTTTCTCGCTCCCCCGGCGGCTCGGAATCGGTGCCGCCGGCACGCTTCTTTTCCTCGCCGGATGCTCGAGCGAGGCGCCGCCGGCGCCCCCGCCTCCCGCGGTCGAGGTGATCACGGTGCGCGCGCAGCCTGTGCCCAACATCATCGAACTGCCGGGCCGCGTGCAGGCCGTGCGCACTGCAGAGGTTCGGGCGCGTGTCGACGGAATCGTCCAGCGCCGGCTTTACGAGGAAGGCACCGACGTCCGCGCCGGGCAGCCCTTGTTCGCGATTGACCCGCGCGAGCTTCGCGCCAGCCTCCGCGCTATGCAGGCGACGCTGGCGCGGGCCGAAGCCAATGCGGCCAACGCCCGGCAGGACGTCGATCGTTATCAGGGGCTGGTCGCGGAGCAGGCGATCAGCAAGCAGGAATATGACGCCGCCGTCGCGCGGCTGCGGACAGCCCAGGCCGACGTGGCGCAGGCCCGGGCCCAGGTCGAAAGCGCACGCCTGACGCTCAGCTACACGACGGTGACGGCTCCGATCTCGGGCCGCGCCGGACGGGCGCAGGTGACGGAGGGCGCATTGGTCAACGCTGCCGCAGGGACGTTGCTCACCACCATCGAGCAGATCAATCCAGTCTACGTCAATTTCGGCCAGTCGAGCTCCGAAGTGCTCGCCCTCCGCCGCAGCATGACCGCGGGCGAGCTCGACATCGGCCCGATCGACCGCATCCAGGTCCAGCTCGAGCTCGAGGACGGAACGACCTACGGCGTCATGGGTCATATCGACTTCCTCGACCTCGCCATCGACGAGGAGACCGGCACGGCCGCGCTTCGCGCCGAATTCCCGAACCCGGGGCGGCTGCTCCTGCCGGGTCAGTTCGTTCGCGCGCGGATCCGCGCCGGCACCCGTCCGCAGGGCATCCTCGTGCCCCAGCGCGCCGTCCGCCTGACCGAGCAGGGCGGGAGCGTGATGATCGTCGGGCCGAACAATGTGGCGGAGGCCCGAAGCGTCCGGCTGGGTGAGTTGGTCGGCAGCAACTGGATCATCCTCAATGGCCTGCGGCCCGGGGAGCGCGTCATCGTCAACGGGCTGCAGATGGTCCAGCCGGGCCAGCCGGTTCGGATCACCGCGCCGGCTCCCCGCCCCGCCGCCGCCCCGGCGCAGGCTCGTTAGGATCCTTTCGACGTGACCCCACGCTTCTTCATCGATCGGCCGATCTTCGCCTGGGTCGTTGCCTTGTGCATCAGCCTGGCCGGCGTGCTCGCGCTGACCGGCCTTTCGGTCGAGCAATATCCGTCGGTCGCTCCGCCGAGCCTGACGATGCGCGTCACCTATCCGGGCGCCGATGCGGCCACGCTCGAGCAGAACGTCACACAGGTGATCGAGCAGGAGCTGAACGGGGTCGAGGGCTTCCTCTACATGTCGTCGACGAGCAACTCGAACGGTTCGGCAACGATCACCGTCACCTTCGAGACCGGGACGGACATCGACAAGGCGCAGATGGATGTCCAGAACCGGCTCACCCTGGTCGAGCAGCGTTTGCCCGAGGAGGTCCGGCGCCTGGGCATTCCCGTTCGGGAGGCCAATGCCGGCTTCCTCCTGCTGGTCGCGATCGGCTCCGAATCCGGGCGCACCGGCCAGTTCGAGCTCGGCAACTTCGCCAATGCGCGGGTGGTCGACGAGCTGCGACGGGTGGAAGGCGTCGGCGACGTCCAGGTCTTCGCCGCGCCTTACGCGATGCGCGTCTGGCTCGATCCGGCAAAGCTGGCCAGCTATCGCCTCTCGGCCTCGGAGGCGCTGGCGGCGGTGCGCGAGCAGAACAGCCAGAGCCCCGGCGGACAGATCGGCGATCTTCCGATTTCCGGCGATACCGAGATCAACGCGACGATCCTCACCCAGGGCCGGTTCACGACCCCCGAGGAATTTGCGAGCATCATCCTCAGGGCCAATCCCGACGGTTCCGCGGTCACCTTGGGCGACGTCGCCCGGGTCGAGCTGGGCGCGCAGGTCTATTTCTTCGATTCGGAGCTGAACGGCCGGCCGGTCGCCATGGTCGCGATCCAGATGACTCCGGGGGCCAACGCGCTTGCCACGGCGCAGGGCGTGCGCGAGCGCATGGCGGAGCTCGCCCAGAACTTCCCCGAGGACATACGCTGGGACGTTCCCTACGACACCACCTTGTTCATCGACGAATCGATCAGCGAGGTGCTGAAGACGCTCGTCGAAGCGATGGTCCTCGTCTTCCTCGTCATGTTCCTGTTCCTGCAGAACTGGCGCGCGACCCTGATCCCCACCATCGTCGTACCGATCGCCTTGCTCGGCGCCTGCCTCGGCCTGTGGGCGTTCGGCTTCTCGATCAACGTGCTGACGCTGTTCGGCATGGTGCTGGCCATCGGCATCCTCGTGGACGACGCCATCGTCGTCATCGAGAATGTCGAGCGGATCATGGCCGAGGAAGGCCTCCCCCCTTACCAGGCCACGGTCAAGGCGATGCGGCAGATCACGGGCGCCATCGTCGGAATCACGCTGGTGCTGATGGCCGTCTTCGTGCCGATGGCCTTCTTCCCCGGCACGACCGGACAGATCTACCGCCAGTTCGCGATCACCCTGATCGTCTCGATCGGCTTTTCCGCGCTCCTCGCCTTGTCGCTGACTCCGGCCCTTTGCGCCACCTTCCTGAAGCCGCACAAGGCGGCGCCGGCCTCGGCGCCCGAGCCCGCTTCGAGGAGTCCGCTGGGGCGGATCCGCGCTTTCTTCCAGGGCTTCTTCGGCGGCTTCAATCGCTGGTTCGGCCGCACGACCGACCGTTATCAGGGGCGGGTCGGGCAGATGCTCGGCGCACCGCTGCGCTGGCTCGCCGTCTTCGTCCTGATGGTCGGCGTGGCCCTGCTCCTGTTCACCCGTCTGCCCGGCGGCTTCCTGCCGGCCGAGGACCAGGGCGTGACGATCACCGTCATCCAGGCGCCTCCGGGCGCCACGCGTGATCGCACCGAGGAAGCGATCCGCCAGATCCGCGCCTTCTACCGGGAGCAGCCCGTCACCGAGAATGTGGTCGTCATTCGCGGCTTCAGCTTCTTCGGCGAGGGGCAGGCCAATGCGATGATGTTCACGACGCTGACTCCTTGGGAGGAGCGTCCGGGCGCCGAGAACAGCTCCCTGACTCTCGTGCAGCAGGCGATGGGCTTCCTCATGCAGGTCAAGGAAGCGATGGCTTTCGCCTTGACCCCGCCGGCCATCGCCGAGCTGGGCACCGCGGGCGGCTTCACCTTCAAGCTCGAGGATCGCGGCGGCAACGGCTACGACGCTTTGGTGGCGGCGCGAAATCAGCTGATCGGCGCCGCCAGCCAGAGCCCGATCCTCACCGGCGTTCGGCCGGAAGGGCAGGAGGATGCGCCGCAGCTGCGCGTGACGGTCGATCGGATCGAGGCACGTGCGCTGGGCCTGTCGATCGGCGACGTCAACGCCACCCTCGCCATGGCCTTCGGCAGCGCCTACGCCAACGACTTCACCTATGAAGGCCGCGTGCTGCGCGTGCTGCTGCAGGCCGATGCGCCCTATCGCATGACGCCGGAGGATGTGATGGCCCTGCGGGTCCGCAACGCCACGGGCGAGATGGTGCCGTTCGGCTCCTTCACCCAGGTGGAATGGACGTCGGGACCGCAGCAGCTCCAGCGCTACAACGGCTATCCCGCGATGACCATTTCCGGCCAGGCGGCTCCCGGCCGGTCGACCGGCGAGGCGATGGAAGAGATGGAACGCCTTGCCGCGGATCTGCCCGAAGGCTTCGCCTTCGAATGGACCGGCATATCCTATGAGGAGCAGCAGGCGGCCGGGCAGGTCGGCATGCTGCTCGGCCTCTCGCTGCTCGTCGTCTTCCTGCTGCTCGCCGCCTTGTACGAAAGCTGGGCGATCCCCGTCTCGGTGCTGCTCGTCGTGCCGCTGGGCGTGCTCGGCGCTATCCTGCTCACCATGGCCCGGGGCCTTTCGGCCGACGTCTATTTCAACGTCGGCCTGATCACGATCATCGGCCTGTCCGCGAAGAATGCGATCCTGATCGTCGAATTCGCCATCGAGCAGGAGGAGAAGGGCCGCACGCCGATGGAGGCGACCCTCGAGGCGGTGAAGCTTCGCCTGCGTCCGATCATCATGACGTCGCTCGCCTTCATCGGCGGGATGGTGCCCTTGTTCATCGCCAGCGGGGCCGGCGCCGCCAGCCGGCGGGCGGTCGGTACCGGCGTGATGGGCGGCATGATCGCGGCGACCCTGCTCGGCATCTTTTTCATCCCCGTTTTCTATCTCGCCGTCCGACGCTGGCTGAGTCGCCGCCGTCCCATGGCCGCGCAGGGCCATCCGACGGCTCCAGCTCCGGAACCCGGTAATGCGTAGACTGATCCCTTTCGGCTTCGCTGCCTTGCTCGCGGGCTGCAACCTGGCCCCGCCGCACCAGCGGCCCGACCTGCCCACCGCCTCGCAATTTCCGGCCGAATATGCCGGGGATGTCGCGCTCGGCCGCCGTGCCGTCGAGATCGGCTGGCGCGACTTCTTCGCCGACCCGCGGCTCGAATCGTTCGTCGCCGCCGCGCTTGAGCGCAATCGCGATCTTACCATCGCCGTCGCCCGGATCGAAGAGGCGCGCGGCCTCTACCGCATCCAGCGTGCCGATCGGCTGCCGACCCTGGGTGCGTTCGGCGACGCGAGCGTCGGCCGGACGCCCGGCGCGCAGACCGGGATCCCCGGGGCTGGAGCCACCACCGACGATCGCTACGCCATCGGGGTCGGCGTCACCGGCTTCGAGCTCGATTTCTGGGGACGGGTGCGCAACCTGTCCGAAGCCGCGCGGGCGGAATATCTCGCCACGGTTCAGGCGGAGCGGGCCTTCCGCCTGGCGCTCATCCGCGACGTTGCCTCGGCCTATTTCGCCTCGCGCGAGGCGGCGGAACAGATCGCCCTTGCCGATGCGACGGTGCGCAGCCGACAGGAAGCGGTGCGGATCGCCCGGCTGCGGCTGGACGCCGGCGTCACCTCGGCGCTCGACTTTCGCCAGGCCGAGTCGCTGCTCACCCAGGCCGAGACCGAGCTTGCCGGGCTTCGGCTGGCACAGGCGCGCAGCGACAATTTCCTGGCCGTTCTCACCGGCGGCCCGCTGCCCGCACCGCTGCCGGCGCCGCTGGCGCTCGCCGAGCAGGGCCATGAACAGCCGGTCGCCGCCGGCCTGCCGTCCGAGCTGATGGTGGTGCGTCCCGACGTCATCGCCGCCGAGGAACGGCTCCGCGCGGCCCGCGCCAATATCGGCGCGGCCCGAGCCGCCTTCTTCCCGTCCATCTCGCTCACCGGAAGCCTCGGCTTCGCTTCGACCGCGCTCGGCAATCTGATCGGCAGCGACGGCTTGAGCTGGAGCTTGGGGCCGAGCATCGACCTGCCGATCTTCGACTGGGGCCGCCGCCAGGGCAATCTCACCGTCGCCGAGGCGCGCGAGAATGCCGCGGTCGCCGATTATGAGCGGACCATCCAGCAGGCGTTCCGCGAGGTGGCGGACGCCCTTGCCGGCCGGCGCTGGCTGGCAGAGCAGGTGGCGGCGCAGACCCGCGCCACCGAGGCGCAGCGCCAGATCGCGCGCCTGGCCCAGGCCCGCTACCGCGAAGGCGTTGCCAATTATCTCGAAGTGCTCGATGCCGAGCGTAACCTGTTCGAGGCCGAGCAGGCGCTGATCCAGCTCCGCCGCACCGAGCTCGAAAATCTCGTCTCTCTTTACGTCGCCCTTGGCGGCGGAGCGCTGGAGCGCAGCGGCGCCCCGGCATCGTGACGGCCTGAGCCTGGGCGTTCTGCCGACCAAGGCACCCGCAAGGGCTTATGGGCCGCAGGTCCAGAGCCCGTCGATGGTCCGGCTCGCCCCGTCCGCCCGTTCGTAGGTCAGCGTAGCCGGATGCGGCGGCGATTCCCCGGCGCCGACCGGCCCGTCGCCGGTCAGCGCGATCCGAATCGTCTTTCCCCGCCCGGCGAAGGTCGCGCCGCGAACCATGCCATTATAGCCGCCCGGCGCACCGACCCGCTCCACGGAGTCGAGCACCTTCACGACGCCCATGGCGGGGGCGGATGAAGCGACATCGCCTGTGGCAAAGAGAAGGGGCGCGGAATCGCGGCCCCCGAAGCTGCAGGCCAGCTCGCCGGAGAGTTGCGCGCCGTCGATATCGCCGCTGGACAGAGTGGACAGTCGAACAGGCGAACCGTCCCCGCCGATCGTCCTTCCTTCGGCATCCGGCGCGGCTGCCGGCCGGGGCGGCTCACCCGGCTCAGGGGCGGCATCCGGTCTCTCGTCGTTGCCGGTGTTCGTCACGGACGCTGGCGCATCCCGTCCCGCGCCCGCGACTTCGGTCACGGACTCGTCCGGCTGCGAACAAGCGGCGAGCGCAAGGCACGCAAGCAGGGCGGCGAGTGCTGTGCGGGCATGTGCCGGCGCGGACGCCGTTCTCGGGCCAAGCGGGATCTTCATGGTCACGTGCAACATGCGCGGCCTCTTTATGCGCCCAGCGACCTGACATCGCCCGGCTTGGAACAGAACAACAAAGTGCAAGCGAAGAGGTGCCGGAAGGTCTCGAGACCAATATGGGCATCGGTGCTAAGGCGTCGCTGTACGAGCAAGTGCGCGTGCAACCCCCTCTCGCAACCAGGCGGTTCGAGCGAACCCTCGGTTGACTAGCACGATCATCATAGCATCATGTTGAGGAAAGCGCTGGAAATCGCTGATGAAGCCGTTTGTCCCTCCGGTATGACCGATCAGCTTCACGCCTTCGACTTCGGTCACGAAGACCCCCAGGCCGAAGGTGCGGCCCGCCGGCTGACGGTCTCCTTGCGGAGGTTTGACCGGATTTGCCAACATCATCGCCCAAGTTTCAGGCCGGACGATGCGGCCTGCGGCTAAGGCTTCATCCAGGCGGGCGAAATCGTCTACCGTTGCGCGAACCGCACCCGCGCCAAGCTGCACGAATGCATAGTTGATGGCCTGCTCGAGCTTCCCGGGTTCCCCATTATAACCGAGTGCAAGGCCGGCTTCGGTGACCATGTGAGGATGTCCGGCCACGATATTCGGCCTCTCGATGTTGGCCGTGGTCATACCTGCGGGGCGAAAGACCAGCTCATTGACGACTTCGCCGAATGGCCTGCCACTCGCCTGGGCGACCGCGTCGGCGAGGAGCTCGAACCCGAAATTGTTATAGGCAAAGGTTTGGCCCGGTACTGAGTTCAGCTGGCGCTGAGTCTCGGTGATTGATGCCAGCGTCGCGCGCAGGGCGGTCGGATGGTCGCGGCGGAAATTGGCGAGTAGTTGTTCGGTCAGGTCGGAAGTGCCTGACGTGTGATTGAGCAATTGGCGCAACGTGACCGAAGACCATTCTTCCGGCACATCAGGCACATAGGAAGCGATCGACCTGTCAAGCTGCATTTGGCCCTGCTCGACCATGCGCATCACGGTCAGGGCGGTGAGAAGCTTGCTTGTTGAATAGATCTTGAAACGCGTGGCGCGCGTGTTCGCGATATTGTTCAGGATATCCGCCTCGCCGCATTCGTGCTCGAACAGATCCTGGTCGCGCCTTCGGATCAGGACGACGCCGGAAAACTCGCCCGATTGACATTGGCGCTCCAGCTCTGTGCTGAGGGCTGTAAAATCTGGCGCTGGCACAGGGGCGGCCCCGACCAGCAGAGTAGACAAGATCGATGCGAATGCGACGCGACGACGAACCATGGAGACCGGCCTTTCAGAGGAATTGGCCTCCTATGCTACAGGCGTTAGCATGAGCAACAACCGACGCGGTGAACGTCCACTGGCGCCTTGGGAACGTCATATTCGGCAGAATGGACACCATCTTGATGTCGGTGACCGCGACGTCTCAACAGCGAGCGCAGTCCAACCGCGCGATAATAGGCTAAGCTAGTCGTTGAAAACGTGGTGGAGCCGAGGGGAATCGAACCCCTGACCTCTGCAGTGCGATTGCAGCGCTCTCCCATCTGAGCTACGGCCCCGTCGCCTAAGGCGGGCGCCCCAGATAGCGACGGCTTTGCGATGTTGCAATGCGTCGCTCCGGGCCTGCCGAAAAATCCTCCTGTGCGGCCCGACGGGGTCCGGCCACGCACCGTCCCGCGCCCGGAACGGCCACCGCCTCTTCTTCGTTTCCTCCCCATTCCGCCACCATCGCGAAACAGGAGAGTGAAATGGCTTATGACGACCGTCACGACCGCGGGCGCGGACACGATCGCGAGCGCGGTCGGGAATGGCGCGGCGAAGGGCGCCCCCGCCGCGACTGGGAGCCTCGCCCGCAGCGGCTCGGCGATCGCGGCTGGCGCGGCGAGCGCGATGACCCCGAATATGGGATGGAACGCTACGGCCCCGGACGCGCCGAAGGCTTCGGCGGCGAGGATTATGCGCCGAGCAGCGATCCCGATTCCTATTTCGCCGCTCCCGGCTACGATCCCGAATTTGGCGGGCCGCGTTTCGACCGGCTCGACGTCGGCAGCACGGGAACCCATGGCGTCCATCCGGTCTCGTCCATGTACGGCGCCGACTATCGCGGCGCGGCGGGCGTGGCGCCCGGCGGCACCTTCAACAGCTCGGCGCGGCGTTACGCGGAGATCGGGCGATCGGGCCGCCACGATCCCCATTATGCCGAGTGGCGCAACCGACAGATCGAGCAGCTCGACCGCGATTATGACGAATATCGCCGCGAGAACCAGTCGCGCTTCGACCGCGAGTTCATGGCTTGGCGCGATCGGCGTGGCCAGCAGCGCCAGGCGCTCGGCCGGGTGACGGAGCATATGGAGGTGGTCGGGTCCGACGGCAGCCATGTCGGCACCGTCGATCGAACGCACGGCGACAGCATCGTGCTCACGAAGAGCGATCCCAATGCGGGCGGTCATCATCATTCCATTCCCTGCGGCTGGGTGGAGACGGTCGACGACAAGGTTCGGCTCAATCTCAGCGCCGAGGAGGCGATGGAACGCTGGCGCGATGAGGATCGAAGCCGCGCCTTGTTCGAGCGGCCCAGCGGGGTTCGCGGCCCGCACGTGCTCAATCGCAGCTTCTCCGGCACCTATCGCGACGACGAGTGACAGCCAGGCAGCACCGGGAGGGGCCCGCCCGCCGGGCCCCTCCTGAACAGGCCCGTTATCCTGAAGCGCCATGATAGGGTCACGCCGGCAAAAGCCGGTGGGGTCTGATCGCCCGACGGCCGCTCGAAGGCTATTCCTCACCCACGTCGTGCCTGGCGCGAGGCCGCGCGCCTTCGCATTGCCCGCCTTGCCCGCGCCGGGCATAATCGGCCTCACGAAAGGGGAGAGACATGCCCACCACCCGCGCCTGGCACCTCAAGTCCCGTCCGACCGGCCTGCCGACCGTCGACAATTTCGAGCTGAAGGAGACGCCGCTCCCCGGGCTCGAGGAAGGTTGGATCCGGGTGGAGAATGAGTGGCTCTCGGTCGATCCCTACATGCGCGGCCGGATGAACGACGTGAAGAGCTACACCGCCCCCTTCGCGCTCGGCGAGCCGATGCAGGGCGGCGCCGTCGGCAAGGTGGTCGAGAGCCGCTCGCCCGACTTCGCGGTCGGGGAGACCGTGGTCCACATGCTCGGGTGGCGCGAGGCGGCGGCCGGGCCGGCTCAGGCCTTCAACAAGGTGCCGAACCTGCCGGTGGACGACCATCAGTGGCTCGGCAATCTCGGCCTCACCGGCGCCACCGCTTATTTCGGCCTGCTCCATGTCGCCGAGGCGAAGGCGGGCGATATCGTCTTCGTCTCGGCCGCGGCGGGAGCGGTCGGGTCGGCGGTCGTGCAGATCGCCAAGGCGAAGGGCTTGACGGTGATCGGCTCCGCCGGCGGCGCGGAGAAATGCGCCTGGGTGCGCGAGCTCGGCGCCGATGCGGCGATCGACTACAAGGCGGGGCCGGTCCTGAAGCAGCTCATGGTAGCCGCGCCGGACGGCATCGATGTCTATTTCGACAATGTCGGCGGCGATCATCTCGACGCCGCCTTCGCCGCTGCGCGCCTGAATGCGCGCTTTCCGATCTGCGGCATGATCGAGGATTACAACAAGGGCCCCAGCCACGTCTTCCGCTACATGATGCGGATCATCGCGGCGCGCATCACCGTGAAGGGCTTCCTCTATTTCGACTTCCTCGCCCGGATGCCCGATTTCTATCGCGACATGGGCGGCTGGATCGAAGGCGGGCAGGTCAGGTCCCGCGAGACCATTCGCGACGGCATCGAGAACATGCCAGAGGCGTTCCTCGACCTGTTCCGCGGCGCGAATATCGGCAAGATGCTGGTGCGCGTGTGAGTGGGGCCTGGTAAGCTGGCGTTCACGCCCGCTTACTACATTGCACACCGCGTCTCATCACCTATCTAGGCGTTGCAGACGGGCGTGTGCCGGACACCCTTCGCCGGAAGGGGCATAGGCGCCCGCCGGCCGCGGCGTTACGCCGTGGCTTGAGACGAAAGCGAGACGCGACACGATGGCTGACGAGAACCGCACGCCCAACGGCGACAAGGACCCTTCGGGCAATAACTGGATGAAGAGCCTGCTGATCTGGGCGGCGATCATCCTCGCTCTGGTCCTGTTCGTCCAGATGATGGGCGGATCGTCGACCGCTGCCCGCGATTCCATCCCTTATTCCGATTTCCTGAACCGGGTCGAGGAAGGCTCGGTCCGGCAGGTGGTCATCGGCAAGGAGGTCATTTCCGGCCGCACCACCAACAACGAGACTTTCCGCACCAACGCCCCGCCCCAGGATACCCAGCTCGTGGAGCGCCTGCGCGAGAAAGGCGTGGCGTTCGAAGCGCAGCCGGAGGCGCAGACATCGTTGTGGACCTACCTCCTCGTTCAGTCGCTGCCTTTCCTGCTCATTCTCGGCATCGCCTTCTTCGTGATGCGACAGATGCAGAAGAATGCCGGGTCCGGCGCCATGGGCTTCGGCCGATCGAAGGCCAAGCTGCTCACCGAGAAGCATGGCCGCGTCACCTTCGACGACGTCGCCGGGATCGACGAGGCGCGCGAGGAGCTTCAGGAGATCGTTGAGTTCCTGAAGGATCCGACCAAGTTCGCGAGGCTTGGCGGCAAGATCCCGAAGGGCGCTTTGCTGGTCGGCTCGCCCGGCACCGGCAAGACGCTTCTGGCCCGCGCCATCGCCGGCGAAGCCAACGTGCCCTTCTTCACCATTTCCGGGTCGGACTTCGTCGAGATGTTCGTCGGCGTCGGCGCGAGCCGCGTGCGCGACATGTTCGAGCAGGCCAAGAAGAATGCGCCCTGCATCGTCTTCATCGACGAGATCGACGCGGTCGGCCGCCATCGCGGCGCCGGCCTCGGCAACGGCAATGACGAGCGCGAGCAGACGCTCAACCAGCTGCTGGTCGAGATGGACGGCTTCGAGGCGAACGAAGGCATCATCATCATCGCCGCGACCAACCGGCCCGACGTGCTCGATCCGGCGCTGCTGCGCCCCGGCCGCTTCGACCGGCAGGTGGTCGTGCCGCGGCCCGACATTGACGGCCGCGAGAAGATTCTCGCCGTCCACATGAAGAAGGTGCCGCTGGCGCCCGACGTCGATCCGCGCACCATCGCCCGCGGCACGCCGGGCTTCTCGGGCGCCGACCTTGCCAATCTGGTGAACGAAGCTGCCTTGCTCGCCGCCCGCAAGGGCAAGCGCCTGGTGGCGATGAGCGAATTCGAGCTCGCCAAGGACAAGGTCATGATGGGCGCCGAGCGCAAGTCGATGGTGATGACGGAGGAGGAGAAAAGGGCGACCGCCTATCACGAGGCCGGTCATGCCCTCGTCTCGCTCCACGTCGAAGGCTGCGATCCGCTGCACAAGGTGACGATCATTCCGCGCGGCCGCGCGCTTGGCGTCACCTGGAACCTGCCGGAGCGCGACCGTTATTCCATGTCGATGGTCCAGATGAAGGGCCGGCTGGCGCTCTGCTTCGGCGGCCGCATCGCCGAGCAGCTCATCTACGGCAAGGACGCGCTCAACACCGGAGCCTCCAACGATATCCAGCAGGCGACCGATCTCGCCCGTGCGATGGTGATGGAATATGGCATGAGCGAGAAGCTGGGCTGGCTTCGCTACCGCGACAACCAGGAGGAGGTCTTCCTCGGTCACAGCGTCGCCCGCAGCCAGCACGTCTCCGAGGAGACCGCGCGGCTGATCGATTCCGAGGTCCGCCGCCTGATCGAGGAGGCCGAAGCCACCGCCCGCAAGGTGCTGACGGACAATCTCGACGAACTGCACCGGCTCGCCGGCGCCCTGCTCGAATATGAGACGCTGAACGGCGAGGAAGCCAAGCGGGCGATCAAGGGCGAGGATATCGGCCGCAGCGATCAGGATCGCCAGCGCGTTCCGACGATCACCGGCTCGTCGATCCCGAGCACCCGCCGGCCGCGCGGCGGTATTGGGGGTCCGGCCCCCGCCGGCGCCTAGCCCAGGTTTTCATTCGCTCGGCAAGGGCACCGCTATCGACGGATAGCGGTGCCCTTTTGCTTCGCACGGCAGCACGGCGCGTGCTGCGCGAACCCCTACAGGTCCGTGACAAGGGGAGTTGCGGTGCCCGGGGTGGCATCGAAGGCCGTGCCTCGGTTCAGCCCACCCCGCCGAGCGTCAGCAACAGCGACACGAACAGGCTACCGGCCGTGAAAGCGAAGAGGATCAGCATGAAGGTGCGCCACAAGGCGCTCCATCGCGTCAGGCCGTAGGCGCTCTTGAGCTGTCGGTACATGTGAAGCGGCGGAACGATCAGGATCGCCAGTTCGATCAGGTCCTTGCCTGGGCCGAGCGGTCGAAGCAGGCTCAGGGCGATCAGGCCGAGGCTCATGAAGGCGATCGAATAAGTGACGAAGACGGTGTGGTCGTAGGCGCCATATTTTCGATAGCGGCGCCGGTGCAGGAAAAGCAGCCAGACGAAGGGGACCGACAGCGGGATCAGCGCCCAGGAGAACTTATAGGCGTTGGTCTGCAGCTTGTAGGCGACGAGCGCCGGATTGTCCTTGGCCTTTCGAATGGCCTTGTCGATCCAGCCGATCCCCGTGGGGTTGCCGGTGAAGGGCGTTTCGACCTGCTCCGCTTGGCCGCCTTGCGTGCCGGCCGCCCGCGGTCGCGACAGATCCTCGAGCGTCATGATCCGGGTCCGCTCGGCCCCGGCTTCCGCGATCGCCTGCTCGATCTCCCGAATATCGTCGTCGAGCGCGGCCGTCGGCTCCCCTCTCTGTGACAGCTGCTGACGCTCCGTGCGGAGCTCGTTCAATTCGGTCTGACGTCGTGCCTGCTCCCGTCCGAGGTCGCGCTCGGCCTCCGTTCGCGCGTTCGTGAGCGCGTCTTGGCGCGAGGTGAACGGTCCCCCTACCAGCGAAAAGACGGCGAACATCATGAACACGGAAAAGAGAAAGAGCGCGACCGGGGAGACGAACCGCGCTCGTTCCCCAGCGATGTAGCGGCGCGTGAGCTCGCCGGGCCGCCAGGCGAGTAGGGGCAGGGTGCGCCAGATCTTTCCTTCGAAATGAAGCACGCTGTGGAGGAGATCGTGCCAGAAGGCGCCGATTGTGCGATGGACATGGGCCGATTGCCCGCAGCGGCTGCAATAGGCACCGTTGAGCGCGGCGCCGCAATTGAGGCAATTGCCTCCGGCGCGCTCGACCTGTTCGCCGGCGTCCGGCTCGATGGCGCGGGCAATGGCCCCGCCTGTCACGGCTTCGCCGACGCTCTCCATGTCTGAGACCATATTACTCCTCGCGCCTCACTCTGGCGCGGCCCCCCGCCGGCGTCGACAGGCTTCTCCGAACCGCCCCGCGCGAATCAGCTCCGGCCAGCGAAGACGAGATTGTCGAATTGGAAGCTTCCGGACGCACAGCCGAGAACGATCGCATCGGGCTGGAAGTCGCCGAGGGGAACGCGCCGGACGACCTCGCCGAGCCTGAAGACAATCATCCGGTCCGGTGTGATCTCGATCTCGAAGGGCACGCTTCCCGTCGGCACGCGGCCGATGATGGTGCGCTCGCGCAGCTCGTTGTTGATCAGCCGCCGGAGCGTGACATCGTAGCGGCGCTGGGTCGACGGCTGGACCGATAGGACGGCGGACAGTTCCTCCGGCCGTCCCTGCTGCAGCAGCGCCACCGAGGCGAAGGGGGTGAAGTCCTCAGGCTGCAGCGAATCTGCGGTTACCGTCCCGGAGAAACGGAAGGCGGCGCCCTCGAACGGAAACCGCTCCCTGGTGACGAAGTTCGGCTGCGCGGTGCAGGCGAGCGGCTCGAGCTGCTGAGCCTCCGTCGGCACGGTCTGGAGGGCGGCGGCGATGAGCATGAGCAGCATCGACTTCCCTTTCTACTCGCAGCTGGTGGAGGTGCAGCCTCTCATGCCGCGGTCGTTGATGTCGCGCCGGGATTGTTCGAGATCGTTCTGGTAGATTTTCCAGTCCTCCTCGGTCTTGCAGACGCGCTGGCGCGCGATGCGCGAGCCCAGCATCGGCCGTGAGCGGCAGATCAGCCGCTGTCGGCTGGGCTCCTGCGCGGCGGCTGTATCGGAGGTCTCGACGGCGGCGGTTTCCGTGCTCGCGGCCGCGGACTGGGCGCCTGCAAGCGAGAGGAAGAGAATCAAAGCCAGCATGTTCGGTCTCCCCTGCTTTCGGCACAGTGACGGATTTTTGCGGCGGACGCAACGCTGCGTCAGGTCAAGCGCCTGATCAGCCGAGGGCGCCGATCCCGAGCAGCAGGACGAAGAACAGGCTAGCCGTGACGAGGCAGAAGTTCAGCAGAAGGAAAGTGCGCACCAGTGCGCCGAACCAGCCGAGCCCATAGGCCTGCTTCAGTTGGCGGTACATGTGGATGGCGGGCACGAGGGTGCCGGCGGTCCCGAGGATCGGGACGCCGACGCCGGCGAAACCCGCAATGGTGAGCAGAACCCCGAAAAGCGTCATGAAGGCGAGCGAGTAAGTGACGAACACGCTGTGATCGTAGAACCGGAAGCGGCGCGTCCAGAAGAACAGGACCCAGACGAACGGCACCGAAAGCGGTATCAGCAGCCACGAAAACTTGTAGCCGTTCGCCTGGATCTTGTAGAGGGCCAGCCCGGGATTCTCGTTGAGCTTGCTTAGTCCCTTGTCGAGGCGGGCCCAGCCCGTCGTCGTCAGGTCGGCATCGACCAGCCTGTCGCCGCTCCCGTCGAAAGCCAATCCCTGGAGAGGTGCGACTCGTTCCTGCGCTTGCTCTATCTCTCTGTCCAGCGCGGCTGCGGTCGCGACGCTTCCGTCCGCGTTGCGCACTGCTTCGCCGCGCTCCAGGGCGGCGCGTCGGGCGCGGGCTTCGTCGAGCTGGCGGACCACCTCGACTCGCGCCGTCTCGAGCCCCTGCCCGGCGGGGCTGGCGCTGAGGTCCAGGCTCGCGAGCGAGAGGCCGTAGATGGACAGGGTCGCGAACATGAGGAACACGGCGAAGAGGAACATGCCGAGCGGCGACACGAATTTCGCCCGCTCGCCCTCCACATAGCGTCGGGTCAGTTCGCCCGGACGCCAGACGAGCAGCGGAAGGGTCCGCCACAACTTGCCGTCGAGATGGAGCACGCCGTGAACCAGATCGTGCCCGATCGCCCCGACCGAACGGTGGACATGGACCTTCTGCCCGCACTCGCCGCAATAGCGGGTCTGCACCGCAGCGCGGCAGTTCAGGCAGTTTGATCGATGCGCCGCCCGGCCGCCGTCCGGCAGCGGCCGGGGAATCTCCCGGACCGCCTCGGTCGTGGTCGCGCGCTGCGCTTCGCTGGGGGACGAAATGCTCTTCATGGGCCTGCGGTGACTAATGTCGGCTCGCGGCGCCCGCGTCGAGACCGTTCGCGATGTCGTTGCGCCGTGCTATCGGCCCCGCGATGACGCGCACCGGCCTTCTCGGCGGCTCCTTCAACCCCGCCCATCCGGGGCATCGCGGGATAAGCCTCCATTCCATCCGCCGGCTCGGGCTCGACGAGATGTGGTGGCTGGTCTCGCCGGGCAATCCGCTCAAGCCCGCCGCCGACATGGCGCCGCTCGCCGCCCGCTACGCCTCGGCGCGCCGAATGGCCCGCCACGCGCCGATCAGGGTGACCGTGATCGAGGCGGAGCTCGGCACCCGATACACGATCGACACGCTGCGCCGCCTCGTCCGGCGCTATCCCCGCCGCCGGTTCCTGTGGGTGATGGGAGCCGACAATCTTGCCCAATTCCACCGCTGGCGAGGTTGGCGGGACATCGCCCGTACGGTTCCGATTGCGGTCGTCACGCGGCCGGGCTATTATAGGCATGCCCTCAAGGCACCTGCCATGGGCTGGCTGCGGCGCTTCGTCCGGCCCGCAGCCGAGGCTCGGCACTGGACGAGGTGGAGTTTGCCGTCGCTCGTGCTGCTTCAATTGCCGCCCGACCCGAGTTCCGCCACCGCATTTCGCGCCGCCTATCCCCGATGGCACGATGACGCCCTATATACGTTTGATCCCCGGGCTGCCCGCGACGGCGTGACGCGGAAGCCCTTGACTGGAAGGAGGCCGTTTGCCCCGAAACGCACCCGCTCCGCTCATTGACGGAGCCGACGAACAGGCCGAGGCGCTTCACGCGCTCGTGCTTCGTTCACTCGATGACGACCAGGCGCTCGAAATCGTCTCGATTCCCCTCAGCGGCAAGTCCAACATTGCCGATTACATGGTCATCGCCAGCGGCCGCTCGACCCGGCAGGTCGCGTCGATGGCGCAGAAGCTGACAGAGCGGATCAAGCGCGAGCTGGGTCGCAACGTCCGTGTCGAAGGCCTTCCGGTCGCAGACTGGGTGCTCATCGATGCCGACGACGTCATCGTCCACCTCTTCCGCCCCGAGGTCCGCAGTTTCTACAATCTCGAGCGGATGTGGGCGTTCGAGGAACGCGGGCCCGACGAGCGCACGCCGGTGGTGGCGACGCGCTGATCACGCGCCGTCGCCCGTCCGGACCCTGACCTTGCTGCTCCACGTGATTGCCCGGGGCAAGATCGGCCGTGGGCCTGAGTCCGAACTCGTCGAACGCTACCTGAAGCGGATCGCCTGGCCGGTGAAGGTGACCGAACTGCCCGATCGCGGCGGCCGGGTTCCCGCGCCTGCCGAAAGCGCCGTCACCGTCATTCTCGACGAGAAGGGGGAGCAGCTTTCGTCGCTGGAACTTGCCGGGCGGATCGAATCCTGGCGCGACGGCGGTCGCCGCGAGGCCCGTTTCCTTCTCGGCGGCGCGGACGGCTTCGACGAGGCCGAACGGCGCTCGGCCGACCTGCTGCTTGCCTTCGGTCGGCTCACATGGCCGCATCTGCTCGCCCGTGCCATGCTGGCCGAGCAGCTGTTCCGGGCGACGAGCATCCTTGCGAACCACCCTTATCATCGCGAAGGGTAAGCGCATGCTGCGCCTTCCGGCTTTCCTCCTTTGCGCGGTTTTGCTCGTCGCCGGCGGCCTTGCCGCCGCGGCGGCGCGCGGCGGCGACGCGGCAACGCTCGCCCAGGCCAAGCGGGAGGCCGCGCAGGCCAATGCGCGCTATCGGGCGCTCGAGCGTCAGGCGCGGCGGGCCACCAGCGCGGCCGAGCGCGCCCATGCCGAGGCCGAGGCGCTCGCGGCCCGCATCCAGGCGGCCGAGGCGGACCTCACGGCGGCCGAACGCCGCATCGCGATTGTCGAGGGGTTGCGCGCGCGACAGCGCGCCCGCCTTGCCGAGCGCCAGCAGCCCCTGGTCAGGCTGACCGCCGCTTTGCAGACGATGGCGCGGCGGCCTGCGGCGCTGGCGCTGGTCCAGCCAGGGTCGGTGCAGGATACCGTCCATGTCCGCTCGCTGCTCGCGGCGACCTTGCCGGAGATTCGCCGCCGTACCGCTTTGCTCCGGGCCGAGGTGGAACGAAGCAATGCGCTTCATCGCCAGTTCGAGCAGGCGCGCAGTGCGCTCGCGGACAGCCGTCGCGCCTTGCAGCAGCGGCGGGTTGCCCTCGCCCGCTTCGAGGCGGCCGAGCGGGCGCGCTCGCAGCAGCTGTCCGGCCTCGCGCTTGCCGAATCGGACCGCGCCCTGGCCTTCGGCGAGGAGGCGCGCGCCCTCGCCCGACTGCAGGACCAGCGCCAGTTCCAGGCACGGCTCGGCGCCAGCCTAGCCGCGCTCCCTGGCCCGCTTCCCCGTCCCGGCAGCATCGGCGGAGGGCGGCCCGGCACCAATCTGCCCTACCGCCTGCCGGTCGAGGGCCGCCTGCTCACGGGCGTGGGCGAGATTTCGGACGGCGGCGTTCATTCGCGCGGCCTCACGTTCGCGGTCGACCCGCGCGCTCGGATTGTCGCCCCGGCGGCCGGCCGGGTCGCTTATGCCGGCCGGTTCCGCAGCTACGGCCATGTCGTGGTGCTCGATCACGGCCGCGGCTGGACGAGTGTGGTGACCGACCTGGCCGAGCTCGACGTCGCGCCCGGGGACCAGGTACGGCCCGGCGCACCTCTCGGCCGGGCGGGAGCGTCGTCGCCACGCGTGACCGTCGAGCTCCGGCGCGAGGGCCGGCCGGTGCCGCTCGCGCAGCTGGTCGCCGGATGATCTCTTCCAATGAGCGGGTGCGGCCCCACATATTAGTCGAGACATATTAGTCGAGTTCATTCATCGGCCGTTGCTTTTCCGGGGCCTAATATCCCTGTACAAGCCGGCAATATTCACCCCAGCAGGTACGCGATGGCCAACAACCTCATTCGATCCCTCGCCCTCGTTGGCGCGGTCGCCTTCATTCCCGCCACGACCGCTTCGCTCGCGCAGGTCGACGTCAACGCCTATCGCGAGATCGACCAGTTCATGAGCGTTCTCGAGCGGGTGAAGGCGGAATATGTCGACCAGGTCGACGACGCGACCCTGATCCGCGGGGCCATTGACGGCATGTTGAACAGTCTCGATCCGCATTCTTCCTATTTGGACGAGCGCGGCTTTCAGAGCCTGATGACGACCACTGACGGAAATTATGGCGGGCTCGGCCTCACCGTCACGATGGAGGACGGTGCGGTCAAGGTGATCGCCGCCAGCCGTGAGACCCCGGCCGACCGGGCCGGGATCAAGTCGGGCGACTTCATCACGCATATCGACGGCAAGCTGTTCTACGGCGGAACGCTCGACGAGGCGGTCGACCGGATGCGCGGCGAGCCCGGCACCAGCGTGCGCATCACCGTGGTGCGGCCCGGCCGCGACCGGCCGTTCGACGTCAACATCACTCGTGCGATCATCGACATTCCAGCGGTCCGGTCCGAGGTTCGCGACCGGGTCGGTATCCTCACGGTCACCACCTTCAACCGCAACACCACCGAGGCGACCCAGGCTGCGATGGCTGACATCGAGCGTCAGCTCGGCGGTCCGCCGACCGGCTATATTCTCGATCTCAGGTCCAACCCCGGCGGTCTGCTCGATCAAGCGGTCGGCCTCAGCGATCTGTTCCTCGATCGCGGCGAAGTCGTCTCCCAGCGCGGCCGCCGGCGCACCGACATCGAGCGCTATTATGCGCGGCCGGGCGATGCCGCCAAGGGCGTGCCCATCATCGTCCTCGTCGATGCTGGCAGCGCATCGGCTGCGGAGATCGTTGCCGCGGCGCTGCAGGACCATCGCCGTGCGCTGGTCATGGGTGAAAGGACCTTCGGCAAGGGCTCGGTCCAGACCCTGATCCCGCTCGGCCGAGGCGCCACCGCGCTTCGCCTCACCACTGCCCGCTACTACACGCCGTCGGGCCGGTCGGTGCAGGAGGGTGGTGTCACCCCGGACATCGAGGTGCCGCAGCTTTCCGATCCCGATTTCACCTCGCGTACTCGGGTCCGCGAGGCCGACCTCAGGCGCCACCTGGTCAACGAGGCCGGCGTCGAGGACGATGTGATCCAGGAAGACGGCCGTCCCGATCCGCGCTTCGCCGCCACCGCCGAAGAGCTGGAGCAGCGCGGCATCGAGGATTTCCAGCTCCACTACGCGCTGCAGACGATCTCGCGGCTGGGCCCGGTCCGGACCGCGGCGGCCCGTCCGGCCGATCGCTAGGAAACGCCAAATGGCGACGTTGGCGAGCGCCCGAAGCGGCCGGGCAGATTCGCTCGCCCTCGCCAGGATATTGAGCCTGGTCGTACCGGCGGCGTTGCTGGCCGGAGCCTTTGGCTTCGAGCGTCTGGGCGGGCTCTTTCCCTGCGAGATGTGCTGGTGGCAGCGCTGGGCGCACATGGCGGCACTCGCCTTCGCCTTGGTCGCTCTGGCCGCAAGCCGGCGCCTGGCCGGCGCCGGCCGCCCCTTCGTTCGGTTGGCGGCGCTGGCGATCCTCGCCAGCGGACTCATCGGCGGCTATCATGCCGGCGTGGAGGCCGGGCTGTTCGAGGGACTTACCCAATGCACGGCGATCGGGACCGGCGGCACGGCGCAGGATATGCTGAAGCAAATCATGGCGGCGCCGATGGTGCGCTGTGACCAGGTGCCCTGGCAGATGTGGGGCGTTTCGATGGCGGGATGGAATGCGATCCTTTCGATCGGTTCTGCGTTGGTTATCCTATGGCTGAGCCTGAGACCGTCGCCGAACCCGCGCTGAGCGCGCCACCGCCGGACTGGCGTCCGGGCGACGCCCGGCCGGACGTCGCGTCGATGCTTCGCGTCGACCAGGCGGGAGAATATGGCGCCACCCGGATCTATGCCGGCCAGCTGGCGGTGCTCGGAGACCGACATCCTTCGTCCCGCCTGATTGCGCGGATGGCGGCGCAGGAGCAGCGCCATCTCGCCCATTTCGACGCGCTCCTCGCCGAGCGCGGGGTCCGCCCGACCCTCCTCCAGCCCTTCTGGCACGTCGCCGGACATGCGCTGGGCGCCGCGACCGCCCTGCTCGGCCCGCAGGCAGCGATGGCCTGCACGGCCGCCGTCGAGGACGAGATCGACCAGCATTATTCCGATCAGCTGGACGCTCTGGGCCAGGACGAGCCGGAGTTGGCCGCGACCATCGCCGAGTTCCAGGCGGACGAGCGCGAGCACCGCGATGCCGCGGTCGGGGCTGGCGCCGAACAGAGCGTCGGCTATCCCCTGCTCTACGCCGCGATCAGGGCAGGTTGCCGTGCGGCGATCGAGCTTTCGAAGAGGATCTGAACCATGCGCCTTGCCTACTTCGCTTTTGCTGCCGCCTTGATGTCGGCTCCGGCGCTGGCGCAGCCGCCCGGGGTGGCCGCACCGGAGGCGGCCGCCGCGGCGCCGCAGCAGCCGGCCGAGGTCCCTCCGGTGGACGACGCTCGCGTCAACCAGCTGATCATCTACGGCGACGACCCGTGCCCGCAGAGCAGCGCGGAAGAGATCATCGTCTGCGCCCGGCTTCCCGAGGATGACCGCTTCCGAATTCCTCCCGAACTTCGCGGCAATCCCAACGATCCGGCGAACCAGTCCTGGACGAACCGGGCCATCGAGTTGAGCTATGTCGGCCGCAGCGGGATCGGCAGCTGCTCGCCCTCGGGAGCCGGCGGCATGATCGGCTGCTTCAACCAGATGGTCCAGCAGGCTCGCGCCGAGCGCGCAAATCGCGATGAGGTCAACTGGAACGCGCTGATCGAGGAGGCGCGAGAGGAACGGATGCGCCGGATCGGCGAGGCGGCGCTCGAAGAGGAAGATCCGCAGCCGGAATGATCGCCTTTCGCGCTTGCAGAGGCTGAGATTCCGTCCGATCCTCCTCCGATGAGCGACGGAACGGCTCCGGGCGGCGAAAGCGGGTTGCGCCGCGACATCGGCCTTTTCGGATCCGCCTTTCTGTCCTTCAACGGCATCGTCGGGGCGGGGATCTTCGCGCTTCCCGCCACCTTGCATCTCCAGTTCGGCGCGTTCAGCCCCTGGCTGTTCCCCATCTTCGGGCTGCTCATCCTGGTGGTTGCGATCCCGTTCGCGCGCCAGGCCGCGCTCCATCCGAATTCGGGCGGGCCGGTCGTCTATGTCGCCGCCTTCGGGCCGGCGGCCTCGTTCCAGGTCGGTTGGCTCTATTATCTCGCGCGGGTCACTGCACTGGCGGCCAACGCCAACGTCTTCGCTCTTTATGCCGGCGCCCTGTGGCAGCCCCTTGCCGGCTCGGTCGGCCGCTTCGCCTTGATCCTGGTTCTGACCGGATTCGTCACCTGGGTGAACGTGGTCGGCGTCCGTCGTGCCATTCGCCTGCTCGATGCGGTCACCCTATTGAAGGCTCTTCCGCTCGTGGCGCTCGCGGTCTGGGGGCTCATCCAGGCCGGCGGGTCCCTGCCGAAGCCCTCGGCGCTGCCGCCGTTCTCCGGGCTCGAGGCGGCGGCGCTCGTCGTGCTCTATGCCTTCATCGGGTTCGAGAACAGCGTCGTGCCGGCCGGAGAAACTCGCGCGCCCGAACGGACGATTCCACGGGCTCTGGTGGCGACCGTCGTGGCGACCGGTGCGCTCTATTTTCTCGTCCAGCTCGCTTATGTGGCCGTGATGCCGGCCGGGGCCGCGCCCGACGCGCCGCTCGCCGCCTTTGCGCAGGTGCTGGTCGGTCCGGTGGGTTTCGTTCTCCTCGGCGCTACGGCGATGGCATCGGTCGGCGGAAACCTGCTCGGCTCCATGACCTCCACGCCCAGAGCCACATTCGCTCTGGCCAGGCAGGGGCTGCTGCCGAGCTGGTTCGGGGAGATCAGCCCGCGCTGGCATACGCCAGGTAATTCGATCCTGTTCATGGGTCTGCTCGGAACTGTCCTGGCGCTCAGCGGCAGTTTCGTCTGGCTCGCGGTGGCGAGCACGCTCGCCCGCCTCATCGTCTATGGCACGTGCATCGCCGCTTTGCCCGCCGCGCGGCGGAAGGCGGGGCTCGGGACGGGACCTGTCACCGTTGTCGCGATGACGGGCGGTCTCGCCGTCTGCCTCTGGGCGGCGGCGCAATCGTCACCGGCATCATGGGCGATGCTCGGCGGGCTCTTGCTCGTGGGGCTTCTTCTCTATGCGGTGGCGCGCCGTCAGGCGGCTTCGCGCTCCGCCGAGGCCGTTTCCTCGATCCAGCCCCCGCCGAGCACACGCTCGCCTTCGTAGAGGACGGCTGCCTGTCCGGGGGCGACGCCGAATTCCGGTTGCACGAAATGCACCCATGATCCTTCGAGTCGCGCCGGCACAGGACGCGCCAGCGATCGGACCTTCACCGTCAGGCCATCGCGCTGCTCCTCGCCCAGCCAGTTGATTCCGCTCAACTGAGCGGCACGCACCGCCAGCGCGCGCCTCGGCCCGACGACGACGCGGCGGCGGTCCGGATCGAGCCGGAGCACGTAGAGCGGCTCGGCCTGGCCGCCAATTTCGAGGCCGCGACGCTGGCCGACGGTGAAATGGATAAGCCCGCGATGCTCGCCCAGGACCCGCCCTTCGCGGTCGACGATCTCCCCGGGGCGCGCCGCGTCGGGCCGCACCTTCTCGACGACCGCGGCATAGTCGCCGTCGGGGACGAAGCAGATATCCTGGCTGTCGGGCTTGTCGGCGACCGCCAAGGCGAGCTCGCGAGCGATCTCGCGGACGGCGGGCTTGGGAAGATCGCCGAGCGGAAAGCGCAGGAAGCCGAGCTGGTCGCGCGTCGTCGCGAACAGGAAATAGCTCTGGTCGCGGGCCGGGTCGGCGGCTCGGTGCAGCTCTGGGCCGCCCGGTCCGACGACCCGCCGCACATAGTGGCCGGTGGCGAGACAGTCGGCGCCGAGGTCGCGGGCCAGGCTGAACAGATCGGTGAACTTCACGCTCTGGTTGCAGCTGACGCAGGGAATCGGCGTCCGTCCCCGGACATATTCGTCGGCGAACCGGTCGATGACGCTGTCGCGAAAGCGGCTTTCATAGTCGAACACGTAGTGAGCGATGCCCAGCCGGTCGGCGACGGCGCGCGCGTCGAAGATGTCACGGCCGGCGCAGCAGCTGCGTGCGCGCCCGATCGCCTCGCCATGATCGTAGAGCTGGAGCGTGACTCCGATTACCTCGGCGCCGCTGCGCGCGGCGAGCGCGGCCACGACTGAACTGTCGACGCCGCCCGACATGGCGACGACGATCCTGGCCCCGGCAGCGGGCCGACCGAGCTGGAAGTCTGCGGAGATCATGGGCACTAGATAGTGAACGCAGCGACCGTCGCCCACCCCTTCCGGCTGCGCGCGTTCGGGCCGCACGCCCGGTGTCAACCCAACGGTTCGTCCGGCTTTACGGTCGATTCACCCTCTTTGGCTAGGGACCGGCCATGGACATGGCTTTCCTGCGCCGCGCGGAGCAGCTGCTGGGCGATCGGTCACCCGTTCGCCTCGATCATGCTTTGCTGATGGCGGCGCTGGCAGCGCACCGGACGGCGAGCGCGGCATCGCGCGTGGGCGGCGAGGCAGCGACTCGGCGCAGCGGCGACACGCCCGACGATCCGCTCACCGAATTGCTGCTGGCCGGGCCGGGCTGGCGTCGCGCCGCCTCCCGGCAGGGAGGCTGCTTCAGCCGTGCCGAAGCGGGACGTCGGCTCAATGTGCCGTAAAGCAACTTCACCGGGATTTTTACCTTGGCACTTTAGCCTTCTTTCAACGCTCGGCCCGTACAGGGGTTCGTGCGGACGGCCGCGGCCCGATGTTGCGTACAGTCTTGAGGTAGGAATGATCGAGAACCAGAAAATCCGCCCCGCCCAGGTCATCGGCCCGCTCGGCGAGCCGCTGACGCTGGACTCGCTGCCGCCGCCCTCGACCACTCGTTGGGTCGTGCGGCGCAAGGCGGAGGTCGTTTCGGCGGTCAATGGCGGGTTGCTCTCGGTCGACGAGGCCTGCGAACGCTACAGCCTCAGCCTCGAGGAATTCGCCAGCTGGCAGCGGGCGGTGGACCGGTCGGGGATGCCGGGCCTGCGCGTCACCCGAATCCAACATTATCGTTCGCTCTACGAGCGCCAGCAGAAATATTGAGGGTCGGCGCCAGCCGTCCGTCGAAGACAAGCGAAGAATGGGGGGGAGGCCGACCCACCCTCGAGCGCGACCTGACGAATCTCGGGATCCGCCAGCACGAAACAGAGGGGTCCTTCCCGTACCGTCCCGCAGCCCCGGTTCACCACCGGGCAGAAATGGGCTAAGCGTCGCCGCCGGCGCGCTGCGCCGCCAAAAGCGGGAGCCTTTATGCTGTGGAACCTCCTGGTCTGGCTGGTCCTCGGCGGGATCATCGGGTGGATCGCGAGCTTGGTGATGCGCACGGACGCGCGGCAGGGAATCACGCTCGATATCGCCGTCGGCGTGTCCGGTGCCTTCGTTGGAGCGCTGACCTTCTACCGCGGCGAGCTCCACCGGCCGGTGGAGTTCGAATCCTTCATCGTCGCTCTGCTCGGCTCGATCCTGCTGCTTTCTCTCACCAACCTGTTCCGCCGCGGCCACGTCCGCTGAAGCGGACGCGGCCTGCGCCTTTTCTCCCGGGCGTTATTCGAGCTCGAAGCTGACGGTCAGGGTCACCGCGAGAGTCTGCTCGCCCGGAACGATCTGCGTCTCGGCCTGGGCCACGGCCGCATCGCGCATATAGGGCCGGGGCGGCGGAGCCCCGACGAGCCCCGACTCGCTAACCGCCAGGACTCGGGCGACACGCATCCCGAGTGAACGGGCGTATAGCTCGGCTCGCGCGCGCGCGTTGGTGAGCGCCTGGGTCCGCGCCTCGTCCAGCGCCGCTTCGGGCTGGTCGATCGACAGCATGGGGCCGTTGATCTGGTTGGCGCCCTGCGCGACGAGAGCGTCGAGGATCCGGCCGGTCTCGGCGATATCGCGGAAGCGCACCGTCACTTCATTGGTCGCCTGGTAGCCGACGAGCTGCGGCGGCTGGTTCTCGGCGTAACGGTAGCTCGGTTGCAGGTTGATCGTGCTGGTCTGGATGTCGCGCTCGGCGATTCCCGCCTCTCGAAGCGCCGCCCGGACCGCGGTCATCCGCTGCGCATTCTCGCGGATCGCCGCCGTTGCGGTGGGCGACTGGGTGACGACACCGGCGCTGATGCGGGCGATATCCGGCACGCGCGCCACCTCGCCCTGGGCCACGACGTCGAGCCGGGTGCCGCTGATGGGCCGCACCTCCGCCTGCTGCGCCGCGGCAGGCGTCGCCGCGGCGAGCACCGAGGCGCCAAGAGCGGCCGCCATGATGGACGTTCGGATCATCGTCATACTCCTCTGCTACGCGGGCCGGATGCGGCCTGCGCCTTCTAAGCCTGTGACGTCTGCATGCCTGCTGAACCGCAGCCGGAGCGTGCGGAAATCTAGCGCCTGGCAATCAGCCGGTAGAGAAGCAGGATGATCACTGCGCCGACGATCGCCGCCAGGAAGCCGGCACCCTCGCCGGGCGAGTACCAGCCGACTGCCTGTCCGAGGAAGCCCGCGAGCACCGCTCCGGCGATTCCGATGACCATCGTCACCAGGCAGCCGCCGGGGTCGCGTCCGGGCGTCAGGAACTTGGCGATCGCGCCGGCGATCAGCCCGATGATGATCCAGGCCAGCCAGCCATGGTCGGCGAGATATTGGGACATGCGGCGCGCTCCTCCTTGTTCGGGCGTAGAATGCGCCCACATTCAGCCTTGGTACAGCCGAAACATTGGTTGTAGAGCGCGGTTCCCGCGCGCCCACCGATCGAGGCGCTGGCGGTTTCGACTTGTTCCAAGTGATGTATTCGGGTAATACAGCGGCGCTGGCGGCGTGCGGCCGTGCTTTCGAGTGGGGACTATGAAGGCGATGAACTTCGAATCGACGAAATGGCGGCGCGAGGCGATCGATGAGGTCGTGATCGACGACGAGACGCTCGCGCGCCGTCGGCGTCGCCGAAACATCATCCTGGCGGTCGTCGGCGTGATCCTCGTTGCCATTGTCGGGCTGCTGCTGCTGCTTGGCGGAGGCGAGCAGGCGGCCGCCCCCGCCGGAGCGCAGGGTGAGCAGCGCCCCGCCGTCACCGTGATCGTCCCCGGCCGACAGAATGTGACCGCCACCATTTCCGCGACCGGCTCGCTCGCCGCCAGGCGCGACATGCCGGTCGGCGTTCCGGGCGAGGGGGGGCAGATTGCGCGTGTCCTGGTCGAGCCCGGTCAGTGGGTCAATGCCGGCCAGACGCTGGCCGTGATCGATCGCAGCGTCCAGGCGGAGGAAGCGGCCCAGCTCGCTGCCCAGATCGAGGTCGATCGCGCGGAGCTCAGGCTCGCGCAGAACGAGCTGGAGCGAGCCCAGGCCCTGGTGTCGCGCGGCTTCATCAGTCAGGCCGACCTGGACCGCAAGCGCGCCGCCCGCGACGGAGCGGCGGCGCGGGTCCGTGTCGCCGAGGCTCAGCTCGCGGCAGCGCGGGCGCGGATCGGGCGGCTCGATGTCCGGGCGCCAACGGCCGGTCTGGTCCTTTCCCGCAGCGTCGAGGCCGGCCAGGTGGTCGGCCCGGGGACCGGTGCCCTGTTCCGCATTGCCGCCAATGGCGAGATGGAGCTGCGCGCGCGTCTGCCCCAGAGCGACCTGGCCAGGCTGGCGCCGGGCCGGGCGGCGAGCGTGACCCCGGTGGGATCGTCGCAGAGCTATCAGGGAACGATCTGGCAGGTTTCGCCGATCGTCGATCCGGAGACCCGGCAAGGCGAGGCGCGGATTCTCATCCCGTTCAATGCCGAGCTCCGTCCCGGCGGCTTCGCCTCGGCGGAAATTGCGGCGGGCACGACGAACGCGCCGCTGCTGCCGGAATCGGCGGTGATGAGCGACACGCGCGGCAGCTTCGTCTACGTGGTCGATGCCGAAGGCGCGGTCCACCGCCGCGACGTGCGGATCGGCGAGGTGAGCGACCGCGGAATGGCGATCACGTCCGGCCTGACCGGCAACGAGCGGGTCGTTCTCTCCGCCGGCGTATTCCTGAGCCCCGGGCAGCGCGTGCGGCCCGAGCCGGTCCGCGCGGATCGCTAGGGGAAGACCGAGATGAGCTTCCGCAACATCTCCGCCTGGTCGATACGCAACCCGGTTCCGGCGCTCGTCCTGTTCATGTTCCTGACGCTGGCGGGCCTCGTCAGCTTCATGCGGATGGATGTCCAGAACAATCCGGACATCGAATTTCCGATCGTCTGGATCTCCATTTCGCAGCCCGGCGCGGCACCGACCGAGATGGAGACTCAGATCACGCAACGCGTCGAGGCGGCGGTGCGGTCGATCACCGGGATCGACGAGATCACCTCCACGGTCAGGGAGGGCAATTCGGAGACCATCGTCCAGCTCACGCTCGGCACGCCGATCGATCGCGCGGTGAACGACATACGCGACGCCATCACACAGATACGGGGCGATCTGCCGGAGGGCATATTGGAGCCGCAGGTCGGCCGCGCCGACACGGCGGGAGACGACATTGCCAGCTTCGCGGTGGTGTCGACCGACATGACCCTCGAACAGCTGAGCTGGTTCGTCGACAATACCGTCGCAAAGGAGCTTCTGTCGGTGCCGGGCCTCGCGGCGGTGAACCGCACCGGCGGCGTCGCGCGCGAAATCCGCGTGATTCTCGATCCTACCAAGCTTCAGTCGCTCGGGATCACCGCGAGCCAGGTGAATCAGCAGCTGCGCCAGGTGAACCTCAATGCGGCGGGTGGTCGCCTGGAGATCGCCGGCGCCGAGCAGTCGCTGCGGATCCTCGGCAATGCCGCAACCGCCCATGCGCTCGGACAGACCCAGATCTCGATCAGCGGCGGCCGGACCGTGCAGCTCGCGGACATCGCGCAGGTCCGCGACCTCTATGCCGAGCAGCGCGACTATGCGACGCACAACGGCCGGCAGGTTCTGTCCTTCGGCTTCCAGCGGGCCAAGAATGAATCCGACGTTTCCGTCTTCGACGGGGCGATGGAAAAGCTGCGGATGCTCGAGGAGCAGAACCCCAACGTCCGCTTCGTCCAGCTGTTCAACTCCGTCAAATATACCGAAGCTCAATATGAAGCGGCCATCGAGGCGCTGATCGAGGGCGCGGTGCTGGCGGTGCTCGTCGTCTTCCTGTTCCTGCGCGACTGGCGGGCCACGATCATCTCCGCGATCGCTATTCCCCTTTCGGCCATCCCGACCTTCTGGTTCATGGAGCTGCTGGGCTTTTCGCTGAACGGAATGACCCTGCTCGCGCTCAGCCTCGTGGCCGGCGTGCTGGTCGACGATGCCATCGTCGAAATCGAAAATATCGTCCGGCACATGCGCATGGGCAAGAGTGCCTATCAGGCATCGATCGACGCCGCGGACGAGATCGGTCTCGCCGTGGTCGGCACGACCTTCTCGATCGTCGCCGTGTTCCTCCCGGTCGGCCTGATGCCGGGCGTTGCCGGTCAGTTCTTCAAGAATTTCGGCTTCACCGTGGTCGCCGCGGTGCTCATCAGCCTTGCCGTGGCGCGGCTCATCACGCCGATGTTCGCTGCCTATTTCCTGAAGGCGAAGGGGCATGCCAGCCATGGCGAAGGCTGGCTGATGGACCGGTACATGTCGTTGCTGGGATTCACCTTGCGCCATCGCTGGGTCACGGTCGTGGGCGGGATCGTCTCGCTGGTGCTGACCGCCTTGATGTTCGCGATCCTGCCGCAGACGTTCCAGCCGGACATCGACAATGACGTGACCAGCGTCAGCGTGGAGATGGTGCCCGGGACCACCTTGGCGCAGACCGGGGACGTCGCCCAGCAGGTGGAAGCGGTGCTTCGCCAGCAGCCGGAGGTCACCGGCGTCTTCTCGCGCGTCCGGGTCGGCAGCGCGACCGTGTCCGCAATGCTCAGCGAGGATCGCGAGCGGACGAGCCAGGAGCTCGAACGGGCCGTGGCGCCGGCGCTGAACGGGATTGCCGATGCGCGCGTCTTCTTCCGCAACTTCAATGCGGGCGGCGGCCGCGCCCTCACCCTGACGCTGGGCGGCGACGACCCGGTCCAGCTCGACCGTGTCGCGCAGCAGCTCGTCCGGGAAATGGCGACGATACCGGAACTGGTGGCGCCGCGCGTCAGCGGCGATCTGCCGCGGCCCGAAATCGTCGTCACGCCGCGTCTCGACCTCGCCGCCGAGCTCGGCGTTACCACGTCGGCGCTCAGCAGCGCGATCCGGGTCGCGACCTTGGGCGATATCGACCAGAACAGCGCCCGCTTCTCGCTGTCGGACCGCCAGATCCCGATCCGCGTCGCGATCGAGGAGAATGCCCGCCTGCGCATGTCGACGCTGGAGAACATGCCGGTGCCGACGGCGAGCGGCGGCTCGGTCCCGCTGAAGCTCGTCGCCGATATCGGCTTCGGCGCCGGGCCCAGCGTGATCAACCGCACCAACCAGACCCGGCGGGTGAATATCGGCGCCGACTTCGCTCCCGGCGTCGTGAGCGGCCAGGCCTGGACGAAGATCCGCCAACTGCCGACCATGCAGAACCTGCCGGAGGGCGTGCGCGAGATCATGACCGGCGACGTGCGCTGGCAGACGGAGATGATCCGCGACTTCATGATCGCCGTGGTCTCCGGCGTGTTCCTCGTCTTCGCGGTCCTGATGCTGCTCTATCACCGGTTCCTGCCGCCGTTCGTCAACATGGGCTCCTTGCTGCTTGCGCCGCTCGGCGGGCTGCTCGCCCTGTGGATCTTCGGCCACGCAATCTCGATCGCGGTCTATATCGGCCTGCTGATGCTCATCGGCATCGTCGCCAAGAACTCGATCCTGCTGATCGACTTCGCGCTCGAGGAGATGGACAAGGGCGTCCCGAAGCGGGAGGCGATCATGGATGCGGGCCACAAGCGCGCCCAGCCGATCATCATGACCACGGTTGCAATGAGCGCGGGCATGGTGCCCACCGCCTTGGCCCTCTCCGGCGACGCCGCTTGGCGCCAGCCGATGGGCATCGTCGTCATCGGCGGCCTGATGCTTTCGACCCTGCTCACCCTGGTCCTGGTGCCCGGCACGTTCAGCCTGGCGCTCGGCATCGAGGAGCGGCTCGGGCCGAGGCTGCGCCGCTGGTTCACCACCGGCGGCGAGGATGCGGCTTCGCCGAGCCCGCAGCCGGCGGAGTAGGCCCGCGCCCGCATCCCGGAACGGCCGATCCCGGGCGCGCGACCGCCGGCCCGGAGCGCCGGGCGGGACCGCGACCATCGGAAGGTTTGAACCAAGCCGGCCGCCGGTTATTCAACCCTCATGAGCGTCCCTCCACCGGCGGGCTCCGGCCCCACTTACTCGGCGCAGCGCGGCGCGCGCGGGATGCGGGTCCTGGCGACCGCGATGCTCGCCGGGATGGCCGCCTTGTTCATCGCTGCGACCGGGCTGGTCGAAATGCACCCGGCCTGGGGCTTCCTGCGCGCCTTTGCGGAAGCGGCGATGGTCGGCGGAATCGCCGACTGGTTCGCGGTGACCGCGCTCTTCCGTCATCCGCTCGGCCTGCCGATTCCGCACACCGCGATCATCCCGCGCAACAAGGACCGGATCGGCGACACCCTGGCCGCTTTCCTCCGCGACAATTTCCTGACTCCGCACGTCGTCGCCCGGCGGATGAAGAATGTCGACGTGGCCGGGGCGATCGGCCGCTTTCTGGCGCAGCCGCCGAGCGAGGGGCGGCTTCGCCAGGGCGCCTCGCGGCTGCTCGCCGACATTCTCGAATCGCTCGACGAGGAGCAGCTCGGCGGCATGGTCAAATCGGCCCTCGCGGCGCGGATGCGGGCGATCGACATCGCGCCCCTGCTCGGCCAGACGCTCGAGGCGGCGATGACCGAGGACCGGCACGTCCCCGTGGTCGACGGCATCGTCACCTGGGCGGGACGGACGCTCGATGCCAATGAAGACCTGATCCGCGACATGGTGCATCAGCGTGCCGGCTGGATCCTTCGCCTCGCCGGGCTCGACGAAAGGCTGGCGGAGGCGATCATCGACGGCCTGCGCAAGCTCACCATCGACATGGCGGTCGATCCCGCCCATCCGCTGCGCGCCAAGGCCGAGGAGGGGCTCGCCCGGCTGGCGGCGAATCTCCAGAACGATCCGGAGACCCGCGCCAAGGTCGAGACATGGAAGAACGAGATGATCGAGAATGAGGCGGTCAGCCACTGGCTCGGCGGCGTGTGGGAGAATAGCCGCGCCGGGCTGCTCCGCGCGGCGCGCGACCCCGACGCCGCGCTCGCCGGCAAGTTCGGCGAGGCGATGCGCCAGCTCGGCGAAACCTTGCAGAAGGAGCCGGCGCTGGCGCAGGCGATCAATCAGTTCGCCCGCCGCGCCGCCGCCGGTATCACCGCGTCCTACGGCAGCGGAATCGTCAAGCTGGTGTCGGAGACGGTCCGCGCCTGGGACGCCCGCACCGTCACCGACCGGCTGGAGGCGGCGGTCGGGCGCGACCTCCAATATATCCGGATCAACGGCACGATCGTGGGCGGCCTGGTCGGTCTCCTCATCCACACCGTCGAGGTTCTGGTTTGAGCGCCGAGGACGACGCGCTGCGCGAAATGGCGGCCAATCGCGGCTGCAAGCTGGTCAAGTCGCGGCGTCGCACGCCTGGCGGCGATTTCGGCCGCTACGGGCTCAAGGACGCGAAGTCCGGCAAGGAGGTGATGGGCTTTGGCGGCAAAGGCCTGACGGCGAGCGCCGAAGAGATAGAGGCATTCCTGCGGGGCGGCGCCGAGGCAAGCTGGAAGAGCTCGCTGCGCACGGCCGGCGATCGTCCGCCGCCGCGCAAGCGCGCGAAGCCGTCCGGGCCGAAGCCGGTGCCGGAGAAAAGCGAGGCCGCTGACGGTCCGCAGCCGGAGCCGCGCGAGGCCAGGCCGAAGCCGCCGGCCAAGGCGAAGATCAAGTCCAAGACGAAGGCGAAGAAGCCCGCAAAGCCGCCCAAGGCGCCTCCGCCTCCGGTGGTCCGCGAGGCGCGGGCGAAGGATTCTTCCGCCCTCGCCGCCCTGATCACCGGGCTCGGCTACGACGTCGACGACACGGAGCTGCGCCGCCGGCTCAAGCGGCTGCGCAATGGCGACGAGCCGCCGCTCGTCGCCGATCTGGACGGCGTCGTCGGCTGCCTCACCTGGCACGTAACGCCGGTTCTGCACCGGCCGCACCCGGTCGGCAGGATCACGATGCTGGTGGTCGCCGAAGCTTCGCGCGGCAGCGGGATCGGACGGCGCCTGCTCGAGGCCGCGGAGACGCGGCTGCGCGAGCGCGGCTGCGGCTTGGTCGAGGTGACGAGCAACATGAAGCGGATGCGCGCCCATGGCTTCTACGAGCGCGCCGGCTACGAACGGACCAGCTACCGCTTCGCCAAGGAACTGAAATAGGCGCCTGCGCAGCCGTCGTTGAACGAACCGCCCCGCTCACCCTGTGTAGCGGCCGAGCGTGCCGAAGCCGCGCTTTCGATGGACAAGGGCGGCCCTGCTCGGGATGAGCGGCTGGCGGTCCAACGCGTCCGCAGCCGACCTCAGCCGTCGCTGGCGCGTTCGATGTCGGCGCCGACCGCCTGCAGCTTCTCCTCGAGCCGCTCATAGCCGCGGTCGAGATGATAGACGCGGTGCACCTGCGTCTCGCCCTCGGCGGCCAGGCCGGCGAGGACCAGGCTCATCGAGGCGCGCAGGTCGGTGGCCATGACCGGGGCGCCGACCAGATGGCCCACGCCGCGCACCACCGCCGATCGCCCGCGCACCTCGATGTCGGCGCCCATGCGGTTGAGTTCGGGCACGTGCATGTAGCGATTCTCGAAGATCGTCTCGGTCAGCAGGCTGGTGCCTTCGGCCAGGCTCAGCATCGCCATGAATTGCGCCTGCATGTCGGTCGGAAAGGCGGGAAAGGGAGCGGTCGACAAGGACAATGGCTTGATGCCGCCGTCGGCGCTCACCTTGATCCCGTTGTCGCCGCTCTCGATCACTGCGCCCGCATCTTCGAGGCCGGAGAGTATGGCGGGCATGGTCTCGCGGCGCGCCCCGACCAGCTCGAGCGAGCCCCCGGTGATCATTGCCGCGCAGGCATAGCTGCCCGCCTCGATGCGGTCCGGCATCACCGAATAAGTGGCGCCGTGCAGCCGGTCGACGCCCTCGATGGTCAGCGTGTCGGTCCTGAGGCCGCTGATCCGCGCGCCCATGGCGTTGAGGCACATGGCCAGATCGGTGATCTCGGGCTCGCGCGCGGCATTCTCGACCACCGTCGTGCCCTTGGCGAGCACCGCCGCCATCAGCGCATTTTCGGTCGCGCCCACGGAGACGGCCGGGAACCGGATCGTGCCGCCGGTCAGCCCGCCCGCCGGAGCGATGGCGCGGACATAGCCGGCGGCCAGCTCGATCTCGGCGCCGAGCGCCTGCAGGGCCTTCAGATGGAGGTCGATCGGCCGGTTGCCGATCGCGCAGCCGCCGGGCAGCGAGACGGTCGCTTCTCCGGCCCTGGCGAGCAGGGGCCCGAGGACGAGGATCGAGGCGCGCATCTTGCGCACGATATCGTAGGGCGCGACCGTCGAGACGATCGTCGAGGCCCTCAGCGTCATCACCCGGCCGAACTCGCCCTGGCGGGCGCCTTCGATCATGGTCGACACGCCGAGCTGGTTCAGCAGGTGCCCGAAGCTGTCGACGTCCGCCAGCCGCGGCAGGTTCCTCAGCGTCAGCGGCTCGTCGGTGAGCAGGGCGCAGGGCATCAGCGTCAGCGCCGCATTCTTCGCGCCCGAAATCGGGATTCGTCCGGTAAGGCGCCTGCCGCCCTTGATAATGATACGGTCCATCGGGCACGCGCTATGAGACCTTATAGGCGGTCGCGCAAGCCGCCGCGCCGGGTGTCAAAATCGCGTCGGAACGGGGACGGATTGATTTCGATCAGGGCGTTTGCGCCAATTCGCTCCTAAGGTTTGTAGGCAATCGTCGATTGCGGGGGAAAGTGCCTGATCAGAGTGGCCGGTCCGGACATTTGTCCGGGCTTCGGCTGATCGGGACTTTGGGTGTACCGGGGAGTTCTGGCGTTGGGGGGATCTTGTCTAGCTGAGCGCCTCGGCCATTATGTCCGGCTATCGGCGAGCGAGAGGGTCGCGCTCGACCGGCTCGAGGAGCATGACCGGTCCTACCGACGCGGCACGATCGTCATCAGCGAGAATGACGCCCCGCGCGAGATGTTCATCGTTCGCCAGGGCTGGCTGCACAGCAGCGTCGTGCTCGGCAATGGCAGCCGCCAGATCATGCGTTTCCAGTTCCGCGGCGACATGATCGGTCTGCCGCTCCTGGCCTTCCCCGATTCACCGGAGACGGTGACGGCCGTCACCGACGTCACTCTGTGCCCGTTCGGGCGCGAGCGGCTGGCGCAGCTCATGGCCGCCCATCCCCGTCTGTCGGCGCTGGTCCTGGCCCTGACCGTCGCCGAGCGGGTCTCGCTCGCCGACCGGCTGGCCTCGATCGGCCGGACCTCGGCGCGGGCGCGGGTCTCTTCCCTGATCTGCGAGATAAATGCCCGGCTGCGGATCCTCGGCCTCTCCGACGGCGGCGCCATCCAGCTGCCGCTCACTCAGGAGGATATAGGCGATGCGACCGGGCTCACCGCCGTCCACGTCAACCGGATGATGCGCGGCCTCGTCGAGGACGGGCTGATCGAGCGCAACGGAAACCACCTGCGTGTGATCGACGAGGGCCGCTTGTGCGCCGAAGCCAGCTTCGTCGATCGCACCGCCCTCGAAACCGGCTGGCTCCCGCCGGCCCAATAAGGCGGCGCCTCCGGCAAGCTGTCACTCCAGCAGAAAGCTGGCCTTCACGTGACGTAGCGAAGGCTTCGATGCGGGAAGGTCCGGCGGGCGGCCATGCGTCGCCGGCGCCCGGCGTGGCGGACGCCGCTCAAAGTCGGTTCCTTGGCGCCCCTCAGGCCTTCTCCAGCGTGCACTGCAGCGGATGCTGGTTCTCGCGGGCGAAGTCGATGACCTGGGCGACCTTGGTCTCGGCGACCTCATAGGGAAAGATCCCGCACACGCCGACGCCGCGCTGGTGGACGTGCAGCATCACTCGCGTCGCATCCTCTATCCCCATCTTGAAGAAGCGCTGCAGCACGAGCACGACGAACTCCATCGGCGTATAGTCGTCGTTCAGCATCAGCACCTTGTAGGGAGAGGGCGTCTTGGTGCGGGTGCGAGTCTTCGTCGCGAGGCCGAGGCCGGTTCCCTCATCCTCGTTCCGGTCGCCGTCCGAGGCTGTGATCACGCGTTCCAACATACCCATATCAACGCCGTAAATATGGCATGGTGCCGGCCCGGGGCAAGGCCCTGAAGCGGGTTTCGCGGCCTGTCGCGGCACGACAAGGCGCATATAAAAAGGGCGGCCGCTCCATTCAGGAGGGCCGCCCTTTTCCACGGTCGGCGGTGCGACCGCTCGCAAAGGCCGTTTAGGCCGCGAGCGTCTTCGCGCGCTCGGCCGCGACGTTGTAGCGGCTCGTGATGGGCTCGGCGACTTCGCCGGCGAGCTTCAGCATCGTCTCGCTGAAGCGGGCGCTCTCGGCGACCGCATTGTCGAAGGCGGCGCGGGCATAGTCGCCCTGCAGCTTGAAGAAATCGGTGGCCGACTTCACTTCGGCGAGGCTCTTGAGGGCGGTCGACGCTTCCTCGAAGCTCTTGCGGCTATATTCGGCGGCTTCCTGGCTCAGCGTTTCGACGCCCTTGGCGGCGACCTTGGAGGAGGCGACGAACGCCTCGACATTGCCGCGGGTCAGGTCCGCCACTTCCTCGACGATCTTCGCCGAACGCTCGACCGCGACCTTGGCGCGCTCGTTGACGTCGCCGAACACGGTCTTGAACTGGTCGGCGGCGAACAGGCCGGCATCGACCCCTTTTCTGGTCTGGGTGTTCATGGTCTCGACTCCTTTGATGCTGTTGGCGCCGGCCTTGCCCGGCTTCATGTTCTTCCTCGCCACCGGCTTCCGGGCCGGCTTTGGTTGGGCGGCCCGGGCCGGAATACTTGCCGGCTTGGCTGCCTTGATACGCCGCGGAGCCGCCGCCTTGCGGGCGGCCGGCTTCGCTTGGGACTTGCTGGGGGCCGGCGTTGCCTGGGCTCGCGCCGCTGGCGCCTGCGCCTGTGGCGTCGGCGCCGCGGCCGGCTGCGCCGCGCGCTGATCGGTGCTGGCGGTCGCTTCCGTCGCTTCGGCTTTCGCGTTTTCGTCGGCCATGGACACGTTCCTCTTACTATGTTGCATTGCAGCAAATAGTGGTCTCGGAACTTGGTTTCAAGTGAAATTTGTGCGCTGCAGCATTCGGAGCGGCCGGCGCGTCGCCGGTCCGGCTCAGTCGGCGCGGACCGTCTCGATGAAGCCGAGCACGCGCCGATGCATCGTCACTCCATGATCGGCCAGGCGAAGCGCGAGCGCGCGAAGGTCCTCCGCCGCCTGCGCCGCCGTTCCGGCCGATTCGCTGATCCGGCCGGCATTGTCCTGGATGTGGCCGGCGGCCTGGCCGGCTTCGTCGACATTGGCCGCGATCACCTCCGTCGCGGCGCGCTGCTCGCGCATCGCCTCGAAGATCGCCTCGGACAGGGATTCCGCCATGCGCACCGCCGTTTCGATTCCGCGATAGCCGCTGGAAACATGGCCGACCGCGCTGCCGATATTGCTCACCCGGTTGGCGATCGTCGCCGCCGCGTCGCGGGTCTGCGCGGCCAGGGATTTCACCTCCGCCGCCACGATCGCGAAGCCGCGCCCGGATGGGCCGGCGCGCGCCGCCTCGATCGTCGCGTTGATCGCCAGCATCGCCGTCTTGCGCGCGATGCTGTCGATCAGCGCCGTCACCGTGCCGATCTCGTTCGCCGCGTTCGACAAAGCCTGCATGTGCCGGCCGCCCTCGGCCGTCAGGTCGACCGCCCGGGCGGCGGATTCCCGGCCCTCGCCCGTCATCCTCTCCACTTGGGCGAGCGTCTCGGCCAGATCATGCGCCCGTTGCCCGATTTCGCGCAGGCTGTCGGCCGCCTGGCTGGTCGCATTGGCGACCATGGCCGAACGCATTCCGCTGTCCGACGCCCGCCCCGCCAGGGTGGAGGCGGCCGTCGAGAAATGCTCCGACAGCTCGGCGAGCTCGCGCGCCAGGTCCGCGGCCTCGCCCCTGAAGGCGGCCGAAGCGAGCGCGAGCCGCTCGAAGCGCGCGGCGCGCTCCATCGCGATCTCGGATTCCCGCGTCGCCGCCAGCCGGATCAGCATCGTGTCGCCGATCACGCCGACGAAGCGCCCGGCGCGGGTCACGACCAGGCCTTCGCAGGCGGCCTCGTGCCGGGCATATTCGGCCAGCATCTCCTCGATCGAGCAGCCGGCTTCGATCGTCGGGCATGGCTGGATATGCTGGTCGAGCCGCCCGCCGAAGCAGGGATTCTTGAGCAGCGCATGGCCGAAGGGGCTGAACAGGATCAGCCGCATCCGGCGCTCGAGCAGGGCGCCGATCGGCGCCTGGTTCGCGTCGAGCACCGGCAGCAGGCGCAGATGGGGATTGGCCCTGAACGTCTCGACCGCCTCGAGCGGCGCCGCATCGTGGGAGATCCACGACCGGTCCGTGACGAATGCGTCGGAGCGCTTGCCGCCGGGCGCCGCCGGCGCCTCGTCGACGCTTTCCATCCATTTTCCGAACACCCTGGTCCCTCCCTCGGAACGCCCGGCTAATCCTCTCTGGTAAACGGCCCGTTAGGTTTCTGCGTCACTGGTGTGACAGCGGACTTTTTCTCTTCCGCGGAGGGCTTGCTGCTAGCGCGCCTTCACATAGCTTCCCGGCGCGTTCTCGATCGCCTTGAGCTTGCCCCGCCCCGCGATGCGGCCTCCCTTGGCCGGCACGCGCCGGTCGGAGATCCGCTCGATCCAGGCGATCCAGTCGGGCCACCAGCTTCCCTTCGTCTCGGTGGCGCCGGCGAGGAAGGCCTCCAGCGTGTCGACCTTCTCCTCATTGGTCCAATATTGATATTTCTGCGCCTCGGGCGGGTTCACCACCCCGGCGATATGGCCCGATCCGGCGAGCACGAAGCGCATCGGTCCCCGGAAATGGTGGGTGATCTTCCACACGCTCTGCGGCGGCGCGATATGATCCTCCCGCCCGGCCTGGACATAAGCGGGCACCTCCACCTTCCCGAGGTCGATCGGCGTGCCGTCGATGACGATCCCGCCCGGCTGGACCAGCCGGTTCTCGCGATAGAGCTGCTGGAGATAGGCCTGGTGCCAGGTCGCCGGAACGTTGGTCGTGTCGGCGTTCCAGTAGAGCAGGTCGAACTGCGGATAGTCCTGCCCGAGCAGATAGTTGCTGGTGACGTAGTTCCAGATGAGGTCGCGGCCGCGCAGCAGGTTGAAGGTCGCCGCCATGTAGCGGCCGTCCAGATAGCCCTTGTCCGCGGAAAGCTGGCGGATCAGCTCCATCTGCTCGTCGCCGATGAAGAAGCTGAGGTCGCCGGCCTCGCTGAAATCGACCTGGGCGGTGAAGAAGGTGGCCGACGCGACCCGGTCCGCTTCGCCCCGGGCCGCCATCAGCGCCAGGGTGGCGGCGAGCGCGGTGCCGGCGACGCAATAGCCGATCGTGTGGACCTGCTCGACGCCCAGGGCATCGCGGACGGTTTCGATCGCCTCGATTTGCGCGGCCACATAGTCGCCCAGCTCGACGTCGCCGAGGCTCTCGTCCGCCGACTTCCACGACAGGACGAATACGGTGAGGCCCCGGTCGACCGCCCATTTGATGAAGCTCTTCTTGGGATTGAGGTCGAGGATGTAGAAGCGGTTGATCCAGGGCGGGAAGATGATCAGCGGCGTCTCCAGCACCGTCTCCGTCGACGGCGCATATTGGATGAGCTGGTAGAGCCGGGTCTGCTTGATCACCTTGCCCGGGGTGGTCGCGATGTTCCCGCCGACCGAATAAGCGTTGGGGTCGCTATGGGTGAGCTGCCCGCGCGAAAGGTCGCTGAGCATATGCTCCAGGCCCTTGAGCAGGCTCTCGCCCTTGGTCTCGATCGCCCGCTCGATCACCTGCGGATTGGTCAGCGCGAAGTTGGAAGGCGACATCGCCTCGACGAAGCTGCGCGTCATGAATCGCAGCTTCTCGCGATCCTTCTCGTCCACCCCTTCGAGGGCGTCGACCGATCCGAGCAGCCGTTCGGACACGAGCAGGTAGGTCTGCCGGATCATGTCGAACAGCGGATGCTCGCGCCATTCGCGCGCCGCGAAGCGCTTGTCCTTGTCGGCTTTCTCCTCCAGGTCCGGCCGCCCGCTCTGGCCGCCCAGCGCGCGCTGCCAGATCGACAGGCCGTCGGTCCACAGGTCGACCTGCGCCTTGGCCACCTTCGCCGGATCGGCGAACCAGTTCATCGCCGGCCAGGCCGCCGCCAGCTTGGCCGGATCCGCCGCCTGGCTCGCTTCGCCGAACTGGCCGGCGAGATGCTCCATCATCAGCTGCTGCGCCCGCCCCATGACGAAGGTCCAGTGCTGCACCTCCTCGAGCGTCGGCATCGCCGCCTCGGGAGCGGGCGCCGCGGCGCCGCTGGCGGTTTCTTTGGTCTCAGGCTCGGCCATGCGGACTCCCTGCGGCTCGGCGCACAATCTAGTCAACGCATCGGACCCGCGGAAGGGGCGGGGAATCTTTCACTCGTTTCGGCGAGCGCGAGCCGTCCCTCCGCCATTGGCCTGCGCGGTCCTACCCGCTAAGCGGCCGCCATGCGCCAGGCGACCGCCACGATCGAAATCGCCACGGAACGGCAGGGCCTCGTCGAGATGACCGGGGAGGTTGCCCGCTGGGTCGAGGCGCAGGCCATCGCCGAAGGCCTGCTCACCCTCTTCTGCCGCCACACCTCCGCCTCGCTCCTCATCCAGGAAAATGCCGCCCCGGCCGTGCGGAGCGACCTGGAAGCCTATTTCGCGCGCATCGCGCCGGAGGATCCCCGCGCCTACGCCCATGACGACGAGGGGCCGGACGACATGCCCGCCCACCTGCGCACCGCCCTGACCCAGGTCCAGCTCTCCATCCCGGTCGTCGGCGGACGTCTGGCGCTCGGCACCTGGCAGGGCATCTATCTCTTCGAGCATCGCCGCCGCCCGCACCGGCGTAGCCTCGCGCTCCATCTGATCGGCGAGTGAGGCGGGAATGAGTCTCGAATCCGTCCGCGCCTGGCTTGCCGAACATGCCCCCGATCTGCCCCTTATCGAGGTCGAGGAGAGCACGGCGACGGTCGCCCATGCCGCCGCCGCGCTCGGCGTGGAGCCCGGCCGCATCGCCAAGACGCTGGCCGTGCGCGCCAATGGCGAGACCTTCCTGCTCGTCGCCCGCGGCGATGCCCGGCTCGACAATGCGAAGACCAAGGCCGCGTTCGGCGCCCGGCCGCGCATGCTCGGGCCCGAAGAGACGCTGGCGCTCACCGGCCATCCCGTCGGCGGGGTCTGCCCCTTCGGCCTGGCCACGCCCCTGCCGGTCTATTGCGACCTGTCGCTGAAGGCGTTCGACAAGGTCTACCCAGCCGCCGGCTCGCTCAACAGCTCGGTCGAGGTCACCCCCGACCGCCTGTTCGATCTCGTCGCGACCCGCTGGGTCGACATCTGCCGCGTTCCGGACCCCGCGGACTAGACCCGTTCGTCGGCTGATACGCCGACGGCCGTCGCCGGGGCCGCGGGCGCCGCAGCGGCCCTACAGCCCCAGCGCCGCCTTGATCGCCCGCCAGTCGATCAGCTTGAAATTCTGCGCGCCCTCATTCTCGTCGTCCTGCACGACCACCAGGCCCTCGGGATAGTCGCCGACCGGCCCGCCGCGCGCGTCGAGCCCGTCCGTTCCGGTCACTGCGTCGATCCCGTCGCCGGCGCCGACGCGGAATCGGCCCACATAGGCCGGCTCGGCGCCGTCGACCCGCCACAGCGCGAAGGCGCTGTCGCCCTGGCTCGACACGATCAGATAGGTGGCGCCGCCGTCGCGGATCAGGGTCACGCCCTCGACGTCCGGCACCAGCCGCCCGCTGTCGTCGATCGCCTGCAGCTGGATCCGTTCCGATCCCGACCCCGCATCCAGCGCGTAGCGCCACACGCCGCCATTTTCCTCGCCGACATAGAGGCGGCCGGCCGAATCGTCGACGACGCAGCCTTCCGACTGCGATCCGATCGCGAAACGCCGCACCTCGGTGCCGGTCGGGCCCGACGGCCCCGTCTCGATCCGATACTGGCGCGTCTCGCCGTCCTTGCCGATCAGGAAGGCATGCGGCGCCCCGCCGCTCATCCCCAGGCAGAATCCGTAGGGCTCGGTCACGTCGGACCGTATGAAGCCCCAGGGGCGCAGCTGGTTGGCCGGATCGCGCGAGGCCGGATCGAACAGGTAGAGCGCGATCCCCATCCGGCCGCGGTCGCTGGCGCCGATCAGCACCTGCTCGCGCCCGTCCACCGTAACGCCCTCGCGCAGGTCGACATTGTTGAGCAGCCCGTCCCGGATGAACTGGAGTTGCGCCCCGTCCAGGCCGTAGACGTAGAGGCCGGCTTTCTTGTCGGTGCCGGCGATGAAGCCCCGCACCGCCTGGCCGCCCAGCATCGCGTCGGTTCCGGCCGGCGCCGCCCAGATCGCCGGATCGTCGGCGGCATCGGCATTGGCGGTTCCGACCGCGACCGTCTCGCCGGAGGGGGCCACGTCCACCGCCGGCGCGCCCACGGGTACGGTCGCGCATCCCGGCAGGGCCAGGAAAAAAGCGGCCGTCACGTAAGCGAAATCTTTCCGTCCAATCACCGTCATGAGCTCCCCCTAAGCGTGGCGTCGCTCCGGCGACTAGGCCGGTCCTGGGTCACTTGTGTGACGTTCAATCATGGGGGAATATTTCATGCGGATGAAGCCGATGCTGCTGGTCGGGTGCGCCCTGGCCGCCGCGGGCGCTCCGGCGCCGGTCCTCGCCGAAGACGGCATGACGGATGCGGCCGACGCGCAGGCGCTTCCCGCCCCGGGCGAGGCCGAGGAGGCGCGCGACATCATCGTCACCGGCCGCCTCACCTTCCGCAACCGGACCGAGGACGTGAATCCGGTCCTCTCCTACGATCTCGAATATTTCCAGCGTTTCGAGCCGGTCTCGGTCGGCGAGATGCTGAAGCGCGTGCCCGGAGTCACCTTCACTTCGGACGTGCTCGAATATGACGGCGCCCAGATCCGCGGCCTTCCGCCCGGCTTTACCAACATCCTCATCAACGGCCGCCGCGCGCCCGGCGGGGAGGCCGACCGCAGCTTCTTCGTCGACCGGATCCCGGCCGAGCTGGTCGAGCGGATCGAGCTGGTTCGCGCCCCGCGCGCCGACCAGCCGAGCGACGGCGTCGCCGGCACGATCAACGTCATCACCAAGGAAAGCGCCACCTTCCAGGGCGGCTTCCTTCGCGCCGGCGCCCTGCTGAACCAGGATGGCGGCGTCCGCCCGTCCGCCGCGGCGGCCTATGCCGGAACGATCGGCCAGGCCAGCTTCTGGGCGGCGCTCAACTATCAGGAGCGGCGCAACCCCAAGAAGAAGGTGAGCTACCGCTTCGGCGACGAGGTGCCGCTCGACGCCGACGAGACCAATCCCGAGTTCGACAATATCGAGCTCCAGGACGACACGCGCGACGGCACCGACATTTCCGGCAATTTCGAGATCAGCAGCCCCGTCGGCGCCGGGCAGGTCCGCCTTTCCGGCCTGTTCGTCGACACCGACCGGAACGAGGACGAGACCTCGATCACCTATGAAGGCGCGGAGCTGGAGCTCGACGAGGTCGAGATCCAGCGCGAGCGGATCAGCCAGCAGACTTATGGCCTCACGTTCGACGGCGAGCTTCCGGTCGGGCCGGGCGAGCTCGGCTTCGCCGCCGGCTGGTCGGCCTTCCGCGAGAATACCGACGTCGAGATCGACGAGGGCGACACGCTCGAGGAAGCCGAACTGGCCGGGACGGAATCGCTCGATATCGACGACGAGGAATATTCGGGCACCTTGAGCTACCGCTTCGGATCCGATCCCTGGCAGCTGAAGCTCGGCGTCGACCTGCTGCGCAAGGAGCGGGACGGCGCCAACCGCGTCTTCGAGATGGACGATGGCGAGCTCGAGGAGGAAACTCCGCCGGGATCGATCTTCACGATCCGCGAGACCCGCTACGATCCCTATGCCCGCCTGACCCTGGACCCGGCGCCGGGCCTCACCCTCGACGCCGGCCTCCGCTACGAGATCACCCGCCGCCGTACCGCGAGCGACGGCGGGGTCGCGGAGTTCGACCAGGAGAGCCTCAACCCGTCGCTCCATCTGCGCTGGGCGCCGAGCGCGTCCAACCAGTTCCGCGCCTCGATCGCGCGCACCGTGCGCCGGCCCGATTACGATCTCATCTCGCCTTACCGGCAGGAGGAGAATCCCGGCGACGAGGACGAGCTGGTCGGCAATCCGGCGCTCCGCAACCAGCGCGCCTGGGGCGTCGATGTCGGCTATGAGCGGCGCGTCGGCACCAACGGGATATTCGGGATCAATCTCTTCTATCGCGACATCACCGATCTCATCGAGCTCGTCGCGACCGGCGAGGATCCGCTGAACGGCGAACCCGGCAACGTCTTCCAGCCGCGCAATATCGGCGACGGGGCGATGTGGGGCGTGGAGGTCGACCTGTCGACGCCGCTCGACTTCATCGGACTGCCCGACACCGGAATCTTCGCCAACTACACCTATCTCGACAGCGAGACGACCGATCCCTTCACCGGCCAGGAGCGTCGGTTCAACAACCAGCCGCACCATCTCTACAATGTCGGCTTCATCCAGACGGTGCGCACGCTGGACGCCAGCTTCGGCGCCTCGCTGTCGGGCCGTAGCGACGCGGTCGAGAGCAATTTCGACGAGACGGTGGAGTTGCATTATACCCCGGACCTCGAGGCGTTCGTCGAGCGCCGCTTCGGCCGCAACGTCGTGGTCCGCCTCTCCGCGCAGAACCTGCTCAACCGCACCAAGCGCGAGATCTTCCGCAAATATGACGGCGATTCGTTCGAAGACGTCCTCGCCAATCGCGCCGCCGGCGACATTGACGAGTTCGAGCTGGAGCGCGAACGCTCCGGCCGCCTGTTCCAGGCAACGGTGCGGGTCGCTTTCTAGGCGACCCCGACGCGTCCAGGACTCACGCGAAGGCGCAAGGGCGCGAGCGAGGGTGAGGGGGGGCAGCGTGCGGTCGCCGCGCGCTCTCCCCTCACTTTCGTCGTCCGGCGCAATGAAGGATGCTACGAGGAGCAAAGTCTCGGGCTGAATTCCTCCATATTTCTAACCGCTTGGCCGGATCTTCCATGGACAGCGCCCGCGGAAGAACATAATGGGAACCCATGCCCGCCCTCGACACGCGCGAGAAGCTCGCCATTCTCGCCGACGCCGCCAAATATGATGCCTCCTGCGCCTCCTCGGGCGCCAAGCGGCGCGACAGTGTGGGCGGCAAGGGCATCGGCTCGACCGAGGGCATGGGCATCTGCCATGCTTACGCGCCCGACGGGCGTTGCATCTCGCTGCTCAAGATCCTGCTGACCAACAGCTGCATCTTCGACTGCCATTATTGCATCAACCGCCGCAGCTCGAACGTCCGGCGGGCCCGCTTCACCACCGACGAGGTGGTGGACCTCACCCTCGCTTTCTACCGCCGCAACTATATCGAGGGCCTGTTTCTCTCCTCCGGCATCATCCGCTCGCCGGACTATACGATGGAGCGGATCGTGGAGGTCGCCCGGGCGCTGCGGGAGGATCATGATTTTCGCGGCTATATCCATCTCAAGACGATCCCCGACGCGGATCCGGAGCTGGTCCGCCGCGCCGGGCTCCACGCCGACCGCCTCTCGATCAATGTCGAGCTGCCGAGCCGCCAGGGGCTCGAGCGTCTCGCCCCGGAAAAGGATTCGGCCCGGATCGAGACGGCGATGGGCGAGCTCAAGGGCGCGATCGAAGAGGGCCGGGACGCGCGCCGGCATTTCCCCTCCGCGCCCGCCTTCGTCACCGGCCAGTCGACGCAGATGATCGTCGGCGCCGACGGGGCGGACGACCGCGCGATCATCGCCCGCGCCTCCGGCCTCTACGATCGCTTCGCGCTTCGCCGCGTCTATTATTCGGCTTTCTCGCCCATCCCGGAGGCCAGCGCGGTCCTGCCTCTGGTCCGGCCGCCGCTGATGCGCGAGCACCGGCTCTACCAGGCCGACTGGATGCTGCGCCATTACGGGTTCTCGGCCGAGGAAGTGGCCGCCTCGGTGGACGCTTCCGGCAACCTGCCGCTCGACAAGGATCCGAAGCTCGCCTGGGCGCTCTCCAATCGCGACCTCTTCCCGCTCGACGTCAATCGGGCCGACCGCTCTCTGCTGTTGCGCGTGCCGGGCCTCGGCGTGCGGGCCGTCGACCGGCTGGTCGCCGCGCGCCGCTTGCGGCGGTTGCGGCTCGAGGATGTCGCCCGGCTCACCCGGTCGATCGCCAATGTCCGCCCCTTCCTCGTCGCGGCCGACTGGCGGCCGGTGGCGCTGGCCGACGGGATTGACCCGCTCGGCGGGCGTGCGCCACCAAGGGAGCAGCTGGAGCTCTTTCCCGGATGAGGGGGCCGCATGCGCGTCGTCACGCTCGCCGCAGAGGATGATTTCGAAGGTTGGCGCGATGCCGTTCGCCCGCTCGCCGCCGCGCGCGTGCCGCCGCAAGACATCTTCTGGCGCGTCGGCGAGGCGACGTCCGGCCTGTTCGACGCGGCGGTTTCGGATCCGCTCCCGCCGGGCGAGCCCTTCTCAGTGCCGCGCGCCTTCCTCACTCTGGCCGAGACCGTCGTCTGCCATTCCGATCCGGAGCGTTTCGCCTTGCTCTATGCAGCGCTGCTTCGAGTCCTCGACCGGCCGGACTTCCTCGCCGATGCGGCCGATTCCCTCGTCCAGCGCCTGGAGCGCATGGCCCGGACGGTTCGCCGCGACATCCACAAGATGCACGCCTTCCTCCGCTTCCGCGAGGTCGCGACGCCCGAAGGCCCGCGCTACGTCGCCTGGTTCGAGCCCGACCATCATGTCGTTCGCGCTGCCGCCGGCTTCTTCGTGCGCCGCTTCGCCGGCATGCGCTGGTCGATCCTGACTCCGGCTCTGTCGGTCCACTGGGACGGCGAGGTGCTGGCCGAAGGGCCGGGCGCGGCGCGCGGCGACGCCCCTGCCGACGATCCGCTCGAGCAGGTGTGGAAGACCTATTACGCCTCGATCTTCAATCCCGCCCGGCTGAACGTCGATGCCATGCTGAAGGAGATGCCGCGCCGCTACTGGAAAAATATGCCCGAGACGGCGTTGGTGGGGGAGCTGATAAAGGCCGCTCCGGCACGCGAGGCGGCGATGATCGCGGCATCGACAGGAGACGGAATGAGCCGGCCGAAGAGCGATCTCACCGCAGCGGAGCGGCAGGGCCTTGCCGAAGCGGACGAGGCGGAGCGCCGGATTCAGCCTGGCGGCAATGCCCTGGCCGCCTGGGAATCGCTGCTCGCGGACGCCAAGAGGTGCACGCGCTGCCATCTCTACAAGCACGCCACCCAGACCGTGTTCGGCGAAGGGCCGCTCGACGCCCGGATCCTGTTCGTCGGCGAGCAGCCGGGCGACCAGGAGGATCTCGCCGGCCGCCCGTTCGTGGGCCCCGCGGGCCAGCTGTTCGATCGCGCGCTCGGCGATGCCGGCGTCGACCGGGAGAAGACCTACGTCACCAACGCGGTCAAGCATTTCAAGTTCGAGCCGCGCGGCAAGCGGCGAATCCATTCCAAGCCGCAGGCGCCGGAGATCGAGGCCTGCCGATGGTGGATCGAGCAGGAGCGGATACTGATCCGCCCCGCCGTTACCGTGGCCCTGGGCGCGACCGCCGCCCGTTCGATCTTCGGCAAGGTGGTGACGATCACGGCGATGCGCGGACGCGCCCACAAGCTGCCCGACGAGGAAGGCGGCGAGGCCTGGGTGACCGTCCACCCCTCCTTCCTGCTGCGCGTGCCCGACGCGGACCGCAAGCGCGAGGAATATGCCCGCTTCGTCGATGACCTCGCCCGGATAGCCCGGCGGGCCGACGCCCTTCGCTGAAGCCCTCGTGCTGTTGCGGGAGAGGGCGGGGTCGCGCGGCCCTGGCCGACCGTTAACGGCTCGTTGACCATAGCGTCCCTACCCCGAGCGGATGACCGCTCCCTCCCGCTTCCGCCGCCGCTCCCCTTTACTTGCCGATATTCGCAGCCTGGCCTGGGTCGGCCTGCTGCTCGCCCTGTTCGCTTTCCACGCGCTGGGGTGGTGGCGCTCGCCGACCGTCGTCGAGGCGCCGGGCGGGATCGCCGCCGCGCCTGCGGATTCCTGGACCGGTCCGCGGTCCGCGGTCCGGCCCGGGCCGGCGCCGAAGAACGGCCGCCCGGCGCCGGTGGGCGCCCGGATCGACCCCGCCACGGTTCGGGTGGTCGATGGCGACACGCTCGACGTCGCCGGCATGCGCGTGCGGATCGCCGATATCGACACGCCGGAAATATTCTCGCCGCGCTGCCCGCGCGAGGCCGAGCTCGGCGCCCGCGCCACGAGGCGGCTGCGCGCTCTGGTCGACGAGGGACCGTTCGAGCTGGTGGCGATCGCGCGCGACGAGGACCGCTACGGGCGCAAGCTCAGGATCGCCACGCGCGGCGGCCGGTCGCTCGGCGACCGCCTCGTCGCCGAGGGGCTGGCCCGGACCTATGATGGCGGGCCCCGCAAGGGCTGGTGCGCCTGAGCCCTTTCGTAAACGTCGTCGGCGCTGGATCCGTGGAAGCGCCTTCTAGGGCGCAAGGCGCTTGCGCATGAACACGCGATGGAACCCGTCCTGCTCGCGGCGGTCATATTCCTCCCAGCCGAGCTTTGCGTAGATTGCCAGATTCTCGTGCATCAGCGCGTTGGTGTAGAGGCGCAGATCGTCGATGCCCTGCTGCCGGGCGCGCCGCTCGGCATGGTCAAGAAGCCCTCGTCCAAATCCCCGGCCTTGGTGGGCCTTGGCCACGGCGACGTTGCTGACGAGGAGGTGGTCGGCTTCCGTCCGCAGGACGATGAGGCCGCCGACGTCGTCGCCTATGGCGAGAACCCAGGCGTCGCCGCGGCCGACGAGCTCTTCGTAGTCGGCCCTCATCGGCGCGGGGGCGCGGCCCAGGCGCTCGACATAATGCCCGTAGGCATCCCGTATCAGGGCCTGGATGGACGGCACGTCCGAGGCGATGGCGGGGCGGATTCGGGGTTCGTCCACGATCTCCCTCATACTTCGGTCGCACGGGTGCGGCACGAAGCATTTTCCGTGGGCCGCCTGCCGCCATGGCAAGCCTGCCACCGGCTTCCGCGCCATGACCCGGCTCGTCCCGTTCCGACTGTGGCTACGAGCTTTCGAGGCTTCGGCCTGGCGCGGCGGCTTGAACGCGCCGCACGGCCCCGGAACATGTTCGGGGGGGCGCCCATCCGCCGCCTTCGCTCGATCCCGCTGGCTGTTCCGCAGGGATGGAAGGCCCTTGACCGGCTCCCGGCGCGCACGCGCAGGCCGACGGCGACGCTGCCGAACGTCGAACGGGCGCCCCGAGGGACGCCCGTTCCAGCCGGCAGAGGGTCGGGGATTACATGTTGTTGGCGTCGCCGCTATTCTCGATCGCGTCGGCCTGGTTCTCGCCGGCCTCCTCGATCGCCTCGGCCTGGTTCTCGAGCGCTTCCTCGCCGGCCTCGTTGGTCATGTTCTCGCCCATGTCCTCGTACAGGTCGGCCTCGTTCTCGGCCGCCGCTTCGACATTGTCGGCAGCCTGCTCGGTCGCCGATTCTTGGCAGGCGGAAAGCGCGAGCAAACCGGCCGCAGCGGCGCCAAAAGCCAGAATTCTCATGGAAATCCCCTATAGTTGCTGTCGCAAAGAGGGCGCTTCGGCAGTGGCCTAAGCGCCCTGGAAGACTGCATGAACTTGGCAGTTCCAGCGCGACAATCCGCTATCGGGGATTAAGTTCCGTTACGCACCGGTTACGGTTCGATTTCTCGCCGGGCTCGTCGGCTGTGCCCCAACGTTCCGGGCGTCGAGCCCTATTCCCATTCGCGGTCAACCTGCGTAGCGCCCATGGGCCTGCCGGGAGGCGAAGGCCGCACCCGCCGATTCAGAGAGAGGTAGAGCATGAAGACCGTCATCCGCCCCTATATCCTCGTCTTCGCCCTCGCTCTGGCCGCCTGCGGCGGCGAGCTCGCCGCCCCGCCGGCCGCGCAGGAGAATGGGTCTGCGCAGAATGCCGCCGCCGGTGCGAATGCCGCCGACCCGGCTTCGCTTCCCGCCTGTCCCTTCCGCGAGACCAGCAACTGGGCCGGCTCGGTCGAGGGCGGCCGGCTTCTCGTCACCGGCAATGTCGATCTCCAGATGGCCGGCTTCCGTCCGGCCCTCACCCCGCATGCCGGCGCGGCTCCCGGCACTGCCGCGCTCGACCTGAGCCTCGTCCCCGAGCCTCAGGCGGCGGTGACCGACCAGGTTCGCTACGAGCAGGCCCGCTCGCCCGCTTACAGCCGCGGCGAGATCTGGTGCGGCGGCGCCCGCATCGCCGAATTCGACGTGGTGGTGGTCGACTAGCGTCGTCCCGACCGAGGCCGGCAGCGGGGCACGAATCGCCATCCCGCCTGTCCGGCGGCCGCAGCGTCATCGAGCGCTGCGTGCCGTTTTTCGCGGATGCAAGCGGTCGCGCCGGATCGCGTCCGCCTGGGCCGGGCGTTCGATGAACCGGCGCAGTCGCACGACGAATCGTTCGCGACCGGTTGAAGCCGGATCGCCGCCGAATAGTATTTTGCGGGTCGGCTCCGCTTGCCGGGGCCGGCCGGGCGGAGGGCGTCGGCGCTCCCGGCCCTCTCTGCCCATCTGTCGTGTAACTTGAGCGGAGGAAGAATCATGCGACTGACACGAAAGGCCGCCCTTGCCGGCCTCGCGTCGTTCGCCCTGGCGGGCACGGCGCTTGCCGCCGAATCGGCGCCGCGCTTCCACACCATGGAGGTCAGCCTGCCGAACGGTTCGGTGGCCCATATTCGGTATAGCGGCGACGTCGCGCCGCGCGTGACGATCGCCCGGGCGCCGGCGCCGCGCTGGTTCGCCCCGGCCTGGGGCTTTCGCGCGTTCGATCCCGCGCCTTTTGCGATGCTCGACCGGATCGCGATGGAGATGAATCGCCGCGCGGCCGAGATGATGCGCCTGATCGCCCTGGCGCCGCCGGCGCCCGTCCACGCGGCTCCGCGCCTCGCTGCCGGTACCAGCCTTCCGGCCGGCTTCGTCGGCTACAGGATCGTCTCCCACGCCACCCGCAACGGCCAATGCACCCGCAGCTGGGTGATGACCCGCGAAGCGCCGGGCCAGGCGCCGAAGATGTTCACCGAAGCGTCCGGCAATTGCCCCGGCAGCAGCGCCCAGCCGCTCGCGGATCGCGGCCAGGCTCCGGCGAAGCCGGCGGTCACCGGCACGCCGGCGCGCGCGCGGAACGCTCCGCAGACGATCTGACGCCATTCTCCTGCCGCCGGCGCCCGGTTCGCCGGGCTGCCCCGCGGCAGGGGAACTCCGGGCGTGCGTCGTGCCCCGGCTGGGGAGCCGGGAGCGGCTTCAGGCTGGAACTCCGGCACCAGCCACCGCCCGAACGGGCGCGGGCGTGCGTGCAGGCGCGGCGATCAGGCCGCCCCGCCCTCCGGCGGCTGCGCCTGCGCGCACAGCTCGCGGAGCTGGCGGGAGATTGCCGGGCCCGAAAGATGGGCCTCCACTTGGTCGTACCGTTCAGCCTTGAGCTGGCGGCGTATGTCGCTGACCGAGCGGCAGGTGCCCGATCGGGCGAGGTCGAAGGCGCGTTCGAGCGTCGTTGGAGCTGTCATGCCCCCAATATAGGGCAACGCTCCCGCTCCGCCTAATCCCCTCTTCAGTCGGCGCAGGCCGCCTCCATCTCCTCCTCGTGCCGCGTCGGCGGCTCCCCGGCGGGGTGCACGTTGGGCGGCCCGATCTCGGTCGGCACGTCGAACCCGTTCATGAAGGTGCGGTGGACCGGGCATTTGTTCGCTATCTCGATCAGCTTCGCTTTCTGCGCCTCGTCGATCGGGCCGTCGAAGGCGATGTGCCGCGCGAACCGGTCGCGCGGCCGCTCGTCGCCGGCCTTCTTGAAGATCGAATGGGCGACCTCGACCGAAAGCGGCGGCAGCGTCCAGCCCTTGCGCTCGGCATAGAGCCGAAGCGTCATCGCCGTGCAGGCGGCGAGCGCGCCGGACAGCAATTCGTAGGGCGTGGGTCCGGTGCCGTCGCCGCCCACTTCCACCGGCTCGTCGACCAGCAGGGTCTTGCCGCGTACGTTCAGCTCCGTCTGGAATCGGCCTTTGCCCGTCGACCGGGCGACGATTCCGCTATCCGTCGTTTCATATTGCCGCAGCGCCATCGAGAAACTCCGCAAGGGGTGACAATGAGCCGGCGATAGCCTGCTCGGCGGCCGAAGGCGACCTGTCCGGCCTCGCGCCTGGCGTGGGCGGGCGGCCGGTTCGCGCCGGGCATCCTGTTCCGGGCGCTCCCTTCGGAACGGCTCCAGCGGGGCGTCGGCGCCTCTCGCAGGCTTTCGGCAGGCGCACGCCCAGGCGCCGCACTCCCGATTTCTGACCATGCCCCCTTCAAGATTGCTGCACTGCAACATAAATAGAGGATCGGGGTTCGAGTTTCAGCGTGCCGTCACCCCGGGCCGGAGAAGGGAAGCCAGGATGCCTGCAATCAGACCCCGTGTCCGCCTGCGGCCGAGCCGCAAGGGTTTCAGCGCCTTCGCGCCCGTCCCGCCGGTGGACCGCCTTTCGGATCTCCCCCCGATCCGCACCAATCCGGGCAATCTGCGGGGCCGCTTCTACGTGCCGGAGGGGCTGACCGGCCCGGCACCCCTGGTCGTGGTCCTGCACGGCTGCACCCAGGATGCGGCGGTCTACGATCACGGCTCGGGCTGGTCGACGCTCGCCGATCGCCACGGCTTCATCCTACTCTTTCCGGAGCAGACCCGCGCCAACAATCCCATGCTCTGCTTCAACTGGTTTTCCGGCAACGACACCCAGCGCGGCATGGGCGAGGCGGCCTCGATCAAGGCGATGGTCGACGCGATGCGCAAGGCGCACGCCATCGATCCGGAGCGGATCTTCGTCACCGGCCTGTCCGCGGGCGGCGCGATGACGAGCGTGATGCTCGCCACTTACCCCGAAACCTTCGCCGCCGGCGCGATCATCGCCGGGGTCGCTTATGGCTGTGCCTCCGGCGTTTCGGAGGCGTTCGACTGCATGGGCGGCCGCGCCCGCTCCGACGCGCGCGAGCTCGGCGCGCGGGTGCGCCGCGCTTCGCCCCACAAGGGGCCCTGGCCGCGGCTCCAGGTCTGGCAGGGCAGCGCCGACACGACGGTGGTTCCGAGCAATGCCGACGCCATCGTGCTGCAATGGGCCGATCTGCACGGCCTCGGTCCGAAGCCCGACCGCAGCGACGAAGTGGAGTCCTATCCCCGCCGCGTCTGGCTCGGCGCCGACGGCAAGCCGCTCATCGAGCAATATGTGATCACCGGCATGGCCCACGGCATCCCGCTCGATCCGGGCGCCGGCCAGGACGGCGTCGGCGAGGCCGGGGCCCACATGCTCGACGTCGGCCTGAGCTCGACCGATCGCATCGCCGCCTTCTTCGGAATCGCGCCGGAACCCGCCGAGGCGCCGAGGCGCAAGCCGCGCGCTGCCGCGCCGCCCAAGGCCCAGCCCCGCGCAGCCGCGGGCCGAAAGGCCCCCGCCGGCAGCGTCCAGGCCACGATCGAGAAGGCGCTGAAGGCCGCCGGCCTGATGCGCTGAGCGCCGACCGCGCCAAGGGGACGAAGGAACCGGCCTAGGATTCCGGCTCCGTCGCCGCCGTGCTGAACTGCGCGAACTGCGGCAGCGCCGGGTTCGCCGCTTCCCACGAAAGCCGCTCCTCGAGCCAGATCTCCTTGGTCGGCGGAAAGGCTTCCGGGTCGTCCAGCGAAGCCGTCGTGACGTCGAACAGGCCCGGCCGGTTGGCGCGGGCGTAGGTCAGCGACGTCCCGCACTGTCCGCAGAACCCCCGCTCCACGCCCGGCGACGACCGATGGATCGCAAGCTGCCCGCTGGTGATCTCTACCTTGTCCTCCGCGAATATCGCCCAGGCGAGCGACGGGCCGCCTGTCGAGCGCCGGCAGGAGAAGCAGTGGCACAGCGACGTGGCTTCAGGCGCCCCGGTCACGCGGTAGCGGATCGCACCGCACAGGCATCCTCCGGTGGCTTCCATCAGTCGCTCCCTCCTTCGTCACGCTTGCAATCGATACGGTGTACTCGGGCTGAAGGATGGACGAACCGCTGGCCATGGCACATGCGCCTGCAACCCTAACGCAGGTCGAGTTCCCTAGGCCCAAGGCGGCCCGCCTCCAATATGCTTAGCGCAAAGCAAGGAGGCTGACACGAGCCCACGCGGTATCGATTTCGCCAACCACTGACTTTCCGAGACATCAACGCCGGCCCTATGCGCCACAGGATGGTTCGTATCAGGAAGCGGATGACGCGGTGGAGCAACTACCGCCCGCCGCCGCAGAAGAGGGAATAGCCGCCGAGGAGATTTCAGAGGACGTGGGCAACTTGCGCGATTTCGTGTCGGACGCATTCAAGGAGGCCACTGAGCACGAGGTTCAGCGTCTTGTGGACAAGGATGACCGATGCCTCACTGCCCCTCCTGACAGAGGCGCTCCGTCGACGTTGTGAGCAACGCTGTACGCGTCATGCGCTTGCTGACGGGGGAGGTGGACGTTAGCGCGTCCATCGCTGGGAAGGACAAGGGCGCGCGGAACTGGGCAGGAAGGGCGGTGAGGCCCGAGCGGCGAACCGGAGCGGCGGGCCGAGTTTGCACGGAAGGCGACTGCTAAGCGGTGGGCTCAGCCCTAGCTCTCATCCGCCTTAGCGCTCCCAAACAGATTCACCACCTTGCCAGAGGAATCATTGGCAGCAGATCGCGCACCCTCTCTCAGCGAGGGGAAAGCCTTAATCTCAGCCTGATTCCCTGAGAGGAACCCGGCCGGCAACCCGCCCAACTGCTCGATCTCGCGAGTAGGCAGGGACAAGTCGTCGATTATTTGCTGCCGTGACTTGATGCCTTCTTGAATGAGAGCCTCAAAGCTTCTCCGCAGGATCTTGGGCTCCTCATGCTTCAGCACTGAATCCAAAGGCTCCTCGGTGCGCCAGCCCCTTCGATTATAATTGATGTACAGGCGCTGGGTTTCTTCCTTTTCCGTGATGCCGATGCTCTCGCACCGCATCACCATCATCGAAATCGAGACACGCCACCGCTCCTTAAGAGCAAGAAAGCCATCTAGGCTCGGGGTCCAAAGCTCGTCGGAGAACGCCTTCCCCGGAAGTAGGAAGGCGGCAGCGAACTTATGGGCCTGCTTCTCAATAAGCTTGAAATCTTCCTTCGAATTGATGCGCTTTCTATCCACGTCACGATGCAAAAGAAGGTGGCCGAGCTCGTGGGCTGCATCGAAGCGAGAGCGGACGGCGCTCGCCCGATCTTTGCCAAGAATCACAAACGGAATGCCGATCCTAGTCGACCATTGTGAGAATGCGTCCAGCGTCTCGGCGGCCATGTTAATGCGAGCAGTAATCGTGCCGCTATTTTCGAGTTCAAGCAGAAGGTCAGGAACCGGGTGCTGTCCGAATCCCCAAAACTGTCGAAGTTGATCGGCAGACCGCTCGATATCTTTAGTGGTCAGTTCTCTAAAATCGACGCTAGAAAATAGCTCCTCCGGAAAGTCTACCTTGGGAAACTCAAAATACTCCGTAAGGTAGCTGGTGATCTGCTTGCACCACTTGAGGCGCTGGAGACCGCGCTGGCGAGCGATTTTCGTCGCCGCTGCGTTAGACCTCCAGAAAATGGGAGCGTCGTCATCGGTCACCGGAGGCCTCAGGAAAAAGGAGCGTGGGAAACCGAGTTTCTGGCTGATCTGATCTAACACCTCAGGTCGCGGGCTCGTCCCGCTCTCATATTGAGAAACCGCCGTCGGGGTCACGTCGATCAATTCAGACAATGCGACCTTCGTCAGCCCGAGCGACTCTCGGGCTTCTGTCAGTCGGTCAGGTACAAACCCAGGGGTGCCTACAGTCATGCGGATTCCTTGCGGTCCTTCTTGTCCTGGTCTCGATCGCGCGGCTTCGGAGTTGCGATATCCCGCTGCGGTTGCGCGGCTGGCGCCGCGTTAAATGCGGCAACGATTTCCGGGACTGGGAGATTTACCTCCCACCGTTTGTAATCCTCCGACGGGACGCAGAAGTTCAGGAACTCGAGCCGCTGAAGCGCTTCGGTGAACGGTCGCCCTCGCGGACCATGAATGATGATCCCAGCGACCTTGCTGATCTCGAATATCGCGGGAGACACATCGCCGAGGGCGAACTGGGGGCGCCTCAGAAAGTCGTTCAGGCCGGCGTGCTGCTCTCGAAATTTCGCGGGGCGCGCAAAATCCTCCGGGCTTTGAACATAGGTCTGGATAATCGAAATCGCACCCACTCGTGCGACGGTGTAAATCCAATTGTTGACCGCGATCTTCTGATCTGATGACACCGCGCCAGCCTCAACTGCGGCATCGTGGAGGGCGCGCTCGCACAGATAAAAGCGCTCATCCAAGAGCTTCGCCTTCTTTTGATTAGGCAGGGGGCGGGGGTCGTTATCGACCGCTGCGAATGCCTCGCTGTAGGCCCAACGCTTTCGCTGTGTCAGCACCTGCCAGAAGGTCAAATTGGTCTCGCGGAGCAGCGTAGCAAGCACCTCTTGCTGGAGCAGCGGATCGGACACGATTACCCCTTCTCTCGTTGGACTGAAGTATGATGCACATTCTCCGTAGAAAAGTAAAGTGTCTTATTGCTTCCCATCATTCTGAGTGAGGCCATCTCGGGCGGAGTGACCGCAAGGGTGTCAAGTCAGGACTAGTGCGTTGCAGAATTGACTGCGGAAGCGCCGGGCCGTCATCGGTTCCGCCCTCGGGGCTCGCAAGGATCCACCACCCGGGTGCCATGGCGGTCGCGGCGACGTTCATCGCCTCGCCATTGTGGCGCTCGAACCGAGAACTAGGTTAGGTCAGTAACCCAAGCGGCTACTTCTTAGGTGGAGGAGGCGGTATTCTAGACGGGTCGGACTTTTGGCCGCCTCCATCGCGCCCAGGAAATTGGTTTGGAGTTGGCCTTGAAGGCGAGGGCGGAGAAGGCCGAGGAGTTGGGGGCGCAGGAGGCTTAGCCATTTCTAACTCCTTCCAAAAGCAATAATCCGACAGATGAAGACACTAATGCACTACCAAACAGAATGTAAGCTGTTCTACGGGCCCATTTAACGGCTCGCCGGCTCGACGGATGATCACGGGCCGAACTTTGCTTAGTATAGTATGACTCCGTAATTCGCGTCTGCGCTTCATAGGCAATTGCAGAGAAATGTTGCTCACTCATTGCAGCTACCAATGAAGCCATAAAAAGCAACAAGCCAGTATATACTAATGGTGATGAGGTCACCTGGGGCGTCGGTATGTCTATCGCAAATATAAGGCTCGGAATTGCAAGCAGGGCGGCTGATGAAACATTGGTTACCGTGGTAATTAAGCTATCCTGTCGAGCTTGCCTCTGTTGATTAAGAGTTGAGCATTCCGCAAGCATCCATTCGTAGCATCTTAATGAGTCGACGTGTGACAATGGATGATCTGAACTGCTCTCTTCATTCGGAGTAGGATATCCACTACTTCTCAATCGACGCAGCAGATATCCGACGGCAAGCGACACTATTATTGTTGCAGTCTTCCGCAGCATGATTGCTATATCTGGCTCGCCCAAGTCGTACTAGCGGCAACGTCTACTCCGCGGCCACCCCGGCCCGCGAGAACATATCGTCCCCGCCTTCGCCCTCCGGCACATCGTTCGCCGCATTGGCCTTCTGCCGGCGATCGAAATTGTCCCACACCTCGTTCCAGTTCCCCCGCGTCGCGGCCTTCGAATATTCGGTCGCGCGGGTCTCGAAGAAATTGGCATGCTCGACGCCGTTGAGGAGCGGCGCCAGCCAGGGGAGGGGGTGCTCGTCGATCATGTAGATCGGCGTGAATCCGAGCTGCCCCAGCCGCCAGTCGGCGATGTAGCGGATATATTTCTTGATCTCCTTGGGCGTCATGCCGGGCACCGGCCCCATCTCGAAGGCGAGGTCGATGAACGCGTCCTCGAGCCGTACGGTCTTCTGGCAGATGTCCATGATGTCGTCGCGGACCCCCTTGGTGAGGCAGTCGCGCTCGCGCACGAAGGCGTGGAACAGCCGGGTGATGCCCTCGCAATGCAGGCTCTCGTCGCGCACCGACCAGGAGACGATCTGGCCCATCCCTTTCATCTTGTTGAAGCGGGGGAAGTTCATCAGCATCGCGAAGCTCGCGAACAGCTGCAGCCCCTCGGTGAAGCCGCCGAACATGGCGAGCGTGCGCGCGATATCCTCGTCCGTGTCGACGCCGAACGTGGCGAGATAGTCGTGCTTGTCCTTCATCTCCTTATACTGGAGGAAGGACGAATATTCGCTCTCCGGCATGCCGATCGTGTCGAGCAGGTGGCTGTACGCCGCGATGTGCACCGTTTCCATGTTGGAGAAAGCGGTCAGCATCATCTTGATCTCGGTCGGCTTGAACACCCGGCCATATTTGTCGTGATAGCAATCCTGCACCTCGACGTCGGCCTGGGTGAAGAAGCGGAAGATCTGGGTCAGCAGGTTGCGCTCATGCTCGGTGAGCTTCTGCGCCCAGTCCCGGCAATCCTCGCCGAGCGGCACCTCCTCCGGCATCCAGTGGATCTGCTGCTGGCGCTTCCAGAAATCGAAAGCCCAGGGATATTCGAACGGCTTGTACTGCTTGCGGGCTTCCAAGAGGGGCATCTGACAAACTCCAAATCGACAAATTTGACTTCAGGCTCCCTCCCTAGTTGGGAGGGCATGGGTGCCGGCCTTTCAGGCCGGCCAGCGACTTCGTCGTGCACGCACGCTTCCGGTGTCCATGGGCCCGGTCACCGGATCGCGCCGATCAGGTCGAACCCGGTGGCCGCGAGCAGCAGGACCGGGACGAAGGCGGCCGCGCCCAGGACCGCCGACGCCATGCGAATCCACAGGGGATCTCGCGACATGAACGCCCAGGCGAAAAGATAGGCTCCCGCTGCCGCCGGTGCGAGGGGGCGGGCGCCTCCGACCGGCAGGAACTGGGCGAGCAGCGGCAAGAGCAAGGGCAGCACCGCGAGCACCGCTCCGGCAAACCGCTTCCACGGCACGTCCTTCGACATGGTGCCGCGCACAGCCAGCAGCAGCGCGGTCAGCGGAAAGACGAGGCTGGCGAGCGGATCGGCCATCAGTTCCGCTCCCGCACCCGGACGACCCGTTCGCGATAGACGACATGGCTCTTCCGCGCCCCGGCGCCGAACACGAAGATGCCGAGGAAATAGCCGAAATCGTACCAGCCGCCATTGTTGGGCACCGCGTAGATCGCGACGTCGTCCATGAACAAGGACAGCACCCAGGCGATCGGGAAGATGAAGCCGTGCCACAGGCCGAAGAGGAATCCGGGCGCTTCCGGCGCCACGCCGCTCTCGGCCTGGTTGGCGCAGGCGGCGAGCGTGAGAAGCGCGCCGGCCAGCGCCAGCGCAGCGAGGGTGCGGCGACGGTCCATCATTGCCCTCCCATCAGGGCGATGTCGCGCAGCGGCGTCAGCCAGCCTATGGCGGCGAAGACCAGAGCGGACGCTAGGGCATAGAAGGCCGCCCGCCTTGCCGTGCGGGCGCGAGCATATTGCGGCGTGCCCCGGCCATGGCCGGCATGACGCTGCGCGCTCGTCGCGAAGCCGGCCGCCGCGATCAGGTCGATCGCCGCCACCAGCAGCAGGATATGGCCGAGGGTGATCGTCGCAGGCACGTCGCTCTCTTCTCCTACAGGTCCAGCCAGCCCAGGCCGACCGAGATGAACACCGCCGAGCCGATCACGAACAGGCCGCCGGCCTGCTTGCGCTGGCCGAAGCCGCGCGTGCCGCGCGACAGGACGAGCAGGCCGACGCCGATGATGGCGAAGAGGATGCCGATGGCGAACTTGGTCGTGTCGACGATCGTCATTCTTCCATCCCCCTAGAAGCCGGCGGGAGCGGGCGCGCCGCGCTCCGTCTCCCGCCGGTCCCCCCACCTTCAGTCTCGTCGTCCGCCGCTCATCTCGCCCCTTCTTCGTCGGTTCGGATCAAGGACAAGCCGGAGTGCCGAGCCGGTGCCGATGACGGAATCATTGGCATGCGAGGCATTCGTCATAATCGGTGGTCTCGAGCGGAATCGCCTTCAGCTCCGGCGTATTGTCCGCCTCCACGCCGCCGGCGAAGCCGGCGCGCTGCACGCTCTTCGAGCGCAGATAGTAAAGCGATTTGATGCCGAGCTCCCACGCCCGGAAATGCAGCATCAGAAGGTCCCATTTGTCGACGTCGGCCGGGATGAACAGGTTCAGCGACTGGGCCTGGTCGATATAGGGCGTCCGGTCGGCGGCGAGCTCGAGCAGCCAGCGCTGGTCGATCTCGAAGCTGGTCTTGAACACGTCCTTCTCTTCCGGCGTCAGGAAATCGAGATGCTGGACAGATCCGCCGCGCTCGAGGATCGAGGACCAGACCCCCTCGCTATTCTTGGATTTCTCCTTGAGCAGCGCCTCCAGATGCGGATTGCGGATCGAGAAGGAGCCGGACAGCGTCTTGTGGGTGTAGACGTTGCCCGGGATCGGCTCGATGCAGGCGCTGGTGCCGCCGCAGATGATCGAGATCGAGGCGGTCGGGGCGATCGCCATCTTGCACGAGAAGCGCTCCATCACGCCCTGGTCGGCGGCGTCCGGGCACGGCCCGCGCTCGTGCGCGAGCATCATCGAGGCCTCGTCGACCTGCGCGCGGATATGCTTGAAGATCTTCAGGTTCCAGCTCTTCGCCATCGCCCCCTCGAACGGGATGCTGCGGGCCTGGAGGAAGGAGTGGAAGCCCATCACGCCGAGGCCGACGCTGCGCTCGCGCGACGCGCTATACTTGGCCCGCGCCATCTCCTCGGGGGCGCGGTCGATATAATCGGTCAGCACATTGTCGAGGAAGCGCATCACGTCCTCGATGAACAGCTTGTCGCCATTCCATTCGTCCCAGGTCTCGAGATTGAGGCTGGACAGGCAGCAGACCGCGGTGCGCTCGTTGCCGAACTGGTCGGTCCCGGTCGGCAGGGTGATTTCCGAGCACAGGTTCGACGTCGACACCTTGAGCCCGACGTCGCGCTGATGCTTGGGCATCGACCGGTTCACCTGGTCGATGAAGATGATGTAGGGCTCGCCGGTCGCGAGGCGAGTCTCGACCAGCTTCTGGAACAGCGCCCGCGCGTCGACGGTGGCGCGCTCCGTCCCGTCCTTCGGGCTGCGAAGCGTCCATTCGGCGCCGTCGCGCACCGCCTCCATGAAGGCGTCGGAGACGAGCACGCCATGGTGCAGGTTCAGCGCCTTGCGGTTGAAGTCGCCCGACGGCTTGCGGATCTCCAGGAACTCCTCGATCTCGGGATGCGAGACGTCGAGATAGCAGGCGGCCGATCCGCGCCGCAGCGATCCCTGGCTGATCGCCAGCGTCAGCGAATCCATCACCCGCACGAACGGAATGATCCCGCTGGTCTTCCCGTTGAGTCCGACCGCCTCGCCGATGCCGCGGACATTGCCCCAATAGGTGCCGATTCCGCCGCCACGCGCCGCCAGCCAGACATTCTCGTTCCAGGTGCCGACGATGCCCTCCAGGCTGTCGTTCACCGAGTTGAGATAGCAGGAGATCGGAAGGCCGCGCCCGGTGCCGCCGTTCGACAATACCGGCGTCGCCGGCATGAACCACAATTTCGAGATATAGTCGTAGAGCCGCTGCGCATGGCCGGCATCGTCGGCATAGGCCGAGGCGACTCGGGCGAACAGGTCCTGATAATTCTCGCCGGGCAGCAGGTAGCGGTCGCGAAGCGTGTCCTTGCCGAACTCGGTCAGCAGCGAGTCGCGGCTGAGGTCGAGCTCGACCTCATAGGCGCGCGGCTGCACCGACTTCGAATCGGGCGCCTTCGCTTTCTCGGCGGCGCCCGCTTTCTTCGGGGGCGCATCCGTGACGGTCTCGGTCACGTCGATCGCGCTCACTTCGTTGCTGCCGGACAAGTCCATCACTCTACCCCTCGTTCACAAAACGTTCCAGTGGGCGATACGCCCATCTTAGGCCATCGGGAAGGGGAGCGGTGGGCTAATCCGGGCTTGTCCCCGATATCCACAAGGGACGAGCGGGCCTGTCCGGCGGTTCGGGCCGCCGGCAGGCGATTCCACAACTCTTAGCGTCTCCCCCTGCGAAGCGCCACTACCCATTGTGCCCAATCTGGATTCGGACACAAGAGGTAAATGCCCTTTAACCGACTCGATTCGTCGCATCGGCGCATTTCCGCTGTGTTTACAGGCACGCAACGATTCTACCCCGTCCGATGGTCGGTCGCCTGGCTCGTGCGCTGCCACGTCGCCTCTCCCGGAGCGAATCCTCAACGGCGTCGACCGGACCCGAAGTACAGGGCCCGTCGCTCCGGCCAGCGACTCGCAAAAGCCGGCCATGTACCGCCTTGTTCTTGATTTGTTCACAAAGATCTGGTAAACCTCTCCCGGCTCTTTCACATAGTCGATCCGGTGGTTCGTCCACGCTCGCGTGAGACGGCGCGTAGCAGGCGCTCGCCCGATGAGGCGAGGCCCAAGCGTGGCGGCGGCCCCGATTGCGGCAAGGCACCGGGCATGAGGACCGCAACGTTACGGGGCCGCTGTCGAGCCGTCCTTCGAGGCCGGGCGGCCTCGCGCGCGTGGCAAGTGTCAATTTCGTCAATTTCACCCGCTGCGCCGAAGAACGGAAACGGTGCATTGTGGCGCGAGCTCGGCGAACCTCCGAAGCTCCCCTAGAACCCCCGGCCTGTCAGCCCTTCTCCGCCAGCGCCTCCTCATAGGCTTGGCGAAGCCGCGCCAGCACGCTGGGGCCCTTGGCCGGGACGCCGAGGTGGAGCGTCCGAAGCTCGTCCATGAAAGCGTCCCACAGAGCCGGCCCGCCTTCCTCGAGCAGTTCCTGCCGCACCGACATCTCGCGGCTCACCGGCAGGTGGCGGCGTCCCCAGGCACCCATCTGGACCAGCAGGGGGACGAGCTGAATCGCCTTTTCGGTGAGGCTGTAGATCGCCTTCTGCTTGTGGCTCGGATCCTCCGCCCGGCTGAGCAGGTCCGCTTCGACCAGCCGCTTCAGCCGGTCGGCGAGGATGTTCGAGGCGATCCCCTCGTCCGAGGCCCCATGCAGCTCCCGGAAGTGGCGTCGGTTTCCGAACATGATGTCGCGGATGACGATCAGGCTCCATCGGTCGCCGAGTGTCTCCAGCGTGAGGTTGATCGGGCATCCCGAGCGCTGCGCTGTCATGTTCTGCACCTTCATCCTGAAAAAACTGCTTGCAATGTAAGATCGGTCTGGCTATTCCGCAACCAGTTGCAAAGTGCAAGCAGATAGGAGCATCCCATGTCCAGACTTCGAGTCGAAAGCTTCAGCATCTCGGCCGACGGCTACGGCGCCGGTCCCGACCAGAGCCTCGAGAACCCGCTCGGCCGCGGCGGGGAATCGCTGCACGACTGGATGGTGCCGACCCGCACCTTCCAGCAGATGGGCGGCAAGAGCGGCACGACGGGCATCGACGACGAAATGGTCGCGCGCGGCTTCGACAATGTCGGCGCCTGGATCCTCGGCCGCAACATGTTCGGCCCCGTTCGCGACGCCTGGCCCGACCAGTCGTGGAAGGGCTGGTGGGGGGACAATCCGCCATATCATGTGCCGGTCTTCGTCCTCACGCACCATGAGCGGCCGCCGCTCGAGATGGAGGGCGGAACGACCTTTCATTTCGTCACCGGCGGGATCGAGGCGGCACTCGACCAAGCCAAAGCGGCGGCGAACGGCAAGGACGTGCGCGTGGGCGGCGGCGCCGCGACCATCCGCCAATATCTCGAGGCGAAGCTGATCGATTCGATGCACTTCGCCATCGCCCCGGTCCTGCTTGGCTCCGGCGAGCCGCTGTTCGCCGGCCTGAATCTGCCCGCCTTGGGCTATCGGGTCGTCGAGCAGGTCGCGTCGGACAAGGCCACGCACGTCATCGTGGCACGGGGCGAGTGAGCGTGGCCCCGGACGAGATGAAGCGGGTGATCCCCGGCTATTACGCCGCCTGGGCGCGGGCGGACCGCGCCGCGGTGGAGGCCTATGTCGGCGACCCGTTCAGCTTCACCAGCCCCTATGACGACCATATCGACCGCGACGAATATTTCCGCCGCTGCTGGCCGAATGCCGGCGGGCAGGAAAGCTTCGACGTCCAGCACGTGCTGCCCGACGGCCGCGACGGAGCCCTTGTCCTTTACGAGGCCGTGATGAAGAACGGAAAGCGTATCCGGAACGTCGAGCATATGCGCTTCGCCGGCGATCGCCTGCGCTCGGTCGAGGTCTTCTTCGGGCTCGGCCCCGGCGAAGCCGTCACCACCCCCGACAGATGGTAAGGAACGACCAATGGCCCTGAAGCTCCACGCCCACCCGCTCTCCTCTTATTGCTGGAAGGCGCTCATCGCCCTTTACGAGAACGAAACCCCGTTCACCTTCCACGAGCTCAACCCGATGGATCCCGAAGCCCATGCCGCCTTCGCGGCCCTGTGGCCGCTCGCCAAGATGCCTGTCCTCGAGGATGGCGGCCGCGTCGTTGCCGAGACTTCGATCATCATCGAGCATCTGGGGCTCCACCATCCCGGCCCGGTCCGGCTGATTCCGGAGGATCCCGACGCCGCGCTCGAGGTGCGGCTGCTCGACCGCATCTTCGACAATTATATGATGACCCCGATGCAGCGCATCGTCTTCGAGCGCTTTCGCGCCGATGGGCATCGCGATCCGGGCGCGGTCGAATCCGCCCACGCTCTCATCGCCACCGCCCGCGGCTTGCTGGAAGAGCGGCTCGACGGCCGGACCTGGGCCGCCGGCGAGGATTTCAGCCTCGCCGACTGCGCAGCGGCGCCGTCGCTCCATTATGCCGAAAAGGTCCAGCCCTCGGACGGCCGCTTCCCCACCCTCGCCGCCTATCTGGAACGCCTCGAATCGCGCCCCTCCTTCGCCCGCGTGCTGAAGGAAGCCGAGCCCTATGCGCACATGTTCCCGGCCGAGGACTGAACGGGCAATCTGGGCAGTCGACGGCGGTTCTGAATCGTCCTCCGACGGAGGCGGATTGAGTGGGAGGCGGCATGGCCGCCGAGCCGCGCCCGCGCCGCCGTCCAGCTTCCCGACTCGGCGCCCGGCCGCGCGGGCGGACGCAGCTACCACGCCCGAAAAAAGTTGGGGCCGGCACCCTCATGGAGGATGCCGGCCCCTCCCTCGATACGCGACACGAGGGAACTAGGGAGGACTGGAGCCGGCGAAGATACGCGACCGCCGGGCTCGAACGTCCCTATGCCCCCAGGCGATTGAGCCGGTCCTGAATGAGTCCGTTATTCGCGGTTCATGGAAGCTGACTCTCCAGGAAAGTTGGCCTCGTTGATCGTCGTTCGGCCCGAAGAAGCTCCTCGTTGTTAGCTCAAGCTAGAGGACCTCACTTCGCGCGCCCGAAAAGCGCAGCGCCAATGATGGTCGGCCTAGGCTGCCAGCCTCAGGAACGGCACCGGAGCGGTCGGGCGCAGCACGATCGGCCGGCCGTGGCCTGCTTCGAATAGCTCGCCGTCGAGCAAGACGCTGGAGCCGCTCCCCTCGATCCTGATCTCCTCGCCGCGCTCGATATGCACGCCGTCGAGGCTGATCCGGCCGAGCCGGCCGCGGATCGAGGCGACCAGCGCCCGGATCAAAGCGGGAAGGTTCCGCTCGATCACGAGGAGCTGCATCGATCCGACACTCTGCCCCGCACCCGGCATGTGGCTGCTGAACAGCAGCCGCTGCAGGGTCGTTACCATGAGGAAGGCGAAGCTGCCCTGCAGCACGCCGCTGCGGGTCACCGACACGGTGATCGGGCGCGGCGGCATCGGCAGGAAGCGCGCCGGCCGGCCGACCAGGATCGCGATCAGCCCGAGCAGCAAGGCGAGCGCATGCGCCACCGCGTTTGGCAGCCCGAGAGGATAGATCTTGTGGCGGCAGTAGAGCATCGTGTCGGCGAGGCCGGCGCCGCCGAGGAACATGCCGAGCACCGGGCGCCGGGCGGGATCGCCATCGGTCAGCGAGATCAGCTCGCGCGAGACGATGTGCGGCTCGAGGTCGGAGCGGGCGAGTTCGAGCACCCGCTCGAGCGCCGCGATGGGATCGCCGTCGGCGCCGAGATCGTGGGCGATCAGGTTGGTCTTGCCGTTGGCCAGCACCGCGACCGGCGGCGGCGTCTCGAAATGGCCGCCATGGTAGAGCTCGGTGAGCGCCGCCTGGACGGTGCCGTCGCCGCCATTGACCACGAGCACGCGCGGCTTCACCCGCGCGATCGACCTCAGCGCCGCGCTGATCTGATCGACGTGCTCTACTTCGTAGTGGAAGATTTCCTCGTGGCGGGCGCAAAAGCGCCGCACTCTCGGCAGCATGGACTGATTGCCGGTCGAGCGGGGATTGGAAAGGAGCGCGACCAGCGCCATGGTTGGTGACCCTTATCCGTTGACGGGCCGGACCGAGAGGCCGAACCGATAGTTCAGCACCACGTTCACGTTCTGGACGCCGCCGCCCACGTTGAAGGCGACATTGCCGTAGTTCGGCCGCAAATTGGTGAGCGAGATGTTCGGATTGCGCGAGAAGCCGCCGCCGTCGTTCCAGCTGTTGCGGCCGTTGCCGTCGACGTCGTGCCGAACCGCCACCGCATAGCGGCCGGCGCGCGGCACCGACACGCAGATCGGCATCGCCCCGCGGCGGGTCACTGGCAGGTTGATCTGCCGGATATATTGACCCCGCTCGAGGAACTTGGCCGGATCGCTGCCATAGACGTTGACCCGGATATTACCGGTTCGAGCCTTGAAGCCGTCGACGTTGACGAGGATGGCGGGGCCGTCGCCGGAGCGGCACGCGGCCGCATCCGGGCCGAGGGCCGCCTGGGCGGGCGCAGCCTGCGCCGCCAGAGCGAGGCCCAGGGCCGCCGCAGCCTTTGCCGTCAGTTTCAGCATGACCATGAAACTCCTGGAAGCTATGGAGCCAGCCGCAGACACGGCTGGCTGGTTGTATCGAGCCCCCATGCATGCCAGATCGTCCAAGCTTGCGGCCAAAATGTGGTCATGGAGCGTCGAAAAATTGAGTGTTGCGACCCAGATCGATCGCTATCTCGCGAAGCTGATCTTCGTTCCGCTGATGGGCACGCTCATTCTGGCGGCCATGCTCCTGCTGCTCGAGAAGATGCTGCGGCTGTTCGATTTCGTCGTCAGCGAGGGCGGGCCGGTCAACGTCGTGTGGCGGCTGCTGGCCAACACCATCCCGCAATATCTCGGCCTCGGCATCCCGATCGGCCTGCTGCTCGGTATCCTGCTGGCCTTCCGCCGGCTGGCCTTGTCGTCGGAGCTCGACTCGCTGCGCGCCATCGGCCTCGGCTACGGAAGGCTGCTGCGGGTGCCCTACATCTATACCGGCGTCCTGCTCGGCCTAAATCTGATGATCGTGGGTTTCATCCAGCCTTATTCCGAATATGCCTATGAGGGGCTGGAATTCGATCTGAGGTCGGGCGCCCTCGGCGCATCGATCAGGGTGGGTGAGTTCACCAGTCTCGGCCGGCGGACGACCTTGCGGGTCGAACGGAGCGAGGATGGCGGTACCGACCTGCACGGCGTGTTCCTGCGGGTCGAGAGCCGCGACGGGAAAACCCTCGCCGTCACCGCCGACCGCGGCACCTTCCTCGCCACCGACGATCCAAACACCATTCTGCTGCGCCTCGCCAACGGGCGGCTGGTCCATGACGCACCGGGCTACCGGACGCCCCGCGTGCTGAGCTTCGTCCGGCACGATCTGCCGATCAGCCTTCCGGCGATCGACCAGTTCCGCGGCCGCGGCAACGGCACCGAGGAGCTCACCTTGCCCGAGCTGGTCCGAATCGCCCGCAATCAGGCGGCGCCGCAGGATCGTCGCAACGCGATCCGGGCCAATTTCCACTTCCGCATCGTGGAGGTGGTGATGATTCTGCTGCTGCCTTTGCTGGCGGTCGCCCTGGCGGTGCCACCCAAGCGCAGCACGTCCGGCCTCGGCATCTTCCTCGCGATCGTGATGGTGGTGACCTATCACAAGGTTAATCAATATGCGGAGGAGATGGGGGCGCTCGGCCGGATGGACCCGCTCATCGCCTTGTGGGTCCCGTTCCTCCTCTTCGCGGCGCTCATCGTCTGGATGTACTGGACCCTGGCGCAGAAGCCGGGGGGCCAGCCGATCGGCGCGCTCGAGCGAGCCTTCGGCAAGGCCGCCGGCCTGATCGGCCGCATCGTTCGTCGTGGCCGCGGCATCCGTCGGATCGGGGATGCCCGCACGGCATGATCAACCTCCAATTCTTTCCGTCGCGGAAGATCGCCGCCTACATGGTGCGTTTGTTCTTCCTGCGCAGCCTGTCCGTGCTGCTCGCGCTCGTCCTCATCCTGATGACCCTGGACCTGCTCGGCAACAGCGGCGAGATCCTTGCCCATGCGGGCAATGGCGAGGCCGAGCTTTGGCGCTATGTCGGCTTGCGCGTTCCCCAGCTCGTCGCTCGATTCCTGCCCTTTTCGGTGCTGCTCGGCACCCTGATCACCCTGGTGACGCTCAATCAGAATAGCGAGATCGTGACGATGAAGGCGGTGGGGATCTCGGCCCACCAGATCGTCGCCCCGCTGGTGCTCGCCGGCTTGCTCATCGCAGTGGCCAATTTCGCCTTCAACGAGCGGATCGTCACCCGCGCCAACGCCGCTTTGTCGGCCTGGGAAGCGGTGGATTACGGTCCGGTCCCGGCGTCGACCGATATTCAGAGCAATGTTCGAGTCCAGCATGGCGAGGATCTTATCTTCGTCGATCAGGTCGTCGGCGCGGGCGAGCAGACCCGGCTCTCCGGGATCACCATCTACGATCGCACCGGCGGAACCCTGCGACGGATCCTCGAAGCCGAAACCGGCGCCCGGAACGCGGGGGGCTGGCAGCTGCGGGGCGCCCGCATGTTCACGGTCGAAAGCGGCCAGCTCTCGCAGATGGAGAGCGTCCAGCTCGGCGCCTCGCTTCGGCCCGAGCAGTTCACCCTCGCAGCGGTCGATCCCGACGAGCAGGATTTCTGGGAACTGCGCGAATCCATCGGCGCGGTCGCCGCCGCCGGCCGGCCGACGGCGACGCTGGAGGCGAGCCTCTGGCACAAGCTTTCCGGCCCCCTGTCGACGGTGCTGATGCCGTTGCTTGCCGCCACGGCCGCCTTCGGGCTTGCCCGCTCCGGCCAGCTCTTCTTCCGCGCGGTGGTCGGCATGGCCCTCGGCTTCGCTTATTTCGTCGCTGACAATTTCGCGCTGGCGATGGGCAATTTCGGTGCCTATCCGCCCTTTCTCGCCGCTTGGGGTCCGTTCCTCCTCTTCCTGCTCGTCGGCGAGGCCGTACTGATCCGGACCGAAGAGTGAGCCCGGAGAGGGGGGAGCCGGCCTTGCCTGACGACCCCGGGGCGGCCGCCCCCGCCGTCACCCGCGGCGAGGTCGCGCGCGGCGCGGGCCTTGCCGGCCTGTCTCGCGCCGGCGCGCTGATCGAGGCGCTCGCCCAGCCGCTCTACATCTGGATGTTCGGCCTCGCCGGCTACGGCATCTACGTCGCTTTGTGGGGCGCGGTCAGCCTGCTCACCAACCTGCTCGACCTGTCGATGACCAGCGCGCTCCAGCGGGTGGTTCCGACTCGTGAGAGCGAGGCGCTCGCCCATGGTGCCGTGAAGCTGGCCCTGCTCGCCACGGTGCTCCCGGCAACGGCCGTCGCCGCCGTCGTCTCGCTGAACGCCGAGGCGATCGCGCCCATCTTCTCGGCCGCGCCCGCCGACGCTGCCCGGCTGCCGACGGCCATCGCCTTGTTCATCTGGGCGCTTCCGCTCTGGACCTTCATCGAGGTCGCCACCTCTGCCGTCCGCGCGCGCCGCGCCTTCGGGCCGGAGATCCGCCTGCGCATCTTCTGGGAGCAGCTCGCCCGCCTGGCCTTCGCCGCAGGCTTCTTCGCCATGGGCTTCCAGAGTATTGGACTGATGGCGGCCCATCTGAGTTCCCTCTTCGTCACCGCTCTGCTGTGCCTGCCGCTCCTCGCCCGCTATTACGATGTCCGCACCCTGCTGCACGCGCCGTTGCCCCGCGCTCTCGCCTTGGAGCTGATCGGCTCCGGAATGGCCTTGCTCCCCGCAAACCTGTCGCGGCGGATGCTGATCGATGCGCCGCCCTTGCTGATCAACTTCATGCTCCCGGGCGCGCGCGGCGCCGCCGCATCGGGCATCTTCGAGATTGCGCGCAAGCTCTCGACCGTTCCCTACATCGTCCGCCAGGCCTTCCAATATGTGCTGGGGCCGCTCTCCTCGGCACAGGCCCATGCGGACCGGGCCGCGATCGCGCCGCTCTATGAATTTGCCAGCCGCGTCTCGACCGCCTTGGTCATCCCGCTCGCCGGGCTTCTTGTGTTTACCGGCGCCGACGTGCTCAGTGTCTACCGCCGCGAGGCGATGGCTGCCCTCCCTCTGCTGGCCCTGCTCAGCGCGGCGCGGGCGGCGGAGGCGATCGTCGGGCCGGCGGCGACGATCGTCGAGATGACCGGGCATCGCGCCCTGCCGCTCCTCAACAGCCTGCTCGCCTTCCTGATCTGGATCGTGCTGGCCCTGTGGCTGACTCCCTCGCTCGGCGCCATGGGGATGGCGATCGCCGTCTCGGCCGCCGTCCTCGCCTCGACCTGGGCCGCCGCGGTCGAGCTCCGGGTCAGCGACGGCCTGTCACCCTTCGGCCGCAAGCTGTTCCAGGGGCTCGCCGTCGCGCTCGTCGGAGTGGCGGCGATGGCCCTCGTCGAGCACTTCACCGGCGGTCCGTTGCGCTTCGCGCTCAACCTCGCAATTTGGGCGGCCACCAGCTGGCTGGCGTTGCGCTACGGCCTCACCCGCGAGGAGCGGCTTGCCCTGGGCGGTGTCGCCCGCAGGCTCCGGCTGGTCTGACCCTGGTCCGCCGCTTAGGTAGAGCCGATGACCGCCAATCCCGTTCAAGCTTATGGCGCCTGGCTCGCCGAGACTCCCGACGCCTGGCCCGAGGCGGCATGGGAATCGGCCCATCGCCAGTTTATCGACGTCATTGCCGTCTCCGTTCCGGGCGCGGTCGAGCCGGTGACGCGTCATGTGTTCGAGGCGGTGCAGGCCTGGGGTGACGGCCCGGCCGCCGCGATCGGCGCTGGGCGCCGGCTTGCCGCCCCCTGGGCCGCGCTGGTCAACGGCACGGCTGCCCACGCGCTCGACTTCGACGACAATTTCGATCCCGCCAAGGCGCATGCCACGGCGGTGCTCGCACCGGCCATCCTCGCTCTGGCCGAGCAGGAGGAGGCATCTGGCCGCGCCTGTCTCGATGCCTACATCGCCGGGCTGCAGATACTCGGCCGGGTCGGCCAGGGCGTGAACCCCGTGCATCGCAACCGCGGCTGGCACGCCACCGCCACGGTCGGCGCGATCGGCGCCGCCGCCGCTTGCGCCCGGCTGCTGAAGCTCGATGCGGAACAGGCGGGCTTCGCGGTGTCGATGGCGACCAGCATGGCGGCTGGTTTCATGTCGCAGTTCGGAACCATGACCAAGCCGATCCATGCCGGCCTCGCGGCCAAGTCGGGGATCGTCGCCGCCGAACTCGCCCGCGCCGGGATCACGGCCGGCCTTGCCACGCTCGACGGTCCCCACGGCATGAATCGGCTGATGGTCGGACCGGATTACGAGCGGCTGCGCGACGGCCTCACCCACGTCGAGCATGGACAGAATCTGCGCTTCGAGACGGCTCGTGTCGGCGATCCGCTGCTGATCCTGTCGAGCGGGTTCAGAGTGAAGCGCTTTCCCAATTGCGGCAGCGCCCACCGGGCAATGGACGGCCTGCTGGCGCTCCGGGAGCATCACGGCTTTTCCGCGGATGAGGTCGAGGCGATCCATGTGCGCGCGCCGGTCACTCACCTGGCGAACCTGATGTACACCGACCCGCAGGACGCGCTCGAGGCGAAGTTCTCGCTCGAATATGGCCTCGCCGTCGTCCTGCTTACCGGCAATTGCACTTTGGCCGATTTCACCGACGCCTCCGCGAACCGCGCCGAGGTGCGCGCACTCTATGCGCGAATCCATCGTCACCCGGTCGACAAGGCGGAGGGCGAGTTTCCCACCGAGGTCGAGGTGGCGCTGAAGGACGGCCGCCGGTTGGAGACAGCGGTGCCGATGCCGGTCGGCAGCCTCGCCTCGCCCTTCACGATCGATCAGGTCTGGGCGAAATATGACGGCTGCGTTGCCGGGCTGCTCCCGGTCGGGGACAAGGCGGTTCTGCGTGCCGCGCTGGCAGATTTGCCACATCTCCCGGAAATATCGCCGCTGATGACGCCGTTGGTGGCTCGCTTCCCTTCCTAACCCGCCACAAGGACCCTAGAGGCGAATGCATGGGGGAGAGGCTGTATACCGGGCTCGTGCTCGCCGCGAGCCGTGGGAATCTCGACCCGCTCGCAAAGGCGGGCGGAGTCTCGCACAAATGCTTCATCGACATAGCCGGCCAGCCGATGTTGCGCCGAGTTGTGGCGGCCGTGCTGGGCTCCGGCAGAATCGGCCGCACGATCATCGCGATCGAGTCGGACAGCATCGAGGAAGCGAAGGCGATCATCGCCGGCCTTCCCGGCGCCGATACGGTGGAGTTCGTCGCCAGCCGTGAGAATATCGGTACCAGCGTTGCCGCGGTCGCCGCGCCGGACCTGCTCCCCATGGTCATCACCACCGGCGACAACGCGCTTCATACGGCCGAGATGGTCCGCTTCTTCTGCGAGGCCCTGGACGATGTGACCGCCGACGGCGCGATCGGCCTCACCCCGGCGCAACACGTCCTCGCCAAATATCCGGAAGGGAACCGCGCCTTCCACCGCTTTCGGGACGGCGCCTTTTCGAGCTGCAACCTATACGCCCTGCTCACCCCGCGCTCGCTGAACGGACCGCGCATCTTCAACGGCGGCGGTCAATTCGGGAAAAAGCCTCGTCGGCTGATCGGTGCTTTCGGCCTGTTCGCCTTCCTTCTCTACAAGAGCCGCCTGTTCACGCTTCGCACGGTGCTCGCGGCGCTATCGCGCACCGTCGGGCTCCGCACCGCGCCGATCCTGATGCCTTTCGCGGAAGGACCGATCGACGTCGACCGGATGCAGGATTGGGAGCTTGCCAATCGAATCGTGCGCGAGCGCGAGAGCGTCTGAAGGCCCGTCATGCCTTCATTTGCGCCGCATCGTCAGCCCGATCGCGATCCCGATCGCGAGGCCGATGCCTATTCCCGCTCCGAGATTGTCCATGGCCAGGCCGATCGCCACGCCGAGCGCGAGACCGATGCTGATTCCGGCGCCCAACGGCCGCCCGGCTTTGTTCGATTCGTCGTTCATCGACCCAATCTGTCCTTTTGCCGCGGCCGCTTCAATCGCCCCATGCGCGCCCGGTCCCGCCCAAAAACCGCCTCATTGCAAATCCATGACGCGGCCACACATAGGGGGGCGAAGGCGCTCCCAATCGGCCTGACAGCCTGTTACGAGGATCCAAGGTGAAGATCGAACAGACCCTGCGCCCGTCCTTCTGGAGACGCGAGCATCATCTCGACAAGATGAGCCTACGCGAGCTCGTCATCGCTTACTTCCAATATCCGGCCATCATCGCCTATCTCGCGCTGAGCGCCGTCGCGATCGGCTTCTATGCCTGGCGTCCGGCGCCGCTGCTGCCGACGCTGGCGGCCATTCTGGTCGCGAGCCTTGTCTATCCGCTTTTCTGGTACGTCCTGCACCGCTGGGTGCTGCACAGCCGCTGGATGTTCAAGGTCCCCTTCCTGGCTTCGACCTGGAAGCGCATTCACTATGACCATCATCAGGATCCCAACCATCTCGAGGTCCTGTTCGGTGCGCTCCATACGACGCTGCCGACCATCGCCATCGGCGTGATCCCGTTGGGCTGGGCGATCGGCGGCTTCGGCGGCGCGATGGCGGCCTTCGCCGCCGGCCTCATCACCACCTGCATCTACGAGTTCGTCCATTGCATCCAGCATCTCGCCTACAAGCCCAAGAGCCGCGTGCTGGCGGAGATGAAGAAGCGTCACATGGCGCACCATTTCCATGACGAGAACGGCAATTACGGAATCACCACCTTCTTCTGGGACAAGCTCTTCGGCACCTTCTATGACCGCCCCGAGCGGCCCGAGAAGAGCCCGACCGTGTTCAACCTCGGCTATACGCCGGAGGCGGCCGAGCGCTGGCCGTGGGTCGCGCGGCTGAGCGGCGGCGTCGCCACCGGCCATCCCCGCCGTCGCCGCGAGAAAGCCTGACGAGACCCTCTGCCGCCTTCCGGGAAGGATGAAGAGAGGCCGGAACGTCGCCGTTCCGGCCTCTCTCCGCATCAGCGGGGCTCCGCGCCCAGCAGGTCCTCCGCATAGCTGCACACGTCCTGCGGCCAGTCGGCAATCAAAGCACGGAAGCGCTCGGTCTCGCCCCGGTACATTGCCCGAAGCGCTTCCTCATAGCCGGGCTGATCGCCGGCCATGGCGGTCAGGAAGCGATAGACCGCATCGCGGCGCGCCTCCGGACCGGGCCCTTCCTTGCGAGCCGCCTCGACCAGCCGACGAATGGCCGCCGAAGCGCCGCCAGGCTGGCGGGACAGCCAGTCCCATTGCCGCGGAAGCAGGGTGATTTCCCGTGCCACCACGCCCATTTTCGGCCGGCCGCGCCCGCGCGGCGGGTTCGGCTTCGCCGCTTCGGCGCCCGCCGCGGCATCCCACAGGTCGAGATCCACCGTGCGTCCGCTTTCGTCGTCGAATATGCGGACCGCACCATGCTCACCGGCCCATTTATCCTCGATCGTACGTGTGACCGCCTCTCTCGGTCCCTGGGCGATAATCCGGTCTTCGAAAAATGCCGTGACATTCATTTGCTTGCTCCTCACAGGAGCTCCATTTATGCCCGGGTAAAAACATTGTCAAGCTTTTAGCCCGGATATTATTGTATTCCACACGCCTGGGCCACTTCCGGCGGAATCGTTTTTCGCCTACCGACCTGCCATGAACGCCGCCGCGCCGGACACCGGCATCGATATTCGCCGGGTCCTCACCAAGGCCGACAGGAAGGCCTTCATCGAGCTCGCCTACCGGCTGAATGCCGACGATCCTCACTGGATTCCTCCGCTCAAGGAGGAGGTGCGGGGACTCATCACGCCGGGCAAGAATCCCTGGTTCGAGCATGCCGAGGCGGCCTTCCTCCTCGCCCGGCGTGGCGACCGAATCGTCGGCCGCATCTCCGCCCAGGTGGACGCGCTCGTGCTCGAACATATGGCCCCGGGCCTCGGCCAATGGGGCATGTTCGAGGCGGAGGACGAGGCGGCCGGCCGCGCCTTGCTTGCCGCCGCCGAGGACTGGCTGCGCGCGAAGGGTATGAGCCGTTCGATGGGCCCTTTCTCGCTGGGCATCTGGGACGAGCCCGGCCTGCTCATCAAGGGGCACGGCCATTCGCCGATGGTGATGATGGGCCACAACAAGGCCGCTTATGAAGGCTGGGTCGAGCGCGCCGGCTACGCCAAGGCCAAGGACCTGCTCACCTACGACCTCGACGTCAGCAAGGAATTCCCGCCTCTGGTCCAGCGCATCGTCGCGGCTGGGGAGAAGAATCAGCGCATCCGCATCCGCAAGATCGACCCGTCTCGTTTCGACGAGGAAGCGGCCCTGATCCTCTCCATCCTGAACGACGCTTGGTCGGACAATTGGGGCTTCATCCCGCTCACTCCGTCCGAAATCGCTTATGCCGGCAAGAAATTGAAGCCGATCGTCCTGGACGAGGTGATCCGCGTCGCGGAACTGGACGGGGAGCCGGTCGCTTTCATGCTCACGCTTCCCGACATCAACGCTCTTATCCGCGACCTCGACGGCGAACTCTTCCCGTTCGGCTGGGCGAAGCTGATGTGGCGCATGCGGAAGCGCCGCTATCCCGGTGCGCGCGTTGCGTTGATGGGGGTGGTGAAAAGGCTGCAGACGTCGCGTCTCGCCAGCCAGCTCGCCTTCATGCTGATCGAATATATTCGTCGCGCCGGCATCTCCGCCTACGGGATTCAGCGCGGCGAGGTCGGATGGGTCCTCGAGGACAATCAGGGGATGATTTCGATCGCGGACGCGATCGATTCGCGCTGCAACCGAATCTATCGGATCTACGAGAAGCCGCTTTGACGCCGACCCGCTTCATTGGCGGTTGGTGTCGATCGAAACGGACAGATTCTTTCCAGTGCGGATCTTCGCTTCGATCTCGCGCCCGTCCAGGTCGACGTCCAAGCCGTTGCGATCGAACCTGATCTCGCCGGCCGGCGTGTCGATGAAGGCGCCGTTGTCGTCCGCGCGGATCACCGTTTCGCCCTCGCCCGCCTCCCTAGGCCCCGCCTGGGCGGCCCGATCGGCCGCAGGCGGAGCGGCATCTTCGGCGCATCCGTTCAAGTGCAAGGCCGCGACGGCGGCGATGATGGTGAGCTTCTTCATCCTTCTCTCCTTTGTCGGAACGCAATGCGGCCGTCTCTGCGGCCGTTCCGGAAGGGGTGCCGGCGTTCGTCGGGTGTCGACGCGCAGCCGACCGGCGCAACCCTGTTGCCCTGCGCTCGTTCAGTCGGCGACCTCAGCCCAGGAGCTGCCATGAAGACCTTTCTGCCTTTCGTCGCCGTCGCCTTGCTAGGCTTGGGCGCCTGCGGCACGCAATCGCCGGCGGAAAATGCCGCCGACTCGCTCGAAGATGCCGCCGAACAAAGCACGCCCGAGGCCGCCGGTATACTGGAGAACGCCGCCGATGCAGCCCGCGAGGGGAACGACCCGGCCGTGGTCGACGAAGCGCTCAACGCCGCGGCCAACGCCCAGACGCCGCCGCCTCCCGAAGTGCAGCGTAACGGCCAATAGGCTTTCGCACGCGCTTCGTCGCAGTCGCCGCCGGAAGAACGGTTCGCGACCGGAACCGCCTGCCGCCCGCTCCGTTGGCGTCGTCTCATTGTACCTCGAATCCGGAGTTGCTTCATGTCGCACATCCCAAATTCCGTCATGCCTCACGCCGGGCCCCGCTCCGGCAACGACGAACGCAGCCAGCCGGCTGAATCGGAGAGCCGCCTCGGGCGGATCGCGGACAAGGTGAGGGAGCATCCGAGGGCGTCGATGGCGGCCGGGGCCGCAGTCGTCGCGGGACTCGCCGCCACCGCGGCGATACCGGCGCTTCGAGCCAGGAGCGGCCGCGCGAAATCGGCGAAATCCAAGTCCTGAATCCGGCCATCGGACGGCACGGACTCGCGGCCAACGGATGGTAAAGGGAGGCGGACCGCCGCGCGTCGGCGGTTCGCGACTCGGCCGGCCCATGCTATGGAGGGTGCGGCGCGCGTGACACGGTGAATCTTGCGGCCGTAGCACGGGTCCGGCCCTCAGGCCGTCCGAAGCGCAATGTGGGGAAGGCAAGTCCCACCGCGCGCCAATATCCCGCCTTGTGCCCATCGGCTGAACGGTCGCGCAGAATCCGTTGCGATTTCCAATTGTTCGCCTCCCCGATTCATTGACTCCTTGGCCCCGCAATGGGAGTTTGCACGAGCGGCAACGGAGTCGCGCTTGCGCCTGTGCCCTCATTCGGGGTGCGCCTGATCGGGAGAAGGCGAAGATGCTCAGCTATGCCGTTCGGCTCGTCACGCGCTACGACGGACTGGTGATTGCGTCCTTCCCGGATCTCCCGGGCGTGACCGCCCTCGGCCGCGACGACGAGGAGGCGCGCGAGGAGGCACGCCGTGCGCTGATCGATGCCCTGACCGGATTCGAGGCCGAAGGCGTTCCGCCGCCGGAGCCGACCACGCGTTCGGGCACGATGTTGAGCGTCGAGCTGGTCGCGCGGCCGCTGCCGGCCTGAGCGCAAACGATTTCGAGTCAGCAGGAAGAAGCGCTGGCGGAAGCGCGGCGGGCTTCCGTGATGGCGAGGATCGCGCTGATCCTGGCCGCGATCGCGGTCGCTTTGTCGCTGCTCGGCATGTTCCTGCCGATCAGCTGACATGCCGCCCGACCGCGGGCTCCCGGGGACCGGGGATCAGGCCTCGTTGGCGATCCAGGCTGTTGCCAGATAGAGCAGGATTGCGATCGGGCCGAGGAGCAGCACCGTCGCCAGGACGGCGCCGAGGCGGATCAGGAGCGGGTCCCAGCCAGTCGACCGCGCCAGGCCGGCGCAGACACCGAGGATCTTTCCTTCGCTTTTGTCGAGGGCGTAGCGGCTGTTCATGACGACGATTCCGATGATGATTGGGTTGTAGGGGGCGGACCGGCCCGATCAGATGATCGGGACCGGACCCACCGCGGCGGAAACGAACAGGCTGCTGGCAACCAGCGCGCCGACGATCGAGAGAGCGATCTGGTGCAGATTGGCGAAGGAAAGAGTCATTTTAGGTCTCCCTGTACTTGGCCACCGGACCATCCGGCGGTCATGTCAGGAAGTTTGCACGGGGTGTGCCAAGTGCGAAAAACGGCTGAAAACTGCCGATTCCTGATGTGAGGCACATTTCTACCAGATGAATGAAGCCCAAATATCGGCGACTTTCACCAACTCTCGGCGTCCGTATCCGAACAATGCTGCCCGGCTCCGGACGGTCAGCGAGGTCCGGGCCTTTCCGGGACCACACCGGCGCGTTCCAGTTCGGGGCCAAGCCGCCCGGACAGCCACAAGGCCCACATTTTGAAGTCCGCGGCCAACGACCAGAGCGGATAGGTGAAGGTCGCCGGCCGATTGCGTTCCACCATCATGTGGGCCGCCCAGGCGAAGCCGTAGCCGGCCACAGGCACCGCGGCGAGCAAGCTCCAGTGCCCCGTGACGACCGCGCCCAGCGCGATCAGGACGACGAGGCTGGTGCCGGCATAATGGAGCCCGCGCGTGCGCGGCCGCGAATGCTCGCGCAGGTAGAAGGGCCAGAATTCAGCGAAGCTGCGAAATTCACGCATTGACGGCTATCGCGTCCGGAGCCCCACGTCGAAGCGGCACCAGGAGTTGGGCGATCGCGCCGCCCGCGAGCGGCCCGAGCACGGCGATCGTCTGCATCCAGATCGGCAGCGGCACCAGGAAGGTGCCCGCCAGCAGGAGAGCGAGCAGGCCGGCGATCGTCCAGCCGGGCCAGGACGCCCGCGAGATGAAACGGGCGGCGGCCGCGCCCGCCAGAGCGGCGGCGAACCACGCAAGCAGCACCGTCACCTGTGCGCCGAGCGGAGCGGCGGCGAGGGCCACCGTCACCGCCTCCGTCTCGCCCGGCACGGGCGCGTCGGACAGAGGCACGAACAGATTGCCGACGAAACCGACGGCGATCATTGCGGCGACTGCCGCCACCAGACCCGCGACCAGTCCAGCAAGGCTTTTCATCGTTGGCATCCCCTCATCCTGTCGGGGGAAGCTATATCACGAAGTCTTCGGCAGGAAGCCTCGACCCTAGCTGCCGACGATCGTGCCGCCGTTCGGATGGAGCACCTGTCCCGACATGTAGCTCGAATCCTCGCAAGCGAGGAAAAGGAAGCTCGGCGCGACTTCGTTCGGCTGGCCGGCGCGGCCCATCGGCGTATCCTTGCCGAAATCCTTGATCTTCTCGGGCGGCGACCCGCCTGACGGGTTGAGCGGCGTCCAGATCGGCCCGGGCGCGACCGCGTTCACGCGAATGCCGTCGGAGATCAGATTCTCGGAGAGCGAGCGGGTGAAGGCGGTGATCGCGCCCTTGGTGGCGCTGTAGTCGAGCAGGAGCTTCGAGCCCTGATACATGGTGATCGACGTGCAGTTGATGATTGCGGAGCCCTGCTTCAGGTGCTGCCGTGCGGCCTGGGTGAGGAAGAACATGCTGAAGATGTTGGTCTGGAACGTCCGCTTCAGCTGCTTTTCGGAAATGTCGGTGATGTCCTCGTCCCAATGCTGCTCGCCGGCATTGTTGACGAGTATGTCGAGCCCGCCGAGCTTCTCGACTGTCTCCCGGACGACCTGATCGCAGAACGCCTTCTCGCCCAGATCGCCGGCAATGGTGATCGCGCGGCGCCCTTCCGCCTCGACGATCTCCTTCGTCTTGGCGGCATCGTCATGTTCGCAGAGATAGGCGATGGCGACGTCGGCACCCTCGCGGGCGAACAAGGCGGCGACCGCCCGCCCGATGCCGCTGTCGGCGCCCGTGACCAAAGCCACCTTGCCCTTCAGCCGACCGGAGCCTGGATAGCGCGGCTCCCAGTCCGGCTTCGGCTCCAATGCGCTTTCGTGGCCCGGCAGCGCGTCCTCGTGGATCATTTCGACGGTTTCGGTTTCGGACATTTCGGAAGGTCTCCTGCATCTGCTGCAAGAACCCGCTTTACCCATGCCACGTTCCGCGAAGCGCGCGGCAGGGATGCTGGGTCGATCGCAGATCTTCGCGCTGACGTCGGCGGCACGATCCAGGGTCCGAATCCCAGGTTTCGAACCCTGGACGTTGGAGCGCCGCGGCGCCTTGCCGATCGTGGAATGGTGCGCCTAGGGTGGCCGCGCCTCTCCCGGAGAAATTCATGCGCTTGTTGCCCTTCGCCTGCACCGTCGCCTTGCTCACCGCACCCGCCGCCGCCCAGGAGCTGGGCGAGCGCACGCGCAGTCCCGAATCGCTGCTCTCGGAGTTCGGCCTCGCGCCCGGTCAGGACGATCTGTCCGAGGCGATCGCTGCCGCGCAGGCCCACCCGCTGGGGTCGCGGGAAAACCCGGTGCGGGTCGGCGGCCCGGAAGGCGAGCGCGCTTACATCGCTCGGCTGCGCTGCGCCGACGGCTCAGCGCCCCGCGTCGGACAGCGCGGCAGCGCCGGCGTCGGCGCGTTCGGTACGGTGGTCGACGTCTATCCGCTCGACTGCGGGTCGGCCGCGCCGGGCCGGACCAGCCTGATCATGGACATGTACCATAGCGAGCATGAAGAGGATGGGGCGCCACCGGGTTTCGCCATCCTTCCCCGCTAGAAGAGGTCGAGCCGTTCAATCTCCTCGGCCGTGAGGTCGATGCCGAACCGTTCGCTCAGAAGACGGCGATATTCCTCCCCATCCGCAATCTCGTGCGTCTCCGCCTTTCCCATGCGGCTGGCGGTGAGGGTGCGGCCGATCAGCGACAAATATCCCTCCGGAGTCGCGGCCGACACGATCCGCAGGGTGGTGAACCGCGTGCCGGGGCAGGTGGCGGTGAAATGATTGGCGGCCTGGAGGTCTCCCGGCCAGACCCGGTCGAGCCCGAAACTGTATTGACGCTGCCAGCCGTCGCCGCCGTCGCGCTCCAGCAGCCAGCCATGGTCGGAATCCTCGGTGAGCCGGTGCCGCGCTCCGTCGGCGGTAACGGCCTGCGCGCCGGCAGCGAGGCGCAGCGGCGGCACGAACGAACCGCCGAAACCGACATCGACGATCGAATCCTCGCCGTCGAGCCGCACCAGGTTGAGCGTGTGGGTGCGCGGCGGCACGCCCTCGGCGGCGAGCCAGACGCGGGCGAGCAGCGGACGCCCCTCGAAGCCGATCGTCTCTGCCATGCCGAAGAACAAGGCGTTCTGCTCGAAGCAATAGCCGCCCCGCCGCCGGGTCACGAGCTTGTCGAACAGCCGCTCGCGATCGAGCACGATCCCGCGACCGAGCGGGATGTCGAGATTCTCGAACGGAATGGCGAAGCGATGAGCACGGTGCAGGCGGTCGAGAGTGGTGGCGTCGGCCCGAACAGGCCCCTCGAAGCCGATCCTCTCCAAATAGGCGTTCAGCTGGTCGTCACGATAAGCCATCGGGCTCCTCTTGCACGGAGCGAGGGGCGCACCAAGGGGGATTGCCCAAGGGAGTTGCCGAGCGGGATTGGTTGCGGCGGGACATGCGGCTATCTGGCGCCGGATGCGGACCTTCCTGCGGCGGCTCGGCGCCTTCCTCCTGTTCCTGCTCGCCGGCCTCTGCTTCGCGCCGACGGTCGTCCCGCCCTTCCTCGACCGGATCTATTATCGCGGCCCGCCCAGCGGCCATTTCGACGGAGAGCGCTTCTTCAACCCCGATGCTGCGGCGCCGAGCCCGGCCCGGCGCAACTTCTTCGCGCGCTGGGCCGTCTCGACCGAGCGGGCCGAATGGCCGGCCGAAGTGCCCGTAACTCCGGCAGTGCCCCCAGGCCGGGTTCTTGGCGACGAGATGCGGGTGACCTGGATCGGCCATGCCACCGTCCTGGTGCAGACCCGCGGGCTCAACATCCTCACCGATCCGATCTGGTCGCAGCGCGCCTCGCCTTTCTCCTTCTATGGGCCGCGGCGCGTGCGCGCGCCCGGAGTGAGGTTCGAGGACCTGCCGAAGATCGACCTCGTCCTGGTCAGCCACAATCATTACGACCATATGGACCTGGCGACGCTTCGGCGCCTCTGGGCGCGGGATCGTCCCCTGATCGTCACCAGCCTGGGCAATGACACGATTCTCGAGCGCGCCGGAATCGAGGCGACGGCGGCGGACTGGAGCGCAGCCGTGCCGGTGAGGCCAGGCGTGGACGTGCTGGTCGAGCGCAATCATCATTGGGGATCGCGCTGGTTCACCGATCGCAATCGCGCCCTATGGTCGGCCTTCACCGTCCGGCTGCCGGGCGGCAACATCTTCTTCGCCGGGGACACCGGCTGGGGAGACGGCACATGGGTCCGCGAGGCGGCGCGCCACGGCCCGTTCCGGCTCGCGATCATCCCGATCGGGGCCTACGAGCCGCGCGACTTCATGCGCGCCCACCATATCAATCCGGAAGAAGCCGTCGCGATCTTCGAAGCGCTGGATCCGGCGCGCGCCATCGGCGTGCACTGGGGAACCTTCCAGCTCACCTTCGAGCCGATCGACGAGCCGCGCCAGCGCCTGGCGGCCCTTCGGCGCGCTCGCGGGATCGATGCCGACCGCTTCGTCGCGGTGGAAGCGGGCGGCGGTCTGGTGGTTCCCTGAACCGCTGGTCGCTCCGAACCCTCAGGCGGGTCCCATGCGGAACACGCAGATCTTGTTGCCTTCGGGGTCCCGGAAATAGGCGCCGTAGAAGGCGCGGTCGCCTTCGGGCCCGCGAAGGCCAGGCCCGCCTTCGTCGCTGCCGCCGAGCTCGAGCGCACGGGCGTGAAAGGCGTCGACCTTGGCGCGGCTGTCCACGACCAGCGCGATCATGTTGCCGTTGCCCGGCGCCGCCGTCCCGCCGTCATAAGGGGGCGTGATGGCGACCCCGGGGCGGCGCCAGTCGGTGCCGTACAGGGTGAATCCGTGGGGAAGCTCCATCAACCGGGAAGCGCCGATGGATTGAAAGAGCGCATCATAATATTCCCTCGCCTTGGCGAGGTCGTTCGTGCCGATCGTCACGTAGCCGATCATCCTGCTTTCTCCTCTGGGCAATCGCCGATCCGGCTGCCCCGCGCGCGCAACTGGAGCGTCATCGTCGCACCGCCGGGCATCGGGCTCTCCATCGCCATGCGAAGCTCGTAGGATTCGGGCCGGTACTGGCCGGACATGCTCGCTACTGCTTCGGGGCAGACCATCGTCCCGCGCATCTCTCCGCCGCGCACGCTGAAGTCGCGATAGGTGCAGGCGCTGTCGGACTGCATCGCGAGGAAGTTCGCGCCGGGGCGCGAGGCTTGCTGCGGGCTGATGCAGTTGCGGATCCGGCTGCGAGGCCCCACCATCCGGTTGCGGACCTCGCGCGGCAGGCCCGGCGCGCTGACCTCGACCACTTCGCTCGTCAGCTCCCAAAGCCCCGGCTCGATCTGCATGTCCGACAGTTCGTCGGCGACCTCCTCGCCGGTCATGTTCCGCGCGACCTCCCCGCCGCAGCCCGCCGCGACGAGACCGGCCGCGGCGAACAGTGCGGCGAGGGGCCGCATGGCAAGGTCAGCCCGCTGCGGCGTTGGACGGTTCCTGGCCGTTCGACGCGTTGTCGCCCTCGGCTTCCGGGGCGCAATCGCCGGTCCGCCGGCCGGTCACCCGGGCGGTGATCTGGACGTCGCCGTCGCTGGCGAGAACGGTGCGAAGCTCGCGGACATATTCCAGCGATTCCGCCTCGAAGCTTCCGTCCACGGTGATCGGAATCGTGCCGGAAAGATCCTCGCGCGCGCACTGCATGGTGACGTTGATGCGGCCGTTGCGCAGATAATAATTGTCGAAGTTGCACCGATAGCCTTCACCGGCGAACAAGGCGGCAGGCGGCCGTCCTCCGCCGACGCAGACCTGCTCGGTGGCGCGGGTGCCGACCGGCGTGTCGATCTTCGGCGCGCCCTGGTCGACGGTCTGGAAGGCGGTCACCTCGGATGTCAGCTCCCATTGGCCGGGCGTCAGGCTCGAAGCCTTGGTCGCGGCGACATTCTGCTCGGCGGCTCCATCGCCGCAACCGGCGACCAACAGCAACGTCATGCAAGCCAGGATACGCATGTCATCCTCCCCCTTTTTCTTATCATTGGAAGCTAGCGTGTGGGGGCGGACTTGGCCATATCCTTGCAGCAATTCCGGTTTGCCGTCGCTCGTCGCCCCTCAGCCTGCCGCTGACCCTGCCGGACAGTCGCCGATCCGGCGCCCGGTGATGCGGCTCTCGAATTCCGTCTCCGCCGCCCCGTCGCCGCTCATCCTGGCGCGGTGCGTCACCTCGTAGCTGGTCGGCGAGAATTCGCCTTCGAAGGTCGCGTTCATCGTCCCTTGCGCGGTGGTGCACTGCACGCTTCCCTGCATCCGGCCGCCCGTCATCGACATATTCTCGTAGGTGCAGCCTTCATTCTCGCCGTTGCCGGTGAGGAAGTCGGCGCCGGGCCGGCTCGCCTCCTCGGGCGTGAGGCAGGTACGGATCGTCGTCGCGGGGAAGTTCGACGCGGCGCCCTCCGGCATGCCGCTCATCCGGACCATCTGCATGGACATTTCCCACTGACCCGGCGCCAAGGCGAGCGATTCGCCACCCCCGTCGCCCCCGGCTTTCGTCGCGGCCGCCTCGCCATTCGTTCCGGCCTCATTCTCGCTCTGGCCGCCGCAGGCCGCCAACGTCAGCGCCGCCGCAGCGGCGATGGACCATTTCGTCATGACGAGCTCCCCCTTCGATCGCGGGCATCAAGGCCGCGTCCGGGACGCTAGCGCCTGGCGGTGGGAATCGCCATATGAAAGCCATGTCCATCGCCATTCGCACCAGCCTAGAGGAGCCCGAGGCCCCGACCTTCGTGCCCCATCGCCCGACGCGCCCGGAAAAAGCGGAGGGCGGCAAGGCCTTCAGGATCGTCTCGGACTATCAGCCGTCCGGCGACCAGCCGCAGGCGATCGCCGAGCTGGTCGAGCAGATCCGCGCCGAGGAGCGGACCCAGGTGCTGCTCGGCGTGACCGGCTCGGGCAAGACCTTCACCATGGCCAAGGTGATCGAGGCGTTGCAGCGGCCGGCCCTCGTGCTCGCGCCGAACAAGATCCTGGCCGCGCAGCTCTATGGCGAATTCAAGAGCTTCTTCCCCGACAATGCGGTCGAATATTTCGTCAGCTATTACGATTATTACCAGCCCGAGGCCTACGTCCCCCGCTCCGACACCTATATCGAGAAGGAGTCGAGCGTGAACGAGGCAATCGATCGGATGCGCCACTCGGCGACCCGCTCGCTGCTCGAGCGCGACGACGTCATCATCGTCGCCTCGGTGTCCTGCATCTACGGCATCGGCTCGGTCGAAACCTATTCGGCGATGACCTTCAGCCTGAAGAAGGGACAGACGGTCGACCAGCGCGAGATCGTGCGGAAGCTCGTCGCGCTCCAGTACAAGCGCAACGACCAGGCCTTCGCGCGCGGCAATTTCCGCGTCCGCGGCGACAATCTCGAAATCTACCCCTCCCACTATGAGGACATGGCCTGGCGGGTGGCCTTCTTCGGTGACGAGATCGAACAGATCGTGGAGTTCGATCCGCTGACCGGCAAGAAGATCGCCAGCCTCGAGCATGTGAAGGTCTATCCCAACTCCCACTATGTGACTCCCGGCCCGACGCTCAAGCAGGCGATGGAGGCGATCAGGCACGAGCTCGCGGAGCGCCTGAAGGAGCTGATCGCCGAAGGAAAATTGCTCGAGGCGCAAAGGCTCGAGCAGCGCACCAATTTCGACCTGGAGATGATCGCCGCGACCGGCTCGTGCGCGGGCATCGAGAATTATAGCCGCTTCCTCACCGGCCGCCTGCCGGGCGAGCCGCCGCCGACCCTGTTCGAGTTCCTCCCGGAAAATGCCCTGCTCTTCGTCGACGAGAGCCACCAGACCGTGCCGCAGATCGGCGCGATGGCGCGCGGCGACCACCGCCGCAAGCTGACCCTCGCCGAATATGGCTTCCGCCTGCCGAGCTGCATCGACAACCGGCCCTTGCGGTTCAACGAGTGGGACGCGATGCGTCCGCAGAGCGTCGCCGTTTCGGCGACGCCGGGCAATTGGGAGATGGAGCAGACCGGCGGAGTCTTCGTCGAGCAGGTGATCCGACCGACCGGGCTGATCGACCCGCCTGTGGAGATAAAGCCGGTGGAGGATCAGGTCGACGATCTGATCCACGAGGCGAAGGAGACCGCCCGCAAGGGCTATCGCACGCTCGTCACCACGTTGACGAAGCGGATGGCCGAGGACCTCACCGAGTTCCTGCACGAGGCCGGCCTCAGGGTCCGCTACATGCATTCCGATGTCGAGACCCTGGAGCGGATCGAGCTGATCCGCGATCTCCGGCTCGGCGTCTATGACGTGCTGGTCGGTATCAACCTGCTGCGCGAAGGGCTCGACATTCCCGAATGCGGTCTGGTCGCCATCCTCGACGCCGACAAGGAAGGCTTCCTGCGATCAGAGACCTCGCTCATCCAGACGATCGGCCGCGCTGCGCGCAACGTCGAGGGCAAGGTGATCCTCTACGCGGACACGATCACCGGGTCGATCGAGCGGGCGCTGAACGAGACCAACAGGCGGCGCGAGAAGCAGGTCGCCTATAACGAGGCGCACGGAATCACGCCGACGACCATCAAGCGCAACATCTCGGACATTCTGTCGGACGTCTCCAATCGCGATTCGGTGCTTATCGACACCGGGGACGCGGAGACGCCGCACCTCGTGGGGCACAATCTCAGGGCCCATATCGAGGAACTGGAAGGGCGCATGCGCAAGGCCGCCGCCGACCTCGAGTTCGAGGAGGCCGCCCGGCTTCGCGACGAGATCCGCCGGCTCGAATCGGACGAGCTCGGACTTCCGGACAGCGAGAAGCGCGCGCCGCTCGTCGGGCACTCCAACGAGGGCAAGCCGGGCACGCGCAAGACCCGCTACGGCAAGCAACAGGCTATAAGGATGGGCCGGCGGGCGAAGGGGCCTTGATCGGCAAGCCCTTGTCGCGCCCGGCGCTCCTCGGCATCGCGCTCGCGCTCGGGGTCGTGATCGTGCTGATCGGGAATGCGGCGAGGGACCTCGTTCTTGGACAGCCGCTGCTCGGCGACGGCGCCCTGGGATCGATCGACGCGCCTGAGGTCGCCATCCTGCACCTGCTGCTCACGTCGCTCCCTTTCATCGGGCTGGCGCTGGCGGGCTCCAGGTCGCGGTCGCTCTGGTGGAGCGGCATCGTGATGAGCGTGGGGTTCTGGACCTTTTTCGTCGTGCAGACCTGGCGGGATTCGCTGACGGGCTTCGCGGGCGGTGCGAATATCGGCCTGGGGCTGATCATGCTTGCCTCGCCTTTCGCGATCCTGGCGCTGCTCGGCCTGATCACCCTGGCGAGTCGAATCCGTCGGCCGCGATAGCAGCCTCGCAGCGTGGCAGGCTCTTCCGCTTCCGGCCGAGCCGCTTCGAGAGCAAGGTTCGGGACGGCAGCCGGACCCGATGCTGTCACAGGAATGATCATGAGTGAAACGGACTGGAGCGCCGTCGAAGCCGAGCTCGACGAACATGGCCATGTGCATCTTGCGCAGCTGCTGAAGCCCGAGCAGGCCGCCGGCCTTGCCTCCCTGTGGGACGAACCGGATCGCTTCCGCAGCGAAGTGGTCATGGCCCGCCATGGCTACGGGCGCGGCGCCTATCGCTATTTCGATTATTCGCTGCCCGAAGCGGTGGCGCGGCTGCGGGCGCAATTCTACCCGCCGCTCGCTCAGATCGCCAATCGGTGGGCGGCGGCTCTGGGCACCGACATCCGCTTCCCGCAGGAGCATGAGGCCTTTCTGGCGCGCTGCCGCGAGGCCGGCCAGGTGCGGCCCACCCCGCTGCTGCTTCGCTACGAGGCCGGCGACTGGAACGCGCTGCACCAGGATCTGTACGGGGAGAATGTCTTTCCGCTCCAGATGGCGATCCTGCTTTCCGAGCCGGGCGAGGACTTTACCGGGGGCGAGTTCGTCCTTGCCGAGCAGCGCCCGCGCATGCAGTCGCGGGCCGAGGTGGTGCCGCTGCGACGCGGCGACGCGGTGATCTTCCCGGTGCGTGAGCGACCCGTGCGCGGCAGCCGCGGCTTTCATCGGCGCGCGATGCGCCATGGAGTCAGTCGGGTCAGGAGCGGCCTGCGCTTCACCCTCGGAATCATTTTCCACGACGCGCGCTGATCCGGCGCGCCGCGGGAGCTTCAGGTCTGCGGTCGGTGCGGCTATGACCGGCGAGGGGGCATAGCGGCCCGCGCCGCGCAGTGGAGGCTCGAAAATGGACCGACACGATTTCGATCCCGAAGGCCGCCGCCTTCCGATCAAGATCGACCGCACGTCCAACGGGGAATATGCGCCGCCCGTCCTGACTCCGGCCCAGCGGCGTGCGCGCCGGCTCGCGCACGAGGCCGCTACCGAGTATGCCCGCGCGCTCGGGCTTTCCCGCCGCGCCTTCCTGGTGTCCGCGGCGGGCGCCGCGTCGACCCTGGCGGCCTGCAACCAGGCCAATCCGGACGCAAAAGGCGGCGCCTTCGCGATTCCGACAGGCGCGGCTCGCGACCAGGAACTGGCCGCCGCGGCCGTCGGCGGCGACGAGTTCATCTTCGACGTCCAGACCCATTGCGTCGAGCCGAGCGGAAGCTGGGCGACCGGCGCCACCGGCGAAGCGTGGCGCAAGACCCTGGAAAGCGTGTTCGGCCAGGCGTCCAAATGCACGAGCGGCAATTTCGACTGCTATTCGGCTCAGATGCTCGCCAAGGAGGTGTTCCTCGACAGCGACACCGACGTCGCCGTGGTGTCGGCGCTGTGGGGGCGGCCCAATCCGACCCCGATCGACTATGCCGCGGAAAGCCGGGAGATCATCGCCGCGCTGGGCGGGGAAGGCGCGAGGGCGCTGATCCACGGCGGCGTGTTCCCGAACGAGCCGGGCGAGATCGAGGCGATGGACGAGAAGGCCGAGCGTTACGGCGTGAGCGCCTGGAAGCTCTATCCGCAATGGGGATCGAACGGCCGCGGCATCTTCCTCGACCGGAGCGACGAGGCGGACCGCTTCTTCGAAAAGGCCCGGCAACTGGGCGTTCGGACGGTCGCGGTCCACAAGGGCGTCCCGCTCCCGGGCCTGGATTATGAATATTCGTCGCCACGCGACATGGGGCCCGCAGCGCGCGCCAATCCCGATCTTACCTTCCTCGTCTATCATGGCGGCTTCGAGAGCGGCGTCCCTGAAGGCCCCTACGATCCGGCGGATCCCAAGGGCGTCGACCGGTTGATCAAGTCGCACCAGGATGCCGGCTTCCGCCCCAATGAAGGCAATCTCTACGCGGAGATGGGCTCGCTGTGGCGCCACTTCATGAGCCGCCCGGATGAGGCGGCGCACGTCATGGGCAAGCTGCTCAAGTTTTTCGGCGAGGATCGGATCATGTGGGGTACCGATTCGATCTGGTACGGCAGTCCGCAGGATCAGATCCAGGCGTTCCGTACCTTCGCGATCAGCGACGAGTTCCAGGAGCGCTACGGCTATCCGCCGCTCACCGCCGAGGCGAAGCGCAAGATATTTGGTCTCAACGGCGCGGGCGTCTACGGGATCGATGTCGCCGCCGTGCGCCGGGGCGGCTTCGACCGCCGCCGCGCCGAATATCGGCAGGAAGCCAATCCGAGCTTCGCGACCTTCGGCCCGAAGAGCCGGCGCGAATTCCTCGCCTTATGGGATGCGCGCGCAGGCCGGCCGGCGTAAGACCGTGCGGCCGAAGTCGCCGTGGCCGACGCGGGAACGTCGCGCCGCGGGATGTTTCCATCCGGCTCGAAATCGCTTTAAGGGGGCCTGAAGGAGGCTGCATCACATGGTTCGTCGCTCGATTTTCCTGGGACTCGTCCTGCTCGCCGGCTGTGCTCGCTCCGAAGATGCGAGCGTCGTCGCCGACCTCAACGAGCTCCAGCCCGTCGAGCGGGTGCGGACGCCCGAGCAGGACGACGAGCAGGTGGCGATCGGCAATTGGCGCGAGACGCTTCAGGAGGACGAATCTTCGCTCGAATTCGGCCCCACCGGAACCCCGCCCTTGTTCAGCCTTCGATGCAATGCCCGGCGGAGCGTCTTCCTGCAGCGCCACGGCACCATTCCGACCGGCGACCTGCCGATGATGCTGGTCTCGATCGGCAGCGAGACCCGAAGGCTCGCCGTCACCGCCTCGGAAGGGCCGGTGCCGATGCTGCGCGCCTCCTTGTCTCCCAGCGACACCCTGCTCAGGTCGCTCGCCGACGCGGCCGAGCCGATCATGATCCGAGTCGGCGACGCGCTCCCGCTCGCGCTTCCGCCAAATCCGAGCGTCGGCGCTTTCCTCGGCCGCTGCGAGAGCGGCGCGGGCGCCGTCGCCGCGGAAACCGACGGCAATGAGACGGAGGCGAACAGCGCCGCCGAGGCCGAGCCTGTCGACGAGGCCGCCGCGCCGGCGCCGGCCGAACGCTGAGCGGAGTCGATTGTCGATGCGTAACCTGATCACCGCCTGCGCCGTGACGGCGCTCGCAATCCTGGCCTCCTGTGCGCCGATTCCGGCCCCGCCCGCTCCGGCGCCTCCGCCTCCGCCGGCGCCCGCTCCGGCGCCGCCTCCGCCCGCGCCGCCGCCTCCGGCTGTCTGGGAGGACGCACCGCCGAGCCCGGGCGACTGGAGGCTGAACGGCCCGTCGGCCGCCTTCGGATCCGCGCAGGGGCCTGAGCTTATCGTCCGATGCGAAGGCGACCGGCAGGTCAGCCTGATCCGTGCCGGCGCCCGCAGCGGCACTTCACTTACGATCCGCACGACCTACGGCGCCCGCGCCTTGCCCGCCGCGCCCCGGCCGGAGGGGCTGGCGGCGCGCCTGGCCGCCTCCGATCCCCTGCTCGACTCGATCGTCTTCAGCCGCGGCCGCTTCGCCGTCGAAGCCCCCGGCCTGCCGCGGCTCGTCGTCCCTGCCTGGCCGGAGCCGGCGCGGATCGTCGAGGATTGCCGGGCCTGAAAAAGCCGCCTCCGGACCAGTGGCCGGGGCGACGCGCGAAGCATGAGATTCTAACGGGAAAATAATCGAGTTCAAGACTTGATCCCGGATTCGAGGAGACTCATACAGGGGGCGTGTTCAACAAGCGAAAGGAGGTGATCCGATGTCTCATGGTTCAGCAGAGAGGTCGGTCAAGTCCGTTCGGGGGATGAAAGCCTAGGCTTTTCAATGTCTTCCGGGCTGGAAAACTTCCGGCCGCTGACCATGTCGAATGGGCCGTCGGGTTTTACCCGGCGGCCTTTCGCACGCTTGGGCCGCACGCATCTGCGCGAGACCGGAGAAAGGCCCTCTCCCGCGCGTTGCGGGTGAGCTTGGCGGCAGTGTCGAATTCGAAGCGGGCCTCGGCCAGTCGGCCGGCCCGAAACAGAAAGTCGCCTCTCGCCGCCGGCAAAGGCGCATAATTGCGCAGGGCCGGGTCTTCGGCGACCTCTTCCAACAGCACCAGGCCTGCCTCCGGTCCGAAAGCCATGCTGTGGGCGATTGCCCGGTTAAGGTCGACGACGGGCGAGGGCATCACGACTCGCAGCCGATCGTAGAGCGCCGCGATGCGCGGCCAGTCCGTATCGTCCGCACTGCGCGCCCGCGCATGGCAGGCTGCCAGAGCGGCCTGCAGGGCATAGGGCCCGTTCCCCCCGAGCGCTTCCGCTCGCGCCAGTGCGGCAAGGCCTCGGCCGATCAGCAGCTGGTCCCAGCGCGCGCGATTCTGCTCCGTGAGCGGCATGAGGGCGCCGTCCGGGCCGATACGGGCCGGGAGGCGGGATGCCTGGATCTCCATGAGGGCGAGCAGGCCGAACACTTCGGCATCGTCGGGCATCAGTTCCGCCAGCATCCGGCCCAGCCGCCCGGCCTCCAGGCACAGGCTCGGCCGGACCAGGTCGTCGCCCGCCGTGGCGGCATAGCCTTCATTGAAGATGAGGTAGATGACCTCCAGCACCGAGGAGAGCCGCGCCGCACGTTCGGCGCCGCGCGGCACTTCGAAGCCCAGTCCAGCCTTGGCGATCGTCTTTTTCGCGCGGACGATCCGCTGGGCGATGGTCGCTTCGTTCGACAGGAAGGCACGGGCGATCTCGTCGGTGGTCAGGCCGCCGATCACCCGCAGCGTGAGCGCTGCGCGGGCGTCGGCGGAAAGCACGGGATGGCAGGCCGTGAAGATGAGGCCCAGCAACTCGTCGCCAAGATCGTCGTCCAGGGACGCCTCGATCGCCTCGGCGGTGTCGTCGACGTCGCCGTCGAGGTCCCGCGCGATCTCCTCATGCTTGCGCTCGCGCATCTTGTCGCGACGGATCGCGTCGATCGCGCGGCGCTTGGCGGCGGTCATCAGCCAGGCGCCGGGATTGGCCGGAACGCCGGTCCTCGGCCATTCCGACAGGGCAATGACCAGGGCATCCTGCGCCAGCTCCTCGGCGAGGTCGACGTTGCGCACGATGCGGGCCAGGCCCGCGATGAGCCTGGCCCGTTCGATCCGGAAAATCGCCTCCGTCGCCTGGTGCGTCTCGCCTGCCGCCACGCCGCCTTTTCGCCCGAAGCCACGAGGGAGGCAAGCAGGCCAGGGATGCCGGCCTCAGTCGCCGGAGTCGGACCCCTTTTGCAGATCGGCCATCTCGTAGATCGGCCGGATTTCGATCTCGCTCGGTCCCGGCATGGGATTGGGGCAGCGCTTCACCCAGGCTACCGCCTCGTCCAGGTCCTTGACTTCCCAGAGCCAGAAGCCCGCGACCAGCTCGCGGGTCTCGGCGAAAGGCCCGTCGATGACCGTACGACGGGGACCATCGAACGCGACACGCTTCCCCCGTGAGGAGGGCGTGAGGCCGTCGGCGGCGAGCAGGATCCCGGCTTTGCGAAGCTCGTCATTGAATCTGCCCATTTCTTCCATCGCTGCCATCGTTTCAGGCGTGGCGACGAATTCCTTTTCGCTGTCCTCGGTCGCCTTCACCAACACCATCACTCGCATCGTCTGTCTCCTTGTTTGCGCCGCCTTCATCGGCCTGGCATTGGAACGACGAGCGGAGTCTTGGGATATCGACATCGTCCCGCAAAATTTTTTCGACGGCCGCGGTGCCGGGCGCGAATAGTCTCCAGGCCAGGGATCGGTCCCTCATCCCTGTTCCGGCCGACGATCCTTCGGAGCCCATCGGACCGGCGGCTTCCCAACCCTTGAGTTGGGACGATCGCACCGGGGCCCCGCACTTTCCGCAAGGCGGGACCGTTCTGGGCGCGGAACGGGGTAGCGAGAATTGCCCGCGCCCAGTCGCGCGACGAAGCCAGGAACGCCGCCGCCGGCCGGTTCGTTGATCGGGCAGAAAAGAGGTGGTGATGACTGAAACCAGGAAACGCGGCGAGCCCGCATCTTTCGATCGCGAAACCGGCGAAGTGCGCGGCAGCGGGTCCGGCGCGGGTGTCGGCGCTCCGGGCGAGGATTATGACGACGATCCGATGGCCGGCGGCGGTAGCGAGCCGACAGGCGCCCAGCGGCCCAACGCCCCGGCGGAGCGGGATCGGGAAACGCGGAGCGACGGCGCGACGAGCGGCAAGGGCCACCCCCTGCCGGCGAGCGCCGAAGCGCGGCACGGCGAAATCCCGGAGCATCTCGAGCGCGAGAAAGGGCGCGGCGACGATCCTGCCGGGCTCACCCAGCCCGGCGAGGAAGCGGTGAGCCCGGAGGGCGAGGCCTATCGCTATGGCGACCTCGGGCGCGGATCCTCGGCTCCGGGCCGAACCGACAAAGGAGCATGACATGAGCGACGACAAGCGAAACGATCAGACGGGCGGCCTTCCGCGGGAGCAGGAGCAGAGCGGCATTCCGCCAAGCGGCCGGCAGGCCGGCGGTGGGCCCGAGGCATCCGATCAGGCGGCGCCGGGCGGAAGCAGCGGATCCGGCGGCTATGGCAAGGCCCAGAACCAGCAATCCCATCAGGGACAGCAGGACCGGAGCCCCTCCGGCGGACGTATCGACGAGACACTCTCGCGTGGGGAACGGTTCGACGAGCAGCAGGGCGGCGGCCGCGGCGACGATTCCGTCAGTCCGGCCGACGCGGCGGAAGAGGGTCGCGTCCCGCATCAAGATCGCGGTCAAAGCATCGCCGAATCCGAAGTGGAGGATCGCTGAGCCCGATGCCCGCGCGGCAGGCTCCGACAAGTCGCTTTATTCATGGAACTGTTCGGCGGCTCGCGGGTCTGTTACGCGGCAGTTACGAACCGCAGGAGAGTCTCTGATGGCGAGAAAGACGTCTTCCGGAAATCAGTCAGGCAGCACGAACGGAAAGGGTGGCGGAAAACGCTCGTCCGCCGAGGCCATTCCCGACGCGCTGCGCGAGGCCGGGAAGCGGGCGGCGGAGCTTGCGCAAAATCCGGTGGCGCGAAGCCTGCTCGCGGCGGGGCTGGTGACGGCGGCCGCGGCGCTCGCGGCCAACAAGTCGGTCCGCGATTCGGCCAAGCGTAGCGCCCGTCAGGCGCAGGACGCGGCCGAGGCGGCGGCGGACGCCGCGGCCGAGAGCGCCAGCAAGATCGGGGCGGCGATGATCAACGCCGCTACGGAAGCCGTGCGCCGGATGATGGCCGTAGGGGACGCCGAAGGCGGCGAGGAAGCCGCCCCGACCGCTTCGCGCTCGACGGGCCGCGCCGGCAAGGCTTCGTCCTCGGCGCGCACCAAGGCCACGAGCGGCGCCGGCCGGACCCGCAAGACCGCAGCGGCGGGCAAGACGAGTGGCCGTTCCGCCAAGCCGGCAGCCGCCAAGGCGCCTGCTGCCCGCGCCGCTCCCAAGCGCGGCGCCTCCGGCGCTCGCAAGACGAGCGGCGCGGCCGGTTCGCGCCGCGGCGGCTCGACCCGGCGAACCGGCGGATCCACGGGCGGTTCGGGCGGCTCCACACCGACCGGCGGCGGATCCGAGGGCGGCGGCGCCTGATCGACCAGCCTGCCGTAGCGGCAAAGCATGACGAAACGGGGCGCCGGTTTCCCGGCGCCCCGTTCCTCTCCTTCAATCCGTTCCTTTAGCGGCAGCGGCGTCGGCTGCCGCGATCGACCTCGCGGCCGAGCAGGGCGCCCGCCGCAGCCCCGAGGATAGTCCCGGTGGTGCGGTCGCGGCCGCCGTCAATCTCGCGACCGATCAGCGCACCCGCCGCGCCGCCGACGATCAGGCCGACGGTGCCGTTGGGGCGCCGACAATAATAGCGACCATCGCGCCCGCGCCAGGTCGGCCCGCCATAATAGCCGTCGCGGCTGTAATAGCGGCGCTGGGCCTCGGCTGAATCGATCGGCAGCGCCAGGGTCGCGGGAACGGCCATCGCAGTCGCCGAAGCTGCAAGAATAAGGGTACGCATGACGTCTCTCCAGTTTGGAAAAGCTCGGGGGATGAACGCCAAGCCTGGATGCCGGTTTCATTAACCCAAAACAACGATTCCGTCATCGCGCCGCAAGCCTGCTGGACGCGGCGCGCGCCGCATTTTAGAGGCGACCCGTCGAGAAGTTGCAGCCCGGACGTTGATTGGGCCGCTCGCTCGGGTGTCTGCGATCGCATCGTCCGGCGACCGCCGCTTCGGCGGAGTCGGCGCGATGCTCTGTTTCGGGGAAGCGGCTTGGCGAATGTGACGGTGATCGGCGGCCAGTGGGGCGACGAGGGCAAGGGCAAGATCGTCGACTGGCTTTCCAGCCGCGCCGACGTCGTCGTCCGTTTCCAGGGCGGCCACAATGCCGGCCACACGCTGGTGATCGGCGACCAGACGTACAAGCTGTCCCTGCTCCCCTCCGGCATCGTCCGGGGCAAGCTGTCGGTGATCGGCAACGGCGTGGTGCTCGATCCGTGGGCGCTGCGCACGGAGGTGGGACGCCTCGGCGAGCAAGGCGTCGCCGTCACGCCCGACGTGCTGCGCATCGCCGACACCTGTCCGCTCATCCTGCCGATCCACCGCGATCTCGATGCGCTGCGCGAGGATGCCAGCGGCGCCGGCAAGATCGGCACGACGCGCCGCGGCATCGGTCCCGCTTATGAGGACAAGGTCGGCCGGCGCGCGATCCGCGTCTGCGATCTTGCCCATCTCGGGCAGTTGGGGCCGCAGCTCGATCGGCTGTGCGCGCATCACGATGCGCTGCGCGCCGGGTTCGGCGAGCCGCCGGTGGATCGAGCCCGGCTCGAAAGCGACCTTGGCGAGATTGCGGGCTTCGTTCTCCAATATGCGGCGCCGGTGTGGAAGACGCTGCACGAATCGCGGCTCAATGGCGATCGCATCCTGTTCGAGGGTGCGCAGGGCGTGCTGCTCGACGTCGACCACGGCACCTATCCGTTCGTGACCTCGTCCAACACGGTGGCGGGGACGGCTGCCGGCGGTACCGGACTCGGGCCCTCCGCGGCCGGTTTCGTCCTCGGAATCGTCAAGGCTTACACCACCCGCGTCGGCTCCGGGCCGTTCCCGACCGAGCTGGACGACGCGATCGGACAGCGGCTCGGCGAGCGCGGTCGCGAGTTCGGCACGGTCACCGGCCGCAAGCGCCGCTGCGGCTGGTTCGACGCGGTTCTCGTGCGCCAGTCGATGGCCGTATCCGGCGTGACCGGGATCGCGCTGACCAAGCTCGACGTGCTCGATGGGCTCGACGAGATCAGGATCTGCACCGGCTACCGGCTCGACGGAAACGTCCTCGATCACCTTCCCGCGCACGCCGCCGACCAGGCCGGAGTCGAGCCCATCTACGAGACGATCGAAGGGTGGGGAGAGTCGACGGCAGGCGCCCGCAGCTGGGCGCAGCTGCCGGCCCAGGCGATCAAGTACATCCGCCGGATCGAGGAACTGATCGCTTGTCCCGTCGCTTTGGTGTCCACCAGCCCGGAACGGGAAGACACGATCCTCGTGCGCGATCCGTTTGCGGATTGACGTTGCCATAGCGTAACAATCGAAATCTAGGATGGCACGAGAATCATGACGACACGGGAAGCCACAAGCCTGCTGCCGCGCGCCGCCGACACGGCCGTGATCGGCGAATATGGGCGCTCGCTGTCCGAATGGGCCGCGGTCGTCGCCTTCGGCGCCATCCAATGGCCCTGGCTGCTGCGGAGCCTCCATGGCGGCACGCTGGCGCAGAAGCACGCGCTTCTCGACCGGCTCGACCTCCCTTATGACGCCTTGCCCTATCTGGGCAGCTGGAAGGCGGATACCGGGCTGCTCAAACTGCTCGTCGACCACATATTGGAGCACAAGCCCGCCTTGGTGGTCGAGTTCGGCGCCGGCGCCTCCACCCTCGTGCTGGCACGGGCGATGCAGCAGGCCGGCGGCGGAACCCTGATCAGCTTCGACCAGCATCCGGATTTCGTCGATGCGACCCGCCAATGGCTGGCCGACTATGCGCTGGAAGCCGATCTCAGGCCGGCGCCGCTCAAGCCCTCCCCGGAAGGCTGGCCGGGCCTGTGGTACGATCATGGTCCGCTGCCCAACGGTATCGAACTGATGCTGATCGACGGGCCGCCATGGTCGGTGCACCCGCTGACGCGCGGCGCCGCCGTCTCGGAATTCGACCACATCGCTCCCGGCGGGACGGTGATGCTCGACGACGCGGCCCGGCCGGGCGAGCGGCTGGTCGCCAGGCGCTGGCGCAAGCTGCGGCCCGACTTCGACTTCGACATGGACAAGAGCGGCACCAAGGGAACCCTGATCGGCCGCCGCCGCCTCTAGCCTGCTAGACCGTCGGCCGCGTCTCGAACCCGCCCGGCGCCTCTTCGGCGCTTTCCGCCACGTCGATGCGATCGACCCGCGCCGAAGCCGGACCGCTGCGGCAGAGTCGGATCATCTGATCGACCGCTTGCGGATCTCCCTGGATCAGCATCTCGACTGTCCCGTCCCGCCGGTTGCGCACCCATCCCTTGAGCCCCAGGCCGGTCGCCTCGTCGCGGCTCCAGGCACGATAGAAGACGCCCTGGACGCGTCCATGGATCGTGAGATGCTTGCGCGTGACCGGCATCGCTCGGCCGCTCAGGCCAAAGCGATGTCGGGGGCGTCCTCCGCCTTCATGCCGATCACGTTGTAGCCCGCGTCGACATGATGGATTTCGCCGGTCACGCCCGAGGCGAGGTCCGAGAGCAGATAGAGGGCGCCGCCGCCGACATCCTCGATGGTGACGTTCCGGCGCATCGGCGAATTCAGTTCGTTCCACTTGAGGATATAGCGGAAGTCGCCGATGCCGCTCGCCGCGAGCGTCTTGATCGGTCCGGCCGAGATCGCATTGACCCTGATCCGCTCGGGCCCGAGGTCCATCGCCAGATATTTGACGCTGGTCTCGAGCGCCGCCTTGGCGACGCCCATCACGTTATAGTGGGGGACGACCTTCTCGGCGCCGTAATAAGAGAGGGTGAGCAGGCTGCCGCCGTCGGGCATCAGCGCACGTGCCCGCCGTGCCACCGCGACGAAGCTGTAGGCGGAGATGTTCATCGTCAGCAGAAAATTGTCGAGGCTGGTGTCGACGAACTTGCCCCTGAGCTCGTTCTTGTCCGAAAATCCGATCGCATGGACGACGAAATCGATCGTCTTCCAGCGCTCGGCCAGCGTCCCGAACGCGCGGTCGAGATTGGCCATGTCCCCGACGTCGCATTCGATCAGGAAATCGGCGCCGAGCTGCTCGGCAAGCGGGCGTACCCTCTTTTCCAGGGCATCACCCTGATAGGCGAAGGCGAGCTCGGCACCATGGGAAGCGAGCGCCTTGGATATCCCCCAGGCGAGGGAGCGATCGTTGGCCAATCCCATGATCAGCCCGCGCTTTCCCTGCATCAAGCCGCTCATTCTTCCTCCTGTTCCGCCTTTGCTTCGGCTCGCTGTTCGGCCTCCTCCGCCGCTTCCTCCGTGACGGCGGCGACGACGTCCTCTTGGCTGGGCGCCGGCGTCTCCGCAAGCGCGGCGTTCAGCTCGGCGCCGATGACCAGGCCGAGCCCGATCAGGAAGAAGAAGATGAGCGCGATGATGACGCCGGCGAGGCTGCCATAAGTGAGGTCATAGCCGCCCAGGCTGGACAGGGCGACCGGCAGGAGCGCCGTCGTGAGCACCCACCAGCCTGCGACGAAGGCGGCGCCGGGCCATTTCGGGCAATCCGTGCTGGTGCGGTAGCGCTTGGGCGTCAGCACGTAGAAGAGCACGTAGAGCGAACCGAAGAGGACGAGCGCCGGCGCCGCGCGCAGAAGGGTCAGCAGCCCGACCAGATCGTCCGCCCCGGGGATCAGCCCGACGAGGAATTGCTGGATGCTCGACAGGAAGACGGAAAGCGCGAAGGCCATCATCGCGACGATCACCGCGCCGACGATCATGCCGGCGGAGCCGAGCCGATATTCCCAGAAGGGGCGGCTGTAGGTGACGCCGTAAGCCCGCCGGATGATGTCCCGAATCGTCTCGATGAAACTTCCCGTGCTCCACAGGCCGATCAGCGCGCCGAGCCAGAGCAGGTTGCCCGAACGGGCCTCGATGACGTCGCGGATCGGCCGCCGCAGCACGTCCGCGACGTCGCTGGGCATGGTCGAGAGCAAGGCGTTGACCGCGTTCAGCCCCTCCTCGGTCTGGCCGAACAGGCGCGCCACCGCGGCAGCGACGATGACGAAGGGAAAGATGGACAGCAAGGCGAGGTAGGCGAGATTGCCCGCATGGATGAAGCCGTCGGAATAGACGCCGACCGCTACCCGCTTGAGGATCTCGAAAGCGCGCGAGCCCCGCCTGAAGTTCTGCCGGAACGTTCCAAAGCGGCCCTGGGCTTTTTCCTTGGCTACGCGCTTGCGGCGCGCTTCCGGTGACTCGGGCGATATGTCGCGCACGAAGGCCTATACGCCCAGGCCCTTGCGGGGGTTTCCCTGGCCCCTGCCGCTCCATCCTTCGAGGAAGCGGGTGAGCTCGGGGTCGTCGGGCACCTCGACCATCAGGGTCACGAGCTGGTCGCCGCGCTGCCCGTTGCGGCCGGTGAATCCCTTGCCCTTGAGGCGCAGCACCTTTCCCGAGCTCGACCCCTTAGGCACGCTCAGCATGACCGGCCCGTCGACCGTCGGCACCCGGACCTTTGCTCCCAGGGCCGCTTCGTCCAGCGACACCGGCAGGTCGAGGCGGATATTGTCGCCGTCGCGCCGGAAGAAGCGGTGCGGTCTGATCGCGATGGTGACGATCGCGTCGCCATTCCCCGCCGGCCCGGCCTGGCCTTGGCCCGCCAGGCGGATTCGGGTGCCGTCCTCGACGCCTGGGGGAAGCTTGATGTTGAGCGTTTTGCCGCTCGACAGCGTCACCCTTTGCTCCTTGAGCGACGCGGCGTCCTCGAAGGACACGTCGAGGCGATAGGCGACGTCGGCACCGCGCTGCGGCGGCGCGCTGCGGCGCCCGAATCCGCCGAAGCCGCGGCTGCGCTTGGAGGCGCCGCCGAACAGGCCTTCGAACAGGTCGGAAAGATCGGCGGCATCGGGGCCGAGGTCGAAGTCCATGCCGTTGGCGCCGCGCCGCGATCCGCCCGCGCCGGGCTGCGGGCCGCCGCCGCCGAACCCGAAGGGCGCCCGCGGATTGCCCTCCTCGTCTATCTCGCCGCGGTCATATTGCGCCCGCTTATCCTTGTCGGTGAGGATGTCGTAGGCGTTGGTCACCTTCGAGAAGCGCTCGGAGGCGGCGGGGTTGTCCTTGTTGCGGTCGGGGTGCAGCTCCTTGGCGAGCTTGCGGTACGCCTTCTTGATGTCCGCTTCGCTCGCGCCGCGCGCGACCCCGAGGGTCGAATAGAGGTCGGCCATGCCGGTTACTTCTCCACCCAGCCCGAAAAGTCCACTGTTGCGCCGTCGCAACAGGCGAAGAAATGGGGCAGGCGGTGGCGATCGGCAAGGGGAGGGGACCGCGGATCAGCCGCCTCGTCGCAGCACTTCGAGCGCCTGCGGGTAGCGCCGCGACAGCGGCACGCTGGTCCCGTCGTCGAGCGTCAGCCCGTAATCGCCGGAGCCTTCCGCCTCCATCTGTGCGACGCGGCGCGCGTTCACCAGCCACGACCGGTGGGTTCGGACGAAGCCCAGCGGCGCAAGCTGGGTCCCAAGGCTGCCCAGGGTCGTTCGCATCAGCGGCCGCCGGCCGTCGCCGAGCAGGAACTCGACATAGTTCCCGCATGATCGGGCGGCCAATAGCTCGTCGGGCGATACCCTGGATACCCTCTGGCCCTCGTCGATGAGGATGGTGTCCGACGTCGTCTCGGCATCGCGGCGGTCGGCCGGCTTCGGGCTGCCGACAAGCCGCACCGAGAGCCAGTAGGTCCCGGCATAAAGGGCGTAGCTGATGACGTCCTTGCGATATTCGTAGAGCCAGGCGTCGTTGAACTCGTAAATTTCCCCCGCCGCCGCATAGGCCGCGTGGCGCAGCGCCACCATCAGGCCGACATGGACGATCGAGAAGGGCACGGTCAGCGCCGCATGGGCGGCAAGGTCGCGGATTCGCCTGTCCCGCGAAATCGGGAACCGCCGGATCGCCGCCATGGGCATCCAGGCCAGCGCCAGGAGGACCACGCCGCTGGTCGCTTCCCAGACGACCGGTTTCCACCAGTCGATCGGCCGGTCCATCCAGTCGAACTGGTCGAGCGCGCTCATCACGTTGACCGAGCCGATCGCCATCGTGGCGACGGCGATGATCGCATAAGCCAGCGCCCAGGGCGGCAGCCGCCCCTTGCCGCTCGTCCCCGTGTCGGCGCCGCTCGTCACAGCCGATTTCCGATCGTCCCGCCGCCGCCGCCGATCGGCCCCGCCGCCTTGCCCGGCGCGAGGCGCGGCGGCCAGCCTCGCGCAACGAATGAGCGCAGGAGGAGCTTTTCATGACCGTCCAGCCCCCGGTGCCGGCCAGGCTTTTCTATCTCGACTGGCTGCGCGTCGCCGCCTTCGGATTGCTGATCCTCTATCATGTCGGCATGTTCTACGTGACGTGGGACTGGCACGTGAAGAGCGATCGTGCCGGGCCGGCGATAGAGCCGCTGATGATGCTCACCAATCCCTGGCGGCTCACCTTGCTCTTCTTCGTGTCGGGGGCGGCGACCCGGTTCATGGCGGACAGGATGGCCCCCGCCAGATTTGCGGGGCAGCGGACCGTCCGGTTGCTGGTCCCGCTCCTTTTCGCGATGTTCGTGATCGTGCCGCCGCAAAGCTATTATGAGGTGGTCGAGAAGTTGGCCTATTCCGGCTCCTACCTCGACTTCATGGCTCGCTATCTCGCCGCGGACGGGAGCTTCTGCCGGGAGAGCGACTGCCTGATCCTGCCGACGTGGAATCATTTGTGGTTCGTCGCTTACCTGCTCGCCTATTCCCTCGTGCTGGCGGCCGGGCTGGCGTTGCTCCCGAACGCCTCGCGCGGCGTCGGCGCGTGGCTGGGCCGGGCGCCGGCCTGGGCGCTGCTGGCCGGACCGATCGTCTATCTGGGGCTCGCGCGCCTCGTCCTGCTGCCGCGGTTCGAGGTCACCCACGCGCTGGTCGACGACTGGTACAATCACGCCGTCTCCTTCGCCGCCTTCCTGCTCGGCTTCCTCATCATGAAGGAGGCGCGCGTCACGGCCGCCTTCGTGCGGCTGCGCTGGCCCGCGCTCATCCTGTTCGGCTGCGCTTATGCCGGATTCATGGCTTATGCCGGGGCTTTCCCGTTCGAGGGCCCGCCGCCGCCGGACTGGCTTTGGGGGACGATGCGCTTCGTCTACGCGGTCGAGCAGTGGGGCGCGATCGTCGCGGCTCTGGGATTCGGCGCGCTCCACCTGAACCGCGACAGCCGCCTGCTGCGCACGCTCACCGTCGCCGTCTTTCCCTTCTACATCGCCCACCAGACGATCATCGTCGTCGCGGGGCATCACCTGAACGCGCTGCGCCTCCCGCTTCTTGCCGAGGCCGCCCTGCTGATCGGCGCGACGGCGCTGGGCTGCTGGCTGACCTTCGAGATCGCCCGCCGGGCCGACCTGCTCAGGCCGCTGCTCGGCCTCGGGCCAAGGCGACCGGCCGGGCCGCCTCTCGACCCGGCGCGCGCCGCCCGATAGAGCGGCGGCATGGCCGTCGACCCCCATGATCTGTTCGCCACATGGTTCGCCGAGGCGCGGCTTGCGGAGCCGGAGCTGACCGAGGCGGTGGCGCTCGCCACCGCCGACGCCTCCGCGATGCCGTCGGTGCGCATGGTGCTGATGAAGGGCCATGACGCTCGCGGCTTCGTCTTCTTCACCAACAGCCGGAGCCGCAAGGGCGGCGAACTCTCGGTCAATCCGAAGGCGGCCTTGCTGTTCTACTGGAAGTCGCTCGGACGCCAGGTCCGCGTCGAAGGGAAGGTGGAGCCGGTGAGCGATGCCGAAGCCGACGCCTATTTCGCGACAAGGGCACGGGAATCTCAGCTCGGCGCCTGGGCATCCGACCAGTCCCGGCCGATGGAGAATCGCGAGGCGTTCGAACGGCGCTACGAGGCGGAGGCGACACGCTACGAAGGCCGCCAGGTGCCGCGCCCGCCGCACTGGTGGGGCTATCGCGTCGTCCCGGAGCGGATCGAATTCTGGATCGACCGCGCCCACCGCCTTCACGAGCGGCGTCTCTTCACCAAGACTCCGGACGGCTGGTCGGAAGGCCTGCTCTATCCATGACCGACGCGCAGCAGGAGATGCGCGCCTCGCTCACAACCCGCGCTGCACTCGCCAGCGTCGTCACCGCTCTCTTCCTGCTCGCACTCAAGGCCTTTGCCGCCTGGACGACCGGTTCGGTGGCCATGCTCGGCTCGCTGGCGGATACCGCGCTCGACGTGGTCGCGTCGCTGATCACGTTGTTCGGCGTTCGGATCGCCGCCATGCCCGCCGATCGGGAGCATCGCTTCGGCCACGGCAAGGCGGAATCGATCGCCGCGCTCGTGCAGGTCGGGATCATCACCATTTCGGCGGTGGCGATAGGCTGGCGGGCGATCGAGCGGCTGGCCGAAGGCGCGACCACCACCCATGCCGAATATGGAATCGCCGTCTCGCTGGTCGCGATCGTCGCTACGCTCGCGCTGGTCGCCTATCAGAGTTCGATCGTCCGGCGGACGGGCTCGGTGGCGATCGGCACCGATCGGTTGCACTATCAGAGCGATCTCTTCCTCAACCTGGCGGTCGTCGCGGCGCTGGGGCTGGATCAATTTGCCGGGCTGACCGGCGCCGATCCTTTGTTCGGGATCGCGATCGCGGCCTGGCTGCTGTTCGGTGCCTGGCGAGCCTCGAGCCGCGCCCTCGACCAGCTGATGGACAAGGAATGGCCGGAGGAGCGTCGGCGGCGCTTCGTCGCCGTCGCTGCTCGCCACCCCGACGGGCGCGGAATTCACGATCTGCGTACGCGCACCAGCGGCGCTCACGAATTCGCACAGTTCCACATGTGGGTGGACCCGCAGATGACGGTCGCGCGGGCCCATGACGTGATGGACGAGATCGAGGAAGCGCTGGCGCGCGAGTTTCCGGGCGTCGAGATCCTCATACACCTCGACCCGGAGGGGCAGATCGACCAGCCGGGCAACCTCCTGGTGGAAAGCGACGAGACGAAAGGATTGGCCGAATGACGGAGTATCGAATCGTTCAGGTGGATGCCTTCGCTGACCGGCCCTTCACCGGCAATCCTGCCGCGGTGATGCCCCTCGACGCCTGGCTTCCGGACGAGACGCTGCAGGCCATCGCGATGGAGAACAATCTCAGCGAGACGGCCTTTACCGTTCCTATCCCCGGGGGCGAATCGGAGTCCGCCGGCGGCGATGCCGATTTCGAGCTGCGCTGGTTCACGCCGACCACCGAGGTGGTGTTGTGCGGCCACGCGACCCTGGCCAGCGGTCACGTTCTCATCCAAGGGGACCGGATTCGCTTCCGCACCCGCCGCGCCGGCATCCTTGAGGTTGCGCGGGCGCCGGGGGGAGAAGGCTACGCCATGTCGCTCCCTGCCTGGAAGCCGGAGCCCAAGCCGTTGGCGCGCATCGTCGAGGCGCTCGGCTGCTCGCCGGTGGAAACCCTGTGGCATCCCCATCGCTACGGTCTCGTCGTCGTCGCGACGCAGGAGGAGGTGCTTGCGCTTCGTCCGGACTTCCGCCGGCTTGCCGAGGAAGGGGACGTGCTGACGATCGTGACGGCGCCAGGCGCCGATGCCGACATGGTCAGCCGTGTCTTTGCGACCGGGGCCGGGATCGACGAGGATCCGGTCACCGGTTCGGCCCACGCGGTTCTGGTGCCCTATTGGGCCGAACGTCTCGGCCGCGACAGCCTGACGGCCTGGCAGGCGAGCCGGCGCGGCGGACGCCTCACGGGGCGGATCGACGGCGACCGGGTCGTGCTGGGCGGGCGCTGCGTCACGGTCATGGAAGGCGTCATGCGGCTCTAGCCGCGCCGCGACTTCGCTTCGGCGCGCTTGCGGAATCGCTCGTCGCATTTCGGCGTTCGCCTGGATTCCCCGTCCCGGCAAATGCGCAGAGACTCGGACCGAAGCGGAGTGACTGGGGAGGAGCGCCGCAGATGCTCAACATCATCCTGGTCGAAGACGAGCCCCTGTTCGCCAAGACGCTCAAGCATCTGATAGAGCTGAATCCCTGCCGGGTCGTCACCGACATCGCCGACGACTGTCCCGGAGCGCTGGCCGCGGTCGCCCGACGCCGCCCCGACCTCGCGCTCGTCGATCTCCAGCTCGCCCGCGGATCGAGCGGCTTCTCGGTCGCAGCGAAGTTCGGTGAGCTCGGAATCCCCTGCCTCTTCACCAGCGGCAAGGCACCGCCCTTCCCCCTCCCCGATCTGGCGCTGGGCTGCCTCATCAAGCCGTTTGGAGAGGAGGATCTGGTTCGCGCCCTCAAGATCGCCGAGGACATGGTGCGCGGGCACGAGCGGCTGCATCCGCGCCGGCCGTCCGGTCCGCCCGAAAGGCTGTGGCTCTATGCGTCGGACGAGGGGCGGGCGGGTGAGCGCCGGGAAGCGCCTCTGCCGGTTTGCGCCAAATCCCGCCGCGCTTGGCTGGAGCGATTCGGCTTCGGGCGGCTCGCCCTCCGCCGCCGCCCGGCAGGGTGACGGCCCCGAAGCTCAGCCCCGCGCGAGCGGGCTGAAGGTCAGATCGAATTCGGTGAGGCCGTCGCGGTAGAAGGATCCGGGCAAGCGAATCGGCGTGCAGCGCACCACCGCCGCGATCGCGGCTTCGGCCATTCGACCGGCGAAGGCCTGGTTGGCTGGCGTGACGCCGTACTGGAGGACGACCTGCGGAAGATCCGCAATCTGGCCGTCGGCATTCAGCCGGACGTGCAGCCGCGTGACGATCTGCCGTCCGTCCGATCCGACCCTCGGCGACCGGTAGCAGCGTTGCACCTGACGCGCCGCTTCGGCGAGGGCCGCCTCGGACATGGCGTCGGCCAAGACCGACGGATCGGGCTCGGTGGAGGCGCAGCCGGCCGCCAGCGTGAAAACGAGCAGCAGCGAGAAGGGGCGCATCCTGGGCTCCGGACTCCGCAACGTGGGCATGGGATGATAACGCATATGGCGCGGGACGGCGCGCCTTTGTCACATCCACCGGTGCGTACGGCGCGTGCGCCGCAAACTTCCTTCCGCTGGCCAACTGGGCTAGCGCCGGCCGTCCAACCCCGGAGAATGTTCATGCGTCGCTTCCTTCTTGCCGCTCTCGCATTGGTTGCCGCCTGCAACGCACCGGGCGCCGGGACCCAGGCCGAAGAATCCGGCGAACGCCAGGTCGCACCGGTCCTCACCGGTGCCGACGCGCGTGACGAGAGCAGCTTCGCCCGGCCGGAAGTGGCGCGGGTCACCCACGTCGCGCTCGACCTCGCCGCCGATTTCGAGGCACGCCGGATGGCGGGCACCGCAACACTCGACATCCAGGCTGCCGATGGCGCGCGCGAGATCGTGCTCGACAGCAAGGGGCTCGAGATCGAGGCCATTGCCGACGCTGAAGGACGGCCGCTGCAATGGGCGCTCGGCGAGGGGGATGAACGACGCGGACAGCCGCTCACCGTGCAGATCGGCGACGCGCGGCGGATCGCGATCCGCTATCGCTCGGCGCCCGAGGCGGATGCTCTGCAATGGCTGACGCCGGCGCAGACTGCGGGCAAGCGGCATCCCTATCTCTTCAGCCAGGGTCAGGCGATTCTCAACCGCACCTGGATCCCGACGCAGGACAGCCCCGGAATCCGCCAGACCTGGGAAGCGCGGATCACCGCGCCCGAGCCGCTCACGGTGGTGATGTCGGGCGAGCGGCTGACTGCGGAGGGCGAACCGGCCGGGGAAGGGCGGCGCGCCTACCGTTTCCGAATGCCGCACCCGGTCGCGCCCTATCTGATCGCGATCGCGGCCGGCGACCTCGCCTTCCGGGAGCTCGGGCCGCGAACCGGGGTGTGGACCGAGCCGGCGATGCTTGAAGCCGCGGCGCGCGAGCTCGCCGACACCGAGCGGATGATGGAGGCGGCGGAAGCGCTTTACGGACCCTATCGCTGGGGCCGCTACGATATGATCGTGCTGCCCCCCGCTTTTCCTTATGGCGGGATGGAGAATCCGACCCTCACCTTCCTGACGCCGACCCTGATCGCGGGCGACAAGTCGCTGGTCGGAACGGTCGCGCACGAATTGGCGCACAGCTGGTCGGGTAACCTCGTAACCAACGCCGTCTGGGCGGACGGCTGGCTCAACGAGGGATTCACCACCTATTTCGAGAACCGGATCATGGAGGCGATCTACGGCCGACCGCAGGCGGCCCAGGAAGCGGCGCTGAGCTGGGACGAGATGCAGCGTGCGCTGGAGGAGCTGGGTCCGGATTCGCCGGCCACCCGCCTCCACAATGATGAAGACACCGGCGGCGGGTCCACCGGCATCGTCTACGACAAGGGTGCGATCTTCCTTCGCACCTTAGAGCGGACGGTGGGCCGAGAGCGGTTCGACACCTATCTGCGCGGCTATTTCGATCGCCACGCCTTCCAGCCGATGACTTCCGCCCGCTTTCTCGCCGACCTGCGCGCCAATCTGGTGCGCGGCGACCGGGCGCTGGAGGAGAGGCTGCAGCTCGACCGCTGGGTGTTCGAGCCCGGTCTTCCCGACAATGCCGCGCGTCCCGATCCTTCGGCCTTCGCCGGAGTAGACCGGGCCGTCGAGGCGTTCGGCGCCGGCGGAGCGGCATCGGCCATTCCCTACGGCAGGTGGAACACCGCCGAGCGGATCCGATTCCTGAACCGCCTGCCGCGGGAGCTTCCCGCCGCAAGGCTTGCCGAGCTGGACGACGCCTTCGGGCTCTCGTCGAGCGGGAATGCCGAGGTCCTGTCCGCCTGGCTGCAGCTCGCGCTGGCCAACCGCTATGATCCGGCCGTGCCGGCGGCGGAGCGTTTCCTGCTCTCGATGGGCCGCGCTAAGTTCGTGCGGCCCTTGTTCGAGACACTGGCGGGAGAGGGCGAATGGGGGCGGCCGATCGCCGAGCGCCTCTACGAGCGCGCCCGTCCGGGCTACCATGCGGTGACCGCGTCGAGCGTCGACCGGGTCCTGGAACTGTAGGCCCGATCGTCCCTTGAAAGGGGCGGCGGACGGCCAGGCAGAGCGGCCTTCGTTTCCGCGGGTTTAACGATCCATCAAACCTCTGCCGGTAGGAGGGGACACCGCATCCCGACCGGTTTGGATCTCAATGCATTACCCCCCCGTTTCCCCGGAAGCCGACCCGACGCGAGAAGACCCGGCAGATGGGGGCGTGGACACGCTCGCTCTGGATCCCTCGAGCGAGCGGCTTCGGGAGGCCCACCTCCATAATCGGCAGGTCGAAGCGCGCGCGCTCTTCGCGCCCTTCTTTGGCGTCACGGCTGTCCTGGCCGCCTTGATCACCGCCTGGGCGATGATCGGTCCGGTCCGGCTCGAGCTGGTCGTGGGTTGGGTCTCTCTCGTCGCCTTCGCCAACTGGGCGGTATGCCGCCGGGCCATCGACGCGGCGGCGCTCGGCGCCAGCCGTACGGCTCGTGCCGGGTCGTCGGGCGCTGCCGTGGCCGAGGCGGTTCTTCTCGCTTTGCTGTGGAGCGCGCTTCCCACCTACGCCTTTGCCACCCAGCCGCCTATGGTTCAGGTCGTCATCGGTGGAGCGATGGCGGCCATGATCGCCGCCGCAGTCGCGCTCGCCGCAATTCCGGCGGCGGCGATCGCCTGGATCGCCACTCTCACAGCTTCGCTGTGCGTCGCCTACTATCTCGGCGCCGGCACGCTCGATCCGAGAGTCGGGCTCACCATTCTGCTCGTTGCCGGTGCGGGTGCCTTCAGCGTCACGTCGCTCACCCGCTGGACCTTCGGCCAGCTCAAGGCGATCGCCCGGATCACGACACACGCCGAGTCGATTCGCCTGCTGCTCAAGGAATATGAGCATCGCGGCGTCGGCTGGCTGTGGCAGGTCGATGCCGAGAATCGCGTCGTCTACATCTCGTCGCGCATGACCGCATTGCTCGGCCGCTCGACCACCCAGCTGATCGGCCATTCGCTCCCGGCGGCGCTCGGCGGCACCAGCGCGCTCGGCCGCACCTTGCTGGCGCGCCAGCCCTTCTCCAATCTCGAGATGGAGCTGAAGACCCGCCGCGGCACGCGCTGGATCAGCCTTGCGGGCGATCCGATCATCGACGTCACTGGCCAGTTCCAGGGCTTTCGCGGGGTCGGCCAGGACATTACCGAGGTGAGGAAGACGCAGGAGCGGCTCACCAATCTCGCTAATATGGACGTTCTCTCCGGTCTGCCCAATCGTGGCCGGGTCCGTCAGCTGCTCGGCGAGGCGCTGTCCGATTCGTCGGGCGGCGACACGCCTTGCGCGATCATGTTCCTCGACCTGGACGGGTTCAAGCCGGTCAACGACACGTTCGGCCACCCCAAGGGCGACGCGGTGCTGAAGAGCGTTTCGCAGCGGCTGGTCAGGGAAGTCGGGGCCTTCGGCCATGTCGGCCGGATGGGGGGCGACGAATTCGCGATCGTGATCAAGGACGCGCAGAGCCGCCGAATGGTGGAGACGCTCGCCGAGCGCGTCATCGCCGCAATTGCCGAGCCCTACCATATCGACAAGGCCGAGATCCGCATCGGCGTGTCGATCGGCTGCGCCTTCGGGCCGATGGACGGACAGAGCGTCGACGATCTCATCCAGAAGGCCGATCTCGCGCTCTATCAGGCAAAGGCCAAGGGCCGCGGCACCTGCTGCTTCTTCAATGCCGACATGCAGAACGAGGCGGAGGACCGGCTGAAGCTCGAGCAGGATCTCAAGGCCGGGATTCGGACCGGACAGTTCCGCTTGCTCTATCAGCCACTGATCAGCGCCGCCGACCAGAGCCTGATGGGCTTCGAGGCGTTGATCCGCTGGCATCATCCCACCCGCGGCATCGTCCCGCCCAACCAGTTCATCACGCTGGCCGAGGAATCGGGCCTGATCCTCGAACTTGGCGAATGGGTCGTCGACGAGGCGTGCCGCGCGGCTTCCTGCTGGCCCGAGAACATCACCGTCGCGGTCAACATCTCGGCCAAGCAGCTCATCTTCCCCGCGCTTCCAAACACGGTGAACGAGTCGATCCGTCGGCACCGGCTGCAGCCCAACCGGCTCGAGCTTGAGGTCACCGAATCGGTGTTCATGGGCGATTCGGCCAACGCGCTCGACGTGCTGAAGCGATTGCGCGCGCTCGGCGTCGGGATCGCTCTGGATGATTTCGGAACCGGCTATTCCTCGCTCGGCTACCTGAACAAGGCGGTATTCCACAAGCTGAAGATCGACGGCAGCTTCGTGCGCGAGGCGACCGACAATCGTGAGACCGTCGCGATCATCCAGTCGATCGTGCAGCTGGCGAAGAGCTTCCGCATGACGGTGACCGCCGAAGGCGTCGAGACGGCCGACGAGTTCACCCGGATGCGCGACCTCGGCTGCCACCAGATCCAGGGCTATCTGTTCGGGCGCCCGATGGAATTCGACCGCGCCAGCGAACTGGTGCACGGCATCCAGCAGCGGCTCATCGCGTGACCGGCGGGCGGCCGATCACGCCGCCGCCGGTCAGATGCGCCCCAGCCTCCGACGCGATCGGGCCGGTCGGCAGCAAAGGTCTCGCGAGCTAAGCCCCCGCCGGTCTTGCCGCGGGGCAGGCCGGTCAACGCTGCCCGGCCGCCATCTGCCGGTCTTCGGAACGCGGCGGGTCGAACCCGGCCAGCTCGGCGCTGCCGTCGCGTCCGGCCGCACACTCGACCTGGTAGCGCCGATCGGCGTTGACGATGAACGTGATTCGGGTGCGGCGGGAGTTGCCGGTGATGGAAGCCACCCGATAGTCCCGGATCTCGCCTTCGGCGAAACGCCCGGTCAGTTCGGCCCGGCAGGCGGCGAGGGCGCGCTCGGCCGGATCGGCGGACGCGGCAGGCGCCGCGGACGGCAGGAGGAATGCCGAGGCGATCAGGGCCGAGACGGCGGCTCCGAACGGTGTCGAACGCGGGAGACTGGTCATCTGAACCTCCATCTGCTATTTATGTACCATACGGTATAGTACATAAATGGGCATGTCGAGGGTTATTTAACGGATGGTACAAAAAAGCCCGGCGCGGGGGCGGCCGCGTGGCTTCGATCCCGACAGGGTCATGGAGGGCGTCCGCGACGTCTTCTGGAAGCATGGCTATGCCGGCACCACGGTGGACCAGCTCGCCGCGGCCACGGGGCTGCACAAGCCGAGCCTCTACGGCGCGTTCGGGGACAAGAGGAGCCTCTATCTCGAGGCGCTGGACCGCTACATCGCGGAGGCCCGGATCCTGTTCGGCGCCGCCTTGCTGAAGCCGAAGCTCGCCGACAGTCTGGACGCGCTCGCGCTGCGGGCGATCGAGCTCTTCTCCAGAGGCGGAAGGGGCTGCTTCATGATGACGACGGCCGTTCCCGAAGCCGGCGGGGACGAGGAGATCACCGCCAAGGTGCGCTCGGCGATGGAGGAACTCGATTCGGCGCTGGCGAGCCGGTTCAGGCAGGCGATCGCCACGGGCGAGCTGTCGCAGGCCGCCGACGCTTCGGCGCTCGCCATGATCGTCGCGGCCAATCATTACGATCTCTCCGCCCGCGCCCGCGCGGGCTATTCGGCGGACGAGCTCCGCACGCTCGCGGACCGGACACTCGACGTCGTGTGGCAGCTCGGCGGGCGCCAAGCCTCTTAGGGGTCGGGCCGGCGATTGCGCCGCTCGTCATGCCATTGGCGCAGCATCTGCTGGGTGCATCCGGTCTGGCCGAAGCTTCCGACCACCGAGCAGCTGTTCGGCCGGCTGTCCCGCTGCGCATCCTCGAGCTCGGCCGCCTGATTGGACCAGGACCGTTCGGAAAGCTCCTCGCCGCGCCGCAGCGGCTCGGGAATGCGGTAGCGCTCCTCGTCCGGCTGGCGGGCGCACACGACGATCTCCTCCGGATCCTCGGCGACCGGACAGGGATCGTCGCCATAGACGATGATGCTGACTTCGCGCTCCGGCGGTTGGCCGGCGGCCGGAACGGAAAGGCATGCGGCGGCGCCGGCCAGGGCGGCGGCAAGGCCCCGCAGCGGCTTGATCATGTTGCATTCCCTTCCCGGCCGGCCTTCGAGCGGCTTTGGCCCGGCCTTCCTGAACGGCGCCTTGCGCGCCGGGATCCTATCATCGCCGCGCCGTCGCCTTCTTCGTCCTCAGGGTCGGGTCGGCCGACGTGGGATCGTCCGGCCATGGATGCTTCGGATAGCGGCCGCGCATCTCCCGGGCGACCGCCGACCAGCTGCCGCGCCAGAAGCCGGGCAGGTCGCGTGTCGTCTGGACCGGGCGCCCCGCCGGGGACGTAAGCGCGAGAACGAGCGGTACCCGCCCGCCGGCGATGGTTGGATGCCGGTCGAGCCCGAACAGCGCCTGAACCCTCACCGTCACGGTCGGACCGGCTTCGGCCGCATAGTCGATCGGATGCCGGCTGCCGGCCGGGCTCTCGAACCAGGCCGGGGCGAGCCGATCGACGGCCTTGCGGCCGTCCCAGCCGAGCCGACCCTCCAGTGCGCCGGTCAGCGCCTGCGGGTCCACGTCGCGAAGGGCGCGCGCGCCGGCGAGCAAGGGCGGCAGCCAATCGTCCAGGCCGTCCGCCAGAGCTTCGTCGGACAAGTCGGCGACGGCGGGATCGAACCTTCGCGCATAAGCGGTCCGTTCGCGCAGCCCCGTCGCCGCTTCGCTCCAGGGGAGAAGGCCCAGACCATGCTCCCGCACCCCGGCGAGGAGGGCAGATTCGATCGCCGCCGGCTCCGCCCGGCTGTCGCGGCCGCCGGAAAGCTGGATCGCGCCGAGCCTTCGCCCGTGGGAGGCACGGGCGGCGCCGGTGGCCGGGTCGAACGTCACCTCGGCGGCAGCGCGGATCCGCCCGGCGAACAGGGACTCCACATCCGAGAGCGCGATCGGGGCGGCGGCCAGGATCCGGGCGCCCGAGGCCGATCCGCTCACCTCGGCGACCGCCAGCCATTCCTCGCGGGCGAGGGACGAAGCCGGGTCCAGGCGAAAACCGCGGCCACCGACGCTGATCCAGTCGGCGCCGCCTGCCCCGGCGGCAGCCTGCACGCCGCGCCGCTTCGATACGCGGTCCGGAAAGGCGAGCGCGAGGCAGGCGCCGAGCGGACCTCTGCCGCCGCGGGCGGAGGGAAACAGGCCGAGCCAACGCCTGGCCAGCCCGCGTGCCGCCTGGGCGCGGGCACCGCGATCCGCGTGCCAGCGGCGCAGCCGCACCTCCAGGTCCGGGTCGTTGCCACCGAGGCCCCGCTCGGAAACGAGCACCGCCGCCTCGGCCGCCGTATCGCCCCAACCGCGCGCATCGGCCTCGATCAGCATGTGGGCGAGCCGAGGCGGCAGCGGCAGCGCCGCGACCAGCCGTCCATGGGGGGTAGGACGACCGTCCTCGCCGATCGCGCCGAGCGCCCGCAGCCGCTTGCCTGCCTCCTCGACCGCGGCGGCGGGCGGAGGATCGAGCCAGCGGAGCTGTCGCGGATCGGCGACGCCCCAGATCGCGCAGTCGAGCAGGAGCGGCGACAGATCGGCCTCGATGATCTCGGGCGGATCGAAGCGCGGCAGGCTCTGGGTGGCCGCTTCCTCCCACAAGCGATAGACGCGGCCTGGCGCCTGCCGGCCGGCCCGACCCGCCCGCTGAACTACCGCCGCCTGGCTTGCGCGTTCCGTGACCAGTCGGGTGAGGCCGGCGGCCCGATCGTAGCGCGGCCGCCGCGCAAGCCCCGAATCGACGACGATGCGAACCCCGTCGAGGGTCAGGCTGGTCTCGGCGATCGAGGTGGCGAGGACGAGCTTTCGCCGTCCAGGCGTCGACGCGGCGACCGCCGCGCGCTGCGCGGCGGGGTCGAGGCTGCCATGGAGGCGGTGCAGATCGATTCCGCGGGGCAGCGGTTCGAGCCGCTCGGCGACGCGCTCGATCTCGGCCACGCCCGGAAGGAAGGCGAGCAGGTTCCCTTCCGCTTCGCCGATGGCCCGACGGCAGGCGGCGGCGACCTCCTCCTCGATCCTTCTCTCTGCCGAGCGGCCGAGATGGACGATGTCCACGTCGTAGCTGCGCCCGCGGCTCTCGATCACCGGTGCATCGCCCAGCAGCGCGGAGAAACGGGCCCCGTCGAGCGTCGCTGACATGGCGAGGAGCCTCAGATCGGGCCGAAGCGCCGCCTGCGCATCGAGCGCCAGCGCCAGCGCGAAATCGCTGTCGAGGCTGCGCTCGTGCACTTCGTCGAAGAGCACCGCCGAAACGCCCGCCAGCTCAGGGTCGGCCTGGATGCGCTTGAGGAAGATGCCTTCGGTGAGGACGAGGATCCGGGTCGCGGCCGACCGCCGGGTGTCGAGGCGGGTGGCATAGCCGATCCTCCCGCCGACCTTCTCTCCGGCCGTTTCGGCCATCCGCTCGGCCGCAGCGCGGGCCGCCAGGCGGCGCGGCGAAAGCAGCAATATCTCTCCGCCGCACCAGGGCTCGCCCAGCAGAGCGGGGGCGACGGCGGTGGTCTTGCCGGCTCCGGGCGGGGCGACAAGGACGGCGTTGGAACGGCCGCGTAGCGTGTCGAGCAGGTCCGGTAGGACGCTGTCGATCGGGAGGGTGGGGTCCGCACTCACAGCCGCCTCCAGCCATGAGTCCGGATTCTAATAAGCCCTCGCAATGGCGAACTCGACCGCTTCGATCAGAGCCGACTTGGCGCTCCCTGCCGGAAAGGGGCCGAGCGCGTCGATCGCGCGCTGGCCGTAATGGCGCGCCCGCTCGAGCGTGTCGTCGAGGGCCCCGGAGCGGCGCAGCAGGCCGGTGGCGTAATCGAGATCGGAATCCTCGGCCCGCGCCCCCGCCATCGCTTGGCGCCAGAAGTCGCGTTCGTCATCATTGCCCCGCGCATAAGCGAGGATGACCGGCAAGGTGACCTTGCCGTCGCGGAAATCGTCGCCGACTCCCTTTCCCATCGTCGCGGCATCCGACGCATAGTCGATCGCATCGTCGATAAGCTGGAAGGCGATGCCGAGATTTCGGCCGTAGGTGTCCAGATGAATCTCGACCGACTCCTCGCGCTCGGCGACGACCGCCGCGATCCGGCACGCAGCGGCGAACAAGGCGGCCGTCTTGGCGCTGATGATGTCGAGATAGCGGTCCTCGCTGGTCTCGACCCGCCGCTGCGCCGTGAGCTGGTTGACCTCTCCCTCCGCGATGACGCTGGACGCGCGCGACAGGATGCGCAGAACCTTCAGGCTGCCGTCCTCGACCATCAGCTCGAAGGCGCGGGCGAACAGGAAGTCGCCGACCAAGACGCTGGCCGGATTGCCCCAGATGATGTTGGCGGTGCGCCGCCCGCGCCGCAGCCCCGATCCGTCAACCACATCGTCATGGAGCAAGGTGGCGGTGTGGATGAACTCGACCGCCGCGGCGAGCTTGTGGTGGCGCATGCCGGGATAGTCGAGCAGCCGGGCGCAGGCCAGGGTCAGCATCGGCCGCATGCGTTTGCCGCCGCCGGCAATGAGATGGCCGGCAAGCTCCGGAATCAGGGCGACCTCGCTCTGCATCCGGTCCAGGATGACCGCATTGACATGATTGAGATCGGCGGCGACCAACTGGATCATCGGGTCCAGGCTGGCGGCGGGGGCGGGCCCGATCGTGTGGAGCGACGCGGTCATGCGCGGGCGATGTGCGCGCGACCGCGTTCAAAGGCAAGGGGCCGCAGGATCGAAAGACGGGCGGCGCCGTTGTGGAGGTGCAACGAACGGATATGGTCATGGACGTGTCGGTCGAAATCCACTGCGGCACCTGCGGCAGCGCCAATTACAGCCTTCCGTCGGACGCTTCCGACGATGGGCTTCTGCTTTGCAACGATTGCTCGACCCGGCTGGGCAGCGTCGCCGAGCTCAAGGCCGAGATGATGGACCAGGCCCTGTCCCGCTCCGCCGAAGCGCTCCGCCGGGAGATCGACTCCTCGGTTTAGACAATTGCCCGCCTCCCGGTGACGGGAAACCGGATTCCGCGTGACGGCTCCAGCGAGAATGGTGGAGGGGCGGCTTGACCGGCCGCCGGACGGCGGCTTCAATGGCGGCTTTTCCGGGGGACCCCCTTATGCGCCTTCTCGCCTTCCTTGCCTTGCCGCTCGTCCTTGCCGTTCCCGCCGCGGCACAGACGGACGCCGACGTCACCGCCGGGGACCGCCTGGCGCACGAGCAGATGCTGGTGCTGGATACCCATCTCGACATTCCGGCACGCTGGGACGACGGCGAATGGGATTTCGGCGCCCTGCACCGTTACGAGTGGGATCTGAGCCAGGTCGACCTTCCACGGATGGAGCAAGGCGGCCTCGATGGCGGCTTCATGGTCATATACACGCCGCAGGGCGACCTGACGCCTGAAGGGTATCGCGAAGCCCGCGACGCGGCCCTGGCACGGGCGGTGGCGATCCACCGGGTCATCGCGGAGAATGACGACCGGATGGGACTGGCCCTGACCGCCGACGATGCCGAGCGGCTGCACCGGGAGGGACGGCGCATCGCCTTCATCAGCATGGAGAATGGCTGGCCGCTGGGCGAGGATCTCAGCCTCCTCTCCACCTTCCGCAGGCTCGGGCTCCGGATGGCCGGACCGGTGCACAGCCGCACAAACCAGCTCGCCGACAGCACGACCGGCGAGGCGCGCTGGAACGGTCTGTCCCCGCTCGGCGAGCAATGGGTCGCGGAAATGAACCGGCTCGGACTGGTGATCGATGGCAGCCATTCGTCCGACGCCGCGCTGGACGACATGCTGGAGCTCAGCCGGGTCCCGATCGTCCTCTCCCATTCCGGGCCCAAGGCGATCTTCGATCACCCCCGCAATCTCGACGATGGACGAATGCGGCGGCTGGCCGAGGCGGGCGGAGTGATGTTCATCAACAGCATCTTCCTTTCGCCCTACGACACCTCGCCCGAGCGCGATGCGATCAACGACCGGCACGGGAATTGGGCGGAGCTGGACGCCGACGAACGGCGCCGGCTGCTGCGCGACCGGGCGGCCCTCGATGCCCAGCGACCCTATACGAGCGCCGACTTCGACCTGTTCATGCGGAGCCTGCTGCATGCCGTCGCCGTGATGGGAGTCGATCATGTCGGCCTCGGCGCCGACTGGGACGGCGGCGGCGGCGTGATCGGAATGGAGGATGTCAGCCGGCTGCCGCGCATCACCGCCAGGCTTCGCCGCGAAGGTCTCAGCGATGCCGATATCGCCAAGATCATGGGCGGCAACCTCCTGCGGGTGCTCCGCCAGGTCCAGGGCGCGGCCGAGCGTCCGGCTTCCTGAAGGCCGACTTTCTTCGGCACGGCGAGCGCCCCTCGCCGCACGAGGCGCGCCGGCGAGATGAAGCTGGCCGCCAGTAACCGCGGCGGGGGCTTTCGCCGGTTTCACAAGCTGCTACCTTGCCGCTCGGGGTGGGGGGCGTTTGATGGAGACGGCGTCGATGCAGTCTGACCGGCCGCCCGCCGCGAATGCCGAGTCCGTTTGCTGGCCACTGCCGGAGACCGGTTCGGCCGCCGAGGCGCAGGACTGGGCGGCCACGCCGCTCGGACCGCGGGAGACATGGCCCGACGCACTGAAGACGGCCGCCGGCATCGCGCTCGGCTCCAATATTCCGATGCTGGTGGCCTGGGGCCCGGACCTGCTGATGGTCCACAATGACAGCTATGGCGAGATCCTTGGCGACCGCCGCCCCGCCCAAGGCCGGCCGATGCGCGAAATCTGGTCGGACATATGGGACGAAGTGGCCGGGCCGAACTGTGAAAGGGTGCTTGCCGGCGGGACGGTCTACATGGAGGCGGCGCCGCGGCCTCTTCGCCGCGGCGGGCGTGAGGAGACCGCCTGGCTGACGGCCTGCTACAATCCGATCCGCGACGGCCGGGGCCGGATATTGGGCATGTTCGGTGTGGTGACAGCGGTCGGCAGCGACGCCCGCACCGAGGAAAGGCTGCGCGAGAGCGAGGAAAGGTTCCGGCTCATTGCCGATTCCGCCCCCGCCTTGATGTGGGTGACCAAGCTCGACCGCCGCCGCAGCTTCGTCAATCGCGCTTATGTCGACTTCCTCGGCATCAGCTACGAGGAAGCGGTGGACTTCGATTGGCGGACCGTCCTCCATCCCGACGACCATGACCGGATCGTTGCCGAGTCGATCGCCGGCGAGGCGAGCCGGCAGCCGTTCGCGCTGGAGGCGCGCTATCGCCGGCATGACGGCGAATGGCGCTGGGTGCGGTCCATCTCCCAACCGCGCTGGGGGGCAGGGGGCGAACATATCGGCTTTATCGGCGTCGCCCACGACATCACCGATTCCAAGGTGGCGGAAGCGGCGTTGCGCAATATCGCCGAGACGCTGGAGCGCCGCGTCGAGGAGCGCACCGCCGACCTCACCGCCGCGCTCGACCGGCTGCGCGACGAAGTCGCCGAGCGCGAGCGTGCCGAAGAGGCGCTGCGCCAGGCGCAGAAGATGGAGGCCGTGGGCCGGCTGACCGGCGGCATCGCCCACGATTTCAACAACCTGCTCACCCCGGTGATCGGCGGCCTCGAGGTGCTTGCCCGGAGCATAGAGGACGTACGGCTGAAACGGATCGCCGAAGCCGCGCTCGATTCCGGGCGCCGCGGGGCGAAGTTGACCACCCAGCTGCTCGCTTTCTCGCGCCTCCAGCGGATCCGCATCGCTCCCGTCGCGATCAATCTGGTGATCGACAATCTGCGCCAGATGCTCATCCACACGATCGGGGCCGACGTCTCCATCGAAACGGACCTGTGCCGGGACTCCGTCCATGCGCTATGCGACGAGAATCAGCTCGAAAATGCCATCCTCAATCTGGCCATCAACGCGCGCGACGCGATGCCCGACGGGGGCCGGCTGACCATCGCCACTGCGGTGGTACGCGAGTCGGGCGATCCCGAGCTCGAAGCCGGCGACTATGTCTGCATCACGGTCGCCGACAACGGCACCGGCATGCCGCCCGAGGTCGCCGCCCGCGCCACCGAACCCTTCTTCTCCACCAAGCCGCTCGGCAAGGGCACCGGCCTCGGCCTCGCTCAGGTGTACGGCATCGCCCGCCAGGCCGGCGGGACGCTGCGCATCGACAGCCGGGAAGGCGAGGGGACGACCGTGCGCGTGCTGCTTCCCCACGTCGTGCCGGAAGCGCCCGGCGCCGCCGCGGTTGCGGCCGGCAAGGCGCGCATCGCCGCCGCCGGTCCGGCGGCGCGGATCATGGTGGTCGACGACGATGCCGACGTCCGCGCCTTCCTCGCCGAGCTGCTCGGAGAGGCCGGTCACCGGGTCGAAACCTTCGATCGACCGGAAGATGCGCTCGCCGCCGTCGACCAATCGCCGCCGGACCTCGCGCTGATCGATTTCGCGATGCCCAACATGAATGGCGCCGAGCTCGCCTGCGCGATCCGGCGCAGTCGTCCGCACCTGCCGATCATCTTCGTCACCGGCTATGCGGAAAGCGAGCAGCTGGAAGGAGCGCTCGGCGCCGACGTCCCGATCCTGCGAAAGCCGTTCGGTGTCGAGGACCTCGCCGAGCTGGTCGCAAAGGCGCTGACCCGGGGAACGCCGGCAGCCGCCTGATGGCGGCTCTTGAACCGCGGGCGTCCTTTCCTAGATCGCGTCCGGACCGGAAATGCGGTGACGGTTTCCGGCCGTTTGCGCGGGGCCCGTGCCCGCTCCGCCGATCCAGCTGGGCCGATCTCGACCGAAGAGGCGGACCAGGGCGGGTCCCGTTCGATGTTGCTCTGACCAAGGAGGACATGAACATGAGAGGGCTCGATTTCTCCCCCTACCGCCGCTCCACCGTCGGCTTCGACAGGCTGTTCGACTATCTCGAAAATTCCAGCCGCGCGGAGCAGGACAATTACCCGCCCTTCGACATCGAGAAGCTGAGCGACGATTCCTACCGGATCACCCTCGCCGTCGCCGGTTTCAAGCGCGACGATCTCGACATCACGGCGCAGCAGAACATGCTGGTGATCTCCGGCCGCCGTTCCGAGAGCCGCAATCGCGACGGCAACTTCCTGCACGTCGGCATCGCCACCCGCGCGTTCGAGCGGCGTTTCGAGCTGGCCGATTTCGTGCGGGTGACCGGCGCCGAGCTTCGCGACGGTCTGCTGTCGATCGATCTGGTCCGCGAGATCCCGGAGGCGATGAAGCCGCGGAAGATCGATATCGGCAGCGGCGAGGCCGAAGCGCTCCGGTCCGAACCGGCCGCCGCCGAAAGCGATGGGGCGCGGGTCGAGCAGGGCCAGACGGCCTGATCGGGCCCCTTGGCGGCCCGCGCCTGCGGGCGCTTGGCGCATGACGGACGGGTGAACCGGTCGTTCAGGGCTGGTTTAAGCGGCTTCGTGCAAGGTCGGAAAGTCGTTGAAATGATGCTTTCGGCTGTGTAACGGGCCCGCTCTCGCGCGCCGCTGCGCGCTGCGGGCACCCAAATTTTGGATCCTTGAGGCCAGTCATGAACTATTGGAAGAAGCTGCAAAATCCGTTCATGCTGGTCGGCCAGGGCTTCGTGCTCGGCGGCATCCTGTTCTTCATGACTCATGCCGACTCGCTGCAGGCCTCGGCTGGATCGCCCGATCGGGCCGATTCGCTCCTTCCATCGGCCGAGATCGTCCGCTGACCGCTTGAACGGCTTGCCTCCGCCTGTATAGGCGAGGGCATGGTTCGCTTTTCGTTCTGCGGCCGCGAGCTGGCGGCGCTGCCTCAGGGCGCCTTGTTCTGGCCGGCGCGCCGCGCCCTTCTCGTCGCCGATCTCCACCTCGAGAAAGCGAGCTGGTTTGCCCGTCTGGGACAGATGCTCCCGCCCTATGATTCTCAGGCGACCCTGTCGGACCTGACGGAGCTCGCGGCGGCGACGGGCGCCGAGGAGATCTGGTGCCTTGGCGACAGTTTCCATGACGCGCAGGGCTGCGATCGCCTGCCGGTGCGGGCGCGCGCGATGCTGACCGCGCTCACCGGCACCCTTCGCTGGACCTGGATCGTCGGCAATCACGATCCGGGATTTGCCGACGATTGCGGCGGCGAGATCGTCGCGGAGGCGGAGCTGGACGGGCTCGTGCTGCGCCACGAGGCGGATCCTGCCGACCCGCGGCCGGAGCTTTCCGGCCATTTTCATCCGAAGCTGAGGGTGAGCCATCGCGGTCGTCTGGTTTCGCGACGCTGCTTCATCGCCACCCGGACCAAGCTCATCCTGCCGGCCTTCGGCGCATTGACCGGCGGGCTCGACGCCGAACATCCCGAAATCGCCCGCGCCGTCGGTGGCCGCGCCGAAGCGCTCGTCCCCGTCGCCGACCGCCTGCTTCGCTTTCCGATCCGCTCGGCCGAGCTGCATTCCGCATAAGCGGCGCCCGAGCCGCCCCGATCATCGTCGTGGCGAAATATTGCTTGGGCCGGCGCTTCGGACAGGCGGCCTTGCAGGGGAGCTCATCCCTTGGAGCGCCGCGGCGGCGCCGGCTCGAACCGCCATTCCGGGCCGCCCCGGCATTTGACTCCGGCGAGAGTCGCCGTGCCGCCGCGATCGAGCGTCTCCAGCAGGCGCGAAAGCTCGTCGCCGCGCGGCTCGGCCCCGGGTGCGATCCGCCTCAGCATCGCGAGAAGCAGGCGGCGGCGAAGCTCGCCAGGCACCCCCGTGACGTCGAGCCGCGCTTCGGCCGTGTCGCCGCCGGCACGTGCCTCGACCAGCCGCTCGACGGTCCAGTCCAGCGCCGCATCGGCCTCGGCCAGCGCGGAAGCGCTTCGCGCGAGCGCCGGCGGGTCGATCCAGCCGGCATCGCCGATGTGCCGGCGGGTCCGGGCTCGGTCGAATCTTTCGTCGACATTGGTCGGATCGGCGACCGGCGCGACCCCGGCGGTGCGAACGATCGCCGCCAGCTCGGCGCGGCGCCATCCGAGCAGCGGCCGCGCAACCCGTCCGTTGACGGCCCGCACGCCGCTGAGTCCCGCCACCCCGGCGCCGCGGTTGAGCCGCATGAGCAAGGTCTCGGCCTGGTCGTCGGCATGATGGGCGGTAAGGATCCAGTCCAGCCCGCATTCCTGGCGCCAGGTCTCGAGCAGGGCATAGCGAGCCCGCCGCGCCGCCGCCTGCACGCTGCCGGTTATCGGTTCGGCGGGACGCAGGATGCGATGGCCGATGCCGATCCGGGCGCACAGGGCGGCGACGAAATCGGCTTCGGCCGCGGCTTCGGCGCGAAGGCCATGATCGACGGTCGCGGCCAGGACCGTGGCGGGCGCCGCCCGTGCGGCAAGGAGGAGCAGGGCCAGGCTGTCCGCTCCGCCCGACACGGCAATCCCGATCCGGCCGGCCGGGCTTCCGGTCAGCGTCTCCAGATCGGCGCGAAACCGCTCGACCTGCTCGGCGGTGGGACCGCCCGCAGCCGCTTTGGGGCCGCTGTCCGTCCTAGCACTCCGCGTCGGCGCGCGCCTGCGGCAGGCGCTGGCGAAGGAAGTCGCGCATGTTTGGGTAGACCTGCTCGAGCTCGCCATAGACGCGGCATGCCTCGGGCTTGCGGTTGAGCCGGGTCAGCGCCTGGCCGAGGAAAAAGAGACTGTCGGCCGCGCGGGCGCCGCGCGGATTGTCCTGATAGTTGGCGAGGAAGATGCGTGCCGCGCTGGCGGGCTTTCCGTCGTCCAGAAAGGCGCGGCCCTGCAGGTTGCGCATCCAGCTCGCCCAGGGGCTGTCCGGGAAGCGCTCCGCCGCGGCGCCGAGCGATTCCTGCGCCTGGGCGAACTGGCCGGAATCCCAGAGGCGGAAGCCGGCATTATAGGCGGCTTCCGCATCGTCCGCGGCCGCAGCGGGGGGCGTGCCCGCGGGGGCGGCATCGGCGGGGTCCTCGCCAGTGGCTTCTTCCTCGGCGGGCTCCGTGCCCGACGACAGCGGCGGCGCGGTCAGCGCGCCCGCGGCCGGGCGGCTGGACTGCTCGATCCGGTCCATCCGACCCTCGAGATCGGTGCGAAGCCGCGCGATCTGCTCCTCCAGCTGCCGGGTGCGATAGCCCTGCTCCTCGACCTGCCCGGTCAGGGTGCGCAACTGCGTCTCGAGCGCGTCGACCCTGGCGGAGAGGCTCGACATGGCATCGCCCGACAGGTTGGGACGCGCCGGGGCGCCGGTCTCGGGAACGATCTCGGGCTCGACGAACTGGGCACGGCCGTTCGGAAAGACGCGGCGCTGGACCGCGCGCATCTCCTGCTCGAGCCGGTCGACCCGTCGCTCGACCGGATCGGCCCGCTGTGCGAGCGCCGGCGACGACGCGCCGGCGAGAAGGACCAGTCCGATCAGAAGGCTACGCATCACTCTCCCCCAATGGCATTTTCGCGGGTGACATTATTGGACGATCGTTCCTGTCGCCACCCTTAAGCGGCTCGAATTCGGAACCTTTCGGCTATTGCGGCGGGACCGGTGCCGCCGTGGCCGGCGGCGCGGCCTGCTGGAGCCGTGCGGCGAGCGCCTCGGGCCTCAAGCTGACGTCGGCGACGGTGCGCTCGACCGGCTCGAGCGGACCGATGTCGCGATCGCCGATCAATACGCGAAGGACCTGCGGCCGTGCGGTGCGGATCACCGGCTGCTGCGCAGCCGGCGGGATCGCGTAGCGCTGGCCCGGCGCCATGATTCCCTGGAAGAGCGTCCCGCCTTCCGCCTGGTCCTCGATCCGGACCCAGACCTCTTCGGTCGCGGCGAGGGTCACCGGCTGTCCGGCGAGCGTCTGGGGCTGCGCCGCCGGCGCGGGACCGGCGGATCCGGCCGCCGCCGGCGCCTCGGCGGGCGGCAGGGTGACGGTTGCGGCCGGCTGGTCCTGCGCGTCGAGCGAACTGCGCCAGACCAGATAGCCGATGATCAGCACGACGAGCAGAGCGGCGGCGATCAGGGCCAGCGAAAGTGGCGGCACCCGCGCGGGATCGGCGGGCTCGTAATATTCGGCCACCGGCGCGCGCGAGCGCAGCCCGCCCAATTTGTCGCGCAGCTCGCGACCGAGTTCGGCGCCGTCCAGGCCGACGGCATTCCCGTAGGAGCGCACGAAGCCGACGCAATAGGTGACGGCGGGAAGCGCGTCCCACTCTTCGTTCTCGATATGCTGCAGATGCCGGATCGGGATGCGCGTCTGGCTCGCGACGTCCTCCAAGGCGAGCCCCTTGGCCTCGCGCGCCTTCTTCAGCCGCTCGCCGATCGACGCGGTCTGGAATTGAGTCTCATATTCCTGCTCCGCCATCAGCTAATCCCGTTTCCCTGCGCCTCGCCTCCCTTGCCGCCATCATCGGAAGGGGAGGCGGTTGTCAACCGGCGCCTGCGCCGGCACGGCCGCACCGCCGCTCAGGCCATGGCGACCTTGTTCTTCTCCGCCCAGGCGGCGAGCGCCGCGCGCATGTCCGGCGGCGGCTTGTCGAGCAGCCGGTCGAGCAGCGCCGTGGCCGCCCCGCCGTCGAGCGAACGGATCATCGCCTTCACCGGCCCGACGCCGGCGGGGGTGATCGAAAGGCGCCGGACGCCGATCCCGACCAGGGCCATCGCTTCCAGCGTACGACCGCCCATCTCCCCGCACACGCCCACCGGCACGTTCGCGGCGTCGGCGGCGCGCACCACTCGCCTGAGGAAGCGCAGGATCGCCGGCGAAAGCCAGTCGTAGCGCTCGGCGAGCAGCGGATTGGAACGGTCGGCCGCGAACAGGAACTGGGTGAGATCGTTGGTGCCGATCGACATGAAGTCGATCCGCGGGAGCAGCAGGTCGAGCATCTCGGCGAGCGCCGGAACCTCCAGCATCGCACCGTAGCGGACGCGCGTCGGCAGCCTCTTCTTCCGGCCGGCGAGCCAGGCGCGCTGCTCCTCGACCAGCGTTTTGGCCTGGTCGAACTCCCACGGCTCGGACACCATCGGAAACATGATGTCCAGGTTCCGGCCGGCGGCGGCCTCCAGCAGGGCGCGGGCCTGGGCCTTCATCAGCGTGTCGCGGTCGAGCGCGAGCCGCAGAGCGCGCCAGCCGAGCGCCGGATTCTCCTCGCCATTGCCGCTGGCGTGGAGATAGGGGAGCTGCTTGTCGCCGCCCACGTCGACGGTGCGGAAGATGACCGGCTTGTCCCCGGCGGCTTCGAGCACGGCGCGATAGAGCCGCTGCTGGCTTTCCCGCCGCGGCAGCGTCGCCGAGACCAGGAACTGGAATTCGGTGCGGAACAGCCCGATCCCGTCCGCCCCCGTCAGCCCGAGCGCCGCGACGTCGTCGCGAAGGCCGGCATTGACCATCACCGCGATCCGCGTCCCGTCGCGGGTGATCGGCGGCAGGTCCTTGACCGCCGCATATTCGGCCCGCCTCTTCTGGCTGGCGGCGAGCTTGGTCTCGAACGCCTCCTGCACCGCCGGCGTCGGTCGGGCGAAGGCGGCGCCCTCGCCGCCGTCGAGCAGGACGAGGTCGCCCTCTTGGATCTGCCGGCGCACGTTCCGGGCGCGCCCGATCATCGGCACGCCCATGGCGCGGGCAACGATGGTGACGTGGGCGGTCAGCGATCCTTCCTCCAGGATCACGCCCTTGAGCTTGCGCCGGTCATATTCGAGCAGTTCGGCCGGTCCCAGGTTGCGCGCGATCAGGATCGCATCCTGCGGCAGGCCGGCCTGCGCCGCGGTGCCGAGCTGGCCGGAGACGATGCGCAAAAGCCGGTTCGACAGGTCGTCGAGATCGTGCATCCGCTCCTGCAGCAACGGATCGTCGATCTGCCGCATCCGCGTCTGCATCCGCTGGCGAACCCGCTCGATCGCCGCCTCGGCGGTAAGGCCGCTGTCGATCGACTCGTTGATCCGGCGCGACCAGCCCTCGTCATAAGCGAACATCTTGTACGTCTCGAGCACCTCCTGATGCTCGCCGACGGTGCCGAACTCGGCATGGCCCATCATCGTGTCGATCTGCTCGCGCATCCGCGCGAAGGCGGCATAGACGCGGTGCCGCTCGGCCTCGATATCCTCGGCGACCGTATGCTCGATGAGGACGCGCGGCTGGTGATAGACGGCATGGCCCTTGGCCATGCCGACCACCAGCTTCTGGCCGGCGATCCGGGCGGTGCCGGACCCGCGGCTCTCGGTCGCCGCGCTGGCGGCGCGGTCGGCGAGTCCGGCATTGGCGATCAGCTCGGACAGCACCATCGCCACCGTCTGCAGCGCCTCTATCTCGATCTCGTCATAAGCGCGCGGCTCGGCATGCTGGACGGCGAGCACGCCGATGGCCCGTTCCTTGCGCACGATCGGAACGCCGGCGAAGCTGTGGAACACCTCCTCGCCTGTCTCCGGGCGATAGGCGAATTCGGGATGGCTGGCGGCTTCGGCGAGGTTCAGGACGGCGACGTCCTTGGCGATCGACCCGACCAGCCCCTCCCCGAGCGCCAGCTTGGTGACGTGGACCGCTTTCTGGTTGAGGCCCACCGTCGCGAACAGTTCGAGCACGCCGTCGCGAAGCAGATAGATGGAGCAGACCTCGCTCGCCATCGCCTCGGCGATGATCTTGACCACCTTGTTGAGCTTGGCCTGCGCGCTGGCCTTGGATGCCATCACGTCGTGGAGGCCGGTCAATATCTCCCGGGCGGACGTGGTGGACGTGGTCGGCATGTACCGGCGCTATCATAAGGCCGGTCCGCTTCCAAATCCCGACGGCGGCCGGAAGGGTGCGGAACGAGGCTATTTCTGCTAGGATGGCGGTTCAGGAGGGTGCCATGTTCGCCATGATCCTTTCCGCCGCCGCTTTGTCCGTTGTCACGGCGTCGCCGGCCGCGAACTTCCCGCCGCGCGAGGCGCCTGCCGCCGCCACCGACGCCGCTCCGGCCTGCCCGAACCTCGCCCCGCGCTACGCCGACGAGGGCTGGGTCGTCCGCAGTCGACCGCGCCGGCTGATCGAGCTCCCGCCCGGCCGCCTCGAGCTTGCGGTGCACCGCGTGGTGGATGGCTGCCCGGTCCCGGCGGTTCTGCGCGACGGGATCGGCGGCGCCCCGGCGGATGTAAGCCGGCGCTGACGGGACTCCGGTTTCTCGGCTGTTCCGGCAGCCGCCTGCGCCCCGAGCGGCGCCCGACCCGCTTCAGCCGATCCCCATGCCGCCGATCGGCTCGGTCTCGACCGAGCTGTCGAAGCCGGCGATGAGCGGACGGGCGCGGGCGATGGCGTCGCGCACCTGCGGCAGCTGGAGCGAGGCCCGGTGGCTCTCGCGGCTGTCCCACACCTCGGTGATCCAGATCGCATCCGCGTCGGCCGGATCCTTCGCGACCACGTAGGAAAGGCAACCCGGCATCGCCTCGGTACCTTCGAGCAGGATCGCGATCAGCGCGTCGCGCCGGCCGGCGGCCGCGCGCATCTTGCCGATGAGCCCGTGCATCGCCTGTCCGGCCTGTCCGGGGACCGCAGAAGCCGGCAGCGCGACCAACCCGGCCGCGCCGGCGACGAAGGCCCTGCGCCCGAGCGCGATCATGCGTGTCCCGACCGCCTCTCGAGCGCGTGGGCCGCTTCGTCGACCAGCTGGCCCATGATCTCGGCCACCGTCTGCTCCTGCTTGACCATGCCGACCGACTGGCCGGCCATCACCGATCCGGTCTCGACGTCGCCGTCGATCACCGCGCGGCGAAGCGCGCCCGCCCAATATTGCTCGATCTGGAGCTGGGCCTCGGCCATCTCCACCTCGCCGCGGTCGAGCAGCTCGGCGACCTCGCGCTGCTTGCGCGCGAACGATTCCATCTCGCGATTCTTCAGCGCCCGCACCGGGATGACCGGCAGGCGCGGGTCGATCTGGACCGAGGTGACGGCGTCGCGAGCCGATGCGCGGATGAACGCCTTCTTGAAATCGGGATGGGCGATGCATTCGTGCGCGCAGACGAAGCGGGTGCCGAGCTGGACCCCGACCGCGCCCATTTCCAGATAGCCGGCGATCAGCCCGCCATGGCCGATCCCGCCCGCGACGAAGATCGGCACGTCGGCCGACAGCGGCGGCAATATCTCCTGGGCGAGCACCGACGTCGAAACCGGCCCGATATGGCCGCCCGCCTCCATCCCCTCTATGACCAGTGCGTCGACGCCCGATCGCACCAGCTTCTTCGCCAGGGCCAGTGCCGGGGCGAAGCAGATGAGCTTCGCGCCCCGACCCTTGATCCGCTCGATCGCGCCGGCCGGCGGGAGCCCGCCGGCGAGCACGACATGGCTCACCTCATGCTTGGCGCATATGTCGATCAGCTCGGACAGGGCGGGATGCATGGTGATGAGGTTCACCCCGAACGGCCGGTCGGTCCGTTTGCGCGTCTCGGCGATCTCCGCATCGAGCATGTCGGGCATCATCGCGCCGCAGGCGATCACGCCGAAGCCGCCGGCATTGGAGATGGCGGACACGAGATTGCGCTCCGAGATCCAGCTCATCGCGCCGCCCAGGACGGAATATTCGCAGCCCAGGAAGTCGGTGCCGCGCCGCATCAGCCGCTTCAGCCGGTCGAGCCCGACGCCGTCCGACTTCACCGCCTCCGCCTCGAGCGCGACTTCGCTGGTCATGCCGCATCCTCCGCGTCCAGCCCGTAGGCGGTGTGCAGGACGCGCACCGCCAGTTCGGTATATTCCTCGGGGATCAGGACCGACACCTTGATCTCCGACGTCGTGATGGCGAGGATGTTGATCCCGCGCCCCGCCAGCGTCCGGAACATCTGGGCGGCGATGCCCGCATTGGAGCGCATGCCGACGCCGACGGCGCTGATCTTCACGACATTGGTGTCGGTGACGATGTCGGCGAAGCCGATCTTCTCCTTCACCTTCTCCAGCTCGGCGACGCTGTGGGCCAGCGAGGCGCGCGGAACGGTGAAGGTGAGCGTGCTCTCCGCATCGCGGCGCGGCGAGGCCTGGACGATCATGTCGACATTGATGCTCGCCTCGGCCAGCGGCGAGAAGATCTCGGCGACCGTCCCGGCCCGGTCGGGCAGGCCGGTCAGGGTAACCATCGCCTCATTCTTGTCATGGGCGATGCCGGTGATGACGTTTCTTTCCATTTCCCTGTCCTCGATCGCTTCGTCGCCGACGATCAGGGTGCCCGGCCGGTCCTCGAACGAGGAGAGCACCTGAAGCGGCATGTTGGTTCGCATGGCCAGGCCGACCGAGCGCGTCTGCAGCACCTTGGCGCCGACGCTCGCCAGCTCCAGCATCTCCTCATAGGTGATCAGGTCGAGCTTGCGCGCCCGCGGCACGATCCTGGGATCGGTCGTGTAGACCCCGTCCACGTCGGTATAGATGTCGCAGCGGTCGGCCTTCATCGCCGCCGCGAGCGCCACCGCGGAGGTGTCGGAACCGCCGCGGCCCAGCGTCGCCAGGTCGCCCTCGGCGGTCACGCCCTGGAACCCGGGAATGACCGCGATCCCGCCGGTCTGGAACACCCGCTCGAGCACGGCGGCGTCGATATGGTCGATCAGGGCGGCGGCATGGCCGCTGGCGCGGATCGGCAGCTGCCAGCCCATATAGGAGCGGGCGTTGACGCCCATGCCCTGGAGCGTGATCGCGAGCAGACCGCTGGTGACCTGCTCGCCGCTCGCCACCACCACGTCATATTCACGCGGATCGTAGAGCGAGGCCGCCTCGCGGCAGAGCTGCACCAGCCGGTCGGTCTCGCCCGCCATCGCGGATACGACCACCGCTACCTGGTTGCCGCGCTCCGCCTCGCGCTTCACCAGAGCGGAGACATGGCGGATTCGCTCGATGCCCGCCATCGAGGTGCCGCCGAACTTCATCACGATCCGCGCCATCAGGTCTCCGCCATGAGCTGGACGTTCGAACCGAAGGAAAAGGGTCCAAAACGAGGCCGCGCCCTGATAGGGAGGTGCCATGCCACAGGCAAGCGACGCCGCGCCGACCATCGATCCCGCCGAGGCCGAGCATTTCGGCCGGATGGCGGCTGACTGGTGGGATCCGAAGGGATCTTCCGCCACGCTTCACCAGCTCAACCCGGTCCGTCTGCGCTACCTGCGCGACCGGGTCGATCAGCATTGGAGCCTCGACGAGCACGACCTGAGGCCGCTCGCCGGGCGGCGCGCCGCCGACGTCGGGTGCGGCGCCGGCCTGCTCGCCGAGCCGCTGGCTCGGCTCGGCGCAGCAGTCACCGCCGTCGACGCGGCCGAGGAGAATATTGCGGTGGCGCGTGCCCACGCGCTCGGACAGGGGCTGGAGATCGACTATCGCGTCGGCGGGGTCGAGCGTCTCGACGGCGCGTACGACCTCGTCACCAGCCTCGAGGTGGTCGAGCATGTCGCCGACGTGCCCGCCTTTGTCGCCGGCCTAGCCGGCGCGGTGAAGGCGGACGGCCTCCTCATCCTCTCGACTCCCAACCGTACCGCCTGGTCGCGCCTGATGATGATCACGATCGGCGAGGGGTTGGGCCGGATCCCGAAGGGCACGCACGACTGGGACAAGTTCCTGACGCCGGACGAGCTCGCCGCCCGCCTGAACGAGGCGGGGCTGGAGCCGGTCGACGTCACCGGAATCGGCTGGACGCCGACGCGCGGGTTCGGCCTGACCGACGACGTGTCGCTCAATTACCTGGTGACGGCGCGCAAGCGCTGACGCTCCGCCGGCGCGATTTCTCGGATTTGCCCGGGCCGCTCTTCGTCGGACGCCCTCGATGCCGGGCGGCTCGGCCGGCGGCTATCCATCGGGGCCACCGGTGGCGGGCGCCGAGGCCCCAGCCGCCCCGCTCGGCCGCACGGGCGTCACTCTCCAGACCGTGTTGGAAAGATCGTCGGCGACGATCAGCGCGCCCCGCGGGTCCACCGTCACCCCGACCGGCCGGCCGCGCGCGCGCCCGTCCGGTCCAAGGAAGCCGGAAACGAAGTCGATCGGCGGCCCTGCGGGACGGCCGCCGCGGAACGGCACGAAGACCACCTTGTAGCCGACGGGCTCGTTCCGGTTCCAGCTGCCATGCTCGCCCACGAACACGCCCTGTGCGAAGCGCGGTCCAAGCGTCGGCATCGAGAAAGCGAGGCCGAGCGGCGCGACGTGCGATCCGAGGCTATAGTCCGGCCGGATCGTCGCCGCGACCTTCTCGGGATTCTGTGGCCGCACCCGCGGATCGACGTTGGGCCCCCAATAGGCATAGGGCCAGCCGTAGAAGCCGCCCTCGCGCACCGAGGTGATATAGTCAGGAACGAGGTTGGGTCCCAGCTCGTCGCGCTCGTTGACGGCCGCCCATAACCGCCCCGATCCCGGCTGCATCGCCAGCGCGCTGGGATTGCGAAGACCGGTCGCATAGGGCCGGTGGGCGCCAGTCTCGACGTCGATCTGCCACACCATCGCGCGGTCGACCTCCGCCGCCATTCCGCGCTCGGTGATGTTGCTGTTGGAGCCGATGCCGACATAGAGGAATCGGCCGTCCGGGCTGGCTGCCATCGCCTTGGTCCAGTGATGGTTGATCGCCGACGGCAGGTCCGCAATCTTCTCCGGCGGCCCGCTGGCGCGGGTCTGCCCGACCCGATAGTCGAAGCGCACCAGGCTGTCCTGGTTGGCGACGTAAAGGCCTCCATTCACGAGCGAGAGCCCGTAGGGCGCGTTGAGATTCTCGGCGAAGACCGTGCGTCCTTCATAGGTGCCGTTGCCGTCCCCGTCCCGCAGCAAGGTCAACCGGTCGCCGCCCTTGACCGAACTCTTGCCCTGCTTCTTGATCAGGCCGGCGATCACGTCCTTCGGGCGCAGCGGCGGCGCGCTGCTTCCCGCTCCCTCGGCGACCAATATGTCCCCATTGGGAAGCACCAGGGTCTGCCGCGGGATTGCGAGGTCGGTCGCGATGGCAGCGATCGCATAGCCCTCGGGGACGATCGGCCGATCCTCGCCCCAGCCGGCCGGGTGGGGGATTTCCATGCTGGGAAGCAGGCCCCTCTGCTGCTGCGGAAGGTCGGGATCGGGCCCGTATTGCGCGGGATCCGGGTCGCCTCCGCAGGCGGCGAGCGACAGTGCGCCAAGGGCGCCGACCAGATACCTGCCCATCATCTCACGTCGCCCGTCCGGAAGCCGGAATAGCCGGTCCAGGCGGCGGCAATGGCCAGCAACGCGACGATCGCGGAGAGCCACAGCCCGGCGGGCATGCTCCCCCAGGCGTCCCGCGAATGAACCAAGGCGTTGATGAAGGCGAGCACCCACATGGCGAGGAGCAGGAGGAAGTAGAGTCCCGGCCGTCCTCTGCGCCGACTGCGCACGAGTTCGACGAGCGCCCACAACAAGGCGAAGGCGCCGACGAGCAGGCCGCCGGCGTTCAGCCAGGACGCGAAATTGGTCCACTGGATCTCATGGCTCGACCAGTAAGCGAGATCGCTGAGCAAGGCGCCGACGAACAGCGCGAGCGGGAAGGCCAGGAGCATGGCGTGCAGCGGATGCAGCGGTCTCGCATCGGCCCTCGCGGCAAGGGTGGCCACTTCATCTTCCTTTCGTCCGGCGAGGCGAATTGCGACGTGTCGACTGAACCGACGGTGGGGGAACGCATCTTCGGTCGTTTCGGTTTCGAAGCCGTTCGACCGTGCGGTTGATCGGCACCGAACGAACGGATCGCGGATCGCGCGGGATGCGCCGCGATCCGGTGCGGCTCGTGCGGGACACGCGCCGTCTTGGGCCACGGATGGTGCCCTCATGCGTTCTCCAGGCTCCGCACGGCGAGGCCGATGGCAGATGCCGTCTCGACGAGGAGCAATCATGACCGAACACATCGTACAGGTGCTGATCCACATTGTAGCCGTGAGCGTCGGCCTGTACCTGCTGTGGAGCCTGGTCGGCGCCATGCGCTCAATGGGACGACCCCAGCGCCTCCTCGCCGCGCTGACGGCGGGCTTGATCTCCGGAGCGGTCGTCCTGGTCGTGCGCCTGGCGCTCTGAATGAGCGGAGCGGGTGGCCGGGTCGCGTCCATCCAGTCGGTGCCCGGCTGGACAAGGCGGCCGCCGCACCGCTACCCCGCCGGACTCACGTCCCCGGCGCCGGCATCTCTCTGGCATGATCCGGCAGTTCGGCCGCGGCGCGGAAAGCGCATGGACCATCGGGCGAAGCAGGAGGAGAAGCTGCGCGAGCATGGAAGCACCACGGATAGCAACGATTATCCGAGCCATTTACCGCGCGGTTACCGAACTTCATTGGTCGGTGCTGGCGGGTGGGGTGCTGCTGCACATGGCTCTTGCCTGGATGCTGATGGCCCTTGCGGGCGAATCCGGACTCCTCGAGCCCTCGGCTTTCCTCTACTGGTACCTCACGACCGCGTCGACGGTCGGCTATGGCGACCTTTCCCCGGTGACGCAGCCCGGTCGGCTGCTGACCGCCTTCATCGTCTTTCCGGGCGCGATTGCGGCCTTCACGACGGTGGTCGCGAAGGCCCTGGCCGGGATGTCCGGCAGGTGGCGGAGGCGGCGCATGGGACTTGCTGATTACCGTGGCGAGCGGGAGCATATCGTGCTCGTCGGCTATGAAGAACAGCGTACGCCGCGGATGATCGATGAGCTCGTCGCCGATGCTGAGCCCGATCAGGACCTGATCCTGCTGGCACGGCGCGATCTTGTGAACGAAGACGATCGGATTCGCTACGTCCGCGCGCGCAGCCTTACCGCTCGTGAGGATCTGCTGCGGGCCGGCATTCCCACGGCGGCGCGGGTCATCATCTTCGCGTCGAACGACGAGGAGACGCTTGCGGCGGCCCTCGCCATCACAGCGATGAACCGCGGCGGGCACATCGTCTGCTTCTTCCAGGAGGAGGAAAATGCACGGCTCCTGACCGCTCACTGCCCGAACGTGGAGGTCGTCCTGGCGCCGTCGGTGGAGCTGGTGGTCAAGGCCGTCAAGGACCCCGGATCGAGCCATCTGCTTCACATCCTCGCCAGCCACACCGATGCGGCCGCCACCTTGTTCAGCGTGACCTGGCCGGGAAAGGACGCGCCGTTCGGCGCCGTGACTTCGCACTTCCTCCGGCACGGGGCTGTTCCCGTTTCCTGGCGGCCTGCGGGAGGCGCCAGGTCGGATTTCCGCTTCGACACCAAGGGGACCATCTCCTCCGGCGACCGCATCTTCTACGTCGCCGATCGCCGGCTCCCGGCTGATGCCCTCGCCGTTTGAACGCCGCCCCCCGGCGGACACCATGACGGCCAAGGGCAAGGGAACGTGCGGCAGGCCGCCGCCTTCGGCGTCACGCCACGGCCGTCTCGTCTCGGCTCTTGCGCATCCGACCCGCCGGGAGCATAGACCTCGCTCTTCGTCGGACCCGGCCGTGTCGGGTGGCTCGGCCGGGCGCCTATCCCCCGGATAACGATCTCTGGCTTCGCAGCAGATCGCGGATTTCGCTCCGCGGGCCGAAGCCTCGTCGATCCAGGTCTTCAGAAAAGAACATGCATAAACTCGCCACGCTTCGCCGCGAATGGCTTTCGAACCCGCGCGGGGACATCCTTGCCGGTCTCGTCGTCGCGCTTGCGCTTATCCCGGAAGCGATCGGCTTCTCGATCATCGCCGGCGTCGATCCCCGGGTCGGGCTCTACGCCTCTTTCTCGATCGCGGTGATCATCGCTCTGGTCGGCGGACGGCCCGGCATGATCTCGGCCGCGACGGCGGCCGTCGCCGTCCTGGTCGTTCCCCTGGTCCGCGATCATGGCGTCGAATACCTGTTCGCCGCGACGGTCCTGATGGGGGTCGTCCAGATGCTCGCGGCCTGGGCGCGAGTCGACCTGCTGATGCGGTTCGTGTCGCGCTCGGTCGTCACCGGTTTCGTGAACGCGCTCGCCATCCTGATCTTCATCGCGCAGCTGCCGCAGCTGATCGGAGTGAGCTGGCACACTTATGCCATGGTGGCCGGCGGCCTCGCCATCATCTATCTGCTCCCGCGCCTCACCCGTGCCGTGCCCTCGCCGCTCGTGGCGATCGTCATCCTCTCGATTCTCTCGGTCTGGCTCTCGCTGCCGGTCAACACGGTCGGGGACATGGGCGCCCTGCCGAGCAGCCTGCCCCACTTTCTGATCCCGCAGGTGCCGCTGAGCCTCGAGACGCTGCGGATCATCCTCCCATATTCCGCGACCATGGCCGCGGTCGGGCTGCTCGAATCCCTGCTCACCGCGCAGATCGTCGACGATCTTACCGACACGCCCTCGGACAAGAAGCGGGAAAGCCGCGGCCAGGGCATCGCCAACTTCGTCACCGGCTTCTTCGGCGGAATGGGGGGCTGCGCGATGATCGGCCAGTCGGTGATCAACGTGAAGTCGGGCGGTCACACGCGGCTTTCGACATTGGTCGCCGGCCTGTTCCTTCTCTTCCTGATCGTCGTGCTCGGGCCCTGGGTCGCGCAGATCCCGATGCCGGCTTTGGTCGCGGTCATGATCATGGTCTCGATCGGTACCTTCAGCTGGAGTTCGGTGCGCAACTTGAGGAGCCATCCGTGGCACAGCTCGGTGGTCATGGTCGCCACCGTCGTCACGGTCGTCTGGACGCATGATCTCGCCCAGGGGGTGCTGGCCGGCGTGCTGCTCAGCGGAATCTTCTTCGCCGCCAAGGTGAGCCGCCTCTTCGCCTTCACGTCCACCTTGTCGGCGGACGCCGCGAGCCGGGCCTATGTCTTCACCGGGCAGATCTTCTTCGCCTCGGTCGATCGCTTCCTCGCCGCGTTCGACTTCAAGGAGGTGATCGATCATGTCCGGATCGACGTCGGCCGCGCGCATTTCTGGGATATTTCGGCGGTCGCGGCGCTCGATCAGGCGGTGCTCAAGTTCCGCCGCGAGGGAACGAGCGTCGAGATCATCGGCCTCAACGAGGCCAGCGCGACGATGATCGACCGCTTCGGAACGCACGACAAGCCGGGCGCCGATGGCGCCCTCGGCGCGCACTGATGGAGAAGCATATGGTCAAGCTGCTCGCCTGCATCGACGCCTCGCTCTACGCGACCAGCGTCTGCGATCACGCGGCCTGGGCGGCGCGGCGGCTGGATGCGTCGGTCGAGGTGCTGCACGTCGTCCAGCGCAAGGACGCGGTGGCGGCGCGGCACGATCTCAGCGGCGCGGTGGGTCTCGGCGCGAAGAGTCAGCTCATGGAAGAGCTGGCGCGGATCGACGAACAGGAAGGCCGGCTCGCCCGCGAGCGCGGAAAGCTGTTGCTCGAAACGGCCGAGGCGCGGCTGCGCGAGCAGGGCATCGAACGGGTCTTGCCGGTGCACCGACATGGCGGGATCGTCGAGACGGTGATCGAGCGCGAGGCCGATGCCGACATCGTCGTCGTCGGCAAGCGCGGCGCCTCGGCCGATTTCGCGAAGGGCCATCTTGGCAGCAAGGTCGAACGCGTGGTGCGGCAGAGCGCAAAGCCGGTTCTGGTCGCCTCGCGCGCGTTCAGGCCGATCGAGCGAGTCCTGATCGCCTTCGACGGTGGGCCGAGCGCCCGCAAGGCGGTGGCGTTCGCCGCCACCTCGGCTCTGTTCGAAGGGGTGGAGCAGCATCTCGTGATCGCCGGCCCCGACAATGACCGCAACCGCGATGCGCTGCGCTGGGCCGGCGAGGTGCTCGGTCCGCGTACCAGCCGTACCGAGATCATCCCCGGAGAGGCCGAGCCCGTCCTTTCCGGCGAAGCCGAGCGCGGCGCGGATCTGGTGCTCATGGGCGCCTACGGCCACTCGCCGCTACGCACGCTGATCGTCGGAAGCACGACCACCGCCATGATGCGCAGCGTCCAGCGCCCATTGCTCCTGTTCCGCTAGGCCCTTGCCTCACCGAGGGCTCGATGCTGCTCGGTGTCCGCTGCCATCCCGATGCTCCGGGACCGACCTCCGCATGATCGCGCCGAGCTTTAGATTATTCGGCGGCTCCAGGGCTTCGCAGCCCCTCCAGCAACGCCTTGAAGGCGGGGATGACCTTGCGAGAGGCCGAAGCGGGGTCGGCGGCGTTGGCGATCCACAAGGCAGCGTCTGTCGAGGCGCCGGAGATGAGCCGCGCGGCGACGTCGGCGTCGATGTCGTTCCTGACGATCCCATCCGTCTGCAGCTGCTCGATATTGGCTCTGATCGTCGCAACGCAGCCGTCGGCCCCTGGCCAGCGTGACGGGTCGCCCAGCACGGCCGGACCATCGCGCAACATGATCCGCTGAACGTCCGGCTCCAGAGCCATCTCCACATATCCGATATTCTCTCGAACGAACCCCTCCCACCGCGTCGGCGCGGCGGCGGAGATCGTCGTCAGTCGTTCGGCGATCTCCGAGTCGATCTGACGTACGACCGCTTCCAGCAGGCCCTTCTTGTCGCCGAAGTGGTGATAGAGCGCTCCGCGCGTCAGGCCGACCTCGGCTGTGAAATCGTCCATCGACGCTTGGGCGTAGCCCTGTTCGCCAAAAGCCTTTCGCGCTGCGGCGATCAGTTTGGCACGGGTTTCGGCGATCATCTCGGCGCGCGTTCGTCGCGTCATTGGAAGCTCCGGGCGGAAAATGGGCCGCGAACAGTTGACATACGCGGCGTATGTCACCAACTCACCGACATACGAAGCGTATGTATGTCGTCGGGACACGCATCGCCAGCCCAAAGGACGCTTCATGTCCAACCCTTACCGCGAAATCTTCCGTGCGCCGGGAACCCGGGGATTCGCCGCCGCCGGGTTCGTGGCCCGTCTTCCGATCGCCATGGCGCCGATCGGCATCGTGACCATGCTGTCCCAGACCCACGGTGAATTCTGGCTCGCCGGAGCCGTCGCCGCCGCCTTCACTCTCACCAACGCCTTCGCCGCCCCGCAGATATCGCGCCTGGTCGACCGCTTCGGCCAGAGCCGCCTTCTCACGCCGACGGCGGCGGTGTCCGTTCTGGCCTTCGCGGGCTTGTTGCTGGCCACCCGGTTGGACTGGCCGACCTGGACCCTGTTCGCCACGGCACTGCTCGCCGCGGTCATGCCCAGCATCCCGGCGATGGTGCGGGCGCGCTGGACCGAGATCTTTCGCGGCCGGCCGGAGCTGAACACCGCCTTCGCCTTCGAATCGGTTGCCGACGAACTGGTCTACATCGCCGGAAGCTCGCTCTCGGTCGGCCTGGGCGTGGCCCTGTTTCCCGAAGCGGGGCTTCTGGCATCCACCGTCTTCCTCGCCGTCGGTATGGCCGCTTTCGTGCTCCAGCGCGGTACCGAGCCGAAGGTCAGGGTGGCGGGATCGAGCACGCGAAGACCCGCCATCGCATTGCGGCCGGTCCAGCTCGTCACCGCCGCATTGGTGTTTGTGGGTGCGCTCTTCGCCACTGCCGAGGTCAGCACCATCGCGCTTACCAGGGAGCTCGGCCAGCCGGGCGCGGCGAGTCTGGTGATCGGCGTCTACGCGATGGGCTCCTTCGTCGTCGGCTTGATCATGGGGGCGCTGAAACTGAAGCTTTCCCTGCAGCGCCAGCTGCTGGTGGCGCTGGCCGTGGTCCTGCTGACCACCTTGCCGCTGCTGCTGGTCGGCAGCGTGCCGGCGCTGGCCGCGGCGATCTTTCTCAGCGGCGTGGCGATCTCGCCGACCTTCATCACCGCATTTGGCCTGATCGAGCGGCGCGTGCCGCCGGAGGTGCTGACCGAAGGCGTGACCTGGGTGATGACGGGCATCGGCATCGGCATGGCGCTGGGCGCCTTCGTGTCGGGTTGGGTGGTCGACACCTTCGGTGCGCAGAACGGCTTCTGGGTATCGGTGGCCTCGGCGAGTGCGGCCTTGCTCATCGTCGTCCTGGGACAGCGCGTCCTGGGCGAAGATCGAACCGGCGCCGCGAAAGCCATGACGGTTCGGGCGTAGCGCAAAAGCTCACCTCGGGCACGTTGCGAGGTCCGGTCGACCTGCTTGCAAGGACGGATCTGCACCGCTCGAGGCCGGCGTCCGGCGCGAGAGCTCGACGACGAAGCTGCAAGGCGAGCGGCTTACGGACTGCCGCATGGCTCCAGTCCGAAGACCAGGCCGGAAGGATATCCGCTCTCCGGGTCTGTCGCGTCAGATGTCGTTTCCCCTTTCGGACGTGGCTGGCACTTTCCGAGGAAGGAGAGCGCCATTCCGGGCACACTTGCACATATAAACATGTCTTTATATCTGCCTTGACAGGGCGCGTTTGCAGGCGCATTCAAGGCGGGTCGAGGTTCTCCGCGCCGCTCTGCGGGACGGAGCTAAGACGGGAAGCCGGTGAGGCGTGAAGCCAAGGCCGGCGCTGCCCCCGCAACTGTAAGCGGCGAGTGGCGGTCCCTGACTGGGTCACTGGCGGCGCGTCCGCCGGGAAGGCCGGGGCCGGCATGATGACCCGCGAGCCAGGAGACCTGCCTCGTCGCGATAACGTCCTTCCGGCGGGGTGTCCGGGCAGGCCGCACGCAGGGCCGTGCCCGGACTCCGTGTTCGTGCCCGTACCCTGCTCGCGTCCCGTCCGGTCGGCCCGCCCCAATCGGGGTAGAAGAAATGACCGTCACCGTCGCCACTCTGGGCTTTCCGCGCATCGGCCCGCGCCGCGAACTGAAGTTCGCACTCGAATCCTTCTGGGCCGGCCGATCGGGCGAAGCCGAACTGATTGAAGCCGCCTCGGCACTGCGCGCTGCCGCCTGGGCTCGCCAGAATGCGCTCGGCGTGGACCATATCCCGTCGGGCGATTTCTCTTTCTACGACCATGTCCTCGACACGAGCGCCATGTTGGGCGCCGTGCCGGACCGCTATGGCTGGAACGCAGAGAGCGTCGATCTCGCGACCTATTTCGCCATGGCCCGCGGCACGCAGGGAGACGGTGCGGCGGGCAGCAGCCGGGCCGCCGGTCATACGGCGCAGGAAATGACGAAGTGGTTCGACACCAATTACCATTACATGGTGCCGGAGCTGGCGGCCGGGCAGACTCTCCGCCTGGCCTCGACCAAGGCGGTCGACGCTTATCGTGAGGCAAAGGCGCTGGGATTCGAGACTCGCCCCGTCCTGCTTGGACCGGTGACCTGGCTCAGCCTGGCCAAGGGGCAGGGCGCCGATCCTTTCGATTTCCTCGACGATGCACTCGTCATCTATTGCCAAGTCCTCGATCGGCTGCGCGAGGCCGGCGCCGCCTGGGTGCAGATCGACGAACCGGTGCTCGTGCTCGACCTCGATGCGCGACAGCGCGCCGCCGTCACCCGCGCTTATGCGCGCTTCGCCCGACGCGGGCCGAAAGTGATGCTGGCCACCTATTTCGGCGGATTGGGCGACAATCTCGCTCTCGCGACGTCGCTGCCGGTCGCGGGCTTGCACGTCGATCTGGTGCGGGCGCCCGAGCAACTCGCCCGGATCGTCAAGTCGGCAAGCAAGGATCTTTGCCTCTCGCTCGGCGTGATCGACGGCCGCAACGTCTGGCGTGCCGACCTTGAATCGCTGCTCGATCGGCTCGAGCCGGTGTCGAAGGTTCGCGACCTGATCCTTGCCCCCTCCTGCTCGCTGTTGCACACGCCGATCGATCTGGGGCTGGAAAGGGATCTCGAGCCCGAAATCGCCCAATGGCTCGCCTGTGCCGTGCAGAAGGTCGAGGAACTGGCGATCCTGAAGGCGGCATTGAACAACGGCCGCCATATCGTTGCAGAGGCCTTGGACGCGTCGTCGAAAGCGGCGGCGACGCGCCGCTCCTCGGTTCGCATTCATGATGCCGCCGTGGCGGCGCGCCTGGCTGCCGCCACCCCGGACATGGCGTCCCGCCGGTCGCCGTTTCCGGCGCGGGCCGCGCGGCAGAAGGATCGCCTCGCACTTCCCGACTTCCCGACCACCACGATCGGCTCCTTTCCGCAAACCGAAGCCGTGCGGTCGGCCCGCGCGCGATTCAATCGCGGCGAGATCAGCGACGATGCCTATTTGGATTTCCTGCGCGACGAGACCCGGCAGGCAATACGCTGGCAGGAGGAGGTTGGCCTGGACGTGCTGGTCCATGGCGAGTTCGAGCGCAACGACATGGTGCAATATTTCGGCGAGCGGCTTTCCGGGTTCGCCTGTACGAAGAACGCCTGGGTGCAAAGCTATGGCTCGCGCTGCGTTCGCCCGCCGATCCTCTATGGCGACGTGTCGCGACCCAAGGCGATGACGGTCGACTGGTGGCGCTTCGCGCAGGACCAGACCGACCGACCCATGAAGGGCATGCTGACCGGGCCCGTGACCATCCTCAACTGGTCGTTCGTCCGCGACGACCAGCCGCGGGAGGAGACCTGCCGGCAGATCGCACTGGCTATCAGGGACGAGGTCGTCGATCTGGAAGCGGCCGGCGCGAAGGTGATCCAGATCGACGAGGCGGCGCTGCGCGAGGGCCTGCCGCTGCGCCGCAGGGATTGGGCGCATTATCTCGACTGGGCCGTGGAATGCTTCCGCCTGGCGGCGTCGGGAGTCGCCGACGAGACGCAGATCCACACGCATATGTGCTATTCCGAGTTCAACGATATCCTGCCGTCGATCGGGGCAATGGACGCCGACGTGATTTCGATCGAGACGGCGCGTTCGCGGATGGAACTGATCCAGGCGTTCGCCGACTACGAATATCCGAACGAGATAGGCCCCGGCGTGTACGACATTCACGCGCCGCGCATTCCGCATCCCGAAGAGATGACGGCGTTGCTCAAGCTGGCCTGCGCACATCTTCCGGCGGAGAGGCTCTGGGTGAATCCCGATTGCGGCCTCAAGACCCGCAAGTGGGAGGACGTTCGTCCGGCGCTTGTCAACATGGTCGCGGCCGCCCACGCACTGCGGCAGGCTGGTTCATGAGCCGCGACGCGATGCCCGACGGCGTGCCGGTCATCCGGCTCACCGCCGTTCCGGCCGACACCAACGTCTATGGGGACATTTTCGGCGGTTGGCTGATGGCGCAGATGGACCTGGCCGCCTCGTCGGTGGCGTCGCGCCATTCGGGCGGCCGGGCGGTGACGATCGCGGTTGAAGGCATGACCTTCTACCGCCCGGTCTTCGTCGGTGACGAGGTTTCGGTGTTCGCGACGCTCGAGAAGGTCGGGCGGACCTCGATGTCGATCGCTGCGGAGACATGGCGCCGTGATCGCCACACCGACGAAGCCTATCTGGTGACCAGGGCCAGCTTCGTCTTCGTCGCTATCGGGCAGGACCGGCGGCCTCGATCGGTGCCGCAGCTTCTTCCTCCAGAGTCTCGAAGGTCGAACTGATGGGGCAGCCCGAGCCCCGGCGTCATGCGCGGGCCAAAACCGCTTGCGGCCCGAGTCGCGCGGCTCGCCGGATGGGATCGCCGCCCAAATCTCGTCTTGGACCGGTCCGAAGCGACGGGAACGGCCGGCCCTCGCTATTCGGCTAGGCGGGCCGCTGGCTCGCGCCGCTCGCGCCCGCACCCGGGGCTCGAGAATTCAGGGCCGCCAAAGCGCTTGAGGCGCCATCTTGGTTGCGTCGGCAGGCGGGATCGTGCGTATCGTGGCGGCATATTCCGCGGTCAGGACGAGAATCCAGAATTCGGTTCCCGCCCAGACTCCCGTGGCAGCGGCCTTGACGATGCCGAAGCCGAGAAAAGCCAGACTGAGCATTCGAAAGAACATGAAGCTGGTTGTCGGATGGTCCGCCCGTTGAGACGCGGTGATCATCATCAGGACGCTCATGCCGCCCCACAGGATGGACGAAAACAGCGTCTCCGCGCGGTAGAATCCATCCAGCGCTGCGATGAACCAGAACAGGCGCGAGACCGCGAACTGGCTTTGCCGCGTGAGCTGGCAAAGCTTGATGATTGGCGGGACGAAGAGCGTGCTGCCGATCCAAAGATCGAGCTTGGCGAAGAGCATGGAGCCGTCATAGGACCGCACTCGACCCGGTTCTACCCTCCGGCCGCGGGAAGGCCCGGGCGGACGGACGATTCATGCCGAACGTGACACGCCGCGCGCTTGCCTGCCCTCACGGCCATCCGCTCTGGAATACTGACGCCCGAGGCTCACCGCCTCGTCGGCAGGCTCAGCCCGAACCTTCGTTCGCTTCTCGGTTCCCCTACTGCGACGATCGGGTCCGACCCGCAGGCGGCGCGCAGCGCTTTCACGCCCTCGTCCGCCGCATCGACGCCGCGGGGACCGCTCCACACCACGCGCTCGCCTATGCGGGCGCTGGGGCCGCCATAGGATTCGGAGCCCCGGGGATCGGTCACGACCATATAGCCGTCCTCGTCCACTCCCAGCTCGACATCCCGTCCGAACAGGACCAGCGGCTCGCCGGCGCCGTGTTCCTGCATTCGGAAACATCCGTCGCGCAGGATGAGGCGCCCGCTGAGCGCGGCTGACAGAACGACGCCTGGCGCTCGATCCTGCCGCGCGAACACCCGCACCAGCGGAGCCAAAGCAGGGTCGACCGATCGTGCGTTGGGCGCCGGCGGGAAGTGCAGGCGAACGCGCTCGGGCAGGATCCAGCCTTCGCGGGCGGCGATGGCGCGGTAGCCGGCCTCGTCGATGATCATGTCGAACTGGACCATGCCGTCAAATTCGTTGACCGATCCGGCCCCCAGGATGCGGTGTGGCTCGAAGCGCGCCAGCCATTCGTCGAACAGCGGCTGGAGCTCCTCTCTCGGCACGCCACCCTCGGCGGCGGCGAATCGCCTGTCGGAGGTGAAGCGTGCCAGCGTCGCCGTGGCGTTGCGGCGAAACTGGAAGGCGAAACGCGGATCGGGATCGCGAACGATCCGCATGCCGATATAATTGCCTTCCGCATGGGTCTTCAGGCGCCGATCCAGCGCCAGGGCGTCGCGGGTAGCCGCCTCGTCCGGATTCATCAGCAGCTCGGCCTCGGCGAGTGGAATGCCGCGCGTGCGCGCGATGCGCTGGGACTCGGACTCCATCCGGGCCGGCCGCGCCATGGAGGCGGTCGAGGGCGCCGCGCGTAGTACCGTAGCAAAGCCGGTGGGTTCGATACTGGCCGCGACCGGTGTCTCGGCATGGACGTTGGGCGACGGGCCGGGTGCGGACGCGCATGCCGCCACCGCCGGCAGCAGAACGGAGAGCCGTGCTAGAAGAACAATAGGGCGCCCATAGCTTATTCGGGCCATGCAATCTCCGAACACGACGTGCCGACAAGGGCGCAATGTCGCTGCTCTCCATGATCCTACATGAACATGGTCTGTTTGGCGCCATCGTGACGAAAGGACGGCGTGCAAACCGGCCGCTCGTCGGGATCGGCCATTCATGTTCACCGTTTGTTCTTGACTCTTTTCGAAAGAACGCCTAGACCGAAAGAGCCTGGGAAGCAGGCACGGCCGATTCTTTGACAGGGTGAGATCGATTGGATCTTTGCGGTCCGGTCAACGCTTGTTTGCGGGCGCAACGACGCGGGCGCGGGTCCATCCCGTTCCGCCGCGGCGTGGCTCGTGGAGTCTCACGCGCGCGCGCAGGCCCCCGCGCGTTAGGGTGTCAATTTCGTCAATTTCGCCTCTGCGGCCGGACAGCGTGCGCGCCCTGGCAAGCCGTTCGAACTTCCGCATCGCGGTGGCGCCGGATCGCCCGCACCGACAAGGGCCGGGCGCCCGCGAGCGCACCGGCCCGCCGTTCACCGGCCGTGCTCGCGGATCACCTCGTCGAGCGCGACATGGCCCTTGCAGGCGCCCGAGCCCGACGGCCGCTCTCCCGACTCGAGTGCCTTTGCGAACCGCACCGCCGGATCCGCGTCCATCCGCTCGCGCCAGGCGGCGAGCCGTGGCCACGTCTGGGCATCCGCCACTTGGTGGAAATCGAGCCAGCGTGCCACTCCGATGAGCAGGGCGTCGGCCAGGGTCGGGCGCTCTCCGACCAGATAGGTCGTGCCGTCGAGCATCGCCTCGAGCTTGTCGTGGCGCTCGATGACCCACTCCCGGCCGAACCGCCGAAGCGCTTCTTGGTAGGCTGGCTCGCCCGTCTCCATCTCCAGGGCTGTCCAGAGCGGCGCGAAGGCGCCGGTGAAGCCGCTGTTCACATAGCCCATCAGCTGGTGCATCCGGTCAGCCTCCGGCGAAAGGGGATCGAAGCTGATGCGCCTTCGCCTGTCCCGGGCTTCGAGCCAGGCGGCGATCGCCATCGTCTCGGTAAGCGGGCTGCCGTCGCTCGTGATGAGGACCGGCGTCTCGTGGCGCGCGTTGAGCCTGGCATAGGATGGGTCCCGCATCTCGCCGAGCATGTCGACGCGGCATAATCGATAAGGCTCACCCTGCCATTCCAGCGCGGCGACGAGACCCATCGAGCTTCCCTCCGGGAAGCCGTACAAGAGGATCGGTTCCAACGTTCATCTCCATGTTTTGATTGGTCGTGCTGCGCAGCCCGGTGGAAATGGGCGGCGGCGCGCCCCAAGTGAATAACGCACATTTCTGTAACCCTCGCTACGGAGCAGGCCGATGAAGGACCTTGTGTCCCGTTGTCCGATCGAAGAGGTGATGCGGGTCCTGAGCGGCCGCTGGCCTACCTTGCTGCTTTATTATCTGAAGGACGGGCCGAAGCGGTTCGGCGACCTCCGCCGCGACAATCCGACGGTCTCGCATCGCATGCTGTCGCTCGAGCTTCGCGAGCTCGAGGCCTGCGGCATCGTCGATCGGACGGAACATGGGGGCTACCCCCGGCACGTTACTTATGCGCTCACGGATGCGGGCCGAAAGCTGGTGCCTCTGATCGACGCGCTCGGCGACTGGTGGGTCCAGACGGAGGGGGATCGGGCGGCGGCGCCCGATCCCGCAGCCGGCTCCGCGCGCGACCTGCGGACGCTTCCCCTACAACCGGCGGAGCGATCCGCCGACACCGCTGCCTAGCGCTGTTCGCGGCTGAGTCGCGTCATCAGGATCGCCGCACGCTTCGCCTGGCGCGGAAGGCTGTCGAGGTCGATCCATTCTCCCGGCGCATGCGCGGCGCCGCCGGCGACGCCTAGCCCGGCGAGTACGTCGGCATCGGCGGCGACGAAGCTCGAATCGGCCGCGCCGCGCCGCGCCGGATCATATTCGGGCATCTCGGGCAGGCCGAGGTCCCGATTGACGGCGTTGAGCCGCGCGAGAAGGGCCCGATTCCCCTCCGTCGGCGCCATGGCCGGATAACCGTCCTCGGCGAAGACGAGCTCGGCGCTCGTATGGGGAAGGTGCTGGCCGACGATCGCCTGCATCCTTGCCCGGACCCGCTCTTCCTGCTCGGCCGAAAGGGTGCGGATGTCGCCGCGGGCGATCGCCGTCTCGGCGACGATGTTGGTCTTGCCCGCGGCGCTGATCCGAAGCCCTTGCTCGTCCATTTCGGCGGGCGTGCCGCCGCCGATCACCCCGACATTGTAGGTGAGGTTGGGCTCGGGCAGCTCGCGGCGGAACGTGTCGAGGATTCGCGCCATCTCGTAGATCGCGCCATAGCCCAGCCCCTCGCTGAAAACGCCGCTCGAATGGCCGCTTCGGCCGCTCGTGCGCAGCGTCCAGCTCGTCGAGCTGCGTCGGGCCACCGTGCCATATTCGGTGCCGTCGTCCCTCGCGAGATTCTCGAACTCCAACGCCACGTCCGCCTCGCGGCCCGCCTGGATCAGGTCCCGACGAGCTGTCTCCAGCGGCGATCCGGGCCGCTCCTCGTCGCCGGTGAGGACGACGCGGATGTCGGCGTCGTCCAGCGTCCCAGCCGCCTCCATCGCCCGCAGGGCCGCCACGATCACGACCAGCCCGCCTTTGTCGTCGCCGATGCCGGGCCCGGTGGCGCGGCCGCCCTCCCGCGCGAAATGCTGGAACGGCGAGTCCGGCTCGAACACTGTGTCGAGATGGCCGATCAGCAGCAGCTTCTTGCCGCGGCCATTGCCTCGATGCGTGGCGACGATATGCCCGGCGCGGCCTGTCTCGCTCATGTCGATCCATTCGACCTCGAAGCCGAGCGGTTCGAGCTCGGCGCGCATCATGCGGCCGACTGCCTCGACGCCGGGCAGGTTCAGCGTTCCGCTATTCTGATTGACCAGTCGCTCCAGCAGCTCGACCGAGCGCTGGCTTTCCTGCTCGACGACCTCGCTCATCCTCCGCTCAGCCGGGGTCAGTTCGGCGGACGCGGGTGCGGCAAGACCGAGGCAAAGGAAAGCGAGCAGAACGAGGGGCTTCATCGGCAGGGGACTCCTGTGGGGCGGCCTGACCCTTTCCTAGGGTGCGGCGAGCCATGTCAAGCCGAACGGGATTCGCCCCGGTGCGTTGGGCCAGCGAAAGGAGCGAGAATGATGACGCGCAAGCATCTCAAGCCCGACGAACAGCCGGCCGAGCTTCCCGACGATCTCGACGAGAATCCGGGCATCGGCCAGAGCTCGGGCATCTTCGCCCGCGCCGGGTCGAGGGAGTCCGTGCTGCTAGCGGGCGAAAATACGGTCGAAGGCGATGTCGAGAATGATGCATCGCTCGGCCAAGGTGCCGAATCCGACACGGGTCGGACCAACGGCTAGGAAAAGGTCGCCTCGTCGGCGGGAGCCCCGCCCCTCAGCGCCCGAACAGACTTCCGACTGCGAAGCTGTAGAAAATGCCGAGGCCGCCGGAGAACTGGTCGCGCGAGCCGAAGTTGCGGACGATTGGCGAATCGGCCGCGTCTCCGATCAGCCGGTCGTAGCCTGCATAGCCGTACAGGCCCCAGTTGGGGTCGAGCATGTAGGTGAGACCGGCCACCGCGCCGACCGCATGGAAGCCGCCGCCGGCATCGTAGGCCGGCAGTCCGGTCGTTGCCGCCACCGCGGGCGTGACGCTGAAATAGGCATCCTGATAATTGTCGTCGGAGATCCGCGCGCGCGGGCCGATCGAGAAGACGTAAGTGTCGCGATCGCGCAGCACGAAGTCGGCGGAAAGGTCGCCGATCCAGCCTTCATGTCCGCCGAGGCCGCGACGGCCTTCGGCCCGAAGCCGAAAATTCTCGCCGAGGAACAGCTCGGCAAAGGCGCCCGCCTCCACGGTGAAGCCGACATTGCCGACCGCCGCGCCGACGTCCTTTTCCTTGCGCTTCCCTTGGAAAGCGATCGATGGACCGAAGTTGAACACGCGGTCGCTACCGAGGACGCCGAAGCCCCAGCCTTCGTCGGGAGCCTCGAACGTGAGCGGTGCGCCTTCCCGGCGCAGGTCGACGATGGGCAACGGGTTGAGGCCGAGATCCTCGCTGCCGGGATATTTGGGATAAAGCTGCGCGCCCGCGCCGAGACTGACGATCCAGCCGCGTTCGTCCTGGGCCACGGCCGGCGCCGCGGGAAGGACTGCGAGGACCACGGCCAAAGCGGCGGCGGCATAGAGGGTGTGGCTTTGCTTCATGGCGCGGCGAACGAACTGAGCCGAACTTCGTTGCGGCTGCAATATTAAAATCGCTTCGCTCGCTTTCGACCCGATTGGCAGGGCAACGGCTCGCGTTGCGGCGAGGCGGGATCGCCGCGCCGGATCGGCGAGAGCCTGCCCCGTCTATGACGTACGCAACGCCGCTCGACCATCGAGACACTTATTGTGACTGGGACGATGCGCTGTACCGCTATGCCGACCGGAACGTGTATCAGTTGGATCCGCAGACGCGGCGGATCGAGCAGATCATTTCGCTCCTTGCCCAGCTCGAGCGCGTTGGAGTGGGTGGGATTCCTGGAGGGACGGAAATGTCCAAGCTGAAGGTCCTCGCCTTGTGCCTCTTGTCGCTGCCGGTCGCGGCGTGCGGCGGCGAAGCGGGCAATCGGGTCGACAATCTATCCGCCGAAGGCGAGGCGGCGAAGGAGGAACGGCCGGTCGCCGACAGCCGCAGCATCGGCGAAGCGCTCGAAGGGTCGGCCGATCATGTCGCCTTCGTCGGTGCCCTGAGGACCGCAGGCCTGTTCGAGATTTTCCGCCGGGGAGGACCTTATACCGTCTTCGCGCCCGTCGAAGCGGCTTTCCAGGCGGCGCCGCAGGCGGTGCGCAACCGTGTGGAATCGGCGCAACAGCACGAGCGGGCGGTCACCTTGCTGAGCTATCACATCGTCCCCGGCACCGTGAGGGCGGAGGATATCGGCCGCGCCATCCGAAACGCGCCGGAGGGCCGGGCCGAGCTCGCCACCGTCACCGGAGCCAATCTCACGCTCACGCGCGAGGGCGAGACGATCCTGATCACCGACGGCGGCGGAGGCCAGGCCCGCATCACCCGCGCCGACCAGCTCTTCTCGAACGGAGTCGTGCACAGCATCGACTCCCTGCTGGTACCGGCGGGCTGAGGGGCCATGGAAAAGTCCGAAGTTCGGCGGCGCGGCGAACTGAGGAAAGCCGCGACCTCCCCATCTATGCCACCCAGGGTGGCAGGGATCCCGGGCAATGAGGGGAGCGGTCGCACCGAACGGCGTTATGAACCGACCGCCTTTCCCATGCTGATCCGTTCCTCGACCGCATAGCCGAGGTCGCGATAGAAGCCGACGACCGCTTCGTTCGTCGCGCGCACCTGCAGGTTGATCTTGGTGCATCCGATCTTCGCCAGCCGCTCTTCCGCTTCGCCGATGAGCGTCCGGCCTATTCCGCGGCGCCGGTGCGATCGCCGGACCGCGACGGCGTAGAGCCAGCCCCTATGACCGTCATAGCCGGCCATCACCGTTCCGACGACCGCGCCATCCTCCGTCGCGACCAGAAGCAGATCGGGCTGGAAGGCGAGCTTCGCCGGAATCGCCACTGCCGCCCGGTTGCGCGGCGGATCGTCGGGAAACGCCTCGCGCCACAGCGCATCGACCTGCGTTTCCATCTCGGGCCGATAGGCCTCGACCCGAATCATCGCCGCGAGCCTTTCTGCGGCAGCATCGGAGTCATTCGAACTCCAGTATCACCGCATCCACGGCCAGGCTGTCGCCCGGCTTCGCGTTCACCTTCCGGACCTTGCCGGCTTTTTCGGCGCGCAGGATATTCTCCATCTTCATCGCCTCGACGACGGCGAGCGGCTGGCCCGCTTCGACCGGATCGCCTTCGCCGACGTGCAAGGCGGTGAGCAGGCCGGGCATCGGGCAGATCAGATATTTGGAAAGGTCGGGCGGCACCTTCTCGATCATGTAGCGGCTCAATGCCGCGACGTGCTCGGGCAGGACGTCCGCGAGATGGGAGGCACCGCGGGTGGTGAGCCGCCACTGCCGGCCGCGGCGAGCGATGGCGACGGTGAGGGCGCGCCCGTCGATCGTGCCGCGGAACCGCGCCTGTCCGGGCTGCCACCGCCCGACCAGTTCCTTCGCCTCTGCCGCGTCGAGGAAGGCGAGCAGCCCACCTTCATAAGGCTCGAAACGCACCCGATGCTCCGTCCCCGCGATCCGGACCACCCGAAGGTCGGGCGCTGGGACGGGGCCGTTGAGCTGGCCCGAGACCGCACAGGCGCGCCGGTCGGTCTCGTGTCCGGCAAGCGCGGCGACGATCGCCAGGTCGGCGATCAGGCCCTCGTCCGCCGGTGCGCCGGCAAAGCCTTCCGGATATTCCTCGGCGATGAAGCCGGTGGTGAGCGCGCCGGCGCGGAAGCGCGGGTGCTGCATCAGCGCCGAGAGGAAATCGACATTGTGTCCGATGCCCTCGATCAGGAAGGAATCGAGCGCCTCGATCTGGCGATCGATCGCCGCCTCGCGCGTGTCGCCATAAGTGATCAGCTTGGCGATCATCGGGTCGTAGAACATCGACACTTCGCCGCCCTCGGCGACGCCGTCGTCGACGCGGACGTGCTCGCTCTCGCGCGGCGGGCGGTAGCGCACCAGCCGCCCGGTCGAGGGCAGGAAGCCGCGATAGGGATCCTCGGCATAGACCCGGCTTTCCACCGACCAGCCGCTCAGCTTCACATCGTCCTGGCCGAACCCCAGGGCCTCGCCGGCGGCGACCCGGATCATCTGCTCGACGAGATCGAGGCCGGTCACCTTTTCGGTCACCGGATGCTCGACCTGGAGCCGCGTGTTCATCTCGAGGAAGTAGAAGCTGCGATCGGCGCCGGCGATGAACTCGACCGTGCCGGCACTATGGTATCCCACCGTGCGCGCGAGGGCGACCGCTTGCTCGCCCATCGCCTTGCGCATCTCCGGCGTGACGAAGGGGGAGGGGGCTTCTTCAACCACCTTCTGGTGGCGGCGCTGGACCGAGCACTCCCGCTCGCCGAGATAGAGGATATTGCCCTGCTTGTCGCCGAGCACCTGGATCTCGATGTGGCGCGGGCTCTCGATGAACTTCTCGATGAGGATTCGGTCGTCGCCGAAACTCGACAGGCCTTCGCGCCGGACGCTGTCGAACGTCTCCAGAACGTCTTTTTCGGACCAGGCGAGACGCATGCCCTTGCCGCCGCCGCCCGCCGAGGCCTTCATCATCACCGGATAGCCGATGCCGTTGGCGATCTCGACGGCGTGGCCGGTGTCCCTGATCTCGCCGATATAGCCGGGAACGACGCTCACCCCGGCGCCCTGGGCGAGCTTTTTCGACTCGATCTTGTCGCCCATCGCGGCGATCGCTTCCGCCGGCGGGCCGATGAAGGCGATGTCGGCCTCGGCCAAGGCGCGGGCGAAGCTCTCGCGTTCGGACAGGAAGCCGTAGCCCGGATGCACCGCCTGCGATCCGGTCGCCCGGCAGGCGTCGAGTATCAGCTCGGCATTGAGATAGGATTCGGACGCCGGCGCGGGCCCCAGCCGGACACTCTCGTCGGCGAGCTTCACGTGCGGCGCGCGGGCGTCCGCGTCTGAATAGACGGCGACCGTGGCGATGCCCATCCGGCGCGCGGTCCGGATGACCCGGCAGGCGATCTCGCCCCGATTGGCGATCAGGATCTTCGAGAACATGGCGCCTTGTAGCCCGGACGTGGGCGCGGTCCAGCCCCTGCCTAGCGCGACAGGAGATCGCTGCGAAGCTGGTCCGTCCGCTCGCGCGTGACTCGGGCCCGGCAGCCATTGAACAGCATCGGTTCCAGGCTGCCGCCGCGCGCTCCATAGCCGACCGCGATGCAATGCGCGTCGCGGAAGGTGATCCAGGCCCGTTGCGCCTCGCGCAGGCGGGTCTCGCCGGAAACCCTGCCGTCAGCGGCCGGTCCGAACGCCATGTCGGCCCGCCGCACCGCCTCGATCACCTCCGGCCACAGACGGTTGAGCGCATCGTCGGCCCGCTCGAAATCGGTCGAGGCGCACAGGTTCATCTCGGCCTGCGTCTGGGGATCGTCGCAATTGCGGGGCCCGCCCGCCGCCTGCGCCGCGGTGAGCATGGCCGCGCCTGCCATCAGAGCGGCGATCATGACGTCGACCTCGCCTTCATTCGGCCGCAACCGCCGTCGGCTCGACGTCGACCTTTTCGACCATGGGCTTGAGGCCGAGCCTCTCGAACAGGGCCGCGTCGGCATCGGCGCCGGCATTGCTGCTGGTGAGCAGCCTGTCGCCGGTGAAGATCGAATTGGCGCCCGCGAGGAAGCAGAGCGCCTGCGCCGTTTCGCTCAGGCTCTCGCGGCCTCCCGACAGCCGGACCATCGAGCGCGGCATCAGGATTCGCGCGACGGCGACGGTTCGGACGAACTCGATATCGTCGATCTTCGCGAGCGGCGTGTCGGCGAGCATATCGCCGAGCACCGTTCCCCGGATCGGAATCAAGGCGTTGATCGGCACGCTCTCCGGATGGGCCGGCAGGGTCGCCAGCGCGTGCAGGAAACCGACCCGATCCTCTCGGCTCTCGCCCATGCCGACGATCCCGCCGCAGCAGACCGCCATGCCCGACGCGCGGACCTGCTCGAGCGTGTCGAGCCGTTCCTGATAGGTGCGGGTCGTGATGATCTCGCCATAATATTCCGGCGAGGTATCGAGATTGTGATTGTAATAGTCGAGACCGGCCGCGGCGAGCCGATCCGCCTGGTCGCGGGTCAGCATGCCCAGGGTCATGCAGGTCTCGAGCCCGAGCGCCTTCACGCCGGCGACCATCTCGCACAAGGCGTCCATGTCGCGCTCCTTGGGCTCGCGCCAGGCCGCGCCCATGCAGAAGCGGCCCGAACCGGCAGCCTTGGCTTGCGCCGCCGCCGCCAGCACCGCAGCGGCGTCCATCAGTTTCTCGGCCTTGAGCCCGCTCTTCGCATGGGCCGACTGGCTGCAATAGCCGCAATCCTCGGGGCAGCCGCCGGTCTTTATCGACAGCAGGGTCGAGAGCTGGACCTCGTTGCGCGGGTGGAACTCGCGATGGATGCGCTGCGCCTCGAACAGGAGGTCGAGCAAGGGCAGGTCGAACAGCGCCCTTATCTCTTCCCGGGTCCAGTCGCGCCGGGGGCCCTCCGCGCCAGGGGAAGGGCTGGAGGTGGGGGCACGCGTCGCGGGCGCGTCGATATCGGTGACAAGGTTCATTCGGCAGCCTCTTCCAATGGCGGCATGTTGTGCCCGAGCAGCTTCAGCACCTCGCCGGCCGCCTCGACCAGGTTGGTGCCGGGTCCGAAGATCGCCTGCACGCCCGCCTCGCGCAGCATCTCATAATCCTGGGCGGGAATGACTCCGCCCACGACGACCTTGATGTCGGCGCGGCCCATGTCGCGCAGGTGACCGATCAGCTCGGGCACCAGGGTTTTGTGGCCGGCGGCGAGGCTGGAAGCGCCGACGATGTCGACGTTCCTTTCGATCGCCATCTCCGCGCTTTCCCGCGGCGTCTGGAACAGCGGCCCCGGCACGACCTCGAAGCCGAGGTCGGCAAAAGCGGAGGCCACCAGATTGGCGCCGCGGTCGTGACCGTCCTGGCCCATCTTGGCGACCAGGAGGCGCGGCTTGCGCCCGAGCCGTCGGCCGACAGCGGCCACGCCCTCTTCGGCCCGCGTCCAGGACGGGTCGCCGGCATAGGCGCCGCCATAGATGCCGCGCACCGGTTCGGGCGTCGTGCCGTAGCGGCCGAACACCTCCTCCAGTGCGGCCGAGATTTCGCCCAGGGTGCAGCGGGCACGGGCGGCGCGGACGGAGAGGTCGAGCAGGTTGGCCCCGCCGCGCGCACCCTCGCGCAGCGCGTCCAGGGCGGCCTGTGCCGCCTCGGCATCGCGCCCGGCGCGGACCCGCTCGAGACGCTCGATCTGGCCGGCCCGGACCCGGGCATTGTCGATCTCGAGAATGTCGAGAGCCGCTTCCTCGCCGAGACGGTAGCGATTGACCCCGACGATCACCGCCTCGCCGCGGTCGACCTTGGCGGCGCGGGCCGCGGCGGCTTCCTCGATGCGCCTCTTGGGCATGCCCTCGGCCACGGCGCCGGTCATTCCGCCGAGCCCTTCGACCTCCTCGATGAGCGCCCACGCCTGCTCGGCCAGCGCATCGGTGAGCGCCTCGACATAATAGGACCCGCCGAGCGGATCGGCGACATTGGCGATGCCGGTCTCCTCGGCGAGCACCAGCTGCGTGTTGCGGGCAATGCGCGCGGAGAAGTCGGTCGGAAGCGCGATGGCCTCGTCGAAGCTGTTGGTGTGCAGCGATTGGGTGCCGCCAAGCACCGCGGCCATCGCCTCGATCGTCGTGCGGATGATGTTGTTGTACGGGTCCTGCTCGGTCAGGCTGACGCCGGAGGTCTGGCAGTGCGTGCGCAGCATCTTCGATTTGGGGTTCTGCGCCCCGAACCCTTCCATGATGCGGTGCCACAGCAGCCGCGCCGCGCGAAGCTTCGCCACCTCCATGAAGAAGTTCATGCCGATGCCGAAGAAGAAGGAGAGGCGCGGGGCGAAGGCGTCGACGTCGAGCCCCTTCGCCTGCGCGGCGCGGACATATTCCATCCCATCGGCGAGCGTGAAGGCGAGCTCCTGCACCGCCGTCGCACCGGCCTCGTGCATGTGATAGCCGCTGATCGAGATCGAGTTGAACCGCGGCATGTTGGCCGCGCAATAGGTGATCACGTCGGCGACGATCCGCATCGAGGGGGTCGGCGGATAGATATAGGTGTTGCGGACCGCGAACTCCTTGAGGATGTCGTTCTGGATGGTGCCGGCCAGCTTCGCCGGCTCCACCCCCTGCTCCTCGGCGGCGACGATGTAGAAGGCCATGACCGGCAGCACCGCGCCGTTCATCGTCATGCTGACCGACATCTCGTCCAAGGGGATGCCGTCGAACAGGATCTTCATGTCGTCGACCGTGTCGATCGCCACGCCCGCCTTGCCGACGTCGCCGACGACGCGCGGATGGTCGCTGTCATAGCCGCGGTGGGTGGCGAGATCGAACGCGACCGACAGGCCCTTCTGCCCGGCGGCGAGATTGCGCCGGTAGAAGGCGTTCGATTCCTCGGCCGTCGAGAAGCCTGCATATTGGCGGATCGTCCAGGGCCGGCCGGTATACATGGAAGCATAGGGCCCGCGCGTATAAGGCGCGAAGCCCGGCAGGCCGGAATCGAGCCCGGCCGCATCCTCGGCCGTATAGACCGGCTGGACATTGATGCCTTCCGGCGTGCGCCAGGTGAGGTCCTTGCCCTTCACCTCCTTGCCGGCGGCCGCCTTCCAGTCCTCGATCGTGGGTTTGTTCTCAGCCATTCCATTCCACGTGTCCCGGCATCGGCCGGGACCCACCTTCCGAGATCGAAATCCGGTCCGGCCTACGCCGGGGAGCGCCCCCGATCAATGTTACCGTCATCGATCAATGCGGCGCCTTGGGCGTCTCCATCAGCTCGACGAGAACGCCGCCCATATCCTTCGGGTGCACGAAGATGACGGGCGTCCCGTGCGCGCCGATCCGCGGCTCGCCGAGCACCCGCGCGCCCTTCGCCTCCATCTCGGCCTTGGCCGAATCGATGTCCGGCACCTCGAAGCAGACATGGTGCTGCCCGCCCTGCGGGTTCTTCTCGAGGAACTTCGCGATCGGCGAACTCTCGCCGAGCGGCTCGAGCAGCTCGACCTGGCTGTTGGGCGTGTCCACGAAGCAGACCCGCACGCCCTGCGGCGGCAGGTCGAACGGCTCGTGGATCTTCGTCGCCCCGAGCAGGTCGCGATAGATCGCCACGCTCTTTTCGATGGAAGGGGTGGCGACCCCCACATGGTTTAACCGGCCAAGCTTCATAACAGGTCCCTGAGGTCGAGGTCGAAGAGGAGATCGGCGGCGACGATCGCCATCAGCACGAAGGTGGCGGCGTGGATCGCCAGCATGGCGCCGAATTTGGCGCGGTCGTCGTCGCGTTCGATATAGGTCCGGTAGACCGGCAGCCGGCCCTGCTGAACGCCGCGCACGATCCGCAAGGCGATGACCGGAAGCAGGACCAGAGCGACCAGCCCGACGAACATCTCTTCCGGCTGGAAGGCTTGCATCGCTCAGCACCAATCCCTGGGCGCGCTACCGGTTCTGACGAATCGGCCGCCGCGATACACGTAGGTGTCGGTGAAGCGCTCGCTCCCGTCATAGACCACATCGAAGGAGCGCCCGCGCTCGACGTTCAGGATCTGACCCTCGATCGAACGGACCTCTGAACCATCGACGACGGCTCCGCTATTTTCGTAGGCGAGGGGAACGGTTGCAATCAATTGCGGGCCCTGCGGCGTCAGCTCCGTCAGCATAGCCTGCGCGCAGGTGACGCCCTGCCAGGTTCCGCCCTCCTCGGTGTAAATTACCGGGAACTCGGTGAAGCGGTCCGAAACCCGCCAGCCGGCTACCTGGCCGAAGCTGCCGCCCTCGATCGCACGGGGATAAGCCTCGGCAATCGCGAAACCGCGTATGGCCGGGCGAAGGTAGTGGACGGCGATCCGACCCGGGGTGATTCGCAAGGGATGCCGGACCTGTCCTTCGCTCACGAGCACCGGTCCGAACGGCGCGTCGACGAGTTGGCTGCCTGGGAACACGATCTCCAGCTCATCGTCCTGCACGATCGGACCGTCGGGGAAGGCGGCGCGCCGGGCAGCGGCAAGCCGCTCGGCCTGACCCTGACCGGGCAAGGTTGGCGACTTCGCGGCGAGCGGGGTGGGCAATTGCGCGGGAGGCCGGCCGCGCGGGACGAACAGCCAGGCGAGCGCGCCGGCCGCGAGCAGCAGGGCCAGCGCGGCCATTCCGAGCGTCCGGCGATTCATGCCTCGGCGACCGCCATTCGCCATCATGTCTCCCGACCTTTCACAGCGGGATGTTGTCGTGCTTCTTCCAGGGGTTTTCGAGCTGCTTGTCGCGCAGCTTACGAAGGCCCAGCGCGATGCGCCGGCGGGTCGAGTGGGGCATGATCACCTCGTCGATGAAGCCCTTGCTTGCGGCGACGAACGGATTGGCGAACCGGGCCTCATATTCCATCGTTCGCTGGGCGATCTTTTCGGGATCGCCGATATCCTTGCGGAAGATGATCTCGACCGCGCCCTTGGCGCCCATCACCGCGATCTCGGCGGTCGGCCAGGCATAATTGAGGTCGCCGCGCAAATGCTTGCTCGCCATCACGTCATAGGCGCCGCCATAGGCCTTGCGGGTGATGACCGTGATCTTCGGCACCGTCGCCTCGGCATACGCGAACAGCAATTTGGCGCCGTTCTTGATGATCCCTTCATGTTCCTGCGCGACGCCTGGCAGAAAGCCGGGCACGTCGACGAAGGTGAGGATCGGAATGTCGAACGCGTCGCAGAAACGGACGAAGCGCGCGGCCTTCTTCGATGACTTGATGTCGAGCACGCCGGCCAGCACCATCGGCTGGTTGGCGACCACGCCTACCGTGCGGCCGTCGACCCGGCCGAAGCCGATGATGATGTTGGCGGCATGGGCCGGCTGAAGCTCGAAAAAATCGCCGTCGTCGACCACTTTGCGGATCAGCTCGTGCATGTCGTAGGGCTTGGCCGGGCTGTCGGGGATGAGCGTGTCCAGGCTTTCCTCGTGGCGGTCCCAGGGATCGTGGCAGGGCCGCTCGGGCAGATCGTGTCGGTTCGACAAAGGCAGGAAGTCGAAGAAGTCGCGGGTGGCGAGAAGCGCGTCGATGTCGTTCTCGAAGGCGACGTCGGCGACGCCGGACTTGGTGGTGTGGGTGACCGCGCCGCCCAGCTCTTCCTGGGTGACCACCTCGTTGGTCACCGTCTTCACCACGTCGGGTCCGGTGACGAACATGTAGGAGCTGTCCTTCACCATGAAGATGAAGTCGGTCATGGCCGGCGAATAGACCGCGCCGCCGGCGCAGGGGCCCATGATCAGGCTGATCTGCGGGACGACGCCCGAGGCGAGCACGTTACGCTGGAACACCTCGGCATAGCCGGCAAGGCTGGCGACGCCTTCCTGGATGCGGGCTCCGCCGCTGTCGTTGAGGCCGATCACCGGCGCGCCGACCTTCATCGCCATGTCCATGACCTTGCAGATCTTCTGCGCGTGCCGCTCCGACAGCGAGCCGCCGAACACGGTGAAGTCCTGGGCGAAGACGTAGACCAGCCGGCCGTTGATCGTGCCGGATCCGGTGACGACGCCGTCACCCGGAAACTTCTGCGTCTCCATGCCGAAGTCGGAGCAGTTATGCTCCACGAACATGTCATATTCCTCGAAGCTGCCCGGATCGAGCAGCACCGTCAGGCGCTCGCGCGCCGTCAGGCGCCCCTTGGCGTGCTGCGCTTCGATCCTCTTCTCGCCGCCCCCGAGCCGCGCCTGCTCGCGGCGCTTCTCCAGCTCCTCGATCGTCGTCGCCATCGGCTGATCTATTTCCTCTGTCGGTCCAGCGCGCTTCCTTATGCCCGGCGCGGGGGGGAGGCAAATGCGCGCTTGCGTCAGCGGCCCTCGAAGCGCGGCTGGCGCTTCTGCAGGAAGGCGAGCACGGCCGCCTTGAAATCCTCGGTCCACCCGGCCTCCCGCTGAGCCACCCGCTCGGCGGCGAGCGCGTTTTGGAGCGGAAGCTGGGCCGAGTCCCTCGCGAGCCGCCGGATCAGCCCCAATGCGATCGTCGGGCCCTGCGCCAGCCGCGTCGCGAGGGCCACGGATTCCGGGGCGAGGTCGGCATCGTCGACGACGCGGGAGATCATCCCCCATGCCTCGGCCTGCTCGGCGCCGATCCGTTCGCCCAGCATCATCATCTCCATCGCCCGCGCCCGGCCGGCGAGGCGGGGAAGCAGCCAGGTCGCCCCGCAGTCCGGAATCAGGCCGATATTGACGAAGGCCTGGAGGAAGTAGGCCGAGCGCGCGGCTATCACGATGTCGGCGGCGAGCGCGAGCGAGCAGCCGGCGCCTGCGGCCGGCCCGTTCACCGCGGCGACGACCGGAATGGGCAAGGCGAACAGAGTCTCGACGAGCGGGTTGAAATGCCTCTCCAGAGCAAGCCCGGCATCGTCGGGGAGGCCGCCGCCCGAAGCCAGATCGGCGCCGCTCGAGAAGCCGCGCCCTTCCCCGACGATCAGCAGGCAGCGCGCCCCTGCCCCGGGCAGGCTCTCCACCGCGGCGCGAAGCTCGTCGAGCATCTCGGCATTGAGGGCGTTGAGGGTGTCGGGCCGGTCGAGGGTGATCGTCGCCACCGCCGCCGGGCTGAGCTCCAGTCGAATATGTCGGAAATCCATCCCGGCACGCTGTCATGCCTGTGGCGGGGCCGCAATGTAGTTTCGTCGCGGCGCCTATCGCCCGGCGCTGACCCGCCACACGCTGTCCCCGACATCGTCCGCGACGAGCAGCGAGCCGTCTCGGGCGATCTGGACCCCGACTGGGCGCCCCATCGCTTCGCCTTCGTCGCTGAGAAAGCCAGTGAGAACGTCGACCGGCATGCCCGACGGGCGCCCGCCGACGAAGGGTACGAACACCACCTTGTAGCCGCTGCGGGGCCGTCGATTCCACGATCCGTGCAGGCCGATGAACGCGCCTGAAGCGAAAGCCGGGCCGAGCCGGGCGCCGCGGGAGAAGGCCAGGCCGAGCGGAGCGACATGGTTGCCGAGCGCAAAATCGGGAGAAATCGCGCGCGCGACCATGTCCGGCCGCGGCGGCTCGACCCGGCTGTCGACATGCTGCCCCCAATAGCTCCACGGCCAGCCGTAGAATCCGTCGGGCTGAACTCGGGTGAGGTAGTCGGGAACGAGGTCGCTGCCGAGTTCGTCGCGCTCGTTGACGACCACCCAGAGCTGGTCTGTGCCGGGGAGAAATTCGAGCCCGACCGGGTTGCGCAGGCCGGACGCGAAGACGCGATGGCTAGCGGTCGCGGGATCGATCTCCCAGATCGCCGCGCGCCCTTCCTCCTCGGCCATGCCATGCTCGGCGATGTTGCTGTTCGATCCGACGCCGACATAGAGGCGGCTGCCGTCGGCATTGGCGGTCAGGCTCTTGGTCCAGTGATGGTTGCGTCCGGCTGGCAGGCCGACGATGGTCCGTGCCGGCGCGTCGATCCGGGTCGCGCCCGCCGTGTAGGGAAAGGCCACCAGCGCATCGGCATTGGCGACGTAGAGCGTGTCGCCGACCAGTGCCATGCCAAACGGCGAGTTGAGCCGGGTCAGGAAGGGCGTCTTGAGCTCTGCGATTCCGTCGCCGTCCGCATCGCGAAGCAGGGTGATGCGGTTCTCGCTCGGGACGGCCGATCCGGCTTCCTTCATGAACAGGCGCATGAACATCGCGCGAAGGCCGCCCTCGCCCTTCAGTCCTTCCGGCTTGGGCGGGGCAGCGCTCTCCGCCACCAGCACGTCGCCATTGGGCAGGACCAGTAGCCAGCGAGGATGATCGAGCCCCGTGGCGAAAGCATTGACCCGGAGCCCCTCGGCGGCCACGGGTGCGGCGCCTGGCGGCCAGCCGGTCGCTTCGGCAATTTCCACCGTGGGAATTGGACTGCGCGTGGGATCGGGAAGTCGGGGCTGTGGTCCGACGCTCTCCTCGAACGCCAGTTCGGCCGTGTGGCCGCATCCGGCGACGAGCAGGGCGGCTGCCAGTGAGGCGAGCGCGCTGCGGGGTGAATGCATGTCACCCTCCTCGAATCGTTCGATGCCGCCTCCAAGTCGCGAAGCCGGCGCTTGTTCCGCAGTCCGGCTCCGCTGTTACTAGCCGGCGACGGCGCCTTCCTCCGGCGCGTGCAGGCGAAGGCGGGTGACGCGACGCGTGTCGCCCTCGATCACTTCGAGCTTCCAGCCGCTCGGATGCTCCAGCACCTCGCCCGGCTGCGGGATATGGCCTGCCAGCACGAAGGCGAGCCCTCCCAGCGTGTCGACATCCTCCTCGACCGTCCCGAGCCGCGCATCGACCGCTTGGGCGACATCTTCGAGCTCGGCGCGTGCGTCGGCGTCCCAGATCCCGTCCTCGAGGGGGATCAGGAGCCCGGGAACCTCCTCGTCATGCTCGTCCTCGATCTCGCCGACGATCTCCTCGACGACGTCCTCGATGGTGAGGAGGCCATCGGTGCCGCCGAACTCGTCGACGACGATCGCGAGGTGGATCCGCTCGCTCCGCATCCGCGCAAGCAGGTCGAGCACGCCCATGGATTCCGGCACGTAGAGCGGCGCCCGCAGCAAGTCGCGTATCTCCGAGGGAGGTTCGTCGCCGGCAACCTGCACGGCGAACACGTCCTTGACGTGGATCATGCCGACGACGGTGTCGAGGCTGTCCTCGTAGACCGGCAGCCGACTGTGCCCCGCATCGGCGAAGGCGGCGACCAGGCCGTCGAAGCTGATGTCGATCGGCACGGCGATGATGTCGCCGCGCGGCACCGCAACGTCGCCGACGGTCTTCTCGCCGAAATGCAGGATGTTGCGGAGCATCTGCCGTTCCACATGGCTGAGGTCGCCGACCCGCGGCACCTCGCCTTCGCGGCTCTCGATCGCTTCCTCGATCTCGTCGCGAAGCGTCGCCTCGCTTTCATCCCCGAACAGGAAGGCCCTCAGGCCACTCCAGAATGTGCGTCCGTCTTCTCGGTCGCCAGGACTGTCGTCTTCCATTGGCTAGGTGTTCACCTCTGTCACCTCGTAGGGATCGGCGATCCCGACCGATGCGAGCGCCTGTCGCTCGGTCTCCTCCATCAGATCCGCGTCCGCTTCGCTCGTTTCGTGGTCGTAACCTAGCAGATGAAGCGTGCCGTGCACCACCAGGTGCGAAGCATGATGCTCGACGGGCACCGCCTTCTCCGCCGCTTCGGCGGCGCAGACCCCGTGCGCCAGGACCACATCGCCCAGCATCGCCCCGGCCGGCGTGCCCAGCGCCGTCTCCTCGGCCATCGGAAAGGACAGGACGTTGGTCGCCTTGTCCTTGCCCCGCCATTGCGCGTTCAGAGCGCGCACTTCCTCGTTCGAGGTGAACTTGACGGAAACCTCGGCCTCGCCGTCGACCAGCTGCGGATATCGGCTATGCGCGATCGCCGCCCGGACCGACCGCTCGGCAAGCGCCGGCCAGTCGGTTCGACTGTCCCATTCCTCCGAGACATCGGCGTCGACCAGGATCATGTCGACTTGCCTTCATAGGCCTCGACGATCCGTCCGACGAGCGGGTGGCGGACCACGTCGCCGGCCCCGAACCGCACCATCGAAATCTTCTCTATGCCTTCGAGCCGCGCCACCGCATCGTGCAGGCCGGACTTGCCGGGCTCGGGCAGGTCGATCTGCTGCGGATCGCCGCAGACCACCATCCGGCTGCGCATGCCGAACCGGGTCAGGAACATCTTCATCTGCGCCGGAGTCGTGTTCTGCGCCTCGTCGAGGATGATGAAGGCATCGGACAAGGTCCTGCCGCGCATGAAGGCGATCGGCGCGATCTCGATCTCGCCGGAGGCGAGCCGACGTTCGACCTGCTCGGTCGGCAGCATGTCGTAGAGCGCGTCGTAGAGCGGGCGCAGATAAGGGTCGACCTTTTCCTTCATATCGCCGGGAAGGAAGCCCAGCCGCTCGCCGGCTTCAACCGCCGGGCGGGACAGGATCAACCGATCGACGGTGCCGCCGATCAGCTGCTGGACCGCCTGGGCGACGGCGAGATAGGTCTTGCCGGTGCCGGCCGGGCCCAAAGCGAAGATCATCTCGTCCCGCGCCAGCGCCTCCATGTAGACGGCCTGGGTCTTGGACCGCGGGACGATCGTCTTCTTGCGCGTGCGGATCATCACCTTGGGTGGCTCGACCACCTCCGGAGAGACAATACCCTCCAGGGTCGGCTCGCCCGACATGGCGATGATCGCATTGACCGTCTCGGCGTCGATGTCGTGACCTTCGTCGAGCCGGTTGTAGAGACCGAGCAGCACCTCGCGTGCCCGCGCCGCCGATTCCGGATCCCCCTCGATCTGCACCTTGGCGCCGCGAGCGGCGATATAGACGCCGAGCCGGTCCTCGATCGCCACGAGGTTGCGGTCGAACTCGCCGAAGAGCGGCCCGAGCAGATGCGGCTGCTCGAATTCGAGCTCCACGCGGGCGCGAGGGCCCGCTTCCACATTTTTCTTCTGGGCCAATTAAGCCGCCGTTCTCATGAGGGGGGCGCCAGCCAGGCTGTTCGGACCGGCCGACAATATCTCCACGTCGACGATCTCGCCGATCGCGGTCGAGGTCTCGAGATGGACCGACTGGAGCCAGGGCGACTTGCCCACCAATTGCCCGGGCTTGCGCCCGGCCCGCTCGAGCAGCACCTCGGTGCGGCGGCCGACGCTCGCCTGGTTGAAGGCGAGCTGCTTCTCCCTCAGGAGTGCCTGCAGCCGTTGCAGTCTTTCGTCCATGATCTCGGCCCCGACCTGTTCGGCCATGTCCGCCGCCGGGGTTCCGGGGCGCGGCGAATATTTGAACGAGAAAGCCTGCGCATAGTTCACTGCTTCGACGATCCGGAGCGTCGCTTCGAAATCGGCCTCCGTCTCGCCGGGAAAGCCGACGATGAAGTCGCCGGACACAGCGATGTCGGTCCGGACGGCGCGGACGCGTTCGATGATCCGCAAATAGCTGTCGGTCGTATGGCTGCGGTTCATCGCCTTGAGGATCCGGTCGCTTCCGGACTGCACCGGCAGGTGCAGATAGGGCATCAGCTTCGGCACCTCGGCATGGGCGCGGATCAGATCCTCGGCCATGTCGTTGGGATGGCTCGTCGTATAACGGATCCGGGCAAGTCCCGGCAGCGCGTCCAGCGCGCGGATGAGTCCGCCCAGCCCCTGGGTGCGGCCATTCTCGTCCTCACCCGACCAGGCGTTGACGTTCTGGCCCAGCAAGGTGATCTCGCGGGCGCCGGCATCGGCCAGCGCCTTCGCCTCGTCGACGATCGCCGCCCAAGGACGCGAGACTTCGGCGCCGCGGGTATAGGGCACGACGCAATAGGTGCAGAATTTGTCGCAGCCCTCCTGGACGGTGAGGAAGGCGCTCGGGGCCAGCCGGCGCCGCGCGGGAAGGGCGCCGAACTTGGACGCAGCCGGCATGTCGGTGTCGACCGCGCGCTCGCCCGCCTTGGCCCGGCGAATCAGCGCCGGCAGGTTGTGGTAGGCCTGGGGGCCCACGACGATGTCTACCCCGGGAGCCCGGCGCGAAATCTCCGCACCTTCCGCCTGTGCGACGCAGCCGGCGACGGCGATCATGGGCGGCGCGTCACGCCCGACGATTCGCCCGATCTCGGAATAGACCTTCTCCGCCGCTTTCTCGCGGATATGGCAGGTGTTGAGCACGACCAGGTCGGCTTCCTCGCCGTCCGCCGCCGCGGCCAGGCCTTCCGCCTCCAGCAGTTCGGTCATGCGCTCGCCGTCATAGACGTTCATCTGGCAGCCGAACGACTTGACCTGGAAGGTTCTGGGATTCCGGATCTTCATCGGCGGCCATATAGGGGCTTGGCCCCGACACCGGAAGGCGCGGCATTCGCCGGCGCGGCCAGCCCGAGCGCCTCGACGATTTCGGCCTGCGCCCGCGCGGCGAGGATCTTTCGGTCCCCGGCGCGGTTCGGATCGACCGGCTCGAGGAAGCGCAAGATCACCGGGATGGAGCCGGGCCGACGCATGACCCTGCCGGCATTGGCGCCGGCCGGCTCTGCCCCCACCCAGGCGATCTCCTTCGCCGAGTCGCCATAATCGATCGCCACCGGCTGCACCTTCACGCCATCGAGAGGCGGGAAGAGCGAGGCGAACAGGCTCGGGCGGAACGGAAGGACCTCGTGTCCACCCTCGGTCGTCCCTTCGGGAAAGAGCGCGACGGCGCGTCCGGACCGGAGGGCCCGCCGGAGCCGGTCGGCCTGGCCGTGTACCTCGCGGCGCGCCTGCCGGGCGACATAGATCGTGTCGTTGAGGCCCGCAATCCAGCCGACCAGCGGCCATCCCTCGACATCGTCGCGCGAGACGAACGCGGCGCCGGTGGCGCTGCCTAGGGCGAGGATATCGAGCCAGCTCACATGGTTGGAGACATAGAGGACGTGACCGGCCAGCGGGCGGCCTTCCACCCGGACCCGCAGCCCTGCGTTCCAGCTCGCCCATTTGAGAAACAGTCGCGGCCAGGGAGAGGGGCGGCGAGCCAGCTTCCAGAGCCCGTGAAAGGGAAGGCAGGCGATCAGCCCCAGCGCGATCGCCGCCGTCCGAAAGATCAGGCGGAGCGACCCCAGGCCGGGCGAACGCGCCCCGCCCTGGTCAGTGATCGCGGCTAAGGGCGACGCCGTAAAGCTCCATCCGGTGGTCGACCAGCCGGAAGCCGAGTTTCTCGGCGATCCGCCGCTGAAGCGCCTCGAGCTCCTCGTCGGCGAACTCGATGACGTTGCCGGTCTCGACGTCGATCAGATGATCGTGGTGCGTTTCGGCGGCCGCCTCGTAACGGGCGCGCCCGTCGCCGAAATCGTGCCGCTCCAATATGCCGGCTTCCTCGAACAGGCGAACCGTGCGGTATACCGTGGCGATGGAAATTCCCGGATCGATGGCGGAGGCGCGCGCATGCAGCGCTTCAACGTCGGGATGGTCTTCCGCTTCGGACAGGACGCGGGCGATCACCTTGCGTTGCTCGGTGATGCGCAGGCCCTTTTCCGCGCAGAGTGCTTCGATGTCGATGCTGCGTGCCATGTCGATGCCTCGTTAGAGCAGATAGGCATCCAATTCCAACCCTGCAACGCCGTCAGCGTGCGGGCCTTCAAGACGCCGCCCCCTTACTGTCCGCAATCGCGATCCGCCGGGCCTCGACCCGAGGCCTCCCGATCGCCGGAGGGGACGGCGCTTGTTCAAACCTTCAGCCGACGCCTCTCGCTTTCGGCCGGGCCGATTACTTCCGGCCGGTGCCGGTACGGCGGCGCTTCGTCCCAAGTCCGATCTTCTTCGCAAGCGTGCGGCGCTGCTCGGCATAATTGGGGGCGACCATCGGATAGTCGGCATTGAGACCCCATTTCTGCCGGTATTCGTCCGGAGTCATGTTGTAGTGGGTCATCAGATGCCGCTTCAGCATCTTCAGCTTCTTACCGTCCTCGAGGCAGACGATATAGTCGGGCTTGATCGAGGATCGGATCGAAACCTTGGGCTCGGGCCGAGGCGCGGGCTCTTCCTTGCGGTCGCCAAGACCGCTTAGCGCGGTGTGAACGTTACTGATCAGCAACGGCAGGTCGGAAACGGCGACGCTGTTGTTGCTGACATGAGCCGACACAATGTCGGCCGTGAGGGTGATCAACGTCTCCCCAAAATTGTCCTGGTTTTCCATGTGTCGGTACAACTTTCCATGTGTCCAAAGGGACCCGCCATTGGCCGTGGCAGGCCACCTAGGCGATAGGTCCGTTTTGACCCGTTTGACAAGGACTAATGCAGGCGTCCGTGTCTCAGTTGGGGTAACTCACGATTTTGGCCATGGTCAGGGCGTCGAAGCAGCGCATGTCTGGGCCGCTATAGTAATTCCGCCGGCGGCCAACCAAGGCGAAACCGTATTCCTCGTACAGTTTGACGGCATGGTTACCATCTCGGACTTCCAGATGCAGGCGTTCTGCTCCCCGTATCTTGGCTTCGTCGATAAATCGCTCGACGAGCAACTTGCCCACCCCCCGCCGCTGCGCCGCCGTGCGGACGGCCAGAAGAAGAAGTTCGGCTTCATTGGCCACGATGCGCGAGAGGCTGAAGCCGATCACACCGCCGCGGTCGCGTGCGAGATCGAGCCAAACGCCCGGCATCGGCAGCAGGCCGGCGCATTGCGCGGCCGTCCAGGCTTCGCCGTAGGCCGGGTCGAAGCTGTCCGCCATGACGTCCATGACGGCGTCGAGGTCGACGAGGCCGCCCGGGGAGATGAGGGTGTCCGGCCTGCTCATGTCATCGGCCGGGCGTCGGGCGGTCGCCCGTAGATCGGCCGGGCGGGGAGCCCGCACAGGTCCGGCGGCAACAGCCGGGCGTCGGCAGCGCGCGGAAGCGCATCGATCCACCGGCCGTGGCCACGAGCAGAGACCAGGGCCTCGGCGCCGGAGCCGACGACGAGCGGCGCGCGCACCTGCACGGCCGCGGCTTCCGGAGCGAGCGAGCGTAGGTCGTCGATCGGCGAAATCGGGTCACCGGCGAAGCTTTGCACGAAAAGCTCGCCATGTCCCCCCTGGAGGGCTGCTGCGACCTCGCTTTCCCCGCTCGCAGCCGCGAGCAGGGCGAGGGACGAGTAGCCGGCAAGCGGAACGGCCCAGCCGATCGACAGGCCATGGGCCGCGGCGAGGCCGACGCGCACGCCGGTGAAGCTGCCGGGACCGCAATCGACCAGGATCGAGCCGGGTCGTCGGCCGTCGAGCAGCTCGGCGATCATCGGCACCAGCCGCTCGGCATGGCCGCGCCCGACCAGTTCGTGGCGCTCGGCCTCGATGGTCCCGTCGTGCCGGATCAGAGCCGCGGAGCAGGCTGCCGTGGCGCTGTCGATCACCAGCTGCATGCAAGAATCCCGATCGTCATGAAGCCACCGTCACTCCCGCGGCGGCGGGAGTCCAGCGTCCCGGGCGGGTTCCATGCTGGCCAGGCTAGACGGCCTCGACCGTCTCGACCTCCGGCACATAATGTTTGAGCAGGCTCTCGATCCCCTGCTTCAGGGTCATGGTCGAGGACGGGCAGCCCGAGCAGGCGCCGTGCAGCGCCAAATAGACGGTGCCCTCACGAAAGCCGCGATAGACGATGTCGCCGCCGTCTTGCGCCACGGCGGGGCGTACCCGCGTGTCGATCAACTCGCGTATCTGGGCGACTATCTCGTCATCGGCCGGGTCGCTCTCCATTTCCGGGTCGGGCGCAACCGATATGCCGGCGGCGCTGCCCGCGCGGAACAAGGGTGCGCCGCTGGCGAAATGATCGAGCAGCACTTCCAGGACCTGCGGCTTGAGCAGCCGCCACTCGACGCCGGGCGCTGCGGTCACCGAGATGAAGTCGCGACCGAAGAACACGCCCTGGACCTCGCCCGTCGAGAAGATCGCCTCGGCGAGCGGCGATGCCTCCGCCTCCTCGGGCGTGGCGAAGTCGCGCACGCCATGGTCCATCACCGTGGTGCCGGGAAGGAACTTCAGGGTGGCCGGGTTCGGCGTGGTTTCGGTCTGGATCAGCATGAGGGGCATGTGGGCCGTCGAAGAGAGCCGATCAAGGGCCAAGCTCGGTTCGGGCGAGGATGGAGATCACTGTCGGAAAAGCCGGCCGGCTCGGCGAAGCTCCAGACGATGCAGCGCGGCTGCCTGGCCGTCAGAAGTCGACCTTGTCGTAATGGGCCGGCGGCATGATCACCTCCATCCGCTCGGCGAGCAGGGGACGGAAGCTGGGGCGGGACTTCATCACCGCATACCAGTCGGCGGTCTGCTTGTGGCCGCGCCAGTCTACTCCGCCGAGATAGTCGGCGACCGACAGCTGCGCCGCGGCGGCAAGATCCGCCAGGGTCAGCGCGGGGCCGGCGAGCCAACGGCGATGGTCGAGAAGATAGTCGATATAGTCGAGATGGCCGTTGGCGGCCATCATCGCCTTCCTAAGTTCGCCCGTGTCCGGCGGCGCCCGGTTGACCAGGCGCTTGCGCATCCTCTCTTCCATCAGCGGCGCGACCACCTCCCGATGAAACCGGCCGTCGAACCAGGCGACCAGCCGGCGGACCTCGGCGCGATCCATCGAGGTGCCGGGGATCATCGGCGCGCGCTCGACCGTCTCGTCGAAATATTCGCAGATCGCGCCGGAATCGATCAGCACTGCCCCCTTTTGCGCCTCGACGAGCACCGGGGTTTCTCCGGCCGGATTGAGATCGGAGAATTCATCGTCCTCGACCCAGGGAGAAACGCGCTTGAGTTCGTGCGCGATTCCCTTTTCGGCCAGCATGAGCCGAACCTTGCGGGAGAATGGACAGAGAGGGAATTGATAGAGCTGCCACATGGACAGCCGCTCTTTAGACGACGTGCCGCCTCAGTCCACAGGGCATTTTTCCCAACCCGCCAGATCCCGGTCAATCTGCCGGATAATAGGGATCGTCGTAATAGGGGTCGTCATACTGGGGATCGTCGTAGGCGTACGGCTCCGGCCGATCATATCGATCGATCGCCGTGCCGAGCGCCCGTTCGAGCTCGCGCACCGACCGGGCGAGGGAAGGCGCCGCCGCGGCGAAGGCGCCCATCATGCGGCTGACGTCGGCCGTCGCACCGTAGATCGATCCGCGGAGGCGTTCCTCGAAATAGGGATCGTCGCGGCGACCCAATTCGCGCAGCGTCCGTCCGGGCACGCCGTAGCCCGGCCGCCGGCCATAAGGATCGGCCGCGTCGATCAGCGGCCCGACATCGAGTTCCATCAGCGCTCCGACCGATCGGTCGAGCACGGGCGCCATCGCCTCCACCTCGCCCGGGTGGGGGATGGAGCGCACAATCTCCGCCTCGAGCGGATCCGTCACCGGCGCCTGCGCGGCGGCCGGCGCGGCGAGCGCGGCTGCGGCGGCAACGAACAAAAGCTTATGCATGAGTACAGGCCTCCTCATCGGCAAGTGCCAGGCGCGGCGGAACAACGCACCGCGAGACGAGTCGGTTGCCCTATGCCCTGCACGGTATGAGCCGAGGCTGAACGGCCGGCCGCTACAACCATATTGGCAACGGGAGGCACTCTGCTAAGGCGGCGAAAATCTCCTGTCAGGGATCCTGAATGACCTTCCTCCAGCTGCTGATCATCGCCGTCGTCCAGGGCGTCACCGAGTTCCTGCCTATCTCCTCGTCCGGGCACCTGATCCTCATTCCCTTCATCACCCAGATGCCGGACCAGGGGCCGCTGATCGACGTCGCCGTCCATATCGGATCGCTGCTCGCCATCATCCTCTATTTCTGGCGCGAGGTGCTTGGCCTCGCCCGGGGCGGATTCGCCACGGTCGGCCTTGGACACAATCCCGAGCAGAAACGGCTCTTTTGGTGGATCGTGGTCGGTACCATCCCGGCCATCGTCCTCGGCTTGTTCCTCAAGCAGGGCGGCTATCTGGAAGGCTTCCGATCCACGACGCTGGTTGCCGTAAACCTCATCGTCTACGGCATCCTGCTCGGGGTGGCCGACTGGGTCGGGCCGCGCCGCAAGCGCTACGAGGACATGACCCTGAGCGATGCGGTGATCGTCGGCCTTGCTCAGGCACTCGCCCTGATCCCCGGCACCAGCCGCTCGGGCGTTACCATGACGGCCGCTCGCTTTCTCGGCTATGAGCGGGTCGAGGCGGCGCGCTTCTCGTTCCTCCTCTCGATCCCCGCCGTCGCCGGTGCAGGGACGCTGGCGGTGCTCGATCTCGCCGAAGCGAGTGCGGCGATGCAGTGGGACGCGCTCGTCGCCGGCGCGCTGACCTTCGTTTCCGCCTTCGCCACGATGGCCTTCCTGATGCGCTTCCTGCGCCATGCCTCGATGCTCGTGTTCGTCCTATACCGCGTCGGGCTAGGCGTCCTGCTGCTCGCGCTCTTCTGATGCGACGCAAGGCCCGCCAGGCGAGCAAGCCCGAGAACCGGCCACGCTTCTGGGGACGGCACGCGGTCTCCGCTGCGCTCGCCAATCCGGAGCGCGAGATCGTCCGGCTGTGGGTGACGCGCGAGGCGGCTTCAACGCTGCCGATCGCGTCTTCCATCTCGGTCACCTTTGCCGACGCCGCGGATCTGGGCCGGCTGGTGCCGCGAGACGCGCCACATCAGGGGGTGGTGGCGGAGGTCGAACGGCTGCCCGACATCCTGCTCGCCGAACTGCTCGACCAGGCGGTGGACCACCGGCCGCTGCTCGTCCTCGACCATGTCACCGATCCTCACAATGTCGGCGCGATTCTGCGGTCGGCGGCGGCGTTCGACGCGCTCGGGCTGGTGACCCAGGATCGCCACGCGCCGCCGGAATCCGGCGCGCTCGCCAAGTCGGCGAGCGGTGCCCTGGAGTCTGTGCCGTGGGTGCGGGTCGTGAACCTCGCACGCGCGCTCGACGAGATCGCCGAGGCCGGTTTCTGGCGGATCGGACTCGCCGGCGAGTCCGAGACGGCGCTCTCCGAAGCGCTGGGGCCGCGGCGGGTTGCGCTGGTGCTGGGCGCCGAAGGGGAGGGCTTGCGGCAGAATATCGAGGCGCATTGCGATGCGTTGGCGCGCCTCCCGATCAGCGACCGGATCGAAAGCCTCAACGTATCCAACGCGGCCGCGATCGCCCTCTATGCGGCCTCGGCCCCGACCGGCCGTCCCCCGGGGGCCTAATCCTCAGGCGCAATCTGGACGCGCAGGCCGTCAAGCTCCGGCTTGAACTCGATCTGGCAGGAGAGGCGGCTGGTCTCGATCCGATGATCGGACGTGTCGAGAAGATCGCTCTCGTCGGCATTGGCCGGGCCGACGGCATCGATCCATTCCGGATCGACATGGACGTGGCAGGTGGCGCAGGAGCAGCAGCCTCCGCAAAGAGCGAGCAGCTCGTCGAAGCCGCTGTCGCGAATATTCTCCATCACGCTCCAGCCCACGCGGCCTTCAACGGTGGATTCCGCGCCGTCGCGCGTGACGATGGTAAGCTTGGGCATTCGGACTTCCCGCAAGAAAGGAGAGGCGTTCGCGGCGTCCTATGCTAGGCGACGGCGCACAGCGCAAGGCGGCGAGCAGTATGGGATTGACGGCAGATCGACTGAAGGCTTCGCTCGACGCGCTTGGCGACATCGAGCCGGCTTTCGCTTCCGCGATCGCGCGAATCGGTTATCCCGCCCCCCGGATCCGCGACCGCGGCTACGAGACCCTGGTACGGGCGGTCGTCGGGCAGCAGGTCAGCACCAAAGCGGCTGCGGCGATCCTCATCAAGGTGGACGCGGCGACCGGCGGCCTTGGCGATCCTGCCAAGGTGGCGGCCACCAGCGACGAGGCTTTGCGCGCCGCCGGCCTGTCCCGGCAGAAGATCCTCTACGTGAAGAGCCTCGCCGAGGAAGTGCTGTCGGGCCGGCTCGATTTCGCCGCCTTGCCGGAGGATGACGAGGAAGCGATCGCCCTGCTTACCCGCGCCAAGGGCATCGGCCGCTGGACCGCCGAGGTCTATCTCCTCTTTGCCGAAGCGCGGACGGACGTCTGGCCGGCGGGCGACCTCGCCGTCCAGGTCGAGATAGGCCGGATCCTCGGCCTCGAGGAGCGCCCGACCGAGAAGCGCGTGCGTGAACTCGCCGAGCCCTGGCGGCCTTATCGCGGCGCCGCGGCGATCTTCGCCTGGCACCATCGGCACGTCGTTCCCGTCTGATCCCGGGCCTCAGGCCGGGCGCGCCCGCCGCCTTTCCGCAAGCCGCTCGCGGAGCAGCTCGTCGAGTTCGTCCAGGGTGAACGGCTTCTCGAGCACCCGCACCTCGTCCCCGGCGGCTGCGCGCAGCGCCCTCAACGCGGCGTGGCCGGTCGAGAAGATGATCGGCAGCTCGGGATCGATCGCGGCCACCTCCCGCGCCACTTCGCTCCCGTCCATTCCCGGCATCACATAATCGAGAATGATGAGGCTCGGCGCCCGCTCGCGCACGAGTTCGAGCGCAGTCGGACCGTCGGCCGCCTCGCGCACGGTATAGCCAAGCTCGGCGAGCGCCCTGGCGATGGTAGCGCGCACCGACGAATCGTCGTCGACGACGAGAATCATCCGTCTACTTCCGTCATGGGCGCGGGTCCGTACGGGCACGGGCGCAAAAGCTCAACCGGGGAGGTGGCCTGTCGGTTCCGAAGGTTATTCGGCGGCCTGGCCGAAATAGGCGTCGTTGCCGGCGCCCTGGCGGAGCAGGGGAAAGGCGTCCTGATATCCATAGTCGACGACGGCCCGGAGCCGATAAGACGTACCGGCCGGCGGCCGACGCGGCGGCGCAGGAACCGGGGGTATGATCCGCGGGCGACCCTGCGGGCGGCGAACGACCATGTCGCGGAACCATTCGCCGACATAGGTACCGTCGAAGCGGTGCACGCGGCAGCCGACGATGCGTCCAAGCGGCGTTCCATCGAGATCGTAAATATAGGTCTCGAAGACGAATCCGACCGGATCGCCGTCGGTGCTGTAGACGTACATGGCCATGGAACGCTGCCCCCGGAAGAGTTCGGCCGGCCGCCCGAGGCCCGCCCCGCAAAGAAGTCGTGGAAACAGTCGATTACATGCCTGTACGCGCTATGAACGGGAAGCCATGACGTCGTCTGCTGCGATGGGTGGTTTTCACAGAACGACAGGCGGATGGGTGTCGCCCTGTCGGAACGCGGTCCTGCCTCAAGTCGTTGCACGCGCGTCACAAATGGAGAGAATCATGAATCCGAGTGCCATCCTGCTCGCCATTGCTTCGGTCGGCGTCGTCGCCGCGCCGGCCGCAGGCCAGAACAGCACCACCCCGCCTCCGGTGATCACGGTCCCGCCGCCGACCCAGACGGAAGTTCCGCCTGCGCCCCCCTCGCCCGGTCAGCAGGGCTCGACCGAGCCTGCGAGCCCGCCCGCCGAGTCGGTCGAGCCATCTCCGCCGCAAGATGTGGTCGTTGCGCCGCAGCCGGATCCGGTCTCGGCCGAGCCGGTGACCATCGACCCCGATGCCGCTTATCCGGAGGGCTTCGCCGATCCCGAAGATCCCTTCGCCAACGACATGGCGGATTCCTATCGTCGAGGCGAGCGCGGCTTCGACTGGGGCCTGCTCGGCCTGCTCGGCCTGCTCGGACTCATCCCGCTTTTCCGGGGGCGCGCCGGCGAGCGGATCGTCTACGTCGAGCGCGACGACTCCCGGAGGGGGTAAGCGAGGGATAATCATTCCCCTCCCGCCGGACGGCGGGAGGGGAGGGATTCAGCGGGCGTCGACCAGGACGATCTCGGCCTCTGCGAGCGCCTTCACCGTCAGCTGCTCGACGCCGGTGACTGCGACTCCGTCCCGCGGCTCGGCGGCGACGCCGTTGACCTCGATTGGTCCGCGGGTCGCGACCAGATAGACGTGGCGGGTCGGATCGAGCCGCAGCTCGGCCGTCTCGCCCCTGGCGAGCGTCGCGCCCATGACGCGAGCGGCGGCATTGATACGCAGCGCCTCCTCGTCTTCCTCATAGCCGCTTGCCAGGGTAACGAATCTGCCGGAACGCTCCGCCTTGGGGAACTTCATCGCGCCCCAGCTCGGCTCCGCGCCCGGCCGGTCGGTCTGCACCCAGATCTGGAACAGGGTCGTCGTCTCGTCCTCCAGATTATATTCGGCGTGCTGGACTCCGGTCCCGGCGGACATCACCTGGACGTCGCCGGCTTCGGTCCGGCCCTTGTTGCCCATCGAATCCTGATGGGTGATCGCTCCGTTGCGGACGTAGGTGATGATCTCCATGTCCCGATGAGGATGGGGCGGGAAGCCGGAGCGTGCGCCGATCTCGTCGTCGTTCCATACCCGGATCGCGCCCCAACCCATGCGCTGCGGATCGTGATAGCCGGCAAAGGAGAAATGGTGGCGGGCATCGAGCCAGCCATGCTGGGCATGGCCCAGACTGTCGAATTTCCTGATCTCGATCATGGTGCCTTCTTTCGTGCCGGCGGCGCCAAGGCGGCCGGGCCTGTTGCTGGACAGTTGGACGAACGCGCTTTGGTCAGGCAGCGAGGGCGGCCTCGCCGCCTGCCAATGCGCGGAGCTGCGCGGTTGCGGCGCCGATCGAGGCTTGCGCGGCCTCCGGTCCGAAGCCGAGCTTCTCGGCCCGCACCCATTGCACGTCGTCGATTCCCATGAAGCTGAGCAGAGTGCGCAAATGCGGCTCCTGGCCGTCCAACGGCGCCGCCGCGCCCTCGCTATAGAGTCCGCCGCGGCTCTCGATCACGACTGCCTTCTTGCCCTTGAGCAGCCCTTCCGGGCCCGCCTCCGTGTAGCGGAAAGTGATACCGGCGCGAAGCACATGGTCGAACCATGCTTTCAGGGTCGAGCTCATGCCGAAATTGTACATGGCCGAGGCGATGACGATGAGGTCGGCCGTCTGGAGCTCGGCGACCAGGCGGTCGGAAAGGGCCTGCGCGGCCTTCTCCGCGTCGGTCGCGGCGACGGCGCGAATGCCGTCGACGGTCTCGGCGGTGAGATGCGGGATCGGATCCGCGCCGACGTCGCGGCGGACGATCTTGATCCCGGGATGAGCTGCGCGCAGCCGGGCCTCATAATCGTCCGCAAGGCGGTTCGACACCGACCGCTCGGACTGGGCGCTGCTGGTGACGATGAGCACGTTCTTCATGACATTCCCCTTTTGGATGGCGTTGCCTGGGGAGATGTAATCGGCTAGCCCTGTTGCCTGTAGAGCATCAGAACGCATCATGGAGTTGCGGAAATTGGAACGCAGATCGATCGATCTGGTCGACGTGCTCGCCTTCGTCAGGGTAGTCGAGACCGGCTCGTTCGCCCGTGCAGCCGAGCGATTGAGCCTGTCCAAGCCGGTTCTCTCACGCCGAGTCGCCCGGCTCGAAGAGCAGCTTGGCGCACGCCTGCTCACCCGCACGTCCCGCGGCGCGCAGCCGACCGACATCGGCCAGACCTATTATTGCCGCGCCGCCAACATTCTGGCCGAGCTGGAGGCTGCGCAGGAGGTGGTGGCCGAAGCGGTAACCCAGGTCGCCGGGCCGATTCGAATGACGGCGCCGCTTTCGTTCGGAATCATGCATCTCGCGCCAGCCTTGACCGATTTCGCGGCGCTCCACCCCAAAGTGGACCTCGACGTGGAGTTCGAGGATCGCACCGTCGACCTCGCCGGCGGCGGCTATGACCTCGCGGTGCGGATCGGCATTCTCGCGGATTCCTCACTCGTTGCCCGTCGGATCGCGCCGGTCCGCAAGGTCGTCGTCGCGAGCTCCGACTATCTCGAGCGGCGCGGTCGGCCGGCGGCGCCCGCCGATCTCGCCGGGCACGACATTCTCCATTATGCGGCCGAGCCTTGGCGCTTCCTGGTCGAAGGAAAGTGGGAGAGCGTTCGCGGCTCGGTGCGGCTGCGTTCGAACAATGGCGAGCTGTTGCGGGCCGCGGCGCAGGCCGGACTCGGCATCTGCGTCCTGCCTTCGTTCATCGCCGCCCCCGGCATCGAATCGAGGGAGCTGGAGCCGGTGCTGCTCGATTTCCCGCTCGAGGAAGCAGGCCTTCATGCGGTGATGCCGCCCGGGCGAGCCGCCACCGCCCGGGTGCGCGCCCTGGTCGATTTCCTCGTCGCGCGCTTCGGGCCGGAGCCGGCCTGGGATCCGTGCTGGATGGCGGGGCACCGCTGACGCCGGGTCGGTCGAGTCTGGACGCGGGAGGACGACGCGTTAAGAAGCTCCATCTCCGCCAGACAAGGATAAAGCCTTGAAGTCCTATCTTCCGCTGCTCGCCCTCCTCCTTGCCAGCGCCTCCACGGCCGCGGCCTCCTACCAGACCACCGCTCCGGCGGTCGCACCGAACCAGGCCGCGTCGGCGACCGCCGCCGCTCCGGCCGCGGAGGATGCCCGGCTCAACGCCTTCCTCGATGCGGCGTTCGACGCCCAGGTGGCGCTGAACCCGCAATTCCTGACGAGTCTCGGCAGCAAGGAGCAATATGACCGGCTCAACGACTATACGGACGCGCACCAGCAACGGCAGCTCGCGCTTGCGGAGCAGCAGCTTGCCGAGCTGCGTTCGACCTTCGATCCCGAGCGCCTGAGCCCGGCCGGCCGACTTTCGTACCGCCTCTTCGAGGAAGAGGTCGAGCGCGAGCGCGACGCTTTCCGCTGGCGCTGGCACGGATTCCCGGCAACCAACAATGGCAGCCCGATGGGCAGCATCCCGGTCTTCCTCATCAACAATCACCGCATCGACAACGTTCAGGACGCCGAAGCCTATGTCGCGCGGTTGCGCGAGGTGGAGCGGGTCATGGGCGAGATCAGCGCCAACATGCGCCATCAGGCCGAGCTTGGAATCGTCCCGCCGCGCTTCAATTTCGAACCGGTCCGCGCCGACGGGCGCCGGATCCTCACCGGCGCGCCCTTCACGGACGGCGAAGACGGCGCGGTCTTCGCCGATTTCAAGCGCAAAGTGGGAGCGCTCGAGATCGGGCAGGCTGAGAAGGACCGGCTGGTCGCCGCCGCGCGCGAGGCGCTGACCGGCCCGTTCCGCCGCGGCTACGAGACGATGCTGGCGACGCTGGACGCCATCGAGCCGCAGGCGACCGGCAACAATGGTGCCTGGAACCTGCCCGAGGGGGCCGAATTCTATGCCCAGCGGCTGCGCCAATCGACCACTACCGACCTCGGCGCCGAGCAGATTCACCAGATCGGCCTTCAGCAGGTCGCACGCATCCATGGCGAGATGGAGCGGATCAAGGCCCAGGTCGGCTTCACCGGCACGCTCCAGCAATTTTTCGAGCACATCAAGTCGAGCGGCGAGTTCAAATATCCGAACACGTCCGAGGGGCGGGAGCAGTATCTCGCCGACGCGCGGCGCTTCATCGCCCAGGTGATGGAGGCCGCTCCGCAATGGTTTGCCCGGCTGCCGCGCGCGCCACTCGAAGTCCGCGCTGTCGAGGCGTTCCGGCAGGAGACCGCGGCGGTGGCCTTCTACAACCGCCCCTCGGCGGACGGTTCGCGTCCCGGAATCTATTACGTCAATCTTGCCGACATGAACCAGGTGCTCCGGCCGCAGACCGAGGCGATCTCCTATCATGAAGGCGCGCCCGGTCATCATTTCCAGATAGCGCTGGCGCAGGAGTTGCCCGGCGTGCCGAAGTTCCGCCGCTTCGGCGGCTACGGCGTCTACAGCGAAGGCTGGGGCCTCTATGCGGAAGGCCTCGGCAAGGAGATGGGTTTCTATCAGGATCCGATCTCCGAATTCGGCATGTACTCGACCCAGCTCTGGCGCGCGATCCGGCTCGTCCTGGACACCGGGATCCATCATCACCGCTGGACCCGTGAGCGCGCGATCCAGTATTTCATGGAGAATGGCCTGCTCTCCGAGCGCGATGCCGCCAAGGAGGTCGAGCGCTACTTCAACAATCCGGGGCAGGCGACGAGCTACATGATCGGCCAGCTCAGGATCTTGGAGCTGCGCGACCGCGCCCGCGAGCAGCTCGGAGATCGTTTCGACATCCGCCAGTTCCACTCGGTGGTGCTGGAGAATGGCGCCGTGCCGCTCGATGTACTCGAGGATCTGGTCGATGCGTGGATCGCGGAAAGGAGGAACGGCTGATGGCCGACACCTCACCCCCCGATCGGTTGTCGAACAATCCGCGAAACCCCCATTTCGACGCGACGGCGCTGCAGCGCGGAGTCGGAATCCGCTTCAAGGGCCGCGAGCGCGAGGACGTAGAGGAATATTGCGTCTCCGAAGGCTGGATCCGGGTCCAGGCCGGCAAGGCGGTGGATCGTCACGGCATGCCGGTGACGGTTAAGCTGTCCGGCCCGGTCGAGACCTGGTGGCGCGACGAGGCCGAGACTTCCGCCGAGGGCTGATGCCCGATGCCTGGTACGACCGGAGATTGGCGCCTGGTCGGCCGAAGCGCCCTGCCGCGCCGCCGTGCCAATGGGTCCGCGCGGCGGCGACCTGATCCCGCGGCCGGCGGAAAGGCGCCTCGGAACCGCGACCGCGGTCGGATAGTCTCGCTCGCGTGAAGATCGCCACCTTCAACGTCAACGGCGTCAACGGCCGCCTCGACCTGCTGCTGCAATGGCTGGAGGAGTCGAAGCCGGAGGTCGCCTGCCTTCAGGAGCTGAAAAGCCCCGACGACAAGTTTCCGGCGCGGGCGATCGAGCAAGCCGGCTATGGCGCGATCTGGCACGGGCAGGCGCGCTGGAACGGCGTTGCCATCCTTGCCCGCGGCTGCGACCCGGTCGAGACCTGCCGCGGGCTGCCCGGAGACCCGGGCGACAGCCAGAGCCGCTATATAGAGGCGGCGGTGAACGGGGTGCTGGTCGGCTGCCTGTATGCGCCCAACGGCAATCCCCGGCCCGGACCCAAATTCGACTACAAGCTCGCCTGGCTGGAGCGCCTCATCGTCCACGCCGACGCGCTGAAGGCCGCCGACTGCCCCATCGTGCTCGCCGGCGACTATAACGTCATCCCGACCGAGTCGGACGTCTACAAGCCGGAGCGCTGGGCCGACGACGCCCTGTTCCAGCCGGAGCCCCGAGCCTTGTACCGAAAGCTCCTGAAGCGCGGCTGGACCGACGCGATCCGGCACCTCCACCCCGACGAGACCATCTACACCTTCTGGGATTACTGGCGGAACGCCTGGTCCCGCAATGCCGGCATCCGCATCGATCATCTGCTCCTAAACCGGCAGGCGGCCGACCGTCTCGCAGCGGCCGGCGTCGAACGCGAGGTCCGCGGCCAGCCCCATGCGAGCGATCACGCGCCTGCCTGGGTGCAGCTGCGGGCGGCGTGAGCCACAAGGGGGCGCTCCCGGCTCAGGCGGCCCGGCGGCGCCCCGGGTCTGCGGGCTCGCGCTGCGGCGCCAAAGCGGCGAGGTCCATCCCGCTCGGATTCTGGAACAGGCGCAGCCCGAAGGCCGGCAGGATGGCGAGCAGGTGGTCGAATATGTCCCCCTGGATGCGCTCATAGTCCGTCCAGGCGGTCGTCGTCGTGAAGGCATATATTTCGAGCGGCAGGCCGGCGGCGGTCGGCGCGAGCTGCCGGACCATCAAGGTCATATCCCTGGAGATGTCGGCGCGGTCCTCGAGATAGGCCAGCACATAGGCGCGGAAGGTCCCGATATTGGTGAGCCGGCGCGCGTTCACGGCATCGCGGACGCGCTCGGGCCGCGCGCTATTCCAGGCCTCGATCTCCGCCAGCTTGTCGTCGAGATAGGTTTCGATGAGCGCGAAGCGCCGCAGCCGCGCCACCTCGTCCGGATCGAGGAAGCGCACGCTGCTCTGGTCGATCATCAGCGCCCGCTTGATCCGGCGCCCGCCGGATTCGGCCATGCCGCGCCAATTGCGGAACGACTCGCTGATCAGCCGGTGCGTCGGGATCGTGGTGATCGTCTTGTCCCAGTTCTGAACCTTCACGGTGTGAAGCGCCACGTCGATCACGTCGCCGTCGGCGTCGAGCTGGGGCATTTCGATCCAGTCGCCCACGCGCACCATGTCGTTGGAATTGATCTGCACCGATGCGACCAGCGACAGGATCGTGTCCTTGAACACCAGCATCAGCACCGCCGCGAGTGCGCCGAGCCCCGAAAGGAGCAGAAGCGGCGAGCGGTCCATCAACGCCGCGATCGCCAGCACCGCAGCGGCCGCATAGACCAGCAGCTTGCCGACCTGCACATAGCCCTTGATCGGCCGGCTCGCGGCTTCCGGGCGGGCTTGATAGAGATCGTTCGCCAGGCCGAGCGCGCCACTGATCGCGATTGCCACGGTGAGGATGATGAAGGCCGCGCAGACATTGGCGACGAGGAGCGGGATCTGCGGCGGCAGATGCGGGACGACGCCGATGCCGAGCTGAATGATCAGCGCCGGCACCGCGTTCGAGAGCCTGCGCACGATCCGGCCGAGCTGCACGCTCCCGGCCGCGAGGGGCGACAAGGCCAGGCCGCGCTGGATCAGGTTCAGGACGATCCGCTTGGCCACCCAGTTGGCGATGAACGCAACCGCCAGGAGCGCGCCGAGCGCCACCGCGCTCTGCGCCCAGGGCTGGACGATCCCGAGCCCTGCGAGGTCGATCAGCGGACCGGCGCTCAAGCGGCGCGCCGAACCTTCGCGGGCTCGGCCTTCTTCTCGATCAAGATACGGTGCAGCGCCCGGATCGCCGGCTCGTAATCCGCGCATTCGACGACGAACTGAACGTCGACGTTGCGGATCTGGTGCTGCATCGCCACCATCGTGATCCCGACGTCGGCGAGCGCCTGCAACGCCTCGGGCACGAGACCGGGCTGCGAGATGTCGCTGCCGATCACGCAGACCATGGCGACCCGGCGCGACACGATCGCCGCGCCGGGGTAGCGGGCCGAAAGCTCGTCGATCACCCGCCCCACCGTGGCGGTATCGGCCGCGAGATAATGGGTGATCGTATTGGCATTGGAGGATTTGCTGACGATCCAAGCGCGATGGCGGGTCAGCGCCTCCAGTATCGCGGCGTCATAGCCCTTCTCGCCGACCATATCCTGCTCGAAGAATTGCAGCGCGTAGAGGAGCGGCATGCCGGCGATGATCTCGACGCGCGGCTCGTCCGTCACATAGTCGCCGCAGATGAGCGTGCCGGCATCCTCGCGGTCGAACGTGTTGCGCACGCGCAAGGGGATGCCGGCCTGCCGCAGACCGCGGCCCGCGCGCGGATGGATGGCCTCCATGCCCAGATTGGCGAGCTGGTCGGCGACATCGTAATTGGTCCGCCCGATCTTCCGGGCCCGTCCGACCCCCACCAGACGCGGATCGGCGCTGGAGAGGTGGAACTCCTTGTGGATGATCGCCTCCTCCGCCTGGGTGACGACGGCGATGCGCGAGAAGGTCATTTCGGTATAGCCGCGGGCGTAGCGCCGCACCATGCCGCCCTCGCATCCGGCATAACCGGTCACGATCGGCATCTCGGTGGCCAGGTCGATCGGCGACAGCGCATCGCGCAGGCGGTCGTCCAGGCTCGGCAGCTCGGTCGACTTCCAGCCGGTGAGGTCGACCAGCCGGGCATTGACGCCGCGGCTGCGCAGCAGAAGCACGGTGCTGTGAGCGCTGTGGGCCTCCCCGAGCCCCGCCAGCATCTCGCGCATCGTGGCGAGCGGCTCCTCGAGGCGGAAGCGGCCATGCGCGCGCAGCCGGTCGACGTCCTCCAGGCAGGCGCCGACGGCGGCCACGCGCTGGTCGGCGAACCGGTCCGCCTCCTTCAGCAGGTCGCCGTCGAGCATCGAGGCATTTCGCTGGCGCATTTTCAGCCGAACCGTCTCCAGCGCATCGCGCCAGTCGCGCTCGCCGTCATTGCGCGCGAAGCAGGCATAGACGCCCGGTTCCCCGCTCTTCTTGTGCTCGAGCAACAGGTCCGTCATGCCCGCATAAGCGGAAACGACGAAGATTCGGCTATAAAGGTCGGCGCCGCTGCGGCCGGCGATCAGGACATTATCGAGCAGGGTCCGTGTCGCCGCCATCGACGTGCCGCCGACTTTCTCGACCTTGTGGCCGCAGGTCATGCGGCCACCTTTTCGGTGAGCGGGCCCGCGACCGGGCAAACCTCCTCGACCTCGCGCGCGGCGATGAATCGCGGCCGGGGCGTGTCGACGCCGAACGGCGCCTGCAGCCGGTTGGAGACCGCATTGTAGACGAAGAAGGCGTTGGCCCTCGGGAACGGGGTGATGTTGCCGTTCGAGCCGTGCATCATGTTGCAGTCGAACAGGATCACCGTACCGGGCGGGCCGACCGGCGCGACGATTCCGTTGCCGTGGGCCAGCTCGGCGAGGCTGTCCTCGTCCGGCACGCCATATTCCTGCTTCTTCAGCGAAACCTTGTAGTGATTGGCGGGCGTCCGGCCGACGCAGGTCAGGAAGAGCCGATGCGAACGCGGGATCAGCATCAGCGGTCCGTTGTTCGCATTATTCTCGGCGAGCAGCACCGACATGGACAGCGCGCGCATCCGAGGCATTCCGTCCTCGACGTGCCACGTCTCGAAATCGGAATGCCAGTAGAATTCCTTGCCCTGAAAGCCGGGCTTGTAGTTGAGCCGCGACTGATGGATGTAGACGGCGTCGTCGAGCAGGAAGCGGGCGACCTCCGCCAGCCGTGCGTCGGCCGCAAGCCTTTTCATCAGCCGGCTCTGGGCGTGGATTTCGAAGATCGAGCGCACTTCGGTTCCACCGGGTTCGGTGATGACGGTCTCCGCATCGAGCGCGTCGGGGTCGGCGAGCAGCCGCCCCGCCTCGCGCTGCAGCAACGTCACCTCCTCGGGCGAGAAGATGCCGTCGAGCACCAGATAGCCGTCGCGGTCGAATTGCTCGGCCTGCTCGCGGGTCACCGGCGCCTCGGGCGTCCAGGGGCGATGCAGCACCGGATCCTGGCGCGGCAGCATTTCCGGCTCCGGCGCGATCCGGGACGGATAGAGGTCAGTCATGAAACGTCCTTGCTTCGGGTCAAGATTGTCAGGTCAGGTCAGATCGGCGTCGTCGGCTCAGGCCGCTTTGACTTCCGGATCCGCCGGATAGGCGCCATTCTCGTCATGGACTTCGCGGCCGGTCACCGGCGGGTTGAACACGCAGGCGGTGAGAATGTCCGTCTCCGGCCGGACGATATGCTCGTCATGGGCATCGAGCGCGTACATGACGCCCGGCCGCAGCCGATGGGTCTTGCCGGTGCCCAGATCTTCCAGCGTCCCCGTGCCCTTCAGCACGAGCACCGCCTCGAGATGGTTCTGGTAGTGCATCCTGAGCTCGCTGCCGGCGTACATCTTGGTGACGTGGAAGGAGAATCCCATCCCGTCTTCCTTGAGCAGCAGCCGGGCGCTGTCCCATCCGTTCGACTTCACGTCGCGGTCGGTGTTGCGCAGGTCCTTGAGCTTGCGAATGATCATGGAGATTTCCTCTTATTCGGCGGCAATGCCGCACGTGGCGTTCAGGGCTTCGCCGACGCAACGCTCGATCATGTCGAGCCCGGCGCCGAGCGTGGCCTCGTCGATGACGAGCGGGGCCAGCACCTTGACGATCTCGTCATGGGGGCCGCTCGTTTCGACGATCAGGCCGAGCGCGAAGCAGGCGGAAGTGACGCTCGCGGCGATCTCGCCGGAGCCGACATGGATTCCCCGCATCATGCCGCGGCCTCGCGTCGACAAGGAATGGCGGGTAGCGATCCGGTCGAGACGCCGGCCCAGCAGGTCGCCCTTGGCGCGGACCTCCTTCTCGAAGCGGTCGTCGCTCCAGAAGTGCCGGAGCGCTGCCGTAGCGGTCACGAAGGCGTGATTGTTGCCGCGGAAGGTGCCGTTATGCTCGCCGGGCGACCAGATATCGAGTTCCGGGCGGAACAGGGTAAGCGCGAAGGGCAGGCCCATGCCGGAGAGCGACTTGGCCATGGTGACGATATCGGGCTTGAAGCCCATGTTCTCGAAGCTGAAGAAGCCGCCGGTGCGGCCGCATCCGGCCTGGATGTCGTCGACGATCAGCAGCGCTCCATGGCGCTTGGCGATGGCCGCGATCGCCCGCAGCCAATCCGGCGAGGCGGCGTTGAGACCGCCCTCGCCCTGTACCGTCTCGACGAGGATCGCGGCAGGCGCGTCCAGTCCGCTCGACGGGTCCGACAGGCGCTGCTCGAGCAGCGCCGCCGTATCCACGTCGGGGCCGTAATAGCCGTCATAGGCCTCATGGGCGACATGACCCAGGGGAACGCCCGCGCCTCCGCGCTTGGCGGCATTGCCGGTGCAGGCAAGCGCGCCCAGCGTCATGCCGTGGAAGCCGTTTGTGAAGGCGACCACCAGCTCCCGCCCGGTCACTTTGCGGGCGAGCTTGATCGCCGCCTCGACGGCGTTGGTCCCGGTGGGGCCGGTGAACATCGCCCGATAGTCGAGGTCGCGCGGCTTCAGGATGAGCGATTCGAACGTCTCGAGAAATTCGGCCTTCGCGTCGGTGTGGAGGTCGAGGGCATGGGCTATGCCGTCGGACTCTATGTAGTCGAGCAGCGCCTGCTTCAGCACCGGATGGTTGTGGCCGTAATTGAGCGTCGAGCAGCCCGACAGGAAGTCGAGATAGCGCCCGTTCTGGCTATCATGGATCCACACGCCCTGGGCGCGTCCGAACTGCCGCGGCATCGAACGCGAATAGCTGCGCACCCCCGATTCGCGCCGCTGGTAGATCGCGATGTCGGGTATGTCCTGGCTCGGTCGTGGAAGGCTGGTCATGAGGGGGATGTCTCCGGATCATGGGGTTCGTGCCGCGCAATCTTCGCAGCGGGGAGCGGGCCGATGCTGGCCTGCCATTCGGTTGCGTGGCCGCCCGCGAAATGGGCGTCCCGGGTGAAGCGTTCGGCCTTGCTCAGATCGAGGCCACGGCGGCGGGCAAAGCCTTCGAACAGGGCCCAGGAGGCGCGATTGTCAGCCGTGACGGTCGTCGTCAGCCATTGGGCTCCGATCGCCGCCGGTCGCTCGATCAGTGCGTCGAGCATGCGTCCCCCAAGGCCGGTTCCGCGGGCGTCCGGATGAACGGCCACCTGCCAGACGAACAGCCGATCCGGCGCCGAGGGCGGCCGGTAGGCAGAGATCCAGCCACGGATGTGACCCTCGCGCTCCGCGACGACGCAGGTGGCGGCGAAATCGGTGCATTGCAGCAGGTTGCAATAGGCCGAATTGGTGTCGAGCGGTGGACAGGAGGCGATCAGCGCCGTCACCTGGGGTCCGTCCTCGGCCACCGGTTCGCGAAATTTGAAGCCCGATGCCCCGGATCGTCCCCGGTTCGCGCCATGAATCGGCGGCCGGTCGGTCGCTTGCGCAATAGAGCTGGAGATTAGTTAAACTCCCGAAGTTTTCTTTGCTGCGGGGCGTGCGCCCGCTTGACCGTCCATTTACGCCTCCGAGAGAGGACTTTCAACCCTTTGAGGCCGAGATCCTGCCTCTGTGAAGACGTTTCGCATCCGCATTACTTCCACAAATGAATCATTATGGGAATTGGCGCCGGGGGCGCTCCAGATTAGCTTCGGCGGCGATGGACACTGACCTTTCAACCCGAGCGCTGCGCGCGCTGCGCCGCATCCTGCGAGCGGCGGACCTTGCCGGCAGGCGGCTGGCCGCCGCGACCGGCCTGACGCCGTCCCAGCTGCTTGTCCTTCAGGAGATCGAGCGGCGCGGCGAGACCACGCCCAGCGCGATCGCTGCCGCGCTCCAGTTCGGTCAGGCGACGATCACCAACATCGTCGATCGTCTCGAACGTTCCGGCCTGGTGTCGCGCCAGCGCAGCGAAAAGGACCGGCGCCAGATCTTCCTGCGCGCCACGCCTGCTGGCCGCGAGGCGATCGAGGCGGCGCCCGACATGCTGCAGCAGCAGTTCCGCGAGCGCTTCCCGGCCCTCGATGGCTGGGAGCAGGCCATGATCCTCGCCGCACTCGAGCGGCTCAGCGGAGTTCTGGACGCCGACGCGATCGATGCGGCGCCGTTGCTCGATACCGGCGCCATCGATCGCGGCGCGCCGGATTGATCCGGCCTGCGGCCGGTCGGAAAAAGCTAGATCAGGTAGTCCGATGAATCGAGATGGGTGACGCCCATCAACGTCACCTGGCCGCTTCCGAAGTCGACGATCGTGTTTCCGCCCAGATAGAAGACATTGAGATTGCCCTGGAAGGCCGCCTCGGTCTGGCGCAGGTCCAGCAGATCGTTGTCGCCCGCCTCCTGACCGAAATCCCAAATGACGTCGGACCCGGTCAGGCCGGTGAAGATGAAGCGGTCGTTGCCGCCGCCGCCCCACATCTGGTCATTGCCTTCTCCTCCCGCGATCGTGTCGTGGCCGCCGATGGCCAGCGGCCCGGCGGGAGCGCTGTCGCCGAAAAGCTGGTCGTTTCCCGAGCCGCCGACCAGCACGTCATTTCCGCCGCGTCCGCCGGCCGCGATCGAGGCGCCGTCGCCGTACAGGACGTCATTTCCCTCTCCGCCGAACAGCTGGTCGTTGCCGCCCCGGCTGCCGACGCCGATCGCCGGATTGTCGCCGAACAATATGTCGTCGTCCAACTCGCCGTAGAGGATGTCGCTCTGCCAGCCGCCGAGCAGTTCGTCGTCGCCGATGCCGCCATGGATTCGGTCCTCGCCTTTCTCGCCGAGGATCCGGTCCTCGCCGGCACTTCCGAACAGCCTGTCGGGACCGGCGCCTCCGAAGATCAGGTCGTCGCCGAAGCCGCCGGTGAGGTGGTCTGCACCGCCCGTCCCGGTGATGGTTTCGTCCTCCGGTACTTCGTCGGCGGCGAAGAGCTGGACCAGGATGCCTCCATCGACACCGAGATTGCCCTCGTCGCCGTTCCAGGCGACCGCGAACCGGTCGTCGCCCAGGCTGGAGACGCTGGGATCGATCGAGCTGGTCGACGAATCGGCATGGACCTGGAACTCTTCGCCGGCGCGTGTGCCGTCTGCATCGAAGATCTGGCCGCGGACCGTGTTGAGGGGCGAGGAAAGCTCCGGATGATCGGCGCCGTTCTGCCAGACGACCACGAAGCGCCCGTCGGGCAAGGCGGCGATGTCCGCATTATGCTGGTCGAGCTCGAGACCGGAATGGACGATGAAGGCATTGCCGATCGGGTTGCCGTCGGGCGTGAAGATCCGCGCCATCACGTTCGCGCCTTCGCCGCTCATCGGATCGGCGGCGAACAGGCCGGCGGTCCACACCATGGCGAAGTTGCCATTGGCGAGGCGCGCGATCGACGGATCGGGGCGGCCGCCCGGAGCCTCGCCGATCTCGAAGATCGGTCCCGCCAGGCCGTTGCGCTGAAAGAGTTGGCCGTAGAAGCCGGTGTCGCCGCCTTCCATCGCCTCTTCCTCGCTGCGATAGCCGTGCCAGGCGACCACGAAGCTCGTATCGGAGATCACCGCGAGCGCCTTCGGCCCTGCAGCCCCTTCCCAGCCGAAGGTGAATTCCGACTGGACCGCGCCGTCGGGCGAACGAATCTCTCCTTCGCCCACATATTCGCCGCTCCAGATCGTCACGACGCTGCCATCGGAGAAGGCCGCGATCTCGGGGTGCTGGTGGTAATAATCATAGGCGGTGAGGTGCTCGGGACCGGTCAGCCTGCCCTCAGCATCGAGAAAACGGGTGTTGACCGATGTGCCTTCCAGCCGGTTTTCCTCACCGCTCGAGTAAGCGATCGCGAAGCTGCCATCCGGGCGTGCGGTGACAGTCGGGTTGAACTGCGCGTCCGCCGTGATGGCGTTGACCTGGAACTCGCCCGTGTCGGGGCTGTCGGGCAGGATGGCGCGCGCCTGAATCTCGAAGTCGAGCTCGCGCGGATCGTCCGGCCGGAACTGGCTGCGCCAGGCGACGACGAAGCCGCCATCGTCGGTGCCGGCGATGTCGGGCATGTTCTGCGTGCCGAAGGTATTGCCGGTGTTGACGACGAATTCGGTGCCGATTCGGACAGGCATAAGCCTTACTCCCGCTCGCCGCTCCCCCATCGGAGAGCGGTCCTGCACCCCGCCCGCAGCCTGCTTTTAGCCGATCCAGGAAGCTGGCGGCATCCGGCCGGCGCGGCGCCCGCGACGTTCCGCCTCCTTTTCGCGATCAGTGAGAAAGCGACCGATCTGCCCGGAGAACCGGGACCGGGTCGAGCTTCGCGCGCCGTCGCAGCAAGGACCTTGATACCGGATTCTCTTGACCGCCCTCCGCTTGCGAAGGGCCGCAGATACGGCGCTACCTTTCGATCAGCTGACGGGGCCATGTTGGCGCCGTTCATCGCCGCCGTTCTAGGGAGATGCATGTTCCGGATCGGGCCAGACCTTGGCGGTGAACGGAATGCGAAGGAATTATCGATGCGTAAGTTTATCTTGCTGGGCCTCATGGCTGCCGTCGCCCTTCCCGCAGCCGCGCAGTCGCAATCGCGCGGTGAGATCAGGCGTGACCGGGAAGAGGTGCGTGAGCAGCGGGACGATCTGCGTGACGCCCGCCAGCGGGGCGATCGCCGCGACGCTCGGCAGGAGCGCGAGGAGCTGCGGGAAGCGCGCCAGGAGCTGCGGGAGGATCGCCGGGACCGGCGCCGCAGCCAATATGTCGCGCCCTACCGCAACTGGCACTATAATGCCGTCCGTACCGGCCACCGGCTTCGCCCGGCCTTCTATGGCTCGCGCTACCACATCGCGAACCCGGCGCAGTATCGCCTTCGCCCGGCAGCGCGCAACCAGCGCTGGATCCGCTACGGCAATGATCTGCTGCTGGTGAACACGCGCACCGGTCGTGTGCTCCAGGTGGCCGTCAACCGCTACTGAACCAGGTCATTCGACCCGGCGGCCCGGCAGAAATGCCGGGCCGTTCGTCGTTCCGGCCCGGATCGGCGGTGCAGCGACCATGCCGGTCCCGGGTCGGAAAAGGGATGAACGGGGCGGACCAACCTCTCCATGCCATCCATAACCCCGGCCCAGCGGCCTCAACCTCTAAGCGGGCCTGCACTCGGCAGGGCCTTTCGCGCCGTTCGGCGCCGGCCGGGTCAGATGCGCGGCAATGGCGGCGCGGCGGCGTACCTTCAGCTTGTCGAGGATGTTGTGAACGTGATTCTTGACGGTGGCCGGCCCGATGTTGAGGTCGCTCGCAATCTCCTTGTTCGAGAGCCCCTGCGCCACCAGGACGGCAATCTCGCGTTCGCGCCGAGTCAGGGTCTCTGCGCTGCTGTCCCGGGTGTCCGCCAGCGACGCAAGGCGGTCGCAGAGGAGTGCGGTGACTTGCGGAGAGCAGCGCAACTCGCCGCGCAGGGCACCTTCGACCGCGGCGACCAGCTCGCTTACCGTCCCGTTCGAGTCGACGAACGCGGCGACACCGGCTTCAGCGCAAGCGAGGAACGCGTCGGCGCCCCCGGCGATGCCGAACCCGACCAGGCGAGCCGATGGACAGCAAGCGCGGACTTGGCGCGCAAGAATGAGAGCGCCGGAAGTGGAGGCGTCGAGCAGGACCGCGTCTGGACCGATGGCCTGTATCGCCGCCAGGGCGCTGCCGGAGCCGAGCGCCGATGCGACCTCGAGACGGCCATCTTTCGTGAGGCTGGCAGCCAGCCCCTCGCGATAAAGAAGCACGTTGCTGATGATGACGACCCTGGGCTTGCTCGCGCCGGAGACCTCGTTCCGGGCTGACGCGTCGGGGTCCAACAAGCTCATAACACCCTCCGACTCGCAGGCGAACCACAACCGACCTGTCGGGTCTCCGTTTCATGCTCGCAATGTGTTGCGAATTCGCTTGATCAGGCCGGCCAAGGCCGTGTCGCCCCGGCTCCGGCCGGCGCCAGAATAATTATCACGAGGTCGGCCCTCGCCAAAATGAAAACATTGTGAATCGATTCTGACGGGCGAAGGTTCGGGCGGGGCCCTTCTGCACGTGCGACCCTATCAGACGGTCCCGGACCATTCGGTCCTGCTTCTTTCGACCGTCGCGTGCGGGAGGCCGACTTCCCCCGGGTTGCACGGGCCCTTCTTCCCGATCGGCTCGAAAACGGTCCCCTGTCCTCGCCTGGGCCATTTTCGCGCCTCCTGGCCGATTACGGCGGCCGCGGTTCCCGGTCACAAGCAGGACTTCGACGAGCGGCGGGGTTCCGTGGATCCGATACGCATTCACCTCAGCCATATGCCCGCGACTTTGCTCGCCGGCGTCGAAGAGCTGATCAGCCGCGAGGCCGACCTCGTCGTGGTCGGCAGCACCGGGCCCGAGGAAGACCCGCTGGTCCGAGCGCTTGAGGAGCAGGCCGACATGCTGATCACGATCGAGCCCACGGCGACCGGCACCACTTGTCTGGAGGCGATACTGCGCCGCCCGCCACTCAAGATCTTCGCCATCGCTCGCGACGGCAGAGAAGGGCGGGCGGTCGACATCGCGGCCCGGCGGGTCCGGTTCGACCAGGACAACGATTCGGCCTTCGCCAACGCCGTGAGGCAGGTGGCGGAGCTTCTCCCATGATTAATGCCGACCCGGCGACGCCGGCCGCATGAGACACTTTTCCAAGGAGCGCGACCATGCCCGTTTCTCCCACTTATCCCGGTGTCTATATTCAGGAGCTGCCCAGTGGCGTCCGGCCGATCATCGGTGTCGCCACCTCGATCGGCGCGATCGTCGGCACCTTTGCGCGCGGGCCGGCGGATGCGGCCGTCGCGGCGTTCAACCTCGGGGATTTCGAGCGGGATTTCGGCGGCCTCGCGATCGATCATGAGGCCAGCTATCAGGTTCAGCAATATTTCCTGAACGGCGGATCCCAGATCTGGATCGTTCGGGTTGCCCCAGGTGCCGGGGCAGCGTCGGCGGTCTTCGATCATAATGACGCCGGCGGGCAAGGCGAGTCGCTCGAGGCCACCGCCGGCCGGATGATCCGCGGCGTCAGCGTCGACGATCCCGGCCCCTGGGGAGACAATCTGCGCATCGACGTCGATCATGACGCGCGCGACGCGGCAGCCGAATTCAACCTCACCGTCAGCGAGGTCCGGCTCGAGGACGGCCGCGAGATCGTCGCCCGTACCGAGACCTTCCGGAATCTCACCATGGTCGAGGGCGCGCCCAACAATGTGATCGAAGTGGTGAATTCCGGATCCAGGATGATCCAGCTTTCGCGGGATAATGGCTGGGGCCTGTTCCGGCCCGCCGCGACCGGAACGGTGAGCGCCGTCATCGACATCACCCAGTTCGGCACGATCGCCGACGACAATACGATCGATGTCGATTTCGGTGCGGGCGCGCAGCCGGTGGTCGTCAACGACGTGAACCTCAACCCGATCACCACCCTCGCCGACGCGCGCGGCCGGCTCGAAGCCGCAATCCGCGCCGCTCAGCCCGGCGATCCCTTGTGGGCGGGTGCGACCGTTCAGACCACGCAGGACGGGCGCCTGCGCGTGCTCGCCGGCCGGAACGCCGCGACCTACCGACCCGACATCATCGTCACCTTCGCGGACAATGCGGGCAATCTCGCCGAGCGGCTTGCCCTGCGCGCAGCCGACGACGCGACGGAGAACGTACAGCAATATGCGCTCGGAAGCGCTGCCGCCCTGCCTGCCGGCTTCATGCGCTCGGCGGTGGCCGGGACGGAAAGCGATCCGCTGGCGGCGGCTGACCTGCTCGGCACGACGGGAAGCCGCACCGGCGTCTTCGCGCTCGAGGAAATCGACCTGTTCAACATCTTGTTCATCCCGGACGCGGCGCTTCTCGGCAGCGTCGCCGACCTCTCGCAGGTGATGAGCGGGGCGATCAACTTCGCCGAGCAGCGCCGTGCCTTCGTGCTGGTCGACGTCGAGCCGAACACAGGCTCGCTGGACGGCGCGCAGACCTGGCTGGGCGAGGTCACGACCGCCGGCCTGCGCCACCGCAACGCCGCCGCATATTTCCCGCGGCTCGCCATTCCCGACCCGCTGAACCAGGGGCGGCCGCGCCTGATCGGCTCCAGCGGCACGGTCGCGGGTATCTATGCCCGCACCGACGCCGCGCGCGGCGTCTGGAAGGCGCCCGCCGGAATCGAGACGACGCTTCGGGGCGTGATCGACATCGACTACAAGCTCAGCGATCCCGAGCATGGGCAGCTCAACCCGGTCGGCCTCAATGCCGTCCGGACGTTCGACCTGCCCGGAAACGTCCTGTGGGGCGCCCGAACCCTGGTCGGCGCCGATGCGCTCGCTTCCGACTGGAAATATGTGCCGGTGCGGCGGACCGCCTTGTTCATCGAGGAATCGCTTTTCCGTGGCCTGCAATGGGTCGTCTTCGAGCCCAATGACGCACCGCTCTGGGCGCAGATCCGTGCCGCGGCCGGATCCTTCATGCAGGGGCTTTTCCGGCAGGGGGCGTTTCAGGGCAAGTCGCCGCGCGAGGCCTATCTGGTCAAATGCGATGCCGAGACGACCACCCAGGCCGACATCGACGCCGGCATCGTCAACGTCTTCGTCGGCTTCGCGCCGCTCAAGCCGGCCGAATTCGTCATCATCAGCCTGCAGCTGCTTGCTGGCCAGGCCCAGGCATAAGGAGAGACGGCCATGGCCAGGTTCACGGTCAACGCGCAACGCTTCGATCCCTACAAGAGCTTCAAGTTCCGCGTCCGCGAGGTCGGCGGCGACTATGTCGCCGGCATCAGCAAGGTGAGCGCGCTCAAGCGCACCACCGAGGTGGTCGAACATCGCGAAGGCGGCGATCCAAGCAGCGTCCGCCGCTCGCCCGGTCAGACCAAATATGAAGCCGTGACGCTCGAACGCGGCGTCACCCATGACAAGCATTTCGAGCAATGGGCCAACAAGGTCTGGAACTTCGGTTCGGGACTGGGGGCGGAAGTGTCGCTCAAGGACTTCCGCAAGGACCTGATCATCGAGGTCTATAACGAGGCCGGCCAGCTCGCCATCGCCTACAAGCTGTTCCGCTGCTGGGTATCCGAGTTCCAGTCGCTGCCCGACCTCGATGCGAGCGCCAGCGCCATCGCGATCCAGACCCTGAAGCTCGAGAATGAGGGGTGGGAGCGCGATCCCGAAGTCACCGAGCCGTCCGAGCCCAGCTTCACCGAGCCGCTATGACCGACGGCGCCCGCCTCTTTCTCGACGCCTGGACGCATGCGCGGCCGCAGCCGCCGGCGCGGCGTGCCGCGACCTTGCTCGCGAGGCTCGGCGGCGAAGCCGAACCCGAGCGGTTGCCGATCGGTGTGCGCGACCGGCGGCTGCTCGAGCTCTTTGCCGGCATGGCCGGGGCTCATCTGGCCGGCGTCGCGGAATGCGATTCCTGCGGTGGCGCGATCGAGGTGGCGGCGTCCGTGGACATGCTGATGTCCGGGCCGCCGACCGCGCCGATCCTGGTCGAGATCGACGGCGAGCGAGTCCCGGTGCGATTTCCGACGACGCACGATGTCCTCGCCGCCGTCGCGGCTCCGGACCCGTCGCGCCGCCTTGCCGAACTGTGCGCCGGGAAAGGCGAGCTCGGAGCGGGCGAGGCCGAGCAGGTGGGCGCCGCGCTTCTCGCCGCGGATCCTCTGCTCGATCCCCAGATTGCCGTGACCTGCCCGGACTGCGGAGCCGAGACGGTGTTCGGATTCGACGTCGGCGCCTTCCTGTGGGCCAAGGTGGAAGATCGGGCGCGGCATCTGCTGTCCCAGATTCACCGCCTGGCCTGCGCCTATGGCTGGACGGAAAGCGAGATTCTGAAGCTGCCGGAAGCACGCCGGGCGGCCTATCTGGAGCTTTCGGCGGCATGAGCGCGCTGGACGGCCTCATCGCCCGCGTGGTCGAAGGACAGAGTGCCGTCCGGCCGATCACTCCGCCGATGGTGGCGGAGCCGGAAGCGGATGAGCCATGGGAAAGCGAGCCGCTGGGAGAGGGCGGTGCGAGCTCGCGACCGATTGCGATGCGACGCGAGAGTCACGTCGCCGCCGACGTCCGGGCCGCGCGCACGGATCAGCCGGCGGGGCAGGAGCCGGAAGCGAAGCCAGATCCCGAGAAAGCCGGCCGCGAGCCCCCGCGCTCCGCACCGCACCTCGAGACCGGGCTCCTTCGGCCGGATGCCCCCGATCCGGTGCAGGAGCCGGTCTGCCGCCCGGGCCCCGAGCCCGCGTCGGCGGGTCTCAGGCCCGCGCGCCGCCCCTCAAGGTCGCCGCTCGAGCCGGAGAAGCGGCAGCGCATCGCCAAGCTCGTGCCCGTCCGCGAGGAAGGTCGCGATGCAGGAAAGGCTGCCGTGCCTCGGGTCGAGCCACCGGCCACCGCACCGACGGCGCCGACCGCTGCTGTCTCGACCGTCCCGCAGGCCCCGGCCGCGCCGGATCGCGTGACGATCGAGATCGGCCGCATCGAGGTCGCCTCGCCAGCGCCGGCCAGAGCGCGGATGCTGACGCTCGACGATTATCGCGCAGCCCGTCGCGAGGGGCGGCGATGAGCACGGCACTCGCCATCGCCGGGGTGACGCAGATCCTGCGCGACCTGGTCAACGACGCCATGATCGACGCGGACGTTTCCGGCACTCTCGGCGGCAACGTCAACGTCCGGGCCCGCGCACCGGATCTGGTGGAGGAGGAGATTCAGGAAGGCGAGTCGGTGCTGAACATGTTCATGCACCGGATCAGCCTCAATACGGGTCTCGCGAACCAGGTTCTGCCGACCCGCAACGCGAACGGCGATCGCGTCGCGAACACGCCGCTCGCCATCGATCTGCACTATCTGGTGAGCGCCTATGGCGCGGCCGATCTTCATGCCGAGATCCTGCTCGGCCACGTGCTCCAGATCCTCCACGAGCATCCGGTCATCGGCCGCGAGGAGATCCGAACGGCGCTCGACTCGCTTCCGCTGATCGGCGGCGATCTGCCGCCCGCCCTCCAGTCGCTCGCCAATACCGGGCTTGCCGATCAGCTCGAGCAGATCCGAATCAACCCGGCCTATCTCAGCCTCGACGATCAGTCGAAGCTCTGGACGGCGTGCGCGGCGAGCCTCCGCAGCTCGGCCGCCTATGTCGTCACAGTCCTGCTGATCGAGGCGACGCGGCCAGCGCGCAATCCGCTGCCCGTGCTGACGCTCGGCGTCGGGCATACGGGCGTGACGCTGCAGCCGGACCTCGTGCCGCCCTATCCGGCCATCGCCGGCCTGACCTTGCCGTTGGGCCAGCCGAGCGCGCGGCTCGGCGACACGATCATTCTTCGTGGTCACCATCTCGGCGGAAACCCGGTGGTCGCCCGCTTCACCAATCCGCGCTTCGAGGATCCCATACTGGTTCCGGCGGCCGGCGTCAGCGACCGGCAGGTCGAGGTCGAGATCCCCAACGATGCCGCAAACTGGGGTGCCGGTCCGTTCACGATCGAGCTGGACGTCCAGCTCGCCGGCGAGCCCGCGCCGCGCCGCACCAACGGCTTCGGCCTCGCCATCGCGCCAGTGATGGACCTGCCGCCAATGGCCATTGTGCGCGCGCCCGACGGCAGCGTCGATGTCGATCTCGACGTCGTTCCGCGCGTGCGGCCGGGCCAGATCGTCTCACTGACGATCGGCAGCCGCGAGGCCGTCACCGATGCCTTGCCGGCGCCCGCCGACCAGCTGCATTTCCGGTTCGAAGCGCTGCCCGCCGGCAGCCAGCCGGCGCGGCTGCGCATCGACGGCGTCGACAGCTGGCTGATCGATCGCACGCAGCGACCGCCGGTCTTCGAACCGGCACAGTTCATCACGGTGCCGGCATGAGCGGCACCCGTTCCAGTTGGCTGGAAGCAAATCGCGACCATCTCGCGGCGGAGATCGGCCGCGTCGCGGCGCTGATGACGAACAGCGAAGGAGCTCAGCCAAAGCCACCTGCCCCTATCAAGGGCAAGCCGTTCAGGATCGACCTCCTTTCCGACCGTCTGTCGCTGACCGCCTTCGAGCGGGAACTGCTGATCATGGCGGTGGCGGTCGAGCTCGACGGCGGCCTTGCGGCATCCGGCATCGCTCCGACGGCGCAGGTCGCCTTCGCCACTCTGGCCGAACCGCACTGGAGCGCGCTCTCACCCGACCAGTCGCTTCGCCGCTGGCGACTGATCGAGGTTCAGCAGGGCAGACCTCTCATCCAGGCCCCCCTTCGAGTCGATCCGGCGCTTCTGCATTGGCTCACCGGGACCGCCGAGCGGACCAGCGACGTCAGCCGCGAAGCTGCGTCGATCGAAGCCGGGACCCTGCCCGGCGCGCATGTCGAGTTGGCAGAACAGCTCGCTCGCCGCCTGCGTGCAGGTTCGCCCGTGCCCGCATTCGAGCTGGACGGGGGCAGCCGGTCCGATCGTCTCGCCGTCGCTCAGGCCGCGGCCGATCGGGTCGGGCTGACCGCACTGCTGGCCGACGGCGAATCCCTGCGCGACAGTGCGCGACTATGGGAGCGCGACCTGCTCCTTGCGGGGATCGTTCCGGTCATCGACCCGGGAGACGCGCCCAGCCCCTGGCTCGCGCCGTTCGTCGACAGTTTCTCCGGTCCGCTCTTCATGGTGGGCCGAGTTGGCATGACCCAACGCGATCTCCTTCGCGTCGAGCTCCCGCCTGTCAGCTTTCGCGAGCGAGCGATACTCTGGGCCGGGGCGCTTCACGTCGATGCCGGCGACCCGGATCTCGAGCGCCTCGCCTGGCAGTTCGCGCTGTCCCCGGCGGAGATCGCAAGCGCCGGCGCCGAGGCGAAGGCGGAGCGCGGCAGGCGCCCCATCGTCGAGCGCGCGTGGGACCAGGCGCGGCGGCGTACCCGGCGCGACGCCGGACCGATCGTGCGACGGGTGATCTCTTCCGTGACGCTCGACGATATCGTCCTGCCCGAGGCTCAGCGCCGCTCCATCGATGCGATCGGGGCGCAGGTGCGCCATCAGGCGAAAGTCTATGGAAGCTGGGGAATGGCCGGCAAGAGCGACCGCGGCCTCGGCATCACCACCCTGTTCTCCGGGCCGAGCGGATCGGGCAAGACGACCGCCGCGGAGGCCCTCGCGGCGCAGCTGAACCTGGACCTGCTCCACATCGACCTGTCCCAGGTGGTAAGCAAATATATCGGCGAGACCGAGAAGAATATCGACCGGGTCTTCGCCGCGGGCGAGGCGGGCGGCGCCGTTCTGCTGTTCGACGAAGCCGATGCGATCTTCGGCAAGCGCAGCGAAGTCCATGACAGCCACGACCGCTACGCGAATCTCGAGGTCAGCTACCTGCTCCAGCGGATGGAGGCCTATCGCGGCCTCGCCATCCTGACCACCAATCAGAAATCGGCGATCGATGACGCGTTCCTGCGCCGGATCCGCTTCGTCGTCCATTTCCCCTTCCCCGATCGGCGCCTGCGGGAGGAATTGTGGCGTCGAGCCCTGCCGGCCACGCTCGTCGCCGGCTCGCCCGACTGGGCCGAGCTCTCGCACCTGTCGCTTGCCGGCGGCAGCATCCGCAACATCGCGCTCAATGCGGCCTTCAATGCCGCCGAGGCGGGCCGGAAGATCGGCCCCGAGCACATAAGGGGCGCGATCGGCGCCGAGGGGGCGAAGCTGGGGGCCCCGCAGATGATGCTCCAGCTGGCGCGCGGGCGGAGGCGGGCATGAGCGGTCGCGACATCAGGATCCGGATCGGCGCCCTGTCCGTCGGCGCCGGGTTCGACGCCGACCGATTCCGCCGAATGATCGCGCGAGAGATCGAGCCGGATCGGGCAGCGGACCGAGCGTCGGCGCGCGCGGTCGTCACGCGCATCGCTCGCGCGGCCGGGGGAGAAGGGTCATGAGCGGCACGCGCGCCTTCGCCGAACCCGGGCGCACGACCGTCGGCCGCCACGGCGCACAAGCCGAACACGCGGCCGATGCGCGGGCCCGGACGGCCGAGCGGAAGCTGGGCCTATCGTCGAGGCCGGCCGTGAGCCACGATCCCTCCGACAGCGACTTCGCAGCACCGCCCGCCGTTGATCAGGTCGCCCGGACGCCAGGCCAGCCGCTGCCCGCGTCGCAGCGCCGCATCATGGAGACCGCGTTCGGACACGATTTCGGCCGCGTCCGCATCCATTCCGACCAGTCCGCAAAGGTGGCGGCCGCCGGCATCGGCGCGCGCGCCTTCACGGTCGGCTCGCACATCGCCTTGCCTGGAGGGGAAACGGGCGCGCTGACGCATGAGCTCGCGCACGTCGTCGCCAAGGAGCGGGGAGAGGACGAGCCGCGGACGGTTCGCCGCCTTGGCGTGGGCGAATGGTTCGCCCGGCTGGTGGGCGAGGGCACGTACAGCGACGATGAGCTTAAGGTCTATCTGCTCGAGGTCGAGAAATCCAAGGAGCCGGTCGGCGGCAGCGAGGGCGACGACATGGCCCGCCAGGTGGTCGCCAAGAAGATGCACCAGTCGCGGAGCAAGGAGGTCCGCCTCGCGCTGATCCGGGAGATGATCTCCGGCTTCACCGGCAATGACGACGAGCAGGCTATCCTCGCGATCCTGAAGGACGCGACGCTTCCGGAGCGCGAATGGCTGGTGGATCAGCTGGGCGGTCCGAAGAAGCTGCGCGAGGACTTTCACGGGGATGAGGAGGATGAGCTGCTCAAGCTGCTCGGCAGCGTCGCCGACCACATGCATGACGAGGTCCCGCTCGACTGGCGTTTCGAATATGACGTCAAGGGCGGAAGCAAGCTTCCCGACCTGAAGGGCCCGCTCGGCATCTTCCTCAACAATCTCTCGATCAAGCCAAGCGGCGCCGACGAGCCGCTGACGTTGGCCTCGAACGAGTCGATGGGCCAGCAGGGCGCCAAGGAAGTCCTTCTCCGCCGGGCCATGAAGCACCCTCGCGGCAAGGACGGCAGCGGCCGAGCCGATTTCATGGTCGGGCGGATCGATTCGTCGGGCGACGTCGCGCCGGACACGCGCGTGCCCGAACCGGTCAGCGCGCCTTATCCCGCAATCTCTCCGTTCAATCATACCGTCGTCGTGAAACTGTCCGCCACAGTGGAGGGGATGGAGCAGGATCAGATCGCCAACATGACCGAGCATTCGGAGGAGCAGATCCGGACCCGCGAAGAGTCTCTCGAACGGAAAGAATATCACGAGCGCACCGACAGCGAGATCCGCTCGGAGGAAGAGACCGAGGTCGTGCGCGAGGGAGAGAAAGCGGGGGAGACCAAGGGGCGCGAGGTCGGCAAGGAGCAGCAGAAGGGCACAACGCGCGAGGACGTGAAGAAGCAGGAGAAGACCGACGAGACCAGCAAGCGCGATGCCACCGACACCAAGAACGAAACGTCGAAGCAGACCGGAACCGAGACCACCGTCACCCTCACCAACGAGATTTCCGGAAAGCTGGACGGCAACTTCAAGGCCGAGCTCGCTACAGAGCTGGGGATCGGGATCGGCGACCTGGTCGGACTGGCGCTCCCGATCGGCAGGCTTTCAAAGGGGCTGTTCGGGAAGCTGAAGGGGCTGGTCAAGCGGGGGCTCAAGTACCTCCCCTTCCTCGACGACGACGATGCGAGCGGGCTCAACCTGAAGATCGAGGCCAACGGCACCTTCTCGATCGGCGGCACGCTGAAGGGCGAGATCGCGCGCAAGTGGATCGACCTCACCACGACGACGACCGGCACGGTGGTCACCGACGAAACCGGCGAGCGCCACTCCCGGACGGAAGGGTCCGAGGAGCGGACCGGCTCCAGCGACGTCAAGATCGACCGCAGCAGCCAGCAGGAAGGCAGCTCGAAGGAACGATCGAAGGAGAAGGAGGCCGGCCGCAAGACCGGCAAGCAGGTCGGCAGGGAGGATCGCAGGGGCAAGGAGGAGGTCAAGGGCGAGAAGACGGGCATCTCGAACGCCGAAGCCGACAAGTCCGGCACGACCATCACAAAGAAGCGGCTCGTCCCCGTCATCTCGGGCGCAACGCTCGCCTTCGAAGTCAGGGGAAGCTGACGATGCTGAGCACGGCGCCCCGCATCACCAAGGCCGGCCTCGTCGTGGCCGACCCCACGACAGGCGCGCTGAGGCGCGTCATTCCGATGCAGATCAATCCGACGCGGCTCAGTCGGGCCTTCCAGCTGAAGACTCTCGGCGAGCAGGCGGACCGGTCCGAGGCCCTGAGGCTCACCGGGCCGGCCGTCGAGACCATCTCGCTCGAAGCGGTGATCGATGCCACCGACGCGCTCGAGAATGGCGACAGCCTGGCGGGATCGAGCGGCATTGCCAGCCACCTGGCGGCACTCGAACTGCTCGCCTCGCCGGAAAGCGGGCAGCTTCTCGAGGTCGACCGTCAGGCACAGCGCGGCGTGCTCGAGATCCTCCCGATGCAGCAGCCGCTGACGCTGTTCGTCTGGGGCAAGAACCGGGTGGTGCCCGTGCGGATCGGCGAGCTGTCGATCAATGAGGAAGCGTTCGATCCGGCGCTCAACCCGATCCGAGCCACGATCACTCTCGGCCTGCGCGTGTTGACCGTCGACGACCTCGGATTTGCCGCGAAGGGCGGACAGATCTTCCTCAATCACCTGGTCGTTAAGGAGCAGCTCGCGAGCAGGTTTCCGACCGCCGGCCTGGAGACTCTGGGCATCGGAGCCTTGCCATGACCGACATAGCCGCCATGCTCGCCGCGCCGGGACTCGAGGCCAGCGCCTTTTCGCCGAACAGCCGCTATCACGGGCTCGGCGTCAACCTGCTCCTGCTGCCGAACGGGGAGACACGGGTCTATCTCAAGCGGCGGTTCGCGCCGCAGCCTTCCGACCTCGACGTCGTGGGGCGGCACCGCGTCGCGCCGGGAGAGCGCGCCGACCATGTGGCGGCGCGTCAGTTCGGCGATCCCACCCAGATGTGGCGGCTGTGCGACGCCAACCTGCTCGACGCCCCCTCTCTGACCGCGCGGCCGGGCGACACGCTCCACGTCGCGGTCACCCGCGCCGGCGGGAGCAAATCCGGTGCCTGAGAAGACCGACCTCGAACTCTATATCGGCCCGGCGGTCCCGTTGCCGGTGTCGAAGGACGTGCTCGACGCCCTGCAATCGGTGACGGTGACGACGGCGGGCAGCGGGCCGAGCGTCTTCGAGCTGGTGTTCGACATCTCGACCCGCTCGCCGCTTCACACCTTGTTCCTCCTTTCCGGAGGCGTCTCGGTCCCCATCGTCAGGGTCGTCATCGCCGTCGTGATCGGCGGCCGGCGCCAGATACTGATCGACGGCGTGATGACCCATCACGAAACCGGGCGCGGCGCCCGCCCCGGCACCGCCTCGCTGACGATCATCGGCGAGGATCTCTCCCGCATCCTCGACCTCATCGACTTCAGCGGCATTCCCTATCCGGCTATGCCCGATTTCGCCCGGGTGGCGCTGATCCTCGCCAAATATGCGTTTCTCGGCATCATTCCGAAGGTGATCCCGAGCATTCTGCTCGACGTCCCCATTCCGATCGAGAGCATTCCCACCCACAAGGGCAAGGACCTGGGATACATCCAGGCACTCGCCGATCGGGTCGGCTACGTCTTTTACATGGAGCCGGGCCCCGAGGTCGGGACCAGCTTCGGCTATTGGGGACCGGAGATAAAGGTTGGGCGCGAGCAGCCCGCCCTCAGCCTCGACTTCGATGCGCGCAGCACGGTCGAGGATCTGAGCTTCTCTTACGATGCCTCGAAGGCGGTGCTGCCGATCGTCTACATCCACAACCAGCAGACCAAGGTTCCGATTCCGATACCGGTCCCCGACATCACGCCGTTGAGCCCGCCCTTGGGTGCGATCCCGGCGCTGCCGCTCCGAATCGAACCGATCACCGAGACCGCCAAATACAATCCGCTGCAGGGCGTGATCGTCGGCATGGCGAAGGCGGCGCAGGCGTCAGGCAAGGTGGTCACCGGCAGGGGCACGCTCGACGTGCGCAGCTGTGGCCGGCTGCTCGAACCGCGCAAGCTGGTCGGCGTCCGTGGGGCCGGCAAGGCCTTCGACGGCCTCTATTATGTCGATTCCGTCAAGAGCATCATCGCGCGCGGCGAATTCAAGCAGGCGTTCGAGCTGAGCCGGAACGGCCTGCTTTCGACCGCCGACAGGATTGCGGCATGAGTTCGCGGCCTCCTTTTCTCGGCAAGTATCGCGGCACGGTCGTCAACAATGTCGATCCCATGATGATCGGGCGCATCCAGGTGATGGTCCCGGCAGTTTCCGGCGTGATGCTGTCGAGCTGGGCGATGCCCTGCGTTTCGGTGGCCGGAATCCAGACGGGCACCTTTGCCGTGCCGATTCCCGGTTCCGGAGTCTGGGTCGAGTTCGAGCAGGGCGATCCCGATTATCCGATCTGGGTCGGCGGGTTCTGGGGCACGGCTGCGGAAGTTCCCGCCCTGGCGCTGACGGCGCCGCCGCCCACGCCGGCTTTCGCCATCTCGACGCCGCTCAAGAACGGCATCGTCGTTTCGGACGGGCTGGGACCGATGGGGGTCGGCGGGATCGTCCTCCAGAGCACGACCGGCGCGACCATCTCGGTCAGCGACGTCGGGATCATCATCAACAATGGCAAGGGCGCGCAGATTTCGATGGTCGGCCCCACCGTCGACATCAATGTCGGCGCGCTGACGGTGACCTGATGCCCGGGCCGATCCTCCATCTCGGCGCGACCGTGCTTTGCGCCCATGCCGGCCAGGGGACGCCGAGCGTCACCGTGCCGCGGGTTCTGGTCAGCGGCCAGCCGGTGGCGACCCTCCCGGCGCCGTGGCTCGTCGCCGGCTGCGCCCTTCCGCCGCCGCCCGCCGCCAACGGGCCGTGCGTCACGGCCCAGTTCGTCACGTCGGCGCTGCGCGTGCTGGCGATGGGTCAGCCATTGCTGCTGATGGACAGCCAGGCGATCTGCGCGCCGACCGGCACGCCGCTCATCCCCACCGTGGTGCAACCGAGGGCGATCGCGACATGACCGAAGTCGGCTATCCCTATCGCTTCGACGGGCGCGGCCGCACTGCCGGCGCGGCCGACCGCGCGGCCCATGTCCGCGAGCTGATCGAGCAGCTGCTCTTCACCGCGCCCGGTGAGCGGGTCATGCGGCCCGATTTCGGCACCGGGCTGATGGCTCTGCTGTTCGGACCCGCGAGCACCAACCTCGCCGCCGCGACCCAGATGATCGTCCAGTCGGCGCTCCAGCAATGGCTGAGCGACGAGATCGAGCCGCAGGAGGTCAGCGTGCTGGCGGGCGAGGGCTCTATCGAGGTGACGGTCCGCTACGTCCTGCGCGAGACCGGCGAGGCGCGGGTCGACAGCTTCAGCCGGAGCGTCGCGACATGATCTACTTCTGCTGCGACACATTGCGCCGCTCCGCCACCGCGGCAAGCTCGTTGAACGGTATCGACTTCGTCGAGATCGTCGACCTGGACGCGCCCAGCGATGCGCTGCGGCAGCGAATCATCCAGATCCACTTGATCCGCGATCCGGCTCCGCTCGTTTTCACGCCCGCCAACATCCTCATCGAGGGCGGAGTCCGCATCCGCGATATTCGCGCCACCGCCGTCATGATGGCGGCCGGAGGGCAGGCCAACGTCGTCGAAGTGGAGGTCGATCAGGCCGGCGACTTTTCCGGATACCGGCTGACGCTCGTCGCCAGCGCGGTCGATCCGTCGCCGCCGCAGGGGTTCGACCCGCAGCTCGCCAGCGTCGAATTCTCGTTCAAGGCGGAATGCCCGAGCGCCTTCGACTGCCGTCCGCGCTGGATCTGCCCCTGTCCGACCGAAGAGACGCCGGCCATCGATTATCTGGCCAGGGATTATGAGAGTTTCCGCCGGGTGATGCTCGACCGGATGGCGGCGACGATTCCGAACTGGACCGAGCGCAACCCGTCGGATCTCGGCGTCACTTTGGTCGAGCTGCTGGCTTATGCAGCGGACGACCTCAGCTGGCGCCAGGAGGACGCGCATACCGAAGCATTTCTCGGCCGTGCGAGGCGGCGCGCGTCTGTGCGCCGGCTGGCCCGTCTCGTCGATTATCGGATGAGCGACGGTGTCAACGCGCGCACCTTCGTCCATATCGGCGTCAGCGCGGACGTGCGGCCGCTCAATCCCGGCGATCCTCCGGCGGTGCCGATCGGCACCGCCTTCACCACCCGGCTCGGCGGCCCGAGCGCCACGATCGGGGCGGATCCGGCGCTGCTCGATCAGGCAAGCGCGGTCTTCGAGGCGATGGAGGCGGTCGAGGCCCTGTTCGCGGCGCACGGCCGCATGCCCTTCTATGGCTGGAGCGATTCACGCTGCATGCTGCCGGCGGGGTCGACCCGCGCGACGCTCGCGGGCCATTTTCCCGATCTGCGCGTCGGCGAGGTCCTGATCTTCGAGGAGGTGGTCGGGCCTCGCACCGGGAACGAAGCCGACGCCGATCCTGCCAAGCGCCACCCGGTGCGGCTCGTGTCGGTCGACGCGCTAGACGGCGCCGCCCCCCGCACGGATCCGGTGACCGGCGCGCCGGTGACGGAGATTGAGTGGCGCGCGGAAGATGCCTTGCCTTTTGCCCTCTGCATTTCGACCGTCACCGACGAGGCTTTCGGCGCCACCACCGTGCCCGAAGTGAGCGTCGCCCGTGGAAACATCGTGCTGGCCGATCATGGACGGACGGTGCGAGACGAAGCGTTGGGCCTCGTTCCCGCCGCCGATCTTGCCTGGGCCGGGCCCTGCGGCGGGGATCCCTGCGCACCAACCGACCTTCGGCAGATCGCGCCCCGGTTCAGGCCGAGCCTCCGAAACGAGCCGCTGACCCAGGCTTGTGCGATCGATCCGGCCGCCGCGGCGACGGCGATGCTGGCCCCTTCGGGCACGATCCTGCCTTCCCGAATGCGCCTTGCGAGCGCGCTCGGCCCGAACGTGGCCGAATGGACGCCGCGGCTCGACCTGCTCAACAGCGGCGCGTTCGACACCCATTTCGTCGCCGAGGTCGAGCATGGCGGCACCGCCTATCTGCGCTTCGGCGACGACGTGCACGGCCAGCGGCCGGATGCCGGGACCAGCTTCGCCGCGGACTATCGGTTCGGCAACGGCAAGGCGGGCAATATCGGGCGGGACACGCTCGTCCATGTCCGGCTCGACGCGCCCGAGATCATTGTCGTCCGCAATCCCCTTGCCGCGACCGGCGGCGCCGATGCCGAGACGATCGAGAGCGTCCGGCAGCGCGCGCCCTTCGCCTTTCGGACGCAGGAGCGGGTGGTCACCCGCGATGATTATACGAAGGTCCCGCTGCGCATGGGCGAGCTGCAGGCTTCGCGCGCCACTTGGCGCCACACCGGCAGCTGGCACACGATATTCGTGACGCCGGATCGCGTGGGCGGTCTGCCGGTCGATGCCGAATTTGCCGGGCACGTGCGCGATTTCCTCGAACCCTACCGTCTCGCCGGGCGCGACCTGGCGGTGGACCAGCCGCGGGACGTCGCGCTCGAGCTGGAGCTCGCCGTCTGCGTCAGGCCGGAATATTTCCGGTCCGGCGTCGCGGTCGCGCTGGCCGAACGATTCAGTAACCGGCGCCTGCCCGACGGCAGTCTGAGCCTGTTCCACCCGGACCGGCTCAGCTTCGGCGAGACGGTCTATCTCAGCGCCCTGATCGCCGCGGCTCAGGCTGTGCCCGGCGTCGCCTCTGTCGAGGCAATCGCGTTCCGACGGCTCGGGGAGCCGCTCAGCGACGGCATCGCCGCCGGCCAGCTCGCCTTCGACCGTCTCGAGGTGCCGCGGCTGGACAGCGATCCCAATTTTCCCGAGCGGGGCGAGTTCCGCCTCGTCCTCCGGGGCGGAAAGTAGGAGGCGGAATGGCCACCGTTCTCGATCAGGCCTGCCGCGGCTGCGCCGGCGTGACCGCCGAGGCGCCGCGCCAGCCGGACAACAGGCCCGGTCTGCCCTCGGTCGATGTGCGGATCGGGGATTATGGGAGCTTCCGGCGGACCCAGCAGGCCCTGCTCAGCTCCTCGGCGCTGGGCAAGCTATCGGAGTTGCGCACCCGGGAGACGGACGACTTCTCGATCGCGCTGGTCGATGCCTGGTCGGTCGTGGGCGATATCCTCGCTTTCTATTCCGAGCGGCTGGCGAACGAAGCGCTGGTCGCGACGGCGGTGGAGCCCCAGTCGTTGCGCGAGCTGACCCGGCTGATCGGCTATCGCCCGAGCCCCGGCGTTGCGGCCGGCGCACGGCTCGCCTTCGCCATGAGCGATGCGCCCGGCGCGCCCGCCTCGGTGGAGATCAAGGCCGGCGCCAAGGTGATGAGCACGCCCGGCGAGGACGAGATGCCGGTGACGTTCGAGACCCTGTCGGGCATCGTCGCCCGTCCGGAGTGGAACGGCATCCGCCCTCGGCTGACCCGGCCGCACCCGCTGCCGGCGACGCAGACGCGGCTGCTGCTGGCGGGCGCCGCCACCGGAGTCAGGCCGGGTGACGGCCTGTGGTACCGCGCCGACGACGGCCAGAGCGTGTTCGCGCTGGTCAGGCGGGTGAAGGTGCTTCCGGCCGACCGTGCCGCGGATCCCGCATCGGTGGACATGACCGAGGTCAGGATCGAGCGGGTCGGCGGCGCTCCGTCACCCGCTCCCAGCATCGATCCGACGCCGGCGACGCCCGCCGTCTCGCTAACGCCGGTCGCGCAATCGGTGCTGGGTCAGACGCTCAGCGCCGGAGATGTCACCAAGCTGATCACCGACGCGGGCGTGGATGAGGCGGCGCTGTTCGGGCCCTATCGCGACCTCCCCGCGCCGCCGCGGCAGGTGCTCGTCTTCCGCCGGCGCGCCGCCATCTTCGGCCATGCCGCGCCCCGGCTGAAGACGCTTCCGCAATCGCTGATCGGCGACACCATCACCTATGAGATCGAGGAGAATGGCGACGTCGTCATCGACGAAATCATCCCAGGCCCGTTCAAGGGAAAGACCGAGGCGCAGTGGGCGGATACCGGCGACCTGACGCTGCTGAGCGACGGCGGCAGCAACGTCTATCTCGACGCCGTCTATGACGGAGCGGACACCGACAGCTACGTCGTGCTTCGCGACGGCTCCACCTGGAGCCTCTACCAGATCGACGCGGCCACCGAGCTGACCAAAAGCGAGTTCACCGTCTCGGGCAAGTGCACGCGCCTGACGCTGCATGCCAGCACGGGCTTCTCCAGCTTCAAGATCCGCACCGCCAGCGCCTATGTCGAGAGCGAGCTGCTGACGCTGGCGGAGGAGCCGATCGCCGACGCGGTGATCGACGGCAATGCGAGCCCCATCGAATTGGACGGCTGGTATCCCGGCCTGGAGCCGGGCCGGCCGGTCCTGTTGAGCGGCGGCCTCTCCGGGGGTGGCGCCGAGCCCGCCGCGCGGGCCGTTGCCCTGGCGGAGGTCGAGCATGTCTTCGCGCCGGGCGGAGGCACGCGAAGCAGGATCACGCCGGCGCTGACCGATGCGCTGCTGCGCAGATCCGTCCGGATCAATGCGAACGTCGCCGAGGCGACCCATGGCGAGAGCGTGTTCGAAGTGCTCGGCGGCGGCGACAGCCGCGTCGCTTTCCAGACCTTCCGCACGCGGCAGGCGCCGCAGACCCACCTCACCGCGCCCGTGCCCGGCGGGGCCGCGCCCACCTTGAAGGTCCGCGTCAACGACATGTTGTGGACCGAGGTCCCGACCTTGCTTGGTCATGGCCCGCAGGAGCGCATCTATGTCACCCGCATCGATGCCGAAGGCCATAGCATCATCACGTTCGGCGACGGGATCACCGGCGCCCGCCTTCCGACCGGAATCGACAATGTCCGGTGCGAGTATCGCAAGGGACTCGGCCTGGAGGGCCGGGTGCGGGCGCACCAGCTCAACCAGCCCACGACCCGCCCGCTCGGGCTGGTCGGCGTCGACAACCCGCTTCCCGCCGAGGGCGGAGCCGATGCGGAGGCGGGCGATGCGATCCGGCAGAGCGCGCCCGTCCAGGTGCGCACGCTCGACCGCACCGTCTCGCTGCTCGACTATGAGGATTTCGTGCGGGCTTATGCCGGCATCGCCAAGGCGCTGGCGGTGCCGATCTGGGACGGCGTCGGCGAGCTCGTCTTCGTCACGGCGGCGGCCGAAGGGGGCGATCCGATTCCGGACCCCGGAACCATCCGCTCCGCGCTGACGGCGGCGGTCGCCGGGGCCGGCGATCCTTATGCCCGGTTCCACGTCGGCGACCATGTTCCGGTGCATTTCCGCGTCGGGCTGGCCGTGAAGGCCGATGCCGCCTTCGTCGCCGACGACGTGCTGAGCGCGGTCGAGGCGGCGCTGCGTGCCGACTTCGGCTTCGAAAGGCGCGGCTTTGCCCAGCCGGTGGCGGCGAGCGAGGTGCTCGCCGCGGTGCATGGCGTCTCCGGCGTGGTCGCGGCGCGCCTGACGGCGCTCTATCGCGCGGAGTCCGGCGGCGGCAATGCCGCGCGCCTGCACGCCGATCCGCCGCGGCGCGAGCCGAACGGCGCCTTGCGGGGCGCCGAGCTGCTGTCGCTCGACCCCGGACCCCTCGACACTCTGGTGCTGATGCCATGAACTGGGACGGACAAGCGCTTTTCGACCTGCTGCCGGAGGTTCACCGGACCCGCGATGCGGAGCTCGATCATCCGCTTCGCCAGTTCCTGACCGTGCTCGGCGAGCAGGCCCGGATCCTTGAGGAGGACGCTGCCTTCCTCTACGACAATGCGTTCGTCGAAACCGCGGCGGATTGGGTGCTGCCTTATATCGGCGACCTGATCGGATATCGCACGATCCACGGCATCCCCGCAGCGATCGGCCGGCGCGCGGAGATTGCGAACACCATCGCCTATCGTCGGCGCAAGGGCACCGTCGTGATGCTCGAGCAGCTTGCGCGCGATGTCACCGGATGGCCGGCGCACGCGAAGGAATTCTTCCAGATCCTGCTCACGAACCAGAATCTGAACCATGTACGCCCGCTCAACGGGGCCAGCCCTGATCTCAGGCACTGGGAGCCGCTGGAGCGGCTCGAAAGCGCCTTCGACAGCCTCTCCCATACGATCGACGTGGGCCGCATCGCGATCGGGGAGGGACGGCACAACATCCGCAATATCGGCCTGTTCCTGTGGCGCCTGCGCGCCTACCCGCTTCAGCGGGTCGCGGCGGGGCGCCATCCCGCCGATCCGCGGCGCTTCTTCTTCAATCCGCTCGCTGCCGATGCGCCTTTGTTCAATGCGCCGGTCGCGGAACCGGACATCGTGGCGCTGGCGGGGCCGCTCAACGTCCCCGAGCCGATCGGCCGACGGCGGTTCGCGCAGTTCACCGCGGACTATTATCCACGCGCTTTGTCGATCGAGGCGGACGGCGTCGCGCTCGACCTCGCCGACGTGCGCGGCTGCCATCTCGGCGATGCCGGCGCCGGCGCCTGGGCCCATGCTCCCGACGACGTCGTCGCCATCGATCCGGTGCTGGGCCGGATCAGCTTTCCGCCGAACCGGCCGGCGCCGGACGTCGTGATCGTCAGCTGGAATCACGGCTTCAGCGCCGACGTCGGCGGCGGACCCTATGAGCGGGCGGCGAGCTTCGCGGAAGAACTGGCGCCGGTCCGTCCCGTCTCCGGCGGCACCGTCCTGCAGCCGGAGCTCGACCAGGTCCAGGGAGGCGGTGCGGTGGAAATCGCGGACAGCCTCGCTTATGCGGGTTCCGTCTCTGTTGCGGCCGACGCCGACGTTCGCGTGGAGTTGCGCGCGGCCAACCAGCAGCGGCCGCTGATCGACCTGCCGGGCGAGCTCGTCATCACCGGCGCGGCGGGCGCCGAGGTCACCCTCAACGGGCTGCTGATCGCGGGCGGGCGGATCCGGGTGCCGGCGGCGAACAATGCGCTGCGGCGGCTGCGCATCCGCCATTCCACCTTGGTGCCGGGTCACGGGCTCGGCCTCGATGGGCTGCCCACCAATCCCGGCGCGCCGAGCCTGCTCATCGAGGCCGAGAATGTTCTCGTCGAGATCGAGCAATCCATCCTGGGGCCGATCCACGCCGATCGCTCGACCCAGCTGCACATCATCGATTCCATCGTCGACGCGACGGACAGCATGCTGCCCGCAATCGCGGGCGCAGACGGTGCCGACGTCGGCCCCACCTTGCACATGATCGACACGACGGTGTTCGGGAAGATCCATGTCGCGACGATGGCTCTGGTTTCCAACAGCATCCTGGCCGCGGCGCTCGCCCCGGCGGACACCTGGACCGCCCCGGTCCGCGCGGAGCGGCGCCAGATCGGCTGCGTCCGGTTCAGCTACGTGCCGCCCGGATCGGCGGTGCCGCGCCGCCACCGCTGCCAGCCGAGCCACGCCGTCGCGGCCGCGCTGAGGACGGCGCGAGAAGCGAACCCGATGCTTTCGGCGGCCGAGGCCGATGCGATCGTCGATGCCGTGCGGGACCGGCTGCGTCCGTCCTGGACCGACCTTCGCTACGGCCGGCCGGGCTATGCCCAACTGCTGCGGGCGGCGCCGGTCGAGATCCGTACCGGCGCGGACGACGAAAGCGAGATGGGCGTGTTCCACAAGCTCTATCAGCCGCAGCGCGAGGCCAATCTGCGCATCCGCATGGAAGAATATCTCGTCGCCGGGCTGGAAGCCGGCGCCATCTTCGCGACCTGAGGAGGCCGTCATGACCGTGGACATCAGTAGAGTTCGTTTCGATCCGCGGAACAACTATGCCTGGACGATCGAACAGCAGGGCCGGGTGAGGCTCGATGCCGATTCCCTGGAGGGTGAGGCGATCCAGGATCGGCGGTGGCGCTCGGAAACGTTCGACATCCTCGATCGTGTGGCGCTGCCGGCGGCATTGCCGGACAGCTTCAGGATCGATGTCGTGGCGGGCGAAATCGTCATCCAGCCGGGCCGGCTCTACGTCGACGGACTGCAGGCCGAGAATCACGGCAATGCGCCTTTCGCGTGGAATCCGATCCTCGCCGAGCGGCAGGGTATGGGCGTCGTTCCCTTCGACGAACAGCCCTGGCGTCCCGGCTTCGCGCCCGGGCCGCTCGGTCCGGGGCGCCACATTTTCTATCTCGACGTCTGGCAGCGCACGGTCACTTACCTCGAGGATCCGACCCTGATCGAGCCGGCGGTCGCGGTCGACACGACGGGGCGCGGCCAGACCGTCTGGCAGGTCCGCGAGCTGGACGACGTCGGCGATGCGGGCTGTGCGACTCCCGACGGCGAGGTGCCGGGTTGGCTCGACATCGTCACGCCTTCGGCCGGCCGCCTGTCGAGCCGCGCCCATGTCGGGCCGCCGCAGAACGATCCCTGCCTTCTGCCCCCGGGAAGCGGCTATACCGGCCTCGAGAACCGACTGTATCGGGTCGAGATCCACGACCGGGACCCGGCTGGCGCCTTCCGCTTCAAATGGGCGATTCACAATGCGACCGTCGCGACGGCGATCCTGTCGCTGCCGGCAGGCGATGTGCTGCGCGTCGCCCGCGTCGCGCGCGACGACGTGATGCGCTTCAATCCGGGAGACTGGGTCGAGGTGACCGACGATCGGCGCGAGCTCGAAGGCACGCCCGGCATCTTCCGGCAGGTTCAGTCGGTCGACGATGGCGCACAGACGGTGACGCTGGGCGCGGCGCTTCCGGCCGGAACGCTCGCTTTCGACGGCGCCGGGCCGGAGCTCGACCAGGCCTTCCACCCGCGTCTGCGCAAATGGGACCAGTCCGGCGTGGTCCGCGACTCCGACGGCAACATGCTGGTCGACCTGGGGGCGCCCGGCTCGGCCGGGCTCATCCCCGTCCCGCCTCCAGGCACCTTCGTCCAGCTCGGCGACGGCGTCGAAGTGAGCTTCAGCCTGGACCCGGCAGGGGGTGCGTTCAGGCCCGGCGACCATTGGCTGTTCACGGCGCGCACGGCGGGTCGCGTCGTCGAGACGCTCGTCGAGGCTCCGCCGCTCGGAATCCATCATCATTATTGCCGGCTCGCCGTGGTCGAGGTTCCGGCCGGCGGCGCACCGCAGGTGGTGGAGGATTGCCGGCCCCGCCCGACCGAATCGGTCGGCTGCTGCACCGTCGTCGTCCAGCCCGGCGACAGCATTCAGGCCGCGATCGACTCCCTTCCCGACGAAGGCGGCTGCGTCTGCCTAAAATCCGGCCTGCACGCGATAGCGGCACCGATCCTGATCGATCGCGGCAACGTCTCGCTCCACGGCGAAAGCCTCGGCGCGGTGGTGCAGGGGTCGGGCGGCTCCAGCCTGCTCAACGTCTTCGCGCCCGGCCAGCCCGGCATTCGCGTCCACGGCATCACCTGGCGCGAAGGGGAGGCGTCGGGCGGCACGGCGATGATCGCCATACGCGGCACCAGCGGGATGGTGTTCGAGGACAATCGCCTGCAATCGTTCGCCCGGGGCGGTTCCGTGGGCGTGATCGCCCTTCAGGCCCAGGACCTGTGCATCGTCGGCTGCGAGATCGAAGGAGTCGCGATCGGCGTTCATCTCGATCGCGGCTGCGCGGATGTCGAGGTCTCGTCGAACAGGATCGCGACGACCGGGATCTCCGCGAACCAGCCGACGACCATCGGCATCTTCGCGCGCGGCCTGATCGGACCGCTCGTCGCCGAGCGCAACGATATCGAGCAGGCGGTCAACGGGATAATCCTGAACGACACCTTGGAAGGGCCGCCGCAATCGCTCGCCATTGGCTCCCGGCTCGCCGCAAATCGGATCGCTCTGATCGCGGCGCCGGCCGGCGGACAGGCGAGCTTCGGAATCGACGCCGCCCCTGCGGCCGTCATCGTGAGCGGCAACCGGATCGAGCATCAGGGCGGCCGGATCACCGCCATCCGCGTGGCGGGAGACGGCAGCATCGTCGACGCCAATGTCATCCGGTCGGCGGCCGACGCGGTCGGCCAGTCGGTCGCGGTGACGGTCGGGTTCGGCGAGGACAATGAGTATCTGCCCGTCGAGCGAGTCATCGTCACGGAAAACATCGTGGAAGGCGCGCAGCACGGCATCACCGTGCTCGGGGCCGCCCATGTGTCGGTGACCGGCAACAGGCTGGCCCAGTCGGGCAGGACCTCCGGACTGGGGGTCGGGCTTACCAACGCCGACGCGGCGCTGGTCTCGGACAATCAGGTTTCCGGCGCCCTTATCGGCGTCTTCGCAATCGAGGGCGAGCGCAACCGGATTTCCGGGAACCGGTTCGAGGGTGGGGGCGGCATCGGCGTCGGCCTGTACCGTGAGACAGGCCCGACGGTGTCGATGAACCGAATGACGGGCCTTTCGGCGCAAGGGATCGCGGCCGTTCAGCTGCTCGGCCGGTTCGAGGTGATCGAGAACCGCATCGAAAATTGCGGCTCCGGCAGCGAGACGGGAACCGGAATCAGCGCCTATCTGGTGTTCGGAGAAATGGTCATCGAACGCAACGAGATCATGAACATCGGGCTTCCGCTGCAGGCGGGCGGACCGGTGGCGCCGGTGGCGCGGGGCATATCCTGCGACCTGATCCTGGAAGCCAGCGTGCAAGGAAATCTCGTCACCTATTCTGATATGAACGCCCGGCCGCCGACAGCCGAAGATCGCGCCCTGCTGATGCGCGGATATCTCGAATATCCCCTCGATCTTGCCGACGGGCAGATCGTGCTCGGCTTCCCGATCCAGATCGCCGACAACAAGTTCATCGGCACGGGCGCGACGGCCCTGGTCGAGCTTCTGTCGCAGCCGATCAACGACAATATCAACATTCGGTTCGAGCGTGTCATCTTCACCGGCAATTACTGCTTCCACGCCAGCTTGCCGTTCAACGACGCATTCCAGGCTGCGACCGTGTCGCTCGTCGGGCGGCGCTGCTCGGTGGCGAACAATCACGTCAAGGCGATGACGCGATCGTTCCGGTCCTACCATTTTCACAACATGCCGGGGCCCTTCATCGGCAATGTCTCGCATTCGGGGAATTGGGGGCGGCCCCCTGCCAACCAGTTCCCGATGCCCGAGAACAATTTCAACATGATCGCCTGACAGGATCGGAGAACAAGCATGAGCATCGCCAAATTGCTCGAGCAGCAGGAGAGGCTGGTCGAGGACATGGACAAGGCATCCCGTTTCGATTCGCCCGGCACTGCCACTCTTTCCCTGCCGGTCGATCTGCAGGAACGCCGCCGGGCCGCGCTCAAGCTCAGGGTCGAGCGGCTCGAAAAGGAGAAGGCCGACTACGCTGCCCGGATCGACGTGGCCGTGAAATCACTCAGGAGCGAGCTCGAGGCGTTCGACCGGAAGGTGGAATCCGACCGCAAGTTGATCGAGCCGGTCCTGCGTTCACGCGGGTCGAAGGAAGCGACGGCGCGCGAGCCGGCGGAAAGGGCGCCTTCCGGAAAGTCCAAGGCGGCACCGAAAGCGGCGAAGGCCGCGCCCAAGCCCGCACGGGGATCGAGGAAGCGCTGATCCGGTCCGGCGCACGGCAGCCAGAGTCTGGATCCGCAGCGGCAGGTTTTCCGGATCTCGCTCGTCAGCCGGCGAGTGGGCGGAGAGGGGCCGACGCCGGCCTCGGAACGACGCCTGCACGCCGATCCGGAAATATCGCCTCAATCAGTCTGCCGACGCAATGCCGACCGGTAAAGGTTGCGGCCCTCGTGGAGCGAGGCTGTACGCTTTCTCGGGTCTGAGCTTCTCCTTTCGGCCGACCTGGACAGGTCTGCCTTCGAACAGAGTCCGCCGTCGCCGATCGGAGCCTTGGCCGCGCCCTGCGTCGGACGCCGATCATCATGAGGCATGCGTGCGCCCTCAGAAGCGTTGACGACCCCCTCCACGTCAATTACTCAGACAAAAACACCAACAGAGAGGATCGCTTGGCAACCGTCGAGCTGACCAACATCAGCAAATGCTTCGGTAGGACGGCCGTCATCGACGGACTGTCGATGAGCCTGAACCCCAATGAGTTCATGGTCTTCCTGGGCCCTTCCGGGTGCGGCAAGTCCACGTTGCTCAGGATGATCGCAGGGCTCGAGACCGTCGATTCCGGGGAGATCCGGATCGGGGGCCGCCGCGTGGACCACCTGCCGCCGGGCGAGCGCGGCGTCGCGATGGTGTTCCAGCATTATGCGCTGTACCCGCACATGACGATCCGCGACAATATGGCCTTCGGGCTCAGAAATGTCGGCGTCGCGCGCGACGAGATTGCTGCACGCGTCGCAGCCGCGGCTCGCAGCCTGGAGATCGAGCATCTCCTGGAGCGACGGCCGGGCCAGCTTTCCGGCGGCCAGCGCCAGCGCGCCGCGATCGCCCGTGCCATCGTCAAGCAGCCCCAGGTTTTCCTGTTCGACGAGCCGCTGTCGAATCTCGACGCGTCGCTGCGCGTGCGCACCCGGGTCGAGCTGGCGGGCCTCCATCAGCGGCTCGGCACGACAATGATTTTCGTGACGCACGACCAGGTCGAGGCGATGACTCTCGCCGACCGAATCGTCGTGCTCAACGACTGCCGGATCGAGCAGGTCGGCACGCCGATGGACATCTATCTGCGTCCGGCGACGAGCTTCGTCGCTGGTTTCGTCGGGTCGCCGCGCATCAACCTGTTGCCGGTGCGGATCGAGGCCGCAGCGGAGGGCCTTGCGCGCGCCACTCTGCCCGACGGAACCCTTGTCCAGACGGCCGTTCCAACAGCCGCCTTGCCCCAGGGCGACACGACGGTCGGGCTGCGCGCCGAACATGTCCGGATAGCAAGCGAGGGCGCGGCGGCGCGCGGCACCGCGCGCGTCGTCGAGCGCCTGGGCGAGCGTACCCTGGTTCATGTCGAGCTGAAGGGCGGGGCGATGCTGGTTGCCGAGGATGCCGGCCTCTCCACCGTCCGCGCAGGTGACGAAGTGGGTCTCTCGATCGACGGCGCACGCGCCCATCTGTTCGATGCCGCGGGTCGCGGCCATCACGCGGCCGGCTGATGGCCATCGATGCTCCTGCGCGCGCGCGTCGCCGGCCTGCCGGCTGGGCCAACGCGCTGTTCGTGCTTCCCTACCTCATCGTCTTCGTTGCGATGATCGTCGTGCCGCTCGCGATGGGCATGTGGCTGTCGACCACCAAGTCGGACCTGTTCGGAGTCGAGGCTCAGGTGGGGTTCGCCAACTTCACGCGCCTCGCACGCGATCCGATCTTCCTGGAGACGGTGTGGAATACCTTCTATTTCGTCCTGCTGACGGTGCCGGCGCTGACGCTCATCGGCCTCGGGCTGGCGCTGGTACTCAATCGCCCGGCACGCTGGGCAAGCGTGCTGCGCACCATCTTCTTCGTTTCGACCGTCCTATCGGTCACGGTGGTGACGCTCGTCTGGCAGCTCGTTTTCACCCCTGACGGCGGACTCATTGCCGTGGCCGCCGAGGCGCTGGGCGGAAGCCCCGTCGCCTTCCTGAACGACCAGGATCTCGCCATGCCGGCGATCGCCGTCACCACCATCTGGTGGTGCATCGGCCTGCCGATGGTGCTGTTCCTCGCTGCGCTGCAGCAGGTGCCGCGCGATCTCTATGAGGCGGCCCGGCTCGACAATGCGTCGCGCTGGAAGACCCTGACCCGTATCACCTTGCCGTCGATCCGCCGCACCTTCCTGCTCGTCGTCATCATCGAGATCATCCTCCAGTTCCAGCTGTTCGGGCAGCCGCAGCTCATGACCCGGGGTGGCCCCAACAACGCGACGCGGCCGATCGTGCTGTTCATCTACGAGACCGGCTGGCGGCAATGGGAACTCGGCTATGCCGCCGCGGCGGCGCAGGTGCTGTTCGCCATGATCCTCATCGCGGCGATGGCGCAATATTTCGTCGCCTCCCGCAAGGACGACCGGTGACGCGTCCCGCTCTCTCCGGTCGGGTGGCGGTCGCCCTCGTCGTCGTCGGGGCCGTGCTGATGCTCGTGCCGCTGCTCTGGGTGCTGGCGCTGTCGCTCAAGTCCAACGCAGAGCTCATGGCCGACACCCATTCGGTCTTCAACGGCCGCTACACGCTTCAGAACTATGCCGATCTGGTCGGGGACGGCCAGGTCTTCCGCTGGATCGCCAACAGCCTGATCGTCTCCCTGGGTATGACCGCGGGCGTGCTGATCCTCTCCTCGCTTGCCGGCTACGGATTCGCGCGACTGGAATTTCCCGGGCGGCGTCTCCTGTTCGTGATCGTCCTGTTCGGCCTCGCGGTGCCCGAGCAGGCGGTCATCATCGCCCGCCACCAGCTGTTCAGCTGGGCGGAGCTCCACAACACCCATGGCGCCTTGATCCTTCCCGGCCTGTCCGCGCCGTTCGGCGTGTTCCTGATGACGCAATATTTTCGCGCCATTCCCAAGGAGATCGACGAAGCCGCCTTGCTCGACAACGCTTCGCGCTTCACCATTTTCTGGAAGCTCCTGCTGCCGCTCACCATCCCCGCGCAGGCGACGCTCGGCATCTTCACCTTCCTGTCCGCCTGGAACGATTATTGGTGGCCGCTCATCTCCGCGACCAACAAGGAGATGTTCACGCTGACCGTCGGCATCGCCTCTACCCAGATGAACTTCGCGCAGACCGAAGGCCTGGGATTCCTCATGGCACAGGCGGTGTTTGCAGGGCTTCCGATCCTGATCGTCTACCTCCTCTTCCAGAAGTATATCGTCCAGGCGGTGGCGGGAGCGGCGGGCCGATGAAGCTGGCGACTTGGCTCGCGGCGGCCATCATGTCGGCCGCGCTGCTCGGCTGCGGGCGCGGCATGGAGGATACGCGCACCGAGCTCGTCGTCCAGCGCTTCTTCGGCGCGTGCGAGGCCCAATATGGCGCCGTCGACGACCCTGCGGAGGCCGAGGGCGAGTGCGGCATCATGACCGCCCTCATCAATCGCTTCGAACGCGAGAATCCCGACATCCGGGTCGTAGAGAATATCGTCTTCTGGCCGGGTTACGACCAGCTCACCGCGCAGCTCGCCTCCAACGATGCGCCGGACCTTGTGACCATGCACGGCTCGGTCATATCGGACTATCAGGCGCGCGGCCTTCTCGAGCCGCTGCTTGCGACGGATCTCGCCGCCATCGGTGCGCCGCCCGAGCGGCTGACCGAGGCGGCGCGCGCCGCGGTGACTATCGATCGGCGCATCTGGGGCCTGCCGATCGATACCTGGGCGCCGCTCTGGCACATCAACATGAACCTGTTCCGGGAAGCGGGGCTGGTACGGGACGGGCAACCGGTGCTGCCCCGCAGCCGGGAAGAGCTGATCGCCCAGGCCGAGCAGTTCAAGGCGCGCACCGGCAAGCCCTATTTCGTCCAGTCCACCGCCAACGAATATGCGGCCTTCACCCGCAACTTCTATACCTCCGTCATGCAGCAGGACGGGGTGCTCTATCCCGAGCCGCGCCGGGCAGACTTCACGACCGACGAGGCGCGCCGGGCGTTGGCGCTCTTCAGGGAGATCCACGATCGGCGGCTGACGACGATCAATCAGGACTATAGCGCGGCCGTCGCCGGCTTCATCAACGGCCAAGGCGGGGTTTTTCCGGTCGGTACCTGGATGGTCGGCGATTTCCACGGCGAGTCCCAGAGCCGTGGCCGACCCCTGTCCGGCGGCTATGCGGTCATGCCCTTTCCGCAGCTTTTCCCGAACCGCAACGTCACCTTCGCCGATGGGCATGTCTGGGTGATGCCCGCCGATTCAGAACGTTCGCCCGAGGAGCGTCAGGCGGCGATGCGCTTCCTCGCTTTCTTCGCGCGCCATCAATTCGACTGGGCGCGGACCGGCCACCTGCCGGTATTTCGCGACGTCATCGACAGCCGCGAGTGGAGGGCATTGCCGCACCGCGACGCGCTCGCGCCGCTGGCCGAAACGGCCGTGCCGCTGCCCAAGGGCGTGCGCCGGCAATTCCCGATCGAGACGATCGTCGGCCAGGAATCCGCCGCGGCCATTTCAGGGGCCAAGCCCATCGATCAGGCGCTCGCCGACATGGAGCGGCGCGTGAATGAAATCCTCAGCCAACTCTAGGAAACGGAGCCCGCTCTCTCATGCTCAAGTCGCATGTCATCGCCGACAGAGACTTCGTCGTCGCCTCGCTCGACCGCCGTCTGTTCGGAACCTTCGTCGAGCATCTGGGCCGCTGCGTCTATGGCGGAATCTACGAGCCCGGCCATCCCACGGCCGACGAGAACGGCTTTCGCGGCGACGTGCTCGCTTTGGCGCGCGAGCTCGGCGTCACGATCGTACGCTATCCGGGCGGCAACTTCGTCTCGGGCTTCGACTGGGAGGATAGCGTCGGCCCGAAGGCACAGCGCCCCGTGCGGCTCGACGTCGCCTGGGGTTCGACCGAGACCAATCAGTTCGGCACCAACGAGTTCATCGACTGGTGCCGCAAGGCCGAGGTGGAACCGATGTTCGCCGTGAACCTGGGCACGCGCGGGCCGCGCGAGGCGCAGCAGTTCCTCGAATATTGCAACCATCCCGGCGGCACGCATTTCAGCGAACTCAGGAAAAGTCACGGGTGGGAGCAGCCGCACGACATCCGTTTCTGGTGCCTCGGGAACGAGATGGACGGGCCATGGCAAACGGGCAGCAAGACCGCGCTCGAATATGGCCGGATCGCGACCGAGACGGCCAAGGTGATGCGCTGGACCGATGAGGGGCTCGTGCTTGCCGTCTGCGGATCATCCTTCTGCGACATGCCGACCTATGGCGAGTGGGAATATACCGTGCTCGACCAGTGCTTCGAGCATGTCGATCTCATCTCGCTGCATCAATATTTCGAGAATCACGAAGACGAGATCGATCGCTTCCTGACGGCGATCGACGATCTGCAAGGTTTCATCACCGAGGTCGCGGCGATCGCCGACGCGGTGGCGGCGAAGCGCCGGTCCGTCAAACGCATCATGCTGTCGATCGATGAATGGAATGTCTGGTATCGCGCGCGATCGGGCGAGCAGTTGCGCGCCCGCGGCTGGCCTCAGGCGCCGCGGTTGCTCGAGGAAATCTACAATTTCGAGGATGCGCTGATCGTCGGCGGAGCGCTCTTGGTGATGATGAACGCTGCGGATCGGGTGAAATCGGCGTGCATCGCGCAGCTCGTCAACGCGATTGCGCCGATCATGACCGAGACGGGCGGTCCTGCCTGGCGCCAGACGATCTTCCATCCCTTTGCCTTGGCGTCACGCTATGGTCACGGCGAGGTGCTGCGGCTCAAGGTCGATACGGGGACCTTCGCCGCCGGCCGACAGACGAAGGCACCGCTGCTGGTCACGACGGTCGTGCACGATCCCGAGACCGGCCAGGCGACCCTGTTCGCGCTCAACCGCAGCATCACCGAGAAAATGGCGCTTACCGCGGAGCTGAGAGGGCTTGGCGACCGCGAGTTGGCGGAAGCTTTCGAGCTGCATCATTCGGACCTCAAGGCGATCAACACCCGCGATAACGAGCATGAGGTCTCGCCGCGGGCACATCCCGCTGCCGCCTTGAAGGACGGAATGCTGACGGCGACGCTCAAGCCGCTGTCGTGGAACGTGTTCGTCACCCGGCGTGCATGATCGGCCAAGCCAGGCTTGTTGTGTCCGCCGCCGGCGGCGCTAAGAATGCGGCGATGACCGACAGCGGCACGCCGCCGACCCGTCCCGATGCGCCCGAGCGCAAGTCGCTGCGAATCCACGGCACGATCGCCCGTGACCTCGGCATCCTGATCGTCTCCGGCCATTACAAGCCCGGCGACATATTGAACGGCGAGGTCGCCGCGAGCGACCGGCTGCACGTTTCACGCACCGCCTATCGAGAGGCGCTGCGCATCCTCTCGGCCAAGGGTCTGGTGGAATCGCGCCCCAAGACGGGCACGCGGGTGAGCCCGCGCGACAAATGGCAGATGCTCGACCCGGACGTGCTCGCCTGGATCTTCGAGTTCGAGCCCGATGACGACCTGCTCGCCAGCCTGTTCGAGCTGCGCAAGATCGTGGAGCCGGAGGCGGCCGCTCTGGCCGCCCAGCGCCGGACCGACGTCCACCTCCGAACCATGGCCGAGGCGCTCGAGGGTATGGAGAAGCACACGCTCGCGGTGGAGGAGGGGCGGATCGCGGACCACAGGTTCCACGCTGCGCTGCTCGACGCCTCGGCCAATCCCTTCCTGGTGACGCTGACCAGCGGCGTCGGTGCCGCGGTTGCCTGGACGACGATCTTCAAGCAGCGGACCATGCCATTGCGGCGCGACCCCCTGCCCGATCATCGCCGCGTCTATGAGGCGGTCGCCGATGGCGATGCCGAGGGTGCGCGGCGGGCCATGGGAGAGCTGGTCGACATGGCGTTTCTCGACACGACTCGCTCGCGCTCCGGCGCTGCCCGGCGCAGCCCCGCCCCGACTGGCCTGCCGGCACCCGATCCGGACTGAACGCCGCGCGCTCAGTCGATCCGTTCGTCGGGAAGGGCGTTGGTGGGTTTGGCGCCCCAGAGCGCGTAGAAGAGAACGTAGAGTTCGCAGGCCGCGGTCAGCAGGAAGGAGAGCTGAAGGCCGTACAGATCCGCGAGCCATCCCTGGACGATCACAAGCGCTCCCCCCGCAATCGCCATGATGAGCAAGCCCGACCCCTCCTCGGTGAGCGGACCGAGGCCGCGGATTCCGAGCGTGAAGATCGTCGGGAACATGATCGAATGGAACAGGCCGACGGAGATGAGCGCCCACATGGCGAGTGGGCCGTCGGCCAGGACGGTGACGATCATCACCGCGAAGGCTCCGATCGCGGCCGCGGCAAGCACGCGCTCCGGCTCGATCCCGCGCATCAGGTAGCTGCCCGCGAAGCGGCCGACCATCATCCCGCCCCAGAGCAGGAACAGGTAGCGGGAAGCTTCCTCATGGGTGAGATTGCCGATCTCGGGCGCGGAGATGAAGTTGATGAACAGGTTGGAGACGCCGATTTCCGCGATGAGGTAGATGAAGATCGCCGGCACGCCGAACACCAGATTCCGGTGCCGCCAGAGCGACAGGTGCCTGCGTTCTTCGGCGAGGGCCCGGCGCGCCGCCTTGCCCAGCGTCGGCAGCGGGAATCGGGCGATGACGATCGCCAGAACGACCAGCACGGCGGCCACGATGAGATAGGGCAGGATCACCGATTGGGCGTCGGCAAGCCGTTGCTCCGTCGTCAGCGCCGCCGCCCCGCCTTCGACCGTGCCCGAGGCACTTCGCCCCAGAATCAGATAGCCGCCGAACAGGGGCGCGAGCGTCGTTCCGAAGGAGTTGAAGGCCTGGACGAGGTTGAGCCGCGACGAGGAGGTCTCGGGCGGACCGATCACGGCGACATAGGGGTTGGCCGCAACCTGCAGCAAGGTGATGCCCGAGGCGATCACGAACAAGGCGGTCAGCACGACGCCGTAGGAGGGAAGGGTCGCCGCCGGCACCATCAGCACCGCGCCTGCCGCCATGATAGCCAGCCCGACCACCAGGGCGGCACGATATCCGATCCGCTCGATCAGCTTTGCCGAGGGAATGGAAGCGACGAAGTAAGCAATGAACCAGACGCTCTCGATGAGCGTCGTCTGGGTGTAACTGAGGTCGAACACGCTGCGCAGGTGCGGCAGCAGCGTGTTGTTGATGACGGTGATGAAGCCCCACATGAAGAAGAGCGTGGCGAGCATCGCCAGCGCGCCGCGATAGACGCTGGGGCCGTGGCGTGCATTTTCGGCCGCCGCATCGGTCGGAACGCCTGTAGCCATGCCTTATTATCCCTCCCTTGCCCCAACCGAAGCCAGTTGCGCCGTTGGCCATCCGTCGTCGGACCAGACCAGGCGCCTGATTCGAAGCGTCGGCGCGCCTTCGGCCCGTCTGTCATACGCATGGTAGACGATGTGATCGACATCCCCGTCGCGCAGCACCGCGACGTGTCCCGGTCCGGCGAAGCGCCCGCCAGGCTCGAGGGTTTCGTGGAGAACGAGCGTTCCCCCGCCTTCCATCATCGGTCTGCCGTCGCGATCGACATAAGGGCCGGTCGGGGAGCGCGAGCGTCCCACGACGGTATGATAGGTGCTTCTGGCACCTCGGCAGCAAAAGTCGAAGGAGACGAAGAGATAATAAAAGCCGTCCCGCTCGATCACAAAGGGTGCCTCGACGGCGCCGGGGCTGGGCCGCCGCGCGATCGAGTGGATCGCGCGGTCCTGGTCCGAGCGCAACCCCGTCTCGGGATCAAGCCGGATCAGCTTGATCCCCGACCAGAAGCTGCCGAACGCCATCCACTGATGCCCCTCGCGATCGGTGAAGACGGCCGGATCGATGGCGTTGAAATCGTCGTCCGGATGGGATTCGATGACCGGTCCGCGATCGGTCCAGCCGTAGCCCGGCGCGTCGGGATCGATGGTGGAGGCGGTGGCAAGACCGATTGCCGAGCGATTCTTCCCGAAGGTCGAGACGGAATAATAAAGCCGGTACTCGCCATGGCTCCGGACGATATCGGGCGCCCAGAGACCGCGAGTGCCTTGGATCTTCTCCCGCGCCCAATCGGGAATCGAAGGCAGAGCGGGTTGCTCGAACGTCCACGTGACGAGGTCGCGCGAGCTTCGCATGGGCAGGAGCCCCGTGGGATCCGAGGCATGGCCGGTCGCGAAGAGATAATAGTGATCGCCCGAGCGGATGATCGCCGGATCGTGGACCGGACTGACGTCGCCCGAAAGCGCCGTCGTGTCAGGAGAGGTGGCCGCGGCCAGACCGGCCAAGAACGCCAGACCGCCTGCGAACCACCTCATCGACCCCACTGACGACCCCTTTAGTCGAACGAGTAACGGACCCCGAGCGCGAAGGTGCGCGGCAGCGCCGTTGTGCCGAGATTATGTGTATCCGGCCCGCCCGCTTCCTCGAAGCGGTAATAGCTCTGCTGCACTTCGTTCGTCAGGTTCACCGCGTCGAAGGTGACGCCGATCCGCGGAGTCACGTCGATCGTCAGCTGGAAGTCGAGGCTCTTCTCGGGACGCCGCCACACGCCGATGGGATTGGCGAACAGGCGCTGCTCGTTATTGGCGAGGAACGCCTTGCGCCAGACGTAGGAGAGACGCGCGCCGACCGGCCCGCGTTCATAGGCGGCGGTGATGTTGTACGACAGATCCGACACACCGAAGAAGGCGGATCGCGTCTGGCCGACGATGTTGCCGTTGCTGTCGGTGAGCGGGATGTTCTGCGACGAATCCAGAACGGTGAGGCTTCCCTGCACACCGAAGCCTTCCAGGATGCCCGGCAGACGGGGGAACAAGGTCAGGCCCACCTCCACACCTTCCAGGACACCGTTCGAGGCATTTTCCGGCCGCGTGACCGAGAAGATGTCGGTGTTGAGCCCGGTTCCGGGGATGGTGAGCAGGGACGTGATCGGCACCACCAGACCTTCGATCTCGCGGCGGAACAGGGTGGTGTAGATGGCGCTGTCGCGAGCGAAATAATATTCCAGGGCGAGATCGTAATTCCTGGACGAGGTGGGCTGCAGGTTGACGTTGCCGCCGGTACCCGAGCCCCGTCCGATGCCGGTGAGGTCTCCGGTGAGGTTGAAGTTGGGGTTGAGGTCCGGGAAGGAGGGCCGTCGGAGAGTCTCGCCATAATTGAAGCGAACGCGGAAATTGTCGAACGGCTCGAATCGCACCGTCGCGCTCGGCAGCAGCTTTTCGGTCCTCTGCGAGCCCGACGTGCTCTCGCGCGTGAATTGGTCGGTGAAGGCCAGGTCCGTGTCGACGTTGACGTAGCGGGCGCCAATCTGGACCTGCAGTGGCCGGCCGAACAGTTCGACCTCGAAATCGGCTTGGGCGTAAGCAGCCATCGTGATTTCATTGATGTCGAAGACGTCGATCAGTTCGAGCTCGTCCGAAAGCAGGATGCCCGGATCGACCGAGTTGCGATAAAGCTGCCGGATCGTGTCGGCGTTACGGTAGATATGATAGCCGTTGGGTGCGATCCATGACGTCGGCACGTTGGCCCGCCCCTGGAAAAAATCGTCGTTGCTGTAGACGAGGGCGGGATCCAGCGAGCTGAACCGCACGCCCAGCCCCGGCGCGTCCTGGGCGCGCAGCGAATCCATCGCTTCGCGATCATCGTAGCGGATGCCGGTCTTGAACTGGCGCAGGATGCCGTCGAACTCGCGCGTATAATCGAGGTGCAACGTCATCGCCGAACCTTCGGAGCGGTTGGCATTGTCGTAAAATTCGCCGACATCCCACTGCGACGGATCCGTCAGCAGGCTGTTGTCGCTGAAATTGTAAGCGGGAAAGCCGCCGCCCTCGTTGAAGTCGACATCGATCAGCGACGCCACGCGGGTGATCCGCATCGCCATGAACTCGGTCTTGAAGCGGCTGTTCTGATAGGAGATGTCCGCATTGATAGAACTTTGGTCGTCGACCTCCCATTGGCCGTTGAGGGCATAGACGAACGTGTCCGTGCGACTCTTCGTGAGGTCGCCCGAGTTGAACCCGAACACGTTGCCGACCCGGCGCGATTTGATGATGTTGGTGCCGTCGATCAGCTCGAAGGTCTCGGCAGGATTCGGGCCGAGCGCCTCCCACCAGTCGACGAAGCTGAAGAAGAGGTTGTTGAAGGTCGTCTGGCGGAAGCTGTTCCAGAAGAATTCGAACGTATAGGTCGAGCTTGGATTGGGCGACCATTGTACCGCGGCATTGATCGCCGGCCGTTCACGCTCGCCGGCCACATCCGGGCTGAACACCGCATCGCGCGACAGATAATAAGGCACGTCGACGCCGTTGATCCTGAGCGTCGACCCGGGCTCGGTCGAAAGGCCTCGCTCCAGACCGGGCTGCCAGTTGACGTTCCCGTCTCCGGGGAAGATGCGCTGAAGCGGCGTGAAGCCCGAGCCGGGGGGCGGATTCTCCGTCGCGAACGGCACCATCGCACCGGCGGTGATGCTCTGCTCGCGGAATTCGGTGCGGGCATAACTGGCATTCACGAGGATGCCGATGTCGCCAATCCCAGTGGTCCAGCGGTTGCTGATGAGCGCGGAGACGTTTGGATTGATGCTGTCCGCCTGCTCGTTGTAAATGCCGCGGGCGACACCGGAGATCGCCAATCCGTCGAAATCGAACGGCCGACGCGTGAACACGTCGATCTGGCCCGCGATCCCGGTCTCGATCTGCTCGGCCGCACGCGTCTTGTAGACATCGATTCGCCGGACGAGATTGGCCGGGATGTCCTGGAGGGCGAAGGCGCGGTCGGAAGCCGTGAAGATGTTGCGACCGTTCATGGTCGTCAGCGCGTCCGGCAGGCCGCGGATCGATATGGCTGCCGCCTCGCCCGCTCCGCGATTGGTCACCTGGATACCGGTAATGCGCTGAAGCGCCTCGATCACATTGTTGTCCGGGAGCTTGCCGATATCCTCCGCAACGACGGAGTCGACGATCTGGGTCGACTCGCGGCGAATCTCGAGTGCCTCGGCAAGCGCCGCGCGAACGCCGGTGACGACGATCACCTCGTCGGGCGTTTGGCCGGCCGAAGGCTGACCTTCCGACGGAACGAGACCTTCTTCTTGTGTCTGCTGCTGCGCCAAGGCCGGCGCGACCGGCGCGCAAAGGGCCATCACTGAAGCCGCGCATGACAGGGCAAGCTTGCGAGCCATCCTATCCTCCCCTTTTGAGTATCTGGCGCGAGGGGAACCGCCCGCCCGCCCATTTCTGTTATTACTCAGACAAAAGGAGTAACGCGGCCGATGCCGAGTTGCAAGGGATTTCTCAGACATTTGGAATAGCTGGCAACTTCAAGCGCATAGGTGGAGCGGAGAGGCCCCGCGCCGCCCCGATCGCTCGGTTCGAGAGCGCGCCGGCTTTGCATGCTCCATCAAGCCTTGCGTCTTAATGTCTGAGTTATTATCCACGAAGAAACACAAGGCGACGAGGCGTGCCGCACGCAACCGGCAGCAGGCACTTCCTCGATTCCAGCCTGGGCCACAGGCCGCCGGGCATTCGGGGAGGATCATGGCGCTTCATCTGGTTCAACTGCGCGACACCGGCGGCGAGCGGCTGGTGGCGGCGATCGATCAAGGCCAGGTCCGCCGCGTCGAGGGCATCGAGAGCAGCTATGCGCTTGCCCGTCTCGCACTGGCCGAAGGCACGACGCTCGCGGATGCTGCGCGCTCGCGGCTCGGCGGAGCGGTCGACCTCGAAGCAGCAAGATCCCAGAGGCGCATCCTCGCTCCGATCGATCATCCCGATCCAGCCCATCTACACTTGACCGGCACGGGCCTCACCCATCTCGGCTCCGCCGAGGGGCGCGATAGGATGCACAAGGCGGCCGCGGCCGGCGCGGCGACCGATTCGATGCGTATGTTCCTGATGGGCGTCGAGGGCGGAAAGCCCGGTGCGGGCGCCGTCGGCGTTCAGCCCGAATGGTTCTACAAGGGAGACGGCTCGTGCCTGGTCGGGCCGGACGCGCCGCTCGCTGCGCCCGAATTCGCGCTCGACGGCGGCGAGGAACCCGAGATTGCCGGAATCTACCTGATCGACGACGAGGGCCGTCCCTGGCGCCTCGGCTTCGCGCTCGCCAACGAATTTTCGGACCACGTGACCGAGCGGGGAAACTATCTCTGGCTCGCCCATTCCAAGCTGCGGCCGGCCGCCCTCGGCGCCGAACTCCTGACCGGGGAATTGCCGGCAGAGATTCGCGGCACCAGCCGCATCTTGCGGGACGGAGCCGTGCTCTGGGAGAAGGCGTTTCTGTCGGGCGAGGCCAACATGTCCCACAGCCTCGCCAATCTGGAACATCATCACTTCAAATACGATCTGTTCCGAAGGCCCGGCGACGTGCACGTGCACTTCCTCGGCACGGCGACATTGTCCTTCGCCGACGAGATCGAGACGCAGGAAGGAGACGAGTTCGAGATTTCGGCCGAACCGTTCACGATGCCGCTGCGCAACCGGCTCGTCCGCGGTGAGAGCAGCGTTCCAGAAGTGCGCGCGCTGTGAGCCCGATCAGGGTCGCGATCGTCGGCATTGGCAAGATTGCGCGGGATCAGCACCTGCCGGCACTGGCGGCCAACCCCGACTTCGACCTCGTCGGCGGCGTCACCCGTCACGAACCGCCGGACGGGCTCGACGGCTTCCGCACGCTTGCGGACCTCGCCGCAGCGCGGCCCGATGTCGACGCCATCTCGCTCTGCACGCCGCCCCAGGGCCGCTACGCGCTTGCGCGCGAGGCGATCGAGCGCGGCTATCATGTCATGCTCGAAAAGCCCCCCGGCGCAACGGTCGCGGAGGTGGAGGCGCTGATCGCGCTCGCCCGCGACAAGGGGGTGGCCCTGTTCGCGACCTGGCATTCGCGCGAAGCGCCGGCGGTCGAGACCGCCCGCACCTGGCTTTCCGGGCGAGGCATCCATTCGGTGGGCATCGTCTGGAAGGAAGACGTCCGCCGATGGCATCCGGGGCAAGCATGGATCTGGGAACCGGGCGGTCTCGGGATCTTCGATCCCGGCATCAATGCCCTTTCGATCGCGACCCGAATACTTCCGCAGGCCATGGTGCTGCACGAAGCCGAGCTCTTCTATCCCGCCAACCGGCAGGCCCCAATCGCGGCGCGCCTGAGCTTCACGCACGACCGGGCGCCGGTCGAGGTCGAGCTCGACTGGCGCCAGATCGGCCCGCAGACCTGGGACATAATCGTCGAGACCGATAGCGGGCAGCTGACGCTCTCCAGCGGCGGCGCGGCGATGGCGGTGGATGGCCAAGTCGTGTTCGAAGCGCCGGAAGCCGAATATCCGAACCTCTACGCCCGCTTTGCCGAGCTGGTCCGTGCGCGCGCGGTCGACGCGGATCTCGCGCCCTTCCGGCATGTGGCGGACGCCTTCCTGTTGGGTCGTCGCCTGGAGGTCGAACCGTTCGAAGACTGAATCCGCCCCCGAGAGGCGAAACGAGGGAGAAGGGTATGAGCCGGAAAATCATCAAGAAATGCCTGCTGGCAGTGGCGGCTATTGCCGGAATGAGCGGGACGGCGGCGATCTCCCAGAACAGCACGCCCGTGCCGGTGACGGTCACGGTAGACACTGCGCAGGCGGGTCCGGTCATCGACCGCAACATCTATGGCCATTTCGCCGAGCATCTCGGCCGCGGCATCTATGAGGGCGTGTGGGTCGGAGAGGATTCCCCGATCCCCAATACCGCGGGGTATCGCAACGACGTCGTCGAGGCGCTGAGAAACCTCAGGATTCCGGTGGTTCGCTGGCCCGGCGGTTGCTTCGCCGACGAATATAATTGGCGCGACGGAATCGGGCCGCGCGATCAGCGTCCGGTGCGGGTCAATACCCACTGGGGCGGCGTCACCGAGAACAACCATTTCGGCACGCACGAGTTTCTGAATTTCGCCGAGCTGATCGGGGCCGAGGCATATGTTGCCGGCAACATGGGCAGCGGCTCGCCGCGCGAGATGGCCGAGTGGGTCGAATATATGACCTCCGACAGCCAATCGACCCTCGCTAACGAGCGTCGCAGGAATGGTCGCGACCGGCCATGGCGCGTGCAATTCTTCGGAGTCGGCAACGAAAGCTGGGGCTGCGGCGGCAATATGCGGCCGGAATATTCGGCCGACCTCCACCGCCGCTACCAGACCTTCGTGAAGACGCCGCGCGGCGTGCCTATCGTGAAGGTCGCGACCGGCGCCAATGTCGACGACTACAACTTCACCGAAGTGATGATGGACCGCGCGCGCAACCAGATGGATGCGCTCAGCCTTCACTATTACACCTTCCCCGGCAGCTGGGAGGACAAGGGCCCGGCGACGGGCTTCGGCGAGGACAAGTGGGTTTCGACGCTGCGCAACGCGTTGCGAATGGACGAGCTGATCACTCGGCACAAGGCGATCATGGACCGGCATGATCCGGAACGGCGCGTCGGCCTGTTCGTCGACGAATGGGGAACCTGGTACGATCAGGAGCCGGGCTCGACTCCGGGCTTCCTCTACCAGCAGAACTCGTTGCGCGACGCCCATGTCGCGGCACTGACCTTCAACATTTTCCATCGTCACACCGACCGGGTGCGCATGGCCAATATCGCCCAGATGGTGAACGTGCTTCAGGCGATGATCCTGACCGACGGCCCTCGGATGGTCCTGACGCCGACGTACCACGTTTTCGACATGTATCGCTCGTTCCAGGGGGCGACCCCGCTCGCCGCAAGCGTGGAGGCACCCGAATATCGGTTCGGGGAAACGCGGCTCCCGCGCGTCGACGTCTCGGCAGCCCGGGATACGTCGGGACGGCTTCACCTTTCGCTCGTGAACCTCGACCCCAACCGGCCGGCCCGCGTCGTCGCCAACGTCACGGGACAGAACGTGCGCGGGGCCAGCGGACGCGTGCTGACCGGGCCGGCGCTCGACACCCACAACACGTTCGACCAGCCGAACAGGATCCGGCCGGTCGCTTATAGCGGCCGAGTCGAGAATGGCCGGCTGGTGTTCGACCTTCCGGCCAAGTCGGTCGCCGTGGTCGCGGTCGAGTAGAGCCTTGCTCTCGCGCCGGGTGTTTCTTCTCTCGGCGAGCGCGCTCGCGCTCGCCGGCCCGGCGATGGCCGCCGCGGTCCGCGAGGCGGGCCGCGTGAAGGCCCGGCCGCTCCCGCTTTCCGCCGTACGCCTCAAGCCGTCCATCTACGCGGAGGCCGTGACGGCGAACCGCCTTTATCTTCTCGCGCTCGAGCCCGACCGGCTGCTGCACAATTTCCACAAGAGCGCCGGCCTGCCGGTCAAGGGTGACCGCTATGGCGGGTGGGAGGCGCGTGGAATCGCCGGCCATACGCTCGGCCATTATCTCTCCGCCTGCTCCCTCGCTTTTGCGCAGACCGGCGATGCGGCCTTGCGGGACCGGGTGTTGTACATCGTGGCCGAGCTTGCGCGCATCCAGGCTGCGCATGGGGACGGCTATGTCGGCGGGACGACCGTCGAACGCGATGGCGAGCTCCTCGACGGCAAGATCGTCTTCGAGGAGATACGCCGCGGCGACATTCGCACCGGGGGCTTCGACATCAATGGCGGCTGGGTGCCGCTGTACACCTGGCACAAGGTCCATGCGGGCCTGATCGATGCCCACCGTCATGCGGGTGATCCTCTCGCCCTGGGCGTGATGTTGGGCATGGCCGATTACCTCGCCGCCATCCTCGAACGCCTCGACGACGCGCAGATGCAGCGACTGCTTGCGGCCGAATATGGCGGCCTCAACGACAGCTATGCCGAGACCTATGCGCTGACGGGCGATCGGCGCTACCTGGCCCTCGCCGAGCGCATACGTGACCGCCGGGTGCTGGATCCGCTCGCGGAAGGACGCAACAACCTGCCGGGCCTGCACGCCAACACGCAGATACCGAAGGTCATCGGCCTGGCCCGGCTCCACGAATTGGGCGGCGAACCGCGCCACGCAGCGGCGGCACGCTTCTTCCACCAGACGGTGGTGAGGGACCACAGCTATGTCATCGGCGGAAATTCGGATCGCGAGCATTTCGGCCAACCCGGAATCCTCGCGCCCTTCATCACCGACCGTACGTGCGAAGCCTGCAACACCTACAACATGTTGAAGCTGACCCGGCACCTTTACGCCTGGCAGCCGGACGCCGCCATGTTCGACTATTACGAGCGCGCGCATCTCAACCACATCATGGCGCACCAGCACCCGAAAACGGGGATGTTCGCCTATTTCATGCCGCTCACCTCCGGCGCCCGGCGCACCTATTCCACGCCGGAGGACAGCTTCTGGTGCTGCGTCGGGTCCGGCATCGAGAGCCATTCCAAGCATGGCGAGTCCATTTACTGGGAGGATGGCCGCACCCTTTACGTCAACCTCTTCATCCCCTCGACGCTCGATTGGGCGGAGCGGGGCCGGTTCGAGCTCGATACCGCCTATCCCTTCTCCGGCCGGGTGGACTTCCGAATCACGCGAGCTCCGGGTGAACCGCTGTCGATCGCGCTTCGGCTGCCCGGCTGGTGCGAAGGCCCGGTCCTCACGCTCAATGGCGAGGCGGCGGCCTTCGACCTCCGGCAGGGTTATGCGGTGCTTACGCGCCGCTGGGAGCCCGGCGACCGTCTCCGCCTGGACCTGCCGATGGCGCTGAGAACCGAAGCGACGCCCGACAATCCGCGGTTGCTGGCCTTTCTCCACGGCCCCCTCGTCCTCGCCGCCGATCTCGGGCCGGCGGATGCTCCGTTCGATGCGCTTCCTCCGGCTTTGGTGTCCGTCGATCCGGCGCGCATGCTCCAGCCGGTCGGTGGGGAGCCGCATGTGTACCGGACGAGTGGCGCGGTTCCGCAGGAGCTGATTCTGAAGCCGTTCTTCAACCAATATGATCGCCGCACTGCTGTCTATTTCCCGATCTTCACCCGCGAGCAGTGGCGAGCCGAGCAAGCGCATTGGCAGCAGGCTCAGCGCGAGAAGGCCGACCTCGAGGCGCGCACGGTGGACGTGATCCACCTGGGCGAGATGCAGCCCGAGCGCGACCATGACTTCGTCGCCAATCATGCCGACCTGCTGAGTTGGAATGGCCGAAGCGGTCGCCAGGCCTGGTGGGGCGAGGGCAATTATATCGAGTTCACGCTGGCGGTGCGTTCCGGGCCGATGACCCTCGCCGCTCTTTATTGGGGCGAGGAGGTCGACAAGAATTTCGACATCCTCGTCGACGGAACGCGCATCGCCAACGAACGGCGCGCGGGCGCACCGAGCAGGCGTTTCGTCACGGTCGAATATCCGATTCCCCCGGCCCTGACGCGCGGCAAGGACAAGGTGCGCGTGCGTTTCGAGACCCGGGGCAGCGACGCGCCGGTCTACGAATGCCGGATCCTCGCATCTCCGCCCGATCGGATCGCCGCGCGCTCCGTCGGCTGAACCTCCGGCCCGCGGGCGATCGGCTCGCTTGGGTCCGCGCTATTGCGGCATCAGTGATTGTGGCGCGGCACGCCGAAGTGCTGGGCGAGGCGCTGATACTTGACCGCAGGCTCCAGCACCGCACCTTCGCCGTTCTGCCCCACGGTTGCGCGCTGGAGCTCCTGCCACGGCGTCTGGCTCTCGGGATAGGCGAGGCCGCCCTGCGCCTCGAGCTCGGCGCGCCGTTGTTCGAGCTCGCCGGGCGGCAGCAGGATATTGGCCTGGCCGGTCTTGAGATCGATCCGCACCCGGTCCCCGTTGCGCAGCAGCGCGAGCCCGCCGCCCGCCGCGGCTTCGGGTGACGCGTTGAGGATCGACGGGCTTCCCGAAGTCCCCGATTGGCGGCCGTCCCCGATGCAGGGCAGGGCATGAATGCCGGCGCGGATGAGCTTGGCCGGCGGGCGCATGTTGACCACCTCTGCGGCGCCCGGATAGCCGATCGGGCCGGCCCCGCGCATCACGAGCAGGGTGTTGTCGTCGATGCCGAGCGAGGGATCGTCGATCCGGGCGTGATAATCCTCGGGCCCGTCAAAGACCGCGACGGGGCCTTCGAACGCGTCGGGATCGTCGGGATTGCAGAGATAACGTTGGCGGAATTCGTCGGAGATGACGCTCAACTTCATGATCGCGCTGTCGAAGAGATTTCCGCGGAGCACCAGGAAGCCTCCCGCTTCCTTGAGCGGACGGTCGAATGGCCGAATGACGTCGACGTCCTCGATGAGGGCGTCTCGGCAATTTTCGCCGATGGTGCGCCCGTTCGCCGTCAGCGCGTCCTCGTAGATGAGACCTTGGCGCATCAGCTCGGCCACCACCGCAGGCACGCCCCCCGCGCGGTAATAATCCTCGCCGAGATACTCGCCCGCCGGCTGCAGGTTGACGAGGAGCGGAACGTCGCGGCCATATGTCTCCCAATCGTCGATCGAGAGCTCGACGCCCGCATGACGGGCGAGCGCCACAAGATGGATCGGGGCATTCGTCGAGCCGCCGATCGCCGAATTGATGCGGATGGCGTTGATGAAGGATTCGCGCGTCATGATGTCCGAGGGCTTCCGGTCCGCCTCGACCATCTCGACGATCTGAAGTCCGGTGCGGTAGGCGGCCTCCTGGCGATCCCGATAGGGGGCCGGAATGGCGGCGGAACCCGGAAGCGACATGCCAAGCACCTCGGCCAGCGAGTTCATCGTCGTTGCGGTGCCCATCGTGTTGCAGAAGCCGGTCGAAGGCGCCGACGACGCCACGAGCCTGATGAATCCCTGATAGTCGATATCTCCGGACGCGAGCATCTCCCGCGCCTGCCAGACGATAGTGCCCGACCCGGTCCGCTTTCCCTTGTACCAGCCGTTGAGCATCGGCCCCACGGACAGGGAAATGGCGGGTATGTTCACCGTGGCGGCGGCCATCAGGCAGGCGGGCGTGGTCTTGTCGCATCCGGTGGTCAGCACCACGCCGTCGATCGGATAGCCGAACAGGATCTCGACAAGGCCCAGATAAGCGAGGTTCCGGTCCAGGCCGGCGGTGGGCCGCTTGCCTGTTTCCTGGATCGGATGGACCGGGAATTCGAAGGGAATCCCCCCGGCCTCCGAGATGCCCGCCCGCACGCGCTCGGCGAGGACCAGGTGGTGGCGGTTGCACGGGCTGAGGTCGCTGCCGGTCTGAGCGATGCCGATGATCGGGCGGCCCGACTGCAGTTCTTCGAGGGAGACGCCGAAATTCATGTACCGCTCGAGGTACAAGGCCGTCATGTCGGCATTCGACGGGTCGTCGAACCAGGCGCGCGAGCGCAGGCGTTTGCGGCCGACGGTCGGATCAGTGCTCATCTTGATTATCTACCACTCGCGTCAGGTTGCCGGAATAAGTGCCAGATCGAGCGCGCGTACGTTCCGGCTCCCGGAAGGGTAGTCCGCCATCGGTTCGGGCTAGGCACATTACTCAGACAAATGCCAAAGAATTGTGAACTCGGCAAGGGTCACCGTGCGCAGCCTATGTGCGAGCGTCCAGTCCGGCCGGGACCGAAAGGTTGCTCTTGTGCTGTGGTGATATACTCATACAAATGGTGGAACTTCGATCGACGCCTTTCTGAGGAGGATGCTGGTGAGGAAGGGGCTCCGATTCGCCATGACATTGCTGGGCTATGTGGGCGCCCTGGGCGCATCTTCGGGAGCATCGGCCGCCGATGCATCACGGTCCGCCTTTGGGCAGATGCCGACCGGAGAGACTGTGGAAGCGATCACGCTTCGCAACGATCGAGGGCTGGAAGCGCGGATCATCACCTACGGTGCGGCGTTGCAGTCGCTGCTGGTGCCGGACCGAAAGGGCGAGCGAAGCGACGTCGTGCTCGGATATCCCACGCTCGACGGCTATCTTGCCAAGGGGGAGTTCTTCGGAGCGACCGTGGGCCGTGTCGCCAATCGCATTGCCCGGGGAAGGTTCACGCTGGACGGCCAGGCTTACCAGACCCCGGTCAATGACGGGCCGAACGCCCTTCACGGCGGCACGAAAGGCTTCGACAAGGTACTGTGGCAGGTCGTCGAAGTGCAGGAGGGGCCGACGCCGAGCGTCACTCTGCGCTACGTCAGCCCGCACATGGACCAAGGCTATCCGGGGACGCTCACGGTAACGGCGACCTACTCGCTGGATGAGACGAACACCTTGTCGGTGGATTATCGCGCTACCACCGATCGTCCCACCGTGGTGAACATCTCCAACCACGCCTACTGGAATCTTGCCGGCGAGGGCTCGCCCCAGGGCGCCATGGGTCACTTGCTCACAATTCCGGCCGACCATTTCACGCCGGTGGACTCGACATTGATCCCCACCGGCGAGTTCAGGCCCGTGGAAGGCACCGTGTTCGATTTCCGGATGCCAACCCCGATCGGTGCGCGCGTACGCGACGCGGACCAGCAGATCGTGTTCGGGAAGGGCTACGACCATAATTGGGTCGTAGCGCGCGACCTGGCGCCTGAGCCGAGACTGCTCGCCCGGGTGGAGGAGCCGACATCCGGCAGGGTCATGCAGGTGCTGTCGAACCAGCCGGGAATTCAGTTCTATTCGGGAAATTTCCTCGACGCGACGATCGTGGGAAAAGCGGGAAAGCTGTACCGTCAGGGCGACGCGATCGTGCTGGAGCCGCAGATGTTCCCCGATGCGCCGAACCGGCCGGAGTTTGGCTCCGTCCGGCTCGATCCCGGCGAAACCTATCGAAACCTCGTGCAGTTTCGTTTCTCCGTCTCGCAGCACGACGATTAGGACGGCCCTCCGGATGCGACCGATGCCGGCCTCGGCCCGGACTGGGAGGCGGAGCTCTGCTGTTGTCGGGCTGCATTGGCGCGGCCGGTCAAGGCCGCGCTCAGGCCCCGCGCGCTCATCCGGACCCTCCCGTTGAGCGCAGATGTGATCACGGCTCGGCCGCGGTCCGCGGCGACAGCGATCTAGCCACTCCCCTAAGTCCGCCCCCGATCCGCCGCGGCATCGCCTTTCCTGCGGTGGAGGCGCAAAGGTTCGCAGCCGGCGATCCGGCGCGCCGCCGACGAACCTTCAGCAGCCCGCACGGTGACGGCGGCGGGACCTCCAAGCGGAAGGTGCGGTAAGGAAGTTTTACCTTTTGTTGATCACCTCCCGCCAGTGAGCGGCCGCGCGGCCGAAGGACCTCCACGGGTCTTGCCGGTGCGCTGCACTCGCTCTTGACTCAGGGGCGAAGCCGGCCATCTACTTGCTGGTGCAAGTACATGATATTTGATAACATTTTACAATTTCTTAAGACTTTATTAACTATTTTCCGGCATCCCGCTCTCGTCGACAACGGGGGGTTCTCCTAGCAGCGAGATGGGCCGACGGCCGCGGGGGCCGCCAGGACCGATCGCTCTCACCGCACATCGTCGATGCTCCGGAGGCGTCTGCTTTCCGGGCCGCGCACATTTACGTCCGGTATCGTCCTGGAAGCGATGCCGCTTTGACATGAATTGTCGAGTAGAAAGGTATTAAGTGGGTCGCGCATGCAGAGGGGGCCAGCCTCGTTTGGCTGGAAAGAGTGGGACGCTCATCAGGAATTTGAGCGGTTGCGCGGCGATATTCGCGTTGAGCATCACGGCGAGTGGCGGCCTTTCGGCGCAGGAAGTCGCCCCCGCAGCGGCGGTGGCGACGGTCGACCAGGCGGTCGACCTGGCCATCAACACCCAACCGGAGGTTCAGGCACGCTGGGAGGCCTTCCGCGCCTCGAGCGCGGACCGGCGCGCTGCCAGGGGCGGCTATCTCCCCTCCGTCGACGTGAACGGCGAATATGGCGCGGCCACACGCGAATATGACGATCGCGGCTGGTTCACTCGCGACTATGTTGAGCTGCAGATCAGCCAGATGCTGTTCGATGGCTTCCTGGTGCGCAGCCAGCTTGAGGAGGCCGACCAGAATCGGCTCGCGCGTTACTATGAACTGCTCGACGAAGTGCAGAACAAGGCGCTCGAGGCGATCGAAGCCTATGAGGACGTGCGTCAGTTTCGCGAGACGCTCGCTCTGGCCCGCGAGAATTATGCGACGCACCAGAGCGTCCATGCACTGATCAGCGAGCGCGCGGAATCGGGCGTCAGCAACATGGCGGATCTCGAGCAGGCGGCCGGCCGTCTCGCCCTCGCCGAGGCCAATATGCTTACCGAGCAGGCCAATCTCCACGACGTGACTGCCCGCTTCCAACGAATCGTGGGCCGCCCGCCTGCCGAGGCGCTCGAGGATTTCGCCGTCGCCAGCACCAGCGTGCCCGCCGATCTGGAGTCGGTGCTGAACCAGGCGGTCCGCAATCATCCGAGCCTCTACGCTGCCAATGCCACGATCGAGGCGGCGAGGGCGGCCGTCGCCGAAAGCAAGGCGGCTTATTATCCGAGGGTTTCGGTTGCCGCGCGCGGCGGAACCTATCGCAACAGCAGCAGCTTCGACGCCCAGTTCGACCCCCGCGGTCGAGGCGAGGAAGCCTTCGTAGGGCTGAATTTCAGCTACAACCTGTTTCGCGGCGGCGCCGACCAGGCGCGCAGCGAGGCGGCGGTGCGGCGGCTCTATCAAAGCGAGGATCTGCTCCAGAAGGCTTGCGTGGATCTGCGCCAGAACGCGTCGATCGCCTGGAACAACGTCGTCAGCCTCAGGGCCCGGCTGGAGGCGCTCGACGCCCACCGTATGCGTTCGGCCAATGTCGCGACCGCTTATGAACAGCAATTCTATATCGGTCGCCGCACCTTGCTCGATGTGCTGGACGCGAAGAACGAAGCATTCCAGTCCGAGCGGTCCTATGCCCAGGCGCAGCATGAGCTGACCAAGGCCTATTACCGCACGCTGCGCGCCATGGGCATTCTGCTCGACGTGCTCGGCCAGTCGCGCGAAGGAATGCCGGCCATCAGCGCGTTCGACGACGACGCACAGCCCGCCTCGATCGATTGCGGCGGGGCCCTCGCCTCGGTTCGCTAGGTGTCGTGAACAGGAGCGCCCGTAACCGCTCGCGTCAGGAAGTGAAGGTACATCTATGGAGCATCGAGGCAGAGACGATCTCCTGAGCTGCCTGCTTCTGCTCGCCGGAGAGCGTGGCACCGCGACGACCCGCGATGCCCTGACTTCGGGCCTGCCTCTCGACGGCTCCCTGACGCCAGCGCTGTTTCCGCGCGCCGCAGAGCGTATCGGCTTCACGGCCCGCCTGGCCGAGACGCCGATCGCCGGACTGAACCCCGCGCTGCTGCCGGCCGTGCTGCTGCTCCGCGACGAGCATGCCTGCATCATCTATTCGGTGGATTCCGAAGCCCGAACCGCTTCGGTGGTCTTTCCCGACCTCGGATCGGTCGATCAGAGGGTCCATCTCGCGCTGGACGAGCTCGAGCCTCGCTACCTCGGCCAGGCGATCTATTGCCGCCCCGTTTATCGGCCGGACGAGCGTGTCAGCTCGCCTTCCGAAGAAGCGGAGGGGCACTGGTTCTGGGACGTGATCAGGGGCAATCGAAGGCTCTATGCCGACGTCCTGATCGCAGCGCTGTTCGTCAATCTCTTCGCCATGGCGATGCCGCTGTTCGTGATGAACGTGTATGACCGCGTCGTGCCGAACCAGGCGACCGACACCCTCTGGGTGCTGTCCGCCGGCATCCTGATCGTACTGATCGGTGACCTGGTGCTGCGCCACATGCGCAGCTGGTTCGTCGATGCGGCGGCGGCCCGCGCCGACAATCGCCTTTCCGCTCGCATCATGGAACGCGTGCTCGGAATGCGGCTCGAGCAACGCCCCGCCTCCGTCGGCAGCTACGCCACGAGCGTGCAGTCCTTCGAATCGGTCCGCGGCTTCATCGGGTCGATGACGGTGCTGACCCTGGTCGACATGCCCTTCTTCCTGCTGTTCGCGCTCATCATCGGGCTCATCTCCTTCTGGATGGTGCTGCCCCTCCTGGTCGGCACCGCAATCGCCATCCTCTATGCGCTGTCGGTGGCCGCCCGACTGAGCGCGCTATCCGACGAGGTGAGCCGGGCCGGAGCCCATCGCAACGCCACCCTGGTGGAAGGCCTCTTCGCGCTCGAGACTCTCAAGGCTTTCGGCGCCACGAGCCGCGTCCAGAAGGTGTGGGAGCAGGCGACCGAATATCTGTCGTCCCAGGTCGCAAGACAGCGGCTGCTCGGGGGTTCGGTCGGCAGCGTCACTGCGCAGGTCCAGCAGGCGGTGGGCTGCGTCCTGATCATCGTCGGCGTGTACCTGGTTATCAACGGCAACATCACCCAGGGCGGGATGATCGCCGCCTACATGCTCTCGTCCCGCGCCATGGCGCCGATCGCCCAGACGGCATCGTTGATGACTTCCTTCTATCAGGCGCGCACCGCGCTCGTTCAACTCGACGAGACCGTGGCTCAGCCGCAGGAGCGACCTGTCGGCAGGAGCTGGATCAGTCGTCCGGTCATCAACGGCGACATCGCGTTCCGCAACGTGGCCTTCAACTATCCGGGCAGCCAGGCGGAGGCGGTGAAGGGGGTCAGTTTCCACATCCGGGCGGGCGAGAAGGTGGGAATCATCGGCCGCGTCGGCTCGGGCAAGAGCACGATCGGCAAGCTGCTCCTCGGGCTGTATCAGCCCAGCGCGGGCATGGTCATGGTCGACGGAGTCCACATCGGCCAGATCGATCCGGACGAGCTGCGGCGGCGGATCGGCTATGTCCCGCAGGAACCGGTGCTGTTGTTCGGCACCGTGCACGACAACATCATGCTCGGCGCCCCCCGTGAGAATCGAGAACGAAGGCTGGCGGCGGCGATGGACGTTTCGGGTCTGGTTCCGATGCTCGGCGCCAACGCCGAAGGCCTGGAAATGCCGGTCGGAGAAGGCGGGAACAGGCTGTCGGGCGGCCAACGTCAGGCCGTTGCGATAGCCCGGGCGGTCGCCATGGACGCAAGCATCCTCGTGCTCGACGAGCCGACCAGCGCGATGGACGGGCGGCTGGAGGCGCATGTGACGAGGGCCTTGGCCGCTTATGCGGAGCACCGGACCATGCTGCTGATCACCCACAAGCCGGCCATGCTGGAGCTGGTGAACCGGCTGATCGTGATCGATGAGGGCAAGATCGTCGCGGACGGCCCCAAGTCAGCGGTCCTCGAGAGCCTGAACAATGGCAACATCCAAAGGGCGGCAGGATGACGAGCATGGACCATAGCCGTCCGGTCGAAAGGCGCTTGTTCGACGGGCTGGACCGTGCGGCCGGCGCCGTGCGCGCCGGCAAGTGGCTCGACACTTTGTTCAGGCCCTTCTGGTCGGGACAGTCGCGAGATCTGCGCGATTGGGGGGAGAGCGCGAGATATGCGATCGACCGGCAACAGGTCATTCGGGCGCGCGGACTCCTTTACGGCGTCGTTGCGATATTCGTGATCCTGCTGATCTGGTCCGCCTTTGCGACGGTGGACGAGGTCACCCGCGGCGAAGGCAAGGTGATACCGTCACGCCAATTGCAGATCGTCCAGTCGGTCGACGGCGGCGTCGTGGAGCAGATTTTCGTCAGGGAAGGCCAGCGCGTCCAGCAGGGCCAGCTCCTCGTCCGGATCGATCCGACCCGCTTCGTCGCAAATCTGACGGAGGGAAGGGCAAGGGCCTTCGCCCTGAACGCGAAGATCGAGCGGCTGAGCGCCTTGGTCGACGGCACGCCCTACGAGCCGGATGAGCCTGCCGGGGCCGAGGCGGGCCAGGGCAGCGAAGCCGCGATGATCCTGGCGCAGGAGCGCCAATATTATTTTGAGAGCAGAAGGCAGCTCGACGAGAGACTCCTCATCGCCCGGCAGCAACTCGCGCAGCGGCGCAACGAACTGCGGGAAGTGGAGGCGGCGCTTCGGACCGCGGAGCGCGCTCACCGGATGGCGCAGGAGGAAATCACCATCACCCGTCCGTTGCTGGCATCGGGCGCCGTCTCGGGGATGGACATATTGAGGCTCGAGCGAGAGGTCTCCCGGACCCAGGGCGAACGCCAGCAGGCCGGTGCAAGGCGGGCGCAGCTCGCTTCCGGGATCCAGGAGGCGGAAACCCGTATCCGGGACGTCGAGGTGACGACGAAGAATGAATGGCGTGCCGAGCTCTCGGCCGCGATGGCCGAGTTGAACAGCCTCGGGCCGAACGTCACCGGCCTCGCCGACCGCGTGAAATATTCCGAGATCCGCTCGCCCGTCTCCGGGCTCGTGCAGCGCGTGCTTTACAACACCGTGGGCGGGGTCGTGCAGCCGGGCCACGCGGTGGTCGAGGTCGTCCCGACGGAAGGCCGGCTGGTCGTCGAGGCCAAGGTGTCGCCGCGCGACATCGCGTTCCTTCGTCCGGAGCTGCCGGCCGTGGTGAAGTTCACCGCCTACGACTTCTCGGTCTACGGGGGAATGCAGGCGACGCTGACCCACATCAGCCCCGACAGCATCACCGATGACGATGGCAACACTTATTATATCGTCAGGGCCGAAACCACCGGGAACCAGTTCCGGCAAGGCCTGCCGGTGATCCCCGGCATGACGGTCCAGCTCGACATTCTGACGGGCAAGCGCACGGTGCTTTCCTATCTTTTGAAGCCGATATCGAGGGCCAGGCAGAATGCCTTGAGCGAACGCTAGCCGGCCCGCCTACGCGCCGAAGACTATTTGATTACTGAGGAATGGGTATGAGCAAGAGCGGGATCGTCGTCGGCGTCACGGGAGAGGTTTGGGCAAGAGCGGACGACGGCTCGCTGCGCCAACTCTCCGTCGGCGACCAACTGACCGGCAAGGAAACGCTCATCCTCGCCGCAGGCGCCACGATCACGGTCAGCTACGGCGCCGGCGCCGAAGCCGAGCTCGTCACACTCGAAGGGCCCCAGGGCAGCGGCTTCAGCATCGTCCCGCCCGATCAGGACGAAGCGTTCGTGGCTCCGCCCGATCTGGTACGGATGATCGAAGAGGATCTGCTGGGCAAGGATGAAGGCGAAGCCGATCGTGCTCCGGCTGAGCGGGCCGGAGACGGTTATCGATTCGTCCAGCTCGTCCGGATCGACCAGGATCTGGAGACCGACGCCGTCACCCCTCTCAACCTGGCACGGGTGCAGGAAGTCGTCCCGCCGATGACGATCGATTGGGAGGACCCGACCGACGAAGCCCTCGAGTGGCGCTACAGCCGCGGCCGGGAAGAGGAGCGGCCGACCAATCGGGCGCCGGAACCCGTGCCCGACATACGGGTCATCCAGGAAGACGAGACCGCGACCGGCAACGTGCTCGACAATGATGGCGATCCTGAAAACGGGGCGCTGGCGGTCATTCGGTTCGAAGTCGGCGGCCAAGTCTATTCGGCCGGCGAAACCGCGACCATAACGGGGGTCGGCACCGTCCTGATCGGCCCCGACGGAAGCTACAGCTTCACCCCCGTGTCCGACTGGAACGGCGTCGTGCCGACGATCACCTATACGGTCGACGACGGCCGCGGCGGATTCGCCACCAGCACGCTCGACATCGAAGTCGAGCCGGTCGCCGACATTGCGCCCGATGCGATCACCACCCGTTCGGGCGATCCCGTCACCACCGATGTGCTCGAGAACGATACGTTCGAAAATGGCGCGGCGGAAGTCACGGCCGTGACGCAGGGCGAGCACGGCACGGTCGTCATCAACCCCGACGGCACGATCACCTATACGCCCAACCACGGCTATGTCGGCCCGGACAGCTACACCTATACCGTTGTCGCGGGCGGGGTCGCCGAGACGACGACGGTGACGATTGAAGTCATGAACACGGCGCCCGAAGCGTTCCCCGAAGTGGAGACGACTCCGGAAGACACGCCGCTGAGCGGCAACGTGCTGGACAATGACCGCGATCCCGACGGCGATCCGCTCAGGGTGACCGGCTTCGAGGTGAACGGACAGGCTTATCCAGCCGGAGAGACTGCCCGGATACCCGGTGTCGGAACCTTGGTCATCGACCCGAGCGGGAACTACAGCTTCACGCCCGACCAGAACTGGAACGGCTCGGTTCCGACCGTCACCTACACCGTCACCGACGGCAATGACGGGGGCACCGCCGATAGCACTCTCGACATCAGGGTCACGCCGGTGAACGATGCGCCCGTCCCGGGCACGCTCCCGGAACGGTCCGACGCAGATTCGGATTCGATCACGGACGTCGACGTCAAGTCCGGCTTTTCGGACCCGGAGGGCGACGGCTTGGCCTACACGGCGACCGGGTTGCCGCCGGGCCTGACACTGGACCCGGTCACCGGAATCATCAGCGGAACGATCGATCCCTCGGCAAGCCAGTCGAGCACGCCCGGCAATCCGGCCGGAGTCTACGCCGTGGTGGTGACCGCGGACGACGGCCATGGCGGCAGGGCGACGCAGACCTTCACCTGGACGGTAGATAATCCGTCACCGACGGCAACAGACGACGCCAACACGACGGACGAAGGCACGCCTCTGGTGGTAAGCGCGGCGGACGGCGTGCTGGACAATGACGCCGATCCGGACGGCGACACGCTGGTGGTGCGGGCGGTGAACGGCGCCGAGGCGAATGTCGGCACCTCGGTGGGCGGCACGAATGGCGGCACGTTCACGCTGAACGCCGACGGCAGCTACGATTTCGACCCGAATGGCCAGTTCGACGATCTCGCGGTCGGCGAGACTCGGACGACGCGCATCACCTACACGGTCAGCGACGGCGAGGGCGGCACCGACACGGCCACGCTCGAGGTGACGGTGACCGGCACCAATGACGGTCCGGTGGCGGTGGGAACGCTCCCCGGTCGGTCCAGCG
>NZ_SBFF01000008.1 GCF_004151485.1 Sphingosinicella sp. CPCC 101087 | reverse complement strand
GGGTGATGAAGCGGGCCAAGCACGGCACGCGGGTGATCTACGTGCCGGGCAATCACGACGAGATGTTCCGGCAGTTTTCGGGGCTGAACTTCGGCGGGGTCGAGATCCGCCGCAAGGCGATCCACACCACTGCCGACGGGCGCCGGCTCCTGGTCCTGCACGGCGACGAGTTCGACACGATCGTGCTGGCGCATCGCTGGCTCGCCTTTCTCGGCGACAATGCCTACGAGCTGCTGATGCGCCTGAACCTGGTGGTGAACGCCGTTCGCCGCTGGTTCGACCTGCCTTACTGGTCGCTGTCCAAGCACGCCAAGAAGAAGGTCAAGAATGCGGTGGAGTTCATCTCCCGCTTCGAGGAGGCGGTCGCGCACGAGGCCGCCCGCCTCAAGGTGGACGGCGTCGTGTGCGGCCACATCCACACCGCCGAGGAAAGGCGCTTCGACGATATCGTCTATTACAATGACGGCGACTGGGTCGAAGGCTGCACCGCCCTCGTCGAGCATCAGGACGGCCGAATGGAAATCCTCCACTGGGCCGACGAAATCGCAGCCCGCTCTCCGGCCGATCCGGTTCGGGCGGCGGCTTGATGCGCATCCTGATCGTCACCGATGCGTGGGAGCCTCAGGTGAACGGCGTCGTGCGGACCCTGCAGTCGGTGCGCGCCGAGCTCGAGCTCATGGGTCATAGGGTCGAGATCATTTCGCCGGACCAATTCCCTTCGATTCCATGTCCGACCTATTCGGAGATCCGTCTGGCGCTGTCGACACGCCGCCAGCTCGACGCGCGCATTGCCGCAGCCGATCCGGACGCCCTCCATATCGCAACCGAAGGACCGCTCGGGGTGGCGGCTCGGCGATGGTGTGTGGCGCGGGGTTTCGCCTTCACCACGGCTTATCACACCCAGTTCCCTGATTATCTGGCGAAGCGGACCCGACTGCCGGCGCAATGGTTCTGGCGCTACATCCGCTGGTTCCACCGACCGGCGGCGGCGATCCTTGTTTCGACATCATCCATGGCGGCGCAACTGAACGGCCATGCTCTGCCGAGGACGCGGCTTTGGGGTCGTGGTGTCGATCTCGACTCTTTCAGGCCGGATCTTCCTTCCCACCCTGCCTTGGCCGATCTGCCCAGGCCGATTCAACTCTATGTGGGTCGCGTATCGGTCGAAAAGGGCATCGAAGCTTTCCTGGAAAGTCGCCATCCCGGCACCAGGGTCGTGGTGGGGAACGGTCCGGCCTTGGGCAGCCTCCGACGCAAATATCGCGATGCGGCCTTTCTCGGCGCGCTGAGAGGCGAGGCGCTCGCATGCGCCTATCGGACGGCGGACGTCTTCGTATTCCCCAGCCGTACGGACACGTTCGGACTGGTGATGATCGAGGCGCTGGCTTGCGGGGTTCCGGTGGCGGCCTTTCCGACCCGGGGTCCGCTCGACGTTCTTTCCAAGGACGTGGGCGCGATGAACGAAAATCTCGAAGAGGCGATAGCCTGCGCGCTCACCCGTGACCGGGCGGCGTGCGCCGAATATGCCCGCAGCTTCAGCTGGCAGGCAAGCGCGCGCCAGTTCGCCGCTTCGCTGGTCACGCTGAGACCGCCGGCCGAACCCGCTCGCGCCGGGGCAAGCCTATCAGCGGTGGTCTAGCACGAGGCCAGGCCCGTGCGCCGCGGCGGCGCTCGGATCGGCCCCTTGTGATCCGGAGCCGTCTCCGGCGCCCGCAAGTCGGGCTAGCCGGTCGTAGCCGACGAGCAGGATGCACAGGGTTACCTTGGCGAACAGCAGAAGCAGGCTCGCCATGCCTTCAAGGAGATTCCGCAGGATCATGCCTTCCTCCACATCGGAACTGCCGAAGGAGGTCTAGCATCGAAATGTGTCGATCAGGCTTCAATGCGCGGTCGAACGCACATCGCCTGCGATCAAGGGGCCAGATTGCGTAGCAACGCTCGAAATCAGCGCGCAGCCGTCACCACCGCGCTCTGGTACCGATCGAGCGCCTCCTTGGCGATCTCGTCGGTCATGGCCATGCGCCCGTCGAGCGTTTCGACCTTCACCGGATTGGGTGCCGTCAGGGCTTGCCGCCATGCCGCGAGCGCTTCGCCGGTGCGGCCGGTCGCCATGTAGACGCGCCCCAAGTTGATCAGCCGTGCCGGATCGCTTGTGGAAACCCGCCGATCTTCGGTCAGCAAGCGCTCTGCCGTGGTCCAGTCGCCCCGCTCGATGGCGGCGAGTCCGAGCGAACCCGTCGGATAGTCGGCCTCGACCATCGGTCCAGGTGTCGACGCGCAACCGGCGAGGACGATAGTGGCGAACAAGAGCAAGCCGGTCTTCTTCATGCGGACCTCCACCGATGTGCAGCGGCTCGAATGTTACATGAAGATGACGAATCCGCCAAGGTCCCATGACATTATTATTGTGTCTCTGTGACACGGAACCTCGGGCCAAGCTGCCGGTTCGGCCGGCCGTGAAGGTGCTACTCATCCATCATGACGGAGCCGGCGGCGGCTCCACGTCGGGCGAGGCGGTCGCCGCCGCATTGGAGAATGCAGGATGGAAGGTGCGGCGCCTTGATCGGAAGGCGGCCGACGCGAAGGCGATCAAGTCGGCCGGAACCGATCTGATCGTCATTGCCGGCGGGGACGGGACCGTGGCCGCTGTCCTGGCCATGCTTCCGGACCGTTCCGTCCCGGTCGGCATCATCCCCACCGGAACCGCCAACAATATCGCCCGCTCGCTCGGCATAGCCGGAGCGCCCGAAGCCATCGTCGCGGGTTGGGATCTCGACCGACGGCAGCGTTTCGACATCGGCACGGCTGAAGGGGCGTGGGGGCGACGTGCCTTCGCCGAAGGCGTCGGGTTCGGCGCCTTCGCTGACTCGCTGCGCTTGGCTCCCCGTGCCGATGGCGAGGAGAAGTTCCGGACCGGGCGCGAGGCGTTGCGCAATGCTCTTCGCATCGCTGCCCCCGTCGCCTTGGAGATTCATGTGGAAGGCCGACAGGCGCCCGGCGACCTTCTGCTCGTCGAGATACTGAATGTTCCGCTCGCCGGTCCGCGCCTGCGGTTGGCGCCGGGCGCGGATCCCGGCGACGGGCGCCTGCACGTCTCTTGCCTTGGCGAATCCGCCCGCGGAGCAATGGAGCGGTGGCTGGAGAGCGGAGAGGATCCCCGGATGCCCGTCGAAATCCTCACCGGCCATGAGGTCGTCGTTCTCGGCGGCGGGATCATGATGCGGATCGATGACGAATGTCGTTGGCTGAAACCGGATTCGAAAGTGTCGATCCGTCTGGAGTGTGAGCCGGTGCAGATACTGGCTCCGCCCGATCGCCCGGCTCTCGCCGGCCAGCCGGTGAGAAGATGATGGTTGCAGCGCCCCTTCCTGCCGATCAACTCGCCGAGATGGAAAGGACCGCCGTCGAGCTTGCGCGACTTGCCGGCGCAGAGATCCAGACGACGCTCGGCAAGGTGCTGGCCGTGGAATATAAGGGCGAGACGGCGGAGGGTGCTCTGCTTCGCGATCCGGTCTCCGAGGTCGATCATAACGTCGAAATGCTCATTCGCGGGCGCTTGGCCGATCGCTTCCCGGGGCACGACATTTTGGGTGAAGAGTCGGAGGAGCGCCCGGGCCGTGATAGCGACTTTGTCTGGGCGATCGATCCGATCGACGGGACGGCGAATTTCGTCAACGGCTTTCCGCTCTTCGCCGCTTCGATCGGCGTGCTTCATCGACATCGGCCGGTGGCGGGCGCCATCTGGTGCAGTGCCAGCCATGCGCTCCGCGCGGGCGTCTACCATGCCCGTGCCGGGGGGCGGCTCCATTTCGAGGGCGAGAGGATCGATCATATCGGCAATCCGACGGTGCGCCGATGGCTCGCTGGGGAACCTGAACTGACGAGCGGCCAAGGCTTGCCGTGGGACGTCCGAAAGACCGGATCCGCTGCGATCGAATGCGCCTTCGTCGCGGCCGGCCTGCTGCGCGTTGCCCGGTTCGCCCGACCGAACGTGTGGGACGTGGCCGGGGGTTTGCCGTTGGTTCGGGCGACGGGAGGCACGGTCCTCACCCAGGTTGACGGGGCCTGGGAGGAATTCGACCGCTTCGAGGCGGTCGTCGATGGCACTGGCAAGCTTGGCGATCTCAGGCATTGGTGCCGCCCGCTGATCATCGGCGATGCCGAGGCGGCGAAGCTTATGGCGCGAAGCGCCTGAGCCGGGTCGATCGGCCCCTGCGAGCCGGAGCGGCTTCCACCTTCACTTCGTGGGGACCCGAAAACGTAACATATGTGTCGCAATAGGGCGCTCGTAACCGGCCGGAGCGCTGCGATGCCGAATGAGGTGGAACTGAAATTCGACCTCGATCCCGGTGACGTGACTCTCGTCCGGGCGGCGCCGGTTCTCGCATCGTCGGCCTGCGACACCCGTAATCATGAGACGGTCTATTTCGATACGGCCGGCCGCGCGCTGCGTCGGGCCGGCTACTCTTTGAGGGTGAGGCGGACTGGCGACCGGTTCGTCCAGACCGTCAAGCACAAGAGCGGCGGCGCCGTAGGCCTGTTCGTGCGGCGGGAGTGGGAGTCCGAGGTTCCGGCGCTTGCGCCGGCGCTCGATGCGCTCAAGGGCTCGGCGGCGAAGCGCATCCTAACCGCCGTCGGGGCAGACCCGCTGCTGCCGGTGGTCCGAACGGAGGTTTCCAGGACGCGCTGGATGGTAGACCATCGCGAAAGCCGGATCGAGGTGGTGCTCGATGTCGGACGCGTGAGGGGCGGCGATGCCGAGGCGCCGATCTGCGAGCTCGAGCTGGAACTGGTGCACGGCAAGCCGCGATCCCTGTTCCGCCTCGCCGAGGAGGTCGGCGCGGCAGTCCCTTTGCGGCTCGGCGTCCTCAGCAAGGGGGAGCGCGGCTATGCGTTGGCCGAAGGCAGGCTGGGCGCAGCGGCGAAAGCCGAGCCGGTGGCGCTCGGACACGATATGGAGCGGCGGGCTGCCTTCCAGGCGATCGCTTATGCCTGCCTCCGGCACTTTCGGGTCAACGAGATCGTCTTGCTGTCCGGCGGGCGCGATTCGGAGGCGCTGCACCAGGCACGCGTCGCGCTGCGTCGGCTGCGGTCCGCCTTCGCCTTGTTCCGTCCGGCGCTGGCCGGAAAGGACTTCCGGCATTTGCGAGCGGAGCTGGCCTGGCTCGCGGCTCAGTTCGGAGAAGCCCGCGACCTCGACGTTCTGATCGCGGGGTCCGAAGAGGTTGGGGCGGAGCTGCGCCGTCGCCGCCTCCAGGCCTATGAACGGGTCGAGGCGGCGTTGCACTCGCCACGTGTCCGCTCCCTGCTCCTCGATCTGGCACTGTGGATCGAGGCGGGGACCTGGCGCTTTCGCGACGGTGCCGGCGACCCCCTCGGTCCGTTCGCGAGCAATCGGCTCGACCGGCTTTGGGAGAAGGTGCAACACCGAGGATCCAGCATCGCGGCCCTGGACCCGGACTCGCGCCACAAGCTGCGGATCGACGTCAAGAAGTTGCGCTACTCGGCCGAGTTTCTCGCCGATGTTCACGCAGGCAAATCGCATCGGGCGCGGCGGGACCGCTTCCTCGCCGCCATCGAGTCGCTGCAGGACCGGCTTGGTCATATCAACGATGCTCGTCTCGCCCTTCGAAGCGATTCGGCGGACAGTCTCCTCGCGGCGCAACGCGCGTTCGATCGCGCGACGGTAGCGGCGGGTTACTGGCGCAGCTAGACCGCCAGGGAGCGGCCGAGCCTTTGCACCTCCATTTCTCGGGTCAAGTGGAGTAGGCGCGTCTGAGATCATGGAGAAGAGATGAAGGGCAGGGCGGCGATCGGGATCCTGGCGGCGGCTGCGTTGGGGGCCGGTGGCGTTGCCGGCGCGCTGCTGCTCGGTGCACCTCCGGCGGCGGCGCTTTTCGCGTTGCTCGCCGGTGCGATCGCTTGCTCCCTGGTGCGGCCCGCTCCCAGCGAGCCCCCCGCGGCCGTCGCGCCTTCCGCCGCGGTCGGTGCGAGCGAGCCTCGGGCTGCTGATCTGGCGGAGCTGCTGCGCGCGGTGGACGAGCCGATGCTCGTGGTGCGCGATCGGCGCGTGCTGGTGGCCAATCGTGCGGCCCGGGGGCTGCTCGGCGCCCACATCGAAGGTACCGACGTTCGCCTGGCCCTCCGGCATCCGGCCGCAGCCGGATTGCTGACCGGTCCCCCGGCACAAGCCGACGCCGTGCCGACCCGGACCGAGCTGGTGGGCCTCGGAGGGCCGGATCGACAATGGGCGATGACGGTGGCTGGTCTGGCCGACGGCAGCCGGCTGGTTCGGCTGGTCGACCTCAGCCAGGCCCGCGCCGCCGAGCAGATGCGGGCCGATTTCGTCGCCAATGCGAGCCATGAGTTGCGCACCCCCCTGGCCACCTTGCTTGGCTTCCTCGAGACCCTGCAGGATGAGGCCGCGGCGAACGATCCGGCGACCCGCGACCGCTTCGTCAGGATAATGTTCGACGAGGCAACCCGCATGCGCAGCCTGGTCGACGACCTCATTTCCCTGTCGCGCATCGAGGCCGAGCGCTTTGCCGCCCCATCCGATCCCGTCGACCTCCTTCGGGTCGCCGAAGGCGTTCGCGAGAGCCTCGGATCGCTGGCGGAGGCGCGGGCGTCGGAGATCGTCGTCGAGAATGACGCGCGCGACACGATCGTCCCCGGGGACCGCGCTCAGCTGGGCCAGCTCCTGCGCAATCTCGTCACCAATGCGCTTAACTATGGCAGGCCCGGCACGCCGGTGCGTATCCGGCTGGAGGAGGGCGGCGCAGGGCTGCTGAGGGTGCGGGTGATCGACCAGGGCGAAGGCATTGCGGCCGAGCATATCCCCCGCCTCACCGAACGATTCTATCGCGTCGACGCCGGCCGCAGCCGTTCCGTCGGCGGCACAGGCCTGGGCCTGGCCATCGCCAAGCACATCGCCCTGCGGCACCGTGGCCGGCTGGAGATCGTCAGCAGGCAGGGAGAGGGCACGTCGGTCCGCGTCTATCTGCCCCATGCATCGCAGAGCCCAAGTCCGGCGTTGTAATAAAAGTGTCACTTAGATGACGCTTGTTCGTCACCGCATCTTCCTATGTCTGTCACAGGTCGGCGGGCAGCGCCGCCCCGATCGAGCGAGGACCGATGATCAGGAACGTATCTCTGCCGCTGCTCGCGGCCACCGCCTTGGCCGGAGCCGTCCCCGTCCGGGCTCAGTCGGCGCAGGACGTCGCTTCGGAAGTCGCGGCGTTACGGGCCCAGGTCGCCGAGCTCCAGGCGCGCCTCGCCGCGCTGGAAAGCGGTCGGGGCCAGCCGGCGTTGCAGGGCCAGCCTCTAGCGGCCGCGTCGGTCCGGCAAGCGCAGCCGGAGAGCGAGTCGATCCAGCAAGCGCAGCCGGAGAGCGAGGAAGAGGAGGAGCCTGAAATCCGCTTCCGCGGTGCGCCGCAATTCACCGCTCCGGGCGGCTGGTCGTTCAAGCCGCGGGGCCGGCTTCAATATGACGCGGCCTACGTTTCAAGCCCGGCGGGCATTTCCGATCCGGGCCTCGGCTTCTCCAACGAGCTTCGACGTGCCCGGCTCGGCGTCGAAGGGGACATTCCCGGCGGCTTCGGCTATACCTTCGAGCTCGACTTCGCCGGCGAAGATGTCGAAGTCACCGATGCCATCCTGACCTATGAGGCGTCCGACGCGGTTGAGCTCACCGTCGGCCAGCACAACAACTTCCAGTCGCTCGAGGAGTTGACCAGCTCCCGCTTCTCGTCCTTCGTGGAGCGGGCCGCCTTCACCGACGCCTTCAACTTCGAGCGGAGGATGGGCCTGTCGGGAACCGTCTCGACGGGCGATCTCATCGCCCAGGCGGGCGTCTTCACCGACAATGTCGCCGATCTCGGCGACGACGGCAACAATTCGATGAGCGTGGACGGGCGCGTCGTCTTCTCTCCGGAAGTGGGCGCGACGCGGCTCCATCTTGGCGCGTCCGCGCATTGGCGCGACACAGGCGATGTCGCCGGCACCAGCATTACGCGTTATCGCCAGCGGCCCTTGGTCCACAGCACCGACGTCCGCTTCATCTCCACTCCCGAACTCGGCGTGCGCGAGGAGACCAGCTACGGGCTCGAAGCCGCGATCCTGCGGGGGCCTTTCCACTTTGCGGGCGAACTGCACTGGCTGATGGCGGAGACGCTGCCGCCGGGACCGGACCCGACCTTCTTCGGCGGCTACGCCGAGATCGGCTGGTTCATCACCGGCGAGACTCGCGGTTATCGCAACGGGCGCTTCGATCGGACTCGGGTCGCCAATCCCGTGGAGGAGGGCGGCGCCGGCGCCTTCCAGGTCAACCTGCGATACGATCGTCTCGACCTCAACTCGGATGGTGTCGTCGGCGGGACGCAGGACGGCTTGCAGGCCTCGTTGATCTGGATTCCAACCGATTATGTGCGCTTCCTGCTCAATTATGCGCGGATGAGCTATGACGATGCGGCGATTCCGTCGGCTGATGGCGATCGGAGCTACACGGTCGACGTGATCGGCGCCCGCGCGCAGATCGATTTCTGAGCTTGATGCGGACCCTTGCCATGTCATCAGACTGTCACCTTGCGCTCACAAAAGGATCGCGGCCGCGGGCTAGGCTTGCGGCGATCCGGGCGCGTGTGGGGGACAAGCGAATTGACGGGCTGAGCCTGGAGCATTCTCAAGCCGGCCCGATGGGCCTGACGGCTTGGAAGATGCCATGGGTCGAAAGCTTCACGGCAGCCTTTGGCCGCCCCACCGAACTCGGTATCCTATGGAGGCGAAATTGAGGAAATCCCTATTCACCCTGGCGGCTGCGGCGGTCGTGCTCGCCGGCTGCGGCCAGGGGCCGACTGGCGGCGGCGATGCGGCATCCCGTCAGCAGATCCGGATCGTCGGCTCGTCGACCGTCTATCCCTTCTCGCGGGCGGTGGCGGAGCGGTTCGCCCAGGCCAATCCCAGCTTCGCCGCGCCGATCGTCGAATCGACCGGCACCGGCGGCGGCCTCAACCTGTTCTGCGGCGGCATCGGTCCGCAATATCCGGACGTCGCCAATGCCTCCCGCCGCATCAAGGCGAGCGAGATCGAGCAGTGCAACCGCAATGGCGTCAACCAGGTCATCGAGGTTCCGATCGGCATCGACGGCCTGGCTTTGATCGAGTCGGCGCAGCGGTCGACCGGCTTCCAGCTTACCGTTCGTGACGTCTATGCGGCGCTTGCCGCCAATCCGTTCGGGCAGGCGCAGACCGCGCGTACCTGGAGGGACGTGAACCCGGCGCTCCCGGCCGTGGCGATCCGCGTCTACGGTCCGCCCCCCACTTCGGGGACGCGCGACAGCTTCGCCGAACTGATGCTCGATCCCGGCTGCAACACGGATCCGGCGATGCAGGCGCTCAAGGAGAGCGATGAGGATCGCCACAAGCAGGTCTGCACCCAGATTCGCGAGGACGGCGCTTTCATCGAAGCCGGCGAAAACGACAATCTGCTCGTCCAACGCGTTTCGGAGAACGAGGGCGCGGTTGGCGTGCTCGGCTTCAGCTTCCTCGAAGAGAATTCGAGCCGGGTACAGGGTATCCCGATTGGTGGCGTGACGCCGACGGCGGAGACCATCTCCAACTTCACCTATCCGGGGGCCCGCACCTTGTACATCTATGTGAAGGGCGAGCATCTCGCAGCCATTCCCGGCCTGCGCGAGTTCGTCTCCGCCTGGCCGCAGGCCTGGGGTCCCGGGGGCTATCTCACCCAGCACGGTCTGGTGCCGCTTCCGGATGCGCAGCGGCAGGCGGCCGAACAGGCCATCCAGGCTGTCAAGCCGATCACGGCTGCAGATCTGCAGTAATTGGGCTAGTGAAGACGCCGGGCCCCGCGCCCGGCGTCCTTCCACGAACGGAGAGTCTCGGCGTGTCCGTTGCCGCCATTGCCCTTTTGATCGTCGGGCTCGGCCTCGTCGCCTGGCTGGCGGCGCGCGCCCGGGCGGCGGCGTTCGCCGGCCCAGGCCGACCGCGCCTCCATTCGCTGCCGGGCCAGCACGGCTGGTACGTGGCGCTGTGGACGGTCATTCCCGCCTTGCTGTTCCTGGCCGGCTGGAACGAGCTGTCCGGGAATCTGATCTACGCCCAGGTCCTCGCCAGCCCTGAAGCTTCCTCGCTTCCCGACTTCGGGATGCAGCGGCAGGCCGTGCTGAGCGAGGCCTATGCCCTGGCCAGCGGCCAGACCCAGGCGGCCTTCAATCCCCAGGCCCACGCCCTGGTGCCGGTCTACGCGCGGGCGATCGCCTTCTACAACTGGATCGGTCTTGCCGTGACGGTGCTGGTCGCCTTTGCCGCGGGGGGCTGGGCGTTCACCCGGATTTCGCCGCAATTTCGCGCCCGAACGCGGGTCGAACGGGTGGTGATGGCCTTGCTGCTGCTCGCTTCGCTGATCGCGATCCTGACCACACTCGGCATTGTCGCGTCGCTGCTGTTCGAATCGCTGCGGTTCTTCTCGATGGTGTCGCCCATCGAATTCCTGTTCGGCCTGAACTGGAGTCCTCAAATGGCGATCCGGGCCGATCAGGCCGGGTCGTCGGGCGCGTTCGGAGCGATTCCGCTGTTCTGGGGAACGATCTTCATCGGCGCGATCATTGCGATGCTCGTCGCCATCCCGCTTGGGCTGATGAGCGCCATCTATCTCACCCAATATTCCAGCGCGCGTCTTCGCTCCTGGATGAAGCCCCTGCTCGAGATTCTCGCGGGCGTTCCGACCGTGGTCTACGGCTATTTCGCCGCGCTCACCGTCGCTCCCGCCGTGCGCGACCTCGGCCTGACGCTGGGCATTCCCTCGTCGACCGAATCCGCTCTCGCCGCGGGCCTGGTGATGGGAATCATGATCATTCCGTTCGTGTCGTCGATGGCGGACGACTCGCTCGCTGCCGTGCCGCAGGCGATGCGCGACGGATCCCTGGCGATGGGCGCGACGACCTCGGAAACGATCCGGAAAGTGCTCGTGCCCGCTGCTTTGCCCGGCGTCGTCGGGGGCGTGCTGCTCGCCGTCAGCCGCGCGATTGGCGAGACGATGATCGTCGTCATGGCGGCGGGCCTCGCCGCCAACCTCACCGCCAATCCGTTCGGTAGCGTCACCACGGTGACCACCCAGATCGTCCAGCTGCTCACCGGCGACCAGGAGTTCGACAGTCCGAAGACGCTCGCCGCCTTCGCGCTCGGCCTGGTCCTATTCGGAGTGACCCTTGCGCTCAACATCATCGCCCTGCGCGTCGTGAAGAAGTATCGCGAAGCCTATGAGTGACCTCGCCCGGATCGATGCCACGCCGACGGACTGGAATGGCGCGGCGATGCGTCGGCGAATCCGCCGCCGCTACGCGGCCGAGCGGCGCTTCCGACTGCTCGGCCTCGGCGCCATTCTCCTGTCCGCGGGATTCCTCGCCTTCCTGCTCGTCACCATGTTCGCCAACGGAATCGCCGGCTTTGCCCGCACCGAGGTCCGGCTGGAGGTCAATTTTCCGGCGAGTTCGCTTTTCCTGGACCCCGCCGCGGTGCAGGGATTCGGGGCGGAGCAGGCGCTCGCCGGGGCCGACTTCGGTCGCGTGCTTTCGCAAGCCGCGGAGGCTCAATATGGCGAGGGAGCAGGGCGTCTCTTCTCCGGCAGCGCCTGGCTGACGCTTCGCAACGCCGTTGCCGACGATCCCGAAATTCTCAGCCGCACGGAAACGCTCTGGCTTCCGGCCTCCACCGAGATCGACGTTGCCGCCAAGAGCGGCGGAGATCCCGCGGCCGAGGCGATGCACGCCAGGCTCGCGCAAGGCGACAACGTCCGCACCGGGATCAACTGGACCTTCCTCAATGGCTCGGATTCGACCGATCCGGCACAGGTCGGCATCTGGGGCGCCTTCAAGGGATCGCTGCTGACGATGATCGTCACCCTGCTGATCGCCTTTCCGATCGGGGTGCTTTCGGCCGTCTATCTCGAGGAATATGCGCCCCGGAATCGCTGGACCGACATGATCGAGGTGTCGATCAACAATCTCGCCGCGGTACCATCGATCATCTTCGGCCTGCTCGGCCTCGCCATCTTCCTCAACGTCATGCATCTGCCGCGCTCCGCGCCGTTGGTCGGCGGGCTCACATTGGCGCTGATGACGATGCCGGTGATCGTGATTGCCGGCCGGAATGCGATCAAGTCCGTCCCGCCATCGATCCGCGACGCGGCGCTCGGGGTCGGCGCCAGCCGCATCCAGGTGGTCTCCCACCACGTGCTACCGCTGGCCCTGCCGGGGATCCTTACCGGCACGATCATTGGCATGGCCCGCGCGCTGGGCGAGACCGCGCCGCTGCTGATGATCGGCATGCGCGCCTTCGTCGCGACTCCTCCCGGCGGCTTTTCCGATCCGGCAAGCGTCCTTCCGGTCCAGATCTTCCTCTGGTCGGACGAGGTCAGTCGCGGCTTCGTCGAGAAGACGTCCGCCGCGATCATCGTCCTTCTGGTCTTCCTGCTCGCGATGAACGGGGTGGCCATCTATCTCCGCAACAGGTTCGAGCGACGCTGGTGATGACCGAAATGACAGCCCTATCGACTGATGGACGGGCGGCGACCGCGCCGGCCGCCAAGATGTCCGCCCGCAACGTCACCGTCTTCTATGGTGACAAGAAGGCGGTCGACGACGTGTCGATCGACGTCGGCCCCGAACATGTGACGGCCTTCATCGGTCCGTCGGGCTGCGGCAAGTCGACCTTTCTGCGTACGCTCAACCGGATGAACGACACCATCCCGAGCGCACGGGTGGAAGGCCGGATCGAGCTCGACGGCGAGGACATCTATGCCTCGTCGATGGACGTGGTCCAGCTGCGCGCCCGCGTCGGCATGGTGTTCCAGAAGCCCAATCCGTTCCCCAAGTCGATTTACGAGAATGTCGCCTACGGCCCGCGGATCCACGGCCTCGCCTCGGGCACGGCCGAGCTCGACCATATCGTCGAGCGCTCGCTGAGGCGCGCCGGACTGTGGGACGAGGTGAAGGACCGGCTGAGCGAGAGCGGCACCGCTTTGTCGGGCGGCCAGCAGCAACGCCTGTGCATCGCCCGTGCCATCGCCGTGGATCCCGAGGTGATCCTGATGGACGAGCCGGCGTCGGCGCTCGACCCGATCGCGACGGCGAAGATCGAGGAACTGATCCACGAACTGCGCGGCAATTATGCGATCGTCATCGTCACCCACAATATGCAGCAGGCGGCGCGCGTCTCGCAGCGCACCGCCTTTTTCCACCTCGGCGTGCTTGTGGAATATGGCGAGACAACCGAAATCTTCACCAATCCCCGGGAGACCCGGACCAAGGATTACATCACCGGCCGCTACGGCTGAGCGGCGCGAACTGCGAGCGTGACCGAGTCACGCCGAGGAGATCAGAGATGGCGACCACCGGCCACACCGTGAAGGCCTTCGACGAGGAGTTGGACCAGCTCCGCGCCACCATCTGCGAGATGGGGGGCTTGGCCGAGGCGGCGATAAGGGAATCGATGGAAGCGCTCGTTCGCCGAGATTCCGAAGCGGCGAAGGCGGTGATCGAGCGGGACCGCAAGATCGACGAGCTCGAGGCCGAGGTGGAGCGCCGCGCGGTGCAGATCATCGCGTTGCGGGCCCCGATGGCCGACGACTTGCGCGATGTCGTCGCTGCACTGAAGATCGCCGGAGTGGTCGAGCGGATCGGCGACTATGCGAAGAATATCGCCAAGCGCGTCCACAGCGTCGAGGACAGCAAGATCCGGCCGATCTCGCTGCTTCCCGAAATGGCCCGGATCGCCGGCGAGATGGTGCAGAACGTGCTCGATGCCTTCGCCGCGCGTGACCCGGAGAAAGCCGCTCTGGTCTGCGACCGCGACGCGGCCGTCGACGATTTCTACAACAGTATATTTCGTGCGCTGCTTACCCACATGATGGAAAATCCGCACAACATCACGCCGGCTACCCATCTCCTGTTCGTCGCGAAGAATCTCGAGCGGATCGGCGATCACGCCACCAACGTGGCCGAGATGGTCTATTTCGCGGCGACCGGCGTGCATCTCGGCGATCGCGCCAAGGGGCCGGACGTTACCGAAATCGCGGCGAGCGACATTGAGGGTTGATCTGTGAGTACGCGTGCAAGGATCCTTCTGGTCGAGGACGACCGGGCGCTCGTCGAGCTGCTCGTCTACCATCTCGCCCGCGAGGAATATGAGATCGACAGCACCGCCGACGGGGAGGAGGCGCTCCTTCGCGCCCGCGAAGCCGCGCCGGATCTCGTCATCCTCGACTGGATGATCGAGGGCGTGTCGGGGATCGAGGTCTGCCGCCGGCTGCGCCGCACGCCCGAGACGGCTCTGGTCCCGATCATCATGCTGACGGCCCGTGGCGAGGAGGCAGACCGCATTCGCGGGCTCGAGACCGGAGCCGACGATTACGTGACGAAGCCGTTCAGTCCGCGCGAACTGGTCGCACGGGTCGGTGCGCTACTGCGCCGCGCGCGCCCGGCGCTCGCGGGGGAGCATCTCGGCTATGGTGATCTCGAGATGGATCTCGTCGCGCACAAGGTGAAGCGCGGTGGCGAGACGGTTTCCCTCGGCCCGACCGAATTCCGTCTGCTTCGCCACTTCCTGGAGCGCCCTGGCCGCGTCTTCTCGCGCGAGCGCCTTCTCGACGCCGTCTGGGGTCATGACAGCGACATCGAGCTGCGTACCGTCGACGTCCATATCCGGCGTCTCAGGAAGGCGATCAACGCCGGCGGCCGCCCGGACGTCATCCGCACCGTTCGCTCCGCCGGCTACGCGCTGGATTCCGACGGCGCCGCCTGATTGGGGCAGCGCACATTGAGGACCGGCGCCGCGTCGTTGCTCAGGTGATCGCCCGATAGATGCCGTAGAGGCTGGTGATGGTGAGCACGATTCCGACCATGATCAGCATCGGCTTGGCCGGCACCTTCTTGGCGGCATAGGCACCGAGCGGCGCCGCCGCGACGCCGCCGATCAACAGCCCGACCGTCGCGGTCGTGAACGCTTCCAGGCCGATCGTGGCAATGAAGGTGGCCGAGACCGTTACGGTGAGGAAGAATTCCACGGCGCTGACCGTGCCGATCACCCGGCGCGGATTCGCGCCCTGAAGCAGCAAGTTGCTCGTCACCACCGGTCCCCAGCCGCCGCCTCCTGCCGCGTCGAGGAATCCGCCGAGGAGGCCGAGCGGCGCGACCACCTTCGGGTTCCTGGCCTGCGGCGGGAAATGATAGCCCCGCCAGATCAGGTAAAGGCCGATCGCGCTGAGATAGGCGAGCACCACCGGGCGGGCGACGTCGGCATGGATTTCGGTCAGTGCGTAAGCACCGAGCACCCCTCCGACCACGCCCGGGACCAGCAACTTGAAGAACAGGGGCCAGTCGACGTTGCGGTGGAGTACATGACTGGTGCCCGAAGCGGCGGTGGTGAAGCATTCCACCGTGTGGACGCCCGCGGAGGCCGACGCGGGCGGCACCCCCAGGCTGATCAGGAGGGTCGTGGAGATGACGCCAAAAGCCATGCCAAGCGCGCCGTCGATAATCTGTGCGGTGAAGCCGATCGCGATGAAGGGCAGCAGGTCGGTCAGGCTGAAGAGGGACAAGTCGGGCATAGGAGGGGGCCTGCGCGCTTCGCGTTCATGGGGGAGGCGTCGGAAGAGGATACTCTACCACAGCGGTCGACAATATGCCATCGCCGAAACGAACGCCTGGAATCGCGAATGGCGCGGCCGGAACGCTCGCGACATAGAGAAGCTGCTCCGGGTGCCGCCGTGGCAGGCTTGCGAGCCTATCTCCCGCCTGTTTCGACCAGGTCCATCCCCGCCGCTCGCCGTTGCCCGCCGGAGGCCGACGTGCAAAGGGCGCGCGAATGTTGGTCACGGTCTCCCTGGCGGCGCTCGCCCTCGGCCTCGCAATGGATGCGGTGGCCGTCGCCGTTTGCCAGGGGGCGGCCGGGCGATCCGGTGCGGCGCATGCGCTCAAGCTCGGTGTGGCGTTCGGCACCGCGCAGGCGCTGATGCCACTGATCGGATGGGCAATCGGCGCGGCCTTCCTTCCGTTCGTCCGAAGCGTCGATCACTGGCTCGCTTTGCTGATCCTCGGCTTTCTGGGCCTGCGCATGCTGAGGGCGGCGACCTGCGCCGAAGGATCGCTGCCGCGCGAGGCGCTGGCCGGATGGGCGCTGGTCGCCGCGGCGGGCGCGACCAGTGTCGACGCGCTCGCCGCAGGCGTAACGCTGCCGACGCTCGAGCTTCCGGTCCTTCTCGCCTGCCTCGTGATCGGATGCGCCACCGCCTGCCTGTGCGCCGCCGGTACCTGGGTGGGAAGCCTTGCCGGACGCCGCATCGGCAAATGGGCCGAGCTGGTCGGCGGTCTCGTCCTCATCGGCCTCGGGCTGAAGATCTTCGTCGACCATCAGTTCCTCGGGGCCTGATCCGCCGACCCGGGATATTCTCCCGCCGACCCCGAACAGGAGCCCGGCTTCAGCTTCAGCGCCGGCTACCGGCGGATCGGTCCCGCACCTCGCGGAACTCCGATGTCTCCCGCCATTCGGGCCAGTCGCCGGAGAAAGCGAGCTCGCGGCCGATTCGATAGGCGAGGGACGCGTCCTGCGCTGCACCGCGCAGGTCCCAGTCGGCGCTCCAGGCGTCGCATGGCTGGTGATAGCAATCGGCGGTGAAGTCGCTCACCCACGCATCGCCGGCCGCTCGGCCGCCCTCGACCAGGTCGACGCCGCCACCCAACGCCATGAGCAGCAGCACCGGCACCCCCCGCTTGGCGAGGGAAAAATGGTCGGCGCGATAGAACAGGCCCCGCTCCGGCCGGGAATCCGGAGTCACCGTACGCCCCTGGCTTGCGGCGAACCGTCCGAGGAGGTCCTCCATCTCGCTCTGGCCTTCGCCGATCAGGATCACGTCGCGCGCCGGTCCCGCCGTCTGCAGCGTATCCAGCGTGATATTCGCAACCATCGTCTCGATCGGCTGGAGCGGATTGGCGGCATAGAATTCCGATCCCAGCAGCCCGCGCTCCTCGGCCGTCCAGGCGGCGAAGAGGATGCTCCGTTCGGGCCGCGGCCCGTCCACGAAGGCGCGTGCGATCTCCAGCATTCCGGCCGTGCCCAATGCGTCGTCCGCGGCGCCGCGGCGGATGCGATTGCCCTGCGCGTCGGGCGGGCCGATCCCGTAGGCGTCCCAGTGGACGCTGTACATGACCGACTCGTTCGGGCGCACTGAGCCCGGAAGCCGGGCGAGGACATTGTGGCTCTCCACCCGCTCCACAGTCACCGGAAGGTCGGCGCTGAAGTTGGCGCCGAGATCGATCGGCCGGAACTCGGCGGTCCGGGCCTGTCGCTTGATTTCCGTCAGGTCGAGCCCGGCTCGCCGGAACAGGTCGGCGGCCGCGTCCCACTGGATCCAACCCTGCAGCATCACCGGCTGCGGGGCATCGGCCGGCAGCACGATGTTGTAATTCTCTCCCGCCGGTGCCTCGACCGTGTTCCAGCCGTACCCGGCCGCCTCGGTCTCGTGAACGACCAGCGCGGCAATAGCGCCGCGCCGAGCAGCCTCCTCGAACTTGTAGCTCCACCGCCCGTAATAGGTCATCGCCTGGCCGCCGAACCGGTCGGCGACCGGCTCCCCCGGTTGCGCTTCGAAGTCCGGGTCGTTGACCAGGAAGACGGCGACCTTGCCGGTCAGATCGACCTGCTTGAAATCGTCCCATCCTCGCTCGGGCGCCGAGACGCCGTAGCCGACGAACACCATCGGCGCCGCCGAGATCCGCGCCCGTTCGGCGTCGCGCACGCTGCTCAAGTAGATGTCGCGCGGGGACTGCAGCTCGAGTGTCTCGCCGTGACTGACGATGGTGAAGCTGGCGGGTGTCTGCACCTGAGTGCGGATCAACGGCACGCGCTGAGTCCAGCCGCCATTCTCGCCGGCCGGCTCCAGTCCCAGCGCCTCGAACTGTTCGCTCAGCCAGGTCACGGTCACGCCTTCCCCTTCCGTGCCCGGCGCGCGCCCCTGGAACTCGTCCGAAGCAAGCACCCGGGTGAGCTCCGACAGGCGCTCGGGGTCGATCGGCGCGTAAGAGGCAGGGGAAGCGGGGTCCGACGTGACGGACCTCCCCGCCGGCGGGACTTCCTGCACGGTCGTGGCACAGGCGGCGAGCGCCAATGGCAGCGCCAGCGCCGCCGCGAACTTCCTCATGATTGTTCCACCTGACTTTGACACCCTGACCTCCGCTGCTAGACCGACAGCATCCAATTCACGAGCGAAAGTTCTTTCCTCATGCGACTTGCCGCTGCCCTGCTGCTCCTGCCGTTCGCTTCCACTGTCGCCGTCCAGGCCCAGCCGACGAGTGCCGCCTCGGCACCGGCGGCGCCGATCCAATATCCCGCCACAACGCGCGGCGAGGTCGTCGAGGAGCATTTCGGCGAACGGATTGCCGATCCCTATCGCTGGCTCGAAAATGACGTGCGCGAGGATCCGCGGGTGCGTGAATGGGTGACCGAGCAGAACCGCGTTACCGATGCCTTCCTGTCCACGCTGCCGCAGCGTGCCGCCTTTCGTGAGCGGATGACCCAGATGTATGATTATGAGAGGTTCGGCATCCCGGACAAGTCCGGTAACCTCTATTTCTATACGCGCAACGACGGCCTGCAGAACCAGGCGGTGCTGTACGTGCGCGACGGGCTCCAGGGACAGCCGCGGCTGCTCATCGACCCCAACAGCTGGTCGGAGGATGGAGCGACGGCGCTGGCGGAATGGAAACCGTCGAAGGACGGCCGCTTCCTGCTCTATTCGATTCAGGACGGCGGCACCGACTGGCGTACCGTTCGCGTGCTCGACGTGGCCAGCGGCCAGCCCACCCAGGACGAGATCCGCTGGGTGAAATTTTCTAACCTCGACTGGGCGAAGGACGGGTCCGGCTTCTTCTATTCGCGCTTCCCCGAACCGGCGCAGGGGCAGCAATTCCAGTCTCTGAACGAGAACCAGGCTATCTACTTCCACCGCCTCGGCACGCCCCAGAGCGAGGATCGGCTCGTCTACGCGACGCCGGACCGGCCGCGGCTCGGCAACAATGGCGAAGTGTCGGACGACGGCCGCTGGCTGATCGTCTATTCGTCCGAAGGCACTGACGCCCGTTACGAAATCACGCTGATCGACCTGACGACGCCGAATGCGCAGCCGCGCCGGCTGGTCGAGGGCCTGGAGAATGACTGGAGCTATCTCGGCAACCGGGGGTCGACTTTCTACTGGCGGACCAATCGAGACGCACCGCGCCAGCGCATCATCGCGATGAACCTCGATCGCCCCGCCGAGCTTCGCGAGGTCGTGCCTCAGGACGAGGCGACGTTGGACGGTGCCTCGATCGTCGGCGAGCGGATCATTGCTTCCTACCTCGTGGACGCGAAGAGCGAGGTCCGGACCTTCGCCCTGGACGGGACGCGCACCGGAACGGTCGAGCTACCCGGGATCGGGTCCGTAAGCGGCTTCGACGGTGACATGGACAGCAGCGAGACCTTCTACGCTTTCACGAGCTATAACCGGCCAGCGACCATCTATCGATACGACAGCGCGACCGGCGCGAGCAGCGTCTTCGCCGAGGCCGAGCTCGCCTTCGACCCGGCGGCCTATGAAGTTCGTCAAGTCTTCTACAATTCGAAGGACGGCACTCGGGTGCCGATGTTCCTGGTCCACCGCCGCGACCTCGGCAACGGTCCCCATCCGACCCTGCTCTACGGCTATGGCGGGTTCAACGTCTCGTCGACCCCCGTCTTTCAGCCGCGCTGGATGACCTGGGTCGACAAGGGAGGTGTTCTTGCCGTCGCCAATCTGCGCGGCGGCGGAGAATATGGTCAGGCCTGGCACGATGCCGGCCGGCGCGCCAACAAGCAGAATGTCTTCGATGATTTCATTGCCGCGGCCGAACATCTGATCTCCGAGGGGATCACGACCAACCGCAACCTCGCCATTGAAGGCCGCTCGAATGGCGGTCTGCTGGTCGGCGCCGTGGTCAATCAGCGGCCGGACCTCTTCGCCGCGGCTTTGCCCGGCGTCGGGGTCATGGACATGCTGCGCTTCGACCGTTTCACCGCCGGCCGCTACTGGGTCGACGATTACGGCTATCCCGATCGAGAGGAGGATTTCCGGATCCTGCGCGCTTATTCGCCCTACCATAATATCCGGCCGGACGCGGACTATCCCCCGATCCTCGTCACCACGGCCGATACGGACGATCGCGTCGTGCCGGGGCATAGCTTCAAATATATCTCGGCCATGCAGCAGGCGGATCCCAACGGCGGCCCGCACCTGATACGGATCGAGACCCGGGCCGGTCATGGCTCGGGAAAGCCGACCGACAAGCAGATCGAGGAATATTCGGACATGTACGCCTTCATCGCCCGCTTCACCGGCATGCAGGCACCCGCAGCGGGCGGGGCCCGATGACCAGCGCGGCGCCGGCGCGGCGCGGGCGAGGGCGATAGCCCGGACCTGCTCCGCCCAGCGCCGCGATACGGCGGTCGCATGGCTCGGTCCTCGCTTCGACAGGCCCCTCGGCGACCAGGCCGACGCGGCCGCGATGGACCTCCGCCCCGCGCCGCCCCATATGTCGATCATGACTGAATTGAATGCCGGGGCCATCGAAGGAATCGACGAGGAAAGGCTGCGTGCGCTCGTAGACCTGTTTTACGGGCGTGTCCGTCGGGACCCTCTGATCGGCCCCGTCTTCAACGCGGCTGTCGACGATTGGCCGGAGCATCTCGATCGGCTGCAGGACTTCTGGTCCTCGGTGATGCTGGCCAGCGGCCGCTACAAGGGCCGGCCGCTTCCCGCCCATGTCAGGCACTCCGAATCGATCACGTCCGCTTCGTTCGAGCGCTGGCTCTCCTTGTGGTGCCAGGCCACGGAGGAGCTGATGCCGGCGCCTGCCGCCGCCGCCCTGCAGGAGAAGGCCGCGCGCATTGCGGAAAGCCTCTCTTTGGGCATCGACTTCGCCCAGGGTCGTGCCCTCCAGGCGGCCCCCTCCCGCCCAGCTTGATCGCGGTTATTCCGCACAGAGTTTCATCCGCGTTCCGGCCGAGGCTTGCTCCTGGTTCCAGTCCCTGTGATACCGCGCGGGCCATGAGCATAAGCGAAGACGTCACGGCGGCGATCGGCCGCACGCCCTTGATCCGCCTCGCGCGGGCCTCCGCCCAGACAGGCTGCGACATCCTGGCCAAGGCCGAGTTCATGAACCCGGGCCAGTCGGTCAAGGATCGCGCCGCCCTCTTCATCGTTCGCGACGCTCTCGATCGCGGCGCTCTGCAGCCGGGCGGGATCGTCGTCGACGGCACCGCCGGCAATACCGGCATTGGCCTGACGGTCGTCGCCAATGCGCTCGGCCTGCGCACCGTCATCGTCATTCCCGAGACGCAGAGCCAGGAAAAGAAGGACATTCTGCGCCTGCTCGGCGCGGAGCTGGTCGAGGTGCCGGCCGTGCCCTACGCCAACCCGAACAATTATGTAAAAGTCTCCGGCCGAATGGCCGAGCGCCTCGCGGAGACGGATCCTAACGGCGCGATCTGGGCAAACCAGTTCGACAATGTCGCGAACCGTGAAGCGCACGTCCGGACGACCGGGCCCGAAATCTGGGAGCAGACGGGCGGCCGCGTGGACGGCTTCATCTGCGCCGTGGGAACGGGCGGCACGCTGGCCGGCGTCGCCGCCGCCCTGCGCGAGCGCAAGCGCGACATCGCCATCGGCCTCGCCGACCCGTTCGGCGCTGCCCTCTACAGCTACTACACTTCCGGGGAACTCAAGAGCGAGGGCGGCTCGGTGTCCGAAGGGATCGGGCAGGGCCGGATCACGGCCAATTTGGAAGGATTGCAGGTGGACCACGCCTTCCGGATCCCCGACGAGGAAGGGGTCGGGATCGTCTTCGACCTGCTCGAGCATGAGGGGCTGTGCGTCGGCCTGTCGAGCGGGATCAACGTCGCGGGCGCTATTCGGCTGGCGAAGAAACTCGGCCCTGGGCACACCATCGTCACCATCCTGGCCGATCATGGTACCCGCTATCAGTCGCGCCTGTTCAATCCCGAATTCCTTCGGTCGAAAGGCCTGCCCGTTCCGGATTGGCTGGAACGCCCTCGCTCGGTGGAGCCGGATTTCGCCTAGGTTTCGTGGCTGCGCCCGACGACGTCGAAAGGGTGGAGGTACGCTGGCGAGTGTCTCGCTGCTTCGCTCAGGCAGACGGCGCACCCGTCGGCGTCTCCCCCTCCGGACGCGCCGGGGCCGTGGTGAGCCGGCGAAGGCGCGGCGCGATCTTCTTCTCGATCCGGTCGACCACCTCGTACACGACCGGTACCAGCACCAGCGACAAGGCGGTCGAGCTCATCAGGCCGCCGATCACCGCCACCGCCATCGGCTGGCGGAACTCCGCGCCTTCGCCGATTCCGAGCGCAGTCGGGACCATGCCGGCGGCCATGGCGAAAGTGGTCATGACGATCGGCCGCGCACGTTCGCGGCAGGCGTGCAGCACCGCCGCGCGCTGAGAGGCGCCTTCGCGCTCCCGCTCGATGGCGAACTCGACGAGCAGGATCGAATTCTTGGCCGCGAGCCCCATCAGCATCAGCAGCCCGATGAGCACAGGAAGTGTCGTGTCGAGCCCGAAAAGCAGCAGGCCCAGAAAGGCACCGCCGATCGACAGCGGCAGTGCGGAGAGAATGATGACCGGCTTCATGAAGCTTCTGAACAGCAGCACCATAACGGCGAAGATCATGAACACGCCGGCAGCCATGGCGACCGCGAACCCGACGAACAGCTCCACCATTTGCTCGATATCGCCGGTCGGCGTCATGCGCACGCCTGCGGGCAGGTTCTGGAGCACCGGTAGAGCATTTACCGCGGTCGTCGCCTGGCCAAGCGTTACGCCGGGCTGAAGGTCCGCCTGCACCGCGGCGCGGCGCTCGCGATTATAGCGCTCGATCCGCCCCGGACCGGACTGGAAGCTGATGTCGGCCACGGCGCCCAGAGTAGTCGTCCCACCGGCCGCGGTCGGCACCTGCAGCGCCTGAATCGCGCCGATCTGCTCGGTCGATTCGGTGGGAATGCGGACGCGGATGGGTATCCGCCTTTCGCCTTCTGTGAACATCGCCACGTTGGCATCTATGTCGCCGATCGTCGCCACCCGCGCGACCGTCGCGATCGTGCCTGCGCTGACGCCGAGCCGGGCCGCTTCGTCCATACGCGGCCGAATGACGAGCTCGGGCCCAGGGGGCGGCGTGGCCAGACGCGGATCGGCAATGATGTCCAATGTCGCCATCTCGCGCTGCAGCTGTTCGGAGGTCCGCTGCAGGGCCGGGCCATTTTCGCCCGAAAGGACGATCTCGAAGTCGGGCGCTCCCCAATTCCCCTGCGTCACCGCGCGCGCATCCGGTATCCTGCGCAGCAGCGGGCGGATCTCGCCTTCGAATTCGTCGGTGGTGATGTTCCGGTCTTCCTTCAGGAGCACCGTGAAGGTGGCGCGGCGCAAGTCGGCCGATCCGCCGAACGGCGTGGATCCGCTGCCGGTCTGGGCGAAAACCCGATCGACCGCCGGATGCTCGCGCAGCAGGTCGGTGGTTTGTTGGACGATCCGTTCCATGTCCCGGTCGGTCGAGCCCGGTGCAGCCTGCGCCTCGACATAGGCATAGCCGGGATCCGACGGCGGCATGAAGCCGACCGGAATGAGGGCCGCGATTCCGAGTGAGACGATCAGGAAAAGGCCGCCGAACAGGATCGACAGGCGGTGGTGGTTGAGCGCGAAGTCGAGGATCTGGCGATAGAAGCGCGGAAGTCCGTGGGATGCTTCGGCGTGCCGCGCCGGCCTCAGGAAATAGGCGGCGAGGACCGGCGTGAGCAGTCGGGCCACGACCAGCGAGAACAAGACGGCCGCGGCGACGGTCAATCCGAACTCCTGGAAGAACTGCCCCACCATTCCGCCGAGGAAGGAGACCGGCGTGAACACCACGACGATGGCCATGGTCGTGGCGATGACGGCGAGTCCGATGGCGTCGGCCCCTTCGAGCGCCGCCTGGTACGGGGTCTGCCCGCGCTCGATCCTTTTTTGGATGTTTTCGATCTCGACGATCGCATCGTCCACGAGGATGCCGATCACCAGCGTCAGCGAAAGTAGGGTGACCGTGTTGAGCGAGAAGCCCAGCAGCACCATCGCGAAGAAGGTGGGGATCAGGGACAATGGCATGGCGGTCGCCGCGATTACCGTGGAGCGCCACTCGCGCAGGAACAGGAACACGATCAGGGCGGCCAGGCCCATGCCCTCGAGCAGCACGTGAACCGTGGCGGTGAAGCTTTCCCTGGTCGCCTCGACCGTCGAAACGACCAGCTCGATGTCGATGCCGGAATTGGCCGCGGACAGCGCTTGAAGAGAGGTCTCGACCTCCTCCTCGACCGAAACGTCGCTCGCCGCCGCCGTCTTCATCACCTGGAAGGCGACCACGGGTCGCCCGTTCAACCGGGCGAAACCCTGCGCCTCGCCGGCCCCGGCGCCGATCGATGCGATGTCGCCGAGCCTGACGACGCGCCCGGCGGCTGGAACCTCCACCGCGCGGAGTTGTTCGATCGACTCCGCCGCGCCCAGCACGCGGACGGTCTGTTCACGCTGGCCGACCTGGGTTCGGCCGCCGCCGGTATCGATCAGGAAAGCGCGAAGCGCGTCGTTGATCTGCGGAGCAGTCACGCCGAAGGCAGCCATGCGATCGGTATCCAGCACCACGTTGATTTCCCGATCGACGCCGCCGACACGGGCGACCCGCGCCACACCCGGGCGCGCCATCAGCTCGCGTGCGATCCGATTGTCGACGAACCAGGACAGCTCCGTCTCGCTCATCTCCTGCGCGGCGACGGCATAAGTGAGGATCGGCGCCTGATCGATGTCGAGACGTTGGACCAGCGGCGGTTCGATTTCCGGCGGGAGCTCGTTGCGGATTGCGTCGATCGCCGCCTCGACGTCGTCGGTGGCGCGCTGCGGATCGTCTCCCACTTCGAACTCGACCATGGTCGTCGAGCTTCCTTGGGTGATCGTCGACGTGACGTTCTGTACGCCCGACACACCGGTGACCGCGTCCTCGACGAGCCGCGTGACCTGCGTCTCGAGTTCCACCGGGGCGGCCCCTTCCTGGGCCACGCTCACCTGCACGACGGGGAAGGAGATGTCGGGGAACTGCTTGACCGGGAGCATGATGTAGGAGGCGATCCCGGCGATGGTCAGGGTAAGGAACAGGACGACGACCGGGATAGGGTTGCGGATCGCCCAGGAGGAGATGCCTGGGCGCTTCATGGCCGCGGAGCCTGTTGCGCGGGTGCTGCTTTCGGCCGAGCGCCTGCGGCGGGTCGAGCAGGCCTGACCTGCTCGCCCTCCAGCACGAAGGCGCCGCCGCCGCGGAGGACGGGCGTCCCGACCGGCGGCCCTTCAACCAGCTCCACCCAGCCGGCTGCGCGCCGGCCGGTGCGGACCGGGGCGCGCCGGGCGCGCGATTCCCGGTCCACGGTGATGACGTGAACGCCTTCGGCATCGTAGCGGAGCGCATCCTCGGGGACGGCCGGCACGGTGGCGCCCGCAGCGGTGAAGCTGGCCGTGGCGAAGCCGCCGACACGCAGGTCGTCCCGGTTCGGCAGGGCGACGCGAACGACACCTAGCCGGGTCTGCTCGTTCACCTCGGGTTCCACCAGCCGCACCGATCCGGTGATCGTCTCGCCCGAAGGCAACCGAACCTCGACGGGCTGTCCGGGACGGATTGTCGCCAGCTCGGCCTCCGGAATTTCCGCGAGCAGCTCGATCTGCCCGCCCCGTGCGATTCTGAACATCGGTTCGCCGCCGCCCGTGGCTATGTCGCCGGGTCGAACGGTGCGCTCCAGCACGCGGCCCGATACCGGCGCGACGATTGTGAGGCGGGCGAGCCGCGTCGTCAGTTCCTGGAGCTGGCCCTCGGCCGCGCGTACCGCCGCGCGGGCAGACTGCGCAGCGGCGCGCCGTTGCTCGATCGCCTCCTGGGAGAGTATGCCTTCGCCGTCGAGTCCTGCGACCCTGTTCGCCTCCCGCTCGGCCTGCGCGGCCTGGGTCCGCTGCTGGGCAAGGTTGGCGGAAAGCTGGGTGATCTGGGCCCGAAGCAGGGTTGGGTCGATCCGCACCAGGGTCTGGCCAGCTCGAACAGAATCGCCCTCCTCGGCGAGCACGTCGGCCACCCGGAATCCGCCGATTTCCGAGCCGACGGCCGCTTCCTCGCGAGCTGCCAGCATACCCGAGCCGGTCACGCCGCCGACTAGCGGTCGGAGCTCGACGCGAGCCACGGTGACGGTCCGGGGCCCCGCCTTCGTCTCCGGCTCCTCGCTCGCCTGTCCCCCGCAGGCGGCAAGAGCGCAAGCCGCCGCCAGGAGCATTGCCGGGCGTCCTAGCCTGCGCATCAGGCCTGGCCTCCCATTGTCTCCGGCGCCCAGCCGCCGCCGAAGGCGCGAAAGACCTGAACCGAACGCCGCAGCGCCTGGGCATGTGCCGCCGCCGCGGCGGTCCGTGCCGCTCGCCAGGCGCGCTCCGCGTCGAGCGCGGCCGCCAGGTCGTCCAGTCCGAGACGGTAGCGCCGGAGCGCGGCGTCATAGGCAATGCGCGCCTGCCGTTCTCCGGCTGCGAGAAGCGCCATGCGACGCCGGTCGGCCTCGAGCTGCGTGAGCGCCTGGTCCGCTTCTGCGTAAGCGGTCTGTACTGCTTGCTCGTAGCCAAGCACGGCCTGCTCGGCGCGCGCACCTTCCGCCCTTATCTGGGCGAGCAGGCGAGGCCGGTCCAGCACCGGCAAGGTGAACCCGACGCCGAATGCCCAGAAGGCCGTCGTACTTTCGAAGGTTCCGCGCTGCAGCGATAGGCCCGCCCCGGGTGCGAGGCTGATCCGCGGGAAAAGCTCCAGTTCGGCGAGCGTCAGGTTTCCGGCGGCCGCTTCGAGTCGCGCCTCTGCCTCGCGCACGTCGGGCCGCCTGACCAGCAATTCCCCCGGTATCAAGGCGGGCGGGGACGGTACCGGTCCCAGTTCCGGCGTGACTTCGAGCGTGGCGAGATTGGCCGTCCCCGTGCCGACCAGGAGCAGGATCGATCGGCGCAGGGTGTCGAGTTGCCCTTCCAGGTCTTGAGCCTGCGCTTCGGCTTGGGACAGTTCGGACTCCACGCGTGCCGTGTCCGAGTCGGCACCGAGTCCGCGTTGGGCGCGAACTCGGCTGATCCGCGACAGCTCCTGCTGGATTCGCAGCGTCTGCCGCGCGTCCTCGAGCTGCAGGGCGAGCGCCCGCGCCTGGAACAAGCTGTCGGCAATCTCGGCTGCGACGGCCGCGCGCGTGGCTTCGACGTTGAACGCGGTGGCCGCCAGCTCGGCATCGGCGGCGCGCCGGGTCGCCGCGTTGCGGCCGAACAGGTCGAGTTCCCAGCTGACGTTGAAGCCGAGATTGGCGGTACCGCTGGTACCGCCGGGCGTCAGGGTGAAGCCGGGCGGAACTCCGGGGATGTCCACGCTCGGCGTGCCCCCGAGATCCTCCGTATGCCGGACCTCGCCGGAGCCCTCGATTCCGCCTTGGGGACCGAGCTGGGCGAGCGTTGCTGCCCGCAATGCCCGGGCCTCTTCGAGACGGGCCAGCGCCGCGCGCGTGTCGAAGCTTCCGGCGAGCCCGCGCTCGACCAGCTCGGCGAGTTGCGGATCGGAATAGAGGCGCCACCAACGGTCGAGCGCGGCTCTAGAGCTTGTCGAGCCGTCGCTCCGGAAGGCGTCCGGCAGCGACACCTGGGGGGCACGCGGTTCGCGGCCGGTGGCGCAGCCCGCGAGCGAAACGAACGCGATAAGCAAGAGCAGGACGAGGCGCATTGTCGGCTGCTGAAGTCCCCGCTCGGAGGAAGTTGACTCCGACATGTCGAAATCCCGCCGGCGAAGATTGTTCCGCGCGTGAAACTCTAGCTTTGTCTGCCGCGATCCGGCGGCAACTTCAGCTTACCGGAATGTCGAAGTGCAGAACGTCTTCGCGAGTCCCGAGCTTGGAATAGAGGGCGATGGCGGGGTCGTCGCCGAGGTCGGCTTGAACGAAGATAACATAAGCGCCGCGGGCGGCGGCGATCGGCCGCAGCGTCTCGATCAGCGCCGTGGCTATCCCTTCGCGGCGGTGCGCCTCATCGACCGCCAGATCGTAGATGTAGAACTCGCTGCGCGACTGTTCGAACTTGCACAGCTCGTAGGCGGCCAGGCCGCCGACGACGGCGCCGTCCTTCAGCGCCGCCAGGGCGACGAACGTGTCGGATCCCAGCAGGCGCCGCAGATAGTCCGCTTCGGGCCGCGCTCCGTCATAGGTCTCGACATCGTCGAAGGCCTTGCCGAAGAGGGTGAGCATGCCGTGCAGGATCGCCACGTCGTCGGCGGCGAGCCGGTGGATGGTGAAGGGGGAAGGGAGGGCCATGGAGGGAAATATATAGTCGATCCGACTACCGCACTAGCGATCCAGGCGCTGGTCGATGCCGCGACGCCCAGAAGCCGGCAAGGATATCAATCGTCAGAGTCCAACTCGCATTCGGCTTTCCTCTCCAAGGTCGGCTTCATTTCCGACCACCAGGCCCTGACGCCGCGGCGGCTCTCACGTTCCATGCAACCGGGCCTTCGGGCTTCGGTGCTATCCGACTTTTCCCATTCGGGACGGACGATGGGATCTCCTGGCACGGTTCGGCGAACCAGGCGTCGCAATCGTGCGCATCTGCCCGCGACCTTCGCCATCGGATTCGGCCGGACCGCGAGCGACCGTACCGGCACCGGGCTCTTTTGCCGCAGCGGCGACCCTGAAGCGCCCGCGTCCCGGGCCTAAACCCCGTCCAGCCGCCTCTTGCGAGTCCCGCGCGTGAAGATTACTATATCATGATTGTCAGGGGGCTTGACAATGTTGGCGACGGAGGCCGAGAATTCGTCGAACATCCGGCAGATGCCGCCGGCCGCGGCGATGCGCGAGGCGCCGGTGCGGCTGGGCCTTCGGATCACCATGCTCCAGCTCGCCATCTATGCGGACCTTTCGCCCCGGCTGACGCGGATCGGCCTCACCTCTCCCAGCCGGATGACGGCCTTGCTGCACATCAACGCCCATAGCGGCTGCAGCCAGTCCGAGCTCGCGCAGTTCACCGGCCTTTCCCGCACCAGCGCCGCCAATATGGTCGAGCAGCTCGAGCAGGCCGGCTTCGTCGAGCGCCGAGCCGGGGCGAATGCCCGCACCAACGCCCTGTTCCTGACCGAGGCGGGCCGCGTCGCCATGGATGAAGCGGTCGAGCAGAGCGCGGTGAACGAACGGCGGATCTTCGGGATCTTCAGCGAGGACGAGCGCGAGACGCTCCGCCGGCTGCTCGAGCGGGCGATCCTGCACGTCGAGGCGATGAGGTCCGGCGAACGAAGATAGACGCGAAAACAGAGAGGGAGGAAGCGACATGGAGGTCAAGCTCAAGGTTCTGCTCGCAATTTCCGGCGTGCCGTCGCTCCTCGCCGGATGGAGTGCGCCGGCCTGCGCCCAGGCCGGGACGGTGGCCGAGGCGGACGAGCAGGAAGTCATCGTCACGGCGCGGCGGCGCGAGGAAAGCCTGCAGGACGCGCCCGTCGCCGTCACCGTGCTCACCGGCGAGGCCCTGGCACGCCAGCAGCTCGTCTCCACCACCGACCTCGACCAGGTCGCGCCGAACCTCCAGTTCACTTCGCACGGCACGCTGACCGGCAATAATAGCGCGGCCCAGGTCTTCATCCGCGGAATCGGCCAGACCGACGCAACCCCGGCCGTCGATCCGGGCGTCGGGATCTATATCGACGACGTCTATATGGGGCGGTCGGTCGGCGGCGCGATGGAGTTTCGCGACATCGCCAGCATCCAGGTGCTGCGCGGGCCGCAGGGCACGCTGTTCGGCCGCAACACGATCGGCGGCGCGGTGCTCATCACCACCAACGCACCGGGCACCGGCGCCGGCAATCGGTTCCAGGTCGGCATCGGCGACGACAATCTGTTCGAGGTCTTCGCCGCCTACGACATCCCCATCTCGAGCCATTGGTCGGCACGCGTGTCGGGCGGCTTTCGCGACCGCGACGGCTATGTCCGGCGCATCTTCGACGGCAAGGATCTGGGCGACGAGCATGGCTATTTCGGCCAGGGCGCCCTGCGCTGGCAGCCGGATCCGTCGCTGAATTTCCTCCTGCGCGGCGACTATGCCCGCGAGGACGAGAACGGTTCGCCCTTCGTCTTCCGGGCGATCAACGAGAATGCGGTGTTCGTCGCCGCGCAGAGCGTCGCCGCGGGCTGCCCGGGCGCGACCTTCCCGCCGCCCTTCGTTCCCCAGACGCCGACCCGCGATCCCCGATGCGGCAACGACGCGCAGGCGCTGGGCCCGTTCACCAATGGCGGCACCTTTCCGGCAAGCAGCAGGCTGGAGAATTACGGTGCAAGCTTCACCGCAGAATGGGAAGCGAGCGACGCGATCACGCTGAAGTCGATAACCGCCGCGCGCCATCTGCAATGGTCGGGAACGCGCGATGCCGACAACACCCCTTTGCTCATCCTCCACACCGACTATTCCAGCGAGAGCGACCAGTTCAGCCAGGAGCTCCAGGCGCTGATCGAGGTGGGCCGTCTCAGCGGCGTGGTCGGGGGCTATTATTTCGAGGAGGATTCGTTCGACCGGGTCATCGTCCCGATCGGCAATCCGGGCACGTCCTACGACACGCAGCGCGTCTCGCTCGATACCGAAGCCTGGGCCGCCTTCACCCAATGGACGTTCGAGGTCACCGACGCGCTGAGCGTGACCGCCGGCATCCGCTACACCGACGAGGCCAAGGGCATCCGGGGTATATTGTTCAACGTCGCGCCCGCGAGCGCACCCGAGCCGGCCATCCCGACGGCGCTCTGCCCGTTCAACGGTCCGCCCCCGACCCAGACCGGCTGCCTGTTCCTCTCCACCGACCGGTTCGAGGAGAATTTCTCGGCCACGACCGGATCGGCCAGCATCCAGTACCGCTTCGGCCCCGCCTTCATGGCCTATCTGAGCTGGTCCCAAGGCTTCAAGAGCGGCGGCTTCAACCAGCGCTACAATGCCGCGCCGCCGGACAATGCGCCGATCGCCTTCGATTCCGAACAGGCGGAGACGTTCGAGCTCGGTTTCAAGACCAACCCCGCGCGGCGGCTTCGCTTCAACGCCGCCTTCTTCACCACCTCCTATGACGATATCCAGCTCACCTACCGGCTGGGGGTCGTTCCGTTGCTTTTCAACGCCGGCGCCGCGACGATCCGGGGGGCCGAGTTCGAGCTCGACTGGGTGCCGGTGGCCGACCTCAGGATCGACGCCAGCCTGGGCTGGCTCGACAACGAGTTCGACAGCATCATCGATCCGCCGCCGTTCGGACCGATCGCTCCCACCGCGATCGCGACGCTGGACAGCCGGCTGCCGTTCACGCCCGAGTGGCAAGCCCATATCGGCGCCTCCTACACCTTCCGCTTCGGCAACGGCTGGGCGCTAACGCCGCGCGTCGACGTCAGCCATACGAGCGACCAGTTTTTCGACGCCGGCAACTCGCCCGAGATCGCGCAGGACGACGTGACGGTGGTCAATGCCGGACTGACGCTTGCCCAGGAAAACTGGCGAGTGACCCTCAACGTCTTCAATCTGACCGACGAGCTCTATCCGACCGCCGGCACCTCGTCGCTGACGACGGCGTCGGGCTATGCGGAGATCATCTACGCCCGGCCGCGCAACTTCACGCTGATCGCCGCGATCGATTTCTGAGGCAGGCGGCGGCGCCGTTGACGAGGGGCCCCGGGGACCGCGCCATCGACGACCGCGCCCGCGGAAGCGGATTCAAGGCTTGCCTCCGCAGGCGCTCGCCCGTGCGAGAGATGGCCTTTCCCGCATGTGGCGGGTAAGCGTCGCCGCAGCCGGCGGGCCGACGCGCCGGAAGATGCAGAAAGACGCCGCGTCGTCCACCTTTCGACGCGCCCGGGCCGCCGTCCATCTCCCGTTAACCATCCCGTTCATCGGGGACTCAGCAAGAGCGTCGCACCCTCCTTCGCGGCGGACTCGGGATCCGCCGGCGTTGAAGGAGCTCGTGTACATGCTCAGGAAGTTCATCATCGGCGCTGCGGCGTCGGCCTGCGCGCTGGTTGCGCTGCCCGCAACGGCTGAGGCTCAGGGCTATTATGGCGATCGCTACTATGGCGGCCGCTATTATGACGGCCATCGCGGCTATTACCGCGACGGCTATCGGCGCTACCGGCCGGGCGATTATTATGGTCGCGGCTATTATGGCCGCCGCGCCTATTATGGCGGCCGCGGCTATTATCGGGGCCGTCGCTGCGGCAGCGGCACGACCGGCGCGATCGTCGGTGGGGCCGCCGGCGCGCTCCTGGGTCGCGAGGTCGGCCGGAGCGGCCGTCGCTACGGTCGGTACGGCTATCGCCGCGGCGGCGACGGCACGGTCGGCGCGATCATCGGCGGCGCGGTCGGCGCGCTGGTCGGCCGCGAGATCGATCGCGGCTGCTAATCGTCAATCCGGCGGTTGGGCCAGGGTCCGGGCGAGACCGTCCAGGATCATGGTCCAGCCCTGCCGGACGCGGTCCGTATAATCGGCCCACTTCGGGTCCAGCTCGTGCACCAGAACGAGGCGCGTGCCTTCTCCGTCCGGTTCGAAAGTAAGCGAGACGCGGCTCGGCGGCTCGTCGCGGTCGGTGCCGAAGGTGAAGACCAGGCGGCGCGGGCGATCGATCTCGACATACTCGCCGAAATGCTCGGCCAGCTCGGCGCCTCGCCGCTCCGCAATCATGAATCGGCCGCCGACCCATGGTTCGATCTCGACCCTCTCCATCACGCCGTCCGGTGTCGAGAACAGCCAGCCGCCGACGGCGCGCGGGTCCAGCCATGCGTCGAACACCTGGTCGGGCGGCGCGGCAATGCGCCGCTCGACACGCAGGCTGATCGTCTCTTGCGCCATCTTGCTCACATCGTCTCCCCGAGTTCGCTGGCGACCTCGCAATCTGTGGTCTCGTAGGGCTTGGGCGCCCACCACTTCTTCAGCTGGGTTGGGTCTGTCCGCGCCTTCCAGACCTGGTCGCGAGGCGCGTCGAGCGTCCGTTCTATCATCAAGTCATGATGTTCAGTCGTCGTCATCTTTCTTCTCCTCGCTCTGCACTTCGAGAAAGGCTTCGAGCGGGTCGATCCGACCTTCCCACATTCTGCGTTGCTCGACGATCCAGCCCTCAGCGGTCGCGAGCGCCCGCGGCGCGATCCGACAGGTTCGTACCCGCCCCGTCTTCTCGGTTCGGACGAGTCCGCTCGCTTCGAGCATTTGCAGATGCTGCAGCACCGCCGGAAGGCTGATCGGCAATGGCCTGGCCAGCTCGCTCACCGACGCCGGCCCGCGGCTGAGCTGCGCCACCATCCGCCGGCGCGTCGGATCGGCGAGGGCCTGGAAGGTGAGATCGAGCGCGCCTGATTCGTTAAGCATGTCCTTAACTATTCTCACGGCTCCAGTCCGGCAAGCAAAACTTCGGCATGTGCTTAACGATTGAGGCTGAACGGCGCCCTACGGCCCGGTTCAGCGCGATGCCAGACGCGAATGGCTATCTTGGTTGGCCTTCCGCGATCGCGAGACGAGGAGAAGCGCGATGAAGATGAAGAGGATAGTCGCTGCAGTGCTGGGCGCTGCAGCCGCCATGGCCGCCGGGGCGGTCACGGCCACTTCGGCACAGGCGCAATATCATGGCGGCCGCTACGGATGAGAGCGGGGCCTGGAGCGCCATGCCGTCAACGTCTGCCGCTATGAGGCGCAGCGCCGCTATGCCGGGCGGGGTCGAGCGCGGGTCGACATTCGCGACGTGCACTTCGCGCGCCGAAATCGCGTCCGCGTGCTTGGCGCCGTGGAGGTAAGGCACTGGCGGGGCGACCGCCACTGGGGCGGACGCCGCGTCGCCTTCAGCTGCGACGTCCGGCGGAACGGCCGGGTGAGCCGCTTCCGGACCCACAACTATCGCTGGTGAGCTCCGATTATGTTCAGGTTTCAGCGCCCCAACCTGAACAGCGGCCTAATCAAGGGTTCAGCGCGAGGTCATGGCTCCCATGGTATAACTTGCTGATACTCAGGGAATTTCCCCTAGATCAGGAGGCTCAGGATGAAAAACTGGACAAAATGCCTCGCGGGTGTCGGCGCTGCCGCGCTCATGGCCGTTTCGACGGCGAGCCCCGCTCAGGCACAATATTATGATCGCGACCGCTATGATCGCGACCGTGGGATCGATGTCGGCGACGTTGCTGCCGGCGTGGCCATTGTCGGCGGACTCGCTCTCGCCATAGATGCGCTGACCGATAATGATCGCTCCCGCTATTACGGCTACGACCGACGCTACGTCTCGAGTTACGGCTATGGCTATGATTACGGCTATGGCGGCCAGCGCGCGGCGCTGAACGCCTGCGCGTCGGTTGCCCGCAGGTATGGACAGGTCGAGCGGATCAGCGATGTCGATCTTCGGCGGAACGGCACCTATCGGGTGCGGGGCCGGGTGCTGGTTCGCGACTATGACGGTCGTGGCTGGAATCGCCGCGCCGGCTGGGATCGCGAAAGCTTTACCTGTTATGCGCAGGGTAGCCGGGTCTACGACTTCCGAGTTTGACCCGAACGATACTGCCGAGAAGGGGCGCGCGGGCGAGAGGCCCGCGCGCCTTTTCCTTCATTCCATCCCGCCAGAAATGGACGGGATCCTCGGTCCGCAGCCGTCGAATCAACGGGTGAACCGGTCGTCCTTTCACCCTCGGCCGGCTGACGCCCAGCGGTTCCGGGGGAGCGCCATCGTGGCTCGGCGTCCGAGTCGCCAAAAGCATTTCTTCCTCCCGCCTCGCGGCTATCGTACCGAATTGCGTAGATTTGCGACAGCCGGAGCGCTGGACAGGCGGCGGCGCACTGCCTAATCGCCGGCCATGTCGATCCAGCCCGTCGAATCCGTCCTGATCGTCGACTTCGGAAGCCAGGTGACTCAGCTGATTGCACGGCGGGTCCGCGAGGCCGGAGTCTATAGCGAGATCGCGCCCTTCAGCCGCGCGGTCGAAGCCTTGGAGCGGATGCGCCCGAAGGGGATCATCCTTTCCGGCGGTCCGGCCTCGGTTACCTTCGAGGACAGCCCCCGCGCCGACCAGGCCCTGTTCGAAGCGGGAGTCCCGGTGCTCGGCATCTGCTATGGCCAGCAACTGATGGCCGCCCAGCTCGGAGGGCGCGTCGCCGCGGGCGACCATAGCGAGTTCGGCCGCGCGTTCGTCGACATCAAGGACAGCTGTCGCTTGTTCGACGGCCTTTGGGCGCCCGGCGAGCGTCACCAGGTGTGGATGAGCCACGGCGACAAGGTGGAGGCCATTCCCGACGGCTTCCGCATCGTCGCTCAGTCGGAGGGTGCGCCGTTCGCCGCCACCGCCGACGATGATCGTCGCTTCTACGGCGTCCAGTTCCATCCTGAAGTCGTGCACACTCCGAACGGGGCGAAACTGATTGCCAACTTCGTCCGCCACGTCTGCGGCTTGGCCGGCGATTGGACGATGGCCGAGTTCCGCGCGACCAAGATTGCGGAGATACGCGAGCAGGTCGGCCGTGGACGGGTTATTTGCGGCCTGTCGGGCGGCGTCGACTCCGCCGTTGCCGCGGTGCTGATCCACGAGGCGATCGGCGAGCAACTCACCTGCGTCTTTGTCGATCACGGCCTCATGCGCCAGAGCGAGGCCGAGCAGGTCGTCAGTCTCTTCCGCGGAAGCTACAACATTCCCCTCGTTCACGTTGATGCCGAGGCTTTGTTCCTCGCCGGCCTCGCTGGGCTCGAGGATCCGGAGGAAAAGCGCAAGTTCATCGGCAAGACCTTCATCGACGTGTTCGAGGAGGAAGCGAACAAGATCGGCGGCGCCGATTTCCTCGCGCAGGGAACTCTCTACCCGGACGTCATCGAGAGCATCAGCTTCACTGGCGGCCCTTCGGTGACCATCAAGAGCCACCACAATGTGGGCGGTCTTCCCGAGCGGATGGACATGGAGTTGGTGGAGCCGCTGCGCGAGCTGTTCAAGGACGAGGTGCGCGAGCTCGGCCGCGAGCTCGGCCTGCCCGAGGCCTTCGTCGGCCGCCATCCCTTTCCGGGACCGGGCCTGGCCATCCGGATTCCCGGCCGGGTGACGCGCGAGCGGTGCGAGATATTGCGCAAGGCCGACGCCATTTTCCTCGAGGAGATACGCTCGGCCGGCCTCTATGACGCCATCTGGCAGGCTTTTGCCGTCCTCTTGCCGGTCCGGACGGTCGGCGTGATGGGCGATGCGCGCACCTACGACCATGTTTGCGCCCTGCGCGCAGTCACCTCGACCGACGGCATGACCGCCGACGCTTACCCTTTCGACGCCGCCTTCCTGGGCCGTGTCGCAACTCGGATCGTCAACGAGGTGCGGGGCATCAATCGGGTGGTCTACGACTGTACGTCGAAGCCTCCGGGAACCATCGAGTGGGAGTGAGAGCGGTGGCGTTCAAGCCGATTGGAGGATGACGATCGGTTATGCGCAATGGCGGCCACTGTCCCATCGGGAATCTGAGTCGAAAAGCGGCCGTTCCTGCCGCGCGCTTTGAACATGAAAAAGGCATGGAACGACGTCGATCTCCGGCATGCTCGTTCGTCACGCCAACGGAACGCGCGGCCGATCTCAAGCTCGGACGAGCCAACTCGGCGACGTCATAGTGCGTGAAAAGCGTCGAGCTCAGGATAGTTGGTCGTGCCGGAAACAGCTCGTCTCATGGTCGTTCACCATCCCCACCGCCTGCATGAAGGCGTAGCAGATCGTTGGTCCCACGAATTTGAAGCCTCTGCGCTGGAGGTCCTTGCTCATCGCGTCGGACTCGGTCGTACGCGCGGCGAGGTCGGCCGATGAACCGATGCGATGATCGACCGGTTTTCCACCGACGAACTTCCACACATAGGCTCCGAACGATCCGAATTCTTCCTGGACGGCGAGGAAGGCAGCGGCGCTCCTGATCGCTCCCTCTACCTTCAGGCGGTTTCGCACGATGCCGGAATCGGCGAGCAGCCGTTCCACGTCCTTTGGTCCGAATTGCGAGATGGCTCGTGGATCGAAGCCGACAAAGGCGCGCCGATAGTCTTCACGCTTGTTGAGGATGGTCCGCCAGGAGAGCCCGGCCTGCGCACCTTCGAGGACGAGAAATTCGAATAGGCGCTGGTCGTCGTGGACGGGGACGCCCCATTCGCGGTCGTGATACTCGATCATGAGCGGATCGTTGCCACACCATGCGCAGCGCGGCGGGGCCGGTGCGGAATCCGATTCTTCCTTCATCGCATGAATCTCCGTCGAACCTGATCGGCGCCACCACATCAGGCGGCCCTCGATCGCGCAAGGGCAGGTTTGTGACGCCGCGTGTCTGGTCACGAGGCATGTTGTCTGGAAGCTTCGAAGGGATTGATTTTCCCCAGGAACATCGTGCACCGCACCGGAACGATGGAGTCAGGGCGGAGTTTACGGTGCGCGTTTGGCGGTGCAGGGGGCACGGTGACCGGTCTGTCGGGAGGGAAGAGCTGAATGAGCGGCCCTGCCCATTCCGATGATCGCGTCGCCGTGCTGGAGGCCGAAAATGCCCGTCTTGTCGCTGCCCTTCGTGAACGGGACTCCTTGATCGAAGCCTTGCAGGGGGCCGTATCGGTCGATCCCCGGATCCGCCTTGTTGCCGACGCACTGCCGATCCTCATTTCCTATATCGGCGCGGACGGCCGTTATCGCTACAACAACAAGGCCTATCAGGACTGGTTCGGAAGCGATCGAGGGCAGTTGCGCGGGCTTCACATGCGCGAGGTCCTTGGCGAGGCGGCCTATGAGGAGGTCCGCCCGCTGGTCGAACGCGTGCTTCAGGGAGAGCGCGTCAGCCGGAACCTGGGCCTGCCCTACAGCCGCGGCGGCCCCCGCTACGTGCGCCTGGACTACGTTCCTGATCGGCAGACCAATGGCAAGGTTTCCGGCTTTTTCGTCGTGGTCGAGGACCTTACCGAAGCGCATCGGTCCGAAGAGGAGTTGCGCGAGAGCGAAGCTCGCTTCCGCGCCATGGCGGATAGTGCGCCCGCACCGATCTGGGTCACCAATGCCAGCGGGATAGAGTTCGCGAATCGGGCATTGTCCGAATTTACAGGGTTGGGGGTCGAAGCGTTGCGCGGCGACACCTGGATGAGCCTCGCCCATCCCGACGATCTGCCGATGATCCTCAAGCGCCGCGACGATGGCTGGAGGTCCCGCGCCTCCTTTGATTTCGAAGCCCGCTTCCGTCGTCGCGACGGCGAATGGCGCTGGCTGCGCGCGTCCTGCGAGCCGCGCGACGGATCGGGCGCGTTTCTCGGCTATGTCGGCCTTGCGTTCGACGTGACCGACTCGCGCCGGGCGCTCGAGGAACTGCGGGAGAGCGAAGCCGCACTTCGCGCCGAGAGCCGAATGCTGGGGACGGTGAACCGTCTCGGCGCGGCGCTTGCGGGTGAGTTGGATCTGGAGAGGCTGGTCCAGTTCGTCACCGACGCCGGCGTGGAGCTCACCGGCGCGCAATTCGGCGCCTTCTTCTACAACGTCCTCAATTCGGCCGGCGAGAGCTACATGCTCTATACCATCTCGGGCGTGGATCGGTCGGAATTCGAGAAGTTCCCGATGCCTCGCAACACCAAGGTGTTTGCACCGACGTTCCAGGGCGAGGGCGTAGTCCTTTCCGACGACATTACCTGCGACCCGCGCTATGGTCACAACACGCCGTACCGGGGCATGCCGTCGGGCCACCTTCCGGTGCGATCCTATCTGGCGGTCCCGGTTGCCAGCCGCTCGGGCGAGGTGATCGGTGGCCTCTTCTTCGGCCATGCCGAGCCGGGCCGATTCAAGGAGCGGCACGGGCGGCTGCTCGAAGGCATTGCCGGTCAGGCGGCGGTGGCGATCGACAATGCCCGTCTGTTCGAATCGGCCCAGCGCGAGATCGGGGAACGCCGGCGTGCGGAAGAAGCGCTGCGCGAGCTGAACCAGTCACTGGAGCAGCGGATCGCGGCGGCGATCGCGGAGCGTGAGCAGGCGGAAGCGGCGCTTCGCCAGGCGCAGAAGATGGAGGCGGTGGGCCAGCTCACCGGCGGCATTGCCCACGATTTCAACAACCTCCTGACCGTGATCAGCGGCAATCTCGACATGGCGGCGCGGCGGCTCGCCGGAACTGCCGATCCTCGCGTTCAGCGCGCGATCTCGAGCGCAATGGTCGGCGCGCAGCGGGCAGCGACGCTCACGCAGCGACTGCTGGCATTCTCGCGGCGGCAGCCGCTCGCACCTAAGGCGATCGATGCCAATGCTCTTCTCGACGGAATGTCCGAGCTCCTCCACCGGACGCTCGGCGAGACGATAGCGGTGGAGACTAGCCTCGCGGTCGGCCTGCCGCGGATCGAAGTCGATCCTCACCAGCTCGAAAGCGCAATCCTGAACCTCGCGGTCAATGCCCGGGATGCGATGCCTGACGGCGGACGATTGCTGATCGAAACCGGGGCAGCGCAGCTTCGGGAGGACGAGCCCTGGGCCACCGATCCGATCGCGCCCGGCCAATATGTCGCGATCTCGGTGTCGGACACCGGCACCGGCATGAACGAGGATACGCGCCAGCGCGCGTTTGAGCCTTTCTTCACAACCAAGGACGTCGGCAAGGGAACCGGGCTAGGCCTTTCGATGGTCTATGGCTTCGTCAGGCAGTCCGGCGGGCATCTACGGATCGAGTCGGAGGAGGGGAGGGGCACGCGGATCCATGTCTATCTTCCTCGGCTCGCTGCGACCGAGTTTCAGGAGGAGTCGGTGGAACTCGTGGCGACGCCGCTCGGCGCCGGCGAGGAAACGGTGCTGGTCTGCGAGGATGACGATGACGTGCGGGCCTATACCGTCGAGCTGCTGGGGGAGCTCGGATATCGCGTACTCGAGGCGCACGATGGCGACTCGGCGATGAGGATGATCGAGGATACGGACCTGCGGATCGACATGCTGTTCACCGACGTCGTGCTGCCGGGTGGAACGAGCGGCGCCATTCTCGCCGAGCAAGCCCGGCAGGCGCGGCCCGGTCTTCGGATATTGTTCACCACCGGCTATGCCCGGGACGCGATTGTCCATGATGGCCGGCTCGATCCGGGCATCGACCTGGTCGCGAAACCTTTCACTCATGCCGAGCTCGCGATGCGCGTGCGCGAGGTACTCGACCGGAGCTGACGCCGCATCTGGTCGCAAATCGGTTCCCATTGTTTCGGCAAGCGCTCTATCAGGCGGGAATGAAGCTTTACGGCATTCGCAATTGCGACACGGTGAAGAAGGCTCGCGCCTGGCTCGACGCCCGGGGCATAGCCTATGATTTCCACGACTATAAGACCCAGGGCATAGATGCCCCGCGGCTACGAGGCTGGGCGAAGGAGCTGGGCTGGGAGCGGCTGCTCAACCGATCGGGGACGACGTTCCGCAAGCTCTCCGATTCGCAGAAAGCGGACCTCGACGAGGAAAAAGCGGTCGGCCTGATGACCGAGCAGCCGTCCATGATTCGTCGCCCGGTCCTGGACCTTGGCGACCGACGCCTGCTCGGCTTCGACCTCGGCACGTACGAGGATGTGCTGGGTCGCTGACCCGCTGCAAGAAGGGGAAATCAGAATATGCGATTGATGGCTTGGCTCCTGCTTGTCCTGCTGGGCGCGCCCGCTCTGGCCCAGACGGATTATTCCGCCCGGCTTAAGGAGGGCGACGTCATCCTTCGCGACTTCCGGTTCGGTTCGGGCGAGCGGATGGCGGAGCTCAGGATGCATTATGCCACGCTCGGCACGCCGCGGCGCGACGCCGAGGGCCGGGTGGTGAATGCCGTGATGGTGCTGCACGGCACCGGAGGCAGCGGCCGCCAATTCCTCCAGCCGCACTTCGCCGACGAGCTGTTCGGTCCCGGCCAGCCGCTCGACACCAGCCGCTACTATGTCATCCTTCCCGACAATATCGGGCACGGGCGTTCCTCCAAGCCGAGCGACGGGCTGAGGATGCGCTTTCCTGCCTACGATTATGACGACATGGTGGAGGCGCAGCGTCGCATGCTGATCGAAGGGTTGGGCGTCGATCGGCTGCGCCTGCTGATGGGCACCTCGATGGGCTGCATGCATGCCTTCGTCTGGGCCGAGACCCATCCCGACTTCGTGCGGGCAATGATGCCGAAAGCCTGCCTGCCGGTCGAGATTGCCGGGCATAATCGCATGTGGCGCCGTGCCGCGGTCGAGGGGATACGCCGCGATCCGGCTTGGCAGGACGGGAATTATGCGAGCCAGCCGATTCAGGGGCTACGCGTCGCCGCGAGCCTTCTCCAGGTCGCCGGCTTCGCCCCGCTCTATCTCCAGAAGGCTTATCCGGACCGGGAGAGCGCCGACGCATATATCGTCGAGCGGATCGACCGCTCCATCGCCGCCATGGATGCCAACGACTACATCTATCAGATTGAATCGTCGCGCAATTACGATCCGTGGCCGCACTTGGACCGGATCCGCACGCCGATGACGTGGATCAACAGCGCCGACGACTTCATCAACCCGCCGGACTATGGCATCGCAGAGGAAGCGGCTCGGCGCATGCCGAGCGTCCGCTACATCCTCGTTCGCGCCACGCCGGAAACGCGGGGTCATTCGACCCACACCTGGGCCCGCTTCTGGCACCGGGAATTGATCGACCTGCTGGCGCGGACGGAGGCCTGAGCGGCAAACGGAACGCCTTATTCCTGCGCGCTCACATGGTTGAGCGCGATGACCCATCGCCCGTCGACCTTGCGCATCAACCGCGTGTTGATTCCTTCCTGCGGCGCCTGCGGACGCTCGAGGCGGTAGCGACTGATCAATTGCGCGGCATCGGGCGCCAGCATCTCGATCCGTATGTCCCGGAACTGAAGGTGTCCGCGCTGGTCGGGCGAGCCGCCATAATCGCGCACATAATGGTCGAGCGTGCCCTGCCAGTCGCGCTGGAACTGGCCGCGCGAGACGAAGACGACGTCGGGATTCTTGAACCCGGCCATGTAGCCTCGGAAGTCGCCGCGATTCCACGCCGCTTCCATGTCGGCGATCACCTGGCGGATCGCCTGTTCCTCGGCCGCCGCGTCGAAGGCGGGCGGTCGCGCGCAGGAGGCGAGGACGAGCAGCAAAGCGGCGATGAAGCAGGATCGCATGGTCGATGGGCTCCGAAAGACAAAGGGAGGCCATACCGCCAGAAACTTAAGGCGGCGGCAACCTCTCGGCGGATATTGTTGATCGCCTCGTCAGGAGCGTGCCGCTATGTCCATCCTGAAGCCTCTGCTGCGCGATCGAAGCGGCGCTACCGCCATCGAATATGGCTTGCTCCTCGCACTCCTCGCTCTGGTGATGCTGGCCGTTCTCAACAGCCTCGGCTTCACGCTGGCCGGCGTGTTCGACACGGCATCCAATGCGATGCGCGGATGACCGCGAGCGGGCGGAAAGGTCGCGCGCATCTCACTCGCTGAAGGAGGCAGCGGCGGCCGCCGTGACGACGGCAGCGAACATGACGCGTTGGTTCCGCGTCATCAGTGGTGAGGCTTCTGCGTCGTCATTCTCGGCCGACTTTCTCAGCCATTGCGGCCGCAGGAGGGATGCCACCGATCGGTTGCGCACGAACAGGCAGTCGACGATCTCCGAGCCGGGAACGGCCCCGAACTCGCGCTTGTAGCCGCTGTCGCCCGACCCCCAATCGACCAGCTCGATGCCTCGTGCCGCGCTTTCTTCCAGGTGCCGCCAGCTGACGAGCCTGCCGACACGCCACCGCGCGAAGCGTTCGTCATAACTTCCCGCCAAGCCATATTGCGTCCGACCTGCGTTGAGATCGAACGAGAAGGCGGCCGGCGTGTCGCCGACGAAGAGAATGACGGCCGAGAGCATGTCCGCGAGCACGGGGTCGCGGAGTACGCCTTCCCAATAGTCCCGCTGCTTCGGCTTCAGGAATTTCGCTCCGCTCCCATCGGTGCGCGTTCCCACCCAGCTGTTGGTCTCGATCGCGGCGAGCGCGTCGAGCGCCGCGGCGTCCCAGCGGGCGCCCTTGACGAAGTGGAATCGCAGCGGACCCTCGGCAGAGAGCTGGCGTTCCATCGACCGCATCTTGCGTGCCAGGGTGCGCTTCGGCCAGCGACCTTGTGCCGCAAGAGCCGGTATGTCCATGACGAAGCTTGTTCCGAGCCGCCGCTTCAGTACCGTCCAGCCTCCGTTCCGCGCCGCTTGTTCAAGGAGCCCGGTGCCCGCCTCGTCGGCATGATAGGGGCCCATGCGCCAGACCTGCCCGAGGGTCCGGTCCACCGCAGCGTCGCCCAGGAATGCGCCTATCTCGTCTTCGTCCGCGTCGGCGGCAACGGGTGGCGCTCGAAATGGCCAATAGCTTCCCGGTACCATGCGTGCGCCGAGCATGGTGGGCCCCATCGGCGCCAGCGGAAGCGTGGCGAGGATCGATCCGCCGCTCCGACGAGCGACGAGGGTCGTCGATCCGGCCGCTCCCGCCGGCTCGAACCAGGCGCGGCGAAGGAAGGCATGGGTCGGGCTCGCGCGCGCGGCGGCTTCGTCGATCGCCGGATCGAAGCCGGGGCGCACCTCGACGTCGACCGTCCGATCGGTAACCCGGAACTCGTGCCTGGCGGGCAGCTGCATGTTGGACCCTCCCCTTCTGGATGAGGAGGGTCTAACAGGCGAAGGTAAGCAGGGAGTAAGCGACCCTTCCGGTCAGCGTGTGAACTTCTCCCCCGCCTCGGCCTTGCGTACCAGCAGGTCGGAAAGCGAGAAATCCCCGCCCAGCCGCGGCTGCTGTCGCTTCAGCCCCTCGACGATTCTCGCCAGGCCCTCGGTGTCGGCCCAGAACATCGGTCCGCCGCGATAGACTGGCCAGCCGTAGCCGTAGACCCAGACGACATCGATGTCGGATGCGCGCTGGGCCATGCCTTCCTCGAGGATCTTCGCGCCTTCGTTCACCATCGTATAGAGCGTTCGTTCGATGATCTCCTGATCGTCTATCTCCCGCTTCTCCACGCCCTCCTTGGAGCGGAATGCCTCGATCACCTCGGCGACGACAGGAGAGGGGGTCGGCCGCCTCTTTTCGTCATAGTCGTAGAAGCCGGCGCCCTTCTTCTGGCCCCAGCGGCCGAGCGCGCAAAGCTTGTCGCGGATATTCTCGATCCGGTTCGGATCGCGGTGCCAGCCTATGTCGACGCCGGCGAGATCGGCCATTTGGAACGGGCCCATCGGCATGCCGAACTCGACATGGATGCGGTCGATCTGTTCGGGCGTGGCGCCTTCCAGCAGCAGGCGGTTGGCCTGGAGCTGCCGCGGCATCAGCATCCGATTGCCGATGAAGCCGTGGCAGACGCCGGCGACCACGGCGACCTTCCTGATTTTCTTGGCGAGTTGCATCGCCGTCACCAGCACGTCCGGGGCCGTCTTCGCGCCGCGCACCACTTCCAGCAGCTTCATGATGTTGGCCGGCGAGAAGAAATGGAGGCCGACCACGTCCTGTGGCCGCGACGTGGTCGCCGCGATCTCGTCGATGTTGAGATAGGAGGTGTTAGAAGCGAGGATGGCGCCAGGCTTGGCGATGCGGTCCAGCTTCCCGAAGATATCCTTCTTGACGTCCATATTCTCGAACACCGCCTCGATGATCAGGTCGCAGTCGGCAAGCGCGTCGAGCTCGAGCGTCGGCCTCAGCAGTCCCATCGCCTGCGCGACCTGGTCGGCGGTCATCCGGCCCTTGGCGGCGCTGGCCTCGTAATTCTTGCGCATCACGCCGGTGCCACGGTCGAGCGCCTCCTGCGCCATCTCGACGATCGTCACCGGAATCCCCGCCGACAGGAAGTTCATCGAGATTCCGCCGCCCATCGTCCCGGCGCCGATCACGCCGACCCGCTTGATGTCGCGGGTCCCGGTGTCCTCGGGCAGGCCCTCGATCTTTGCGGCCTTGCGCTCGGCGAAGAAGAAATATTGCTGCGCGCGCGCCTGGGTGCCGCTCATCAGCTCCATGAAAAGGCGGCGCTCGTCCTGCACGCCTTGCGCGTAGGGCTTGGCGACCGCCGCCTCGATGGCGCGGATATTGTACTCGGGCGCATCGAATCCGCGAAACTTCCGGGCATTGGCCTCGCGGAACTCGTCGAAGACGGCGGGATTGGCGCGGGCCTCGGCGAGCTTGTCGTCCCGCTCGCTGGTCTTCGGGATGGGACGGACGTCGCGCACTTCCTCGGCGAAGGCGACCGCATGCTGCTCCAGGTCTCCTTCGATCAACCGATCGACCAGGCCGATGTCATGGGCCTCTTTGGCGCCGACCGGATTGCCGGTCGCTGCCATCTCCAGAGCCCGCCGGACGCCGGCGACGCGCGGCAGCCTCTGGGTCCCGCCCGCTCCGGGAAGCAGGCCGAGCTTCACCTCCGGCACGCCCAGCTTCGCCGTCGGCACCGCCACGCGATAATGGCTTGCCAGCGCCACTTCGAGCCCGCCCCCGAACGCCGTCCCGTGGATCGCCGCGACAACCGGCTTCGTGCATTGCTCGATCCGGTCCACCACCATCGGCAGCATCGGCATCTGCATCGGCTTGCCGAATTCGGTGATGTCGGCGCCGGCGAAGAAAGTCTGCCCTTGGCAGATGATCACGACGGCCTTCACCTTTTCATCGGCATCGGCCTGCTCGATCGCACTCACCAGCCCCTCGCGCACCGCATGGCCCAGCGCGTTGACCGGCGGATTGTTGGAGGTGACGATCAGAACGTCGCCGTGCAGCTTGGTCGAAATGGGGCTCGTCATGCGAAAGTCTCCTGTGTTTCCAGATCCGCTCGTCCTGAGTAGCCGTTGAGCTTGTCGAAACGGCGTATCGAAGGACGTTGGTTCAAAAGGCCGTTCGGCCATATTCCTGCCGATAGAAAGGGTGCGAGGCGGAGAGGCCGCCGTCGACGACAAGGGCATGTCCGTTGACATAGCTGGACTCGTCGGAGGCCAGGAAGAGGGCAGCCCGGGCGATTTCCTCGGCCTCGCCGCCGCGCTTCAGGGGATTGAGGTGCCCGATCATGTCGGCCTTCCCCGCGGCGCGTGCCGTGTCGTAGATACCCTTGGTCATCCCCGTCTCGATGAGGCCCGGGCAGATGGCGTTGACGCGGATGTTCGCCCCGACCAGCTGCGTCGCGGCGACCTGGACCAGCCGGATCACGCCGGCCTTGGACGCCGAATAAGCCGGCCCACCCGCCCCGGCTCGAATGCCGGCTACGGAGGCGGTGCAGATGATCGATCCGCCGCCCCGTTCCTTGAGCAGCGGCGCGGCATGCTTGATGGCCAGGAACGGTCCGATCAGGTTGACGCGCAATATCTCCTGCCAATCCTCCGGGGTCTGCTCGAAGATCGAGGCGAGTCCGCCCGAAATACCCGCATTGGCGAAGAAGATGTCGAGGCCTCCATGGTCGCGCGCCGCCTGTTCGACCAGTCGTTTCACATCCTCCTCGTTGCCCGCGTCCGCGGCGACCACCTCCTCGGCCTCGGCAATGTCGGCGGCGATGACCGTGGCGCCCTCCGCCCGGAACAGGGCGGCGCTCGCTTTGCCGATCCCTGAAGCCGCGCCGGTGACGATCGCGACCTTGCCTGCCAGCCGCGCGGTCACAGTCCCACCCCGATCGTGCTCCCGCCGTCGACGATGATGGTCTGGCCCGTCACGTAGGTGGAAGCGGAGGAGGCGAGGAACACCGCCGCTCCGGCAATCTCCTCGGGCTCTCCGATCCGCCTCATCGGGGTGACGCCGGTCACCATCTGCAGCGTCTGGGGATTCTCCCAGAGCGCTCGGGCGAAATCGGTCCGGATCAGCCCGGGGGCGATGCAGTTGACGCGGACTTGGTGCGGCCCGAACTCGGCGGCGAGATTGCGGGCGAGCTGGAAATCGGCAGCTTTGGAAATGTTATAGGCGCCGATCACCGGCGAGGCCTTCAGCCCGCCGATCGAGCTGACGATGATGATCGAGCCTTGCTTTCGCTCGACCATCTCGGGTGCCACCATCTGGATCAGCCAGTGGTTGGAGAGGATGTTGTTGTCCAGGATCTTGCGGAACTGCTCGTCGCTGATCCCGCCCATCGGCCCGTAATAGGGGTTGGACGCGGCGTTGCAGACCAGAACGTCGATCCGGCCCCATTCGCGGCGGGTCTCGTCCACCAGGTTCTGAAGCTCCTCCTTGGAAGAGATGTTCGCAGGTACGACGATCGCCCGTTCCTCGCCGTGCCGGGCGTTGATCGCGTCCGCCGCCTCACGGCAGGCTTCGGCCTTGCGGCTCGATATCACTACCTTGGCACCCTGGTCGGCCAGCGCCTCGGCGATCGCCCGGCCTATGCCGCGCGAGGAGCCGGTGATCACCGCGACTTTCCCGGTCAGATCAAACAGGCTCATGCGATACTCTCCCAACCGTCTTTCCCGCCAAGGCCGGGATGCCGGCCCGAGACCTGTCTTGCGTCGCTTGGGCGCCAGGCTGCGCCGGGCCGACGAGGCTGGAGCTCATTCGAACACCACCACCGAACGCACCGCCTCGCCGCCCCGCAGCTTCTGCACGGCGCCGTTGATCTCGCCGAGCGGGATCCGCTCGGCGATCAGGCTGTCGAGGTCAAGCCGCCCCGCCAGGTAGAAATCCACCAGTCGCGGAATGTCTACCGGGAAGCGGTTCGATCCCATCAGGCAGCCCTGGAGCTTCTTCTCGGCAAGCAGATCGAGCGCCCGCATCGGCAGCTTTTCATGCATCGGCATCATGCCGACGATCGTGGCGGTGCCCCCGCGCCGAAGCAGCGCCAGCGCCATCTCCCCGGCCGCAATTCGTCCGACCGCCTCGATCGCGTGATGAACGCCGCCGCGAGTGAGCTCGACCACCTGCTCGCGAAGCTTGTCCGTTTCCGGGTCGAAGCTGTCGGTTGCCCCCATCTTCTCGGCGAGCGCGCGCTTCGCGGGCACCGGATCGATGGCGATGATCCTCGCAGCCCCCGCGATCTTCGCTGCGTTGACGGCGGCGAGGCCAATCCCGCCACAGCCGATGACCGCGACATGGTCGCCCGCTTTCACCTGCGCCGTGTTCAGCACCGAGCCAGCGCCGGTCACGACCGCGCAGCCCATCAGGGCGGCCCGGTCGAACGGCATGTCCGGATCGATCGCGACCGCACCATTTTCGTGCACCAGCAGCTGCTCGGCAATGCCGGCGACGTTGAGCAGCTGATGCAGCGGCGTTCCGTCCAGCGCGATGCGCGGCGCCTCCATCGGCTTTCGCCGGGTCGAGGCGTCTGTGCACAATGCCAGGCGTCCGGTGACGCAATATTCGCAACGCCCGCAAAAGGTGGAGAAGCAGGTGACGACATGGTCGCCCGGTTTGAGCGCGGTCACGTCGTCGCCGACCGCCTCCACCACGCCCGCCGCCTCGTGGCCGGGAACGAGCGGGGTCGGCGCCGGATAGAGGCCGTCGATGAAATGCAGGTCCGAATGGCACACGCCGCAGGCGCGCGTGCGGATCAGCACCTCGCGAGGCCCCGGCTTGGAGACGGCAACCTCCTCGACGACGAGGTCCGACAGCGTCTGATGCAGGACGGCGGCTTTCAAGGTTGCGCTCCTTTCCTCGCGATGGCTTTCTGCACCCCCGCTTTCCCGCGCTGGCGGAACTCAAGCCACTGGATGCTTGGCATATTCCAGCTTCGCTATGGCGCGGGCGTGGACCTCGTCGGGGCCGTCCGCGAGGCGCAGGGTCCGAATGCCGGCATAGCTTTTGGCGAGCTCGAAGTCCTGGCTGACGCCGGCGCCGCCATGCGCCTGGATGGCATCGTCGATGATTCTGAGCGCCATGTTCGGCGCGTGCACCTTGATCATGGCGATCTCGGCCTGAGCGGCCTTGTTGCCGGCCTTGTCCATCATGTCGGCGGCTTTGAGGCAAAGCAGCCGAGAACATTCGATGTCGATCCTCGCGGTCGCGATCCTCTGCTCCCAGATGCTGTGCGCCGACAGGGTCTTGCCGAAGGCGATCCGGTTCTGCAGCCGGATGACCATCGCCTTCAGCGCTTCCTCGGCGGCGCCGATCGTGCGCATGCAGTGATGGATACGCCCCGGGCCTAGCCGCCCCTGTGCGATCTCGAACCCGCGCCCTTCCCCGAGCAAGAGGTTCGATGCCGGGATGCGGACGTCCTTGAGCTCGATTTCCATATGACCGTGCGGGGCGTCGTCATAGCCGAAGACGGTGAGCGCCCGCTCGACCCTCACGCCGGGCGCATCCAGCGGCATCAATACCATCGACTGCTGCTGATGCCTTGGATTGTCCGGATTGGTCTTGCCCATCAGGATGGCGACCTTGCAGCGCGGGTCGCCCGCGCCCGAAGACCACCATTTGCGGCCGTTGATCACATAATCGTCGCCGTCGCGGCGGATCTCGCACTGGATGTTCGTGGCGTCGGACGAAGCGACGCCCGGCTCGGTCATCAGGAAAGCGGAGCGTATCTCGCCGTTCATCAGCGGCCGGAGCCACCGCTCCTTCTGCTCGCGCGTGCCGTAGCGGTGCAGCACCTCCATATTGCCTGTGTCGGGCGCAGAGCAGTTGAACACCTCCGAAGCCCAGCCGACGCGGCCCATCTCCTCGGCGCACAGGGCATATTCGACATTGCTGAGCTGCGTGCCCTCGAATTCGAACGTCTCGTCGACATGCTTCAGGGCCTGCCCAGGCGGCATGAACAGGTTCCACAGCCCATCGGCTCTCGCTTGCGGCTTCAGCTCCTCGATCACCGCGATCGGCTGCCAGCGATCCCCTTGGGCAAGCTGCTGCTTGAAGTCTTCGCTACGCGGCCGAATCCGAGTCTCGATGAAGTCGCGAACCCTGTCGCGGTAGTAAGCTTCGCGTTCCGTAAGGGAAAAATCCATGGTCTCGCTTCCGCTGCTTTACGTTCGCGTAAGGTATCGGATTTGGCTAGAGCAGAGCCGCCCTGAGGTCCAGTCCGGGGCTTCATCCGGCGCCGCGCCGACTTGTGCTATTGTCGGTCTCCCGGCTGGAGGGAGAGAGAGACCATGACCGCACGAATCGACGAGGTCGAGGAGGGAATCTACCGCCTGTCGGTGCTCGTGCCCGACATCGCCCCGCCGCTAGGCTTCACCTTCAACAGCTTCCTGGTCGACGGCGATGAGCCGTTGCTCTTCCACGCCGGCCAGCGCGCCATGTTCCCGCTCTTCTCCGACGCGGTGCGGTCGATCATGCCGCTCGATCGACTGCGCTGGATCTCCTTCGGCCATGTCGAGGCGGATGAATGCGGCGCGATGAATCTGTGGCTCGCCGCCGCACCGAACAGCCAGGTCGCCCATGGCGAGACGGCCTGCTCCGTGTCGCTCAACGATCTCGCCGACCGGCCGCCGCGCGCGCTGGCCGACGGCGAGCTGATCTGTGAAGGGTGCCGCCGCATCCGGTTCATCGCGACGCCGCACGTGCCGCACGGATGGGAGGCGGGCGTCGTCTTCGAAGAGCGGTCGCGCCTGCTCTTCTGCGGGGACCTGTTCACTCAGCTCGGGGATGATCCCACGACGTCGGGGGACATCGTGACGCCTGCCATGGCTGCGGAGGACCTGTTCCAGGCCACCAGCCTCGGCCCGGCGACCGCGCCGACGATTCGCCGGCTCGCCGAGCTCGAGCCGCGCATGCTGGCCTTGATGCACGGCCCCACCTTCCGGGGCGACGGCGCGAAGGCTTTGCGCGAACTCGCCGACCGCTATGCCGCCCGTCTCAAGGCTGCTGACGAGCCGGCTCCGTCCGTGCAGGCGGGGCCGCCGTCAGTGGCCGTCTGAGGTCTCACCGGCTTTCCCGCTCGGCGGTCCCTGGAGACCTCCGTCAACTGCGCCGGCGCCGCCTTGCCGGGGCCGGTCTCGCCTCCTAGCCTGCCGTCATGCTCGACACGCTGGTCATCGGCAGCGGCTTTTCCGGAATCGGCATGGGGGTCGCGCTTCGCAGGGCTGCGCGCGAGGATTTCGAGATATGGGAGCGCGCCTCCGATCTCGGCGGCACCTGGCGCGACAATCATTATCCGGGCTGCGCCTGCGACATCACCTCGCCGGTCTATTCCTTCTCCTTCGCGCCGAAGCCGGACTGGTCCCGCCTTTATCCGCCGCAGCCTGAGATTTTGGACTATCTTCGCGGCGTCGCCCGCGATCACGGCCTCGGCCCGCACCTTCGCTTCGGCCGCGACATGCGTGCGGCGCGCTGGCGCGTCGACCATTGGGAGGTCGAGGCGGCCGACGGGACGGTAGCGAAGGCGCGGTTCCTCGTCCTCGGCACCGGCGGGCTGAGCAATTGGCGGTTACCCGGCATAGCCGGCCTCGATGGGTTCGACGGCGCCGTCTGGCATTCGGCCGCCTGGAATCACGACTTCCCGCTCGAGGGGAAGAGGGTCGCGGTCGTCGGCACCGGCGCCAGCGCGATCCAGTTCGTGCCCGAGATCGCGCCGAAGGTGGGCCGGCTCACGATCTTCCAGCGCACGCCGCCCTGGGTCGTGCCGAAGCTCGACCGCGAGATCACGCCGCGCGTCGCTGAGCGATGGCGCCGTCAGCCCTGGCGACAAAAGCTGCTGCGCCTCTTCCATTTCGCGCGTAGCGAATTGCTGCTCCAGCCGCGCCTTCGGCGGATGCGCGGCCTGGACAAGCTCGAGCGCATCGCTCGCGAGCATATGGAAAGCGCGATTGCTGATCCCATCCTGCGCGATCGGCTGACGCCGCGCTATCGCTTCGGCTGCAAGCGTGTGCTCATCTCCAACGACTGGTATCCAACGCTTGCCCGCGACAATGTCGAGCTGGTCGCCGAGAGGATCGAGGCGGCGACGCCGGATGGGCTGCGCACCGCCGACGGGCGGACCCATGGCTTCGACGCGATCGTCTTCGGCACCGGCTTCGACGTCGAGGCGGCCTGGAAGGGGCCGGACATTGTCGGCCTCGGCGGCGTCGCGCTGCGCGACCAGTGGGCCGACGCGCCGAAAGCCTATCTCGGCATTTCCGTCGCGGGCTATCCGAACCTCTTCATCACCATGGGGCCGGCGACCGGCCTTGGGCACAACAGCATCATCTACATGATCGAGGCGCAGATCGCCCACATCATCAGCGCCATGGCCCTCGCCCGAGACGCGGACGCGGCGGTCATGCCGCGGCGGCGGGCTCAGGACGCTTTCTTCGACGACGTCCAGGCGCAGATGGCCGACACGGTGTGGATGAAGGGCGGCTGCGACAGCTGGTATCTGATCGGCAAGGGCCGCAATTACACCTTATGGCCGGGCCATAGCTTCGCTTATCGTCGCCTGGTCAAGCGCGTCCGCCCGGCCGACTATGTGCCGGTCGATCTCGCAGACTGCCGATCTTCCGACGACGCATGTTGACTCTCCGCAACCTGCGCGGCACTTGACGTTTACGTAAAGGAGAAGCGCCGATGAGCGATTCCGAAGCCTTCCGCGGCGAGGCGCGCGCCTGGCTGGAGGCGAACTGCCCGGCCGAGATGCGCGAGCCTGTTCGCGACGAGACCGACCTGTGCTGGGGCGGGCGCGACCTGGTCTTCAAGAACGAGGCCCAGCGACGCTGGCTCGAGCGGATGGCCGAACGCGGCTGGACGGTGCCCGACTGGCCGGAACGTTATGGAGGCGGCGGGCTGTCCCCAGCCGAGGCCAAGATATTGAAGCAGGAGATGGCGCGGATCGGCGCCCGCAATCCGCTGACCAGCTTCGGCATCTCGATGCTGGGTCCGGCATTGCTCAAATATGGCGATGAGGGACAGAAAAGCCGCTATCTGCCCGAAATCGCTCGCGGCGAAATTCGCTGGTGCCAGGGCTATTCGGAGCCCAATGCCGGCTCCGATCTCGCCTCGCTGCAGACGAAATGCGAGGACAAGGGAGACCATTGGCTGGTCAACGGCCAGAAGGTCTGGACCAGCTATGCGGACAAGGCCGACTGGATCTTCTGCCTGGTCCGAACCGATCCGCAGGCACCGAAGCATCACGGCATCAGCTTCATTCTGTTCGACATGAAGACGCCGGGCGTCTCGACGAAGCCGATCCTGCTCATCTCGGGGTCCTCGCCGTTCTGCGAGACCTTCTTCGACGACGTGAAGGTACCCAAGGACCAGGTCGTCGGCGAAGTGAACAAGGGCTGGGACGTGGCCAAATATCTGCTCGGCCACGAGCGCGAGATGATCAGCGGGATGGGCCTTGCCGGCCAGGCCGGCGCGGCGCTGGGTGAAGTGCTGCGCGATGCCGTCGCTGCCGATCCGGTGCTGCGCGCCGACGTTGCCCGCTTCGACGTCGATGCCATGGCTTTCCGCGCGATGTCCGAACGCTTCATCGACGAGCTGAAGGCGGGGCAGGCCCATCCAGCCCAGCCTTCCATGATGAAATATGCCGGAACCGAGTTGAACAAGCGCCGCCACGAGTTGGTCATGGCGGCGGGCGGGTCCGACGCGCTCGAATGGGAGAGCGACCGCTCCCGCAGGGGCAAGGCCGCCCGCGAGTGGCTTCGCACCAAGGCCAACTCGATCGAAGGCGGCACCAGCGAGATCCAGCTCGGCATCATCGCCAAGCGGATCCTGGAGCTGCCGGGGACATAGCCGGGTACCCGCCCGGGCGCCGGTGCATGCCACCACCGTCATCCCGGCGAAGGCCGGGATCCAGACGGAAGTGGAGAAGGAAAGACAGCTTGCACCCTGCCGGGGTGACGATGACGGGAACGGAAATCGAATGCCGCTCTACCTCAATGACGACCAGACCATGCTGCGCGACGCGGCGCGAAGTTTCATGGCCGAGGAAGGCGCCATCGCGAAGCAGCTTCGCCACTGGCGCGACCGGAACTGCAAGGACGGTTTCGGCCATGGCCTTTGGAAGCAGTTCGCGGGCCTTGGCTTTACCGGGATCCTCATCGACGAGGCGCAGGGCGGGCTCGGGCTGGGCCACGTCGAGGCGGGCATCGTCCTCGAGGAAATCGGCCGCAACCTGACTCCATCGCCTTTCCTGATGACGGCGGTCGCCTTCGTCGAGGCGGTGAAGGACACGCCGCATGCGGAGCGCTGGTTTCCCGGCATCCTCGCCGGCGACACGGTGGCTGCGATCGCGGTCGACGAAGGCCCCAGGCATCGTCCGGACACGATCGCGATGCGCGCCGAACGTTCCGGCAACGGCTTCAGTCTTTCGGGACGCAAGCAGTTCGTCGTTCAGGGCGCGTCGGCCGACATTATCCTGGTGGCCGCGAGCACCGAAGAAGGCCCCACCTTGTTCGCAGTCGGGAAAGGCGCGCCCGGGCTGGAGGTCGAAGGCGTGCGGCTCGCCGACAGCAGCATCGGCGCACGCCTGACTTTCGATCGGGTCGGGGTCGACGCCGATGCCGTGGTGGGCGAGGTCGGTCGCGGCGCCGACATCCTCGCCCGGCTGCTCGGCGCCGGCCGCGCCGGCGCGGCGGCAGAGTTGGTCGGCGTGGGCTCGGCCGCGATGGACATGACGGTTGGCTATCTGAAGCAGCGCAAGCAGTTCGGCCGCCTGATCGGCGAGTTCCAGGCGCTGCAGCACCGCGCCGCCCACCTCTATTCGGAGCTTGAGATCGCCCGCGCCGCGACCTTGAAGGCGCAGCAGATGCTGGATGAATCGAGCGCCGGCGCCGAAGCGATGGTGTCGGTCGCCAAGGCCAAAGCGGGCCACTCCGCCACGCTTGCGGTTCAGGAAGGCGTGCAGATGCATGGCGGCATCGGCATGACCGACGAATATGATATCGGCCTCTACATGAAGCGCGACCGGGTGCTGAACGAGCTGTTCGGCGATCCCGCTTTCCATGCCGACCGCCTGGCGCGCCTGAAGGGATATTGACGGTCGCATGCCCCTCGATCCCGACACGTTCGAAGCCCTGATCGAAACGGTCCGACGCTTCGTCGCCGAGCGGCTGAGGCCGCTCGAGGCACAGGTGGGCGAAGACGATGAGGTGCCCGAGGAGATCGTCCGCGAAATGCGCGACATGGGCCTGTTCGGCCTCTCGATCCCCGAGGAATATGGCGGCCTCGGCCTCACCATGTCGGAAGAAGTGCGGGTCGCGCTCGAGTTCGGCCGCACGTCGCCGGCCTTCCGATCGGTGTTCGGCACCAATGTCGGCATCGGCAGCCAGGGCCTCGTCATGGCCGGTAGCGACGAACAGAAGCGGCAATGGCTGCCGCGGATCGCGAGCGGAGAGGTGATCACCAGCTTCGCCCTTACCGAACCCGGCGCCGGCTCCGACAGCGCCTCGGTCCAGACGAAGGCGGCACGGGACGGAAACGTCTACCGCCTGTCCGGCACCAAGCGCTTCATCACCAATGCCGACCGGGCGTCCTTGTTCACGGTGATGGCGCGCACCGGCGGCGCGGGCGCGCGCGGGGTTTCCGCCTTCCTCGTTCCGGCCGACCTGCCCGGCGTGTCGATCGGCAGGCCGGAGCGCAAGATGGGGCAGCAGGGCGCTCATGTCTGTGACGTGACCTTCGACGACGCGCCGCTTCCTGCGGAGAACCGGCTCGGCGACGAAGGCGAGGGGTTCAAGATCGCGATGCGCGTGCTCGATCGCGGCCGTCTCCACATCGCCGCGGTCTGCGTCGGCATCGCCGAGCGGCTGATCGCCGACATGGTCGCTTATGCGACCGAACGCCGGCAGTTCGGAAAGCCGCTCGCCGACTTCCAGCTCGTCCAGGCGATGATCGCCGATTCGAAGACCGATACGATGGCGGGCCGCGCGCTCGTGCTGGAAACGGCGGCCACAATGGACGGCGGAAGGCCGATCACCCTCGATGCGGCCGCTGCCAAATATTTCGCCAGCGAAAGCGTCGGCCGGGTCGCCGACCGCGCGGTGCAGGTCTTCGGCGGCGCCGGCTATGTCGCCGATTACGGCATCGAGCGGCTTTACCGTGACGTCCGGCTGTTCCGCATCTACGAAGGCACCAGCCAGATCCAGCAGCTCGTTATCGCCCGGGAGGCCATACGAAACGGCGGCTGAGGGCGCGAGGAGGGGGGAGCATATGAGGAAGTGGATGTTGGTCGCGGCTTTTGCGACCTGGGCGATGCCGGCAGCGGCGCAGGATCGATCGCTGCGGGACTCGGTGGCGCGTGACTATCGCGACAATCTCGGCGCGCTGTTCGACCATTTCCACCGCAACCCCGAACTCTCGGGCCGTGAGGTCCGCACCGCCGAGCGCATGGCGCAGGAGCTGCGCGCGCTCGGCTATGAGGTGACGACGGGCGTCGGTGGCACCGGCGTCGTGGCGGTGCTGCGCAACGGGGAGGGGCCGACCGTGCTGTTGCGCGCAGACATGGACGGGCTGCCGCTCGAGGAACGATCCGGGCTTCCCAATGCCTCGACCGCCCGCCAGGTCGACGCCGCCGGCGTGGAGCAGCCGGTCATGCACGCCTGCGGTCACGACGTGCACATCACCGCCTTGGTCGGCGCGGCGCGCCAGCTGATCGCCCGGCGCGGCCTTTGGTCCGGCACCGCCGTTCTGATCGCGCAGCCCGCCGAGGAGACGATCTCGGGCGCGCGGACGATGGTCGAGGACGGGCTTTATACCCGCTTTCCCAAGCCCGAATATGCTTTGGCCTTCCACGTCTCCGCCGACATGCCGGCGGGGCGCATCGAGGTCCCCGACACGATCGCTTATTCGAGCGCCGATTCCGTCTCGATGCTCGTCCGCGGCATCGGCACCCACGGCGCATCGCCGCACCAGGGCGTCGACCCCGTGCTCGTCGCCGCGCAGATCGTCATATCCCTTCAGTCGATGGTCGGCCGCGACATCGCCCCGCTCGAAGGCGCGGTGATCAGCGTCGGCTCGATCCACGGCGGCGTGAAGAGCAACATCATTCCCGAACAGGTCGAGCTCCAGATGACCGTCCGCGCCGACACGCCCGAAGTGCGCGCGCAGCTCCTGGACGGGATAGACCGGGTGGCCCGGGGGACCGCCCTGGCGCTCGGCGTGCCGGAGGACCGGCTGCCGGTAGTTACCCGCTCCGCCACGGAGACAACTCCGCCGACGATCAACGATCCCACCACAGCGGCGCGGGTGCGCGAGGCGATCGCCGCCGCCATGGGTCGGGACCGACTGTTCGAGCAGCCTCGCACCGGAATGGGCGCCGAGGATTTCGCCTATTTCGTCACGCCCGAAAGCGGCGTCAAAGGCGTCTACTTCGCCGTCGGCGGCACCCCGCCCGACGAGGTCGATGAGGCGCCGGGCCATCACTCGCCGCTGTTCCGGATCCAGCCCGAGCCGGCCGTAACCGCGGGCGTCGAGGCGATGGTCGTCGCGGCCGAGGCATTGATGCCGCGAGGCTGAGCCCGGCGGTCCGGACCGCTGGCGCCTGCGATACGGCGTGGCTTAAACGGAACGAACCACCGCAAAGTGCGGCCTCCCGCAATTGAACGCGCTTCCGGCAGGACGCTAGGCTTTCGGCAACAGGGGAAATCCACGAAACGACCCTCAGGAGAAGCCATGAAACGCGTTATCGTCACTCTGCTCGCCACGGCCTTCGCAGCCGCGCCGGCCCTTGCTCAGGACTCCGCAACTCCGGCACCCGCCGGCGGACAGGCAGAAGGCGGAACCGCCGAGCAGGCGGACAAGCCGGCTTCCGGACCCGCCGACCAGGGCACGACCACGACGACCACGACGAGCACGGACTCCAACGCCGATACTCCGGTGGAGCCGGAGAGCAATCAGACCGGGCCGGAGGGCGAAAGCGACGCCGCGGACAAGCCGGACCCTCAATAAATACTCGACTAGGTCCGCATGAATGCCGCGCCTCGCCTATTTGGCGGGGCGCGGCATTCCCTTTTGCGGAGCGTCGTCGCGCCGAAGGGCTTCCCCGGCTCAGCGCTTCAACAGCACGTTCATCTGCGCCGCGGCGATCGGCTTGGCGCGGTCCTGCTGCCAGGCATGGGCCTCGACATTGGCGACGCGGTTGCCGAGCCGGGTGATGGTGGCCGTCGCGAACGTGTCGTGCTGCGTGCCGCCGCGCATGAAATTGACGGTGACGTTGATCGGCTTGACGGTCACCTCCTCGGTCGTGCCGAGCGCGTCGTAGATCGCGCCGATCGCTGCGAATTCGAGCAGCCCTGCGATCGCTCCACCATGGAGATAGCCCGGTCGGCCTAGCACCACATCCGCGAACGGCATGACGAAGAGCGTCTCGCCCTCCTCGGACCGGCGCCTGCTGATGCCGAGGAATATCGCGTAAGGCGGCAACGTCTCCATAGGCCGGGCGCTTAGAGAAGGTCCGCCGGCTCGTCTATGTCGCACAGGGTCTCGCCCACCTTGAGCGACCAGCCGAGACTTCGGATGCGGGTCATAGTCGCTTCGGCGACGGCCGGCGTGCTCCAGGCGATGTCGGCGAACAGGGAGGGATCGAACCGCTCCAGGCCGAGCAGGGCATAGCCGCCGTCCCGCGTCGGGTGAATGATCGCATCATGGTCGTCCAGGAAGGCGATCGCGTGGCGCAGGCGCATCCGGTCGAGATCGGGACAGTCGGTGCCGATCAGCACGGCGCGCTCGCCGCGCTCGATCGTCCGCCGCGCCGCCCGCGCCATCCGCGCACCGAGATCGCCCTCGCCCTGCGCACTCGAAGCGATCCCGGGCGGAAGCCGTCCCGCCCATTCGGGACCTGCGGGATCGGGATCGCCGCAAAGTTCGACGAGGCCCGCCTCGGCTGCGATCGCTTCGCCGATCGTCCGGACGAGCATCTCCGCCGCCAGCGTCGCCGCGCCCTCGGCGCCGAGCGCGGGGATCAGCCGGGTCTTCACCCGTCCCGTCACCGGCGCCTTGGCGAAGACCAGGATCCTCGTCGGCCTCACCGCCGGCGCCAGCGATGATAGAATTCGGCCCAGCGCAGCAGCCGTTGGGGCTGGTGCGCGCGGCGCCAGGTGCCAGCCGCATATTTGTTCGCCTCCGCCATGGTCGGATAGGCGTGGACGGTGCCGAGCAGCTTCCCGAGGCCGAGCCGGTGCTTCATCGCCAGCGCCATCTCGGCGATGAGCTCGCCGGCATTGTGGCCGACGATGGTCGCGCCGAGGATTCGATCGCCTCCCGGCCGGACGAGAACCTGCACCCAGCCGTCGCGGGCGCCCTCGGCGACGGCGCGGTCGAGATGCGCGAGCGGGAAGCGGACGATCTCGTGGGAAACCCCTGCCGCGCGGGCGCTCTGCACGTTGTGGCCGACCTGCGCCACCTCGGGATCGGTGAAGGTCACCCGCGGCAGCACCGAATAATCCACGCGGAAGCGCTTGAAGCCGCCGAACAGCGCGTTGACCGCCGCGTGCCAGGCCTGGTGCGAGGCGGCATGCGTGAACTGGTAGGATCCGGCGACGTCTCCAACCATGGCGATGTTCGGATAAGCCGTCTCCAGCCAGGGATTGACGTCCGGCGGCGCCTGGGTGTCGATCCCCAGCGTCTCCAGCCCATAGCCTTCGAGGCGCGGCTTGCGTCCGATGGCGACGACCAGCTCGTCATAGGGCAGCGCGACTTCGCCTTCCGCCCCGGACGGACGCAGGACGACCGTCTTTCCCTCCACCCGGATGGCTTCGTGGCCGGTAAGAATCGTCACGCCTTCCGAGTTCAGGATTTTCGCGATCGCTTCCGCAACGTCTTCGTCCTCCCTGTGCAGGAGCCGCGGACCCGACTGGACGATCGTCACGTCCGATCCCAGCCGGGCGAAAGCCTGCGCCAGCTCGACCCCGATCGGGCCGCCGCCCAGGATCGCGAGGCGCCGCGGCAGGGTTTCGCGCGCCGCGAGCGCCTCCCATAGCGTATCGCTCGTCAAATAGCCCGATCCCGCTATTCCGGGGATGTTGGGGACGATCGGCAGGGCTCCCGCCGCGATCACGATCGACCCCGTGGTCAACCGAGCGCCATTCACCTCCACGGTCCAGGGATCCACAATCCGCCCATGGCCCAGGCGAACGTCCACGCCGAGTGAGGTGTAGCGCTCGGCGCTGTCGGCCGGTGCGATGTCGGCAATGGCCTTCTCGATGCGCCGCATGACCGCCGGGAAATCGACCTGCGGCGCTTGCGCCGCGATGCCGAAGCGGGCGGCGGATCGGATTTCGTGCGCGGCGCGGGCGCTCCGGATCAGCGTCTTCGAGGGAACGCAGCCGGTGTTCAGGCAGTCGCCGCCCATCTTGCGGGCTTCGATCAGCGTCACCTTCGCCCGAACGGCCGCGGCGATATAGGCAGTGACGAGCCCGCCGGAGCCGGCGCCGATGACGATCAGGTTGCGGTCGAAGCGGCGAGGCCGGCGCCAGCCCTTGTAGATGCGGCGGCGCCTGAGCCACCGGGCCGCCCATTGCCCGGCCAGCGGAAACAGGCTGAGCAGCACCAGCGATCCGATCAGGCCGGGCGATGCGATGTCGCCAGGAGAGCGGATTTGCGCCAGCTCGGTTCCCGCGTTCACGTAGATGGCGGTGGCCGGAAGCATGCCGATCTGGCTCACCAGCGCGAATTTCGGCAGGGGCATCCGGGTCAGCCCCATGCCGAGATTGACGAGGAAGAAGGGGACGGCCGGATTGAGCCTGAGGGCCAGCAGGTAGACCAGGCCGTCGCGCGCGATTCCCCGATCGATCGCCTTCAGCCGTGCCCCGAAACGTCGCTGCACCCAGTCGCGGAACAGATAGCGCGACGACAGGAAGGCGAGACTGGCGCCGGTCGTCGCGGCGAAGGAGACGATGACCAGCCCGAGCCAGAAATGGAAGATCGCGCCCGCCGCGAGCGTCAGCAAGGCCGCGCCGGGAATCGAGAGTGCGGTGGCCGCGACGTAGAAGAGGAAGAACAAGGCCGGCACGACGAGCGGATGTTCCGCAAGCAGGCCGGCAAGTTCGCTCCGGCGCGCCTTCAGCATGTCGAACGATATCCGGTCGCCGAGGTCGAGCAGGAAGAAGGCGACGAAGACAGCCGCGACGAAGAGCGCCAGGACCAGGCGGCCGGCAGTTGCGCCTCGCATCGGCAGATCAGGCCGGACGCAGCGCGCGGCGCCGAAGCAAAGCGGCGGCGGTGATCACGATCAGCACCGCAGCGAGATGCAGGCCGAGATCCGGCACGGTCACCGCGAACGGATGGAAGAAGATCAGCAGGAAGGCGGATAGGGCCGCCGCGCCCAGGCCGCCGAGCAGCGCGACCGGCGCGGGGTCGATCGGCCGCGCTCGCGACAGCAGCCACAGCAAGGGCGCACCGATCACCGCGCCCGCCGTTACGATGAAGAGCAGGCAGTCGGCATGTCCGTCCATCTTCCATCCGTCCGCGCCGCGGTCGGCAACGAGCGCGAAGCAGCCGGTGCTGCTCAGCAGCAGCCAGGTCAGCGCCGCAGCGCCTGCGGCGGCCAGCCATTTGCGCGAGCCCCCCGGAACCGCAAGGGCGAAGGCGCCGAGCACCGCGAGCACGCCGGTGGCAAGCATCGCCGCCGTCTCCGCGGCCATCAACAGTTCGCGTTCCGCGAAACGCGCGGCCAGGGCGTCGGGATCGCCGAAAGTCGCAATCAGGCCCGCGAACAGGAGGGAAAGAGCGAGCAATAGCCGGGTCGCCCGCGCCAGCGGTGCCGCCAGCGGGCGGACCGGCCCCGCTTCTGCGGCGAGCGATTCGATCAGCGCCTCGGTCGGCCGGCTGGTCACGATTCTTCCTCCGCTTCGCGCCCTTTGCGCAGGCGCCGCATGGCCCGGTGCACATTCACCTTCAGGGAGGCGACCGATTGGCCCGAAGCGGCCGATGCCTCGGCCATCGAATATTCCTTGAGCTTCACCAGCTCCAGCGCCTCCCTCTGCTTGGGCGTCAGCTCATTCATCATTCGCGTGACCGACTCCGCCGCCTGTGCCGCCTCTACGCTGTTCGCCGCGGGATCGGCGAAGGTTTCATAGGCAGAAGGATCCGAAGTCTCGCGCGCCTGGATTCGTCCGCTCCGCCGGCCCGCATCGATGGCCCGCCGGGTCGTGATCGCGGCGAGCCACGGCCTCACCGGATGTCCGGGTCTGTAGGTATGGCGGACCCGGTGAAGGGTCAGCAGGCTGTCCTGGACGATGTCCTCGACCGAGTCATCGGACCAGCTATGGCGACGGGCCACGGCGCGGACGAACGGCAGAATCGACATGAGGAAGGTCCGGTAGGCGCGCTGGTCCCCGCCCTGAGCTGCGGCGAGGAGGTCTTCCCAGCTGTCGGGGATTTGGCTCTCGCCGCCATTGCCAGGTTCGCCGCCCATTCGACCCGGTGTAACCTGAAAGCCGCTACGTCCGAAATAGCGGACAGGAGGCACGGGCGATGAAGATGAGCAAGAGAGGTTTGTTGGGCGGTGCCGGAGCCGCCGCGGTGGCGGGGTTGGCGGGATTCCTGTTCGGGCGCGGGTCGGAAGCGGCCGCCGAGCCGTTCGAGGTCGATCTGACTCCCGACCAGTGGCGTCGCCGGCTGACGCCGCAGCAATATCGGGTGCTTCGGGAGAAAGGCACCGAGCGCGCGGGGACCAGCCCGCTCGATGCGGAACGTCGTCGCGGTACCTTCCTGTGTGCGGGCTGTGACCTGCCGGTCTTCCGCTCCCAGGACAAGTTCGACAGCGGCACCGGATGGCCCAGCTTCACGCGTCCGATCGCACGAGCGGTCCGCACCCGGCCGGACCGGTCCCTGGTGTTCCTTCGTACAGAGGCACATTGCCGGCGTTGCGGCGGTCATCTCGGACACGTCTTCGACGATGGCCCGCCGCCGACCGGCCAGCGCTGGTGCATCAACGGCGTCGCGCTGAAATTCGCGCCGGCAGGCAGTTGACGATGCGCCGGTTGCTGGCCCTCCTGCTGCTGCTGGTCGCAGGCGTTGCGGCCGCCGCCGTCGTGGCGACCCAGGGTGCGGATCGTACTGGATCGCCGCGGTCCGCGCGGACTGCCACCGCCGTTTTCGCCGGCGGCTGCTTCTGGTGCACCGAGAGCGATTTCGATCATGTTCCCGGCGTCACCGGAACATTGTCCGGCTATATCGGAGGAAGGGTCCCCAACCCCACCTACCAGCAGGTCTCGGCCGGCAATACCGGCCACATCGAGGCGGTGCGGGTCGTCTACGATCCGGCGCAGGTGAGCTATGCGACGCTGGTCGAACGATTCTTCCGGACGATCGACCCGCTCGACGGGGGCGGTCAGTTCTGCGATCGCGGCGATCAATATCGTTCCGCCATTTTCGTCGCCAATGCCGCCGAGCGCCGGATCGCCGAAGCGGTGAAGGCGCGTGTCGCGCGGCAGCTCGGAAAGGCGATCGAGACCGAGATCCTTCCGCGCGGAATCTTCTATCGCGCCGAGGCCTATCATCAGGATTATTATCGCCGCAATCCGGTCCGCTACCGCTTCTACCGCTGGAATTGCGGTCGGGACGCCCGCCTCCAAGAGGTGTGGAGCGGGGCGCGCTGACCGCTTATGCTGAGCGCGATGGACATGCCCGCCGCCCCGCCGTCACCTTTTGAAGTGGCGGACGCGCGGCCGCTCGACCCGGCCAAGTTCCGCAATCCCGCCCTGACCGCCGGTGGCGAGAAAAGGGCGACGGTCGCGATCGAGCGGCTCGACACTCTCTGGATCAACACCGGCACATTGTGCAATCTCGCCTGCCGGACCTGCTATATCGAAAGCTCGCCCACGAACGACGCCTTGGTCTATCTGCGCCTGGCCGAGGCCGAGGCCTATTTCGACGAGGCGGGCGCCCATGGCACGCGGACGATCGGCTTCACCGGCGGCGAGCCCTTCATGAACCGCGAGATGGTGCCGATGATGGGTGCGGCGCTGGCGCGCGGTTTCGACCTGCTCGTTCTCACCAATGCCATGCGCCCGATGCGGCGGTTCGAATCCGCGCTCCTCGAAATGGCTCGCGCGCATGGCGAGCGGGTCGTCATGCGGGTGAGTCTCGACGATTGGCGCCAGAGCCCGCATGAGGCGGAGCGAGGGGCGGAGACGTGGGAGAAGGCGCTGGACGGCCTCGTCTGGCTCGCTCGCGCCGGCTTTCGCGTTGCTGTCGCGGGGCGCCGTGCAGGCAGCGAGGCGGAGGCCCGCACAGGCTACGGGCAGCTGTTCGATCGACTTGGGATCGAAGTCGATCACCTCGTCCTCTTTCCGACCATGGATGCCTCGGCGGACGTGCCCGAGATCACCGACGCCTGCTGGGACATATTGCGGGTGTCGCCCGAAGCGATGATGTGCGCGTCGAGCCGCATGGTGGTGAAGGCGAAGGGCGCCGAGCGGCCGCACGTCGTCGCCTGCACCCTTTTGCCCTACGATCCCGGCTTCGCGATGGGCGAGACGCTCGGCGAGGCGATGCGGCCGGTCGCGCTCAATCACCCGCATTGCGCACGCTTCTGCGTCCTTGGCGGGGCGCGCTGCACCGGCTGATCGCGCGCGCCATGCTCTCGGTCGTGGTCCCCACCCTGAATGCCGAGGCGCACCTGCCGGCTTTCCTGGAGCGGATGAAGCCGGCCGACGAGATACTCGTCGTCGACGGCGGCTCGACGGACCGGACGATCGCCGTCGCCGAGCAGGCTGGCGCTCGACTTCTTCTTGCGCCCAAGGGCCGCGGTCGGCAGCTTGCCGCTGGTGGAGAGGCGGCGTCCGGCGACTGGCTGCTCTTCCTTCACGCCGACAGCCTCCCGGCGCCCGATTGGCCGGCGGCGGTCGCGGCCCACTATAGGGTCGCGCTCGACAAGGCGGCCTGCTTCCGCCTTCGGCTCGCGGACCGCGCCTGGCAGGCGCGGGCCGTGGAGCGAGCCGTTGCCGTCCGGGTCGGGTTGCTAGGCCTGCCTTATGGCGACCAGGGGTTGCTCGTTCCGCGCGCGCTCTATCGGGCGGTCGGCGGATACCGGCCGATGCCGTTGATGGAGGATGTCGACCTCGTGCGGCGCATCGGCCGGCGCCGGCTCGCGGTGTTGGAATGCGAGGCCTGGACGAGCGCCGAGCGCTGGCGCCGCGACGGCTGGATCCGGCGCTCGGCACGCAATCTCTTCTGCCTCGGCCTCTTCGCCGCCGGAGTCTCGCCGTCGCGGATCGCGAGGATCTACGGCTGAAGCAGTCTCCCCTCTCGCCCTATATCGACGAGGCTTATCCCGGCCGCCGCAGCACCCGCCCGCAAACCGCATCCAGCTTCGCCAGCATTGCCGGATCGCGCGCGTCGGGTGCCGTGATCAGGGCGGTATCCAGGTTGGTATCGATCGGCGACGGCTCGCGGCGCGTCGGCAGGCTTTGCGCCAGCTCGACCACTAGACGCCGCGCGGTGTCGGCATTGGCATTGAGACGGGCGAGCACCTCGCCGACCTCGACCGGATCGCAATCCTCGCGCCAGCAGTCATAATCGGTGACCATGCCGATCAGCGCGTAGGGCAGCTCCGCCTCGCGGGCGAGCTTCGCCTCGGGCATGGCCGTCATCCCGATGACGTCGCACCCCCATTGCCGATACATGCGGCTTTCGGCGCGGGTCGAGAATTGGGGGCCTTCCATGGCAAGGTAGACGGCGCCCCTCGTGACAGGCGCTCCGGCGGCTTCGGCCGCATCGGCTGCGAGCGTCGTCAGGCGCGGGCAGACCGGATCGGCCATCGAGACGTGCCCGGCCATTCCCGGCCCGAAGAAGCTGCTCTCGCGTGCGAAGGTGCGGTCGACGAACTGGTCGACCGCGACGAAGCGGCCCGGCTCGAGAGAGTCGCGCAGCGACCCGACCGCCGAGATGGCAATCAGGTCGGTGCAGCCGGCCCGCTTGAGCGCGTCGACATTGGCGCGCGCGTTCACCGCGCTCGGCGGCAGCCGATGACCCCGGCCGTGACGGGGAAGAAAGACGAACCGCACTCCGCGGATGCGGCCGACCAGAAGCGCATCGGACGGCGGCCCCCAGGGCGTGTCGACCTGGATCCACTGCGCATCCTCCAGCGCATCCAGCGCATAGAGGCCTGACCCTCCGACGACCCCGATCACCCACTCGCCCATCCGGGCTGATTAGAAGGGTTTGGAGAGAATGGGAGAGGAAAATCTCCGGAACCTCGAATCAGGACTGGCGGCCTAATGCCCTTTCCCGTTCGACCGGTCGGGCCCGAGCGGCACCGCGAACGCCTCGACATAATCGGCAAAGGCTTCGCGGACTTCGCCCGCCTCGAGGCCGAAGCTGGCAAGGTGGTAGACATGGGAGCGGAAGGAGCGATTGGCTTCGGTCCCCGCGATATAGGCTGCCATCGCCGGCCAGGCCGGGGCCATGTCGCGGTCGAGGAAGCGGTAGATACGCTCCATCACAGAGCGCCAGTCGCGTTCCATCTCGTCATAATGGACGTCGATCATCCGCGCCTTGGGTATCTGCGTCCGTGCCGCCGTCATTCGGTCGATTTTGAGCCGCGTCTTTCGCATCCACTCGCGGCCGATCCAGCCTGGGTCGGCTTTGTCGCTCTGGACGCGCATCTGGTTCCACACCATCGAGCAACTGCTTCCGACCACCGCCGCCGGATCGCGGTGGATGAAGATGATCCGCGCGTCGGGAAAGACTTTGAGGAGGGCCGGCAGGTCGAGCATGTGCTGTGGCGTCTTCAGCAGCCACGGGCGGGCCGGATCGTCTTTCCGCAGCCAGCCGGTCAGCCGCAACAGGTCGGCCATATGAGCGTAAGCGGGGGCTGCGTCGGCCTGCTCGCACCAATGCGCATAAGACGGCACGCGCCACTGCGCCTCATGCTTCATGCCCCAGGCGGAGGCGACGAGCAGGCCGAGTTCCTCTTCCGGTTCGCGCGGCCCGGTCGGATGGACGATCGCGGTGGCCGGGTTGGCGCGGTGCAGCAGGGCCAGGAAGCGCGCGGCGGTTTTCGGACGCGGATCGTGACCGTTCATCACGAAAGCGCGCGGGTCGGGGCCGTGCCCGTTCAGGACCGGCGGCTCCGGCACCGGGCAGATCGTTTCGAACAGCTTCAGATGCGCGAAGCGATCGTCGGCTGCCAGCAGCCGGTGCAGGCGTGTCGTGCCCGACCGCATCGGCCCGACAACGACGATCGGCTCTGCGATCGGACGTTGCCTGATCTCCGGGTGGTCGCGCAACCACTTCATTGTCCACAGCCGCTCCCGCAGCAGCTTGCGGCAGTGGATTCGCGCGACCATCCGGCCGATGGGATTGAGCTCGGCTTCCTCGACCAGCGACTCCAGCAATATTCGAAGCGGATCGCGGAACCAGGGATCGCCGAAATCATCGAGCTCCGCCTGAAGCCTCGCTTCGTGCTCGAGCGATTCCACGCTCAGCTCGGGCGGGGAGGCGAGACGCGACTTCCAGAGGAGATCGAGAAAGCCGTTGGCGGCCCGGAACGGCATCGGGCGCTGTGGGCGGGTCAAGGCAGGGCGGCCCGCAATGCCGATGCCGCGTTGTAAACGCTCGGTCATCCATGATCCTTACTGCCCCTGCTGACTCGGAAAAACCGATTTTCCCCCGAAACGATCCTTGGAAAGGGGAGATTGCCGCCCGCGTCCGGCGCTGCCACATTCGCGCTATGGGAGCGGCGAACCTATGGCGGAGGGCGATCCGGGTCCTGCTCGGCAGCCTGGTCCTGCTGGTTGCGGCGCCGCTTGCCTGGTTGCTCGCCGCCCTCTTTCTCGGAGCCATTCCCGCCAATGTCGCCTGGACGGAGCCGGAGCGCGGAGTGACCATCTTCGTGCGCACCAACGGCGTCCACACATGGCTGGTCATGCCGAAGGTGAACGCGATCATGGACTGGCGGCCCTATGTTCCCGGCCAGCATCTGCGCGACCCCCGCTACGGCCGCAGCGACCATATCGCCGTCGGTTACGGCAATCGCGAATTCTACCTCAACACCCCGACCTGGGCCGATTTGACGCCAGGCAATGCGTTCCACGCCGCCTTCGGCAACGGATCGACGCTGCTGCACGTCGAACATGACCATCAGCCCCGACCGGACGATTGGCAGCGACCGATCACCGTGACGGAGGATCAGTATCGGCGACTCGCGGCCTATGTTCGCGCGCGCTTCCGTCTCGACGCTTATGGCCGCACAATCCCGCTGCGCGGCCGTGGCTACAGTGCATGGGACATGTTCTACGAGGCGAAGGGCGGGTACAGCTTCGTGCTCACCTGCAACGAATGGACCGGCCGGGCGCTGCGCGCCGCGGGGGTTCGGACCGGGCTGTGGACGCCCCTGTCGCAAAGCATCATGTGGCGGCTCGATTGATTCCGAGCGTTCGGCCAGGGCTCGGATTCCCTCCCGGCAGCGGCCGTGCGATCACGACCATTGTCGGTTAGCCGTCCGGGCCCTAGGAACGTGAACGTAACGATAGGGGATCCGGATATGGCGAAGATACTTGGCAACTTCCATCTGGCGCTGCTCATCGGCCTTGCCCTGCTGGTGATCGCGATGGTCGGGCTCCATTCGGACGTCATGGATGGCTTTTACTGGGCAGGTTTCCTGCGCTTCCTGCACGTGTTCGCCGGTGTCCTGTGGATCGGGCTCCTCTATTACTTCAATTTCGTCCAGATCCCGACCATGCCGAAGGTACCCGCCGAGCTGAAGCCGGGCGTCTCCCGATATATCGCTCCAGCGGCCTTGTTCTGGTTCCGCTGGGCCGCGCTTGCCACATTGATCCTCGGTCTCCTGGTCGCCGAGATTCAGGAAGGCGGCTATTCCGCCCGCGCCCTGACCCTTGCCGAGGGTTATCGCACGATCGGGGTCGGGATGTGGCTGGGCATCGTCATGGCGGCCAACGTTTGGTTCGTCATCTGGCCGAATCAGAAGCGGGCGCTGGGCCTCGTCGAGGCCGACGACGCCTCGAAGGCACGGTCGGCGACGACGGCGATGATGGCTTCGCGCACCAATCTGATTCTGTCGCTGCCGATGCTCTATTGCATGGTCGGGCAGATCCACATGGGGGCTTGAAGCAGAGCTGAACTTTTCCCGGAGAGAGGGCCCGTTTTCCGGGACATTTTGAGACAAAGTCGTGCCGCGCCGAACAAACTTGCGCGACACCGGTCGTGGAGTAGGGCAGCGTGATGAAATCCGCTGCCCGCTTCCGTTTCCTGGCACCCGCCATGCTGCTCGCCACCGCGGGTTGCACGACCGTCGGTCCGGACTATCGCACGCCTGCACCCGCCGACCTGTCGGTGCCGGAAGGCTATCATGGCGTCGGCGAGGCCGGCGCCGTCCCTGCCGCTCCGGTGGAGCTCGTACGCTGGTGGGAGCGGTTCGACGATCCTCTGCTGGCGCGCCTGATCGACGAGGCCAGCGCCGGCAATCTCGACTTGGCCGTCGCGGCATCGCGGCTGACCCAGGCGCGCGAGGCCCTGGTCCAGGCGCGCGCCGGCCTGGTGCCGACCGTCGGCGCCTCGACCGGCGCCGGGCGCAATCTTGGCGACGGCAACGACCGGAGCAGCTTCGATCTCGGCGCCGACGCTGCTTGGGAAATCGATCTGTTCGGCCGCATCGCCCGCGGCGTCGAGGCGGCTGGCGCGGACGCCGAGGCCGCCTGGTTTGACCGGGAGGCCCTGCGGGTCGCGATCGCTGCGGAGGTCGCGACCAACTACATGCAGGCGCGCCTGGCGCAGGAGCGGCTTGCGCTTGCCCGCGACACGCTCGCCATCGCCGACGACAATCTCCAGATCGCCCAGTGGCGGGTGCAGGCCGGCCTGGTCTCGTCGCTCGACGCCGAGCAGGCGCGGGCAGCCCGCGCCCAGACCGCCGCCTCGATCCCGGGGATCGAAACCGCCTTCGCGGGCGCCACCTACCGGCTGGCCGTGCTGACCGGGCGTGCGCCCGGCGCGCTCACGCAGACCCTGTCCGCACCTCAGCCCATTCCCCTGGCGCTGGGTGGAGTGGCGATCGGCATACCAGCCGACACGCTACGCCAGCGTCCCGACGTTCGCGCGGCCGAGCGAGCCCTCGCCGCAGCCACTGCGCGGATCGGCGTTGCCGAAGCGCAGCTCTATCCGGGGCTCAGGCTGTCCGGGAACATCGGGACCTCGGCCTTCTCGCTCGGCGGCCTGTTCAACGCCATCACCGGAGCGATCTTCGCCGGCGTCGACCAGACCCTGTTCGACGGCGGCCGCCTGCGTTCCCAGCTGCGTTCGCAGCAGGCGGCGACCGAAGGCGCGCTCGCCAGCTACCGCCACTCGGTGCTGACCGCGCTGGAGGATGTCGAGAATGCGCTCGTCCAGCTCGAGGCGGCTCGCGAACGGCAGGCCCAGTTCGCGATCGCATTCGAAGCGGCGAGCAACACCGCCATCCTGGCGCGCACCCAGTATCGCGCCGGGCTGAGCGATTTCCAGACCCTGCTCGAAGCGGAACGTTCGCTCCTCTCCGCCCGCGACGGCATGGCCGGCGCCCGTGGCGACGAGGCGCTTGCGCTCGTGCAGCTCTATCGAGCGCTTGGCGGAGGCTGGGATCCGACCTCGGCCCCCGCCGGGCTTTCCGTCGCCCAGCCGGCAGCTCCTTCTTCGGCAAGCGCAACCGCCGCGCCGCTAACCGGGACCCAATGATGAACGACACGATCAGGACCACGACCGTTACGAACGACCCGTCCGGCGCCGGCGCGGCGCCCGACAAGGAAACGCTCGACGCCTTCCTCGGCGCCCCGGCCGCGAAGCCCTGGTATCGTCGCCCGACCTATATCGCGGCCGCGGTCGGGCTCGTCGTCCTCCTGCTCCTCCTGTCCCGCTGCTTCGCAGGCGAGGCGGAGGGCGGCTATGCGACACAGAAGGCGCGCCGCGGCGATCTCACCGTCACCGTCTCCGCGACGGGCAACCTCCAGCCGACCAATCAGGTCGAGGTCGGGTCGGAGCAGTCCGGCCTCGTCACCCAGGTCTTCGTCGACAATAACGATCGCGTCACCGCCGGCCAGCCGCTGGCCCGGCTCGACACTTCCCGGCTGCAGGACACGATCGTCCAGGCGCGGGCCGGCTTGGCCTCGGCCCAGGCACAAGTCGCCACGGCCGAGGCTTCCGCAGCCCAGGCCCGCGCCAACCTTGCCAGGCAGGAGGAGGTGTTCCGCCTCTCCAACGGCCGCGTTCCGTCCGAAACCGAACTCGACGCGGCCCGCGCCGAGAACCGCCGGGCCCAGGCCGGGGTCCGCTCGGCCGAGGCGCAGGTTGCCCAGGCTCGCGCTCAGCTCTCCTCCGCGCAGACCAACCTGTCCAAGGCGACCATCTATTCGCCGGTCACCGGCGTCGTCCTCTCCCGTCAGATCGACCCTGGCCAGACCGTCGCCGCCTCGTTCCAGGCGCCGGTCCTCTTCACCATCGCCGAGGATTTGTCGGCGATGCAGCTCGAGGTTCGGGTCGACGAGGCCGATGTCGGCCAGGTGAATGAGGGCCAGCGGGCGACTTTCACGGTCGACGCCCATCCCGGACGCACCTTCGAGGCGCAGGTCGTCCGCGTCGATGTCGGCGCCAACGCTTCGGGCGCGACCTCCAGCGCGAGCTCCGCGTCATCGACGGGCACCGGAACGGTCGTCGCCTACACTGCCATCCTGTCGGTGCAGAATCCCGAGCTGCTGCTGCGGCCCGGAATGACGGCGACCGCCGAGATCGTCACCACCGAGCGGCGCAACGTGCTGCTCGTCCCCAACGCCGCGCTTCGCTATTCGCCGGAACGCGACGCTGCGGCACAGGGCGGTCAAGGCGGCGGAGTCACCAGCGTGCTGGTTCCTCGCCGCGGCTTCCGCGGAGGCAACCGCCCCGAACGCGAGGTCGGGATTGGCCGTGGCAGCCGCCAGACCGTCTACGTGCTTGGCGCCGACGGCAACCCCGAACCGGTTCAGGTCGTGGTCGGCGAGACCAACGGCTCGGTCACCGAGATCGTCGGCGGGGAGCTGCGCGAAGGCATGGAGGTGATCACCGCCCGTCTCGCCGCCGGTCAGACCCAGCAGAAGGCGGCGGGCGGCAAGGGCGGTGGCCGCGCGGACCGAGCCGACAGCCAGGCGGCCCCCGCAGCGCCGGCGAGCGGATCGCCCGCCGCCATGCCGGCCGCGCAGTCGTCGAAATCGGCGCCCGCTGCGGCGGCGCAGGGTCGCGAGGCCGCGGCGCCTACGTCGAGCCGGCCCGCCCCCGAAGGCCGGCCCGGCGGGGAGGCGACGCCGCCCGATGGCCAATGATCCGATCATCGCGCTGCGCGCAGTCACCAAGACCTATGGCAGCGGCGCCACCGCCTTTCAGGCCCTGAAAGGCATCGACCTTGAAGTCGCGACCGGAGATTTCGTCGCTGTGATGGGCCCGTCGGGCTCGGGCAAGTCGACGGCAATGAACATCTTGGGCTGTCTCGACGTCCCGACCGGCGGCGCCTTCCTGTTCAAGGGCGTGCCGGTCGAGCAGCTCGATCGCGATCAGAGGGCGCTGCTGCGGAGGCGCTATCTGGGCTTCGTCTTCCAGGGCTTCAACCTGCTCGCCCGCACCAGTGCGCTCGAGAATGTCGAGCTGCCTTTGCTCTATCGTGGCGAGGAAAAATCCCGGCGCCGCGAGACGGCGATGGCCGCGCTCGCCAAAGTCGGGCTGGCCGATTGGTGGGATCATACGCCGGCCGAGCTCAGCGGTGGCCAGCAGCAGCGCGTCGCGATCGCGCGGGCGATCGTCACCAATCCCGACGTGCTGCTCGCTGACGAGCCGACCGGCAACCTCGATACCACCACCTCCTATGAGATCATGGAGCTGTTGACCGGTCTCAACCGCGACGCCGGCATCACCGTGCTCATGGTCACCCACGAGCCGGACATGGCCGAATATGCCCGGACCATCATCCACTTCCGCGACGGCCTGGTCGAGCGCGTCGAGCAGGGAGCGGCTGCATGATGGCCTGGTCGACTTTGCCGATGAATGGGAAAGCCCGCTGATGTTCTTCACCACCATCATCCTCGCCGTCCGCGAAATCCGGCGGCACCTGCTGCGCTCCTTCCTGACCGTTCTCGGAATCGTCATCGGCGTCGCCGCGGTGGTGACCATGGTGACGCTCGGTCAGGGCGCCACCGCCGCCGTCGCCGAGCAGATCTCCAGCCTCGGCGCCAACATTCTGCAGATCCGCCCCGGTCAGGGCTTCGGCCGGGGCGGCGGAGGAGCGCAGGCGCCCGACTTCGCGATGGAGGATGTGGAGGCGATCGAGGAACAGATCGCCGGCGTCCGCGCGGTCGCGCCGCAGGCGCAGGCCTCGGCCCTGGCCGTGCGCAATGCCGCCAACTGGCAGACGACGATCAACGGCACGACCACCCAGTTCTTCACAGCCCAGCAATGGCAGCTCGAATCCGGCCGCGTCTGGAACGACGCCGAGGAGCAGGCCGGCAAGGCCGTCTGCGTCATCGGCAACACCGTCCGGCAAAACCTCTTCCGTAACGACGATCCGATCGGCGAGCGCTTCCGGATCCGGGATGTCGCCTGCGAGGTGATCGGCACCCTTTCGGCGCGCGGGCAGGGCGGCTTCCAAGACCAGGACGACGTGGTGCTGATGCCGATCAAGGCGGTGCAGCGCCGCTTCTCCGGCAATCGCGACATCCGATTCATCATGGTCGCGGTCGACGATGCCTATGATACCGCTTCGGTCCAGTCGCAGATCGAAACGCTGCTTCGCGAGCGGCGCAGCATCGGTCCCGGCGAACAGGACAATTTCAACATTTTCGACACCCGACAGATTTCCGAGACCCTTCAGGGCACGACGCGGATCCTTACCGCGGTTATGGGGGCGGTGGCGGCGGTGAGCCTGATTGTCGGGGGCATCGGCATCATGAACATCATGCTCGTGTCGGTGACCGAACGGACCCGGGAGGTCGGCATCCGCCTCGCCATCGGCGCGGTGGCGAGCGAGGTACTCATGCAGTTCCTGGTCGAAGCGGTCGTGCTCGCTTGCCTGGGCGGGCTGATCGGGCTGCTCCTGGCACTGGTCGTGACCTTCTTTCTCGCGCCGGTCATCCAGGTGCCATTCTTGTTCGACCCGCAGATCAACCTGATAGCGTTCAGCGTCTCGGCGCTGATCGGCATCGTCTTCGGCTATTTTCCGGCCCGGCGCGCAGCCGCACTGAACCCGATCGACGCGCTGCGGCACGAATGAGGCCAGCAGCTCCGGAAGGAAGAAAGACGCTCTCTCCCGGTACGTCATGCCAGCGAAGGCTGGCATCCAAGCGGAACCCGCGCCGGCAGAGAGTCAGCTTGGATCCCAGCCTGCGTGGGGATGACGAGGGGGCAAGGAAGCGCTCCCGCTCAATCCTCGCCGAGGCCGGCGCCGCTCTCCTCTTCCTCGAGCAGTACCGCCGCGTCGCCATTGGCCGAAAGGCGAACCTGATCACCCTCGACCGCCGCGACGAGTCCGCCGGAGATATAATGATGGTGCTCCGGATGCGAGCCGCTGTCGGCCTTGGTCAGCTTGATGCGGCCGCCTTCGACCCGGTCGACTGTCCCGATATGGACGCCGTCGGCGCCGATCACTTCCATATGCTCGCGGACTCCGCTGAGATCGGTCATCACGCTGTCTCCTGACTGTTGCTTCGGGCCAACGTCCGGAGCCCAATTTCGATGCACGCCCGGCGGCTGGAAGGTTCGAGGCCGCGACCCCATCTTTGCGAAATGATCCCTTTCTCGATTCTCGATCTTGCCCCCATCGTCGAGGGCGGCGACGCCGGCGCGGCCTTGCGCAACGCCCTCGATCTCGCCCGTCACGGCGAGCGGCTCGGCTATCGCCGCTTCTGGATGGCCGAGCACCACAGCATGCCCGGCATCGCCAGTGCCGCTACCTCGGTGGCGCTTGCCTTTGTCGGCGCCGGAACCTCCACGATCCGCATCGGCGCAGGTGGAGTGATGCTGCCCAATCACGCGCCTCTGGTGATCGCCGAGCAGTTCGGCACGCTGGAATCGCTTTTCCCCGGTCGCGTCGACCTCGGGCTCGGCCGGGCCCCGGGCACCGACCAGGCCGCCGCCCGTGCGCTGCGGCGCAACCTCGCCTCCGACGAGAACCAGTTCCCGCGCGACGTCGTCGAGCTGATGGACTATTTCAAAAGCGGCGGTCAGGACGATGCCGGCAGGAAGGTGCGCGCTGTTCCAGGCGAGGGACTGATGGTGCCGGTCTGGATTCTCGGCTCGAGCCTGTTCGGTGCGCAGCTCGCCGCCATGCTCGGCCTTCCTTACGCCTTCGCCTCGCATTTCGCGCCGGCGGCGATGGAATCGGCGATCGGCCTCTATCGTGCGAATTTCCAGCCTTCCGCGCAGCTCGACCGGCCGTATGTCATGCTCGGCTTCAACGCCTTCGCCGCCGGCAGCGACGAGGAAGGGCGGCTGCTCGCCACCTCGGTCCAGCAGGCCTTCGTCGCGTTGCGCACCGGCAATCCCGGAAAGCTCAAGCCGCCTTTGCCCGGCTATGAGGAGTCGCTTCCGCCCCAGGCGAAGGCGATGCTCGATCAGGCCCTGTCCTGCTCGGCGATCGGCGCGCCCGCGACCGTGAAGGCGGCGATCGAGGATTTCGTCCACCGCACCGGCGCAGACGAATTGATGATCACCTCGCAGATCTACGACCATGCGGCGCGGCTGAGATCGTATGAGATCGTGGCGGAGGTAGCTGGCTGACGGCCGGCCCAACGCTTCGTGCATCCGGATTGATACCGATCTCGACATTCCGGACCTTCGTGTCGGCCTGACCCGCGGTCCCGCCGACTCTCCTCCCGCAAAGATGCACATTTCGTGCTGCCAGGCCGTCACGCCCCCTTGGCAACCCCACCTCGTGCCGGCATGTTGCACCGCAGCAATGCGGATCGTCGGCAGGTTGGCTCAAGCGCCGCCGCGCGGTGCCGTTACTGGATCTGGGGGAACGGACGGAGCGGGGAACATGGCCGAGGCGGCGAAACGGTTGTTGGGTGAGGCCTATCTGGCCGAGATCTCCGAATTTGCGAGCTTCTCGAAGGCGGCGCAGCGCTACATTCGCCGCTCGATCGATGTCGGGCTTGCTCGGCGCGACGCCGTGCGGCGCTGGGCGCGCGACCCCGGCGAGGCCGGCGACATCTGCCAGCAGGCACGCCACTATCGCCGGCTCGACGATCTGCGCGGCTGCATTCCCGACGATGCCGGGATCGAGGAGATGGAGCCGCTCATGGCCCCGCTGGTGACCTTGAGCGCCTTTGACCTCGGTGCCGGCCGGCTGGACGGGTTCGGCGCCTACCGCTTCCTCTACGAGCGTCTGGTTGGCGCCGCGGTGCGGCCGTGGTTGCCCGGAGCCTTCTGTGCCGCTGCGGCGCTTCCACACATCCACCCGGATCGCCGCCGCGGCCTGCTTCAGTCGATCAGCGAAAGCGCCGCGACGGCCCCGGGCTGGTCGAACCGCGAGCCGGTCTTCTTTCCGGAATGGGTGGAAAAGGTGGACCTGGCCGTCGCCTGACGCCGCCGCTCTCTGTGCGTGGCCAGAGCGTACATCCTTTCGCAACCGCAACAAAAATACTCCCCAGGCGGTGGCTCCCGGTGCGGTGAGTCTGTATGGCCGCCGAGCCATGGACCATTTCGACCTGAAGAACGGCGTCCTCCATTGCGAGGACGTTCCGCTGACCGACATCGCCGAGGCGGTCGGCACCCCCGTCTACGTCTACTCGGCGGCGACCATCCGCCGCCACGTCCGCGTGTTCCGCGAGGCGCTGGCCGGTCTGGGCGACCCGCTGATCGCGTATGCGGTCAAGGCCAACCCCAATGCCGCCGTCCTGGCCACGCTTGCGGAGGAGGGGCTCGGCGCCGACATCGTCTCGATCGGCGAATATCACCGCGCCCGCGCGGCCGGCATCGCCGCAGGGAACATCGTCTTTTCCGGCGTCGGTAAAACCGCCGACGAGATGGCGCAGGCGCTCACGGGCGGGCTGTGCCAGTTCAATCTGGAGTCGGTCGAGGAGGCGGAGATGCTCTCGGCCGTCGCCGCCGAAATCCGACTCGAGGCGCCGGTCGCCTTCCGGGTCAACCCGGACGTCGCCTCCGGCACCCATGCCAAGATTTCGACCGGCGCGGCGCACAACAAGTTCGGCGTGCCGATCGGCCAGGCGGGCGAAGCCTATGCGCGGGCGCGCGCGCTTCCCAACCTCCGCATCCAGGGCGTCGCCGTCCATATCGGCAGCCAGCTCACCGACCTGAGCCCGCTCGCCGCCGCGTTCGAGAAGGTCGGCACCTTGATCGCCGAGCTGCGCGGATCCGGCCTCGCGATCAGCCACGCCGATCTGGGCGGCGGGCTCGGCGTGCCCTACGACCCGTCGCTGCCGCTGCCGCCGAGCCCGGAGCTCTACGGCGAGATGGTGACGCGGCTGACCCGCGGCTGGGACGTGCGGCTGATCTTCGAGCCCGGGCGGCTGATCGTCGGCAATGCCGGCGTGCTGCTTTCCAGGGTGATTCGGGTGAAGCCCGGCGCTTCCGAGCCGTTCGTCATCGTCGATGCGGCGATGAACGATCTGATGCGCCCGGCTTTGTACGATGCCTGGCACGCGATCGATGCGGTGCGGCCGCACGGCCGCGCGATGCGCGCCAATGTCGTCGGCCCGGTCTGCGAAAGCGGCGACACCTTCGCCACCAATCGGGAGATGGACGCCGTCGAGGCCGGCGATCTCGTCGTGTTCCGCACCGCGGGCGCTTATGCCGCGACCATGGCCAGCACCTATAACAGCCGTCCGCTGACGCCGGAGGTGATGGTGTCGGGCGATCAATGGGCGCTGGTGCGGCCGCGACAGGACATCCAGGCCCTGATCGAGGCGGATCGCCTGCCGCCCTGGCTCGGCGTGCGCTAGAGTCTCGCCGAGCCGGCCGGGCAGGGCCGGCGGGCTGCTAGGCCTCCGAATGGGAGGTGCGGGACTGCGCCTTGAGAGCCCTGAGGATACGGTCGACCACCCGCTCGGCCGGGCCCCGGTCGCTCTCGACCCTGATATGGGCCTGGGCGTAGAGCGGATTGCGCGCGTCGGCGAGCTGGGCGAGCAAGGCGTGCGGATCCTTGCCCCTGAGCAGGGGCCGGCAATCGTTGCGGCCCACCCGCTCGGCGAGCGTCTCGATCCCGGCGTTGAGCCAGATCACCGTGCAGCGTTCGAGCAGCAGTGCGCGCGTCTCCGGATCCACGAACGCGCCGCCTCCGGTCGCGATGATGCGGGGCGGGCCGGCCGCAAGCCGCGCGATCACCCGCCGCTCGCCGTCGCGGAAATAAGGCTCGCCGTAGCGCGCGAAGATTTCGGCGACGGCAAGGCCCGCCGCCTCCTCGATCTCGGCGTCGGAATCGATGAAGGGCAGGCGCAGCCGCCGGGCAAGTCGCCGGCCGACGCTCGACTTGCCCGCTCCCATGAGGCCGATCAGCGCGATCGATCGGTCGGGGCGGAGGGGAGGGGCCATGGCGAGGCTATACAGGGGTGAACGCGGATCGACCAAGCGATGGAGCGCATCGCGGTATCAAGGCGAAGACTTGAACGGGCCCGGGGTTCGCCGGAGCCCGTTCGTGAAGCATCGCGACAAGGATCGGGAGGGGCGGGCCGGCAGGGGAAACGGCGGGCCCGCCCCGGTTCATCCTACATATTGTAGGCGCGCTCGCCATGCTCGTTGAGGTCGAGACCCTCGCGCTCCGCTTCCTCGCGGACGCGCAGCCCGATCGTGAATTTGACCACCGCATAAGCGATCGCCGATCCGATCGCCGACCAGGCGATCGCCACGAGCACGGCCTTGACCTGGATGAGCGTCTGCCCGCCCATCGCATAATCCTCCGCCCCGAACCCGCCGAGCGCCGGCGCGGTGACGATGCCCGTTCCGATCGATCCGACGATTCCGCCGATCCCGTGGATTCCGAACACGTCGAGGCTGTCGTCGAGCTTCAGCTTGTGCTTGAGCGTGCCGACGAAGCCGTAGCAGGCGAGGCTGGCGATCGCCCCCAGGAAGATCGCGCCGATCACCCCCGAAGTACCCGCCGCCGGCGTGATCGCCACCAGGCCCGCGACCGCGCCCGAGGCGCCGCCGAGCAGCGACGGTTTGCCCGAGACGATCCGCTCGGCGACCATCCAGGTCAGCACAGCCGCGGCCGGAGCGACGAAGGTGTTGATCATCGCCACCGCCGCGCCCCCGGTCGCCTCCAGGTTGGATCCGGCGTTGAAGCCGAACCAGCCGACCCAGAGCAGGCTGGCGCCGATCAGGGTCATCACCATCGAGTGGGGCGGCATGGCTTCCTTGAGGAAACCGATCCGCTTGCCGGCGAAGAACACGCCGACCAGGCCGGCCACGCCGCTGTTGATGTGGACGACGGTTCCGCCGGCAAAGTCGAGCGCGCCCCAGCCGAAGATCAGCCCGTCGCTCGCCCAGACCATATGCGCGATCGGCGCATAGACGATGGTGAGCCAGATCGTCGTGAAGACCATGATCGCCGAAAATTTCACCCGCTCGGCAAGTGCTCCCACGATCAGCGCCGCGGTGATCGCGGCGAAGGTCATCTGGAAGGCGACGAAGGCGAATTCCGGAATGCCCACGCCGTCGCTGAACGTCGCGGCCGCCGAGTCCCCGGTGATCCCGGCGAGAAACAGCTTTGCGGTCCCGCCAAAGAATGCTCCGCCCGCGTCGAAGGCCAGCGAATAGCCCCAGCAGACCCAGACCAGGATCGCCACCGCGGTGATGCCGAGCACCTGGGTCAGGATGGACAGCATGTTCTTGGCGCGGACCAGCCCGCCATAGAACAGCGCGAGGCCCGGCAGGATCATTGCCAGAACCAGCACGGTGGAGGTGAGCATCCATGCGGTGTCGCCCTTGTCGATCGTCAGCGCGGGCGCTGCGGCGGCGGCCTGCGTCGCCGCGGGAAGGGCTGCGAGCAGGGTGGCCGCCCTCAACAGTCTCGATAAATTCATCGTCTTTACCCCCGGTCAGATTGCCGATTCGTCGAGCTCGCCGGTCCGGATCCGGACCGCCTGGGCGACGTCGACCACGAAGAGCTTGCCGTCGCCGATCGTCCCGGTGGCGGCGGACTGCTGGATCGTTTCGGTGACTCGCGGCGCGAGATCGTCCGAGACGACGATCTCCACCTTCACCTTGGGGATCAGGTTGGTGGTGTATTCGGCGCCGCGGTAGATTTCGGTCTGCCCCTTCTGGCGGCCGAAGCCCTTTACCTCGGTGACGGTCATGCCCTGGACGCCGATCCCGGAGAGCGCGTCGCGCACTTCCTCGAGCTTGAAGGGCTTTATGATCGCGATGATCAGTTTCATGTCGCCTCTCCCGTTCAGAAGGAAACGCCGACCGAGGCGACGACCCCGGCCTTGCTGGCGTTGCGGCCGCTCGGCGTGATGACGGTGCCGTCGGTGTCGACATAAGCGAGCCCGAACGTGAGGCTGCGCCACGTGGCGCTCGCCGCCAGGCTCCAGTCGGTATATTCGTCGCCGATCGTGAGATAGCTCGGCCCGAAGCTGTGGCCGATATGGGCGGCGAGCGAGATCGGCGTGTTGGGGATTCCGATGCTGAGATCGCCGGCGAGATACAGATTGTCCTCGTCGCCGGCGCCGACGGTGAGCGCCGATTGGCTCGGCGCAAAATTGGCGGTCGCCTTTGCCGTCACCGGGCCGATGGTGTGCGCCACGGACACATAGGGCTCGACGAAGTCGGTGTTCGCGTTCCCGGCGCCCGGATAGTAATAATAGAGGATTCCGACATCGACCGTCGTGCCGCCGAACGTGCGGCGATAGCCGGCGATCAGGTCAAGTTCGACGTCTCCGCCATTGGCGACATAATCGTCGATCGAGGATCCCCATACCGAGACATAGGCTCCCGTTTCATGGCTGGCGCTGAGCCCGCCTTGCAGGGCGATGCGCTTGTCGGACTGCGAGATGCCGCGGAAACGGTAGTCCGACACGATCGTCGTGCTGCCGTTGACGCTGAAGCCGCCGCCCAGATCTTCCGCCGTGGCGGGCACGGCGAACGCCAGGCTCGCCAGGCCTGTCGCCAGGACCATTATCTTCCTCATTTTTGAAGGCTCCCCCGAATGATTGGCTTGTGTAGCTCTCCCTTCGCTGGTCCGGCCGTACCCCCGCTGGTGGCGCCCTCGTGCGGGCAGGTCATGCCCTTCAGGCCGCTATTCCGCTGAGGCCGTTTTCTCCGGAACCGGGGTCAGTGTTCGTCCGATTGCTGCACTGCACAACGTGAAATGTTCACGTATTTGTCATACTTGTTGCGGTGCGGCAGGCGCCGCCGCGAACCTGCTCGAGGGCCGCGCCCGCAATCATCTTCCGCCGAAGCAGGATTTGGAAGAAACTTGCTCGTGCTGGCGACACCAAGCAACATTGGCGCTTTCTTGGCGCGATGCTTGTGATCGCGAGAAGCGGGGATATTTAGCTCTTTCGAGGAGAGAAATCCCGGCCTGTCAGGGACCGGCAGGCGATTGCTCTCGAAGTGGCGGATGCGGAATAATCTTCCAAATCGCCGCAACGCAACGAAAGGATCGGCCGATGGCCGCCGGAAAGCGTGCTGCTCTGCCTTTGGTGCTGACCGCCAGCGATCTGCTCGACGGCGACGTCGTCTTCTATGCGGGCGCCGGCTGGGCGCGGGGGTTGGACGAGGCGGCGGTCGCCGCCGACGAGGCCCAGGCCGCACAATTCGAGGCGATCCTCGCCGAAACCGAGGCGAAGGGCGATCCGGTCGCGCCTTATCTGATGACGGTCAGGATCGACGCGGACGGCGCCCTCGTCCCAGGCCATGTTCGCGAACGGATACGCAGCCGCGGCCCGACCATCCGCACCGACCTGGGCCCGCAGGCGCGACAGGAGCGGCAGCATGTATCGGTATGACGAATTTGACGAGCGGGTCGTGCGCCAGCGGGTCGCGCAGTTTCGCGAGCAGGTTGGACGGCGCATCGACGGCTCGCTCACCGAGGAGGAATTTCTTCCGCTTCGGCTGATGAACGGCCTGTACCTGCAGCTGCACGCCTACATGCTGCGGGTCGCGATCCCGTACGGCACCCTCGACTCGCGGCAGATGCGGCAGCTCGCCCTGATCGCCGATCGCTACGATCGCGGCTACGGCCATTTCACGACGCGCCAGAACATCCAGTATAACTGGCCGCGGCTGCGCGACGCGCCGGACATCCTCGAGATGCTCGCGGACGTGCAGATGCACTGCATCCAGACCTCGGGCAATTGCATCCGCAACGTCACCGCCGACCATTTTGCCGGCGTCGCCGCCGACGAGGTCGAGGATCCGCGGCCGACCGCCGAGCTGATCAGGCAATGGTCGACCCTGCATCCGGAATTCAGCTTCCTGCCTCGCAAGTTCAAGATCGCGGTGACCGGCTCGGCCGAGGATCGCGCGGCGGTGGCGGTGCACGACATCGGCATCCGCATCGTCCGCAACGCGGCGGGCGAGGTCGGCTACAGGATCATCGTCGGCGGCGGTCTCGGCCGGACTCCGATGATCGGGAAGACCGTTCGCGAATTCCTGCCGAAAGACGAGTTGCTCGCTTATCTTGAAGCGATCATGCGCGTCTACAACCTGGAAGGACGGCGCGACAACAAGTTCAAGGCGAGGGTGAAGATCCTCGTCCACGAGCTCGGCGCCGAGGCGTTCATCGCGCGCGTGGAGGAGGAATATGCCCGCCTCGACGGACCGAGCCTCAACGTCGATCCTGCCGAGCTCGCGCGCATCGCCGCCTATTTCGCGCCGCCGGCGTTCGAGGCGCTGCCGGAGGGTTCGGCGGTGCTCGATCAGGCCGCCGCGCGCGATCCCGATCTCGCGCGCTTCGTCCGGGTGAACCTGTACCCGCACAAGATGCCGGGCTACACCGCCGTCACTGTCTCGCTGAAGCCGATCGGGGGGCCGCCGGGCGACGCCACTTCCGATCAGATGCGGGCCCTGGCCGACATCGCCGAACGTTTCTCGCTCGACGAGCTTCGGGTCACGCACATCCAGAACATCGTGCTCCCGCACGTGAAGCTGGACGAGGTCCCGCAGGTCTGGGCGGCTCTCGTCGAAGCCGGCCTCGCCTCGGCCAATGCTGGCCTGGTCACCGACATCATCGCCTGCCCGGGCATGGACTATTGCTCGCTCGCGACCGCCCGCTCGATTCCAATCGCCCAGGAGATCGCGAAGCGCTTCGCGGACCCGGACCGCCAGCAGCTTGTCGGTCCGCTCGGCATCAAGATTTCCGGCTGCATCAACGCCTGCGGCCACCATCATGTCGGCCATATCGGCATTCTCGGCCTCGATAAGGCCGGGATCGAAAATTATCAGATCACCCTCGGCGGCGATCCCGGGAACGAGGCATCGCTCGGCGAGCGGCTCGGGCCCGGCATCGACGCGGAGCAGGTGCCCGATGCGATCGAGCGGATCGTCGACACCTATCTCGAGCTCCGTCACGCCGATGGCGAGTCTTTCATCGACACCGTGCGCCGCGTCGGGCTCGATCCGTTCAAACCTGTTCTCCAGCCGAAGGAGCCTGCCCGTGCCGCTGCTTGACCGGAACGGCTGGAAGCCGGAATCCTGGGCCCGCGACGCCGCCGCCGGCGCGGCGATCGTGCCGTTCGATCAGGTCGAGGCGGTGCTGGGTGCACGCCGCCCCGGGCAGCGGATCGGCGTCGACCTGCCGAACGACGTGCATCCGAACGCGCTGCTGCCCTGGCAGGACGGGCTAGACTTCGTCGCGATCGCTTTCCCGCGCTTCAACGACGGGCGCGGCTTCAGCCTCGGCAAGATGCTGCGCGAGCAGGGCTTCGCCGGCACGCTGCGCGCATCCGGCTGGATCATCCCCGACCAGTTCGCCTTCGCGCTCCATTGCGGCTTCGATGAGGTCGAGATCAGCGAGGCGCAGGCGCAGCGCCAGCCGATCGACCAATGGCTGCAAGCACCGGCGCTGATCGGCGAAACCTATCAGGATACCCAGGACGGTATGATCTCGATCTTCAAGCGGCGCCGGGCCGCGGCGGAGGCGGCATGAATCGCGACATCATCCCCCTCATCGCTGGCGCGGATCCGGCACAGCGCCTGGCTTCGCTGCGGGCGCAGGTGCCGGGCCGCATCGTGTTCACGACCAGCTTCGGGTTGGAGGACCAGGCGATCACGCACATGATCGCCGCGGCCGGGCTGGACATCGATCTGGTCACGCTCGACACCGGACGGCTCTTCCCTTCGACCTACGAACTGTGGAAGCAGACGGAGGCGCGCTACGGTCTGGCGGTCCGCGCGTTCCGGCCCGATCCCGCCGCGGTGGAATCCTATGTCGCGGCCAATGGCCTCGACGGCTTCTACGCATCGAAGGACGCGCGGCTCGCCTGCTGCGAGATCCGCAAGGTCGAGCCGCTGAAGCGCGCGCTTCAAGGCGCGGCGGCCTGGGTAACCGGGCTTCGTGCCGACCAGTCCGCGACCCGCGAGGCGGTGCCTCCTGCCGCCTGGGACGAAGGCTACGGCCTCGTCAAGGCCGCCCCCTTGTTCGACTGGAGCCGCGATCAGGTGGCTGCCTACGTCGCGGCCGAGGACGTGCCGATCAACAAGCTGCACGCGCGCGGCTATCCGTCGATCGGCTGCGAGCCCTGCACGCGCGCCATCCGCCCCGGCGAGCCGGAGCGCGCCGGACGCTGGTGGTGGGAGAATGACGCCAGCCGTGAATGCGGCCTCCACGTCGACTCGAACGGGCGACTGGTGAGAGCGGCATGAGCAAGACCCGCAATCCGGAGGCAGTGCGGCCGCCGCGCATCGCCGCGCTGCCAAACCTGCCCTTGTTCCACAAGGTGGAGGGTCGCAAGACGGTGGTCGCCGGCGGCGGCGCGCCCGCTTTGTGGAAGGCTGAATTGCTCGCCGCGGCCGGCGCCGACGTTCTCGTGCTCGCCGGCGACGGCGCGGCCGATTTCGCCGCGCTGGCCGCCGATCCGCCGGCCGGCCGGCTCGTGGTGGAGCCGCGCGCCTGGCGCGAATCCGACCTTGATGGCGCCGTTCTGGCTTTTGGCGACCTCGGCGACCCAGGCGAGGCGGAGCGGTTCGTCGCAGCCGCCCGCGCCCGCCGCGTGCCGGTCAATGTCATCGATCAGACGGAGCTTTGCGATTTCCAGGTCGGGACGATCGTCAACCGGTCGCCGGTCGTGCTGGCCATTTCGACCGACGGCGCCGCGCCGATGCTCGGCCAGTCGATCCGGGCGCGGATCGAAAGCGTGCTGCCGCTCGGCCTTTCGGGTTGGGCCCGCGCCGCGCAGGCCTGGCGTCCGCGGGTCAAGTCGCGCTTCGCGACCTTCGCCGACCGCCGCCGCTTCTGGGAGCGTTTCACCCGCCTGGCATGGGAAAAGGTCGATCGCTCCCCAAGCGAATTTGATCGTGAGGCCCTGTTCGAGGACGTGGCGCGCGAGGCTCCGCGCGGGCGGGTGACTTTGGTCGGCGCGGGGCCGGGCGATCCCGAGCTGCTCACGCTGAAGGCGGTTCGCGCGCTTCAGTCGGCGACCGTCATCCTGTTCGACGATCTGGTCGGCCCGGAGGTGCTGGAATTGGCTCGGCGGGAGGCGGTGCGGATCGCGGTCGGCAAGGCCGGGCACGGCCCGTCGGTGCGGCAGTCGGACATCTGCCGCCGGATCGTCGAGCTTGCGCAAGCCGGCGAGAATGTCGTGCGCCTCAAGGGCGGTGATCCCCTGATCTTCGGACGCGCGACCGAGGAGGTCGAGGCATGCCGCGCCGCCGGGATCGACGTCTCGGTCGTTCCCGGTATCTCCGCCGCTCAGGGTGCCGCCGCCGCTTTGGGATTCTCGCTGACCGAGCGGATGCGCGCGCGGCGGGTCCAGTTCGTCACCGGCCATGGCGCCGACGGCAAGCTGCCGCGCGACCTCGACTGGGCGTCGATCGCCGATCCGGTGGCTACTACCGCGCTCTACATGCCGCGCCGGACCCTGGCCGAATTCGTTCGCGCGGCGATGGCGCACGGCCTCGGCCCCGACACCCCCGCCGCCGCCATCGCCTCGGCGACGCTCCCCGCCCAGCAGCATGTCGCGGGAAGGCTCGTCGATCTGCCCGCCCTCGCCGAGACCCTTCGCCCGGGCGCGCCGGTCGTCGTCATCGTCGGCGAGGTGGTGCGCGGGCTTCCCGCTTCCGAGCTTTCCGCAGCCATTCAGTCGAGCGCCGCATGATGACCGCCCAATTCCCGATCGCCCGTGACGCAGGTCTCACCCACCTCCAGCAGCTGGAGGCGGAGAGCATCCACATCATGCGCGAGGTCGTCGCCGAGACCGACAACCCGGTCATGCTCTACTCGGTGGGCAAGGATTCGGCGGTGATGCTTCACCTCGCCCGCAAGGCTTTCTTCCCGGCGCCGCCGCCTTTCCCTTTGCTCCACGTCGACACGACCTGGAAGTTCAGGGACATGTACGCGCTGCGCGACCGGGTCGCCCGCGAAAGCGGCATGGAGCTGATCGTCTACCGCAATCCGGAGGCGGAGCGGCTGGGAATCAATCCGTTCGACCATGGCAGCCGCCATACCGACCTGTGGAAGACGGAAGGGCTGAAGCAGGCGCTCGATCTGCACCGCTTCGACGCGGCGTTCGGCGGCGCTCGCCGGGACGAGGAGAAGAGCCGCGCCAAGGAGCGTGTGTTCAGCTTCCGCTCGGCGCAGCATCGCTGGGATCCGAAGAATCAGCGGCCCGAGCTTTGGGATCTCTACAATGCCCGCAAGGCCAGAGACGAGACGATCCGGGTCTTCCCACTGTCCAACTGGACCGAGCTCGACATCTGGCAATATATCTACACCGAGAACATCCCGATCGTGCCGCTCTACCTCGCCGCGCCGCGGCCGACGGTCGAGCGCGACGGGCTGATCCTCATGGTCGACGACGATCGCTTTCCGCTGCGCCCCGGCGAGAAGCCGGTGGAGCGTTGGATCCGCTTCCGTACCCTGGGCTGCTATCCGCTGACCGGCGCGGTCGAGAGCGAGGCCGCGACCCTGCCGGAGGTGATCAAGGAGATGCTCGTCGCCGTCACGTCCGAACGGCAGGGGCGGGCGATCGACCACGATCAGTCGGCGAGCATGGAAAAGAAGAAGCAGGAGGGCTATTTCTGATGGCGACCGTCCTACGCGACGCGGCCGCCGCCGAGGTCGAGGAATATCTCCTCGCGAACCAGGCCAAGTCTCTGCTTCGCTTCCTGACCTGCGGCTCGGTGGACGACGGCAAGTCGACCCTGATCGGGCGGCTGCTCTACGATTCGAAGATGCTGTTCGAGGACCAGCTCGCCGCGCTCGAGGCGGAGAGCCGGAAGGTCGGGACGCAGGCCGAGGGGCTCGATTTCGCCCTCCTCGTCGACGGCCTGGCCGCCGAGCGGGAGCAGGGCATCACGATCGACGTCGCCTACCGCTTCTTCGCGACCGACAAGCGCAAGTTCATCGTCGCCGACGCCCCGGGCCATGAGCAATATACGCGCAACATGGTGACTGGCGCGTCGAGCGCCGACCTTGCCGTCATCCTGGTCGATGCGCGCAAGGGCGTGCTGCCCCAGACGCGGCGGCACAGCGTCCTCGCCGACCTGCTCGGCATAAGGGAGTTGGTCGTCGCGGTGAACAAGATGGACCTGGTCGGCTACGACCGGGCCCGCTTCGACGAGATCGCCGCCGATTATCGCGCCTTCGCGGCCGAGGCCGGGATCGAACGCTTCACCTTCATCCCCGTCTCCGGCCTCGCGGGCGACAACGTCACCCGGCGCAGCGCGGCCATGCCTTGGCATGACGGCCCAACCCTGCTCGAGTATCTCGAACAGGTGCCTGTCGGTGCCGCCACCGGCGAGCGCGACGGCTTCGTCATGCCGGTTCAGTGGGTGAATCGGCCGAACCAGTCGTTCCGCGGCTATGCCGGGACGATCGCCGGCGGTCGTATCCGCCCGGGCGATCCGGTGGTGATTCTGCCGTCCGGCCGGCGCACGTCGGTCGAGCGAATCGTGACCTTCGACGGCGAGCTGGATTCGGCCATGGCCGGGCAGTCGGTCACCCTGACCCTCGCCGACGAAGTCGACTGCTCGCGCGGCGACGTCATCGCCGCCGTGGAGGCGCCGCCGGCAACCGCCGACCGCTTCGAGGCGGCCCTCGTCTGGATGGCAAGCGAGCCGCTGGTGCCCGGGCGAGCCTACTGGCTGAAGATCGGCACACAGACCGTGTCGGCGAGCGTCGCCGCGGTTCACGGCACGCGCGATCGCGTCACGCTCGAGCCCGGCGAGGGAAGGGCGCTCGAGCTCAACGACATCGGGCGCTGCGAGGTCCTGCTCGACCGCGCCGTCACGGCGGCGCCTTATGCGGAAAGCCGTCGGCTGGGCCGGTTCATCCTGATCGACCGGGCGAGCAACGCCACTGTCGCTGCCGGAATGATCGGCACCTTGCTGGACGGCGCGGACCGGGCCGACGTCGCCGATCCCGGCCGGATCATCTGGCTGACCGGCGCTTCCGCATTGAGCCGGAGCGATTTCGCCCGCCGGGCGCAGCAGCGCCTGCAGGCGCGCGGTCGCCCTACCTTCATCCTCGACGCCGCCGCGCTGCGCGACGGCCTCAGCAGCGATCTTGGCGGGGGCCCCACCGACGAGGCCGAGAATCGCCGGCGCGTGCGCGAGGTTGCCAAGCTGATGAGCCGGGCCGGAGTCACCGTCCTCGTCGCGCTCGACGTGCCTGAAGGCGAGGAGAAGCCCGGGACCGAGCTGGACGTCGCCAGCGCGAGCTATGAAGGCGACTGGGTGATCTGAAGGGGGTCCGCCTCTGGCACCGCTGAGGCCGAACGGGTATTCCGCGCCTACCGATAGCTCACGAGTTCATACTCGATCCCGTCCGGATCGAGGAAATAGAAGCGGCGGCCGGGCTCATAGTCCCCGTGATTGAAGGGTGTCAGCCCCGCCGCGACGACGCGGCGCTCGGCGGCGTCGAGATCGTCCACTTCGATCCCGATATGGTTCAGCGGCTTGCCCTTGGCGAAATCGTCGGGGCCATAGGCTTCCTTGTCGCCTGTATAGAGCGCGACATAGTGGTCGTCGGTGCCGACATGGATGCTCCGTCCGTTGTCGCGCGCCGGCCCCTGCCAGCGGATCTTCCATCCGAACAGTTGCTTCAGCAAGTTGGCGGTGCGCTCGGGATCGCTGACGGTGACATTCACATGCTCGATTCTCAGGGTCATGGCCTCGCCTTTGAGTCTCGATGCCGGCCGGACGCTTGTGCGCGCCGCGCCAGCAGTTTATCTCGATGCCGAGATATATAGCTCGGGAGTTATCTTGATGTCAAGACAAGCCGTCGACGAGGAGGCTTCGAGCGATCACGTTGGCGAGCGACGGCGTCAGTGGGCGCGCGAGCTTCCTGACGTCGATACGCGCGGAATGGCGATCCTGGGCCGGGCGCGCTGGCTGACGCTGGCGGTACGGCCGCCCATCGAGGCGGTGTTCGCAAGACATGGCCTCGACAGCGGCGAGTTTGACGTGCTCGCAACCCTGCTCCGGTCCGGCCCTCCCTACCGGCTGCGCCCCACCGAGCTGTACCGCTCGCTGATGATCTCGTCGGGAGGATTGACCGACCGGCTCGCCCGGCTCGAGCAAGCCGGCCTCGTCGTCCGCAGCGCGGCCGAGAAGGACGGACGCAGCTTGCCGGTGCAGCTGACGGAAGAGGGGCGGGAACGGGCGGAGACCGCGTTTCGGGAGGATATGGCGGTGGAGGCGGAGTTGCTGGCCGGGTTGAACGACGAGGAGCAGCGGCATCTGGCGGATCTGCTGGCGAAGCTATGCGTGGCGGTGAACCCGGATCACCGTTGAGCGGATCAGGCCCACCAGGCCTCGTCCCGCATTCTCCGGCAGGCGATGTCGATGGCGTCGCGTGCGATCGCATTGCGGGAGGGCACGAGCGAGGGATCACGCGCGCTGATCGCCGCTTCCACCTCGTCGACGTCGGCATATTGTCCGGTTCGCGCCAGCTCATGCGCGACGTCGAACCACGGACGGCCGTCGCGGGCCGGCTCCGCAGCCGGACCGCCTTCGGGTCCGGTCGACAGGTCTTGGATATCGGTGAACATCCGGGTTCAGGCTCCGCGTTTCGAGGTTTGGAACCCCCGCTCCAGATCCGCGATCAGATCCTCGGGCTCCTCGAGGCCGACCGACAGCCGAAGCAGGTCGCCATGGATTCCGGCCTCGGCCTGGGCTTCGGGCGGCATGCCGCGATGCGTCATCGTCGCGGGCTTGCAGATCAGGGTCGCGAAGCCGCCCAGCGACGAAGCGAGCGTGACGGTCTCCAACGCGGCGAGGAAGCCGCCGGTCGCGGCGTTGCCGCCCTTGACTCGGAAGCTGATCATGAAGCCGGGACCCGATTGCTGCCGGTCGGCCAGCGCCTTCTGGGGGAAGCTGTCGAGGCCCGGATAATGGATCTCCAGCACGCGCTCATGGCCTGACAGCCACTCGGCCAGCTTGCGGGCGGTCGCCTCCTGCCGGTCGACCCGCAGCGGCAGCGTCCTCAGGCCGCGCAGCGTCTGCCAGGCATCCTGCGCCGAGGCGCTGAGGCCGGCGGCATTGGCCCACCAATGGATCTTCTCGACCAGCGCCGGGTCGGCGGCGAGGATCGCGCCGCCGAACAGGTCGGCATGGCCGTTCAGCGCCTTGGTGGTCGAATGCATGACCAGGTCGCAGCCGAGCGCGATCGGCCGCTGGCGGCACGGCGTCGGCAAGGTATTGTCGGCGATCACCAGCGCGCCGGCGGCCTTGGCCTCCCGGGCCCGCTTCTCGATGTCGACGATCCGGAGCAGCGGATTGCTGGGCGTCTCGATCCAGAACAAGGCCGGCTGCCTCGCCAGCGCCGCCCCGACGGCTTCGTCGTCGGCCTGGTCGACGAAAAGCGCGCGGAGCTTTCCCTGCTCCTCCAGCCCCTTGATCAGCCGGTAGGTCCCGCCATAGCAATCGTGCGGCCCGACCACGAGCGCGCCCGCCGGCAGGAGCAGCAGTGCCAGCAGGGCCGCCGACTGGCCGGAACCGGTGACCGCGCCGCCGCTCGCCCCTTCGAGCTCCGCCAAGGCGTCTGCGAGCAGGTCGCGATTGGGATTGACGGTGCGCGAATAATCGTAAGGCGGCTTGGTGTCGGAATCGGGCCATCGATAGGTGTCGGAGGTCCAGATCGGCGGCGTGACGCTGGCGCGGCCGGAGTCGGCGCGGGTCCCGGCGGTGGCGACGATCGTGGCGGGGCTGCGCTTTTCGGTCACGCCGCCTTCCTCAGGAACGGATCGACCAGGGCGGAGACGCGGTCGCTGTCCTTGAGAAACATGTCGTGCCCATAGAGGGAGGCCAGCAGTCGAAGTTCGGCAGGGCCTCCGAAGGCTGCGGCCAGCTTCTCCATCTGCGCGGCGGGAACCAGCTGGTCGCTATCGGCGCCGATCAGCAAGGCAGGGACTCGGATCCGGGCCGGATCCACCTTGTGGCGGTCGATCGACGCGGAGAGGCTGAGGAAGCGCTGGGGAGTCATCCGGGCGACGAAGGCGGCGCCGCGGGCCCGCAGATAGGCGCCGGGTTCGGAGCGGTCGAGACACTGCTCGCTCGGGATCCCGCCCTCGAACCGCTCGGCGAACTCCTCGCGGGTGCGATAGGTCATCATGGCGAGACCGCGAGCGATCGACAACGCTTCGTCCGGGTCCCCCGTCTCGAGGCCCAGCGCGACGATCCGCCGCTGCAGTTCGCGCGCCGCGGTCGAGGCTGGGTGCGGCTGGGCGTCGGCCGAGACGACGGTCAGCCGCTCCACCCTCTCGGGAAAATGCTGGCCGAGCGCGAGCGCGATCATGCCGCCATAAGAGGCGCCAACGACGGCATGCGCCCGCTCGACGCCGAGAAAATCGAGCGCGGCGCAGAGGATCGCCGCCTGCTCGTGCGTCGCCGGGGCGCGCGCGCCGGTGGGATCGGCAATGAAGTCCATGCCGAGAATCCGGTGGCGGGCAGGGTCGACGGCGCAGCCGGGGCCGGCAAGGCCGCGCCACCAGCCCGGACGCCCGTCGGGACAGAAGGCTGGAAACCTGTCGGCGGAGATGCCGCCGAGCACGGCAATGAGCGGCCCGTCCTGGCGGCCGTGCAGCGAGAAAAGCGCCGAGCTGCCATAGCCGGCGAGAGGGGCGGGCAAGGGCAGTTCGAACTCGGCAAGGGGGGGCGCCTGCCGCGCAGGCCGCGGCTCCACCGTCGTTTTCGGGGCCTTGAGATCCAGCAGCTTCAATTCCTTCTCCACACTCGAAGGGACTGTGCTGCTCGAGACCCGCTTGGTTGCCGGATCGGCCGCATCGTCCCTTGTCCAGGACCGCCACCTTGCCCGGGTGGGCAGGTTGGCGTGGGCCGCCAGGGCCCACTCTGAATGCTTCGGCGGCGCACGAATGCGTCGCCTCCTGGCCTCGTATGTAAGGAATGAATGGTTGGCAAATGGTTTTTGGGGCGCGATGGCGTTCCGCGGTCGAGGGCGGTAGCGAAGGAGAGAGCGGAAGGATGGCGAGCGCGGACTGGAAAGCCCTGACCTCCTTCGCCTGTCGGCTCGCCGACGCGGCACGCGACGTGACGCTGCCGGCGGCCGCGGCGGGGATCGCCTGCGAGGACAAGAGCGGCGGCGGACGGTTCGATCCCGTCACGGAGGCCGATCGCGAGGCGGAGCGGGTGATGCGCGTGCTGATCGAGGCGCATCATCCCGATCATGGCATCGAAGGGGAGGAACTGGAGCCGCGGCCGGCGCGGGGCTCCTTCGTCTGGAGCCTCGACCCGATCGACGGAACGCGGGCGTTCATCTGCGGAATGCCGGGCTGGACGACCCTGATCGCCCTGCTGCACGAGCGCCAGCCGGCGGTCGGCGTGATCGACGTGCCGCGTCTTGACGAACGCTATGTCGGGACCGGGGAAGCCGCCTGGGTCGAGAGCGGCGGGGACCGGCAAACGCTCCGGACCTCCGGCTGCACTGGCCTGGGCGAGGCGCGGCTGTCGACGACGGATCCCTATCTGTTCGCCGGCACCGAGGCGGAGGCGTTCGAGCGGCTGCGCCGGTCGATCCGGGTGACCCGCTACGGCTACGATGCTTATGCTTACGCCCGGCTGGCGGCGGGCTCGATCGACCTGGTGGCCGAATCGGGATTGAGTCCGCACGACCTCAACGCCCTGGTGCCGGTGATCCGCGGCGCCGGTGGGGTGGTCGGCAACTGGGCCGGCGGCGACGATCTGAGCGACGGTCAGCTGCTGGCGGCCGCGAGCCCGGCCCTGTTCGAGCAGGCCGTGCGGCTGCTCAGCGGCGATAGACTCCCGGCTCGTCGGCGTTCGTCGACGAAGTGGCGTGATCGAGTGCCCTGAGGCGCTCGATGAAGGGCTTGGCGCGGAGTCCTGCCTCCATCCTCCACAAGCCCTCCACCAGGCCTGGCATCGCCTCCTCGGAAAGCTCCAGCATCGCCCGGTCGACCACCGCCAGCACCCGGCGCAGCCGCGCAACCGTCGCCTTCCCTTCCGCGGTCAGCGAAATCAAGGAACGCCGACCGTCAGTAGAGTCCTTCTCGGAAGTCACGAGGCCCAGCTCTCGCAGCTGCTTGATCCAGCGAATGGCCAGCGGGTGCGACTGGCGCAGCAGGGCCGACAGCTCGGTCACGGAGAGGCTGCCCTTTTCGTCGAGCGCGAGCAAGGTCGAGGAAGTGCGCGGTGCGCTGCTTACGCCCTGCTCCGGATGCCATTCCGCGCATCCGTCCACGAGCGTGTCGGACAGCCGGCGCAGCAGATGCGCCAGGAAGGCCGGCCCCTGCCGCCGAACGAAATCCTCTTCCTGCTCGCTTGCCATGGAACCCTACCGACCAATCCGGGACCACTGAGCAGTGCGTCATAGCCTTGTCAACATTTACGTAATGAGTTACGCATTTGGCGAATTGGCGGCCTTCCGCGTCCAATTAGAAAGGGGAGATGGCCATGCAATTCGGAACCTTGGACCGGGGCGTATCGGCCCTCGCGCTGGTCATGCTCTTGGCAGGCTCGTGCGCGCCGGCCGCCGTCGCTGCGCAGCCGGTCGTCTCGCAGCAAGCGCAAGCCATTCCTTCCGACGACGAAATCCGCCGACTGCTGGCCGAACGGATGGAGGGCAACGGCGTCGGCATCGTCGCCGGCGTGATCGGGCCGGGCCGGCGCAGCATCATCGCTCATGGCCGGAGCGGCGCAGCGGACGATCGGCCGCTCGACGGCGATACCGTGTTCCAGATCGGATCGGTCACCAAGGGCTTCACGACCCTGCTGCTCGCGGAGATGGTCGTGCGCGGCGAGGTAGGGCTCGACGATCCGGCCTCGCTTTATCTGCCGCCCGGAGTCACCCTGGCCGAGCGCGGACGGCCGATCACCTTGCGCGATCTGGCGACGCACATGTCCGGGCTGCCTTCCATGCCGACCAATCTGTCGCTGGACGGCGAGCCCGATCCGTACGAGGCCTATTCGGTCGAGCAGCTCCATCATTTCCTGTCGACCTACGATCTGCCGCGCGAGCCCGGCGCGCGTTGGGGATATTCGAATCTCGGCGTGACCCTGCTCGGCCGATTGCTCGCGCGGCGGGCGGGCATGGAGTATGAAGCCCTGCTCAGGCAGCGCATTCTCGACCCGCTGGGCATGAACGACACGTCGATCCGGCTGCGGCCGGACCAGGAGCGGCGGCTGGCACCGGGCCACGACCGCTATCTGCGACCCGTGCGCACCTGGGAGATGTTGAACATGCCGGCCTCGGGGTCGCTCCGCTCGACCGCCAACGATCTCATGAAGTTCGTCGTCGCCTATCTCGAGCCCGAGCGCACGCCGCTCGCGGCGGCCATTGCCCTGCAGCTGCGCGAGCGTGTCCCTCTGCCTCCCGGCTGGCAGGCGCTCGGCTGGGCCATCACCCGCGAGAATATGGTCAGTCACGCCGGGGGCAAGCAGGGCTATCGCTCGGGCGTCGCGTTCGATCCGGCGACCGGACGCGGCATTGTGGTCCTCGCCAATGCCAGGACCGACGACCAGCCGATCGGGATCGCCCTTCATCTGCTGGCGGGACGGCCGTTGCCGGCAGCGCCGGATGCCCCGCGGAACAGCATCGTCGCCGTCGATCGGGCGACGCTCGACGGCTATGCCGGCCGCTATCGGCTCGCCGACGGTCGGATATTGGAACTGGCCCGCAAGGATTCGCACCTGCTCGTTCATCGGCCCGGCAACGGCATATCCGAATTCTTTCCGACCGGGCCTCGGGACTTCTTCCTGGATACCGGCAATGACGAATTGTCGTTCCAGCTCGACGCCGAGGGGCGAATCACCGGGCTCGTCCTCTACGGCGACGGCCGCGGCGGGGAGGGGATGCCGGCGACGCGACTGGATTGAGGCAGCGGGGACCGGGGGGTGTCGCTTCCCATCCCGAGAAAGGGGGCGGCTATTGGCCGTGCCGCCTTCGCAATTCCTCCGTCAGATCTTCCCAGCCGAACCCGCGAGACTGCATAAGCACGGTCATGTGGAAGACGAGATCGGCCGCCTCGGCGATGCAGGCGTCCCGATCGCCGGCGGCGCCGGCCAAAGCCAGCTCGACGCCTTCCTCGCCGATCTTCTGGGCGATCCTGACCGGCCCTTCGTCCAGCAGGCGCGCCGTGTAGCTCTCCTGCGGGTCGGCGGCGGAGCGATGGTCGACGATTCGGGCGAGCTGGCCCAGCCAGCCGAGTCCCGGAGCGGTCTCCTCGCCGAAGCAGCTCGCCGTGCCGAGATGGCAGGTCGGGCCGGCCGGCACGGCCAGGACCAGGAGGGCGTCGGCGTCACAGTCGGCCAGCACCGCCTTGACCGCCAGGCGGTTTCCCGATGTCTCGCCCTTCTGCCACAGCCTCTGTTTCGATCGGCTGTAGAATGTGGCGAAGCCGTCACGCAACGTCGCCTCCAGCGCGGCGCGGTCCATATAGCCGAGCATCAGCGCCTGCAGCGTCGACGCGTCCTGGACCAGGGCCGGGAGCAGCCCGTCCATCTTCGCCCAGTCGAGCCTGTCGAGGTCGCCGGGGGTCAGCGGCGCATTTCGATCCCGCATGAGGCGAGATACTCCTTCAGCTCGGGAATGTGGATGATCCGGTCGTGGAAGACGGTGGCTGCGAGCGCCCCGCTCGCTCCGGACTCGAGGAGGACGTCGCGGAAATGTTCCGGTGCGCCCGCGCCGCCCGAGGCGATCACCGGCACCGGCACCGCGGCGACGATCGCGGCGACGTGAGCGAGGTCGTAGCCGTTGCGAACGCCGTCGCGCGACATGCAGTTGAGCACCACCTCGCCCGCCCCGCGGTCGACCGCCTCGCGGACCCAGTCCAGCGTGGCCAGCCCGGTGTCCCGGCTGCGGTCGACCCGGCCCGTATATTGGTGGATGAAATAGGCCCCGTCGCGGGCGAGACTGTCGACGCCGAGCACGACGCATTGGCTGCCGAAGTCGCGCGCCAGCTCGCCGATCAGCTCGGGCCGCTCGAGCGCCGGCGAGTTGACCGAGACCTTGTCGGCGCCCGCCTCGAGGCAGGCGGCGGCCTGCTCGCGGCTGCGCAGCCCGCCGGCGACGGCGAAGGGTATGTCGATCTCGCGCCCGATCCGGCGAATCCAGTCGAAATCGAGGCTGCGATCCTCGGCGCTGGCGCTGATGTCGTAGAAGACCAGCTCGTCCGCCCCCTCGTCGCGATAGCGCAGCGCATGCTCCACGATGTCGCCCACGTCGCGATGGTCGCGGAACTGCACGCCCTTGACCACGCGCCCGTCGCGCACGTCGAGGCAGGGGATGATCCTAGCGGCCGGCATCGACCGCTTCCGCCAGGCCGAGCCGCGCCTCCCACAACGCCTTGCCGACGATGGCGCCGTCGGCGCCCGCGGCCTTGAGCGCGCGAAGGTCGTCGGCCGAGGCGACCCCGCCCGAGGCCTGGACGCTGAGGTGCGGCAGCCGCCGGACCGCCTCCTCGACCAGCTCGACATTGGGTCCCGCCATCATTCCGTCTCGGCCGATGTCGGTGACCAGCATGTGCCGAGCTCGAGGGTAGAAGCCCGCGACGTCCCACAGGCTGCGACCCGAAGCCTCGAGCCAGCCCGCCGTCGCGACCTCGGGCACGCCGTCGACAAGTCGGACGTCGAAGGCCAAGGTGATTCGCTCGGGCCCGAAATCGTCGATCCAGGCGCCGACCGTCTCAGGCTCGCTGACGGCAAGGCTGCCGATCACGACCCGCGCCACGCCGGCATCGAGCATCCTAGTCACCTGCTCGCGGGTTCGGAATCCGCCGGCGACCTGAAGCCGCTGGCGCGCCGTCGCCGCCAGTTCGGCGAGGAGCGGATGCTGGCGCGGCTCGCGGGCGCGCGCGCCGTCCAGGTCGACGACATGGGTCCATTCGGCGCCGGCCGCGGCGAAGCCGGCCAGCGCTTCGGCCGGGTCGGCCGGATAGACGGTCGGCGCATCGAACCGGCCCTGCGACAGGCGCACGCAACGCCCGTCCATGAGGTCTATTGCGGGATAGATCAGCATGACAGGAAGGCTCTGAGGAAATGCGCGCCGGCTTTGCCGCTGCGCTCGGGATGAAATTGGGCGCCGGTCAGATTGCCCTTGCGGACGACGGCGGGGATAGTCCGGCCGTGCTGTGCGGTGGCGAGGCTGTACGGTCCGTCGTCGGCGGCAAAGCCGTGGGCGAAATAGACATAGTCGCCGCTCCTCAGGCCGGCGCCGTCCTCGCGCACATCGAGCCGGCTCCAGCCCATATGCGGGACCGGCAAGCCGGGCCCCGGCTCGAGCCGCCGCACCTTGCCCGGGATGAGGCCGAGGCAGGCGATATCGTCCTCCTCGCTCGCCTCGAACAGCAATTGCATGCCGAGGCAGATGCCCAGCAAAGGCTTGTCGAGGCCGGTGAGGATGTCACGAAGACCCAGCGCGTCGATCCGCTCCATCGCAAAACCGGCGGCGCCGACGCCGGGCAGTACGACCCGTTCGGCCGCGAGGAGGTCGGCCGGATCGCGCGTCAGCCGGATATCGGTGCCGAGCCGCTCGAAGCCCACGGCCACCGACCCGACATTGCCGCAGCCGAGATCGACGATCGCGACGTTCACAGCACGCCCTTGGTGCTCGGGACGGCATCGCCTGCGCCCTCCCGCGCGACGGCCTGGCGCAGCGCCCGTCCGAATGCCTTGTAGCAGGCTTCGGTCTTGTGATGGTCGTTCTCGCCCTCGACCCGGACGTGGATCGCCGCGCCGAGCGAGTCGGCGAAGGATCGGAAGACGTGCGCCGTCATCTGCGTCGGATAGGCGCCGATATGGTCGGCCGCGAAATCGCCCTCGAACCGGCTGTAGGGCCGGCCGCTGAGATCGATCAGCACGTGCGCTTCGGCCTCGTCCATCGGCAGCGAGAAGCCGAAGCGGCCGATTCCCCGCCGGTCGGCCAGTGCCTTGCCGAGCGCTTGCCCGAGCGCGATCGCGCAATCCTCGACGCTGTGATGCGCGTCCACCTCGAGATCGCCCTTGCATTCGAGCAGCACCGAGAAGCCGCCATGTGCCGCGACCTGGTCGAGCATATGGTCGAAGAAGGGGAGGCCCGTTGCGATCCGCCGCGGCTCGGCTCTGTCGAGGTCGACCGCGACGGCGATCGAAGTCTCCTTGGTCTCCCGAACCACCTCCGCACGCCGCGGCGTGACCGCCCCCGCTTGGAGGCCGAGAACGGAGAGCAACGCCCGGTTCTCGGCGTCGCTCCCGATGCTGATCCTGACGCCGCCGGGCGCCGCATGGGGTCGGAAGCGCACGCGCACCCCGGCGGCGCGCATTCGGGCGGAGAGGCCTTCCGGGTCCGCGACCTCGAGGAACAGGAAATTGCCGCCGCCGCTCCTCGCCTTGAGGACTTCCGGCGCTCCGGCGATCAGGCCTGCGAGCCGTTCCCGATCGGCCTTGATCCGCGCGATGCGCTCGGCCTGGAGCGGCCGTCGGGCCGGGGAAAGCGCCGCCAGCGCCGCCGCGATGCTCAGGCTCGGAAGCGGATAAGGGGGCAGCGCCCGCGCCGTCATGGCGATCGTGTCGGCATGGCCGAGTGCGGCGCCGACCCGCGCTCCGGCCAGGCCGTAGGCCTTGGACAAGGTGCGCAGCACGACCAGGTTCGGCCGCCGCGTCGCCTCGCCGGCGAGGCTCTCGATCTCGGCAAACTCGATATAGGCCTCGTCGAGCACGATGATCGTCTCGGGCAAGGCGTCGGCGATGCGCAGTATGTCGGCGGGATCGATGGGGCCGCCGGTCGGGTTGTTTGGCGAGCAGAGGAAGGCGAGCTTCAATTCTGGTTCGCCCGCTATCGATTCAAGGAACCGATCGGGTTCGAACGCAAAATCCGATCCGAGCGGCGCCTCGACGACTCGCGCCCCTTGCAGCAAGGCGAAATGGGCATAAGCGGCGAAGGTAGGCGGGCAGATCGACACGGCATCGGTGCCCGGACGGCAGAAGGTCCGCGCCAGCAGGTCGATCGCATCGTCGGCGCCGCGGGTGACGATGATCTCGTCTGTTCCGATGCCGTAGAGCGCCGCCATCGCTGCCTTGAGCGCAGCCGGCTGCGGCTCCGGATAGCGGTTGAGCCGCGCCGCGAGCGGTCCGTCGGCGAGCGGCGGGTAAGGATTTTCGTTGGCGTCCAGCCGTACCGCGTCGGCCGCGAAGGCCGCATTGGCGTTGGCCGAAATGTCGAACGGCGGAAGCCGAAGGATTTCCGGCCGGGCGAGGCGCTCCGCAAGCGTGGTCATGCGGTCACCTCATCGAGCCGCGCGTCGGCGGCGCGGGCATGGGCCTCCAGTCCTTCGAGCCGGGCAAGCTCGGCGGCGGGCCGGGCGATCCTCCGGGCGGCTTCGGGCGTCACCGACTGGATGGTCATCGCCTTCAGGAAAGTGTGGACGGAGACCCCGCTCCAGGCGCGGGCGGCGCCGTCGGTGGGAAGGACGTGGCTCGATCCGGCGAGATAATCGCCGAACGTCTCGGCGGCCTGCCCGCCGGCGAAGACCGCGCCGGCATTGCGCACCGCGCCGACCAGGACCTCCGGTTCGGCGACGGCCAGCGAGAGATGCTCGGGTGCGTAGGCGTTGGCGATCTCCACGCACCGGTCGAGCGTGTCGGCGACCAGGATCCTCCCGTTGGCGAGCGCCGCCTCGGCGAGCGAGGCGCGCGGCAGGTCCCGCGCCAGGCCGGGGAGCATCGCCGCCACCGTTTCGGCCAGCGGCCGGGAGTCGGTCGCGAGGATCACCTGTGCGGAGGCATCATGCTCGGCCTGGCTGAGAAGGTCGGCGGCGACCAGCCGCGGGTCGGCTCCCCCGTCCGCCACGACAAGCAATTCGCTCGGCCCGGCCGGCATGTCGATCGCCGGCCCGCCGGGAAGCGAGGCGGCATAGGTCTTCGCCTCGGCGACATAGGCGTTGCCGGGCCCGCATATCTTGGCGACGGCGGGAATCGCGCCCGCGCCCCAGGCGAGAGCGGCGATCGCCTGCGCGCCGCCGATCGTCCAGACATGAGCGATTCCGCAAAGGTCGGCCGCCAGCGCGAGGACCGGATCGAGCCCACCGCCGGCGCGCGGCGGCGTTGCGACGACGATCTCCGTCACGCCGGCCGCCCGGGCCGGCAGAGCGAGCATCAGCAGGGTCGAGAAGAGCGGAGTCGCGCCGCCAGGCACGTAGAGGCCGACTCGGTCGAGCGGCCGCCAGACCTTTCGCACTCGGAGGCCCGGCATCGTCTCGACCTCATGCTCGGCCGGCAGGCTGCCTTTGTGGAAGGCGATGATGTTGCGCCGGGCGAGATCGATCGCCCGCAGCTGCGCGGTGCTGAGGGTACGGCGCGCTTCCTCGGCCAAGGCGGCGACCACCACCCTTTGCGGTGCCTCGCCGTCGAGGCGCAGGCCCTGCTCTGCAGCCGCATCCCAGCCGCGCAGGCGCACGTCGTCGACGATCGCGCGCACCGAAGCCTGCAGCGCCGCGTCGCTTCTTTGCTCCGGCCGCGCCAGCGCCGCGCGGCGCCCAGCCTCGTCCAGCTCGTTCCAGACCAGGATCTTCACATCATCATCTTTTCGATAGGAACGACGAGGATCGCCGAGGCGCCCGCGCTCTTCAGCTTCTGCAGCGTCTCCCAGAAGACCGATTCCTTGCACACCGCATGGACGGCGAAATGGCCGGGCCGGCCGGCGAGCGGCAGGATGGTCGGCGCCTCGGCGCCCGGCAGCATCGCGGCAATCTGCTCGAGCGCCTCCTCGGGCGCATTGAGCATGATATATTTGGATTCCTGCGTCGCCAGCACGCCCTCGATCCGGCTGAGCATCTGCTCGCCGAGTTCGGCCTTGTCCGGCGACAGCGGTCGGGTGGTGCGGATCAGCACCGCCTCGCTCTCCAGCAGGGTCTCGACCGGCCTCAGGCCGTTCGCTTCCAGGGTCGCCCCCGTCGACACCAGGTCGCAGATGAAGCCGGCGATCTGTAGCCTCGGCGCCAGCTCGACCGCGCCGCTCATCCGGACGATCGTCGCGTCGACGCCGTGGCGGTCGAGGAAGCGCTGCAACAGTCGCGGGTAGGAGGTGGCGATGCGTTCGCCCGCAAGGGATTGCGGTCCTTCATAGACCGTCCGCTCGGGCGCGGCGATCCTGAGCGAGCATTGGCCGAAGCCGAGCGGCGCCACCACCTCGACCGGCGCGGTCCCGGCTTCCGCCGCGGCTTCCTCGAGCACGTTGCGGCCGACGACGCCGAACTCGCACACGCCGTCGGCGACGAAAGTCGGGATGTCGTCGTCGCGCACGAGCATCAGGTCGAGCGGGAAGTTCTCCACGCGCGCCGCCAGGTCGTTCTTGCCTTCCTGGATCCGAAAACCCGCGCCCCGCAGCAGCTCGCGCGTATTATGGGACAGTCGTCCCGATTTCTGCACGGCGAGGTGTAGCCGTCCGCCGTCGATCGTCATGCCGGCTTCCCTTCGCGGATTCGGCCGATGGCCATTGGATAGCCCTGGTGCGGCTCCTGCTTGAGGAAGCGGGCGACGCGCACGATCGTCGTCGTGCTGACGCCGGTCGCCTCGTGAATGTCGCGATAGGTGAGATCCGTCTCGTCGAGCAGGCGGGCGACGTGCCAGCGCTCCGCGAGCGTTCGGATCTCGGCCGGCGTGCACAGGTCGGCAAGCAGGCGCGCCATCTCCTCCTGGTCGCGCGGTGTCATCAGCGCGCGGCAGAGATCCTCGGCAAGCCGGGCCGGGTCGCGGCTGGGCTGGAGCTGGTCGGCGGCAAGGCTATCGGGCATGACTTTTGTTTCATTGTGTTATCACGATGTAACAAGCGCCCTAGCCGCGAGCCGCCTCCCGCGCAACCTCTTTCTGCGCCGTCGCCGCTTTCAGCCCGGCCACGAAGGCCCTGACCGCGGCCGCTTTGTCGCCGGCTTGCTCGACCAGTCGAACGATGGCGGAGCCGGAAATGACGCCCGCCGCGCCGGAGTCGAGGGCGGTCCGAACATGTTCGGGTCGCGAGATTCCGAAGCCGAGCACCGGCGGCGGCGCGCCGGCCGCGGCGAGCGCTTGGAACAGCCGCTCATGGCCCGAATCCATCGCCCGGTCGGCGCCGGTCACCCCGGCGCGCGAGACGCAATAGACATAGCCCTCGCAAAGGCTGGCGATCCGCTCCAGCACGGCGTCCGGTGTGTTCGCGGCGGCGATCAGCACCGGCGCTATGCCGTGGTCGCGGGCCGCGCCGGCAAAGGGTTCGGCCTCGGCTGCCGGAACGTCGGCGACCAGCACGCTGTCGATCCCGGCCGAAGCGCAGCGCCGGTAGAAGGCCTCGCGTCCGCGGGCCAGGACGAGATTGGCATAAGTGAGCAGGCCGACCGGAATTCGCGGATGGCGGGCGCGAAAGGCGGCGAGCAGTTCGAAGCAGTCCGCCGGCGTGACGCCGGCCTCGAGGGCGCGCACGGCCGCCGCCTGGATGACCGGTCCGTCTGCGATCGGGTCGGAGAAGGGAATGCCCACCTCGATCATGTCGGCGCCTCCGGCCACGAGCGCGTCGAGGAGGCCGAGGCTGGTCTCCAGATCGGGATCGCCGAGCATCAGGAAGCCGCCGAAGGCGCCGTCGCCGCGGGTTCTGAGGCGGGCGAACATCTCGTCGTAGCGGCTCATTCCAGGCTCCCCAGCAGCCTTTGCGCCTGCTCCATATCCTTGTCTCCGCGCCCCGACAGATTGACGATCAGCACCGTCTCCTCGTGCGCGGCCTCGATCATCTTGAGCGCATGAGCGAGCGCATGGGCCGACTCGAAGGCGCACACGATGCCCTCCGACCGGGCGAGCAGGGCGAAGGCGTCGAGCGCCTCCCGGTCGGTCACGCCGAGATATTCCGCCCGGCCGCTATCCTTGAGGTAAGCGTGTTCCGGGCCGACCGCCGGATAATCGAGCCCCGCCGAGACCGACCAGCTTTCGGATATCTGGCCGTCTTCGTCCTGGAGCACATAGGTCTCGGCGCCGTGAAGTATGCCGGGGCGCCCGCGCAGCAGGGTCGCGCCATGCTCGCGCCCGTCGAGGCCCTTGCCGGCCGGCTCCACGCCGATCAGCCGTACGCTCTCGTCGGCGATGAAATCGGCGAACGCGCCCATCGCGTTGGACCCGCCGCCGACGCAGGCGATCACCGCGTCGGGGAGCCGGCCTTCTTCCTCCAGGATCTGGGCGCGCGCCTCCTTGCCGATCACCCGCTGAAACTCGCGGACCATCAACGGGAAGGGGTGCGGCCCGGCCACGGTGCCGAGCAGATAATGGGTATCGGCGAAGCTCGCCGTCCAGTCGCGCAGCGCCTCGTTGACGGCATCCTTCAAGGTGCGGCTGCCGCTTTCGACCGGCACCACCTCGGCGCCCATCAGCCGCATCCGGAAGACGTTGAGCTTCTGCCGCTCGACATCCACCGCGCCCATGTAGATTCGCGTCTCCAGCCCGAACAGGGCGCCGGCGAGCGCGGTGGCGACGCCGTGCTGGCCCGCCCCGGTTTCGGCGATCAGCCGGGTCTTGCCCATTCTCTTCGCCAGCAGCGCCTGGGCGAGCACCTGGTTGGTCTTGTGCGCGCCGCCGTGGAGCAGATCCTCGCGCTTGAGGTAGAGCCGGGCGCGGTCGCTGCCCAGATTGCGGCAGCGGGTGAGCGGCGTAGGCCGGCCGGCATATTTGGCGAGCAGGTCGTCGAGCTCGGTGCGGAAGGTCTCGTCCTGCTGCGCCTCGACGAAGGCCGCTTCCAGCTCGGTGAGGGCCGGCATCAATATTTCCGGCACATAAGTTCCGCCGAAGGCGCCGAAGCGTCCGGACATCAACATGGCGCCACCTCTCCTCTTACCCTCGGCCGAACCGCCTCGAAGAAAGCGGCGATCCGGTCCGGATCCTTGCGCCCCGGTTCGGCCTCGACGCCCGAACAGACGTCGAGCGCCCAGGCCCCGACCTTCGAGGCAGCACGGGCATTGGCCGGATCGAGGCCGCCGGCAAGCAGCGCGCGGCCGAGGTCGGACCGGCCGCTGAGACGGCTCCAGTCGAAGGCGATTCCGGTCCCGCCCGTTCGGCCGTCCGTCTTGGTGTCGAACAAGGTGCGGTCGGCGCCGAGCCTCGGCTCCGGCACGTCGCGCCCGACCGCTCCGGCCGCCCAGATCTCGGTGCCCTGGGGCAGCAGGGGACGAAGCCCCCTGATATAGGCGGCATCCTCCTCGCCATGGAGCTGGACCGCGTCGAGGCCGAGCGCCCGCGCCGCGTCCGCCACATCGAGCAGCTTCGCGTTGCGGAAGACTCCCGCCAGCGCCACGCCGGATTCCCGCGCCGCTTCCGCTGTCGGCTCGGCTTCGGCGATCGTCACCGCGCGCGGCGTGCCGGGAACCATCACCACACCCGCAATCGCAGCGCCGGAACGGGCAGCGGCGCGGGCGTCGTCGGGATCGCGCAGGCCGCACACCTTCACGCGTCCGAAGGCCAGAGCGCGTGCCGCTTGCGCGGGCCGGTCGGCGCGCATCAGCGACGATCCGACCAGGAAGGCGTCGGCATGCGGCCCCAGCCTCTCGACGTCGCCGCGGTCGGCGATGCCCGATTCGGCGACGAGCAGGCGGTCATCGGGGACCAATCCGGCAAGGCGCTCGGTGGTCGCGAGGTCGACTTCGAGAGTCCTCAGATTCCGGTTGTTTATTCCGATGATCCGCGACCCGAGCGCGACCGCGCGCCGGACCTCGCCGGCATCGTGCGCCTCGACGAGGGCGTCCATGCCGAGCATCTCGGCCTCCCGCATCACTTCCGCCGCCGCCGCATCGTCCAGCACCGACAGCATCACCAGCACGGCGTCTGCGCCGGCGATCCGCGCCTCCGGCACCTGGCGTGGATCGACGATGAAATCCTTGGCGAGGACCGGGCCGTCAAATGCGCGTCGCACCGTCTCGAGGTCCGCCAGAGAGCCGTCGAAAAAAGGCGCGTCGGTCAGCACGCTCACCGCGTCGGCGGCGCCGGCATAAGCGCGCGCCTGCGCTGCGGGATCGACCTCGGCGCGCAGGGCGCCGCCGGAGGGAGAAGCGCGCTTCACCTCCATGACGAAGCGGGCGCCCGGTCGCGCCAGAGCGGCGCCCATCCGGCGCGTCGTCCGCTGTGCCCGGCCGCGAAGGTCGGCAAGGCTGGTCGTGCCGAGCCGCGCCGTTACGTCCTTGCGCTTGCGCGCGACGATCTCGCCGAGCACGCCGTCGGGGTCAGCCACGCGTCACCTCCGCCAGCATTTCGAGGCGGCGGAACGGCTCGCCCGACGCGATCGTGTCGCGCGCCAGGGCGACTGCTTCACGCAGCGTCGGCGCGATCCCGGCGGTCATCAGCAGCGCGCCAGCATTCAGCGCCACCGCGTCGCTCTCCATCGCTCCGCCCTCGCCCTTGAGCAGGGCCGCGAGCCGCTGCGCATTTTCGGCCGGCTCGCCGCCCTTCACGGAGTCGAGCCGCCCGCGGGTCAGGCCGGCCGCTTCGGGGGTGATCACCAGCCGCTCCAGGCGGCCGTCGGCAACCCGCACCGCCTGGGTCTCGCCGTGCAGCGCCACCTCGTCGAGCCCGGCGCCGTGGACGACCAGCGCCGCCTGAATGCCGAGGGCGGCGAGCGTGCTCGCCACGGGCTCGAGCAGCCGAGGCTCGGCGACGCCGAGCAACTGGACCGGCGGCTCGGCCGGATTCACGCACGGGCCGAGCACGTTCATGATCGTTCGCACCTTGAGCGCGCGGCGCGCCGGGCCGGCATGGCGAAGACCCGGATGGTAGAGCGGCGCGAACAGGAAGCAGACCCCGGCATGGTCGAGCGCTCGGCGCGACACTTCGGCCGACACGTCGAGCTTGACGCCGAGCTGCTCCAGCACGTCCGCCGACCCGCAGCGCGAGGTGAAGGAGCGGTTGCCGTGCTTGGCGACCGGAAGGCCGGCCGCGGCCGAGACAAAGGCCGCCGCCGTCGAGATATTGATCGATCCCGATCCGTCGCCGCCCGTGCCGCAACTGTCGGCGAACAGATAATCGGGGCGCTCGAACGGCATGTCGGCGCCGCGAAGCGCCCGGGCGGCGCCGATCAGCTCGTCGACCGTCTCGCCCTTGATCCTGAGCGCGACGAGCATCGCGGCGATAGCCGGCTCGGGCATCTCGCCCTTGACCAGGTCCCCGAATAGCCGCTCGGCCGCGGCCTGGCCGAGAGTGCGCCCGCTGAACAGTTCGGCAAGGGCGTCTTCGGCCATGATGACGGGTGTTTCGGTGACCCGTTCGGCAAGATTGCTGCTGACGTACATCTCTGAAGTCCTTCGGCATGGAGACGAAAAAAAAGCCCGCCGGGCGGCGGGCCATCTTCGGGAATCTGGACTAGGGAGTCCGGGTCACCAGAGACGCATGCTTGCCGCCGCGGAGGGGATATCCCGCCACCAGAGCCAAGCCTGCGCATGGGCGCCTGCCGCATCGCCCAAGGGGCGTGCGTCGCGGAAAGCATTCCGGATCGTCGGCGCGAACATGTCCGCAAGTGTTCCGGTTTTGCGGCCGAGGGTCAATGGCTTTCTTGCGCCGCAAATGAGAATATTCTTGCTCACGACCCGGCCACTCCGACCCGGAGATGACCGGCGCCCGCCGCGTCTTCCGGCTCCGCCTCCCGCTTCAATCCCGCTGCCAGGGCGAGCACGTTGCGCAGGATCGCGTCGCCGTGGAGAGTGAGGATCGACTCCGGGTGGAACTGCAAACCGGTCTGCATCGCATTGGGATCGCTGATCGCCATCGCCATTCCACCGACCTGGGCATGAACCCGGAAGCGCGGCGGCAGGTCGCGCGTGCACAGTGAATGATACCGCCCGACCGTGAGCGGGCTTTCGAGCCCGCGCAGCGGCCCTTCGCCGTCATGGTCGATGCGTGAGGCCTTGCCATGGACCGGCTCGGGCGCCCGCACAACTGCGCCGCCCGCTTGCTCGACGATCGCCTGATGGCCGAGGCAGATCCCGAGCAACGGGACCTTTCCCAAGGCGAGGCCGATCAGATCCAGGCAGCAGCCGGCGTCGCGCGGCGTGCCCGGCCCCGGCGAGAGGACGATCAGGGCTCTCTCGGAGTCGGCCAGAGCCAGCGCCGTGCGCGAGTCGACCGTGTTGCGTAGCACCCGCACGGTGCATCCCAGCCGCTCGAACGCCTCGACCAGGTTGAACGTGAAGGAATCGAAATTGTCGATGAAAAGAACCTGCGGTTTCATTCCTGCGCTCCTGCCAGCACGGTCAGCAGCGCCGAGGCCTTGCGCCGCGTCTCGGCGGCTTCGCTCGCCGGGTCGCTGTCATGGACGATCCCGGCCCCGGCCCGCACGAAGGCGGTGCCGTCCTTGACCACCGCAGAGCGGATGACGACCGCCGTGTCCATCATGCCGTCGCCGTTGATCCAGCCGATCGCGCCGCCATAAGGACCGCGCTTGGTGCGCTCGGTCTCGCGCAGCAGCTCGGTGGCACGGATCTTCGGCGCGCCGGTCAGGGTGCCGACGTTGAGGCAGGCCTGGAGCGCGTGGAGCGCGTCCATGCCGGGCCTCAGCCGGCCGGTGACCGACGAGACCAGGTGCATCACCCGCGCATAGCGTTCCACGGTCAGCAGCTTCGCGACCCGTCGCGTGCCCGGGACGCTCACCCGTGCGACGTCGTTGCGGGCGAGGTCGACGAGCATCATATGCTCGGCGACCTCCTTGATATCGAGCCGCATCTCCGCCTCCAGCCGGTCGTCCTCGTCGCCGGAGGCGCCGCGCGGCCGGGTGCCGGCGATCGGTTTGACCTCGACGGTCGCTTCGCCCTCTTCGCGGAACAGCCGCACCGACGTTTCGGGCGACGCACCGATCAGCCGGTGGCCGGGTGCGCTGACGAAGAAATGATAGGGGCTGGGATCCAGCCGGCGCAGGGTGGCGAAGGCGGGCAGCGGATCGGGGCAGGGGGCGCGGAAGGTTCGCGACGGAACGATCTGATAGACTTGGCCTTCGGCGATATGCGCCTTCATCCGGACCACCACCTCGGCATAATCCTCGTCGCTGAGATCGGCCTGGGTGAAGTCGGCCGGCCGGCGCCCCACCGGCGGAGCCGTGATCGGCACGGCGCGCCCGCTGCGGGCGACCAGGTCGGCGAGCCGCTCCGCCGCCCCGAAATAGGCCCGGGCCCCCTGGTTCGGATCGGCGGCACCGAAGGCCGTGCACACCGCGCGCGGCGGCGCGCCGCTCTCGAACACGACCAGGGATTCGGCGAGCCAGAACTGGAAGTCCGGAAAGCCGAGCGGATCGTCGGCCGCCCCGGGCAGGTCTTCGATCAGGTCGACATGATCGAAAGCGACGACGCCGAGGCAGGCGAGCGTGAACGGCTCCTCGCGTGACGCCGAAGCGAGGCCGGCGGAAAGGAAGCGCAGCACCGAGAAAGGCGAGGGAGCGCGCAGCCTTTCCTCGGGCTCCGCGCTGTCGTTGCGCGCGAATAGAAGCACCAGCCGCTGGTCGGATCGTTCGGAGACGCGATCGGGCATCACCCGTGCCGCCGCAGCCAGCACGTTGCGGCCCCCCGCCGACAGCGCCTCGAGATGCACCGCCGGACCGCGGCACTCTGCCCGGACCGCGGCCTGGTCGAGCAGCAGGCTCGGCCCGGTCGACCGCTGGAGCAGCATCGTGTCCGGTCGCTTCCCGCCGTCGCTGAGGGCCGCATAGAGGTCGAGCGGGTCGACGGCGTGCGGCAGCTGTCGGCACAGCGCCAGCGCCTCGCCTTCGGCGATCCTGGCGCTCATGCCATTTGCCGCCCGACCGCTTCGACGACCGGCCGAAGCGAGTCCATCAGGTTGCGAAAGCCCTGCGGGTAGAGCGACTGGGCGCCGTCGGACAAGGCGACGGCCGGATTTTCGTGCACCTCGACGAGCAGGCCGTCGGCGCCGCACGCCGCCGCGGCCAGCGACATCGGGATGACGAGGTCGCGAAATCCGGTGCCGTGCGAGGGATCGACCAGCACCGGCAGGTGGGTCTTCTGCTTGATATAGGGGACGGCATTGAGGTCCAGCGTGTTGCGGGTCGCCGTTTCGAAGGTACGAATGCCGCGCTCGCACAGGATCACCTGCTCGTTGCCGGCGGCGAGCAGATATTCGGCGGCGAGCAGCAGTTCCTCTATCTTCGCCGAAAGCCCGCGCTTCAGCAGCACCGGCTTGTTCGTCTGGCCGACGGCGCGGAGCAGGGCGAAATTCTGCATGTTGCGCGCGCCGATCTGGATCGCGTCGGCCGCTTGCGCCACCGCGTCGACATCGGCCGTGTCCATCACCTCGGTCACGAAGGGCAAGCCGGTCTCCTCGCTCACGTCCTTCAGCATCGCCAGGCCTTCGCGGCCATGGCCCTGGAAGCCGTAGGGGCTGGTGCGCGGCTTGTAGGCGCCTGCCCGCAGAGCCGCGGCGCCCGCCGCCTTGACCGCCTCGGCGGTGTTGCGGGTCTGGTCGCGAGTCTCCACCGCGCAGGGGCCGGCGATGACCGTGAAGGCGCGGCCGCCGATCGGAACCTTGCCGACCTTCACCACCGAATCGTGCGGGTGCATCTCGCGCGACACGAGCTTGTAGGGGGCCAGGATCGGCTTTACCGATTCCACCATCGGATGGCTTTCGAGGTTCAGTTCGGCGAGCACCCTCTCGTCGCCGAGCGCGCCGAGCACGACGCGCTCGACCCCCGGCATGTGAAGCGGCTTGAGGCCGCGGTCGGCAATCTCGGCGAGCAGAGCTTCGGCGATCTGCGGGCTGGCTTCGGGCTTGAGAACGATGATCATGAAAGAACTTTCGTTTCAGAGGGAAAAGAAAAGGCCCGCCTTTTGGGGGCGGGCCTTTCCGGTCATCGGGCTTCCAATATGGACTAGAAGCTTCGCCGGTCGGGCACGCCCATCGGGGCAGCGCGCCAGCGCCACCAACGGGTCGGGACCAGGCGGAGGGCGAGCGGCGTCATGCGCCCACCGCGACCAGCCGGTCGGCCGGGCTCACCGTCGCCGGATCGATGTCCGCATCGGCTTCCGCCGCGCGATAGAGTGCTTCGAAGTCCCGTCCCTCGGTGACCTTGAGCAGGCCGGGCAGCCCGTCGATGACGAAATAGCTCTTCTGGAAGGCGTCCGACCGATAGGCGGTGCGCAGCACCCGCTCGAGATCGAAGGCGATTCGGTTCGGCTCCGGGCTTTCGAGCGAGAAGCGGCTTTCGCCGAAGCTCGACACGATGCCCGCGCCGTAGATCTTGAGGCAATCGTCCTCGCGGGCGAGGCCGAACTCGACCGTGTACCAGTAGAGCCGGGCCAGCCGGTGCAGCGCGCCGGCCTCCAATGCCTGCAGGCCGAGCTCGCCCAGCGCCTGCATGAAGTCGGCGACCGCCGGATTGGCGAGCAGGGGCACATGGCCGAACACGTCGTGGAAGACGTCGGGCTCCTCGAGATAATCGAGCTGCGAGCGCTTGCGGATGAAGTTTCCGGCCGGGAAGCGGCGGTGGCGCAGATGCTCGAAGAAGACGTCGTCGGGGACCAGCCCCGGCACCGCGACCACCGTCCAGCCGGTGCGGCCGAACAGCCGCTCGTTCAGCTCGTCGAAATCGGGGACACCGGGGCGCGACAGTCGCAGCACCTCGAGCCCTTCCTCGAAGGCGCGGACCGCGCGGCCGGCGAGCGCATCCTGCTGGCGCGCGAACAGGAAGTCCCACACGGCATGATCCTCGGCGCTGAGCGCGTCCCAGCGTTGCGGCACGGTCCAGTCCGCCGCGGCTCCAGGCGGCGGGCAAGTGGGATCCTTGGCTGCGCCATGGCGCTCGGCGGCTGGGGCGCCGAGCGGAGTGGGGTCTGAAACGTCCTTGAACATCTGGGGTCCTTCCAAAACGAAAAACCCCGCCGGGAGACCAGGCGGGGCTACAATCCTTAGCGTCGATTTCAAGCGCGCTAGATCGGTCCCGCCCGGGCGATACCGTGATACCAATAGGAAATGGCGGCGGCGGGAGCCGCGGCACCGTTGGGACGGCAGGAAGCGCGAAGCATCTGCATCGGGCTGAATATGGGGGTGCCGCGGCGGTGCTGTCAAACCTTAAATGCCAGCGCGACTTTCATCCGCATCCGGGCCTACCGGCGCATGATCCCTGCTGCCCAGGCCGGCGGCCGGAGAAGATCCGTGCTGCCGCGGCCCGTCAGCCGTGCTTCATCTCGCCCTCGAACAGCGGGCGCAAAGCGCGGATCTCCCGGACCAGATGGTCCGAAAGCGCGCGGATCCTGGTGGTGCGCCGCAACTCGCTGTGGGTGAGGAACCACAGGTCGCTCGCCAGCGCCTCGATCGGCTCGCCCAGCCGCACCAGCCGCGGATCACCGTCCGCCAGATAGCAGGGCAGGACTCCGAGGCCGATACCGTTCGCCACGGCCATCGCGAGGGAGTGCAGACTGTTCACCTGCAGCGCCGCCCGCGCGGAATGACCGCGCGCCTTGAGCCATCGCGCCGAGGCGAGGTGGCCGAGCTCGTCGTCCGGCACCACCCAGGGCAGACGTTCCTGATCGTCCGTTCCGACGCCGGACAAGGCCTGCCCGCGATAGACGGCCACGGCGATCCGGCAAAGCCTGCGCCCGACCAGGCTTTCAGGCGGCTCGCCGCCGGCGCGAAGCGCGGCATCGACCTCCCGCTGGCGCAGGTCCGCCATCTGCATGCCCGCGCGCAGGTCGAGCACGATCTCCGGAAAGGCCTGCCTGAAGCGGGCGACCATCGGCATGAGTGGTCCGGCGACCAAAGTGTCGACCGTCGCGAACCGGATCGTTCCCGCCGGCTCGCTATTTTCGTTGCCGATCCTGGCTTCGAGCATGCCGATCTCCTCCTCGACCTGCTCGGCGATGGCGGCGGCATCCCTTCCGGCGGCGGTCAGCGACACGCCCCTATTGTCGCGTCGGAAGACGAGCGTGCCGAGGCGCTCCTCCAAAGCTTTTGCACGGCGGAAGATTGTCGGCGTGCTCGTGCCGAGCTGCTCGGCCGCGCCCGCGAACGAACCCGAGCGCGCGACGCATAGTATCAGGCGGAGATCGTCCCACTGAAGGCTTTGATGGGTGAAATTCGGCATTTCATTTCTGTTACTACAGGCGTTCCAAATCAGCAACTATAGTCGAGTCGTGCAAAGGAGGCCGACGTGAAAGCCAGGTGCATAACATGGACGGAGGAGACCGGGCCCTGGAGCGGCGAGTTCCAGGGGGCCGGTTCGCAGGTCTCGATCATCTTCAACAGGCTCGAGCGGCCGGGCGAGGGGCCGGAACTCCACCGCCACCCCTATGCGGAGACCTTCCTGGTCCGGAAGGGAAGGATCCGGTTCACGGTCGGCGAGGCGACCCTGGATGTGCCTGCCGGGCGGATCGTCGTCGTTCCGGCAGGGGTGCCGCACCGATTCACCAGCCTGAGCGACGAGGCCGAGATGATCGATATTCACGCCAGCGGCCGGTTCGTCACCGAATGGCTGCAGGCGCCCACCGCATCGTAACGTCAAAGGAGAGGAGAGCCGCAATGACCAACATGACCTTCGTGAACCTGCCGGTAAAGGATCTCGCCGCTGCGACCCGTTTCTACCAGGCGATCGGATGCGAGAAGAACGAGCAATTCAGCAATCACCAGGCCTCCAGCATGGTCTGGTCCGACGCCGTCACCTTCCAGCTCCTGGCGCGCGACTATTTCGCCAGCTTCATTTCCAAGCCCATCGCCGATGCGCACGCCACATGCGCGGTGCTGATCGCATTGTCCCGCGACAGCCGCGAAAATGTCGACGCCACGGTCGAGGCAGGCGCGGCGGCCGGGGGAAAGGCCGACGTGCGCGAGCCCATGGACCTGGGCTTCCTCTATAACCGCACGGTCGAGGATCCGGACGGCCATGTCCTCGAGCTGGCCTGGATGAACATGGATGCCATGGCCGAATGAGGAAGGAGACGTCCCTTACGCTACTTCCGGGTCAGCAACTCGCGCAGCTCCGCGTCCCGGTCGGCCGGCGGTGTCACGCCGAAGAACAGTCTGAAAGCGCGACGGGCCTGGCCGATCAGCATCGCCAGCCCGTCGACCGGGATCAGCCCGGCGGCGCGGGCGGCGGTCAGGAAAGGCGTATCGAGGGGGACGTAGACCATGTCGAGCGCGACGCAGCCGGGTGCCGCTTCGTCCAGGGAGGCGAGCGTCGGCGCAGGCATCTCGTCGGCGCCGGCCAAGCCCATCGGCGTCGCGTTGACCACCGCCGCCGCGCCGGCGATGGCCTCGCGGCTGCGCTCGAACGGCAGGATCCTGATCTCGGTGCGCGCGCTGCCGAGCCCGGCCAGCGACGTCGCCTTGGCGGAATCGCGGGCGATGATGGCGATGCTTCGCACCTGGCTCCGGACGGCGAGGTGGACTGCCGCCCGCGCGCCGCCGCCGGCGCCGATCACCGCGATCTTCGCCCCGGCAAGCTCGGCCCCGGCCAGCGCTTCGGCAAGGCCATCGACGTCGGTGTTGAGGCCGACGAGGCGATCGCCCTCGCGATGGATGCAGTTGACCGCCCCGATCTTCTTCGCCTCGGCACCGACCTCGTCGAGAAAATCGGCGACGGATTCCTTGTGCGGCGCGGTCACGTTGCAGCCGCGCCAGCCCGGGTCCCCTCGCCGGTCGGCGAAATACACCGCCAGCCCACCCGGCGCGACCTGGGTTGCGCGATATTCGCCCTCCAGGCCGAGCGCCTCCAGCCAGAAGCGGTGGATCGCCGGCGAGCGCGAATGGGCGATCGGGTCGCCGATGACCTCGGCATGGATCATGGTCGGCCTGCCTGTTGTGCCGCTTCGGCGGCGAGGAAGCGTTCCACTTCGTCCATTTCGACGCTGGAGTCGACGAACGCCTCGCCGATGCCGCGCGCCAGGATGAAGGGGAGGCGCCCGCCGCTCGCCTTCTTGTCGTGCGCCATATGGGCGACGAGCCGTCCGGCCTCCGCCTCGATTCCGGCGTCGGCAAGGCGGGTCGGGAGGCCGGCCGAAGCGAGATGGGCGGCGACTCGCGCCGCGTCGCCGTCGCTGCACAGCCCGCGCTCGGCCGAGAAACGGAAGGCGAGCGCCATGCCCAGCGCCACCGCTTCGCCGTGGAGCAGTGCGTCTGAGAAACCGGTCTCTGCCTCGAGCGCATGGCCGAACGTGTGGCCGAGGTTGAGCAAGGCGCGCCGGCCGCTCGTCTCGCGCTCGTCCTCCCCGACGATCGCCGCCTTGGCGGCCACGCTGATCGCGATCGCCCGCTGCCGAGCCGCCAGGTCGCCGGCGACCAGAGCCTCGCCATGCGCCTCGCACCAGGCGAAGAAGCCGGCGTCGCCGATCAGTCCATATTTGACCACCTCGGCATAGCCGGCCCGCAACTGGCGCGGCGGCAGCGTGTCGAGGCACAGGGGGTCGAGGAGCACTTCCGCAGGCTGGTGGAAGGCGCCGACCAGATTCTTGCCCGCGGCGACGTTGATCCCGGTCTTGCCGCCGACCGAGCTGTCGACCTGGGCGAGCAGGGTAGTCGGGATCTGCACGAAGTGGCAGCCGCGCTTGAGAATCGCCGCGGCGAAGCCGGCCAGGTCGCCGACCACGCCGCCGCCGAAGGCGACGAGATGGTCGCGCCGCTCGACCCCCAGGACAAGCAGACGGTCGACCAGCGCGGAAAGGCCCGCCCAGCTCTTGCTGCCTTCGCCGGGCGGGACGAGGATCGGCACCGCCTCGATCGATGAAGCGGCAAGGCCGGCGGCGAGCCGCTCGCCCTGCAGCGCCCAGACCGTCTCGTCCGAGACGATGACGAGACGCCCGTTGCGCGCGAAGCCCTCCAGCCGCTTGCCGGCGCGATCCAGCAGGCCCGCTTCGATCCGCACGAAATAGCTGCGCGCGCCGAGCCCGACCTCGACTTCGACCGGCTCCGGCCCGGTCACGATCCGGTCCCGCACTGGGCGCGATGGAGGAGCTTCTGGTCGGCCAGGACCAGGGCCATCATCGCTTCGGCCACCGGCACGCCGCGTATGCCGACGCAGGGGTCGTGCCGTCCCCGGGTGCTGATCTCGGTCTCCTCCCCCGCCGCGTCGATCGTCCGCAGCGGCATCGGCAGCGACGAGGTGGGCTTGAACGCGATCCGCACGACGACCGGCTGGCCCGACGAAATCCCGCCGAGAATGCCGCCGGCATGGTTGCTGAGGAAGGCCGGGCGGCCGTCCTCGCCGCGACGCATCTCGTCGGCATTCTCCTCGCCGCGCAGACGCGCCGCGGCGAAGCCGCCGCCTATCTCGACGCCCTTCACGGCGTTGATCGACATCATCGCCGCCGCGAGTTCGGCGTCCAGCTTGGCATAGAGGGGCGCTCCCCACCCGGCTGGCACGCCGGTCGCCACGCATTCCACCACCGCGCCCAGCGAACTGCCGTCCTTGCGGGCGCCGTCGACCAGCGCCTCCCACCGCGCCGCGGCGGTCGGATCGGGGCAGAAGAAGGGATTGGCGTCGATCGCCGCATCGTCGAAGGCGGCGCGGTCGATCGAATCCCCGCCCAGCTCGACCAGATAGGCGCGGATGGCCACCTCCGGGATCACCTTGCGCGCCACGGCGCCGGCAGCGACGCGCGACGCCGTTTCGCGGGCGGAGCTGCGGCCGCCGCCCCGCCAGTCGCGGCGGCCATATTTGGCGTCGTAGGTGTAGTCGGCATGGCCGGGGCGATAGGCGCCGGCGATGTTGGAATAGTCTTTGGACCGCTGGTCGACATTCTCGATCATCAGGCTGACCGGGGAACCGGTGGTGAGACCCTCGAACACGCCCGAAAGAATCCGGACCGTGTCGGGCTCGCGCCGCTGAGTGGTGAAGCGCGAGGTGCCCGGGCGGCGGCGGTCGAGCCAGGGCTGGATGTCCGCTTCGCCGAGCGGCAGGCCCGGCGGGCAGCCGTCGACGACGGCGCCGATCGCCGGCCCGTGGCTCTCGCCCCAGGTGGTGAAGCGCAGCATCCGGCCGAAGCTGTTGAGGCTCACCGCGATTCTCCGTTCCGGCGGGTCACGACGCAGAAGGTCGTGGCATTGTCCGCCCGGTCATGGACGTCGCCCATGAGAATCGCCAGGCCCCAGGCCTCGGCGGCGAACTCGGAGGCGACGGCGGCGCGGCCGCTATCGTCCGATTCCGCCACCGCGCGCGCCGCCATGGCGGTGTTGGCGGCTTCCTCGGTGGCGAGGCCGAGCCGTTCCAAAGTCCGTGCGCATTGTGCCAGCGCCATCGGATGGCTCACGACCGACCGTACCGCCTCCAGCGTCACGCCGGGCCGCGCCAACAGGTGGAGCCGCACCGGAAGGACGTGGCTCGCCTGCACCTCAAGACCCTTCTCTTCCATCAGCGCGTCGATGCCCGGCACCGGCCCGGCCGTCGAATTCCTGCGCGGAAGCATGCCGCGCCCGGTCTCGCCGCGCGCGACGGCCTCGGCGACGGCCGCGAAGGTCGGCAGCGGCACAGGCTTCAGGTCGGGAAGGAAAAGCCGGCAGGCCTCCTCGCCGAAGGCGCCGCGAACGCCCTGATAGGCGACGGTCCCGCTCATGCGGCTTCGATCCGGGCGCCGAGCGACTGCATGAGCTCGGCAAACAGGGGAAAGCTGGTCGCGATCATTTCCGGGCGGTCGACCGCGACGGGCGCGCGCGCCGCCATGCCGAGCACCAGGAAGCTCATCGCGATGCGGTGATCGCCATGGGTGGACACCTGCCCGCCGCCCGGCGGCGCGGAGCCGGAGCCGGAGCCTTGTATCTCGAGCGTGTCGCCATGGCTTTCCGCCTCGACGCCGCCGGCGCGAAGGCCGGCGAGGATCGCCTCCAGCCGGTCGCTTTCCTTGACCCGGAGCTCGCCCAGCCCGTGCAGCCGGGTCACCCCGTCGGCACAGGCGGCGGCGACCGCCAGAATCGGATATTCGTCGATCATCGAAGGCGCCCGCGCCGGCCCGACCTCGATCCCGCGCAAGCCCGAAGCGCGTGCCGTGACGTCGCCGACCGTCTCGCCGCCGACCTCCCGCCTGTTGGCGATGCTGATCGCCGCGCCCATCTCGCTCAGGGTGGTGAGAAGTCCGGTCCGCAGCGGATTGAGCAGCATGTCGCGGACGGTCACTTCGGATCCGGGCACGATAAGAGCGGCGACGAGCGGGAAGGCGGCAGAGGACGGATCGCCCGGCACGTCGACGTCGGTGCCGCGTAGGAAGCGCCGGCGGCCGAGGCGCACGACCCGGCCCTCTCCCGCGGGGGCGGTCTCGATCTCGCAGCCGAACGCCTTCAGCATGATCTCGCTATGGTCCCGACTCGCCCTCGGCTCGATCACCTCGACCAGACCGTCGGCGCTCAGGCCGGCGAGCAGGATGGCCGACTTGACCTGGGCCGATGCCTTGTCGTTGAGGTGGCGAATGCCGTGCAGCGTTCCGCCGTGGACGGTGAGCGGCAGCCGGTCCCCGGGCGCGGCTTCGATCCGCCCGCCCATGGCCCGCAGCGGTTCGATCACGCGCCCCATCGGTCGCCCGCGCAAGGAGTCGTCGCCGGTAAACGTGGCTTCGACCGGGCGGCCGGCCACGGCGCCCATCAGCAGCCGCACGCCGGTACCCGAATTGCCGCAGTCGATCACCTTGTCCGGCGAGCGCCATGGTGCCCCCGCGACATGCCAAGCGCCTTCCCGGCGCTCGACCGCCGCGCCGAGCGCACCGACGGCGGCGGCGGTGTCGAGCACGTCCTGACCTTCGAGCAGTCCGGTGATCCGGCTCTCCCCCTCGGCCATCGCAGCGAGGATCAAGGCGCGGTGCGAGATCGACTTGTCGCCGGGAACGCGGACCGATCCGCGCAGCGCCTCGGCGCGGCCGGCGGACAGCCGGTCGCCGGCCTCGGCCGTCAGGGCGGGAGCCTCGCTCACGCGGCGTGCGACGCCGGCCGGGTGCGTCTCCTCATCAGGCGGGCCGCCTCGGCGGCCAGATCGAGCGCCTGGGTTTCGTTGAGGCGGGGGTCGCAATGGGTGAGGTAGCGGCGCGGCAGGTCCGCCTCGCACAGTGGAAGGCTGCCGCCCAGGCATTCGGTGACGTCGTCGCCGGTCAGCTCGAGATGGACCCCGCCGGCGTGGACGCCCTGCGAATCGGCAATGTCGAAGAAGCGCGTCATCTCCGCGACGATATCGCCGAGGAAGCGCGTCTTGAAGCCGCCGGCGGTCACCGTGTTGCCGTGCATCGGGTCGATCGCCCATAAAGCCTGGCTTCCGGCCTGGCGGGTCGCGCGCATCAGCGCCGGGAGGTGATCCGCCGCCGCCTTGGCGCCGAACCGACCGATCAGCACCAGCCGGCCGGGGCGGTTGTCCGGATCGAGCCGGTCGATCAGCCGGAGCAGCTCGTCGGCGCTCAGGCTCGGGCCGCATTTGAGGCCGATCGGATTGCTGACGCCGCTGGCATATTCGACATGGGCGCCGTCGATCTGGCGGGTGCGGTCGCCGAGCCACAGCATGTGGCCCGAGGTCGCCCACCAACTCTCGCTCTCCTCGTCCCAGCGGGTGAGCGCCTGCTCGTAATGGAGCAGGAGCGCCTCGTGGCTGGTGAAGACGCGCGGCTGCGGCGCCTCCTCGCCCCAGCGCCCTCGCTCCGAGCCGAGTCCCAACCTTGCCTGGGCACTGAGCCGGATCGCGCCGAGATCGGCATAAGCGGCGGCCGAAAAGGCGTGGAGCAGCTCTATCGTCACCTTCGACTGGCGGTGCGCCTGGAGCATGCGCTCCGGATCGGGCGTCCGGCTCAAGGGATCGAAGGCGGCGCCGTTGACGATATCGCCGCGATAAGCGGGGAGGGTGATTTCGCCCACCGTCTCTGTCGCCGCCGAGCGCGGCTTGGCGAACTGGCCGGCGATCCTGGCCACCGTCACCACCTCGCGGCCGCCGTCGGCGGACAGCATAGCCGCCATTTCGAGCAGGAGGTTGAAGACGGTGCGCACCTTGTTGGCGCCGAACTCGGCGAAGCTCTCGGCACAGTCCCCGCCCTGGAGCAGGAAGGCGCGTCCCGCCGAGGCTTCCGCGATCAGGCCGCTCAAGCGCCGGATGTCTGCGACGCGGGCGAGCGGCGCCGCCGAGGCCAGCCGGGATTCGACCTGCGCCAGCGCACCGAGGTCGGGATAAGAGGGCATCTGCCGCGCCGGCCGTTCGCGCCAGCTTGCCGGGGTCCAGCTCATCGCTCGGACTCCGCTTCGGCCTGAGCGGAGATTGCGGGCTCGGGCAGCTCGGCGGGGGCGATTCGGCCGACCGCCGCCGCCACCGCCTCGCCCTCCTCGTCACGGACCCAGTCGAAGATCGACAAGGTGGGCGGCAGCCGCTCGATCCATTCGGCCGACCCATCGAAGGCGATCACCGCCACCGCCTCGCCGGAAGATGCGGCGGCAATCGCTTCGGCGGGGTCGGCGGCGCAGCGGACCGGCGCCGCCGATCCGAACCGCCGCCGGGCAAGGCCCTCGAGCCGGTCCGGATCCGGCCCGGCGAGCACCAGTTCGGTCCGCACCTGCGCCTGGAGGCTGAACGCCATCAGCTCGCGCCACACCAGCTCGACGAGGCGATGCGGGGCGATCGAGGCGCGGCGCGAGAGGCGGGCGATCACCTCCTGTTCGCGGCGCGGGTGCATCCACAGATGCCCGTCCGGACGGGCCGATTTCAGGGTGGCGACCGACTGCGACGCGGCCAGCCTCTTTTCGATCAGATCGAGCAGCGCGTCGTCGATCGCGTCGATCTGCGTGCGCAGTTCGGCGAGCGACCGGGCGGCGGCGTCGCCGCTTCGCGCGCGCTCGGCGGCTTGGGTCTTCGGCATTTCATCCCTCGATCCCACCGCGCGCCCGCCATCGGGCAGGCGCATTTCGGGTGGCTTATTGGCTCGTTTTCAGGAAGTTAAGCGACAATCGGCTCCGGCACGCCTCAGCGGGCGTACCGGCCAATAAACGAGCCGATAAAAATATAGGCGCCGGTCGAGACGAAGGAGGCGGGACGAATGGCCTGTCCTTTGTTCATGGCACCTTGCTCCTGACGAGGGCGCATGTTCACGCGCATCTTTGAGGCTGACAATAGAAGCACGGCCTGTCAAGTGGCCTTGCTGCATCTGCGAAGAAAGCGAGGGAAGCGAGTGAAGATCGCGAAGCTGGCAGGGGAAGGTCAGGCTCCGGCGACGCCGGCGGCGCTGATCGCGGCCTCGCGGCGCGTCGTCGTCAAGGTGGGTTCGTCGCTCTTCATCGACCCGTCCGGGCGAGGTGCGCGGCGAGCCTGGCTGAGGACGCTCGCCGCGGATCTCGCCGGCCTTCGCGGACGCGGCAAGGAGATCGTCCTGGTCTCGTCGGGCGCGGTCGCGCTCGGGCGTGCCTATCTGGGTATGAAGCGCTCCGACCGGCTGGACCGCAAGCAGGCGGCGGCCGCCGCCGGGCAGGGTCGGTTGATGCAGGCGTGGGAGCGGGCGCTGGCGCCCTACGGCCTTCGCGTCGCCCAGCTGCTGCTGACCTACGACGATACCGAGCAGCGGCGGCGCTGGCTGAACGCGCGTGCCACGATCGAGATGCTGCTCGCCCGCGAGGCGATCCCCGTCATCAACGAGAATGACAGCGTCGCGACCGAGGAGCTGCGCTATGGCGACAATGACCGGCTTTCGGCCCGTGCCGCCCAGATGACCCGCGCCGACCTCCTGATCCTCCTGTCGGACGTGGACGGCCTCTACACCGCCGATCCGGCGCGCGATCCCGGGGCGACGCATATCGGCTATGTCGGAGAGATCAATGCGCGGGTCGAGGCCTTTGCCGGCGACGCGTCGGCGGGCGGACCCGGGACCGGCGGCATGCGCACCAAGCTGGCCGCGGCGCGAATCGCCAGCGCCGCCGGCTGCGCCACCCTGATCGCCTCCGGGCGCGGCGACCATCCGCTGCGCCGGCTGGAAGGCGAGGCGCGGGGAACGGTGGTGGCGGCGCACGGCTCTCCGGGACGCGCCTACAAGCAGTGGATCGCCGGAACGCTGGCAACCGCAGGCAGCCTCGTCGTGGATTCGGGCGCCGTCCGGGCGCTCGCGCTCGGGCGCAGCCTGCTCCCGGCCGGGGTCGTCGCCGTCGACGGCGAGTTCGAGCGCGGCGCCTGCCTCGCCATCCTCGACGCCGAGGGAAGGGAGATCGGCCGCGGCCTGTGCGCCTACGGATCGGCCGATGCGCGCCTGATCCTCGGCGCCCCGAGCGAAAGGTTCGAAGACCTGCTCGGCTGGCGCGGGCCGGACGAATTGATTCACCGCGACGATCTTGTGATGCACGCGCGATGAGCCTTTCCGAGGATATGACCGCGATGGGCCGGCGCGCCCGCGCCTCCGCCGAAATTCTGCGTTCGGCACCGGCCGAGCAAAGGTCGGCGGCAATCCGCGCCGCGGCGGCCGAGCTTCGCGCCAGCGCCGCGAATATCCTCGCCGCCAATGCCGAGGACGTCGCCGCGGCCTCGGCCCTCGTCGACCGGCTGAGGCTCGACGAGTCGCGGGTCGAGGCGATCGCCGCCTCGCTGGAGGAAGTCGCCGCCTTGCCCGATCCCGTCGGCGCCGAGACCGAGCGCTGGCGCCGCCCGAGCGGGCTCGACATCGCCCGGGTGCGAACGCCGATCGGCGTCATCGGCATGATCTTCGAAAGCCGCCCCAACGTCACCGCCGACGCGGCCGCCATCTGCCTTCGTTCGGGCAATGCGCTGATACTTCGCGGCGGATCGGATGCGCTGCGAAGCTGCCTCGCCATCCACCGCGCCATCGCGGCGGGGATCGGCCAGACCGGCCTTCCGGTCGATTCGGTTCAGATCGTTCCCACCGCGGACCGGGCGGCGGTGGGGCTGATGCTCGGCGGGCTCGACGGGGCGATCGACCTCATCATTCCGCGTGGCGGCAAGGCGCTGGTGGCGCGCGTCGAGGCCGAGGCGCGGGTGCCGGTGCTCGGCCACCTCGAAGGGATCTGCCACACCTACCTCCACGCCTCGGCCGATCCGGAGATGGCCGAGGCGATCGTCGTCAACGCCAAGATGCGCCGCGTCTCGGTCTGCGGCGCGACCGAGACCCTGCTGGTCGACCGGGCCGCGGCGGCCGTTCTGCTGCCGCGGATCGCCCATGCGCTTCGCGAGCGGGGCTGTGCGCTTCGCGGCGACGAGGAGAGCCGCCGCCTGGCGGGCGGGATCGAACCGGCGCAGGAGGCGGACTGGACGGCCGAATATCTCGCGCCGATCCTCGCCGTCCGAATCGTCGACGGGCCGGAGGAGGCGGTCGGTCATATCCGGCGCTACGGTTCGGGCCACACCGAGGCGATCGTCGCCGCGGATGCGGCCGCCGCCGAGGCGTTCCTGAACGCGGTCGACAGCGCGATCGTGATGTGGAACGCCTCTACCCAGTTCGCCGACGGCGGCGAATTCGGCTTCGGCGCCGAGATCGGAATCGCCACCGGCCGGCTCCATGCCCGCGGGCCGGTCGGGCCGGAGCAGCTGACGACGTTCAAATATGTCGTGCGCGGGACGGGGCAGGTGCGGGGGTGATCGATCACCCTGCCACGCGGCTGCGCCGGGCGGGTGAGACACCGGAGCCGAAGCATCTCGTCATGCCGGCGAAGGCCGGTATTCGGACGATCGCGCCGAGTCTTTCGGCAGGCCTTGACCCCGGCCTTCGCCGGGGTGACGATCGAGCGGGACTGCCCGCAGGACGCCGACGCGGTGAATATCTCACGTTCCGACCCGCTGGCCCGGAAAAATTTGTCTCATAGAATTTCAAGCTGGAACAGTGACTTAGTCGATCCTGCGCTCCGAAACCCGGTGCAGCACAAAATTAACCCAGTTGACGGATGATGGTCTCAGCCGTCATCTTGACGGTCGAACGCCGCTGTCGTCCGCTTCGGACGGCGTTGGAGACTGCATCCGATGTCGCTGGTTGCACATATCCTGTCTGCCGAGGTCGGTGCCGGAAACGGCATGGCGGCGGACGCGCGCGCGACGACCATTATGATGATCACCACGATTATCACCCGTGTGCGGGGCGGTACCGGCTGAGCATCTGAAAATCAGACCAGGCTTCACCGACCCGCTCCCCACCAGGCGAGCGGGTTTTTTATTATCTGCGGCGGACAGCCGGAACGAAAGACAAGACCATGGCAGGCGAAGGTTCACTCGAAGCGAAACACAGTCTCTGCGTGCTGAAGTTCGGGAGCTCGGTGCTCGAATGCGAGGCCGACTACCGGACGGCGGCACAGGAAGTGTACCGGCATGTCCGGGAGGGCGAGAAGATCGTCGCCGTCGTGTCGGCGCTGGCCGGGGAGACCGATTTCCTGCTCGACCAGGCGGGCGCGGTCGGCGGCGAGGCGCCGCCGGCCCTGGTCGCCCGGCTGGCCCGCGTCGGCGAGCTTCGCTCCGCCGCCCTGATGGCGCTGGCCTTGTGCCGGATGGGCGTGCGCGCCTGCGCCGTCGATCCCCACGAAATGGGCCTGGAGGCCAAGGGCGACCCGCTCGATTCCGACCTGTGCGGCCTCGATGCCGAGAACGTGCTCGCCCGCTTCGACGATCATGACGTGGTCGTCGTCCCCGGCTTCACCGCCGGCCATGCCGAGCATGGCGTGGTGACGCTCGGCCGGGGCGGTACCGACCTGTCGGCGGTCTTCTTCGCCGCGCAACTGGGCTCCAGGCGGGTCCGGCTGCTCAAGGACGTCGACGGCGTCTATGCCGAGGATCCGGCGCAGAACCCGCGTGCCGAGCGCTACGGCGCGCTGGGCTACGAGGCGGCCGAGGAAGCGAGCGCCGGGCTGATCCAGCCGAAGGCGATCCACGCGGCCGCGGCGGGGAACATCGTCATCGAGGTGGCCGCGATCGGCCATCACGAGGCGACGGTGATCGCCGACGTGGCGCCGCGCAAGGAAGTGCCGCTGGTCTGGCCCCCGCTCAAGGTGTCGCTGCTCGGCTGCGGCGCCGTCGGCGCGGGCGTGCTCTCCTATCTCGAGCAGCGGCCCGATCTGTTCAAGGTCAACCCGGTGCTGGTCCGCCATCCGGACCTCCATTCGAGCGAGGGCGGCGCATTGTTCACGGCCAATCTCGACGAGGCGCTGGACGGCGATCCCGATCTGGTGATCGAGCTGATCGGCGGATCGGAATATCCGGCCGACATCATGTGCGCCGCGCTTCGCCGCGGATCCCATGTCGTGACCGCGAACAAGGCGGCGGTGGCGCGCCATTATGACGCGCTCCACGCCTGCGCCGAGGCGGGCAAGGCGACCTTCTCCTATTCGGCCGCGGTCGGCGGCGGATCGCCGATCCTGGAGACCATCGCCCGAGTTCGCGCCGATGCCGGCGTAGGCGAGATCGAAGGCGTGATGAACGGAACCGCCAATTTCCTTCTGAGCCGGCTCGGCGAGGGCTGGGATTTCGCCGCCGCGGTGGCGAAGGCGCAGGAGCTCGGCTTCGCCGAGGCCGATCCGGCCGCCGACGTGGACGGCCACGATGCGGCCGACAAATTGTCGATCCTGATCCGCAAGGCCTTCGGAGTCGCCGTTCCCCCGGGTCGGATCTACAAGCAGTCGCTGCGCGACATCGCGCCGGGCGAGCCGCAGGCGGCGCTGGCGCGCGGCGAGGTGCTCAAGCAGGTCGGCCGCTGCAGCCAGGATGCGGACGGATCGATCAAGGCCGAGGTCCGGATCGAGGCGCTTCCCGCTTCCCATCCGCTCGCCGGCGCACGCAACGAGGAGAATCGCTTCCTGGTCCATGACCGGGCCGGGCAGCGGCGCGCCGTCTTCGGCAAGGGCGCGGGCCGGTGGCCGAGCGCCGCTGCGGTGTTCGCCGACGTCATGGACCTGCAGCGCTCGCTCGCTTCGGCCGGAGGGGCTTCGGCCGCGGCCGAGCCGGCGATGCTGCGAATGTCGGCCTGACCGATGACGGCCGCCTTCGCAACCGCCACCGCGCCCGCCAGCATCGGCAATGTCGGGGTCGGCTTCGACGTCCTCGGCCAGGCGTTCGACGCCGCCCGCGACGAGGTGGTCGCGGTCCGGGAATCGATGCCCGGCGTCCGGCTCGGGGAGGTGACCGGGCTCACCGACAGTCTTCCCGACACGCCCGAGGAGAATAGTGCGCTGGCGGCGGCCAAGGCGGTGCTCGACGCCGCCGGCGCCTCGTTCGGCGCGCGCCTTTCGATCCATAAGGGGATACCGATAAGCGGCGGCATGGGCGGATCGGCGGCCAGCGCGGTCGCCGGTGCGGCGGCCGCCAACGCCTTGCTGCCGCGGCCGTTCAACACGGAGGCGCTGCTGCCCTTCGCGCTCGACGGGGAGCGGGTCTCCTCCGATCCGCCGCCCTGGGACAATGTCGCCGCGAGCCTGTTCGGCGGCCTTGCCATCGTCGCCGCCCAGGACCCTCCCTTCGTCTACCGGCTGCCGGCGCCGATCGGGATCGTCTCCATCCTGTTCCACCCGGCGGTACGGATCGAGACGCGCGCGGCGCGGCGGCTGCTCCGGCCGGACGTGCCGATGCACCTGGCGGTGGAGCATTCGCGGCGGCTCGCAGCCTTCGTCGCCGGCTGCGCCACGGGCGACCTCGATCTGCTACGCGCCGGCTTCCAGGACCTGCTGGTCGAGCCGCAGCGCGAGCTGCTGCTGCCCTCGTTGCCGGTGGTCAAGGCGGCGGCGCTCGCCGCCGGCGCGCTCGGCTGTTCATTTTCCGGCTCCGGACCCTCGGTCTTCGCCTGGGCCCTGGAGGAACAAGCCGACCCTATCGAGGCGGCGATGGCCGATGCCTTCGCGCGCTGCGGACTCGATGCGAAAGCCTATCGCGCACCGGTCGATTCGCCCGGCGTGCGGGTCGAGCGGACCGCCGAGCCGGTCTATGCGGGAGCGGCGCGATGAAGTTCGTCAGCACGCGGGGTGCGTCGCCGGCGGTATCCATCTCCGAGGCCATCAGGAACGGCGCCGCGCCGGACGGCGGGCTCTACGTTCCGGCGCATGGGGCGGCGGCCGACTTTGCGGCGCTGGATGGCGACGACCTTCCGTCGCTCGCCGCTTCCCTGCTCGCTCCTTTCTTCGCAGGCGACCGGCTGGCGGCGGACCTGCCGGCGATCTGCGCCGAGGCATTCGACTTTCCGGTGCCCCTGGTCGTGCCCGACCCGGCCGACAAGCGGCTTCGCGCGCTGGAGCTTTTCCACGGACCGACCGGCGCGTTCAAGGATTTCGGCGCCCGTTTCCTGATGGCCTGCTTCGACCGGCTCGGCCTGGAGGAGGCGCCGTTGACGGTGCTCGCCGCGACCTCTGGCGACACCGGCGGGGCGGTCGGCTGCGCCGCCGAGGGCCGGCGGTCGGTCCGGGCGGTGATCCTGTTCCCGCGCGGGCGGGTGTCGCCCTTCCAGCGGCTCCAGCTCGGCTGCTGGCGCGAGCCGGTGACGGCGCTCGAAGTGGAAGGCGACTTCGACGATTGCCAGCGGCTGGTGAAGGCCGCCTTCGCCGATCCCGCCGTCGCCAGGCGGCACCGGCTGAGCTCGGCCAATTCGATCAATGTCGGCCGGCTGCTGCCGCAGATGGTCTATCTCGCCGGGGCCGCCCTCGAGGTCAGGCGGGAAACGGGAGTGGATCCGGGCTTGATCGTTCCAACCGGAAATCTCGGCCATGGCGTCGCGGCATTGTGGGCGCGGGCGCTCGGCGCGCCGATCGGCCCGGTGCTCGCCGTCACCAACGCCAACCGCACGCTCTCCGAGTGGCACCGGAGCGGCGCCTACGAGCCGCGGGCGTCGGTCGCGACCATCGCCAATGCGATGGACGTCGGCGCACCGAGCAACTTCGAGCGGCTCGCCCGCCTTCCCGATCCGCGCCGCCAGCTCGACGTCGAGCTGGTCGACGACGCGGCGATAAAGGCGCGCATCGAGGCGGAGCATCGCCGGACCGGCTATGTCTGGTGCCCGCATTCGGCGACGGCGGCCGAAGGCTATGCGCGGCTCGATCCGGGGCGCCGCGAGGAGCGTGTGTGGATCGCCGCCGCCACCGCCCATCCGTTCAAGTTCGCGGAGGACGTGGAGCCGTTGATCGGCGAGAAGCTGGCGCCGCCGCCGGCGCTTGCCGCGATCCTGGACCGCCCGTCCACATCCCGCCCGATTCCCGCCACGCTCGAAGCGCTTGTCGAGGCGTTGGCCGAGGCGCCGGCGGCCGCGGAGGTGCCGGCGGCCTGAGGCTTCAGGACAAGCCCAGCCCCTGCTCAGCACAAGCCAAAAAATCGCTCCCGGTTCAAGCGGCGGTTGTTCTAGGTCGTGAACTCATACAGCGCGGATGACCGCTTTCGACCCATTGTGGATGCCAGCCTCAACGCGCCTTCAGCCCATCTCGTATCGGGAGCAACTGGCGCAAGAGCTCCCGCATTGCGACGACCTTATAGGATGCCGACAAAGCCTCGGACGACCTAGCTCCAACCACTGCCGCCATGAACTCAGATTTGGATTGATCAAGAACTTCAAAGGCCATGTCTTGAATAGCTTGGCAGTAGTCCAAACTTCTGATTTCCAAGGTGACGCGGCCCGACTCCGTCAAACGGGAGTAGTCATCGCTTGAACTGAAGGCGTACTGATCAATCAGGACATCGCACTCGTCGCGCGGAATAAAATCGTCAGCATCTTCCGGACTCATCTTCAACCTCTCGGCTCCAAAAGAGTGCAGGATAGTTGGGGGAATGTCCGCTTTCCACCCATCTCGGACCTTCCCAGTTTATGAGTCTACGACCTAGTCTGCCGCCTTTCCGACGATGGAGGCAGCAAGGATGTTTCGTGGCATCAACGTCGTATCCGTTCCAGTCACCGACCTCGACCTGGCGCGCCGCTTCTACGGCGAGACGCTGGGGCTGGGCATGCCGCTCTACGACCTTCCGGACGTCGGTTGGGTCGAGTTCGGTACCGGCGTAGATGGCGGCAACGTGGCCGTGACCACTGCCGGCGCCGAAGGGGCAGGGGCACCGGGCGCGACCATCGTGCTCAACGTCGACGATTGCGCGGCCGCGGCCGCCGAGCTGCGCGCCCGCGGCGTGCGCTGCGACGATCCGGAGACCTTCCCCGGCTATGTCACCGTGGCGAGCTTCTACGATCCGTTCGGCAACCGGCTGCAGATCTGCAGCCCCGCCTGAGGATGCCCGTCCAGCCACGCCCGGGCCTCGGCGGGCGCGGTGAAATTGACGAAATTGACACTCGCCACGCGCGCGGGCGCGCCCTCGCGCGTGAGGCCCGGCCTTCTGCCGCGATGGGGGATCAGGCGCGGATAGCCGTACCGGATCGTCAAGGGGAGGCGGTCCGGATGCCGGCCCCTCCCGTCCTGCCCTTCGGCCAAGCGGCTCCACTCCCCGCTGGCGCGGGGTTGCCGCCAGGCGTCGCCACAGCCGAGATCCCGATATTCGTCGGGGAAACGCTTTATCCACGATGCGAAAGAGCCGCCTTGTCCTTAGCAGATCAAGCCGAACAAATCAAGAACAAACCACGTGATCGGGAATCATGTCCCTGCCCCTATCCCGCATCGCGTCGTGCCCGATTGACCCCAGCATGGGTCAGCATTCCACCCTTTCGGATGCCCAACCGGAGGTGCTTCGGCGGCAGGTGGCGACCCGTTCGGTGGCACGCCTTACCGCAGGCCTACTGGCCGCCGGACGCACTGGCGCGGCTGGATCTCCAGCGCTTCACCAGCCGGTAGCGCCACCAGGCGGCGCCGGCGCAAAAGCCCGCCGCCGCCGCGGCCAGGGCGAACACGAGCAGGCCGAGCGCGGTCGGGCCCGATGCGCTGATCAGCATCGCTCCGAGGTGCTGCGCCATTTCATCGACATCCTCTCCGGGCGAGTGATGGAGCAGGAAGCTGCCGAGCTTATAGGCACCGAAGTAGATGGGCGAGAAGGTAAGGGGGTTGGTGACCAGTGTCGCCGCCGCGGCCAGGGGTACGTTCGCGCGCAGCGGAACGGCGAGGAGGGCGGCCAGGAGGAACTGACCCAAAGGAAGGGCGAAGGCGGCGAACAGCCCAACGGCCAGCGCTCGCGGAACGCTCCGGCGATTGAGGTGCCACAATGAGGGGTGCCCGAACAGATGCGCGAACGGCCTGATCCAGCGGCTGCGCAATATGGCGTCACGGTCCTTCATCGCCGTCGGAGATAGGAAGCGAGCACCCTTTTTCCACCTTCGTAGGATTCGGGCGAATGTCCGCTCTCCAACCATTGCGAAAATTCGGCGGGCGGGACGCTGCGCCGCGAGGGCGTTTGGCTGAACGGCAGCAAATCGAAATATTGCGGCCGTTTAGCCAGTACCCGTTTTCGACCCCTCGCGGACATGAACAAAGCTGCGCCTGTGTCAGAGGCGCTTGATCAGGCGGATCGTTTCAGGTCGAAATCCGGCAGCCTCATAGAAGCGCCGGCCACGGGCGTTGCTCGAAAAAACATCTAACGCGATTCGGCTGAAGCCCATTTCGGCCGCCCATCTCTCAGCCGCTTCCAAAAGCGACTGCCCCACTCCTCCACTCTCGGCATCAGCCACGACCGCGAGGAGCGCGATGTAACCGCATCTTTCATTCGCGATCTCGTCCGCACTCTCCCTTACGTTCACATAGCCAAGCCGTTGACCATCATCGAGGACTGCGAGAAATGTCGCACTATCTCCCGCGCCGTCATTGCAAGAGGAGGCGGTGAAGCGGTCCTGAAAGGCAACGACTTCCTCTTTAGAATGAGTTGGGGCGTCGATAACAGCGCTCAAGCGCGCATTCATCTCCCGGATGAACGAGCGGTCGGCATCGCCCTGCTCCGGGCGGATGATGAACTTAGACACGACGCTGCTCCCTGTCTGTGTTGTTGGTAGCACACGGATGTCCGCTTTCCACCCGTTGTAGACGCTGAGGAAACGGGCGACATGGCGGAAGGTCGAATATTGGGAGAAGATGGAGATGCGGCTCCTCGTTCGTGCCCTGGCGATGCCAACCATTCTCGCAACTGCTGCCTTCGCTTCCGTGCCGCCGCCTCCACCGGATGTTCGGGACGCGCAAGTCGCGCTATTTGCGGGCCTTCCTGAGCGATTCCCTGCCGAGGATCTGTCGGCATTCGAGGCGCTCGTTTCTGAAGATGTCAAAGTGTACCGCGACAGCAGGCTGGTCCATGAAACGCGCGAAGCTTGGATCAACGAACTTCAGGATCACAGGCAAGGAGCGCCCCGCGGTTCGAGGGGTTACACCGTCAGTCGGGATGAATATCATCGATTGGCCGACGGCGGCGTGTCAGTCCGTGAGTTCTACTACCCCATCCTTCCGGAAGGCAGCCAGATCGTCTTCCATCCTGGATACCCGCTTCGATACGTCACCTATTACATCGAAGCTGGACGGCTGGTGCGCGTCGTCTACGGTCCCGCCATGCATAACTATACCGGCCTGTGCCAAGCGGTCGAGCAGGCGAAGTTGGAAGCGACATCGGGCAGCGCCCCGGCTCGCGCTCATCCGGAATTGTGCAATTAAGGTCACGCTGTAGCGAGCCATCGCCCCCGAGCCCCGAACGGACTGAACGTCCGCTAACGATCTCATAGCGGACATCCAAACCACCGGCCTTGCAGCACACCAGTTCAGCTCGCGTGAATGCCCGCTTGCGATCCATCGCGAACATTCGCCGGCATGGCATTCGGGGCGGAATTCATGCACTCTGTCGATGCATCGACGGGGGCCGCATGGAATCCGTTTCATTGAGCAGGCGCGGATTCCTGTCCGCAGTGGGCGCCGGAGCTGCGGGCGTCGCCATTGAGGCGGCCTCTCCCCTCGGCCGCGCCGGGCCTCGGCAGCGTCCGAACATCGTCCTCATCACTGCGGACGATCTCGGCTACGGCGATCTCAGCAGTTACGGACGCGCTGATTTCCAGACGCCGGTGCTCGATCGACTCGCGGCGGATGGCGTGCGCCTCACCCACGCTTATTCGATCGCGCCGATCTGTACTCCCACCCGCGTCGGTCTCATGACCGGCCGCTATCCCGCGCGCCATCCGGTCGGCCTCCACGAGCCGCTAACCTTGTCTCCCGAAGACCGCGACGTGGGGCTGAACCCGTCCGACCCGACGCTTCCGTCCCTGCTCAAGGGCGTCGGCTATGCGACTGGGCTGTTCGGCAAATGGCACCTGGGCGCCCAGCCACAATTTCATCCGAATCGTCACGGCTTCGACGAGTTTTTCGGCCCGCTCGGAGGAGCGGTCGATTATGTCGCGCATACCGATCCCGGTGGAGCGCACGACCTCTATCGCAACGGTGATCCGGTCCACCCGCAAGGTTACCTGACGGAATTGATCGCCGAGGAGGCGGTGCGATTCATCGAGAAAGCGCGCGAGCCGTTCTTCCTCAGCCACCAGGGACCGCTCCCCATTCCCCTTGGCAAAAACCGGGAGACCTTCCGGTGGAGCGGGTCGGTCCAGGCGTCGTCCAAGGGCTCGACGTTGGACCTCCCGATCGATTTCCCGGCATGATGTTGGCGCTCGATTCAGCGGTAGCCCGCATCCTTGCGGCGCTGGATGCAAGGAGCATGACGCAGCGCACGCTGATGATTTTCACCAGCGACAATGGCGGGAAGCAATATTCGAACATGGCCGGGCTGACTCGCGGAAAGGGCCATGTCTGGGAGGGCGGGATACGCGTTCCCGCCTTCGTCCGCTGGCCGAATATCCTCCCCGCCGGTGTCACCAGCGCCCAGGTGGCCACGACGCTGGACTGGACCGCGACGATGCTCGCCGTGGCCGGCGCGGCGCCACCTGCCGCATTGCCGTTGGACGGAACAGACCTGTTGCCCCACCTTGCCGCCGGAGTGCTTCGGGACCGCACGATCTTTTGGCGAATGGGCCGTGCAAGGCAAGGGGCAGTGCGCAGAGGCATCTGGAAGTATCTGCGCGACGGGGAGGATGAGCACCTCTTCGACCTCAGTCTTGACCCAGGCGAGCGGCGTGACCTCAAGAGCGAACGGCGTGACCGGTTCGAGGAGCTGCGAGCCGCTTATGCCGACTGGGACAAGCAAATGCTGCCCCCGCTCGAACGTAGCGGAAGCTAGCAGCGTACAAAACGTCCGCTTTCCACCCATGGCGGCTATTCGCGACTTAGCTATAGTCGTCCCCAATTCCCGCGATGAGGCCGTGGCTTTTCGGGGGAATGACCGTCGGCAACGGGGTTGAGCGTTCGCCTCTCTTTTTGCGGCGCCGGAACCTGCTCTGATATTCCCGGCGCTGCTTCGTGACTTCATACAGAACGATGCCAGAGCTCGTCCCGAGGTTCAGGCTCTCGATCATACCGAACATCGGAATGTTGACACACATTTCGCTGCGCTCGACTGCGGCGTCGCTGATCCCGATGGCCTCGCTGCCGAACCAGACGGCGAGCTTCGTGAACGCGGTATAATCGCCTTCATGGAGGATGACGTTGGTCTTGCCCTTCACGTGCGGTGAAGTGACGATCGATCGAAAGCCCTTCTTCTCGAGATGGTCGAAGCATTCGTCGGTGCTGTCGAAGCGCCTGACGAACGTCCATTTGACCGCCGAGACAGAGGTTTTCGAGAGGGATTTGCGGTCACGCAGCTCCTGCCAGTCGTCGGAGAGCGCCCGGCGCGGATCGACGATATAGACCTTTTCGACTCCCAAGGCGTTCACGTTGCGGACCACCGTTCCGATGTTCCTCATGTCGCTGGGGCATTCGAGCACAGCAATGAGATGCTTGCAGCGAAACGGCTTGACTTCGTTCGCACGGCTCCGGACGCCACGCTTGGGCTTAGTCTCTTCTTCCATGTCTCCGTCTCTCCCGCGGAGCGCATTTCGACGGTCTGCGCTACATCCGCGACTCTAACGCCATAGGCCCTTCGCGCCCAGGCTGCCTTTCCCAATGCCAGGCTGCACTGGTTCGAGCGGAGCGGTCACCTTCCGATCTGGGACGAGCCCGAGGAAACCGTCAGGCTCATCCAGGAAACGATCAAGTAGAGGGGCGTTCAGCGACGTGAACAAGGCGGGACGCCTCCAGCACGGCATGAGCGCACGGGCCGACTGAACCGGAAAGCTGCATCTGCCGCTTGTGGGGCCGCCCACCGCGCCCCGAGCATAGTTCCTCCGGACGCCGCTGTCCCATGACCGGCATCATGGGTGCAGACCGTGACGCGCGCCACTGTCGGCGCTTGCAGTTCGCGTCCAGCCTCGTGCGGTCATCGGGAAGGCATGCCTCATGCGAACCGCGTCGTCCGACTTTCCAACGCTCCGCGGACTTGTGAGCGCCAGCCGGATTGCCGGCGCAGATCCCCCTGCGAACCCGATCCACGTGCGACCAAAGGAGACCGTCATGAAGCGCCTGACACCCGGCTTGCTCGTGCTTCTGGCCTGGACGATGCCTGCCCTGGCCCAATCCACGGCCGCTGTCCCCGTCCTGACGGCAGACGCCAAGGTCTTTGCGCCGTCGCCGGATCCCGATGTCCTCGCGGGCTCCCTTCGAAATCCGGAGGATCTGTCCCCGGTTTCGGCGGTTCTCGAGCGAACGGAAGTCGGCGACCTGATCGTGGCGGTGGTTCGCCTCGCGCGTGAAGGACGGGACGAGGGTTACGGTTTGCGCTTGTACCGGTTGCAGGATGGGCGCGCGACGCATGTCTGGACGCTGATCGAAGTCGCTGAACGCGATCGGGCCGTCGAGGCCGGATCGATCCAAGTCGCGCGCACGTTCATCGAGACCAACAATCGGGGCGATGCCGACGCTTTCCTCGCCCTCTTTCACCCACAGGCCCGGAACTTCCGGAGCTCGGGGGATCCCAACCGGATCGGCGACCGTCCTTCGCGGACGCTCGTGGATGCCGCCAGCCGGGAGCGATTCTACCGCACCCTGTTCGGCAACGAGCAGCAGGCGCAAGTGACGGCCAACGCCGTTATCGCGCTGGGCGACCTCGTGGTGAGTCACGATTTGGCTCGGCTTCCGAACGGGACTTCGGTCGATGGCCTTTCCGTGTATCGCGTGCGGGACGGACGGATCACCCATGACTGGTACGTCTATTCCGAGCTGCGCGAATAGAACGTCCGGACGAGCATCGTCGATCGCGACGGCCCAGTTTCCGGTCGGGATCGGCAAGCCACTTGCGCCAGCCTGGGCGCCCGCGGATTCGTCGCTGTGCACATGGCGGTCGCCTTCGTCGTCGATGGAGCCGATCGGCGTCCTGCTCGCCGGCGCCGAGTTGGTGCTCGACGACGGCCTCTCGATCCGATCGACGAAATCGTGCCGCAGGGAGTCGATGCGGCTCCGCTGGAGCGGGCGCCCAACGCGCCCGAGAAGAATCCTGCTTCTTCCACGCCGGTCCGGGCGCTCGGCCGGGAACCGCATGGGACGGCATCGCGCGATCCTTTGCGGACACTCACCGTCCCGCCGGCGCCCCTAGGAAGCGACTCTGCTCCCGTCAGCAGCCTGAAAGTGCACGAGTTGATCGGCGACCGCCTTCCTGAAGGCCTGACGGTCGCAAACCCGTTCGATATAGGCGTCGATGACGGGGGAAGCGGCGAACTCACGCAGGTCCGGAACGCGGAGAATGTCCGCCATGAGCAGGTCCGCGACGGTGAAGCGCGAAGCGGCGAGCCATTCGCGGTCACGAAGCACGGCCTCAAGGTGGCCCAGGCGCATTCTCAGCCAGCCGGTGAGGCCATTCTCCCTGCCTTCGGAAAATGACAGGAACCACCAGGGCACGGTCACCATTTCGAGGGAGTTGAGGCCCGCGATCACCCATTGCAGCGTCTCCGCCTCGCCCGCAGCGTCCCGCGGCATCAGCTTGTCGCTCTTCCTGGCAAGATGGAGCAGGCACGCCCCGCTCTCGAAGATCGAAATGTCACCATCGGTGAGGTACGGCACCTGCCCGAAAGGCTGATGCTTCAGATGCTCGGGTCCCCGATCGTCGAACGACGTGCTGCGCACCGAATAGCTCAGCCCGGCTTCTTCAAGCGCCCATCGCAGCCGAATATCACGCACGAAGCCGCGAGGACCTTTTTCGCCCTGGGGCACCCAATCATATGTCCAGACCGTCAGTGTCATGATCCGTCCTCATCCTCATCATCGCCGTTGCCGCACGAATGCTAACCTGAACATCGTCTCAGGGGTAGCCGCCCGGCCCCATCCCGTTCGAGATCACGCTCCTGATTCCCGATCTTTCTCTGTTCCCGATGGAAAAGCATTCCTTCGCGAGCCGCCGAACATCAGGCTCGCAACGCGGCCATCCCATGGCCGGCCGCGCGCCGAACCGAGGCGAAAGCGGGCCGAATCCAGGCGCTTATAGATTTGCCATAGTAACGATGTTAAGCTGAAGCACCTATGCTGCGGCGATGGCAGGCGGCTCCGTGCACCGGGCCGCCGCGGGTGGATGCGGGGATTTTCATATGCGTTTCGTCGGATTTCTGGCCTGGCTCCTGGCCTTCGTCGCCCAACCGGCCCTGGCCCAAGTCCCGCCGCAACTCCAATCGCTCGAGCAGCGTCTCGCCGCCCTGGCGATCGAGAATCCCGGGGAATATGGCATGGCGGCGCTCGACCTGGAGAGCGGAGCCATGGTCAGCTTCAACGGCGACCGGCCCTTTCCAATGGCGAGCACGATGAAGATCGCCGTCGCGGCCGCTTATCTGGCGGAGGTCGATGCCGGGCGGCGGAGCCTCGGCGACACGATAGGGGGCGCGACGGCCTCCAGCCTTCTCGATTCGATGATCACGCGCAGCAACAATCGCGCCACCGATCTGCTGATGGCCTCGCTCGGCGGGCCGGGGGCGATCGACCGCTGGCTTCGGGCGCACCGGCTCACCGGCATCAGGGTCGACAGGACGATCGCCCAGCTCCTCAGCGACCGCCGGGATTTGAGGGACATACGCGATTCGAGCACGCCGGCGGCGATGATCGACCTGCTCCGGCTGATCGATTCCGGGGATGCCCTCAGCCCGTCCAGCCGTTCGCTGCTGCTGGACATGATGCGGCGCTGCGCCACCGGATCGAACCGCATCCGCGGCCTGCTGCCGCCGAGCGTCCAGGTTGCGCACAAGACGGGCACGCTGAACGGCTATACGGGCGACGTGGGCTTCGTCACGCTGCCCGACGGGCGCCGGATCGCGGTGGTGTTCTTCGCTCGCGGCGGGACCAACCGGCCGGCGGTCATCTCGACCGCGGCACGCGCCGTCTACGACACGTTCGGAACGGTCGGTTCCGGAAGGCCGTCGGACGGTTTGCAAGGCCTGCAAGGCCGCGTGATCCAGGCCGCTTCCGGCAACACGGCAGGGGCGGCCGTTCCGCAGAATTCGCCGGCCACCGGCGCCTGCACGCTGGGCGGAGGCGCGGTCGCGGCGCAATGCTGATCGCCTAGCCGACCGGCGAGCCGACGGGCCGGAGCGCCTGCTCTCGAACGCGTCTCTCAAACTCTCCAGGCAAGCCGTTCGGCGCCCTGGCGCCTCAACTCCGGGGAATTCCGCCGGTGTCCAATATTCCCGCCTCGGCGGCCGCAATGCCGTCGTTCATCGATCGGGCGACGCGCTCGGCAATAGCCTGCTGGACCGGGACATAATCGTCCATCCTGGTGCGCTCGGCAAATTCTTCCGACCGGACGACCGACCCGTCCGCAGCCCGAACCAGGGTTGCCGTGACGAAGGTGGTCCGGGGCGTCTGGCGGACCGAGACACGCAGCCTGAAGTCCGCCTCCTGCGGCGGCTCGACGACCCGATATCCTGCCGGGAGGCCGCGCCACGTCCGGGCGAGCAACGTCTCTCGCAGGCCCTCGTTGAACCGGGGAAAGAGCACATATTCGCACAGTCCCTGGACCGGTTCGATGGCGATCCTCCGGGCGGCAGCCGGGCCGGAAGCGGGCGGGAGCGAGGCGGCTGCCGGGATGAGCAGGAGGGTGAGCAGCAGCGCGACGAGCGCGGGAGCGCGCTGCCGCCGGACCGCCGGCGGCTCCGCTTCGCGCAACGCGCCAATGAAGCGGTAGCCGGCCCGCGGCCGGGTCCGGACATATTTCGGCTCGCCGGCCGCGTCGCCGAGCAACATCCGGATCCGACGGATGCAGGTGTTGAGCGAAGCGTCGGCACCCGTTCCGGCCCGCGGCCAGAATCGCTCGATCAGTTCGAGCCGGCCGACCGTGCGGTCGCGGTTCTCGATCAGGAAGGCGAGGACCTCTACGGTCAGCGGCGGAGCTTCGATCCGCTCGTCGCCGTGAAAGAGCTGGAGCGCTTCGGGGTCGATCCGGAAGGCGTCGAAACGATACAATCTGCTCCTGCCTTTCCAGCCCGCGCAAGAAGCGGCCGGTCAGCCGCCGGCGCGAAATGTCAGCCAGGGTCACAGTAAGTCATTTGCCGGCCGGGCGCGATACCCGGTAGCGATCGAGGCGGCGCACAACGGGACGCACGCGGATCGCGGGCGGCGAAGATCGAGGCAGCGAATATGCGAAAGACGAACATGGCCGGCGCCTGCAGACTCGATCGCCGCCGCCTGCTCGCTCTCGCCTTTGCCGGGGCCGTGAGCGCCTCGTCGGCCGGCTGGGTCGGCGCAGGAGCGGCGCGCAGGCAGGCGGACGCGCCGCCTCCCGCCCTCGAGGCCGATCTGGACGCGTTGCTCGACGGGGCTGCGTCCGCCTTCGGCACCGTCGGTCATTCGGCCGCGCTGCTGAGGCGGGACAGGCTCGTCTACGAGCGGCATGCCGGCCTCGCCGACGCCGAGGCGGGAACTCCCGTGTCGCCGGCCTCGGTCTATCCGATCTTCTCGGTCTCGAAGCTCTTCCTGATCGTGGCGCTGTTCCAGGCCGCCGGCCGGGGCGTCGTCGATCTCGACTCCCCCATTTCGGCGATCCGCGACGATCTGCCGCGCGCATGGCGGACCGTCACGCTGCGACAGGCGCTATCCCATGTTTCCGGCCTTCCGGACTATCTGACCGATCTGAACGCGCTGCCGCCGACGGCGGAGGCCGCCATCGCGAGCATCCGCGACAAGCCGCTCGACTTTCCGCCGGGCACAGGCAGCCGATACAACCAGACCAACTACCTGCTCGCCAAGGAGGCGATCGAGCGCGCCACCGGCCGCCCGCTCACCGCCGTCGCCGCCGAACAGTGCAGCCGTGCGGGCATGCGGCGCACCCATTACCGGACGAGCGCAGACCCGGTCGCCGGCCTCGTCCACAGCTATCGTCCGACGCCGGACCGGAGCGCTCCGCCGGCAGCCTACCCGATTCCGGTCTGGCCCGATTATACGTTCGGATCGAGCGGAGCGGTCACGACGCTGGGTGACATGATCCGCTGGACCCGGTCGCTTCTCGGTGGCGCGCTTCTGCCGTTGCCCGCCCTGCTTCAAAGCTGGGAACCGCAACGCCTCGTGTCTGGCGCCGTGGCCCGGCACGCAAACGGCTGGGAGTATGAGCGGCACGGCGACGTGACCATCGTCGGGCACGCCGGGGGCGATCGGGTGATCTGGCGGCATTTCTTCAGAACCGCCGATCCGGCCGACAATGCGACCGTCATCTATCTCGACAATGGCGGGCGCACGTTCCTCAACCTCCACCGCCTGGCGAGCCTGGTGGCCGACCGGGCGATGCCGGGGGCGGCGCGGCCCGCGGCGGCGTTCGAGGAGAGGCTCTTCCGCCTTCTGGCGGACGGAAGATGGGAAGAGGCGGTCGCGTGGATCGGCAACGGCGGAGCGGAGGGGCTCGACGACCGTGGGATGGAGGCGGCCGTCAACCGCGTCGGCTATGACGCCCTGTTCGCGCTCACCCCCCAGGCGGCGCTGCTCCCGTTCCGGTTCAACGTGGACCGGTTTCCGGGCTCGGCGAACGTGCACGACAGCCTCGGCGAGGCCTATCGCGCAGCCGGGGACCTGCAGGCGGCGCGCGCCAGCTATTCGCGGGCGCTGGCGCTCGATCCGCGAAGCTCGACAATCCGAACCATATTGAGCGAAATCGATGCACAGATCGCAGCCCAATGAGCGCCATGGCCCGGGGCGGCCGGGCCGGCACCGGATCGTTCCCGGCGGCGCGCGTCGCTTGTCGCTTCTTCTGCTCGCGGGCCTGCTCGTCGCGCCGCCGGCGGCGCTGGCCGAACCGACGCAGATCGAGGTTCGCCTGCTGGCGCGCGGAGCCAAGTTCATCGGCGGCTACCGCGATTCCATGCGCATCGTTCTGACGGATGCGGATACCGGCGAGATCCTCGCCCAAGGCATGACCCGGGGGACGACGGGCGATACGCAGCGGATATTGAGCGGCGCGCGGAGCCAGGACGCACCACTCGCGACCGACGGTTCGGCGGTGTTCCGGACCGTGCTCGACCTCGCCTCGCCCCGGCGCGTGACGGTGAGCGCGACGGGTCCGTTGAGCCAACCGCAGGCCGCCACGACGGTGACGAGCACGCAATGGATTCTGCCGGGCAGGCACCTTACGGCCGCGGACGGCTGGCGGCTGGAGGTACCGGCCTCATCGTCGGCCTCGCCGGCCCGGCGGCCTATCAGCGGATCCAAGCCGGCACGGCGGTTCCGCTGCGGGCAACCGTCACGATGATGTGCGGCTGTCCGTTTTCGCCGCAAGGTCCGTGGCGGGTGGACGGCCTCGAGGTCGATGCGTTCATTTCCGTCAACGGAGCAAGGGAAGAGAAGCTCGCGATGCGCTTCGATCCTGCCTCGGGCCTGTTCGGTGCGGATCTCGGGACCGGCGTGCCCGGGCTCTACGAAGTCGAGATCCGGGCCTGGATGCCGTCGGCGAACAATGCCGGCATCGGCCGGATCGCCTTCTTCGTCGACTGAGCCTCGGGCCCGCAAGCGACGGCATGAGGCGGGAGCCGCCTCGCCTGGCGGCGGCTACGGGCAAGCGGGCGGGAGATATTGGAACTCGACGAGGTAGACGTTCCTCCCGCTCCCATGCTTCGCGACCTTGAGCAGGTCGACGACGCCCTCGAGGCCCGAACGGCGCGCCAACTCGCCGGTGATGTCGGCGAAGGAAATCAGCCGGATCGACTCCACCACGATATGCCCGTCTTCCATTCGGTAGAGGCCCCCGGGCTTGACCTGCGGCCGCGTCCAGATCCGCACGCTGCAGGTGATCCGGCCCTCGCGGACACCGTGGCGGAGGCGCTTGGCGAACATCATGGCTCGGATCCCAGCCTGAGCGCGGCGCTCAAGCGTCTGGCGCTCCCACGACCGGATAGCGCTCGATGAGTGCGTCGCACGATGTGATGAGCGAAGGCAAATAGGATTGATCCAATCCGATCGCGAAACGATGAAACTGATTCAATTGGTCAGGAGTGATCTCGACCTCACCTCCGATCTCGCCGACCCGTCCAGCCGTGAGCGTGACTTTCAGCTCTGGTTCGAAGCCGGACAAAGAGGCTTGGCCCTTCAGCGTGTCATGCATGGCAACAAGCTCGTCCCGGAAGCGCTCAAAGTCCGTCGTCATGAGGATTGCACCCTCGGCCGTCACCGACGCTCCCGAGGTTCGCATGGTGGCCCGCAACCTGAGCCAATTGCCGTCCCAGTAATCCGCAGTGCCAGGAAACTCACGGCCGTGCACCCAGATCGACAGGCCATCGAGGCGAATGTCAGGCTCGCGCATGATCGGATTGGCCGCCATGATGAATATCCAATCTACCCCAGCGCCGCCAGCAAGGTCGCCGGGACCTGGAACTTGCGCCGATAGTCGCCCGGGTTCATCCCCACCAGCCGGCGGAACAGTCTCCGGAACGACGCGGGATCCTCGTAGCCGACCTGGTGCCCCACCTCTTCCACCGGCTCCAAGCCGGTCTCGAGCATCTGCTTCGCCTCCTCGATCCGGAGCGCCTGCACGTAAGCGAGCGGGGCGTAGCCGGTCGCGGCGCGGAAGCGGCGGTCGAAGGTCCGCTTGGGCAGCCCCGACAGCCGCGCCGCCTCGCGGACGACGTCGGCGCGCTCATAATGGTCGGCGATCCACGCCTGACACTGGCGGATCGCCGCATCGTCGTGACCGACATTGGCGACCATCGAGGCATAAGGCTGCTGTCCGTCGCGGTGCCATTGATAGAGGAAGATCTTGGAGACCCGCAGCGCCTCGCCAATGCCGCCGTGGCGGGCGATCAGATAGAGGCACAGGTCCTGCCACGAGGAGGAGCCGCCCGAGCAGACCAGGGATTGGCCGGGTCCGCTCTGGGTGAGGATCCGGTTGGCGTGGACGGCGACGTTGGGGAAATGCTGGCGCAGCAGCTTGGCATAGCTCCAGTGGGTGGTGGCCGCATGGCCGTCGAGCAGCCCGGCTTCGGCCAGGACGAGCGGCCCGCCGCAGGACGCGCAGAGCTGCGCCCCGCGCGCGTACATGTCGCGAATCCAGTCGATCAGCCGCCGGTCCAGGCGGCCCAGACATTCGGCCGTATAGACCATCACGTTCGGCACGAAGACGATATCGGTCCGCTCGACGTCGGCGACGGAATGGTGGGGCATGATGGTGACGTCGGTGTACAGCCGGATCGGATCGGCCGTGGCGGCGACCAGGCGCGGCCGGAACAGCGGCTTGTGCGGAAGGCCCTCCATCGCGTTCCAGAAGGTGCCGGCGGCCCAGAGCGTGTCGTAGACTCCGTAGATGATGCAGGGATCGGATTCGGGGAAGACGACGATGCTGACGTCGATCGGCGGCCGTCCGCCGCAAGGTAGTGGCTCGATCGGCATCATGACGGCAATTCTGCCACTGATCGATCGGGCCCGCCATCCTTATCCTCCCGTCATTCCCAGCCCCCTTGGAAGGACGAAAAGATGCAGACGGATATGACGGGCGGGCCGCAGCCGCAGCCCAGCCCGGCGCTCGACGAGACCAAGCTCCACGCGCTGATGGGCCTGATGGTGAACGAGCTCGGCGCCGCGCAGAATGCGGCCCTGGTCATCATCGGCGACGAGCTCGGTTTCTATGCCGCGCTGGCGGACAAGGGCCCGCTCACGTCGGACGCGCTGGCGAAAGCGACCGGCACGCACGAGCGCTATGTGCGCGAGTGGCTGTCGGCCCAGACGGCGTCGGGCTTCGTGACCTACGAGGCGGAAAGCCGGCGCTTCGGCCTGAGCCCCGAGCAGGCGGCGGTGCTCGCCGACGCAGACAGCCCGGTCAACATGGCCGGCGGCTTCTTCGCTCTGGTCTCGACCTATGCCGACCGGCCGAAGCTGGTCGAGGCGTTCAGGACGGGTCGCGGGGTGTGCTGGACCGAGCATTGCAACTGCCTGTTCTGCGGCACCGACCGCTTCTTCCGGCCGGGCTACAAAGGCAATCTCCTGTCCAGCTGGCTCCCGGCGCTGGACGGCGTGGTGGAGAAACTGGAGCGCGGCGCGCGCGTGGCCGACATCGGCTGCGGCTTCGGATCGTCGACGATGATCATGGCCGAGGCATTCCCGAACTCGGAGTTCATCGGCTACGATTTCCACGACGCGTCGGTCGAGGCGGCGCGGGAGAAGGGCCGCGGCCTTTCGAACCTGCGCTTCGAGCTCGCCCGGGCGCAGGATTATGCCGGCGGCGACTTCGACCTGGTCACCCTGTTCGACGCGCTTCACGACATGGGCGATCCGGTCGGCGCGGCGCGGCATATCGCCGGCACGCTGGCGCCGGGCGGGAAGGTGATGCTGGTCGAGCCGATGGCGGGCGACGCGCTCGAGGAGAATCTCCACCCGGTGGGGCGGATCTTCTATGCCTGCTCGACCAACTTCTGCGTGCCCGCGTCGCTCGGGCAGGAAGTCGGCGCGGCGCTGGGGGCGCAGGCAGGCCAGAAAAGGCTCGAGGCGGTGCTTCGGGAAGGCGGCCTGACGAAGGTGCGGCGGGCGGCGGAGACGCCGTTCAACATGGTGCTTGAGGCGGCGGTGTGAGAGCGGCCTCCCGCAGATCGATGATGTCGGGCCCCGTGCGCGTGGTCGACAGCACGCGTCGGGCGCCGAGGGAAGAAAGGAAGTCGTCCGACTAAGCCAGCTTCTGGACAGGACATTGCTTGCCTCGATTGGAACTTCCGCTTTGTGGGCCCCGGCATTTCCTTCGACCTTGTTTGGCTCGATGGTCCTGATCGGCTATATTATTCCCTGCTCGCCGATGTCGCTGATGCTGACCCGAGCACCCGAGGCGATGGAGGCGTGACCTTGCTTCAGCTCAAGGCTCTTGTCGGCGCTTCAGCGTGCGATGCCGAAGCTGACGGCACGAACCCGCTCCGCACCGTCCCGAACGCTCGGCGGTTTGGCTGGCCCGACGGCGCCATCATGGCGGCGCTTGTGCTGTTCGCCTGTCTGCCAATTGCCGCGGCAAGGCCGTTCATGGCGGCCGCGGGAGGGGTGGTTCTTCTCCTGTCTCTGTGGCGCGTGCGGAGCCTCGCCGCCCCGGCCGCGGCGCTTGCAGGCGGACTCTGCCTCTATGGCGGGGTGGTGCCGCAATGGTTCATCTGGCCGATCTACCTCCTGATACCTGTCATTGCCGCGATGGTTGCCGCCGGATCGGCGGGGTCCATAAGCAGCGTGCTGGCCGCCGCGCGTCTAGGGCGCCTCGGCGCCGCAGAGGCCGGCCTCATCCTCCTGATCGGGATCGTCTCGGCGGGCGCCTTGCTCGGTTGGGTGGTGGTGCTCGAGCCGGATCTGGCCCCGTTCCGCGCAATGATACCCGGCTGGTCGGTGCCGGCCCTGATCGGTGCCGGTCTGACTTTTTCCCTGGTGAATGCCGTTCTCGAAGAGTTCATCTGGCGTGGCGTTCTGCAGCGCTGGCTCATGTCCATCGCCTCGCCCGCGGTGGCCGTGGCGGGACAGGCGCTCTCCTTCGGTGCGGCGCATTACTTGGGATTTCCGGGGGGCTTCGCAGGGGCCGCGCTGGCGACGACCTATGGCGCCATGCTCGGCGCTCTGGCGCTCCGGTCCGGGGGACTGCTTGCACCGATCGTGGCGCACGTCGCCGCCGACGCCGTGATCTTCTCGTTGGTGATCCTCTACGCCTAGGGTCGGTCGCCATTGCAGCCCGGACTCGCACGCCCAGGAACCGACCGCGCGCCCAGCGGTTCGGCCGGCAGGATCAGCCTTGGCGGAGCCCACTCATGGAAACCCAATCATTGGAGCGCGGGCGGCTCATCGATCATATCCAGCTCGTCGTGGCGGACCTGGAGGCGAGCCGGCGTTTCTACGAAGCCGTGCTGAAGGTGCTCGGCATTCCGATCGGCGGGTCCGCAAAGGAGCATTTCTGGGCGGACGAGCTGTTCGTCTCCACCCGCGACAGCAAGGAGGCGCAAGGGGAGTTGACCGGGCGGCACCATATCGCCTTCCAGGCTCCCGATCGGGCGACCGTGGACGCGTTTTACAGGGCAGCGCTGGAAAATGGCGGCAGGGACAATGGCGCGCCGGGCGAGCGGCCCTACCATCCGGGCTATTATGCGGCGTTCGTGCTGGACCCCGACGGCAACAATATCGAGGCGGTCTATCATGGCGAGGCCAGGCGCTCGGCCGCAAGCGTGACGATCACGTTCTGAGCGGGGCCCGACGCCGTCTTCGGCTTCTAGCGGGGCATCGGATCGGAGCATCGGTCGAGCGATTGCATCGCGCGCGGCGTCGCCTCGTCGGCGGGCGGCAGCAGGAGGAGCAAGCCGTCGCCGCCGACGGGGCGAAGGCGCACGGAGGTGAAGCGGACCACGCCTCGTCCGGGAAGCTTCATGGCGATCTCGATCGTGTGGATCAGCGTGGTCACCTGACGGTCCCAGTGTCGGCGAAACACCTCGCTGCCGTCGCACAGATCGCGAATGAGATTGTCGAGGAACGGGTCCTGCAGCATGCGCCCATGCACCTGCCGCAATATCCCCACGGAGATTTCGGCGACCTTTTCATAGTCCACATATTTTTCGCGCCGGGCCGGGTCCATGAAGAGGCGCCAGAGATGGTTGCACGCGAACGGACCTTTGACCGCGTCGAACTCGAATATGAGATCGGCCAGGCGATTATACGCCATCACGTTCCAACTCGGATCCAGCAACAGTGCGGGGCCGGCCGTGAAGCCGTCGACGGCGCGCTGCAGCGCCTGGCCGGCGCCGTCCGGGTCGGGCGCATCGGCATCCGCGGGAAGGCCTGCCAAGGCGAAGAGATAGGCCTGGTCGCTCGGAGTCAGCCGCAGGGCGCGGGCGATGCGGCTCAAGGTGGGCGGCGACAGGCGAATGTCGCGCCCTTGCTCGAACCAGGTATACCAGGTGACGCCGACGCCGGCGAGGGCGGCGACCTCCTCGCGGCGCAAGCCCGGCGTTCGCCGCCGCGAACCGCCCGGCAGACCGGCGCTGGCGGGCGAAATCGCCGCGCGGCGCGCCATCAGGAACCGGCGGATCTCGTGGCGCCGAGCGATTTCTTCGGCGGAACCTTCCATATGCAGGTGCTCCCACTACCCGTATAATCGACTGACTTGTTCAGTTACCATCGGGGCGTAAATCTCCCTCCAGCCAGGGAGGCCCGGGCATGACGCTCACTGCGCAGGAGATTTCGGACCGGATCGAGATAGACCAGCTGCTGGCGCGCTACTGCTATGCCGTGGACGATCGCGACTGGGAGAGCTACCGGACCATCTTCACCGAGGACGCGATCATCGACGATGCGGTGACCGGCGGCATTCGCAGCGGCGTCGAGGAGCATATCGTCTATCTGAAGCGTGCGCTGAAGCGAATCCGTGTCTCGCAACATACGATCTCGACGATCCTCCTCGACCTGGAGGGGGATTCCGCCCGGGCCATGGTGCAGTGTATTTGTCCCATGGTGGTCGAGATGCCCGGGCGCGCGACGCAGACCATGCTGCTCGGCGTGCGATACCGGGACCGGCTGGTCCGCGACGGCGGCGCGTGGCGGATCAACGAGCTGGTCGAAGCGAATTTCTGGCATCTCAACGTGCCGCAGGGCTTCAGTTTCTAGAGGCCGGATGCGCGGATCCGGAATCGGGCATCCGTCGCCCGAAACCTGGTGTCGCATCGTTTCGAAGGGCAGAAGCCACTGAGCGATGCGAGCCGCGCTCCCGCAGCATAGCCGGGAGCATGGCTGCCCGTTCATTCCGCGCGATGCTCCGGTAGGCGGAGTTTCGACAGAACGGTGACTTCGCGCCAGAACATATGTAGAACACATTGCGGACTCGCAAACGAGACTTACATGACCTCATTCTATGTCCTCGACGAGAAGCGGCGCGTGGTCGGCGCGACTCAGGAGCAATGGGAGACGTTCCCGGAGGAGCGGATGCTGGTGGCCGAGACGCGCCTCCCGGCCGCGACCGTCATGACCTTCTTCGACGGCGCCGCGGAGGGACCGGACCGGCCGCCCCCTCTGTTCATGACGACGGCGCAGATCGAAAGAGGCTGGCGCAGGGAGGCGCGCTACGCCACCTGGGCAGAGGCCGAAGCGGGGCACGCGCGGATCGTGGCGAAATATCTGGAGCAGTCCGGATGGCTCGGGACGGTCTCCGGCACGCACCGAGCGCGTGAGGGTGCGGCGGCCGGCTGATGGGCCGCCCGATCATGCGATGGTCCGACCGCAGTCTGCAATCTTATCATTTCCGCAGGATCTTCTCCATCGTCCTGCCCTTGGCAAGTTCGTCGATCAGCTTGTCCAGGTAGCGGATTTCTCGCATGGTCGGCTCTTCGATCTCTTCGACCCGGACCCCGCAGACCACGCCCGTTATCAGCGACCGCGAAGGATTCATCCGGGGCGCCTGGGCAAAGAAATCCTCCATGCCGGTCTTCGCTTCCAGCTGAGCGTCCAGCCCTTCTTGCGTATATCCCGTCAGCCAACGAATGATCTCGTTGACTTCGGCTAGAGTTCGCCCTTTCTTCTCCGCCTTGGCGACATAGTGCGGATAGACGCTGGCGAAGCTCATCGAGTAGATTCGATGCTTGGTCATCGGGCCTCCGATTGATGATCCTTCATCCTTGATGCTGCAGCCCGGTGCTGCTGTCCACTCTCATACTCCGCCGGGGATAGCGACCATGTCGCGGCCCTTATATGCCGGCCGTCTCTGGCGCTGACAGTGCGCTCAACGCGCGCGGCAGCTCGACGAAAGTGGATTTGCGCCGCAAAACAGTCACTGACGACGCAATTCCTCACCGTCGGTCCGATATCGGCTGCGGCTATCGATCGTCGACGACGAACCCTGTACACCGGCTAGTGAATTGAGCGCAGCGCAGCGCGCGGCAAACATGCGGCATGACCGGCGCCGCTCTTCTCCGTTTCGCCAGGCTCGTGCCGGCGCTCGCCCTCCTTGCCGGCTTTCCGCTCGTTCATCCCCCGGCTTATGCGCGCGAGGCGACGGCCACCGCCGTCATCGACTGGGATTACCGGCCGCGGCCGCGCATGGCGGTCGACGGGATCCTGTGGCGCTGCGCCGAAGAAGACTGCACCGCCTCCATCGTCGATACCCCTGCCGCGGCGCAGCGCGCCTGCTCTCGGCTTGCGCGGCGGTACGGACGCGTGGTCCGGTTCGAGACTCCAGCCGGCGCGCTGTCCGAAGAGGCGCTCGCCCGATGCAACCGATCGCGCCGCTGAGGCGGGGTCAGGCGGCGGCGGACTGCTCCCGCGCGCTTCCCGGCGGGGCGATGCGTCTGGTCGACGCCGGTGTGCCGAGCAGGGCCCCGACCGACTCGGCTGCGGCCTCGGCATGTTCGGAGCGACGGTGGATGAGCGTCTGCACGATGGCGCCGTCGAGCAGGACCATCAGGACGCGCGCCAGCCGATCACTGTGAGCGTGTCTCTCCTCCTCCAGCATGGCGCGCATCCAGGCCTCGAACTCGGCCTTGTGCCGTCGCGCGGAGACCGAGGCGGGATGGCCTGGAAGATGGGCGAGTTCGCAGGCGGCACGAATGAAGCCGCAGCCCCGCCAGCCGCGATCATCGGCATTGAGGGCCAGCTTTCTCAGCATGCGCGCCATTCTTTCCCCGACGCTGCCGGTGGTGCCCGCCCAGTCCTGATAGCGTCTCAGCACCGGGCCGCGCCGCGCCTCCAGATAGGCACCCATCAGATCGTCCTTCGACCGGAAGTGGTAGTAGAGCGTCTTCTTGGTGACGCCGGCGCGTGCGGCGAGGCGATCCATGCTGATCGCGGCCAACCCCTCGGCATAGAAAAGGTCGTCCGCCGCGATCAGGATCCGCTCCCTCGTGAGGGGCGCACTGCTGGCCATGGTGGTCTCCTTGCGGCGAGGGTGATCCGACAGATGAACATCGGCGGGTGGACGTGTAAACACACCATGGAGTGTAGTAGGCTGGGGAGGCGATTTCCGGGCGGCGCTGACCGTCTCCATGAATCGGCTCATGGGAAGCGCATTCGATGATCGAAGGCTAGCGGAGAATCCCCGACGTTGCGGTCGCACGCGTTGCGGGACGGAACCGGTACACCGTCGCGGGGAATCGAGCGCGGGCTACACGGCGGGAAGGTCCGGTCGCAAATAGCCGAAGATCATCCTCGTGATCTCTTCGACAAATGCCGCTTGCTCGCCCTTACCCGCCTCCCGGCGCTGGATGACGAACTCATGCGTCAGCGTCTCCACCGTGGTCACGCAGATGAAGGTGGCGGTGTCGAGGTCCGCCACCGCGATCTCATCGCGACGCGCTTCCAGGTAGTTCCTGACCAGGGCGAAAGTCTCGCGCTCGATCGCCTCGATCTCGGCCAGCTGGCCCATGCGGGGGACCTGCTCGTCGAAGATGCGGTGCAGCACGGGATCAATCCGGTGGGCCTCGATCATCGCCCGAATGAGCTCGCGCAGCGCGCTTTCCAGGTCGAGCGTGGCCACTTCCTCCATCGCGTCCTGCAGCAGCTGGAGCATCTCGCGAGTGTGGCGCGCCACCAGGGCCGTCACGAGCGACTCCTTGTTGGGGAAATATTGATAGAGCGAACCGACGCTGACGCCGGCGAGGGCCGCGATCCGGTTGGTGCTGGCGCGGTCATAGCCCTCGCGCACCAGAATGCGAGCGGTCGCCTCCAGCAAGGCTTCCACCGTCGCCCTGGACCTTTCCTGGGACGCTGATTTCCGCGGGAGCATCGAGATAGAGCGAGCCATGAGCCGGATCCACCAATGCGAGTAGACAATGTGAGCGATAGCTCGCAGATTCTGGGCCGGCAGTCTCTCGACACGAAAGGCCCCACATGGCGACCTGTCCCTATCGCACGCTGATGCGCTACAAACGCTGGGCGACGAATGACCTCAATGCCGTCATTGCCGCGAACGTGGACCGCCTCGGCGAATCCGACCGGCTCCTGATCCGGCGCTTGCTCGACCATATCCAGACGGTGGACGAGATTTTCAGCCATGTCCTCGAAGGGCGCGAGCCCGTCCATGCCGCTCCCAGATCGGCCGAGCTTCCCGAGTTCGAGACCCTGGCCCGCAACGCCCGCACGACGGCGGCCTGGTATGCCGATTATGCCGATGCGCTCACCCCGGAACGCCGGGACGAGGCGATCGACTTCCGTTTCTCGAGCGGCGCGCCGGGGCGGATGACACGCGGCGAGATGCTCCTGCACGTCGCGATGCACGGCACCTATCATCGCGGCAATGTCGGCGTGCTCCTGCACAAGAACGGGGTCGAGCCCCCGCAGGACCGGATAACGGATTTCCTGGAGAGCGCGCATGCCGGCGCGGTGGCACCGGTGTCGAAGCCACCCCGGCCATGCACGCACGGCATCGCCCCCGCGCGCTGAGTCTGCCATTGAAATGCGACGCGGCCGACATCTGCCGCCCGGACGAAAGGAGCCTACCCATGCCCCAGCTCGCCACCCATCCTATCCATCTCGGCCTCGGCGCGACCGCCGTGGTCGAGCCGCCCCTGGGCGGCATGGAATGGTTCGCCGCTTATGGCGAGCGCCATGCCGGCGACGGCGCGGAAGGGCGGCTGGTGACGCAGTACAGCTTCTCGGAAAGCTGGACGACGTGGGAAGTCCATCCGAACGGCGCCGAGGTCGTCCTCTGCATCGCCGGCCGCGCGACCTTGATCCAGCAATTCCCCGGCGGGGAGGAGGCGCGGGTCACGCTCGGTCCTGGCGACTATGCTGTCAACCCGGCGGGCGTCTGGCACACCGCCGACGTCGAGCCGGGGGTGGAGGCGACCTGCATCTTCATCACCGCCGGGCAGGGGACCGATCATCGGCCGCGGTGACAAGGCCGGAATTCGGGAAGCCGCCGGCTACCGATCGAGCGTGATGCCGGGGCGCCAGCCGCTGGCGGCGAGGAAGGCGCGCGCGTCGCTCACCTGCAGGATGTCGCGCAGCGCGCGGTCCTTGTCTGCGGCGTTCTGGTAATAGGCCTTGGCGATCCGGTACCCGACCCAATAGCCGAGGTCGCCCGGCCGTTCGGGCGTGGTGTTGAACAGCCAGTCCGAGAGATCCTTCTTGTCCATGTCGGCGACGAAGGCGGTCTCGATCTCCAGCTCGCGTCCGGCCACCAGCGGCCGCAAATAGGCATAGCCGATGTCGCCGGTGAGGCGCTCGGTCACGAACTCGGCCGCGCCCTCCATGACCGAGGCCTCGAGCACCGTGAGGTCCTGGCCGTCGACCAGGGCCGGAACCTGCTGCACGTGAACATATTCGTGCGCGATCACGCGGACGAACAGATCCTCGATGTTCGGGTTGATGAAATCCGCGCCGCACAGCACTTCGAGCCCGATCTGCACGCCGGTCGCCGGGCTGCCGATCGCCATCGGCCGGCCGCGCCCGATGACCAATGTGACCGGCGGAAGGCGCGCCTCGGGATAGAGCCGGCGCAGCTCGGCGAGCGCGGCCGCCGCCCGCAGGCGCACGCGCGGCAGCATCGCCTCGCAGCGCCGGGCATCGGCGTAGAGAGCGGGGCGGGTCGCGATCGCCTCGGCGATCCGCTCGGCGGTCGTGTTGCGGGCGCGGATGAACACGCCGAGGCCTTCGGAGCCGCGGTCGAGATAGTCGCGCTGCAGCTGCTCGGCGCTCGGCCGTCCGCCGGTCGCATCATAAAGGTCGTAGAAGCGCCGGACGTCGTCTATCTCGATCACCGGGCCGTCAGGCGCGGGCGAGGCCGTCGGGGCGGAGGCGCGCAAGGCCGGGGCGGCGGCGCAGGCCGTCGCGGCGAGGGCCAAAGCCGCGCCCAATGCGGCCGCCCTTCCGATCCGCCGCCGCCCGGCGATTTCCGGCCTTCGTCCCATCTCCGCAGCCTCCCTGCCGTTTTCCGAAGCGGTTTTCAGGCAACCCCTTGCGCCGGTCAAGGAGAGCCAAGCCGACCCATGGCGCGGGCTCTACCGGGGCCGAGCGCGCTCGGCACGGTGGGCGTATCGTCATATCTGCGGCGCCTCGTGTCGTCCGCCCCGGGCGCAGGGCCATGCCGGCGAGGTGGCCGTGCAGCCGCACGGCGGGCTGTTCGCGTGCTTTTCCAGCCGCTTGCGCCGTGTCGTCAATTTGTTAACCCCGTTGCCCCAGAAGGGGATCGTGACTTTTTTGCACTGCGGCAAATGAGGACTTGCGTTCCGGCCGCCGGCGTATATCCTTGGTGACCGAAGCGGTTCGCCGCGATTTTTCTGGATGGGACGGTTGTGCTGCTGACGAATGTGATCAGCTTCGAGAACACCGAGACGGCAGCGCAGCGCGCCGCCGCGACCCTCCTTATTACGCTCGTACTTATTAGCGCCCCACCGGGAGCGGTGCCCGGCTCTGGCTGAAGGTCGAGATTAGAAAGACCCGAAACAGAACCCCCCGCTCCCACCCGGAGCGGGGGGTTTTTCTTTTTGTCCAAAGGAGAACCCCAGTGGAAAGAATCTATACCGACGCCGATGCCGACCGATCCGCCCTCGACGGGGGCACGGTCGCGATCCTCGGCTATGGCAGCCAGGGCCGCGCCCATGCCCGCAACCTGAGGGACAGCGGCTTCCGGGTCGTCGTCGGCGCCCGGCCGGGCGGCGGCGCCGAGCGCCGCGCCAAGGCGGACGGGTTCCGCACCCGCACGCCGGCCGACGCCGCGCGGGAGGCCGAATTGGTCGCCCTGCTGACCCCCGACATGAGCCATCGTTCGGTCTATGCCGAGGCGATCGCCCCCAATCTCGCCGCCGGCGCGACCCTGCTCGTCGCCCACGGCTTTTCAGTCCATTATGGCGAGGTCAATCCGCGCCCGGACATCGATGTCATCCTCGTCGCGCCCAAGGGGCCGGGCGACCTGGTCCGCCGCGAATATGAGATCGGCCGCGGCGTGCCCTGCCTGTTCGCCGTCCAGCAGGACAAGAGCGGCAAGGCCCGCGACCGGGCGCTCGCTTATGCCAGCGGGATCGGCGGGACAAAGGGCGGCGCGCTCGAGACCAGCTTCGCCGAGGAGACCGAGACCGACCTGTTCGGCGAGCAGGCCGTTTTGTGCGGCGGCGTCAGCGAGCTGATCGTCGCCGGCTACTCCACCCTGGTCGAGGAGGGCTACAAGCCCGAGGTCGCCTATTTCGAGTGCCTGCACGAGCTCAAGCTGATCGTCGACCTGCTCTACGAGGGCGGGCTCGCCAAGATGCACGAATTCGTGTCCGAAACCGCCAAATATGGCGACTTCGTCTCGGGATCGCGGGTGATCAACAGCGAGACGCGCGAGCGGATGCGCGAAGTGCTGCGCGACATCCGCACCGGCAAGTTCGCGCGCGACTGGATCGCCGAGAACGAGGCCGGAAAGCCCAATTACGACGCGATGCTGAAGGCCGACCTGGACGAGCCGATCGAGAAGGTCGGCGCGCGGCTGCGGCGCAACATGGCCTGGCTGCAGTCGCGGCCGGAATCCGAAGCGGCCTGAGCGAAGGAAACCGGACATGCACGCCCTCGCATCCAGCCTCGAATCCCTCCCGCACCAGGCCGAGCCGGTCAGCGGCGCCCGCCTGGTCGTAGAGGCGCTGGAGCGCGAGGGCGTGCGTCACGTCTTCGGCTATCCCGGCGGCGCGATCATGCCGGTTTATGACGCCCTGCCCGGATCCAGCCTGATGCACATCCTGGTCCGGCACGAGCAGGCGGCGGCACTCGCCGCCGACGCCTACGGCCGGCTGACCGGAAAGCCGGGCGTGTGCCTCGCCACGTCGGGGCCGGGCGCCACCAACCTGGTCACCGGAATCGCCAACGCCTTCATGGACAGCGTGCCTTTGGTCGCGATCACAGGCCAGGTCGCGGCGCCCCTGATGGGTACCGACGCCTTCCAGGAAGTCGACATCTTCGGGATCACGCTGCCGATCGTGAAGCACAGCTACCTGATCCGCCGCACCGAGGACATTCCCCTGGTGTTCGCCGAAGCCTTCGCGCTGGCCCAGTCCGGGCGGCCGGGCCCGGTGCTGATCGACCTGCCCAAGGATGTCGGGCAGCGGAAGATCCAGATCGATTCCAACTTCCCGCCCCCGGTCGTCGCCGGCGCCGCCGATCCGGATCCGCGCGCCATCGCCCGGGCCAACCGCCTGATCGCCGAGTCGCAAAGGCCGGTCCTCTATTTCGGCGGCGGGATCGCCATCGCGCGGGCCGAGCGGGCGCTGCGCGACTTCGCGGCGCGCACCTCCATCCCCTCGGTCGCCACGCTGAAGGGGCTGGGCGGGGTTCCGACCGACGATGCGAACTTCCTGGGCATGCTCGGCATGCACGGCACCAAGGCGGCGAATACGGCGATCGACGGGTGCGACCTCTTGATCTGCGTCGGCGCCCGCTTCGACGACCGCGCCACCGGCAAGCTCGACACGTTCGCGCCCAACGCCCGGGTGATCCATATCGACGGCGACGCCGCCGAGATCGGCAAGCTGCGCCGGCCCGATATCGCCTTGCCGGGCGACGTCGGCGCGATCCTCGACCGGCTGACCGCCGCCCCGGCCGACATCGGCGAGTGGCGCGCGCTCAACGCCGAGCGCAAGGCCCTGTGGCAGGCACGCTACGACGCGCCGGGGACGGGCATCTACGCGCCGGCCCTGCTCAAGCAATTGTCCGAGGCCGCGGGCGACGACCTCGTCATCACCTGCGACGTCGGCCAGCACCAGATGTGGGTGGCCCAGCATTGCCGCTTCACCCGCCCGCAGGCGCATCTGACCAGCGCCGGGCTCGGGACGATGGGCTACGGCCTGCCGGCCGGGATCGGCGCCCTGCTCGCCGAGCCGGATTCCACCGTCGTGACGGTGAGCGGCGACGGATCGATCATGATGAACATCCACGAGCTGGCGACGATCCGGCGCTACCGGCTGCCGCTCAAGATCGTGCTGCTCGACAACAGCGCGCTCGGCATGGTCCGCCAGTGGCAGGAACTGTTCTTCGACGGCAATTTCTCGGAAGTCGACCTGTACGACAATCCGGACTTCGCCGAAGTCGCCCGGGCCTTCGGAATCGAGGCCTTCACGATCGACCGGCGCGAGGAAGTGCCCGCCGCGATCGCGCGGCTGCTCGCCACCGAAGGGCCGATCCTGTGCCACGTGCGGATCGATCCCAGGGAGAATGTGTGGCCGCTCGTGCCGCCCAACAGCTCGAACATGCAAATGATGGAGAAGAAGCCATGACCGAACGTCTCGTCGTCGATTTCGCACCCGCGGAAGGCGTGGTCCTTCGGCTTCTCGGCCTCGTCGAACGGCGCGGGTTCCGGGTGAGCGGAATCGGCATGTCAGAGCGGCCGTGCGGCAAGCAGGCCAGCCTGGCGCTCGACCTGGTCGCCCGCGACGGCGGTCGCAGCGTCGACGTGCTCGGCCTCCAGTTGCGCCGGCTGCACGGCGTCCAGGGCGTCACCTTCGCGCCGCCGCACGTACAGGAGCAGGCGGCATGAGCGCGGACCGAGTACGAATTTTCGACACGACGCTGCGCGACGGCGAGCAGGCGCCCGGCTTCTCGATGGCCGAGGAGGGCAAGATGCGGGTGGCGCGCGCGCTCGCCGCGCTGAAGGTCGACGTGATCGAGGCCGGCTTCGCCGCCGCCTCGCCCGGCGACGCGCGCGCGGTCGAGGCGATCTCCCGCAGCATCGAGGGGCCGGTGATCTGCTCGCTCGCCCGCGCCGTGCGCGGCGACATCGATGCCGCCGCGGCCGCGCTCGCGGCGGCGCCGCGCAAGCGGATCCACGTCTTCTTGGGCACCAGCCCGATCCATCGCGAGTCCAAGCTTCACATGAGCCGCGAGCAGGTGCTGGAGGCGATCGGCACCCAGGTAGCTTATGCGCGCGACCTGGCCGAGGACGTCGAATTCTCCGCCGAGGATGCGATCCGCACCGAGCGGGACTATCTGGTCGAATGCCTGTCGGCGGCGGCGGCGAGCGGCGCGACGACGCTGAACGTCCCCGACACGGTGGGCTACACGACTCCGGACGAGATTTACGACCTGTTCCGGCACCTGACCGAGCATGTCGACCGTGCGGCCGACGTGATCTTCTCGGCCCACTGCCACGACGATCTCGGCATGGCGGTCGCCAACTCGCTCGCCGCGGTGCGGGCCGGCGCCCGGCAGGTGGAATGCGCGGTCAACGGCATCGGCGAGCGGGCCGGAAATTGCGCGCTCGAGGACGTCGTCATGGCGCTGAAGACCCGCGCCGACCATTTCGGCGTGTCGACCGACGTGGACACGACCAAGATCATGGCGGCGAGCCGTGCGCTCGCGCAGGTCACCAGCGTCCAGCCGCCGCGCAACAAGTCGATCGTCGGGGCGAATGCCTTCGCCCACGAAGCCGGCATCCACCAGCACGGCATGCTGCAGAATCGCGAGACCTACGAGATCATGCGGCCCGAGGATATCGGCCTCGCCAGCGACGGCATCGTGCTCGGCAAGCATAGCGGCCGCCATGCGCTGGCGGTCCGCGCCCGCGAGCTCGGCTTCCACCTGGAGGGCGAGAAGCTCGACGCGGCGTTCCGTGCCTTCAAGGCGCTGGCCGACGAGGTCGGGATCATCGATTCGGCGCGGCTGCTCGCTCTGCTGTCGAGCGTCGAGAGCGGCCGCGACGCGCGGCCCTGGACCTTGTCGCGGGTCGAGATCAGGGCGCCGGCCGCGAGCAAGTCGTGGCCGGTCGCCAGGGTCGAGCTGGAGCATGGCGATCGCGGGCGGGTCGCCGACATCGCCTCGGCGCCCGGCGCGCTCGACGCGGCGATCGCCGCGGTCAGCCAGATCATGGGCGTGCCGGGACGCGTCGAGGGGCTGGAGCTGCAATATGTCGCCGCCGATCCCGACGAGCCGGCCGGGGACGGGCAGGGTGCGACCGTGCTCGTCGAGATCAGCATCTCGGTCGACGGCGAGAGCTTCGCCGGCCGCGCCCGCGCCCGCGACGTCCTGCCGGGATGCGTTGCCGCTTATATCGACGCCGCCGGCAATGCCGCCGCGGTCCGCGAGATTCGGGCCGAGCGCACCCAGCCGGCGCAGGCGGCCTGAGGAGGAGGAAATCATGCTCAGGATCGTCATCCTGCCTGGAGACGGGATCGGCCCGGAGATCGTCGAGCAGGCGCGCGCCTGCCTCGTCATGCTCTCCGAGCAATGCGACCTGCGCCTCGAATTCGAGGAACGGGACTTCGGCGGAATCGCCATCGACCGGCACGGCACGCCGCTTCCGGACGAGACGCTGGAGGCGTGCCGCAGCGCCGACGCCGTCCTGCTCGGCGCCGTCGGCGGCCCGAAATGGGACGGGGCGGCCGAGCGGCCGGAGGCGGGCCTGCTCAAGCTTCGCGCCGGGCTCGGCCTGTTCGCCAACCTGCGTCCGGCGCGGGTGCTTCGCGGCCTGAGGCACCTGTCGCCGCTCAAGGACGAGGTGGCCGACGGCGCCGACATATTGGTCGTGCGCGAGCTGACCGGCGGCGCCTATTTCGGCGAGAAGAGCTATAGCGATGACTTCGCGTCCGACACCTCGGTCTATACGAGGGCGGAGATCGAGCGGATCGCGCACGTCGCTTTCGCCGCGGCGCGCCGGCGCAAGAAGAAGGTGACGTCGGTCGACAAGGCGAACGTGCTCGCCACCTCGAAGCTCTGGCGGCTGGTGGTGAACGAGGTCGCGCGCGGCTATCCCGACGTGGCCCTGGACCATCTGTACGTCGACGCCGCCGCGATGGCGCTGGTGACCTCGCCGCGCCGCTTCGACGTCATCCTGACCGAGAATCTGTTCGGCGACATATTGTCGGACGAACTGGCGGTGATCGGCGGGTCGATCGGGACTTTGCCGTCGGCCAGCCTCGGCGCCGGCGGACCGGCCCTGTTCGAACCGATCCACGGATCGGCGCCCGACATTGCCGGGCTCGACATCGCCAATCCGGCCGGGACGATCTCCGCCGCGGCGATAATGCTGGGCCATCTCGGCCATAGCGACATGGAAAGCCTCCTCGTCGACGCCGTCGAGAATACGTTGGTCGACGGTTGCCGCACCGCGGATCTGGGGGGCAGCGACACCTGCTCCGAGTTCGGCGCGGAGACGCGCCAGCGGCTGAAGGAAGGGATCAGTGCGCGCGAGGCGCATCTGGAGCTGATCGCGATGAACCGGGGATGCTGCGGATGAACGCCGGGCCCAAGACCCTGTACGAGAAGATCTGGGATGCCCATGTCGTGGAGCGCCGCGGCGACGGCACCTGCCTGATCTATATCGACCGCCACCTCGTCCACGAGGTGACCTCCCCCCAGGCCTTTGACGGCCTGCGGGCCAAGGGGCGCCGCGTGCGCCGGCCGGACCTCACTCTGGCCGTCCCGGACCACAACGTTCCGACGACGCGGCGGGTGACCGACAATGGCCGGCGCGAGCCGGTCTCCGACCCGCGCAGCGCCGAGCAGCTCGCCGCGCTCGAGGCCAATGTGCGGGAGTTCGAGGTACCCTACATATCGGACGTCGCCGCCGAGCAGGGCATCGTCCATGTCGTCGGGCCCGAGCAGGGCTTCACCCTTCCGGGCACCACCCTGGTCTGCGGCGACAGCCATACGGCGGCGCACGGCGCGCTGGGCGCGCTCGCCTTCGGCATCGGCACGAGCGAGGTCGAGCATGTGCTCGCTACCCAGACCCTGCTGCTGAAGCCGTCGCGGACGATGGAGGTCCGGGTCGAGGGCAAGCTGCCGTTCGGCGTGTCGGCCAAGGACCTGATCCTGACGATCATCGGCCGGATCGGGACCGCCGGCGGCAACGGCCATGTCATCGAATATCGCGGCAGCACCTTCCGGGAGATGAGCATCGAGGGGCGGCTGACGGTCGCCAACATGTCGATCGAGGCGGGCGCCCGCTCCGGCCTGTTCGCGCCCGACGAGACGACCTTCGCCTATCTGAAGGGGCGCCCGATGGCGCCGGCCGGCGACGACTGGCAACGCATGGTCGACTGGTGGCGGACGCTCCACAGCGACGAGGGCGCGGCCTTCGATCGCAGCGTCCGCTTCGACGCGGCGGACGTGGCGCCGAGCGTCACCTGGGGCACCAGCCCGGAGGATGTCGTCGCGGTGACCGGACGGGTGCCCGATCCGGACAGCTTCGCCGATCCGGCCAAGCGCAATGCCGCACGCAAGTCGCTGGAATATATGGGCCTCGAGGCCGGCACGGCGATGGCCGACGTCACCGTCGAGCATGTCTTCATCGGCAGCTGCACCAACAGCCGGATCGAGGACCTGCGCGCGGCGGCGCAAGTGGTGCGCGCACGCAAGGTCGATCCCCGGATCAAGCAGGCGCTCGTCGTCCCGGGATCGGGCCTGGTCAAGCGCCAGGCGGAGAAGGAAGGGCTGGACCGGATCTTCATCGAAGCGGGCTTCCAGTGGCGCGAGCCCGGCTGCTCCATGTGCCTGGCGATGAATCCGGACAAGGTGCCGGCGGGCGAGCGCTGCGCCTCCACTTCCAACCGCAACTTCGTCGGCCGCCAGGGCCCGGGCGCGCGCACCCACCTGGTCTCGCCGGCCATGGCGGCGGCGGCGGCGGTGACCGGCCGCCTCGCCGACGTCAGGGAGCTCGTTTCGCCATGACCGGAGTGACCCGCGTCGAGGGACGGGCGATCCCGCTCGGCCTGTCCAACGTCGACACCGACCTCATCATCCCGGCCGCGCATTTGAAGACCGTGTCGCGCGAAGGGCTCGGGAGGCACGCCTTCGAAGCGCTCAGGGCGGTTCCGGGCAACGTCTTCGACGATCCCCGCTTCGAGGGCGCGCCGATCCTGATCGCCGGGGACAATTTCGGCTGCGGCTCGAGCCGCGAGCATGCCGCCTGGGCGCTGACCGACATGGGAATCCAGGCCGTCGTCGCTTCGGGATTTTCCGACATCTTCGCGAGCAACGCCTTCAAGAACGGCATCGTCGCCGTCGAGATTCCCCAGCCCGGGATCGATCGGCTGCTTGCCATATCGGCCGAGCACGCCATCTCTATCGATGTAGAGGCGATGTCGGTCGTGGCGGCCGGCGAATATTTCCCCTTCACGCTCGACCCCTTTCGGCGGGAATGCCTGCTCAGGGGCCTCGACGAGATCGGAGTCACGCTGGAGAGCGAGGCGGCGATCGCCGACTATGAGAAGAGCGCGCCTCTGCTCGGCTGGAAGATGGCGAAGCCCTCGGCCGAGCGCCGGCTCGCCTTGAGGTTCGGCTGAAGGCGGGAAATGTGATGAACGACCCGAACGGAGAGACGGAAGAGATGATGGCGCCGCCCCCCGCCCAAGGCCTGTATGATCCCCGCAACGAGCGGGACAGCTGCGGCATGGGGTTCGTCGCCGACGTCAAGGGCCGGCCGTCCAATGCGATCATCGCCCAAGGGCTCGAGATACTGGTCAACCTCGACCATCGCGGCGGCGTCGGCGCCGATCCGCAGATGGGCGACGGCGCCGGCTGCCTGATCCAGATCCCCGACGGCCTGTTTCGCGACTGGGCCGAGCGGTCCCGGCTCAATCTGCCGCCACGCGGCGAATATGCGGTGGCGATGTGCTTCCTGCCGCGCGACGAAGCGAGCCGCGAAGCCGCGATCGAGCGGTTCGAGCGGTTCATCCGGATCGAGGGGCAGGTGCTGGTCGGCTGGCGCGACGTTCCGGTCGATACGAGGGGGATAGGCGAGTCGGTGCTGGCGACCATGCCGGTGATCCGCCAGGCGGTGGTCGCGCGCGGGCCGAACGTCCGCGACCAGGACGCGTTCGAGCGCAAGCTCCTGGCGATCCGCAAGCAGACCCAGAATCCGCTCGTCGACCTGGCGGCCAAGCGCAACCTGCCGGGCCTCGCCGAATTCTACATGCCGTCTTTCTCGAGCCGCACCGTCGTCTACAAGGGGATGCTGCTCGCCCATCAGGTGGGCGAATATTATACCGACCTGAAGAACCCGCTCACCGAATCCGCGCTGGCGATGGTGCACCAGCGCTTTTCGACCAACACCTTCCCGTCCTGGCGGCTGGCGCATCCCTATCGGTTCATCGCCCATAATGGCGAGATCAACACGGTGCGCGGCAACGTGAACTGGATGAACGCGCGGCGGCGCACGCTCGAATCGCCCCTGATCGGCGCCGACCTCGACAAGATGTGGCCGATCATCCCGCACGGCCAGTCGGACACGGCCTGCCTCGACAATGCGCTCGAGCTGCTGCTCGCCGGCGGCTATTCGCTGGCCCATGCGGTGATGCTGCTCATTCCCGAGGCGTGGGCCGGGCATGCGAAGATGGAGCCCAAGCGGCGCGCCTTCTACGAATATCACGCCGCCTTGATGGAGCCGTGGGACGGGCCCGCCGCCATCGCCTTCACCGACGGTCGCCAGATCGGCGCCACGCTCGACCGCAACGGCCTCAGGCCCGCGCGATTCCTGGTCACCGACGACGATCTGGTCGTCATGGCCTCGGAATCCGGCGTGCTTCCGATTCCCGAGGAGAAGATCGTCCGCAAGTGGCGGCTCCAGCCGGGCAAGATGCTCCTCATCGACCTGGAGGAGGGGCGGATCGTCGAGGACGAGGAAGTGAAGGCCATGCTCGCCGGCGCCGCGCCTTATGGCGAGTGGCTCGAGGAGACGCAGTTCGACCTCAAGGAGCTTCCGAAGGGCGTGGAGGCACCCAAGCATACCGATCCCGAAGCGCTCGGCATGCTACAGCGAATCTTCGGCTACACCCAGGAGGATCTGAAATATTTCCTCGCGCCGATGGCGGGCCAGGCCGACGATCCGGTGGGATCGATGGGAACGGACACGCCGCTCGCCGTCCTGTCGGAACGGCCGCGCCTGCTCTACGACTATCTCAAGCAGAATTTCGCGCAGGTCACCAACCCGCCGATCGACCCGATCCGCGAGAGCCTGGTCATGTCGCTGGTGACGATGATCGGGCCGCGGCCGAACCTGCTCGGCCACCAGGCCGGCACGCACAAGCGGCTCGAAGCCTCGCAGCCGATCCTCACCAACGAGGATCTGGAGAAGATAAGGTCGATCGAGGAGACGCTCGACGGCGCCTTCCGCACCACCACGCTCGACGCGACCTGGCCGAAGGGCGGCGACGCCCAGTCGCTGGAGGCGGCGCTGCAGCGGCTGTGCTGGGAGGCGACCGAGGCGGTGCTCGCCGACATCAACGTGCTCATCCTGTCCGACCGAGCCGCCGGGCCGGACCGGATCCCGATCCCGGCCGCGCTGGCGACCGGGGCGGTGCACCATCACCTCATCCGCCAGGGCCTGAGGATGCAGACCGGGCTGGTCGTCGAGACCGGGGAGGCGCGGGAGGTCCACCATTTCTGCGTGCTCGCCGGCTATGGCGCGGAGGCGGTCAACCCGTGGCTCGCCTTCGACACGATTTCGGCGCTGACCGGCTCGCCCGAGGCGCGGGCCAACTACATCAAGGCGGTCGGCAAGGGCATTTTGAAGGTGATGTCCAAGATGGGCATCTCCACCTACCAGAGCTATTGCGGCGCACAGATCTTCGACGCGATCGGGCTGGGGCAGGAGCTGATCGATCGCTATTTCGCCGGCACCGCGACGACGATCGGCGGAATCGGCCTTCCCGAGCTCGCCGAGGAGACGGCGCGGCGCCACCGCTTCGCCTTCGCCGAAGCGGAGGAGGAGGGGCTCGACCTCGGCGGCATCTACGCGCAGCGGATCGGCGGCGAGGCGCACGCCTGGACGTATGACAGCGTCGCCAACCTCCAGCATGCGGTGCGCGGGGCGTTGCCCGACAAATATCGCGCCTTCGCCGCCGAGCTGAACGAGCAGAGCCGGCGCCTGCTCACCGTCCGCGGCCTGCTCGACTTCGCGCCGTCGGGACCGCCGGTGCCGATCGAGGAGGTCGAGCCGGCGAACGAGATCGTCAGGCGCTTCACCACCGGCGCGATGAGCTTCGGCTCGATCAGCCGGGAGGCGCATACGACCCTCGCGGTGGCGATGAACCGGATCGGCGGCCGATCGAACACGGGCGAGGGCGGCGAGGAGACCGACCGCTTCGTGCCGATGGACAATGGCGATTCGATGCGATCGGCGATCAAGCAGGTCGCTTCCGGCCGTTTCGGGGTCACCGCCGAATATCTGGTCAATGCCGACGAGCTCCAGATCAAGATCGCTCAGGGCGCCAAGCCCGGCGAGGGCGGCCAGCTTCCGGGCCACAAGGTCGACCGGCACATCGCCGCGGTGCGCCATTCGACGCCCGGGGTCGGCCTGATCTCGCCGCCGCCGCACCACGACATCTATTCGATCGAGGATCTGGCGCAGCTCATCCACGACCTGAGGAGCGTCAATCCGGCCTCGCGGATCTCGGTGAAGCTGGTCTCAGAGGTCGGCGTCGGCACCGTCGCTGCGGGCGTCGCCAAGTGCATGGCCGACCATGTCACCATCGCCGGATATGAAGGCGGAACGGGCGCCTCGCCCTTGACCTCGCTCACCCATGCCGGCTTGCCCTGGGAGATCGGTCTTGCCGAGACCCAGCAGACTTTGGTCCTGAACGGGCTTCGCGAGCGGATCTGCGTCCAGGCCGACGGCGGGCTTCGCACCGGACGCGACGTCGCGGTCGCGGCGATGCTGGGGGCCGACGAATATGGGTTCGCCACCGCGCCCCTGATCGCCGCCGGCTGCATCATGATGCGCAAGTGCCACCTCAACACCTGCCCGGTCGGAATCGCCACGCAGGACCCGGTGCTGCGCGCACGCTTCACCGGCGCGCCCGAGCATGTGATCAACTATTTCTTCTTCGTCGCCGAAGAGGTGCGCGAGATATTGGCGAGCCTCGGCCTCAGGCGGATGGAGGAGCTGATCGGCCGCACCGACCTGCTCGCACCGCGGGACGCGGGCGAGCATTGGAAGGCCAAAGGCGTCGACCTTTCCCGCCTGCTCGCGAGTCCGCCGACCCGCGGCCTTCGGCGCCACGCCGCGCCGGTGCGCCGCGAAGCCGGATCGCCGGTCGACCGGCAACTGATCGAGGCGCTGGACGGGCCGATGCCGGCCCGGATCGAGGCCAGGGTCAACAATGTGATGCGCGCGGTCGGCGCGTCCGTGTCCGGCGAGATCGCGCGGCGGCGCGGCCATTCCGGCCTTCCGGAAGGCAGCCTCGAGGCGGTGGTGACCGGTACTGCGGGGCAGAGCTTCGGCGCCTTCCTCGCCCGCGGCGTGTCGCTCGAACTGATCGGCGACGCCAACGACTATGTCGGCAAGGGGCTGTGCGGCGGGCGCCTGGTCGTCCGGCCGCCGGAAGGGGCGCCGCGCGAGGCGGCGGCGAACATCGTCGTCGGCAATACCTGCCTCTACGGCGCGACCGAAGGCGAGGCTTATTTCTCCGGGGTCGCCGGCGAACGCTTCGCCGTCCGTAACTCCGGCGCGTACGCCGTCGTCGAGGGGACGGGGGACCATGGCTGCGAATATATGACCGGCGGCCTGGTCGTCGTGCTGGGCCAAGTGGGGCGCAACTTCGCTGCCGGAATGTCGGGCGGGATCGCTTATGTCTACGACCCAGACGGCCAGCTGAAAATCCTGTGCAATCCGGCGAGCATCGAGCTCGAGTCGGTGCGGGCGGGCCGTCCAGCCTCGGGTTTCGACCGGGCCGATCCGATGGCCGATCCGCTGCACCACGATGCCGAGCGGCTGCGCCACTTCGTCGAGCGCCACTTCGAGCTGACCGGCAGCGGCCGCGCCCGGTCGCTGCTCGACGACTGGAATGCAGCCGTCGGCCGGTTCGTGAAGGTGGTTCCCACCGATTATCGCCGCGCGCTCACCGAAATCGAGGCGGCCGCCGTCGCGGCCGAATGAGAGTATAGAAGATGGTCAATCCGACAGGCTTCCTGGAAATCGAGCGGCGCGACCGGCCCTACCGGCCGGTTCGCGAGCGGCTGAAGACCTGGAACGAATTCGTCGAGCCGCTGCCGGTGCCCGAGGTGCGCCGCCAGGCGGAGCGCTGCATGGATTGCGGCATTCCCTTCTGTCACAACGGCTGCCCGGTCAACAATCTGATCCCGGACTGGAACGACCTGGTCTCGCGCGACCAGTGGCGGGCCGCGCTGGACCGGCTGCACCGGACCAACAATTTCCCGGAATTTACCGGACGGGTCTGTCCCGCTCCCTGCGAGGCGGCCTGCACGCTGAACCTCGACGACGATCCCGTGACGATCAAGACGGTGGAATGCGAGATCGTCGACCGCGGCTGGCGCGAAGGTTGGATCGTGCCGCAATGCGCACCGCGCGGCACCGGCAAGAGGATCGCCGTGGTCGGCTCCGGGCCGGCGGGCCTGGCCTGCGCGCAGCAGCTGGCGCGGATGGGCCATGCCCCGACCGTGTTCGAGAAATCGGACCGGGTCGGCGGCCTGCTCCGCTACGGCATTCCCGATTTCAAGATGGACAAGAGCCTGATCGACCGCCGCATCGCGCAGATGGAGGTCGAAGGCGTGATCTTCCGCACCGGGCTCGAGGTCGGGCGCACCGTTCCGGTCGAGCGGATCATGGACGATTATCACGTCCTCGTCCTTGCCGGGGGCGCCGAGCAGCCCCGCGACCTGACGGTGCCCGGACGCGAGCTCGACGGCGTGCACTTCGCGATGGATTATCTGGTCCAGCAGAACCGTCGCGTCGCGGGCCTGCCGGACCAGAGCGAGCCGATCTCGGCCACCGGAAAGCATGTCGTCGTGATCGGCGGCGGCGACACCGGATCCGACTGCATCGGTACGGCCAACCGCCAGGGGGCTGCCTCCGTCACCCAGCTCGAAATCCTGCCGCAGCCGCCACTCAAGGAGAATAAGGGCCTGAGCTGGCCCTATTGGCCGATGAAGCTGCGCTCCTCCTCGTCGCAGGAGGAAGGCAGCAGCCGCGAATTTTCGATCGTCAGCCGGCGATTCGTCGGCGAGGATCGCGTGACGGCGCTCGAATGCGAACGCGACGGCGAGAAGTTCGAGATCAAGGCCGACCTGGTGCTCCTCGCCATGGGCTTCACCGGGGCGCCGCCGGGCGGGGTGGTCGACAAGGCCGGTGCCGCGATCGAGCGGACCGGCGGTTATGCCACCAGCCGCGAAGCCGTCTTCGCCTGCGGCGACATGCGGCGCGGCCAATCGCTCGTCGTGTGGGCAATTCGCGAGGGGCGGGAGTGCGCCGATGCGGTAGACGCCTTCCTGCGCGAGCAGGGGTGAGCGCGCCCCGGCTTATTGATCGATTTTCCAGTTCTCACTGTCCAACTTTAGTCGTTTCTGTCCCTGCGGCGCCCCGCATAGCCTTGCAAATGCGGGGATGGCAGAAACAGACGCAAGGAGAGGCGAGACATGGACGCAAAGACGAGCGGCAGCCCGCTGAGTGATCCTGCGAAGGAGCCGGCGGCCCTGCGGGCGCTGTTGGGGCGGACCAATCGCGACTGGTGGCCGAACCAGCTGTCGCTGGAAATCCTCCATCAGCATGGCCTTCATGGCAATCCGATGGGCGACGACTTCGATTATGCGAAGGCGTTCCAATCGCTCGACTATCATGCGGTCAAGCGCGACCTCCATGCGCTGATGACCGACAGCCAACCCTGGTGGCCGGCCGATTATGGCCATTACGGCCCCTTCTTCATCCGCATGGCCTGGCACAGCGCCGGCACCTATCGAACCGGCGACGGGCGCGGCGGCGCTTCCTCGGGCTCGCAGCGTTTCGCGCCGCTGAACAGCTGGCCCGACAACGCCAATCTCGACAAGGCGCGCCGCCTGCTCTGGCCGGTGAAGCAGAAATATGGCCGTAAGCTCAGCTGGGCGGACCTGATGATCCTGGCCGGGAATGTCGCCATCGAATCCATGGGCGGGCCGGTCTTCGGCTTCGGCGGCGGCCGGGAGGACGTGTTCGAGCCGGAGAAGGATATCTTCTGGGGCACCGAGGAGGAATGGCTCGGCACGACCCGGATCGACGAGGAATCGGGCCGAGCGCTCGAAAATCCGCTCGCGGCGATCCAGATGGGTCTCATCTACGTCAATCCGGAAGGTCCCGGCGGCAATCCCGATCCGCTGAAGTCGGCTCGCGACATTCGCGAGACCTTCTCCCGAATGGCGATGAACGACGAGGAGACGGTCGCGCTGACCGCCGGCGGGCACACGTTCGGCAAGTGCCACGGCGCGGGAGACGCCTCGAAGGTGGGTGCCGAGCCGGAGGGCTCGGACATTGCCCAGCAGGGGCTCGGCTGGACCTGCACCCACGGCTGCGGCATGGCCGACGACACGATCACGAGCGGCCTCGAAGGCGCCTGGACTCCGACTCCGATCCAGTGGTCGATGAACTATTTCCGGATGCTGCTGGAATATGAATACGACCTGGTGAAGAGCCCGGCCGGCGCCTGGCAGTGGCAGCCGAGGGATCCGAGGCCCGAGGATCTGGCGCCCGGCGCGCACAGCCCGGACCGTCGGGTTCCGACGATGATGACGACCGCCGACATGGCGTTCAAGATGGACCCGAAATATCGGGAGATTTCAGAGCGCTTCTATCGGAATCCGGACCAGTTCGCCGATGCCTTCGCACGGGCCTGGTTCAAGCTCACCCATCGCGACATGGGGCCCAAGGTCCGTTACCTCGGCCCGGAAGTGCCGGAGGAAGATCTGATCTGGCAGGATCCGGTGCCGCCGGTAGACCATCCGCTGGTCGACCAGGCCGACATCGCCGATCTCAAGCGCAGGATCCTCGACTCGGGTTTGTCAGTGTCCGATCTGGTCAAAACGGCCTGGGCCTCGGCCTCGACCTTCCGCGGCTCCGACAAGCGCGGAGGCGCCAACGGCGCGCGCATCCGCCTTGCGCCGCAAAAAGATTGGGAGGTGAACGAGCCCGCCAATCTCGCGCGCGTCCTGTCGGTCTACGAGCGCATCAAGTCGGATTTCGACGCCTCCGCACCCGGGGGCAAGAAGGTCAGCCTCGCCGACCTCATCGTGCTCGGCGGCTCGGCGGCCGTGGAAAAGGCAGCCAGGGACGGAGGACATGACGTCGCCGTGCCGTTCGCGCCCGGACGCACCGACGCCACGCAGGAGCAGACCGATGCCGAGAGCTTCGAGCCGCTCGAGCCCAAGGCCGAGGGTTTCCGAAACTACCTTTCGGTCCGGTTCAGCGTACCGACCGAGGAGATGCTGATCGACCGCTCGCAGCTCCTGGGCCTCAGCGCGCCGGAAATGACCGTACTGGTAGGCGGCCTTCGCGTGCTCGGCGCCAATCATGGCGGGTCGAATCACGGCATGCTCACCGACCGGCCGGGCCAGCTCACCAACGACTTCTTCGTCAACCTGCTCGACATGGGCACGGCCTGGAGGGAAGTGGACGACCGCGGCGACGAGGTCTTCGTCGGCACGTGCCGGAGGACCGACGAGGAGAAGTGGACGGCGACCCGCACGGACCTGGTCTTCGGGTCGAATGCGCAGCTCAGGGCGCTGTCCGAAGTCTATGCGGCCGCGGACGCGCACCGCAAGTTCGTCGACGACTTCGTCGCGGCCTGGACCAAGGTGATGAACGCCGACCGGTTCGACCTTGCCCGGCCTCAGCTCGCGGCTGCCTGAGGCCCGAGAGCGACAAGGCCACATCGCCCGCCTGGTCACAGGCGGGCGATGACATTTGCGGAGATCAGTCGGCCGAGCCTTGCCCTTCACCGAGACCGTCGTCGTGCATCGAAATAGTGGTTTTCGCCCTCGTCGACATAGCTGTCCCCGAGATCCATGCCCGCCGCGTCAAGCGCCTGGCAATAGGCTTCGCTGCCGAGCGAGAGCGACAGTCGGCCCGTCAGGATGTCGGTCCACTCGCAGGCCTCCAGCGGAGCGCTGAACAGGAAGCGTCCGCCGGGTTTCAGGGCGGAAGCGATGCGGCCGATAATCTTTCGCTGATTTGCGGCGGGCAGCAGAAACAGGAATCCTATCGTGACGGCGCCGTCGAACTCGCGGTGGAAAAAGGGGCTGTCCTCCGCCGCCTCGCAAGCCACCGTGGCTGTCGGAAGGCGGCGGCGGAACGCCGAAACCAGCCTGGGGGAAGCGTCGACGCCAAATAGCTCGAACCCTTCGCCGATGAGCGCTTCCGATATCGGTACGCCCGATCCACAGCCAACGTCCAAGACGGCGCCGCCCGGTGGCAGGCGGGCTGCCCAGCGTCGTACAATTTCGACACCGGCCGTTGAACGCACCGCCATGAACCTGTCGGCGACCGCATCCCATCCTGCAGAGCGGTCTTCCGTCAAGCCCGACTCCATCGATGAATTCGGATCGCGCGGTACATGAGCTTCGCGAGCGGAGCGAGACCCGCATTCCTGCCATAGTCGCTCATTCCGTAATCTGCTGTCGGTGGCTATCTCCGCTCGAAGCGATCTTCCGGGGCGAGCCGCTGCTCCAGGCGGTCCAGCCGGAGCCTGGCGGCAACATCGTCCGAGAGCGTCCAGCGCCAGAAGTCGGTGGTTGCCGCGACGACCAGCTCGGCCACATGCGGCCCCGGTTCCGGTCGCCCGTCTCCGCCGCCATTGAATGCCATATGATCCGCGCCCGAGAGGACGAGCAGATATTTTCCGCCAGGTGGCATGGCCCGGAAGGGGCGTTCGCGATCGGCCGGCGTGATCCCGGGCAGGAACGGGACGATATCCTCGGTGCCGGTGACCGAGAAGAACGGGATCCGCACGTCGGCGAAGGCGGCTTCGCTCGATCTGCGGAAAGGCGGGGAGGGGCTGAAGGCGACCGCCGCTCGAATGCGCGGTTCGACGGTGTCTCCGTTCGAGCCTCCTGCAAAGCGCTGGCCGGCCAGCGCCTGTGTCGTGTGGGCACCATAGCTATGGCCCGCCATTCCGATCCGCTCCGTGTCGATCCGGCGCAGGTCGCACGCCCCTTCCCGATCCTGCCGGCCGATGGCCGCGATGACGAAGCGCGCGTCACGCGTTCGCTCGACGAGTTGGGATGGTGACATGGCGTCGATCAAACCAAGGCGGCCGCCGCCGATGACGGAGCGGTCGCTGCCCGGATGCTGGAGATTGACGACCGCAAATCCCGCTTCGGCCCAGGCGTGGGACCAGGCTCGGCCGCTGTCGAGCGAGCCGCCCAGGCCATGACTGAACAGGATCAAGGGGACTTGCCCGTTCCCGCCGGGCATCCGGATCCTCACCGGTACGTCCCGGCCGCGGGCGGCATCGCTCCAGACGGCATCGCACATCGTCGGATCGGCGGCTGCCGGTGCGGCCCAGCCGACGAGCAGCGCCGAAACGATGAAAAGGTAAGCGGTCGATCTCACCTCTTGCGCACTGCCCTTCTTCAGCGCCGGGACGCCGCCGCGGCGCGGGCGGCGGCACGTTCAGACGCGTCGATCCGCCCGTCGCCATTGGCATCCGCGAGATCGAACAGGCGCATCGGTGCCCTTTCGAACTCGGCGCGGGTCAGTCGCCCGTCGTCATTGGCATCGCCCTGCGCGATCATCGCTTCCAGCCGCTGGAGCGCCTCCGGGCGGCGGCGGGCGATCCGGCCGAAATCGCTCCGGCTTAGCGCGCCGTCGCGGTTGCGGTCGAGGCGACTGAAGGTGGCGAGCCGCGCGGCGGCGAATTCTGCGCGCGTGACGACGCCGTCGCGGTTCGTGTCGGCCCTGTCGAGCATTGCCGGGCCATCCCGCTGGATCGCTGTTGCGGGCGCTGCGGCGAGGAAGAGGGCCAGAGGGAGAAGTGTCGATCTTCTTTTCATGGGTAACTGTCCTTGTCGGGTGGCCGCGCCGGGGGCACCGGCGCGGCGCTGATGTCATCGCGGCGGAAGGGTCACCGTTCCGCTTCGGGAGCGGCTGCCGCCGTTCGGGCCGGTGCGGGTTCGTGCATAGCTGTAGGATCCGTCGCCATTGTTCGTGATCGACGTGGAGCGGCCGAAGGCGCGGCCGTCGTTCAGCACATGGCTCGCGCCGCCGCTATAGCGTCCGTCGCCCCAGCTGGCGTGGCGGCTGCTCGCATGGCCGCGGCCGCCCGCGGTCTGCAGGCTGCGGCTGACGGCGACGCTTCCGGGCTCGCGCGCGACGCTGCGCGACCGTGTGTAGGAGCGGCCATGCGGGCCGTGGGCGGTCACATTATGTTGGCGCTGTCGGGCTTCGGCAGGCGGGGCGGTGAAGGCGGCGGACGCCAAAGCGAGGCCGACGGCGGCCGATGCGAATAGCTTGTTCATGATGCTCTCCATGCTTTCGGGCGGACGGGGGCTGTCCGCACGCCGAGGAGATAGAGCCGCATCGTATCGGGCGATTGGCTCGCATGTGAAGAAATGAAACGAATTGTAATCGTCCGGCCCCGAGCTTTCCTGCCGAAGCCGCCAAGGCCATGATAGCGCCATGACGGAGGAAACCTTCATCGCCGTTGTCGAGGACGATGCGGAGATCGGGACATTGATGACCCGGCTTCTGAAGCGCGAGGGATTTGCGGCCGAATGCGTCGGCAGCGGCAGTGAGCTCGATCGCCTGCGCGCCCGCAGGCGCATCGACCTGGTGGTCCTCGACCTCATGCTTCCCGGGGAGGACGGGCTTTCGATATGCCGGCGCCTCCGCTCGGAGGGCGATGTGCCGGTGCTGATGGTGACCGCCCGCTCGGACGATGTCGACCGGATCGTCGGACTGGAAATCGGGGCCGACGATTATCTCGGAAAGCCGTTCAACCCGCGCGAGCTGGTCGCCCGGGCACGCGCCATCCTCCGTCGGACCCGGCCTGCGCACCGGGTCGGCCGGGCGCCTCCCGACGAACGCTGGCGCTTCAGCGGATTCCTGATCGACGTCGGCGCTCGCGCGCTCCTCGCGCCGGGCGGAAGCGAGGTAGAGCTGACCGGCGGCGAGTTCGACCTTCTCCTGGCTCTGGCAAGGCATCCGCAGCGCGTGCTCGGTCGCGACCAGCTGCTAGACTGGACGCGTGGGCGGTCCAGCACGCCCTACGATCGAAGCATCGATGTCCTGATCGGGCGCCTGCGTCGAAAGTTGAGCAGTCACGCCGACGGCAGCAAGATCATCAAGACCGTTCGGGGCGGCGGCTATGTCCTGGCCATGCCGGTGGAACGCGCATGACCCTGACGCGGAACCTGTCGCTTCGGATCGCCTTCATCCTGCTGTCGGGCTTCGTGCTGCTCCAGCTCCTCATGGCGTCCGTGATGACGCTACCGCGAGGAGGGCGGGCGGAACGGCCGCTGAACATGCCGCACCCGGTGCAGGCCCGCACTCTCGTCGAGGCTGTCGAGCGCACGCCTTCCGCCGATCGTCTCGCGCTCGTCGAGGCGCTCAACTCGGGCCTGTTCACGCTCCGGCTCGAGGAGGCCTTTCCTATCCTCAAGGATCGCGGCGGCGCAGAGGTCGGTGCCCCCTATGTCCGGATGCTCGAGGGGCGGAGGGTCGAGATCGGGCTGGGCGGCCGGCTGCTGTCGAGGTTCGCGCCGCGATGGATGGGGCCAGGGCGGCTCACGGCGCCCAGCCGGTTGGCCGTGGGGCTGCGCGGCGGCGGAGCGCTGATCTTCGAAGGCGCGCCATCGCCGCCGATGCGCGCCTTTCTGCGGCAGCGGGCCATTGCAGGCATGCTGGGCGGACTGCTCGTGCTGATTGCGATCGCTCTTGCCGTCCGTCGCTCCACCCGGCCCCTGGCCCGGCTCGCCCGGCGCGTGCGGGCGATCGACACCGACGTTGCACAGCCCGATCTCCCCGTCGAAGGCCCTCGCGAGACCCGGGATCTGGCGCTGGCTTTCAATGAGATGAAGGGCCGGATCGCCGGACTTGTGGCCGAGCGGACCCGTATCCTCGCCGCCATCGCCCACGACATGCGTACCTATCTCACGCGCCTGCGGCTGCGGGCCGAATATATCGACGATCCCGAGCAGCGGCAGCGCGCCGAGGCCGATCTCGCCGAAATGTCCGACCTGCTCGATGACACCCTATTGTTCGCCAAGGGGGCGAGCGGGGCCGGGGAATCCCGTATCGCCGTCGACGTCGCAGCGGAGCTGAAGGCCCTCGTCGAAGTGCGACGCGAAATGGGCGATCTCGTGTCGCTCGACCTCGCCGCCGTCCATGCGCGCGTCATGGCTTCGCCAATGGCCTTGCGGCGCGCCTTCGACAACGTCATCGACAACGGCCTGCGCTATGCCGGCGAGGTCGCCGTGGGAGTCGAATCGCAGGGGTCCGAGCTGGTCGTCTCCTTTGCCGATTCCGGGCCTGGCGTGAGCGAGGAGATGCTGGACCGGCTGGCCGAGCCATTCCGGCGCGGCGAGCCGTCACGCGCCCGCACGACCGGCGGAGCCGGGCTCGGTCTCGCCATCGTCGAGGCCCTGATCACCGGCCAAGGCGCGCGCCTCGCCTTCGCGAACCGCCCGGAGGGCGGCTTCGTCGTGACCATGCGCTTTCCCCGCGCCTGAGCCGCGTCACGCCAGGCCGAGCATCCAGCGGGCGAGATCGACCGGGACGACGGCGGCGTCGGGTGCGTTGCGGTTGAGCTCGGCCCTGTGCGCCATGATCCAGCGCAGGCAGTCGGCGCGCGTGTCGAAGACCGGAAAATCCGACCGGGCCGGCCGCAGGCGCCTGCCGTCGATGAGGAAGCGGGCGCCGCGCCGGCAGCCCGGCATACCCGTCCAGTCGCGCCTGGGCGCCACCACCGCCGGCACCCAGTGGGGCCGTGTCGGATCGAGGTCCGGATCCTCTCCCATTCCGCTCGAGCTTTCCTTCTCGGCGTCTTTGGCGTCATTCTATTGGTCCGGCTCGCAGGGTGCAAGCTCCACCGATCAAGCTCGGGGGAGGGAACGCCTGGCGCCCGGAGCAGTTCTGGTCGGGATGGAACACGATCGGACATATGACGAACCGAGCGAGGTGAGCGCCGAAGAAGGCGAGGTCGTGGTCGACGGGCCGGATGGAGTCGCCGTGAGCCTCACGCCCGACGCGGCCGCCGAAACCTCGCAGCGTCTCCTCATCGGAGCCGCCAAGGCGCAGGGGCAAAAACTCGAAGCCAGGAAGAGGAAGCGCTAGCTAGGTCGTCCGCCGCGCCCCGTCGGAACGGCACGTGGCGAGGCGGATGGTGCCGGCGCGGCGCACGTCGCCTGGGACGTCGCGGCGGCCGGAGGCCGGCTCCCACCGTTCACGCCTCGCCATCTTGCTGTCCCAATCGGGTACGTTGATTTCGCGGCACTTGCGCCCGCACGGGAGGCATGAACTTGGCTGCCGAAAGCCGGACGAGGTGTCATGCGGTGGCACCGGCGGCGAAAGGCTAGTCGGAATGGCGCGCTCCTCCACACCCATTGCAAGACATTACGGGCTCGACTGGCTTCGCATCGCCGCTTTCCTGCTGCTCATCTTCTATCATGCCGGGATGGTCTTCGCGCCGGGGGAGTGGCTGGTGAAGGCGTCCCGCACGATCGAAGCCGCCGAGTGGCCGATGCTGCTGGTGCAGCCCTGGCGGATGCCCCTGCTGTTCCTCGTCTCCGGCTTCGCGTCGCACGCGCTGCTGAGCCGCAGCCGCGGCACCGGCGAATATGTGCGGAGCCGGAGCCGGCGGCTGCTGCTCCCGCTCGCCTTCGGAATGCTCGCGATCGTGCCGCCGCAGACCTGGGTCGGGCTGGCCCTGAACCATGGCTATTCCCATGGCCTCCTCCATTTCTGGACGGTCGACTGGCTCGGCTTTCGTGCGGTCGAGGGCGTCTGGCTGCCGAGCCAGGAGCATCTGTGGTTCGTCGCCTATCTGTGGACCTACACCATGGTGCTGGTCGCGGCGGTGCTGGTCGTGCCTGAGGGCGTCAAGGCGAAAGGCCGGGCGCTCGTGGCCCGCCTTGCCTCGAACCACCGCCTGCTCTGGCTTCCCCTCGTGCCTCTGCTTCCCTTGCGCCTGGTGCTGCTCTTCACCGTGCCCGAAACGCACGGCCTGCTGCACGACTGGGTGAGCGACCTCACCTATCTCCCGGCCTTTTTGTTCGGCTTCGTGCTTGCCGGGACGCCGGCGCTATGGCCGGCCATTCTCCGCATGCGGTGGCCGGCCCTCGCCGTCGCTGCGACCGCCTATGCCGTCCTGATTGCGGTCGAGGTCCGTTTTCCCGATGCGCGGACGCACGCTGCCCAGGCGCTGCATCGCGACGCGCTGCTCGTCATGGGCTGGAGCGCGATCCTCGTCCTGCTGGGGGTGGCGCATCAATGGTTCAATCGCGATCACCCGATGCGGGCGAAGCTGACCGAGGCGGTCTTTCCTTTCTATCTCGTCCATCAGACGATCATCGTTCTGGTGGCATGGTGGCTGCACGATTCCGGATTGAGCCCGACGGCTTTCTTCGCCGTCCTCGTCGCGGCGACGTTCGCGGGCTGCGCGCTCTTCTACGAAGGCGGCCGCCGGATCGGCCCGCTGCGTCCGCTGATCGGGCTGGCGCCCGCCGTCCGCCGGCCCGGAACGCTGCCGGCCGGATTCGAGGCTGCCCGGGAAGCCTCCTGATCCCGCGCGGCAGGACCGTCGGTCCTCACCACGGAAAAAAGTGGGACGGCATCTTCATGCCGCCCCGGAGTCATTCGGATGCCCCGACGATGCTAGGGGAGATCGTCGGGGCATCCGAACCTGGAAGTCCGTCGTCCCGCAAGCGTCAGAAGCGCAGGTTTGCCGAGACGAAGAAGTCCCGCCCGATCACGTCATAGGTTCCGGGATAGGTGTTGGACTGGGACTGGTTCGCGCCGACAATCGGCGGCTCCCGGTCGAACAGATTATTGACGCCGAGATTCAGCGTCAGCTCGTCGCTGACGTCGAAGGCGAAGGAGAGGTCGAACAGGTCGTAGGTACCGATCCGTTCGACGACGTAGGTCGCGGTGTCATTGTCGTCCCGCACCGCGCCGGTATGCCGCCATCTGAAACTTGCGGTAACCGGGCCGTCGATGAAGGACATGCGGGTGGACCATCTCCAGCGCGGGATCGGCTCCCCGACGATCAGCCCGAACCGACCGGCGCCCGGATTGACGACGTCGAGCCCTGCCACGGGGATGAAGTCCGCCTTGCGGGTCCAGGTGCCGAGTAGCGCCATGCTCACGCGGGAGGTGCCCTGGCCGACAAGGCTGAAGTCCAACGGGACGCTATAGTCGACCTGCAGGTCGACTCCGCTCGTCTCGAGGCCGCCGAGATTGTCGTTGGTTGCGTCGACCACGAACGGCCCGCCCTCGATCACGCCCGTGAGCGGATTGCGCGTGATCGAGCGGCAGAAGATGCTGCTCACGTCCTGCACGACATTGTAGCAGAAATTGAGGACGTTGTTCACGCCGTTCGCGCGCGCTGCGATGGCGTTGACGACCTTGATGTCGAAATAGTCGATGGTGATGTTGAGCCGTGGGATGAAGCTGGGCCTTATCACCGCGCCCACGGTCCAGGTATCGGAAACCTCCTCCTCCAGATCGGGATTGCCGCTGAAACGCCCCTGGATCTGGGCGTTCGGCTGAAGCCCCGACTGCCCGACCGCGGATTCCGGCACGCCCGTCGCGATGCACAGGGCGCGGATGGTCGGGTCGGTGGCCGCCGAAGCGAGGGCGCATGGATCGGTCGCGGCCGGAAAGCCTATTCCGGCTCCACCGAACAGATCGAGGATGTTCGGTGCACGAACGGCGCGTTGATATTGTGCGCGCAGGGCGATGTCGCGGATGGGGGCGATTTCCACGCCGCCGGCATAGGTCCAGACTCCGCCCACGGCGGCGAGCGAGTAATCAGAGTAGCGGGCGGCGCCGTTGAGATCGATCCCGTAGATGAAGCCGTCGCGGACGATCGGCACGCGAAGCTCCGCAAACGCTTCCTTCACGTTGTACGCGCCGGCGGTCGGCAGCCCCGCATTGAATCCGACGACGTCCCCGGAGGACAAAGCGGTGTCGGGGATGAACTGCGCGCTGATGCTGCGCCACTCCAGGCCGGCCGCGAAGGCGACCGGTTCGCTCGCCGAGGCGAAGGTGAAGAGTGGACCCGAAACGCTGGCCTGCGCCACCTGGAGCTGTGATATGGTGGTGTTCTGCGTCAGAATGGAAATCTGGTCGACGCACGCCGCGCTGAGCTGGTTGGCTCCGAAAATGTTGCAGGTGCCGTCCGCGACCAGCCGGTTGAAGGCGCTGCGGGAGATGTTCCCGCCCTGGATGTTCGAGTTCCGGTTGCGCGCAAACAAGTAGTACACATCGTATGAGAGAGAATCGGTCAGGTCTCCCCGAAGGCCGGCCAGGGTTCGCCACGACCCCTGTTCGAAGCTGGTATTGCGCGAGCCGACCTGCATGACGCGCTGGTTCACGTTCAGCCGCACAAATCCGGCCGGCAGGGGTACCCCAGCCTGAGCCGTGGTGCCGATCGTGAAGTTGTTGAACGGCAGCGGACTGCCGGCCGCCAGGGCCGCCGCATTTGCGGCCTGCTGCCGGGCAGCAATCGTCTGGAGCTGCGTGAAGTCGGCAGGCGATACATGCTGCTCGACGGCCGCCAGATTGATGTCGACATTTCCCGCGATCGGGGTTGCGGCGAGTTCGTTCTGGACCCGGTTGTTCGCGTAAGTCGCCTCGATATAGGCGTTGATGCCCTCGGCCAGCTCGAACTCGGCGAAGCCGCCGAGCACCCACCGTTCCTGCGGCACCATCAGGAAGTTCTCGGGTGCGTAATTGTGGCTCTCGGCGTTGGTATAGGGGCGGCTGATGCCCGCGGTCCCGAAGAAGGCGCCGCCGGGATTGCCTGGCAGCGGCCCGGCATAATTGGTGCCGTTCGCTATCGGCAGGGTGACACCGTTCACGACGATGCTGCCCGGGGCGACGAGCCGGCCCTGCGGCACCGAAGAGGAACCCAGCGGGATCAGGCCCGTGTCGTCGGCATTGTCACCCAGCGCAAAGATCGAGAAGCGCCGGTCCGAAGCCATGATCTGACCCCGGTTGAAATATTCCAGATAGGCCGTGACGTTGCCGCGGCCGTCGGCGAACGGTGCCCCAATCGCCGCATAGGCGTTGTAGCGTGCGCCGTCGCCGCGGCCGGTGATGCTGTATTGCGCGCCGGCAATCAGGCCGTCGAGATCGGTGCGGAGGCGGAAGTTCACGACGCCGGCGAGTGCGTCCGAGCCGTAGACCGCCGAAGCCCCGCCCGTGACGACGTCGACGCTGTCGATAAGGAAGCTGGGTATGGTGTTGAGGTCGACCTGCTGGTTGGGCGCGAAGAACACCCAGCGCCGGCCGTTGACCAGAACGAGGGTCCGCTGCGCGCCCAGCCCGCGAAGGTCGACCGTGGCCACGCCGCCGCCGGGGTTGTTCGAGAAGGCTGTCACGCCGGGAACGACTTGCGGCAGCGTATTGATGACCTGCTCGACGTTCACGGCGCCGGACAGGCGGAACTCCTCATCCTGGACGACGGCCAGGGGACTGCTCGAGGTGAGGTCGCGCCGGGCGATGCGTGAGCCTGTGACGATGATCGCCTCTCCGTCGCGGGCCGTGTCGGCAGTGCCAGTCCCGGCGGGCAGCTCGCCGGTTTCGTCCTGCGCCAAGGCGGGTTGCGCGGTGCCTAGAATGGCGGCGGAGCAAAGCAGCGCGCCGAGCAATTTCCTGGTTGCAGTCATTCAGTCTCTCCCTGTTGGATTCATGGATTCGCGTAGGAAGAGCACACCCGGCCGGTGCCGGCGCAGGCGCCAGCGGAGCCCGGCTCGGGGCCTGCGAAGCCGCCGAAGACGGCACAGCCGATGTTCGTGCCGCGTCGCATGCACGTTCCCCCTCTTCCAGACGGGAGAGAGAGGGTGCGGGTGGCCGGCCGCCATCGCCATCGCGCTGTGGGCGAAGGGCCGTTTGCTGCGGGCGAGCGGCCCGTCTTTGGCGTGAACGTCGCGGCGCCCGGCGCAAACGTCGCGGGGCGGAGCCTTGTGTCGCCGGACGTTTCGGTGGCCGGGCGTCTCGCCCGTCGGCCGTCCTAAGCCGGAGTCGAGCCGATCACCGCCTTGAGCTGGCGGGCATAAACCCGACCGGTGGGGATCCTCTGGCCGCTCTGGAGCTCGACCTCGAGCCGGCCGATCGGGAGGCGATGGACCGCGCGAATGGCCGACTTGCGGACCAGGGCGGCGCGGTGGACGCGGACGAACTGGCGGTCCGCGTCGATCTTGGGCGCCAGAGCGCGAAGCGACGAGCGCATCAGATAGGATTTGTCGCCGACATGGAGGCGGACATAATCGTCCTCCGCCTTCACCCATTCGATTTCGTCGGAGAAGATTCGGACATAGCCGCCGACGTTGCCGCGGATCCACAGCTCTGCCCGCGTGACAGCCGCCTTCCCGTCGCGAAGCTCGCGGCGCAGCTCGTCCACCACCAGGCGCAACTCGGCGAGCTGGTTGGCCGCGTCGACCGACTCGAGCCGGTCGCGAGCGCGGCCGATCGCCTCGCCGAGTCGCTGCGACGACACCGGCTTCAGTACATAATCGACCGCCTTCGTTTCGAAGGCCCGGACGGCGAAATGATCGAAGGCCGTGACGAAGACGATCGCCGGAGGCGCCTCGCCGTTCAGCCGATCGACCACGTCGAAGCCGCTCCCGTCGCGCATGCTGATGTCGAGCAGGACGACGTCCGGGCGCAGGGAATGGATGCTGTCAAGCGCCTCGCGACAGCTGGCGGCGGCACCGACATGGGCGACATCCGGAATGCGGCGCAGCGCCTGCTCGAGGCGAAGCAAAGCGAGCGGTTCGTCATCGACGGTGAGGATCCGGAGCACGGTCATGACGCCCCGCTGAGCGGAAGCTCGACGATCGCGGCGAAGCCGCCGCCTACCATCGGCGCCGCCCGCAACGACTGCCGTTCGCCGAAACGGTTGTGCAGGCGCTCGCGGACGTTGGCGAGGCCGAGCCCGGTTCCCTTCGCGGACGCGCTCCGGGTGATCTGGCCGTGATTTTCGACGGCGATCTCCAGCGAGCCATCCTTGCGGCGGGCTCGAATGACGATTCGGACGGGAGGCTGCGACCGGGCGACACCGTGCTTTACCGCATTCTCCACCAGAGGTTGGAGCAGCAAGGCCGGGACGGTCGCCGCGTCGAGTCCGGTTTCAAGGTCGATCTCCACGTCGAGGTCATCGTAGCGGGCGCGCTCAATCTCCAGATATTCCATCTGCAGCCCGATTTCCTCTCTGAGCGTGATCTCGGCAGAGGGGTCGACCGCCAGCATCTTGCGGAAATAGGTCGCCAGCAGGTCGATCATCCGATCGGCGCTTTCGATGCGGCGGTCGTTGATCAAGGCGGAAATCGAGTTGAGGCTGTTGAACAGGAAGTGGGGATTGACCTGATTGTGGAGGGCGCGCTGCTTGGCCTTCTCGGCGAGCGCCTTGAACTGCGCGGTGCGCAGCCGCTCGTCCTGAACGTCGAAATGATATTCAAGGACCGTGCACAAGGCCGCCCAAGCGATGAAGAACCAGCTCCACGTCGCTACCGTCGTGATCGCATTGGCCAGATTGATATCCGGATGGAACGAACCGCCGCTGATCAGGGCAAAGCCGAAGAAGCTGAGCCAGGCATAAACTTCGGCTGCCACCGCCGCGGCGGCGATGAGCACCACGGCGCGTACGCGCAGCGTCCGATGGGCGAGCCGGTGAAGGATCGCTAATATGGCGAGGCTCAGCAGATATCCGAGGCCCGCCAGCAGCAGCCGCATTCCCGCCATTTCGTACAGCAGGGGATGGCCTTCCAGCCAGTTGGCGAAGGTGAAGATGGCGACGTTCGAGCCCCAGAAGGCCGCCGTCAACCACAGGACGGCGCGCGTGCGTTCGCTCGTCGTGCGCGCCGGCGGCTCACCGTCTTCGAGGACGGCGGCCGGATCGAGGGGCTGGTGCAGCACAGTGCCAAGTCTGGCATCGGCGGCGGCGCGCGACAAGGACAGGATGCGGAACCGCGGCGACGTTCAGCCGCACAAAGCCGACGTTGGACCGCAACGAGGCGTATCTTCGTCGGACCGACCGGCGCGTTCGTCGACCCGAAAGGCCCTTGTCGAAGCCGCGGCGGCGCCGGTCGATCAGCCGCCGGGAGCGCGACGCGAGCCGCTAGCTAGAGCGGGATTCAGCTATCGAGAGGTGCGCCGATGCATTCGTCCCGCAAGTTCCCTGTCCGCCGCTTTTTCTGCGTGGTGGTTTCGTCCGCGGCGCTCGTGGCGAGTGCGGCGGTCGCCGCACCGACGCGCGGGCTTTCCGACCTGCCGGGGCGGGTCACTCCGAGTTCGGTCGAAATTCGCAATGCCCGGGTCCCGCGCGGCCAGGCCGCCGCCATGGCCGAGGCGATCGATGGGATTCTCGCCCGCCTGCTCGAAACGCCGGCGCTGCGAAGCCCGCGCGGATTCGCCATCAACCGCGGCGTGATCATCTCGGCCCCGGCGGCCGACGAGCCGGCATCGGCGCCGGTGCGCGCAGAAGCGATGCTGCTGCTCAGGGAAGTGAATCCGGCCGAAGGCAGCCGGGCCGACGCCGCGGGGGCCTATTCCGGCATCGGCGAAGGCCCGGCGATCCGCATCACCGTCAACGATGCCGGGGCCTTGTTCCCCAATGCGGGCGAAGGCATTGATGGACGCGAGCCCTTCTACGAGCTGACGAACAATCCCGGGCAGAGGGACGGCTTTGCCGTGCTGCGCTTCCGTTCCCGCGACCATGTGGTGATCACTCGCCCCGGCCTTCTGCCCTATCGACTCGTCACGAAGCAGGAGGTGCTCGAGCGGGAGGTCGAGGAATATCGTCGCGCGGTGGCCGACCTGGCCGGCAACGCCGCCCCGCCGCTGTTGGCGACGTTGACCGAGCGCGAGGCGGAGCTCGCCGCCTTGCCGGACCCGGAGCGGTCGGCGCCGGCGTGCCAGAACGGCAGTCGGCGGGGCGGAAGCTTCGTCCCCTGCACCGAGCGCGGCGCGCACCATGTGGTCGCGCTCAACCCAGCCTATTTCGACCGCAGCCGTCCCAGGACCGCCCTCCAGCTTGTCACCATTTCGGCGCCCAGTGCAGGCGGCGTCGGCCACGCCTTGCTCGAGCCGGTCGCGCGTTCCGCCGTCGAGGCGCTCGACCTGGCAGCGATCCAGCGCCTGCTGAACTGAGCCGCGCCCCGAGGCGGCCGTCGGGTCGGGGCACGCGCGCCGTGGCGCGATCCAACCGGAGGCCGATCGGGGCTTGGGGTGGCCATAAGTTGCCACCCTTAAAGGCGTGTTCCAACGCCTAGCCCAAATGCCCCTGCTGCAAGGCCTTGAGCGCTGCCCGAGTTCTGTCGCGGGCATCGAGCTTCAGCAGGAGGTTGGAAACGTGGTTCTTCACGGTCCCCTCCGCCAGCGCCAGCAGATCGGCGATCTCCCTGTTGCTGTAGCCGGCGCAGATCAGGTGCAGCACCTCCTTCTCGCGAGCGGTGAGCACCTCGGCGACGTAGGTGTCGGACGAAACCGAAGGGCTGCGGCGGAGCGCCGCCATCAGGCTCTCGGTCATGGCGGGCTGGAAGGCCGTCTTGTCGTCGGCCAGGGCGCGTATCGCCTGCGCCAAATCCTCCAGCGAGACATCCTTGAGCATCAGGCCCTTGGCGCCTGCCTTGATCGCCGCGATCGCGGCGTCGCCGTCCTCGAACGTCGTCAAAACCAGTGTGGGCGGCAGCGCGTCCGCCTTGCGCAGACCCTCCAGAACGGCGATGCCGTCGAGCCGGGGCATGCGGATATCGAGGAGGAGCACGTCGGGCCCGAGCTCCGGAACCTTTTCCAGCGCCTCCTCGCCGTCGCTCGCCTCTCCCACCACCTCCATGTCGGGCACCAGCTCGAGCAAGCCGCGCACGCCCTGGCGGACCAGCGTCTGGTCGTCGACGATGAAGACCCGGATCATACGGCTTGCGGCGCAGCCGAAGGCAGCCAGGCCTCGACGGTGAAGCCGAAGCCGGCTCCCGTCCGCACCGCCAGCCTGCCGCCGAGAGACTCCACCCGCTCGCGCATGCCGAGAAGCCCCGACCCGGGAGGGGAGGCGGCGGGACGCGCGCTGCCGTCGTTGCGCGCGACAAGACGCACGCCTTCGCCATTCGAAGTCACCTGAAGCCACAGGTTGGCGGCCTGTGCGTGCCTGACGGCGTTGGTCACGGCTTCCTGCGCACAACGCATGAGGGCGTGCGCCTGGTCGGGGCTGACCCGCACGTCGGGAGAGACGTCGACATGAATGGCCGGAACAGGCACGCGTTTCGCAAGCGCCTCCAGCGCATCCTTCAGGTCGCAGCGTTCGGCCTCCCGCAGAGTGGCGACGACGTCGCGCACCTTGGCGAGGAGGGCGCCGGCCAGGCCTTTCGCCTGCCTCACATGATCGTTCGCCCGGCCGGGCTCGGCCACGTGGCTTGCGATCTCGAGCTGCAGCCCGAGCGCGGTCAGCTCGTGGCCCCAGGCATCGTGCAGCTCGCGCGAGATGCGCAGGCGCTCCGCGTTGCGCACCGTGTTGGCGATGATGGCTTGCGCCGACTGCAGCTCTGCGTTGGTCCGAGCCAGGGCTCGCGCCGTTTCAGCCCCCATTCGCAGCGCCTGTGCCGTGAATACGAAGCATAGCTGCAGCGCGAAAGACTTGCCGAGGACCCAGCAAAAATCGGGTTTCGGAGCCAGGGCAAGCGTGCCGACGATCGCCAGCGTCTGGAAGGCGACCCAAGCCAGCGCCTTGAGCGGCGTTGTCGCCATCGCGACCTGCCAGGCGATGATGATCAGGAACACCGACATCATGGCCCATGGAACGACGAGCGCCATCGCCACGACCGCGGCAAGCTGGACGCACAGCAAGGTCCAGCGAAGGCCGGTCCGCAACTTCAGGACCATCGCGGCGGCGACGGCCCCTCCGAAGAGCGCGAAGGCGACGAGCCAGAGCGCCGGCACGGCAGAACCACGCAGCGCCGTGCCGGTGGTAAACGTCTGCAGGACCGGCCAGCCCAGAGCCAGGCAAACAGCCAGCGCCGCGCAGCAAAAGAACCAGTAATGCTGGCTTCCGTGGCCTGCCATGAGGGAAAAACTGCCATGGCGCATGCCAGGCCGCGCGTCGGGAGACACGTCCACATCAATGGCTGGCACATGAATGGCCGGGGCACGCACGCCGTGCGCAAGCGCCCATGGCCCATCCCTCGAATCACCGCGTTCAGCCTCCCGCAGAGTGGCGACGGCGTCGCGCACCTTGGCAAGGAGGGCGCCGGCGAGGCCTTTCGCCTTGCTCACATGATCGTTCGCCCGGCCGGGCTCGGCCACGTGGCTTGCGATCTCGAGCTGCAGCCCGAGCGCGGTCAGCTCGTGGCCCCAGGCATCGTGCAGCTCGCGCGAGATACGCAGGCGCTCCGCTTCGCGCACCGTGTTGGCGATGATGGCTTGCGCGGATCGCAACTCTGCGTTCGCCCGGGCCAGGGTTCGCGCCGTTGCCGCCTCCACGCGCAGCGCGCGCGCCGTGAAAACGAAGCAAAGCTGCAGCACGAAGGCCAGGCCGACGACGTAGGACAGACCGGCATTCGAGGCGAGCGCAAGCGTGCCGATGATCGCCAGCGTCTGAAATGCGACCCAAGCCAGAGCCTTGGCCGGCGTGGTCGCCATCGCCACCTGCCAGGCGATGATGCAGAGGAAGATCGAGAGCGGTGATCTTGGAGCGATGACCGTCATCGCCAGGACCGCAGAAAGCTGGGCGCACAGCAAGGTCCATCGAAGGCTCGTTCGCGGATTCAGGACCATGGCGGCGACGACGGCCGCTCCGAAAAGCGTGAAGGGGACAAGCCAGACCGCCGGCACGGCCGAGCCCCGCAGGGCCGTGCCGGTCACCAACGCCTGAAGGCTCGGCCAACCCAAAGCCAGCCAGACAGCCAGCGCGGCGATGCAGGAAATCCAACGGTGCGAACGTCTGAGCTGGCCTGCCATACGGAGATTTTTGCCACGGATTCAGAGCCCTGACCATAGGCCGAAAGTCACGGTTCCGGAGCGGGACGTCCGGCACTTATCCGGATTGGAGGGGAGGGGCACACAGGACGGACCAGATTGGAGGAGCAGACATGCCTCGGTTTGTCAGTGTTGCCGTGCGGGGATACGGGTGCTGGGTCGCGACATGGCTGACGGCCATGCTGCTCGGCGCTGCCGCGCACGCGCAGCTTCCGCAGCCGGGCACGAACGCGATCGCCGCCAGCCTCATTCCGGAATCCGCCGTCGTCGTCCCTGGAGAAACCGTGACGCTCGCGCTGATGATGCGGCCCTCGCAGGGCTGGCACGGCTATTGGAAGAATCCCGGCGACAGCGGCATGGAGACGCAGATCGCCTGGCAGCTTCCTGCCGGCCTCCAAGCCGGACCGATCCAGTATCCGGTGCCCGGGCGGCTGATCGTCGCCGGGCTGATGAACTATGTCTACGAGGGCGATTACGCGCAGCTCATCGAAGTGAGCGTGCCCGCGGACCTGGCGCCCGGCACCAGGCTGCCGGTCCGCGCACGGGTCGATTATCTCGCCTGCACCGACGAGATCTGCGTGCCGGAAACCGCGAACGTCGCCGTCGATCTGGAGACGGGCTCGGCACCGGCTGCACAGGCGAACCGAGCGATGTTCGACCGCTTCCGCCTGGCGCTGCCGAGGCCGCTCGGAAGCGAGGCGCGGTTCGAGCGGGCCGGAGGCCGCTTCCGGCTGGCCATCCCGCTTCCAACCGGGCTGGAGCTTGGCGAACCCTATTTCTATCCGCTGACCGACGGCGCGCTTTCCTATGCGGCGGCGCAGACCTTCTCCCGCGCCGGCGACACGCTGATCCTCGAGACGGAGGCGCCTCCGAACGGCGGCAGCCTAGACGTCGTCGAAGGCGTGCTGAAGCTGGGCGACGGCAACGGCCTGTCGCTGAGGGCGGTGCCGGGCATCGTTCCCGCCGCCGGAACTTCCGCGGAGTCGGAGGGCGCGCAGACGGCGCCGGGCGCGTCCGCCGTGCTGGCCGCCTTGATGGGTGCCGTCCTCGGGGGACTGCTGCTCAACATCATGCCTTGCGTCTTCCCGATCCTGAGCCTGAAGGCGCTGAGCCTTGCGAAAGCGGGTGGCGACGAAGGCGGCGCGAAGCGAGAAGCGATCGCCTACACGGCGGGGGCCGTGCTGATCTGCCTTGGGCTCGGGGCCGCCTTGCTCGGCCTTCGGGCGGCCGGAGTCGCGGCCGGCTGGGCGTTTCAGCTCCAGGACCCGCGGGTCATCCTGGCGCTGCTCCTGCTCATCACGGCCGTCGCGCTGAATCTGGCAGGCTTGTTCCAGCTTCCCGCCCTGGCCGCAGGCGGCCGCCTTGCCGAGCGGCGCGGGCTAGGCGGCGCATTCTGGACCGGCGCGCTCGCCGCGTTCGTGGCGACGCCTTGCACCGGACCCTTCATGGGCGCCGCTCTCGGGGCAGCCCTCGTGCTTTCCACGCCCGTCGCGCTCGCCATTTTCGCAGGCCTGGGCCTGGGTCTCGCCTTGCCGTTCCTGCTCCTCGGCTTCGTGCCCGCGCTCCGGCGCCTTCTGCCGAAGCCGGGCTCGTGGATGGAGCGGTTCCGGCGGCTCATGTCGGTGCCGATGTTCCTCACGGCGCTCGCCCTCGCCTGGATCCTCGGCCGCCAGGCGGGCGTGGACGGGATGGCGCTCGGGCTTGCCGCGGCGATGGTGCTCGCCCTCGCCTTGTGGTGGGTCGGGAGCAGGCAGTGGCGCGGGGGGCAGGGGAGCCGGGGTCCCTGGGTACCGCTCGCGCCAGCCGCCCTTGCCGCCGTCGCGGCCATGGTCCTCGTTCCGAGCGTCGCTGCAGAGCCGGCGACGGCCGCCTCCCGGAATGAGCTCGATGCCGAGCCGTTCACCGAGGCACGCCTTGCCGCCCTTCGACAGGAGGGGCGGCGCGTCTTCGTCTATTTCACCGCCGACTGGTGCGTCACCTGCAAGGTCAACGAGAAGGGCTCGCTCGAGCGCGAGCAGGTCGCGCAGGCTTTCGCCGCCAGGCAGGTGGCGGTGCTGGTGGGCGACTGGACCCGGGGTGACGCGGAGATCGGCCGCTTCCTGGAGAGGCACGGCCGCTCGGGCGTGCCCCTCTACCTTTATTTCGAGCCGGGCAAGCCGGTCGAAATCCTGCCGCAGGTTCTGACCCCCTCGCGGCTCGTGTCGATGGTCAGCTGAAAAGGAACGCCAAGATGATGAAGATGCTATCCGCTTTCACGGCTTTCGCCGCTCTCGCCGTCATTGCCGCGCCCGCCTCGGCGGCCGCGGTGGTGGGCCAGCCCGCGCCCAGCTTCACGCTGGCCGACACGAACGGCAGGTCCGTCAGCCTTTCCGACTTCCGAGGCAAGACGGTGGTGCTCGAATGGCACAATCCCGGCTGTCCGTTCGTGCGGAAGCATTATGACAGCCGCAACATGCAAAGGGCGCAGACGGCTGCGGCGAGGGACGGTGTCGTCTGGCTGACCATCAATTCCGGCGCGCCCGGCAAGCAGGGCCACATGAGCGGCGCCGAAGCCAACGCCCTTCTCGCCAGGGCGGGCGCTCGCCCGGCCGCCTATCTGCTCGATCCACGCGGCGATGTGGGCAGAGCCTATGAAGCGAGGACCACACCGCACATGTATATCGTCAACAGGGCGGGCACCCTCGTCTACGCCGGGGGCATCGACGACAGGCCGACCGCCAATCCGGCCGATATCGACGGCGCCCGCAATCATGTGTTGGCGGCGCTCTCGGAACTCAAGGCCGGAAGGGCCGTCTCCGTGTCGACGAGCCGTCCCTATGGCTGCGCGGTCAAATATGCGGACAGCTGAGGCCCGCGGCGCTTCGACATTCGATGCCCGGCCGGCGACGGGGGAGCGTCGCCGCGCGGCGGCCCGGCGCCTCTAGCGAGGCAAAGCCCGGCTGCCGAGCAGCGAGGGCGAAGTCCGGTGAAGGGGCAAGACGGCCCTTGCCCCTTCGACATTCCGGATCGGTTGCAGAGCGGCGTCGGCGACGATCCCGGCCGACGAGGACCGGCTGCCCAAGCGTCCGCGGCTTCAGCCCTGCCCCGGCCGGGACCTTCGCGTCGAGGGGCTTTCCGTTACCGAACATGGCGGCTTCACCAGCCGCATCCCGCTGGTGGTGCGATCCGCAGCGACGTGCGAAAGAGGCGGCAAGATCGGACAGGAGGCAGAAGATGATCCGAGATGGCGTGACCCGCCGGGGAATATTGGGGGGAGGCGTGATGGTCGCCTCCCTCGCGATGGCTCCCAGCCCGGCCGCCGCGTTGCTGCAGGCTCGCGGCGCCGCCCGCGCGGCGGGTCAGCCGATGCCGAACGGAGTCGAACTCCCCGCCACCCCGCCGCGGCGAAATCGGCCGGACAGCGTCGGATTCGCGGTCGTCGGGCTTGGTGACTATGCGCTGAGGCAGATGATGCCGCGGTTCACGCAGGCACGGCGAGCGCATGTCGCCGCCCTCGTGTCCGGCAACCCCGAAAAGCTGCAGCGCGTGGGCGAGGCCTATGGCGTTCCACCGGACGCGCGCTACTCGTACGACACGTTTTCGGACATGGCTTCGGACAACCGGATCGACGCCGTCTATATCGTCCTTCCCAGCGGCCTGCATGCGGACTGGACCCTCCGGGCCTTTGCAGCCGGCAAGCACGTCCTGTGCGAGAAACCGATGGCGCTCTCCAGTGCCGAATGCGAGCGCATGATCGCGGCGGGCCGCCGAGCTAACCGCATGCTCATGATAGCCTATCGTTCGCACTTCGAGCCGCACAATCGGGAGGCCATGGAGCTGATGGCGCAAGCGGCCGTCGGAGAGCTTCGGCTGCTTCGAACCGAGCAATCCTATCGAATGGGTCCGACGAGTCCGAGCGAGAATTGGCGGGTGAACCGCGCCCTGGCGGGAGGCGGCCCGCTGGAGGATCTGGGGATATACGGCCTCCAGGCCGCGCTCTACCTGACGCGCGAGATGCCGGAGAGGATCAGCGCCACCAGCTTCCAGCCTGCTGGCGATCCTCGTTTCTCTGAGATCTTCGCCCATGTCGCCTCGCAATGGCGGTTTCCGTCCGGTGCGGTGGCGCATCTCGCCACATCCTATGACTCTTCGGGGACCAATTTCGTCCACGCGCGCGGCACCACGGGAGCGCTGATCATGGACCCGGCGACCAACTATTCGGGCCAGAAGATGACGTTGGAGGGACGCGACCGGCGCGAGATCAGGCCGGGCGACCCCGAAGTCCAGTTTGCGGGCCAGCTCGACCATTTCGCCGATGCGATCCGCGACGGCACCCTTATCAGGACGCCCGGCGAAATGGGCCTGCGCGACCTGCGCCTGATCGAGGCGATATACGCCTCCGCGGAGTCCGGCCGGACGATCGACCTGAACCCGGACGGGACGATGAGGCGCTGAGGCGCTCAAGGTTAGCGAGACGCACCGCCGGCCAAGGCCAGAAGCATGAGGACATGGACTCCCATGGTGGCTGGGGCACGTGCCTCGATCAACTCGAAGCACTGGCAGGACTATTCTGAAGCACGGAGTTGGGAGGCGTGACCATTCCAATGATCGCGAGCAGCTGGGCCGAGATCTCGGATCTGATCGCCGCGCGCACCAATGGCAGGGTCCGGCCCTTCATCGCTGCCCTTGATGGCCGTAGCGGCGCTGGCAAGTCGACGCTGGCACGGTCCCTTGCTGAAAAGCTCGACGCTGTCGTCATTGAGGGAGACGACTTCTATGCGGGCGGGATCGAGCTTCGGACTGATAGTCCCGCATCCCGGGCGGCCAGTTGTATCGACTGGACCAGGCAGCGGGCCGTGCTGGAAGCCCTGTCGGCCGGACAGCAGGCTCGATGGCGAGCGTTCGACTGGAATGCTTTCGACGGGCGGCTATGCGATGAGCCGACGAGGGTCGAACCAAGGCCGATCGTCATCCTCGAAGGTGTCTATGCCGCACGTCCGGACCTGGCCGACCTGATAGATCTGCGGGTGGTACTCGTGGTGTCAAACAATGTGCGCCTGGAGCGTTTGGCCGCGCGGGAAGGAGGGGTCGGTCCCTGGGAGCGGCAGTGGCATGAAGCGGAGGAGTTTTACTTCACCGAAGTGATGCCTCCGACAAGGTTTGACATCATTTTAGAAGCTTCCGCGGTCTAGCGAACCGGCACCACGCGCCGCCGTTCGGGGACTTGGATCGAAAAGTCCAACGACACTCTGGCATAGCTTGAGCGCTCCTGCCCCTGCAAACCGGCACCATGCCGCTGGGCGGCCAGATCCTCCTGTTTTCCCAAAGCGCCACACTTGCTGCTCGGCTCCTCGCCAATGCCTGGTTGACACCCGATCCATTCGGCTCAATACTTAAGTGTATGCTACAGTATCGATCCGAGCCGCTCAACCTCGCTTTCCAGGCGCTGTCTGATCCGGGCCGTCGTGCCATGATCGAGCATCTAAGCTCCGGTCCCGCTTCGGTCAGCGAGCTTGCCAAGCCTCTGCCGATGACCCTGTCGGCCGTCGTCCAGCACCTGAAGATTTTGGAAGAAGCCGGACTGGTGAAGAGCGACAAGGTGGGCCGCGTGCGCACCTGCAGGTTGGACATCCGGACCATGAGCCAGGTCGAGCGCTGGATCGCTGAGCGCAAGCGCTTCTGGGAACAGCAATATGATCGACTAGAAATCTACCTGGCCAAGACCAGCCCTAATGAGGAGGAGTCCCAATGACCGTCACCAACGCCACGTTCTCCATTGAGCGGGTGCTGAACGCCTCCCCAAAACAGGTCTTCGCAGCTTATAGCAGTCTTGAAGCCAAAAGCGCCTGGTTCAAGGCGCCAGCGGACATCGAGACTCTAAATCGGGACCTCGACTTCCGCGTCGGCGGCAAAGAACGCTTTCAGGCCCGCTGGCAAAGCGGCCTCATCACTGACTTTCAGGCCATCTATCATGACATCGTTGAGAATGAGCGCATCATCCTCGTCTACGACCTGTTGCACAACGACGATAAGCTGTCCGTCTCGCTGCTCACGTTAGAGTTTCGGCCGGAGGGCGGGAAGACGCGGCTGATCCATACCGAACAGGGTTCCTATCTCATCGGCGGAGACGATGCGGTCGCTGGCCGGGAGCACGGCACCACGTGGCATATCGACAACCTAGTGGCCGTGATCGAAGGCCGAGACGCGAGGGCCTTCGCATGACGATCGAGCTTTTCGCTCACCCATTCTCCTCTTATTGTCAGAAGGCGCTCATAGCCTTCTACGAAAACGATGTCCCTTTCACCTACCGCATGATGGAGGACGCAGGTGTCGCGGAGGAGCTTGCATCCGTTTGGCCGATGAAGCGATTTCCGATCATCAGGGAGGCTGATCGCGTGGTCATGGAGGCCACGATTATCATCGAGTACCTCCAGCTTCATCATCCCGGACCGGTAAAGCTGATCCCCGATGATCCCGACCTCGCGCTCGAGGTGCGGATGCTCGACCGCTTCTTCGACAACTATGTTATGACACCGCAAGGCAAGTTCGTGTTCGACGCGATGCGCCCCGTCGAAAACCGCGATCCCTATGGTGTCGAAGACGCCCGTAAGATGCTCGACACCAGCTACGGCTGGCTGGACCAGCGAATGCAAGGCCGCACTTGGGTGGCGGGCGACATCTTTACCCTTGCAGACTGTGCCGCCGCCCCCTCCTTATTTTACGCCGATTGGACGCATCGCATACCCGAGCAGTACACTAACCTCGTCGCCTATCGCGCGCGCCTGCTGCAGCGCCCTTCATTCGCCCGAGCGGTGGAAGAAGCCAGAGGCTTTCGGCATTACTTCCCGTTAGGCGCGCCCGACCGAGATTAGGTGTTCGCGCAATTGCAGCCATCGATTTTCGGGGGGCACAGCACGCAGAAGCAGCCCCGATGATGTTCGCCATGGCTTTTGGAGAAGGCATCGTTCTTCGGCTGAAGCCGCATGTCTGCTCTCGCCATCGCATGGAGAGAAGCGGACCTTCTGCTTCCTGCCAAAGTTGCCATTCCATCCCCCCTCGTCTGTCGGGTGAACGCGGAAACGGCAGATTTCTGCGGCTTTGAAGAAATGGCGCGCCCGGCAGGACTCGAACCTGCGACCCCAAGCTTAGAAGGCTCGTGCTCTATCCAGCTGAGCTACGGGCGCCCGAGGCCGCTCTAGCGTGCTTTGACGCCGATCGGAACCGTGCTGGTCCGTTCGATCGTCGCCGCACCAGCCTTTCGCCGGCAACAAGCCGACGTTCGCCCGCGTCGCCCTTGCAACGGTGCGTTCGCGACCGGCTCTTCTTCCGGCATTTGCAGGAAGGCACGCATGCGCCAACGAAGGCTCGGCCCCCGCTTCGTCTTGATCGTGGCGATCGCAGCCCTGGCGGCGGCCGCTTCGACGGGGCCGGGACAGAGGGGTGCAACCGGTACGGCGCGGCGCGGGTACGAACCCGCCATCGCCTTTCCGCAGGGCTACAGGCAGTGGACCCATGTGAAGAGCGCGCTGCTCTGGCCATCGACGCCCGAGAACGAGACCTTCAGCGGCCTGCACAATATCTATGCCGACGAAGCGGCAATGACCGGCTATCGGACCGGCACCTTTCCGGAACGTTCGGTGATCGTCTTCGATCTCTTCGACCTGGAGGCGGTCGGCGGCGGCCTCGAGCCTGGTCGTCGCAAATCCGTCGACGTGATGGTGAGGGACAGCTCCGCTCGCGGCGGCTGGAGGTTCGAGCGGTTCCGCGAGGGGCGCCCGACCGATCGCGTCGATGACCGGACCAGGACCCTGTGCCTGGAATGCCATCTCGCCGAGCGGGACGGCGACGGCGTCTTCAGCACGTTTGTCGAGTGAGGGTCTGCCATGCCCCGCCGCGCGCGACTTCGGCAATTCGTTTCGGCTGGAAAACCGATTCCCTCTTCCGCGCAAACCGTTTTATGGGAAGGCGATGACCGAGGGGCGGGTGAGAGCGATAGAGGCGTCCAGACTGACGGGCGCGCGGCTCCTCTATTTCGATTTCGTCATGGCGGCGTTCGTGACCGTCCTGCTGCTGTCCAACGTGCTCGGCGCCGGCAAGGTGGCCGTAATCGAACTCCCCGGAATCGGCGCGTGGCCGTTCGGCGCCGGCATCCTCTTCTTCCCCGTCTCCTACGTGATCGGAGATGTGCTCACCGAGGTCTACGGCTATGCGCGGGCGCGGCGCTGCATCTGGGCCGGCTTCTGCGCGCTCCTGTTCATGGCCTTCATGGCCTTCGTCGTCGTCGCGCTGCCGCCGGCAGCGGACTGGACCGGCCAGGAGGCCTATGAACAGGTATTCGGGCAGGTGCCGCGGATCGTGTTCGCCTCGATCATCGCCTTCTGGGTCGGAGAGTTCGTCAATTCCTACGTGCTCGCGAAGATGAAGATCTGGACTCGCGGACGTTATCTGTGGACGCGGACGATCGGTTCGACGGTGGCGGGGCAGGGGGTGGACAGCCTGATCTTCTATCCGCTCGCTTTCTACGGCCTGTGGGACAATTCGACCCTGGTCATCGTGCTGCTGACCCAATGGGCGCTGAAGGTCGGCTGGGAAGCGGTGCTGACGCCGGTGACCTATGCCGCCGTCGGATTCCTCAAGCGGCGCGAGGGCATGGATGTCTATGACGAGGGGACCGACTTCACGCCGTTTCGGGCGCAGGTCTGACCGTTTCAGTCGTAGGACCAGCGGATCAGCGACCAGGCGAGCAGGGCTAGGCCGATCCAGATCGCCAGGACGATGAGGATGCCGGCGCGCTTGCGCGGCCGTTCGGCGGCGGTGCTTGCTGCCGCCCGATGCTCTTCGAACTGCCCAGGCGGCAGCATCTTCACGAACAGCCAGATGCCGGCCGGAATGAGGATCGCGTCGTCGACCAGGCCGAGCACCGGAATGAAGTCCGGGATGAGATCGATCGGCGACAGTGCATAAGCAGCGATGAGCAGACCGAAGGCGCGCGCATGCCAGGGGGTGCGCGGATCGCGTGCGGCGAGCCAGACGGCATGCGCCTCGATCAGCAGCTTCTGCGTCAGCGACTGGCGGTTACGGCGGGGCTTGCGCATGGATCATCCTCGGCCGCAATTTCGCGACGTCTAGTCCTTCGCGGAGGCGATGGGCAGCGTGTGACGTTCAGGCTCCGGCTTTGCGGTCGAGGCCGCCCAGCGTCAGGAAGGCGCAAAGCGAGGTGGCGACGGCGAGCGCGGCGCCGACCAGCGATGCCTGATGATAGCCGTCGATCAACCCCTGCCCCTGCCGCGCGAGCACGGCGCCGAGCAGTGCGGTAGCTATCAGGCCGCCGGTGCGCGAAACTGCGCTGTTCAGCCCGGAGGCGGTTCCGACATGACCTTCGTCGACGGCACTCAGCACCGCTGTCGTGAGCGGTGCGACGGCGATCGCCATGCCGACCGAGATGGCGAGGATCGATGGAAGGACGGTCGTCCAATAGTCCGAATCGATCCCGATCCTCAGCCCGAGCCCGAATCCAGCGGCCACGACCAGCGGCCCGATCGTCAGCGGCCAGCGCGGACCGATCCGCGCTGCCAGCTTGCCCATCAGCGGCGACGCAGCGGCGATGACGATCGGAAAGGGCAGCAAAGCCGATCCCGCCGTTACCGCGGCATAGCCGGCCGCCTCGATCAGCGTGTAGGGCAGCAGCACCAGGAGCCCGCCGAGCGCGCCGTAGAGCAGGAAGGTGAGGATCGTCAGGCCGACGAAGGGGCGCGAGCCGAACAGGTCGAGCGGCACCATCGCCTGCGCGCCGCGCCGCCGCTCGATGAAGAGAAAGAGGAAGGCGAGCATGAGGCCGCCGGCGAGGCTTGGCAGGATCGTCGCCTCCATGCCGTTGCCGGCGGTCCAGACGGTCAGGCCCCAGGTGAGCGCCCCGAGCGCCAGCGTGGCGCCGAGCGCGCCCGGCCAGTCCGGCTTTGTCCGGCTGCCCTGCCGGCTTTCGGGCACGTAGCGCCAGCCGAGCCAGATCGCCGCGGCGGCGACCGGCAGGTTGATGAGGAAGATGGCCGGCCAGCCGACCGAATCGACCAGCCAGCCGCCGATCAGGGGCGCGATCGCCCCGGCCGCGGCGCCGGCTGCCGCCCAGGTACCGACCGCGCGGCCGCGCTGCTCGCCGGAAAAGGCCGCGCTCAGAATGGCGAGGCTGTTGGGCAGCAGCATCGCCGCGCCGAGCCCCTGAAGCGCGCGCCCGGCCAGGAACAGGGGCAGGCTGGGCGCGGCGGCGCAGAGCAAGGAGGCGGCGGCGAAGAGGAGGATTCCGCCGATCAGCAGCCGGCGCCGGCCATAGAGATCGCCCGCCGCGCCGCCGATCAGCAGAAGCGCCGACAAAGGCAGCAGGAAGGCGTTGATGACCCACTGCACCTCGGCCGTCGCCGCATCGAAGCTTCGCCCGATCGCCGGCAGCGCGACGTTGAGCACCGAACCGTCGATGAAGGCGAGGCTCGAGGCGAGAATGGTGGTGGCGAGGACCAGTCGCGGATGCTCGACCCGGCCGCCTCCGGGCGCCGCGGAAGCCATCCCGCGGTCGCAGCCGAAGGAGAGCTGCGCGGTCACCGTCGCGAGCCTAGAGTATCTCGAACAGTCCCGCCGCGCCCATGCCGCCGCCGACGCACATCGTGACCACGACATGCTTCACGCCGCGCCGCTTGCCTTCGAGCAGGGCATGGCCGGTAAGGCGCGCGCCCGACATGCCATAGGGGTGGCCGATCGAGATGGCGCCGCCATTGACGTTGAGCCGGTCTTCGGGAATGCCGAGCTGGTCCTGGCAGTAGAGCACCTGGACGGCGAAGGCCTCGTTCAATTCCCACAAGCCGATGTCGTCGACGGTGAGACCGAAGCGCTTCAGCAGCTTGGGTACCGCGAAGACCGGGCCGATTCCCATCTCGTCGGGCTCTGTGCCGGCCACCGCCATGCCGACATAGCGCCCGAGCGGCTCGAGACCGCGTTCGGCGGCCAAGCCGGCCTCCATCAGCACGCAGGCCGATGCGCCGTCGGACAACTGGCTCGCATTGCCGGCGGTGATCATCGCCTCCGGCCCCATCACCGGCTGAAGCGCGCGCAGACCCTCGATCGTCGTGTCGGGGCGATTGCCCTCGTCGCGCGTGATCGTGACTTCCTTCATCGAGGTTTCGCCGGTCTCCTTGTCCTTGACCGCCATCTTGGTCGTGACCGACACGATCTCGTCGTCGAACTTGCCGGCGGCCTGGGCGGCGGCGGTGCGCTGCTGCGAGCGCAGAGCATATTCGTCCTGCCGCTCGCGACTCACCGAATAGCGCTTGCCGACCACCTCGGCGGTGCTGATCATCGGCATGTAGATGCCATTGTGCATCGACAGGAGGTCGGGGTCGGGCCCGAGCCGCATCTCCGGGGTCTGCACGAGGCTGATCGATTCGACGCCGCCCGCGACCATCACGTCCATCCGGTCGACGATGATCTGCTTGGCTGCCGTCGCGATCGCCATCAGCCCCGAGGCGCACTGGCGGTCGATCGACATTCCGGCAACGGTGACCGGCAGGCCCGATCGCAGGGCGGCGGTGCGGCCGATGGTCGTCTGGACGCCCTGCTGGAGCGCGGCGCCCATGACGACGTCGTCGATTTCGGCGGGATCGGCCTTCGCCCGCTCGACCGCGGCCTTGATGGCGTAGCTGGCGAGCGTAGGTGAGGGCGTGGCGTTGAACGCGCCGCGATAGGCCTTGCCGATCGGGGTGCGGGCGGTGGAGACGATGACGGCTTCACGGGTTGCCATGACAATCCTTTCTGACTTGCTCCCCGGCAAGGCCCCGGGGGAATCGTTACACGAAGATCAGTCCGATCCAGTCGGCGATCAAGGCGGGCTTGTTCTCGCCTTCGATCTCGACCGTGACATTGTGCAGGAACTGCCACTGGCCGGGACGCTTCTCCTCGGCCGAGACGAGGATGAAGCGGCCGCGGACGCGCTTTCCCGATTGGACGGGAGCAAGGAATCTCACCTTCTCGAAGCCGTAGTTGACGGCCATCCGCATCTTCTCGGGCCGGAGCATCACGTCCGCCGCCATCCGGCTCAGCAGCGACAAAGTGAGGAAACCATGCGCGACGGTGCCGCCGAACGGGGTCCTCGCCGCGGCCTCGGGATCGACATGGATGAACTGATGATCGTCGGTCACGTCGGCGAAGGCGTCGATCGCCTGCTGGTCGACCAGGATCCAGTCGGACAGGCCGATCTCGCTCCCGACCTTCGCGCGTATCTCGTCGATCGTGGCGACCGGCATTGAGCCTCCCTGGCGGCCGTTGGAGCGGCACGCATAGGGCCGCATCGCGGACTCGAACAAGCCCCGGGCGAAAGACGCTACGGCATGCTCGCAGCGTGCGCGCATGCGTGGCTGGAACGCCTTCACGGCGGCAACGCCCCCGGCCCAGGGCGATTCGCGCCGGCCCGGATCAGATCGGCAGCGCCGTCGTCGACTTCACCTCGTCCATCACGGCATAGGTGCGCGTCTCGCGCACGCCGGGAATCTCCGCGAGCACGTCGATCAGGAAGCGCCGATAGGCAGCCATGTCCTTGAGCCTGAGCTTGAGCAGATAGTCGAACCCGCCGGCCACCATATGGCATTCGAGTATCTCCGGACGCTGCGCGACCGCCTCGCTGAACTGACGGAAGACGTCGCCCGTCGTGCGGTCGAGCACCACTTCGACGAAGACGAGGAAGCTCTGGTCGAGCTTCTCCGGATCGAGCAACGCCGCATAGGTCTGGATATAGCCGCGCTCCTTGAGTCGCCGCATCCGGTCCAGGCAAGCGGAAGGCGAGATGGCGCAGCGGGAGGCCAGCTCCTGATTGGTGATGCGCCCGTCGGTCTGCAGGACACGCAGAAGCTTGCGATCCATTTCGTCGATCAAGAGATTATTCTCCCTGGGACCCATGTCACCGCATCCGATCCGGCGAATGGCGCGTAGATGCCGGATCTTACGTCAGCAATTCGGTCCTTTCCATGCTAATCGGCCATTCATGACCTCCACCGATCTCCAGGGCCTTCGGGCCGACGTCGCCAAACTCCATCGGGCACCCGAGCCGGACGTGCTCCGGCCGTTGATCGCGCGGTCCTCGCTCGACCCCGGCGCGCGCCAGCGCATCGAGGCGCGCGCGCGCGCCATGCTCGCCGACCTGCGGGGCGCGCAGGCCCGCGGCTGGGTCAACCAGTTCCTCCAGGAATATCGGCTGAACACCCAAGAAGGGGTCGCCTTGCTGTCCCTGGCCGAGGCGTTCCTGCGCGTTCCCGACCCGGAGACGGCCGACAGCCTCATCGCGGACAAGCTCGGCGAGGGCGACTGGCGCTCGCACAAGGGAAGGTCCAATTCCGGCCTGGTCAACAGCGCGACCTGGGGCCTGGTGATCGGCCGCGCGCTGGTCAGCGAGAGCGAGGAAGCGAGCGCTCTCAAGCGGCTGATCGGCCGGGTCGGCGAGCCGTTCGTCCGCCAGGCGGTGGGCGCGGCGATGCGCATGATGGGCGAGATCTTCGTCATGGGCCGGACGATCGGCGAAGCGATCGAGCGCATGCGCAAGCGCGAGAATGCGGGCTTCACCGCCAGCTTCGACATGCTCGGCGAAGCGGCGCGCACCTTTCCCGACGCCGATCGCTATTTCGCCGCCTACGAAGATGCGATCCGGGCGGTCGGCGCCGCGGCCGAAGAAGGTCATTCCGTCTCGGTCAAGTTGTCGGCGCTGCACCCGCGCTACGAGGTCGCGCAATATGAAAGTTGCGTGCCGGCGCTGATCGAGAAGGTGGAAGCGCTGGCCACCGCCGCCGCCCATCTGGGAATCGGCCTCACGATCGACGCCGAGGAGAGCGAGCGGCTCGAGATGAGCCTCGACATCATCGGCGCAGTCGCGGGACTACCGGCGCTGAAAGGTTGGAACGGCCTCGGAATGGCGGTGCAGGCCTATGGCAAGCGCTGCCGTCCGACCATCGCCTGGGCCGATGCGCTCGGCCAAAGAACCGGCCGGCGGATCGCCGTGCGTCTGGTCAAGGGCGCCTATTGGGATACCGAGATCAAGCGCACCCAGGAACAGGGCCTTTCCGATTATCCCCTGTTCACGCGCAAGGCGTCGACCGACGTCTCCTATCTCGCCTGCGCCCGCGACATGCTTGCCGCGAAGCATATCTATCCCGCCTTCGCGACCCACAATGCTCTCACCGTCGCCACCCTTCTCGAATGGGCCGGCGACAGCCGCGACTTCGAGTTCCAGCGGCTCCACGGCATGGGCGAGGGGCTGTACGAGAGCCTGGTCCGCAACCAGGGCTACAGCACCCGCATCTACGCGCCGGTCGGCGGCCATCGCGACCTGCTCGCCTACCTCGTGCGGCGCCTGCTCGAGAATGGCGCCAATTCCTCCTTCGTCCACCAGCTTGCCGACGAGAAGCTGACGGACGAGCAGATCCTCGCCGATCCGGTCGCCAAGGTGGCCGCGGTCGGCGGCACCCGCCACCCCTCGATCCCGCTGCCCAGGGACCTGTTCGCGCCCGAGCGACCGAACAGCGAGGGACTCGACCTCAACGACCGGCCGGAGCTCGAACGAGTCGCCAGAAGCGTAAGCGGCAAGCTCGAATGGCAGCCTGCCGTGACCTCGGCCGGCGAGCATCCCGAAACGTGCCGCCGCGAAGCGAGGCAGAAGGTGGATCGCGCGCTCGCCGGATTTGCCGCGTGGACCAGCCGCAGCGTCGACGAAAGAGCGGCCTGCCTCGAGCGGCTCGCCGACCTGCTCGAGCGCGACCGCGACACCTTGATGCGCATCGCCGTGCAGGAAGCGAAGAAGACCATCCCCGATGCACTCGCCGAGGTGCGCGAGGCGGTCGACTTCTGCCGTTACTATGCGGCGCAAGGGCGCTCCGGACTGAAGCCGATCGAGCTGCCCGGCCCGACCGGCGAGCGCAACGTGATCCGGATGGAAGGGCGCGGCGTATTCGTCTGCATCGCGCCGTGGAACTTCCCGCTCGCCATCTTCCTCGGACAGGTCTCGGCGGCGCTCGTCACCGGCAACTGCGTCGTCGCCAAGCCGGCGCCGCAGACGCCGGAGATCGCCGCTTATGCGGTCGGGCTCGCCCATGGCGCCGGAATTCCGGAGGACGTGCTCGTGCTCGCCGCCGGCGGGCCGGACATGGGCGTTGCCCTGGTCGAGGATCCTCGCATTGCGGGAATCGCCTTCACCGGCTCCACCGCAACCGCCAAGCGCATCGCCCGCACGCTCGTCGCGGACGACGATCGGCCGCTCATCCCGTTCATCGCCGAGACCGGAGGAATCAACGCGATGATCGTCGATTCGACCGCCTTGCCCGAGCAGGTTGTGCAGGACGTGGTGACCTCCGCCTTCCGCTCGGCCGGCCAGCGCTGCTCGGCGCTGCGCCTGCTGGTGCTGCAGGAGGATATCGCCGCTCGGACGCTCGAGATGCTCGAGGGCGCGATGGACGCGCTGGTCGTCGGCGACCCGGCCGATCCGGCCACGGACGTCGGCCCCGTGATCGACCAGGGCGCCTATGACCGGCTGATGACCTATCGCGCCTCGCGGCAGAACAGCTGGATCAAGACCGTCGGGGCGCCGGCGGAAGGCCTTTACGTCCCGCCGACTTTGATCTCGAGCCCTTCGATCGAAGACCTGAAGAAGGAATGGTTCGGGCCACTGCTCCACGTCACGACCTGGAGCGCCGGGGAGCTTCCCGAGACGGTGCGGCGGATCAATGCCACCGGCTTCGGCCTCACCATGGGCCTGCACAGCCGCATCGCCCGCGCCGCCGAGACGGTCGAGGGCGTCGCGACGGTCGGCAATCTCTACGTCAACCGCTCGATGATCGGCGCGATCGTCGGCTCCCAGCCGTTCGGCGGGGAAGGCCTTTCGGGCACCGGTCCCAAGGCCGGCGGGCCCCAGTATCTGCCGCGCTTCTGCGCCGAACGGGTGACCAGCACCGACACGACCAGTTCCGGCGGCAACGCGACCTTGCTCAGCCTGGAGGATGTGGGGATCTAAGAGCCGCCTTCTCGGCGGGCCTGCGTCCGGATGACGTTTCCGACCTAAAAAGGGGCAGCGCCTAGGCCTTTTCCGGCGGCTCCGTTTCCTGCTCCTCGCGCGGCTCGACGGCGAACAGCCCCATCGGCGGGTAGGGCATGATCATCTTGCCGTCGGGGGCGGCGGTGAAGGTGGTCTGGGTCGGATAGGCGAACTCGACCCCCAGTTCGACGAAGCGGCGGATCATGCCGAGCATGATCCCCTGACGCACCTGCATCGACACGTCGAACTCCGGGCTCGTGACGTGGAAGACGAGCTCGAAATCGATGGACGAGGCACCGAACTGGAAGGCATGGCAGCGATCGAAGCGGGCGCGCGAAAGGCCGCTGACAATGGTCTTGAGCTCGTGCGGGATCTGCGCCAGCACATCCGGGGGCGTCTGGTAGATCACGCCGAAGTGCATGACGATCCGCCGCTCCTTGAGCAGCGCCCAGTTCTGAAGCTGCTGCTCGAGCAGCTTGGCGTTCGAGATCACCACTTCCTCGCCCCCCAGCGACCGGATCCGGGTCGTCTTCAGCCCGATCTGCTCGACCGTCCCCGTGGTCGTGCCGAAGGTGATCGTGTCGCCGCGGCGGAACGGGCGGTCAAAAATGATCGAGAGCGCCGCGAACAGGTCCGAGAAGATGCCTTGGGCGGCCAGGCCGATGGCGATGCCGCCGATGCCGAGCCCGGCGACGAGGCCGGTAACGTTCACGCCAAGATTGTCGAGGATGACGATGAAGGCGATCGCGAACAAGGCTATGGTGACGAACAGGCGGATGATCCCGACTGCCGAACTCAGCCGGCCCTGATCCGGCTCGTCGCGAAGCCTGTGCTCGATGAAGCCGAGCACCAGCTCGCGGCCCCAGATCGCCGCCTGGAGCGCGGCCGAGACGGTGAACAGCATGGTGGTCAGGCGCTGCAGGAAAGGGGGTGCGTCGGCCTGTGAGACGACCAGCTTCAGCGCCGTCATGACGATGAAGAACAGGCTGGTCTTGGCGAGCGCCCGGCCGAAGACGGTCCGCCAGCTGACCGTCAGCACCTCGCCCGCTTCGTCGTGATCACGGATCAGCTTGTAGCCGAACCGCCGCAGGCCGAGCAGGACCAGCATGATGAACGCCGCGGCGAGCGACGCCAGAAGAAGATCGAGGCTGTTGGCCGCCACCCAGTCGGCGATCTCGTGCCATCGCTGCGTCAGGCGGTCGTTAAGCGCTCCTGCTCCTGCCGTTCTGCCGCTCATCCGCTCGCTCTCGATTGCTGGGCTGCATGCTGCCTAGCGAGTCGAGAAAGGCGATCAAGCCCCGCTCGGCGCCGCTCAGATATTTGGATTTTCGGGGAAGGCGGGTCTCGGCGATGGCGGCGGCATCGCCGACCGCCTCGATCAGCGCGGGGTGGACATAGGATTTCCGGCTGATGGCCGGCGTATTGCCGAGCGCCTCGGCGACGGGAGCGATCACCGCTTTCAGGCGAATCCGGCCGCTCCCGCGGGCGCGCTTCACCATCTCCTCGAAGGCGATGACGCTGGCGCCCCAGGTGCGGAAATCCTTGGCGGTGAAGTCCTCGCCCATCGCCTCCTTGATATAGAGATTCACTTCGCTCGACGTGACGGGATGGGGCTGCCCATCCTCGTCAAGGAACTCGAACAGATGTTGGCCGGGCAGGTCCTGGGTACGCCGGGCGATCCGGGCGAGGCGCCGGTCGTTGACGATGATGGTGCGCTTGATCCCGCTCTTGCCGACATAGCTGATCCTGACGCGGCCGCCGCCGACCCGGGCATGCCGGTTGCGCAGGGTGGTCGCGCCGAAGCTCTTATTCTCCTTGGCATAGGCTTCGTTGCCGACGCGCATATGGGTCTCGTCGATCAGCCGGATCACGGCAGCGATGACCGCCGCGTAGCTCGTCGGATTTCCCTTTATATCCTCCTCGACCCGCTTGCGCAGCTTCGGCAGCTTGCGTCCGAACTCGGCGAGCCGCTCATATTTCAGCGAATCCTGCTGCGTCCTGAAATCGGGGTGGTAGCGATACTGCTTGCGGCCCTTGGCATCGTAGCCGATCGCCTGGATATGGCCGTTAGGGTCCGGGCAGAACCAGCAGCGCTCATAGGCTGGGGGCATGCCGATCGCATTCAGCCGCTCGATCTCCTCGCGCGCCGTGATGCGCTGTCCCCGGGCATCGAAATATTGCCAGTATCGGCCGCGGCGCTTTCGCGAGATGCCGGGCATACTGTCGTCGACATAGCAGAGGCCGCGGCGGTTGTTCATTGCCGACGCTTAATCGACGGGCTGCGGCGCGGTTCCCTTTACGCGACGGCGGGCAAGGCCGCCGGCCGGATCGGCCGGCGGCGCGCCTCGCGCTCGCGGCGGCTCACGATGCGATCGAAGGCGATCTGCACGCCGATCGCCATCCAGACGAAGGGCTGGAACGCGACCGCGACGAACAAGGAGCCGACGAGGTAGACGATCTGGAAATGCTGCAGCGCGGTCGCCAGCGGCGACACCCAGGCCATGTCGTCCCGGTCGCGATAGCGCCTTCGAAGCACCTCCATCCGCACCAGGCCGGTGCCGTGGATCAGCAGGAAGAGGAGAAGGCCCGGATAGCCCTGCTCGCCCAGCATTTCGAAATAGGCGCTGTGCCAGGCGCGTCCCTCGTCCGCTTCGGTGCGGGTGGCGACGAGCTGCACCTCGCCGAGATCCTGCTCGGCCACCGTGCGCACCTGTATCCGATTCTGCACGTAGGCTTCGAAGCCGCCGCCGAACGGCTTGCGCTGTACATATTCGAGGGTCCAGCCCCAGACGGCGAGGCGGGTGCTCGCGGACTGGTCGGCCTGATAGCCCTGGATCGTCCCCATCCGATCGGTGAAGGATTGCGGAAGGAAGGGAATGGCGACCAGCCCGAGAAAGCCGGCCGCGGCGATGTAGAGGATTCGGCGCTTGACGTCGCGAAGCATGAGGATGGCGAGCACGGCGATGCAGACCAGACCGGTCCGCGCCTCTGTCCCGACCGGCATCAACAGGCAGGCGAATATGAGGGCGCCGCAGAACAGCTTCACCATCAGGCCGGGCAGATTGCCCTTGCGAGGCTGCGCTATCGTCCCGCGGTTGGGCGAGGTGCCGGTGGCGCCCGCGACGGAGGCCTGATTCGGCGGGAAGATCGTGCCGAAGCGGGCGAACCAGAGAATGATCGGAATGAGGGCGATGGCGAAGGTGGAGATGATGCTGCCCTCGTACAGGCCGCTATTGTTCTCGACCATCAGGTTGAGCGCCCCGTAGCCGCCGCCCGAAAGAGCGGTCTTGATCCCGCCGACGATGATGATCAGCCCGGCCGAGAGGGTCATGAAGAGGAGCATCGCCTCGACCCGGAGCCGTGTCGTCAGGGTCAGGGGGAGGAAGATGCCGAAGGCCACTGCCTTCCAGGCCCAGTCCCATTTCTCCAGCGCCTCGAGCGGCATGTCGGCATACCAGGTGGTGAGGCCGCAATAGCCGAGCAGGATGAGCATGAGCAGTTGGCGCGGGGTGACGGCGAGGTCGCGTTTCCGGTCGGCGAAGAACCAGGCCGCCACCGCGAGCGCGGCCATGATCATCGAGATCGGGATGCTGTTGAGCAGATAATAAGAGAGGCGCTGCGGCGCGACGATATCGACATAGGCGTAGCCCAGGACGAACAGGAACGGCCGCTTCAGTCCGAGCGCGAGCAGGGCGGCGATGAATCCGACGAAGGCGAGATCACGCACCGGGCGGGCTCCAGCCACGCCGGTCCGCAGGCGGCTCCGGAGGATCAATCCGGTCGTCGTCGAGATCGGGGCGCGAGAGCAGGCGCCAGGCGGCGAGCAGCATCAGGCCGTGGGTGAGCGCGAGCGCGAAGCTGTCGATCATCGGCCCTTCACCTTTCCGCCCTTGCGTCCGAGGCGGTGCATCCGCCTGCCTCTGCCTCATAGGGGGCGGCGGTTGACGGGCCGTTAAGCCAATCGTGCCCATAAGCGCGAGATGCGCATCCTTCACCTTCTCGATCACGGCCTGCCGATGCACAGCGGCTATGCGTTCCGCACCCGCGCGATCGTCAAGGCGCAGCTCGCGCGCGGCTGGGAGGTCGCCTGCCTGACCAGTGCGCGCCATGCCGCCGACGGACCGGATCCGGAGGTCGTCGACGGAATCACCTTCCACCGCACGCCCCGGCTTCCGCCGATGCGCTCTCCGCTGCGCGAGTGGAGGGAGGTGCGGGCGCTTCGGATCCGGCTCGAACGGCTGATCGCCGACTGGCGGCCGGACCAGCTCCACGCCCATTCGCCGGTGCTCACCGCGCTTGCCGCCTTGCCGGTCGCGCGCCGACACCGATTGCCCCTGGTCTACGAGATTCGCGCCTTCTGGGAGGATGCGGCCGTCGGCAACGGGACCGGACGCGAAGGCTCGCTGCGCTACCGGCTGACCCGGATGATCGAGACGAGGGCGGCGGCCAGGGCCGACGCGGTCGCGGTGATCTGCGAAGGTCTGCGGCAGGATCTCGTTCGTCGCGGCATCCCCGCCGACAAGATCACCGTGTCGCCGAACGGGGTGGACATGGATCTGTTCGGCGCGCCGCTTCCGCCCGATCCGACCTTCGCCCGCATCCTCGGGCTCGAGGATGCCGAGTCGGTCGGCTTCATCGGCTCCTTCTACGATTATGAGGGGCTCGACGACCTTATCGCCGCCATGCCGCTCCTGGCGGCGCGGCGACCGAAGGCGCGGCTGCTGCTGGTGGGCGGCGGGCCGATGGAAGCGGCGCTGAAGGCGCAGGCGGCGGCATCCCCGGCCGCCGAGCGAATCCATTTCGCGGGGCGCGTGCCTCATGACGAGGTCGACCGTTATTATGCGCTGATCGACATCCTCGCTTATCCACGCAAGGCGATGCGGCTCACCGAGCTGGTGACGCCGCTGAAGCCGCTCGAGGCGATGGCGCAGCGCAAACTCGTCGCCGCGTCCGACGTCGGAGGCCATCGCGAGCTGATCGAGCATGGCGTCACCGGGACATTGTTCGCGCCGGGCGACCCTGCCGCCATCGCCGATGCGCTGAGCGACCTGTTCGACCGCCGCGACGATTGGGAAAGCCGCCGCGACGCCGCCCGGGCCTTCGTCGAGCGCGAGCGTAACTGGTCATCAAACATTTCCAACTATGCCCCTGTCTATCAGCGGCTTGCAGGCAAGGCTTTATGATTGCACCAAGATCCATGGCGGCAATGCTTACCGGCGGTGGGCGCTACGCGCTCGACGTGCCGGTGGCGGCCTTCGCCGGGCTTTCCGTGGCGTTTCTCGTCTTCGCCATGCCGGACGACCTTCTCGCCGAGCTTATCGCCTCGACGGGCCTGGCCTCGCTCCTTCCGGCGGCCGAGCCTCCACTCGGCCTCAAGGCGCGGATCGGGATCGGTGCGGCCGGCGCGATGGCGGTTTTCGCCGCCGCCTTCCTGACCCTTCGCTGGCTCGATCGCCTGGGCTCGCGCCCCGCCGAGCCGTCGCAGCCGGGCGACGAGAGGGAGACGCCGCGCCTGCGCCGCCGCGATCTCCACCCCGACGCGCCGCCCCGCCCGCCGATCATGGCGACCTACGAGCTGGGCGAGCCGGAACAGGAAGCTCCCGCGTCGCCCGTCGCGGCGGAGCCCGCCGTGCACAGGGCGAGGGACGAGATCCAGGACGAATGGTTGTTCGACCGGCCGTCGGCGTCCGAGCAGGCGCGGGTCGAACCCTATCCTTCGCTGCCGCTTGAGCCGGCGGCCGCGTCCCCCGAGCGATCCTCGATGCCGGACCTCCCGGCCCCGTCGGGAAGCCTCGACGAGCTGATGGCACGGCTGGAACTGGGGCTCGCCAGACGCCGCGAGGATGCCGAGGCACCTTCGCCCGACCCGACCCCGATCCCCGCCCAGGCTCCGCCGGCGACCGACCCGCCGCCGAGTGCCGAGCCGAAGCCCTTCCCGGAAGCGGGCGACGAGCGTCTGCAGAGCGCCATCGCCAGCCTTCAGCGCCTTGCGGCTCGCGACGACTGACCTCGCGACCTGCACGCCAACCGTTCGGCGCTGGGCGAAGTTGACGAAATTGACACTTGCCGCGCGAGGGCGCGCATTCTCGTCCCGTCATCCGGCGCTCAACCCGTCTCGACGGTAAGGGCTTCAAGGCCCAATCGAACCCGGGAGCCGTCCGCGTCGCGCTCGTCCGAGACGGCGCTGATGTCGACGAGGAGGTGACCCGGCAGTTTCATGTCGATGTCGCCCAGGCCGGCCAGGAAGGCGTCCGCGGCCGTCCCGGCCTCCGCGCCGGTCACCGTCAGGGCGAGGGCATGGCGTTCTCCCGCAAAGGTGATGCTGGTCCATGGCCGGCTCGTCCTCGACTCGCAGACGAGCTCGACGTCATGAGACGCGAAGACCGCGCGCAACGCGCGCTCGAGCCGGTTTCCCGATCCCCCCCGGCTCATTCCGCCGCCGTCCCGTGCCGATCGAGCCAGGCCGCCACCCGCGCCGCGGTCGCGGGCCGAGGCTCCCGGCCGTTGCGCAGGTCGAAGACGAAGCAGGGGTCGCCGAGCACGTCCCTGCCGAAGCGCGCCGGCCTGGTCTGGCTGCGCCTCAGATATTCCTCGATGCGCCGCAGCAGGTACATGGCTTCCTCCGAATCACTGTTCCCTATATGTTCCAATCTCGAAGGAGTTTTCCTACTTGTCTAGGAAAATTCCTAGGAGTAGGAAGAATCATGACCGACGAGGAGGCGCGGGCCGCGCTCCAGCGGCTGATCGACGAACGGGGCGAGGATTATGCCGGCCTCTCGCGGCTGCTCGGCCGGAATCCGGCTTATGTTCAGCAATATATCAAGCGCGGGAGCCCGCGGCGGCTCGCCGAGGAAGATCGGCGGCGTCTCGCCCGCTATTTCGGAGTGGACGAGAAGCGGCTCGGCGGGCGGGGCGGAGAGGCCGGCGGCCCCGGGATGGTTCCTATTGCGCGTCTGGAGGTGGGAGTGTCGGCCGGCGCAGGCGCGTTTGCCGACGGCGAGCGGGCGCGCCCCCACATCGCCTTCGACCCGACCTGGCTGCGCCGGATCGCGAGCGGCACGCCCGATCTGCTGTCGATCGTCGCCGTCCAGGGGGATTCGATGATTCCGACGCTCAACGACGGCGACGAGATATTGGTCGACCGCGGCGACTCGGCCGATCGGCTCCGCGACGGCGTCTACGTACTCAGGATCGACGAGGTGCTGATCGTCAAGCGGCTGGCAATCAATCCATCGAACCGGACGGTGTCGATCAGCAGCGACAATCCCGCTTATCCCGGCTGGCCCGACTGCGACCTTTCGGCGATCGATGTGGTCGGGCGGGTGGTCTGGGCGGGGCGGCGAATCTGAGCCCTCAGCGCCGGTCGATCAGCCAGACCAGAACCATCAAGGCAAGCCCGACGCCGAGGCCGGCGAGGAAGCCGATACTGGGCTCGCCGACGACCGCCCCGACCAGAACGCCGATCAGTATCGCGCCGGCGAGGAGCGCGCCGCCGGCGCGCGGGAGCCTAGGGTTCGGTGCTGCCATGGTCCCCCATTGGCAGCAGTGGGCCGAGGGTTCCAGAGGGTTTGCCGGCACGCCGAGAAGGACGTTCGTGGAGGGCGTCCGCCCGAAAGGCTAATTCCCGGATCCGCCGGTCAGCGCCTCGCGCATCAAATAGAAGAGCGTGTGCTGCTCGATCGTGCCCTTGACCAGATGCGCCATCGGCCCCGAAGCCCGCGCGACCACATCTTCCCCGGCATGGGTTTCCGCGCCGAGCGGGACCAGCGCCTGCTGGCGATAATCGAGCGCGCCGGTGTCCGCCTCGGCAGGGTCGGTACGCGGGGCATCGACCACGGCGCCCGGACCGTTGGCATAGCCGAGCGTCGTATAGCTCTTGCCGTCGCCAGCCTGGAATGGCGCGCCGCCCGCCCCGGCAAGGCCGAGGATCGGGTTCCCGCGCTCGGGATAGCCGCTGATCGTGAAGACATGGCTGTGATCGGCGGTGACCAGGATGAGCGTGTCTTCACGGCGGGTCATCTCGAGCGCCGTACGCACCGCCGCGTCGAGTGCGACCGTGTCCTCGAGCGCGCGCCTCGCATTGCCGGCATGATGGGCATGATCGATACGCCCGCCTTCGACCAGCAGCACATAGCCGGTCTCGCGGCTGCCGAGCATGGTGATGGCGGTCCGGGTCATCTCGGCGAGCGACGGCTCGCCGGCGGCATCGCCCGGCCGGTCGGATTCGAAGCGCATATGGTCGGGCTCGAAGAGCCCCAGCAGGCGCGGCGTGCGGGCCAGGTCGACGGCCGCGAACCCTGCCTGGTTCCAGACAAAGGCGCCGGCGGGATTGCGCCGGCGCCAGTCGGCCATGAGGTCGCGCCCATCGGTGCGCTTGCCCGTGCTTTCGCGATATTCCGGGTCGGCGGCCGACGTCGGCAGGAAGTTTGCCCGGCCGCCGCCCAGGACCAGGTCGAGCCGCGACCCGACCTCGCCCTCGATCATCTGCCGTGCGATGTCGGTGCAGCCCTGCTGCCTCGCCGCTTCCGGAACGTCGCCATCGGCTTCCCAGTCGCGCTGCGGCGTATGGGCATAAGCCGCTGCCGGGGTCGCATGGGTGATGCGCGCGGTCGAGATGATGCCGGTGGCCAGGCCCATCGACTGCGCCAGACCGAACAGGCTCGGCAGCGTGTGGCGGCGGCTGGCGGCGCAGTCATTCTCCGCCACCTCCGGCCCGACGCCGATCACGCCGTTGCGCGTCTTCACCCCCGTCATGATCGCGGTGGCGGTCGGCGCGGAATCGGAGACCTGCGCATCGTGTGAATAGGTTTTGACCAACGCGGTGTGCGACAGCCGGTCCATGGCGGGGACATAGGATTCACCATCGACGCCCTGGCGCTGGCCCTGATGGATGCGCGCGGCCGTCAACGTGCTCACGCCCATGCCGTCGCCGATGAACAGGATGATGTTGCGCGCCCGGCCGACTACGGGCGGCTCGGCTCTGAGGCGGTCGAGCTCCGCGTCGGCCTGCGCGCGATAGGCCTCGGTGGTCATCGGGTGACCCTGGGCGAAGGCGGTACAGGACAGTAGTGCGGACAAAGCGGTGCAGGCAATGAAGCGCGGCAGGATCATTCGGGACTCCTTTGCGGCAGCAATGGCGGCGCGCTATGTCGGTTTTGCGTCAGCGTGAAGGCGTCGTGGGTCGCAATGCTGCCCTTCGCGGCATGAGCGATCGTCCTTCCTGCGGCAGGCGAGACAGGAAACGCCTGCGTCAGAACGAGCGCTCCGACGATCGCTCGTGAGGCCGGCAGTGCTCCTGAGTCCCCGCTTCGAGCGACCATGAGACCGGTGCTGCGCCAGTTGCACTCATTCGCCAATGGGAACGGGGCGAAGGCCCCAATGCGGGCAATCGATTTCGCAGAAGCGAGCATTTCCGACGCGTGAGACATCGGCCTTTGCGCGCGACCCATCCGAGCCTGTCGACAGCGGCGGCAGAGCTCTGCCTTCGGCATGGTTTACCAGCCGTTGAGCATTCGCATCCGCCTTTTCGCAATGCCGTCGCGCTACCGCCTGCTCGAGCACAGACGAGCGGAACCCAAGTTGCGTACCCATGTCCACCTTCCCGACCGCTCGGCGGCGAACGATGCGGCGGAGCTGATCGCGCTTTTCGGCGATCAGGCCGCCAGCGAGGCAGAGGCGCGCGCCGCGCTCAGCCGGGACCGCGGCAATGTCATCCATTTCTGCCGCTGGCGCCAGATCGGGCGGATGGTCGAACTGCTCTCGTCGGGGCCAGGCGAAGCCGCGCTGCATTGATCCCGCATGCGGCTTCGGGGAAGCCGGGGAACCGCCATCAAGGCGATTGCATGGGTGCAAGCGGCCGGCTATCCCTGTTACAAGTGTAGCAGGAGGACAAGGCGAGGCTCCCGATGTTCGGACGATTGGCCCTCATGGTCCTCGCGCTCGCAGCCTCGAGCCATGCCGATGTCCTGCGGGCCGGCGACGGCGCCGAGCCGGTCGACTTTCTGGTGACGCCGGTCGTCGGCGCCGGTGAATTGGAGAGGCTGGAGATCGTCGTCCGGCTGACGGGCGACCCGGACGGCCGCACGACCCTCGCGCTCCCGAACAGATGGGCCGGCAGCGACGCGTTGATCGAAAGCATCGAGGCGCTCACGGTCGATGGCGGCACGACGGCCGAAGGCGAGGATCCGGCATCACGCGTGGTGACCCACGCGCCCGGCGCGCCATTGGTCGTGCGCTATCGACTTCGGGCCGCGGGCACCGCCGATCCGGGTCCGGATTATGAGAAGGCGCGGCCGGTGCTGCGGCCCTCCTGCTTCTACGTGCATGGCGAGGGCGTCTTCGTCACGCCCGAAGGGCGGGAGGAGGAACCCGCCCGGTTTCGGTGGGGCTCAAAGCCGAGCGACTGGCGGCTGGCGAGCGACGCGGAGATGGTCGCGGACGGACTGACGGTCGGCGACGTGTCGGAAGCCATACTGATCGGGGGCACGGACCTGCGCATCTTGGAACGCAGGATCGGTGGTCATCCGATTCGGCTCGCCCTGCGCGGGCAGTGGTCGTTCAGCGACGATGGTCTCGCCGACGCGGCCGCGCGCATCGTCGCGGCCGGAAACGCCTATTTCGGCGCGCAGGCGGTGCCGTATCTGATCACGCTCATTCCGCTGACCGGCGCCGAGACCGGCGCGACCAGCTATGGCGGCACCGGCCGCGCCGCAGGTTTCGCGCTTGCGTCCACAACGAATGTCGGTCTCGATCGATTTCTGTTCACGCTTGCGCACGAATATGGCCACCGCTGGTTCGGCGGCAGCCTCGGTCCCATTCCCGACCCGGATGCGCCGGAATATTGGTTCACCGAAGGGTTCGGCGACTTCGCCGCGGCCCAGTCCCTCGTTCGCGCCGGGCTATGGGACGAAGCCGTTTATGCGGCGCACCTCAATGCGACCTTGCTGCGCTACGCCTCTTCCTCCGCGCGCACGCTTGCCAATGTCGAGCTGGCGGAGCGATTCTGGACCGACCCCGCCGCCATGCAGATGCCGTACGACCGGGGCCATCTCTTCGCCCTGACCCTCGATCGGAACGGCGCGGTCGGGGCCGCCCTCAGGCGGATGGCGGCCAGTGCCGCTTCCTTCCCGGCAGGCGAAACGCAGGCGGCGCGGTTCGTTCGCGCTCACGCGCCGATTTTTCGGGAAGTGGACGCGATGCTGCGCGGAGTGCCGATCGCGCTTCCCCGGGACCTGTTCGCTGCGTGCGGCACGATCGAATGGGCCGAGCAGCCGGTCTATGTCCCCGGCTATACGGCCGAAGAGCGCGCAGACGGGCGCTATTTCGCCACTGTCGAGGAAGCGAGCCCTGCCTGGACAGCGGGCCTGAGGCCCGGGATGCGATATATCCGGCGCGAATCCTTCCGGCCCAACGATGCGACCGTTCCGATCGTGATGCGGGTGGCAGATGCCGCGGGCGAGCGCGTCCTGAGGTGGCTGCCACAGGGACGCCAGACGGTTCGTTTCCAAATGCTGAGCCTTTTTCCTTTTTCCGGGGAGGAAGCCCGGCGAGCCTGTCTCGCGCGCCTGGCAGGCGCAGCGCTGTCTTGATCCGGGAATCACGACCGGAAGGGTCGCGACTGCGGTAATCAGCCCATCGTCATCCTGAACTTTGTCGAACCTGGCTCGATCCGGGGTTTCGGGCCCATGCATGACGACGGCGCAAGCTTGACGCGCCCGCGTTCAAAGGTCGTGACCTTCGTCAGCACGGGGCGGGCGCCGCGTGGCCAGGGACCTAACCGCCTGCTCCCCCACACGGAATCCCGGCTGGCGTCGCTGTTCGTCAGCCGCTAGAGCGGAACGGCGGGAAGCGGGTTTTTCTGCATGGCTTGGTATGGCGCGATCTACGGGCCGGCGATGTTCCGCGCTGCCCGCGACCGCATATGTTTGGACCCTGGGATTCGCTTTATGTCGCAAGTGGTTGCGGCGCGGCATGCAGCGGCCTGCCTGGCTGCTCTGGCGCTCGTCGCACATCCCGCCGCCGCTCCGGCGCAGACGGATCCGCTCGACGAGGCGAATGCGCCCCTCGATCCTTCCGCCCCGCTGGACCCCTGGCCCGACCTCCAGGTCGACTGGCCGGACATGGAGGGGGAGGCCGATGGCCTCATTCCCGACATTCCGGACACCGCGGTCGCCGACGCGGCGGCGGCGCGGGGCTATGCCTACCGGATCGAAGGGCTCGATGCCGTCGAGGCGGCCGCGCTGCTGGAGCAATTTCGCGACCTGTCGACGCTCGAGGCGTTTCGCGGCGATCCGGCCAATGCCGCGCAGATCGATCGCCGTGCGCGCGCCGACGGCGAACTGCTGGCGGAGCTGTTGCGCGCCTACGGCTATTACGACGCGCTGGTCACGACCCGCGTCGATGCGACGCCGGGCGGCGGCTTCGACGTGGTCCTCGATGTCGAGCCGGGGCCGGTCTATCGGTTCGCGCAGGTCCGCCTGCCGGGGATCGAGCAGGCGGCCGCGGGCGATGCCGCCGCGCTTCGGGAGGCGTTCACGGTCGTCGAGCAGGATCCGGTCGATGCGGCCCGGGTGGAGGCGGCGCAGGCCGCGCTGGAAGTCGAGCTCGGACGGCGCGGCTACGCCTTCGCCGAGATCGGCGAACCGGAGGTGGTGGTCGACCACGAGACCCGCACCGCGACCCTGGTGATGCCGGTACGGACGCAGGGCACGCGCCGGTTCGGCCGGGTCGTCGTCGAGGGACGCCCCTTGTTCAGCGCCGAGCATGTCGAGACGATCGCCCGGTTCGAGGAGGGCGACCCCTATCGGACCGGAATGGTCGAGGACCTGCGCCAGGCGCTGGTCGCCACCGGCCTGATCTCCACGGTCACGATCCGTCCGGTGGCGCGGCCGGACAGCGACCTCGTCGATCTTGCCGTCGCCATCGATCCCGCACCGATGCGCACCATCGCCGGCGAGGCCGGCTACGGCACCGGCGAGGGCCTGCGGGTCGAGGCGAGCTGGCAGCACCGCAACCTGCTGCCGCCCGAGGGCGCGGTGACCTTCCGCGGCGTGCTCGGGACGCGCGAGCAGCTCGTCTCGGCGATCCTTCGCCGCAACAATTTCGAGCGCCGCGACCAGGTGCTCAACGCGCAGATCGCCATTGCCCACGTCGACCGGCCCGCCTTCAATGCCGACACATTCGTGCTCGCCGGCGGGATCGAGCGGCAAAGCAACATCATCTGGCAGAAGGCGTGGACCTGGTCCGTTGGCGCCGAGCTCACGGCGACGGACGAGCGCGACGTCGACGTCGAAAGCGGAATGACCCGCCGCCGCACCTTCTTCATCGGCGCTATACCCGTCTATCTCGGCTATGACGGATCGAACGACCTGCTCGATCCGACGTCGGGCTTTCGCCTCTCCGCCCGTTTCTCCCCCGAGGCGTCGCTCCAGTCGGGCAGCTTCTTCTACGCCCGGGGCCAGATCGACGGAAGCTTCTACCAGCCGGTCTCCGACACCGTGACGCTCGCAGGGCGCACGCGCCTGGGCACGATCTTCGGCGCGAGCCGCGACCGGATCGCACCGTCGCGCCGTTTCTATGCCGGTGGCGGAGGTTCGGTGCGCGGCTACGGCTTCCAGGCCTTGGGCCCGCGCGATCCGGTGTTCGACGATCCGATCGGCGGCCGCAGCCTCGCCGAGTTCGCGCTCGAGGCGCGCGTGCGGGTCGGCAATTTCGGCATCGTGCCGTTCGTCGACGGCGGCAACATCTCCACCTCGCCATGGCCGCGCTTCGACAATCTGCGGTTCGGCGCCGGCGTCGGCGTGCGCTACCACACGCGCTTCGGACCGATCCGCGTAGACGTCGCGACCCCGCTCAATCCACAAAGCGGCGATCCCAGGATCGCCGTCTATGTCTCCCTGGGCCAGGCCTTCTAGGTGGACGAGACGATCTCCGAACCGCTCGCCGCGTCGCCGGAGGCGCTAGCCGAGCCGGAGCCACGGCGTCGTCGTCGCCTCCGGCGCCTGTTATCGGCGCTCGCCAAGAGCGTGGTCGTCGTCGCGATCGGCCTGATGCTGATGTTCGGCGCGCTGATGGCGTTCCTCGACACCGGTCCCGGCCACCGCTTCATCGTCGACCGCATCGCCGCGGCGACCCCGCCCTCCGGCCTGCGAATCCGGATCGGCCGGATCGAAGGGTCGATCTGGGGGCACACCCGCCTTCGGGACGTGCGGCTCTACGATCCGGACGGACTGTTCGCCGAATCGCCCGAAATCGCCATGAACTGGAGGCCGATCGCCTTCCTGTTCAATCGCCTGCTCATCCACGAGCTCGAATCGGACCTGGTCATCGTCCACCGGCTCGCGAACCTGGTCGAGCCCGAGGAGCCGGGGCCGATCCTCCCCGATTACGATATCCATATAGGGCGCCTCGACATCAGGCAGCTGCGCATCGACGAGGGGGTCGCCGGAGGCGAGCGCATCGGCAGCCTTTCGGGCGAAGCCGAGATACGCCGCGGCCGCGCTCTGATCGGATTGCAGGCGGAGATCAAAGACCCCGGAACAGGCGGCGGCGACCGGATGCGGGTCCGGATCGATGCCGAGCCCGATCGCGACCGCTTCGACATGGAAGCCCGGATCCGCGCTCCGGTCGACAGCGTCTTCGGAGCGATGATCGGCACGCGTCGTCCGGTTCGCATCGACCTGAGCGGCGACGGCAGCTGGACGCGCTGGAACGGAGACGCGACACTCGACATTTCGGGCCGCCGCACCGCCGAACTTGGGCTGCGGGTGGATTCGGGGCGCTTCCGGGCCAATGGATGGGCCGCGCCCGCGCCTTTCCTGCGCGGCAGGCTGCAGCGGTTGACCGCGCCGCGGGTGCTGGTGAACGGAAGCGGCGCGTTCGCCGACCGGCGTCTCGATGCGCGCCTCTCGCTGCGATCGGCATCTTTGCGGGTCGAGACGCGCGGGGCCGTCGATCTCGGCCGCGGGGCTTATGACGGGGTCGAGATCGCCGCCGAGCTGATCCGGCCCGCGGCCTTGTTCCGCAACATGTCCGGGCGTCAGGTCAGGCTCACCGGCTTGCTCGACGGGCGGTTCGGCGAGGCGGCTTTCGTCTATCGGATCACCGCGCCGCGAGTCGCCTTCGCTCGCGATCCGCGCGCCGGGCCGGTGGGGCCGGGGGAGGGGATTACGGGCTTCGAGCAGGTGCAGGCGAGCGGCCGCGGCCGCCTGACGCCGGCGCCGGTGACGGTTCCGCTGCTGGCAACGGCCCGCCGGGTCACCGGCGTGGGTGATGTCGCCGGCGGCATCCTCGCCAATCTTCGCCTCGAAGGCGCGCTGCAGGTCACGGCGCGCCGGCTGACCGGGGAGCGGCTGGTGGTGACGTCCGACAGGCTTCGCGGTCAGGCCGCCGTCGCCGCCGATCTTCGAAACGGCGACTTCGTGGTCGCTGCCAATCTGGGAATGCGAGGATATCCCGTTCCAGGTTTCGGGGTGGTCGACGTGCAAAGCGAGCTTCGCGCGGTGCCCGGCCCGGGCCGGCGCGGCACGAACGTGACCGGCCGCGCGCGTGCCCAGGTGACGCGCTTCGACAATGGCTTCCTGTCCTGGGTCGCCGGCGGGCTGCCGCAGCTCGAGACGGCGCTGGCGCGGGGACCCGACGGGATCGTCCGCTTCGAAAACCTGCGGATCGCCGCACCGAAGCTCGCGATCGCGGCCCGGGGAATTCGCCGTCGGGACGGGACCTACTCCTTCGACGCGGGGGGCGAGCATGGGGATTATGGTCCCCTCCGCCTCAGCCTCGAGGGCCGGCTCGAGCGGCCCCGGCTTGCCGTGGAGCTCGAGCATCCGGTCGATGCACTCGGCCTCGCCGACGTCTTCCTGAACCTCGAGCCCAATGAGTCCGGCTTCGCCTGGAACGCGACCGGCGCCTCGACGCTGGGGCCATTCACGGGCAACGGCTTCATCCTGCTGCCGGCGGGCCGGCCGGCGATCGTCCAGGTGGCGGCACTGAACGTCTCCGGCACGCGCGCGTCGGGCACCCTGCGTTCCGGGACGGGCGGGTTCGCCGGCCGGCTCGACGTAGCCGGCGGCGGGCTCGACGGGCGATTGCTGTTCAGCCCGGTCGGGACCAACCAGCGCGTCGCCATCAGCCTGGCCGCCGAAAATGCCCGTTTCATCGGCCCACCGGAGATCCTGGTCCGGCGTGGTACGGTGGAAGGGGTGGTGGTGCTCGACCCCGCCGGAAACTCGGTCGAAGGCCGCGTCACCGGCCGCGGACTCAGCCGCGGGGCGCTGTCCATCGCCAGCCTGGATGCGCAGGCGAGCCTGCGCGGCGGCGTTGGACAGGTCAGGGCACAGGTCGCCGGATCGCGTGGCCGCAACTTCGCGTTCAGCGCGGCTGCCGACGTCGCGCCGGGACGATACCGGATCAGCGGCAGCGGCACGCTCGACCGACGGCCGCTCGAGCTGTCCAGTCCGGCGCTGCTGACCCGGAGCGAGGAAGGCTGGCGCCTGGCGCCGACCCGCTTCACCTTCGCCGGCGGGGGTGCAAGCCTTTCCGGCCTGTTCGGCGAGCGTACCGAAGTGGATGCGCGGCTCGAGGCAATGCCGCTCACCGTCCTCGACATCTTCTATCCGGACCTCGGGCTCGGCGGGATCGCGTCGGGGCTGGTCCGCTACCGCTCCGCGGGCGAGGGCGCGCCGCCTGCCGGCGAAGCCAATCTGCGCGTCCGCGGTCTCACCCGTGCCGGGCTGGTCCTGTCCTCGCGCCCGGTCGACCTCGGGCTCAATGCGCGCCTCGACGGAGTCAATGCGGCGATGCGGGCGGTGGCGGTGAGCGAAGGCCGAACGATCGGCCGTGCCCAAGCGCGAATCTCGCCGATCGGCGGCTCAGGAACCCTGCTCGACCGCCTGACGGGGGCGCCGATGCGTGCGCAGATCCGCTACAACGGCGCGGCCGACACGCTTTGGCGGCTGACGGGAATCGAGCTGATCGACCTGAGCGGGCCCGCCGCCATCGGCGCCGACCTGCGCGGCTCGCTTCGCAACCCGGTCATCAACGGCTCGGTGCAGACGGCGGGCGCCCGGCTCGAAAGCGCCGTGACGGGCATGGTGATCGAGAATCTCCAGTCGGTCGGGCGGTTCGGCGGATCGCGGCTTCAGATCCAGAGGTTCCGCGGCACGACGCCCGGCGGCGGCACGGTGGAAGGGTCGGGCAATCTCGACTTCGCGACTCCTGGCGGCGTCGGGATGAGCTTCGACGTCCGAGCCCAAAGCGCGCTGCTGCTCGACCGCGACGATATCCGCGCTGCCGTCACGGGGCCGATCTCGATCCGGTCGGACGGGGGCGGGGGGACGATCTCCGGCAACGTCCGAGTGACGGAAGGACGCTTCCAGCTGGGCAGCGCGACGGCGGCCGCGCAGGTGCCGCGGCTGAACGTGGAGGAACGCAACCGGATCGATGCCGATTTGCCGCCGCTGGCCCGCAATGTGGAACCGTGGCGGCTCGCACTCGACGTGCGTGCGCCCAGCCGCATGATGGTGACCGGCCTCGGCATGAACAGCGAGTGGCGGGCCGACGTGCGCGTGGCCGGCACCGTCATTGAGCCCAGGATCACCGGATCGGCGGAGTTGCTGCGCGGCACCTACGATTTTGCGGGTCGGCGCTTCGACCTCATCCGCGGCAATATTCATTTCGAGGGCGAGACCCCGGTCGATCCGACGCTCGATATCGCCGCCGAAGCGAGGGTGCGGGGTCTCAACGCGCAAATCCGGGTCACCGGCCGAAGCCAGCGGCCGGAAATCGCCTTCACCAGCACGCCGGCCTTGCCACAGGACGAATTGCTGTCGCGTATCCTCTTCGGCACCTCGATCACCAACCTGTCGGCTCCGGAGGCGGTCCAGCTCGCCGCGGCGGTGGCGTCGTTGAACAACCCCGGCGGAGGACTCGATCCGATCAACGCCCTGCGCGGCGCCGTGGGGCTGGACCGGTTGCGCGTCTTGCCGGCCGACGTGACCCAGGGGATCGGGACCCAGCTTGCCGCCGGCAAATATCTCGGCCGGCGGGTCTATGTGGAGGTGGTGACCGACGGCCGCGGCTATTCGGCGACCACCGTCGAATATCAGATCACCCGCTGGCTCTCCTTGCTGTCGAGCATCTCGACGATCGGGCGGGAAAGCGTCAACGTGCGCGTATCGCGGGATTACTGAGGGGCAGGATGCGTAGCGGGAGGTCGATCGGGCTAATCGCAGCGACCGTCCTCACCATCGGCGCGGTCCTGCTTTTCCTCGAGCTGCGGCGGCCGTCCGGCACCGACGCCATGAGGCAGACGGAGCCCCTTCGAACCGAGCCCGCCGCCTCCGAACAGCCGGCCGACCCGGTCCCGCTCCTCACGGACCGACTCGAGCCGCGGGATTTGGGGCCCGTGCTGGCCTTCTCCCCGAAATGCGAGATCGGAGAGCCGCTGGCGACGATCTTCTCGTCGATGGTGAAGTTCGACCCGAAGACCTGGGAGGCGTCGGCAGGCGATCCTGTCGCCCTGCCAGGTTTCGATCACCCGATCACGCCGACGTTCGAACGCGCCGTGACCCCCTTGGGGCAGGGAGGCAGCCAGCGCCACGTCGTTGCCGGCCTGCCGCTGAGCGGATCGTGGCACGGGCTTCGGGTCTCGGGTCTGGTGTTCGACTTTTACGAGGTGAGCGACGTGGCCGCCCGAAAGATCCGCTTCGAAGAGGAAGCGGAGCGCGTGCGCGGGGCGCTCATGGCTGCCGGCTTCGATCTTCCGCCGGTCGGCGACTTCCGCGAGATGGAAGGGGAAGGCATGCTGCCCTCGATCGGCGTGGAGCGGGACGGATCGGGAGCCGCTTTGACATGCACGACGGGATGAGCCTTGCGCGCGGCTGCCGCGGCGGCGCCAATAGGAATCTGCTGTTCCCGCTCGCCGGTTCCCAGAGAGTCATTTCCCCGCGCGACGCTCAGGTCCGCGAGAGCGTCACCAATTCACCGGCCGGCGGCCGGAGCCGAAGACGGAGCAAGTCCGTCGGGGAACGGCGCTGCATCGGAAGGCGAAGGCGCACGAGCAAAGCGCGCCATGGGCTGCCGCGCAGCAGCCCATGGCGCGGGTGACACCGTCCGCCGGGGCATCATGCCCGCGTCGCGGCGGCGCGCAGACGCCGGATTCCGAACCATTCCAGCGCGGACAGGCCCGCCACGGCGGCCGCCTGCATCAGCACGAAGGCGGTGCCGAGGGCGGTGATCGTCGTCGCGGCGCCTCGAACGACGAGCAGGCTTTCCAGCACCCAGAGCAGGTTGCCGGCGACGATCAGATAGACCGCCCAAGGCATCAGCGTATGGCGCACGCCGGTCCAGAGGATGAAGAGGCCGACCGGCAGGAGCGCGACGCCCGCGCCGAAGAGGAGCGAACGGTCGAGCCCGAAAAGCGGGGCGAGCGCGCCGGCGCCGACCACGAGCAAGGCGCCCATGCCGAGGCAGCTCGCCGCATCGAGCATCAGGACTCGTCTCAGGAACAGATTGGGTTGCATCGTCAGCCTCCTACTCGCCCGGCGGCCGATCCGCCGGCTGATGGCCGCTATTTGCGACGATAGGGGAGGCAAGTCGATTACGTCCAAGGTAATGGTGGTGACGCGACTTCGCTGCCAGGTAAGTCGTTCGAGAAGAGGCCGGGATTCGCGAACGAGGGCGGGAAGGATTGGCGTCCTCGCTGGCCTGGGACCCGATCTCCCTCGGGCGGTTCCGGCGAGGCGAAGTGGAGAGGAAGTCATGCAGGCGACGCAGGCGGAATTCGGAGAGCAGCTGCGGGGATGGCGGCGAAGGCGGCGGATGAGCCAGCTCGACCTGGCGCTGGAGGCGGAGATCTCCTCGCGCCATCTCAGCTTCGTCGAGACCGGCCGATCGCGGCCATCGCGCGACATGGTCCTGCGGCTCGCCGAGACGCTCGACGTGCCGCTTCGCGCCCGCAACGCCATGCTCGTCGCGGCGGGCCTCGCGCCGCAATTCCCCGAGCGGGACCTCGACGATCCCGCGCTTGCGCCGGCGCGCAAGGTGATCGACTTGATCCTCAAGGGTCACGAGCCCTTTCCGGCGCTGGCGGTCGACCGTCACTGGAACCTCGTCGCTCATAACGGGTCCGTCGCGCCCTTCCTCGCCGGGGTGGCGCCGCACCTGCTCGAGCCGCCCTCGAACGTGCTGCGGCTGAGCCTGCACCCGCAAGGACTGGCGCCGCGGATCGCCAATCTGGCCGAATGGAAAGGGCATCTGCTCGAGCGGCTGCGCGACCAGCATGCCGTTTCCGGCGATGCCGGGCTGCTCGCCCTGCGCGACGAGCTTGCCGCTTATCCCGGGGGCGGGGACGCGGGAGAGCGGGGAGATTATGGCGGGATCGCGGTGCCGATGGTGATCGAGGCGGAAGGGCGCCGCCTGTCCTTCCTGTCGACGACGACGGTATTCGGAACGCCGGTCGAGGTCACCCTTTCCGAAATCGCGATCGAGGCCTTCTTCCCGGCCGACGAGGAAACGGCGGCGGCGCTCAGGCCCTAGCGCCTCGCCCTCGACCAGCCGGTCGAGTTGGTACCTGCCCAGGCCTTGTTCAAACCGGTCGACGGCCCCCGACGCGCTTCCTGCGGCCGATGGCGTCCATCACGCTCCGATGAACGTATCTCATCGCGCGGATCAAGGCTTGCTCGACCGCGCCCAATCCCGCCCGCCGCTGAAAGCGCATCATCTGAAACGCCACCATGGCGTAGAACGCGACAAGCGCGGCGTGGGCGGCGGGGGCAAAGGGCGTGAAACGATCTTCGATGAGCGCCGAGATCCGCCAGAAGAGGATGATCTCGACGATGCCGACGCCGAGTCCTATCGCCGCATGAGAGCGTTTCGGCGGCACGCCGTGGACGAACCCGAAGAGCGGCAAGATGCAGCATAGGATGGCGGCGGCGGCCCGCGCCGAGGCCGAGGCGTGAGCCATCGCCACATTGAGCTCTGCGCTGCCATGCTGTGTCCGGTCGAAGTGCAGCAACTGACCTAGCGAAAAGCGGTCGAGGCGATCGCGGGGCGGCTGCTTTGGCGGGCGTTGCTCATCGGGAACCGGGATCGCCAGCCGGAGAAAGCGGAAGCGTAGCGCCCGTGGATCGCCAGCCAGGCTGCCCCAGACCGCGGTGACATCGTGTAGTGCCAGGACGAAATGGTCGTCAGCGGACAGATCAAGCGCCGCCGAATTGGCTATGGCGGTCATTCCGCCGTGATTGACCACGACGTCTTCGAGTCGGCCGGACCAGCTGTCGATCCGCGCGAAATAAAGCCGACCTTCGCGGCCAATCCGGTGCGATACGCCCGGCTCGATGGAATAGCCGAACTGGCCGGTCCGCACGGCCACGCCGATCGCATCGAGTCTCCGCTCGCCGGCTGGCTGTATATAGCCCCTGAGCCCGACCAGCAGCGCACAGGTGAGCATTCCGAGCATCGCTGGCCCCATGAGGAGTCGGCCATTCCCGACTCCGCTGGCTGCGAAGACTTCCAGCTCGCCAGCCGTCGCGAGACGCCGAAACGTCAGGGCCGTCCCGAGGAAGAGGCCGATGGGAAGCGCGATGGCGACATATTCCGGCAGCAAGCTGGCGAGCGAGCGTGCCACCAGGCTCGGGCCTTCGCGAATGCCGGCAAGCTGGACAAGCAGCCGAGGCGTGGTCTCGAGGCAAAGGAGGAACATGACCACGCCGACGACGATCGCGTACCAGACGATCACCTGACGGAGGACATAGCGATCGATGAGCAGGAACCTAGGCAGAAATGTCGCCCCTGTCCGGCCGTGGTTCCTCTTTCCTTGCGTTCCGCGTCGCCCACAGGAGCAGGCGGCCAAACAGCGCCCAGCAGTCCGGGTCGGCACTGGCGACGCGACGCAGGCCGGACCGGCGCGCGGCCCCTGCGACGATCGGCTCCGCTATCGCCGGCGCCGGGGCGGAAATGGGTGTATCGGGCGAGGAAAGGAAATCTTCTGTCACAACCAAAGACGGAGCGGGGCCGCCCGATCCACACTTTTCAAGCTGCGAGCCGGCGTGCCGAGGCGAGCGACTCGTAGAGCTCGAAAAGCGCCTCGAAATGTTGGGCAACCGTGCGTGGGGCAGGAACTCGCCGGGGGGCTCCCGCGACCATGAATTCGCGGATTGCGCGGGCCGCGTCCGCGGCGTCGCCCGATGCGAAGCAGAAGCCGCCCTGGGCGCGTGCATGATCGGACGCGCCGCCACGATCGGGGGCGATCAGGGGCAGCCCCGACGCCGCGGCCTCGGCCGCGACCATGGAAAAGGTCTCGGCCTCGCAGCCGTGGATCAGCGCGTCGCTGCTGGCCATGAGGCGCGCGAGTGCAAGCCGGTTGCTGACGGGCGATATCAAATGGATGTGGGGATTTCCGTCGATCTCCCGCACGATGCGGGAGCGGTCGCGGCCGTCGCCGACCAGGACGAGACCGACGGGGCGATCGAAGCTGACCGCCGTCACCGCCTTCACCATCATCGGCCAGCGCTTCTCCGGGGCATGGCGGCCGACGCCGAGCAACAGGGTCGCGGTCGGCGGCAGCGCGCAACGTGCCAGCATTCGTGCGCGCAGGGCCGGATCGCGAAGCTCCGGAGAGAAGAGGCCGGCCTCTATTCCCATCGGATTGGTGACCACTCTGCCCAGGCCCGCCTTGAGGAGCCGCGCCGACAGGGACGCGCTCGGGCTGATCACCGCGTTGAAAGCCTGGTCGAGCCGCCGCAGATATCGCCAGCCCCAGTCGAGTCCGCGATCGATCGTGGGGACGCTGACCACGCCTTCGAACCAACGATAGGCATAAGCGGCGATCGGATCCGCGTGCATGATCAGGGCACGGGGCGTTTCGCTTTGCCAGGTCGCGACAGCGGCTGCGCTCCGCCAGGGCGACGAGGCCTCGACAAAATCGGGACGCTCCGCGTCGAGCTTGCGCTGCAACGCCGCAGCGTCGCTGAAGTATCGATATCTGCGGTCGAGCGGGAAGCGTGGCGCGGCGATCCACTCGATCCTCGCGCCGGGACCCCGCGCTTCGCTATAGTCCAGTGGCCCCGGGGCAAGGACCACGATCTCGTGGCCCAGCCGCGGTCCGATGGCCAGCTTCTGATCGACATAGGTGCGGACGCCGCCGCCATCGGGGCTGTAGAATGCGCAGACGTCGACGATCTTCACGAGGTCACTGCCTCAGCGGCCTGAAGGAGAGTCCGCGGCGGTAGTTCATCACGATCCGGATTCGGGTCAGCCCGCGGCCCGCCACCACCCTGGTGGCGGCCGCGCTCGGGCGGGACAGGCCCAGCCTCGGATTGTTCGGGAAGCCGATTCCGTCGGAGGATAGGCCGAACCGCCGGTTGGCGTCCCGGTCGTGGAGAAGGGAGAGGCTGTATGACCCCGGCGCCGGCACGCGGATGCACAGCCGTACGTCGCCTGCGGCGGGAAGCGGCCGTTCGACCCGGCGGAAGACCTTGCCGGCCATGATGAGGACATTGTCGTCGGCCAGGAAGTCCGCGTCGTTCGACGGATAGGCTTCGAGCTTGAGGCGGCCCTGGCGATCCCTGAGACCGGCCACGTCGACGATGATGGCCGGCCCCTGTTCGTTCGGCCGGCAGCGGGCCTCGGCCACGCCGAGCGACGGAGTCGAGGGGATATAGGGCGTCGCCGCCGCTATCGCTATCATGATCGTGAGGTTCATATCCGCTCCTTGAGGCCGGACAGCTCGGCGCTCGCGAGCAGGAGACCGAGCAACACGTGCGTCGCCAGGATGAGGCTCGCGACCATCGTCAGAAGCGCCGTGATCTGGTTGTCCTGGCCGATCGCGAACATGGCGAGCGCGACGAAGGCGAGATCCTTGTTCGGCAGGAACGGCAGGCGCGACAGCAAAAGGCGCAGCGCCGCCAGGAGCAGCCACCAGCCCAGCGGAACATGCGGAAGGACAAGATACCACATCAGGGCGGCGAGGCCGGTCGTGGCGAGAATGCGCGCCAGATGGACGATGACGACGAAGCGAAGCTCGTCGGCGGGCAGGCTGAATACGCGCCGGCGAAGCAGCAGCGCGGCCAGCGACGTCGCGGCCAGGGCGAAGGCGGAGAGATAGAAGGCGCTGCCTCCGAGCCCCAGGCGAAGCCCGCCGACTACCGGATAGGCCGCCGCCATCATCGCGAGGGTCACGACGTTGCCGACCAGCGCGGACAGGATGGCAACGTCCTTGATCGCACCGAACGGCGCACCGGTCATCCGGGACCGCTTGCGGGCCCAGGCGTAGAAATAGACCTCGCCGATATAGCCCAGCAGCACTTCGTTGCCGATGAATTTGCGGGTGAGCGCGATGAATCCGGACGGCGGAATCCTCCACAGGCGCCGGAAGATCAGCCACTCGCTGGCGATCGGGAACAGGTAATAGACCCAGTAGGCCGCCCAAAAGGCCGCGGAGGCCGGCAGCAGGGCGGCGATCCGGGCGAAGTCCAGGCTCCGCAGCTGATCGAGGATGGCCACGAGCACGGCGCCCGAGATTGCGAGGCCCAGCCAGTGGATCCACCCGCTCGCCGACGTCGGAAGCGGCGGGGGATCCGGAAGGACGGCAGCGGTCGCCGTGATGGAGGGGTCGGCCAGTTCGGCGGCCATGCTGCTACGCCGATACATGCGGGAATCCGGGGACGCTCATACCCGTAGACGGAGACCCGCCCGGACTTCCTCACGGCTCCGCGACCGGATCTTTGCTCAAGCCGAAGCGGCTGCGCGCAGGACCTTCAGATAAGCGGGTGCAGCGCGCTCGACGCGGAAGCGGGCAGCCTGGGCGCGCGCCGCCTCGACGTTCGAATGGGCAGGGCCGGCTTCGGCCATCGCTTGCGCCAACGCCGCCGTGTCGCCGCACGCGACGAGCCGACCGAGCCGGCCGCCGTCGAGCAGGTCTTCCATGGCGGCGCTGCTGTTCGTGGCGACGACCGGGACTCCGGCCGCCATCGCTTCGATGATCACCGCCGGCACGCCTTCATAGTCGGAGGAAAGGACGAAGGCGTCGGCTTGGGCAAGCCAGGCCGCGATGTCGCGGCGATGGCCGGGCAGCGAGATCCGTTGGCCGACTCCGAGCCGCCGCGCGAGCGCTTCGAGGCGCGGTCGCCCGGGTCCCTCGCCGAGGATGACGAGCCTGTCGCCGGGCGCGGCCGCCAGCGTGAAGGCGCGTATCAGCAGATCGAAGCGCTTCTGCGGGCATAGCCGGCCGACCGACAGGAACAGCCGGCCAGCCTCCGGTCGGCAGGGCCGGTCGTCGCGCGCGCGCGCCAGCCGCAAGCCCTCCCGCTCGTCCAGCGCCGGGTCTTCGATTATCGCGATCTCAGCTTCCGGTGCGCCCATCGCGGCGGCGATCTCCGTCCGCATCGATGCCGCCATGCTGACCCAGCGGGTGACCAGGCCCCCTTGCAGCCGAAGCCAGAGGCGATAGGCGAGCCGGGCCGGCGCGATCATGTCGTTTCGCGTCAGCGAGTTGCTGACCTTGGCCACGACCGGGGGGCAGCGGCCGCCAAGCAGCAGCCGCAACGCCACTGCAACCACGGTGTAGCTGTTGCCCGGGCAGAAGATCACGTCCGGGGGTGTCGATCGCACCTGGCGCCACAGGCACAGGATCATCCAGGCCGTCTCGCACCATGCGGTCGGGAACGGCCCGGACGGGTAGCGGACGTAGTTCAGCCGCGGCGCATCGCGACGCATCGCGCCGTCGGACCTTCCGAGCAGGACCGTCACGTTCGCGCCGGCGGATTGCCACGCATCGCAGAGGCGCAGTCCGACACGCTCCACCCCGCCGGGTTCGAAGCTGTGGACATAAGCGAGGATATGGAGGGGCGGCTGCAATTCGAAGTCCTGTCGCAAGGGCTCAACCCAAGACGGAGCCGCTTCCTCAGGTCCCCATCAGGTCTCGATAGCGTGCGGGCTCGCGCCCGGCGCCGAAGGCGGAAACCGTCTTGTCGATGCTGGCCATCAGTGCCGGGCATCCGGCGTCGCCGGGATGGACCGCCAGGCGGACCACCGGGATCGGCCTCAGCAGGGTACGCGCAAGGCCGGCAAAGCCGATCGAGCAGGCTTTCCGGGCCCGGCTGCGGCTGGCCCAGGTGACGACGGGACCCCGCGACAGGATCGCCCCGTCGGATGGCCGCCACACCCTGAGATGATCTTCGGCAAGCGCGAAATTCTCTTCCGCAAGCGCGCGTCTGGCGCCTTCGCCGTAGAGCCAGGCTGGTGCGATGAATCCGGCCACCGGACGGCCGATCGCCTCTTCGACGATGGCGCGCCCATCGCGCATCCGTCGGCGCGCCTCCGCCTGGTCCAGTCCGAGGAACTCGCCTTCGCTCGCCGTCATGTGCCGCGCCTTGAATGAAGCCCAGCGCCCGGAATGAGCCTGGTCGTCGCGATGGTTCCAGCCGTGGACGAACATCTCGACACCGTCGTCGGCCCAGCCGCGCAGCTTGGCGCGGAAGCCAGGCGCACGGGCGAGTGGGGCTCGATCCCAGAAGTCGGGGACGACGAGCATGGCGAACCGGGCCGTGCCGAGATGGCCCTGAAGGCGATCGAAAAGCCTGTCGATGGCCGGTTCGAACATCGGGCTGACATCGTGGATCGACGCCAGCAGCCGTCTTGGCGGCTTAGAATTCCGCATCGAACCCGATCCTGATCGTCCGCGGCCTGAGGGGGGTGATCTGGGTGCCCTCGGCAAGGCTGAACGGATTGCCGAACGAGAAGCGATTGCCCTGGACGTCGCCGACATTGTCGACGTCAAACGAAAGGCCGAACCGCCCGAAGTCGAGCCGCGCTCCGATCTGGCCTTCGACGAATTCGCCCTGGACGACATCGGCTGGCCCACCGGCTCCCAGTTGGGATTCGCCGACATAGCGAACGGCGCCGTCGAGGGCGAGCGACAGGGAGGGCGACAGATCGGTCTCGAAATGGGCGGCAATGCGGGCGCCGGAGCTGGCGATGTTCGGAAGCTCGCGCCCGTCCAGATCGGCGAACGGGGGATTGGGGTTCGACAAAGCGCTGTCGTTGAGAAAGCCCGCAACGTCGAGGCTGAGCGATGACATCACCCGCCAGGATCCCTCGACCTCCAAGCCATAGATGCGTCCGTCGCCGACATTGGCGGTGTAGGGGAGGCCCCGCGTATCGATGAGGTCGGCCTGGATATCCGTCCATCCGGTATAGGAAGCGGCTACCGTGAACGAGAACCTGTCGACATCGCGGCGCCCGAAACGAAGCCCCGCCTCGATCGAGGTGAGCTCATCCGATTCCAGGCGCTGCGTGGCGGAGGCGGAAGCCGTCGGCGAGACGGCGAGGCCGCCTGCGCGATAACCCTCCTGGTAACGGAGGTAGGCCAGCCAGCCGTTGCCGGGCGTCCAGGTCAAAGCTGCGGCGGGCGAAACATGGACATTCGTCTGGTTCGGCTCGTCCTCATCGTCGTCCGGTGCATCGAGCGGCTCGCCGATCGATTCCGCAACGGTGAGTCGGCCACCGATCGTGGCGACCAGTCGTGGCATGAGGGAGAAGCTGATCTGGCCGAACAGGGCGGCCTCATGGGTTTCGTTTCGTACGCCCGGAAGCGGCAGCGCCGCGGTCGGCGGGCCGAGACGACGGGTGATGTGGTTCGTGTCGCTAAGGACACTCCATCCGAAGAGCCAGCCTTCGCCTCGCGGACCGGGCTGCGCGATGCGCGTCTCGTTCGAGATCAGAGCGATCTCCACGTCCTCGGTATAGAGCTGGGGGCCGTCCGTGCCCGGAAAGCCGCTCGCATCGAACCGGGTCTCCAGATCGTGCCGTGCGACGCTGGTGGTCGAGACCAGCTCCACGCTTGTCCACCGTTTGCGCACGGTCAGGTGCGCGAGCTGATAGTCGTTGGCGAACGGCTGGGCGAGATTGGTTCGACGGGACAGCGGCGGCAGTCCGCGCATCGCATATTGGCCGTCGCGCCCGTCTATGTTCTGGCTGAGCGCGCCGATGTCGATCCGCCACCGGTCGCCCGGTTCCCATCGCAGCACCGCGCGTCCCCCGATCACCGACGTCCTGTTGACGTCCCGCAGGCCGCGGCCGAGATCGTCGATATAGCCCGCGTCCGACGAAGCATAGCCGACCGCGCGGATCGCCAGCCTGTCCCGAACGATCGGCGCATTGAACATGACGGAGCCGTCGCTTCCCCAGCCGCCGTGCCGCGTCGCCAGGAGACCGCCGGCGAGACCGGCGGAATAGTCGGAAGGATCCGGCTCGTTCGGGACGAACCGGAGGATTCCGCCGAGCGAGCCGGTGCCGTAGAGCGTGCCCTGCGGGCCTTCGAGCAGCTCCACCCGGCGAATGTCGTGGAGATGGAGGTCGGGGTTGGGCGCGCTGAAGGTAAGCCGGACGTCGCCGAGATACTGGCCGACAATGGACTGGCTCGGCCCGTTGAAGCTGCTGTCGGCGATGCCTCGCACGTAGATCTTGTTGCGGCCCGGCCCGAGGCTGGTCGAGGCCAGCATGGGTAGCCGGCTGAGGATCGCGTCGCTGCCTCGCGCCCCGAACCGGCCTGCCTCATGCTCCAGATCGATCAGATGGACGGTTCCGCCGAACCGGTCGAGCGCAATATCCTGCTTGCTGGCGGTGACGATGATTGGCGGCACGATCAGCGCGGGCGGGGGCGGCGGCGGCGGAACGGCGGGCGCAGGTTGGGGCGCGGATCGACGACGGCGCGCCGGAGGCGGCCCGCGCATGATCCGCACGCCGCGGGCATTGACGAAGGCATAGCGATAGCCGGTCCCGGCCAGCAATCTGTCCAGGGCCGCGCGAGGGGACATTCGGCCTCGCAGCGCAGGCGTACGGATCGAGGAGAGGGCCGGGTCGCTCGCGCCGATGGTGAGCCCGGTCTGCTCGGCGAGCGCGATCAGCGCGTCGCTCAGTCGTCCGGCGGGAATGTTCACCTGCACCATCTGGGCGGCGGCGGGTGTGGCCACCGTGCAAAGGACGATCAGGGCAGCGACCGGCTCAGCGAGTCGCACGGGGCTGCGGCTCGATCAGCCAGCCGCTCCCGGTACGGCGAGCCTGAAGGCCGAGCGTCGAGGCGAGTGTGGAGAGGGTCGCGGCATCCCCGCCGACTTGGATCGATCCGGTGAACGGCATCGCGGCGACGGCCGGATCCAGCCTCACCTCGGTCCCCAGGTTGCGGGACAGATCGCTTGCCACCGTCTCGAGCGGAACGCTCCCGTAACTGAGCCGGCCCCGCTGCCAGCCGGTCATGTCCTCCGGCTCACGCCGACCCAATACGGGTGGGCCGCCGCTGCGGACGAGCAAGGTCTGGCCAGCAGCCAAAGGAACGGCCGTGCCCCCGGGATCGTAGACGACTGCGCCTTCGGCCACCTCGACGGAGAAGCGATTGCGGTCGCGAACGAGATTGAAGATCGTGCCCGCGTCGAGAACGCGGTGATCGCCTGCCTCGACCAGGAACGGACGCGCTTCATCGTGCCGGACGGTGAAGGTCGCCTCGCCCGCTACGAGCTCAGCGTAACGGGAATCGTCCCGATCGAGGATCAGCCGCGTGCTTCCGTTCAGCACGACGGAACTGCCGTCGCCCAAGTCCACGGTCCTCCGCTCGCCCGCAGCCGTTGCGACTTCATGCCGGCTCGGGCCCGCCGTCAGCCAGGGCAGAGCGACGAGGATCGCGACGATCGCCGCGGCCGTGGCGAGCGCCGTCGCCCACAAGCCGCTCCGGCTGCGAGCGCCGCTTGCCTGCGCCGACGCGTCTTCCTCATCGTTTGCCGCCTCCGGTGAGCCCATGACCGGCATCATGTTCGGGTGGACCGCCGCATCGGCGAACTTAACTTTGTCATAGGCTGCCGAATGCGCGGGATCCGACTCCAGCCAGCGGATGAAGGCCTCCCAATCCTCCGTGCCGCCGGCCTGGAGGCGCACATGCCATTCGATGGCTTCAGCTTGTATGCCCTCCTGCCTCTGCTGTGCCATGACTGCCCCTCTGCCCTAGGAACGGAGCGGATGGGGCGAATCCCCATCCAGGCTCGCCTGCGCTTCGACGATCGCTTTGTAAGCCTTGTGCAAATGCTTCTCGACCGCGCTGACGCTGATGCCCAGCTCCGCCGCTATCTCCCGCTGCGGAGCGCCATCAATTCGAAACCTGCGAAAGATGGTGAGGGTCCGGTCGGGAAGCTGCGCCAGGGCGTCGGACATCATCGCCAGCGTCTCGCGGCTGATCAGCAGCCGCTCGGCCGACGGCCGGTCGTCGACCTCCGATCCGAACTGGGTTTCCATCCAGGCTTCTTCGCGCACCGAGCGCGCGGCCGCCGAACGTCGCCGATCCACCAGCAGGTTGTCCGCCATGCGGCAAAGATAGGGAAGCGGCTCGGCGATCGGCCCGATGGCGTGGGTTTCCAGCTTGACGAACAGGTCCTGAAGGACGTCCTCCGCCTCGTCTGGCGTGGCGCGGCGGGCAGTCAGGAAGCGGAGCAATTTCCCGCGGTTGTCAAGAAACACCGCTCTAATGCCGCCGCCAGGTATATCCAAGATGTGTCTGACTGTGCTCGACCTCGACGGAGCGGCGGCTGGCGCCGCTGCCGCCCGAAGCTTAGCACCGGTCGAATCGACCGCCAACCCTGACCGTCCGCACCGGGCGCCAATTTCTGCCCCCGCCCCCAATATGAGGACAGGGACGGCACAGGCTCTCCGACCCCGTGCCGTCCCAATCTACCGGAAGGCCTTGCCCTCTCGGGCGGACATTCCTCCGTGCCCTCAGACCGAATAGTACATGTCATATTCGACCGGGCTCGGGGTGGTCTCCCAGCGCATCACCTCTTCCCACTTGAGCTCGGTATAAGCGTCGATCTGATCGTCGCTGAACACGTCGCCCTTGGTGAGGAAGGCGCGGTCGTCGCGAAGGGCAATCAGCGCCTCGCGCAGGCTGCCGCAGACGGTCGGGACGTCGACCAGCTCCTGCGGCGGCAGGTCGTAGAGATTCTTGTCGATGGGATCGCCCGGATGGATCCGGTTCTGGATGCCGTCCAGGCCGGCCATGAGCAAAGCCGAATAAGCGAGATAGGGATTGGCCATCGCGTCGGGGAAGCGGAACTCGACTCGCTTGGCCTTTTCGCCCGTCCCGAAGGGGATGCGGCAGGAAGCCGACCGGTTGCGGCTCGAATAAGCGAGCAGAACCGGCGCCTCGAAGCCCGGCACCAGCCTCTTGTAGCTGTTGGTGGTCGGGTTGGTGAAAGCGTTCAGGGCCCGCGCATGCTTGATGACGCCGCCGATGAAGAAAAGCGCCGTCTCGGACAGGCCGGCATAGCCGTTGCCGGCGAAGAGCGGCTTGCCGCCCTTCCAGATCGACATGTGGGTGTGCATGCCCGATCCGTTGTCGGCCTTGATCGGCTTGGGCATGAAGGTCGCGGTCTTGCCGTAGGCGTGGGCGACCATGTGGACGACATATTTGTAGATCTGCATCCGGTCGGCGGTCTGGGTGAGATCGCCGAAGGTGAGGCCGAGCTCGTGCTGCGCGGCAGCCACCTCGTGATGGTGCTTGTCCATCGGCAGGCCCATTTCGAGCATCGTCGAGACCATTTCGGCCCGGATGTCGGTGGCGCTGTCGACCGGCGCGACCGGGAAGTAGCCGCCCTTGGCGCGCGGACGGTGGGCGAGGTTGCCGGTTTCGTACTTCTGGCCAGTGTTGGTCGGCAGCTCGATGTCGTCGATCGCGAAGGAGGAGCTGCTATAGCCGTCCTCGAACCGGACGTCGTCGAACATGAAGAACTCCGCTTCGGGCCCGACATAGACGGTGTCGCCGATGCCGGTGGCCTTGAGATAGGCCTCGGCCCGCTTGGCGGTGGAGCGCGGATCGCGCGAATAGAGCTCGCCGGTGCCGGGATCGACCACGTCGCAGAACAGGACCGCCATCGGCGTCGCGCTGAACGGGTCGACATAATAAGCGTCGAGGTCCGGCTTCAGGATCATGTCGGATTCGTTGATCGCCTTCCACCCGGCGATGGACGAGCCGTCGAACATGAAGCCGTCGGTCAGATTGTCCTCGTCGATCACACCCGCGCACATCGACAGATGTTGCCATTTTCCTTTGGGGTCGGTGAAGCGCAGGTCGACCCACTCGATCTCCTGCTCCTTCAGATTCTTCAGGATGCTGCCCGCGTCGTTCGCCATTGCAAATCTACCCCCGTGGAAAGGTGTCGGTTGGATCACGCCCGCGCGAATCCGCGAAGCGCCTCGGGCCACACCTAATAAGCCGAGTGGGGCCGTCCAGAGCGGTCCGCCGCATGGTGAATATTTCACATGCCGGCCGAGGGTCCGCGCCGCCGGCCAGGCGATCGCGCGGCTGCGGGGACGATCGAACGCGGCCGAGCCTCAGGCCAAGCGGGCCGGAATCGCCGTCAATATTGCCGGCGCTGCGCCGCGACGAGCATCCGCAGCAGCATCGCCACCGGCCGCGGCACGCCGACCTTCCCCTCCAGCCATAGGCTCACCGTCGATCGGCTCACGCCGATCGCGGCGGCGAGATCGTTCTGGGTGCGATAGCCGAGCGTGCGCATGTGCGCGCGCACCTCTTCGGGAGACATGGAGGCCAAGCGGGGATCGGTCACGGCAGTTATACTGGCTTCGGCAACCTCAAGCGTCCATCCATCAGATGGCGTCGGACCCTCGCTCCCCGGTACGAATCCGGACGGCTTCCTCGATGGACGAGACGAAGATCTTGCCGTCGCCGATCCGGCCGGTCTGCGCCGCAGCGGCGATCGCCTCGACCACCCGATCGGCGAGGCCGTCGTCGACCACCACCTCGAGCTTCACCTTGGGAAGGAAGTCGACGACATATTCGGCACCGCGATACAGCTCGGTATGGCCCTTCTGCCGGCCGAAGCCCTTGGCCTCGGTCACCGTGATTCCGGAGACGCCGACCTCGTGCAGCGCCTCCTTCACCTCGTCCAGCTTGAATGGCTTGATGATCGCCTCGATCTTCTTCACTTCAATCTCCGCTGCTGCGATGCAGCATAGGCCTCCCGACAGGCGTGGCAAGGCCGCCGGCGGAGCCAGCCATCCGGCGAGGTCCGGATGCTGCGGTTCGGGCGTCGCCGCGACGTCTTCCAACTGGCCGCAACTGCCGATCGGCTTCGATGTCAGCCCCGGTTCAGGCGCGGCCTGCTAGATGGCTCGAAACGAGCCATTTTTCGCGAAGCGAAAGGAAATCCCATGCGCAAGCTTCTGTCCCTGATCGCCGGAAGCCTGATCCTCGGCGCCGCCACGGCCGCACCGGCCGCGACGCCGGTCGACCGCGAGGCGGAACTCGCCCGCGCGCTCGAGGGCCGGGTGGCCGGCGAGCCGGTCGACTGCATCGACCTCAAACGCGTCCGCTCGACGCGGATCATCAACGACACGGCGATCCTCTACGACGCCGGCAGCACGATCTACGTCAACCGGCCCCGCGGCGGAGCGGATTCGCTCAACCGCTGGGACACGATCGTGACGAGGCTCCACTCGCCGCGGCTGTGCAGTATCGACACGGTGCAGATGGTCGACCCGACGTCCCGCATGATGAGCGGCGTCGTGTTCCTGGGCGACTTCGTGCCTTACCGCCGCGACCGCTCGGCCTCGGCGGAATGATGGTGGAAAGGGCGCCGTTGCCGCTGGCGACGGTGCCCTTCGACCGGCCGTCCATGGTTCGCCCGGGAGAGGCGGAGCGGCCGATCGGGACCGACGAGAGCCTTCCCGGCGAGCCGTAGCCTCGCCGACGCCCAGCCTGGATTCGCCGGGCGTGGCGCGGAGAGGGGAGGCGGGTCCTCCGCCGGCGGTGGTGAATTCGAAGCGACCGACGAAGCCGCGCCCGCCCCGGAAAGTCGGACAGCCGCTCAGTAAGGCGGCTTGTCCAGGCCCCGCGGGCTCTTCGTGAAAATCTCGCACCCGGTTTCGGTGATCCCGATCGAATGTTCGAACTGGGCGGAAAGGCTGCGGTCGCGGGTGACGGCGGTCCAGCCGTCGTCGAGCAGCTTGCAGTCGGCCTTGCCGATGTTGATCATCGGCTCGATCGTGAAGAACATTCCGGGCCTGAGCTCGGGGCCCGTGCCGGGGCGCCCGGCGTGGACGACCTCGGGGGCATCGTGAAAGACGCGCCCCAGGCCGTGACCGCAAAAGTCGCGCACGACGCTGTAGCGATTCTTCTCGGCATGGGTCTGGATCGCATGGGAGATGTCGCCGAGGCGGTTGCCGGGGCGGGCCTGCTCGATGCCCAGCATCAGGCATTCGTAGGTGATGTCGACGAGGCGCCGCGCCTTCAGCGGCACGTCGCCGACCAGATACATGCGGCTCGAATCGCCGTGCCAGCCGTCGAGGATCGGCGTCACGTCGATATTGACGATATCGCCCTCCTTCAGCGCCCGGTCGCCGGGAATCCCGTGGCACACGACGTGGTTGATCGAGGTGCAGCAGCTCTTCGTATAGCCGCGATAACCCAGAGTCGCCGGGACGGCGCCGCGGGCGCGGGTCTCGGCGAAGACGATGTCGTCCAGCTCGCCCGTCGTGACGCCCGGAACCACGTGGGGGACGAGGGCGTCGAGGATCTCGGCGGCAACCCGCCCGGCGGCGCGCATCCCGGCAAAACCTTCGGGGCCGTGCAGCTTGATGGCACCGTGGCGGCCGATGACGGAGTCGTCGCGATCGAGGATATGCGTGTCGGTCATGGTTCCGATATAGCGTGCCACCGCCATCCAAACAATGAATCGGCGATACTGCCGGGACCCGGACAGGTGCCTGGACCGCCCACGGCGATCATCAGGCCGGCCGCGGCCTTCGAGGAGGCGCAGGACGGATCCTTCGGGGAGCTCGGGATACCCTTGTTGAGCGGCGCTCTTTTGTCCATGGCGGGGAGGAGGAAGGAGAGGCGGTGACGATCGAGCGGATCTGGACGGCAAGCCTGCTGGTGATCGGCGACGAGATCCTTTCCGGCCGGACCCAGGATCGCAACGTGTCGCCGATCGCGACCTGGCTGAACGTGCAGGGCATCCGCCTCGCCGAGGTGCGCGTGGTGCCGGACGACAGCGAGCGGATCGGCGAGGCCGTCAAGGCGCTGCGCGACCGCTACGACTATCTTTTCACGACGGGCGGAATCGGCCCGACCCATGACGACATCACGGTCGATGCGATCGCCGCCGCGCTCGGCGTGCCGGTGGTCGTCCATCCGCGGGCGCGGGCGGCGCTCGAAGCGCATTATGCCGGAAGGGGCGGCGTCACGGAGGCGCGGCTGCGAATGGCGCGGGTGCCGGAAGGGGCCGACCTGATCGAAAATCCGGCCTCCGGCGCCCCGGGGATCCGGGTCGGCAACATCTTCATCCTGGCCGGCATACCGCAGGTCGCCGCCATGATGCTGGAGGCGCTGTCGGGGACGCTGGAGGGCGGAAGGCCCCTGCTGTCGAGCACGGTCGGTTGCTGGGCGCCGGAAAGCGAGGTGGCGGAATTGCTTGCCGACACGGAGCGGAGCCATCCGGGGTGCCAGATCGGATCCTATCCCTTCTTCAGGGAGGGGCGGGGGGGCGCCAATTTCGTCATCCGGAGTCCCGATGCGGCGCGGCTGGAGGCGTGCCGCGCCGACCTGGTCGAGCGGCTGGAGGCGGAGGGGCGCGCCGTGGTGGCGGAAGGCATTTAGGAAAGCTGCGGCGAAGATCGACGCTGGCGAAATGCCTTGAGGTGAAGTGCCCGCGAGAATCCCGTCGGATCAGCGCCGCACGCCCAATTCGAGATAGCTGCCGGGTCGCCAGATGACCTTCAGAGGCTCGCCGGCGTCTGCGATGGATTCGTCGCTGACGTCACGGCCGGTGCCGTAGTTGATCTGGATGTCCGGCCGCTTGGGCACGCCGACCACCGCCACTATCCGGCTGCCGGCTTCGATCTGCCGCGCCGTTATCGTCTGGCTCTCGAAGGCCAAGACATGAGGCCGTCCCGGCCGGAGCAGCTGGCGCCGCGTCCGATCGGCCATGTAGCTGGCTCGGCCGAGGTAAGATGCCAGCGGGAAATAGCGTCCGTCCGCGCGCCGCTCGAAGAAGTCGACCGCAAGGTCCAGGTCGCGCTTGTTGACGACGACCTCGAACCGGCCCCGGAACAGGCCGGCCACCTCCATTCGCTCGCCAACGGGGGGCGTGGTGAAGACGAGGGCGTTGCGCATATCGGGCGTGCCGTCGGGAACCTGGAAGTCAGCGTCACGCCGGTCGGCCAGGTCGACGCGCAGCTCCGGGCCGGTCTCGTCCGTCGGCGGTCGGGTGTCGGCGAAAAGCAGGTGCTCGCCTTCCCGGCGGCGGCTCAGATAGAAGCGCATGCGGCTGTCTGCCATCGCTTCAAGGCTGTCGACATGCCGCCAGAGATTGGCGCCCATCACCTGGAAGTTGATCCGGCCGTTCAAGATCCGCGGCAGCGGCGCTCCCCGGAAGACATGGTCGAACCATTGCATGCGGACGGCCCGAAGGTCGATCTGCGCTGCCTCGTCGATGCGATAGCCGTCGACGATCGGGAGCACCCCCTGGCCCATGGCGGTGTGGTGATAGGGACCGATCAGCAGCCGATGGTCGGCATCGGGACGGTGGCGGTAATGCTCGCGCAGATAGTGGAGCGCGCCCACCATGCCCCCGTCATGGTAGCCGGTCTGGACGAAGACCGGGATGTCCACCCGGGCGAACTCCTCGCCGACCGGGATCAAGCGCTGCCAATAGGCATCGTAGGACGGATGATCGAGCCAACGCGCAAAGACAGGATTCGGATGACCGTCGATTCGCTCCAGCTCACGATACGGCCGTCCGGTGGCGTACCAGATGCGGTTGAGGGCGGCCCAGCGACCGTGGTCGCGATAATTGATCTCGTCGAGCCCGCTCGTCGCGGTCGTGTAGAGCGGCCAGGGATAGATGAAGCTCTGAAAGACATTGCCCTGCATCGGCGTGTCGATACCTGGCGCATTGCTGGCGTGCGTGGCGATCGCCTTCAGCGCACGAGGCCGGAGTTTCACGGCGGCCCATTGCGTCGAGGCATTGTAGCTGCCCGAGAACATGCCGACCCGCCCGTCGCTCCAGTCCTGCGCGGCGAGCCAGTCGATCACCGCCGCGGCATCGGCGCCGTCATGTTCGTAGGGAATCGCCCGCCCCGCGCCTCGCCCCTTGCCGCGCGTATAGGCGACCATGCCCGCATAGCCCTGCGCGGCCATTTCCACCGCCTCTGCCAGGCTGGCCTCGTCGTTCGCATAGATGGTGAAGCTCATCAGCGCCGTGAGCTTCGCCGCGGCGTTGCGCGGGCGTATCAGGATCGCGGCGACTTGATCTCCGCCGGGTACAGGAATGAGCAGGCGGTCCTCGACCTCGAAGCGGCGCTCAAGCTCGGCGCGGATCAGAGGCCGGGAGGCCGGCATCAGGTAGACCCAAGCGGCGAGCGCCTGTCGCGCGGCGATCAGTTGCGCCGCTCGCGGACAATCGTCCACAGCGGTGCCCGCGCACCCCTCCGAAGCCTGCGTCTGGGCGTCGCGCAGCCGATCGAGGTCGGCGCGATACCAAGGCAGCACCGCCGCCAGCTCGCGGTCGGGCAGCGAAGCGAAGAGCTCGGCGAAAGCCCGCGCCAACGCATCCGCTCGCGTCGCGCCTTCCGCCTCGTAGCGGCCCGTCCGCGCGTAGATATGCCACGGGACGAGCGCCCATTCCCGTCGCGACCGCACGCGCCGATAGGCGGCCGCCGCAAGCCCTATCGTTTCTTCTGCGTCCTGCCATCGACCGGCGGCCACTTGAAGCCGAAGCAGGGTTTCCAGGTCCGCCGGCTCCCGCGCGTCAGCATGCAGGTCCGCCAATGTTCCCGCCAAAGTCGGCGCCGCCGCCGGCGGCGCGACGGGTGACGCGAGCAGGGCGGCGGAGAAGGCGATCAGCAAATCACGCATGGGAATCCCTTCGGTTGCGGCCGAAGGAAGCTAGATCGACTGGCCCCTGATGGTCAGAAAATCGGCGAACATGCACGGGAAGGCCGCGAACGGCCGCACGCGGCCGGCCAGGAGGCGTGCCGCGTGCGCTACAGCAGCCGCTCCCGGAGGAGACGCGATCCCGTCCGGCTCGCCGGGATCGCCTCACCGTCCTCCATGTGCAGCAGCAGCCGCCCGCCGCCGGCAGGTTCGGCGCGCTCGATCCGCTCGATATTGACGATCCGCGAGCGATGGACGCGGATGAAGCGGCGTGGATCGAGAGACTGCTCGAACTCGTTCAGCGTCAGCCGTGCCAGATGGCGACCGCCGAGCGTGGCCACTTCGGCATAGTCGTCGGCGCCGCTTATGCTGACGATCGTGCCGATGTCGACGGGCTTGATGTCGTCGCCGCTACGAACGAAGTAGCGCGAAAGCGTCTGGGCGCGCTCCTCGCCTCCGCTCGGGGGTTCAGCGAGGATCGGCGCCACGCGCTTTCCCTGACCCTGAAGATGGGACACCGCGGCGATGATCCCGTAGGTTGTTACATTCTCGAGCAGCTGCCACGCCATCGCCCGGCTCGGAAACGGCTGCACGATGAACTCGGTCGGCGACGTTCCGTTGATCAGGCCGAGCAGGACAGTGACCAGCCAGTAAGCGAGCAGCGAATAGACCGCACAGAGTAAGGCATGGCCGGTCATCTGGAGGCCGAGCGTCCGACCGACCAGACGATCGATTATCAGGCGCCGCGCCGCCGCGCCGAACAGGATCACAGGTATGGTGTTGGCAGCGCCCGCTGCCACGGCCTCGACCGGGGCGAGCGCGTTCGCTACCCACAAAGTGACCGTATAGGCCGTGAAGACGAGCCCGATAGCGAGCAGGTCGAAGCCGCGCCGGCCGAGTTTCGGATGCGCGTATTGGGGTTGGATGTCGCCTGGCCGGTCCACCGACCGATCATGCGGCGGCTCCCGCACCGAGCCAAACGGAAAATTGACGCGGCCGCTTCCATGCGATCCATGGTCGTGGCCAAAGATCGTTCTGCGTCGGGAACAATCGGCCGGTGCGGGCGCTTTGATCCCGTAAGGCCGAGCCATGGACCGTCTGTTCACACGATTTGCGGGGCATATCGCCGCCATCGTCGGTCAGCCCGCCGCCTTCGCCGCCGCTTTCCTGGTCGTGCTGCTCTGGGCGGCGTCTGGGCCGGTCTTCGGTTTCTCCGACACCTGGCAACTGGTGATCAATACCGGCACGACCATCGTCACCTTCCTGATGGTCTTCCTGATCCAGAACAGCCAGAATCGGGACGCCGCCGCGATGCAGGCGAAGCTGGACGAGTTGCTGCGCGCGGTCGACCAGGCCCGGCCCCAGTTCATCGGAATCGAGCATCTGACCGACGTCCAGGTCGAGGCGATCCGCGCGCGGCTGGAAGAGGAGGCGGTCGGACGTGGCGGGAAGGCCGCCACCGCGGACGAGTCGGTCGAACAGCTGCTCAAGCGGTTCTGACGCGAGGGTTGCCTAGGCCAGTCGGATGATCACTCCCTCGGCCGCTCGCAGGTCGGCGGCGCCGTGCACCGGCTCATCCTCCCGGTCGAGAGCGGTCGAAAGGAGGAGGCGTCCCTCGGGCGCATCGCCGGGAAGCGTGAGCCGTTGCGGCCGGTGGCCGAAGTTGAGCCCGATGAGCAGGCGCTCGTCGCCGCTGCGCCGTTCATAGGCATAGAGGTCGCCTTCGACATGAGCGTGAACATAGTCGCCGCGATTCAGCGCCGGATGAGAGCGGCGAAGGGCGATGAGCCGGCGATGGAGGTTGAGGATCGACGCCGGATCGGCCGAGAGCCGGGCGACGTTGCGCTCCTCGCAGTCGGGATTGAGGGGCAGCCAGGGCGTCGCGGTGCTGAAGCCCGCATTCTCGCTGCCGTCCCAAGGCATGGGGGTGCGCGCGGGATCGCGGCCGAAGCCGAGCCCCGGCTCGTTCTTCTCCCACGGATCTTGAACCCGGCCGGGCGGGATCGGCACATCCTCCAGGCCGATCTCGCTGCCATAATAGAGGGTCGGCGTGCCGCGAAGGGTCAGCAGCAGCATCGCCGCGATGCGTGCCTGGGCGGCACCGACGCGGGTGGCGATTCGCTTCTGGTCATGGTTGGAAAGCACCCAGTTCGGCCAGCCGCCCTGTGGAAGGGCCGCCTCGTAGTCGCGGACGATCCGGGCAATCTCACCGGCATTCCAGGCCGCGAAGATGAGCTGGAAGTTGAACGGAAGATGCGCGCCTTCGAGTCCCTCGCCATAATAAGCGACGAGCCGCTCGAGCGGCAGGTAGATCTCGCCGATCAGCACCCGGTCGGGATAGCCGTCGATCACCGCCCGAAGCTGCGCAACGACCTCGTGTATCTCCGGACGGTCGCACGAATAGACCTGCAGCAGCCGGTCGATGCTCGGCATCCCGTCGTGCCAGGCGGGATTGGGCGGATTGTCGCGGAAGAGCTCGTCCTTCATCAGGTGCCAGATCACGTCGACGCGGAAGCCGTCGACTCCCCGATCCAGCCAGAAGCGAAGCACATCGAACATCGCTTCGCGCACGTCCGGATTGCGCCAGTTGAGGTCCGGCTGCTCGGGCAGGAAGGCGTGGTAGTAATATTGGCTGGTGGAGCTGTCCCAGGTCCAGGCCGGGCCGCCGAAATTGGCAAGCCAGTTGTTCGGCGGGCCCGCGTCCGGTGCCGGGTCGCGCCAGATGTACCAGTCGCGCTTCGGATTGTCGCGCGAGGCGCGGCTCTGATGGAACCAGGGATGCTGGTCGGAACTGTGGTTCGGCACGAAGTCGAGAATGACCTTGAGGCCGCGCGCATGGGCATCGGCGAGCAGCCGGTCGAAATCCTCGAGCCTCCCGAACAAGGGATCGATGCCGCGATAGTCGGAGATGTCGTAGCCGAAATCCGCCATGGGCGAGGGATAGAAAGGCGAGATCCATATCGCGTCGACGCCGAGGCCGACGAGATAGTCGAGCCGGGACCGGATTCCCTCCAGATCGCCGATTCCGTCGCCGTTGCTGTCCTGGAAGGAGCGCGGATAGATCTGGTAGACGATTCCGTGCTGCCACCACAGGGTGTCGGCCATTCGAACCTTCCTCGGCGTTCGTGGAGAGCCCGCAAGCCAGGCTCCTGAATCCCCCCTTGCCATGGCCCAACGCACGCCACTGCCGACGGCTCCCTGGATCAACGCCTGCAGGTCGGACGACAAGCGGCGGCAACGGCGGACGTCACGAGACGGGCCGCTGCGCCGCCGGCCGGGAACGGAACTCCCGCCCAGGCGGACGCGGCCGGTTGAGCCGGAACCGCGCACCGGGGACGATAGCCGGCGCCTCCGAGCCGCGGTCGAAAGCTGTTGAAGGCGACGGAACGCGGGACGGCAGGCGGAGTTAGGAAGGCGAACCATCGAACCGGTCCGCGGGGCCGTTCCAGGGAGGATAATATCGCCTTGCGGCTCCTGTCGCTGACCGATGACGTCGCGTTTCAACCCGGCGCCGCCCAATCGATCGGCGCCGATGCCCTGCTCGTGCGCCAGTCGCCCGGCACCGACATGGAATTGCCGTGGCTGCTCGATTTCGAGCTAGACCGGTTCGCCATCGACGACCCGATCGTTACGCGCCATCCCGAAGCTTTCCACCTGCGGCGCGAATGGCGCGGCGAGGAGCCGATCGATCCGCGTCGGCCGGGGCCCGCAGCCGGCGAGGCGCGGGCGCGGCTCAGATCGGCGGAAGCGGCGTCCATCGTCCTCCCGGCCATCGAGAAGCGATTGTCGGCGGCGCTCGAGGCCGGGGCTTCCGGATTTCGAATCCTTCGGCCGGACGCAGCCGATCCGGTCCTGCTCGAGACCTTGATCGACGGGTTGAGGGAGAAGAAGCCGAACCTGATCCTGATCGCCCAAACGCCCGGCGTTCCGCGCGACGTCGCGGCGAACCTGCGCGGCTTCGACCGACTGGTCTCCTCCTTCGCTTACTGGGACGGGCGCGCGCCCTGGCTGGCCGAGGAATATGAGGCGCTGCGCATGACAGCGCCGCTGCTCGCCGAGGTGACGGCGGAAGCGGCGCGCCGGGCCGCCGACACGGCCGGGACCGAAAGGCTGCTCCGGCTCGCCGCGCTTTCGGCTCACGGGCTGATCGTGCCGGCCGCACTCGCCGGCCGAGCGCCTTCGGCGGTACGCGATGCATTCGAGCTGGCCGAGGCGGCAGCCCGGTTCGGCGGGGAGATGCGCCTGTTTCCGGCGGGAAACCGCGCGACGGCCATCGTGCGCGCCGATTCGCCGGACCTGCGCGATTCGTCCGAAGCGATGCTGGTGCTCGCCAATAGAGAAGCGGGACAGGCCACCTTGCCGCACGAAAGCCAGATCCTCGCCGCGTCGGGGGCCGACTTCCAGCCGTTCCGGCGGCGGCGGAGCAACCTTCCCGCCTTTGCGCCGCTCGGCGATGCAGAGGTGCGGGCCCTGTTCGCCAAGCGCGCGACGCCGATCGCCGTCGGCCGCAGCGGCAAGGCCAAGCAGGCGCGTGAGGCGGCGGCGCATCCGCGGCTGGTGATCGAGAAGGTCGGCCCCGACGTCGATGGCGGCCGGTTCGCGGCGAAGCGGACCGTCGGCGATGTCGTCGAGGTGGAAGCCGTCTTCTTTGGGGACGGCCACGAGCAGCTCGCCGCCGAACTGCGCTGGCGGCCGCTGGACGAGAAAAGGTGGCGATCGGCGCGAATGGAGGAGCGCGGCAACGACCGGTGGACCGTCGCCTTCCCGCTCGAACGGCTCGGGCCCTACGAATATGTCGTCGAGGGGTGGCTCGACCTGTTCGGAACCTTTCGCCGAGACTTTCGCAAGAAGCTCGACGCCGGCGTGGCCCAGCAGGTCGACTTTCAGGAAGGGCGGGCCCTGATCGAGGCTGCATGCGGACTCGAGCCGCGCCTCAGGCCGTTCGTCACGGACCTCGACCAGGCAGCGGACGAAGCGACGGCCGCCGCCATCCTGCTCGACCCCGAGCTCCAGCTGCTGATGGACGAAGCCGACGCGCGGCCGTTCGCTCTGGCCAGCGCGCCGCGGCGGGTGGAGGCGGAGCGCCTGGCCGCCCGCTTCTCGAGCTGGTACGAGCTCTTTCCCCGCTCGCAGACCGACGATCCCACGCGCCACGGCACGTTCGACGACGTCATCCGCCGCCTGCCGCAAATCCGCGCCATGGGCTTCGACACGCTCTATTTCCCGCCGATCCATCCGATCGGCCGTGCCCATCGCAAAGGCCGGAACAACAGCCTGACTGCCGGTCCCGACGATCCCGGGAGCCCCTATGCGATCGGGAGCGAGGAAGGGGGGCACGATGCCGTCCATCCCGAGCTCGGCACGTTCGAGGATTTCCGGCGCCTGGTCGCCGCGGCGCGCGCGCACGGGCTCGAGATCGCGCTCGACTTCGCCATCCAGTGCTCGCCGGACCACCCCTGGCTGAAGGCCCATCCCGGCTGGTTCGACTGGCGGCCGGACGGGACGATCAAATATGCCGAGAATCCGCCGAAGAAGTATCAGGACATCGTCAACGTCGATTTCTGGAAGCGCGACTCGATCCCGGACCTGTGGGTCGCGCTGCGCGACGTCGTGCTGTTCTGGATCGATCAGGGCGTGAAGGTCTTCCGGGTCGACAATCCCCACACCAAGCCCTTCCCCTTCTGGGAATGGCTGATTGCCGACATCCGCGGCGTCCATCCGAGCGTGATCTTCCTGTCGGAGGCTTTCACCCGGCCGGCGGTGATGTACCGGCTGGCGAAGATCGGCTTCTCGCAAAGCTACACCTATTTCACGTGGCGCAACGGCAAGAAGGAACTGACCGACTATCTGACCGAGCTGACGACCACCGACGTGGCGGAGTATTTTCGGCCGCATTTCTTCGTCAACACGCCCGACATCAATCCGACCTATCTGCACACGTCCGGGCGCGCCGGCTTCCAGGTGCGGGCGGTGCTGGCAGCGACCCTGTCGGGCCTGTTCGGAGTCTATTCGGGCTTCGAGCTGTGCGAGGCCGAGTCGGTGCCGGGCAAGGAGGAATATTGGGAGAGCGAGAAATATGAGGTGAAGCCGCGCGACTGGCAGCGCGCAGGCAACATCATCGAGGACATCGCCCGCCTGAACCGCCTGCGCCGCGCCTTTCCGGCGCTGCAGACCCACCTCAACGTCAGCTTCTACAACGCGTGGAACGACCAGATACTCTATTACGGCAAGCGCGCGCCGGGCGGGTCCGAGATCATCCTGGTCGCCGTCAATCTCGACCCGCACAACGCGCAGGAATGCGATTTCGAGGTCCCCCTGTGGGAGTTCGGCCTGGCCGACCATGACCAGCTCGAGGTCGAGGACCTGGTCGGCGGCAGCCGCTTTCGATGGCACGGCAAGATCCAGCACCTCCGGCTCGACCCGGGCCGACCCTACGCGATCTGGCGGGTGACGCCGCCAGGAGCGGAAGCATGAACCCGGCGCTTTCCACCGATCCGCTCTGGTACAAGGATGCGGTCATCTATCAGCTCCATGTCAAGAGCTTCTTCGATTCCAACAATGACGGGATCGGCGACTTCGCCGGCCTGATGCGAAAGCTCGACCATGTCGCCGAGCTCGGCGTGACCGCATTGTGGCTGCTGCCTTTCTACCCGAGCCCCCGCCGCGACGACGGCTACGACATCGCCGAATATCGCGACGTGAGCCCCGATTACGGAACGCTGGAGGACTTCCGCCGCTTCGTCGAGGAGGCCCACCGGCGCGGCCTCAAGGTTATAACCGAACTGGTTATTAATCACACGTCGTCCGAACATCCCTGGTTCCAGGCGGCGCGACGGGCGCCGTCGGGAAGCCCCGAGCGGGATTTCTACGTCTGGTCCGACACCGACCAGGCCTATGCCGGCACGCGGATCATCTTCTGCGACACGGAGCGATCCAACTGGACCTGGGACGACGTGGCGGGCGCTTATTACTGGCACCGCTTCTATTCGCACCAGCCCGACCTCAACTTCGACAATCCGCGCGTGCTCGAGGAAGTGCTTTCGGTGATGCACTTCTGGCTCGACCTCGGCGTGGACGGGTTGAGGCTCGACGCCGTCCCCTATCTGATCGAGCGCGAGGGGACGTCCAACGAGAACCTGCCCGAGACGCACGACATATTGAAGCGGATCAGGGCCGACCTCGACGCCCATTATCCCGGCCGGATGCTGCTCGCCGAGGCGAACATGTGGCCCGAGGACACGCAGCAATATTTCGGCGAGCATGGCGACGAATGCCACATGGCGTTCCACTTCCCGCTGATGCCGCGCATGTACATGGGCGTCGCCCAGGAGGACCGCTTCCCGATCACCGACATCATGCGGCAGACCCCGGCCATTCCGGACAATTGCCAGTGGGCGATCTTCCTGAGGAACCATGACGAGCTGACGCTCGAGATGGTCACCGATTCCGAGCGCGACTATCTGTGGGACACCTATGCCGCCGACCGCAAGGCGCGGATCAATCTCGGCATCCGCCGCCGCCTGGCGCCGCTGATGGAGCGCGACCGGCGCCGGATCGAGCTGATGAACGCGCTGCTGCTGTCGATGCCCGGTACACCGGTCATCTATTATGGCGACGAGATAGGGATGGGCGACAACATCCATCTCGGCGACCGCGACGGCGTGCGAACGCCGATGCAATGGTCGCCCGACCGCAACGGCGGCTTCTCCCGCGCCGATCCGCCGATGCTGGCGCTGCCGCCGATCATGGACCCGCTCTACGGCTACGAAGCGGTCAACGTGGAGGCGCAGGACCGCGACAGCCATTCGCTGCTCAACTGGACGCGGCGCATGCTGGCGGTGCGCGGCGAGCATCATGCCTTCGGACGGGGCAGCCTTCGCTTCCTCCGGCCGGCCAACCGCAAGGTCCTCGTCTATCTGCGCGAGCATGAGGGCGAGACGATCCTTTGCGTCGCCAACCTGTCGCGCACCGCTCAGGCGGTCGAGGTGGATCTCGGCGACTATGCCGGCCGGACTCCGGTCGAGATGACCGGACGCGCCGCCTTCCCGCCGATCGGGCAGCTTCCCTACCTCCTCACCCTGCCGCCTTACGCCTTCTACTGGTTCATGCTCAGCGAGGAGGCGGAGGCGCCCGAGTGGAGCAGCACGGCGCCGCCAAGCGCGGTCGAGCAGCACACTTTCGTGCTGCGCGGCGGCCTGATGGACATCGCGCAGGGCGACAATCGCGCCGTGCTGGAGCGCGAGATCCTGCCCGATTATGTTTCCCAGCGGCGGTGGTTCGCCAGCAAGGATGCCAGGGTGACGGCGGTCCGCCTGACGAGCGTCGTGCCGGTGCCGGGCGTCAACGATCTGGTCCATGTCGAGATCGAGGTCGAAACCGACCGCGACGTCGCCAGCTATGCCCTGCCGCTCGGCATCGCCTGGGAAGGCGGGGCCTCCGGACCCTATGCGCCCAACCTCGCGCTCGCACGGGTGCGGCGCGGCCGCACCGTCGGCCTGCTCACCGACGGCTTCGCCATCCCCGACTTCGCCCGCGCCGCAGTCGAAATGCTGCGTGCGGGCACGGCGATCGAGGCCGAGAACGGCGTCATCCGCTTCTTGCCCGGCGAGCCGATCGAACTGGAGGAGGATCCCGCGCCGGAATGGATCGCCGCAGAGCAATCGAACAGCACCATGACGCTCGGCCGCCAGGCGATGATCAAGCTGCTGCGCCGGATCCAGCCGGGCATCCATCCGGAGGCCGAGATGACCCGCGTGCTTCGCGAGCGCGGGTTCGAGCACGTGCCGCCGCTTCTCGGGGAGGCGGTGCGCACCGGAGCCGACGGCGAGCCGCATACGCTGATGATCGTGCAGGGTTTCGTCTACAATCATGGCGACGGCTGGCAGTGGACTCGCGACACCTTGTCGCGGCTCGCCGCCGAGGCCGCCAAGGCCGACGCCGATTTCGAGAATTACGGCAATTTCGCCGAGACGCTCGGCACACGGCTGGCGCAGATGCACGCCTTGCTTGCCTTGCCGAGCGACGATCCCGCCTTCGCGCCCGAGACGGTGACCGAGGCTCAGGCCCTGGCCCTCGGCGCGCGCGTGTGCAGCCAGCTCGAGGGATTCGAAGGCGGACAGGACCTGCTCCCGGCCATCGATGCCCTGGCGCGCCAGGCCATCGGGGAGCGGCGCATCCGCATCCACGGGGACCTGCATCTGGGCCAGATCCTGGTGACCGCCGGCGACGTCATGTTCATCGACTTCGAAGGCGAGCCGGCGCGGCCGCTGGCCGAGCGCCGCGCAAAGGATCTTCCGCTGCGCGACGTGGCGGGCGTGCTGCGGTCGTTCGATTATGCCGCCGCCGCGGTGCTGCGGGAACTGACGCTGGCGGACGAGACGGTGGATGACGAGGTGCGCCTGCTGTTCGACCGATTCCGCGACAGCGCGGTCGAGGCCTTTCTGCGCGGCTATTCCGGCATAGCGGGCGATCCGAGGGGGCCGCTGCTCGACCTCTATCTGATCGAGAAGGCCGCCTATGAGATCGGCTATGAGGCGAACAATCGCCCCGACTGGATAGACATTCCGCGCGGCGGCCTCGACCGCATCGCGGCGCGGGTGCTCGGGAGAGACCAGTGAGCGAGGACCGGTTCGCGCAGGCCGCAGCCGAGCTGGTGGCGGGCCGCCTCACCGATCCGTTCGCCCTGCTCGGGCCGCATGGCGGCACCGTGCGGACCTTCCAGCCGGGCGCCGAGGCGGTCGACCTTCTGTCGTCCGACGGCAGCCGGCCGATCGGCAGGCTCGAACATCATGGCGACGGGCTATGGACCGGGACGCTTCCGGAGGGCGAGTCCTCCTATCTGCTTCATATTCGCTGGCCGGGGGGCGCCGAGCAGGTGACCGAGGATCCCTATGCGCTCGGGCTGGTCCTCGGCGAGCTCGACCTGCATCTGTTCGGCGAAGGGCGCCACTGGCGGCTGGCCGACAGGTTCGGCGCGCAGCCCGGCGAGATGGACGGCGTTCCGGGCGTCGCCTTCGCGGTATGGGCGCCCAACGCTCGCCGCGTCTCGGTCGTCGGCAACTTCAACAGCTGGGACGGACGGCGCCACCCGATGCGGCTGCGGCCCGAAGTGGGAGTCTGGGAGCTGTTCGTGCCTCGGATCGGGCCGGGCGAGACCTACAAATATGAGATTGTCGGCGCGCACGGGCAACTCCTGCTCAAGGCCGACCCGGTCGCCCGGGCGACCGAATGCCCGCCGCGCACCGGATCTGTGGTGGCGCCGGTGCCCGATTTCCGCTGGACCGATTCCGAATGGATGGAGACGCGCGCGGCGCGCCAGCGGCCCGACGCTCCCATCGCCGTCTATGAGGTCCATGCCGGATCCTGGCTACGCCCGCTCGGGGAAGGAAGCTCGATCGACTGGCGCGGCCTTTCCGAGCGGCTGGTTCCCTACGTCGCGCAGCTGGGCTTCACCCATATCGAGCTGATGCCGATCATGGAGCATCCGTTCGGCGGCTCCTGGGGCTATCAGCCGCTGTCGCAATTCGCGCCCTCGGCGCGCTTCGGGACGCCGGAGGAATTCGCCGGCTTCGTCGATGCCTGCCACCGCGAGGGCATCGGAATCATCCTCGATTGGGTGCCGGCGCATTTCCCCTCGGACGCGCACGGGCTGGCGATGTTCGACGGAACCCATCTCTACGAGCATGCCGATCCGAAGGAGGGCTATCACCAGGACTGGAACACCCTGATCTACAATCTCGGCCGCAGCGAGGTCGCCGGTTTCCTGATCGCCTCGGCCCTGTGGTGGCTCGAGACGTTCCATATCGATGGGCTGAGGGTCGATGCCGTCGCCTCGATGCTCTACCGCGACTATAGCCGCAAACCGGGCGAATGGGTGCCGAACGTCCATGGCGGGCGGGAGAATCTGGAGAGCGTCGCGTTCCTGAAGGCGCTGAACCGAATCGTGGCGGAGCGCTGCCCCGGTGCCGTCACCATTGCAGAGGAATCGACCGCCTGGCCCGGCGTGTCGGCGCCGGTCGAGCAAGGCGGCCTCGGCTTCTCATACAAATGGAACATGGGCTGGATGCACGACAGCCTCCAATATGTCGAGCGGGACCCGATCCACCGCGCTTGGCACCACCACGAGATGACCTTCTCCCTCGTCTATGCCTGGACCGAGCGCTTCGTCCTTCCACTCAGCCATGACGAGGTCGTGCACGGCAAGGGATCGCTGCTCGGCAAGATGCCGGGCGACCGGTGGCGGCAGCTGGCGACTCTGCGCGCCTATCTCGCCTTCATGTGGGCACATCCCGGCAAGAAGCTGCTCTTCATGGGCGGCGAGCTCGGCCAGGAGAGCGAGTGGTCGCATGATGCGGAGATCGCCTGGCACCTGCTCGAGCGGCCGGAACATGCCGGGTTGCAGCGGCTGGTCGGCGACCTCAACCGCCTCTACCGGACCGAGCCCGCCTTGCACCGCCGCGACGCCGAGCCGAACGGGTTCGAATGGCTGGTGGGCGACGATGCCGCGAACAGCGTCTTCGCCTTCCTTCGCAAGGGCGAGGCGGGCGATCCGCCGATCGCCTTCGTCGTCAACATGACTCCGCAGCCGCACCAAGCCTATCGCCTGCCACTGCCGGGCGCCGGGCGCTGGCGCGAGCTTCTGAACACCGATGCCGCGATCTACGGCGGCAGCGACCGGGGCAATCAGGGTTTCGTTCAGGCCGACGGGAACCCGGCGTCGGCGGCATGCGTCCTCCCTCCTCTCGCGGCCCTGATGCTGCGCTACGAGGAAGAAGAGTGATGGCGCGCCTTGACCGGCTGGAGGCCGGATCCCCTTATCCGCTCGGCGCCACGTTCGACGGCACGGGGATCAATTTCGCGGTCTTCTCGGCCCATGCCGAGAAGATCGAACTTTGCCTTTTCGACCCGGCGGGCAAGCGCGAGATCGCCCGCTACGTGCTGCCCGAATGGACCGACGAGGTCTGGCACGGCTACCTTCCCGACGCGCTGCCCGGTCTGGTCTACGGCTATCGCGCCTATGGCCCCTATGCGCCGGAGGAAGGCCACCGGTTCAACCCGAACAAGCTTCTGCTCGATCCTTACGCCAAAAGCCTGGTCGGCTCGCTGAAATGGACCGACGCGCTGCACGGCTATCGGGTGCGCTCGTCGCGCGCCGACATGAGCTTCGACCGGCGCGACAGCGCGCCGGCCATGCCCAAGGCCGTGGTGACCCACGCCGCCTTCGACTGGTCGGGGGACGTGCGGCCCAACGTCCCTTGGTCGGAAACGGTGATCTACGAGGCGCATGTCCGCGGCCTGAGCAAATTGTTCGAGGAAGTGGGGCCGCGCGAGCGCGGTACCTTCGCGGCCCTCGCCAGTGCGCCCGTGATCGATCATCTGAAGCGCCTCGGGATCACGGCGATCGAGCTGCTTCCGATCCACGCCTACGTTTCCGAGCGATTCCTCCAGGAAAAGGGCCTCAGCAATTACTGGGGCTACAATACGCTTTCCTTCTTCACGCCCGAGCCGCGCTATTTCGCGGGCGAAAGCCATGACGAGCTGCGGCTGGCGGTCCGGCGGCTGCACGCGGCCGGAATCGAGGTAATCCTCGACGTCGTCTACAATCATACGGCCGAGGGCTCCGAGCGGGGCGCGACCCTGTCGTGGCGGGGCCTCGACAATGCGACCTATTATCGGCTGGTCGACGGCCAGCCCCGCTACACGGTGAACGACACCGGTACCGGCAACACGCTCAACATGTCGAAGGCGCGGGTCATCCAGATGGTCGCGGATTCGCTTCGCTACTGGGTCACCTCGTTCGGCATTGACGGCTTTCGCTTCGATCTGGGCACGGTGCTCGGGCGTACCGACGAAGGCTTCAAGCCGGGCGCCGCCTTTTTCGACGTGCTCCGTCAGGATCCGGTGCTGCAGCGAATCAAGCTGATATCGGAGCCCTGGGACGTCGGCCCCGGCGGCTATCAGCTCGGCAACCACCCGCCCGGCTTCGCCGAATGGAACGACCGCTACCGCGATGCGGTACGGCGCTACTGGCGCGGCGATTCGAGCATGCGCGGCGAACTCGCCGCCCGTCTCTCAGGCTCGGGCGACATGTTCAACCGCCGGGCACGCCGCCCCTGGGCGAGCGTCAACTTCCTCACCAGCCACGATGGATTCACGCTGGCCGACCTTACCGCTTACGATCAGCGCCACAACGATGCCAATCTCGAGAATAACGAGGACGGCCACAGCGAGAATCTGTCGCGCAACTGGGGCCATGAAGGACCTACCGACGATGCGGCGGTGAACGCCATGCGGGCGCGGGTCCGCCGCTCGATGCTGGTGACCCTGTTCGGATCCCACGGGACCCCGATGCTGCTCGGCGGCGACGAGTTCGCCCGCAGCCAGGGCGGAAACAACAATGCATATTGCCAGGACAATGAAATAAGCTGGTTCGACTGGCGCCGCGCGCGCGAGGCGGAGGGGGAGTCGCTGATCGACTTCACTCGACGGCTGATCAAGATCCGGCTTCGCTACCCTCTGCTGTGCAGCCGCCGCTATTTCTACGGCGACGAAGTCGTGCCCGGCCTGCCCGACATCGACTGGTGGGACGAGCGCGGCATGCCGCTCGCGCAGGAGGATTGGGACAATGGGGAGGGGCGGGCGCTGGTCATGCGGCTGGCCCGCCGCCTCGACAGCGGCAGGACCGAAATCGTCTGTCTCGTCCTCAACAGCTCCGACGAGGCGCTGGTCTACAATCTGCCGCCGCCCTCGGCGGTCCGGCGTCTGCTCATCGACAGCGCCCATCCCGACCTCGAGGAGCATGAAATCAAAGACCGCTATTATCTGATGCCCCATGCGGCGGCGATCATCGCCTGGGAAAGCTCGGTCGAATGAGCGGCGAAAGCCCGCTTCACCGCCGCGCACGGGAGGCGGGCCTTCAGCGGCAGTGGACCGATGCGGCGGGCAAGGCACAGGTGGTGAGCGACGATACGCTCGTCGCGGCTCTCGATGCGCTCGGCGAGACGGGCGAAAGCGAGACGCCGCCACTGGTCACTGCCGAGCTCGGCGAGCCGGTTCGGTTGCCTTCGGGCCGCATGCTGCCGGGCTATGACGAGCCGGGCTATCACGATGCGGGAGACCTCACCGTCGCCGTCGCTCCGCCGCGCGCCTGGACGCCGGACGATGCCGTTCCCGGGCGCAAGGCGTGGGGCGCGGCGGTCCAGCTTCCGTCGCTGCGCGACCGGCGCGGGGAGCCATTCGGCGACTTCGCCGCGCTCGCCCGTCTCGCCGCCGCGGCCGGCCAGGCCGGCGCGGACGCGCTGGCGATCAGCCCGGTCCACGCCCTCTTCCCGGCGGACCCCGTCCGCTACAGTCCCTACGGCCCATCGACACGGCTGTTCCTCAACGTCCTTTTCGCCGATCCGGGCACGCCGCCTGCCTTCGAGACCGCGGGCGAGCTGATCGACTGGGAAGGCGCCATTCCCGAGCGGCTGGCGCGCCTGCGGCGGCGTTACGACGCGCGCGATCCCGAGACGCGCGACGCCGTCGAGGTCTTTCGCCGCGAGCAGGGGGAGAGTCTGGAGCGCCACGCCCGCTATGACGCCCTCTACGCGCATTTCCTGCGGGAGCGCGGCAGCCGCGGCTGGCACGAATGGCCCGAAGCCTATCGCGATCCTGCCGGCGCGGCGGTCGCCGAATTCGCCCGCGGACACGCCGACGAGATCGGCTTTTACCTGTTCCTGCAATGGCTCGCCGACCAGGGTCTCGCCGGCGCCCAGGCTGCCGCGCGGGATGCGGGCATGGGCATCGGGATCATCGCCGACATGGCGGTCGGCATGGATCCGGGCGGGAGCCATGCGTGGAGCGCGCAAGGCGCCCTGCTTTCCGGACTTTCGGTCGGAGCTCCGCCCGATCTGCTCGGACCGGAGGGGCAGGACTGGGGTATCACCACTTTCTCGCCGCCAGGATTGAAGCGGACCGGGTTTCGCGACTTCATCGCGACGATTCGGGCGGCCTTGCGACATGCGGGCGGGATCCGGATCGACCATGCGCTCGGCCTGAAGCGTCTGTGGGTGGTGCCGCACGGCTTCCCGGCGACCGAAGGCGTCTATCTCGACTGCCCGGAACGGGATCTGATGCGGCTGCTCGCGCTCGAATCCTGGCGGGCCAAGGCGATCGTCGTCGGGGAGGACCTCGGCACGATCCCGCCGGGCTTCGGCGAGGAGATGGACTCGCGCGGTCTGCTCGGCATGCGCGTCCTCTGGTTCGAGCGGACCCGCAGCGGCGGCTACAAGCCTCCCGACCAGTGGGATGCGGGCGCCGCGGCGATGACCTCGACCCACGATCTGCCGACCGTGGCCGGCTGGTGGTGCGAGCGCGACATCGACTGGACCTGGCGGATCGGCCGATCGAGCGGATTCGCCTCGTCGACGGAGGAGCGGGCGGCGCGGGCGAAGGAGCGCCGCCGCCTTTGGCGGGCAATCGGCGACGGGGGCCGAGAGCCGGCGAAGGACCAGCCGGAGCGGGCCGTGACCGCGGCGATCGAGCAGACGGGCCGCAGCCGCTGCCGCATCGCGATCATTCCCGCCGAGGACCTGCTGGGGCTCGCCGAGCAACCCAACCTTCCCGGCACGATAGACGAACATCCAAACTGGCGACGGCGCCTCCCGGTGCTAGCCGAGGACATGCTCGACGCGCCGCCGGTGCGCGAGCGGGTGGCGAAACTTGCAGCGGCGAGGCGCTCATGAGGCCGCGCGCCACCTATCGGTTGCAGTTCAACTCGGCCTTCACCTTCGACCAGGCCGAAGCGATCGTGCCCTATCTGCGCGACCTGGGGATTAGCCATGTCTATGCCTCGCCGGTGACCGCAGCCCAGGCGGGATCTACCCACGGCTACGATGTGATCGATCCGACCCGGATCAATCCCGAACTGGGTGGCGAAGCGGGGTTCCGGCGGCTGGCGGGCCGGCTGCGCGCCGAGGGCATGGGGCTGATCCTCGACATCGTGCCCAATCATATGAGCGTGACGGGCGGCGCCAATTCCTGGTGGAACGACCTGCTCGCCAAGGGAAGGGCCAGTGCGTTCGCCGACTATTTCGACGTCGATTGGAGCGACAAGATCCTGCTGCCCTTCCTCGGCGCACCGCCCGAGGTGGCGATCGCGGCCGGCGACCTTCGCCTGGAGCGACACGAGGGGCGGCTCTGGATCCTCGCGCACGGCGCCGATCTCTATCCGCTCCGCGACGAGGACCAGTCGGGCGGTGACCTGGCGGCCTTGCTCGAGCGCCAGCATTACCGGCTCGCCTGGTGGCGCGCCGCCAACGATCTGCTCAACTGGCGGCGATTCTTCACCATCACCGGCCTGGCCGGCGTCCGTGTCGAAGACGAGGCGGTCTTCGAGGCGACCCACGCCCTCTATTTCAGGCTTCATTCCGAGGGTTTGATCGACGGCGTGCGCGTCGACCATGTCGACGGCCTCGCCGATCCGGCCGCCTATTGCCGCCGACTTCGATCGCGTCTCGGGGCGGACGCCTGGATCCTCGTGGAGAAAATACTCGGTCCGGGTGAGTCGCTGCGCGAAGAGTGGGGCGTAGACGGCACGAGCGGTTATGATTTCATGGAACAGGTCGCCGCGCTGCTTCACGATCCGGCCGGCGAGGCGCCGCTCGCCCGGCACTGGTCGCAGGTCAGCAGCCGCGCCCTCGACGCCGGCGGCGAGGAGCTCCTTGCGCGACGGCAAATCCTCGCATGGGAGTTCGAGGGCCAGCTCGCGGCCTGTGTCGAGGCATTCGCAGCGGTGGCCGATTGTTCGGACGAGACGAGGGCTTTCACCAAGCCGAGCCTCCGCCGGGCCATCGAGGCGCTGCTCCAGGCTTTTCCCGTCTATCGCGGTTATGGCGACGCCGCCGATGCACCTCTGCTCGCCGACGTGCGCGGCCGGGCGCTTCCGCTCGCACCCCCGGGCGAGGCGGACGTGCTCGACCGGCTGCTCGCCTGGCTCGCCCCGGACGTCCCCGATGATACCCCCGGAGCCGATCCTGCGCCGCCCGCACGCCTCGCCGATGCCCGCCGCCGCTTTCGCCAGCTCTCGGCCCCGATCGCCGCCAAGGCCGTCGAGGATACGGCCTTCTACCGCTACGGCCGTCTGCTCTCGCGCAACGATGTCGGGTTCGATCCGCGCCGGTTTTCGATGGACGTCGAGTCCTTCCAGGCGGCGATGGCGGGCCGCGGCGAGCGTTGGCCCGGAGCGATGCTCGCCACGGCGACCCACGACCACAAGCGCGGCGAGGACGTTCGCGCGCGCCTCGCCGTCCTGAGCGAGCTCGCGGAGGAATGGATCACCGCGGCGGAATCGTGGCGCCGGGCGAATGGCGCCGCCCAAAGCGGGATCGATCCGGGCGACGAATATATGCTCTACCAGATGCTGGTCGGAGCCTGGCCGGCGGCGCTGGCGATCGAGGAGGCGGATTCCTGCGCAGCCTTCCGGGAGCGGCTGTGGGCGTGGATGGAGAAGGCGCTGCGCGAGGCGAAGCTGCGCTCGTCCTGGACCCAGCCGAACGAATCCTATGAAGGCCGCTGCCGCGGCTTTGTGGAGCGGCTGCTCGATCCGACTCGTTCGGCGGCTTTCCTCGATGAGGCACGGGCCTTCGTCGGCCGTATTGCGCCGGCCGCGGAGGCCAATTCGCTGGTCCAGGTCTTCTTGCGCTGCGCCGCGCCGGGCGTGCCCGATTGCTATCAGGGGTGCGAATTTGCCGACTTCAGCATGGTCGATCCCGACAATCGTCGACCGGTGGATTACACGGCACGCGCGGAGGCTCTTGGTGCCGCGGAGCCGCACGGATTCGACGCGGCCAAGCAGCGGCTGATCGCGCAGATGCTTGGCGCGCGACGCGCCCATGCCGACCTCTGGTCCGAGGGGAGCTGGGAGCCGGTCGGCGTCGAGGGACCCCGCGCGGAACATATGCTCGCCTTCATACGCCGGCGCGGTGAATCAGGGCTGCTCGGAGCCGCTGCGCTTCGCTGCGCGCCGGCGCTGGCGGGGACCGGGCACCGGGCACCGCCGGCGGATTTCTGGGAAAATACCCGCCTCGCTGCGGCTGGGGAGCCGCGTGTCGCCGATCTGTTCGAGACGCTGCCGGTGCACCTTTCGAGGATCGAGCGGGGCGCATTGAAGCCGGTGGTGCGGTAAGCCACGGGGCCGGTCGGAAATCCCTTCTTCGGAGGCGGCAAGGATGAGCGAATGGCAGCTGTTCGGGGTGCGCGGATGGGGTTCGTCGCTGGCCGAGGCGATGCTCGATTGGGTGGGGGAGCCGTACGCGTTCGTCGACGTCGCGGGCTTCGACAGGCCGGGGGAGGCACGCGAGCGGTTGCTCGCGGTCAATCCGCTCGCCCGCGTCCCCACCCTGATCGGGCCGGACGGGCAGGCGCTCACCGAAAGCGCCGCGATCGCGTTTCATCTCGCCGAGCGCCATCCGGAGGCCGGACTCGCGCCGCCGCCCGGCGACCCGCTCCGCGCGTCCTTTCTCAACCGGCTCGTCTGGTTCGTCTCGGCGCTCTACCCGACCTTCACCTTCCGCGACTATCCCGAGCGCTGGGCGCCCGAGGCCGCCGATCAGCTCGTCGAGCGGATCGATTCCTATCGCCGGTCTCTGTGGGAGCAGTTCGAGTCCCAGACGGGCGAGGGGCCATGGGTCCTGGGTGAGCGGCCGTCGGCGCTCGACGTCTATGTCGGCGCGATGTCGCACTGGCGCCCGCGTCGGGCGTGGCTGAAAGCACGCTGCCCGAAGCTCCATGGGATCGCCGAACGGGCCGACGCCTTTCCGCCGATTGCCGCCGCGATGCTGAGGAATTTCCCACCCGAGGCTGCGTCGTGAGCGGAACCGGAGCCGCGTAGAACCAGGCGCTGCCCGGCAAGATGGAGCACCACAAAGGCTCGGGGGGTTAGCCGATCAATGCGCGTGGGATGGAGCGGGCGAAGGGAATCGAACCCTCGTCGTAAGCTTGGGAAGCTTCTGCTCTACCATTGAGCTACGCCCGCACCGGCCGGAATGTAGGGTCTTCCGGCGCCCTTGCCATCCCCGAGGGACGACTGGCGATTGCCACAATCCGAGCTTTCCGGTCAACTCTCTCCGGCGGGTGCGATGCCGACTAGGCACCGGCCGCCCACACCCTCGCTTCTCATCGGCCCCGGGCGTCAGCGCAAGTCGGACGCGCGCAACGCCCTCTTCTCCAGGCCCTGGGAAAGCTCGACCGGGCGATAGGAATCGCTCTGCAGGCGGGCGCCGAACCCCTTTGGCCGGCCCGGCACCAGCCGGCGCAGGTCCAGTTCCTCGTCGAACTGGACCCCCAGGCGACCGGAATCGGTCCAGCGGACCTCTGCGCCGAGGCAGCCGCAACCGGGCAGATCGAGCTGGACCTTCGCCTCGATGGGCAATGCGCGGTCACCCTCGATCAGTGCGCCGCCGGTCGAGATGTTCCGAACCCGAACCGGCATCTGCATGCCGTTCCACTGCAAGGTCGCGACCTTGAGGAGGCCCTGCCGGGGCGGACGGTTGAACTGGAAACCGTCGGCGGTGACCGCCTTGTTCTGGGCGGCGAGCTTGTCGGCTTCCTCCGTGACCATCGGGCGCCCGAAGATGAAGCCCTGGACGTGCGAGCAGCCGAGGTCCCGGATAAGGGTGAGCTCGTCATGCGTTTCGGCGCCTTCGGCCGTGGTGTCCATGCCGAGGCTCTCGGCCAGAGTGACGATGGCGCGGATGATCGCGGCGTTGCGGCTGCCCTTCTTGGCGGCGCCGCGGACGAAGGACTGGTCGATCTTGATCTTGTCGAACGGAGTCTTGCGCAAATAGCCGAGGCTCGAATAGCCGGTGCCGAAATCGTCGAGCGCCAGGCGCACGCCGATGGCCTTCAGCCGGGCGAACATGTCGTCGGTCGACTCGCTCTCGACCAGGAACACGCCTTCGGTGATTTCGATCTCGAGCCGGCGCGGCGCCAGGCCGGCATTGGCCAGAGCGCTGACGATCGTGTTGGGCAGGTTCGCCTCGGTGAACTGGACCGGCGACAGGTTGACCGCAACCCGGACATTCTCCGGCCATTTCGCAGCGGCGGCGCAGGCGGTGCGCAGCACCCATTCGCCGAGCTGGACGATGATTCCGCACTCCTCGGCGAGCTGGATGAAGGTGCTGGGCGAGATCATGCCGCGAGAGGGATGGTGCCAACGCACCAGGGCCTCGAAGCCGCAAAGCGCCTCCGTCTTCGCGTCGACGACCGGCTGGTAATAGAGTTCGAGCTCGCCCCGGGTGATCGCCTTGCGAAGGTCGTTCTCGAGCAATTGCCGGTCCTGCGCCTCGCTATGCATTTCGGGCGCGAAGAAGCAGAAAGTGCCGCGGCCCGCTGCCTTGGCGGAATAAAGAGCGAGGTCGGCGTCGCGGATCAGCGCGTCGCCGCAGGCGCCATCCGTCGGCGCCAGAGCGATCCCGACCGAAGCGCCGATCGAAATGTTGTGACCCTCGATCAGGTAGGGCATCGACACCTGCTGGATCAGCCGTGCGGCGAGCTGGGCCAGCGTCGCCTCATCGGTCATCCCTGGAAGCACGGCCTTGAACTCGTCGCCGCCGAGCCGGCCGATCTGGCCCTTCTCGCCGATCACCGAAGCCAGGCGCTGGGCGACCTGCTTCAGGAGCGCGTCGCCGATCGGGTGCCCAAGCGTGTCGTTGACGTTCTTGAACCGGTCCAGGTCGATGAGGAAAAGCGCGCATTCGCCATTCGCGCCGCTGCCCTGCAGGGTCTCGTCGAGCGTGCGGCGCATCAGCATCCGGTTCGGCAGGCCGGTGAGGGAATCATATTTTGCGAGGCGGTTGATCTCGTCCTCGGAACGGCGCTGCTCGGTCAGGTCGGTACCGATGCCGCGAAAGCCGAGGAAGCGGCCATATTCGTCGAAGCTCGGCGTCCCGGACAGCGACCACCAGAGCTCCGCCTTGATGTTCGCGCGCACGGTGATGTCGGCGAAGGGCAGGCGGGCGGACAGGTGGAATCCGAGCGTCCGTTCAGACGAATCCGCCGAGCCGGACGAATCCGAACCGATCAGGTCGGTGAAGGGGCGGCCGATCAGGTCCGCCGCGGGCATGCCAAGGTCGTCTGCGAGCTGATCCGATACGTAGGACAAGGCACCTCGCGCGGTCGTCTCCCAGAACCACCCGCGTCCGGCCTGCTCGAACTCCTCGATGAAACGGCTGGCACGTTGAGCCTTCCAGTCGATTACCACCCGCCGCCTGAGCTGGGTGAGCCGTTCCGCGGTGTGGCGCACGCTCAGCTGAACCAGGCACAAAGCGAGCAAGGCGCCGATGCTGGTGCTGCCGGGGTCGCCCGACAGGAACAGCCAAGCGGCGGCGGCGCCGAAGCCCCCGATTGCCGCGAGGCCCGGAAAGGCGACGAAGGAGAGGGGGACGGCGAGCAAGCCGCAGGCGAGGCCGAGCCCCAGCAAGGGGGCGGCGCCGGCGTCGGCGCTCCCGGCCGCGGCGAAGGCTGCTGCAGTCAGGGCGATGGCCGCAACGGCATAGACGGCCGCAAATCGTAGCGCGGCATGGGGGGCGATCCTCGACACCGGAAAGCGCCGGGAAAGCAGCCATGCCGCCACGTCGATGAGGAGCAGCGCTCCGAGCGGCACCAGTAGCTGGACCGATGCGACGGCCCGCGGCCCAACGGCAATGAGGATCGCGGCGGCGCAGATGAAATGGACGCCGAGAAAGAAAGCGGGCGCCGGCACCAGAGCGCGCAGCCGCTCGCGCGCTGCGCTTTCCGCCCGCTCGTCGACGCCCGGACCGAAGTCCTGGACCAGGAGCTGGGCGAGCGACAGCGGATCGTCGGCATCGGTTGCGGCCGGCTCGACATGCTTTCGAAGGACTCGCATGCCGCCGCTCTAGGCGGTTCACCTTAAGAAGCCGTTGTCCTCGCCGGACGGGACGGAGCGGCGGTTCGGACCCGTCCGGGCGCCCCAGAACCGCCCCAGGCTCTTGTCCGAAACGACGGCGGGGCGCATAGGGGGCGCGCTTTCATTGGAGGACGGTCGATGGTGGAAGCCATGAAGAAGCGGCGCTGGGCCGGCCGCCTCAGCATCGCTGCCGCGATTCTCGGCCTCGGCTCGGTGGCCGCCGCCGCGATCGCCGCCTTCGGTGCCGGCGGCGGCGCCTGGCATTTCGGCGTCGGTTTCAGCGTTCTCCGATATGCCTTCTTCGCCGCTATCGCCGGAATCGTGCTGGCGCTCGTCGCCATCTTCATTGCGCGAAGCGCGGCACCGAAACTGATTCTGCTCAACCTCGCGGTCATCCTGGTGGCGGGGGCCTTCGTCGCATTTCTGGGCAACCAGATCCGGACGGCTCGCAGCGTGCCGCCGATCCACGACATCTCGACCGACCTGGAAGACTGGCCGCAATTCCATCGCCTCGCCGAGCGCGAGGACAATCTCGCGGTCGTTCCGGACATGGGCCGCGCCGAGCTTGCCGCGCTTTCGCCGCGCGAGCGCTGGAAGGCGATCCATCGCGAGCATTATGGCGATATCGCCACGATCCGCGTGCCGTGGAGCGTCGAGGAGACCGTCGCGCGGGCGCGAGCATTGGCCGAGAATCGCGGATGGGAGATCGTCACCGCCGATCCCGACAACGGCATCGTCGAGGCGGTCGACACCAGCTTGTTCTTCCGGTTCAAGGACGATGTCGTCGTACGGGTGCGGCCGGCGGGCGACGGCACCGGATCGATCGTCGACATGCGCTCGGTGAGCCGCGTCGGCGTCAGCGACATCGGCGTCAATGCCCGCCGCGTGCGAGAATTTCTCGCCGACCTGCGGCGCGGGGATATGCCTGCGGGCTGAGGCGTGGATCCTGCCGCGCTCCGGCTGAGCGCGGCAGCCGCCACAATTGAAACAATATGGCCCCGCCGGCGGCATCAGCCGGCCACGCAGCGTCTCTATCCCTCCTTCGAGAAGGAAAGGATGGAATGATGACCCCGCAACAGTGCCAATTGGTGAAGAGGAGCTTTCGGATCGCCGAAACGCAGCGGATCCAGCTCGCCGGCTGCTTCATGGCCGAGCTTTTTGCCCGGGACCCGGCGCTCTGGCGGCTGTTCAGCAGCAATCCGGCTTTGCGCGGCGACAAACTCCACCATGCGGTAGCGGGCATCGTCGCTTTGGTCGACCGTCTCCACCCGATCGTCCCGGTGCTCGAATGGCTCGCATTTCACGGCGCGGCGCTCGGCATCGGCGAGCGGCATCACGTCATCATCGCCGATGCGCTGCTCTCGGCCCTGGAATCGCTGCTCGGCGATTCGTTCACGCCGGCGCACCGGCAGAGCTGGTGGCTGGCCTGCCGGCAGGTGATCGACGTCATGCTGCACGCGCTGGAGGCGGAGCCGCTCGCGGCGTGAGGATCAACCCGCCCGCGGCATCTGCCGCAGCTCGTCGCATTCCTCCCGATCGGGGTCGCGCTCGCAGCGGCGCTGGAGCCGCCCCAGTCTCTCCTCCTGCTCGCGTATCTCGCGCCCGCGCCGCTGATCCGCCTCGGACTGGCTGGTCGTGACGGCGTCGACTCCGGCGCCGACGGCCTTGACCGGCAGGGTCACGACGTTGGCGGCGGTACGGACCAGACAGCCCGAGAGGAGAAGAGCGGCGAAGGGGAGGAGGATTATCGATCTCATGCACAGCCTCGGAGATTGGGACCCGGCCTGGAGCCCGCGGCCGGAAGAATAAGACGCTTCGCCGCCGCCTGAAAGCAGAAGCGGCCCGGATTTCTCCGAGCCGCCTCGTTGAAGCACCTTTTCGTCTCGCCAGATCAGCGCTTCGAGAACTGGAAGCTGCGGCGAGCCTTGGCGCGGCCATATTTCTTGCGCTCCACGACGCGCGGGTCGCGGGTGAGGAAGCCGGCCTGCTTGACCGTGCTCCGAAGCGCCGGCTCGTAGCGGCTCAGTGCCTGGGCGATACCGTGCTTGACCGCGCCGGCCTGGCCCGAAAGGCCTCCGCCGACCACAGAGCAGACGACGTCATACTGGCCCCGCCGCTCGGCGATGTCGAACGGCTGGTTGATCACGAGGCGCAGGGTCGGCCGGGCGAAATAGACGCTCTGGTCGCGGCCGTTGACGGTGATCTTGCCGGTGCCGGGCTTCAGCCAGACTCGGGCGACCGCGTCCTTGCGGCGGCCAGTGGCGTAAGCGCGGCCCTGCTTGTCGATCTGCTGCTCGCGCAGCGGCGCGGGCGGGCCGCCCCGCGGCTCGACGGGCTGTGCGGCCTCGGGGGCTTCCGCCGCCGGAGCGGCATCGCCAGTGGTCAGCTCAGCCAGATCGGAAAGCGATTGACGGGTATCGGACATCAGGCACCCACCTTGTTCTTGCGGTTCATCGCCGCGACATCGAGGATCTCAGGATTCTGGCCGCCGTGCGGATGCTCGGCGCCGGAATAGAGGTGAAGCGAGCGCATCTGCTCCCGGCCCAGCGGACCGCGCGGAATCATCCGCTCGATCGCCTTCTCCAGCACACGCTCGGGAAAGCGGCCCTCCAGCACCTTGCCGGCGGTAATTTCCTTGATGCCGCCAGCATAGCCGGTGTGCTTGTAATAGGTCTTCTGCGCCAGCTTGCGGCCGGTGAAGCGCACCTTGTCTGCATTGACGATGACGACATGATCGCCGCAATCGACATGCGGGGTGAAGCTCGGCTTGTGCTTGCCGCGCAGGATGTTGGCGACGATCGACGCGAGGCGCCCGACCACCAGCCCGTCGGCATCGATCAGATGCCACTTCTTCTCCACCTCGGCCGGCTTGACGGCCTTGGTGGTCTTCATCAGCGCCTTCATGGGCCCGGACCTCTTCAAAATGAGCAGCGCCGCTGCGAATGCGAGCGGCGCGGACGGCGGGCAGATGGCAGCGGAGGTGTGGAAAGTCAAGGGATTGGGCGGGTTTCACGAGAGGTATTGCAATACCATAGCCTATGGAAGCGGGATCGGACCGTGGTTCATCCCGTCACGCGAAAGGCGATCCCGGGAAGCCAGGCGAGCCGCGCGAACTCCCAGGTTGCGAGGGCGATCACCGCCGTCGCGGCGGTGAGCAGGAGCGCACTGACCGTCTGGAGCAGCGGCCGGCCCGGCGCCGCGCGCGCGCGGATGAAGAGCTCCGCGACAAGGAGGTTGGGCAGATAGAAAGCGAAGTCCATCACGAGATCGAACCCGCCGCGGAAATCGGCGGTGTGTCCGGCGGCGCCCGTGGCGACGAACCAAAGTCCATATTCAAGCCGGTAGAGCCACGATCCGATCGCGAGCGCGAAGAGCCGGATCGCCCAGGCGCGGTGGCGCTCGAGGCGCCGCGCGCGTGCATGCCTGAGCGTCTCGACTGCCGCCGCCACGACCAGTGCGCCGTAGAGGCCGAAGCCCAGGTCCATGACCGTCCCCCCGACCGTGCCCCTGACGAGGATGAAGGCGAGGCCGCCGAGCCCGGCGATCAGAGCCGAGGCGACGTAGAGCCGGCCGATCCAGTGGTGAAGGGCGGGTGCCGCCCGGCGTATCCTTCCGACGAGCTGGACAGGCCCGAGCAGCAGCAGGATGGCGCCGGCGGCGAAGTGGGCGGCTATTCCGGCCGTTGCCGCGGGCGTTTCGGGCGCGAACAGTCCGGGGAGAACCTCGTTCCAATCGGCCGGCGTGCCGACGGCGATCGCCCCGGCGTAGAAGAAGATGATGTAGATGCCGAACAGAGCGGCGGAGAACCAGGCGCTCGCGGCCAGCGCCGTCCCGCTCCATCGAAGCCAGACCGCCGACCCGCCTTGGGTCGCCGAGCCGGCCGCCGGAACCAGTTCCGCCGCACGCATGTCAGCCCGTTCGGGTCTCTTCGACCACCCAGGCTTGATAGGCATCGAGCGCCGTTGCGACAGGCCAGATGACGGCGGCCGGAACATCATAGCTGTGGAGCGCCCCGATGCGGGCGATCAGCGCCGGCGCCCGTTCGGCGCTCGTCTTGAAGATCGCCGGCACTTCCGGCGCCTCCTCGACCTTGCCCTGCCAGCGGTAGATCGAATGGGAAGGCGCGAGGATGTTGGCGCAGGCGGCATGCCCTTCCTCGACCAGGATACGGGCGACGCGCCGCGCTTCTTCCTCGCTGCCGAACGTGGAGTAGACGCTGACGATGTCGTTCACGCCTTTCTCTCCCCCAGGCGATGCGCGGCCAGGATCACGGCCGCGAGCAGCAGGGCCGCCATCCCCTGATGGGCCACCGCAATGTCTATCTGAACGCCCGAGAGCAGGGTGAGGATGCCGAGCAGGATCTGAATGACGACCGCACCGACCAGCATCGTGGCCTCGCTGCGCAACCCTTGCGACCAGGCGCGGGTGCCGAGCCAGACGACCAAGGCGGCGACGACGAAGGCGAGCCACCGATGCACGAACTGAACCATGACGGGATTGTCCGCGAAGTTGCGCAGGAACGGCTCGAGCATCGGTGCTTCGGCCGGGAACCATTCGTCGCCCATTCGCGGCCAGCTATTGAAGGCATAGCCCGCCTCGAGCCCGGCGACATAGGCGCCGAACAGGAACTGGAGGAAGAGAAGGCACAGGGCCCAGATGGCGAGCAGCGGCATCCGGACCGGCGGTGCCGAAGGCCGCCTCGCCATGGCCCTGAGATCGAGGGCGACCCAGATCAGGCCGGCGAAGATCAGCAAAGCGGTGAGGAGATGGACGGCAAGCCGGATGTGGCTGACCTCCGGGACATCGACCAAGCCCGAGGCGACCATCCACCAGCCGATCGCGCCCTGAAGCCCCCCCAGAGCCAGCAGCCCGGTCAGCTTCCAGCCATATCCCGCCGGGATCGCCCTGCGCCACCAGAACCAGAGCAAAGGCAAAGCGAAAGCGAGCCCGATAAGCCGTCCGAGAAGCCGGTGGACATATTCCCAGAAGAAGATGGTCTTGAAGTCTTCCAGCGTCATCGCGCTGTTGTTGATCCGATATTGCGGAGTCGCCCGGTAATGGTCGAACTCGGCCTGCCAGTCGGCGTCGTCGAGCGGCGGGATTGCACCGGAAATCGGCTCCCAGCGCACCATCGACAGGCCCGATTCGGTAAGGCGCGTGATTCCGCCGACCACCACCATCAGGAAGACCAGGGCGGCAACGACGAGCAGCCAGGCGGAAATGGCGGCGGGCCGCGGCCGGGCCGCTGCGGGTCTCGAGAACATGCGCCGCCTATGGCGGAGCGGCGCACGCTTGCCAACGCCCGCCGATCGCGCCCGCTCGGTCGCCGCGGCGGGCGCGGACTGGCGCATCACCCGGCGCACCGCCGGCTCGTCGACGTCCCGGCCGTTTGTTCAGTGGAGGACGTCCCCGTGCATGCCGACGTCGAACCCGTCTCGTTCGCCGGGCGCATGGCCGCACGCGCGGGTGATCGCGGCTTCTCGTCGACGGTGAAGGAAGGTCCGCTTCCCGAAGGCCCTGCTCGATCAGGGAGGAGGCGCCAAGGAATCTCGGCCGAAGCGGCGCGCCGTCGCGGAACTTTCATCCTGATGATATATTGTAACTCGCCGCGAGGGCGCTTATAAGGGCGGCAGGAGGTGAAGTGCGCGTGATTCAGGGTGCGATCAGGAGCGAAGCGATCGACCGGCTGGCCATCGGCCTGTCGGGCCTTTGCCTCGTCCATTGCATCGCCAGCGCCGTGCTTCTCGCCGTCCTCGCTTCGGCCGGCGGGCTGCTGCTCGATCCGATCGTCCACGAGCTGGGGATGATGCTGGCCCTCGGGCTCGGCATCGTCGGCCTCGGCCGCGGCATCCTCGCCCACGGCTTCATGCTCCCGGCGGCGATCGGCAGCCTCGGCCTGGGCATCATGGCGGGCGCGCTGACGCTCGATCATGACGCCCTCACCACCGTCTATTCGGTTGCGGGCGTGCTGATCCTCGCGCTCGGGCACGATCTGAACCGCCGAGCGGTGATCTGATCCTTCGACAATGAACAGGTGAAGCTTGCCCGCGGCACGTCTCAGGGCCGGCCGGGGCAATCCAATCTACCCATCGTCCAATGCCTCCCTGTGCAGGGGCAGGCAAGCGCAAGGTCGGGACCGAGTCTGCCGAAGGGCTTCATACGAGGGCGCAAGCTTGTTCCGGGGGCCCGAAAGTCCTATTTCCCCACCATGGCCCATATCCACCACAGTCATTCCGGCACCGACCTCGCGGACGCTGCGCGGACGACGATGGAGCGGTCGGGCGAGCAATGGACGCCGATGCGCGCCGCTGTCTTCGCCGCTCTGTCGGGATTCGAACGGCCCGCCTCGGCCTATGACATTGCCGAGAAGGTCTCGCAGGTCCAGGGGCGCCGAGTCGCCGCCAACAGCGTCTATCGAATTCTCGACCTGTTCGTAGGCGCGAATCTCGCGCGCCGGGTGGAGAGCGCGAATGCCTATGTGGCCAACGACCATCCGGACTGCCTCCACGACTGCATCTTCCTGATCTGCGACCAGTGCGGTCAGGCCAAGCATGTCGACGACGACAGCCTGTCCGGAGGTGTCCGCGAAATGGCCCGCCGCGCCGGCTTCTCGGCGGCGCGTCCGGTCATCGAGGTGCGCGGCCGCTGTGGAGACTGCGAGGCGGACTGAACCGCTCCGCGCAAATTCCACCGGATCTGCACGGCCTTTCGGTTCGACTTCGCCCCGGCGCCGACTTATGTAGGGCGCCAATGAGGAAGAGAATGGCCGAACATCCCGAGACCCCGCTCCTCGACACGGTCGAGACGCCGGAGCAGCTGCGCAAGCTGGAGCCCGACCAGCTTCGCCAGCTCGCCGAAGAGCTTCGTTCCGAGATGATTTCGGCGGTTTCGGTCACCGGAGGGCATCTCGGCGCGGGACTTGGCGTGGTCGAGCTCACGGTAGCGCTCCATTACGTGTTCGAGACGCCGCGCGACCGGCTGATCTGGGACGTCGGCCACCAGGCCTATCCGCACAAGATCCTGACCGGCCGACGCAGCCGCATCCGCACGCTCCGCCAGGGCGGCGGCCTGTCGGGCTTCACCAAGCGCAGCGAGAGCGAATATGACCCGTTCGGGGCGGCGCACAGCTCGACGTCGATCTCCGCCGCTCTGGGCTTCGCCATCGCCAACAAGCTCTCCGACGTCCCGGGCAAGGCCATTGCGGTGATCGGCGACGGCGCGATGTCCGCCGGCATGGCCTATGAGGCGATGAACAATGCCGAGCAGGCCGGCAACCGGCTGGTGGTGATCCTCAACGACAACGACATGTCGATCGCGCCGCCGGTCGGCGGCCTCTCCCACTATCTCGCCCGCCTGGTCTCGTCGAACAAATATCTGACCGTCCGGCACCTGGCCCAGCGCTTCGCGCGCAAGCTGCCCGACGGCCTCCATTCGGCGGCGCGCAAGATCGAGGAATATGCCCGCGGCCTGGCCACGGGCGGAACGCTCTTCGAAGAGCTCGGCTTCTATTATGTCGGGCCCGTCGACGGGCACAATGTCGAGGCGCTGGTCAAGATCCTGGAGAATGTGCGCGACGCCGACGAAGGACCGATGCTGGTCCATGTCGTCACCAAGAAGGGCAAGGGATATGCCCCGGCCGAGGCGGCGGCCGACAAATATCACGGCGTCCAGAAGTTCGACGTCATCACCGGAGCCCAGGCCAAGGCCGAGCCGGGACCGCCGAGCTATACGGCCGTCTTCGCGAAGGCGTTGACCGCCGAAGCGGAGCGCGACGACAAAGTGGTGGCGATAACCGCGGCCATGCCGTCCGGCACCGGCCTCGACAAGTTCGGCGCACGCTTCCCCGACCGCACCTTCGACGTCGGTATCGCCGAGCAGCATGCGGTGACCTTCGCCGCCGGCCTCGCCGCCCAGGGTTACCGGCCTTTCTGCGCGATCTACTCGACCTTCCTGCAGCGCGCCTACGACCAGGTCGTCCACGACGTCGCCATTCAGAATTTGCCGGTGCGCTTCGCAATGGATCGGGCCGGCCTCGTCGGAGCCGACGGCGCGACCCATGCGGGCAGCTTCGACCTCGCTTATCTGTGCACCCTGCCCAACTTCGTCGTCATGGCGGCCGCCGACGAGGCCGAGCTGGTTCATATGGTTCACACCATGGCGCTGCACGACAGCGGCCCGAGCGCGGTGCGCTATCCGCGCGGCAACGGCGTTGGGGTGCCGCTTCCGCAAGTTCCCGAGCGACTCGAGATCGGCAAGGGCCGAATCATTCGGGAAGGGAAGAAGGTCGCCATATTGTCGCTGGGAACGCGCCTGGCGGAGGCAGAGAAAGCGGCCGACCGGCTGGACGGCCGCGGCCTTTCCACCACGGTAGCCGACATGCGCTTCGCCAAGCCGCTCGACGAAGAACTGATCCGCCGGCTCGCATCCACGCACGAAGTCTGCGTGACGATCGAGGAAGCCGCGATCGGGGGCCTCGGCGCCCACATTCTCACCCTGGCGAGCGACGAGGGGCTGATCGATTCCGGGCTGAAACTGCGCACCATGCGCCTTCCCGACCGGTTCCAGGACCAGGACAAGCCCGAGAAGCAATATGCCGAGGCCGGCCTCGACGCCGACGGAATCGTCGAAACGGTGCTGAAGGCGCTGCGCCACAACAGCACCGGGGTGATCGAGGGGGCTCGGGCCTAGAGCGGACCCGAAGGCGGGCTCCCTGCATCACTCCCGTGCAAGCGGGATCCAGCTTCCCGACCCGCGCGGCTGCATCGAAGCGGGGATTCGGGTTGCGTGGGGATGAAAGAGACCGGGACGAGACCCCGGCGTCTTTGAAGCGTCACAAATCCGGTTCTAGGAGCGCCGAAGCCTTTTTGGGATTGCCGTCATGCTGAACCGCCGAACCTTCACCGCTTCCTCCCTTGCCGCGATCGCCTTTGCGGGGCTGGCCCGCCGGAGTTTCGCGCAGGAAGGGGAGAGCAGCTATCGAAACGAGGTGCCGGGCTATGGCGACCTTACCCGCGATCCCGCCGGCATGTTCGACCTGCCGCCGGGCTTTTCTTATTCGCTGGTGTCGAGCGCCGGCGAGGTCATGGACGATGGCTATTTCGCCCCGGATAGCTTCGACGGCATGGCCTGCTTCCCGCTCGATGCGCGCCGCGTCGCCCTGATCCGCAATCACGAGCTGCACGCCTCGATGATCGATGTCGGTCCGACCGGCGGTCGGCCGGCCTTGATCGACCGGCTGCGAGGCGAGCCGCATTATGGCCGCGACGCCGACGGGCGCCCGCTCCCGGGCGGCACCTCGACCATCGTTTACGACATGGCGAGCGGACGGCGCGAGCAGCAATATCTCAGCCTTGCCGGCACGATCGTGAACTGCGCCGGCGGGCCGACCCCCTGGGGAAGCTGGCTGAGCTGCGAGGAGAATACCTCCCGCGACGGCGACGTTTCGGAGGATCATGGCTGGGTCTTCGATGTGCCCGCCAGCCACCGCGGCCTGGTCCGACCGGTGGCGCTGCGCGGCCTCGGCCGTTTCCGGCACGAGGCGGCGGCGGTCGATCCTGCTACCGGCATCGTCTACCTGACCGAGGATCGGGAGGATTCCCTCTTCTATCGCTTCGTGCCGGAGCGGCCCGGCGCGCTGGACGGGCCGGGACGCCTGCAGGCGCTGGCGATTCGCGACCTTGCCGGCGCGGATACGCGCAACTGGAATGCGGTGACGGTGGCGCCCCGAAGCACCCATGACGTCCGCTGGATCGACATGGACGAGCCGGAGAGCCCCGCGGACGACCTGCGCGGGCGCGGCCAGACGGCCGGCGCGGCCATCTTCGCGCGCGGCGAGGGAATCCATCGCGGCGAGGGCGTCTATTATTTCTGCTGCACGTCGGGCGGAGCGGCGCGGCTCGGCCAGATCTTCCGCTACGTGCCGAGTCCTCAGGAAGGACGAGCCGGAGAGGCGGCGGCGCCGGGACGGCTCCACCTGTTCGTCGAATCGGCCGATTCCAAGGTGCTGGACTATGCCGACAATGTGACGGTGGCACCGTGGGGACATCTCATCGTGTGCGAGGACCGTGCGGACGACGCCCCCTGCCATCTCAAGGGGGTCACGCCCGAAGGGCGGCTCTACACGCTGGCGCGGCTCAACTGGGACACCGAGCTGGCCGGCGCCTGCTTCTCGCCCGACGGGAAGACCCTGTTCGTGAACGTCTATCGGCCCGGTCGCACGCTGGCGATCAGCGGGCCGTGGCACCAATTGCGCGCCGCCTGACGGGATCGGGCGGGGGGAAGGCTCCGCCGCAAAAGGGGGGAAAGCGGCGGAGCCTGCTCGATTTGCGCCCCCTGCTCTCGAGCCTTCTGGATGTGGGAACTTGCGCCTGCAATTGCAATTAAGTCATTCTACTACCGAGCAAACTTTGTACGATAGCGCACAGAATGTGCCGTTTGAATCACCCCGTTCCGTGCCATTTCGCGGGTGCGGCCGAGCTGTTAGATCCCACACGAGGACGCAAGCACGCGAAGGATCACCAGCATGCGAGAGGTGGAGAGCGAGATCAGTTCCAGGCCGGTATCAGCCGCGGGCCAGTTCGGATCGCCGCCGAAACCATGACCAAGTTGCGGGCCGATCAGATGCTCGTCGACCGGGGGCTGGTGGAGAGTCGGGCGCGGGCGCAAGCGTTGATCCTGGCGGGCCTGGTCTTTTCCGGCGAGCGCAAGATCGACAAAGCCGGGCAGGCGCTGCCCGCCGAGGCGCCGATCGAGGTGCGCGGCAAGGACCATCCCTGGGTATCGCGCGGCGGAATCAAGCTTGCCCATGCGCTCGATCATTTCGCCTGGGACGTGACCGGGGCGACGGCGCTCGACGTCGGCGCTTCGACGGGAGGTTTCACCGACGTGCTCCTCCAGCGCGGCGCAGCCAAGGTTCATGCGGTGGACGTGGGCACCAACCAGCTCGCCTGGGAGCTGCGTCAGGACCCGCGCGTGATCGTCCATGAGAAGACCAATGCCCGCTATCTCGATTGCAACATCATCCCCGAACCGGTCGACCTCGTCGTCTGCGACGCGAGCTTCATCTCCCTGGCCAAGGTTCTCGATGCGGCGATCGACCTTGCCGGCGTCGGGGCGCGCCTGATCGCCCTGATCAAGCCGCAGTTCGAAGCCGAGCGTAGCGAGGTCGGAAAAGGCGGGGTCGTGCGCGATCCCGAGGTACACCGGCGGGTGTGCGAAGGCGCGGCGAATTGGATCGGATCGCGCGGTTGGACCGTCATCGGGGTGACGCAAAGTCCCATCACGGGCCCGGAAGGGAATGTCGAGTTTCTGCTGGCAGCCCTAAAGCGTCCCGCCACAACGACAATTTGATACAAACGTCGTCTCGACAAGCGCGTGATTTTCGGCATGAGCAGCTCTGCGATGCGCAAGCTCCCTCTTCTGGTCGTCATTTCCGCTCTTTTCATCGCCTCCTGCGGCACCGGGGAGGCCGAGAATGATGGCGACAGGACGCCGCCTCTGGTCAAGGCCGAGCCGGCGACGACCGTGCGATTCGCCGACAGGATCGATGCCGTCGGGACCGCGCGCGCCAACGAGCAGGTGACGATCTCGGCGCCCGTCACCGAGCGCATCGTCCGGCTGAATTTCGACGACGGAGGCTATGTTCGACGAGGGCAGGTGATCGCCGTCCTGCAGCAGGCCCAGCAGAGCGCCCAATTGCGTGAGGTTCAGGCGCGGACGCGCGAGGCGGAGCAGCAGCTGGAGCGGATCGCTGAACTGAAGGATCGCGGGTTCGCGACCCGCGCCGACTACGACGCCCAGGTCGCGGCTGCCGCAGCGGCGCAGGCGCAGGCGCAGGGCGTGCGCGCCGAGATCGGCGAACGCGTGATTCGCGCGCCTTTCTCAGGTTGGGTCTCGCTGAGGAATATCTCCGTCGGCGCGATTGCCAGCCAGGGAACCGAGATCGCGACGATCAGCGACGTCAGCACGATCAAGCTAGACTTCACGGTGCCCGAGACGATGCTCTCGGCGCTGCAGCCCGGCCAGCCGATCGAGGCGCGTTCGGATGCCTATCCGGGCGAGGTTTTCCGAGGGCAGATCCATACCATCGATCCGGTGATCGACCCGGCGACCCGCGCCGTCATGGTCCGGGCGCGCCTGCCCAATCCGGACCGCCGGCTGCGGCCGGGCATGCTGCTTACCGTGACCATCGAGAATTCGCCGCGCATGGCGCTGTCGGTTCCCGAACTGGCGGTGATCGGCGAGGGAGACCAACGCTTCGTCTATACGGTCGACGGCGAGGGCGTGGCGCGCCGCACGCTGGTGCGCACCGGGATCCGGTTCGGCGGCCGAGTCGAGATACTCGGCGGGCTGCGGCCGGGGCAGCGCGTGATCACCGAAGGCGTGGTCAAGGTAACCGACGGCGTGGCCGTCCGCCTTGCAGGTGCGCCCGACGTCCAGCGGGCACAGGCGCCAGCGGCCGGCGCGGCCACGCCGGAAGGAGGCTGAGCCGGTGCAGATTTCCGATCTCTCGGTCAAGCGGCCTGTCTTCGCGGCGGTGCTGGCGATGCTGGTGGCGGTGGTCGGAATCGTCGGATTTTTCAGCCTGTCGGTGCGCGAATATCCGGATGTCGATCCCCCGATCGTCTCGGTCGAGACGCGTTACATAGGCGCGGCCGCAAGCGTCATCGAGACTCGCGTCACCCAGGTAATCGAGGATCAGCTCGCCGGAATCGAAGGCCTGCAGACGATCTCGTCGCGCTCCCAGGACGGCGAATCCGACATCACCCTCGAATTCGCTCCCGGGCGCGACGTCGACGCGGCCGCCAACGACGTGCGCGACCGGGTCGGCAGCGTCGCCGACGACCTGCCCGACGAGGCGCTGGCGCCCGAGGTGCGCAAGGTCGATGCGGACGCTTCGCCGATCATGTTCCTGGTCATCTCCAAGCCAGGCTGGTCGCCGCTGGAGCTCAGCGACTATGTCGACCGCAACCTGGTCGATCGCTTCTCGTCGATCGACGGGGTCGCGCGGGTCTTTATCGGCGGCGAGGCTCGGCCGGCGATGCGCGTCTGGTTGCAGCCGGAGCGGCTCGCGGCGTTCAGCCTGACTCCGGCCGATGTCGAGGCGGCGCTACGGCGGCAAAATGTCGAGCTGCCCGCGGGCCGGCTGGAATCGCAGCAGCAGAACGTCACCTTGCGGGTCGACCGGCCGTTCAGCACCCGCGACGATTTCGCCGGTCTGGTCGTCGGCCGCGGCCAGGATGGCTATCAGGTTCGGCTCGGCGACGTCGCGCGGGTCGAGCAGGGGCCGGAAAATCCCTATACGGCCTTCCGCCTGAACGGAAATCCGGCGGTCGGCCTCGGCATCGTGCGCCAGTCCGGCGCAAACACGCTCGCGGTCGCCCAAGCCGCCAAGACTACGGCCGACGAGCTGCGTCCCACCCTGCCCGAAGGCATGGAGATCGTCATCGGATCGGACGACAGCCAGTTCATCGACCGGGCGATCGAAAAGGTGTGGGTGACGCTGGCCGAGGCGGCGGTGCTCGTCGTCCTCGTCATCTATCTCTTCCTGGGGAGCTGGCGCGCGACCCTGATCCCGGCAGTGACCGTCCCCTTGTGCCTGCTCGCCAGCTTCGCGGTGCTCTGGCTGTTCGGCTTCTCGATCAACCTCCTCACCCTGCTCGCGCTCGTCCTGTCGATCGGAATCGTCGTCGACGACGCGATCGTCGTGCTCGAGAATGTCTATCACCGGATCGAGGAAGGCGATCCGCCGCTGAAGGCCGCGTTCGAGGGCACGCGCCAGGTCGGCTTCGCGATCGTGTCGACCACGCTCGTCGTGTGCGCCGTGTTCGTCCCGATCATGTTCATCGCCGGCCAGACCGGGCTGCTGTTCCGCGAGCTTGCCGCGGCGATGATCGGCGCCGTCGCCTTCTCCGGCTTCTTCGCCCTGAGCCTGGCGCCGATGCTCTGCTCCAAGCTGCTTCGCCACGAGGAGCGCAGGGGCTTCTCCTCCTGGATCGACACGCGCTTTCGCGGGCTCGAGGAACGCTATGCGCGGCTGCTCGACACCGTGCTGCGCCGGCCGCTCGTGCCGCTGATCATCGTCGGCCTCTTCCTTGCCGCCGCCGGAACCGTGTTCGCGACGCTGCACTCGGAGCTGGCGCCGGCGGAGGATGTCGGGATTCTCAGCGCCAATCTCTCGGCGCCGGAGGGAACCGGCTATGATGAGATGGACCGCTACATGGCCGACGTGCAGGCCCGAGTGCTTCCGCTGCTCGAGGGCGGCGCGGTCCGTTCCGTCATCACCCGAACGCCCGGCGGCTGGGGCCAGAGCGACGATTTCAACAGCGGCGCCGTCACCATCTTTCTGAAGCCGTGGGAGGATCGCGAGGAGACGACCGCGGACGTGGTCGGCCAAATCAACGAGATCCTGGCCGAAGTGCCGGCCGTGCGCGGCAATGCCCAGGTCCGCTCCTCGCTCGGCCGGGGACGCGGGCAGCCGCTGAATTTCGTCATCGCCGGCGCGACCTATGAGGATCTCGCCCGCGCCCGCGACCGGATCCTGGCCGCGGCCGCGAGCAATCCGGGCATCGTCAATCTCGACAGCGACTATAAGGAAACGAAGCCGCAGCTGCGCATCGACGTGAACACGGCGCGTGCCGGAGATCTCGGCGTGTCGGTCGAGGCCGTCAGCCAGGCGCTGCAGAGCCTGCTCGGATCGCGGCGGGTTTCCACCTATATCGACCGCGGCGAGGAGTATCGCGTCGTCGTCCAGGCCGAGGCCCAGGCGCGCGCGACCGAGGCGAACCTCGCCTCCATCTATGTGCGCAGCCGCACCGGGGCCCTGATCCCGCTGTCCAACCTGGTCACCGTGCGCGAAAGCGCCGGGGCGCGCGATCTCGGCCGGTTCAACAAGCTGCGTGCCATCACCTTGTCCGGCGGCCTTGCGCCCGGCTATCCGCTCGGCGACGCGCTGGAGTTCCTCGAGCAGCAGGCCGCCGCCGCCCCCGAGGTGATCGCCGTCGGCTATCGCGGCGAGAGCCAGGCGCTGCGGGAATCCGGCGGGTCGATCTATTTCGTCTTCGCCCTCACCATCCTGGTCGTCTACCTGCTGCTCGCCGCCCAGTTCGAGAGCTTCGTCCATCCGGCGGTGATCATCAGCACCGTGCCGCTCGCCGTCGCCGGCGGCGCGATCGGCCTCGCCATCATGGGCCATACGATCAACCTCTACAGCCAGGTCGGCCTCGTCATGCTGGTCGGTCTGGCGGCGAAGAACGGGATCCTGATCGTCGAGTTCGCCAATCAGTTGCGGGATGCGGGCCGGGACATCGGCGAAGCCATTCGGGAAGCCTCGCGGCGGCGGCTGCGGCCGATTCTCATGACGTCGATCGCGACGGCGGCCGGCGCGGTGCCGCTGATGATCGCCACCGGCGCCGGCGCATCGGCGCGGGCGACCATCGGCACGGTGATCGTGTGGGGCGTGTCGATCTCCACGCTCATCACCCTGTTCCTGATCCCGCTGCTCTATTCGCGGCTGGCCCGGTTCACCGGCTCGCCGCTGGCGGTCACCCGGAAGCTGGAGAGCCAGCTGGCGGATCCGGCGCAGCCGGCTCCGGCGGAGTGAAAGGATCCTGAGCGGATGACGGGACTTGCTTCACGGTCGCAGCTGCGGCTGAGCCTGCTGCGCTGGGCGCTGGTGACAGTGCCGCTGGTGCTGCTGCTCGGCATCTTGTCCGGGAGGGTGTCCGGATCCGGCTACGGCAATCCCTGGTTCGATGCGTTGGCGAAGCCCGCCTTCATGCCGCCTGGCTGGATGTTCGGCGCCGCCTGGACGGTCCTCTACATCCTGCTTGGTCTGGCGCTGGCGATGCTGCTCCACGCGCGCGGCGCACGGCACCGCGGGACCGCGATCGCAATCTTCCTGCTCCAGCTCGCCGCCAATTACGCCTGGTCGCCGCTCTTCTTCGCTCTGCATCAGCCTGGCGGAGCCCTAGCGCTGGTGGCGGTGATGATCCTTCTCACCGTCGTGCTGATCGTGCTTCTGTGGTGGATTCGGCGCATCGCCGCCTGGCTGCTCGTCCCCTATCTGGCCTGGCTCTGCTTCGCGGCCTTGCTCACGGCCTCGATCTGGCAGATGAACCCCGACCCCGATGTGCTTGCGCCGCAACGGTCGAGCACCGATATCATGCTCTGAGCCCGAGCGATCGGCCGACCAGGAGCAGGAATATGCAGTCCCAGAACCGTCTGTTCGACGATTTCGTCAAGGTGATGAACGGCGCCGCCGGAACGATCGCCGGCATGACCCGCGAGGCGCAGGCGGCGATGCAGGATCGCGCGCGCGACTGGATCGGCGGCCTCGACATGGTCAGCCGCGAGGAATTCGAGGCGGTCAGGGCGCTGGCGACGGCGGCGCGGGAGGAGAATCAGGTGCTACGCCTTCGCATCGAAGCGCTCGAGGCGACCGTCGGCGCGAAGGCGGCGACGCCCGTCGCTGAAGCCAGCGAGGTCGGCTCGGCCAGCGAAGATACGCGGCCGGCCTGACTATCCACAGATAATTTATGCCGGAACCGCGCTGTTTCTTGCGCTTTGCAGCATCAACAGGCAGATTCGCGGGAACAGAAGAGGACCGGGGACCGCTTCATGAATATGGACGAATTTGAGCTGGAGCGGGACGCGAGTGCGCCGATCGACATGCTCGAGCAATATTACAGTGCCTTGGGCTGGGTTTACGAGCGCAACGGGGAGGACGAGATCGTCTCGACTTTCCAGGGCAGCTGGACCCAGTACGAGCTGCGCGCGATCTGGCGCGAGGAAGATCATGTCCTCCAGTTTCTTGCGCTCCCCGATGTCAGGGTCGCCGCAGACAAGCGCGAGGCGACCTACGAGACGATCGGCCTGATCAACGAGCAGCTCTGGCTCGGCCATTTCGAGCTGTGGTCGGCCTCGGGCCTGGTCCTGTTCCGCCACGCCGCCTTGCTGGAAGGAGACGAGGGCGGCACGCTCAGCCTCCAGCAGGCCGAGACGCTCGTCGAGGCCGCGATCGAGGAATGCGAGCGCTTCTACCCGGTGTTCCAGTTCGTGCTCTGGGCGGACAAATCCCCCCAGGAGGCGATTGCGGCGGCTTTGATCGAGACTCAGGGCGAGGCCTAAGCCGCCGCGCCGGCGCTTCCAGGCCATGCCTGCATTGGCAGCGGCCACGCCCCGTCGAGGTATTGTGCGGCGGGCGCCGCAGCGGGTTCCAGCCTGCGCCTGAACGCATTAGGAGCATCGGGCCGGTGTCTCCCGGCCACTTCGATTCACGTCGCACAGGATCTCGATATGGCCGATCCCCTCCTTCCCGGGCCGCTCTGGCTGATCGGCTGCGGCAATATGGGCTCGGCGATGCTGGACGGCTGGATCGCCGCCGGCGTGGATCCGAGCCATGTCAGCGTCGTCCGTCCGAGCGGCCGTGCCGTGGGGCACGGGATCAGGGTCCTCACCGAATGCCCTGAGGACGAGGTGCCGGCGATCGTGCTGCTGGCGATGAAGCCGCGCCAGCTCGACGCGGTCGCGCCGGAGCTGGCGCCGGTCCTCGATCCTCAGACGATCCTGGTATCGATCCTCGCCGGGGTGGAGCAGGAATCGCTACGGGCACGGTTTCCGACGCCCGGGACGATCGTCAGGGCAATGCCGAACCTTCCCGTTCGCTACGAAAAGGGGGTGGTGGGCCTGTTCAGCGACAGCCCCGATGTCGCCGCCCGGGCGATGGTCACGGGCCTGATGGCGTCGCTCGGACATGCCGAATGGTTCGACGACGAGTCGCTCTTCCAGCTGGGCGGCGCCCTGACCGGCGCGGGACCGGCCTTCCTGTTCCGCTTCATCGAGGCGTTGGGCACGGCGGCCGAGCAGCTTGGACTTCCGCACGACCAGGCCGGGCGGCTGGCGACGGCGATGGTCGAAGGCGCGGCGATCATGGCTGCGCGGTCCGAGGAGGGGCCGGCCCGGCTCGCCCAACGGGTGGCGAGCCCCGGCGGCACCACCGAAGCCGGGCTCGACGTGCTGGACGCCGGCGATTCCCTCAACGACCTCGTGGCGCGAACCCTGGAGGCGTCACGCCGCCGCAGCCACGAAATGGCAGCGGAGGCGCGGCGGGGCTGAGGCGCAGGCTCCGCAGCCGTCAGGGGCTGACCGGATCCTCGCCGTCATTGTCGAAGATCACGCCGGTGGCGGTGAGGATGCCGAGCAGGATGATCAAGGCGGCCAGCGCCGGAGCGAAGAGATTTCCGCCGGCCAGCTCGTTGCCGTCGACGCTCGCGCCGGCGCGCTGCACGGGAGCGGCGGTCGGCGGAGAGACCGCGGACTGCGCCATCACCGGAGTCGCGACCATCGAAGCGGCGGTGGCAAGTACGAGAGCTTTCTGGAACATCTTCATCCCCTTGGACGGCAACACTGGAGGGATCGGAACGGGTGCGTCCATGTAAAGTTGCATGGCAGTCGACGAGCCGAGCAGACCTTCGGACCAGCGATGAAGGAGCGCACCCGAAATGGGAGCGATGCCGGCGCCGTTGACCGGCCGAAACGAGCGCCGTATCGGCTCTGCATGGCCGACCTACCCAACTTCCACGATCGCGATGGCTGGATCTGGCTCGACGGCGCCCTGGTGCCGTGGCGCGAGGCAGGGGTCCACGTCCTCACCCACGCACTTCATTACGCGTCGTCCGTCTTCGAAGGGCAGCGCGCTTATGGCGGCGAGGTGTTCAAGCTGAACGAACATAGCCGGCGTCTCAGGCGCAGCGCCGAGCTCCTCGGCTTCGAGATTCCGTGGAGCGTCGAGCAGATCGACGAGGCGTGCCGGGAGGTGCTTCGCGCCAATGGGCTCGAGAACGCCTATATGCGACCGCTCGCCTGGCGCGGATCGGAGCAGATGGGCGTTTCGGCGCAGCACACGAAGATCCACCTCGCCATCGCGGCCTGGGAATGGGGCGCCTATTTCGGCGATGAGGCGGCGCGCAAGGGCATCAATCTCGACATCTCCGCCTGGCGGCGTCCGGCGCCCTACACCGCCCCGACCGCCTCAAAGGCGGCCGGTCTCTACATGATCTGCACGCTCGCGCGCCATGCGGCCCAGGACAAGGGGCTGGACGACGCCTTGATGTTCGATTGGCGCGGCCAGGTGGCCGAGGCGACGGGAGCCAACGCCTTCTTCGTCCGGGACGGGAAGATCCACACGCCGACGCCCGATTGCTTCCTCGACGGGATCACGCGGCGCACGGTGATCGACCTCGCCCGGCGACGCGGCATCGAGGTGGTCGAGCGGGCGATCTGGCCGGAGGAGCTGGAGAGCTTCGAGCAGTTCTTCCTCACCGGCAGCGCCGCCGAGCTCACCCCGGTCGCTTCGGCCGGTCCGTGGAATTTCGAGGTCGGCGATCTCAGCTTGCAGCTCCGCAAGGACTATATCGATCTGGTCAACCGGCGAATTCCGAACGCTTGATGGGGCAGGGCGGCTGTCCCGGCGCGCGCCGGGTCCGGCCCTACCCCATCGGAGCTTAGCTCCACCCGCGCGCCGAGTTCCGATGGGGGTTCCCAACCTCCCTTCGCAGCTATAAGGCCCGCCGCGTCCGCTCTGCTGGGGCGTCGCCAAGTGGTAAGGCACCGGTTTTTGGTACCGGCATTCGCAGGTTCGAATCCTGCCGCCCCAGCCAACCGAATCCTCTAGATTCGGTCCTAGAACAATGACTTGCACGCAGATCGACTGATGGATCAGTTGGATCCGGTTCGCCTCAATTGGCCCGGATTCGACGCCTCTTGTGTACCGATTTGTGTCCCGATTTTTGTTCTGCCGAAGGACCCGTTGGAGTCGGTATGGCAAGCAATCTCGCACGCGCAAGCGCTTCAGAACACAACGTAATCGAGCTGGACCGAGTTCGACCCAGCTCGTCTGGGCTCGTCTCGCATAGCCGCAATTTGTGTCCTGATTTGTGTCCCGATTCGTCGAACGACCGCAGGCCTCGACAGGCCAAAAAGGCAAGGAAAAGGGAGCTAACTCCAGCACTTATCGACAATCTGAGGGGTGGCAAGCTGGACGATTCGAAAACCGGTGCCCTCTCGATTGAGGTGCTCTCGAGCGGCAAGAAGAGATGGCTGTACCGGCGGCGGATCGCCGGCCGCGGAGAAATCGTGAAGCTCAGCCTCGGCCTTTATCCGGCCTACTCGATCGCCGATGCGCGCGAATGGGCAAATGCGCTCAACCTGCAGATCGACGCCGGGATAGATCCGCGCGAGGCGGCTCGGCAGGAGCTTCGCCTCGCGACAATGACCGTCGATCGCGCGCATGACCTTTACATGGAGGCGGTCCGCGAAGGCCGGTCTTCGCGCGCCAAGCGCCCAAACAAGCCCCGGACCGTTGCGGACAAGGAGGAGATCTACAGGCGGGACATCGCCCCGAAGATCGGGCGGAAGATCATCTACGACGTCACTGAGGCCGACCTCATCAAACTGGTCGAGGCGAAGGGAAAGACGGCGAGGGTGCGGGCGAACCGTCTCGCCGCCGAGCTCAAGGTCTTTTTCGGCTGGACCGCATCCCTGCGTGGGCTCGCTGTGGGATTGGAGGCCGATCCCTCACGTCGGCTCGGAGATCTTCGGTTCCCGGAAACGCCGCGCGCGCGGCGGTTGGCGCTTCAGGAGATTGCGTGGTTCCTCGAGGCCCTCGTAGAGGAAGAGCGCGAGTATCAGCGCGGCATGGTCCTTTGGCTGCTGACCGCCGCTCGCCTGGCCGAAGTTTGCGAGGCGCGGTCGGACGAGCTGGCTGACGGCGTGTGGACGATCCCCGCCGCCAGAACCAAGAATTCGGTGGAACATCGCATCTCGCTCGGCCCGTGGGGGTGGGCGCTCATGCACTCGAACAGCGAATGGGTGTTTCCCGCGCCGAAGCTCGACCAACCGCGGTCGCGCAGCTGCTGGTACAAGGCGCGCGATCGCGTCAAGAAGAGGATGGAGCGACTAGCCGGCCGTCCCATCGAGCGATTCACGCCGCACGATTTTCGCCGCACGTCCCGATCGAACACCAAGCGTCTCAAAGTGGACTATGAAACGGCGGAGGCGATGCTCAATCACGTCAAGAAGGGGCTGGAGCGGACCTATGACACGTACGAGCTGGAGGAGGAAAAGCGCGCTTGGTTCCTCCGGTGGGAACAGGAAATCGCCGAGATTGCGCGACAAGCAGGGGTCGCAGAAGCGCTTGGAGCGCCCTCAAGATCGTCGTGCGGCAATTAAGAGGGTCTCAAATGTTGTGCGGGCCCCTCATTGGATCGCTCACGAAACAACAGGCATTGCCTCGACCTCGATTGTTTCCGCTTTAGCGCTCTGGGTTGATCTGGCTTCCCATTGGATGATGTCCGCAGGGAACAAGATGTTCGTGATGCCCGGGAGGAGCTGAGAGAAGGTGGCCAAGAACGCCATCCGGCCAGGCGTGGCGGGTAGCGGAACCTCCATTCGCCACATCGAGCGCCGTCAGCCGCGCAGCGATATGCACCAGCAACTTCATCAGCGATGAGAGCAGCCGTATGAGCCGAAACCTGTCGTTGCGAAGCCTCCACAACGAGCTTCTGACCTTAGCCGAGACGGCGCGATTCCCGCTCGAGCAGCGCCATGATGCGATCCGGGCGCCCGATCAGGCGTTCCGGTCTTGGCTCGATCGCGATCAGAGCGCGGGCAAAATGCGATCAATGATGCGGCTGCTGCCGTCCGATAGCCGCCCTTCATGGGCCGACGTTCGAGCCTCGACGCCTTCTCGCGGAGGATGAAGAAGGCGCACTCCGTGCGTCGCGGCTGCCGCAACAAGGTCTCTCTTGTGCCGTCAGCGACCGCCAGGGCTTAGCTCGCCGCATCCAGAGGCGGGCAGTGGCCGGCGGGACGAGTTGCCCTGGGGACCCTGAGCGGACTAGGTTGGCGCGATGCGAGCATTGAACGGATTTGCATATGTCATGGCGTTCGCCATTTCGGCCGGCGAGATCGCACGGTTCTGGGGAAGCGGGCGGTCCATTCCGATGGCGCTCGACGAACTCGCGATAGCCGTGGTGTTGGTTTGGGCTGCATGGCGCTCGCCCCGTGAAGGAGCCTATGGGCACCTCGTGGTATGGGGCGCCTTCTGCGGCCTCGTGCTCGTTCTGCTGGTCGAAACCGCCGATCGCCAGATGCACGGCCCCATGGAGGCGGCAGGACCCATCTATCTGGCGGTTCTCGGCGCCATGCTGATCCTCGGTCTGTGGTCGGTGCGGCGCGCGCTGCGATTGGCCCTTGGCGGCGGCGGGCGCTAGGCATCCCGTTGGTTCCGCGAACCGCGCGCTCGCGCGCGAGCGCACCTTCTTGGCGCATTCAGCGCCGCTGTCCCTCGGGCCTTTTCCAGCGCCTGTTCGGCCGGCCCGAGCATGAACGGGCGGGCCCTCTCGACAGGAGCCAGCTACAAGATCTCGGCACGAAGCCCACAATGTCGCAGCAGAAATGAAGGCGGGTCTGCCGCCCACGGTCTTGGAGCGTGCGCCCATTTGAGACCAAGACTGACACATGAGTATGTTCGCCGCCGGACATGAAGCCCGGCGGCGCGTATCTTACCAGCGATCCTGGCGATCGTGCTTCTGGCGAAAGATCCGGGCGCTGGCTCGATCCTGACGTCGGTCAAGGCGCGCACGCTCCCGGCATGTCAGCCGCCCGCCCGTCCAGCGCATGCGGTCTTCGGCGCGATCACGGACGGTGCCGCGCTCGCCGATCACAATCCGGGTCAGGTCCGAATTCAGCGACCCCCGCACTGGCTTGAATTCGGTAACGACGGGTGAACCTTCGTCCGTCTCGATCGGTGTCTCCAGGTCAGCGTATCGCCGCCATAGGCCTGGGTGATCCGAGCGGCACCGCCGGCAGGACCGATCCAACAGCGACGTTGTCCGGCGTCCCAGCAGGGCCGCAAAGCAGGCGTCCGAAATGAAGGGAGGCCAGCAGAGCCAGTGAATCGAGCCATCCTTCGACACCAGCGTAGCCGTCTCGCCGCCGCCGAGCAGCATCCGAAATCCGCCAGGCGCCGCCTGGATTCGCAGGTGGTTGCGCCGGTCACCAGACGCCGCGCCGTGGCCCGGCTGACGGCTCGCGCCTGGACCAGTATTGCCGACCGCCGGCAACCATTTCATACGTCATGAAACAAAATTTTACATTTCGTTAACGAAACGTTAACCAAGTATATCTTTAATTATCCAGAAGCGTTTGAGTTTTTTTGTTTCTATATTGTTAGTGACTTCGATATTTTGTGCGAAATACCGTAGTCATCCGATATTGCCTCTCCGGAGGCCGGACTTCAACGTCAACGTGCCGAGTAATGGGCGACACCGGACGGTGTCTTGTGGAGCCGCATGCATGATCCCCGGCGCTCGCGTCGGCGGAACTGCTGGTGCGAGGGGCGTATGAACGGGGTGGGCAGACGTCGCATGCGCATGATGTCGGATCTGACAGCGCTCCTCCGCCGGGCCGAGCCAAATCTCCATCCAATCCTGATCATCTCAACCTCGCGGCGTCCGCCGATCGAGGTCCTGTTGCGTCGAGGGGAATGCGCGTGAGCGAGAAGAGCAAGCAAGCCAGCCGCAAGGACCGCATCGGAATCGCATCGAGGCGGCTGCTCTGCGGCGCATCGCTTGCGGCTTTGCTGAGCCTTCCCTCGCTCGCGCACGCCCAGGACGCAAACCGCTATTGGGACGCCAATAGCACGGCGCCCGGAGCCGGTGGAGCAGGCACCTGGGACACGACGTCACTGCGGTGGAGCACCGATGGAAACGGCACCGGCGGTCTTTACGACCGGCCGTGGCAGAACGCGCAGCTGGACAACGCGATCTTCGCCGGGACCGCGGGCATCGTGAACCTGAGCGTGCCGATCACCGTCCACAACATCACCTTCGACAGCGCGAACTATACACTTACCGGAAACACGCTGACGCTCGCCGGCTCGACACCGACCATCAATGTGAGCACCGGCACTTCGACGATCAGTTCCGTCATCGCAGGCACCCAGGGCCTGACCAAGGCTGGCGCGGGGACGCTCAGCCTGACCGGCGTGAGCACCTTCACTGGTGGCATCGTCGTCAATGGCGGCGAGATTTCCGTCGACTCGGACGCGTCCCTGGGGGCTGCGTCGAACACCGTTACGCTCAATGCCGACACCGTCCTTACGGCTATCGGCGCGCTGAGCACCAGCCGTGAAGTCGACCTCAACGGCGATGCCAGGATCAGCGGTGGTGGCGTCGGTTCCGCCCTGTTCACGGGAACCGGAACGCTCTCGATCTTCCGGAGCGTCACGATGAGCAACGACGCCAATACCTATACAGGCACGACGATAACGAACGGCTTCGGCACAGCCGGAACGGTCCGGTTCACATCCGTCAGGAATACGGGCGTTGCGAGCTCGCTCGGAGCGAGCGGCGACATCATCTTCAGGGGCACGAATAGCTATACCGGTACCGGCGACACCTCCAACCGCACATTCCGGATTCAGCCTTCCTCCAACGCATCGGCGGGGCTGGTCAATTCGGGCACCGGCATCCTGGCCTTGACCGGCCCCATATTTCTTGAAGGAGGTCCGCGCAGCCCTTTCTTCTCCGCCGAGAGCGCGGATCTCGTCCTCTCCGGCACCCTCAGCGGCACCAACACCGCGACCGTTTCCTATACCGGAGGCGGCACGGCGCGCACGATCACACTCGGCGGAGCCAATACCTATACCGGTGCCAACAGCATCGGCACGGTGACGGTGAGGGTCTCGACCCTCGCCGATCGCGGCGCCGCCAGCTCCCTCGGTACGAACGACAATACGGGCGCGGGGCTTGCCGACATCGAGATAAACAATGGCGTGCTCGACTATAGCGGTGACGGCGACAGCAGCAATCGCACCTGGGAGATTTCGAACAATTCAAGCGTGCTCAACAATGGTACGGGAGCTCTCGCGCTCACGGGCGCGGTGACGTTCGACCCCGTGGCGAGCATCGACACGCTTACGCTCGGCGGCAGCGCCGCGGGCGAGAATACGATTTCGGGCGACATTACAGGCTCCGGCCGCCTGGTCGTGAACGGCGCGGGCACATGGGCGCTTTCGGGCACCAACACCTATACGGGCGGCATCACCGTCGAGAGCGGAACGCTGCGCGCCGACTCCGCTTCGGCTCTAGGCGCAACCACCAGCGTCACGGTGAATGGCGGCACGCTCGATCTCAATGGGAATAACCTCTCCCTGACATCGATTGACGGCTCCGGAGGGACGCTGGCGCTCGGCAGCGCGAACCTTACTGTCAACCTGGGTACGGGCGTCGACAGGACCTATTCCGGTAGCATCACCGGCACCGGCAGCTTCACCAAGCTCGGCGCCGGCAACCTGACGCTCACCGGCGTCAGTACCTATACGGGCGTGACGACGATCGGCGGCGGCATTCTGTCGCTCGACTTCGCCGCGACGTCCGACGGCCCCACCGACAATCTCATTTCGAATCAGTCGGCGCTGTTCATGAGCGGCGGCGAGCTTCGCGTGACGGGCGGCCCCGGAGAAACCAACAGCCAGACCTTCGACGGCCTCACCATCACCGGCGGGAACAATATCATCCGGGCGACCGGGACTGCGGCCAACCTGACGCTCGACCTGGGCGCCATCACGCGCTCGGCCGGTCTCGCCAATTTCGTGCTTCCCGGGGCCGGGGCGATCACGACCAGCAATGCCGACGGCGCCTTGGGCGGATGGGCGACCGTGAACGGCACCGATTATGCGAAGGTCGAGGGCGGCAACATCGTCGCATTCACCAATACGGACTATGTGAACAGCGACGACGCTTCCACCTGGGCCGCCAATCAAATCCTGAGCGACGCGGGGGGAAGCGCAGACTCCGCTTATTTCGGGACGGTCGGCAGCAGCGTCCAGATCGGGGGCCTGCAATATACCGCCAACGCGGATTCCACGGTCGAGATCGACCCAGGGGCCACGCTCGGCATCGACGGCACGATCATCGTCGCCCCGAGCGTGGCCACCGGGACCCAGCTCATCACCGATGGCTCGATCACCGGCTCGTCGGGCGGCGGCGTGCTCGGCGTGCAGCAGAATGGTGCCGGCACCTTCGAAATAGCCTCGCAGATCGTCGACAATACGGGCACGATCGGCTTCACCAAGGCCGGCGCAGGCAGGGTCGTCCTCAGCGGCAGCAACACCTATACCGGGGCCACCACGATCGCCCAGGGCACGCTTTCGGTCAGTTCGATCGAGAATGGCGGCACCGCGAGCGCCGTCGGCCGATCGACCTCCGACGCATCGAACCTGATAATCCAGGGCGCGACGCTGGAATATACCGGCGGCACGACGATCTCCGATCGCGGGTTCTCCCTGGCCCGTTCGGGCTCCACCACCTCTGGCACGATTTCCGTCTCCGACGCGGCGGCCAACCTGACCTTCGGCGGGCAAGTCACAAGCTCCGACGGTGCCGGGCTCACCAAGATCGGCGACGGGACGCTGACGCTGACCAACGCCGGCAACGATTATACCGGCATTACCAGAATCGAAGCAGGTATCCTGGCGACCGATAATCTGGCGAATGGCGGGGCCACCAGCGGGATCGGCGCCGCGAGCAGCGACTCGGCCAACCTCGTGCTGCTCAACGGCAGCACCCTCCAATATACCGGCGGAAATGTCGAGATCGACCGCGGCTTCACGGTCGAAAGCGGTGCCGGCAGGATCGATGTCAGCGCGGCGGCGACCACGCTGACCGTGGGCGGTGTGATCCTCGGCAGCGGAAACCTCGAGAAGTACGGCGACGGAACGCTGGTGCTGACGGGCGCCAACTTGCACGCGGGCACGGTCGTGCAGGAGGGCATTTTGCGGGCGGGCGGCACCGACGTCTTCGGCAGCCCGACCGGTGGAATGATGGTGAATGCCGGGGGCATTCTGGATCTTGCGGACAACAATAACCGCATCGGGGCGCTGAACGGCGATGGCGACGTGACGCTCGGCTCGCTGGCCACGACCACGCTGACGATCGGCGGCGCCAACAGCACCAGCGCCGGATTCTCCGGCATGATCAGCGGCGCGGGCAACGTGACCCACACCAACGGCACGCAGGTGATGACGGGCTGTGGCAACAGCTACACCGGCGTCACCACCATTACGGGAGCCCTCGGCGGATCAGTCCTGACCACGGACTGCATTCTGGACGGCGGCGAGAATAGCGGGATCGGCGCGTCCGGTAGCGACGCCAGCAATCTCGTGATCCAGAACAGCGGCATCCTGAACTATACGGCCGTCGCCACCGACCAGGTTACCGACCGCGGCTTCACCCTGGCCGCGGGCTTCGGCTACATACAGGTGGCCGACGCCGGTACGGTGCTGGAGTTCACCGGCGATTTCACCGGACCTGGTGCGCTGATCAAGCGGGGCGCAGGCACGTTGGTCCTTTCCGGCGCCAACGGCTCCACGGGCGAGACACGGGTCGAAGCGGGCGTCCTGCGATCCGGTTCGGCCACGTCGTTCACCAACGGCCGGCGCCTGTTGATGAGCAATGTCGCGGGCGCATTGTTCGACCTGAACGGGTTCGACGCGACGTTCAGCGCCCTGGACGGCGGCGGTCTGCTCGGCGGAAATATCGCTCTCGGCGACGCGACCTTGACCCTTCTGAACACCGAGACCAGGACCTACGGCGGCACGATCAGCGGAAGCGGGTCGCTGGTCAAGGCAGGCAGTCAAAATCAGGGTCTATCAGGTTGCGGCAGCAGCTATACCGGCTCGACCACGATCAACAGCGGCACACTCTTCGTCAGCTGCCTCACCGATGGGCTGACCAACAGCTCGATCGGCGCTTCGAGCAACGACGCGTCCAACCTCGTGCTCAACGGCGGGGCGTTGCAATATTCGGGCACGGGCGACAGCACCGACCGGCGGTTCACGCTCGGCGGCAGCGCCAGGATCAATGCCTCCGGAACCGGCGCCGTTGCCTTCACCAGTACCGCTGCGGTGACGCTGGCCGGTCCTGGCGCGCGGACCCTGACGCTGGGCGGAACAAATACGGGAGACAATGTCCTCGCGGCGCAGCTTACCGACGCGGACGGCGGCGGCGTCACTTCGCTGACCAAGGCCGAAGCCGGTACCTGGCGGCTCAGCAACGCCGACAGCACGTACACCGGCGTAACGTCCATCCTCGGCGGCGTTCTGAGCGTCGACAAGCTCGCGGACGGCGGCCTTGCCAGCAGCATCGGTCGTTCGACCCTGGATGCGGCCAATCTCGTGATCGGTTCGGGTTCGACCTTGCGCTACACCGGCGCCGGGGATTCAACCAACCGCCTGTTCACGCTCCAGACTGGCGTCACCTTCATAGAATCCTCGGGCACCGGCGCGATCGCCTTCACCAATACCGGCACGATGGGCTTCCAGGGCAACGGCACGCGCATCTTCGCCCTGGGCGGCACCAATACCGGCGTCAACGTCATGGGCGTCAGCATCACCGACGGCACGGGCGGCGCGACGACCGTCGCCAAGAACGATGCCGGCAATTGGTATCTCACCGGCAACAGCACCTACACCGGGCCGACCAACATCAACGCCGGCACATTGTTCATCGGCAATGGCGGCACCACCGGCTCGATCACCAGCAACACGGTCAACGTGACCGGCTTGGGCGCGCTCGGCTTCGACCGTTCGGACACGGTGACCTATGCCGGCACCATTCAGGGATCGGGCGGCGTCACCCAGGCCGGCACCGGCACGACGATCCTGACCGGCGACAATCTCTATTCGGGCGGGACGACGATTAGCGCGGGCATCCTGCAGCTCGGCAATGGCGGCGCCACCGGCTCGATCCTCGGCAACGTCGCCAACAGCGGCACGCTCGCGTTCAATCGGAACAACAGCTACACTTTTGACGGGACGATCACCGGCACGGGCACGATCGCGCAGATCGGCAGCGGCACGACCACGCTGACCGCGGCCAACAATGCCGGCACGACGAGGATCGGCGCCGGCACGCTCAACGTGAACGGCGCCCTCACCACCCAAGACATCGCGATGGCCGGCACTTCGACCCTCAACGTCAATGCCACCATGGGCGCATTCTTGGGCGGTACGGCAAGCCTGACCGGCGACGCGGGGGCGAGCACGATCAACGTGGCCGGCGGGGCGACGCTGCGCGCGGCCGGCGACCTGGGCGGCGGCAGCGACACAGTCAACCTGACCGGCACGCTCGCGACCGGCGGCTCGGTCCTGAACCTCGGCCTGGGCGACGACAGCCTGGTCATCAACGATGGCGCCACGATCGGCGGCGCACGGATCGACGGCGGCGGCGGCGTCGACGACCTTCGGGTCGTCGTCAACAACGCCAGTTCCCCCCCGACCCTGGATTCGGGAAGCGTCAGCGGCTTCGAAAGCCTGACCAAGCAAGGCACTGCCAGCCTGATACTGACGGGCGCCCATGACTTCTCGGACGGAGTCGTCGTCGAGGCCGGGAGACTGGCGATCGGCGATGGCACGACCGCCAGTTCGATCACAGGCGACATCCGCAACGAAGGGACGGTCGACTTCCTCAACTCGGCCGACCAGACCTATGGCGGAACCCTCACGGGCAGCGGCAGACTGCAGAAGCAATTCGGCGGCACGCTCGTGCTCACCGGTAACAATGCCTATACCGGGAACACGGACGTCCTGTCGGGGATGCTCATCGTTAACGGCGACCAGTCCGGCGCGACCGGCCGCGTCACCGTACGCAGCAGACTGGGCGGCGCCGGAACCATCGGCGGGGACGTCCAGGTTAATATCTTCGGCTCGATCGCTCCGGGAAGCGGCAGCGGCATCCCGGGCACGCTGACCATCCTGGGCGATCTGGCCCTGAACGGCCTATCGAGCCTCGAGTTCGACTTCGGGGCGGCGGGCGAGGTCGGCGGAGATCTCAACGACCTGATCGTCGTCGGCGGCGACCTCACGCTCGACGGCACGATCAACGTGACCCAGCCGCCCGGCGGCACGTTCGGTCCCGGCGTCTACCGGATCATCAGCTATGGCGGCACGCTGACCGACGGCGGGCTCAACGTCGGCTCGCCCGACCATTTCATCCAGACCTCGATCGCCGGGCAGGTCAACCTGGTCAATTCGGCCGGCCTGGCGCTGAGCTTCTGGGACGGGGATGGCGGCGCGCGTGCCAACGGCCTGGTCGACGGCGGCAGCGGCACCTGGCGCGCCGCGGGCGACCAGAACTGGACGGACGATACCGGCACCTTCGCCGGCCCATTCGCCGCTGCCAGCTTCGCCGTCTTCCAGGGCGCCGCGGGCGCCGTGCTCGTCGACACCACGAGCGGCCCGGTCGAGGCGATGGGCATGCAGTTCGCCTCGGACGGCTATGTCGTCGAAGGCGGCGGCATCGTGCTGGCCGACGATCCCGGCCAAGCCGGCCTCCAGTCGATCGTTCGGGTCGGGGACGGCACGGAAGCGGGCGCAAATTACGTGGCGACGATCGAGTCCGTCCTGAGCGGCGCGACGCGGCTCGTGAAGACCGATGCGGGCACGCTCGTGCTCACCGGCACCAACCTCTATACCGGCGGCACCGCGATCAACGGCGGCACGCTCCAGATCTCGAGCAACGCCAATCTCGGCGAGTTTACAGGCGGCCTGAGCTTCGACGGCGGCACGCTCCACGTCGTCGCCGACGTGGTGATGATCCGCAACATCGAGCTCGTGGGTGACGGAACCATCGATGCCGACGCCACCTTCGTTGACCTCCGCGGCGCCATATCCGGCGCCGGGGCTCTCACCAAGCAGGGCAACGGCATCTTGGCGCTCGTCGCCGACAGCAGCTATACCGGCGGAACGACCATCGCCGAGGGCATACTCCAGATCGGCAATGGCGGCACCACCGGCTCGATCCTGGGCGATGTCGTCAACAACGGCTCACTCCTGTTCGCCCGCTCGGATGATGTGATCTTCGGCGGCACGATTTCGGGCAGCGGCGAGCTCACCCAGGGCTGGACGGGCATCCTGACGCTCACCGCCGACAACAGCTATACCGGCGGAACGACCATCAGCGACGTTCTAGGCGGCGGCACCCTGCAGCTCGGCAACGGCGGCACGACCGGGAGCATCGTCGGCGATGTCGACAATGGCGGCACGCTGATCTTCAACCGCTCGAACGAATATGTCTTCGCCGGGACGATCTCCGGATCGGGCGCGGTTCGCCAGGCCGGCGACGGCACCACCATCCTGACCGGCAGCAACAGCTATACCGGCCTGACCACGGTCGACGGCGGGACGCTGCTGGTCAACGGCGATCAGTCGCTGGCGATGGGCGAGACCGACGTCGCTTCGGGCGCGACGCTGGGCGGCGTCGGCCGGATCGGTGGGGATGTGATCCTGGCCGGCGGGGCGTTCCTGGCGCCGGGCGACGCCTCCGGCCCCGGCACCCTCACGATCAACGGCAGCCTGTCGCTCGACGGCACCTCCCGGCTCTCCTACGAGTTCGGCGCCTCGAACGTCGTCGGCGGTCCGCTCAACGATCTCGTCGACGTGCGCGGCGATCTGACCCTGGGCGGCACGATCGACGTGACGGTGACGCCGGGCGGGGACTTCGGCGTCGGCGTGTATCGCGTGCTCAGCTATGACGGTCTTCTCGGCGGTCCCGGCCTTGCGGTCGGGGACATGCCGGCCGGGTCCGACGTGGCGGTCCAGACTTCGGTCGCCGGGCAGGTCAACCTCGTCAACACGGCGGGTCTCACGCTCAACTTCTGGGACGGCGAGGCCGGGCCGAAGGGCAGCGCGGTCAATGGCGGCGACGGCGTCTGGCAGAATGCCGACGGCAACGACAATTGGGCTGACATCACCGGTGTGTTCAACGGCGCGTTCGACGACGGCGAGTTCGCCATCTTCTCGGCGGCGACGGGCAGGGTGACCGTCGACGACGATCCGGGCGCGGTCGTCGCCTCGGGCATGCAGTTCATCAGCGACGGCTATGTGATCACTGGCGACGCGCTGACGCTTTCCGGGCCGGATGCGATCGTCAATGTCGGCGACGGCACGGCGGAGGGGGCCGGATATTCGGCGACGATCGAGAGCGCGCTCGTCGGCGGCACGCGGCTGGTCAAGACCGGCCTCGGAACGCTCGTCCTTTCCGGCTCCAACGCCTATGACGGCGGCACGCTGATCCAGGTCGGCGCGCTCAGCATTTCGAGCGACGCCAATCTCGGCGCCGCCGACGGCGCCATCGCGTTCGGCGGCGGGCGGCTCGTCAGCACCGCGGACATCGCGAGCGGCCGCGCCGTCGAGTTGGCCGTTGCGGGCACCTTCCTGCCGGACGTCGGCACCACGCTGACGCTGGACGGCGCGATCACGGGTGCGGGCGGCCTCACGCAGGCCGGCGCCGGGACGCTCGTCCTGACCGGCGCCAACGATTACGAAGGCGCCACCACGGTCGCCGCGGGCAGCTTGTTCGTCAACGGCGACCAGACGGACGCGCAGGGTCTCACGAGCGTCGCGGGCGGCGCGCTGCTGGGCGGCATCGGCACGATCGGCGACGACGTCGAGCTTGCCGGCGGCGCCACGCTCGCTCCCGGCATGCTCGGTGCGGGGACGCTCACCATTGCCGGCGCTCTGACCCTAAGCGAGACGAGCCGGCTCGATTTCCAGCTCGGCGACGCCAACGTCGTGGGCGGTGCGCTCAACGACCTGGTGGAGGTGGGCGGCAACCTCGTGCTCGACGGGGCGCTCGACGTGGCGATGACTCCGGGCGGAAGCTTCGGGCCGGGTATCTACCGCCTGTTCAACTATGGCGGCGCGCTGACCGACAATGGCCTCGAGCTCGGCTCGATGCCTGGGGGAAGCAGCGTCTCGGTGCAGACCGCGGTCGACGGACAGGTCAATCTGGTCAACACGGCCGGACTGTCGCTGACCTTCTGGGACGGCGGCGCCGGACCGAAAAACAACGACCTGGTCGACGGCGGCAGCGGCACCTGGCGCCTGGGCGGCGGTTCCAGCAATTGGACCGACTCCGCAGGCGCCGTGAACGCCGACTACAGCCAGAGCAGCTTCGCCATCTTCTCGGCCGC
>NZ_SBFF01000007.1 GCF_004151485.1 Sphingosinicella sp. CPCC 101087 | reverse complement strand
CGCTGGTTGCCCGAAACCGTGACGCTGCGGATCGTGCGGGTCGGCTCTGCCGGCGAAGGCGGCTGCAGGAACGGAACCGTCGCCTGACCCGACGCCGCAGGGGCGGACTGCGCCGGGGCTGGAGCCGGCTGCTCGGACGGAGCAGGCTGGGCAGGCTGAGCCTCGGTCTGGGCCCTGGCCGGCGCGGCGAGGCCGCCCAGCATCGTGCCGACGAGCAAGGCCGCGCAATATTGTTTGCCCTTGGGAAATACCTGGTTGGCCGTCACGCGTCCCCGCCCTTTGATGTGGCAGCCCAAATCCGGGCCCGCCTGTCACCCTGTCGTCGCCCGCCCTGCCTCAACAATGTCAGCCGATCAAGCCGCCAAGCTTGGTAAAGAGGCCAAATGAGGCCAGGTCGTTGAAAGTAACGAAGATCATCAGCGCCAACAGCATCGCGAGTCCGGTCCTGAATGCCCATTCCTGGGCTTCCGGCTTCAGGGGCTTACGCCTTACGCCTTCGATCGCGTAAAAAAGCAGGTGCCCGCCGTCCAGCAGGGGAATTGGCAACAAGTTGATGAATCCCAGATTAATTGAGACGATCACCATCAGCCAGAAGAAGGGCAACCAGCCCAGGCTGGCTTGCTGGCCGGACACTTCGGCGATTTTCAGCGGCCCGCCCAACTCCTTCACCGAACGTTGGCCGGTGATCACCTGGCCAAGCGCCACGACCATCGTCTCGACCGTATCGATGGTCGTGTCGATGGCGGCACCTGGCAGGCGGTGGATCGGAAGTGGTGCGAATTCGAGCGACCCGGGGGCTACGCCGATCCGGCCGATCCGCGCCTCGTTGCCGAACTGGTCGCGAAGCACCTCGCCCCGCGACGTCGCCTGGAGCGCCAACTCGGCCCCGTCGCGCTCGACGATGAAGCGCATCGGCTGGTCGGGCCGAAGGCTGACATAGGATTGGAGGTCGGCGAACGTGTCGATTCCGGCGCCATTCACCTCGACGATCTTGTCGCCGGGGCGGAAGCCGGCACTCGCCGCCGGGCTGTCTTCGAGCACTCCGCCGACGACGGCCGCGCTGCTCGGATAGCCGATCGCCGCGAAGATGATCATCAGGGCGACGATGGCGAAGAGGAAGTTCGTCAGCGGCCCCGCCAGTACGATGATGAAGCGCTGCCACACTTTCTTCGACTGGAACGTCTCGGCGCGCTCTTCCGCCGGCAGCGCCAGCCAGTCGTCGGACGGCGTGCTCGCCGGATTCATGTCGCCCTTGAAGCGGACATAGCCGCCAAGCGGCAGCCAGCCGACCTTCCAACGCGTGCCGCGGCGGTCGGTCCAGCCGAAAAGCTCGCGCCCGAAGCCGATCGAGAAGGTCTCCGCCTTCACGCCGAACCAACGCCCGGCGAAATAATGGCCGAGTTCGTGAACGAAGATGAGGGGCCCGATGACGAGCAGGAAGGCGAAGACGGTGAAGGCGAAACCCGGACTGCTCAAAAGGAGAACTTTCCTGCTATTTCGGCAGCCACCCTTCTTGCTTGCCGATCGATCTCCAGCACCTCGTCTATCGACGTGGGCGCCGGCGGATCACAAGCGGCCAGCACTTCGCCGACCACAGCCGCGATATCGAGGAAACCGATCCGACTTTCAAGGAAGGACGCGACTCCTATCTCATTGGCGGCATTGAGAATGGCAGGCTTCGCGCCGCCCTGCGCCAGCGCTGCGCGCGCGAGGCCGAGCGCCGGAAAACGGATCTCGTCGGGCGCCTCGAAATCGAGCGAGCCGATCTTCACCAGATCGAGCCGCTCGCAGGGAGTCTCCATCCGGTCCGGCCAGGCCAGCGTATAGGCGATCGGGATGCGCATATCGGGCGCGCCCAGCTGGGCGAGCACCGATCCGTCGACATATTCCACCAGGGAATGAATCACCGACTGCGGGTGGACGACGATGTCGATGGCATCGATCCCGAGCGGGAACAGGTGGTAGGCCTCGATCAGCTCGAGTCCCTTGTTCATCAGGGTGGCGCAATCGACCGAGATCTTGGCGCCCATCGACCAGTTCGGATGCGCGACCGCTTCTGCGGGCGTGACGCGCCGCATCTCGTCGCGGCTGCGTTCGCGAAACGGCCCGCCGCTGGCGGTGAGAATGATCCGTCGGACGCTGCCCGGCCGCTCGCGGTCGAAACATTGAAAGATGGCGTTATGCTCGGAATCGACCGGGAGAAGGGTCGCACCCGTGGCGGTGGCGACGCGCATCATCAGCTCGCCGGCCGAAACCAGCGCCTCCTTGTTGGCGAAGGCGAGGGTCCCGCCACCCTCGAGCGCACGCAGAGCCGGCTTGAGGCCGGCGGTGCCGACGATGGCGGCCATGGTCCAGTCGGCGCCCGATCCCGCGGCCTCCACGATCGCCTCTGCCCCTGCCGCCGTCTCGATGCCGGTCCCGGCGAGCCCGTCGGAGAGGCGAGAATGCGCCCCTTCATCGCCGATGACGGCGAGCCGCGGGCGGAAGCGCCTGGCCAGCTCGACCAGCCCCTCGACGTCGCGGCCGGCGGTCAGAGCGACCATTTCGAACCGCTCCGGATCACGTCCGATCAGGTCGAGCGTCGAACGGCCGACCGAGCCGGTCGCACCGAGAATGGTTACGCTGCGGCGCGCGCTCATTCGGTCCAGAGTCCCGCCATGAGCAGCAAGGTCGTGACCAGCACGACGGCGAGCAGGCCGTCGAGGCGGTCGAGCACGCCGCCATGGCCGGGCAGGATCGAACCGCTGTCCTTCACGCCGGCGCGGCGCTTGACCCAGCTTTCATAGAGGTCGCCAGCCTGGGCGACCACCGCCATCGGGCCGCCGATCCAGCGGAACAGCGATTCCAGTTCGAAGAAGTCGGCGGCGAGCCAGCCGAACAAGGCGGCGCCGACGACCCCCCCGGCCATCCCGGCCCAGGTCTTGTTGGGGCTGATCCGCGGGGCGAGCCTGGGGCCGCCGATGGTCCGCCCGGCGAAATAAGCGAAAATGTCGGTCGCCCAGGTCACGACGAACACCCAGAAGACCAGCACCTCCCACACCCAGCCCAGGCTGAGCATCGCGAACGTGGGAATGCCGACGTAGAGGGTCCCGCCGATCATGGCGAGACGGCGGCTCACCAGGCCGATCGCCAGCGCCGCGAGCGCGACGCCGCCGAAGCCCAGCCAGTTGGGTGCCAGCGTCTGGGAGTCGGCGAATAGCGGCGCCTCGGCTGCGGGATAGAGATATTCGGTCCAGCCGAGGAGAAGGGCCGCGAGCAGCAGCGCGCCGACGTGCGACCAGAGCCTCGGCACCCGGTGCATGTCGGCCCATTCGATCAGCATCAGCGCGGCGGCGCCGGCGGCCAGCAGGCGGAACGGCCATCCGCCGAGCCAGGTGGCGGCCAGCGCGACCGCGATCATCGCTACGCCGGCGGCGAAGCGGGTCGGCAGGTCCGACCGCGCGAGCCTGTCTCCGGTGTCGCTCACAGACCGCCGTATCGCCGTTCGCGGCGGGCGAATTCGTGCAGAGCGGCGCGCATCGAGTCGCCGTCGAAATCCGGCCATAGGGTCTCGATGAACAATAGCTCGGCATAGGCCGCCTGCCACAGCAGGAAATTGGAGAGCCGCTGCTCGCCTGAGGTGCGGATCAGAAGGTCGAGCGGCGGAAGGTCATGGGTGTCCAACGCCGCCTCTATCCGCGTCTCGTCGATGTCGCCCGGCTGGAGCCTTCCTTGCGCCACGTCGGCGGCGAGCCGTCGCATCGCGTTCGCAAGTTCGCCCCGCGCTCCGTAATTGAGCGCGATCGCGACGGTCATCCGCTCGTTGGCGGAAGTTCGCGCGACGGCGTCGTCGACCAGCCGCGCCACATCGGCTTCGAAGGCGGTATGGTCGCCGAGGATCTTGAGGCGAATGCCTTCGCGATGAAGGCTTTCGAACTCCTTCTTCACATAGAATCGCAGAAGTGCCGTCAGGTCGTTGATCTCGGAGGCCGGGCGTCGCCAATTCTCCGACGAGAAAGCATAGAGGGTGAGGCACTCGACTCCGGCCTCGCCGGCGGCGCGCACGGCTGCCCGCGCCGCCTCGGCCCCGGCGCGATGGCCGGCCGCGCGAGGCAGGCCGCGCGCCTTCGCCCAACGGCCGTTGCCGTCCATGATGATGGCCACGTGACGGGGGACCGCGCCCTCCGAGCCGCTACCTTCGGCCCGGGCCCCGGCGCCGGCGGTCCTGGAGCCCGTGCTGGTCGTGGTCACCGCTGCAGGATTTCCTTGTCCTTGGCGGCGAGGATCGAATCGATCTCGGCGATCGCCTCGTCGGTCAGCTTCTGGACGTCCGTCTCGCTGCGCTTGCGTTCGTCCTCGCTGATCTCGTGCTTCTTCTCGTCCTGCTTGAGATTGTCCATGCCGTCGCGACGCACATTGCGCACTGCGATCTTCGCCTTCTCGGCATATTGGTGCGCGAGCTTGGAGAGCTCCTTGCGCCTTTCTTCGGTCATGTCCGGAATCGGCAGCCGGATGTTCTGGCCGTCGACGACAGGATTGATGCCGAGGTCGGCGTTCCGGATCGCCTTCTCCACCAAGGAGACGTTTGAGCGGTCCCAGACCTGCACCGAAAGCAGTCGCGGCTCCGGCGCGGACACCGTCGCTACCTGGTTCAAGGGCATGTTCGAGCCGTAGACCTCGACCTGGATCGGATCGAGCAAGGTGGTCGAGGCGCGGCCGGTGCGAAGGCCGCCCAGGTCGTGCTTCAGCGACTCGACGGCGCCGTGCATGCGGCGCTGAAGATCGGCCTTGTCATAGCTTGGCATGGATCCCTCCCTCATTCTGGACGATGGTCGCCGTGCCGCCGCCGCCGAGCACGCGGGCCAGGTTGCCGCGTTCGCGGATGTTGAACACGACGATCGGAATATTGTTGTCGCGGCACAAGGCGACGGCGCTCGCGTCCATAACCCTCAGATTGTCCGAGAGGACCTGGTTGAAGGTGACCGTCTCGTAGCGCCTCGCATCCTTCACCTGCTTGGGATCGGCATCGTAGACGCCGTCGACGCTGGTGCCCTTGAACAGGGCGTCGCAGCCCATCTCCGCAGCCCGCAGGGCAGCGGCGGTATCGGTGGTGAAGAAGGGGTTTCCGGTGCCGGCGGCGAAGATCACCACCCTTCCCTTCTCCATGTGCCGGACGGCGCGGCGGCGGATATAGGGTTCGGACACGGTCGCCATCGGAATCGCCGACTGGACGCGGGTGTCGACGCCGGCCTTCTCGAGCGCGTTCTGCAAGGCGAGCGCATTCATCACCGTCGCCAGCATGCCCATATAATCGGCGCTGGCGCGGTCGAACCCCTTGGCGGCGCCGGCAAGGCCACGGAAGATGTTGCCGCCGCCGACGACGAGGCACAGCTCATGCCCGTCCTCGCGCGCCGCCTTTATCTCTTCGGCGAGGCGGGCGACGGTGTCGGGATCGATGCCGAACTGGCCCTCGCCCATCAGCGCCTCGCCCGAAAGCTTCAGCAGGATACGGTTGAAGCGCGGGCGCGGCATGGGGCTCAATTTCCCGAACGTCGGCAAGAAAGTGCGGTGGCGCGCACCTTAGTGAGCGCGCGCCACCCTGCCAAGGCGATAAGGCGCCTCAGGATGCGACCGGCTCGGCCTTGCCGACGCCGGAAGCCGCAGCGACCTCGGCCGCGAAGTCGCTCTCCTTGCGCTCGATCCCTTCGCCGAGCTGGAAGCGCACGAAGCCGTTCAGCGTGACCTCCGTGCCGAGCCGCTTCGCCTCGGCCGTGATCACGTCCTCGATCCGGGTCTTGTTGTCCATGACGAAGAGCTGGGAAAGCAGCGCGTTCTCCTTGCGGAACTTGCCCAGCGCGCCCTCGACCATCTTTGCGACGATGTCCGCCGGCTTGCCGGATTCGGCCGCTTTCTCCTGAGCGATTGACCGCTCGCGCTCGACCAGTTCCGCGTCGAGATCCTCGCCGCGCATCGCGAGCGGATTGGCGGCGGCGATATGCATCGCAAGCTGCTTGCCGAGCGTCTCGAGCTCGCCCTTGTCGGCCTTGCTTTCGAGCGCGACCAGCACGCCGATCTTGCCGAGGCCGGGAGCGACGGCATTGTGGACGTAGGGCACGACCACGCCGTCGCCCACTTCGATGCGGGCAGCGCGGCGCAGCGACTGGTTCTCGCCGATCGTCGCGATATTGTGGGTCAGCATCTCGGCGACGGTGCCGTGGCCGGGATATTGGGCACGCGAAAGCTCGCCCACGTCGGCGCCGGTGGCCAGCGCGATCTGAGCGGTGTTGCGCACGAAATCCTGGAACTGGTCGTTCTTGGCGACGAAGTCGGTCTCGCTGTTGACCTCCACCGCGGCACCGATCGTGCCGACGACGGCCACACCGATCAGACCCTCGGCTGCGACGCGTCCCGCCTTCTTGGCGGCGGCAGCGAGGCCCTTGGTGCGCAGCCAGTCGATCGCGGCTTCCATGTCGCCGCCGGTCTCGCCCAGCGCTTTCTTGCAGTCCATCATGCCGGCGCCGGTGCGCTCGCGCAGTTCCTTGACCGTGGCGACCGTGATCTCAGCCATGTCTCATATCCTCTTTGGCTCCCCTCCCGCTCGCGGGAGGGGCTGGAAGTGAACGGATCGGGCCCGGAGGCCCGGCCCGTCTTTCGATCCCCTCCACTGGCGGGAGGGGAGAATCATCAGGCTTCGGCGAGCGCGGCTTCCGCCGGCGGCTCGTCCATCGCCCCGAGGTCCGCACCGCGGGCGGCGGCGCCGCCTTGCTTGCCGGCGAGGACCGCATCGGCGACCGCGTCGCAATAGAGGCGGATGGCACGGCTGGCATCGTCATTGCCGGGAACCGGGAACGCGATGCCCTGCGGGCTGACGTTCGTATCGAGGACGGCGACGACCGGAATGCCGAGCACATTGGCTTCCTTGATCGCCAGCTCTTCCTTGTTGGCGTCGATGATGAACATGACGTCGGGAAGACCGCCCATGTCACGGATCCCGCCGAGCGACATTTCCAGCTTGTCGCGCTCGCGCGTAAGCTGGAGGACTTCCTTCTTGGTCAGTCCCGCCGTGTCGCCGGCAAGCTGCTCCTCGAGCGCCTTGAAGCGCTTGATCGAGTTGGAGATGGTCTTCCAATTCGTGAGCATGCCGCCGAGCCAGCGATGATTGACGAAATGCTGGCCGCAGCGGCGCGCCGACTCGGCGATCGGCTCCTGCGCCTGGCGCTTGGTGCCGACGAACAGCACTTTCCCGCCGGCCGCGGCCGAATTGCGGACGAAGTCCAGCGCGCGCGCGAAGAGCGGCACTGTCTGCGACAGGTCGATGATGTGGACCCCGTTCCGCTCGCCGAAGATGTACGGCTTCATCTTGGGATTCCAGCGGTGGGTCTGGTGGCCGAAATGCGCTCCGGCCTCGAGCAATTGCTGCATGGTGACGTCGGTGGACGCCATGGTCTTTCTCCTTCCGGTTCTACCTCTGCGGCGCCGATAAGCCGGGTCTCCCTGGGAAACCGCAGCCACCGGTATGATGGCATCCGCATGTGGAATGGCCGCGCACTTAGGAGCAGCAGGCGTTGAAATCAAGCCGCTTGAGCCAGGCTTGACAACAGAACAAAACACGAACATGTTGGCTCTTCAACGCGGTGGCGGAGCCTCTCCACTCGGTCGGCGTTGAACCGGACGATTTTTCAAGGGGATAGACTTTGGCTCATTCCGCCTCGATCCTGTTCTTCACCGGGCTGCTCGCCTCGCTCGGCCTGATTCTGGAAATGACCGTCAGGGCGAATTGGGCCCAGATCGCCGCCGCCCTGCGGGGGGTGCCTTCGGGTCGGGTGCAGCCGCCTCGGGCGGACGCGGCGGTGTCGACGCGGCGGCGCGCAGCCGCCTGACCTTCGCATAGCTCGACATGCTGAACGGGATCAGCACGAGGTAGAGAATGGCCGCGGCGCTCAGCGTCTCCCATGGCGCCGAGACGAGTGCGGCGCCGAACATCGCGATGACGACGATTGCCTCCAGCCGGATGCTCCGCCGCAGCCGCAGCGACGTCCAGGAGAAGGTCGCGACGCTCGATATCACGAGGAAGGCGACCAGGGCCGCCCAGGGGCCGATCAGGCGATAGTCCTGCAGCCAGGTCCATTCGCGGCCGCTCGCAAGCCACAGGTAGATAGGCAGGAGCAGCAGGCCGGCACCGGCCGGTGCCGGCACGCCGGTCAGGAAGCCGGCCGACTTGTGAGGCTGGTCCGCGACGTCGATGCGCGCATTGAACCGGGCAAGGCGCATTGCCATGCAGACTGCGTAAGCGAGCGCGAACAGCCAGCCGAAGCGCGGCAGGTACTGGAGCGACCATAAATGCAGGATGATGGCCGGCGCGACGCCGAAGGCGATCACGTCGGAAAGGGAATCGAGCTCCGCCCCGAACCGGCTCTGGCCCTTGAGCGCCCGTGCGATGCGACCGTCCATGCCATCGAGCACGCCGGCGGCGATGATCGCGAAGATGGCGCTCGCCCATTCCCCGGCGATTGCGAAGCGCACGCCGGTAAGGCCGACGCACAGTGCCAGCGCGGTGACCGCATTGGGCACCACCGCCCGAAGGGGTATACCGCGATTGTCGCCCCCGGCGCCGGGTGGCGTCACTGGGCGACGCCCTCGATGAGTTCCGACACCCCGGCTCGCGCCACGATGGTCTCGCCCGCGACGGTGCGCTGCCCAAGGAGCACCTGCGAAGAGGTGCCGGCCGGCAGATAGACGTCGACCCGGCTGCCGAAGCGGATCAAGCCGACCCGCTGGCCCGAAACCACCCGGTCCCCGACCTTGATCCAGGGGACGATTCGGCGCGCGACCAGGCCGGCAATCTGGGTGAAGGCTACCCTCGTCCCGTCATCGCCTTCCACCAATATGTGTTGGCGCTCATTATGTTCGCTAGCCTTGTCGAGATCGGCGTTGAGGAACTTGCCGGCAATATAGACGACGCGGGTGATCGTTCCGGCGATCGGCGCCCGATTGATGTGGACGTCGAACACGCTCATGAAGATGGAGACGCGGATCACCGGCTCGTCGGCCAGGCCGCCCTCCCCCACCAGCTCGCGCGGCGGCGGCACGGTCGCGATCATCGTTACCAGGCCGTCGGCGGGCGCAACGATCAGCCCCTCGCCGGTCGGGGTCGTCCGGATCGGATCGCGGAAGAAAGCGGCCGTCCACAATGTCAGTCCGGCCGCGAGCCAGCCGACCACGTCCCAGTCGATTATCCACCAGAACAAGGCGGCGATCGCCGCTGCGACGACGACGAACTTGCGTCCGTCCGGATGGACGCTCGGCATCCGATACCGGACGTTCGTGGTGACCAGGTCGGATTTTTCCAGCGAGCTCATCGCGCGACCTTTAGGCGGTGCGGCGGGGGGAAACAACTGGAACCCCGCCGTTCCGGCTCCTTCCCGGTTAGCGCCCGCAGGCCGCGGAACGGTCGTCGGCGGCTCGGTTGATCCTGCCGCCGCCACCGCCTACAGGGCCCCCACACGCAACACGGGGAAGAAGGCGCAAAAGGCCACATGGCGAAAATCAAGGTCAGGAACCCGGTCGTCGAACTCGACGGCGATGAGATGACTCGCATCATCTGGCAGTGGATCCGCGAGCGGCTGATCCAGCCCTATCTCGATGTCGACTTGCTCTATTACGACCTCAGTATCGAGAAGCGCGACGAGACGGATGACCGAATCACGGTCGAGGCGGCCGAGGCGATCAAGCAGCACGGCGTCGGGGTCAAATGCGCCACCATCACGCCGGACGAGGCGCGGGTCGAGGAATTCGGCCTGAAGAAGATGTGGCGCTCGCCCAACGGCACGATCCGCAACATCCTGGGCGGCGTCGTCTTCCGCGAGCCGATCGTCATCGACAATGTGCCGCGCCTGATCCCGGGCTGGACCGATCCGATCGTCGTCGGCCGCCACGCCTTCGGCGACCAGTACAAGGCGACCGACTTCCTCGTCCCCGGCCCGGGCAAGCTGACGATGAAGTGGGTCGGCGAGGATGGCGAGACGATCGAGCATGAGGTGTTCGATTTCCCCGGCTCCGGCGTCGCGATGGGCATGTACAATCTCGACGAGTCGATCCGGGATTTCGCTCATGCCTGCTTCAACTACGGCCTGAACCGCGGCTGGCCGGTCTATCTGTCGACCAAGAACACCATCCTCAAGGCCTATGACGGCCGCTTCAAGGATCTGTTCGAGGAGATTTACGAGGCCGAGTTCAAGGAGCGCTTCAAGGCAGCCGGGATCGAATATCAGCATCGCCTGATCGACGACATGGTGGCGAGCGCGCTCAAGTGGAGCGGCAAGTTCGTCTGGGCCTGCAAGAATTATGACGGCGACGTCCAGTCGGATCAGGTCGCGCAGGGCTTCGGCTCGCTCGGGCTGATGACCTCCGTGCTCATGACTCCCGACGGCAAGACCGTCGAGGCCGAGGCCGCGCACGGCACCGTCACCCGCCATTATCGCATGCACCAGCAGGGCAAGGCTACGTCGACCAACCCGATCGCCTCGATCTTCGCCTGGACCGGCGGTCTGAAGTATCGCGGCAAGTTCGACGAGACTCCGGACGTCGTGCGCTTCGCCGAAACGCTCGAACGGGTCTGCGTCGAAACGGTCGAGCAGGGTCAGATGACGAAGGACCTCGCGATCCTGATCGGCCCCGAGCAGAGCTGGATGACCACCGAGCAGTTTTTCGAGGCCATTCGCCTCAACCTCGAAAAGGCGATGGGAAGCTGGAGCTGACGCTCCTTGCTCCCTGAAGGCTGCTGGCGCCCGTTTCGCGTGATTGACCTAAACGAGGGGTAATCGCCTCTTGCCCTCGCCCGTCTCTCTCTTCACTCTGCCCGAGCCGAGGGAAGGGAGACGGGCGATGAGGCTGAGGATAGCGTTCGCGGCCGGCCTGCTGTTCGCCTGTGCGGCGCCGGTCGCGGCTGCGGGCTCAGGAGAGCAGCGGGGGGCCGAGCAGACGTTCGCCAATCGCGAGATCGTCGAGCGCTTCGTCGACCTGCTCTATCGCCAGGGTCGCGTTCGCGAGGCGTTCGAAACCTACGTCCACGAGGATTATATCCAGCACAATCCGCTCGCCGCGGACGGCCGCGCCGCGGCAATCGCCGCTCTTGAGCCTTATTTCGCCAGCCAGCCCGAGGCGGTTCGCGAGGTGCACAGGATCATTGTCGACGGCGACCTCGCCGCGGTCCACGTGCGCGCCCGCCAGAACCCGCAGGATCGGGGTGTCGCCATCGTTGACATCGTCCGGCTCGACAATGGCAAGATCGTCGAGCACTGGGACGTGATCCAGCCGGTTCCCGAGCAGTCGGCCAACCCTCATCCGATGTTCTGAGCGCCGCGGCGGCAGTCGCTCGGATTGCGTACGGAACGCCGCGCCGTCATAGGCAGGAAAATGCCGTTCTGCCTTAGCCGTTGTATCACTCTTGCCTGCCTCTGGCTGGCGCTCGCCACCGTGCTGGCTCATGCCGTGATCCCCATCGGCTCTCCAATCGCCAGGCAATCCGGCTCCGCCTTCAGCATATCGACCAGCGACGTCGCATTGACTCCGAAGCGGAATAGCGTGCCGGGCAAGTCCCGGAGGCTGCTCCAGCCCGGAAAGTCGGATGGGACGTTCGCTTCCGCCGAGGCGCGCGCCCATCTCGCCACATGGTCCGCGCCCGCCGAAATTCCGAGATTTGCCGGATCGTCGGGGCTGCGCCGCGCGCCCGCCGTCGCGAGTGCGCATGAGCGGCGGGCTGGCGCCATCTTTCAGGCGCGCGCGCCTCCGGTCGGCTGATCGTCCGACCCGTGCCGGAACGCGACCACGATCCGGCACGGGAGAGAAACATTGAGCTCGCGCCGGGTGCGCGGCGATTGCGGTGCCGATCGCGGTCCCGCCTCCAGCGTCCGGCGTCCGATCAGCGATATACCGGCCCGCCACGAGCCGCGCGGGCACGAAGGAGGCTGGATGCCCCACCACACTCCCCTGATCGGCACGATCGTCGCCGGTCTGGTCATCGCATTCCTGATGGGCTCGCTCGCCCACAGGCTCCGCGTTTCGCCCATTGCCGGCTACCTTCTGGCAGGGGTCCTCGTGGGGCCGTTCACACCGGGCTTCGTCGCCGACGCCGCTCTGGCGCAGGAGCTTGCCGAGATCGGCGTGATCCTGCTCATGTTCGGCGTCGGCCTTCATTTTTCGCTGCGCGACCTTCTCGCGGTCAGGAAGATCGCCGTGCCCGGGGCGATCGTTCAGATCACGGCCGCCACGCTGATGGGAATGGGTCTGGCGCTGGCGCTTGGCTGGGGACTGATCGCTGGAATCGTCTTCGGGCTGGCCCTGTCGGTCGCCAGCACCGTGGTTCTTCTGCGCGCCCTACAGGTGCGCAACCTCGTCGAGACGGAGCGCGGCCGCATCGCGGTCGGCTGGCTGATTGTCGAGGACCTGGTGATGGTCCTCGCCCTTGTTCTGCTGCCCCCGATCGCGGCCGTCGCCGGTTCCACGGTGGAGGACGGACCGTCGCTCGGTGCCGCCATGGCCGGCCCGATCGCCATGACCTTCCTGAAGGTGGCGGGATTCATCGCTTTGATGCTCGTCGTCGGGCGCCGCGTCATACCCTATGTCCTCCACTGGGTCGTCCATACCGGCTCGCGCGAGCTGTTCCGGCTTGCGGTGCTGGCGATCGCGCTCGGCGTCGCGTTCGGCGCGGCTTATGTCTTCGATGTGTCGTTCGCGCTCGGCGCCTTCTTCGCCGGCATGATCCTCGGCGAGACCCAGTTGAGCCGCCGCGCGGCCGAGGAGACGCTGCCGCTCCGCGACGCGTTCGCCGTGCTCTTCTTTGTCTCGGTGGGCATGCTGTTCGATCCCGAGGTCGTGACCGAGCAGCCGTTACCGCTGCTCGCCACGGTCGCGATCATCATCCTTGGCAAGTCCATCGCTGCCTTCCTGATCGTTCGTGCCTTCGGACATCAGATCCGGACCGCCCTCGTCGTCTCTGCGAGCCTGGCCCAGATCGGCGAGTTTTCCTTCATTCTTGCCGGGCTCGGGACGGGCCTCGGCTTGCTTCCGGCGGAGGGGCGGGACCTCATCCTGGCCGGAGCGATCCTCTCCATCTTCGCCAACCCCTTCATCCTCTCGCTCGCGGCGCGAGCCTACGACCGGATCGTGGCCGAAGGCTCGGCCGAAGCGCCGCCGACCGAACCGGCCGGCGCCGCCCCGGCTGCCGACGGCACCATCCTGGTCGGCTATGGCCGGGTCGGCCGCATCATCGCCGACGGGCTCGTGGCACGAGGGCGCGTGCCCGTCCTCATCGAAACCGAGGGAGATCTGGCCGCCCGCGCCGAGGAAGCCGGGTTGCGCGTCGTTGCGGGCAATGCGACCGATCAGCGCGTGCTTGAGGAAGCCGGAATTCGGCAGGCGGTCCGCTTGCTCATTGCCATTCCCGAGGGATTCGAGGGCGGCGTGATCGCCCAGCGGGCCAGGGAACTGAACCCGGACATAAGGATCATCGCCCGGGCCCATTCCGACGAGGAAGTGGCGCATCTTGAAAGACTTGGTGTGCAGGAGGTGGTGATGGGCGAACGGGAGACCGCCGCGCGGATGCTGACCTTGGCCGCGGCCGCGCCGCGCGCCGATCCCGAGCGAACCGCACCGGGAGGAGAGCAGACATGAGCCGGCGGCCGGGGCAGCCTCCCAGGTGGTTCCTCCCCGCGATCGTGGGCGCCAGTGCCGGCGTTGGCGCGCTGATCGCGCTCCTTCTCGCTTACGCCTGAGGCGGGCCGCGGCGGGAGGGCACTGTTGATTCAAGGCGAATGCGCCATAAAGGGAGGATGGCGACCGAGTTCAGTACCTCCGGATTCAGTGATGCACTGGTGATCCTCGGCGCCGCGGGAATCGTCATTCCCACTTTCGCCCGGTTCCGGATCAGCCCGGTGATCGGCTTCATTCTGGTCGGCATTCTCGTGGGGCCGGCCGGCCTCGGCGCCATCGCGCTGGACATGCCTTGGCTCAACTACATCACCATCTCCAATCCCGAGGCGATCGCTCCCTTCGCCGAGCTCGGAATCATCCTCCTGCTCTTCTCGATCGGTCTCGAGCTGTCGTTCCGTCGCCTGTGGGGCATGCGGCGGCTCGTGTTCGGCGTCGGCGCCGCCGAGCTGCTCCTCGCCGCGGCGATCATCGGGGTCGGCCTTCACGTCTACGGCCAACCCTGGACCGGCGCCTTCGCGCTCGGTCTTGCCCTGGCGCTCTCGTCGACGGCGGTGGTCCTGCCGATGGTCGGGACGACGAGCCCGGTCGGGCGCTCGGCCTTCGCGATGCTGCTGTTCGAGGATCTGGCGATCGTGCCGATCATCTTCGCGCTGGGTGCTCTCGCCCCCTTCGCACAGGCCGAGGGCTTTTCCGGGCTTCTCACCACCGTCCTGGTCGGCGCTGCCGTCGTCGTCGCCATGCTCGTGCTCGGGCGGTTGCTGCTTCCCCGGCTGTTCGCGCAGGCGGCGCGGACCAAGAATCCCGAGCTGTTCCTGTCGATCAGCCTGCTTGTGGTGATCGCCTCCAGCCTCGCCACTGCCGCAGCGGGCCTGTCGCCGATCGTCGGCGCGCTGATCGCCGGCATCCTGATCGCCGAGACCGAATATCATGGCGAGGTCGAATCGATGACGGCGCCGCTGCGCGGCCTCGGTCTCGGTGTTTTCCTCATCACGGTGGGAATGAGCCTCGACCTGCGCGCCATCCTGGCGAACTGGGGAGAGCTGGTGCTCGCTTTGGTCGCGGTGATGCTGGTGAAGGCGCTGGTGACCGCCTTGCTGCTGCGGGTCGGCGGCGCGCGCCGGGCGGTCGCCGCCGAAGCGGGGCTGCTGATGGCCTCGCCCTCAGAGACGACCCTGATCGTTCTCGCCGCCGCTTCCGCTGCTGCGCTGATCGCGCCGACGACCGCCGCCTTCTGGCAGATCGTGACCGCGATGGGGCTCACGCTCACGCCTGTGCTTGCCAAGCTCGGCCGCTGGGTCGCTCGTCGCATCGAGGGCCGCGAGGTCGATGCGATTGCCGAACTCGTTCCCAGCCGCGACGAACCGCGGGCCGTGATCGTCGGCTTCGGCCGGGTCGGGCGCCTGGTCGCCGAAATGCTCTCTTACCACGATCGTCCGTATGTCGCGGTCGATTCGAACATCGACGTGGTCACCGGCGCTCGCCGCGAAGGCTTTCCATTGGTATTCGGCGACGCTTCGCGGCCCGAATTCCTCGACCGGCTGAACCTGGGCCATGCCAGCGCCCTCATCCTGACGATGGACGATCCGGTGCAGGTCGTTCGGCTGGTGAGGAAGGTCCGCGCATGGCTTCCCGACCTCACCATCGTCGCCCGCGCTCGCGACACGCATCACGCCGCCGAGCTCTACCGGGCCGGCGCCACGGATGCGGTGCCGGAGACGGTCGAATCGTCATTGCAGCTCTCGGAAGCGGTGCTGGTCGACCTCGGCATGGCGATGGGACCCGTCATCGCTTCGATCCACGAGAAGCGCGCCGAGCTGCGCCAGCAGATCATGGAGATGGGCCAGCTCCAGGATGCGCCGCGCCTTCGCGGCCGCCGCCTGCGCGACGCTATCGAGCCCGGCTAGAGGAGCGAGCCTGATTGGCAGGGGCAATTCCCGTCGTCAGGCGGGAACGGCCGCTCCCTCGAGCGCCTCGCGAACCGCTGCGACCGCATCGGCCGCCTTGCCGCCGTCTGGGCCGCCGCCCTGCGCCATGTCGGGCCGGCCGCCGCCGCCCTGCCCGCCCAGCGTCTCGACCGCCTTACGGACGAGGTCGACGGCATTGCGCGTCGCGGTGAGGTCGTCGGTCACGCCGACGGCAATGCTGGCGCGCCCGTCATTCACCGCTACCATGGCGACGACGCCGGAGCCGACGCGCTTCTTGGCTTCGTCGACGAGGCCGCGCAGGCCCTTCGGGTCCATGCCTTCCAGCACCTGGCCGATGAAGCCATGACCCCCTACCTGCTCCGGTCCGGCCATATCGGTCTTGCCGCCGCCGCCGAGCGCCAGCGCCTTCCTCGCCTCCGCGAGCTCCCGCTCGAGCCGGCGGCGCTCCTCGATCAGGATTGCGACGCGTGCCGGAACCTCGTCCGGCGACGCCTTGAGCGCGGCCGCGGTCTCCTTGAGCCGCTCCTCGCGCTCGGTGAGCCAGCGGCGCGCCGCTTCACCGGTCAGGGCCTCGATGCGCCGCACGCCGGCGGCGACGGCGCTCTCGCCGATGATCTTGAACAGTTGGATGTCGCCCAAAGCGCTCACATGCGTGCCGCCGCACAGCTCGACGGAATAGGCATTGTCGTCGCCGCGGCCCATGGAGAGGACGCGTACCTCCTCGCCATATTTTTCGCCGAACAAGGCGAGCGCGCCGGCCGCGACCGCCTCGTCGGGAGTCATCAGCCGGGTCCCGACCGGCTCGTTCTCGCGGATATGACGGTTCACTTCTTCTTCGACCGCTTCGATATCCCCGCGGGTCAACGCCTTGGGATGAGAGAAGTCGAACCGGAAATAGTCCGGCGCGACCAGGCTGCCTTTCTGCGTGACGTGCGTGCCGAGCCGCCGGCGCAGCGCCGCATGGAGCAAATGGGTGGCGCTGTGATTGGCGCGGACCTTGGCGCGCCGCTCGGTATCCACCGACAGGTGGACGGCGTCGCCTACCGCGACCTCGCCCGACCGGATCACGGCATGGTGCGCGTGCAGCCGCCCGAGCGGCTTCGACGTGTCCGTGACGTCGGCCTCAAGCCCCTTCTCGCCGGTGATGGTCCCGGTGTCGCCGGTCTGGCCGCCGCTCTCGCCGTAGAAGGGCGTCTGGTTGGTCAGGACGACGACCTCGTCGCCCGCAGCCGCTTTGTCGACGCGAACTCCGTCCTTCACAAGGGAGACGACGACGCCCTCGCCCTCATGACCCGAATAGCCGGTAAAGTCGGTCGCGCCATGCTCCTCGGCGATGTCGAACCAGACGTCCTCCGACGCTTTGGCGCCGGAGCCTTTCCAGGCGGCCCGGGCCGCAGCCTTTTGCTCGGCCATGGCGGCATCGAAGCCCGCCCGGTCGACGGCGAGCCCGGAGGCACGCAACGCGTCCTCCGTGAGATCATAGGGAAAGCCGAACGTGTCGTAGAGCCGGAAAGCGACGTCGCCGGAGAGCGTGTCTCCGGCCTTCATTCCCGCCGTTGCCTCGTCGAGCAGCCTCAGGCCCTTGTCTAGGGTCTGGCGGAAGCGCGTCTCCTCGAGCTTCAGCGTCTCCTCGATCAGGGGCTGGGCACGAACCAGTTCGGGATAGGCTGCTCCCATCTCTGCGACCAGCGACGGCACCAGCCGGTGCATCAGGGGCTCGGAGGCGCCGATGATATGGGCATGGCGCATCGCGCGGCGCATGATCCGGCGCAGCACATAACCGCGGCCCTCGTTCGCCGGGAGGACGCCGTCGGCGATCAGGAAGCCGGAGGCGCGCAGATGGTCGGCGATCACCCGATGGCTCGCCTTGCGCTCGCCGCCGGCATCGGTCCGGGTCAGCTCCGCCGACGCGGCGATCAACGCCTTGAACGTGTCCGTGTCGTAATTGTCGTGAACCCCCTGCATGACCGCCGCGATCCGCTCCAGCCCCATGCCGGTGTCGATCGATGGGCGCGGCAGGTCCCGGACGACGACATTGTCCGCCTGCTCGTATTGCATGAAGACGAGATTCCAGATCTCGGTGAAGCGATCGCCATCTTCGTCGGGCGACCCGGGCGGGCCTCCGGGGATGTGCTCGCCATGATCGTAGAAGATTTCGGAACAGGGCCCGCACGGGCCATTGTCGCCCATCGCCCAGAAATTGTCCTTGGTGGCGATGCGGATGATCCGGCTTTCCGGCAGGCCCGAAATCCTGCGCCACAGCTCGAAGGCGTCGTCGTCCGTATGGTAGACGGTCGCGGTCAGGCGATCGGGGCTGATCCCCCATTCCTTCGTGATCAGCTCCCAGGCGAGCAGGATCGCGCGCTCCTTGAAATAGTCGCCGAACGAGAAGTTGCCGAGCATCTCGAAGAAGGTGTGGTGACGCGCGGTGTAGCCGACATTGTCGAGGTCGTTATGCTTGCCGCCGGCGCGGACGCACTTCTGCGACGAAACCGCCGTCGAATAAGGGCGTGTTTCCTGGCCGGTGAAGACGTTCTTGAACGGCACCATTCCGGCATTGACGAACATCAGGGTGGGATCGTTCTGCGGCACGAGCGGGGCCGAGGGCACGATCTGATGCCCCTCGCGCCCGAAAAAGTCGAGGAACCCGCGCCGGATATCGTTGGTCGATGTCATGGGGGCGATGTAAGCGACGGCTGCGGAGGCAGCAACCCGGGATACTTGCCTTCCGATTGCCATCTCCAGGCGCTACAAGACGCCTCACGCCATGATCGGGAGTATCAAACTATGAGGCCATTGCCCGTAGCATTCGTCCTGTCTGCAGCCTTGATGGCCGCCCCCGCCTTCGGCCAGGCGGCCCAGTCGAACGCCGCCGGCCAGAGTGCGGCCCAGCCGCCTTCCGGACCTGCCGCAATCCAGGCGTCCCTTCCCGCGAACGTGCGGGTGTTTCCCGTGCCGGAGGGCAGCCGTCCGCACGACGTCGCACCGGCCCCCGACGGGAAGGTCTGGTATACCGGCCAGCGACGCGGCACCCTCGGCATCCTCGATCCCGACAGCGGTGCCGTGCGCGAGGTCCCGCTCGGCGAGGGATCGGCGCCCCATGGCGTCATCCAGGGGCCTGACGGCGCCGCCTGGATCACCGACGGCGGCTTGAATGCCATCGTCCGCTACGACCCGCGCACCGACGAGGTGAAGGCCTGGCCCCTGCCGGCGGAATTCGCCGATTCGAACCTCAACACCCCGGCCTTCGATCGCGAGGGCCGGGTCTGGTTCACCGGGCAAGCCGGAATCTACGGCCGGTTCGACCCACGTACCGAGGAGATGCGGGTGTGGCGCGATCCAGAAGGGCGCGGTCCCTATGGAATCGCCGCGACTCCCTCGGGCGAAATCTATTATGTGTCGCTGGCCGGCAGCCACCTCGCCCGCCTGAACCGCGAAACCGGCGAGGCGACGATCATAGAGCCGCCGACGCCCGACCAGGGTGCGCGGCGGGTCTGGTCGGACAGCCGGGGCAATCTGTGGATTTCGGAATGGAATGGCGGACAGCTCACCCGCTACGATCCGGCGACGGGCGAGTGGAAGAGCTGGCGCCCCGAGGGCGAGCGTCCGCGTGTCTATGCCGTCTATGTCGACGAGCGCGACAAGGTGTGGATCAGCGATTTCGGCGCCAATGCCGTCCTCTCCTTCGATCCCGCCACCGAACAATGGACCCGCTATCCGGGCAGCGGCGAGAATTCGAACGTGCGGCAGATCCTCGGCGCGCCCGGCTGGGTCTATCTTCCCGAATCCGGGCTCGATCGGATCATGGTGGTGCGGACGACCGAGGGCTCGTGAGGCTTCATTTCGGTCTGGCGGCCGCCGTCGCCGCGGCGGTGGCCGCCTGCGGCGCCCGCTACCCCGCCCCCAGCACCGCGCAGGGCGAGCACGTCTATCGGCAGCAATGCTTTTCCTGCCATGCCGTCGAGGCGGGCGGCAGCACGCCTGCCGGTCCAACCCTGCACGGCATTATCGGCCGGCCGATCGCCGGCGATCCCGGCTTCGACTATTCGCCGGCCCTGCGCCGCCTCGCTGAACGGCGCCGCCGCTGGACTCCGCAACTGCTCGACCGTTTCATCACCGACCCGGAATCGGTCGCCCCCGGCACCGAAATGGGCCTCCTCGGTATCGAGGATCCGACTGAGCGGCGCGCGCTGATCGAGTGGCTGCGCCGGTCCGCCGGCTCTCCCTGAGGCGCGGCCCGGCAGGCCGTCATCAACGCGTCACCGAGCTTTGGAATGGCAGCCCCGACAGTTCAGGGGGCTTTTGATGACACGACCGACTTTCCCTACCGCCTGCAGCGCGCTTGCACTTCTCGCCGCGACGCCCGCGCTGGCCCAGGAAACCTCCACCGATGGCGGCGACGACCAGCAGATCGTCGTCACCGCCCAGCTGAGGGAGCAGAGCCTGGTCGAGGTCCCGATCGCGATCACGGCCTATGACGGCCAGTTCCTGGAGGCGCTCGGCCTCAACGAGCTGGAGGAGCTGGGACGCTTCGTTCCCGGCTTCGACGTGCAGAATCAGTCGCCGAACAATCCCGGCTTCGTGATGCGGGGGATCACCTCCGATACCGGCACCGCTTTCGGCGAGCCGCGCGTCTCGGTCTATCAGGACGGCGTCTCCATCTCCAAGTCGCGCGGCTCCTATGTCGAGCTTTTCGACATGGAACGCGTGGAGGTTGCGCGCGGGCCGCAATCTACTCTCTACGGCCGCGGCGCCCTGATCGGCGCGGTCAATCTCATTCAGAACAAGGCCGATCCCGACCGGTTCGAGGGGCTCCTGCGCGGCGGCTACGGCAATTACGACCATTACCTTCTGGAAGGCATGGTGAATCTGCCCTTGGGTGAGGGCGCGGCCGTCCGGGTCGCCGGCCGTCTCAGGAATCGCGACGGCTATGTCGACAATCTGCTCGGCGGCCGCGACTTCAATTCGAGCGATACCGCTGCCGTGCGGGGGGCGCTGCGGTTCGAACCGACCTCCCGCATCACGGTAGACGTGATCGGCAACTATCAGCAGGATGGGCCCGATGGCACGTCGTTCAAGTCGACGACGTTCAGCCCGACCGATCCTGCCACCGGGGCGGTGATCGGCACGCGCGAACCATGGACCGGTGCGGCGCTGGCCCCCGGCGCGGGCTTTGAGGGCGGCCGGCCGCTCGGCCTCGACCGGGAGGTGTGGGGCGTCACCGGTATCGTCAACGCCGAGCTGACGGACGCGCTCACCTTGACCTCGATCAGCGCTTATCGCGAGTTCGACTCGCTCGAGATATTCGACGCGGACGGGATCTCGCTGCCGGTGCTGACCGCGGCCGAGGAGGCGCATGGGGAGCAGACCAGCCAGGAGCTGCGCCTGGTCTGGGACGATGGGGGCATGCTCACCGGCTTCATCGGTGCCTCTTATTTCCGCGAGGAAGGGTTCCAGCGGACGCCCGCCTTGTTCGACGAGCGCGTGCTGCTCGCGCGGTTGACCGGGACGCTGAACGGTCCGATTCCCGGCCGCCCCGCGACGGACCCGGCGCCGCTTCCGCTATTCGCGAACACCGCCTTCACGGCGGCCTTGCTGCAAGGTGTAGCCGCCGCGTCGGGCGTTGCGCTGGCTGGCCCGGTCGCTCAGGGCATCGCCGCCAATCTCAAGGCCGGGCATCTCGAAAGCTCGACCAATTTCGCCGAGACCGAAGCGATCGACCTGTTCGCCGACCTGACCTTGCGCCTGTCGCCCCGATTCGAGGTCGGCGCCGGCCTTCGCTACACCCACGATGACAAGAGCTCGGCGATCAGCGCCGCGGTGCTGAACGGGCGCTCGATCCTCGGCGGCTTCATCGGCGCGCTGTCGCAGCCCGAGCCTGTGCGGACGCAATTGCTGACCGCCCTGGCGGCGCCGGGCGCGGCGGACATACCCCTCTCGCCGGCTTTCCCCGTGCCGCTGTTCGGGCTCGGGGCACAGCCGACTGCGAACAATGGCGACATCCTTTCCGCCGATCTGGAAGACAACGGCTTCAGCTGGCGTCTCTACGCCCGTTTCGAGCCTGGTCCGGACAGCTCCATCTACGCCACTTATACCCGCGGGCGGCGGCCGGAGCTGCTTTCCGCCTTGCCGCCGGGTGCGCCGTTCGGCCAAGCCCGCTTCGACATTGTCGATGCGGAGACGGTAGACAGCTTCGAGGTTGGCGCGCGCACCGAGACGCTGGGGCGGCGACTCTATCTCGACGGAGCGCTCTTTTACTATCGCTACGACAATTTCCAGACGACGGTGCAACAGGGCACCTTGTTCGTCACCACCAACGCCGGCGAGGCCGAATCCTACGGCGTCGAAGCGCAGGCGCGATACCGGGCGAGTGCGAATGCCGAGATCTTCGCGACCTACGCCTGGAACCACAGTCGCTTGCAGACCGGGGTACGCGAAGGCAACCGCTTCCGCCTGTCGCCCGACCACAGCCTGTCGCTCGGCGCCATGATCGCCGCCGACCTCGGGCCGGGTCGGATCGATTTCACCCCCAGCCTGACTTACCAGTCGCGAGTCTATTTCGACGACGACAACGATCGGCCGGACTTGCAGGCGCCGCCCAATGCCCTGGTTCCGGACCTCGTCCAGGACGAGACGCAGGAAGGCTATTTCCTCGTTAACGCCCGCCTGGGATACACGTTGAACGAACGCTTCCGCATCGAGGCGTTCGTCAACAACCTGCTCGACGAGGAATATGTGCGCGACGCTGGAAATACCGGCGATGCGATCGGATTTCCCACCTTCATCGCCGGCAAACCGCGCCTCTACGGCGTCCAGGCCTCGGTGCGGTTCTGATGCCGGTTAACTTGGATCGCCGCCTTCTGCTCAAGGCGGGCACGCTCGGGATCGGCGCGCTCGCCATGCCCGGAGGCGCCGTCCTGCTCCAGGGTAGCGGCTTCACCCACAATGTCGCGAGCGGCGAGCCGCGCCCGGACCAGGTCATGTTGTGGACGCGCTACGTGCCCGCTCCGGCCGCCAGCGCCCGGCTTGCCTACGAAGTCTCTCCCACCCGAGACTTCGCCACGGTGTCGGCGGGCGGAACGGTAACCGCCGATCCGGAGCGAGATTGGTGCGTGAAGCCGGTCGCCGAAGGGCTCGACCCTGGCAGGACCTATTTCTACCGCTTCGTCGACGCCCAAGGCCGGTTCTCGCCGGTCGGCCGGACGCGCACGCTCCCGCAAGGGTCGGTCGACCGGTTCAAGATGGGCGTCTTCTCCTGCTCCAACCTGCCCTTCGGCTGGTTCAACGCTTATGCCCATGCCGCCGGCCGCGACGACCTCGACCTGATCGTCCATCTCGGCGACTATCTCTACGAATATCAGAGGGGCACTTACCCGTCCCTGCCCCAGGCGCTGGACGGGCGGGTGATCGAACCGGCGGGCGAGATCGTCGCCCTTGCCGACTACCGGATGCGCTACGCGGCCTATCGCGCCGACACGGACCTGCAGCGCCTGCACCAGATGTTCCCGATGGTCATGATGTGGGACGATCATGAGAACGCCAACGACAGCTGGACGGGCGGGGCGGAAAATCACCAGCCGGAGACCGAGGGCGACTGGCAGGCCCGCAAGATGGCGGCGATGCGCGCCTGCCGCGAATGGCTTCCGGTCTCGGACCGGGATTGGGAAAGCTATGAGATCGGCGACCTGGCCACTCTGTTCCGGCTCGAGACGCGGCTGACGGGTCGGACCAGGCCGCTCGATCTCGGCGCAGCGCTCGCCGGCCGCGAGGATCTCCCGGCCGCGCTCGTCGAGTTTCGAGACGGGCCATGGCGCGACGCGCGGCGAACCTTGCTGGGCGCGGAGCAGGAGGCGTGGCTCGCCCAGGGCCTGAAGGGCTCGACGAGGCGTGGCGCCAGATGGCAGGTCATCGCCCAGCAGGTGGTGATGGGATCGCTCTCCCTTCCGCCGGAAGTCGCCGCATTCGTCGCCAATGGGGCGAGCGAGGAAGTGCGCCGGCGCACGGCGGCAGGGCTCGCGGCCGCGCAGGCGGGCCTGCCGTTCAACCTCGACATGTGGGACGGCTATCCGGCCGCCCGCGACCGTTTGCTGCGCTCCGCACAGGAGGCGGAGGCGAATTTGATCGTGCTGTCCGGCGACAGCCACAATGCCTGGGCCTTCCAGCTCGAGCGCGAGGGCGTTCCCGCTGGAGTGGACATGGCGGTGCAGAGCGTCACCTCCCCAGGCTACGAGACCTACGTTCCTCAGGCGTCGCCCGAGGATCTCGCTCGCGCGCTGATCGGCGGCAACCCGCAGCTTCGATGGGCCGAAGTCAGCCGACGCGGCTATCTGACGCTCGAGCTGACGCCTGGTCAGGCGATCGGAGAGTGGCAGTTCCTGGGCACGATCCGGGAGCGTTCGACGGCGACATCGGGACATGCGCTGAAAGTCGTCAACGGGACGAACCGCCTGGAACGCGTCGGATAGGCACGGCACGGTCCACGGACGGGCGCGCAGAAGCGACGTTGGCCCGGTTATTCCGCGCCGTTCGGCGGCGCGTCGATAGCCCTGGCTGCTTTCGCCGGCTATTCTGAGCGTTCGCCTGCCTGCTGGGAGTCGCCACATGCGCCGGATTCCGTCTTCGCTCTTTCTGCTCGCCGCCTGTCTCTTCGCCAGTTCGGCTTCCGCAGCCTCGGAGCCTGCGGAAGTCGCACCTGAGGCGACGGCCGCAACGGCGTCGGAACTGTTCGTCGTGATCTACCGGCCCGGCCCGGCCTGGCAGACAGGGCGTCCGATGAACGAACAGGGCTTGCTGCCGCACGGCAGATACATGCGCGGCCTGCTCGACGCCGGAAGCCTCTTCGCCGGTGGCGGCTTCGTCGGCAGCGACGGCGGCATGGCGGTCCTGCGCGCCGCTGACCTGGAGGCCGCTCGAGCCATGGTGAGCGTCGATCCCGCCGTGACGAGCGGGATCTTCGTCGCCGAGGTCGAGCATTGGCGGCCCCGCTTCCAGTCGCCGGAGCCGCTGCCGCGGCGGGCGAGCGGGAGCTGAAGGGCCCGCAAACCGTCGCGAATCCACTTCCACCCTCCCCTTCCCCCTTGAACTTCCGGGGAGAAGGGTGAAGGCTGGTCCTTTCCCAAGACGCGGCGCCGCGTCTTCTTCGCGGATCCGCCGCAGCGGACGAAGGAGACGCTCATGCCCGGAAGAGCTGCAGGCACCAGAACCATCGCGCTCGTCGGGCCTGGCGGGGCGGGTAAGACCAGCCTCGCCGAGGCCCTTCTTTTTGCCTCCGGCACGGTGAGCCGCCAGGGATCCGTCGCCGACGGCACGAGCGTGGGCGATGCCTCGCCCGAGGCGCGCGCCCGAGGCGGCTCCACCGAGTTGAACCTGATGCACCTCGATTATCTCGACGATCGCTACGCGCTGATCGATGCGCCGGGGTCGGTGGGCTTCGCCGCCGACGGCGCGCTCGGCATGGCGGCTGCGGATCTCGCTCTGGTCGTGGTGGACCCCGACCCCGATCGCGCCCTTCTCGCCGAGCCGTCGCTCCGGCAGCTCGAGGCGCTCGGCATTCCGCACATGATCTTCGTCAACAAGATCGACCAGGCGCGCGGCTCGATCCAGAACCTGCTCGAATCGCTGCAGCCGATGAGCGCGTCCCCGCTGATCGCGCGCTGGATACCGATAAGGAATGGCGAGAAGATTGCCGGCTTCGTCGATATCGCTCTCGAGCGCGCTTATTATTACCGGCCCGGCCAGCCTTCCGAGCAGAAGGATATACCGCCCGAGCTCGCCGATCGTGAGGCGCTGGAGCGCGCCCACATGCTCGAACAGCTGGCCGACCATGACGACGTCCTGCTCGAGCAATTGCTGATGGACGAGATACCGGATCGGCAGGCGGTATTCGCGGATCTCGCCAAGGAAACCGGCCAGGCCCAGATCGTCCCGGTCCTGTTCGGCTCGGCGCAGAACGGCTTCGGCGTGCGGCGGCTCCTGAAGGCCCTGCGGCACGAGGTGCCCGAACCGGCGGCGGCGGCGGCACGGCTCGGCGCCGAGGATGGCTGCGCCTTCGTGTTCAAGGTCTCGAACAGCGGCACGATGGGCCGGCTCACCTTCGCGCGAATATTCGGGGACAAGCTGAAGGAAGGGGCGGAGCTGAAGGGCCCGGACGGCGCGACGGTGCGGGTCGGGACCCTCTTCGCCGTCCAGGGCGAGAAGACGACGAAGCTTTCCGAGGCGCGGGAAGGCGATGTCGTCGCGATCGCCAAGCTCGAAGGCGTCGGCGCCGGCGGATCGCTGGCCGCCGGCAAGGTGCCGCCGACGCCGCAGATCCCGCTGCCGACACGGAATTACGCGCTGGCTATCGCCACGCGCGACCGAAAGGACGACGTCCGCCTGTCCACGGCCCTGCACAAGCTGACCGAGGAGGATCGGGCGCTGGAATGGGAGCAGGACGAAGCGCTCCACGAGACCCGCCTCAAGGGGGTCAATGACGAGCATCTCAAGGTGACGCTCGAACGGCTGAAGCGGCGCTACGGCGTGGCGGTGGATTCGCGGCCGCCTGCCGTCGGCTACAAGGAATCGATCCGCAAGGCGGTCACGCAGCGCGGCCGCCACAAGAAGCAGTCGGGCGGGCATGGGCAGTTCGGCGACGTCGTGCTCGAGGTGAAGCCGTTGCCTCGCGGCCAGGGTTTCAGGTTCGAGGAGCGCATAACCGGTGGCGTCGTGCCGAAGCAGTGGATCCCCGCGGTCGAGGCCGGGGCGCGCGACGCGATGGCCAAAGGTCCGCTCGGCTTTCCGGTGGTGGACGTGGCGGTGACCCTGGTCGACGGCTCCTATCATAGCGTCGACAGTTCGGAGATCGCCTTTCGCACCGCCGGCCGAATCGGCATGGCCGAAGCGCTCGCCGCAGCGGCGCCGCATCTGCTCGAACCGGTTATGAAGGTGACGGTCCTCGCGCCCGGCACAGCGACATCGCGGGTGACATCGGCGATCGCCAGCCGCCGCGGTCAGATGCTCGGAATGGGGCCGCGTGAAGGCTGGTCGCGCTGGGATCAGATCGAGGCACTGGTCCCCGAAGCGGAGATGCAGGGCTTCGACGCCGAGCTGCGGTCGCTGAGCCAGGGCCTCGCCACCTACACCGCCGAGTTCGATCATCTCGCCGAATTGAACGGCACGCTGGCCGAGAAAGTGGTGCAAAGGGAACTCGAGCCGGCCTGAGCCCGCTGTCGCGCCCGGCTGGAACGAGGGTCAGGCTTGGCCTCAGGACGGATGCGCCTCCGCGACAGAACTGCCATTCTCGCCGCCCATCGGCGGCGCAGGGGCCGGATCGGCCGGCTCGCCCGCCGAAATGACCTGGGCGGCGACGAGGTCTCCCACCACGTTCAGCGTCGTGCGGCACATGTCGAGGAAACGGTCCACACCGAGGACCAGCGCGATCGCTTCCGGCTGGACGCCGACCATCGCGAGGATGAGGGCGACGACGGGAAGGGAGCCTGCCGGCACGCCGGCCGTGCCGATCCCCCCCAGGATGCAGACCAGCATCACCATGATCTGCTGTCCGATCGTGAGGTCGATGCCGAAGAACTGGGCCAGGAACAGCACCGTGATTCCTTCGAACATTGCGGTGCCGTTCTGGTTCGCCGTGGCGCCGATCGTGAGGACGAAGCGGGAGACGCGGCGCGGCAGCCCGAGCTGCTCGTCGGCAACCCGAAGCGCGGTCGGGAGCGTGGCGTTGGACGAGGCGGTGGAGAAGGCCATCACGGCCGCTTCCTGCGTCTCCCGGAAGAAGGCGAGCGGGCTCTTCCGGCCGACGGTCGCGAGGATCGCCGGAAAGACGAGGAACATCTGAAGGCCGAGGGCGAGCAGGACCACTCCGACGAACGCCGAGAGCCGGATGAGCAGGTCCCAGCCGAACAGGGCGGCAAGATTGAACATGAAGCAGGCGACCGCGATCGGCGCCAATCGGATGACGATGAGGATGAGGCGCATCGATACGTCGAACAGGCCTTCGAAGCCCCTCAGGAGCGTTCGGGCGCCTGGCGTGTCGGTGAGCAGCAGCCCGATCCCGAAGAACAGAGCGAAGAACATCACCGAGAGGATGGCGCTGTTGCTGCCCAGCGCCTCGACGAGGTTGTTGGGAATGATGCTGATGAAGGCATCGATGCCGGACGGCTGCTGGGTTCCGGTCCGGACGATTTCTCCGGCACGGCCGGCGGATTCGGCCAGCAGCGTCTCGGCCAGCGCCCGGTCGACGCCGGCGCCCGGCTGAAGAAGGTTCACGAGGACAAGGCTGATCGCCACCGCGATCGAGGAAACGATCACGGTATAAGCGAGGGTACGAAGGCCGATCCTGCGCAGCGACCGGACCTCTCCCATCTCCGAGATGCCGACGACGAGGGCGGAGAAGAGCAGCGGGATGACGAGCATGAACAGCAGGCGAAGGAAGATCTGCCCGATAGGTCCGGTCACGTAGGTCGTGACGGCCCCCACCCATGCTGCGTCCGGTTGGGTCATGTTGACGGCAAGGCCGGCCAGGAGGCCCACCAGGAAACCGATCAACATCTTCACCTGAAGCGGGATTCCGCCTGCCTTCGACCAGCCCATGTCAACGTCCTCTTCAGCCCGTGGCGCATCGGCATGGTCCAGGCGGCAAAAGTCAATCGCCGAGTCTGCGTCCGATCAAAAGCGACGCCTCCCGGTACCGGAGGAGGCCGGGCCTACACGTCGTCCGCGGACTCGAACTCGCCGACGTCGAGATCCCCGGTCATTCGTGCCACGGCCACGGCGACGGCGGCGTCCCCGGTGATGTTGGTGGTGGTACGCATCATGTCCATGATGCGGTCCACGCCGGCGACGAAGGCGATCGTTTCCAGCGGTACTCCGACGGTCGAGAAGACGAGCCCCATCATGATGAGGCCCGCCCCCGGAATGCCTGCCGCCCCGATGGCTCCGAGCGTGGCGGTGATGGCGATCATCACGTAGTCGCCGAAATCGAGGCTCACCCCGAAGATCTGCGCCCCGAACAGCGTGGCGAGACCCAGATACATGGCGGTACCGTTCATGTTGATCGTCGCGCCGAGCGAGATGACGAAGCTCGAGACGCTGCGGCTGACGCCGAGATTGCGCTGGGCGCAGCGCAGGGTCACGGGCAGGGTCGCGTTGGACGAGGCGGTCGAATAGGCGACGGCCATCGCGTCGATCATGCCGCGAAAGAAGTCTATCACCCGCACCTTGCCGATGAAGTGGATGATGGCCGAATAGATGCCGAAGATGATCAGCAGGCAGCCGAGATAGTTGAGCCCGACGAGGGTGGCGAGCGGGAGCAAGGCATCGATCCCGAAGGTCCCGGCAACCCAGGCCATGAGCGCGAACACGCCGAACGGGGTGAGCTCCATGACCAGCACCGTCATCCGCTGCATGACGATCGCGGCCGCATCCATTCCGCGCGCCACGAGGCTCCCCTCTTCGCCCGCCATCAGGATTCCGATTCCGAACAGCAAGGCGAAGACGATCAGCGGAAGCACATCGCCGCGCGCCATCGTCTCGACGGGATTCGCCGGTATCATCGCCAGGATCATATCGGTGACCGACGTCGTCGCAGGCTCCGGTATCGCTACCCCTTCGGGAAGCGTCAGCGCGAGACCGGCTCCGGGTGCAATGAGGGTGCCGAGCGTGAGCCCGAGCGCCACCGAGGCGACACCCGTGCCGACAAAAAGCACCAGCGCCCTGCCGCCCACGGCGCCGAGCTTCCTGATGTCGCCGATCGCGGCGATTCCCGCCACGAGCGAGAAGAAGATCAGCGGCACGACCAACATCCGGATTGCCCGGATGAAGAAGTCGCCGATCCACTTGATGCTCTCCGCCCCCGGTCCCCAGATGAGACCGACGGCAACGCCGAGGATCAGAGCCCCGATCACCCGCTGCCAAAGCGGTATCGCAAACCAGGTCCTCATCCACTTGCCCCCTTCGCCGCTGCGCCGGTCGTCCGGCTTGTCACCGCCCGCTCACTAGACGAAGGGTCCTTCAGCGCAAAGGGGCGAACGCTGGCGCCCTGACCGGAGGCCGCATGATCGAGATTGGCGGGATCGCCTTGCTCCCGGAATGGCCGCTTTTTCTCGGCTTCGTCGTGGCCGGGCTGGCGCTCAATATCGTTCCGGGCGCAGACATGACCTTCGTCATCGCGAGCGCGGCCCGTGGCGGGCGGCGGGACGGGATCATCGCCGCCCTGGGAATCGGCGCGGGCGCCCTCGTCCACCTCCTCGCGGCCGTCCTTGGCCTCTCCGCCATCCTCGCTTCGTCGCCGGCGGCCTTCGACGTCATCAAATGGGCCGGCGCTTCCTACCTCCTCTGGCTCGCTTTCTCGATGCTTCGCGCGCGGAGCGCCCCGCCAGGAGAGGCGAGGCCGGCGGGCGGCACCGGTTGGCGGCTGTTCCGGGCGGCGATGTTGGTCAATATCCTCAATCCCAAGGTTGCCCTCTTCTTCCTCGCCTTCCTTCCCCAGTTCGTCGATCCCGCAGCGTCGGCGCCGGCTTTGCAGATCCTGTTCCTGGGTCTGTGGTTCGACCTCGTCGGGACGCTGGTGAACGTCGGCGTCGCGGTGGCGACGGCGGGTGCGGCGGCGCGTCTTCGCCACGTGAGCTGGGTTGGCCGCGCCGCGCGCTGGATCGCGGCGACGGCGATGGCCGCACTCGCCGTGCAGCTGGTCCTGAGCGAGCGGCGCTAGCCCGGCTCACGCATAGGCGTAAGGTCCGCCTTTCTGCAGCGCGGCAGCGAAGGCGGGCCGGGCATGGATACGCTCGAGCCAGTCGATCAGATTGGGGCGATCGTCGCCGAGTCCTGCGCGGCTGCGCGAGATTTCGAGCGGAAAGCTCATCATGATGTCGGCGGCACTGAACTCGTCTCCGGCGAACCAGGCACGATCCCCGAGCTCGCTCTCGAGCCAGTCGAGATGCTGGCCGATCATCGCCAGGATCTGGCCGCGCGCCGGGCGGCCGAGCAGGCCGAGACGGGTGGTCACCAGCAGCCCGAACAAAGGCGGCATGAGCGAGCCCTCCGCATAATGAAGGAACTGGCGGTAGCGCAGCACCGCTTCGCGATTGGCCGGCGGCCCCAGCCGGCCTTCGGCCGCGTCGATCAGATATTCGACGATGGCACCGGTCTCGGCGATTACCCGTCCGCCGGTTGCGCCTGGGCCCGACCCCGCAGCCGCACCGGAGGCCGATCCCGTGTCTTCGATGACCGGCGCCTTGCCGAGCGGATGGACGCTGGCGAGCTCTCGCGGTGCCCGCATCGTCTGTGGGTCCCGATCGTAGCGCCGGACCTCGTAATCCATGCCGAGCTCCTCCAGTAGCCAGAGAATTCGCTGGGATCGGGAGTTTTCGAGGTGATGGACGACGATCATGGCAGGCTCTCGTGCGGTTCGCGGCTTTCATAAGGGGACGGCAGCCAATAGGGAACCGGCTCGGCTGCCCGCTTCGGGTGCCGCAATGCCCAACGGATCCCAGGTGAAGTACGCACCCTCCCCTCCCGACGCCTCGCGTCCCGGCTTCGGCGAGTTCGTCGTTCTGCTGGCCGCCTTGATGTCGATCAACGCCTTGGCGATCGACGCGATGATCCCGGCCCTGCCGGCGATCGGCGAGGCGCTCGGCGTCGCCTCGGAAAATGACCGACAGCTGGTCGTCTCCTTCTATTTCCTCGGTTTCGGCGCCACGCAGTTGCTCTACGGGCCCCTTTCGGACCGCTACGGGCGCAAGCCGGTGCTGATGTCGAGCCTCGTCCTCTACATCGTCTTCGCGTTGGCCTGCGCGGTCGCTTCCAGCTTCACCCTTCTGCTGGCGGCAAGGCTTGCGCAGGGTGCCGCCGCGGCGGCGACTCGAGTGCTGGTCGTTTCAATCGTCCGCGACCGGTTCGAAGGTGCGGCGATGGCGAGGCTCATGAGCCTGGTCTTCCTGGTCTTCATGCTGATGCCCGTGCTTGCGCCGGTATTCGGGCAGCTCACCCTGCTGGTCGCGCCGTGGCCCTGGATCTTCTACGGGCTGGCCGGCTTCGGCATGGTCGTTCTGGCCTGGTCGCTGGTCCGGCTGCCCGAGACCCTGCATCCCGAATATCGTCGGCCCATCTCCGCGCGGGTGATCCGGGAAGGCATGATCGAGACGCTGACCAACCGGCAGTCGCTCGGCTACACGCTCGGCTTCACCCTGATGATGGGCGCGCTCACCGGCTACATCGTCTCGATCCAGCAGATCGTGTTCGACGTGTTCCAGCGGCCCGATTTGATCGCGGCGACCTTCGTCGGCGTGGCCGGGCCGATGGCCGCCACGTCCTATCTGACGTCTCGGCTGGTCGAGCGGGTCGGCACGCGGCGGATCGCGCATCTCGGTCTCGTCCTGTTCACCGTCTTCTCGCTCGCCCATCTGGCAATGGCCGGACAGAATGAATCGCTTGTCACCTTCATCGTCATGCAGGGTCTGGTGATGGCCTGCTTCGGCTTCGCTTCGGCGAGCTTCGGGGCGCTCGCCATGCAGCCGCTCGGCCATGTCGCCGGCACGGCTTCCTCGGTCCAGGGAACGATCGGGACGATCTGCGGGGCACTGCTGGGCACGGCGATCGGCCAGAGCTTCGACGGGACCGTCATTCCCCTGGTCGGCGGTTTCGCGGCATTCGGGATCCTGTCCCTCGGCATCGTGCTCGTCACTGAACGCGGCCGCCTGTTCGCGCACGACTGAGAAGCGAACGCCCGCCGCCTTGATGGGCGGCGGGCGCTTCGCACCGTAAACGTCGGCAGCCTGCGGTTGCGAGCCCGTCACGAGCGGGCTCGCATTCGATGTCCTAGATGTCGTCCTCTTCGGACGGTCCGGCCATCAGCGCCTCGCTGACCTCCTCGGTCTTGCCGCGGATCGCCCGCTCGAGGCGCTCGGCGATCTCCGGATTCTCCTTGAGGAAGGTCTTGGCATTCTCGCGGCCTTGGCCGATTCGGATCGAGTCATAGCTGAACCAGGCGCCCGATTTCTCGATCAGCCCGGCCTTGACGCCGAGGTCGAGCACCTCGCCCAGCTTGGAAACGCCCTGGCCGTACATGATGTCGAACTCGACCTGCTTGAACGGCGGCGCGAGCTTGTTCTTGACCACCTTCACGCGGGTCGAGTTGCCGACGATTTCGTCGCGATCCTTGATCTGCCCGGTGCGACGAATGTCGAGCCGGACCGATGCGTAGAATTTCAGCGCATTGCCGCCGGTGGTCGTCTCCGGATTGCCGTACATCACGCCGATCTTCATCCGCAGCTGGTTGATGAAGATGACCAGGCATTTGGACTTGGAGATGGAGCCGGTCAGCTTGCGAAGCGACTGGCTCATCAGCCGTGCCTGCAGGCCGACATGGCTGTCGCCCATCTCGCCCTCGATCTCCGCTCGCGGCACCAGAGCGGCGACCGAATCGACCACCAGCACGTCGACCGCGTTGGAGCGGACCAAGGTGTCCGTGATCTCGAGCGCCTGCTCGCCTGTATCGGGCTGGGAGACGATCAGGTTTTCGATGTCGACGCCCAGCTTGCGGGCATAGATCGGGTCGAGCGCATGCTCGGCGTCGACGAATGCGGCGACGCCCCCGGCCTTCTGCGCTTCGGCAACCGCGTGGAGCGCGAGCGTGGTCTTGCCCGAGCTTTCCGGCCCGTAGATTTCGACGACCCGGCCGCGCGGCAGGCCGCCGATGCCGAGCGCGATGTCGAGCCCGAGCGATCCCGTCGAGATTGTCTCGATCTCGATCGCCTCGCGCGACCCGAGGCGCATTGCGCTCCCCTTCCCGAACGCGCGGTCGATCTGCGCGAGCGCCGCGTCGAGAGCTTTCTGCTTATCCATATCGAGAGGGTTCCTGTCGGAAACGACTTTGAGTGACGCCACCATGGCCTGTGCTCCCGTTATTGCGTCGGCGCGTCCGGTTCAACGCGTGATGACGATGTACATGATCTGTTCCGTGAGAACAAGAGGGGAACTCAGGCGGCCGCCTCGATCTTTTCCATCGCCTCCCGCATCGCCGGCACGAAGCCGGGATGCAGGAAGATGTCGTCGTGTCGGGCCTCGGGAATGGTCACGTCGTGAACGAGGTTGGGCACCGCCCGGCGGAGCGCCTCGGTTCGCTCCGGCCGGACCAGGCGGTCGCGGCCCGAAGCGATGATCGCCACCGGGAGGCGCCTGTCCTTCAAGGCCTCGGCGGAGCGCATGTCGTGGCGCAGGAGAAGCGAGACCGGAAGCCAGGGATGAAGCTGGCGGGCGGTCGCGGCGAGCGAGTCGAAGGGGGTGACGAGGACCAGGCCGGCCAGCGGGCGGCGCGCGGCCAGGCTGGACGCGACGCCGCTGCCCAGGCTGATGCCCACCGCGACGATCCGACGCGGCCGCAAGCGCGCGGCGACGAAATCGTGGATCAGGGGCGCATCTTCCATCAGCGTTTCGGCGCCGGCCACGCCACCACTGGGAGCATAGCCGCGGTAGAAGAAGGTCACGATGTCCCGGTCCGGATAGATTTCGTGGAGCAGTTCGGCCACGCCTTGGGCGTTGGACGCGTTGCCGGCAAAGGCGAGGACGAGCGTCGGGCCGGACCCCCCGCCTTCGGGCGGAATATGAAGCCCTTCGAGACGAATCCCGTCCGGGGTCTCGACCGTGAGCCGTTGCGCGCCCGGGGGCGGCGCCTGCGCAGGGACGACGAGGAAGGCCGGAAAGAGCAGCCGCTCCTGGTTGACGAAGGCCAGGCCGACGATCGCGCCGTAACCGGCCAGGAGGATGAGGAGGAGAGCGAGGAGCAGCCTTGTCCTCCTCACCGGCGCCGCGTGCCTAGAGGCCGAAGGCCTTGGCCAGAGCGGGCTCGATCGCGTCGATCGTGTAGGGCTTGGAAAGAACCGGCGCGGCGGCATGGCGCTGCGGGGGCGGCTCGACATGGCCGCCGGTGGCGAGGATGAACGGAGTCCCTGCCTCGGCGAGCCGGTCCGCGACCGGCCAGGCATGCTTGCCGTCCTTCAGCTGGATGTCGATGATGGCGACGTCGAAGCCGCCTTGCTCGACCTTTTCGATCGCTTCTTCGACCGAATCGCAGGTGCCGACCACCTGGTGACCGAGAGAATCGAGGAAGTCTTCGAGCATCATCGCGATGAGCGGCTCGTCTTCGACGATAAGGATGGACCTGTTCCCCTGCATATTCCCGCCTTAGCAATTGTTCCGCAAAGGAAAAGGGATATTTCGCAACGCGCGCCGCGGCTGCGGTCGAATCGGCGCCGTTCAGGCCCCGTTCCGCGCCTGCTCCCGATCGAGAACCTCGCGCACCGTCTCGGCGAGCTGCTGCACCGAGAAAGGCTTGGCGAGGAAGGAGACGTTCGGAACGTCGATGGACTTCCTCAACTGCTCCTCGGCATAGCCCGATATGAAGAGGATCGGCAGGTCCGGATCGCGCTTGCGGGCCTCGCGCGCCGTGGTCGGGCCGTCCATGGTCGGCATCACGACGTCCGAGATCATCAGGTCGATCTTCTCCTCGCGCCCCAATATTTCCAGCGCAGCCTCGCCATTCTCCGCGACGAGGACATTGTAGCCGTGCCGCACCAGCGCCCGCTCGGCGACGGTTCGGACCATCGCCTCGTCCTCGACGACAAGGATGGTGCCGCTGCCCCACAGCTCGTTCGGCTTCTGCTTCGCCGGCGCCTTCACCGGCGTTTCGCCCGGCTGGGCACGGTGGACCGGAAGATAGATGGAGAAGCTCGTGCCCTTCTGCGGCTGCGATTCGGCAAAGATGAAGCCGCCGGACTGCTTGACGATTCCGTAGACGGTGGAAAGGCCGAGGCCCGTTCCCTTTCCCACCTCCTTGGTCGTGAAGAAGGGCTCGAAGATCTTGCCGATGATATGGGGCGGGATCCCGATGCCGGTATCGGTCACCTTGAGCGCGGTATAGTCGCCGATCGGCAGGATGTCGGTCCCCATCCGCCGCACGTCCTCGGCCGAGATGGCGAAGGTCTGCAGGGTCAGCGTGCCGCCGCCGTCCGCGTCCTTGGCGAGCATCGCGTCGCGGGCATTAACGGCGAGGTTGACGATCACCTGCTCGAGCTGCCCCGGATCGGCGCGGACCGGGCCCAGCCCGCGGCCGTGCTTGACCTGGAGCGTGATCCGCTCGCCGAGCAGCCGCGTCAGCAGATGCGACACCTCCGCCACCACGTCGGGAAGCTGAAGCACTTGCGGCCGGAGCGTCTGCTGCCGCGAGAATGCGAGCAGCTGCCGGGTGAGGTTGGCGGCCCGATTGGAGTTGGAGCGGATCTGCTGGATGTCGTCATAATCGCTGTCGCCCGGCGTATGGCGCATCATCATCAGGTCGCAGGTGCCGAGGATCGCGGTGAGGATGTTGTTGAAGTCGTGGGCGACGCCGCCGGCGAGCTGACCGACGGCCTGCATCTTGGTGGCCTGGGCGATCTCGCGCTTCAGTCGGGCCTCCTCGCTATTGTCCTTGAGCGACAGCAGGACGGCGGCGTTGCCGAGCCCGCGTGCTCCGGCGACCGTCATCGCCACCGGTTCGTCCGGGTTCGAGGTCAGCCGAACCGCCAGGTCGCCGGAAAGCGCGCGGCCGCGGGCAAAGCGGCGAACCGCGTCCGACACGGCCGCTTTGTCCTCGTCCACGACGAGGTCGCCGGGCCAGGCCGGGCGCTCGTTCGGCGACAGGCCGGCCGCCTTGCGGAACGCCTTGTTGAGGAAGGCGAACCGGCCGTCCGTGTCGGCCAGAGCGAGTCCGAGCGGCAGGCTGTCCAGCAAGGCGTGAATATGCCCGTTCTCGTCGTCCCCGAGCCGGGCGCCGGGCACGTCGTCGAGCAGGAGGAAGAAGGACGGTGAATCGGGGCGGTCCCCCGTCGGTATCTGGAGGATGCGCAGCGGCGGACCGCTCCGACCTTCCGCGGCGAAATGAAACTGGCCGCTCTCCGACGCGGCGAGATAATCCACCAGGTCGGTGCCGTCGACCGGCCCGCCTTCATCGCCGGCCGCGCGGATCGCGAAGGCGGGGTTCGCGGCGCGGATCCGCCCGTCCGAGTCGGCGAGGACCAGCATCAGGCCGGCATCGCCGATCCGGCGTCCGGCCTCGCCGGCCAGCAGGCGCACTGCCTCGGCGGCGAGCTCGGGCCCTTCGGCGCCGGTGAACCGCCATACCAGCCGATCGCCGGAGCTGCGAACTTCCCCGCGCAGCGAGCGACCCTCTACAATCAGGCCGTCGAGCGTCGCCTTTCCGTCGCGTCGGGCCAGGCGGAGCGCGTCGCGGAGCCGCCCGTCGCCGAAGTCGAGCGGGGATGCGCCGCCGCCGAACCAGAGGTTCCAGATCGCATTGGTGCAGACCGGAACGCCCTCGGCGTCCGTGAGCGCGAGAGCGGCATCCGGACCGGCGCTGTCGAGCGCGGCACGCAGCAGGCCGACATCGCCCTGCCCCGTGGCCGCCGCGTCCGCCTGTGGAACCGCGGCAGCAGGCCGGCGAAGGAAGAAGAGCAAGCCGGCGGTGGCCACCAGTCCGGCAAGGAAGGCGCCGACGAAGACCGGGTCGCCCAGGGCCCAGAGCAGTAATCCGGCCGAGGCCAGTGCCGCCGCCGCCAGCGCCAGTCCGCCGCGATCGCGCTTTCCGCGCGACGCGGCCGAGCTGGCGATGGGATGTGCGGCCGTTGCCATGGTTACCAGATGCGCACCCGTTGCTCCGGCGACAGATAGAGCGCGTCTCCCGCCTCGGGCTGGAAGGCGGCGTACCAGGGATCGAGGTTACGGACCACCGCGGCACGCTGTTCGGACGGCGAATGAGGATCGGTCAACAAGCGTTGAAGAAGATTCTCCTCCCGATATTTGCGGCGCCAGATCTGTGCCCATCCGAGATAGAAGCGCTGATCGGCGGTGAACCCCTCGAGCACCGGCGCCTCCCCGCCGCCGAGCGAAAGGCGGTAGGCGTCGTAGGCCACCGTCAGGCCGGCAAGGTCGGCGATATTCTCGCCCAACGTCAGCCGGCCCTGCACGCGGTGACCCGGCAAAGGCTCATATTGGTCATATTGCGCCACGAGCTGCCCGGTCAGCGCCTCGAAGCGCTGCCGGTCCTGCGGCGTCCACCATTCACGCAATGCGCCGGTCTGGTCATAGCGGCTTCCCTGATCGTCGAAATGGTGGCTGATCTCGTGGCCGATGACGGCGCCGATGCCGCCATAATTGACCGCCGGATCGGCGTTCGGATCGAAGAAGGGCGGTTGCAGGATCGCGGCCGGGAAGACGATTTCGTTCCAGGTGGGGTTCGCATAGGCATTGACCGTCATCGGAGTCATGAACCACTCGCCTCGGTCCACCGGCCTGCCGAGCTTGGCGAGGTTGCGCCGATATTCGAACTCGGTCGCGTTGAAGATATTCTGGACCAGTTTGTCGCGTGTGACGGCGACGCCGGAATAATCGCGCCACCGGTCGGGATATCCGATCTTGGGGGTGAAGGCGGCGAGCTTGGCGCGTGCTCGCGCGCGCGTCTCCGGCGCCATCCACGCGAGCCCATCTAGGCGCCGATCCATCGCGGCGATGATGTTGCGCACGAGCTCGTCCGCCGCCGCCTTCGCCTCAGGGGGGAAGTGACGCTCGACATAGATCCGGCTGACCTCGTCCGGGATCATCTCCGTGACGAGGGTGACGCCGCGCTTCCACCTTTCCTCATTCTGAGGCGTGCCGTTGAGGGCGGTGCCGTGGAAGGCGAAATGCGCGTCGACATAGTCGCGCGAGAGGTAAGGCGCGGCATCGTCGATCAGGCGGAGCAGCAGATAATCGTTGAGAACCGCCTGAGGCGTCTCGCCGATCAGCTTGGCGCTCCCGGCGAAGGCGCTCGGCTGCGACACGAGGAGGTTCGGCTGGTCGGCGATTCCCGCCGACTCGAAGAAGCGAGTCCAGGCGAAGCCCGGTGCCTGCCGATCGAAGTCGGCCCGCGCCCATTTGTTGTAGGTCCGTTCGTCGTCGCGATTCTCCACCCGGGTCCAGTGGACCTCGGCAATCCCGCGCTCGAACGCCAGCACGGCGGCGGCACGGGCTTCGGCATTTTCCTCGCCGGCCAGCGTCAGAAGCCGCGCCAGATAGGTCTGGTAGGCGGTCCTCTTCTCGGTCAGTGCCGCTTCGTCGCGCAGATAATAGTCGCGGTCGGGAAGCCCGAGCCCTGACTGGGTGAGCCGGACGATCATTTCTGTCGGGATGCGGTCGTCGCTGCTGACGTAGCCGGCGAACGGACCGGTGACGCCGCGGCGGAACAGCTCGCCCAGCTGCGCCGCCCAGGCGCCGCGGTCGCCGACCGCCTCGATCTTGGCCATCATCGGGCGCAGCGGCGTGATCCCGGCCGACTCGATGGCGGCCTCGTCCATGAAGCTGGTGTAGAAGTCGCCGATCCGCGACCCGGGCGCGAGCGCCGCTTCCTCGAGGATCGCCCGCGTTCGGGTCCGTGACAGGTCGTCCAGCAACGTAAACATGCCGTAATTGCTTCGGTCCGCCGGAATCTCCGTCCTCTCCTCCCAGGTGCCGTTGGCGAAGCGGTAGAAATTGTCGCCCGGACCGACGCTGCGGTCCATGCCGGGGACGTCGAATCCGAACGTGCCGATCTGCGGCCGCGCCGCATCGGCCGGGGCGACCGTTCCGGCCGCTGTCTGGACGCCACCCGACGGGGCGGCGGCAAAGGCCGTGAAGGCGGTTGAAGCGGTGAGGAGAATCAGGAGCTTGCGCATGGCTTTCCCGGAGAGGTGAGAGGATGAATGGTGGTGTCTATGGCCCAGCGGCGATGCGGCTTCAATCGAAGCTACGGCGTCAATCGGCGGTCACTTGCCGGCGCTGCGCGCGGCGTCGCCACTTGCGGGCGGTCCACCAGCGCCAGACGAACATCGAGAGCAGATAGCCGACCAGGCCGGCGAGCAGCGCGATCAGGAACAGGCCGGAGACCAGTGCCGGCGCCGCGTCCGAGAACAGCCAGGAGAACCAGTCGCCCGCGCTCGCGCCGCGGGCGTAGAGCGCCTGGAAGGAAGCAAGGTCGGCGTGAAAGCCGAGGCGGTTGCCGACCCAGATCGAGGCCATGAGCAGGAACGGAGTCGTCGCCGGATTGGTCAGGAAGGTCATCGCCGCCGCGACCGGGATGTTCGCCCGGATCGGTATGGCGAGCAAGGCGGAGCCGACGATCTGGACTCCGGGGACGAGCAGGAAGACTCCGACGAAAAGCCCCACGGCCACACCGCGCGGAACCGACCGGCGCGTGAAGCGCCAGAATTCGCTGTGCAGGACGCGCGAGCCGAACGGCTTGAGCCAGCGGCTCTTCGCCAGCTCCTCCCGCTTAGGGGCGTTCTTCGCCATCCAGTTGGTGATGCGCTCGACCATTAAAGCATGACTGCCTTCGGATTGAGCAGGGCGCCCTGTTCCCGGAACGGGGCCGCGAAGCGCGTGATGCTGCGCGCCTGCTCTTGAGAGGAGTAGGAGCCTGGCCGTCTAATGCTCCCGCCTTGGGAAGTCATGCTCTCATCACCCGTGCTGCCGGAGGAGGCGGCCTTGCTCCCGCTTCCAGTCCTTTTCCTTCTCGTGCTCGCGCTTGTCGTGGGCCTTGCGCCCGCGCGCCAGCGCGAGCTCGACCTTCGCTCGTCCCCGCGAGTTGAAATATATGGAGAGCGGGACCAGCGTCATCCCCTGCCGGGCCACCGCCCCGAACATTTTTTCGATCTCTCGCGATTTGAGCAGCAGCTTGCGGGGCCGCTTCGGCTCATGGTTGAAGCGGTTGCCGTGGCTGAACTCGGGAACGTTGGAGTTGATCAGCCAGACTTCGCCATTCTTCACTTCGGCATAGCTCTCGGCGATCGAGCCTTCGCCGAAGCGCAGCGATTTCACCTCGGTGCCGGTCAGGGCGATTCCGGCTTCGAACTTGTCCTCTATCGCATAGTCGAACCGGGCCCGCCGGTTCTCGGCGACCACCTTCTTCTTGTCGAATTCGGCATGACGCGGACGAACCATCAGGCAAGGCCGGCATGAGCGAGCGCCGCATCCACGGCGCGGCAGCTCGCCTCGGAGGGCAGGGTCATCGGCAGGCGAAGCTGGGAGGGCATATCGGGGCGCACGCGGTTCAGGGCGTATTTAACCGGCCCGGGTGAAGCATCGGTGAACAAGGCTGCGTGGAGCGGATAGAGAAGGTCTTGGAGCCGAAGGGCTGCGGCCCAATCTCCCGCGAGGCAGGCGTTCTGGAACTCGGCGCACAGCTTGGGTGCGACGTTCGCGGTGACCGAGATACAGCCCACCCCGCCCATCGCCATGAAGCCGAGCGCCATGTCGTCATTGCCCGAAAGCTGGGCGAAATCCTCGCCGCAAGCGATTCGCTGCGCCGACACGCGCCCGAGATTGCCGGTCGCGTCCTTCACCCCTGCGATGGTCGGCAGGCGGGCCAATCGGCCGAGCATTTCGACCGAGATGTCGGCGACGGTCCGCGACGGCACGTTGTAGATGACGATCGGCAGGTCGCTCGATTCCGCCAGCGCCGCGAAATGCGCGTAGAGGCCCTCCTGGCTCGGGCGGTTGTAATAAGGCACCACGCACAGCGCGCCGTCCGCGCCGCGCGCCTCCGCCGCTTTCATGTTCTCCCGCGCCGAGCGCGTGCAGTTGGATCCGCAGCCGGCAATGACCGGCACGCGCCCGGCCGCCTGGTCGACGCAGACCTCGACCACTCGCCAATGCTCCTCGAATGTCAGGGTCGCCGCCTCGCCGGTCGTTCCGCACGGGACAAGTCCATGACTCCCTTGGCTTATCTGCCACTCGACGTGGGACCTGAAAGCCTCCTCGTCGAACGACTCGTCGCGAAACGGGGTCACCAGAGCCGGGATTGACCCTTTGAACATCAGCACCTCCTTCACCTCGCAACCCGGCATGCATAGGACAATTCGAGGACATTCCGGGAGATGTTCAGGATCTGATAAGGAGGGGGGTGTCATTCTGTCCAGCATGCACAAGAGAGCGGGGCTATTGTTGTTGCTGGGCGGGTCCGTAGCGGCCGTCGCAGCAGCGTCTGTCGGACCAATCCGGTTGAATGATCCGCCGCCGGCGATTCGCAGGGCCGTGCCGCCCCCGGTAGCCGCGGCGATCCAGGCGGCTCCGGCTCCGTCGACGTCGGTCGCGACGAGCATCGCCCGATGGAACAGCTTGCGGCAGAGCGACAATCTTCCGTTTTCCGCTTACGCCTCCTTTCTGCTCTCGCACCCCGGCTGGCCGGGCGAAAGCGCGATGCGCCGCACCGCCGAGCGGCGGGCCGAGCCCGGGGCCGCCTCCCCCGGCGAGGTAGTGCGCTTCTTCGCGACCTTCCCTCCCCTCACGCCCGCGGGTCACGCCCGCCATGCTTTGGCCTTGCTTGCCGCCGGACGGGTGGACGAGGCGCGGGAGACGGCGCGCACCGCCTGGAAGGCGGGGCCGCTTTCGGCGACCGACGAGCAGCGCCTGCTCGGCGCGTTCGGTGCGGCTCTGACCCCGCAGGATCATGACGCGCGGATGGAGGTGCTACTTGCCAATGGCGACGTCGCCAGCGCCCGGCGCAGCCTGATGTGGAGTACGCCGGCACGGCGGCCGGTGTACGAGGCGCGGCTGGCCCTTCAGGGCCGCGCTCCCGACGCCGCCTCGCGCCTGGCGGCGCTCGGCAGCGCCGGGGCCGGCGATCCCGGCCTGCTGATCGACCGCGCCAACTGGCTGCGCAACACCGATCCGCTCGCGGCGCGGCAGCTGCTGGCACAGCCGCACCGGCTGACCGCCTATCCGGCCAATCCGGCCAAGCATATGGAGACGCTGGTCACGATGGCGCGCGGCGCCGCGAACGACCGCCAATGGACGCTTGCCTATGGGATCGCCAGTCAGGTCGATGGACTCTATCCTCCCGGCACGGACGTCAGTCAGAAGAGCTTCGACGAGCGCGACGAATATACCAACCTGACCTGGCTCGCCGGCACCACGGCGTTGCTTCGGATGAACCGGCCGGCCGACGCGGTCGGCATGTTCGAGCGCTATGCCCGGGCGGCCCAGTCGCCACCGACCCAGACCAAGGGCCTCTATTGGGCGGCGCGCGCGGCGCAACGCGCTGGGCAGGCCGAGCGGTCGCGGGCCTTCCTTCAGGAAGCGGCCCGCCATTACGACCAATATTACGGCCAGCTCGCGGCCGAGCGGCTCGGCCAGACGCTGCCGGCGCCATCGGCGCCGCCCGTACTCACCTTCAGCGCCGCCGACCTCGCAGCCTTCCAGTCGAGGCCGATCGTCGCTGCGGTCACCTATCTTGGGCAGACCGGCAATTGGCGGGACCAGACCCAGTTCGTCCGGGCACTGGCGGAGCAGGTGCGCAGCGACAATGAGCGGCTGCTCGCGGTCCAGCTCGGACAACGCATCGGCCGGCCCGACCTCGGCGTGCTCGTCGCCCGCCGGGCCCGCACCGACGGCTCGTTCGAATATAAGAGATGGGGCTTCCCTGAGGTGAACGTTCCGCCGGCCCAGCAGCGGCACTGGACGATGGTCCATGCAATCACGCGACAGGAGAGCCTGTTCGACCGGCAGGCGGTGAGCAGTGCCGGCGCGCGCGGCCTGATGCAGCTTATGCCGGCCACGGCGCGTGAAGTGGCGGGGCGGCTCGGCGTTTCCTACGAACCGTCGCGGCTGACCGATCCCCAATATAACGTGCTGCTCGGATCGACCTATTTCGCGCGGCTGCTCGACCAATGGGGCGGCAATTATCCGCTGGCGGTGGCGAGCTACAATGCCGGCGCGGGCAATGTGCGGCGTTGGATCAACGCCAATGGCGATCCTCGCACGTCGGGCGTGGCGATGATCGACTGGATCGAGGAGATCCCGTTCTTCGAGACACGCAATTACGTCCAGCGCGTGCTCGAGAATGCGGTCGTCTACGATCTTCTCAATCCCGACCGGGCGCGAAGCCCTTCGCAGAACCGGCTTTCTTACTATCTCGGCGAATCCCAGCCCAACTGAGGCAGGTCAGGCCTGGGCGGCTGACTCGAAAAAGCACTAGGAAGGCCGCCGTGGCCGATCGACCGAACTATATCACCCCCGCCGGATACCGGCGGTTGCGCGAGGAATATGAGGCATTGTTCGGAATCGAGCGGCCAAAGCTGCTCGAGACGATCGCCTGGGCGGCTGCCAATGGCGACCGATCCGAAAATGCCGATTACCAATATGGCCGCCGCCGGCTGCGCGAAGTCGATCGGAGGATCAATTTCCTTTCGCGGCGGATGGCCAACGCCAAGGTCACGGATCCGGCGCATCAGCCCGACAGGAGCCGCGTCTGGTTCGGCGCCACGGTTACCCTGGCCGACGAAGAGGACCACGAGCGGGTGGTGACGCTGGTCGGCGAGGACGAGGCCGATGCGGGTGTCGGCGCCATCAGCTGGTATTCTCCCATGGCCCGAGCGATACGCGGCGCTGCGATCGGCGACCTCCGGCGGGTCGCCCTTCCCTCCGGCGAGCGCGAATATGAGGTGATAGCAATCCGCTATCCCGATTGAAGCTCGGGCCTGGCTCGCCGCGGGCTCGTCCCGGTCCAGCGCTTGAAGGCGCGCGAAAAGGCGGCGGGGTCGGAAAAGCCGAGCCGATAGGCGGTTTCCTTGACTGACAGCCCCTGGTCCCGAACCATTTCGATCGCCTGACGGCGCCTGAGCGCGTCGAGGATCTCGGCGAAGGTGACTCCTTCGGCCTTCAGCCGGCGGTAGAGCGTCTGCCGGCTGCAGCCCAGTTGGTGCGCTACGGTGTCGATCCGTATCGGCGCGGAGCCGAGCTGCGGCTCCAGAAGGCGCTCCACCCGGCGCCGGAACGCTTCCTTCCTGGAAGCCGTCTGTCCGTCGATCGCCCTGGCAAGCTCGCGCAGGAAAAAGGAGAGCGCTGCACGTCCGCGGCCGGACCCTGCCCTTCCCGGCCGGCCGGCGATTTCCCGCTGCGTCGGGCTCTCCTGCCTAACGGCGGTGCAGCGCCACCGCCCTTCGCAGGTCCCACAGGCTTGGGACCGAATCCGTTCGATGCAACCGGCGATCATCTCTTTGGTCCCCTCGATCATGGGCCGGGCTGTCCTATTCAACTAATACGCACAGAGCTTCTCCGGGGCAAGGAAGGTCCGAATGAACGCGCTCATGTTCCTCCACATCGTCGGCGGCAGCGTCGCCTTGATCTCCGGCGCCGCGGCGCTGGCTGTTCGCAAGGGATCCGGATGGCATGCCTATGTCGGCACCGCATTCTTCCTCGGGATGCTTGTGCTGACGACGACGGGAGCGGTGATTGCGGGATTGAAGCCCGCGCGCGGCACGGCGCTCATCGGTATCCTGACACTCTATCTGGTCGTCACCTCCTGGGCGGCCGCTCGCCAGCGCGACGGCCGGCCCGGCGGACTGGAGCGTGCCGCGCTCGGAATGGTCCTGATCTGTATCGCCGGGCTGGTGACCCTCGGCCTCTTGGGCATGCGTGAGCCGACCGGGGTGATCGACCACCTCCCCTGGCAGGTTCATTTCGTCTTTGCCTCGGTGGCGGTGATGGCGGCCGCCTCCGACATCCGCTTCATCCGCCGCGGGCGGCTGTCCGGTGCGCAGCGGCTAGCGCGCCATTTGTGGCGCATGTGCACGGCCCTGCTGATCGCAACGACCTCTTTCTTCCAGGGGCAGCAGGACGAGTTTCCGGAAGCGTGGCAGGGGTCTGCCTGGTGGCACGCGCCTTCTCTCGCCGTGCTCGGCGCCATGATCTTCTGGCTGCTTCGGGTGCGCCTGTCGAAGGCCTATGCCCGATTCGCCGCCGGCGGTCCGGCGCGGCCACGCGTCAGCGAGGATCCAGCGGAGGCGAGCGCCTAACGCAGATATGCCCCGGCCGCGGCGACGAGGGCGGTGCGAATCTCCGGGTCGGTGACCCGCATGTCGCCATCCTCATCGGCATAGCGACGGAACCAGATGTTGGCGCGATGGGCGACGTCCTCGCTGACGAAGCCCTCGACGGCGTCATTGAAGCCAAGGGTGACGACCGCGCGCCCCTCCGCCGTTTCCTTCAGCCAAGGATCGAGCAACGGTACGCCTGGACCGTGCAGGTCCCCCTGCCAAGGGCGCCGCTCGCCGCTCCACTCGCTGCCGGCATAGGCATAGCCGCCAAGGGGATCATAGCCGGGGCCGCCATAGCCGTAAGGGTCGGTAGCACAGCCGGCCGCTCCGATGATCGACAATGCCGTCAGGGTCTTGAGAGCGTGCCGTCGCATCGCCAGCCTCCTCGATCTAGAGCATTTCCGGTCGGGCGGATTGCCTGACGACTCGAAAATGCGGCAACTCAACCGAATCCGGAGCATGATCCGTTCAGAAACGGACGGACGATGCTCTCGTCGAAGCCGCGTCTACCACTTTCCACCCGATCAATCCTGCGCGGCGAGACTCTTTCGCGCCGCCTGTTCCAATTCGGGACATGCGGCCGGCGGCTTGGCGGGCAGCGCCTTCGCCATCGCTTCAGCCACCGCGGTCAGGGCCGCGATCCGCGCCGACTTCTTGTTGTTGCCGTCGATCACGCGCCATGGGGCCCAGCGCGTGTCGGTGAGGTCGAACATGTCCTTCATCGCCGCAAGATAGTCGTCCCGGCGGGCGCGGTTGCGCAGATCCTCCTCGGTCACCTTCCAACGCTTCCAAGGATGGTCGAGGCGCGCCAGCAGGCGGGCATCCTGCGTCGCTTGGGTAGTGTGGAAGAAGAGCTTCACGAGCAAGGTGCCGTCGGCGACGAGCTGTGACTCATATTCGTTGATCTCGTCATAGGCGCGCCGCCATTCCGGCTCGCTGGCGAAGCCCTCGACCCGTTCCACCAGCACGCGGCCGTACCAGCTCCGGTCGAAGATCGCGACCTGGCCGGCCTTCGGCAGCCGCTGCCAGAAGCGCCACAGATAATGGCGAGCCTTCTCCTCGTCCGTCGGCGCGGCGATCGGCCAGACCCGATAGGCGCGCGGGTCGCACTCGGCGGTCAGACGCTGGATCGCGCCGCCCTTGCCGCTGGCGTCCCATCCCTCGACGACGACGATCGTCCTGCGCCTGTGGACGAGATTGGCGACGAACAGGCGCGCCAGGCGCTCCTGCAGCGAGTCGAGCTCGGCCTTGTAGTCGCCATCGAAGCTGGCGCCGGTTTCGTAATCCTGCAGGTCGATCGCCATCCGCACGATCTAGCAGGTGGCCTATTCGAGCGCCACGACCCTCGCCGGATCCTTGTCGGATGTCCCGGATGGGGGCACGATCCGGATGTGCAGCTCGCGAAGCTGCTTCATCGTCACCTCGCCCGGAGCGCCCATCATCAGATCCTCGGCGCGCTGGTTCATCGGGAACAGCACCACCTCGCGCAGATTGGGTTCGTCGGCGAGCAGCATGACGATCCGGTCGATGCCCGGCGCAGACCCGCCGTGCGGCGGCGCGCCATATTTGAACGCGTTGATCATGCCGGAGAAATTGGTGTCGACATCCTCGCGGCTATAGCCGGCGATCTCGAACGCCTTGTACATGATGTCCGGCCGGTGGTTCCGGATAGCGCCGGAGGACAGCTCCACGCCGTTGCAGACGATGTCATACTGATAGGCGAGAATGTCGAGCGGGTCCTGCGTCTCCAGCGCCTCCATGCCGCCCTGCGGCATCGAGAAGGGGTTGTGGCTGAAGTCGATCTGCTTTCGCTCCTCGTCATATTCGTACATCGGAAAGTCGACGATCCAGCAGAAGCGGAACGCTTTCTCTTCGATCAGCTGGAGCGATTCGCCGATCCGCGTCCGTGCCGCCCCGGCGAGCTTGGCCGCTTGGTCGGCCTTGCCGGCGGCGAAGAAGACTCCGTCATCGGACCCGAGGCCGAGCGCGGCGATGAGTTTCGCCGTCGACTCCTCGCCGAGATTCTTGGCGATCGGTCCGCCCGGTTCGCCATTCTTGATGTTGATGTAGCCGAGGCCGGCATGGCCTTCGCCTCGCGCCCAGTCGTTCATGCCGTCGAAGAAGCTGCGGGCGAGCGAACCGGCGCCCGGTGCCGGTATCGCGCGCACCACACCGCCGCCTTCGACGATCCTGGCGAACAGGCCGAACCCGCCACCGCGGAAATGCTCGGTGACGTCGCTGATCACCAGCGGGTTCCTGAGGTCGGGCTTGTCGGTTCCGTATTTCAGCATCGCCTCGGCGAAGGGAATTCGCGGGAAAGGCGCCGGGGTGACCGTCTTCCCGTCGGCAAACTCCTCGAACACGCCCGCGAGCACCGGCTCGATCGCCGCGAAGACGTCCTCCTGCGTCACGAAGCTCATCTCGAAGTCGAGCTGGTAGAACTCGCCGGGCGAGCGGTCGGCGCGGGCGTCCTCGTCGCGGAAGCAGGGCGCGATCTGGAAATAGCGGTCGAAGCCCGCGACCATGATCAGCTGCTTGAACATCTGTGGCGCCTGGGGGAGCGCGTAGAACTTGCCGGGATGGACCCGGCTCGGAACGAGATAGTCGCGCGCGCCCTCGGGGCTCGAGGCGGTGAGGATCGGGGTCTGGAATTCGGTGAATCCCTGGTCGATCATCCGGCGGCGGATCGAGCTGATCACCCTGCTGCGCAACAGGATGTTGTTGTGCAGCCGCTCGCGCCTGAGGTCGAGATAGCGGTAGCGAAGCCGGATCTCCTCCGGATATTCCTGGTCGCCGAACACCGGCAGCGGAAGCTCCTGCGCGGACGACTGAACTTCCACCGTCTCGGCGTGGATCTCGATCCGGCCGGTGGGCAGGTTCGGGTTCACCACCTCGGCGTCGCGCCGCACCACCTTGCCCGTCACGGTGATCACCGATTCGACCCGGACGCTCTCCAGCACCTTGAAGGCGGCGTCGGCGACGTCGGTGACGATCTGGGTGATCCCGTAATGATCGCGAAGGTCCACGAAGAGCAGGTTGCCGTGGTCGCGCTTGCGGTGGACCCAGCCCGAAAGCTTCACGTCCTCGCCGACATGGCTTTCGCGAAGCTCTCCGCAGCTGTGGGTGCGATAGGCATGCATCGTGGATCGCTTTCGGTTCTGGTCTGTTGGCTGAAGGTGCGCGAGCGCTTCGCTTCACTGGCTCGGCTTTGTCAAGCGATCAGGGAGCGTCCTGCCCAGCCGTGCCGAGGCGGACCGGCATGATTTTTCCGTCAGCAACGTTTTCAGAGCGCGCGAATTGGCTCTATGAGGGCCGCCAATGCTTATCCACCCGCTGATCACCGATTCCGATTCCCTCGAAGCCTTGTGCGAGCGTCTTTCCCGCTCGCCGTTCGTCGCCGTGGACACCGAGTTCATGCGCGAGAACACCTATTGGCCGGACCTGTGCCTGTTCCAGATCGCCAATGGCGAGGAAGCGGCGGCGATCGATCCCAAGGCCGAGAACATCGATCTCACGCCCCTGCTCAACCTGCTGGTGAACAACGAGCATGTGCTGAAGGTCGTCCATGCCGGCGGCCAGGATATCGAGATCATCTTCAACCTGACCGGCGGGACACCCCATCCGCTCTTCGATACCCAGATCGCGGCAATGGCTTTGGGTCTCGGTGAGCAGGTCGGCTACTCCAACTTGGTGGAGTCCCTGCTCGGCCGCACGCTCGACAAGGGCGCGCGCTTTACGGACTGGGCGCGCCGGCCACTCGACCGCCGCCAGATCGATTATGCGATCGGCGACGTCACCCATCTGGCCGAGCTGTTCCCCAAGATGCTCGAACGGCTTCGGCGCACCGGCCGCGGCGCATGGCTGGACCAGGAGATGGAACGGATTTCGGATCCCGCCAATTACGTCAACGATCCGGCCCAGGCCTGGAAGAAGGTGAAGATCCAGAGCCGCAAGGCCGAGGTGCTCGGGCGGCTGAAGGCCCTGGCGGCGTGGCGCGAGCTCGAGGCGCGCTCGAAGAACCTGCCTCGCGGCCGGATCATGAAGGACGAGACGATGGCCGACGTCGCCGTCCATCCGCCGACGAGCCAGGAAGGGCTCGGCCAGGTCCGCGGTCTGTCCGCCGCCTGGAAGTCCAACGATATCGGCGCCCGCATGATGGAGGCGCTCAATAATGCCGACCCCCTCCCCGCCTCGGAGATGCCGGCCCGCGACGAGCGCGGCCCCGGACTCGGCCGAGAGGGCGCACTCGTCGCCGACCTCCTGAAGCTGCTCCTCAAGGTCCGCGCTCGCGAGAGCAATGTCGCGCCCCGGCTGGTAGCACGCGCGGACGAGCTCGAGCAGCTCGCGGCGGGTCGGCGTGAGGGACTGGGCATATTGGAGGGCTGGCGCTTCGAGGAGTTCGGGCGCGACGCCCTCGATCTCGTCGAGGGGCGCCTCGCCTTCGCGATCCGGGGGGGAAAGCTGGTCATGACCCGAACCGAGCCGGAGACGATCCCATGAAGTGGTTTGCCGCAGCCTTGCTCCCGATCACCGTCGCCTGCACCACCGTGCCGCCGGGCGGCACGCCCGGCGAGCCGCCGGCCGGCGGCGGCGACTCCGGCTTCACCTGCTCGGCGGAAGGGCTCCAGGATCTGGCGGGGCAGCCGGCGACGAGCGAGCTCGGTGCCGAGGCGCTGCGCCGCAGCGGCGCGCGCACCTTGCGCTGGATCCGCCCGGGCGATGCGGTGACGATGGATTTCCGCCAGGACCGCCTGAACGTCCGTCTCGACTCTCAGAACCGGGTCGAGGCGTTCGACTGCGGCTGACAGCTTGATTGCGTTCGGGCGGTTGCCCGGACGTTCGGCGTTTCGGCGACGCGGCCTGCGAGGGTGTCAACTCGAAGCCGATTTCGCTTCCGGTTCCTCAGGCGCCGACCCGCACCTCGTGCCTCAGGCCGAACTCCGCAGCGAGATTTCTCAGCCGGCGCTCGACCGGCTCGCCGAGCAAGGCGGCGTCCGCCGAGTGGAGCCCGAGGCGCAGGACATCGCCGACGAGCGAGAGGCTGCTCCGCTCGAGGCCGACGGCAACGCCGCCGCTGAGGCGCTGCCCGAGCCGCATCGCATAGCCCCACAGCGAGGCTCGACGCAGCTGCTCCGGCGTGCACAAGGCCGCTACCTCCGGATAGGGCAGGTCGCGCCCGCCGCCGAAGCTGGAGAAGAGCGCCTGGGCGATCATCACCCGGCCCGGAGCGTCGATCGCCACCCAGTTGCCGTGCAGCGCCATGTCGACTCCCCGTTCGGCGCGGAAATCGGGATGGGCGGCCCAGGCGATGTCCGAAAGGTGGCAGGCGGCGAGTCGAAGCCGAGCCGCCTTCGGCCCGTCGTCGAACACCGGCGCGATCCAGGCGTCGAGCAAGGCGCCATGCTGGGCGAAGCGCCCGAGCCCGCTGCCCACCTCGCGCGCCGCCTCAATCAGCGGATCCAGCTTCTTCGCCTTCGGTCCGAGCTCGTCGTAGAGCAGCCCCTCGCGGATCCCGAAGCTGGAGACGATCAGCGCCGACGGACGCAGCGCATCGACCAGGGCTTCGAGCAGCTGACTGGCGACCGGAAGCGTCGGTATGCGGCTCGACGAAACCGAGGGGATGCCGCGAAGGGCCTCCCTGCCGAGCCCCGGCAGCACCTCGCGAAGCTCGCGCGGGCGGGTTGCCGCCATCGCATGTTCGTGGGTGATCGGCAGCGGATGGCCGATCAGTGCCATGTCGATTCGGGCCAGCGCGCGCCAGCTCCCGCCGACCATGTAGAAGGGTCTCCCCTCGCCGGCCCCGTCGAACCCGGCTCCGGCCACGGCCTTCGCGACCTTTCGGGCGAGCCGGTCCTCGCGTATCGCCTCACCGAGCCGAAGCACGCCGAGCGGGAGCGATACGCGGCGGGTCACTTTTCGCTTCGTCACCTCGGCGAGTTCGAGGCTGCCTCCGCCCAGGTCTCCGACGATGCCGTCAGCTTCTGGAATGGCGGATACGACGCCGAGCCCGGCGGCCTTCGCTTCCTCCTCGCCCGTCAGCACGCGCGGCTCGAAGCCGATGGCGCGGACCCGGTCGAGGAACTCCGCTCCGTTCGACGCCTCGCGCACCGCCGCGGTGGCGACGACGCGAGTGCGGACGACGCCCATCTGCCGGATCAGGCGGCGGAAGCGCTCCAGCGCGTGCAGGGCCTTGAGCTGGGCGGGTTCGCCGAGCGCTCGTGTCTCGCCCATCTCCCGGCCGAGGCCGGCCATCACCTTCTCGTTGAAGATGACCGACGGGATGCGCTTGGCGCCGGAATAGACGACCAGGCGCACGGAATTGGATCCGATGTCGATGATGGCGACCGGCTTCGAGGCGAACATGATATCGATGATGCCTAATGATGAGCGCGCGGGAGCCGCAGCTTCTTGGGAAAGGCGCCGCTCGACCGCAGGGCCGCGCCGCGACCCGACAGCGACGGGTTGGTCATGAAATAGTGATGGAGGTTGAACGCCTTCTCGTCGGGTCCCGGGTGGAGCCTGTGATAGCGGCCATCGGAATCGAGGCGCCAGCTCTGCTCGTTGTCGATCATGTTGGCGACCATCACCTGGTCGAGCAGCTGGGCCTTGGCGGTTGCGTTCTCGATCGGAACGGCGATTTCGACCCGACGGTCGAAATTGCGCGGCATCCAGTCTGCCGAGCTGATATAGACTTCGGCCTCCGGGTTCGGCAGCTCCTCGCCATTGCCGAAGCACCAGATACGGCTGTGCTCGAGGAAGCGGCCGACGATCGACTTCACTCTTATGTTCTCGGACAGGCCGGGAACGCCGGGACGCAGGCAGCAGATGCCGCGAATGACCAGGTCGATCTCCACCCCCGCGGCGCTTGCGGCATAGAGCTGGTCGATGATCGCCGGATCCACCAGCGAATTCATCTTCGCCCAGATTCCGCCCGGCCGCCCCTGCCGGACATTGTCCATCTCGCGCTCGATCAGCGTGCACAAGCGGTCGCGCATCTGCGACGGTGACATGGTGATGACCTGCAGCCCGCGCGGCTCGATGTAGCCGGTAATGTAGTTGAACATGTGCGACACGTCGTGGCCGACCCGCGGATCCGCGGTGAAGAAGCTGACGTCGGTGTAGATCCGCGCGGTCACCGGATGGTAATTGCCGGTCCCGAGATGACAATAGGTGCGGTATCCGCTGTCCTCGCGCCGGACGACCATCGACATCTTGGCGTGGGTCTTCCACTCGATGAAGCCGTAGACGACCTGGACGCCGGCCCGCTCGAGCGCCGCCGCCCACATCAGATTTTGCTCTTCGTCGAAACGGGCCTTCAGCTCGATCACCGCGGTGACCGACTTGCCGGCCTCGGCGGCGTCGATCAGCGCGCGGATCACCGCCGATTGCTTGCCGGCGCGGTAGAGCGTCTGCTTGATGGCCACGACTTCCGGGTCGGCCGCAGCCTGGCGGAGGAAGGCGAGCACGACCTCGAAGCTCTCATAAGGATGGTGGACGACGATGTCCTTGGCGCGGATCGCCGCGAAGCAGTCGCCGCCATATTCGCGGATGCGCTCCGGGAAACGCGGCGAGAACGGAACGAACTTGAGGTCCGGGCGGTCCTCCTCGACCAGCAGCTCCAGGTCGGCGATGCCGAGGAAGCCGGTCGATTCGAAAACCAGGGCTTCGCTGGCGTCGAGGCCTTCGCGGACGAGGGCGACCAGTTCGTCGGGCATGTCGGCTTCGAGCTTCAGCCGGATGACGCGGCCGCGTCGCCGCCGCTTGATGGCCGAGCGGAAGTAGCGGACCAAATCCTCCGCTTCCTCCTCGATCTCGATGTCGCTGTCGCGGATGATCCGGAAAGCGCCCCCGCCGCGCAGCTCGTAGCCCGGAAACAGGCTGGCGATCTGGCGCCGGATCACCGTCTCGATCGCGACATAGCGCGCCGCGGGGCCGGGAATCCGGATGAATCGCGGCAGCGTCGAGGGCACCATCAGCAGCTCGCGGAGCGGCTCGCCGTCGGCAATCCGCTTCAGGTCGAAAATCAGCGAGAAGCCCCGGTTGGGGATGAACGGAAAGGGGTGAGCCGGATCGATCGCCTGGGGCGTCAGCACCGGGAAGATGTGATGGTCGAAATGCTGCTTCAGCCAGGCGCCGTCATCCTCGCTTATCTCGTCATTGCCGATGACGGTGACGCCGGCCTCGCGAAGTAGTCCGCGCAGGGCGCTCCACACCTCCTGCTGGCTTGCCGTCAGCGCATCCGCCTCGGCCGCGATCGCCGCGAGCTGCTGGCCCGGGGCGAGGCCGTCGGCCGACCTTTCCTCCAGGCCGAGAAGCTGCTGTGCCTTTAGGCCGGCGACGCGGACCATGAAGAATTCGTCGAGATTGTTGCCGGAGATGGACAGGAAACGCAGCCGCTCCAGCAAGGGGTGGGATTTGTTGCACGCCTCCTCCAGCACGCGCCGGTTGAAGGCGAGCCAGGACAATTCGCGGTTGAAATAGAGTGCTTGGGCCAGGGGCGACGGGTCGCCCTCCTCCTCGGGAGTCGCCTCTGCGGCGGTTCTGGCGGCACCCTGCTCCATCGCTTCAAGCTCGACCCTTCATCCGTCCGATCAGCCCCGCCTCGTCCAGCGCCTTGCGCGCCAGCGGAACGGTCATCCGCCTATGGTGGGAAAGCATGACATGATCGAGAACGTCCACCACCTCGAGAACGGCCAGATAGGTCCGTTCGATCCGCGGCACCAGATAATCGGGCAGGTCCGGCGGCGCCGCGATGCCGCGGTCGCCGAGCAGCTTGACGATCAGTTGACCGAGCAGGAGGTCGTCGGGCGGGCCGATCTCGACCTGCGGCGTCGCTGCCAACCGGGATCTGAGGTCGGGCAACGTTACCTGCCAGCGGGGCGGCGGCGAGTCGGCAATGACGAGCAGCGGCTTGCGCCGGGCCTGGGCTTCGTTCCAGGCGTGGAACAGGGTCTCTTCGTCATGACTCTCGGCATTGTCGAACAGTCGCCCGCCGGTCTTGCGGACGAAAATGCGGCCGAGCAGGCTGCGGCCCGACTTGCGCGGTCCGGTGAGCAGGGTCGCCATGACCGGCCAAAGCGCCCAGCGGCGCAAATGCTCGAAGACCGCGCGGTTGCTTTCCGACAGAAGGAAATCTTCCTCCCGGTCGGCGACCGGCCAGTCCAGCGGCAACGCGATCTGGTTCGCCCCCATCGACACTCCCCTGGATCCTGACCGCCTCGGCCCCTGCGAATCAAGACCGATTCACCGATTAGCGCGATATTCTCAATGTATTGCCGTTGATCGCCTGCACCTGCCATCCCTGCGATTGCAGGGCAGCCTGGAAAGCGGCGGCGTCCCCGGAATAGGTCACGCGCATCACCGAGGTTCCGCCGAGCGCCAGGCTGGTGGTGATTGCCGAGGTCACGCCGCCCACCCGACTGATCGCAAGCTCCGCGCGCTGCACCGAGTCCGGGTCGGGCGTGTCGACCTGGAGATTGAAGGTCGCGATCGGCCCGACCGGAACCTGGGTGACCGGTTCGGGCAGCTCGATTTCGAGAACCGCCTCCTCGACCGCCTCCTGCACCTCGGGCTCGATGATCACCAGACTCGGATCGGGCAGCAGCACGCCAGCCTCGAGCGCACGGGTATAGATCGCGTCAATCCGCCGCACGCCCTCTTCCATCATCCGGCCGATGTCTCCGGAGGCGGGGACGCGCAGGCTGAATCGGCCGAGTATCTCGGCGTCGGGTCCGAACCGGGCGGTGAACAGGCCGAGTGCCGGGCCGCCCGGATAAAGGCGGCGCAGGTCCACTTCGGCGACGAGTATGTCGGCGGCGCCATATTGGTCGAGGAGCATCCGCCACCAGCCGCGCCCGCGGCGCCCCGCCTGGGCACGGTTGAGCAGCAAGGGATCGATGCCTGCTCCGGACGTCCGCACATAGTCGATCGGGCTCGCGGCGGTGCGGAACTGGGCCCAGGCCCGCTGCCATTCGTTCTGGAACTCGAAGCTGTAGGGCGTCGAACCCGTCGTCATCACCGGGATGACCAGCATCGGCGCCGAGCGGCGCACCAGCCCCTGCACGCCGAGCATCTGGCCCGTGCGCGCCCGGTCGAACAGCACGCCCAGACGCGCGACATAGCGCTGCGGGCCGATCTGTTCCTGTTCGATGACGATTCCGGAAACGATCGAGTTCAGCACCGAATCGGCGAGCCTCGGCGCCTGCGCCGGCGGCCGGCCGGTCGTGCGCGACCAAAGCATGCGCCAGCCTTCCGCCTGGGCTCGCCGCCAGCCTTCGACTCGTGCCTCTTCGGCATTGTCGGCGCTGACGTCGACCTGGATTCCGAGGACCTCGAAATTGCTCGTGCTGTCGATCGGGGGGATGCCGCGATCCTCCCCTTCGAGCTGGGCGTAGACGAGGCCGGCGCCCGCGACGAGCGCGAGAATGGCAGCGGGAATCGCGGCGAGGGAGAGACGGCGGAAACGCTTCACGGCCGCCTTTTGGCGAGTCGAGGGTGGAAATCCAAGCTTGTTCTCAGGCAATCACGCCAGCGGGGCCTCCAAAACCGGTTTCCACTTTCGGCGATTCCCATCTAAGCCCGCGCCGATGAGCGACCCTGAATCCTATACCTATGCCAAGGCCGGTGTGGACATCGCCGCCGGCAATGCCCTGGTCAAGGCGATCGCCCCGCTCGCCCGGGCGACGGCCCGCCCCGGCGCCGACGCGTCGCTGGGCGGCTTCGGCGGATTCTTCGATCTCAAGGCGGCCGGCTACAGCGATCCCCTGCTCGTCGCCGCCAATGACGGGGTCGGAACCAAGCTCAAGCTCGCGATCGACCATGACCGGCACGAGGGCGTCGGAATCGACCTCGTCGCGATGTGCGCGAACGATCTCGTCGTGCAGGGCGCCGAGCCGCTCTTCTTCCTCGACTATTTCGCGACCGGAAAACTCGAAGGCCAGGTAGCCGAGCGGGTGATCGCCTCGATCGCCCAGGGCTGCCGTATCGCCGGCTGCGCGCTGATCGGCGGCGAGACGGCGGAAATGCCGGGCATGTACGCGCCCGGCGACTATGATCTTGCCGGTTTCTGCGTCGGCGCCGTTGAGCGTGGCCAGGCGCTGACCGGCGACAAGGTCGCGGCCGGCGATCTCATCCTCGGCCTCGCCTCGTCCGGGGTCCATTCCAACGGCTATTCGCTTGTCCGCCGTCTTGCGGGGGATCGGGGCTGGAAGCTCGACCGCCCCGCTTTGTTCGACCAGGACCGGCTCCTGATCGACGCGCTCATGGAACCGACACGCATCTATGTTCGCGCGCTTCTCCCGCAAATCCGCGCCGGCGGCATTTCGGCCCTCGCCCACATCACCGGCGGCGGGCTGCTCGAGAATGTTCCGAGGGTGCTGCCCGAGGGGCTTCACGCGCATGTTTCCGCCGACGCCTGGCCGCAGCCGCGACTGATGGCGTTCCTCCACGCCGAGGGCAACATCGAGCCGGCGGAGATGGCGCGTACGTTCAACTGCGGCGTCGGCATGGTGGCGATCGTTCCGCCGGGCCGTGCCGCCGAGGTCGCCGACGCTCTTGCCGGAGCGGGGGAAACGGTCTTCGAGATCGGCCGGCTGGAGGAGGGCGAGCGCGGCTGCACCGTCTCCGGCGGCCGCGGCACCTGGTTCGCCCGGGACGCCTGGAGCGCCACCTTCCATGGCTGACAAGGTCCGAGTCGCGGTCCTGATCTCCGGCCGCGGCTCCAACCTGCTCGCGCTTGCCGAGCATAAGCGGCGCGATCCGGACCGGCCCTACGAGATCGTTCTGGTCGCCTCCAACGTGCCCGAGGCGCGCGGGGTGGTGCTCGCGAAGCGGCTGGGTCTCAGGACCTGGTCCTTGAGCCACAAGGGCATGGAGCGGCGCCTATTCGATCAGAAGCTCGACACGGTGCTCCGCGAGCATGATGTCGAGCTGATCGCGCTGGCCGGCTATATGCGCCTGCTGTCGCCCGAATTCGTGGAACGGTGGGAGGGCCGAATCCTGAACATCCACCCCTCCCTGCTGCCGCTGCACAAGGGTCTCGACACGCATCGGCGCGCGCTGCTCGCGGGAGACGAATATGCCGGCTGCTCGGTCCATGTCGTGACGGCGGACCTGGATTCCGGACCCGTCATCGCCCAGACGAGGGTGCGGATCCTGCCGCGCGACGATGCCGACAGCCTCGCCGCGCGGGTGCTCGAGGCGGAGCACGAGCTCTACCCGGCCGCGCTCGAACGCTATGCGCACGAGCTTCGCGGCGCCATCGGCGAGGGTCGGGAAGGCGGGTCCGATGACTGACGAAATTCCGCCCTCGCCCCCGCCTTCGAGCACGGCGGAGAAAGCGGAGGCCGCGAAGACCCGCCGGCGCTGGCTGACGCTCGCGGAGCTGCTCGGCCTCGCCGCGGTGACCATTTCCGGCCTGACCTTGTGGAACAATTATCAGCAGCGAACCGCGGAGGAAGCGGACAAGGCGGCGGCGCGCCGCCAGGCCTCGGCAGCGGCGCAGACCCTGTTGCTGCGTGGCACGCCGGACCGCGAAGGACGCAAGCTCGCCCTCGCGCCCGCGGACCCCGCCCAGACGATCCAGGATCAGCGCATTCTCTTCCCCACGCCGCTGCAGGCGGATGCGGTCGAGACGGTGAGCGAGCCGCGTATCGAGGCGGGCTGGTTCGGACGGGCATTGGTGCGGCTGCGCCGGGACGAGGCCGACCGGCGGGGCGATGCACGCTTGCCGGTCGCAATCGAAACCGGCTTCTTCGTCGGCGGCGAGCGACACACCGACGTCGCCCTCTATGATCTCGGCTATCGGATCGAGGAAGGCGGCCTGCTCGGCGGCGACGAAGTCAAGCTGCGCGGTCTTGCTCGGGTCGGTGCCGTGCCTCCCGGCGAGGCACAGGCTCGGCTGGACGCGCTCTGGCGGAGCCGGTCGGGGTCATAGACCGGGTCGCAAGTCCATGAACAAAAGCGAGCCGTCCGGTGAAGCCGGAACGGCTCGCTTCTCGTAAGCGGAAATGATCCGATCCCGGCAGGCGCCGGGAGCGATCAGCCGACAATCTCTTCCGGCTTGAAGAAGAAGTCGATCTCGATCTTCGCATTTTCCAGGCTGTCGGAGCCGTGGACGCTGTTCGCCTCGATCGACTCCGCATAGGTCTTGCGGATCGTACCCTCGTCGGCATTTTCGGGATTGGTCGCGCCCATCACCTCGCGGTTGCGCGCGACCGCATTCTCGCCTTCAAGGACCTGAACGACGACCGGGCCGGAGGTCATGAACCTGACGAGGTCGTTGAAGAAGGGGCGTTCCTTGTGAACGGCGTAGAAGCCCTCTGCCTGCTCCCTGGTCATGTGGATGCGCCTCGAGGCGACGACGCGCAGGCCGGAATCCTCCAGCATCTTGGTGATCGCGCCGGTCAGGTTGCGCCGCGTCGCGTCGGGCTTGATGATCGAAAAGGTCCGCTCGGTCGCCATGGCCGATAAAGCTCCGTGTCTGGATGAGATTGCGGCGGCTCTCTAGGCGCGGCGCAGCGCCGGAGCAAGCGCCAGGATTGAGCGATCGATCGCGGTATCGGCTCGCCGACCCCGTCGCATATTGGATCTGGGCGGATGGAACCATCGGCATTGCCGGGCATCTGCCCCGCGGAGGCACGCATGGCGGCAGAGTTGGATGTCATCATCATAGGTGCCGGCGCGGCCGGAATCGCAGCCGGCCGCCGGCTGGCGCGCGAGCCTCTCTCCTTCCTCATCGTCGAGGCGGGCGACCGGATAGGCGGGCGGGCTTGGACCCTGGAGCGGGCCGGTCTGCCGCTCGATCTCGGTTGCGGTTGGCTGCATTCGGCGGATCGCAATCCCTGGCTGCAGCTCGCCGAGCGCCTCGGCTTCGCCGTGGACCGGAGGCCGCCGGACTGGGGTCGCCAATATGCGGACCTGGGCTTCCCGCCCGAGGAGCAGTCGGCGGCGGCCGCGGCATCGGAGGCATTCGAGCGGCGGCGACGCGAGGCGCCTCCGGTGAGCGACTGCGCCGCCGACGCGCTTGAACCCGCCTCGCCCTGGAATGCCTATCTGGAGACGCGCAGCTTCTACATCAGCGGGGCATCGCTCTCCTCGATCTCCGTACGCGACGAGCAGGCCTATGACGCGGCGGACAGCGGCACCAACTGGCGCATTCCGGCCGGCTATGGCACCCTGATCTCTTCTGCCGCATCCGGCCTGCCGATCGCGCTCGATTGCTCCGTCGAGCGTGTGGATCGCGCGGGTGCCCGGCTCGCGCTCCATACTCCGCAGGGCACGCTCTCGGCGCGCGCCGCGATCGTCACCGTGGGGACGGCCGTGCTCGCCGCCGAACGCCTGCGCTTCGATCCGCCGCTCGACGCCAAGACCGAAGCCGCGGAGCGGTTGCCCCTCGGCCTGGCGAACAAGATGTTCCTGGCTCTCGACGGCGCGGGGGAGATCGAGCCCGACCGCCATCTGATCGGCAATCCTCATCGCGCCGAGACGGGAAGCTACTATCTCAGGCCGTTCGGCCGGCCGGTGATCGAAGCTTTTTTCGGCGGGCCCCACGCGCGCGCCCTCGAGGCCGAGGGCGAAGCGGGAGCGGCCGAGTTTGCGATGGAGGAGCTTGCGGCATTGTTCGGAAGCGGCTTCCGCGCGAGATTGCGCCCGCTTGTCGGCTCAGCCTGGGGCGCGGCGGGCCATTTCGGCGGGTCGTACAGCCATGCGCTTCCTGGCCATTCCGCCGCGCGCCGGCAGCTCGCGGCCCCGGTCGAGAACCGCTTGTTCTTCGCCGGCGAAGCCTGTTCGCGCCACGTCTTCTCGACGGCGCACGGCGCCTGTCTCACCGGCGTTAGGGCTGCCGAGCAGGCGCTTGTGGCACTTGCCTGCGCCTGACGGCGGCTCGAGCTACCGGTGGGAGCTTGGATGCAGAATCGCGGACGGCCATAGTCCCGCGCCGCCTCGATCGAGCGACAAGGTGCCCAGATCGCGGCCCCCCGGCCGCCCGGCCGATTGTTCGGAAGGGGTCGGGCCCCTACCCTTCGTGATTGTCCGCAACGTAGCGGTCGAGCAGGGCGACGCCGTAGCCGGTCGCGCCTTTGTCGTAGAGGTGGCTCGGCTTGTCGGCCCAGACCATTCCGGCAATGTCGAGATGCGCCCATTTCACGCCTTCTTCGACGAAGCGGCCGAGGAAGCAGGCGGCAGTGATCGATCCCGCCTCGCGGGCGCCGGCATTCTTCATGTCGGCAATGGGCGAATCCATGATCTTGTCATAGGCATCGCCCATCGGCATCCGCCACAATTTGTCTCCGCTCTCCCGACCCGCCTCCGCGAGCCGCTCGGCCAGGCCGTCGTCATTGGCGAACAGGCCGCCATATTCGTGGCCGAGGCTGACGATCATCGCTCCGGTCAGCGTGGCCAGGTCGATCATCACCTCCGGCTTGTGCTCCCGCTGCGTCCAGGTCATCGCGTCGGCGAGCACAAGCCGCCCTTCGGCGTCGGTGTTGATCACCTCGATCGTCTGGCCCGACATGGAGGTGACGATGTCGCCCGGCCGCTGGGCATTGCCATCGGGCATGTTCTCGGCGAGCACGCATACGCCCACCACATTGGCCTTGGCCTTGCGCGCCGCCAGCGCCAGAATCGCGCCGGCCACCGCTCCGGCCCCGCCCATGTCCCACTTCATCGCTTCCATGCCTTGGGCCGGCTTGATCGAGATGCCGCCGGTATCGAAGGTGATGCCCTTGCCGATGAACGCGACATTCCTCTTCGACGAAGGCGCGCCCTTCCAGCGCATCGCCAGCAGCCGCGGCGGCCGCGCCGAACCCTGGGCAACGCCGAGCAGCGCACCCATGCCGAGCTTGCGCATCGCTTTCTCGTCGAGCACCTGGATCTCGACGCCGAGGCCGTCCATGGCCTCGCGCACCTTGTCCACGAAGGTTTCGGGATAGATGATGTTGGGGGGGTCGCTGACCAGCTGGCGGGTGAGGTCGAGGCCTTTCAGCACCGCCGCCTCGCGCTTCCATTCCGCCTCGACGCCCTTGTCTGCGCCGACGATGATCACTTCCTCGAGCGTCGGCCTCTGCTTGCGCCCGAGCCGGGTCCGATAGACGTCGTGCCGCCAGCTGCGCGCCGCCGCGCCGAACGCCAGTCGCGCCGCCGATCGGGCGTCGAGCCCGGCCGCATCGATCACCAGTTTCGTCTCGCCCGAGGTCAGCAGCTTGGCGGTCAGGGCGCCCCCAACCCGCTCGTGGGTTGCCGCGCTCTCCTGGCGGCCGCCATAGCCGACCAGGAGGAGCCGGCGGGCGATATCGCCTTCCTCGATGAACGTCTCGGCAATCGCACCGATTTCGCGCTCGAACCGCTGCGCCTCCGCGGACCGGGCAGCCAGCGTGCGCGCGCTGTCGTCCAGGCCCGCCAGCCGGTCGTGCAGCATGTCGTCGCTGCGGACGGGCACGGCGAGCGCATAGGCGCCTTTTGGACGCTTGGCGGCGAAACTGACCTTGATCACGACGCGGATCTCCTCGCGCGAAAGCTGTATGCGGAAACTGCCGCCATTGCAGCCGGCGGCCTCCGGTGCAATAGGCTGGCGCCCGCGTCAGGCCTCAAGGCACCCTGGTGAAGACTTTTCAAACGATCTGCCGCACCGCGCTGCCTCTGTTGCTGACCGCTTCCTATGCGGCCTCGGCGCAGGTCCCCGACGCTCCGGCGGCCGAGGCGTCGGACACGATCGCGTTCAGCGCCGACCAGCTCACTTACGATCACAATAGCGACGTCGTCACCGTCTCCGGCGAGGTGCGCATGAACCGCGAGGGCTATCGCCTTCGCGCCGACTCCGTCACCTGGGACCGGGCGAGCGGGGAGGTGCGCGCGCAAGGCGGCGTCCGCGTGACCAGTCCGGCCGGCGACGTCGCTTATGGCGACAACGTCCTTCTCGAGGACAATCTTCGCGACGGCATGATCGAGAATCTGCTGCTCGTGCTCGAGGATGGCGGACGGCTGGCGGCGGTCCGGGCGCAGCGCGAGGAAGGCTTCACGACGCTGGAGAATGCCGCCTACACGCCCTGCGCCGTGGTCGACGCGGACGGCTGTCCGCGCGAGCCGACCTGGCAGATCAACGCGGTGCGCGTCGTCCACGATCCGGTCCGCCACCGGATCACCTATGAAGGCGCCAGCCTCAACCTGTTCGGAAGGCCGATCATCGCCTTGCCCGGCCTGTCGCATCCGGACGGCAGCCAGGGGGGCGGCAGCGGCCTGCTGGTCCCCGACATCCGTTTCAGCCGCCGCAACGGCTTCGAGGTCAGCGCCCCTTATTACATCCGGCTGGCGCCGAACCGCGACACCACGATCACGCCGCACGTCTATACCGACGTCCTGCCGATGCTGGAGGCGGAGTATCGCCATCTCACCTCGACCGGCGCCTTCCAGCTGCGCGGCTTCATCACCCACGGCTCCCGCCTGCCGCTCGATCCGGCGCAGCCGGATCCCGGAGCCGACAAGGGAATAAGGGGCTATATCGAGGGCAATGGCCGCTTCCAGCTGAGCCCGGAATGGAGTGTGACGGCGGCGGGCCGCTATGTCACCGATCGCACCTTCCTCAGCCGCTACGACATTTCGCGCGATGACCGCCTGCGCTCGGTGGTCGAAGCCGAGCGGATCGGCTCCGACAGCTATGTTTCCATCGCCGGCTGGGCATTTCAGGGGCTGCGGATCACCGACGTCGACGGGATGCAGCCCATCGCCTTGCCGGCGATCGACGCTCGGTGGCGCCTGGACGATCCCTGGCTGGGCGGCCAGGTCGAGGTCCAGACCAACAGCCTCTCGATCCTGCGCACCGAAGGACAGGACACGCAGCGCGCCTTCGCCAGCGCCCGCTGGGAGCGGCGGGGGATTACGCCCTTCGGCCAGGAGCTGGTGCTCACCGCCTTCGGCCGTGGCGACATGTACCACGCCAATCAGACCCACCTCACCCAGACCGACATCTATCGCGGCGAGGAAGGCTGGAACGGCCGACTGATCGCCGCCGTCGCGGCCGATCTGCGCTGGCCGCTGGTCGGCAATTTCCTCGGCGGGACGCAGCGGGTCACACCGCGGGTCCAGGTCGTCGCATCGCCGCCGACCAACAATATGGATATTCCCAACGAGGATGCCCGCTCGGTCGACCTCGAGGATTCGAACCTGTTCGCCCTGAACCGCTTCCCCGGCTATGATCGCTGGGAAGACGGCGTTCGGATCACTTACGGGGCCGACTGGGCCGTCGACCTGCGCGGCCTCTCCGTCCGGACCAACATCGGCCAGAGCTACCGGTTGAGCACGCGCGAGACGATCCTCCCGCCCGGCACCGGACTTTCGGGCCGCTTCTCCGATTTCGTCGGCCGCACCACGGTGAGGATCGGGCGGCGGCTCAACCTCGTCCATCGGTTCCGGGTGGACAAGAACAGCTTCGCCATCCGGCGCAACGAGATCGACGCCACGGTCGGCGGCCGCCAGACCTATGCCACGGTCGGCTACCTGAGGCTCGACCGCAACATCGATCCGGCCATTGAGGATCTGCGCGATCGGGAGGAGATCAGGCTCGGCGGCCGCGTCGGCTTCGCCCGCTACTGGTCGATCTTCGGCTCCACCGTGATAGACCTGACCGGGCGGCGGGAAGATCAGCTTTCGCTCGCCGACGGGTACGATCCGGTGCGTCACCGTCTCGGCATCCTTTATGACGACGACTGCATCGAGCTTGGCGTCACCTGGCGGCGCGACTATGAGACGACTGGAGACGCGCGGCGTGGCAACACGTTCCTGATCCGGGTGGCGCTGAAGAATCTGGGGATATGAGGATCTTGCGAGGGGGTTGCGAAGGGGCGACCTCGCTGCGAAACCACTATCTCTCGTCGGGGAAAGCTCGCTAAGCTTCGGTTCAGCAAGGTTTGTGCAGGACAAGTGCCTGCCTTTATTGGAGGAATGATGAAGCTCGGTAGGTTTCCTAGGGCCGCTGTCCTGTTGTCCGCTTCCCTGCTGTCGACCACGGCGGGTGCGCAGGACGAGCCCGCGGGCGCGGGCCAGCCCCTGAACATTCCCGGCGACGTTCAGTTCGTCGGTCCGCAAAATCCCAACGTCCGCACCGCGACCGCGATCGTCAACGGCGACGTCATCACCGAGACCGACATCGATCATCGGCTGGCTTTGATCCTGGCGTCGAACCGGGTGACCTTGCCGCCGGAGGAAATACAGCGGGTGCGTCAGCAGGTGCTCCGCAACCTGATCGACGAGACGCTGCAGATTCAGGCAGCGGCACAGGAAGACATCACCGTCGACGAGAGCGAGGTGAATCAGTATTTCGCCCGCTTCGCCCAGAGCTTCAACCAGAATGCCGAGAGCTTCGCCGCCTTCCTCCGGTCGATCGGCTCGTCCGAGCGATCGATGAAGCGCCAGATCCGCGGCGAGATCGCCTGGCAGCGCCTGCGCGGCCGCCTGGTCGAGCCGTTCGTGACGGTCGGCGAGGACGAGGTCCAGGCGATCGTCGAGCGCCTCAACGAATCCCGCGGCACGTCCGAATACCGCGTCGCCGAGATCTTCCTGTCGGCGACGCCGGAGACGCAGGCCGAGGCCCGCGCCAATGCGACGCGCATCGTCGAGCAGATACGCAACGGCGCTTCTTTCCCCGCTTACGCCCGCCAATTCTCCGAGGCCTCGACCGCTGCCGTGGGTGGCGATCTCGGCTGGGTTCGTGCCGAGCAACTGCCGCCGGAGCTTTCCGCGGTGGTGACGCAGCTTCCACCCGGCGCCGTCACCGATCCGATCGCCGTGCCGGGCGGCTTCTCGATCGTCGCCTTGGCCGATTCGCGCCAGATCCTCGTCGCCGATCCGCGCGACGCGGTGCTGAGCCTGATGCAGCTTTCGCTGGCCTTGCCTGCCGGCACCACCGAGGCGCAGGCGCAGGCCCGCGCCCAGCAGCTTGCCGAGAGCACGCAGTCGATGGGCGGCTGCGGCCGCGCACCTGAAGTGGCATCCTCGCTCGGAGCCGAACTGATCTCCAACGATCAGGTCCAGGTCCGCGAGCTTCCGCCGCAGCTTCAGCAGATGCTGCTCACGCTGAACGTCGGCCAGGCGACCTCGCCGTTCGGATCGGCCGAGCGGGTCAATGTGCTGGTGCTGTGCGGCCGCGACGATCCCGAGCAGGCGAGCGCGCCCAATCCCGAGCAGATCGAAGATCGGTTGAGGGAAGAACGGGCGAACCGCCGCGCCCAGCGCTACCTGCGCGACCTTCGTCGCGACGCGGTAATCGATTATCGCTGACATGGGGGCGGCGCCGCTCGCTGTATCGCTTGGCGATCCGGCCGGGATCGGCGCCGAAGTCATCGCCAAGAGCTGGGAGCGGAGGTCGGCCGAAAGGCTGCCGCCCTTCTTCGCGGTCGGCGACGTCGCCGCCCTGCGAGCCGTCTGGAAGGGCCCGATCGAGATCATCGACGAGCCGGCGGAGGCCTGCGCCGCCTTCGGCAGCGCCCTCCCCGTCATACGGGTCGCCGACGTGACCACGCCGCCCGGAGGACTGGACCTGGTCGGCGCCCGCAACTCGCTGGATGCGCTGGAGCTTGCCGTCGGCCTCGCCCGCTCCGGCGCCGCATCCGCGCTGGTCACCGGGCCGGTTTCCAAGGCGCGGCTCTATGCGGTCGGCTTCGGTCATCCGGGCCAGACCGAGTTTGTCGCCGAACGATGCGGGGTCGCGCGGGACCTTACCGCGATGATGCTGGCCGGGCCGACGCTGCGGGTGATCCCGGTCACCACCCACATCGCGCTGAAGGAGGTGCCGGAGGCGCTGAGCGCCGATCTCATCTTCTGCAAGGGTCGCGCGGCGATCAAGGGGCTGCAGCGTCAGTTCGGAATCGAGCAGCCGCGGATCGCCGTGGCCGGGCTGAACCCGCATGCCGGCGAACAGGGCGCGCTCGGCCGCGAGGAGATCGAAGTGATTGCCCCGGCGATCGAGCGGCTGCGCGCCGAAGGCTACGAGGTCAGCGGCCCCCATCCCGCGGACACGATGTTCCACGAGCGCCGCCGGCGCGAATATGACGCGGCGCTTTGCATGTATCACGACCAGGCGCTGATCCCGCTGAAGGCGCTCCATTTCGACGAGGGGATCAACGTGACGCTCGGCCTGCCGATCGTCCGAACGTCGCCGGACCACGGCACCGCCTTCGACATTGCCGGCCGCGGCATGGCCGATCCGGGCGCGATGATCGCCGCGATCCGCACGGCGGGGGAATGCGCGCGGCGGCTCGCGGCGGCGCACAGCCCGGAGAAATGACCGGCCCGACAGGGGTGGAGGACCTCCCGCCGCTTCGCGAGGTCATAGCGCGTCACGGCCTCGCCGCCTCCAGGGCGCTCGGCCAGAATTTCATCCTCGACGAGCAATTGCTCGATCGGATCGCCGCCATTCCCGGCGCTCTCGACGGCGAGCGTGTCTACGAGGTCGGCCCCGGACCCGGTGGCCTGACCCGCGCGCTATTGCGGCAAGGCGCCGAAGTGGTCGCGGTGGAGCGCGACCGGCGCTGCCTGGCTCCGCTGGCCGAGCTCGGGGCGGCGGCGGCGGGCCGGCTGCAGGTCATCGAGGGAGACGCCTTGGCCGTCGATGAGGCCGAGGCGGTCGGGCCTGCACATATCGTCGCCAACCTCCCCTACAATGTCGGGACGGCCTTGCTGGTCCGCTGGCTGGGCGGCGAAGCCTGGCCGCCTTGGTGGCGATCGCTCACCCTGATGTTCCAGCGCGAGGTGGCCGAACGGATCGTCGCCCGCCCCGACACGTCCGCTTACGGGCGGCTCGCCGTCCTCGCCCAGTGGCGCGCCGAGCCGAAGCTCGCGATGAAGGTCCACCGCTCGGCCTTCGTCCCGCCGCCCAAGGTCATGTCCGCGATCGTCCACATCGTGCCCGGGCCTCGGCCCGAAGGCGTCAGGGCCGCGGACCTGGAGCGGCTGACGGCGGCGGCATTCGGCCAGCGCCGCAAGATGCTGCGCCGATCGCTCCAGTCTCTCCATGGCGCGCTCGAGGCGCTCGACCGGCTCGACATCGATCCGTCGCGACGGGCCGAGACGCTGAGCATCGAGGAATTTGTCGCGATCGCTCGGGAGCTCGGACGAAGCGAGCCGCAACCGCCCCGTTGAATCGTTATAATCCGACGAGCGCCGGGCCGGAGAACAGGACCCTTCTGGACTCGGGGGTTCGCCGGTAACCTCGGCAATGACGGCTTCTAGTTCCGCCGCGGCTCCGGGGTCTCGGTCGGAGCGCCCTGGTCGGGGCGTTGCGACGCCAACACCTCGGCGGGCGGACCGCGTTCGATCACGGCGGCGAGCTGCTGCGCCTGCGGGCAGGGTTGGCTGCACAAGGTACGCACCCGAGCGAGATTGGCCCGGGCCCGATCCACGGCGCCGCGCTGGACATAGGCTTCGCCCTGGCCTTCGAGCGCGGCGACGTCGTTCGGCTCGATCTTCAGCGCGAGGCCGTACATGCGGATCGCCTTGCCCGGCAGGCGCTGCGCCTGGGCGACCTTGCCGAGCCAGATGTAAGCGGACCGGTTGCGCGGGTCCACGGCGAGAGCGGATTCGAGCAGGTTGATCGCCTCGTCATGCCGACCCGATGCGCTGAGCTGCTGCGCCTGCTGGACGAGGGCGGCCGAGCGCGGATCGATCTGGTCGTCCGGCCGCTGCCCGAACCCGGTGCTGGCCATGGTCGCGGCAACGAGCGCGACCGAAAGGGCAATTGGCGTAAAGCGCATCAAATTCTCCATTCCACTCGATGGATCTAACACGGGCGGTGCCACCTTGCGACGAAAAAGCCGTCCGTGCCGTCGTGCGCCGGGCCGAGCAGCCGCCCCGGACCGGCGACACGTCCCGCGGCCATAAGGACCGGCTCCGGAACCAGCGATGAACGGGCGGACATCGCTTCGGCCTGGTCCCTTCCCTCCTCGCTCAGCAGCGAACAGACTGCATAGACGAGGAGGCCGCCGGGCTTGAGCAGCGCACCGCCGAGGTCGAGCAGGTGCGCCTGCAGCTTCGTCAGCCGGTCCAGCCGCTCGGGTGTAACCCGCCAGCGCGTTTCTGGGTTGCGTCGCCAGGTGCCGGTTCCGGAACAGGGCGCATCGACCAGGACGATGTCGGCCGCACCGGCCAGATCCTCGAGCGCGGCCGCCTCGCGCCCGGGGTCGAGCAGGCGCGTCTCGACCGCCGACACGCCGGCGCGGCCGAGCCGCGGGGCAATGCGCGAGAGCCGGCCGCGATCGGTGTCACAGGCCAGGATGCGGCCCTGGTCCGCCATTTCCCCGGCGAGCGCCAGCGTTTTGCCGCCGGCGCCGGCGCACAGGTCGATGACGAGCATGCCCGGCGCGGCTCCGCAAGCGAGGCAGATGAGCTGGCTTCCTTCGTCCTGCACCTCGACCAGGCCAGAGTGCCACGCCTGCGAATCCTCGACCTTTGTCGCTTCGGCGAGGCGCAGGCCGATTGGGGAATGCGGCGTCGCCACCGCACCTTCCACAGCGTCGAGCGCTGCTTCGCGCGTGCCCCTGAGTCGGTTCGCACGCAGGTCGAGCGGCGCCCGTTCGAGCAGCGCCGGCAGCTCGTCCGCCGTGACGAGCGGATCGAAGCGCGAAACCAGCCAGGCGGGAGCGATGCCGGCCTCGGCTCCCGACTCGTCCTCCTGAATGGGGGCCGCACCATGGGCGGAGCCGTCGAACCCGGCGAGCAGCGCCGGATCCTCGCGTGCAAGGCCGATCATCGCGGCTCGGCCGCTCGCCGGCCGCTCGCCGGCCCGCCGGACCGCGCGGAAGACGAGATCGCGCACCGCCCGCCGGTCCTTGGCTCCGGCATAGCGGCGGGTCCTGAAATATCGGGCGACGATCGTGTCCGCCGCCGCCCCGCTCTCGCGCGCCGCGACGATGATCTCGTCGAGCAGCTCGATCGCCGCCTGGGTTCGGGCGGCCGGGGTCATCGCCGCCTGTGACTAACGATGCGGATAGTTGGGCGCCTCGCGCGTGATGGTGACGTCGTGCACATGGCTCTCGCTCAGCCCCGCATTGGTGATCCGCACGAACCGCGCATTGCGCAGCTCGGCGATCGTCGCCGCGCCGGTATAGCCCATCGCCGCCTTCACGCCGCCGACCAGCTGATGGATCACGTCCCGCGCATGGCCCTTATAGGCGACCTGGCCTTCGATGCCTTCGGGAACGAGCTTGAGCTGGTCCTTGATGTCCTGCTGGAAATAGCGGTCGGCCGATCCCCGCGCCATCGCGCCCAGCGATCCCATGCCGCGATAGGATTTGTAGGCGCGGCCCTGATAGAGGAAGGTGTCGCCGGGTGCTTCCTCGGTCCCTGCGAGAAGCGATCCGATCATCACGGCCGCGGCGCCGCCGGCCAACGCCTTGGCGACGTCGCCGCTCGTGCGGATGCCGCCGTCGCCGATCACCGGCGTGTCGCTCTTCGCCGCTTCCTCGGCGGCATCCATGATCGCGGTGAGTTGAGGCACGCCGACGCCGGCGACGACCCGCGTGGTGCAGATCGAGCCCGGCCCGATCCCGACCTTGATGGCGTCGGCCCCGGCCCCGATCAGCGCCTTCGTGGCTTCCCCCGTCGCGACGTTGCCTGCGACGACCTGGACGGCGTTGGAGGCGCGCTTGATGCGCTCGACCGCCGCGGACACTTCGCGATTATGGCCATGGGCCGTGTCGATGACGATCAGGTCGCATTCGGCGTCGATCAGCGCCTGGCTGCGCTCATAGCCCTTGTCGCCGACCGTGGTCGCGGCAGCGACCCGCAATCGGCCGGCGGCGTCCTTGGTCGCGTCCGGATAGGTTACCGCTTTCTCTATATCCTTGACCGTGATCAGGCCGATGCAGCGGCGGTTCTCGTCGACGACGAGCAATTTCTCGATCCGGCGCTGGTGAAGGTGGCGTTTCGCTTCTTCCTGGGTGACCCCCGGCCCGACGGTGACGAGATTGTCCCGGGTCATCAGCTCGGCAACGGGCTGGCGCGGATTCTCGGCGAAGCGGACGTCGCGATGGGTGAGGATTCCCACCAGCCGGCCGTCCTTCTCGGTCACGGGAATGCCGGAGATGCGGTGGCGGGCCATCAGCTCCAGCGCGTCGGCGAGCGTCTGGTCGGGGGCCATGGTGATCGGATTGACCACCATGCCGCTTTCGAATCGCTTCACGGCGCGGACGGCCGCCGCCTGCTCCTCGACGTCCATGTTCCGATGAAGCACGCCGATGCCGCCGAGCTGGGCCATGACGATCGCCATGTCCGCCTCGGTCACCGTGTCCATGGCCGAGGAGAGGATCGGGATGTTGAGCGTGATCTCGCGGGTGATCCGGCTGCGCGTGTCGGCCTGGCTCGGCAGCACGGCCGATTCGGCCGGCTGAAGCAGCACGTCGTCGAACGTCAGACCGAGGGGGATGTCCATCTTGTCCTTTCCTGCCATCATTCCTGCTCGCTTGCCTCGGGGCGATAAATCGCCGGATCGGCCAGCCGCCGCCCGAGCGCGACGAGCAGGTTGGAATCCTCTGCGGCGCCGTCGAGCACGAGCTCGGGGCCCGCTTCGTCCTCGGGGCCGTGATAGTCGCCCGAAAGGAAGGCGTTGAGCAGCGCCATGTTGGAGAAGGAGCCGCCGACCATGATGGCGGGCACGCCGGCGCGCATCAGCGCCCAGCCGTCCTGACGTTGGACGAAGCTCGCCGCTTCGTCGTCGGTATCGAGCCTCCGCCCCACCGCCGCCACCGTCTCGTCCACCGCCGCGTCCAGCGCCCGGTTTCCACGGCCGATCACCGCGACAGGCTCGCCGGCCGGGTGGATGGCGATCGTGTCGAGATTGATGGCGGCGACGATCGACGAGAGCGGAACGGTCGGATGGGTGGCGAAATATTCGGCGCCGAGCAGGCCCATCTCCTCCGCGGTCGTGGCCAGGAACAATATGTCCCGTGGCGTCCGCGGCTGCGCGGCGAGGCGGCCGGCTATCTCGATCATCGCGGCGATTCCGCTCGCATTGTCGACGGCGCCGTTGCAGATTCGGTCGGCCTCCCCTTCGGGCCGGCAGAGGCCGAAATGGTCCCAATGGCCCAGATAGAGGAGATTCTCCCCGCTGTTCGCGCTTCCGCGGATCCGGCCGACGACGTTGCGCGTCGTATAAGGCGTCACCGCGGTGCGCACCTCCAGGTCTGCGCGGATCGGCAGGGCGACGGCGCGAAAGGAAGAGCCGGGCTGCTCGTTCAGAAGGCGCTCGAAGCTCGCGCCCGCCGCGTCGACGAGCTGCTGCACGGCGGTCGCCGGCATGGCGCCTACCACCGGCGGTACGGCCTGGCTCGCCAGCTTCGTGGTCGGCCGCTGATAGTTGCTGGTGATGAAGCTCCACTGGATGTCCGGGCCGGTCACCGCGATTACCGCGGCGGCGCCCGCTTCGGCGACCATGCGCACCCGCTCGGCGAGCGGCGGAAAGCCCGGCACGTCCGGGGCATCGAGGAGCACGAACACGACCGCCCCCTGGAGGTCGACCCCGGCGAGTTGGTCGATGCCGCGCTCGGGCAGCCGGACGCCATGGCCAGCAAAGACGACCGGCGCATCGTCGAGCCGCACCTCGGCTTCCCGGCCCTGCAAAGCGATGAGCGTCTGATCGAACGGCAGCGCCCGCCCGTCCGCCGACCAGCTTACCTGATGGCGTTCGGTCGTGCGCTCGACCAGCCCGATCGGCTGGAACCAGCTGCCATCCTCGCCGGCCGGTTCGAGCCCGCGGGCGCGGAACTGCTCGGCGATATAGTCGATCGTCAAGGTCTCGCCCTCGGTGCCCGGCGCCCGGCCCTGGAAGCGGTCGCTGGCGAGCCTGTCGATGTGCTGGCGAAGGTCGGCCGGGCCGATCGGCGCATCGCTCTGGGCCTGGGCGCCGGTCGTGAGGAGAAGGAGGAGCGGCGCGGCGCCGCGGACGAGCCTGCGAAACATGGGGCTGCTTAAGGAGCCAGCCCTGCGCTGGCAAGCGATTCGCAGGCGGCGGCGGGGCGCTAGGCGCGCGCCTTCGCGATCAGCGCCCGCGCCTGGTCGACATGGAGCGTTTCGATCATCCGCCCGTCATGGCGTTCGGCGCCTCCGGTCGCCGCCGCGACGAGCTTTTGCGCCCGTTCGAGTTCCGCCTCGGACGGGGCGAAGACGCGATTGACCGTCTGGATCTGGTTGGGGTGGATCACCGATTTGCCGTCGAAGCCGTACAGCCGCCCTTCCTCGCACTCGGCGGCGAGCGCGTCGGTCGCTTCGAGCGCGTTATGGACTCCGTCGAAGACGGGGACGCCCGCGGCCCGGGCGGCAAGCACGATCCGTTGCAGGGCATAAGCAAGCCCGCCGCGGCCGGCGTCGGGCGGAACGCCCATCGAGGCCGAAAGGTCGTTGGTGCCCGCGATGAGGCCGCGCGAGGCAGGGGCGATGGCCGCGGCCTCGATCACGCCGCGGGGGCTTTCGATCATCGTCAGCACCGGCTTGCCCATGAGCCAGGCCGTGTCCGACGCCTGCTTGGTCGATTCCGTCTTGGGCAGCACCACATAATCGGCGGACGAATGGCGCACCGCAACGACATCCTCGCCATAATAGCGCGAGCCGACCGGATTGACCCGGATCGCCGTCGGCCGCCCGCCAAAGCCCTCTTTGGTCGCCGCGGCCGCCGCCTCGCGCGCCATCGCCTTGTCCGCATCCTTCACCGCATCCTCCAGGTCGAGGATGATCATGTCGGCCTGCAGCTCGCGTGCCTTGGCAATGGCGCGCGGATTGGAGGCCGGCAGGAACAGAAGGGAGCGGCAAAGGCGAAGATCGGTCGACATGTCCCGTGTCCGATTCTGCTTGGATGAATTCGGCTTTGTCTACATGATATTGCTTCAAGCGGAGGAAGGAATCGCCATGGGTCTCGGGATAGCCATCCTAATCGCCTTTGTCCTGCTCTACCTGTTCGCGAGTGTGAAGATCGTCCGCCAGGGCTATCAATATACGATAGAATATTTCGGTCGCTTCACCACTGTCGCCCGGCCCGGCCTGAACTTCTACCCGGCGCTCTTCTATCGGGTCGGCCGCAAGGTGAACATGATGGAGCAGGTGCTCGATATCCCGGGCCAGGAGATCATCACCAAGGACAATGCCATGGTCTCGACCGATGGCGTGGTCTTCTTCCAGGTGCTGGATGCGGCCAAGGCGGCCTATGAGGTTTCGGATCTCTATCTCTCCATCATGCAGCTCACCACGACCAACTTGCGCACCGTGATGGGATCGATGGACCTCGACGAAACGCTTTCCAAGCGCGACGAGATCAATGCACGCTTGCTGTCGGTGGTCGATCAGGCGACGGAATCCTGGGGGGTCAAGATCACCCGGGTCGAGATCAAGGACATCCGGCCGCCGGCCGACATCGTCAATGCGATGGGCCGGCAGATGAAGGCGGAGCGCGAGAAGCGCGCCGTCATCCTCGAGGCGGAGGGGAGCCGGGCCTCGGAGATCCTGCGCGCCGAGGGCCAGAAGCAGTCGCAGATCCTCGAGGCCGAAGGCCGGCGCGAAGCCGCCTTCCGCGATTCCGAGGCCCGCGAGCGCGAAGCGGAGGCGGAGGCCAAGGCGACCCAGATGGTCTCTCAGGCGATTGCCGGCGGTAACGCCCAGGCGATCAACTATTTCATTGCGCAGAAATATGTCGAGGCGGTGAGCGAGTTCGCCCGCTCGCCCAATGCCAAGACGATCCTGTTCCCGGTCGAGGCGACGCAGCTGATCGGAACGCTTGGCGGGATCGGCGAGCTCGCGCGCGCCGCGCTCGGGAAGGAGACGGAGGAAGAGGGGATCGTCGCTGCCCCGACGCGGCGACCGGGCCCGTTCGAAGGTGGGCGTTCGTGATCCCAGGCGGGCTCGACGCGCATTGGTGGTGGCTGATCGCAGCGGCACTCCTGGGCATACTCGAACTCTTCGTTCCGGGCGTCTTCCTCGTCTGGATGGCGGCGGCGGCGGCGGCGACCGGCATATTGGTCGCCCTTCTGCCGCTTCCTTTACCCTTCCAGCTGGCCTTGTTCGGCCTGCTTGCAATGGCCGCCGTCTTCGGCGGCCGCCGCCATTATGAGCGCAATCCGGTGCCGAGCAGCGATCCTTTGCTCAATGACCGGACCGCCCGCCTCGTCGGTCAGGCCGTCACCGTCGTCACCGCCATCGAGAATGGCGAGGGCCGCGTGAAGGTAGGCGACGGGGTGTGGGCGGCGCGCGGGCCCGATGCCCCGGCTGGCGCGCGCATGAAAGTGGTCGGCGCCGACGGCGCCTGCCTCAGGGTCGAGCCGATCCCCGCGATCGAGGCGCGGCCGCCTGCCGCCGGGGCGTGAAGCCGCGTTCGTACCGGTCCGGGACCTGAGCCAGGTCGCTGCCCAGCATGCGCGTCGGTAAACTCATGTTCTAGGTGGCCTGAGGGACGTCCGGAAGCAGTGCCAGGTCGGGCTCCATCCAGCCCAGCCGCGCCTCCACCGAGAAGAGACGCTCTCGACTATAGAATCGCAGCGGCCAGTCCCGCCGTCCCTCCGGCGACGTCAGCAGGGCGTTGACCCGCTCGACCAGCGCGCCCGACGAATGCGCCAGGCTGCATCGCACGCCGCGGATGGACACCTGGGTGATCGTTTCGTGATAGCCCTGGGTCGAATCGTTCACGCCGCCGACGCTTTCATTGTAGCGCCGGATCAGGTCGGGCAGGTCGCCCTCGGGATCCAGGTCGGCCCGCTCGAGCACGAGCCAGGCGCAGGCGGCGAGATGGGCCTCATGCGTCCATTCGGCCTTGGGCAGACTGCGGGCAAGCAGCCCCTCCCCCACCCTTCGCACGGCCGCATCATCAGCGAAAAGCCGAGGTTCGTGATCACGCATTCTCTTTCTCCCCAAAGAAAAGGGAGCGCGCCGGCCCTCGCCGGCACGCTCCCTGATGAAGGTCGCTGTGGTTGGGCTCAGGCGGCCGGGACGGTGGCCTCCTGCGCTTGATCGGTGGAAAGCGTGGCGTCGCCCTTGGGCGCGGCGTCGCGCACGCTCTGGTCGACATGCTCCGCGAAGCGCGCGAAATTGTCGTTGAACAGCTTCACCAGCCGTGCGGCAGTCGCGTCATAATCGGCCTTGTCCGCCCAGGTGTCGCGCGGGTTGAGGATGCGCTGCTCGACTCCCGGAACGCTCACCGGCACCTCGAAACCGAACCACGGATCGCGCCGGAACTCGACATTCTTGAGGCTGCCGTCGAGCGCGGCGTTGAGCAGAGCCCGCGTGGCCTTGATCGGCATCCGGCTTCCCACGCCATATTTGCCGCCCGTCCAGCCGGTGTTGACCAGCCAGCAGTCGACGCCGCCGCGGGCGATCCGCTCCTTCAGGAGGTTGCCGTAGACGGACGGGTGGCGCGGCATGAAGGGAGCGCCGAAGCAGGTCGAGAAGGTCGCCTCGGGTTCGGTCACGCCGATCTCGGTTCCCGCGACCTTGGCCGTGTAGCCCGACAGGAAATGGTACATCGCCTGGTCAGGAGTCAGCCTGGCGATCGGCGGCAGCACGCCGAAAGCGTCGGCGGTCAGGAAGATCACGTTGCGCGGTACCGGTCCCATATTCTCGGTCGACGCATTGGGAATGAAGTCGATCGGATAGGCACCGCGGGTATTCTCGGCGAGCGTTGCGTCGTCGAGGTCGAGCGCGCGGGTCTCGGGATCGATCACGACGTTCTCGAGCACCGTTCCGAAGCGCTTGGTGGTCGCATAGATCTCCGGCTCGGCCTCGGCCGAGAGGCGGATCATCTTCGCGTAGCAGCCGCCCTCGAAGTTGAAGACGGCAGTGTCCGACCAGCCATGCTCGTCATCGCCGATCAGCGTCCGGCTGGCGTCGGCCGACAGGGTCGTTTTGCCGGTGCCAGAAAGCCCGAAGAAGATCGCCGTGTCGCCGCTGGGGCCGATATTGGCCGAGCAATGCATCGGCATCACACCGTCGCTCGGCAGCAGATAGTTGAGGATGCTGAAGACCGATTTCTTCATCTCGCCGGCATAAGCGGTGCCGCCGATCAGGATCAGCCGCTCGGTCATGTTGACCGCGATCACCGTCCCGGACCGGGCGCCGTGGCGCTCGGGATCCGCGGTGAAGGTCGGCAGGTCGATGATGGTGAATTCGGGTTCGAAGCCGGCCAGCTCCTCGCCCGGCGGACGAACCAGCATGGTACGGATGAACAGATTGTGCCAGGCCAACTCGTTGATCACCCGCACGCGCACCCGGTGCTCGGGCTGCGAGCCGCCGTACAGATCCTGCACGAAGAGCGTGTCGCGTTCGCCAAGGGCGGCCAGGAAGTCCGCCTTCAGCGCCGCGAAATGCTCCGGGCTCATCGCCTTGTTGTTGTCCCACCAGATCGTGTCCTCGGTGGTGGCATCGCGGACGATGAACTTGTCCTTGGCCGAGCGGCCGGTATGCTTGCCGGTAGCGACGACCAGAGGGCCGTCCTTGGCGAGCATGCCCTCGCCGCGGCAGACCGATTTCTCGACCAGAGGCGCGGTTTCGAGGTTCCAGTGAAGCGTGGCGGGCGTGTCGATGCCCTGATGCGATAATGTGAATGTCGGGACCCTGCTGGCCACCTGATTTCCCCTAGGCAGAATGGGTTGCACGCCTGCAAGAAGCGGACGCCAGTCGAATGCCTCGCGCCATATCGGAGGCGTCGTGCCGCGTCAAAGGGTAGCCCCCCGCCGCGCGCTTGGCTAAACCTCGGCGCCAGAGGAGATCAGGATAGCATGTCGGTAACGATCGCGCTCGTCGACGACGACCGCAACATCCTCACCTCCCTGTCCGTCGCGCTGCAGTCCGAGGGCTTCATCACCCGTCTCTATTCCGACGGCGAGGCGGCCTTGAAGGCGCTTGCCGACAATCCCCCCGACCTCGCTATCCTCGACATCAAGATGCCCCGCATGGACGGCATGGAGCTGCTTCGCCGGCTGCGGGAGAAGAGCGACTTTCCAGTCATCTTCCTCACTTCCAAGGACGAGGAGCTGGACGAGGCGCTCGGGCTCGCCATGGGCGCCGACGACTATATCACCAAGCCCTTCTCCCAGCGGCTGCTCATCGCCCGCATCAGGGCCGTGCTTCGCCGCACCGAGATGCGCGCCAAGCCGGCAGAGGAATCCGACGAAGCGGCGGCCGTCGAGATCGTCCGCGGCCGGCTTCGCATGGATCCCGCGCGCCATCGGGTGAGCTGGAACGGCCGCGACGTGACGCTGACCGTGACGGAGTTCATGATCCTGGAGGCGCTGGCGCAACGGCCGGGAGTGGTGAAATCGCGCAACCAGCTGATGGACGTCGCCTATCAGGACGACATCTATGTCGACGATCGCACGATCGACAGCCACATCAAGCGGATGCGCCGCAAGTTCCGCGAGGTGGACGGCGAGTTCAAGGCCATCGAGACACTCTACGGTGTCGGATACCGTTTTGCCGAGGAGTGACGACAGCGAGCTGGGACTGCGCTGGTCGCGCCGCCTGTCGCTCCGCCAGCGGATCCTGGCGGTCAACATCTTCGCGATCATCATCCTTGCCGGCAGCCTCTTCTATCTGGACGGCTTCCGCAGCCGTCTCACCGAGGCTCGGATCGAGCAGACGAAGTCCGAAACGGTGATGATCGCCCACGTCCTTCCCGCCGTACCCGCCGAGGGCCGCCAGCCCGCCCTGGTGCGGCTCGGCCGCGATCTGGGGGTTCGGCTTCGGGTCTACGACCGGTCCGGGACCAAGGTGGCCGACAGCTGGGCCGGCGCGGCGCCGACCTACGAGCTGCGCGATCCGGCGACCGAGGCCTGGTATCGGGGGGTGGCGCGGGCGCTCGACAACGGATTCGATGCGATCGTCGGTGCCAGCCCGCCGGAGCCCTTCGTCCCGCCCGCACGCGATAGCCTCGGCGCGTGGCCGGAGGCAGAGGCGGCGCTTGCTTCCGGAACGCCGGTCACGCAGGTGCGCAGGGCGCCGGAGGGGACCGCTTATATCAGCGCTGCGGCCGCGATCGAGCGCGGGAAGAGCGTTCTGCTGCTCACCGTCAACGCCCGCGACATCAGGCGGGTCGTACGGGCGGAGCGCTTCTCTCTCGCCCTGATCCTCGCCGGCACCGTTCTTCTCTCGGTCCTGCTGTCGCGCTTTCTCGCCCGCACTATAGCGGCGCCGCTTCGCGCGCTGGCCATCGCCGCTCACCGCGTCCGCCTTGGCCGGGCGCGCGAGGTCGATGTTCCCGTCCTGCCGGCCCGGCGTGACGAGATCGGCCTGCTCGCACGGGCGCTGCACGACATGACCCAGAGCCTGCGTCAGCGGATCGATTCGACGGAAGCCTTTGCCGCCGACGTGACCCACGAGCTCAAGAACCCGCTGGCTTCCCTTCGCTCGGCAGTCGACACGCTCGAGCGGGTCGAGGACCCGGCCCTCCGCCGCCAGCTTCTCGACGTGGTCCGGGACGACGTCGCCCGGCTCGACCGGCTCGTGGTCGACATCGCCGAGGCGTCGCGGCTGGACGCCGAGCTGTCCCGGGCGCGGTTCGAGCCGGTCGATCTCGGCCGGCTTATCGAATCGATGCTGCCGAGCTGGGAGGGGCGCGGCAAGCAGGGCGTGGAGATCGCCTTTGCGCGGCCGCGAGTCGGCTCCGCCGTCGTTCCGGGAGACGAATCGCGGCTGGCGCGCCTGTTCGACAATCTGGTCGACAACGCCATCTCCTTCTCCCCGGCGGGCGGACTGGTCGAGATCCGAGCCACGGCCGTCGGCGACCAGGTCCTCGTGACGATCGAGGATGAGGGGCCGGGCGTGCCGGCGGACGCGCGCGAGGCGATCTTCACCCGCTTTCACAGCATGCGGCCCGAACAGGATTTCGGTCGCCATTCCGGCCTCGGCCTTGCCATTGCGAGGGCGATCGTCGAGGGCCATGGTGGCCGGATCGAGGTCGAGGACCGCCGCGACGGGCGCCCGGGGGCGCGCTTCGTGGTCCGCTTCCCGGGAGTCGCCGCATGAACACGCCGTCGCTTTCGTCCGAGAACGTCCACGCCTCCTGTGTCGCCATCGACGGCCGCGCCGTACTGATCGGGGGCCGTTCGGGCCGGGGCAAGTCCGACCTCGCCTTGCGCCTGATCGACCGGGGGGCGGCCCTGGTCAGCGACGATTATACCCTGGTCCGGCGGCAGAATGGCCGTCTGCTCGCCGCGGCACCGGCGACGATCGCCGGCAAGATCGAGCTTCGCGGCGTCGGCATTCTCGAATATCCGGCGGTGCGGGACGTCCCCGTCGCCTTGTTCATCGATCTCGACCTCGCCACCGTCCGGCTTCCGGAGGACGCCGAGACCAGGATGGTGGCGGGAATCGCCATACCGGTCGTCGGGCTCGACGCGCGGGAGCCTTCGGCGCCGATCAAGGTCGAAGCCGCGCTTCGGCTGCTCGGAATGGGCGACTGAAGCATGGCGCGCGCCGATCCGAAGCGGATCCTGCTGGTCACCGGCCTGTCCGGTGCGGGCAAGACGACGGCGCTCAAGACTCTGGAGGATCTCGGCTGGGAGGTCGTGGACAACCTGCCGCTGAGCCTGCTCACCCACCTGCTCGCGACGCCGCTCCCGGCCGGCGCAGACCGCCAGCGGCCGCTGGCCATCGGCTTGGACAGCCGCACCCGCGGGTTCAACGCGGACCGCATCGTGCGGCAGGTGAAGAAGCTGGCACGAGATGGCGCGCCGATCGAGACCCTCTATCTCGACTGCCAGACGACGGAGCTGCTGCGCCGCTATTCGGAGACGCGGCGGCGCCATCCGCTTGCTCCGGACCGGCCCGCCACCGATGGAATTGCCGAGGAGCGCGAGCTTGCCGCTCCGCTGCGCCGCTGGGCCGATCATGTCATCGACACCACCGACAGCGATTCGAACCTGCTGCGCCAGCAGATCCGCGATCGCTTCGGCGGCGACGACGCGCCGACCCTCACCTTGATGTCGTTCGGATTCGCTCGGGGCATTCCGCGCAACGCCGATCTGATGTTCGACATGCGCTTCCTGCGCAATCCTCACTGGGAAAGGAGCCTGCGGGACCTTACCGGGCTCGAATCTGAGGTTGCCGCGCATATCGCCGCCGATCCGGTCTATGAGGAAGCGCTCGGCCGGATCGAGGATTTGCTCCTCACCCTGCTCCCGCGCTATCGCGCCGAGGGCAAGTCCTACGTGTCGGTCGCGTTCGGCTGTACCGGGGGGAGACATCGGTCGGTTCATGTCGCCGAACGGGTAGCTACACGGTTGCGCAAGGCGGGATTTTCGCCCACGGTGGATCATCGCGACCTCGCCACGCCGCCGCGCGACGGCATCGAGCGATCCACAGGGACGCGTTCTGCAGGAACAGGTTCGACGGAAACGACGGCGAACGACGGCTTTCAAGGTGAATGAATGATTGGTCTGGTGCTGGTGACGCATGGCCGACTCGCGGCCGAGTTCATCGTCGCGATGGAGCACGTCGTCGGCCCCCAGGACCGGGTCGAGCCGATCTGCATCGGCGCCGATGACGACATGGAGGCGCGGCGCGACGACATCGCCAGGGCGGTCGCCAAGGTCGATGACGGCAGCGGAGTCATCATCCTCACCGACCTGTTCGGCGGAACCCCGTCCAATCTCGCCATCTCTCTGATGAAGACCGACAAGGTCGAGGTGATCGCCGGCGTCAACCTGCCGATGCTCATCCGGCTGGAGGGCGCGCGCAAGACGATGGACGTGAAGTCCGCCGTGGCCGCGGCACGCGAGGCCGGCCGCAAATACATCTCCGTCGCCTCCGAGATTCTCGGCGAGGCTGCATAGACTTCAGGTCCACGGTTGGAGATGGTCTTGACGGTTGGATCTTGCTGTCCGGCAAGGAAGTGGACGGAGCGGTGCTGTTTCACCGTGACCGAAGGGGCGACGCCGTCGTGACGCCATTATCAGGCTTGCCGCCTCGCGCGCGGCCGCGGAAGGCCGCTTCCGACCGCCTTCGATCGTGGACCTGGAGCCTGTGATCAGCCGTACCGTAGAGGTGCGCAACAAGCGCGGCCTCCACGCCCGTGCGAGCGCCAAGTTCGTGACCCTGGCGTCGCAGGTGGACGCCCAGATCGAGGTGGAGAAGGACGGAACCAAGGTGTGCGGCACGTCCATCATGGGCCTGATGATGCTCGGCGCGGCGATGGGCGATTCGATCACCATCAGCGCTTCCGGCTTCGGCGCCGAGACGGCGCTGGAGAAGCTGGTAGACCTGGTCGAGGCGAGGTTTCACGAAGAGTGACGGGAGAAGCCGGTTTTCGATTCCTCGCGCCGGCGCTTCGGCGAGGCTCGAGATGGGCTGGACCTGGCATTCAGACGGCCTAGGGATCACCCGGACGGCTTGCTTGGGCCCTGGCTTTGCCGGGCGACGGAGGACAAACGATCCATGCCCCGCGCGATCACCGCTTTCTCCAACCCGCTCGTCAAGCAGGCCCGCGGCCTGCGCGACAAGAAGAACCGTCGCCGCGAAGGTCTCTTCCTTGCCGAGGGCCTGCGAATCCTCACCGAGGCGCGCGAGGCGGGCGTGCTGCCGCAACTCCTCTTCTACAGCGATGCGGCCCATCCCCTGCTCCACCGGCTGATCGACGAGACGGAGGCGCAAGGCGGCGAGGCGATCGAGACCAGTGCCGACATCCTCCACAAGATCTCCGGCAAGGAAAATCCGCAGACGGTGCTGGGCATCTACCGCGCCTTCGATACTTCGCTCCGCCAGATCGACCGCAACGCCGCGCCGCTCTGGATCGTCGCCCAGGCCCTGCGCGATCCGGGCAATATCGGGACCATCCTGCGCACCGGGGACGCCGCGGGCGCCGGCGGCCTGATCCTGGTCGACGAATGTGCGGATCCTTTTTCGGTGGAGGCGGTGCGCGCGTCGATGGGCGCCCTCTTCACGCAGCGGATCGCCGCCGCTCCCTGGGCGGAATTCCTGGGCTGGTTGCGCGACGGCGAAGGCGAACTCGTCGGCACCAGCCTCGAGACCGATATCGACTATCAGCAGCCGACGTATCGCAAGCCCGCCTTCATCCTGGTCGGAAACGAGCAGGCCGGCCTGCCGGCCGACTATGCCGCGGCCTGCGACGTCGTCGTGAAGATCCCGATGCTCGGCAGGGCCGACAGCCTCAACGCCGCGGTAGCGGCGGCCGTCATGGCCTACGAAGTGGTAAATCAGTTCCGCCGCCGCGGGCTGTGAGCGGGAACGCGCATCCCCGGCACCCGTTCATCGCTTGTTCCGGCGGCCGGCCCCGGCAGGCGGCCCAGGACAGCGCACAGGGCGGTTCGCCCAGCGCCTGTCGAAGTCCGCTCTTCCGGGGCCGCGAAACCGGGATGGATTGCATTGCAACGCGTGTAGGCTGCGATCCCGATTCCGATGGAGGCCTCGATATGAAACGCGCCGCTTTACTCGTCGCCCTGACCCTTTCCGCCTGCACGACCGCGCTGCCGTCGGACCCCCCCGCCGCCGGTCCCTATCGGGCGCTCGGCACCGAGCCTTTCTGGGCGGTGACCATCGCCGAAGGGCGAATGACCTGGGAATCGCCTGACGGCGCGCCGGTCTCCGTCGCTGCACCCTCGCCGGAACCGACGCCGAACGGCCGGCGCTATGTGACCGATCGCCTGACGCTGGACATCGTTCGCCGCGAATGCAGCGACGGCATGAGCGACCGTCGTTATGCCGACACGGTGACTGCCCGGCTGGACGGGAGGACCTTCAACGGTTGCGGCGGCGAGATACTGCCGCCGGGGAGCCTGGCCGACACCAGCTGGTCGATCGTCGCGATCGATGGCGCGCCGGTCTCCGGCCAGGCCTATCATCTGAGCTTCACCGCCGACCGGATCAGCGGCCAGGCCGGCTGCAATCGCTTCTCCGGCGCCTATTCGATTTCGGACGCGGCGCTGCGGCCGGGGCCGATCGCCGCGACCCGCATGGCCTGTCCGGAGCCCGCCATGCAGCATGAGCAGCGCGTGCTTGGCCTGCTCTCCGGGCCCGTCTCGATCCAGCACCCGGACGGGGACACTTTGGTCCTCTCCGGCGCCGCCGGCACGATCCGCCTGCGCCGATCGATCTGAGGCAGCGGCCGCCGCAAACCGGGCCCGTCGGCGGGCGCCCACCGTGGCCCTTCCCCGTTGCGTTCGACTTCGGTTATGCATCCGTAACCAACACATACGATCGCCCGAACATTGGTGGGGGGAATGGATGCCGACCGACATCGAGATCTCACGGGCCGCGCATTTGCTCCCGATCGGCGAGGTCGCCGCCCGGATCGGAATCCCCGACGAAGCGGTCGAGCCCTATGGGCGGACCAAGGCGAAGATCTCGCTGGACTGGCTCGCCGCACGCCGCGACGCCCGGCAAGGCAAGCTAATCCTCGTCACCGCGATCAATCCGACGCCGCCCGGAGAGGGCAAGACGACCACCTCCGTCGGCCTCGCCGACGGGCTCAGCCGGATCGGCCGCAAGACCATATTGTGCCTGCGCGAGCCCTCGCTCGGCCCCTGTTTCGGCATGAAGGGCGGCGCCGCCGGCGGCGGCTATGCCCAGGTCGTGCCGATGGAGGAGATCAATCTCCACTTTACCGGTGATTTCCACGCGATAACCAGCGCGCACAACCTGCTCGCCGCTCTGATCGACAACCATATCCATTGGGGCAATGCGCTCGACATCGACCTGCGCAGGATCGTCTGGAAACGGGTCCTCGACGTGAACGACCGGGCGCTGCGATCGATCGTCCAGTCGCTCGGCGGCGTCGGCAACGGCTTTCCGCGCCAGTCCGGCTTCGACATCACCGTCGCTTCGGAGATCATGGCGATATTGTGCCTCGCCGAGGATCTGGCGGACCTGCGCGAGCGGCTCGGGCGGATCGTCATCGGCTATCGCCGGGACAAGAGGCCGGTGACGGCGCGCGATCTCAAGGCCGATGGCGCGATGACCGTCCTGCTCGCCGACGCGATCAAGCCAAATCTGGTCCAGACGCTCGAGAACAATCCCGCTTTCATCCATGGCGGTCCGTTCGGCAACATCGCCCATGGCTGCAACTCCGTGATTGCGACTCGCGCAGCGCTCGGCCTGGCCGACTATGTCGTGACGGAGGCGGGGTTCGGTGCGGACCTCGGCGCCGAGAAGTTCTTCGACATCAAGTGCCGACAGGCCGGTCTCCATCCTGCCGCGGCGGTGATCGTGGCGACGGTGCGGGCGCTCAAATATAATGGCGGCGTCACGCGCGCCGATCTCGGCGCCGAGAATGTGGCGGCGGTTCGGGCCGGCGGAGTCAATCTCGCCCGCCACATCGAGAATATACGCCAGTTCGGCGTCCCCGCGGTGGTCGCCATCAATCATTTCGCCACCGACACGGCGGCGGAGGTCGAGGCGGTCAGGGAGATTGCCGCCGCCCATGGGGTCGAGGCAGTGCTTGCTACCCATTGGGCGGACGGCGGCGCCGGCGCCGAAGCGCTCGCCGAGCGGGTGGCGGCACTCGCCGATTCCGGCTGGGCCCAATTCGCACCGCTCTACGACTCCGACATGAAGCTGTTCGACAAGATCAACACCATCGCGACACGCATCTACCGGGCCGACGAGGCGATCGCCAATTCCGGCGTCCGCGCCCAGCTCCACCAGTGGGAGCATGAAGGCTATGGCGAGCTGCAGGTCTGCATGGCCAAGACCCAGTACAGCTTCTCGACCGATCCGGTGCTGCTCGGCGCCCCCACCCACCATGTCGTCCCGGTTCGCGAGGTGCGCCTTTCCGCCGGCGCCGGCTTCGTCGTCGCGGTCTGCGGCGACCTGATGACCATGCCGGGCCTGCCGAGCATGCCTTCGGCCGAAGGCATGGGCCTCGACCAGAACGGCCTGATCGTCGGATTGTCCTAGGCCCTACTCCGCCGCTTCCGCTGTGCCCCCGGACAGCTTTGCCAGCGGACGGGGCGCCGTTTCGACCACCGGCAGCGGCTCGATCTCCTTCGATCCGCTCGACACTTCCAGAGTCTCGAACCTCTTCGCCTGACTCATGACCTGACTTTCCAGGCTGCCGACGAAAGCGTTGTAGGCGCCGTTGGCGAGCTCGAGGTTGCGGCCCAGCCGTGCGACATGGCCGCCCATCGTCGCCAGTCGCGAATGCAGCTCCTTGCCGAGGCGGGCGATCTCGGCCGCTTCCTCGGCGAGTCGCTCCTGCCGCCACACGCTGGCGACCGTGCGGGCGATCGCGACCAGGTTGGTCGGAGTCGCCAGCAACACCCTTCTCTCATAGGCCCATTCCCACAGCCGTTCGTCCTGCTCGAGCGCGGCGGTCAGGAAATGCTCGCCCGGAATATAGAGGATGACATAGTCGGCCGCGTCGCCGAACTGCTCCCAGTAATTCTTCGAGCCGAGCTGCTGCGCATGGTTGCGGATGGCCGCGGCATGCTTCTGCAGATGCGCCTTGCGGAGAGTCTCGTCGACCGCTTCGCTGGCGTCGAGGAAGGCGTTCAGGGAGCATTTGGCATCGATGATGAGCTTGCGGCCGCCGGGCAGCCTGACGATGACGTCCGGCCGAAGACGGCCGTCGGCAGTGTCTACCGATACTTCCGACCGGAAGTCGGCGAAGGGCGACAGGCCCGCTTGCTCGAGCACGTTCCTGAGGCTCTGCTCGCCCCATTGGCCCCGTGCCTTCGGGCTCGATCGCAGCGCGTTGATCAGCTTCGCGGTCTCGTCGCGAACCTGCTGATGGCCCGAATGGAGCAGGGTCACCGCTTCGCGCAGCGCCTCGTAGCTGCCGACCCTCTCCTTCTCCACCTTGCTCAACCCTTCCTCGTAGCGCTTGAGCGTCGCCTCGACGGGCTGCAGCAAGGCCTTCAACTGAGCCTCGCTTTTCTCGCTGGCCTGGTTGAAGCGGGCGTCGGCGCGCTCGATCAGCTGCTTTTGCGCCTCGCCGAGCAGCTTGGCCCCGATTTCGTGGAACTGAGCGCTCAGCGCCTCCTTCGCCTCCGTCAGCTCCTTCATCCGCGTGTCGAAGTGGCGCGCATCCGCCTGCAGGCTGGAAAGGTCCCGCTGCGCCTCGTCACGCGCCTGGCAAGCCGCTGCGAGCTCGGCACGAAGCTGGTCGGCCGCCTTGCCACGCTCCTCGGCGAGCGCGCCGGCCCGGGCTCGCCCGATCATCCAGCCTAGGAGAAGGCCCAAAGCGAGTGTGGCGAGTGCGAGCAACAGGCTTACGAACGGGTCCATGGCGCCTTCCGAGACGGGAACGAAATGCGAACCTAGAGCAGAGGGCGCGGCGGCTCAAGCCGGCAGTGGAACACCGGGGGCAAGAAATGCGCTATAGGGCTCATGATGAGGGCAAGTGCGATTGGGGGAGCGATGCTCCTCGTCCTGGCCGCGTGCCGGGCGGAGCCGTCGGCCGATGCGCCGGTCGACAACGTGGAGGTCGCCAACGAGGTGGCTGAACCGCTCCCGGATGCGGACATCAACGCTTCGCTCGGGCTGGGGATTGCCGGCGGCCCGGAATCATCCAACCAGCAGCGGGAAGGGACGCACCGTTTCGTCGGCCGTTGGGCCGCCGAGGAGGGCCTGTGCGAGAATGCGGCCTGGACCATCACCGAGACGGAGCTCAGGACCCCGGCCGGGTCGGTCTGCCGCTTCGCCGACGTGCGCGAGGCGCCGGGCGGCTATGATATCGCGTCGCGCTGCACCGCCGAAGGCCCGGAGCGGGACGACGTGCTGGAACTGCGCTTCGCCGAATCGGCGAATGCCCTGCTGTTCGACTCGGAGAGCATTGCCGACGTCGGCCTGATCCGCTGCGAAGGCTGAGAGCGCCCTGGTCCGAAAGGACTGGATGGATTCAGGCCGAGAAAAGGATCGTACCGAACGTCGCAGGCGATGGAGCGAGCGGCCATGGCCCGCGCCGGGCCGATCTGCGATGCGATGTAGCTTGGGCCGGACGGCGCCGTCAGGCGGCGCGGCGGCCGCCCATTTCACGCCGGGCCTTGATAAGCTTCTTCATGATCATGTCGCGCTTGAGGCGCGAGAGATGGTCGATGAACAAGACGCCGTTCAGATGATCGATCTCATGCTGCAGGCACACCGCCAATAGCCCGTCGATCCACGCCTCGTGCGACTTGCCGTCCCTGTCCAGCCAGCGGGCGCGGACACGGTCGGGGCGGAGCACCTCGGCATATTGCTCGGGTAGCGAGAGGCAGCCTTCATTATAGGGCTTGGTCGTCTCGGAGGTCTCGAGGATCTCCGGGTTGATGAAGACCAGGGGATTGCGGACAGGCTCGCCTTCCTCTTCCTCTGGCTCCTGGAGGTCGATGACGAGCAGCCGCTTGGGCACGCCCACCTGGATGGCGGCGAGGCCGATGCCCGGCGCAGCGTACATCGTCTCGAACATGTCGTCGATGAGCGTGCGAAGCTCGTCGGTAACCTCCTCGACGGGCGAGGAAATCTGCCGAAGAATCGGATCCGGTGTCTCGTATATGGGAAGCAGCGCCATGGGTGCGATGTAAGGCCAAATCGCCAATTCTTCAAGGAATCGAGAACCCGCCTTTCCCTGCACATTCCGCGGGGAGACCTGCCGAGGGACGCCGGCATAGCGATCGCCAGCAAGGGCGGGAACGAATCTCCATCGGCTCCGCCCACCGGGGCAAGGCTCCGTCGGCGACGTGAATCCCTGCGCGAGAGGCGGACTAGGCCGCGCTTCGGTCGCCGTCCGTCGATGCGCCGTGCGGCCGGCGAACCCCATGCGGCTTCTTCAGGCGACCGGCCGTCGGGCGCGAAGCGCCTGGGCGAGCGTTCCTTCGTCGAGATAGTCGAGCTCGCCGCCGACCGGCAGACCGTGCGCGAGTTGGGTGACTCGAACGGGAAAGGCCTCCAGCCGTTCGGCCAGATAATGCGCCGTGGTCTGGCCCTCGAGCGTTGCGTTCATCGCCAGCACCACCTCGTCGATACCGCCGGCGGCGACGCGGCCGATCAGCCGGTCGATGCCGAGATCCTCCGGACGGACCCCCTCGAGCGCCGAAAGCCGCCCGCCGAGCACGTGGAAGCGGCCCGGAAAAAGCCTGGAGCGGTCCAGCGCCCAGAGATCCGAGACTTCCTCGACGACGCAAAGCAAGCGATCGTCGCGGCGTGGATCGGCGCACACCGTGCACGGATCGGAGGTGTCGACATTCCCGCACGCGGAGCAGACCGAGAGCGTCTCGTTCACCCGCTCGAGCGCACGCAGCAGCGGCCTCAGCGCCGCTTCGCGCCGTTTCATGAGGTGCAGCACCGCGCGTCTTGCCGATCGCGGGCCCAGCCCGGGCAGCCGCGCCAGCGCTTGGGTCAGCGCCTCGATTTCCTGGGAAGCCATAGCGCACGGATATGGGGAGGAGGCGGGGCGGGGCAAGCGGGATATCCGCCTGCCCCGCCCCTTGGCGCCCCGCCTCCGCGTCCGCTTCGCAGCTGCGGGGCACGCAAGAGCCCGGTCCCCTCGCGCCAGACGGCGCGAACCAGGCTCGCGGGCGCCTCTAGCGCGACCGTGCCAGCAGCGCGGTCATTTCGCTCGGGCTGATCGAACCGTTGCCGTCCGCGTCGGTCTGCGTGAACGCAGAGGCGATCTGCTCTTCGGTCGGCGGACTTCCGCTGGGAGAACGCGCAACCAGCTCGCCCAGCCAGGTGGAGAATTCCGCCTGGTTGAGGCTTCCGTCGCCGTCCGAATCCCGGGTCGGGAACTCGCCCTGGACCAGCGACCCCACTTCCTCGGGCGTGGCGGGCCGTCCCTGGCCGGGGCTGGGCGTGGACGAAGGCGGCGTTTGCGGGTCGGCGCCCGCGGGCGGCTGCATATCGCTCGACGGCGGCTGCATTTCGCTCGGCGGCGTCGCCTCTGGAGGCGGCGATTGCGGCTGGGTCGTTTGCGGAGAGCCGCTTGGATCGGCGGCGGGATCCTCGGCCGGCTGGGCTGCGACAGGCGCGGCCAGCACGGCAAGGCCGGTCAGTAAGGCAATTCGAGACATGAATGGACTCCGTTGCGAGAATTTCCGGGGTGCGGAACGCGGCCCGGCTCAATCGAAACAGAGTCTTAGCTTCCGGCGTTCCGGCTTGCGGCCTCGCACCGTCGTGCGCGCGCAACGTCGCGGCCACGGACCGTTTCGGATCCGGGACAGGCGGAACAAGGCACGAGCGGGTCGTTGGACCTGGCGCTTCGGAGTCAGGGCGCGGATAGAACGCCTCGGATCGTGATCGGGATCCATGGCCGGCGGCGGAAAATCGACCTTCGACCGATCAGCCTGCCCGGTCGGAAGGCCACTCCCGACCTTCGCGGCATATCCCGTAGCGCCCCCGGGCATGATCGATGGACGATGAGCATCGCTCCAGCTTGCCACGCGCCACGGCCTGGCCGGCGAGTTCGGCCCGCCGGCCAGCGCTCGTCGTCAGAAGCCGATTCCGACCGACAGCCGGAGGGCGACCGACGCCCGCCCGTTCTGCTCTTCGGCATGCACCTCGGCGCCGATCTGGGTGGCGCCGTTCCCGCCTACCGCGCGAAGGCTTCCGGTCCAGCCGTCGGTCCTATCTTCGGGAAGCAGCGTGAACGGGTCGCCGTCCCCGAACCGGGCAGTGGTTGCGCCGAGCTCGCCGCCCAGGATCTGGCGTCGGCCGCCCTCGATTTCGGTGCGGAACCAGGTGCCCTCCCGGGTAAGGCTGCCGAAATCATAACCCAGCGTCAGCGTCGCAGCCGCGGCCAGTTCGTCGCTGGTCCGGCTCTCGACGATCAGGTCGAAGGATTCGCCGCCGCCCTCCTCGGTATAGCCGTCCTCGCTCAACCGGTAATAGTCGATCGCCGCCGCGGGCCGCAGCGTCATCCGGCCGAAACGCATCTCGTAGGAAAGCCCGGCCGCCAACGAGTAAAGCTCGCCGTTCCAGCTTCCGCGGGTGGTACGCGTCACCGTATCGCCGTCCAGGCCGACGCCTTCGAAGAAGCGCTTGCCGCTGAAGTCGATCATCGCGGCGGAGGCCCGTGCATGGGCGCGCAGCCCACCCCATTGGCCGCGCCAATAGCCGGCCAGTTCGAACTGCTCGGATCGGACCTCGTTATCGTTCTCGCCGTCCGCGTCGCGCCCGTTGAGGTAGGCGACGGAAGCGCCGAAGCTTCCGATATCGCCGACGCTGCGCTCGGCGCCTCCCGAGGCGCCCCACCCCGTCACGTCGTAGGAGGCGGTGTCGCCGAGGTCCTTGGAAGTGCCCCAGCCGACCTGCTGCAGCCAGAAGCCCCAGCCGGCGCCGAGATCCGCCAACGGCGCGCGTGGATCGGCGAGGAAGCGGGCGGTGGCGCGCGAGCCGAGGGTCACCGTCTCGAACACGCCGCCGGCATGATCGGGCAGCATCTGCGCGAACTGCGCCTGGACCGTCTCGGCATCCTCGATGGCGAGGAACACGCTGCCGATCTCGGCATCGGCGTCGAGCGCCGCGAAGATGGCGTCATAGGCCCGGCTGGACGAATCGTTCAGCCCGAGCTGCTGCGCCGTCTTGCGGGAGATGGTGACGGCGAGCTCGCCCCCCTCCTCCGCCTCGACGGTGCCGCCGAACAGGAACGGAAGCGTCGAATCGTCGAATTCGAGATTGTCGGCGCCGCTGATCGAGCCGGCTTCCAGGAAGACGTAGCGACCTTCCGATCCGCCGATGCTGTTGAGCCGGACCTGCAGCTCGGAGCCCTCGCCGAAGCTGGCCTCGCCGGCGACGTCGAAAAGCGTGCTCGCATTGCCGGCCGCGTCGATGCTGATGCCGATTGCTCCGCCGTCGCTGACCGCCAGCGAGGCGAGATCGACCCGACCGGTACCGGTGACCGCGAAGCGGCCGCCGTCGACGGTAACGGCAAGCCCCGTACTGCCGGCGAGCGAGCCTTCGAACCGGGCATCGTCGCCGATCATGAGCGTTCCCGAGACGCCGCCGAAGTCGGCGCTTCCTCCAAAGGCGGACGTTCCGGTCAGCGTCATCGCATTCGATCCGGCACCGAACTCGACGGCGCCGGTATAAGCGGCGTCTCCGGCAAGGACGAGCCGGTCGTCGCCGGCGCCGAACCGGGTCGTCCCGGCGATCGTGCCGTCGGCGACGTCGAGCAGGTCGTCGCCGGCCCCGAACAGCAGGTCGCCGGCGATCCGCGGCGCGTCCGCATCCTCCTCCGCCTCGAGCTGGCGCACTATCGCGCCCGATCCGTTGGCGCGCAAGTCGATTGCGATCGCCGATCCGGGCTCTCCGGTGGCGCGAATCAAGCCGCTATTCTCGACCAGGCCGACGCCGCCCGAACGATCGACGATGGCGGTCGCGACCGCATCCTTGCCGGCGCCCGCCACGATCGTCCCGGTGTTGCGGATGGTCGACACGTTGGCGCCGTCCTCGATCCGAATGGCAGTGCCGGTCAGGCCCCTTCCGGTTCCCGCTTCCGCCGAGACGGCGCCATTGATCTCGATCTCCGCGACGGTCGCCCCGGCGCCGATCCGGATCGCCGTCGCGCTGGCGTCGTTCGCGCTCGCGCTCACCACGCCGTTGACCGTCATCCCGCCGACGATGGTGACGTCGCCGCCCAGACCGCCGATCACCAGGCCGTTGCCGTCGACGCCTTCATAGAGGCCGTGGCCGGCGATCAATCCGTCGATGACCAGGCCATGGCCTCCGTCGGCGCCTTCCACTGCCCCGATCGTGACCGCACGATCGGCGGCACCGATCCGCATGGCCGGAGCCTTGCCATAAGCCGTGATGTTGGCGGTGCCTTCCTCGGCGTCGTCGACCCCGTCGTCATCCTCGTCATCCTCGTCCTCGTCGAGGTCGGGCGGCGGCGCCGCGAGATGGATGCCGCCGTCGACGTCGCCGCCGATGATGACCGCTGACCCGCCCTGCAGCAGGTCGTCGGCATCGAGATCGTCCGTATCGGCCGGCACGGTCGTGGTGCGGTAGCCGGTGGTCGTGATCGTGCCCTGGAAGACCAGCGCGCCGCCAATATCGCCGCCCAGCGCGACAGCGACCGAATTCTTGCCCCGAACGCCGATCGTCCCGTTGATGGTCACGTCGCCGCTGACATTGCCCGCTCTGATACCTTCCGAGTCGTCGCCCAGGACGGTGATGGCGCCGCTGTGGCTGAGCGATCCTGCGAGCGCGCTGTCGAGCGCGATGGCCGCCGAGTCATTGCCTTCGACGGTGATCGCCCCGCTATTGGCCACGTTTCCGGTGAACGTCCCGCCCGGGGCGATCCGGATCCCGTGATTGCGCCTTACCGTGGCGAACGGCCCGTCCAGGTCGTCGTCGTCGTCATCGTCCTCGGCCGTATAGTCCTCGATGATCGAGATCGTGCCGGAGTTGGTGATGTTGCCCGTCCGCCCCGGCTGGGCGAGGATGCCGGTCGCATCGCTTGCGTCCTCGATTTCGATCTCGCCGTCATTCTCGACGTCATTGTTGCTGTCGATGGTGATCGCCGTGCCGGAGCCGAGAACGATCGAGCCGTCGTCGGTGACTTCGATGTCGTCGGGCGAGCCGTTGGTCGCGGTGGACGTGCGCACCGGCGTCGTGATGTCGGAGTTGATGACGCGCTCGGCTTGAGCGGTGCCGGCAAAGGCCAACAGGGCCGGAGTCAGGCAGGTGCAGGCCAGCAGGTGACGCATTCGGTGGGTTCCCCTCGCTCTTCGATGCCGCACGGAAAGACGGCGCATTCGAGCGGGAGACGGCGCGAAGGGAGGAGACCCGCACCGCGAGATGTAAGGATTTTCGCATCGGGAGGTCAGGCCCTCCTTCCGACAGGAAGGACTCGATCAGCTTAGAATCTGAGCTGCCAGCCCAGACGTACGGTTCGCGGCCGCAGCGGCGTGATCTGCCTCTGCTCGATCAGGGTGAAAGGCGATCCGACCGCGAAGCGGTTGCCGACCTCGTCGAGAAGGTTGGTGACGGTGAGCGAAAGCGAATGCGGGCCACGGTCGAGGCGGGCGCCGAGGCTCACGTCGACATATTCGCCCTGCTCCTCTCCCAGCACGGGCCCGACGCCGAGCACCGATTCGCCGACATAGCGTGCCGCGGCGGACAGGCTGAGGTCGAGCCGGTCGGCCAAAGCGGCATGATATTCGGCGCCGAGCCGCCCGGTGAAGTCGGCCACGTTGGGAAGCGGAAAATTGGGCGAGATCACGATGCTGGGCGCCGGGTTGCTGACCCGGCTGTCGTTCAGCAGCGCGGCGGCTTCGAGCTCGAGTCCGGACAGCGGCCGCCATCCGATCCGCATGTCCAGCGAATAGATTCGCCCGTCGCCGATATTGGCGGTGGTCGGGAAGCCCTCGATCGTCACCGTGTCGGCCTGGATATCGCTCCAGCGCGTATAGGCGACGGAGGCCGAGGCGTCGAACCGTCCGCGGCCCGGCTGGCCGTAGCGTATCCCAGCTTCGAGGGTCGCAACGTCGTCGCTTCGGAAGCGCCGGATGAAATCGCCCGAGACGGCCAGGCCGCCGGGGCGGAAGCTCTCCTGATAGCGCGCGAACAGGCTCAGCCGCGGATTGATCTCGGCAGCCAAACCGGCCGAAGGCAGGAAGACGGTCTGGCTGCGGTCCGCCTTGGGGCCGCTGAGCGGCTCCAGCACGAGCCTGAATTCCCCGAGCGAGGCGCCGGAGACGAGCGCATGGGCGAGCCGTCCGCCCCCGGTGAAGGTGATCCCCGGCGCTAGCGCGACGCGCGCCTCGCCGAACGCTGCCGCCTCGCGCACCTCGTTGGTCACGCCGGGCAGAAGCTCCGGCCCGGCGACAGGGCCGAACTGGCGCCGATGCTGCGTCTCGTTGCTCACAAGGCTGGTGCCGATGACCCAGTCGACCAGCGGCCCGCCGGTTCCCGACAGCCGGCTCTCGGCCGCGATGAGGGTGGTCTCATTCTCCTGGATGAAGACCCGCGGATCGCCTCCGAAGACGGTCGAATCGTAGGTTTCCTCGATCTTCTGCCTGACCAGGCCCAGCGAGCTGACGAAGCTGACCTCGCCCCAATCCTTGCGGATCGTGACGTCGCCGAGGAGATAGTCGCTCCGGAACGGCTGCGCGATGGCGCTCTCGCGAGTCAGCGGCGGCGCATCGCGGTCCGCGTACTGGCCGTCCTCGCCCCTGATCCGCTGGGCGGCGGTACCGAAGTCCACCGTCCATCCGCCCTCCGATTCCAGCCGAAGCGCCGCCCGGCCGCCCTGGATCCGGACCCGATTCACGTCCTCGAGCTTGCGGCCGGCATCGTCGACATAGCCGCCCTCCGTCGACGCATAAGCGACGGCCCGAAAACCGATCCGGTCGTCGACCAGCGGCAGGTTCAGCATCGCCGCACCGTCGGCACCCGGGTCGCCATGCTGGGTCAGCGAAGCGCCCAGCGACACCGTGCCCTCCACCCGGTCGGTGCGCGGTGCGTTGGGCATGACGCGGATGATCCCGCCCAGCGATCCGGCGCCGTAGAGCGTCCCTTGCGGCCCCTGCAGGATTTCGATCCGTTCGACGTCGTAGAGACGCAGGTCGGGGTCCGGCGCGTTATAGTTGAGCCGCGTCTCTCCGAGATACTGGCCGGTGGTCGCCTGGATCGATCCGCTGAAGCTCGAATCGGCGATCCCGCGGATGAACAATTTGTTGCGCCCGGGGCCGAGATGCGTCGACGCGACCACCGGCAGGCGCGACACAAGGGCATCGCTGCCCCGCAAGCCCTGCCGAAGCTCGGGATCCTCCCCACCGACGATATAGGCGCCGCCGGAATAGGATGAGAGCCGCACCGGCCGCCGCGTTCCGGTGACGACGATCGCCTCGTCGAGCACGAGCGGCGGTGGCGGCGGACCAGCCGAAGGCGCCGCGGGGCGGTCCGACCGTCGCCCGGCGATGCGCGCCGGACGGGCGACGATGCGAAAGGTCCGGCCGTCTACCGCGACGAAGCGGGCGCGGCTCCTGTCGAGCATCCGCCGCAGCGCCTGCTCGACGGTGAGGTGGCCTCGGACGGCCGGAACCGGCTCGGCGGCGAGCTGCGGATCGGAGACGCCGATGCTGACTCCCGCCTGGCGCCCGAGCGCGACGATAGCGTCGCCCAGCCGCCCGCCCGGCAGGTCGAGCCGATGGCGCCCGGCGGCTTCGGCAGCCGATGTCAGGGACAGCGCAACCGCGGCCGCGATCGAGGTCGTGGCGAGTCTCACCGGCTCCTTTACTTCAGGATCCAGCCGTCGCCGGAGCGCTGCGCCCCGACTCCGAGCACGAGGGCGGCCTGGTCGATCGCGCCTGCTGGCTCCCGTTCGAGCACGATCACGCCGGTGAAGGCGCGCCGTGACACTTCCGGGGCGGCGGCGATCGGGACGCCGAGATTGCGGGAGAGGTCGGCGGCGACTTCGCCGACGGTTGCCGAGGCGTAAATCAGCCGTCCGTCCCGCCACCCGGTGACGGCTTCCGGCTCGCGGCGGAGCAGCTCGGGCGCCTGTCCGGGCCGGTGCCGGAGAACCATTCCCGGGTCGATCGCAACCGCTTCCGCGTCGGGATTGAAGACGACCGCCCCTTCCGCGACTCCGACCTCGAGCAGGCCGGGATCGCGCTCCACGTTGAACACGGTGCCCATGTCGCGCAGCAGGTCGTCGCCCGCGGCCACCTCGAACGGTCGTGCCTCGTCGTGGACGACGGTGAACAAGGCCTCGCCTTGCTCGATTCGCGCGAAACGCGGCCGCTCGCGGTCCAGCATCAGCCGCGTGTCGCCGTTGAGATCGATGCGGCTGCCGTCCGCCAGCGTGACGGTGCGGCGCTCGCCGGCACCGGTCGCGACGGCATAAGCGGAGTCGCCCGGCCCGATGGCGCCATAGCCGATCATTCCGACCAAGGCGGCGGCGATCGCCCCGCCGAGGAACGTCCGCCGCGATGCCCAGCGCCGCTGCGGCGGAGCTTCGCGCACGAGGCGTGCCGGCGCCGGCGAAGGCGCGGCGCGGCCGAGCCCTCCCCAATCCTCGTCGGCCAGGGCCATTTCCTCATAAGCGGCGGCATGGACGGGATCGGCCTCGAGCCAGGCGGTGAACGCCTCCCATTCCTCCGGCCCGGCATCGCGCAGCCGCACGACCCAGCCGATCGCCTCCTCCTCGATACGTTCCTTCGTCCCCTGCATCAATGCCACCTCTGTGCCATGACGCCGCCGGCTTTCTCATTCCGCATCGAGCCGCCTCCTGACCTCGATGAGCGCCCGATAGGCCTTCTGGAGATGCTTCTCGACGGCGCTGAGGCTGATTCCCAGCTCGTCGGCGATCTCGCGCTGGCTGACGCCTTCCACCCGGAAGCGGCGGAAGACATGTTCGGTCCGCTCGCCGAGCGCCTTCAGGGCCGTCTCGGCCGCCTCTAGCCGCTCGCGGGCGATCAGCACCCGCTCGCCGGAAGGCGCGTCCGACACGCCGGTGACCGCGCCGCCCGTGACGTCGGTCCAGTCCTGGTCGCGCCGGGCGCTGCGCAGTTCCGAGCGCCGCCGATCGAGCATCAGATTGTTCGCGGTGCGGTAAAGATAAGCGAGCGGCTCGGCGATCGGGCCGGAGGCGCCCGCGGCTGCCTTGATCCACAGCTCCTGCAACAGGTCCTCGGCCGAATCGCCGGCGCCCCGCGCGCGCAGGAACCGCAGCAGCGGCGCGCGGTGGTTCAGAAACACGGCCTCCAGGCCGGTGCCCGTCATTGATCCCCTGGCCATGCTGAATGCGCCGACCGCCGCCACTTTCCCGTCAGAATGAGGAGAGGCGGCGAGGATAAGGCGGCCCCTGTCGACTGTCCACCAGTCCGTTCGATTCGTCTGAGCAGGGGGGCGAATGCGGGTTTGCCGCGCCGGTGTCGTCAGGGTGAGCGGGTCCCCGATTCACACCCCCCGTATCGGGGGCCCGCACCGAGCCGGAGCAAGGGCGGGCACCCCCGCCTGCCCTTGCTCCAACCGGGGATTTAGCAACCGCTCTTTTGGGAGTTCATCATGAAAGTGATTTCTGTCGCGGCCCTGCTCGCGACGGCCAGCCTTGCCGTCCCGGCCCAGGCGGAAAGCCTGACCGGATTTCGAGTCGAAGGCCGGATCGGCTGGGAGAGCGTTTCGGCCTCCACCCAGATCCCCAATCCCGACGATGACGAGGACGAGGATGGCGACGAGCTGCTGACCGTCTCCGACGACGAGAATGGGATCAATTACGGGATCGAAGCCGGCTACGACTTTCCGGTCGGCGAATGGATGACGCTGGGTGCCTATGGCGGCGTCGAGCTGTCCGATATGGATCGGTGCGCCGAAATCGCCGGCGACGATCTCGGCTGCGTCGGAACCGGCCGCAACTTCACCGCGGGCGTCCGCGCCGGTTTCGCCGTCTCGCCGACCTTCCTGGTCTACGCCAAGGGCGGCTATTCGAACGGCAAGGTCGAATTCTCCTACGACAGCGATGTCGAGGAGGAGGATCCGCTCGATGCCGACTTCGCCGAGGCGTCGCGGACCCGCGACGGCTATCATCTCGGCGGCGGCGTGGAGCTCGCCTTCACGTCGGCCCTCTACGGCAAGGTCGAATATGTCTATACCGACTATGGCACCGCCCGCTTCCTCTCCGCCGACGAGGACCTCCCTGGCGCGGCGGTAGGGCTCAGCCGGCACCAGGTGAGCGCGGGCATCGGTCTGCGCTTCTGAGGCCTGCCTTGGGTGCTTGCCAGCGACCCGACTTCAAGCGTCCGGCGGCAAGTTGCCGCCGGACGCCACATTTTGCCCGTCCGGGCGTTCAGCCGGTCAAGGAGGATGCCATGCAGTCCATATTGCACCGCCGGGCCCCGATCGCCTTCGCCTTGCTCGCCGGCCTGGGCACGCTCGCGGCCTGCACCGATGCCGGCAGCCCGGCATCCGCTTCGGCACAAGGCGAAGGACGGCAATGCTTCCGCGCCGAGCAGGTCAATGGCTTCGCTCCGCTCGATGACGAAACGGTCCACGTCAATGTCGGCGCGAACGACGTCTACAGGCTCGACCTGTTCGGGCCCTGCCCCGATGTCGACTGGTCGCTGCGGATCGGAATCCGCTCGCGCGGCGGCAGCAACTGGGTGTGCACGGGCTCCGACGCCGAGCTGATCGTGCCCAGCGCGATCGGTCCCAACCGGTGCCAGATCTCCAGCATCCGCAAGCTCACCGACGAGGAGATACGCGCCCATCGCGAAAGCCGGCGCAACTAGGCGCTTCGGCGCGTCGCCGACGAAAAGCCGGCGGAAGATCGCGAGACGGTGACCTCGCGGGGGTAATCGTCGGGCGCCTCACGCCTCCCCCCGGAACGCCCCCTCCACCTCGGCCAGCAAGCGCGCCTCTTCTCCCTCGTAGCGCGGCGAGAAATGAAACGGCTCGACCCGGCGGACGCCGGCCGTGCGGGCGATCTCCCCGGCGGCGCGGGTGGTGAGATGGGCGCGTGCCCGCGCCCGATCGGCATCCGACGCGGCGAAGCTCGCTTCGATGAACATTAGATCCGCCCCTCGCGCCAGCCGGACGATGGCGGCGCGGTTCGCAGGCGTGTCGCCGACGTCGGTGACATAGGCAATCTTCTGTCCCTCGCTCAGGGTGACGAGGTCGCGAAGCCGGCCGAGCGGGACGTTGGTCCCGTCGGGCAGGGCGATCGGCCAGTCGCCGCTTCTTCCTTGCCCGACCGCCCGCTTCAGGGCCTGAAGCCATGGTCCGGTCGGCAGGCCCCGCTCGGTCAGGCGCACCTTCCAGACATTGGCATGCTCCGGCTCGGCCACGGCGAAGCCCAGGCATGGTCCATGATGCTCGAGCAGGCTCGCATGCACCGTAAATCCGTCTCCGGCGGCGACGATCCCGTCGGGCGCCTCGGCCTCATCGAGATCCTCCCGGGCGAAGGCGCGCTTGAAACGAAAACGCGCGCGACGGGTCCGCTTGTGCGCGAGCATTTCGGTCGTCTCGAACACCAGGTCGGCTTCGTAGCGATCGACCAGGTCCCATTCATAGGCAAGAAGCTTGTGGTGCACCCGATCGGCGAAGCCGCGCGGGCCGACCATGCGGATCGTCTTCTGGCGTCCGACAGACACCCGCAGCAGCGCGTCGAATCCGATGAAATGATCCATGTGCATGTGGGTCACGAAGACATGGCCGACTCGCAGCAGGTCGCGCGTCGAAAGCGGCGAAAGGTCGCCCAGGTCGAACAGCAAAGCCTCGCGCCGGTGCAGCATCTCGACGAACAAGCCGGGATCGCCGAAACGGCCGTTGACCAGGCGCGGATGGAGGTTCGGACGCATTTCAGGGCGCTTCCTCCCAGGACGGCGCGAGCCGTTCCTGCAGGATCCATCCGGACTCGGACGGCTGCGCCCACATCTTTCCGAGCAGGATCCGCGCGGGCGGGCGAACCGGCGGGCGCGACAGGAAGGTGCCCCGATCCGCATCCTTGGCGATCAAGATCGCAATCTCCATCGCTTCGCCTTCCTCGTCGGCAAGGGCGCACACCGCTCGGGCGGTTCCAGTTGTTGGCTGCGGCGCCCCCGGCTCGAACCCCACCCGGCCCAGGGAGAGCGACCATTGTCCGGCGTCCGCCAGCGCCGCCGCGAAGCCGGCCTGCCGCACCGCCCGGCGCAGCCCTTTCGTCTTGCGTCGGGCGAAGGGCGACGGCTCGATCGCGATCCTGTCCAATGCGGGCAAGCGGGCAAGCTCGGCCTCGAGCGGCCGCCCTGCCCCGATCGCCACCACGAGGTCCGGATCCAGCGCGGCGAGGATCATCGCCTGGAGCCGCGCGCCCGCACCGGCGACGTGGCCGGGCGTATTGACGATGACGGGGTCAGGGCCGGTGGAGGCGGCGAGTTCGGCGCCCGCGGCCGCGAGCGCCCGGAAGCTCCCGACCGCGGTGCTTCCGAGGAAGACGAACCGCTCCGGCATCGCGCCGCCGTGCCTGCCGAGCGCGGCGGTTCCCGGCGCACCGATCATCTTCTGGCCTGGATCGAGATCGACCAGCCAGGCGTCCGGCCGGCGCGCCGCCAGGGCGTCGATGAAGCGGCTTTTGCCCACGTCGGTCGGCCCGAGCACCACGAGCCGGCGCGCGGCGGTGCCCCGAAGCAGCGCCGATTCCCAAGGGGGCGGAAGATGCAGGCCGGGCTCGTCCATGACTATGTGAACGCGCCGCGGCCCGGCCGGTGTCGGCCGGTCAGCGCGATCTCGTCCACAGATAATCGTCGGGAAGTCCGAGCCGGCGGCAAGCCTGCACTGCCGGTGAGGCGCGGATCAGCAGCCGCTCGCCGCTTCCGCCCAGCAGCCGGACGAGTCGCCGCTCCCAGCCCCTCAGGCCCCAATCCGCACCGAGGCCCAGCCGATGGCGCACCCACAGGGGAAGAATCCCCACCGCCGCCTTGAGCAGGAGCCGCTGCACGGGCCTCGCCGGAGCGGGAAGCGCCGGCACCGTCCGCATGATGTCGAGGAACTCGAAGACGATCGGCGACGGAACGAGCCGGCCGCGCATTGCATCGAAGAGCGCCTCGATCTCGGCACGGGAGGTCGGCGCGCCGTCGGCGCCGTAGAGCCGGGCCGGCACCGCCCCTTCGGCATAGGCTTGGTCGAGCTCGGCGTCCGACAGGCGGCGGGCATAGGCCGAATAGGCCGAAAGGAAGCCGAAGCTGGCGGTCGCCTGTACCCAGTCGAGCAGTTCGGGATCGTCGGCCCGATAGGCCTGACCCTCGCTGGTTCGGCCGGCCACCTGCGCGTGCAGGCGGCCCACGCCCGCGATCATCGCTTCGGCACGGCTGCGCGCGCCGTACACGGTTGCCATGGCGGCCAGCCCCGTGCGCTGAAGCCGCCCCATCGGCTCGGTGCGGAAGGAACTATTCTGCCAGACGCCGTCGCGCACGCGCGGCTCGGCCAGTTCGAGCAGGACGGCGGTCACGCCCCCGATGAACAAGGTGACCGGGTTCCTGAACACGCGCCAGGAAACGGAATCCGCCGGGATGAGCGCCGGCTCGCCGGCCGGGCTCGTGAAATCGAAGGTCGGGCCTTCCTGCGGGGAGAATAGGTCCGCCGCGAAATTGTCCACCCAGCCTCCCAGAGGCGGCGGCAGGACGATCGCGTTGCGGGAAGCGCTCATGAAACCCTCCTGCCGGCTTCAACCGGAAAGGGGCGATCACGGTTTCATCGGCCACGCGGCCGATCCGGGCACGCCCGCTCGTTCACCGCGCGCGCTCAGGGCTTATGTTGCCGTGATGCCGGCCGGCCTTCCTCACGAATTGTCATAGTTCCGCGCCCGCAATCGCAGCCTGAGGCAATAGCCCAGCGTCGCGATCGCGCCTGCCGCCACGGCGGCGGTTCCGATCGTGATCGCCACCGGAATCGGCGCAAGGATCCAGAGCCCGGAATAGACGAGGCCGCTGAGTACCATCGACCAGCCGGCGAACCGCGCGACCTGCTGGGCGCAGGCGCTGGGCGCGACCGCCTTGGGCACGCGGTTGCCGAAATAGGCGATCATGAGCCCGTTCGCGCCGATGACGATGCGAAGCATGGCATCGTGGTCGATATGGCCTTGGTTGAACGCGAATCGCGCGCCCAGCGCCAGCAGCACGATGCCGCCGGCCCAGGCCAGCCCGGTGCGGATTTCGGTGACGGATTTGTTCATCGCTGCGTCTCCATCCTTGCCGGCTCCGCCTCTGCGCCCAAGCCGACCGAATGCGCGAAGCCGAGCAGTGCCTCTTCGAGCACGGACAGTTTGAGGTGATAGATGACGGACTTGCCGGCTTTCTCGACGTGCACGAGGTCGGCCTCCTTCAGCACCGAGAAATGTGCCGACATGGTGGGCTTGGAGACGTGAAAGTGCTCGCAAAGCTCGCCGGCGCTCATCGGGCCGTGGCGCAGGAGCTGCAAGACGCGCCGCCGCGTGGGATCCGAAATGGCCTTGAACACATGGCTCATGATTCGACGATTAGCTAATCGTCGAATCGATGTCAATTCCGGAACACGCGCGAGCGGCCGTCGACGCCCCAGGAACGAGGAAGCAGGCGAAGCAGAGGCTTTGCCGCAAGGCCGCGCAGGCGGATCCCGTGCGGCGGCGGCAGGAACGAAGGCTGGTCCGGACACCCGATTGCGGCGGGGGCCCGGTACGGCAATTCACCGCCCGTTGCCGCATCCCTCGACGCAAGACTTGGCTGAAAAGGCGATGTGCGGCGCTGCGCTGCCCTCCGACGTCACGCCGCGCCGCGCGACACCTGCAGCGGCCCGAAGGACTGCGTCACCGGCATCAGTTCGATGGCGTTGACATTGACTCGCGCGGGTCGGCTCGCAACCCAGTGCACTGCATCCGCGATGTCGTCCGGCAGGAGCGGATCCGCGCCATCATAGAGTGCCGCCGCCCGTTCGGCGTCGCCGCCGAACCGGACGGCCGAGAATTCCGTTCCGCCGACGAGTCCGGGCTCGATGTCCGTCACGCGGACTTTCGTACCCGTCAGGTCGGCGCGCAGATTGAGGGAGAACTGCCGGACAAAGGCCTTGGTCGCTCCATAAACGTTCCCCCCCGGATAGGGGTAGAGGGCCGCGACGCTTCCCATGTTGATCACGTGCCCACGGTTCCGGGCGACCATATTCGGCAATATGGCGTGGGTCACATAGGTCAGCCCCCTGATGTTCGTGTCGATCATTGCGTCCCAGTCGTCGAGACGCCCGCGATGCGCCGGCTCGAGGCCGAGTGCCAGTCCGGCATTGTTTACCAGCACATCGATCGGGCTGAAATCCGCTGGAAGCGCCCCGAGCGTCTCGATGGCGCGTTCGCGCTGCCTTACGTCCAGTTCGACGATGTGCACCAGATTCCCGCCCAATGTCGAACGGAGCTCGGCAAGCCGTCCGGCTCGGCGTCCGACGGCGACGATCCGATGTCCCTCCGAAGCAAAGCGCGTGGCGATCGCGGTGCCAAACCCGGATGTCGCGCCCGTGACCAGGACGATCATGGCGTGACTCCCGCTCGCGCGCCGACGACGTCCCGGAGGTAGACCGTCAGATCGGTGGGGTTCGGTGTAATGCCGCTTTGATTCAGCATGTCGCCGACGAATCCTCGATGATAGGTGCCGTGGTTCACCAAGTGGAAGAGGATTGCTTCCCGGCTCATCGCCCCATTCCCACCGCCAACGAATTCGAAGTGGATGATCTCGTCGAGTTCGGCCTCGCCGAGCGATTCCGCATAATGGATATACCAGGCGTCCATGGCTTGGACGTTGCGGCGAAGCGCGTGGAGTGGCGGCGTCACCTCCGTATTCCGGCTGGCATAGCCGTGGCGACCGCCAGTGAGATGCGCGCGGAATATCTCCTCCACGACAAACGCGTGATTGAGCGTGTGAACGATGTTTCGATATCGTGTTGCACGGGGGCGCAAGGCCTCCCCTTCCGGCAGGGCCGCGACCGTGGCGAAGGTGATGTCGTTCGCCCAGGCCTTGAATCGAAGCAGCATGCTCAGAGGGGCCAATCTCGGGGTTGGGGATCGTCTGGACGTTGGTGACATCGGGCGCCTCCGAGTTTCGATGCAAAGTTCAATTGCGTTCGATGCATGTCGGTGCAATAGCTTTATTGTACTCGGTGCAATTTGGACGTTATGCCCGACTTCAAATCCATAGCGGACGAAATCGCTGGCGAAATCGCAGGGGGCGCTCTGCGGTCCGGTCAAAAGCTGCTTCCGCTGCGCGAGTTCGCCTATCGGCGCGGCATCGCACCTTCCACCGCGGCCCGCGTCTATCGGGAGCTCAAGCGGCGCGGATTGACCGCGGGGGAGATCGGTCGAGGGACGTTCGTGCTCAACGCGCCGCCCCGAACCGATCCGCCTCTCGTCGATCCTTCCGTCGGACTGATCGATCTCGAGTTGGTAGCTTCATGGCCGGAGGGCTGCGAAGCGCTGCTGCGTTCGAGCCTGCGGCGCTGGGCGGCTTCGCCATCCTCCGAAGCCGCGCTACGCCCGATCAGCGTCGCAGGTACGCCGCAATTCCGGGAGATAGCCGCGGCCTTCCTGGCCAGGGCAAAGTGGCTGCCGGACCCGGCGAAGATCCTGTTCGCGGGAAACGGGCGGCAGGCGATCGCCGCTGCCCTGTCGACGCTGGCGAAGCCGGGCGAGCGCGTGGGCATAGAGGCGATCACCTATCCGGTCGTGAAAGGGATAGCCGAGCGACTCGGCGTGACGCTCGTGCCGCTGGACCTCGACGAGCAAGGGGTCTCTGCCGAGGCCGCTCGTGAAGCGCACCAGTCGACGAGACTTTCCGCAGTCTATTTTCAACCGACGCTCCACAGTCCGCTCGGCGTTTCGATGTCCGATCTGCGCCGCCGGGAATGGGCACGTCTGCTGACGGATACCGGAATAATGGCCATCGAAGATGGCATCTACACCTTCCTTGCGCCGGAGGTCCTCCCCCTGGCGGCACTTGCCCCGGACCAGGTCATCTATGTGGACAGCCTTTCGAAGCGGGTATCGCCGGGCCTGACGGTGGGCCTGCTCGTCGCACCCCGATCCCTCGTCCAGTCCCTGTCAGTCACGTTACGTGCGGGTGCCTGGTCGGCAGCCGGCGCCTCCGTCGCGCTCGGATGCCACTGGATGAACAGCGGAGATGCGCAAATCGTCATGGAGCGCAAACGGGCCGACGCTCTGGCGCGCCAGGCGCTCGCCCGTGAGATCCTCGGTGCTGACAGACTTTGCGCGGACTCGCGTGCGCTCCACGCATGGTTGCCCCTGCCCGAGCCGTGGCGCGGGGAAAGCTTTGCAGCCCAGGCGCTGCGCCGGGGCATTGCGGTTACCCCGGGAGAGGCTTTTGCGGTGAGTCCAGGCTACGCGCCTGGCGCCGTCCGCCTGGCGTTGGGCTCGCCCGGCCTTGAAGCCCTCGGATCGGCGCTGCAAACGCTGCGCGATATGATCGGGGAGGGCATGGAGCATCATGAGGTCGAATAGTGAACCGAGTCGTCGGTGGCGCGGACGGTGAGGCCCCTGCCCTGCCTCGTCCACGGAATGCGCCGTGCGGGCACCGATTGAAGGCCGCCGATCGATTTTCGCGCAGCGAGTCGATCCGGACGGGACGACGCGCTAAGATCGTCCCGCGAAGAGGCGAAGATGCCGGAAGAATGGAGAGCTGCTGTGCGATTTTCACGACGCGATTTCGGGCTGGGAATGGCTGCGGGCCTGGTGGCGGCCTCGACGGCGCGGGCGCAAGGACGCCCGGCGGCTGCGGTTGGCGCCGCGACGGCCGATGCGGAATTGACGGCTTTCCTGGACGCGGCGTTCGAGGCCGAGCTTCAACAGGATCCGGAGCAGCTCACGCAACTGGGCCGCAAGGACAAGCAGGATCAGCTCACCGACCCCAGCGACGCCGCCGCGGCAGAACGCCTGGCCTGGCGCAGGCGCAGCGTCGCGGAGATGCGGCAACGGTTCGACCCCGCGACGCTCAGCGAGAATGCCCGGGTTTCCTACGAGATGTGGGCGCTCGAGCTCGAGCGGGCCGAGACCTACGCGCAATGGCGCAAGCACGCCTACATCTTCGACCGGGGCGGCCCCCATACCGGTCTTCCCAATTTCCTGATCAACCAGCACCGGGTGGACGAGCCGGCGGACATGGAGGCCTATGCCAAGCGCGTGGCGGCCCTCGGTCCGACGATCGACATCTATCTCGAGCGGGCGAAAGCGGCCGCGGCCGCCGGCATACGCATGCCCCGCTTCGCTTATGATCAGTCGCTGGAGGAGGCGCAGCGGCTCATCACCGGGGCGCCGTTCGACGGTGGCGCCAATTCCGCGCTGTTCGCCGACGCCAGGACCAAGGCGGCGGCGTTGCGAAGTGCGGGCAAGATCGACGAGGCGGGGGAGCGGCGGCTTCTCGCCGGCGTCGCCGAAGCGATGACCGGTTCGATGAAGCCGGCATACGAACGGCTTGGCGCCTGGCTGGGATCGGACCGCGAGCAGGCCAGCGCCGAGCCGCGCGGTGCCGGATCGCTGCCCGATGGCGCCAATTATTACAATGCGATGCTTCGCCTTCAGACCACCACCGGCATGACCGCGGACGCGATCCACGAACTCGGCCTTTCGGAGGTCCGGCGGATCCGCGGCGAGATGGAGACGCTGAAGGCGACCATCGGCTTTGCCGGGCCACTGGAGGAATTCTTCGTCCACTTGCGCGAGGGCGACCGCTTCTACGTGAGCAACGACGATGCCGGCCGGGCGGAATATCTGCGGCTGGCGGAAGGCTATCTTGCCGGAATGAAGGCGCGGCTTCCCGAGCAGTTCGGGCGGATTCCCAGGGCAGAGCTCGTCGTTCGGCGCGTGGAGTCGTTCCGCGAGGAGCCCGGCGGGGCCGCCCATTATTCGTCGAGCGCTCCCGACGGCTCGCGGCCAGGCATCTACTATGTGCACTTGGCCGACACGCGGGCGACGCCCCTCTACGAGATCGAGGGAACCTCCTATCACGAAGGCTGGCCCGGCCATCACATGCAGATTGCGCTGGCCCAGGAAATGACCGGCCAGCCGCAGTTCCGAAACCACACGTTCTACGGCGCCTATGGCGAGGGCTGGGGACTCTATGTGGAGCGGCTGGCGAAGGAGATGGGGTTCTACACGGATCCCCACAGCGATTTCGGGCGGCTCGGCCGGGAGATCTGGCGGGCGATCCGGCTGGTGGTCGACACCGGCATCCACGCCAAGGGCTGGAGCGAGGCTCAGGCCCTGGAATTCTACACCGCCAACTCGCCACAGCCGATCGGCAAGATCCGTTCGGAGATCCGCCGCTATTTCGTGAATCCCGGACAGGCGACGTCCTACAAGGTGGGCATGCAGCACATCCTGGCGCTCCGCGATCGCGCGAAAACCGCCTTGGGCGCCCGCTACGACCAGAAGCGGTTCCACGACATGGTGCTGGGCCAGGGGTCCGTTCCGCTGCCCGTGCTCGAAGCCCAGGTGGAACGCTGGATCGCCGCGCCGGCCTAGGGACCTCGCTGCCCATCGAACCCGGCTCCAGCCCGCGAGGAGAATCCCGTGCCGGTCGGGGCGCTGCCGCGACCCTGACCGTTGCGGCAGCCTTCATGATGATGGTGCCGGCCCGCCGCTCCTTTCTGGTCCCGGCTGCGGGTTGCGCCCGCCTCTTCCCATGTTCGCTCGCCTTCGGCGCGGCTCCGGGAACCCGAGCGCCGGCGCTTCCGCGTCGAACCCCCTGGGCACGATTCGGTCATTCGTCGCTTCCATTCCGACGATCTCGGTATTGACCCGCGGCCGGCAGAACATCAGGCATTCGCGTGGCGGGCTTCGGCAGGTTCGCGGACCCTGCTTCGGCCCGCCCGATGACAGGGCAATCATCGTCGTGCCGTCTTCAGGGCGGCCGCCTTGCCTTCGATCAGAGAAGAGAACAGCGTCATTCGTCCCATGAACAGTGCCGTGTCCATCGCCTCGCTCGGCTCCATTTCCCTCCTGGCCTCCCTCCCCTTCGCTTCGGCGGTGCTGGCGCAGGCGCCGGCCGCCACCGCGCAGGCGCATGAGGAGGAAGCGGAAGAAGAAGAGCAGGACGACATCATCGTCCAGGGCACGCGCTCGCGCCGGCGGGTGCAGGACGAGCCGATCCGGGTCGAGGTGATCGTTCGCGAGGAGATCGAGGAGAAGCTGCTGATGCGGCCGGGCAATATCGCCATGCTCGTCAACGAAACTGGCGGCGTGCGCGTCCAGGTCACCTCCCCCGCTCTGGGCGCTGCGAATATCCGGGTCCAGGGCATGGAGGGCCGCTACACGCAGCTTCTCGCCGACGGACTGCCGCTGTACGGCGGACAGGCCTCGTCGATCGGCCTCCTTCAGATCCCGCCCACCGATCTCGGCCAGGTCGAAGTCATCAAGGGAGCCGCGTCCGCCCTTTATGGGCCGTCGGCGCTGGGCGGCGTGATCAACCTCGTCTCGCGGCGGCCCGGGGAGGAGGTCGAAGGCGAAGTCCTCGCCAATGCGACGACCCGGGACGGGCAGGACCTGACCGCCTATCTCGCCTCGCCGCTGGGCAATGGCTGGAGCGGTTCGATCACCGGCGGCGCGCACCGGCAGAGCCGTCACGACCTCGACGGCGACGGCTGGCTCGACATCCCCTTCTACGGGCGGTGGACGGCCCGCCCGCGCCTGTTCTGGCAGGGCGGAAACGGCGCTTCGGCGTTCGTCACTGCAGGAGCCATGACGGAAGAGCGCCAAGGAGGCACGCTTCGCGGCCGCACCGCTCCGGACGGCCGGCCCTTTGCGCAGGCGCAGAACACCGACCGCCTCGACGCGGGGCTGGTCGCCGAGTTTCCGGTCGAGAGGCTCGGGGCCTTGCACCTGCGCGCATCCGGAATGACGCAGGACCATCGGCATCGGTTCGGCGATGCCGTCGAGGAGGACCGCCACGGCACGCTTTTCGCGGAAGCCTCGCTGGCCGGACGCTCGGATGCGACCTCATGGGTCGCAGGCATGGCATTCCAGTCCGACAGCTTCCGTTCGGAGGCCTTTCCCGTCTTCGACTACACGCATGACGTTCCCGGCGCGTTCGCGCAGGTGGAGCATGATCTGCGCTCCGATTTGACCTTGGCGGCAAGCGCGCGGCTCGATGTCCACGGCGAATATGGATCGCAGCTGAGCCCGCGCCTGTCGGCGCTCTACCGGCCCGGGCCCTGGACGATCCGCGCCTCGGTCGGACGGGGCTTCTATGCGCCCACGCCCTTCGTCGAGGAGATCGAGGCCGCCGGTCTGTCCCGGCTGGAGCCCTTGACCGGCCTCGAGGCCGAGACGGCCGAAACCGGGTCGCTCGACATCGGCTATGCACGCGGGCCGCTCGAGGGGAGCGTCACCTTCTTCGCTTCCAATATCGACAATGCCACGCGTCTGGAGCCGGTCGCGGCGGACCGCGTCCGGCTGGTGAACGTCGAAGGTGAGACGCGGATACGCGGGTCCGAGCTTCTGCTGCGCTATCGATGGAACGCCTTCTCGGTCACCGGCAGCTATGTCTATGTCGATGCGACCGAGCCGGCCGAGCTCGGCGAAGGCCGCAGGCCGGTTCCCCTGACGCCCCGCCACACGGCCGGCGCGGTGGCAATGTGGGAGGAGCATGGGAAGGGCCGCATCGGGATCGAGGCCTATTATACCGGCCGCCAGTCGCTGGAGGATAACCCCTATCGTTCCGAGAGCCGCCCCTATCTCCATCTCGGCATTCTTGGCGAGATCGTGCTCGGCAAGGTCAGCCTGTTCGCCAATGCGGAGAACATCCTCGGCGTCCGCCAGACGCGCTACGATCCGCTCCTCCTGCCGCGGCGCGCGCCGGACGGGCGGTGGACCGTGGACGTGTGGGCGCCGACGGAAGGCTTCGTCCTGAACGCCGGCGTGCGGCTGCGCTTCGGCGGGCACTGACCCTTCTCACGGCCGGGCAGCACGCGAAGACGCCGGCGCGGGCTGGGCGGCTAAGGGCGCCCCGCCACCCTAGCCGTCGCAGGCAGTGCGCCGTGTCAGCGACGCGGCTGGGACCGGCCTTGTCGACCAGAACGTCCGGCCTGCGCTTCGGAACGCTCGCCAGCGCCTCCTCGCCACGGCTCGCTTCTCCCACCCCCTCTCTATGCGCACCGGTTCGAGCAGGCGCACGCTTTGACGGACCAGCGTCTGATCATCGACGAGGATGGCGCGGATCACACGGCTTTCGACGCACGGGAAGGCAACCAGGCATCGACGGTGAAGCCGAGATCGATTCCCGTCCGGACCGCCAGCCTGCCGCCGAGATGCTCCAGCCGCTCCCGCATTCCGACGAGCCCGCAGCCAGGAGAGGAAGCGACGGGCCGCGCGCTGCCGTCGTCGCGGGCGATAAGTCGTACGCCTTCCCCGTCCGAGGTCACCTGAAGCCACAGGTTAGCCGCTTCCGAATGCCTGACGGCATTGGTCACGGCTTCCTGCGCGCATCGAATCAAGGCGTGGGCCTGGTCGGGATCGACCCGGACCTCGGACGAGATGTCCACATGGACGGCCGGTATAGGGACGCTTTGCGCAAGCGACTCCAGTGCAACCTTCAAATCGCAGCGTTCAGCGTCGCGCAGAGTGGCGACGACGTCGCGTACTTTGGCGAGGAGGGCGCGAGCCAGGCCTTTCGCCTGCACGACATGGTCGTTCCCGCGGCCGGGCTCGGTCACCTGGCTTGCGATCTCGAGCTGCAAGCCCAGCGCGGTGAGCTCGTGGCCCCACGCGTCGTGCAGCTCGCGCGAAATGCGCAGGCGCTCCGCGTCGCGCGCCGTGTTGGCGATGATCGCCTGTGCGGCGCGCAACTCTCTGTTCGTCTCGGCCAGAGCGCGCGCCGCTTTCGCCTCCCTTCGTAGCGCTTGTGCCGTGAAGACGAGCAACAGCTGCAGCGCGACGGATTCGCCGATGACCCAGCACAGATCGAGGGTCAGGGTTTGCGCAAGCGCGCCCATCATCACCAGCGTCTGAAAGGCGACCCAGCTCAGCGCCTTGGCGGGCGTGGTCAGCATCGCAGCCTGCCAGGCGATGATGATGAGGAATTCCGACATGCCGGCCCAGGGGACGATCATCGTCATCGTCACGACGGAAGCCAGCTGGAGGCCCAGCAAGGTCCAGTGGACGGTCCTTGGCAGGCTGAGGACCATCGTGCCGAGTGCCGTCGCTCCGAAGAGCGCGAAGGGGACGAGCCAGTGCACTGGCACAGGAGAACCGCGGAATGTCGCGCCGGTCATCAGTGCCTCGAGCGCAGGCCAACCCCAGGCAATCCACGCAATCAGCGCTGCGAGGCAAAAAATCCCGTGATGCTGGTGTCTAAGCTGGTTTGCCACCAGCGGAATGATGCCACAGCGCGAGCCGCGTCGCCATAGGCCAAAGGTCACGGTCCAACGATGGAACTTACGACACCTGGCCGGATGGGAGTAGCGACGTCGAAATCTGTACGAGAGCATCGCGCTCCAATGAATGATCCCGCGAGATCGCCTCGCGCAGTTCACGAAAGGCCCCTTCGCGGCTGACATTGGCTCGGCCGCGCCATTGGGAGAGCTGCGGGCGATCCTCGCGGAGATCACCAGAGAGCTGGGCTTTCGCCACTTGCTAACCTGCTGAGTGACCGAGCCGGCAGCGCGGTCCCTGCCGAACAAAGGTCGTTGGAACGAACATGCGCGCAAAGACAATCGGTCGTTCACGTAACCCGTTCGGAATATTCGGGTGCACGATGGCGCCCGGGCAGCCCTTGTCTTCAAGGTGGGTTGAAGACAGTGCTGTTTGACCCAGTCTAGCCATTACTCGCCTGGACGCCGCCTACCCGACATCGGGCTCCCAGCGCCTCCAGCGCCCGGGTAAGCTTCGCGGCGTTATAGGGTTTGGCGATCACCCCCATGCAACGGTCCCCGGCGACTCGTGCGACGAGATCATCGACCGGCTCCTCGCTCGCGAGCAATATCGGCAGGTCGGCATTGGATCCTCGCAGCTCGAAGGCGACCGTGTCGCCCGCTGAATTCGTAAGCTGCACATCGAGGACCACGGCGTCATAACAGCCCCGGCCGGCCCGCACACGCGCCAACGCTTCGGCTCCACTCGCTGCTTCATCGACGGCGTAGCCTGCGGCACCCAAGGCCTCCGACGCGAACATGCGGAGCGTTGCCTCGTCGTCGACGAGGAGGATGCGTCCCGTTCGACCCTTGTCGAGAACGTCGGCGATCTTCGTCGACAGCATCTCATAGGTGAACGGCTTTCCGATCATCTCGACCCCTTCGTCCAGACGGCCGCCATGGACGATAGCGTTGCGGGTATAGCCGCTCGTGTAGAGCACCTTCAGGTTCGGCAACTTCTCGCGTGCCTGGTCGGCGAGTTCCCGACCCGTCATTCCCGGCATCACCACGTCGGTGAACAGGAGATCGACCGGCTGCTCCTCCCTCTCCAGGACCCGGAGCGCTGTCGGACCGTCATGTGCCTGGAGCACGCGGTAGCCGAGCTCGCGCAGACATTCGACCGAATAGGCCCGCACGTCGTCATCATCTTCGACCACGAGGATTGTTTCTCGAGCTCGGCTCACCTCCACGCCTGCGCCGGCGCCTTCCTGCTCGACCTGCACATCGCTGATCAGTCGGGGCAGGTAGATTTTGACGCTCGTGCCTCGCCCCTCCTCCGAATATATCTTCACGTGGCCGCCGGACTGCTTGGTGAAGCCATAGACTTGTGAAAGCCCAAGCCCCGTGCCTCGACCCACTTCCTTCGTCGTGAAGAACGGCTCGAACACGCGCGCCGCGATCTCCTTCGACATCCCCACGCCCGTGTCCGTCACCGCGATGACGACATATTGGCCCGGGGCCACCTCGGCGTGCTCGGCCGCATAGGCCTCGTCGAGGCGCGCGTTCGCCGTTTCGACCGTCACCGTCCCCCCGCCGGGCATGGCGTCCTTTGCGTTCACGGCGAGGTTCAGAATGGCCGCCTCGAGCTGGTTCGGGTCGGCCTCGACCCGCCACAGGCCCGGGCTCGTCACGATCTCGAGGCTGACCGTCTCGCCCAAGGCCCGGTTGAGGAGGTCGGACATGCCAGCGACGAGGCGATCGGCGTCGAGAGCCTTTGGCGCCAGCGGCTGGCGGCGGGAAAATGCGAGCAGGCGCTGCGTGAGCGCAGCCGCTCGTTCGGCGCCCTTCAGCGCGTTGCCGAGCGCGCGCCGAGCCCGCGGGTCGGGTTTTCCGGCCGCGTCCATGGCACGGGCCGCCATGTCGATGTTGCCGGTCACGATCGTCAGCAGGTTGTTGAAGTCGTGCGCGATGCCGCCCGTCAGCTGGCCGACGGCATCCATTTTCTGCGCCTGCATCAGCGCTTCCTCCGCCTTCGTGCGCCCCGCAATTTCTTCCGCGACCCGCTCTTCGAGGTTCTCGTTGAACTCAAGAAGTCGTTCCTCGGCGCGGCGGCGTTCGTCGATCTCGCGCTGCGCCGCTTGGTAGAGGCGTGCATTGTCGATCGCGATGGCAGCCTGGGCCGCTATCCCAACCATCAATCTCTCGTGATTGTCACCGAACTTGCCTGGCTCCGGATGCCCGAAGAACAGGCCGCCGATGACCTCGCCCGAGCGCGACGCCACGGGAACGGCAAGATAGCTGCGGACAGGCAGGTGCCCCTTGGGCATGCCCCGGTGTGGCGCGTTCTTGCCGTAGCGTGGGTCAGCGAGGATGTCGTCCGAACGTATGACCCCCTCACCGACAAAGGTCGGCTTGAACACCGCTGTCGCCCGCGGCATGCCGAAGCGTTCGAACTCCGAGCGGTCGGCACCCGATAGGGTGTAGAGCATGAAGGCTTCGCCGGCTTCGTTCAGCACGTTGTAGAAGAACGCGCCGAATTTCGCGCCGGTCAGCTCGACGCCGGCGTCCGTCACGGTTTGGACCACACGCTCGAGGTCGAGTTCGGCGGCCACGGCCTCACCCGTGCGGTTCAGGGTCTCGAGCGTCCGCGCCTGCTCCTGCAAGGCTTCGTCCCGCGCCTTCTCCACGGCGATGCTGCGGGCCTCGATGACGGTGCCGACCGCATTGCCTGCATCGTCGAGCAGCGGGCTGGCCGTGAATGCCACCGGATAGAGGGATCCGTTCGGTGACACGAACCATTCCTCGCCGCTCATCTGCGAGCGCGCAGGGAAGGCGCGGTCGATGGGGCACTCCTCGATGGGATAATGCGACCCGTCCGGCCGCTTGTGATGCAGCACATCGTGCAAGGGCCGCTCTCGCATCTCGTCCAAGCGGTAGCCGGTCAGCTTCTCGGCTGCGGCGTTGGCGTAGACGCAGTGCTGCCGGTCATCCATCAGGAACACTGCCTGGCCGGTGTTATTCAAAATGGCGTCGAGCCGCCGCGACGTCTCGCGAAGCGCGGCTTCGGCTTCCATCGTCGCCGTGATGTCGCGGGAGACGGCAAGAAGCTTTTCAGGGCGCCCGGCCCCATCGCTTATCGGCGTCACCGCCACGTCCCACCATCGAGGACTCCCCTTCATCGTCCTTGCAAAGCTTTGAAAACGCCCGGTGCCGCCGCGCTTCGCGTCTTCGATGGCGCCCACGACCTTGGCGTTCTCGTCACCATGCCAGAGGTCCGGCCAGACGGCGCCGCGCACGGAGTCGAAGTCCTCGACCTCCATCACTCCCAGTCCCCCTTCCGACATGAACTCGATCCTGCCGTCGAGATCGAGCACCATGATGCAGTCGGCGGAGCTCGCCAGCACGCGGCGGTTGAACTCCTCGCTGGCGCGTAGCGCGGTCTCCGTTCGCCGCCGCTCCTCTATGTCCAGCAGGACACCGGGAAAGCTCAGGGGCGTCCCGTCGTCCGCTTTGTCGACGCGGCCGTTTGCCTCGATCCAATAATAACGTCCGTCCGTCCGGCGCACGCGATACTGGTGCGCGTAGGGTCCTCCCCGCGCAATTGCCTCCTCGACTGCCGCCATCAGCCCCGGCTTGTCCTCAGGGTGGACAGTCGCGATCATCTGGTCGAGGCCGAGGCCGCTGCGGCCGAGCTCTGGATCGATGCCGAATGCATTCGCGAACTGCTCGTCCACGGTGAACTGGTCAGCTTGAATGTCGTAAAACCAGGTGCCGATGATCGCGCCGGCGTCGAGCGCGAGCCTGACCCGCTGAGCATCGGCCTGCGCTCGCGCTTCGCTCTCGCGCAGGTCGCGCTCCGCGTTCACTTGACGCGTGATCTCCTGACAGACGCAGAAGAAGCCGTCTATTGCGCCATTCTCGCTCCGCACCGGCGTGTAGGAGAAGGCGAAATGGGCTTCCTCGCGGTAGCCCTTGCGCTCCATCCACAGCTCGATGTCGTCCATTTGGACGGGTTGGCCTCGATAGGCCTGATCGACGATGGGTATGAGGTCGTCCCGGATCTCGTGCCAGACCTCCAGGAAATCCTGGCCCATCGCACCCGGATGTTTCGAAGCGAGGATCTCGCCATAGGCATCATTATAGAGCAGCGTGCGTCCCGAGCCCCAGGTGACGAACATCGGCCGGCTGGAGCCGAGCATGACCCCCACCAGGGTCTTGAGTGCCACAGGCCAATGCTCGGGCGGGCCGAGCGGCGTGGACGACCAGTCGTGGGAGCGGATCAAGGCGCCCGCCTCACCGCCACCGGCCAGGAAGATATCCACCGGGCTTCCACCACCCGAGGTGGAGGTCGATGTCTGCTCAAAGCCGCTCATGGAGGGACACTGATCCTTATTCTATCGCCCCCCCGGGCTCCTGGCTCCTAACGCCTCCTCCCCGCGCTCGCCAAGACCAAAGCTGTGCCGCGCGCAGCACTCGGACGATCGCGACGATGTCCCGCGCTGTGGAAGGGACGCAAGGGAGGACGTCGACGGCGGTTGCAGCGCCTCCTCGCCGGGCGCCAGCGGCGCCCGCCCGGGACCCGGAGAAGCCTGAGGCACAAGAGGACGAGGAACTGCACGCAGGCGCCGACATCCAACCAGGTAAAGGCGTTGCATTGTTCGGCGCTGTTATACGCTACGGCGATATGCCGCGATTTTATTCCATCTCCGCGACGATCGGTCGGTCGATGACGAAGAGGGGCCTGGACCTTCCCGGCCCCGGGGCGGCGCGCGCTCGGGCCGAGCGATATGCTGTCGCCATGAGCGCCGCCAGCATTCTGAAGCGATGTAAGATCGCCCTCCACCACCGGATCGGCGTCGCCGATGATCGAGGCGAGGTCATTGTCACGGCCCGGTTCGGCGACGTGGTGGCCGTCGAGGGCCAACCGCGCTTCTGATCGTCAGAGGCGCTCCGGGAGTGCACGTTGATGGACCGGCCTCCGATTGCGGCCGGTCGCGAAGACCTGTTATCGCGGTGCCTCCATCCAGCACGAGGCCGCATGTTCAATGACGAAGGATCCCGAGCGCCCTTCCCGCCACGCCTGGCAGGCCGAGCATCTCAGGCTCGCGGTCGAGGCTGCCGGCGTGGCGCTGTGGGCCTGGAACGTCGACGATGATCGATTCACGATGGACGAGCGCGGTTTCGAGCTTTGGGGCGTGCCATGGCACGAAACCGTCACCTTCGAGGAACTCTCACAGCACATCCATCCCGCAGACCGGGATCGCGTAAGAGCCGCCTTCGCCGCCACCCGGGCGGTGCTCGGCCCTTACGAGACGGATTTCAGGATCATGGTGGGCGAGGAGATACGCTGGATCGCCGCTCGCGGACAGGGCGAGGATGTCGGTATCGTGGGCCGAACCATGTTCGGAATCTTCCTTGACGTGACGGGAAGAAAGCAGGCGGAAGAAGGCCACGAGCTGCTCGCAGGCGAGATGAGCCATCGCGTGAAGAACCTGCTCGCGATCGCATCGGGCCTCACCGAGATCACCTCTCGCACCACCGCCTCCACCAAGGACATGGCCCGCGAGCTCATACAGAGGTTGGCGGCGCTGGGACGGGCACACGATCTGGTGCGACCCTTGCCTCACGGCCAAGGATCGGCGGCGTTGCTCGGTGACCTGCTGTCGGTTCTGCTGGCCCCTTACGATGACCTCGGCGCCTTCAGCGGCCGCATCCGAGTGGCCGTGGAAAGAATGGGCGTCGGAGAGGCCGCCGCGACGAGCCTGGCGATGGTGGTGCACGAGCTCGCCACCAACTCGCTCAAATATGGTTCGCTGTCATCGGAATCAGGCACGCTCGATGTCTCGACCCGATCGAGCGGCGAGACGCTCAGCCTGATCTGGATGGAGCGGGGCGGTCCCGCTGTTGAAAGGCCTCCGGAATCCGAGGGCTTCGGCAGCAAGCTCGTCCGGCGAAGCGTGTCCAGGCAGCTGGGCGGTACGATCGAACATGAATGGTCGGAGGAAGGCCTCGTTGTCACGGTTCAGCTCGATCGCGCAAGACTGAGCGCGTAGCGACCGCCAATCGGGCGCTTCACGACAAGAGGGCGCCCCCCGAAGCTGGAGAGGGGCGCCTCGCTTGCCAGGTCATGCGGCGCGAAGGGGAACGCGCCAGCGCTCGAAAAACCGCAGAGAACGGTCGCGGGTCCCGCACCCCCTCCCCACATCCGGCGTGACCGGCAAGCCGATCTACATCAGGCACCTCGCTAAAACGTCAATTGCCGCGCGGGCTTGGCAACTTTTGTGCACTGCAGCACGTTCATGGCTGTTCACCGGGGGCGGAACCTCTGCACCCTGCAACATGAGTGCTTATCATGACAGCCGCGAAGAGCAGGAACAGCACGGGACGAGATCAGGCCCCCTCTTCCGACCAGGGCGCGCCGCTCTGGACCTGGGGCGCCGCGGGAGCTGCCGCGGCGGCGCTGGGCGCCGCAGCCTTCAACATCAACAAAGCCCGGCGTGCGGAAGAGAGCAATCCCCCGCTCGGGCGCTTCATCGATGTCGACGGCGTCGCTCTTCACTATCTCGAGGAGGGCAGCGGTCCGCTCGTGGTGCTGCTTCACGGCAACGGCACCGCGATCGACGACTGGATCGCCTCCGGGATCTTCGAGCGACTCGCGGCCACGAATCGCGTGATCGCCTTCGACCGGCCGGGCTTCGGGCACAGCCGTCGTCCGCGCAGCATCGTCTGGACGCCTGACGCCCAGGCGCGGCTGATTGCGTCGGCGCTGTCATCGCTCGGCGCCACGGAGGCCATCGTGGTGGGTCACAGCTTCGGCGCCATGGTTGCTGTCGCGCTTGGTCTGGACCACCCGGAAATCGCCACCTCCCTGGTGCTGATCGGCGGCTATTATTATCCGACCGCCCGCCTCGACGCAGTGCTTGCGGCACCGCCTGCGCTCCCGCTTCTGGGCGACGCCATCCGCTTGACGGTGTCGCCGCTGCTCGGTGCGGCGCTGAGGAACGGCGCGGAGAAACAGATGTTCGCGCCGGCTCCGGTCTCCTCGGGCTGGAGTAACGGCTTTCCATTCGAGATGACGCTCCGGCCGTCGCAGATCCGCGCAGGCGCAGCGGATGCCGCGATCATGATCCCCGCGGCAGCATCGTTGGCGCCGCGCGTCCCCGAGTTGCGGATGCCTGTCACGATCATCTCAGGCAGGGGTGACAAGGTCGTGACGCCTGCCGAGCAGTCCGAGCGGCTGAGCGCAGCTCTTCCCCAAAGCCGGCTGATCATGGTCGAGGGCGCAGGCCACATGGTCCATCACACCGCCGCCGATGAGGTCGCCGCCGCCATTCGCGGCGAGGTGCGCCCGTCCAGCTGAACTCGTTGCGGCGCAGACGCTACGGCGGTTGGCGGAATGCGTCGAGAGGGGGAACGGCGACAGCCGGTTGCGGTTGTGCAGACGGGCGGGAAACCCTGTAACAGGAGAGCGTGATGAACCAGAACATTGTGTCGGCCGTATTCGACGATCACTCGGAAGCAGAAGCTGCGGTTCGCGAGCTGCGGCAAGCAGGCGTGCGCGACAGCGCGCTGTCAGTGATCGCACGTCATGACAGCGGCAGCGGCGACTATGGCGATGCCAACACGCATGAGGCGAAGGAGAAAGGCGAAGGTCTCCTTAAGGGGGCGCTTGCCGGTGGTGGCGCCGGGGCGCTTCTCGGCCTGGCTGCGCTTGCAATTCCGGGAGTGGGGCCGCTGGCAGCAGCCGGAGCCATTGCCGCTTCGGCAGCGCCCGAGGCCGCTGCGATCGGCGCCGGAGCAGGTGCCCTGGCCGGCGGCCTCGGCGGCCTACTGAAGAAGCATGGCGTCAGCGACGAGGACGCCGGCTATTATGAGGGGCGGATCAACGAAGGTGGCGTCTTCTTATCGGTCGACGCGCGCGATGCCGGGATCAGCCCCGAAACCGCTCAGGACATCCTGTACCGCTATGGCGGCCACAACGCATCGAGGTCGAGGACGACTTCAGCGGTTTGAGGCCGCGGCCGGGAGTGCTCCTGCCTCGTGCAGGAGCACTCCCGCAACATCTGGCAAATTGCCCAGGCCTCTCGTTTACGCCGAGAGGCGCTATGCGCGCGCCTGATTTCCAGGCTGCGATCGGGCGTGATCGCTGTCCGTCGCCAGGACGCGCAAGCGCAGGTTGACCGCCTTCGGCCTTCGGTTAAGTCCCCCGGCCCGGGGGCTTCATAAGGTGAAGTCCATGGACACAGTTGCAGTCTCGACGGCGCAGGCGGACAGCGCGGCAGCAGGAGCCGCTCTCGCGTCGCAGATAAATGCCGCCTTGCCACGGCCCCCTCACGTCATCATCCTGTTCGCGGCGCCGACCTACGATCATCCGCTTTTGCTCCGCGCGCTCCAGGATGGAGTGCCGTCGGCTCTGGTCGTGGGCGCCTCCTCAGCCGGTGAATTCACGAACGATACGGTCGGGGTGGGACTCGCGACGGCGCTCGCGATCCGGGATGAGGAGTCGAAGTTTACCGCGCGGGTGGGGCATCGCCTGAAGGACGACCCGGCCGCGGCGGCAAGGGAGATCGCCCGTGGCCTGGCGGGCCGTTCGGACCACGCCTTTCCCCATCGATCGGCTTTGATCCTGACCGACGCGCTGGCGGGCTATGCCGACGCCCTGGCCGATGCTCTGACGCTCGAGACCGCAGGCGAGTATCAGTTTTTCGGCGGCGGCGCCGGCGACAATGCAAGTTTCGAGCGCACTACGGTCTTTTGTGGAACGCAAGTATTCTCGGACGCCGCCGTCGCTCTCGAGATCCTGTCAAGCAAACCCCTGGGCATCGGCGTCAGCCACGGCTGGGAACCGGCATCTGAGCCCCTACGGGTCACGGAAGCGACTGGCCTGAAGCTCATCAGCCTGAACGGCCTGCCGGCGGTGGAAGCGTTCGAGGAACATGCAAAGGCCAAGGGCGAGCATATCGATCGCGCCACGCCGATTCCGTTCTTCCTCCAGAATATCATCGGCATCGAGACCGGCAGCGGCTACAGACTTCGAGTTCCCCTAGCCGTCAACGAGGACGGCTCCGTTCATTGCGCCGCGGAGATCCCCACCGGCAGCATCGTCCGCATCATGAAGAGCTCACATGCGTCGGCAGCCGAAGCCGCCGAACGCGCGACCGATGCGGCAATCGCTGCAATCGGTCCTAACCGGCCGAAGGCCGCCTTGTTCTTCGACTGCGTCGCCACGCGGCTGAGATGCGGCGACCATTTTCAGGCTGAAGTGGACGCGGTGACGAGCCGGATCGGGGACGCTGCGCTGGCGGGATGCAACACCCACGGCCAGATCGCCCGGGCTGAAGGGCAGTTCGAAGGATTTCACAATTGCACGGCGGTCGTGTGCGTGTTCCCGGGCTGATCGGTGCTCCGCGACATCCATGAGCTTGTCAGCCGGCTCGCGCGACCGGAGACACGTGCCCAGGAGGCGGCACGCATTGCGTGCGGACTTGGCGCCGAAGCCTTCCTCGTCTTTCTGCACGATCCGGAAATCGGCGCGCTCACGGTCGCACCCGGATTCCCGCAAACGTTACCGGGCGGGCCATTGTGGCGTGCCTTCCTGAAGGAGCGCCCTGTCACCGTCACTCCTTGCACGTTGCAGCTCCCATTTCCCGATCGGGACACGCTCAAGCCGGCGCAGTGCTTCGCATATGGTCCAGTCGTTTTCCTGCTGATCGGCGGGGAGTCTCGACTGCCGATCGAGCGGTTCGCCGACGCCCCCTTGCTGCCGGCGCTGCTGGAGGCGGAGGCGGCGCAGCTAGCGAGCAGCGGCCTCGTCCGCGCCGCTCGCGAGGCCACCGAGCGTGCCACCAAGCTGGCTGGCGCCCTGGATCGTGCGCGGGCGGAGATCGGCACCCAGGCGCTCGAGCTGTCCGCCGCACTCTCGAAGGCGGACCGTCTGAATTGCGAGCTCTCCCGGCTGAACGAGACGCTGGAGCAGCGGGTCGCGGACGAACTCCGAGAGAGGATGGAGGTCGAGGAGGCGCTCCGACAGGCTCAAAAAATGGAAGCGATTGGCCAGCTGACCGGCGGAGTGGCGCATGATTTCAACAACCTCCTCACGGTGATCATGGGGAGCCTCGACAGCATCCGGCGTCAACTGGACGATCCCGCCAAAGAGCTGAACATGGCCCGACTTCGCCGCCTGCAGAGCATGGCGTTTCAGAGTGCCGAGCGGGCCTCGACCCTCACCTCAAGGCTGCTCGCCTTCGCCCGCCGTAAACCTCTGAAGCCAGAGCCGGTCGACGTGAACAGGCTGGCCACCGGCCTGACCGATCTGCTGCAGAGAACATTGGGCGAGAGGATCTCACTGGAGCCGGTATCCACGCCTGGGCTGTGGCTGGCCAAGGCCGACCCCGCGGAGCTCGAAAGCGCGCTGGTGAACGTCGCGATCAATGCCCGTGACGCGATGCCGAACGGCGGGAAGCTGACGATCGAGACGGCGAACGTGTGGCTTGACGAGCAGTATGTCAGGGCCCTCACCGAGCCGGTGCCACCCGGTCAATATGTGATGCTCGCGGTGGCGGACACCGGTCACGGCATGGACCGGCAGACCCTGGATCGCGTCTTCGAGCCGTTCTTCACGACCAAGGGGGTCGACAAGGGTACCGGGCTGGGGCTGAGCCAGGTGTACGGATTCGTGAGGCAGTCAGGAGGACATGTCCGGATCTACAGCGAGCCCGGAGCGGGGACCACGATCAAGCTGTATCTCCCCCGGGAAGTCGACCCGCTGGCCAAGGCCTCGCAGCCGCGGCCCGAGATCGCTCCGGACGTCGGGTCCGAGACCATACTGGTGGTCGAGGACCATGATGGACTGCGCGAATTTTCAACCTCGGTTCTGCGCGAGCTCGGTTACCAGGTTCTGGAAGCGCCCGAGGGCGGCCAGGCATTGGAACTGCTGAAGACGCGGCAGGATGTGCAATTGTTGTTCACCGACGTCGTCCTGCCGGGGCTGAATGGACGGCAACTCGCGGATGAAGCCCTGCGGGTTCGCCCCGATCTCAAGGTGCTCTTCACGACCGGCTACACGCGAAATGCCATCGTCCACAATGGACGGCTGGATCATGGCGTGGATCTCATCAGCAAGCCGTTCACCTTCGCCGCCCTCGCGGCGAAGGTGCGCCAGGTTCTCGATCGCTAGCCGCGAGCGAGATCGAGAGCAGCCGATATCCCGGATTTCCAGGGTCGGCGGTGAGGCGCGGCAGAGAGGTCCAGCAGTCGGGTGATCCGTGCGCCCTATCGGTAGTAAGCGTCGCCCCGCGTCGGACATGGGTCCATCCGGAGTAGGCGCCCCCCGCGCTGCCAAGGTCTGCTTTCTTGCTGCACCGCTCCCAAGCGGAAGTTCTCGCACCGGCCAGAAGCGGCCGTCCAAGGACCATGGACGATCGTCAAGGCTCGATGAGGTGCTGGATGCGCGACCGACGCGCGTAACTGGCCCTCGGCGCGATCAAGCTGGCGGAAACGGCCGTCTGGGGGGCGACGCCAGCGTGATGAGGTTGCCGTCGGGATCGCGCACCTGCGCCAAAGTGGAATAGTCGCCTTCGTTGTCGTCCCCGAGCATGATCCCGAGGCCCTGCAGCCGGCGACGTTCGGCCTTGAGATCGTCGACATACAGGAACATCGTGCCTTGTCTGGCGATCTCTTCGCTGCTTGAAAGCATGAGCCCGCCCTGATCGAACAGCTCCCAGTGTAGCAGCGTGTCCATCGGGCGGTGATCCGGCCCACGTCCGAGCAGCTTCGTGTACCAGGCTTCGGCCGCCGCAAGGTCCGCGGCGAGCAATGAGGGATAGATCTTCCGCAGGTTCATTGCTTTCCTCCGCCCGGCTCGTTGTTTGCGGCTGCTTGGCAGGCGAGTTCCCGGCAAAATCTGGATGTCATCGCACGACGACTTTGTCCATCAAGCTTTGGAGGCATAGCTTCCGGGCCCACTCTTCGACAGGTGAAGAGCGGACCCGAACCGACGCCGCGTCAGCGCCTCAGCGCCGGCCGCATCGCGACCACGATCGCGCCGAGCAGCACCCAGGAGACGACGTCGAACAGCCCGTCCTCCAGCAGGGCGCTGACCAGGCCGATCAGGCTGATCGCGGCGAGCAGGGCCGGCATTCTATAGGCAGGCCACAGGCCGCGGCGGGCCTTGCTCACGCCGCTGCCCGGGCGCGCAGGCCTGCCTCCATGATCTCGGTGACTCGCGCCTCGGTGGAGCCGCGCGAACGGCGCAGCCACAGATAGAGGCCGCTGCCGAGCACGACGATCGTGGCGAGGTCGAGCAGCGCCCAGAGCAGCTTCAGCGGAAGCCCGCCATAGTCGCCGAAGTGGAGCGGCTGAGACAGGAGCAGGGTCGTGATGTACCAGGGCACCGCCGGCTCCGCGGTCACTTCGCCGGTGGCCGCGTCGACCAGCACCGGCTTCACCAGCCGCTCCGTCAGCGGCGTGTCGCCGTGCATGAACACGCCGAAATGATGGTCCCCGCTATAGCCGGTGCCCGGGTAGCTCACGAAGGCCGGCGCCATGTCCGGCGCCCGCGCCCGCGCCGCCGCCACCGACGTATCGAGCGACGCGAACTGGCCGGGGCGCGGCTGGCCGGCATAACGCGCGCTGAACTCGGCAACGGCTTGCGCCTGCCAGGCGAATTGAAGCGGCCGCGCCAGCGTGTTCACCGCGCCGGTGAGCCCCACCACCAGCGCCCAGGCGAGCGTCACCGCGCCGATCAGATTGTGCATGTCCAGCCATTTGAGCCGGCGGCTGCCGTCCCGTCGCACCGTGCCGAAGTCGAGCTTGCGCATGAACGGCCCGTACAGGACGATCCCCGAGATCAAGGCAGCGGCGAACAGCAGGGTCATCACGCCCAGGAACAGGGTCATGCCGAGGCCTAGGAACAGGTCGGTGTGGAGGCGATAGATGAACATCATCACGCCCGAATCGAGCGACTGGTTGCCGAGCTCGGCGCCGGAATAGGCATCGAACAGGAAGACCTTCATCTCCTCCACCGGCACATCCGGCCGCGCCCCCGTATTGACGTAGACGACCGGCTCGTGATCGTCCCAGCCGAGGAACAGGGGCACGTCGCCGCCGCTTCGCTCAATGGCCCGCGCCATGATCGCGTCGAGGCTTGCCGGCCGAGCCCCTTCGGCGACCGGCGCCGGCTCGCGCATGTCGCGCGTCGCCTGGTCGATCTCCTCCCAGAAGATCAACGGCAGGCCGGTAACGCACAGGATGAGCAGGAAGAGCGTGCAGACGAGGCTCGTCCACTTGTGGACGAGATACCATGCCTTGATCTTGCCGCGTGTCATCGGGGCCTCCTCCCAGAGCGCTCCCGAAAAAAACGGATCCCGATTCTGCGTAAGGGAGCGCGATAGAACATTGTATCCAGACCGTTTCCCGTCCGTGGTGACATTCCGGGCCGCCCGAAGGCCGTCTAGAACCGGTAGCCGAGCGTGGCGATCACCGACCGGCCGTTGCCGGTGAAACAGTCGCCGAAGGAACGGCAGGGTGCGTAATAATCCTTGTCGAACAGGTTGGTCGCGCTGACCGACAGCCGCCAGCGTTCGCGATAGTCGAGCTCGACCAGCGCATCGGCCAGGGTGTAGCCGGGGGTGCGCACGGTCGGTGCACCGAAGACGCCGATCGACCGCGTCGGGCCGACATGGCGCACGCCGCCACCGAGCCTGAGGCTCGTCTCCGCTGTCAGCGCGAAGGTCTTCGCAACCCAGGCGGAGGCGAGATGCCTGGGCGTATCGTTCAGTTGCTCGCCGATTTCTTCCGGATAGCTGCTCTCCTCGACGGTCGCCTCGTTATAGCTGTAGGCGGCGGTGAGGGTGAGATCGCCGGGCAGGATGTAACTCCCCTCGATCTCGAATCCGCGCGACTTGACCCGTCCGGTCTGGATCACGTTGACCGGATTCTCGGGATCGTTGATCGGCCGGTTCGTCTCCTCGATATCGTAGGCGCTCAAGGTGACGAGAACGGTGCGGCGCGGCTGCCACTTCAGGCCTGCCTCATATTGGCGCCCGCGCTGGGGCTCGAAGGCCACCCCGCCGAAATCCAGGCCGGCGACCGGCAGGAACGCTTCCGAATAGCTGACATAAGGCGCGAGGCCGCCGCCGAGCTCGCCGATCAGGCCGGCGCGGAACGTCGTCGCCTCGTCGATCTGCGCATCCAGCCCCTCGGTCTTCGACCGCGCCCGGTCCCGCCGGGCCCCGACGACGAGACTGACGCGGTCGGCATAGCGGATCTGGTCCTGCACGTAGAAGCCGAGCTGGCTGTTGCGCTGGTTGGGGTCGTCGACGAGCGGCACCGGCGTGACTCCGGTCGAGACGGGATCGTAAATGTCGATCGGCGTGGTGACGCCGCTGCCGCTCTGCGAGCGCTGGCGATAGTCGGAATAGTCGATTCCGGCGAGCAGCAGATGCTCGAACGGTCCGGTCGCGAAGCGCAGCTCCAGGTTCGTGTCCGAGGTGAAGGTGCGGATGTCCGCCCGCGAACCGTAGATGAAACGGTTCACCACGCGGTCGTCCGCATCGATGAACGGATCGAGCGGGTTGGCATAGGTGTCTGGATAGATTTCCTGGAAGAAGGACTCGCCGTCGAGATAGCGCAGGCTGGTGCGCAGGGTCGCCGCGTCGGAGAAGCGGTGTTCGGCCAGCAGCGTCCCGACATATTGCGTCGCGCGCAGCCGGTCCTGCTCGGGATCGCCGAGGAAGGTCGACGTGTCGAGCCGCCAGCCCTCTTCGGCGAGAATGGTGGCGACGATGGGAAGGAATTGCTGGGTCGAGGCACCGCGGTCGCGTTGGTAGGTGCCGATCAGGACGATCGAGGTGTCCGGTCCCGGTCGCCAGCTCAGCGACGGCGCGAGCACGACCCGGTCGTCCTTGACGAAGTCGGTCTGCGTCTCCGCGTCGCGGACCACCGCCACCAGGCGACCGGCCAGGGTGCCTGCCGCATCGAGGCTGCCGGTCAGGTCGACCTGACCCTGAAGGCGGTCGAAACTGCCATATTGGACCGCGACCTCGCCGGACGGAACGCCATGTTGCGGGCGCTTGCTCACCATGTTGACGATGCCGCCATTGGCGCCTTGGCCGTAGAGGACCGACGCGGGGCCGCGCAGGATCTCGACTCGGTCGAGCGTCTCGACGGCGACGCGCGGGAGCACCGAATAGTTGAATAGCCGCCGCATCCCGTCGAGATATTCGACCGGGCTGAGGCCGCGGACCGAGCTCGTGTCGCCGCGGGAGTCGAGCCCATAAGCCTCGGCCGTGACGCCGGCCGAGTAGCGCAGGGTCTCCTGGACGTTGCGGGCGCCGCGCTCGAGGAAGAGCTCGCTCGGGACAACGCTGATCGCCTGTGGCGTCTCGATCAGCGGCGTCTCCGTCTTGGTTGCCGTGACTGCGCTGGCGGTGACGAATATCTCGTTATTCTCCACCTCGGCCCGGTCAGACGCGCCTATTGCTGCTTCTTGGCCCTCGGTTTGAATGGCGGCCCGCGCTGCGCCTGGAAAAGACAGCAAGGCGAGCACGCTCACGCCATACGACAAGACCCGGACCATGAACCCACCCCATCTGCTATTGCGAATTGTTCGCAAGCTAACGCTGTTGAGAATCGTTTGCAATAGTAGAAGTTGCTCTGTCTTGACAAAGTTCTTCCTTTGTTCTAGTGAAGGGGACTCCTGAGAAACCGGTTCCTGGAAGCGAGGCCAATGGCTGATCCCCCGGATGTGACTTCGTGCGCGTGCGCGGTCGTCCTTTCGATGCGGCGGCGCCATGCGGCTTTGCTGAATTTCGATCCGGCCAGCGTTCCGATCCGCTGAGGAGACTCGCGCGCGCGTAGCAAGTGTCAATTTCGTCAAGTTATTCAGGATTACGACGTGGAACCTGAACGAACATCAGCTTTGCCTCGCTGGCTTCTAACCGGCTCCGGAGAAACATGTCTTCGGTCGGAAGAAGGTCGCGTGTTAGCCGAACTGGCCCGGCGATTCCGCGCGGTCCATCCCGGCGAATGGGAGCGGCTGAGGCTCTGCCCGCTGCAGCACGGGCTCGAGACGATGATCGAGCAGATGCGGAGTTGATGCAGGCGCACGGGCCTTGCCGCCGCTACCCCTCCCCCACCCGCGCATGATCGACTAAAGCCGCGCCATGCGCCTCGCATTCATGGGAACGCCGGACTTCGCGGTGCCGACGCTCGACGCCCTCGCCGCCGCCGGCCACGAGATCGCCGCCGTCTATACGCAGCCGCCGCGTCGCGCCGGCCGCGGCAAGGCGCTCAGCCCCTCCCCCGTCCATCGCCGGGCCGAGCGAGGCGGCATCGCCGTGCGCACGCCGGCAAGCTTGCGCGACCCGGCCGAGCAGGCCGCTTTCGCGGCGCTCGGCCTCGATGCGGCGATCGTGGCGGCCTACGGGCTGATCCTGCCCGAGCCGATCCTTTCCGCGCCGCGCCACGGCTGCCTCAACGTCCATGCCTCGCTGCTGCCGCGCTGGCGCGGCGCCGCCCCGATCCAGCGCGCCGTCCTGGCCGGCGACGAGACGACCGGCGTGTGCATCATGGCGATGGAGCGTGGGCTCGATACCGGTCCCGTCTTTGCGCGTCGCGAGACCGTCATCGATCGAAAGACGGCCGGCGAGCTCACCGCCGAGCTCGCCGCCATGGGCGGGGCGTTGATGGTGCAGGTGCTCGAAAGGCTGGGAACGATCGTGCCCGAGCCCCAGCCGGAGGACGGAGTCACTTATGCCTCAAAGATCGACAAGAGCGAGGCTCGGCTCGATTTCTCGCAAGGCGCCGAGGCGGTCGAGCGGCAGGTCCGCGCCTTCAACCCCGCGCCGGGCGCCTGGTTCGAACATGCGGGGGAGCGGATCAGGATACTCGCCGCCGAGCTGTCCGATCTGGGCGGGTCTCCGGGAACCGTGCTCGACCATGGACTGACCATCGCCTGCGGCGAAGGCTCGATCGTGCCGACTCTCGTGCAGCGGGCCGGACGCGCGCCGATGCGCCCCGACGAGCTGCTGCGCGGCTTCGTCATCCCGGTCGGCGCCGCCCTCGGACCGGCTGCGTGACGCGCTTTCGGCTGACGGTCGAATATGATGGCGGGCCGTTCATGGGATGGCAGCGGCAGGCACACGGCCCCTCGGTTCAGCAGGCGATCGAGGAAGCCATCCGCGCCATCACGCACGAGTCCGTGACCCTCCATGCGGCCGGGCGCACCGATGCCGGGGTGCATGCGCTGGCGATGACCGCCCATGTCGATATCGCCCGGCCGATCACGCCCTTCCGGCTCGCCGACGGAATCAACGCCAAGCTGCGGCCGCTGCCGGTTGCGATCCTCGCCGCGCGCGAGGTGAGCGAGGATTTCCACGCCCGCTTCAGCTGCATCGGCCGGCGCTATCTCTACCGGATCGCCAACCGGCGCGCGCCGCTCGCACTCGACGCCGGCCGCGCCTGGCGGGTGCCGGTCGTGCTTCACGCCGACGAGATGAATCGTGCGGCCCAGCTCCTGGTCGGCCGCCATGACTTCACCACCTTCCGGTCGGCGCATTGCCAGGCGGAGAGCCCCGTCAAGACGCTCGACCGCCTGACCGTGCGTCGCATGGGCGAGGAGATCGAGATCGAAGCTGCGGCGCGCTCCTTCCTCCATCACCAGGTCCGTTCGATGGTCGGCTGCCTCGAACTTGTCGGACGCGGCAAATGGACGGCGGCGGATCTCAAGGCCGCGCTCGAGGCTCGCGACCGCGCCGCATTGGGCTTCAACGCGCCGCCCGACGGGCTTTATTTTGTCGAGGCTCTGTATCCGGAAGACTGAAGCTTCCGAGGCCGAACAGATTCTGGAGCGACTTTTCCAGCATCAGCAGCTGCCAGAGCAGCCGGCCATGGTCGGCGCGGCCGCGGCGATGATCCTCGGCGAAGCGGGTGATCGCCGCCGGGTCGAACCATCCCGTCTCCCCCAGCGCCGAGCCGCGGGCGATGGCGGCGGCCTCGGCGGCGAGCGGACCGCGAAACCAGGCGGCGACCGGAGTCACGAAGCCCATCTTGCGGCGGTGGAGAATCTCGTCGGGAAGCCGGCCCTGCAGCGCGCGCTTCATCAGCCATTTGCCGCTGCCGCCGCGAAGCCGCATCCGCGCCGGAAGCCGCGCCGCAAACTCGACGAACCGGTGGTCCAGCAAGGGCTCGCGCGCCTCGAGCCCGACCGCCATGCTGGTGCGGTCGACCTTGGTGAGGATGTCGCCGGGCAGCCAGATCTTGAGATCGGCATATTGCGCCCGTGACAGCGAGTCGCGCGCCGGCGCCCCCTCGAAGGCGCGCACGTAGCGGTCCTCGGCGCGATGGCCCTGCAGGCCGCGGGCGAAGCTGGCGCTGTAGAGGGCCGCGCGATGCGCCGGCGGCGTGACTCCGACCGCGGCCGCATAGGCTTCGCCGCTGCTCCGGCCGAGCGCCTGGAGGGTCGTCTTGGCGCGCAGATATTGCGGCGCCCAGTCCAGTTTCGGATAGACTTGGCCAAGCGCCCCGGCGACGCTGGACAGCGGCCCCGGAAGGAACCGGCGGGCTCGCTCCTCGGCGGCGAACATCCGGTAGCGGCGATAACCGGCCATCGCCTCGTCGGCGCCGTCGCCCGAGAGGGAGACCTTCACCTTCTCGCGCGCCAGCTCGCAGACGCGGTAGGTGGCGAGCGCCGAAGCGTCGGCGAAAGGCTCGTCGAACGCGCCGGCCAGCGTGTCGAGCAAGGCGAAGTCGGCCGCCATGACGATGCGGCTGCGATGATGGGTCGCGAAGCCCTCGGCCACCATGGCGGCGTAGCGCGTCTCGTCATGGTCGACGGCGTCGAAGCCGATCGAGCAGGTCTCGACCGCGTTGCGGCTCATCTCCGCCATGAAGGCGACCACCGCCGAGCTGTCGACGCCGCCCGAGAGGAAGGCGCCGAGCGGAACGTCGGCGACCATTCGCGAGCGCACGGCTTCCCGCAGCCGCTCGACCATCTCCGCCTCGAGCGCCTTCGCGCCGCGCGAGTCGCCGGGCGTGAAGTCGATGTCCCACCATTGGGCCGGCCTCGGCACCGTGCGGCCGCGCCGGACCAGCAGATAATGGCCCGCAGGCAGCTTGCTCACGCCCTCGACGATCGAAGCGTCGTCCGGGACGTAGCCGAAGGCGAGATAATCCTCGACCGCGGTCAGGCTCGGGCTCCTGCGCATGCCCGGATGGGCGAGCAGGCCCTTCAGCTCCGAAGCGAAGATGAGCGCCCCGTCCGCCAGAACGCTATAGTGTAGCGGCTTCACGCCGAGCCGGTCGCGGGCGAGGAACAGGCTGTCCGAATCGGCATCGTAGAGGGCGAAGGCGAACATGCCGTTGAAGCTGTCGAGGCATTGCGGTCCCCATTGCCGCCAGGCGGCGAGGATCACCTCGGTGTCGCTCTGGGTGGCGAAGACGTGGCCCTGCCCCTCCAGCTCGGCGCGGACCTCGCGGAAATTGTAGATCTCGCCATTGTAGCTGACCGCGACGCGCCGGTCGGCGGTGAGCATCGGCTGCGCCGCCGCCTCGCTCAGGTCGATGATCGAGAGCCGGCGATGGCCGAGGCCGATACCGGGCGCGGTCCACACGCCGCCGCCGTCCGGTCCGCGATGCTCGAGCACGGAGATCATCGCCTCCACCCGCGCCGGATCGACCGGCTTGGGCACGTCGGGATGGAAGATGCCGGCGATCCCGCACATGGCTCAGTCCAGGCCGGCGGCGCGGTCGGCGAGCCGGTCGACCGGTCCCAGGTCGGCGAGGAAGGCGTCGATCGCCGGACGCGGGCTGACGCCGGTCGCCGGTGCCCGCGCAGAGACGAGCACCGCGACTGCGCGCTGCGGTCCGCCCAGCAGCCGCGTCTTCATCGTCTCCACCTTCACCCCCATGCCGCTCCCAGTGAGGATATCGCCGACCCGGTAGAAGCTGACGACCTCGCGCACCACCCCATGCGAGGCGATCCGCTCCGCGCGTCCGCCGGGTGGAGCGGGAACGTCCCCGGTCCAGGCCCAGCGTCCGCCCGGCGGCGCCGCGCCCTGCCCGAAACCGACCAGCTCGCGGCCCTCGCTCTGGCGGGCGTAGACGGCAACCGCAAGGTCGACGGTGCGGCCTTGAGCGTCGCGATAGCGGGCCATGACCAGCCGGTCGGCGCCGGCAAAGCCCGGGCGCCAGTCGCTTGCCGGCGGGAGCCGGGCCCAGCCGGCCGGCTGCGGAAGCTCGAAGCTTTGCGGGACCGGCCGCGTCGCCGAAGCCGAGATGGCGGCGGACCAGGCGAGCGGCAGCGCCGCCAGGGCGACGGCCGCCGCCGCGACGGGACCGAGACGGCTCCCCTTCCCCGGCGGCAATTCCGCCGGATCGAACCACGGTTCGTTCGCGCCGCGGTCGAAGAAGGGCCAGGCGAGGCCGAGGATCAGCGCGATGACGATGGCGAAGAAGATGCCGCCATAGACGACATGGTCGAAACCGGCGGCGAACTCGACGCTGGTCAGGTGGGCGATGTGGATCGTCCCCCAGGCGCGCACGCCGTTGGCGAGGATCGGCACGACGATCGAGACCGCCATGAAGGCGATCCGGCGCGGCCAGGAGCGGAAGCAGACGTTGGCGACCAGCGCGCCGAACGCGGTCATGGCGATCAGGAACTTGGCCCCGGCGCAGGCTTCGGCGACCTCGAAATAGCCGCTCGCCGTGGTGATGAAGATGCCCTCGAGATGGGCCGGGACGCCGGCCAGGCCGAGCATCGCCATGGCCAAACGGGCGGTCAGCGTCTGCAGGGCGGGCACCAGTTCCTCGCCGGCCGGGATAAGGAACAAGGCGAAGAAGATCGGGAAAGCGAGCCCGCGCGACACGGCCGGGCCGAGGCAGGCGATCGCCGCGCCCTGAAGCATCAGCACCAGGCCCGCATGACGGGCGAGGTCGATCCCGCTCGCTTCGCCCAGAAGCCAGCCGAGCGCTCCCGCCGCCACAAGCGCCAGGCCGGGCGCCCACGCCGCCGGCGCAAGGCGTCGAAGCTCGGGGAGGCGTTGCCAGACCAGCCAGGCGATGATCGGCGGGATGAGCAGGCAATGGTTGAAGGTCGAGCTGTTCCACCAGATCGCGACGATCTCGCCCGCGTCGCGATGAAGGATGAGAAGGATGGCCGCCCAGGCGAGGCCGAGCGCGGCGAGGTGGCGGCTCCACGGCGATGCGGCCAGGCCTTCGCGCAGTCGGGCTGGATGGAGCGCGGCGGTCATGCCGCTCGCCTTGCCTGGCCGGTAAATACCATCGCCTCGAGCGGGGCGAGCCTCTGTTCCCAGCTGTAGCTGTGCTCCACGCATGCGCGGGCCGATCGCCCGAGCTTGCCGGCCATTTCCCTGTCGGCCAGCAGCGCGCCTATTGCCTTCGCCATAGCCGCGGCACCGTCGGCCACGAGCAGGTCGCGGCCTGCCTGGGCCTCGATCCCCTCGAACGCTGCGGGGCTGGCGACGACCGGCTTGGCCATCGCCATCGCCTCGAGCACCTTGTTCTGGATTCCGCGGGCGATCCGCAGCGGCGCGACGACGATGTCGGCGGCTTCGAGCCAGCTTCGAATGTCCGGCACCGCCCCGGTCACCGTCACCCTCTCGCTTTCGAGCCGACGCACCTCGGGCGCCGGGTTGCGTCCGGCGACGACGAAGCGCGCCTCGCGCAGAAGCGGCATCACCTCGGCGGCGAACCAGCGCACCGCGTCCACGTTGGGCGCATAGTCCATCTGGCCGGTGAACAGCAGGACCGGGCCCTTCCCCTTCGCTGCGGGATCGAGGCGTTCGAATCCGGCCGCGGGGCCGAAGGTGCCGAGATCGATGCCGTTGGAGAGGGCGCGGATGTTCGGCAGGCCGGTCCGTTGTCGGAACAGCGCCGCCTCCGCCTCGCTGACGAAGGTGGTGACGTCGGCCCGGGCGGCGGTCGCCACCTCATGAGCGAAGAGCAGACCGGCCTCGCGGCGATGGACCCAGCGCATCGGTCCGCTACCCTCGTCGGCATATTGGGCGAACTTGGCCGAATCCACGTCGCCCAGATCCATGACGAAGCGCGCGCCGAGCGGCTGCGGGACGAATTGGGCCATCTGGCCGGAGAAGGCAAAGACGGTCCCGATCCGGCCCGATCTTAGCAGGCGATCGACGAAGCGGCGCAGCGCCGGGCTGTCGAACAAGGTCAGCGAGGCGGGCTTGCCGTGGATCAGGGCGCGTGCCCCGGCGACGGCGCGGCCGGTACGCCGGACCTCGACATGGGCCTCGCCGAGCGCCTCGCCCATCGCTTCGCGCAGCGCCGGGAGGTGGGCGGCGTCCGCCGCATCGTCGGCGAAGCAGGCGAGATGAACCGGGGCGATCCGGCCAAGCGCGCGCAGGAGGTTCCAGGATCGGATCTTGTCGCCACGGTCGGGCGGAAAGGGAATGCGGTGGGCGAGGAACAGGATCGAGGGCCCGTCATGCGCCCGGTCCCCGCCAACGAGGCTCCGAGCGCTCATGCCAGCTTCGACTGCTCGGCCGCGGCTATTTCGTCGATACGGCCCCATTGGTGCCGGCCGAGCAATTTCAGCAGCTTGGGCTCCATGACGGAGAGATTGGTATAATGTCGGAGGCGCGATTTCAGCGGCGCGCCGTCGGGGCGCGGCTGGTCCGGATCGATCTCCCAGGGATGGAAATAGAAGATGGCCGGGCGTCCCTCAGACCGGTTGGTCCGGGCTACCGCCCAGGTCGAGAAAGCGAAGGGCAGCAGCCGGAAGAAGCCGCCTCCGCCGGCGGCCAGACGGCGGCCGGCGACGGTGACGGTGGTGACCGGAAGCTCGATCAGGCTGGAACCCTCGACCGGGCGCCAGGCGAAGCGGGGCGATTCCGGCCAGCCATAATGGTCGTGGCGGATCGGCGCGACGCTCGAAGAATAAGCATAGCCTTGCTCGGCGAGCACCGGATGGGCCCAGGGCGTTCGGGCGTCGATCGAGAAGCTCGGCGCGCGGTAGCCGGCGACCGCGGCGCCGCCCGCATCCTCGATGGCCGCGCGGGCGCGGGCGAGGTCGGCGCGGAACTCGGCCTCGTCCATCGTGAAGACGCGGCGATGGTCCCAGCCGTGGCTGGCGAGCTCATGCCCGGCTTCGGCAATGCGCCGGACCAGCGCGGGGTGGCGCGCCGCCACCCATCCCAGCGTGAAGAAGGTCGCCTTGACGCCGGCCCGGTCAAACAGGTCCAGCACCGCATCGGTATTGCGCTCGACCCGGCGCGGGAGCGTCTCCCATGAATCGCGGGCGATCACCCTTTCGAAGGCGCCGACCTGGAACCAGTCCTCGACATCGACCGAGAGGGCATTGCGCATGCTCGCGCCTCCTCGCCCGTTCAGGCCGCGTGGGTGCGGTAGGCCGTCTCCGGGCTGCCATTCTCGACCCAGTCGACCAGCAGGGTCAGGACACGCCTCAGCATCTTCTCCTGCTCCTCGGCGCGGGCCTCGAGCGCGGCAATGCGCCGCAGCAGGGCCGGGTCCGCGAAGGGCACGGCCTGCGACGGTGATGCGGGCTCATTGGCCGGCTCGGCCGGAGAAGAACGGGCGGCTCTGATCGGGAGCACCCTCTCCTCTTCCGCCTGCGGCGGCGCCGCCGGTGCAGGAGCCGGTGCCGGCGTGTCGGCATTCATGTCGGCGGCGACAGCCTCCACCGCCTCGGCGACGATCATGTCGGCATCCTCGACCGCCGCATGCAGCAGCAGCCGGTTGGCGAGCTGGTTGACGCGGCGCGGAATTCCGCCGGTGGCGGCATGGACCGCCGCCAGGGCGCCGGGCGCGAAATCGGGACGGCCCTGCCAGGCGACTAGGCCGAGGCGGTGGCGGATATAGGCTTCGACCTCGTCCTCGCCCATGGCGTAGAGATGGTGGGTCGCAATGACGCGCTGCCGGAGCTGCTCGAGGCCCGGCGAGGCGAGCTTGTCGCGGAACTCCGGCTGGCCGAGCAGGACGATCTGGATGAGCGCCTTGCCCGCGATCTGGAAGTTGGAGAGCATGCGCAGCTCTTCGAGCGCGGAGACCGGAAGGTTCTGCGCCTCGTCGACGATGAGAAGGGTGCGCTTGCCGGACCGAAGCTCCTGCTCCAGGCGCTGCTCCACGGCGTCGAGCAGGCGCGCTTTCTCCACTCCGGCCGTGGCGAGGCCGAGCCCCTGGGCGGCGAGGCGGAGCATGTCGTCCCCCTCCACCTGGGTCGATACCAGGCTGATGGCGTTCAGCCGCGCGCGGTCGATCGTCGCCATCAGATGGGCGACCAAGGTCGACTTGCCGGCACCGATCTCGCCGGTGACGACGATGAATCCTTCGCCCTGCGCGAGGCCGTAGCCGAGATAGGCCATCGCCTTGCGATGGGTGCGGCTTTCGAACCAGAAGCGGGCGTCCGGCGTCAGCTGGAAGGGCTGACCGGCGAGACCGTAATGCTCGATATACATGGGCTCTCCCTGATCTTTCCCGCTCAGAAGGTGTATCTCAGGCCCAGCAGCGCCGAGATGACGGTGCTGTTGAAGGTGCCGTCGTCGTGATGGTCGATGCCGAGCGCCGCGATCAGCCGCATCCTGTCCAGGAGGAAGTTGCGGTTGTAGCTCAAGGTCGCGCCGGTGCTGAACACGCGGTCGAAGTCCGCGAGGTCGGTGTCGAACCAGCTTGCATAGGTATTGAAATCGATGCTCGAGGTGCGGCTCAGCTGGCGGCCGACCGAACCGAACAGGCCGATCGTCTCGTCCTCCTCGGCGCCGAACACGTCGAACGCCGGGTCCTGCGGCCGCTTGTAGCGGCGCTGGGCATAGCCGGCGCCGACGCCCCAGCTCCAAAGGCCGCGATTGCCGGACAGGATCAGGCTTGCCCCCCGCATCCGGAAGGTGTTGCCGCGGATCGACTGGAGCGACCGGTCGAAGCACACGCCGGTGCCCGGATCCGCGCCAAAGGCGCAGCCGCCGAGATTGCCGGTCAACGGATCACGATCGATCTCAAAACCGTCCGGCAAGTTACTGAGATCATTGACCAGAAGATTGCCGAACGTCTCGACCGTGTCATAGACCACGATGTTCATGCCGGTGTTGGCGCTGAACTGGTGCGACAGCGAACCGACGAAGGTGGTTCCGCCATAGCGGTGGCCGGCCCGGGCCTGCAGCTCGGTACGGGCGCTCGGGCGCCATATCAGCCCGGCATCGTAGATGATTCCGTCAATGTCGTAGGTAAGGACCCGCGGCCGCGTCGGATCTGCAACCGGACGGCCGTCCGGACCCACGATCGGGATCCCGTCGGCGTCGCGGGCGAGATCGAGCTGGCTGGACCTGATATCCTCATAGCCGACACCGGCGGTGAGGGCGAGCGTCGGGCCGACCGGGACGACGACGTCGGCGCGTACGTACGCGCCTTCGAAATCATGATCGAACTCGCTTTCGGTGTCGGTGCGTGCATAGCCGCCGCCGACGGTCCAGCCGACCGGCAGCCGGCCCGGCGCCATGCCGACGCTGGCGGTGGCGCTATGCGCGACCGCCGAATCGAAATCCTCGCGCGGGCCGCCGACGATGCTGTCGTCGTCGATGGCGACATAGCCCAGTCGGTAGGAAGCATTGACCGCGACCGGACCGGCATGGGTCGACAGGGTCGGGCCGGCATATACGCTGTAGACTTCGACCGATTCGTCCCGGTCGGTGACGCCGATCGCGCGGCCTTCGCCGCCGGTTCGGGTGGCAAGCGCGCCCGCCTCGAACTGAAGCGCGCCCGGAACGACCTGGACGCCGACCAGCGCAACGCCGGAATGCACGTCCTGGTCTCCGACCTCGCCCTGCCATTCGATGTTGCGCTGATAGCGATAGCTCATCTGCACGGAGACGCGGCGGGTCTCGACGCGACCGTCCACACCGGCTGCGACGCTCGTATAGGTGAGCGTATCGCCCCCATCGAGCTCGGCGCTGACCACCTGGGCTACCTCGAGATAGGGTCTTATCTCGGTCCGCGCGCGCCGCGCCCGCCCCTGCGATGCGGCAGGAGCCGGGCCGGGGGCCGCATCTTGCGCTGGAGCCGCCTCGAGGCCAGAGCCGTCGAGCGCTGGCTCCGGATAGGAGACGCCCGCCCCCGGCGCCGTCTGCGCCTGCGCGGTTGCCGCTCCGGCAAAGGCAAGGCCCAACGCCAGCGCGAGCCGCTGGCAACGGCGGAAGAGGTGCGTTTCACGCTTCATGTTCGAGCGCCTCATAGGAGCCGAAATTACGCCCCGAGACGGCGATGGCGGCGCCGTTGAGGATCAGCGCGACATTGTCGCAGCCTACCAGCAGCCCGACCGTCTCGCGCAGGTCAGCTTCCGTGGTGCGGTCGGCCCGCACGACGACCAGCACCTGACCGACATGCCCGGCAAGCACGGTCGCGGGCGAAGCCATCAGGACGGGCGGAGAATCGAGCAGGATGATGCGCCTCGGATCGCTGGCAATCAGCCCTGCCAGCACCTCACGGGTCCGATCCGACGCGAGCAGCTCGGGCACCGCATGGTCCCTGCGCCCGCCTGGGAGCACCGAAAGGCCTGGTACGTCGGTGCGAATGACCAGCGATTCGGGGTCCAACGAGGGATCGGCGAGCACGTCGACCAGGCCCGGTCCGTCCTCGATGCCGAGGATCGCGAGCGCGTCGCGTTTGGTGAAGTCGCCGTCGATCAGCAGCACTTCGAGGCCGCGCTCGCCGGCCAGCGACAAGGCCAGGTTGGTCGCGCAGAAGCTCTTGCCGTCGCCGGACTGGGCGGAGGTGATCAGGACCGACCGACGCTTCTCCTCGGGCAGCGACACGCGCCGCTCGACCATCGCCAGCAGCTGGCGCTTGAGGAGCCGCACCTCTTCCGCAAGGCCCGTGGCCGGCGCTTCGGGCACGATATAGCCGGCCTCGGCCAGAGCGTCCCGGTCGATCGGAGACACCCGGATAGCGCCCTCGGGACGATGGGGCGCGATCGGGCGCTTCGACACGAAAACGGCCTCGGATTCGGGCTCGAGCGCGGGAACGGGGGCCGGAGCTTCGCGCTCCGGCTCGCCGGCTTCCACGACCGGAAGCGGCTCCGGGTCCGGCTGCACCGTGCGGGCGCGCAGCGCGGCCCCGAAGTCATAGACCTCGGCGGCGCGTTCGATCAACGAGATGCGGCTATGCTTCATATCGTTCCTCACGCCACCGAGCTTCGCTGCCAGAATTCGATCAGGATGAGCACGGCGTAGCTGCCGGCGAGGCCGGCGGCGGCGCCGCCGAGCCAGACCAGCCGCTGACGCCGACGGGAGCGCTCAGGCGGCGTCACCACCTCGCTCAGGGTGCCGATCACAGGCAGCCCGGTCAGCTCGGCCAGCCGGTTCTGAGTCGGGAAAGTGGTCTGGAGCTGGCCGGCGATGAAGGCGGCGGCGATTCCGGCGCCGGCGGCAACCACCAGCACGAGCGTAAGGAAGAGCGGGCGATTGGGCGCGCTGGGAACGCTCGGGACGCTCGGAGGCTCGACGACCTGGATGTTCAACGGGCTCGTCCGGGTCTGGACGTCGCTGCGCAGACGCACCTGCTCCCGATTGGCGAGCAGTTGGTCGTATTGCTGCTTTAGCACCTCATGGTCTCGGTTGAGGCGGGCCTGCTCGGCGGCGAGGCTCGGTTCCGTGGACTGGCGCGAGCCCAACTGGGCCAGGTCCGACTGGAGCTGGTTGCGACGGGCGATCGAGGCGGCGAGCTGCGCCTCCCGCTCGGCCATCATCGCCCGCAGCGAGACGTAGGAAGGATTGGGCATGCCGGTCGTCCCCTCGCGCCGCTCGGCGGCGGCATAGGGACGCAGGCGCGCGATCTGCTGGCGGGCAGCGATCACGTCGGGATGCTGCTCGGTCCAGCCACGGGCAAAATTCTGGTTCAGTTGCGCTTCGAGCGCGGCGATCTGACCGCTGGCCGTGCTCGCCGCCTCCCCCATGCCCGGCATGGTCTGCGGCGTAGCGGCCAGCTGGCCGCGCATCGCGTTCAGCGCGCCCTGGGCGGCGATGATCTGCTGCTCGATATTCGCGAGCTCGGCGCGGGCCGCGGACATGCGCTGATCGATGGTGCCGGCGCCCGGGAGCAGGCCCATGAAACGCTGCTCGAACTCGACCCGGCGCTGCTCGGCTTCCTGGAGCTGGACCTCGCGGCGGCGCAGTTCCTCATCGAGGAACTGCAGCGACTGCCCGGTCTCGCGGCCGTCCCCGGTCAGGTTCTGCTCGACGAACAGGTCGATCAGCCCCTGGACCGTCGCTGCGGCGGTGCGGGCGTTCTGGCCGTTCGAGAAGCCGGAAATGTTGGAGAAAGCCGTGATCTCGATCATGCCGTCGGGCATGGCGGTGATCATGATGCGCTGGCGCAGCGCGGAGACGACGCCGCCGAGGTCGCTTTCGCTGGCGACCATCGAGTTCAGGTCGGTGCGCCGCACGACCCGCACGAGATTCTCGTTCGACGTCAGCGTCTGCTTCAGGCGGAGCAGCTGGTTCTGCCGCTCGTCCGGAGTGATGCCGATCTGATTCGTCAGGATCGACTGCATCTGGACGAACAGGCGTGCCTTTGCCTCATAGCTGTTGGGGATGAGCGCGATCACCAGCCAGCCGAGCACGGCCACGCCCCAGGCGACGGCGATCGCCAGCCAGCGGCGGCGCCAGATCTGGTGCAGCGCGATCCGGAACTGTTCGTAGAGTCCGTCCATCGAGAGCTATCGTCCTTGAAAAGGCAGAGCGTGCGGGGTCAGAACATGCTCTCGGGGATGATGATGACGTCGCCCGGCTCGAGCCGGACGTTGGCGCGTACGTCGCCCCGGCGGAGCAGGCTGGCGATGCGCAGGTCGTACTGCCGCTGCTGCCCGCTCTCCCGGTCGACGCGGATCAGCCTCGCCCGATCGCCCGCGGCGAACTCGGAGAGGCCGCCCACCGCGATCATGGCGTCGAGCAGGGTCATGTTCGCGCGATAGGGGATGGCGGCCGGCCGCTCGGTGGCCCCGACGATGCGGATCTGCTGGGAGAAGGTGCCCTGCGGCCGATCGACCATCACCGAGACGAGCGGGTCCTGAATATATTCGGCGAGGATGACGCGGATATCCTCCGCGAGCTGCGCCGGGGTTTTGCCGACCGCCACCATGTCGGTGATCAGCGGCGTCGTGATGCGTCCGTCGGGGCGAACCTGGACCCGGGCGCCGAGCTCCGGATTGCGCCAGACGAAGACGGTGAGTTCGTCGAGCGCGCCGATCAGATAATTGTCGCTGACCTGGGCACCGTCGCCGACGAATCCGGCGGCGGGCAGGCTGTTGCCGGTGCCGCCCGTCGACGCGCAGCCGGACAGGAGCATGGCGCTGGACGTGGCGAGAGCCAGTGTGAACTTCGCAGAAAAACGCATGACCATCCTCTTCACTCGCACCCAAGCCCGGGTCCCGGCCTGTCCCGTGACGGGATGGACGGGGCGCAGGATTTGGGACTGCTATGGCTGCAAGAGGTAAAATTACGGTTAGGAACAAGGCGCATTTGGACGCCGTCCCAGAACGGGACCGGAGCAGGGGATGTCGTTAAGGCAGAAAGGGTTGGAAGACGCCGCGAGGATCGAGCGGCGCGGCTCGGCTCTGCTCAAGAGCCCGGTCCGGCCCGATGTTCGCGGGCTTAGCCGCCCACCACCATCTCGCTCGCGGGATGCTGGGCGAGGAAGGCCTGGGGACTGGCCGAGAGGCCATAAGCACCCGCAAGGAATATGGCGACGAGATCGCCCGGCCCGGCTCGGGGCGTCATGACGTCGTCCGCGAGCCGGTCGAGCGGCGTGCACAGGCAGCCGACGATGCTCGTTTCCTCGTCCGGCTCGGCACCGAAGCGCGAGGCGATCGCGACAGGATAGTTGCGTCGGATCACCTGGCCAAAATTGCCCGATGCGGCGAGCTGGTGGTGCATGCCGCCGTCGGTGATGAGGAAGGTCCGGCCGTGACTCTCCTTACGGTCGACGATCCGGGTCAGATACACCCCCGCCTCCCCGACCAGCCAGCGGCCGAGCTCGATCGCGAACCGGCTGTCCGCGAGAATGGCGTGTCGGCCGTTCAGCGTCTCGGTGAGGGCCGCGCCGACAGCGCCGATGTCGAGCGGCCGCTCGCCGTTGAAATAGGGAATTCCGAACCCACCCCCGAGATTGACCAAAGGCGGCGCGGCGCCGGCGGCTTGCGACACCTCGGCGGCGAGTGCCACCGTGGCCCTTTGCGCCTCGATCAACGCGGCCGGGTCGAGCGCCTGCGAACCGGCGAAGATGTGAAAGCCGCGCCAGTCGGCACCCGCCGAGCGGATGCGCCGGATCAGCGCGGGCACGCGCGCCGCATCGACTCCGAACGGCTTCGCGCCGCCGCCCATCCGCATGCCCGAGCCCTTGATCTCGAAGTCCGGATTGACTCGAACGGCGAGCCGCGGCGTCCGGCCGAGCCGGTCTCCAATCGCAAAGGCGCGCTCGGCTTCCCCTTCCGACTCGCAGTTGAGCGTGATGCCCGACGCTATGGCCTGCTCGAGCTCGACGTCACGCTTGCCGGGTCCGGCGAAACTGATCACGTTTGGATCACCGCCGGCCCCCAGGGCCAAACGCAGCTCACCCCCGGAGGCGACGTCCAGGCCGTCCACCTGCTTCGCAACGTGCCTAAGAACTGGCTGGTAAGAGTTTGCTTTTATGGCATAATGAAGATCGACATCCTGGAAGGCCGCACGAAAATCCCTGATCCGACGGTCGATCAGCGCCAGATCGTAGACGAACATGGGCGTGTCGGCCTGCGCGACGAGCGCGTCGGCGCGGCGACCGCCGACCAGCAGCATGCCATCGGCGTCGGCGGCGAAGCCGGCCGGTATCGTCCCCATGGGTTTGCTCATGCTGTCAGCTCGTTCTTCAGCTCCACCCGGTCGAGCTTTCCGTTCGGACTCCGCGGCAGCTCGTCGCGCCAGACGATAGGCCCCGGCTGCATAAAATTGGGTAACTGGCGCCGAAGATAGGCGCGCAGAGCTTCTTCCTGATGGGGCACGGCGGGACGCACCACCAGGGCGATGCCCTCCCCGAGCCGGGCGTCGGGATAACCGAGCGCCACCGCCTCATGTATCAGCCCGGAGGCGATCGCGGCTTCCTCCACTTCCGTGGGACTGACTCGGTTGCCGGCCGTCTTGATCATCCCGTCCTCGCGCCCGACAAAATAGAGCAACCCCTCGGAGTCGCGTCGCACCCGATCGCCAGACCAGACCGCGGTGCCGCCGTAGTGCGACCCCTCGGGCGCCGGCCTGAACCGTTCGGCCGTCCGTTCGGGATCCTTCCAATAGCCCATCGCAACCAAGGGCCCGGCATGGACCAATTCGCCCTCCCCCGGTCCCTCGATCGGCCGACCTTCATGATCGACCACCATGATCTCGGCGAAAGGGATGGCGGTACCCATCGAGTCGGGGTGCGTGTCGAGCAGGGCCGGTTCGAGATAGGTGGACCGGAACGCCTCGGTGAGACCGTACATGGAGTAGATTTCGGCGACGGGGAATATCTCGCGCATCCGCCGAATCACCGAGGGCGGCAGCTTGCCGCCGCTATTGGTCAGGCGGCGCAGGCTGAGCGCGGCCATGGGCGGCCATGCCGCTTCGATCAGCTGAACCCACAAGGGAGGAACGCCAGCCAAGGTGCTGATTCTATGTTCCTCTACCATGCGAATTACATCACGCGGCGTCAGATATTCGAGCGGGACGACGCAGGCGCCGGCCGCCCAGGCGGAAAGCAACTGGTTCTGGCCGTAGTCGAAACTGAACGGCAGCACGGCGAGAACCCGGTCCTCGGGGCCAAGCCGGAGATAGGCGGCGACGCTGACCGCGCCGAGCCAAAGATTGGCGTGGGTCAGCATCACGCCCTTGGGCCGGCCGGTCGAGCCTGAGGTATAGAGCAAAGCGGCGAGATCGTCGGGCGCCGCTCTCGAGGGGGCGAGCTTTTCGCCGTGGCCGAGGAGCTCAAAGCCCGCTTCCTCGTCGAGCCCCGCGCAGATCGACGGCACGTCGCCCGGCTCCAGGGCTGCCAGGCGGGCTCGGCCGCTGAGGAGCAGCTCCGCGCCGCTGTCGGCGAGGATGTGGGCGACCTGCATGCGCTTGAGCAGCGGATTGATCGGAACATGGACCAGGCCCGCTCGCGCGGCCGCGAGCGGCAGCAGGCTGGTCATCCGGCCCTTGGGGAGCCAGCTCGCCACCCGCGCACCCGGCGCGAGGCCGCGCGCCCGAAGCGCCGCGGCGAGCGTGCCGACCGCCTGCTCGAGGGCCGCATAATCGAGCGCGCCTTCGCGCGAGACGAGCGCCGGCGCGCCGGGCGCGCCCAGCGTTGAAAGGTGATCGAGCGGACGGGGGTTCGGATCGGGGGCTTGCACTGTGGTTCCTTGATGGCCCAGAGCTTCTGCCGCAGGCAGGGGCGGAGGGGAAGAGGCAGTGGCGGCCGAGGTCGAGTTGTTCGAGGATCTGGACTCGGTCGCCCGCGACGCCGCCGGCACGCTCGACCGGCAGTCCGTGCCTTCTCTGTACGGACGGCTCGACTGGTTCCGCCTGCTCGCCCGCCATTGCCCGCCCTCCGGTAAGCTGCTTGCGCTTCGCGCCCGCGCCGGCCGCCGCCGCGCCTGGCTCTTCCTCGCGGTGAACCATCCGACGGCCGCCGCTTACGCGGTCTGGTATTCGCTGCGCTTCGACGCAGTCGGCGATCGCGACCCGGATCTGCTGACGGCGATCGCGGCGGCCTTGCGCGACGGCGGACTCGCCCGGGTCGAGCTCGGGCCCATCGAGGATCCCGAGCCGCTGGAGCACGGCTTGCGCGAGGCGGGATGGATCGTCTTCGCAGCGCCGCGCACCACCAATTGGCGGATCGACACGGCAGGCATGGATTTCGAGCGCTATTGGGCGAAGCGGCCGGCGCGGCTGCGCAACACGGCAAAGCGCAAGGCCAAGGGCGCGGCCCTGGACGTCGTTGTCCACGATCGCTTCGACGCCGCGGCCTGGGACGATTACGAGTCGGTCTATCGGGCTAGCTGGAAGCCGGAAGAAGGCTCTTTCCCGTTCCTTCGCGCGCTCGCCGAGCAGGAGGGCGCCGCCGGAACCTTGCGTCTGGGGATTGCCAAAGCGGCAGGCGTGCCTGTCGCGGCGCAACTCTGGCTCGTCGAGAACAAGGAGGCGACCATCCACAAGCTCGCTTATTCGGAAGCGGCCAAGGCGATGTCGCCTGGGACGATCCTGGGCATGGCGATGTTCCGCCACGTGCTCGATCACGACCGGGTCGAAAGGATCGACTACGGCACCGGGGACGAAGCCTATAAGGCCGAGTGGATGGAGGAGAAGAAAACCCTCTGGAACCTCACCGCTTTCAATCCGCGCACGTTCAAGGGACTGCTCGGCGCGGCTCGTGCCTGGGCTTCCGCGCTTGCCGCCCGCCGGCGAAGTCGGTAGGGCGCCCGGCGCAACGGGGGATAAGAGCCGAAGCATGGTTGCCGCCTTCAACGATGAAGAACAGGTCGACGCGACGCTGCGCGCGGTGCTTGTCGACGTGCTCGGCCTGGCCGAGGACAAGGTTCGCGGTTTCGATGAGAGCACGGCCTTGTTCGGCGCGTTGCCGGAGTTCGATTCGATGGCGGTCGCCGGCTTGCTTACCGAGCTGGAGGAACGGCTCGGGATCCTCATCGAGGACCATGAGGTCGATGCCGACATGCTCGAGACGTTCGGCTCCCTCCTTACCTTCGCGCGGGCCAAGGCGCTGCAGTGAGTTTGGGCGGTCTCGCTTACGAGACGTTCCGAAGCGCAGGCCGGGAAGAATATCTGATGCGGATCGGACCGGTCGAGGCGCCGCCGATCCTGATCGTCCCTCCGTTGTTCGAGGAAATGAACCGCACGCGGGCGCTGGTCGCTGGCGTCATGCGGGCGCTCGCGGGAAAGGGCATGTCCGGCTGGCTCCCGGACCTCAAGGGCACGGGCGAGAGCCTCGAAGCGCTGGAGACCAGCCGGTGGGAAGACTGGCGGCATGACGTCATGGCGGCGGCCGACCATCTCCAGGCCCGCAGCGGCAAGACGCCGCTCATTGCATCGATCCGGGGCGGCTGCCTGATCGACGACGCCGCGGCCGCGATCGGCTGGTGGCGCCTGGCGCCGGTGCCGGGGGCGTCGCTGGTCCGGGACATGACTCGGGCCGGCCTCGCCGGCGTCGAATGGGCCGGCTACGCGCCTTCGGACAGTCTGAAGGGCCGTCTGGCCGACGCCACCGCCGTCCACCAGGAGCCGTTGCGCACGGCCCGCTTGTCGAGCGATGCAGCGCCGGCCGACATCAAGCTTTCGGGGCCCGCTCTATGGCGCCGGTCCGAACCGGGCAGTGCGCCGGAACTCGCGGAGGCCATGGCCGCCGACATCGTCGAATGGCATGCGGCATGCGTCGTCTCCTGACCTTCGCCTGCGAGGGAGAGACGCTCGGCGCGGCGCTCGACGAAGGCGGCGGCGACCGCGGCCTGCTGATGGTGACCGGCGGCAGTCAGACACGAATCGGTTCGCACCGTATGTACGAGCGCCTCGCTATGTACCTGGCAGAGCGGGGAATTTCCTGCCTGCGTTTCGATCGGCGGGGGGTCGGCGACAGCAGCGGGGACGATCCGGGCTACCGCAGCAGCGGGCCCGATCTGACTGCCGCGGCCGATCTGCTTCGCCGAGAGCGCCCAGGGCTGACTCGGATAGACGGATTCGGCCTGTGCGACGGAGCGACCGCGATCGCTCTCTTGGGCGATCAGGCCGGGCTGGACGGGCTGATCCTGGTCAACCCCTGGCTGGTGGAGACCGCCTCGGGCGAACCTGCGCCGGCGGCAATCCGCCAACATTATCGAGACCGCCTGCTCAGCCTGGACGGCTGGAAGAGACTGGTTTCAGGCGGAGTGAATTATCGAAAATTGTTCAAAGGGATATTGAAGTCCGGAAGCCGCGCGCCTTCGACACTGGCGCAGGAGGTGGCCGCCGCGATGGCGCGGCATCGACTGCCGGCCGAACTGCTCCTCGCGACGGGCGACGCAACGGCCATCGCAGCGGACGTTGAGATGAGGTCACCCATTTTCCGCGGGTTGGCCGGAAAGGCTCAGAAGCTCGACACGGATTCACACACCTTCGCACGCCCAGGAGACGAGGGGCGCCTGTCGGAAGCGGTGCTCGAGGCGGTGCGGCGGTTGGACGCCCGACCGGCTGTCAAGCTTCCTGAAGGCTCCTGACGGGCTTCGCCTCGAAATCGGCCTCGGCGAGGAACTTCTCGGCGTCCAACGCGGCCATGCAGCCGGTGCCGGCGGCGGTGACCGCCTGCCGGTAATGCTTGTCCATTACGTCGCCGCAGGCGAACACGCCGGGAATCGACGTGCGGCTGGTGCCAGGCTCCACCGGGATATAGCCGTCCTTGTCGAGCTCAAGCTGTCCCTTGAACAACTCGGTGGCCGGCGAGTGGCCGATGGCGATGAAGGCGCCCTCCGTGTCGAGCCGCTGGATCTCGCCCGTGACGGTGTCGCGCAAATCCACCGCGACCAGGCCTTCGGGCTCGCCGCCGCCGACGAACTCCGCCACCTCGCGGTTCCACATCACCTTGATGTTGGCGTGAGCGAACAGCCGTTCCTGCAGGATCTTCTCCGCGCGCAGCGAGTCGCGGCGATGGATCAAGGTGACGTCATGACTGTGGTTGGTCATGTACAGCGCTTCCTCGACGGCCGTGTTGCCGCCGCCGATCACGATCACCTTCTTGCCGCGATAGAAGAAACCGTCGCAGGTGGCGCAGGCCGAGACCCCCTTCCCCTTCATCCGCTCCTCGGACGGCAGGTTGAGCCATTTCGCCTGGGCCCCGGTGGCGATCACCAGCGTGTCGCCGAGATAGACGGTGCCGCTGTCGCCCAGCATTCGAAACGGGCGGCTGGACAGATCGACCTCGACGATATGATCCCACTCCATCCGGGCGCCGACATGCTCCGCCTGCTTCTGCATCTGCTCCATCAGCCACGGTCCCTGGATGACGTCGGCGAAACCGGGATAATTTTCCACATCGGTGGTGATGGTGAGCTGTCCGCCCGGCTGGATGCCCTGAACGACGATCGGCGCGAGGCCGGCCCGCGCGCCGTAGATGGCCGCGGTAAGGCCGGCCGGGCCGGAGCCGAGAATCAGCATTCGGGTGGAGTGGGTAGCCGCCATGAAGGGGTCTTTCCTGGAAGGATCAACTCGGGTGATGAATGCGAGGTAGGGTCGTCCCCCTGCCCGTGCAACCGTCATTTGCCGCCCGGAGCCCGGGTTGATAGGAGCCGATGCGGCTTCGGATTGCAGCAGATGGGGCATGCCGTTCAATGACAGGCCGCGACAAGGCCGTATGGTGATCGAGCGCCCGCTCGACTGGCGGACCAAAGGTCTGCCGCCCTCGGCCGAGGGTCTTACCGGCCCCGAGATCGGCCGGCTTGGCCTAAGCCTGCTCGCCGGCGACCTGATGATGCCGTCAGCAATCATCCGGGAAGAGGCTTTGGCGGACAATATAAGGGAGATGCAGGCCTTCGCCGACCGAAACGGCGCCCTGCTCTGCCCTCATGGCAAGACCAGCATGAGCCCGGAGCTGTTGCGCAGGCAGCTCGAGGCGGGCGCCTGGGGAATCACCGCCGCGACCGCTCACCATGTGCGAGTCTATCGGCGGCTCGGGATAGAGCGGATCCTCCTTGCCAATCAGCTCGTCGGGCGAACCGACCTCGACTTCGTCATAAGCGAGATTGCGCGCGACCCGTCCTTCGACTTCTTCTGTCTCGTCGATTCGGCCGATGGCGCGGCCCTGCTCGTCGAAGCGGTGGAGCGGGTCGCAAGCGCACGGCCGGTGCAGGTGCTGATCGAGACCGGGCTGGAAGGCGGCCGTTCCGGCGTTCGCAGCACCGCGGAAGCGCTCGCACTTGCGCGCGCTGTCGCGGCCCAGCCGCGGCTTGCGCTTCGCGGCGTCGAGACGTTCGAAGGAATCCGCCAGGCTCGGCCCGACGCCCGGCTCGAGGCCGCCGACATGATCGACCTGGCGCTGATCGCTGCCCACGACATCGCCGCGGAAGGCCTGTTCGCCGAAGGAGAGGTGCTGATCTCGGCCGGTGGGTCGGGCTTTCTCGACCTGTGCGCGGCCAAGCTCCCCGGCCGGATCGGCGGCCAGCCGGTCCGGCGCGTGATTCGGCCGGGCTGCTACGTCACCCACGACAGCGGCCTTTACGCGCGGCTGACCGGACCGGGGGGGAGCCGCCTGCCCGGGCTGCCGAAGCTCGAACATGCGCTCGAGGTCTGGGGCACCGTGCTTTCGCTGCCGGAGCCCAGGCTTGCGATCGTCGGCGCCGGAAAGCGCGACCTTTCTTACGACGTCGAGCCGCCGCGGCCGCTATGGGTGCATCGCCCGCCCGGCGAAGGTCCGCCCAATGAAGCCACAGACATGACGGTCGTCGCGATGTGGGATCAGCATCTGAGCCTGTCCGCTCCGGACGGCCGGCTGGCGGTGGGCGACCTCGTCGGCTTCGGCATTTCCCATCCTTGCGCGACCTTCGACCGCTGGACGGCCCTGTTGACGGTCGACGGGGCCCATAGGGTCACCGGCGCGGTGACCACCCTGTTCTGACCCGAAACTTGCCTTGGCGGCTCAGGGCATTAAGTTGAGTCGTGGATAAGGCCCCCGGCCCGCCCCGTCAGCCATCACATCGAGGAGAGATGATGAACTTCCGCAAAATGCTCGCTGCAACCGCGCTTTCCGCGGCTCTGCTCTTCCCCGTCGCCGCTCCGGCCGGCGCGCAGACGATCCAGGTCGGCGCCACCGTCAAGGATCCGCAGGGCGGCGAAGTCGGCACCGTCGAGTCCGTCGACAGCGAATTTGTCGTCGTTCGCACCGACCGCCATGCGGCGCGGCTTCCGGTTTCCTCCTTCACCCCGACAGAGGAAGCCGTCCTGTTCGGCCTGACTCGCGACCAGCTCAACAGCCAGCTCGACCAGGCGATCGCCCAGGCACAGCAGGCGATCCAGGTCGGCGCCATGGTGCACGACCGCAATGGCGCTCCGATCGGCGCGATCGAGACCACGGATGCCGAGACGGTCACCGTCAAGCTCGGCGAGCAGCCGATCAGGCTGCCCCGCAGCTCGGTCGCACCGGGCCAGAACGGTCTGCGCATCGGCGCGACACTGGCCGACCTGCAGGCGCAGATCGCCGCGGCTTCGCCCGCCGCGACTCCGGACAGCAATGCTTCGGCCACGACGGAAGGCGCCAGCGGCGACGCCGCACCGTCCGGGAGCAATTAAGGCAGAGCGGCCGATCCCCTCCTAACGGAAGGGATCGGCCCGCCGCTCGCGGGCCGGTGATCGAGGCTTCCTGATCCCGTGGAACGCCATAGAAACTAGGCCCGGTGCGGGAGCCGTGGACGGGCGTTGCCCAAAGCTCGGCAGGAAGCGCCGACGTGCTCGGCCAGATGCCTTCGAACCAGCTCCCTCCTCCGGTCGGCCATGTGGGCCCGGTCGGCACCGTTGATCGCGAGGTCGGTTCAATCGACCGGAAGGCGGCCCTAGGACCGAGGCGCATCGTCGCCCGGCACCCCTCGGCAATAGCCGCGCACCGCCTCGACGAGCGCAAAGTCACCGGCGGCGCGGGCCAGGCGTTCGCCTTCTTCGCAATCGCCGAGGCGCACGATTTCCCCGACCCGCTCGCCCAAGGGCCGGCCCTGATCGCGAAGCGCTCGCAGACGCCGGGCGTCCGCCGTGGCGAGATCCTCCCGGTAGCGCCGAACGGCTTCATGCTCCTGGGTGAGGGCCTGCCGGTTGATGCTGCTCCAGCCAGTCCACATTCGCCCGAAGCCAGGCGACGGCGCCGGCTGTCCACCCGACTGGGCTACCGCGGGCCAAGGCGCGACCAGCGCCAGCCCGAGCAGCGCTCCCGCATGGCGAGCCAAGGTCGCGATGTTTCGGCCAGGCCTATAGATAGCGCGTCTCCCCGGGCGGATTCTGCCAATTGTCGTTGCGCCCGTCCGAATAGCGAACCGGGGCGGACGCCAGCGCACTTGGTTCGACGTCATCGAGGCTGGACAGGAAGACTCCCACGAAATCGCCGCCCATATAATCGGCACTTCCCGTCTCGTGCGTGTAGACGCCGCAGGCCGGGCAGAAATGCTTCAAAGGCGCCTGAGGCTGCTTGCGATAGGCCGCCATATCGCCGGCTCCACTCGACAGCCTGAAGGCCGTCGGGGCAACGAACGCCTTCCATGCCCGCGCCTTCATGCAGAAGGTGCAGTTGCACTTGCCGGTCCCCGCGTCGAGGTCGATCTCGACCTCGTAAGCGATGGCGCCGCAGTGGCAGCTGCCTCTATAGGTCCTCGCCGTCATGGAACTGCCTCTTCCGATGAGCACCGACATTGCCACAGCAAGCCAGTCCGCGGAACGGCTTATCGGCATGGTCGGTGGATATGGTAGCGGAGGAGGGACTTGAACCCCCGACACGCGGATTATGATTCCGCTGCTCTAACCAGCTGAGCTACTCCGCCCCAAGGCAAAACGAGGTGCCTCGTCCGGCACGCGCCGCGGCGCTATAGGAAGGCGTGGGCGAAGGGTCAACTGGAGTGAGCGGCAGGGATTTTCAAGCTCGGCCGCGTCGATGCGAAAGCGCCGGAACCGCCCGCCCCTGATGTCGTTTCGACCGGAACGGAGACCGCCCATGGAATTGCTTACCCCGCTGGAAACCCTGTGCCGGCTGATATTGAGGGCGCGCGAACTCGAGGCGCAGGTGCCCGCGCAGGACCCCGACGATGATGCCGACAATGTCGACGATCTGGACGACGAGGGCGATCAGGCGCTGTCGACGCTGGAGGATGAGCTGAACAGCGGCGTCGAGGAAGAGATTCAGGCGACGCTCGACGACCTCGCCGATGACCAACTGGCCGAAACGCTCGCCTTGGCCTGGGTGGGGCGCGGCACCTATGATGCGAGCGAATGGGACGATGCATTCGCGGAAGCAAGCGAGCTGGATCCGGACGAGCGGCTGGACGAACTCCTGGATATGCCGTTGCTAGCCGGTCACCTGGAGGCGGGCCTTGCCGCCTTCGACTTCAGCTGCGACGGTATCGGCCAGACCGACTGAGCCGCGCCGGGCGCGTCCGCCCGCCGACAATCACTTCCGGAACGGGTGCGTCTTCAGCGGCTCCCACGGTCCGCCCCGGTAGCGCCAGGAAGCGAGCGCTCGGATGGCGAGCGGGCGCGGCTCGAAGCGGGCGCGCAGGGCCTTTTGCAGGCGCTGTGCCTCGCTCCGCTCGACCTTGTTCTGGATCGTGACGTGCGGCCTCCACCCTGTCTGGTCCTGAGGCGTCAGCAGCCCGTGAAAGGCTTCGGCGAGGTCGTCGCGGATCGCCTCGAGCGCCGGGCTGTCGACCCGCAGCGCCGTCCCCTCCCCCATATCCATGATGTCTACGACCGCGGCTTTTGGCGGCGCCGCCGCCGTCGCCCGGCCAAGTCGGGCCGAAAGCTCGCCTTCAAGGCTCGGCGGAAGCTGGCGGAACAAGGTCAGGTGCGCCGGCACGCGGTTCAGCGCGGCGGGATAATGTTCGCGCCGTAGCTGCTGGAGCCATCCGTCGTCGCCCGGCCCGAACAAAGCGGTGACGATCAGCGGCCCGGCTTCCAATTCAGATCTCGACCTGGGCGCCCAGCTCGACGACACGGTTGGGCGGAAGCTTGAAGAACTCCATTGCGCTCTCCGCGTTGCGCAGCATCCAGGCGAACAATTTCTCGCGCCAGACAGCCATTCCCGGCGTGGCCGAGGTGATGAGCGTCTGGCGGGCGAGGAAGAAGCTCGTATCCATCATCTTGAACTGGGGTCCGCATTCGTCGACGCGCGCCAGAGCCGCCGGCACGTTCGTCTCCTGCATGAATCCGTAGCGGACGATGAGCCGGAAGAAGCCGCTGCCTAGCTCCTTCAGTTCGAAGGACTTTTCCTGGTCGACAAAGGGCACGTCCTCGATCCTCACCGTCAGCAGGATCACGCGTTCGTGAATGACCTTGTTGTGCTTCAGATTGTGCAGCAGCGAATGCGGCACGCCTTCTGCCGACGTGGTCATGAACACGGCCGTGCCGGGAACGCGGGTCGCGCTGCTTGCGGCCGACTTGACGAAGATCGGCAGCGGGATGGCCGCCTCGTCCATCCGCTCGATCATCAGCTTGCGGCCACGCGCCCAGGTCGTGAGAAGCGTGAAGCCGATCAGCCCGATCAACAGCGGGAACCAGCCGCCGTTGGGAACCTTGGTGAGGTTCGCCGCGAAATAGGTGATGTCGACGATGAAGAAGATGGCGAGCAACGGCAGCGACGCCCACCGCGGCCATTTCCACAAGGAGAAGAGGACCACCGCGAGCAGGCACGTGTCGATCAGCATCGCGCCGGTCACCGCGACGCCGTAAGCGGCCGCCAGATTGCTCGAATTCTGGAAGAAGAGGACGAGCAGGATGACCAGCACCATCAGCGCGTTGTTGATCGCCGGTATGTAGATCTGCCCTGCGGCGCGCGCGCTCGTGTGCGTGATGCGCATCCTGGGCACGAAGCCGAGCTGCACCGCTTGCTGGGTCACCGAAAAGGCACCCGATATCACCGCCTGGCTGGCAACGATCGTCGCAAGCGTCGCGATGAACACGAGCGGCAGCCGGAACCATTCGGGCGCGAGCATGAAGAAGGGGCTGCTGACGGCCGACGGATCGGCGATCAGCAGCGCGCCCTGCCCCATATAGTTGAGCATCAGAGCGGGCATGACGAACATGACCCAGGCGTTGCGTATCGGCTTGCGACCGAAATGCCCCATATCGGCGTAAAGCGCTTCGGTGCCGGTTACCGCCAGCACCACCGAGCCGAGCGCAAGAAAGCCCAGCCACTTGTCGATCAGGAAGAAGTTGAGCGCGTACCAGGGATTGAGCGCCCACAGGATTTCCGGGTGGCGCAGGATGCTTGCGCTCCCAAGGATGGCGAGCGTCAGAAAATATGTGACGACGATCGGTCCGAACAGCGCTCCGACCCTTGCCGTCCCGGTCCGCTGGAGCAGGAACAGGCCGATGAGGATCGCGATGGCGATCGGCACCACCAGGGGTTGCAGGCTGTCCTCGACGACGGTGAGGCCTTCGACCGCCGAAAGCACCGAGATGGCCGGCGTGATCATCGAATCGCCGTAGAAGAGCGCACAGGCAAAGACGCCGAGCAGAACGATCCCGCCGGACCAGCGCACGTCCGCCTTGCGCGAGATCAGGGCCAGCAAAGCGAGGCTGCCGCCTTCCCCCTTATTGTCCGCACGGGTCAGGATCGTGATATATTTGATGCTGACGACCAGCATCATCGACCAGAAGATGAGCGAGATGACCCCGAATACCTGGATCTGGTTGATCGGCAGCGGGTGCGCGCCTGCGAATGTCTCGCGGAGCGCATAAAGGGGGCTGGTGCCGATGTCGCCGAAGACGACGCCCATGGCGAGCAATGTCAGCCCGGCAATGCTTGCCTGCGGTGCATGCTGCCCGGCGGGACGGTCCGCGGGTTCCTTCGGAACGGCTGCGCTATCGCTCATCGGTCAGGATCGGAAGAAGACGTCCGAAGGTCCTTATTTGACGCCCTGACCGTGCCAAGGCGGGGGCGGGTTAGCACCGGGGCTCCGCCTTCGCAACGGCGACAAAGCGAATTCGCCCCGCTATAGGACGCGCGCTTTTCTATCACAAACTACCAGGAGCACTTTCCATGCGCGTCGGCGTGCCGAAGGAAATCAAGGTTCACGAGTATCGCGTCGGCCTCACCCCCGCGTCGGTCGCCGAGCTCGTCGCCGCCGGCCATGAGGTTCTCATCGAGACCCAGGCCGGAGTCGGGATCGACTTTTCGGACGAGGATTATGTCGAGGCCGGTGCCAAGATCGCCGGCAATGCCGCCGAGTTGTTCGCCGGCTCCGACATGATCGTCAAGGTGAAGGAGCCGCAGGCGAGCGAGATCGCCTTGCTGGAGCCCCGCCACCTGTTGTTCACCTATCTCCACCTCGCCCCCGATCCCGAGCAGACCAGGGGCCTGATGAAGTCGGGCGCGACCTGCATCGCCTATGAGACGGTGACCGCCAACGACCGCTCGCTGCCGCTGCTGAAGCCGATGTCGGAGGTCGCCGGTCGGATGTCGATCCAGGTGGGCGCTCATTACCTGGAGAAGGAGCAGGGCGGACGCGGCGTCCTGCTCGGCGGCGTGCCCGGTGTCGCGCCGGCCAAGGTGACCATCCTCGGCGGCGGCATTGCCGGCGTGAATGCCGCTCAGATGGCGGTGGGCATGCGCGCCGACGTCACGATCTACGACATCTCCAATGCTCGGCTCGCCGAGCTCGACATGTTCTTCGGCAGCCAGATCAAGACGGCCTACGCCTCCAAGGCGGCGATCGCCAAGGCGGTGGCCAAGTCGGAACTGGTAATCGGCGCGGTGCTGATCCCCGGCGCCGCCGCGCCCAAGCTGGTGACCCGCGACATGCTGAAGACGATGAAGCGTGGTTCGGTCCTGGTCGACATCTCGATCGACCAGGGCGGCTGCTTCGAGACGTCGCGGCCGACCACACACAGCGATCCGGTCTACGAGATTGACGGGGTCATTCATTATTGCGTCGCCAACATGCCCGGCGCTGTCGCACGCACGTCGGCCTTCGCGCTCAACAACGCCACCCTGCCCTTCGTGCTGAGGCTCGCCAACATGGGCGCCGAAGCGGCGATGAAGGCCGACCCGCATCTGGCGAACGGCCTGAACGTATCGGGCGGCAAGATCCGCCATCAGGCTGTCGCCGAGGCGCTCGGGCTGCCCTTCGACGCGGCGGCCTAGCGGATCCCGCTCCTCCCGGGCCGAATCGAAGGGCCGGGAGGAGCGGGTCGGATCGGTGCCGGCGAGTCCGTACTCGTCCGCACGGACCGATGCGCCCTCTCCCGACCGAGGTGGCCGGTCGGAGGGCTGCGACGACATCGCGGCCCCTACCCCCTCCTTCAAAGGGAGGGGCTATCCTAAGGTGTCGCGGCCGGCGGGATCTGGCCCATGGAGCGAGCCTGCTGCAGGGCCGCGAGCCGTTCCTCGATGATTCGGCGATAGTCGGCGTCGGGCGGGGCCTGGGACAGCAGCTCGCGCCAGATCTGCTCGGCCTGGTCGAACTGGCCGCCCTGGGCGAGGGCGAGGCCGTAATAGAAGCGGGGCGCCGGATGCTCGGGCGCGATCGCCCGGGCGCGGCGGAAGGCGAGCTCGGCCGCCGGGGTCATCATGCCGTCGGCATGAGTCACCAGCGCGCTGCCGAGTCCCGCCCAGAGGTCGGGATCGTTCGGCGAGTCCCTCAGGCCGGCGCTGATCACCTGGGCCGCCCCCTGCGTGTCGCCGCGGCGGGCGAAGCCCTCCGACATGTTCAGCCAGTACCAGGCGCGGTCGAACCGGCCGAGCATGTCTTCACGAGTCTCGGCGAAGGCGCTGTCCGGGATCTGCTGGCGCTGCGGCGGCGGCTTGGGGCGGCCTTCCAGTGCCGGCCGCCCCTGCCAGGCATAGCCGGCAAGCGCGAGCAGGAGGGCCGCGCCGAGGAACTGGACCGCGCCTTTGTCCCTTCGGACGAAGCGCCACAGGCCAGCGCCGGTCGCCAGTGCGAGCACGAGCATGAGGATCCAGCCGGTCATGGCTTCTTCCTGCGCCGGAAGCGGCCACGAGCCAGCCACAGGCCGGCGAGCAGGAGGAGGATCGGCGCGCCCCAGAGCGGCCAGGTCACCGGCTCGAGCGGCGGATCGTAGGTTACCCAATTGCCGTAGCGCGCGATCAGCCAGTCGCGGATCTGGTCGGGGCTTTCGCCGGCCTGGATGCGCTGGCGGATCAACGCGCGCATGTCGCCGGCCATCTCGGCATCGCTGTCGGATATCGCCTGGCCCTGGCAGACCAGGCACCGCACCGTCTCCATCAGCGCCTTCGCCTGCCGCTCCTGACGCGGGTCGGGGAGCTGGGTGTCGGCATATTCTGCGGCTGGAAGGAGTGAGTCGGCGAAGGCGGGGGCTGCGAGCGTAAAGAACAGGGTCACGGCGACGAGCATGGCCTTGTGCCCTGGCCGGTGGCGCTCATTGGGGCGTCCGAACCGGGTCCCGGCCTCGGCGGCGACGCTGGACAGGGGACGCATCCTGCTCATCGTGCCGCCTCATAGGCCGCGATGATCGCGGGAACGTCCTGCGGGTTGATCGCGCCGATATGCTGGTGGCGGATGATGCCGTTGCCGTCGATCACGAACGTCTCCGGCACGCCGGCGGAACCCAGTTCCAGCTGGACGCGGCGGTCGTTGTCGGCGCCGATGGTGCGAAAGGGATCGCCCCACGCGGCGAGGAAGGCAAGCAGGTCCTGGGGCCGATCCCGGACCGCGATTCCGTCGATAGGCACCCCGCGCCGCTCGAGCTCGGCGAGCTGGGGGGCCTCGGCGCGGCAGGGAATGCACCAGCTCGCGAAAATGTTGACCACACGCGGCTCGCCGCGGCGGAAATCCGAGCTCGAAAGGCCGGGCCGCCCCGGCAGGGCCGGCGCGAGCGCGAATTCGGGCACCGGCTGTCCGATCAGCTGGGACTGGATGGCGCGGTCGGCGGGCGCGTAGAGGCCGACCGCCACGACAACGACGAACAGGGCGAAGACGATGAGCGGCGCCCAGAGGATCAGCCGGCGCTTCACGCGATCGCCTCCTCGGTTCTGGCGGGAATGCGGTGCTCCCGCCTGAGTCGACCGATCAAGGCGAGCAGACCGCCGAGCGCGACCAGGCCGCCACCGAGCCAGATCAGGGTGACCCAGGGCTTCCACCACAGCCGAAGCTGCCAGCGCCCCTGCTCGTCGGGCTCCCCGATGGCGACGTAGAGCTGGCCGTTCCATACGGTGGCGATCGCGGCCTCGCTGGTCGGCGTCGGCGGCGAGCTGAACATCCGTGCCTGCGGCCTGAGCTCGAACGACCCGCCGCCACCGCGGCGAGCCGTCAGCCGCGCTTCGATGGCCGTCCAGTTCGGGCCTGCGACGGGCTCGACTCCGGCGAAGCGGACCGACCAGGGGCCGACGTTCATCACCTGACCAGGCTGCGCCGCGACCAGCGTCTCGCGGGTGAAGGCGCTTTCGGAAGCCATGCCGGCGAGACTGACCGCGATGCCGAAATGGGCGACGACCATGCCCCAGATGAACAAGGGTGTCCGGCGCAGGTTGCGCTTCCACAAGGGCGCGAGGCTGGCCGCGCCGACCCCCGCCGCGAGGGTGAGACCCAGCAGAGGCAGGACGCCGATCCCGGGCGCGAGCAGCACGACCAGCAACAAGGCCGCCGCGCAGATCAGGATCGGCACGGCGATGCGCCGCACCAGGGCGCCGAGATCGTCCCGACGCCAGCGCAACAAAGCGCCCATTCCCATGACCGTGACGAGGAGCAGGGCGATCGGGCCGGCGGCGCTGTTGAAATAAGGCGGGCCGACCGAAAGCTTCTCGCCAGTCACCGCTTCGACGGCAAGCGGATAGAGGGTGCCGACGAAGACGATGCCCAGGATCGCCGAAAGGAGCAGGTTGTTGACCACCAGCGCACCTTCCCGGCTGACGAAATCGAAGCGCGAGCCTTCCTTCACCGTGCCTATCCTGAGTCCGAACAGCGCCAACGCCCCGCCAATATAGAAGAGGAGCAGGACGAGAATGAAGGCGCCGCGCTGGGGATCGACGGCGAAGGCATGGACGCTGGTCAAAATGCCCGAGCGCACAAGGAAGGTGCCGATCATCGACATGGAAAAAGCGACGACCGCGAGCATGACCGTCCAGGCGCGCAGTCCGTCGCGCGTGGCGAGCACGGTGACGCTGTGCAGCAGGGCGGTCGCCGCAAGCCAGGGCATGAGCGACGCATTCTCGACCGGGTCCCAGAACCACCAGCCGCCCCAGCCGAGCTCGTAATAGGCCCAGTAGGAGCCGGCGGTGATGCCCAAGGTAAGGAAGATCCATGCCGCCAGGACCCAGGGCCGCATCGCCCGGGCAAAGGCCGGCCCGACATCGCGCGTGACCAGCGCGCCGACCGCGAAGGAGAAAGCGATCGAGATGCCGACATAGCCGAAATAGAGAGTCGGCGGATGGAAAGCGAGGCCCGGATCCTGAAGCAGTGGGTTGAGCCCGTTTCCTTCGACGGGAGTCGGCGACAGGCGGGTGAAGGGATTGGAGGCGAAGAGGAGGAAGACGTAGAAGCCGAGGCCGATCGCCGCCTGCGCGGCCAGGGTGGCGATCAACGTATCCTGGCGCAGCCGCCGCTCGAGCAAGGCGACCGCGGCGCCGGCGACCGCGAGAATGGTGATCCAGAGCAGCATCGAGCCTTCATGGTTTCCCCAGGCGCCGGCGAACTTGTACAGCCAAGGCTTGGCGGAATGGCTGTTGGCGGCGACCAGCTCGACCGAAAGGTCGGTGCGCAGGAACAGCCAGATCAGGGCCAGAAAGGCGACCGCCGCCAGCACGCCCTGCGCCACCGCCACCGGACGCACGATGCGCAGCAAGGTCTCGCCACCCGGCCGCAAGGCGGCCGCGCCGAGGAAAAGCTGGAGCAGCGACAGAGCCGCCGCAAGCCACAGCGCTGCAAGCCCCCCCTCCGCGATCATTCCAGCGATTCCGTCTTGTGCAGGCCGCGTTCTCCGAGCTGCGGCGGCATGTAATTCTCGTCATGCTTGGCGAGGATCTCGGAAGCGACGAAGGTGCCGTCGGGGCGGAAGCGGCCTTCGGCCACGACGCCGCTATTCTCCTGGAACAGGTCGGGCGTGATGCCGGTATAGAGGACGGGGATGGTGGCCGGCGTGTCGTCGCCGACGACGAAATCGATCGTAACCCCGTCAGCGTGGCGCCGGATCGAGCCCTGCCGCACCATTCCGCCGATCCTCACCGCCCGGTCGAGCGGCAGCCCCTTTCGAGCGACGTCGGCCGGCGCATAGAAGAAGCTCGCCTGGTCGCGCATCGCCGACATGGCGAGCAGGACGGCCCCGAGCACCGCCACGACGGCCAGCAGGAGCAGGACGAGGCGCTGGTTCTTAGGCTTCACGACCACGCCCGAGCCTTTCCGCCGCCGCTTCGGCGCGACGCATTTCGATATAGCTCGACAAGGCGACCGCGGCGGTGCCGAGCAGGGCAACCGCATAGGCGGCGATGATGAAGGGCCAGTGGCTCACGACGCCGCCATCCGCTTCATTCGCGCCTCGACCTTGTTCCGCGCCAGCTCGGCACGCATCCGCATCAGCACGACGGCGCCGAACAACAGCGAGAATCCCAGCGCAGAGCCGAGCAGCGGCCAAAGCATGGAGGGATCGATGCTGACCTTGCCTTCGAGCAGGCTGATGCTCGCTTTCTGGTGGATGCTCTCCCACCATTCCACCGAGAAGCGGATGATTGGGATGTTGATCGCTCCCACCAGGCCGAAGATGGCGGTCAACCTCCCTTCCCCGCCCTTTTCCCGCTCGGCAGCGGCCAAAGCGATGTAGCCGAGATAGAGGAACAGGAGGACGAGCATCGAAGTCATGCGCCCGTCCCATTCCCAATAAGTACCCCAGGTCGGCCGTCCCCACAGCGACCCCGTGATCAGGCAGATCGCCGCGAAGACGCTGCCCGGCACGGCGATCGCGCGCGCCGCGACCGCCGCGAGCGGATGGCGCCAGATCAGCTGCATCAGGCTGGTGACGGCGATGCCGGTCCAGCCGCCCATCGCAAGCCAGGCGGCGGGCACGTGGATGTAGATGATGCGGACGCTCTCGCCCTGATAACGCTCCGGTGGAGCGACGAACAGGCCCACCGCGAGCGACGCCAGGAGCAGCGCCACCCCTGCCCAGCCCAGCCAGGCCGTCAGGGGTCGCGCCAATTTGAGGAAACGAGCCGGATTCGCGTAGACGTGCATTGTCGCGCACTCGTTTAGCGAAGCCTTTCGAAACGCGAAAGGCGCATGCGCAGGGCGCCCCACCTTGAGCTTTGACCGCCGGTCGCGCACTGGAAGCCGGTCCATGGCTACCGTCCTCCCGAACCCGCCGGAGCAGAATCGACTCCTCGGCATCGGCTGCCGAATCGGGGCGACCTTGAGCTTCGCGGTGATGGCGGCGATGATCAAGCTCGGCCACGAAGCCGGAATCGCTCTGCCCGAGTTGGTCTTCTACCGCTTCGCCCTGGGTATGCCGCCCCTGCTCGCCTGGATGGCCTGGACCGGCAATTTCGGTGCATGGCGGACGCGCCGCCCGCTCGCCCACGTCACCCGCAGCGTCATCGGGCTCACGACCATGGTGATGGCGTTCAGCGCCCTGGCCTTCCTGCCGCTTGCCGAGGCGACGACGATCAGCTTTGCGGCGCCGCTCTTCTCGGTCCTGCTTTCTGCGCTCCTCCTGTCCGAGCCGGTCGGGCGCCACCGCTGGAGCGCCGTCGCGCTGGGCTTCGCCGGCGTCGTCATCGTCATGCAGCCGGCCGGGTCCGACCTGCCCCCGATCGGGCTCGCCTTGGCGCTCGGCGGCGCGCTGGGCGTGGCCGCGGTCACCATCACCCTCCGCCAGATCGGCCGCACGGAGAGCACGCCCACCATCGTCCTGTGGTTCACCGCATTGTCGATGATCGCGTCGGGCTTTCTGCTCCCATTCTACGGCGAGGACCATTCGTCACGCGAGTGGCTCATCCTCGCGGGCCTGGGGCTTTCGGGCGGAATCGGACAACTCTTCCTGACTTCGTCCTTGCGCTTCGCGCCGGTGTCGGTCGTGGTCCCGCTCGATTATGGCCAGCTCATCTGGGTGGTGATGCTCGGCTGGCTGATCTGGAACACGCATCCGCCCAGCACGACCTGGGCAGGCGCCGCGGTGATCGTCGCCAGCGGCCTCTACACCATCTACCGCGAGCACCGGCTCGGGCGCGAAAAGCCGCATCTGCCTCCGCTGCAAGGGTGAGCGCCGGCTTTCCCCTTCATTCGGGGGCCCGGGTAAGCTGGGTGAAGGCGATGCGCCAGCGCCCCTCCTGCCGGGTCCAGACATGGACGATCCGAAGCCGACGGCTCTGGTGCAGCCCCTCCTGTGTCCACCCCAGCCTCATCAGCCAGGCGGTGAAGGCTGCGTCGCCATAGGTCCGCTGAACCGGCTGTTCGACCTCGTAAGCGTCGATCTTGAAGCCCTGCACCTCGAAGTCGGCAAGATAGGAGGCCTTGTCCTGGACCGTCGCGTCCGAGTTTACGAGCATGTAATCTTCGGTGACGAGGTCAGCGAGCGTTGCGACGTCGTTGCTCGTCGTCGCCCGGTTATAGGCCTCGATCGCATCGGCAAGACCGGTCGGCGCCTCGCCGATGGCCGCCCGGGCCGGTGCGCCGGCGCCGGACATGCCCGCGGCAAATGCCGGCGCCATCGTCATCATCGACAAGAGGGTTCGGCGTACCGGATCCGTATCGGCGGCTTCATCGTGCATGATCTTCGTTCCTTGCTCCTCAAGGGGAGCGACAGGCTTCAGCGGCGCGTGTCGGTTGCGATCCAATTCAACTCCCAGGTCTCTCCGCCATCGGCGGAGAAGGCCTGCTCGAACCGGGCGGAACTGGGCGTGATGTCGGAAATGACGAAACGAACGAGGATCTCGCGGCCGTCGAGCGTCTCGCGGCCATGAAACTCGCCGCGCCCGTCCCGGAAACCGCCGACGACCGGCGGACCCAGGGCGCCCGAGGCCAGGCTGGCATAATTGAGGCTCCAGCGGCGCGATCGCGGATCGTAGAGGCGCAGGGACAGGCCTTCGATACGTCCTGCCGGCCCTTGGACCGAGAGCTCGACAATGTTGGCGCGCCCGTTCGATAATTCGCGAACAACGCTCGTGCCTTCATATTCCACCCAGCTGTCCGATCCGGACAGTGGGTTGCGGAGCACTCTGACGTGGGTCGTCCAGGTGCCGATCTCCCAATCGAAATCATGTTGCCCGTCCGGCGTTGCGGACCGATCCGCGGAATTCTCCGCCTGCGCATAGCCGGCCGACGGCTGGAGCGCGGCGGTCGAAGCGCACAGGAAAAGTATCGGCCATCGCCTGGCCATAGCTGCCCCCTTGTCGTCGGCCGAGCATCGGCCGTGCCTCCTTGCACCCGAAGCCGCGCTGGCGGCGGGTTTTTCGGCAAAGGCGGGAAACTGATCGTCCAAACGCACGGCCGCCGACGAACGCCGGCGCCGCAGGGGCGGGTCCGGCGCGCAATACGGATCCCCGCCTGCAGCGGTATCGTCAGCTGCCTGGTTTCAGGCGCGCCCGATCAGGCGGCGGGCCATGTCGTCGGCGACGGCGGCAGCGTTGCGGCCGGTGGCGATGCTCTCGTCCCAGATGCGTTCGAGCCGGCCGGGAATGCGCTCGATCCGCTCGCGCACCGCCGATTCGTCCCCGTCGCGCAGATATTCCGTCGAGACGTTGATGATGCCTCCGGCGTTGATGACATAGTCGGGCGCATAGAGGATGCCGCGCTGGTGGATCCGGTCTCCGTCCTCGGGCGTGGCAAGCTGATTATTGGCGCCGCCGGCGACGACGGGCGCCCGCAGCCGCGAAATGCTCCGTTCGTCCAGGATCGCCCCGAGCGCGTTGGGACTGACGATGTCGGCCTCCAGGAAAAGCACCTCATCGGGGGCGACCACGTTAGCGCCTACCTCGGCGGCGAGCCGCTCCGCGCGGTCCGCATCGATGTCGGCGAGGCTGATTCGCGCGCCGTCCTGCGCCGCACGGCGCGCAAGACCGCCGGCCACGCTGCCGGCGCCCTGGATGGCAAGGTGCAGCCCCGCCAGACTGTCCTTTCCGAGCGCGCGCTTCGCGGCAGCGCGAACGCCGAGATAGACGCCGTAGCTGGTATGGGGGCCAGGATCGCCGCCGACCTCGCCCTCGCTCGCCGGCAGGCCCGCGACGTAGCGCGTCTCGCGCGAGATCGCGACCATGTCCCTGACCGACATGCCGACATCCTCGGCAGTGACGTAACGGCCCCCGAGCCGCTCGACGGCGCGGCCGAAGGCGGCGAGCATTTCCGGCGTCTTGCTGCGATTCTCGTCGGCAAGGATCACCGCCTTGCCGCCGCCGAGCGGAAGCTCCGCCATCGCATTCTTGTAGCTCATCCCGCGCGACAGGCGCAGCGCGTCGACGACGGCGTCACCCGTGCGGGCATAATGCCAGACGCGCACGCCGCCGGCGGCGGGACCGACATGGGTGGAGTGGATCGCGATGAGGGCAGTGAGGCCGCTTTCCCGATCGGTAACGAACTGCACGAGCTCATGCCCGTCGAAGTCGGGAAAATCCCACAGCGAGTCCATTCGGAAGATCCTGCTCAGACTAGGAGAAATGGGGCGACCGACGGGACTTGAACCCGCGACCCTCGGTACCACAAACCGATGCTCTAACCAGCTGAGCTACGATCGCCGTAATGGATGCGGAGGGCACATAGGAGCGCCCCCACCCCAAGGTCAAGGACGGCTGGGTGCCGCCGCCACGGGAAGGCGTCCGGCGAGCTCGGAAAGGTCGAGGCCGGCGACCGCGACGGTCTTCAGCCGCGACTTCTCGCCCGCGACGATCCGAACCGCCGAACCGGACACGCCAAGCCAGGAGGCGAGGAAGGCGACAAGGGCACGATTGGCGGCGCCGGCCACCGGCGGCGCGGCGAGCCTGACCGAGAGCGCCGTGCGACCGCCGCCCACGTCCACCTGGCCGGCGATGGCGCTGCGAGCGGCCCGTGCGGTCACCCGCACATGGAGTCGGACGCTCCCGTCCTCGGCCGTGAAGGGTACGGCGCCGCCGCGGCTCAATTGATCGTGATCACGCCGTCCACGGCGCGCCACTCGGCCGGGCCGATCAGATGCTTGTGCGCGACCCGGACGGAGTGGAGTGCCGCTTCGACTTCGCGGCGCCAATGGTCGAGGAAGTCGCGAAGAACCGGGAATTGAGGCGCGACGTCGTAATGCTGCCAGACGAAGAGCTGCAGAAGCATGGGATGGTCAGGCATGTAATAGCTTATCTCGACCGTGCTGAGGCCGTAGCCTTCGATCTGCCGCCGGAAGTCCGCATCGGAAACGCGCATACCTTGCTCTCCACGCACCTGCCTACTCCTTTCAGCCAGTCTGGCTCATCTCCCGATTCAACGTCTCCACCCAATTACGGTTTCGTTATAGCCACGTCATGGTTAACGGCAGGGAAATGCGACAGAAAGGAGAATATTGGGTCGCTCCTAAGCGAGTTGTGGATCGCCCGGGCCCGCAGGCCGGTCGGCCCATGCCGCGTGCTTCCCGCTCAACCTCAGGCGTGAGCGGTTCCGCTCGAAAAAAGGTTCGCCCGAGCGCCTGTATCTGCACCGCTTCCGCCGATCGTGAAAACGGCGCCGAGCCTCGATACCCCTGCCCTGCACCGGTCAGGGGCGGCAGGACTCCGGATCCAGCCAGCACGCGGCTTCGGCAGGCGTCCTCTTGTCCTCGTCGCGATCGACCATCAAGTTCGCGCGCCGCATCCGGTCGACAGGCAAGGCGCCGATCAAGGGTCTCAAGGCGCCGACCAGGCGAAGGTCGTCGGCATGATCGGGCGCCAGCAGCAGCAGGGCGTCATAGCTGGGCAAAGCGCGCCGGGGATCGGCCAGGATGACCAGATCCAGAGCGGCGATGCGGCCGTCCGAGGAAAAAGCGGTGATGACCTCGGCCGACCCGCCGGCGATCGCGCGATACATGAAGGTCGGGCTGTACGACCTTTGCTCGGCGAAGGTGAGGCCGTAGGCGTCGCGCACGGCGCGCCATTCCGGGCGGCTCAGAAACTCCAGGTCGGCCGCGAGGCGCAGCCGCGGCGCGTGCCGGGCGAGATCGTCCAGCGTGCGGATCCCGAGTGCTTCCGCCCGGTCGCGGCGCATGGCGAGGGCATAGGCATTTTCGAAACCGAGCGCGCCGAGCAGCCGCACGCCGTCGCGCGCCCGAAGCTCGCGGGCCAGCACCGACCGCATTTCCTCCGGCGGCGGCGTGTCCCGGCGACCGAGGATGTTGGCCCACAAGGTTCCGGCGTAATCGACGTAGACGGCGACATCGCCGGCGGCGAGCGCCTGATAGGCGACCGTCGATCCGAGATTGTCGCGACGCCCCGTGCGCAGCCCGGCCGCTTCCAGGCGCTGCTCGATCACCCTGGCGAGAATATATTGCTCCGAGAAGTTCTTTGCGCCGACGATCATCGTCTCGGTGGCCGGGCCGGTCGCCGGGAGTGGCGCCACGGCGAAGGCCAGACCAGCGGCGATCCCTGCCAGCCCAAGACCGACACGGCGGCGCGAACGTCGGGCGAGGCCGGTCTCGACCAAGCCGAGCAGCCCATCGACCACGAGGGCCAGCCCAGCCGCCGCGGCGCAGCCGACTAGCACGCGCACCCAATTCTCGGTCTGGAGGCCGGAGAAGATGAGGTTGCCGAGGCTCGGCTGGCCGACCGTCGTCGCGAGAGTCGCCGCGCCGATCGTCCACACCGATGCGGTACGGATGCCGGCGAGGATGACCGGCGCGCCGAGCGGCAGTTCGACCAGCCTCAGGCGCTGGCGACCGGTCATGCCCAATCCGTCGGCCGCCTCGATGAGGTCCGGATCGAGATTGCGCAGGGCGGCGATGCCGTTCCGAAGGATTGGCAGCAAGGCGTAGAGGCTGAGCGCCAGCAAAGCTGGGAGGAATCCGAGCGCCGGGATGGCGAGCCCGCTCGCCTGGGCGGCAATGAGCAGCATCGGATAGAAGAGGGCAAGCAGGGCCAGCGCCGGCACGGTCTGGACAAGACCCGCCAGCGCCAGCAGCGGCCGGCGGGCGCGATCGTCGCGCGCGGCCCAGACGGCAAGCGGAAGGCCGAGGGCCACGCCGATCATGATGGCGCAGCCGCTGACGAGCAGATGGTCGCGCAGCAGGACTGGCAGCTCGGCCACCGCTTCGGCCAGCGATGGGCTCATTGCGGCCCCGTCAGCGCAGCGACGCGTTCCGCCTGTCGGCGCAGCACGTCGACAAGGCGGCGGACCTCGGGATCGGCGACGTCGGCGAGTCGCGCCGGCGGCGCGTCGGCCCGAATCCGGCCCTCGATAAGAACGATGATCCGGTCGGCGAGCAGCAGCGCCTCGGCAAGATCGTGGGTGACCATCAGGCTAGTGAGGCCGAGCCGGTCGTGCAGGGCACGATAGGCGGCGCCGAGCTCGTCGCGGGTGACCGGATCGAGCGCGCCGAATGGCTCGTCCATCAGCATCAGCCGCGGCCGCGCGGCAAGCGCCCGGGCGACGCCGACGCGCTGCGCCTGGCCGCCAGACAGGGATCGCGGCAGCCGGTGGGCAAATCCGGACGGCAGGGCGACGAGGTCGAGCAGCTCGGCGACCCTCCCCTCCTGCTCTTGCCCAGGAGCCCCGGCGAGCCTGGGAACCAGCCAGATATTCTCCCCGACCGTCATGTGAGGGAAAAGCCCGATGCCCTGGAAAACGTAGCCGATGCCGCGCCGCAGCTCGGCGAGGCCAAGGTCGCGCACCTCGCGTCCGTCGAACAGGATTCGCCCCGAGTCCGGCTCGACCAGGCGATTGATCGCCTTGAGCAAAGTGGTCTTGCCCGAGCCCGAGGGGCCGATCAGCGCGACGAATTCGCCCGCGGCGATCGACAGGTCGATGCCGTCGAGGACGAGCTGACCGCCGCGGCGCCGGGTTACGCCCTCCAGCGCCACGCGCGGACCGCTGTCGGTCACCGGACCGTTGCCCGACCGCACGGGAAGAAGATGGAAGGCGTGGTGGGCGCGGCAAGGATTGAACTTGCGACCCCTGCGGTGTGAACACAGTGCTCTACCACTGAGCTACGCGCCCACGCCTCGAAGAAACCCGTCCGGATGTGGCGGTCCGGTCGGGATGCCGGCAGATGATACCGCCGAAGCCGGCGGTCAATAGCGGCGGTGCGATACCCTGTCCAGCGGGGCTCAGGCGTTGACCGCATCCTTCAGGCCCTTGCCGGGCTTGAACTTGGGTTGCGTCGATTCCTTGATCTGCATCGGCTCGCCGGTTCGCGGATTGCGCCCGGTCGAGGCCTTGCGCCGGGAACAGGAAAAGGTGCCGAAGCCGACCAGCCGGACTTCGTCGCCGCGCTTGAGCGCGCCCGAGATGGTGTCGAAGACCGCTTCGACGGCCCGGGAAGCGTCCGCCCTGCCGAAGCCCGTCACTTCTGCGACGTGGCCGATAAGCTCCTGCTTGTTCATGTCTCCCGAACCCCTGCTACCCGATGACGCCCCGGCCCTCGCCGGAACGCCTTTTAAAGGCCAGGAGGGGGACCGAAGTCAAAAGGAAAGAGGCTCGCCGACCTGAAAAAGCCGGGAGCAGCCCCCGGGGGAGCCCTCCCGGCCTTGCCGAATCTCAGTGGCGCACGCCCGGCCGGTCTTCCGATCCGGTGCCGAGCTCGGAGGGCGGAATCGCCGCAAGCTCGTCGGCCTCGGTCCAGTCGATCGGCACGACGGGGGTGGCCAAAGCCTGGGCCAGCACCTCGTCGACGTGGGAGACGGCAATGATCTCCAGCCCTTCCTTGATGTTGGCGGGAATCTCCACCAGGTCCTTCTCATTCTCGGCCGGGATCAGCACCTTGGTGATGCCGCCGCGCAACGCCGCGAGCAGCTTCTCCTTGAGGCCGCCGATCGGCAGCACGCGGCCACGCAGCGTGACTTCGCCGGTCATCGCCACGTCGCGCCGCACCGGAATGCCCGTCAGGGTCGAGATGATCGCGGTTACCATGCCGACGCCTGCCGACGGGCCGTCCTTCGGCACCGCCCCCTCGGGAAGGTGGACGTGGATGTCCTTGCGCGCGAACAGGCTCGGCTTGACGCCGTAGCTGGGCGAGCGCGCCTTCACGAAGGAGAAAGCCGCCTGAATCGACTCCTGCATCACGTCGCCAAGCTTGCCGGTGGTCCGGATCTGGCCCTTGCCGGGAACGGTCACCGCTTCGATGGTCAGCAATTCGCCGCCTACCTCGGTCCAGGCGAGCCCGGTCACCGCGCCGATCTGGTCTTCTTCCTCGCTCATGCCGTGGCGGAACTTCCGCACCCCGACGAAGTCGCCGAGATTGCCGGGGGTGACCTCGATCTTCTCGGCCTTGCCTTCGAGGATCTGCCGAAGCGCCTTGCGCGCCACCTTGGCGATCTCCCGCTCGAGCGTGCGCACGCCCGCTTCACGGGTGTAATGACGGATCAGCGCGCGAAGCCCTTCCTCGGTAAGGGTGAGCTCGCCCTCCTTCAGGCCATGCGATTCGATCTGCTTCGGGATCAGGTGGCGCTTGGCGATCTCAACCTTCTCGTCCTCCGTATAGCCTTCGAGGCGGATGATCTCCATGCGGTCGAGCAACGGCTGCGGCATGTCCATCGAGTTCGCCGTGGTGACGAACATGACGTCGGAAAGGTCGTAATCGACCTCGAGATAATGATCCTGGAACCGGCTGTTCTGCTCCGGATCGAGCACTTCGAGCAGGGCCGAGGCAGGATCGCCGCGGAAATCCTGGCCGAGCTTGTCGATCTCATCGAGCAGGAACAGCGGGTTCGAGGTGCCCGCTTTCTTGAGGTTGGTGACGATCTTGCCGGGCAGCGAGCCGATATAGGTGCGCCGGTGGCCGCGAATCTCGGCCTCGTCGCGCACGCCGCCCAATGACTGGCGGGCGAACTCGCGACCCGTGGCGCGCGCGATCGAGCGGCCGAGCGAGGTCTTGCCGACGCCCGGCGGGCCGACCAGGCACAGGATCGGGCCTTTCAGCTTGTTGGTGCGGACCTGGACGGCGAGATATTCTACGATCCGCTCCTTGACCTTCTCGAGGCCATAATGATCCTCGTCGAGGATCCGTTCGGCTTCCTTGATGTCGTGCTTCAGCTTCGACTTCTTGCCCCAGGGCAGTCCGAGCAGAACGTCGAGATAATTGCGCGACACCGTCGCTTCGGCGGACATCGGAGCCATCGCCTTCAGCTTCTTCAGCTCCGATTGGGCCTTGCCGCGGGCCTCCTTCGAGAGCTTGGTGCGCTCGATCTTCCGGGCAAGCTCGGCAAGCTCGTCACCCTCGCCTTCCTCGCCGGCATTGCCGAGCTCCCGCTGGATCGCCTTCAGCTGCTCGTTGAGATAATATTCGCGCTGGGTCTTCTCCATCTGGCGCTTGACGCGCGAGCGGATCTTCTTCTCGACCTGGAGCACGCCGAGCTCGCCTTCCATGAAGGCGAAGCCCATCTCCAGCCGGCGCACGGGATCGAGCTCGGCCAGCAGGGCCTGCTTGTCGGCCACCTTGATGTTGATGTTGGCGGCGACCGCGTCGGCGAGCTTGGAGGGCTCCTCGATCTGGCCCAGCTGAACGGCGGTCTCCGCGGGCAGCTTGCGGTTCAACTTCCCGTAATTCTCGAACTGCTCGATGACCGAGCGCATCAGCGCCAGAACCTCGGGGCCTTCGGGCTCTGCCGTGTCGATCAGCTCGACTTCGGCGGAGAGATGGCCGCTCTCGTGGTTCAGCGACTTCAGGGACGCGCGCTGGCGGCCCTCGACCAGCACCCGCACGGTGCCGTCGGGCAGCTTCAGGAGCTGGAGGACGGTGGCGACCACGCCGAGGTCGTACAGTGCGTCTCGATCGGGATCGTCCTCGGCCGGATCGAGCTGGGCAACGAGGAAGATGTTCTTGTCGGCCGCCATCGCGCTTTCCAGCGCCGCCACCGATTTGTCGCGCCCGACGAAGAGGGGGACGATCATGTGGGGGAAAACGACGATGTCGCGCAGGGGCAGAAGGGGATAGTTTGTGCTCATGGATACTCCACTCTCTTGCCGTCTATATGGGGGGATATCCGGACGGCATCAATGCGGGCGGTTCATCGTCCGCGAAGCACGGCCTGCGGCATTGATTCCCGTCGGTCGCAGGTCTAATCTCCGGCGTCCGAGTGAGAGGGTGCCAGCGATGTCACGCGTCCTATTTCTTCTTTCTCCGCTGCTCCTTCTGTTCGCCGTGCCGACGGGCGCTGCCGCGCAGAGCCTCACTGGCGAGGAATGCCAGGCGAGCAGCAGCCCCGGCCGATCGGTCGCGCGCGGCCTGCTGGGCGGCTTGGCCAGCGGCGCGCTGGGGCGTCTCGGCGGAGCCGCCGCCGTCGCAATCCCGTTCACCGACATGCTCAGCGACGCGATCATGAACATGCTCGACTGTCAGGAGCAGGAAAAGGCCGCCGAGGCGACCGAGCAGGCGGTCCAGCGCGGCGAGGTCGGCGCGACGGCCGAATGGGAAAGCGAAAGCCGTCCTGGCGTTCGCGGCGCCTCGACCGTCACCGCGGTCGAAGACAATTGCATGACCGTGACCGATATTGTCATAGTGGACGGCGAGGAGACGCGCGCGCCGAAGCAGATGTGCCGGCGGCCGCCTTCGAACCGCTATGTCCGCGTCTAGGCGCCTCTTCCGCCTCTTCGGTTCCATCGCGTCCGCCGCTGCGCTGATCGGGGCGGAGGCGGCCGTCGCGCAGACGGCCATGGATCCGGATAATCCCACCTGTCCGGCCAGCCCTAACTGGTCGAACTATCGCGAGATGCGGTTCACGCCACAGCAGGTGGAAGGTCGCCGCGTCCTGCTTGCGGAAGGCGTCATCGACGACAATGTGGTGCCCCGCCTCCAGGCGGCGCTTGACGGCAATCCAGACATTGCAGAGATTTGGCTTCGTTCGCCCGGCGGAAACGCGCGGATCGGAAACGAAGCGGGCCGCCTGATCCGCGACAACGGCATGGTAACCCGCATTCCGAGCGGCTGGGCCTGCTTCTCCGCCTGTAATTTCATGTTCATGGGCGGCATGGCCCGCTATGTCGACGACGGAGGTCTCTTCATCGTTCACATGTTCACGCACACGGGGAATCGGGACGTGATTCGTCGGGAGGTTGCGCAGGGCGAGGACAATACGGTCAGCCTGATCGGCGAGATCGAGCAACAGTCCGCCTTGCTCGCCAGCGAGGACAACGACTTCCTGATACGCATGGGCATTTCGCGCCGGCTGCTCACCGAAGTCATGTACCAGACTTCCGCGGTGGCCGATGCAAGCAATCGCGAAACCCGCCGCTGCCTGACCCAGGCCCAGGTCAACGACTATAATGTCGCCACCGTGCCGTGGCAGGCCGGCGCAAGGCGGTCCGCGCCCGCGGACACGAAGTAGGGGCACCGTTCCAGCGAGGCGGGACCTCGTCGTCCCTTTCCTCGACAAGTCTCCCCACCGGCCGCTCGATTTAGCGACACATCGCTTGAAATCTGCGCCGACCAAGTCATCCTGCTGGCGGGGACTATTCCGGGGGGGCGAAATTGCGGTCGTTGATCATGGCCTTTTGGGCGCTGCTGCTTGCGGCGGCACCCGCCCCAGCCGCGCGCGAGCCGACCATCGCTCCGATTCCCGAGTGGGTCGAGAGACTGGACATTCCAGAGGCAGACCCGGCCTTGCGCGACCGCCATGTCCAGAACCTGCTGATCACAGCCCAATCCCTCTACGGCCCCGAGCAGGTCGATCATTTCATGGAAATGGCCACCCTCGTCCAGACGATGCCGGGCCTGCAGGGGGTCGGGAACATAGTCCTGCCCTGGCAGCCGGACCATAGCGAACTGATCATCCACAAGGTGCAGATCCGACGCGGGGCGACGGTGATCGACCTGCTGGCGCAGGGCCATCAATTCACCGTCCTGCGGCGCGAGAACAATCTCGAGGCGGCGATGCTCGACGGCACGCTGACCGCCGTGATGCAGGCCGAGGGGCTCGAGATCGGCGACACGCTCAACCTGGCCTTCACCGTTCGCCGGCGCGCCGGCACTCTCGGGCTCGGGGGCGAGAACTTCTTCCTGCTCCGGCACGGCAATCCAATCGGCCGGTACCATATTCGGCAGATCTGGCCTCGGACGCTGCCGATCCAATGGCGCGGCCGCGAGCGCCTGGCACGACCGGAGGTCCGCAGGACCGCGCGCGGCACCGAGCTGGTGGTGGACCTGCGCAACGCCGAGGGACCGGAGGTGCCGGACCAGGCGCCGGCCCGCTACGCGCTTGCCGCCAACTTGCAGGTCACCGCCTTCCGGGACTGGGCCGAGCTGAGCGCGCTCATCGCGCCGCATTATGATCGCGCGAGCGAGCTCGCTCCCGACTCGGCGCTGCGGAGGGAGATCGACCGGATTGCGGCCGCTCACGCCGATCCGCGGTCACGTGCCATGGCGGCTCTGCGGCTCGTCCAGGACGACGTCCGCTATTTCGCCCTACTCATGGGCAACGGCAATTACCTGCCCGCGACCGCCGATGAGACCTGGACCCGCCGCTACGGCGATTGCAAGGCCAAGACCGTCACCCTCGTCGCCCTGCTGAGAGGCCTCGGCCTCGAAGCGGAGCCGGTCCTCGTCAATGTCGCGATAGGGGATACGCTCGATCAGCTGCTTCCCCAGATGGGTGCGTTCAACCACGTCATCGTCCGCACTAGGATCGACGGTCGATCCTACTGGCTCGACGGGACGCACGTCGGCGACCGGGACCTCGAATCGCTCGCCTCCTCGCCGCTCGCATGGGGTCTTCCGGTGCGCGCCGGCGGCGCCGAGCTCGAGGCCATCCCCTTCTCGCCCCCCAGCCGACCGATGCTAAGCACCCGCATCACCTATGACGGCTCGAACGGCCTAGCCGAACCCGTCTCCTTCCGGCGCGAGATGATGATGCGCGGCGATTCGGCCTTGAGCATGCGCATGGCGATGTCCCAGGTCGGCCGCGACGAATTTACCCGTCGCATTCGCGAATCGAGCATCGACATCAACGGCTCGGACGAGGAAGTGACGAGCGTCGATATACGCGACGACCCCGACGAGGGCACCTTCACCCTCATCCATAGCGGAACGGTTCGGCTGGAATGGACGCGCAATACAGGCACCCTTTCTTACCGCTTCCGCTTCGACAACGACACGATCGACTGGGATCAGGACTTCGAGCGGCAGGAAGGGCCCCATGCCGACGTCCCGTTCGCCCTCGACGCCCAGAGCTTCATCGAAACGGTCGAGACTGTGCTCCTGCCCAACCGAGGCCGGGGCTTCACCCTCGATGGCGGCGATTTCGACCGGACCGTGGCCGGTGTCCGATTCAGCCGCAGCCTCAGCCTCGTCGACGGCCGGGCAATCGCCCGGTCGCTCTTCCAGCCCATAGCCCGCGAGTTGGCGGCGGCCGAGGCGAAGGCGGGCCTTCCGGCGCTGCGCGAGATCGCGGACGACGAGGCCTATCTCGTCGCACCGCTCGGCGCCGTCAGCGATGCCTCGCAAGGCCCGGTCGGACAGGACGGCTCGGCCTCGGCGCTGATCAGCTCGGGCTATGTGAAACTGAATTCGGAGCGTCCGCGAGCGGCGCTGGAGGACTTCGACCGCGTGATCGCCCTTGCTCCCGATTGGGCGACGGCTCACGCCAATCGAGCCATCGCGTTGATCGACCTCCAACGCCTCGATGAGGCGCGGGCCGCACTCGCACAGGCGATGCGCCGAGATCCCGAGGATTTCGTCGTTCATCAGGGCTACGGCCTCCTGCATCTCAATCAGGAACGGCCCGAAGATGCGATCAGCGCGCTGACGCGATCACTCGAGCTCGACCCGGACAACAGCACGACGCTCGGGCTTCGTTCCTGGGCCTACCAGATGGTCGATCGCGAGGATGAAGCCCTGGCGGATGCGGACCGGGTCGTCGCCGTCGAACCGGGAAATGCCTTCGGGCACATCCAACGCGCCGCCTTGCTGGTCAGCCTGGAAAGTTTCGACGAAGCAGCTGCCGCCATGGATGCCGCCCAAGCCGCAGACCCGACAAACTTCTTCATCGCCGCGCAACGAGGCGACCTTCTTGCCCGGCTGCAGCGGCCCGCCGAAGCGCTGGACGCCTATCGGAACGCCCTTCAGCTCTACGAGGCAGCGGTGGCAAGGGGAGTCGAACGGACGCTGGCGCCTGAGGACACGCCGACCGACCAGCTGCGGATGCGCCTGCTGGTAAAGTCCGGCCGCTATGACGAGGCGCTGGCGCAGATCGAAGCGCGGCTGAGACGCTATCCCGGCAACTACCGAGCCCAGCTTGCGCGCTGCTGGCTGCTCGCGGAAGCCGATACCAACCTCGAGCGGGCGCTTAGCGACTGCAATGCCGCGCGGGAAGCTGATCCCGAGCATGACGAGGCGATGATCGCGAGAGGACTTGTCTATCTGCGACTGCAGCGATGGAGCGATGCCGCTCGCGAGTTCGACCGGGCTCTCGGCATAGTTCCCGTCAATTCGTTCGCTCTCTACGGGCGCGCCGTGGCGCGAATCCGTGGCAGCGAGGCTGCGGCGGGCGGCCGGGATCTTGCACGCGCGCGCCGGCTCAATTCGGCGATCGAGTGGGAGTTCGAGCGCTACGGGCTGGCGCCGGTAAGCCCCGCCGGCGCCGGATCCTGATCAGGCGGCGTCTTCAGCCTTCTTGGCGTAGATGCGCACCGGCTCCTTGCGGCCCTCGACGACGTCCTTGTCGATCAGCACCTCGTCGACGCCGTCCATCGACGGCAGGTCGAACATCGTGTCGAGCAGGATATTCTCCATGATCGACCTCAGGCCGCGGGCGCCGGTCTTGCGCTCGATCGCCTTCTTGGCGGTCGCGACCAGAGCGTCGTCGGTGTAGGTGAGCTTGACGTCCTCCATGTCGAACAGCTTCTGATACTGTTTGACGAGGGCGTTCTTGGGCTCGCGCAGGATCTTGACCAGAGCCTCGGTGTCGAGGTCCTCGAGCGTCGCGATCACCGGCAGACGGCCGACGAACTCGGGGATGAGGCCGAACTTCAGCAGATCCTCGGGTTCGGTGTGGCGAAGCACCTCCCCGGTGCGGCGCTCGTCCGGCGCGGCGACATGGGCGCCGAAGCCGATCGACTTGCCCTCGAGCCGGTCGCCGATGATCTTCTCCAGGCCGGCGAAGGCGCCGCCGCAGATGAACAGGATGTTCGTCGTGTCGACCTGCAGGAATTCCTGCTGCGGATGCTTGCGGCCGCCCTGCGGCGGGACCGAGGCGGTGGTGCCTTCCATCAGCTTAAGCAGCGCCTGCTGGACGCCCTCGCCCGAGACGTCGCGGGTGATCGAGGGATTGTCCGACTTGCGGCTGATCTTGTCGATCTCGTCGATATAGACGATGCCGCGCTGCGCCCGCTCGACATTGTAGTCGGAGGACTGGAGCAGCTTCAGGATGATGTTCTCGACATCCTCGCCGACATAGCCCGCCTCGGTCAGCGTGGTCGCGTCGGCCATGGTGAACGGCACGTCGAGGATGCGTGCCAGCGTCTGGGCGAGCAGGGTCTTGCCGCAGCCGGTCGGCCCCACGAGCAGGATGTTCGACTTGGCGAGTTCGACCTCGCCGCCCTTGGCGCCGTGGGCGAGCCGCTTGTAATGGTTGTGGACGGCGACCGAGAGGACGCGCTTCGCGTGGTCCTGGCCGATCACATAATCGTCCAGCACCTTGCAGATCTCGGCCGGCGTGGGGACGCCGTCGCGGGTCTTGACCAGCGCCGACTTGGTCTCCTCGCGGATGATGTCATTGCACAGCTCGACGCATTCATCGCAAATGAACACGGTCGGGCCGGCTATGAGCTTGCGCACTTCGTGCTGCGACTTTCCGCAGAATGAGCAATAGAGCGTGCTCTTGCTGTCGCCGCCGCTGAGCTTCGTCATAATCTTCCTTCAGGCCGATTCAGTGCCGGCCTCGCCTCTGGGGGGCCATCCTGACGGCAATTTATCACAATCACAATGGCCTAAAGGTTAAGCCGCGCGTGCGGCTCCCTCGTCGGCCGGCACAGGCCGCTTTTCGAACACCTCGTCGACCAGGCCGAACGTCCTCGCCTCGTCGGCGGAGAAGAACTTGTCGCGCTCGACGTTGCGCTCGATCTCCTCGAGCGGTTGGCCGGTATATTTCGCCATCAGCTCGTTCATCCGGTGGCGAATGCGGAGAATTTCCTTGGCCTGGATCTCGATGTCCGTCGCCATTCCCTGCGCGCCGCCGGACGGCTGGTGGATCATGATCCGGGAATTGGTCAGGGCGACCCGCATGCCCGGCTCGCCCGCCGACAGCAGGAAGGCGCCCATCGAAGCGGCCTGACCGATGCAGACCGTCCCGACCTTGGGCCGGATGTACTGCATGGTGTCGTGGATCGCCATGCCCGCCGTGACCACACCGCCCGGCGAGTTGATGTACATGTAGATGTCCTTCTTCGGATTCTCCGATTCCAGATAGAGCAGCTGGGCGGTGACCAGAGTGGCCATGTGATCCTCGACCCCGCCGGTGACGAAGACGATCCGCTCGCGCAACAGCCGCGAATAGATGTCGAAGCTGCGCTCGCCGCGATTCGACTGCTCGATGACGATGGGGACGAGCCCGCCGATGATGTCTTCGTGGTCCATGGAAGGGGGAGAATCCTGATCTGTTGGCGTGCGAGGAACATCGGATCAAAGCGACGAAGGTTCAAGCCCCTCGCCACCGATCATGAACGACCGAGAGACAGCCTTGCTCCGCCAGGGGCGGCAGGGGCCGGCCGGAAGCGCCCGGCCCCTGCTTGATCCATCCCCGGACGCGCTACATGCGAACCGTCGCCCGCGCGTAGAAGACGGTGCCGGGGACGTCGTAAGTCGTCGGGTCGATATTGTTGAGCCCGCAGGTGAAGCAGGGCGGCGGATCCTCGCCCAGAAGGTTGTTCACGCCGAGCGCGAAGCCGAAGCCGTCGTCGAGATTCCAGCGGATCTGAACGTCGGTATAGAAAACCGCGTCCATATGGTTGCCGTTCGCCTCGTCGACGCCGTCGATGTAGCGGCCAGTGACCGAGGCGCCGAACTCGCCCAACGTCCAGTCGAGGATCGCCGTGGACTTGAATTTGGGAAATGCCTGGTCCGGGCTCCCCTGCTCCGTCCCCTCACGCTCGATCACGGTCACGCCCTCGGTGGCGGGCACAGTGACCGTGTAGTTGCGCAGGAAGGTATTGGTCCAGAACAAGCCGAACGTGCCGGCGCCGGTTTCCGGGCTGCGATAGTTCAGGGTCACGTCGAGCCCGTCGGTCTCGATGCTGGCGATATTCTGCAGGAAGCCGCGTATCTGTGCGACCTGCCCGGATGCCGTACGGGTGATGGCGGCGCAGCTGAGTTCGTCGGCCGTGGTGGCACAGCGGCCGAGCAGCACTTCGGCATCGATCGCCTGGATCGCTCCGTCGACGCGGATGTCGAAATAGTTTGCCTCGATCGACAGTCGCGGCGCGAAGGAAGGTCGCCAGACGCCGCCGAAAACCCAGCTTTCCGAGGTCTCCGGCTCCAGCGCCTCATTGCCGCCGGTAACGACCGAAAGCTGCGGGTTGAGCTGGACGTAGCTTCCGTCCGCCGGGACGCCGGCCGCGATGCAGTTCTGACGCACCGCGTCCGAGATGCCGCTATTGTTGAAGTCCGAGCAAGGATCGTCGACCTCCTGATCGAAGCGGCTGGGGGTGCCGAACAGCTCCCCAATGCTCGGCGCCCGAAAGCCCTCGGCCCAGCTCCCCCGGAACAGAAGATTCGGGATCGGCTCCCAATTGGCGCCGGCGCTGAACGTCGTTGTGGAGCCGGAGGTCGAGTAATCCGAATAGCGGGCGGCGCCGGTCAGCTCCAGGCGATGAAAGAAATCCGTTTCGGCGAGCAGCGGCAACCGCAGCTCCGCATAAGCTTCGTCGACGTTGAAGCCGCCGCTGGTCGGCAGCGCCGGAATGTCCGATCCCAGGCCCGCCGCGACGATCGGATCGGGATCGAAGCGTCCGGTCTGGTCGCGATGCTCGACGCCGAGGGCGATAGCCGCAGTCCCGCCCGGAAGATCGAACAGGCCGCCGCTCAGGTTGGCAGAGACATCCCAGAGCCGCTGACGGCTGCTGTCCCGCTGGGTGAAGCCGACATAGTCGAGCATCTCCTGGGTGATGGAGCCCGGCCCGCCGAAGATGTTGAACGGCACGCATGGCGCGGTGCAGTCCGCCACCGGCCCCAGCGCCCGTGCCAGATTGGCGGCATTGATGTTGCCCTGCACCGTCTGCTTCGCCTTGTTGCGCCCCCAGACCCCGTTCACGTCCCAATACCAGTCGTGGCCGAGCAGCTGGAACGAACCGTCGAGCGTGCCCGACACGTAATAGCTGTCGACTTCCTGGTCGTAGCGGCGGGGTCCGCCCTCGACGACGCGCCGGCCGATGAAGGCATAAGTGGACGGATCGAGCGTCACGCCGAACGGATTAAACGGATTGGTGATGTCGATGTCGATCGTGTCGAGGAGGTTGCCGTTGCCGGCATCGGGCCCGACGAACAGGGGCAGCGGCGCCGCCTGGTTGCGGGACTTGCGCTTGTTGTAGATCGCCCGGACCGTAAGATTGGCGACGTCGCCGAGCTCCTGCGTCACGTTGACGAACCCGCCATAGCGTTCCAGCGGAATCTGCTGGAAATTGTAGGGGGCGAAGTTGAAGCGGTCGGCGGTCTGGAACTGCCGGAAATCGCTGGCCGGGTCGGTCGGGTTCGCGGGGTTGAAGACCGGACGGCCGGCGAGCACAGGCGCTCGCAGGGTCAGATCATTGCCGAGTACGATGAACCGCCCGGCGGGCGTTCCCGAGCTGCACTGGTCGTCGCATTCGGTCGCGCCCGGCGTCGGGAACAGCGACAGGTCCCGGTTGCCGGCGCTGACCGATCTCTGGTGGACATAGTGGCCGCCGACGACGATCCGCGTGCTGTCGTCGCTGCTGCCGGTGCCCCAGCTGAGCTGGTAATTCTCGGTAAAGCCGTCGCCTTGGCCGAACAGCCCCAGTTGCGCGGAAGCGAGGAAACCCTCCTGCTGGGTACGCGTGATGATGTTGACCACACCGGCGATCGCGTCCGAACCGTAGATGGCCGAAGCGCCGGCCTGCAGCACTTCGATCCGCTCGATCATGTTCTCTGGAATGGCGTTGAGGTCGGTCGAGCCCGGCACGCCGCTGGCGGATGCCGCGTTCACGAACCGCAGGCCGTCGACAAGGACGAGGGTGCGGCGCGAGCCGAGATAGCGCAGGTCGACCTCGGCCGCGCCGGCTCCGACGCCGCCGCCGTCGGGCGGATTGCCGAAATTGCCGCTATTGTTGAACCGGCTGTTCAGCGCTCCGCCCGAGCTCGGGATGCGCTGGAGCACCTCGGCCGTCGAGACGAGGCCCGTGCGATCGATGTCGGCGCGGTCGACGAAGGTGATCGGCTGGTCCTGGTCGAGCGGATCGCGCCGGATACGCGAACCGGTGATAAGGATCGCCTGCTCGCCTCCGGCGCCGGGCGCGGCATCCTCAGGAAGCGGATCCGGTTGGTCGGTGCTCGGCTGGGCGAGCGCTGGATTGCTCCAGCCGGCGAGTGCCGCGGCGATGGCGAAAGTGGCGGTTCCCTGGTGGATTCTGCGCATAAGGCTGGTCATGCTAACCCTCCCGTTTGCCGGCGCCGCACGTCGCCTACCGACGTTCAGCACGCGGTGCGGGGAAAACGGATGACGGGGGCGGAACGACGCTGCCGAAAGCTCGCAGCGACGGATTTTTCAGGATCGTTGCAGAAACGCTACAATCGGGAGACGCCCGGGGCGGGAAGGCTCAGATAATGGAGCCGGCGCACCTCCCGCCGGCCGCGCACGACGGTGTCGAGGATCAACCCGGCGAAGAAGCTCAACGCCGCAAGGATCATCAGGCCGGTGGCGAGGATCGCGGTCGGGAAGCGCGGCACGAGGCCTGTCTCGAGATAGGTGACGACGATCGGAATGGAGAGGACGACCGCCAGCGTAGCCAGGAACAGGCTGAAGCTGCCGTAGAAGATGACGGGCCGCTCAGTCCGGAAGAGGTGGAGGATCGTCTTCATGATCCGCCAGCCGTCGCGCCAGGTCGAGAGCTTCGAATGCGATCCTTCCGGGCGCGCGCCATAAGGGGTAACCGCTTCCCCTACCGGCATGGCCAGCTCGAGCGCATGAACGCTGATCTCGGTCTCGGTCTCGAAGCCGCTCGACAGCGCCGGAAAGGATTTGGCGAACCGGCGCGAAAAGACCCGATAGCCGGAGAAGATGTCGCTGAACGTTCTTCCGAACAGGCTGGCGAGAAGCGTGTTGAAGAGTCGATTGCCCAGGCGATGTCCGCGTCTATACGCCTCCTCGATCTCGGACTGGCGTGCGGCGACGACCATGTCGAGCTGCTCGTCGAGAAGCTTGCCTATCAGCATCGGAGCCGCCGAGGCGTCGTAGGTCGCGTCGCCGTCGGCCATCACGTAGATGTCCGCATCCACGTCGGCGAACATCCGCCGGACGACATGCCCTTTTCCTTGCATCCGCTCCGCTCGCACGATCGCGCCGGCGGCGGCCGCGACCTCGCGGGTTCGGTCCGAGCTGTTATTGTCGTAGACGTAGATGTCGGCCTGGGGGAGCGAGGCCCGGAACCCGGCCACCGTCTGCGCGATCGCCGCTTCCTCATTGTAGCAGGGAAGCAGCACGGCGATCCGCAGCACCGCGGCGCCATGGGCCGCGGGCATGATAGGTTCCTCGGGCTTCGACAGGGCCATGCCGAGCTGTCTAGCGGGCAAAGGTGAATTCGTCATCAAGCCGCCGCCGCAAGGCCCATCCTCGTTCGCGAAGCAGGAGACCTGCTCGTCCTCCGGAACGAGCTGCGCAAACCGCCACCTGTGAGCAGGTACGGGCTTGCGGGTCAGCTCGTCAGCCGATCCAGGACAATCGTTTCCGGCGTAAGGCCGGAATGAAGGCTAGCCTCAGGCCTTCTTGGCGGCGGGCTTCTTGGCGGCTGCCTTCTCGGCGGCGGGCTTCTTCTCCGGAGCGGCCTCGGCGGCTTCCTCCTTGGCGGCAGCCTTGGCCTTGCTCTTCGCGGCAGGCTTCTCGGCCGGCGCCTCGTCGGACTTCGCGGCCGCCTTCGCGGACTTCTTGGCCTTGGGCTTGGCGGCATGATCGTGATCGTGATCGTGGCCGCAGCCCGGGCCGTGGACATGGCCTTCCTCGGCTTCGATCGCCGACTCGAGCTCCTCGCGGCTCGCCGGTCGTTCGCTGATCTCGGCCTTGTCGAACAGGAAGTCGACGACCTTGTCCTCGAACATGGGGGCACGGAGCTGCGCCGCCGCCATCGGCTCGTTGCGGATATATTCAACGAAGCGCTGACGATCCTCCGGCTTGTACTGCTGGGCCGCCTGCATGACGAGCTGGTTCATCTCCTGCTGGCTGACCTCGACGCCGTTCTTCTGGCCGATGTCCGAAAGCAGCAGGCCGAGCCGGACGCGACGCTCGGCGATCGCGCGATAGTCGCCGCGCTCCTTTTCCATCTCGGCGCGCGCCGCGGCTGGATCCTCCTCGTGACCCGCCTCATGCTCGAGCTGACGCCAGATCTGGTCGAACTCGGCCTCGACCATGGATTCCGGAACGGGAAAATCGTGGCTGGCGGCGAGCTGATCGAGCAGCTGGCGCTTCATGTGGGTTCGGGTGAGGCCATTGAGCTCCTGCTCGACCTGCGCCTTCAGCAGATCGCGGAGCTGGGCAATGCCCTCGAGGCCCATCGACTGGGCGAACTCGTCATCGGCCTTGACCTCGCGGGCGACCTGGACCTCGTTCACGGTCACCTCGAAAGCGGCCTCGCGGCCCTTGAGATAGTCGACCGGATAATCTTCGGGGAAGGTGACGTTGACCGTCTTCTGATCGTTGGCCTTCACGCCGACAAGCTGGTCCTCGAAGCCGGGGATGAGGCGACCAGAACCCAGTTCGACCGACATGCCTTCGCCGACACCGCCTTCGAACGTCTCGCCGTCAACCTTGCCCTCGAAGTCGATGATGACACGGTCGCCCGTCGCGGCCTTGTGCGAGGCCGGCGCCGAATCGAAGCTGCGCTGGCCGGCGGCGAGGCGCTGAACGGCCTCGTCGATCATCTCGTCGCTGGCCTCGACCACGAAACGCTCGATCTTCAGCCCGTCGATCTTCGCCTCCGGAACGTCCGGCAGGGTCTCGACCTCGACCTTGACGACGGCATCCTTCCCGGGGCCGCCCTCCTCCAGCTCGACGCTCGGCTGCATCGCCGGACGCAGCTTCTGGTCGGCCATGAGCTGCTGAACGCCCTCCTGCACCGCATTCTGCAGCGCCTGCTGCTCGAGCGCCGCGCCGTGCATCTTGCGGACGAGGTTCGCCGGAACCTTGCCGGGACGGAATCCCGGCATACGCACCTGGGGCGCGATCGACTTCAGTTCCTGGTCTACCCGCGCGTCAATATCCTTGGCGGGAATGGTGATCCGAAAGGCGCGTTTCAGCCCCTCGTTCAACGTCTCGACAGTCTGCATGAGTCGGCTCGAACCTTCATTTCAGGATTATGCGGCTTTCGCGCTCGTGAGCGGCGAAGCTGGTGCGGGCGGAGGGACTCGAACCCCCACGGTTGCCCACTGGAACCTAAATCCAGCGCGTCTACCAGTTCCGCCACGCCCGCCGGGCCACGGCAAGGCGGCGTCTATAGCAGCGCTGGCCGGGAGGGCAAGCACGCTCGGTCGTGGATTCGGGTGTCAGCATCGGGCCCCGATCAAGCGAGGCGCCGCCGCGGAGCGAGCCGGGCCGCGGCGGCAACAATCGAAGGCGGCAGCTCAGGCAGCGTCCGCGAGATCCTCGCGCGGCACGGGCCCGCGCTGGCGCACCAGTCCGACGCCCCAGGTGCCGGCATCGGCGAGCGGCAGAGCGGTGCCGCAAAAGCCGCATTCCGCGGACAGGCGGCCCACATACCAGTGCGAACGACCGCAGCCGGGGCAATGGTTCACTTCGTTCTCGCGGTAGACGACATGATAGCCGCGCCGCGAGGGGTCGTGCGGGTAGGCGGTGCCCTGCTTGCCGAATATCGAGACCAACATCTTTTTTACTCCCTTGTCGCCTTCCAGTGAGTGCGACGAGTGGTTAGATTCCATAGACGAGTTGAACGAAAGCTGACTATTCCGGTTCCGTGGCATTCAGCTTCCCCTCGCGAACATGGCCGCCTTTCTCTGCCAAGCGGGTGTCTGCGGGATGCCGGGCGCGTAGGAAAAGTGTTTCAATTGTGACTTCGGGGCGCCAATCAATAGCCTGATCAGCGGCTTGCAGAGGCCGTCTTCGCGGGAGATTCTTCGATGTCGTTCAGGACCCTTCTGGCCATTGCCGCGGCATGGCTCTCTGCCGTCGCTGCAACGGCGCAGGCGCCCAGCGAAGCGACCTTCTCTCCCGAGGCCTTCCGGTCCCATGTCGCCTTCCTGGCCGACGATTGGCTCGAAGGCCGCGAATCGGGGACGCCGGGCTACGACATCGCCGCCCGGTACGTCGCGAGCCAGCTCGAGTCGCTCGGCCTGCGGCCCGGCGCCGGCGACAGCTGGTTTCAGCCGGTGGAGCTGGTTCGCTACGCCACGAGCGGAACGCCCCGCCTGACGATCGGCGGGCGCACCTTCACCCACAAAACAGACATCCTCATGCGGCCGAGTCCCGATCAGGAGCCGCTTTCGCTTGAAGCGCCGCTCCTCTTCGCCGGCTACGGCCTGGACCTGCCCTCGCGGGGTTTCGACGACTATCGCGGTCTGGACGCGCGCGGCCGCATCGTCGTGGTGCTGAACGGTTATCCGTCCGGCACGCCGAGCGACGTCGGCGCGCACCTGAATGCGGAGAAGGCGCGGATGGCGGCCGAGCGCGGCGCCGTAGGCCTGATCATCGTCCGCAGAGACGCGGACGCGGAGCGGACCCCGTGGGAACGGCTGGTCAACTACTCGGACAGCCCCGGCACGACCTGGGTCGACGCGCAGGGGCAACCTTTCTCCTCACATGGTCTGCGCTTCGTCGCCACGGTGGACCGGCCGGTTGCGGAGGCACTGTTCGAAGGAGCCCCGCAAGGCCTTTCCCGAGTGCTGCGCGAGGCGGCTCGCGAGCGGGAAAGGCCGGCCGGCTTTGCGCTCGCGGCGACGGCTCGGGTGGATCGCGACCCGGCCGAGACCACCCGCTTCACCAGCCCCAACATCGTCGGAGTCTTGCCTGGTTCCGACCCGGCGCTGGCCGACCAGTATGTGCTGCTGATGGCGCATCTCGACGGACTCGGCGTCAGCGACGAGGCCGGGCTGGAGGATCGGATCCGCAACGGCGCGATGGACAATGCGACGGGAATCGCGACCCTCATCGAAGTGGCGAAGCAGATGCGCCGCAATCCGCCGCGCCGGCCCATCCTGTTCGCGGCGGTGACCGCGGAGGAAGTCGGGCTGCTCGGATCCGAATATCTCGCCCGCAACCCGGTGACGGACGGTCGGGTGGTCGCGGTGGTCAATCTCGACATGCCGGTGCTCACCTACGATTTCAGCGACGTCATCGCGTTCGGGGCCGAGCACAGCACCTTGGGGCCGATCGTCGAACGCGCAGCGGCCCGGATGAACGTCCAGCTGGCGCCCGATCCATTGCCGCACGAAGGCCTGTTCACCCGTTCGGACCATTATGGATTCGTTCGGGTCGGAGTGCCTTCGGTCTTTTTGATGACCGGCTTCGCCGGCGAGGGCCGCGACCGCTTCACCCAGTTCCTGCGAGAATATTATCACAGTCCGCGCGACGACCTTGCCTTGCCGTTCGACTGGGACGCCGGAGCGCGCTTTGCGCAGCTCAACTATCTGATCGCCCGCGAGATTGCCGACGAGCCCGAAGCGCCGCTCTGGTATTCCGACAGCTTCTTCGGCGACGCCATCGCGGAGGGGCAACGAAGGGCGCAGCGCCCTGCCGCGCCCGGTCAGGCCGCGAGCCGGTCCGCCGCGCCACGCTGACGCGCCGCCGAATAGTCCCGATAGACCTGGCTGATGGTGGTGAAGCGGCCACCCATGCGGTCGCGGAAGAAGAGCAGCACCTTTTCAAGCGTGGTGAGGAAAGCGGCAAGGTCCGCCTCGGTCCGGACATAGGGCGTGTGGCCGGGCTGCAGGCTCGGGCTGTGATAGACCAGGCTGAAGGTCCGATGGCCACGCCGCGCCATTGCCGCGATCAGCCGGCACTGCTCGTCGGCCGAGACACCTTCGGGAGTCAGGCGCGAACGCGCGGCGAGGCCGGCCCGCGCCAACAGTCCCGGCAAGTGGAGCCGTTCGGCCGCTCGCGAGTCGAACAGGCCGCCGAAGCGCGGCGCCAGGCCCGCCGCGGCGCCGAAGAAACCCACCGTCGGAGGAACTTCGAGCAGGCCGCCGGGCCGGTCCAGCCAATAGGGATAAGCCGGCGCGCGACGATGATCCGGACCGCCGTCATGCCTCAGGTCGACGTAGGGAAGCCGGCTGCAGTCGACCTTGTAGCCGAGTTCCGCCAGGAATGCGGCGGTGTGGGGCCCGAATCCGTGGCGCCCCGCCTTGAAGATGGTCGGCGCTTCTCCGAACGCGCCGCGAATGGCGTCGGTAATCGTCTCGATCTTGGCCCGCTCGAGCTCCGGGGGAAGGTTGCCGTGATAAGAATTGCGCGGGTTCACCTCCTCCGCGTGCGGCGGCGTGACCCAGGGATGGAGGTGGGCGCCGATCTCCGCCTTGCCGGCGTCGAGCAGCGTCCGGAGATAGCCGGACGCGACCGGGTCGCTGGCGACCGGATAGTCGACGACGTAGGTCGGAACGACGCCGAGGCGGTCATAAATTTCGTGCGCCCTCGCCTGGGCAGGTATCGAGCGGGTTGCGACCGCGGATCGCGAGAATGGCGCGCTCCAGTCGAAATCTTCCTCCGTGTCGACGACGACGAGCAGCTCGGGAATCACGATCCTGCCAGCCCGGTTGTCCGCTTCACCTTGTCGATGACCCGGTAGCCGAATGACTTCAGATGGTTCTGGTGGGGATAGCGCTTCGGCGAGGCGGGCCGAAGTCCGCTCCGGCGTAGGAGCGCGTTCATCCGGCGCGCATATTCCTCCCGATAGCTCCATTCCGATCGCCAAGTGATCGAGAAGGAGATCGAAACGTCCGGCCCGTTCCGGACCCAGTGCGGCGCCTTGACGGGGACGTAGACCGCCTTGCCGGGCTCCAGCGCGAAGGGTTCGCCGCGGCCGGCGAAATCGTCCCGCCAAGGCAGGTTGCGATGACCGCCGGCGTGGAAGGCTTCGTGCGCCTCCCCGCTCACCAGCGCCTCGTCGGTCGCCGGGAAAATGGTCATCGTCTTGGTGCCGCGAACCTGAAGCAGGATGTTGTGCTCGGGGTCGAAATGGAAGGGCGTCACCGCGCCGGGCGAGGAGATGAAGATGAACGCCTCGCGCTTGAGCATCGCGCCGGTCGACGGGCGGACCGTGTCCTCGAGCTCCGCGAGCGTGTCGTGGAGCAGGTCGCGATAGGCGGGATCCTGCTCGACGAACTTCAGCACCATCCATGAACCGCATTGCTCGATCGAGCGGATCGTCTCTTCCACGGACAGGCCGTTGGAGGGGGTGTCGGCGGGATCGATTCCGACCGGAAGGTCGCCGCGATTATATTCGGCATCGATCGGGCGGATTCTGGTCGCCAGCTCGGCCAGTGCGTCGAGCTTCAACAGCGGATGATCGACGAGGCCGTGGTCGAGCAGGGTCGGCTGCTCGGGATAGGCGTCGGCGAAGACCGCTTGGGCGGGACCGGCGAAGGCGCGCGCGCTCATGCCATCCCCCTTCCGCCGAAGCGGCGCACTGCCTGCGAGCCCGCTTCGAGCGCACGGGCGACGGAATAGGCCAGGGTTCGCCTGAACCCTTTCAGCCGAACGGTGGTTCGGACGACCCGGCGGCGGCCGGACCAGAGGCTGTCTATCATCGGGTGATTCTCCACGGCGCAGCTATCCATCCAGACGGTGTCGTGCCGATCCAGGACGGCGAGATTTTCGAGCTGGATCAGCACGCCCGGAGAGAATCGGGCATATTCCTCGTCGAAGCACGTCTTGAACGAGAAGCTGCCCGGCGGGGCGAGGAAGTTGACCAGCATCGCGATCGGACGATCGTCGAGATCCATCCGAAGAAAGTCGAGCCGCCCGGCGCTCCAGGCGCCGGCGACGGCGCGGCGGAAGAAGGCGTCGGTGGCCGCGTCGCAGGCCAGGGCGGTGCCTGCCCTTCCCTTCCATCCGGACCGTTCGAGGGCGAGAAAGGAATCGCACCAGCCGCCGAGCGCGTCGGCGCTGGTCAGCCGGCTGAACCGCACGGCGCCGAGTTCGTCGAGGCGGCTGCGAAGGCGCCTGATCTCCTTGCGCTTCTTCGCTCGGACCGTCTGCTCGTAATAGGTTCGGGAATCGAGGTCGCTGGCCAGAAGCGCGCGGATCTCGCGATGAACGATCGGACTGGCATGGCCGCGCGCTGCCGCGGCATCGCGCAGGCCGCGATGGACCGGCCCGTCCTCGACCAACCCTCGCACGTGGAGGAAGTTCGGCGCCCACGCCGCCTCGTCGAGCATCCCGAGCAAGTTGGCCCAGAACACCTCTTCCTCGCCCGCGCGGACCAGCGGCGTGCCCAGGAACATGTGATGGTGCCACCAATTCTGGACGATGCGCATGGGGGAGCGCCCGTAATGGTCTTCGAGAGCGAGCGGGACGATGCCGATCAGCTGGTCGCCACGCCGCACCTCCACGAGCCGCACCTGTCGCCCCTTCTCCAGCGTCGCCAGCGAGGCGGCGATGAACCAGGACTCGGCATAACAATTGGGCTCGGCCGCAGCGGCGGCCAGTTCGGCCCAGTCGGCGGCAAGTCCGTCCAGCGCTGCGGCCGGGCGGACGAGGACCCGGACCTCCTGCGGCGACGGCACGCGCCGGGGTGGCGAGTCGGGGACCCGTTCGGAACGCACGGGCGGCTCGCCCGCACGGTCGAGCGGCTGGGCTATCTGGGCTGCCGGACACATGGGATCGCGGATAGAGTCGAGAGGTAAAGGAATGGTGGTCGACGGGCGCAGTTCGCGCCCATATCGCCCTCCCCGTCTCAGCCGCAGGAAAGCCCGCGGCAGCCGGTCAGGCCGTCTGCAGCCGATAATCCCGATATTGCTCCCGAAGCGCCGTCTTCAGCAGCTTTCCTGTGGCGGTATGCGGCAGAGTCTCGACGAAGATTATCTCGTCCGGGAGCCACCATTTCGCGACATGGCCGGTGAGATGATCGCGTATTTCGCGAGCGGAGACGGTGCTGCCCTCCTTGCGCACGACCAGCAGGAGCGGACGCTCGTCCCATTTCGGATGAGGCACGGCGACCGCCGCCGCTTCGGCGACGCCGGGACAGCCCATTGCGGCATTTTCCAGCTCGATCGAACTGATCCACTCGCCGCCCGATTTGATCACGTCTTTCGAGCGGTCGGTGATCTGCATCGTGCCGTCCGGATGGAGGATGGCGACGTCGCCGGTGTCGAACCAGCCCTCGGCGTCGATCGCCTTGTGCTCCTCCTTGTAATACTGCTCCACCACCCAGGGACCGCGCACCTGCAGCCGGCCCGAGCTCCGACCGTCGCGCGGCAAGGCATGGCCTTCATCGTCGACAATCCGCATCTCGACCCCGAACGGCACCCTGCCCTGCCTGCAGGTCAGCGAGACCTGCTCGTCGAAGCTCAAATCCTCCCAGTCGAAGGGTGGGGCTCCGACCGTCCCGATCGGCGACATCTCGGTCATTCCCCAGGCGTGGCCGACCCTTATGCCGCGCTTCATGAAATATTCGATCATCGCCGGCGGCGCCGCCGATCCGCCGATCGTGATCAGCCGGAGCTGGCCGAAATCGCGGCCCGACGCGTCGGCATATTGCATCATCGCCAGCCACACCGTCGGCACGGCGGCCGTGTGGGTGACCTCCTCGTCGTGCAGCAGGTCGCACACGACGCTCGGCGTGTAATCGGCGGTGAAGACGATCTTGCAGCCGGCAATCGGCGCCGCGAAGGGCAGTCCCCACGAAGCGGCGTGGAACATCGGCACGATCGGCAGCACGCAGGCCCGGCGGGAAAGGTCGAATATGTCCGGCTGCACCTCGGCCATGGCGTGTAGCACCGTCGATCGATGCTCGTAGAGCACGCCCTTGGGATTGCCGGTCGTGCCGCTGGTATAGCAGAGCATCGCCGGCTCCCGCTCGTCGCCCTCGATCCAGCGATAGTCGCCATTCTCCGCGGCCAGCAGCGCCTCGAAGCCGATCCCGAGGTTCCCCGGACGGCTCTCCCCTTCCGCGGGAGCGTCGGTACCGCTCGGGCCAGGATCGAAACAGATGAAGTGTTCGACGCTCTTCAGCTGCGGCCGGATCTTCGCGACCAGAGGCGCGAAGACGTGGTCGTAGAACAGGATCCGGTCCTCGGCGTGATTGAAGATGTAGACGAGTTGCTCTTCGAAGAGACGAGGATTGACGGTGTGGACGATGCCGCCCATGCCGATGGTCCCGTACCAGGCGACGAGATGGCGGCTGTGATTCATCGCCAGGGTGGCGACCCGGTCTCCCCGGCGGATGCCGAGGCGCTCGAGGGCCGCAGCCAGGCGCCGGCTGTCACGGGCGACCCCGCGCCAGTCGGTGCGCGTGGTGCTTCCGTCGGCCCAGCGGGACACGATCTCGCGGCCGCCATGCTCGCGTTCCGCATAGTCGAGCAGCCGCATGATCCTGAGCGGCCAGTCCTGCATTCCTCCGAACATGTCCCCTCCGCCTCTCTGTTCTGGCAGGGAGCATATCTTCATTCGCGCCCGCGGGAAGCGCGGTTTTTCAGCCCGACTGCAGGATTTAGGCCGAGCCGCCGGCGACAAGCGCGAGACGAGGCGCTTCCACGACCGAAAGCCGGACGGCGGCGATGCCGTCGATCCTTTCGAGGCGCGCGGCGAGCTCGGCGTCGACGATGAAGTCGCGGCCGAGCACGATCTCGGCCTCGCCGCATTCGGCCCGCGCCTTCAGCCGCAGCTGACCGTTGCCGCCGCGAAACTCGCCCACGGCTTCCTTGAGACGGTAGACCGCCGCCTCGTCCCGGAGTTCGACCTCGAGCTGCAATCGGCTGCGCCGGGAGAGGCTCTCCAGCGTCTGGACCGAACGGATCGTCACCCGCGGCGTTTCATCGCCGGGCCGGCGATCCAGCTCGACATTGAGTAGGGCGCAGTCGCCGGCCTTGGCCGCGGCGGCGACCTGCTCGGCCACCATATCGTCGAACACCGTCGCCTCGAACTGCCCGGATGGGTCGGAGAGCGTCGCCATCATGTAGCGCCGGCCGCGGGCGGAGGTACGCCAGCGCGTATCCTCGACGAGCGCCGCCATCACCGAGCCGGTCCGGCCGCCGTCGGCCGGCGCCGGAAGCGCCGCGATCTGGCCGAAGCTTCTCGCGCCATGCGCCTCGACCAGATGGCGATAATTGTCGACCGGGTGGGCGGAGAAGTAGAAGCCGAAGCTCTCCTTCTCCTGCGCCATGCGCTGGGCGAGACTCCAGCTTTCGCCGCTCGGCATCCGGATCGGGACCACGTTGGTGGTGCCTTCGCCGAACAGGCCGCCCTGGCCGCTCTCGCGCATCTCCGCGGCGCTCGAGGCAGCGGAAAGAATCGTCTCGGCGGCGGCGAAGACCGCCGCCCGGTCGGCGATCGCGTCGAAGGCTCCACCGCCCGCGAGGCTTTCGATCTGCCGGCGGTTGAGCAGCCGCGGGTCGATTCGGCCGGCCAGGTCGTCGAGGTCGCGGAACGGCCCGTTGGCGCGGCGCTCCTCTACCAGTTGCTCCATCGCCTTTTCGCCCACGCCCTTGAGGGCGCCCAGCGCATAGCGCACGGCATAGCCCTCCTCCACGGCTTCTACGCTGAAGTCCGCCTCGCTGGCATTGATCGACGGCGGAAGGCACTGGACGTCCATGCGGCGCATGTCGTCCACGAGGACGACCAGCTTGTCCGTCAGATGAATATCGAAGCTCATGGAGGCCGCGAAGAATTCGACCGGGTGGTGGGCCTTGAGCCAGGCCGTCTGATAGGTCAGCAGCGCATAAGCCGCGGCGTGGCTCTTGTTGAAGCCGTAGCCGGCAAACTTGTCGATCAAGTCGAACAGCTCGTTGGCCTTGGCTTCGGAAATGCCGTTCACCCGCTGGCAGCCTTCGACGAAGATCGCCCGCTGGGCATCCATCTCGGCCTTGATCTTCTTGCCCATGGCCCGCCGCAGCAGGTCGGCGCCTCCGAGCGAATAGCCGGCCAGGATCTGCGCGGCCTGCATGACCTGTTCCTGATAGACGAAGATCCCGTAGGTTTCGGCGAGAATCTTCTCGAGCAGGGGATGGGGATATTCGATCGGCTCCTGTCCGTTCTTCCGCCGGCCGAACATCGGAATGTTGTCCATCGGCCCCGGACGGTAAAGCGCGTTGAGCGCGATGATGTCCTCGAACATGGTCGGCTTCACCGCGGAGAGGGTGCGGCGCATCCCTTCGGATTCCACCTGGAAGACGCCGACCGTGTCGCCACGCTGGAGAAGCTCGAAGACGGCGGGGTCGTCCCACGCAAGCCGGTCGAGGTCGACCTCGATGCCGCGGTGGCGGAGCATCTCGACGGCCTTGCGCAGCACCGACAGCGTCTTGAGTCCGAGAAAGTCGAACTTCACCAGGCCCGCCGCCTCGACATATTTCATGTCGAACTGCGTAACCGGCATGTCCGAACGGGGATCCCGATAGAGCGGCACGAGCTGGTCGAGCGGCCGGTCTCCGATGACCACGCCGGCCGCATGCGTCGAGCTGTGGCGCGGCAGGCCTTCGAGCTTCATCGCCAGGTCGAACAGGCGGCGCACGCCGGCGTCGTTGCGATATTCCTCCGCCAGCTCGGAGACCCCGTTGAGCGCGCGTTCGAGCGTCCAGGGGTCGGTCGGGTGGTTGGGCACCAGCTTGGCCAGGCGGTCGACCTGGCCGTAGGGCATCTGCAGGACGCGCCCGGTATCCTTGAGCACGGCGCGCGCCTTCAGCTTTCCGAAGGTGATGATCTGCGCGACCTTGTCGGTCCCCCAGCGCTCCTGGACGTAGCGGATCACCTCTCCGCGCCGGGTTTCGCAAAAGTCGATGTCGAAATCCGGCATCGACACGCGTTCCGGGTTGAGGAAGCGCTCGAAGAGGAGGCCGAGGCGCATCGGATCGAGGTCGGTGATGGTGAGCGACCAGGCCACCACGGAGCCGGCACCGGAGCCGCGGCCCGGCCCCACCGGAATGCCCTGCTCCTTCGCCCATTTGATGAAATCGGCGACGATGAGGAAATAGCCGGGAAAGCCCATGCCGACGATGACATCGAGCTCGAAATCCAGCCGCTCGAAATAGGCCCGGCGATCGGCTTCCCCCAGATCGTCACGCAAAGCCAATCGACGCTCGAGCCCCGCTTTCGCGTCCTTGCGGAGTTGCTCCGCTTCTTCGTCGATATTGCCGGCGCTGCGCGGGAGAATCGGTTTGCGCTTGGGCGCGCCGAACGCGCATCGGCGCGCGATGACGGCGCTGTTGACGATCGCCTCGGGCAGGTCGCGGAACAGCTCGCGCATGTCGGCCGCCGGCTTCAGCCAGGCTTCGGGCGAGGAGCGTATGCGGTCGTCGCGGTCGATCTGGCTCGACTGCGCGATGCACAGCATCGCGTCATGGGCCCGATGAAAGGCCGCTTCGGCATAAGCGGCCGGGTTGGTCGCGACCAGCGGCAGGTCGAGTTGGTAGGCCAGTTCGACCAGGTCCGCCTCGGCGGCCTGCTCGACCGGATCACCGCGCCGGCTGAGCTCGACGTAGAGCCGGCCCGGGAATAGCGATCGGAGCCGGTCGGCGAACGATCGTGCCGCTTCGCCCTGGCCCTCCGCGAACAAGCGCGCTAGTGCCCCCTCCCCGCCCCCGGTGAGCGCGATCAGGCCACCATTCCGCCCCGCGAGCGCCTCGAAGGGGACGTGGGCCTGGTCCTCGAGCGGCCGATCGAGGTGGGCGGAGGAGACGAGCGCACACAGGTTGCGATAACCTTCCTCGTCCTGGGCATAGAGGGCCAGCCAGTCGATAGGCGCGGCTCGGCCCTCGGGCGTCCCCGGCCGGGCGACGCCGAGCAGCGTGGCGACGATCGGCTGCACCCCCTCGGCCATGCAGGCGTCGGTGAATGGCATGACGCCGTAGAGACCGTTGCGATCGGCGACGGCCGCGGCCGGGAAGTCGAGCCGCTTGGCCTGCTTCGCGATCGCCTTCGGATCGATCGCGCCTTCGAGCATCGTGTAGCAGGAGAAGATTCGAAGCGGGACGTAGGGCTCGGAGGACATGGTCGAACTATGGGAGATGCGGACCGACGGGGAAAGACGCAGTGGCGACTTTTCCACACCTATTCGAGTCCCGGACGGTGTCGAGGATTCGCGCTGGAGCCGGCGACCGATCGTCGCCGGCATGCGGCCCGGCCAACGCCTTTCTAGCTGATATGCCCCTCGTGAAGCCTCAGCACCCGATCCATCTTGTCAGCGATGCGCACATTGTGGGTGGCGACCAGAGCGGCGCTGCCTTCGTCGCGGACCAGGCGAAGGAATTCGGCGAAGACGATATCGGCGGTACCCTCGTCGAGATTGCCGGTCGGCTCGTCGGCAAGGACGAGCGCCGGCCGATTGGCCAGAGCGCGGGCGACGGCAACGCGCTGCTGCTCGCCTCCCGACAGCTTGCTTGGCCGATGCGTGAGGCGCTCGGCGAGGCCGAGGGTAGCGAGCAAGCTCGTCGCCCGCTCATCCGCCTCGCCGCGGGTCGCGCCGCGGACGAGCTGCGGGATGACGACATTCTCGAGCGCCGTGAAGTCGGGAAGCAGATGGTGGAATTGGTAGACGAAGCCCAGCGTGTCGCGGCGGACCCGGGTGCGGTCGGAATCGCTCAGGTCCGCCACCTCCTCGCCGGCGATCCGGATCGATCCCTGAAAGCCGCCTTCGAGCAGGCCGACCGCTTGAAGGAGAGTCGACTTGCCCGATCCCGATGGGCCGAGCAGGGCGACGATCTCGCCCCGCCGCACTTCGAGGTCGACTCCGCGCAAGACGTCGATCCTGACCCCGGCCTGCTCGAAGCTGCGGCGCAGGTCGCGTACGGAGAGGACCGCGGGAGCGTGGGCGGCGGCGTGGTGCGGACCCGCCCCCTCGCGCTGAGCAATGTCGGTCATCGTCTCCCCCGCTTCACTCATATCTCAGGACCTGGACCGGATCGGTGCTGGCCGCCTTCCAGGCCGGATAGAGGGTCGCGAGGAAGCTCAGCACCAGGGCCATGATGACGATGGCGGCGACCTCCACGGGGTCGGTCTTGGACGGCAGCTCGGTGAGGAACCGGACCGAGGGATCCCACAGGTTCTGGCCGGTCACCCACTGGACGAAGCGCACCACCGCCTGCCGGTAGAACAGGAAGATCGCGCCTAGCCCCACTCCGGCGAGAATGCCGAGCACGCCGATCGTGATCCCGACGGTCATGAACACCTTCATCAGCCCCGAGCGGGTGGCGCCCATGGTCCGCAGGATCGCGATGTCTCGGGTCTTGGCTCGAACCAGCATGATCAGCGAAGAAAGGATATTGAACACCGCCACCAGCACGATGATCGACAGGACGACGAACATCGCTACGCGCTCGACCTGGAGCGCCTCGAACAAGGCCGAATTCATCGATCGCCAGTCGTTGACCATCGCGCGGCTGCCGACCGAGGCGGTAAGCGGAGCGAGTATCTCGTCGACACGGTCCGCATTGGTGGTGGTGACCTCGATCATTCCGACGGCGTCGCCGAGCATAAGGAAGCTCTGCGCCTCCTCGATCGGCATCAGCACGAAAGCCTGGTCGAAATCGTACAGACCGATCTCGAAGATGGCTGCCACCCGATAGTCGACGATTCGCGGCACGGTTCCGAACGGAGTCGTCCGCCCCTGCGGCGATATGATGGTGATCGTGCTGCCGACGTGGAGCCCCAGCAACTCCGCGAGGCGCGAGCCGATCGCCACATTGTCGCTGCCGGGCTGGAGCGCCGAGAGGGAGCCGGCCAGAACGTTGCTGTTGAGCGTCGGGCTGGAAAGGATATCCTCGCGCGGCATTCCGCGAAGCAGGATCGCCTCGACCCGGCCTTCGTTGGTCGCCATCAGCGGTTGCTCGATCAGCGCCGAAGCGTCGACGACGCCGGGGGTCCGACGGGCCTGGTCGAGAATCGGCCGCCAGTCGTCGAGGCGGCCGCCATACCCCTGGATGACGGCATGGCCGTTGAGGCCGACCACCTTGTCGAACAGCTCCGCGCGGAAACCGTTCATCACGCTCATCACGATGATGAGGGCGGCGACGCCGAGCATCACCGCTACCAGGCTGATTCCGGCGACGAGGAAGATGAATCCTTCGCCCTTGCCCGGCAGCAGGTAACGACGGGCGATCATTCGCTCGTAGCTCGAGAGGATCATGACGGCTCCCCCGCGGAGCAGGGAACGAGATCGTCGTTCACTCGCTCAGCCTCGCCATTGCGCTTTCGAGGCTCAGCTCCTCGCGCTCGCCGGTGGCGCGGCGCTTCAGCTCGACGATCCCCTTCTCGACGCCCTTCGGCCCGATGACCAGCTGCAGCGGCAAGCCGATCAGGTCCATCGTCGCGAACTTGGCACCGCCGCGCTCGTCGCGGTCGTCGTAAAGCGTGTCGATTCCCGCATCTCGAAGGCGGCCGTAAAGCTCGTCGGCAGCGCTGGCGCAATTTCCGTCGTCGGCGCGCATGTTGATGAGGCCGACCCGGAACGGCGCGACGCTGTCCGGCCAGACAATCCCTGCTTCGTCATGACTCGCCTCGATGATCGCCCCCATCAGGCGCGATACGCCGACGCCGTAGCTGCCCATCTGCGGGTGAACCTGGGCGCCCTCGGCATTCTGGACCGACAAGCCCATCGACTTGCTGTACTTGCTGCCGAAGGCGAAGATGTGTCCGACCTCGATGCCGCGCCGGCTGCGCAGCCGCTCGGGCGGCACCGGGCAGTCGGAGACCTTGGCATGCTCCTCCTCCTCCATCGCATAGAGGCCGGTCAGGCGGGCGATGGTCGAGGTGTCGGCGGAAAGCAGCTCGTCTCGCGAGACCTCCTCGATCGCCGCATCATAGAACAAGGCGCTCTCACCGGTATCGGCGAGTATGTGGAATTCGTGCGAGAGGTCGCCGCCAATCGGGCCGGTCGGGGCGCGTACCGGCACCGCCTGGAGCCCCATCCGCGCGAAGGTACGCAGATAAGCGACGAACATCGCCTCGTAGCTCGCTCTCATTCCCTCGTCGTCGAGATCGAAGCTGTAGGCATCCTTCATCAGGAACTCGCGGCCACGCATAACGCCGAAGCGCGGGCGGACCTCGTCGCGGAACTTCCACTGGATGTGGTAGAGCGTCCGCGGCAGGTCCCGATAGGAGCGCACCGCCTCGAGGAAGATGGTGGTGATCATCTCCTCGTTGGTCGGCCCGTAGAGCATCTCGCGGCCATGCCGGTCGGGGAAGCGCAGCATCTCGGGCCCGTAGGCGTCGAAGCGCCCGGACTGGCGCCACAGATCGGCCGATTGGACCGTCGGCATCAGCAGCTCGACGGCGCCGGCGCGATCCTGCTCCTCGCGCACGATCCGCTCGATCTTCTTGAGGACCCGCAGGCCCAGCGGCAGCCAGGCGTAGATGCCGGCGGCGGTCTGGCGGATCAGCCCGGCGCGCAGCATCAGCTTGTGGCTGACGATCTGGGCGTCGGCCGGCGTCTCCTTCATCACAGGCAGGAAGTAGCGAGAAAGGCGCATGGACGGAGGAATTTCCCGAATGTGGAATGTCGGCGATGCTCTAGGGGGAGCGCCGGGGCAAGGCAACCGCGGGAGGAGGCGACCGAGCGGGCGAGCGCGAAATCGGTCACACCGCGTGAAGCGGAAAGCCGGATGCTGCTGGGTCCCCCTGTTGCCCTGCCGCCACAGCTTCCCGGAATCTGGCTGCGAGATGAACAAGCGCGGTGACAAAGGAGGCCAGGCCGCATACCGTGATTTCCACGCAACCAAGGACTTACGGCCTGGTTCGGGGAAGCTTCGGTCCCGCTCTTCCTTTGCGAGGTAGGCAGAGCGCGCGGGCCGAAGCATCACAAGGGGGTAGACGGCGCGAGCCGTCTTACGGGTGCCCGGCTCGAAAGAGCCGGGCACTTGTGCGTTGGAGCCGGAGCGGATCGGGTCGCGACCAGGTACCGCAGGTTCTGCTTGCGACCTATTCGGACAGTATGATTGGGAGACGTCCAGGTCGTGAACGGCCAGGGGCCCTGCGGGCGGGGCGCAGCTCGAGCGCCGCAGGCGTGCGGGTGGCCATCTCTGTCTTCTGCCGGCGGGCCGGCGAAGGCGATTTCAGCTCAGGGAGCCCATCGGCTGCACCCGCAGATCGAGGCGATCGGTGTCGAAGCCCTGCTGACCCGGCATGGCGCTGAGAAGGCGCGCGCGATTTCGGGGACGGGGCGACCGGGTGAGGATGGCCTGCCCGGAGCCGTTCAGGACAACCTGGTCCTCGCCAGCGACGATGACCGCACCCTGCATGGTGCCTGGCGCATAATTGACCACCAGCTCATAACCGCCGGGTGCGTTGCAGAATTCGCTGATCTCGCCGAGCGGTATGGTCGTTCCGTCGATCGGCGTCGCGCCGATGGGGCGGAACTGCACCTGGCAGACGACCGGCACCCGTGCCCGGATCAGGAAGCTGCGTGATTCCGCACCAAGGGGCGCGGATGAGAGCGTGAAGGCCGCGGCGGCGGTCGCGAGTCCGATCTTGCGAAGCATGGTCACCTTCCCGTGGCCGAGACTGTTCGGTCAACGGGATCAGGTAACGGGCGCACCTTGTTAAATGGTTAAGAAGGACCCTCGTAAACTCGACGGGTGTCGCGAATTCCCCGCCAGAGGCGCGCGCATCCGCGAGCCCGCAAGTCCTCGGAATGGCGGCCCTCGTCGTTAACCTTTAGAGGGGCGCCACCGAAATGGAGATGACGTCCGAATAGGTGCCGGCACGGCGATCGGAAACGTCGCCGATCCTGAAACGGATCGGAAGGGAGTCGCGACGGAGCCCCTGCCCCGTTGGAGACGAATATTCGCCGCTGCCGCCGGCCAGCTCGACCGACTGGCCGTCGATCGCCAACCCGTAGGGCACGAACCAGTCGGTGCCGGGGAGCTGCAGCCGCCCATTGTTGCGGGAGGCGAGCGTCAGCTTGTAGCGCCCGGTGCTTTGGACGCGAAGCTGCAGGGGCACTTCGGCGATGCCTTCCTGCAGCTCGCCGAGGTCGACCAGGGCGCGGCCGTTATTCACCCGATAGGCACCCGAAAGTCCGAGGGTCGCCGACGGCAGCACGTCGAGGCCGAGGACGAGCTGCTCCGCGACGATCGGCGTGCCGTCCGTCGCTTCGGCCTCGATCTCGACCCGCTGATCGTGGAGGCCGCCGCCCGAGATCGATCGGTCATCGACGACTAGGCGGTATTGCACGACCTGCTGGCCCCGGGGCGCGACCACGACGGCCCGCCGCCCCGTCCGCCGCTGGGTCCGGCCAGCCAGAGGCGTGGCGTCATAGCCCCCGAACAGGTCGACGATCCCGTAAGGCGTGCGCCGCCCGTTCCCTGCGCTCAGTCCGAACGGCTCGCCGTCCAGCGCGAAAACGGGATAGAAGGTGCATTCGGCGTCGCCCGAATTCGTGAAGACCAGATCGAAGGTCCCGGAGGGCGCGCTGTTGCCGAACGGGTCATAGCCGCGGATGATCCAGCTGGATGGATTCGTGTTGATCCGCAGCCTGCACTCGGCGCGCTGGGCGACGGCGGGAGTCGCCGAGGCCGCGGCGGCGGCGAGCAGGGCTGCGGCGAGATAAAGTCGGCTGCGCATCATCATTCCCCTCGGGTTGGCGCACCAAGCGTCACTATTTCCAGGTTGACCAGGCCATCCGTGTCCTGCGGAACCTCGAATTCGAACCCTTGCGGGTTACCATATATCTCGACCCGATAGCGCCGTCCCGGAAGCAGGTTCGCGATGGCGAACCGTCCGATGGAGTTGGTGAAGAAAGGCACGGGATCGGTAACCGGTTCCCCGGTCGCCATCACTCGCCCTCCGGCCAGCGACACCGGCGTGCCGTTCGGCAGTCGCAAGGTACCGATCGCGCTGACGAAGGCGTCGGTTCCTACCTGATAGACGTAACCGCTCCGGTAAGGCGGCCGCACCCGAACCACGCCGGTACCGACGTCATAGCCGGTCGGCGGATCCTCGACGTCATACTGGACCGATTGGCTGACATAGGATCCCAGGAAGTTGTTGACCGCAGCGCCGAGCGGCCCGCTTTTGGCGATATAATCGTTCCGCGCCAGAGACTGGCCCGCCACGACGCTGCGATCGCCCAGGTTCGGGTGCGGGCGAAGCAGCATGAAGCTGTCGTTGATCCGCCGGCCGACACCGAACACGCCGTCGGCGAAAGCGATCGACGTGCCGACGCGCGCGGTCGTCACATTCTGCTGACCGAACGAGGAGAAGCCCTGGCCGAAAGCCGCATGGCTGACGGAGGCGTCGAACCGATTGGCGGTGTAATCGGCGAATGCCTGCGCAGTCAGGAACTCGTCCTCGCGGGTCACCGTGCCGCCGAAGCCGACGCTGCCGAGGCGGTTGAGGCCGCTCTGAACGTAGGATAGCTGCGCCGTATCCGTGTTGCTCTGATAGCGGGCCTCCGCCCGGCGACGGTAGCTCGGCTGGAACACGATGGCGATGTTGAAGCCGAAGCCGTTCCCCCGGGCGAAATCGCTGGGGTAGCGCGTATAGTCGACGCCCGCTCTTATGCTCCACTCCGGATCGAACCGGTAGGATGCCAAAGCGCCGAGGCGATAGCTGTCGCCCACATCCCTGCGGCCGCGCAGGTAAGAGGCATTCAGCAACAGGGTGAGATCATAGGTAATCGCGCGCGTATACTGACCGCTGAGGCTCCAGGAGGTCGAATGCAGCGCTTCCGGATTGCCGAGCGTCGCGAACTTCTCGGACAGATAATCGGCGCGAATGGTGAAGGTGTCGATCAGGCCTGCCCGGTCGATGACGTGATCATAAGCGACACCGCCCGAAAAGCCCTGGCCGATCTCGCTCGCATTGCTCGCTCCGCCATCGAGCAGGATTCGTCCGCCATTGCGAAGGACGAATTGAGTCTGGCCCGTCACGGTCTGGACGCGCCGGCTCGCCTGCAGCCCGACGCCGATCGCGGGGCGATTGAAGAAGGCCTTCCGGAAGAAGCCGGAAAAGGCGACCGGGCCGTCATAATCGGGCGATCGTCCGAAGGCCCGGCTGGTCGGCCCGAGATAGGCGCCATATTCGAAATCGCCCGGATCGAGGTCGATCGGGTCGAGATAGGACTGGAAGTTCAGCGACTGCACCTGGCCGGTATTGTCGCGGATCTCGATCTGGACGTCGTTGCTCCCCGTCAGCAGCGGCAGGGAGCTGAAATCGTAGGATCCGGCGTCGAGGCGCAACTCCCGGTACAGGACACCGTTGCGCAGCACCCGCACGGTGGATTCGCGCTGCAGGACGAGCTGCCGGTTTCCTTGCAACACCGCCGAGCGATAATCGTTGAACCTGCGCCGCTGCCGAAGGACGCCGATGCCGCCGATCTGGACGAACGTCTGCTGGCCGCGGATCTCCGGCGAGAGATCGCCCAGAAACCAGCGCCGGAATTGCTCGGGCTGGTCATAGACCAGTCGCGCATAATTGCGCTCGAAGCGATAGCTCTCGCTGGTGAAGCCCAGCTCCTCACTGAATTGGCCGTCGCCCTCGAACACGACTCGGCCGAGCCGAACGGCGCCGTTCAGGCTGACCGTCGGCCGGTCCAGATCGCTCGTCTCCCAGAAATAGCTCTGAATGACGTTCAGGTTGAGGTAGCCGGCAAATCCGGCCGGCTCGAGCGTGATGTCTTCCCTGTCGTCCCGCGGCGGCGCAAACAGGAGCTCGATCGCGCGTTGGTCGGGTTCGATCTGCAGCACGACGACGGAAAGGCTGGCCGGATCATATTCCAGCGAGACCCCGCTCGCGGCGAGGTCCTCGCTCGTGAACATCTGGCGCGGCTGCAGCCGGGCGCTGATCCCGTCCCGGGCCTCGTCCTTCAGCAGCGGCGTGATCAACCGAATGAAAGTCTCGGTATCGACGAGGAGCTGGTCGTCGAACGTCAGCCGAACCGGAATATCGCCCAGGTTGCGATTCCGGTAGGTGAGCGGCACCGTCATGTCGATGTCGCGCTCGTAGGGATTGATGTCGGGCCGGCCATGGCGACTGAGCGGCACGCGGGTCTGGCCCAAGGGTGGAAGGGGAACCGACGACCCCTCCTCGTCCTTCGTCACCGGCTCCAACGGAGGCACGGATTGCGGCTCGCCCGACGGCTCCTGCGCCTCGGGCGCGGTCTCCCGACCGCCGCCGGACGGCTGCGCCGGGAGAGGCACCGAAACCTGCGCGGCAACGCTGCCCGCCCAGAGGGCGGACATGGCGACCGCGCAAAGGAGCCGGCATCGTCTCACTGGACGAAGCTGAGCCTGATCGGTTGGGGACCGAAGGCATCGACCAGTGGGAGCCGGAACGTGCGCTCGCCGAGCGCGGGAACGTAGCCGGTTCCGATCACTCGATTGAGCTCCTCGGGCGTGACTTCGATGCGGATACGCTGACCGTCGGCACCGACGCCCTCGAAGCGCCAGCCCAGCCCCGCCATCATCGCATGCCTCCGGCCGGTGTTGCGCAGCACGACCTCGACACCCGGTACGGTGGGCGGCAGGGGCGCGCCCTCGCTCGGCGGCTGCGGCTGAAACTGGATGGGACGAACCGAAACAGGCTCGACGTTGGGCGAGGCGCCCGGCGGCGCGACGACCACGAGGGCCTTCATGTGGTAGACGATCTGGACCTGCGCGCCGACATTGTCGACGGTCCCTGGTTCCAGGGCGACGGGAAGCTGGTTCACCGAGACGTAATAAGCCTGGGCAGCGGGAAGCTCGGGATCTCCGACCCACTGGAGACGAACCACCTGGCGACCGCCGGGCGGCAGCACGCCCTGCGGCGGAAAGACGAGGAAATCCTCGTCGGCAGGCGTCTCGACGACGTTGCCGTTCTCGTCGAATTCCATGCGCGTGATACGGGTCTCGAAAGCGAGGTTGCCCTGGTTGAGGTTCTGCACCTCGAGCCGGGCGACGGCGTTCGTCCCGCGGGTCTCCATCTCGAGCACCATGGGCGAGACGCGCATCGCATAGGCGGCTGCGGAACCGACAATGGCCAGCAAGACGATGGCCGCGAGCGCGCGCCAACCGCGCGCCAACCTAACCCACGCTGTCATTTTACCCCCATCCCCGAAACTTTGAGGAATTGCCCCTTGCACGCCTTGAATGAAGAAAGGGGAAAGACAGAGCTTTCCCCTCCCCTCATTCATCTAATCGGGTCTGATCAGGACGCGGCGAGCGTCAGGGTCAGAGTGTCCGAATAGTCGCCGGCGACCAGCGCCCGCTGAGCAACCGGGGCTTCGATCTCGAGCTCGAAATCGGAACGCCATGCGCCCTGCGTGATCGCCGCATTCGCTGCGTTGGTGGCAACGTTGAGGCTCTGCGACGTGCCGCTGCCGACGGTGTTGGCCGCAATGCCGGTCCAGCTGGCTTCCACCCGGTAGGGGATGTTCGCCTGGAACTCGTCGCTGTCATAGCCGCCGGGCGCAGCGTTCACCATGCCGGCATTGCCGTTGGCCTTCGCGAGCGTGACGGTGTTGTTGAAGTTGCAGCCGGCCGTGAGGCTCTCGATCTCGGCTTCGGCCGGGCCGACCATCTCGAACGCGTCGCTGACATTCTCGTTGTTGCCGGTGCGGACACCGATCACGCCGAAGTCGATGTTGCGGGCGGCGGCATTGTTGCCCGAGTAGAAGGAGCAATCCTTGTTGACGCTGCCGCTCAGGTTGAAGGCGACGTTCACGACCGGCGTGGCAGGCACGCTGTCGCTCGGGGCGTCGGCTTCGGCGGTGTAGCGGGTGCCGACGCCGAAGGCGATGGCGGCTTCGAATGCGCCAGCGGCGAGAGCTCCACCAAACCCGCTGGGGTTGGTCAGCGTAACGTTACCGAAGATCGGCACGGTAGCCGCATAGTGACGCTCATCGGTCTGGGCGTGAGCAGCGCTGGCCATCGAGACGAGCGCGATAGCGGCAACGGTGCCGCGCAGGATATTCTTCATGGCTTCTTCCCTCTTTATTACGGCCCCCCGGCGGAATTGCCGGTTGATGGCCAGTTCAACGTCATTCGAAGGCGTACGGAGAGCTCCGCCCGCCGATCAGCTGGGCGTGATCGTTATCTCGATCGTCTCCCCGTATTCGCCGGCCAGAAGTCCGGCTTCTCCCGAAGGCCTGCCCAACGAAACGCTGAGCGCGAGTCCGTCGACGGCAATCCCGCCTTCGCTGGAGATGGTGCGGCCATTCCCCCTGAGCTCGCGGCTCTCGAACGATCGTTCGATCACCGCGCTCTGGGGGCGCCGAACCGGCATCATCACCCCGATCGTGTAGGGGAGCGTGCCGGAATAAGGTCCCTGGCCCGCCGGCAGATCGCTGTGCGCGAGGCTGCCGTTCCGGGCCCGGATGCTCATGTTGAAGGGGATGTTGCAATCCAGGCGGACGCGTGCCTGGGCGCCGAGGCCGGTGCGGTTGAGATCGCCGAAATCCATGTTGCCGATGGAACCCATCGCGCAACGCTCGGGAATGCTCCCGCGAACCGCCAGATCGAGCGACCTGACATTCTCTATGTCTGCTGCACCGGCAGGCGCGGCAAAAATCGCCGCGACAAACGTCGCCACCACGAGGCGCATAGCTTCTTCCCCACTCGCTCACATGCCGGCGCGGTCCGTCTCCATGAACCTTGCCGGCCTGTCGGGAAGGCGAGCAACCGACTCGCTCCCCCCACCAAAAGTAAACAAGTGATTACGGTAGTTCCCGCAGGTCCCGCATCCCCAGACTTGGGGAGAAGTGCCCCAAAGGTCCCATCATGATGCAGTCAGTCCCGAAAGGAGACGGGAATTTCGCCATTCGTGACCGCCGGGAGCCGGACGGAGTGATGCCGTTGCCGATGTGGAGATCCAGCTAAATCACTGGAACAATTGGGGGACTCGCGCCTCGTGACCCGGAGGCGCGGACGCAACCGCCTTCGGCGGCAGAGACTGCAGGCAAAGCGGAGAGCGGCAGGACCGGATTGACGCGGAGACGCCGGCCGCGCAGGCGATAGCCTCCGCCAGTATGGAGTTCAGCAGGTTTTTTGGGGCCGGACGGGAAGGTTGCGGCAAGCTGGTTGGAGACGGCTCGCCCCGACCTGTTCGTCCCGCCCGGCCGCGAATGGGGAAGAAGCCCTTTCGCTTCGCCAGCATGCCGCAAGGTCCGGAGCCCAACAAGTCGGGAGAGGAATGAAGCGATGGGCCGGGCCAATTGCCCGATGAAATGCCAGGCGCATCGCCGTCGCGTCAATCGTCGGGGCGCGAGCATGAATACCGTATTTCTACTGGCACCGTGGCGGCCAGGCAGCTACTTCCCACGGACTTAGGTTGGGTCGACCATATTCGTAATCATGCCAGGGGGGGTTGATTGGTGGCAGAAGGCCGAACTCCAGTCCCATCGATTTCGCGTGCATCGATGATCGCCGGGAGCGCCATTGCCTGGCTGGAAGCGGAAATGCAGCCGCGCCTGATCGTGGACGAGGAGTTGGCGATCCTCTGGGCCAACGGCGCCGCCCGGCAGCTGCTCGCCGAAAAATGCGAAGTGGAGGAAAGGGCCGGCTACCTGAACGCGCTGGATCCCCTGCACCACGAAAGACTGGTCCGTGTCGTACGCTCCGGGACCGATCCGCTTCGGACCTGTTGCATTCCCTTGTCCGGAAGCGCCGGTCACCTGCTCATCCGATGCAGGCCGCTCGGCGGCCATGAGTCGCACTTGTGCGGACTGGTGCTCGTTCGGACCGACCGGCGGGCCGATGTCGGCTATCGCGACCTTGAAACCGCGTTCGGCCTGACTCCTGCCGAACACCGCGTCCTGCTGAGCCTCCTCGACGGGAAGGAAGCCGATCGACTGACCCAGGAGATGGGCGTTTCGATCGAAACGATCAGGAGCCACATCCGAAGCTTCTACGCCAAGCTCGAGGTGAATTCGCGAGAGCAGCTGTTCGCGAAGGCACAGCCGTTCAGGGTCTGATCGGGCGGCAACTCTCCATCGGCAATGACGGGGCTCCGTTCGACCCTTCGCCCGCGCTCAGCTCGAAAGGTCTCCTGAAAGGTCCACGGTGAGATCGACGGGCCGCGGCTGAACGGCGCGAACGGTCACCTCATCGCCTTCTTCTTCCGTCGCCTCCACCGAAGCGATCTGGATCGCCATAGCCGGATCTCCGCGGCCCGACGGATTCTCGATGGATTCGAAGACGTACACACCCTGCGGATCGACATAGAAAGTCTGGTCCCCGAAGGCGTCGGCAAGACCGGCGTCGCTTGCCGCGGAATCGGGCAACGGCTTCAGACCGGTCTGCTTTTCGATCGCGGTCACCTGGGTTTCGGTCAGCTTCATTTCGGTCTCCTTTCCAGGGGAAGATCGTGACGACGGCCACCCTCGAAGCCATCCCTTACCGGCCAACAAGCCGACCGCCGGCATGTTCCTTGAAAAGGTCCGACCGGTTCCTTGCAGCCTCGTGCGTGCGGCTCCCCGTCGGCTTTCCGGTCGTACCCTCTAATCGACCCGCCGAATCGTTTCCTCGAACGTAGCGACGGTGAGGCCGAACCGCCGAAAGGTCATGCGGTTCTCGGCGCTGCGCCCGCTCGGGTGGATGGTGATACGCTGCTCGACCGAGACTCCTTGCGCTCCGCGATAGTTAAGATGCAGGACGTTCCCACGAACCTCTCCGCTCACCGGTCCGCGGGCGTCGGTGATCGTGCCGGTGAACCGGTCCGGACCGGTACGAACCAAGCGCCAGTTGCGCCGGCGCGGAGGCTTGCCTTCCTCCTCGACGACCTGGTCGATCAGCAAGGCGCCGTCGGCGCTCATCCGGCCGCGGCTTTGGACGCGCACGCCATGGCGGCCGGCTAGGATCATCCGCACCGTCCCGACTCCTTCGGTGCGGCCGACGAAGAAGCGCTCGGGCGACAAGCCGGTCGCCTGAACGAAGAGCAGCCCTGTCAGCAGCCAGGAGAGGGGCAAGGGCAAGTCTCCGGATAGCGGCGCCGACGATTGCCGGGCCTTCCTATCAGGAGCTTAGACCTCTCTCTCCGGCGCGGCCAGCGCTGGATCAGCTCAGCCGAAAAGACCTGCTTGGCGGCATTATCCGTTCATTTACCGAAAAGGCCCGATGATAGGCGCCGTCGTCCGCCGCGCGGCGCTTGGGCAGGGGCGCCCGCCGGAGGTCACTGGCGAAAGGGGCTGAGGTGTTCGAGATCGAGGTCCAGAACGAAAGCAGTCAGACCCAGCAGACGGTGCGCTTCGTCTGCGTGCCGCGCATCGGCGAGGGCGTGCGCCTGCTCGACTTTGATGGCTTATGGGCTTCCTATGACGTCATCGACGTCTGGTATCAGCGTTCGCCGATCGGGGACATCTGGGTCCCCTATATCCACGTTCGCAAGAGCGGCGAGTCCGAAGGCGCGATGCCGACCGCTGCGCGCCAGGTCGACGTGAACCAGGCTGCCGGAGGACCCACGCTCGCGACGGCGGTGGCCGGCGGACGATAGAGCGAAGGCGAACCCGAAGCCCCCTGCCCTCGCCGGACGATGCCCTCAGACCAGCCGGCTCTGCTTGACGGCTGCCTGGATGAAGCTCGCAAAAAGCGGATGGGGGTCGAACGGCTTGGATTTCAGCTCCGGGTGAAATTGGACTCCGATGAACCAGGGATGGTCCGGGCGTTCGACGATCTCGGGAAGCTCGCCATCGGGGCTCATGCCGCTGAACACCAGTCCCCCACGTTCGAGCGCCGACCTGTAATGAACGTTGACCTCGTAGCGGTGGCGGTGGCGTTCGCTGATAGTGTCGGTGCCGTAGATCGACCGAACGACGCTATTGCCGTCGAGCCGAGCCTCATAGGCGCCGAGCCGCATCGTGCCCCCGAGATCGCCGGTCGCCTCGCGCCGCTGGAGACCCTCCTCGCTCATCCATTCGGTGATCAGGCCGACAACCGGCTCGCCGCACGCGCCGAACTCGCTAGAGCCGGCGCCCTGTATCCCTGCGGTGTTCCGCGCCGCCTCGATGCAGGCCATCTGCATGCCCAAGCAAATGCCGAAGAAGGGCACGCGGCGCTCGCGGGCGAAATGGACGCTGGCGATCTTCCCTTCGCTGCCGCGCTCGCCGAAGCCTCCGGGAACGAGGATGGCGTGCATCGGCTCCAGCGCCGCGGCAATTTCCGATTCGGGGTGCTCGAACAGCTCGGCGTCGAGCCAGCGTATGTTGACCTTGACGCGATTGGCGAGGCCGCCGTGGATCAGGGCCTCCGTCAGGCTCTTATAGGCGTCCTGCAACCCGACATATTTGCCGACGACGCCGACCGTCACCTCGCCTTCCGGATTGAGCAGCCGGTCGAGCACGTCGTCCCAGCGGGCCAGGTCCGGCGCGGGAGCGTCGACGATGCCGAAGGCGCGCAACACCTCCGAATCGAGACCCGCCTCGTGATATTGGGCGGGGACGGCGTAGATGCTCGACGCGTCGAGCGCCGGGACGACGGCTTCCTTGCGGACGTTGCAGAACAAGGCGATCTTGGCGCGGTCGCTGTCGGGCAGCGGCCGGTCGCAGCGGGTCACGATGATCTCCGGCTGGATGCCGAGGCTGGTCAGTTCCCGCACGCTGTGCTGGGTCGGCTTCGTCTTCAGCTCGCCGGCCGCGGCGATGTAGGGCACCAGGGTCGTGTGGATCGAGACGGTGCTGCGAACGCCCGGATTCTCATTGGCCAGCTCGTTGCGGAACTGCCGGATCGCTTCGATGAACGGCAGCGACTCGATGTCGCCGACCGTGCCGCCGATTTCACAGATGATGAAGTCGCATTCAGGGTCCACGTCCGCGTCGATGAATTCCTTGATCGCGTTGGTGACGTGCGGGATCACCTGGACAGTCGCGCCGAGATAGTCGCCGCGACGCTCGCGCTGGATGATGCCCTGATAGATCCGCCCCGACGTGACGTTGTCGCTCTGCCGGGCCGGAACGCCGGTGAAGCGCTCGTAATGACCCAGATCGAGGTCGGTCTCCGCGCCGTCGTCGGTGACGTAGACCTCGCCATGCTGGTAGGGCGACATCGTGCCCGGATCGACGTTGAGATAGGGATCGAGCTTGCGCAGCCGCACCTTGTAGCCGCGCGCCTGGAGAAGCGCCGCCAGGCTGGCGGCCATCAGGCCCTTGCCAAGAGATGAGACCACGCCGCCGGTGATGAAAATGAACCGCGCCATGGGAGGACAGGCTTAAGCGGAGGTGGCGGATTCGGGCAAGCCGCCGAATCGGAATTTATTTTGTCTCCGGCACGTTCGGCGGTCCTTGGGGCACGGTCGGCATAGCGCGAAATCTTCCACGATCGCCGGATCCGCCTGCCGCACGAGCGGCGCAACCCCTATTGCGCGAGCGGAACGCCGCTCTGGTTGCCATCGGGCGCCGGCTGCGCCGGCGCCTGCGGCTGGGCGGCACCGGGAACCTGCTGCGGGTTCGGCGTGAACGGGCTGGTCTGGGTCTCCAGCGGCGATCCCGCCGGAGGCGGCGTCTGCTTGACCAGGTTCGGGTCGATCTCGCGGGGGCCGCCCTGGCTAGCGGCGAGCGCGGCAAGGACGATGGAGAGGATGACGAATATGGTCGCCGACACCGCCGTCGTCCGGGTGAGGAAATCGGAGGCGCCGCGCGCCGTCATCAGTCCGGACGGGCTGCCGCCTCCGGCAAAGCCGCCGCCTTCCGAGCGCTGCATCAGGATGACGGTGATCATCACGATGGCGACGAGCGTCTGGAGGATCAGAATGAAGGTGAACATAACGGCGCTTTCGGGAAAAGGTCGGGGGCGACTTAGGGGATCGGGAAACGGTTCTCAAGGGCACCGGCCGCCGAGCGGTTTCTAATTGCCGGATCCCGGCCTTCGCCGGTACGCGGCGGGCCGCTGCGCACTGGCCTAGCTTTTCGACGCGGCCTCTATGATCGGAACGAACTGGGCAGCGGTGAGGCTCGCGCCGCCGACCAGGGCCCCATCCACGTCGGCGACGGCGAAGATCTCGGCCGCATTGTCGGCCTTGACCGAGCCGCCGTAGAGGATGCGCAGGCGCATACCCGTATCGCCGTAGCGACGGACCAGGTCGGCGCGGATGGCGGTGTGCATCTCCGCAATGTCCGCAGCCGTGGCGACCTTGCCGGTGCCGATGGCCCAGATCGGCTCGTAAGCGATGACGAGCTCGCCATCTTCCCATCCGTCCGGCAGCGATTCGGCGACCTGGCGACCGACGACGGGCAAATGGTCGCCGGCGGCGCGGTCGATCGCGCTCTCACCGACGCAGACGATCGTGACCAGGCCATGGCGCAGGGCCCTCTGCGCCTTTGCGCGCACGGCCGCGTCGCTTTCCTGCTGCTCGGCACGCCGCTCGCTGTGGCCGACGATCGCCATCCGGCCGCCCGCTTCCTTGATCATCGCAGCCGAGGTCGCTCCGGTATGGGCGCCGCTCTCCTCGGCATGGCAGTCCTGGGCGCCGATCATGAGTCCGCCGGACCGGGTGACGGCGGGGGCTATCAGCGTGAAAGGCGGGCAGATGGCGACGTCGACCCCTCCCGCCGCCTTGGCCGCTTCCGCGATCGGCTGCAGCTCCGAGAGCTGGCCAAGGCTCCCGTTCATTTTCCAATTGCCGGCGACGAGCTTGCGGCGGACGTGCATTGTTCCTCCATGAGTCGAGGCGTGGCGCATAGATCGGTTTCCGCCGAATGGGGAGCCAGTTTTGCAGAGGCCGTTCCCAAGTTCGGCCGTACCGGGAGGGATTGGACTCAGCCTTGCCGCGGCGTCGGCGCGCTTCTATGACCCGCGAAACCCGATCGACAGGATCTCCGACATGCTCGCTGCCGTTCGCCGTTCCGTCCGTAGCTGGGCCGCGGCCGCCATCCTCTTCATTGCCTTGCTGGCGCTGGTCGTCACCGGATTCGGCACCGGCGGTCTCGGCGGCCTGGGCGGAATCGCCGGCGGCGCTTCCGGCGAAACGCTCGCAACGGCCGGCGGGCGCGAGCTCACCGAAACGGAAGTCACGGACGTTGTCACTCGTGAATTTAGCCGCGCCCGTCTCGAGCAGCCGGAGCTCGGCATGGTGCAGTTCGTCACCTCCTCGTTCATGCCGATCGTCGACCAGCTCGTGCTCGCATTGGCGGTGCAGGCGTTCGGCGTCGATCAGGGGCTGGTCGTTTCGGAGACCATGATAGATCGCGAGATCGTGAACATTCCCGCCTTCCGCGACGCCGCCGGACGCTTCGATCAGAACATCTTCCGCCAGCAGCTCTCCGCCCAGAACCTCACCGAGGCGCAGATCAGGGAGGATATCCGCCGCTCGCTGATGCAGCGCCAGCTTCTCGGGCCGGTTGCGCGCGGCACGACCGTACCCGAAAGCGTGGCGCGCGAATATGCCAACTTGCTGCTCGAGCGGCGGCGCGGCTCGATCGGCGTGGTACCGGCCGAGTTGCTCCGCGAAGGCATAGCGCCGACCGATGCGGAGGTGGCCGCATTCTACCAGTCGAACCTCGCCCGCTTCACGATTCCGGAGCGCCGCGTGATCCGCTATGCGATGATCGGGCCCGAGCAGGTCGCCCAGGCGGTCGAGCCGACTGACGCGGAAATCGCCGAGCATTACCGGCAGAATGCCGCCACTTATGGTCCGCGCGAGACTCGCGACCTCCAGTCCATCGTCCTTCCCGACCAGGCGGCTGCGCAGGCTTTCGCCCAGCGCGTGCGCGGCGGCGCCAGCTTCGCCGAAGCGGCTGCCCAGGCCGGCTTCAGCGCAACCGATGTCGCCCTTTCCGATCAGACCCGCGACGCCTTCGCGGGTGTCACCTCGCCCGCCGTCGCGCAGGCCGCCTTCTCCGCGGAGCAGGGTGCTCTCGTCGGCCCGGTACGCAGCCCGCTGGGGTTCCACCTCGTCCAGGTAGAAGCAATCGAACGCACGGCCGGGCGCCCGATCGAGACCGTACGCGACGAGATCGCCGCTGCAGTACGCCAGCGCAAGCTCGTCGACGCGCTTGGCGGCCTGATCGCTCGGGTCGAGGAGCAACTCGCCCAGGGAGCCAGTATCGAGCAGGCAGCAGCGGCGGAGCGGCTTCAACTCGTCACGACGCCGCCGGTGACCGAGACAGGTCAGGCGCCCGGGCAGCAGTGGCAGCCGCCGGTCGGTTTCCAGCCGGTGCTCCGCAGCGCGTTCGAGATGGATCCCGAGGATCCGGAACCGATGATCGAACAGATCGAGCCCAATCAGCTGTTTGCGCTGGTCGGCGTCGAGAACGTCGTCGCCGCCGCGCCGCCGCCGCTGGCCCAGATCCGCGATCAGGTTCGCGCTATTCTCATCCAGCAAAGGGCGATCGAGCGGGCGCGAGCGATCGCGCAGCAGATCGTCACGAGGATCAACGGAGGCATGGCGCCGGCCGAAGCCTTTGCCCAGGCTCAGCCTAGCATGCCGAGTCCCCAATCGGTCGACATGCGGCGCCTCGAAATCAGCCAGGGGGGCGAACAGGCTCCGCCGCCCCTGATCGCCTTGTTCAGCCTTCCGCAGGGCCGCGCGCACTTGATGGCGGCCCCGAACGGCCAAGGTTGGTTCGTCGTCCATCATGCCGAACGGACGCCTGGCGATGCCGCCGAGCAGCCCGAATTGATCGCCTCCACCCGCACCGAGTTCACCAGCTCGTCGGCGGCCGAGGTGGCTGAGCAATTCGCCCGCGCCCTGGAGCGGGCGGTCGAGGTGGAGCGCAACGCCGAGGCGATCCAGCGGGTGCGTCAGCGGCTGATCGGAAGCGTGGCGCCATAACGACTACCGCTGTCGGCGGGGCGGTTCACCTGGCCGTCGGGCGCGGAAGCGTTGCAGGAACTCGCGATGATTCTGGTCGTCGACAATCATGACAGCTTCACCTGGAACCTCGTCCAGTATCTGAAGGAAATCGGCGCCGAGGTTCGGGTGGCGCGCAATGACGCCATCACCTGCGGCGAAGCGCTGGCGAGTGGGGCCGAGGCTATATTGATCTCGCCCGGTCCGGGCACGCCCGATCAAGCCGGCGTCTCGCTCGAGCTGGTCGCCGCCTGTGCGGCGGAACGGCGGCCGCTGCTTGGAGTATGCCTTGGCCACCAGGCGATCGGCGTGCATTTCGGCGGCCGGGTCGTTCGGGCCCCGGCGCCGGTCCACGGCAAGACCGGAGACATCGTCCACGACCGTAGCGGCCTGTTCGCGGGCCTCCCCTCCCCCTTCACGGCGACGCGCTACCATTCGCTCGTCGTCGCGGCGGACAGCGTTCCCGACTGTCTCGCGGTGAATGCCACCGCGGCGGACGGGACGATCCAGGGCCTTCGCCATCGCGAGCTGCCCATGCACGGGGTCCAGTTCCACCCAGAGAGTATCGCCAGCACCCACGGGCATGCGCTGCTGGCCAACTTCATCAAGGCGGTTTCTGGCCCCTCTGCCGCCGCCGCTTGACAGCGTTCCGCCTGTTCCGTACATGTTCCGCGTACGTTCCAGAGGGGGACCCGAGATGCTGACCCGCAAGCAACATGAATTGCTTCTCTACATCAACGAGCATCTTTCAGACACCGGGGTGTCGCCTTCTTTCGAGGAGATGAAGGACGCCCTGGATCTCAAGTCGAAGAGCGGCGTGCACCGCCTGATCTCGGCCCTCGAGGAGCGCGGGTTCATCCGCCGCCTGCCGAACCGGGCCCGCGCGCTCGAGGTCCTGCGCATGCCGGACGCCAGGGGCTTGGCCACGGCCGTTGCCCCAGCGGGCGGCTCGGCGCCCCCGCCGCGCCCCGCCAACGACATCCTGGACATCCCGCTGCACGGGCGGATCGCGGCCGGCACGCCGATCGAGGCGCTGCAGGGCACCGACACCTTGCCGGTCCCGGCTGCCCTGCTCGGACCCGGCGAGCATTATGCGCTGGAAGTGGCGGGCGACTCGATGGTCGAGGAAGGAATCCTCGACGGCGACTTCGCTCTGATCCGCCGTCAGGACACGGCCCGCGACGGCGAGATCGTCGTGGCGCTCGTCAATAATGAGGAAGCGACCCTGAAGACCTTCCGGCGCGAGGGCCAGATGGTGCGGCTCGATCCGGCCAATCGCCAGTACGATCCCCAGCGCTACCGACCCGATCAGGTCCAGATCCAGGGACGCCTTGCCGGGCTGCTACGGCGCTATTGAAGGGACGCCGGGCTTTAGAGGCCCCCTCCACTAAGCGTGAAAGGCTTCAGGCTGGAGATTGTCGATGGCCCGTCTCAATTATGTGGAGCTGCCGGTTTCCGACATCCGGGCAGCGAAGCTTTTCTACGAGAATGTGTTCGGCTGGACCCTGACCGAGTTCGCGCCCACCTACGCCGCCACCCTCACGGGGGATACGGATGTCGGGCTTCAGGCAGATGCTTCGGAAGCGACCAAGGCGCCGCTGCCGGTGATCGAGGTCGATGATCTCGAGGCCGCGCTCGAAGCGGTGACAAAGGCCGGTGCCGAGATCGTCCGGCCGATCTTCGGCTTTCCCGGCGGACGACGCTTCCAGTTCCTCGATCCGGCGGGCAACGAGATTGCCTGCGTGAAATCCGATCACGATTGAGCCGGGCGCCGGCTTGCACGGCGGCCTTCCGCTCCCTAGCTAGTCGGTGCGGACCGGGCCCCTCTGGCAGCGTTCAATCGCTGCGATGTCGGACCGCAGCGTCATGCCCCGGGGCGTCATTCCATTGTGCCGGCCGACCCTGGGCCGACGTTAACGTCACGAACCAGGAGGCCTTATGACCGATATCAACGCGATGTCCTGCCCCGTCTGCCACGTGCCGCTGACGATGAGCGAGCGCCAGGGGGTCGAGATCGACTATTGTCCGAAATGCCGGGGCGTCTGGCTGGATCGGGGCGAGCTCGACAAGATCATCGAGCGCAGTGCGCGCGATCTCGCGCCGCCGCCCGTAGCGTCACCCGCGCAGGTGCAACAGCCATTGTCCGGACGCCAGGAATATGGGCGCGACCACGGCTATCGCCACGGCCATCCCAAGCGGCGCAAGTCGTTCCTCGAGGAATTGTTCGACTAGGGCATCCTGCCACCGGAGTGGAACCGACCCGCTTGTCCTGCCTGGATCGGAACCGGTTCCCAGCCGGGCCATGCACGGTGCTCCAATGCCTCGTTGAGCGGGATGCGGCCTGGCGGATTGATCCCTGGCGCTGATGGCGGAAACGCCGCCGAGCGTCACGGTGCCCAGGGATGGCGACCGACCTGTCCGGCGACGGTGTCGATGCCGGGGCCGCTGTCCAGTTTCACGGCGATTCCGCCGGTCCGCCGCAGCAGCATCCGGTCGGCCTTCAGCCAGCGTGGGACGCAACCGCGCGGGAGCATCCGGTCGGCCACGACGATGTCGGCCTCGGCGCAGGCGCGGACCATCTGATCCCAGCGCACGAAATGGGCCGAGCGGGTCGCGAGGATTCGCCAGCGCCGTCCACCGCGGTCGAGGTCCGCGACACACAGATCCCGGCTGCAGGCGGCGGTCGGCAGGCTTTCGAGATCGAGATAATCGGGCTCGGCGCCGGCCAGCTCGGCGAGCGTGTCCCGGACATAATCGCCCGCCCGCGGCCGCAGGAGGGCCAGCCCACCGCCATCGGTGCGGAGCACGAGATGCCGGCCGTCGCCGGTGACGATCAGGTCGGGCGCAGGCGTCGCCAGCGCCCATGCGGCGCCGACACCCACCGGCACGAGACCGAGCCGCCGCCACCGTGTTCGCCACAGGCAGATCCAGAGCCCGCCGGCGACGAGCAGCGCGAAGGCGCCGCGCGGCATTGCGGGCAGCAGGGCGACCGCACCTGGCGCCCCGGCAGCAGCATGGGCCAGCCAGACCAGAAAGGACAGGGTCCGGCCGGCGAGCCACCAGAAAGGCGCGCTCAGGCCAATCGGGTCAAGGAGCAAGGCGAGCGCCTCGAGCGGCATGATGACGAAGGTCGTGAGCGGAATGGCGACAATGTTGGCGGCTGCGCCGTACAGGCCGGAGCGGTGGAAATGGAACAAGGCGATGGGCGTCAGTGCCAGCTCCACGGCGAGGCCGGTCAGGGCCAGCGCGAGCAGGAAACGCCCCATTGCGGCAAGCGACCCTTCGTCGCGGCGGGACAGCAGTGCCTGGATGCGGGGATGCTCGTGCAAGGCCACGATCGCGGCGATCGCGGCAAAGCTCAGCTGGAAGCTCGGCCCCACCAGCGATTCGGGCCAGAGCAGAAGCACGAACAGGGCGCCGACCGCGAGGAGGCGCAAGGTGAGCGCGTCCCGGCCCAGCGCTATGCCGGCGAGAACGAGCAGGGCGGCGATGCAGGCGCGCATCGTCGGCACTTCCGCGCCGGTGAGCAGCGTATAGCCGATCCCGGCGAGGGCACCGGCGGCCGCGGCGACCAGGACCAGCCGGCAGCGCAACGCTAGAGCCGGGCTCAGCGCCAGCAGCTTCAGGGTCATAAGCATCACCGCACCGACCACGGCCGTAAGGTGGAGACCGCTCACCGACAGCAGATGCGCGAGGCCTGATCGCCGCATTGCCTCGGCATCCGCCTCGGGGATTCCGTGCTGGTCGCCGGTCGCCAGGGCCGCAGCAATGCCGCCCTCTGGGCCGCCGCCAAGTCTTTCCCGGATATGAGCGGCAAGGCGCCTTCGCCAGTCGGCGATGCGCGCCTGCCAGCCCTGCTCCGCGGCGGGCGTGACGACGACGATCGAGTTCGCCCGACCCGTGCCGCCGATGCGTTGAAACCAGGCGGTCCGCGCGAAATCGTACCCGCCCGGCGCAGCCATTGGCGGCGGCGGCATCATCCAGGCACGGACCCGAACGACGGCACCCGGCTCCAGCCTGCCCGAGGCGGCGGTCTCGTTCTCCTCGCTCACATTGATCCGCAATCGCGCCGGCCTGCCCTCCCCTTCCCATTCTCCCTGCGGCGCGACCACCAGCCGGAGCGTTCGTTCGGCGGCGAGCGCCTGGACCGTCTCGACCTTCCCCTCGAACTCGAGCATCCTTGGCCGTTCGAGCCGGGGTGCAGCGGATTGCTCCGCCTTCCACCAGATCAAGCCGCACCCGGAAGCCGCGGCGAAGGCGAAGATCGCCAGCGCCCGGCCCACGCGCGTTGCCCCGGCGAAGGCGGCAAGCGCGAGGGCCGTCGCCAGCGAGAATGCGAGGAAAGCGATCCAGGCCCAGCGATCGGGAAGCCAGAACCACAGAGCGATCCCGAGGATGAGCCCGACCGGGAGCCAAAGCGGAAGCTGGTCGCGTTCAGCCTCGAATCGGCGTTCGAGCCCCGCGAGATGCCGGTATGCGGCGGCGCCCAATCCGGGCCCGCGGCCTTCGAGACGGCCGGCTTCTTCGGCAAGGCCGCCGGCGTCGATGCTCATGGGTCGTCGCTTTCGCCCGGCCGACGATGGAGGGTCGAAGGCTGCCCGCTTTCGCGGGGCCGATCCCCTATGCTAGGGCCCCTCGCGTCCCCGGTCCCCATGACCCCGCATCCTTGGAGAAAGCCCTCTTGAGCGCAAGCCCCGTCGTCACCCGCTTCGCGCCGTCGCCGACCGGTTTCCTTCATATCGGCGGCGCGCGGACCGCTTTGTTCAACTGGCTGTTCGCTCGCCACCACGCAGGCCGCTTCCTGCTGAGGATCGAGGATACCGACAAGGCGCGCTCCACGCAGGCGGCGATCGACGCGATCCTCGACGGATTGCGCTGGCTCGGGCTCGACTGGGACGGCGAGACCTGGTTTCAGTCGAAGCTCGCCGACCGGCACGCCGAAGTGGCCCGGCAGCTTATGGAACGTGGCCACGCCTATCGATGCTGGATGACCGCCGATGAGCTGACTGCGGCGCGCGAGGAAGCGCAGCGCAATCGAAGCCGGTTCCTGGTGCGCAGCCCCTGGCGCGAGCGCGACGACGGTCCGGCCGACCAGCCGTTCGTGATTCGGTTGAAAGCCCCGCGCGAGGGCGAATCCCGGATCGAGGACAAGGTGCAGGGCGCGGTCACCGTGCAGCATGAGGAGCTGGACGACTTCGTCCTTCTGCGCTCGGACGGCACCCCGACCTATATGCTCGCGGTGGTCGTCGACGATCACGACATGGGCGTCACCCATGTCATCCGCGGCGACGACCATCTCAACAACGCCTTCCGCCAGCTGGCCATCATCCGGGCGATGGGCTGGCCGGAGCCCGTCTACGGCCATGTTCCGCTGATCCACGGCCAGGATGGCGCCAAGCTCTCCAAGCGGCACGGCGCACTCGGCGTCGAAACCTATCGCGACGATCTCGGGATCCTCCCTGAAGCCTTGTTCAACTACCTGCTCAGGCTCGGCTGGGGCCATGGCGACGCGGAGATCATCGAGCGCGACGATGCGGTTCGCTGGTTCGACCTAGATCATGTCGGCCGCTCGCCTTCGCGCTTCGACATGAAGAAGCTCGAGAATCTCAACGGCCATTATCTGCGCGAGGCCGACGACCGCCGCCTCGCAAGCCTGATCGATCATCGGATCGAAGGTGCGCTAGAACGCGGCCTGGACGCCGAGGATATCGACCGGCTTGCCGCAGCGATGCCGCACCTGAAGCCGCGGGCGAAGGATCTCAACGAGTTGGCGGAAGGCGCCCTGTTCCTGTTCAAGGCGCGGCCGCTGGACATGGACGAAAAGGCCAAGGCTTTGCTAGGGGACGAAGCGCGGGACCTGCTCGCCCTCGTTCACCGCGCCCTTTCGGGGCTCGACCGGTGGAGCGTCGAGGCGACGGAGCAGGCGGTGCGAGAGGTGGCTGAGGCCGAAGGCGCGAAACTCGGCCAGGTGGCGCAGCCGCTTCGTGCGGCGCTCACCGGCCGGGCAACGTCGCCCGGAATTTTCGATGTGCTTATCTTGCTTGGTCGGGACGAGAGCCTCGCCCGGATAGCGGACCAGATGAACGGGAAGGACAGATAGATGGCGGACAAAGCCAGCCTGACGATCGGGGACAGGAATTTCGAATGCGACATTCTGTCGGGCTCGGCCGGGCCCGACGTCATCGACATCCGCAAACTTTATGGACAAGCGGGCGTCTTCACCTACGACCCGGGCTTCACCTCCACCGCCGCCTGCCAGTCGGCGATCACCTATATCGACGGCGACGAGGGCGTGCTGCTCCATCGCGGTTACCCGATCGACCAGCTCGCGGAACAATCGACCTTCATGGAGGTCGCCTACCTCCTGCTCAACGGCGACCTGCCGAAGCAGGACGAGCTGGAGAAGTTCACCTACACGATCACCCGACACACGATGCTGCACGAGCAGCTTTCGACCTTCTATCGCGGGTTCCGGCGCGACGCCCACCCGATGGCGATCATGTGCGGCGTCGTCGGCGCGCTCTCCGCTTTCTATCACGACAGCACCGACATCACCGATCCGAAGCAGAGGATGATCGCTTCACACCGGCTGATTGCCAAGATGCCGACCATTGCCGCGATGGCGTATAAATATTCGATCGGCCAGCCTTTCGTCTATCCGCAGAACGACTTGTCCTACACCGGCAACTTCCTTCGCATGACCTTCGGCGTTCCCGCCGAGCCTTATGAGGTCGACCCGGTCATCGAGAATGCAATGCGGCGCATCTTCATCCTCCACGCCGATCATGAGCAGAATGCCTCGACCTCGACGGTTCGGCTGGCCAGCTCGTCGGGCGCGAACCCGTTCGCCTGCATCGCCGCCGGCATAGCCTGCCTGTGGGGACCCGCCCATGGCGGCGCCAACGAGGCGGCGTTGAACATGCTTCGCGAGATCGGCCGCCCGGAGCGGATTCCCGAATATATCGCACGTGCGAAGGACAAGGAGGATCCGTTCCGTCTGATGGGCTTCGGCCACCGCGTCTACAAGAATTACGACCCGCGCGCGAAGGTGATGCAGAAGACCGCGGAGGAGGTGCTCGACCGTCTCGGAATCTCCGATCCGGTGCTCGACACTGCCCGGGAGCTCGAGCAGATCGCCCTGAAGGACGACTATTTCATCGAGAAGAAGCTCTATCCGAACGTGGATTTCTATTCAGGCGTGATCCTGTCGGCGATCGGCTTCCCGACCGACATGTTCACCGCCTTGTTCGCCCTTGCCCGCACCGTCGGCTGGGTGGCGCAGTGGAACGAAATGATCTCCGACCCCGACCAGAAGATCGGACGCCCTCGCCAGCTCTATACCGGCCCGACGCAGCGCGACTACGTGCCGGTGGACCAGCGCTGATCAGGAACGGGATCCGCAGCTACGCCGCCGCGGTCACAACGGCCCTGATCGCGCTCCCGGCATAAGCTGACAGGAGAGTGGTGTCCCCGGGCACCTCCAGGTGCGTGGGACCGCGCGCGACCCACACGGAACCCGGCTCCATGGCCGTGCCGTCGGCCCGGGAGGCTCCGACCAACGGCACGAGCCAGATCGGCGCTTCACCGTCGGTGCCGATTTCCGCCGTGGCGCCTTGCCACCTCTCGACCACGAAAGCGGGCCCGGCCGTCAGCCGCGAACGCCCCCGCACGTTCGGGACGGTCGCCGAGACGCCACGCCAGGGGCCCGGTTCGGCAACGGCTATCCCTTCGTCGAGGTGCAGCTCGCGCGGGCGTCCGTAGTCGTAGAGGCGATAGGTAAGGTCGAGATTTTGCTGGATCTCCACGACGACGAGGCCGGCACCGAGCGCATGAACGGTTCCGGCCGCGGAGTATAGGACATCGCCCGGCTTGACCGGACGCCAGTCGAGCAGGTCCTCGATGCTGCCGTCCAGCGCTGCCGCACACAGCGCTTCGCGGGAAACCTCGCGCGTGAGGCCGAGTCCGATCGTGGCGCCGGGATCGGCGGCGAGCACGATCCAGGCCTCGTCCTTGCCGCGCTTGTAGCCTGCCGCGCGCGCCGCGACGTCGCCGGGGTGAACCTGGACCGAGAGCTTCTGCGACGTGAAAAGATATTTGACGAGCAAGTCCGCGTCGTCGCCCCGCGGGTCGGGGAACCAGACTTCGCCAAGTGGATCGCCCTCGGCGGGCACGGGACCAAAGAACGCCGGCACGTCGCGGCGGCCCCAGGGCTTCTGGACCGATCTGCGCTCAAGCCGAAATGCGGGCACGGCCTGCTCCTTCATTTGGTTCCCCCTCGAGCGCGTCGAGCGCATCGAGGGCAAGGGCGAGCCCGCCGCACGGCCCGGCCAGCGAGCCGAGGCCGGGGGCAACGACATAGCCCCCCTCCGGCAACCGGACATAGCCGGCGAGGCTGGCGCGCAAGGCGGCGCGCACCATCGGGAAAAGCTGGGGCTGCGCCTCCATGACGCCCCCGCCGGCGAGGATGAGCCTAGGCGCAGCGACCAGGACCAGACCGTGAAACAATTGCGCCAGCGCATGAGCGACGAGCGGCCAGACCGGATCGTCCGGTTGCGCCTCGGCGGCCGGGCGGCCGAGGCGCGAGGCGATTGCCGGGCCGGAAGCGAGTCCTTCGACGCAATCACCGTGGAACGGGCAAATTCCCGGCCAGTCGTCTCCCGGCGCGCGAGCGATGCGGATATGACCAGCCTCGGCGTGGGAAAAGCCGCCGACCGGCCGGTTGCGCGCGACGAGCCCGACACCGATCCCGGTGCCGACGGTGACATAAGCATAATCGGTCAGGCCCCGTGCGGCGCCCCAGCGGCCTTCGGCCAGCGCGGCTCCGTCGACGTCCGTATCGAACCCGATCGGGACGCCGAAGCGCCGTTGGAGGCGCCCGGCGATGTCGATGCCGCGCCATCCCGGCTTGGGCGTTGCCGCGACATGGCCCCAGCTGGGGGAGGCAGGATCGAGATCGAGCGGCCCGAAGGCGGCGATCCCAAGGGCAGTGAACGGCCGTGGCCCGCCGCGCCATTCGTCGAGGACCGCCTCGATCGCCGCCAGCGTCTCGTCGGGGGCATCTGTCGGAATCCGGCGGCGGTCGAGGATTGAACCGGGGCTGTGTCCAAGCAGGCAGACGCACTTGGTGCCGCCGAGCTCGACCGAAGCGACAATCGGATGGGAGGGCTCCATGTTGGCTCAGTCCAGCGCCGCCTTGAGGGTTCGAATCACCGACAGCGCCGCGCGAACCTCCTCGAACATCTCTTTGACCCGCTGCTCGCCCGGACGCGCACTGAACATGCTGCCAGGCTCGAACCGGTTCTTGCCCCAGATGCCGACCAGGACATCTTCCGGGCCGACATAAACGAATGTCTTGCCTCCCGCGCGCAGGTCGAGCAGCGTGCGCCGGGCGTCGGCCTCCAGCAGAACCAGGCTCGCCGCGGGCTCGTTCGTGTAGACTTCGAAGCAGCTCTCGAAAGCAGGATCGCCGTCGAATCCGATCCGCTGGAAGCCGCTCGGCTTGCTGAAGTTGAAGAGGCCTTTGTCGGGAACGATCGCGGTCTCACCATTTCCGGGCGACCGGCGCTGGAAGGCGTAGAACTGGCCGGAGAACAAGGTCTTCGCATTCTTGCCCGAGCCGCGAACCAGCTTCCCTTCATAAAAAGCGAAGCGCTTCCGGTCCTTGTCGGTACCGTGGAACAGGTCGGTGAAGCCGTAGCTCGTGATGCCGCCGAACAGGGATTGGCTTGCCTCCGGAAAGACCGGCGGATCGAAGCCGTCGGGCAGATATTCCATTCCGTTCTGGCCGGCGAGCGTCTCGAGGACCGGATGCTTGAGCTCGGCCTTGACCGCGCCGAGCGGTCGAAAAGCGAAAAAGAGGCCGACGATGACGACGAGACCGGCGAGGATGATTCCGGAGATCAGCCAGCCATAGCCGGCGAGCGAGATCAGAACGACGGCGGCGAGAACCAGGCTGCCGACGAGATGAAACCAGAAATGCCGGATGCTTCGCCGGCGCCGCTCATCGAGCGTGTCGAGCTGGGTCCGCACCACACCGGTACGGCAAAGATGCTCGAAAGCGCGCGCATCGAGCTCGATCAATCCGGAGCGCTCCTTCCCACGACGGAACAGTGGACCGGGCGCTTTGCCTTGTCCAGCGAGGCAGCCGCGCGGCCGTATCGACAACGGCTTAGGGTGTTTCCCTCAGAGGCAAGGTGAAGGTGAAGCGGGCGCCGCGGCCCGGTGCGCTGTCGACCGAGACGTCACCCCCCATCGCACGGGCCAGGCGCCGCGCAATATAGAGGCCGAGGCCGCTTCCGCCAGGTTCGCTCGGATCGACCCGCTCGAACTTGCCGAAGATGCGACCCTGATCCTCGGCTGCGATGCCCTTGCCCTGGTCGGCGACGATCACCGCGGCGAGATCGCCTTCGCGGTCTAGCCGTATCCAGACCTGCCCGCCGGGTGGCGAGTAGCGGATGGCGTTGGTGATGAGGTTCATGAGCACCTGGAGGGCGCGGGTGAAATCACCGGTCGCGGGCAGCGATTCCTCGTCGGTCGGCCCGTCGATCCGAACACCCCGATCCGACGCCCGGACGGCGAGCAGCCCGGCGGCCCTTCGCGCGAGATCGGCAAGATCGACCGCTTCCGCCTCGGGCGCGAAATCCGGACGCTCGATCGCCTGAAGGTCCACCAAATCGTCGACGAGCGAGAGCAGATGCCGTCCGGCCGCGGCGATGTCGCCGGCATAGCCCGTATAGTCCCGGCGCAGCGGCCCCTCACCTTGCATGCGCAGTCGCTCGGCATGGTCGACGATGTAAGCAAGCGGCGCGCGCAATGCCTGATCGAGCCGCTCGCCGAATGCGGAGCGGCCCTCGGGTGGGCCGGCACCCGGTGGCGCGGCTTCGCCGGTCCGCGCGCTGACCGCGGCGCCGCGAAAGCCGGCGAAGCGGCCCATGCCGTCGATCAGCGGCACGCCCGAGAGGATGTAGCGGCCCTTGCGCCCCGCCCGCAGCTCCGCGAGCTGGTCTCCGAACCGGCGATGCTCGGCGAGGGCGGCAAGGATGGGAAGCGCACCATTCTCCCCTTCCCGGAAGCGAAAAAAGCCGGTGAGCGGCTTTCCTATCAGCTCTGATGGGGAGCGGCCCAGGCTGGCGGCGGCAGCAGCGGAAAGGGCGGTGAGACGAAGCGCATCGTCGCACTCCCAGGTCCAGTCGGCCGAAGCGCGCAGGAAATCGGATTCGCGCTCGGCAGGGGCCGAAGGCGCGACGCTCCGGGTCGGCCGCTCCGCCCAGCCGGTGATGGAAAGCGCCACTTCCTCGCCGGCCGGATCGGCGCGGACCCACAAGTCGATGTCGCGGTCGCCGTCGGCGGCGATGGCGGCGCGGGAGATGGTGATTCCGAGACGACGCGCTAGTCGGGCAAGCGCGGCGATCTGGGGCACCGAGAGCATCCCCCCCTCCCCTCCGCCGGCGCGGGCGTTCAGCTCGGCGAGCGGCGGATCGGCCTCGACCAGGCGACCGGCGGCATCGACGCGCCCGGTGACCGGCCGCTCGCGTTCGGCCAACGCGCTCATGCCGCCTCCGCCGCGGCGGAGCGGGCGCGAGTCGAAAGGCGGGCGACGCTGGCGCGATAGGCAGGGTGTGCCTGCCACAACCGAAGGACCTCCCGTGCCGACGCCTGATCGACGGTGTCGAACAATTCGAGCTGGGCGGCGGCAGCGTCGCCCTCAATACCGGAGAGGAGCGGGCCGCGCATGTTCAACGCGAGCAATATGGCGGCGGCTTCGTCGCGATCGACGCCGGCGGCCCGGAGCAGCATGGCGGGGCCGCGTCCGCCCGGATCGGAAAGAACTTCCCACGCGGCCGCCTGGTCGAGGGCGCACAGCACCGCCACGCCGGCGATGAACAAGGGGAGCATGCCCTCTTCCATGGTCCGCGCCAGCATGGGGCCGTCAAGGCGGCCAGTGCGGTGCAGACGTCGCGCGAGGCGCATGGCGAGGGATTCCAGAGTCTCGCTTTCGTCGTAGGAAGCGATGATCGGTCCCGCAGCCTCCTCTATCGGGCCGTCGACGGCACCGATCCCATGCTGCTGGACGATATATTGGCGAAGGGCGGCGGCCACCATCCAGACGAGGCGGTGCTGCAACTCGGCCGGCAGCTCGACGCGCGCCATGGTCGGCTCCTGGAACCGGTCGAAACGACGGCTGCGGGCGATCACCAGCTCCATGGCATCGGCGGCGACCGCCTCGTCGCCGTCGCGAACCAGCTGGAAGAGAAGCTCCTCGGCCTGTTCCGGCGGCCGCGCCTTCCAGAAGCGATGCTCCTCGGCGCGTCTGACCAGCATCGTCGTCAGCTCGGGATCGCGCAGCGCCTGAGCGCGCTCGAGAATCGGCACGGCGATCGGCACCCGCGCCGACGATAAAGCGGCGTGAACAGCTTCATGGGCTTCGAAACGCGTTGCCAGGCGGGCACGCAGGTCGTCTTCGATCGAATGAACCAGGCGGGAGAGCAAGGCGCCCGCCGTGACTCGCTGCCATTCCGTCAGCCGCGCCTGATCGGGCAGCAGAAGGTCTGTCGCAGCCACGGCGAATCGCTCTCGCGCCGCTGCCAGCAGCAGCCGCGCAGCGTCGCTTTTCCCGTTCCGCCGGCTGGATTCCGCTTCGGCCATCAAATCCCTCTAGCGGCGAGCCCTATTCGATGCAGGGTTAAGCCGGCTTTAATCCTGCGCCGCCGGCATTTCGGCATGCGCCTGGTGCTGCGCCCAGAAGAACGAGCCGGCGGCATAGGTGAACAAGAGCCCTAGGCCCGCAGACCAGGCATCGAACAAGGCGAAGGGCAGCATCAGCCAAGCCATGCCCTTGCGTTCCGCGAGGAACAGGGCTCCCCTGATCGTCCGCCCCTCCGCCTCGACGCCGAAAGCGAAAAGGAAGGCGATAGTCGTCAGCGCGAGGAGCAGCATGCCCCAGCCGTGCGCCGGCATGAGCGCATAAGCGAGCGCCACGAGCGCCGTTCCGGCCATGGCCGGGAGAAGGTAGCACCACCAGCTTCGGCCGATATCGTCCTGCATCCTGAGCCGTGCCAGCCGCGCCGCGATTCCGTCGAGCGGCGTCGCAAGCAGCAGAGCGATCAGGCCGGCCCACAGCCAGCCGTAGAAGAAGGCGGCAGCTGCGAGCGCCGTGAGCACGACCGCCGCCGTGCCCGCCGCGCGCGGACCGATCGCGCTGGTCATCAGGGCGTGGGTGGCTGCGCGCTCCAGCGGCGACAACAAGCGCGCAGCCCAACCGCCGCGGGTTTCGGCCGCGCTGGTCAATATCTGCCGCTCGAGGGAGGCGAGGTCCACCGCGCTGTCGAGGATTGCCACCGCTCCCTCTGCCGGCAGAGCGCGAGCACCGGCTTGCAAAGTCCGCCTGAGCAAGGTGGATTGCAGGTCCCAGTCCTGAAGCATCGCCGCGGTTTCACGCAGTACCGCCCCGTCGACGGCTGCGACCCCGGCCCAGCGGGAGGCCGCGTCGATTCGCTCGTAAAGCTCGCCGAACGGAGCGTCGGGAACGGTGAGAACCAGCGGCCCGTCGGCTCGGGCAAGACGCTCGAGTTGCGAAGGCTCGACGATCGCGCCGTCGGCGATCAACAGCAAACGATCATCCGGAGGAACGGCCTCGGCAGCTTCCTCGGCGCTGCGGGCGACATGCACAGACACGCGCTCACGCCGAAGCCGATCGATCGCGGCGGTCAGCGCCGGCGGCATCCGCTCGACCAGAACGACTATGCTTGCCGCGCCCGCGCCGAGGGCAAGCCGCACCTGGCGCTCGAGCGCGGTTCGGCCCGCCAGCGGCAAGGTCGAGCGCAAAGCACCCGGCTCGGCCGAATCGTGATAGGCGGCAATCAGGGCCGTCAGTGCCAAATCATCCCTCCGCAGGCGCGGGAGACTAAGCGGACCTGGGGCGGATGCAAAGACAGCGTGGACGTGCAGCCGGGACTAAGTTTCGAGCGGCGCCTACGCCTTGGCGAAATCGTCGATGGCGGCAGCGATCTTGCGCAGCACGACCGGATCGCCCGGCGCCCCTTCGAGCGCTTCGTCGGACAGGCTGCCGAGACCGGCCGCGCCAAAGCTGGCGGCGAGGCTCTTGAGGCGGGAGGCGGCGATCACCCAGTTCGCGTCGCAACGGGCCCGGCCCATCAGGTCGAGCTGGCGGCCGGCGCTTTCGATGAAGGCGGTGCGAAGCTCGGCCACGAGGTCGCTGTCGCTGCCGACGGCGGCGGCAAGCGACGCGTTCAAAGCTCCCGGATCATATGCCATGACATTTAACTACGGCGAACCGTGTTAAGGGACCGTTTCATCCCCGGCCCAAAGTGATAGAGTCCGGTCATGAGCATGGGGGCCGAGCGGGCCGAAGCGCTGCCGCAGGGCGACACCGAATATGAAGGCGAGCAGGCGTTCGCCCTTCCTGAAGCCGAGTCGCCGGTTGTCGAACCTTCCGAGAGGGACGAGTCGGTCCCTGGGGGGCGGCGCGCCCTTGCCGTATCCCTGGCCTTGCTCGCGATCGGCTGGCTCGTCGTCGCCGGCCTCGCCGTCGGCCAGAGCTGGCCGGTGCCGAGCCTCGCCGCCTGGACCGGGTGGGTAACGACGATCAGCGTCCCGCTGATCCTGCTCGCTTCGGCCTGGCTCCTCTTCGGTCGCAGCTCCCGCCGAGAGACGGAGCGCTTCACCCTTGCCGTGCAGGAGATGCGGCGCGAGAGCCAGGCGCTGGAGAGCGTCCTCGGCATCGTCGCGGGCCGGCTTCAGGAGAATCGCGCCGCCTTGAGCGAGGAAGCGGCGCGCCTGATGTCGCTCGGCGACGAAGCGTCAGACCGGCTCGGCCGAGTGACCCATTACCTGGCGCGAGAGACGGCCGAACTCGATCGCAAGGCGCAGGCGTTGGACAATGCCGCGGCCACGGCGCGCGTCGATATCGGCGCGCTGATGAGCGACTTGCCGCAGGCCGAGGCCCAGGCCCGCGCCGCCGCCGACGCGCTGCGGACGGCCGGCCTCAGCGCGCACGAGCAGGCCGCTGCCCTGGAGGCCCATCTGGCGGCGCTTTCGGCGCGCGGTCGCGACGCCGACGAGACGCTCGGGGGCGCCGCGCAGCGCCTCGGCGCGCAGATCGCCAGGATCGAAAGCAGCACCGGCGCCGCCGCCGAGCGGATCGATCAGGCCGCGGTACAGATGAACGCCGCGGTGGACGGCGCGATGACCCGCGCTTCCGATTCGGTCGATCATGCCCGGGCCGGTATCGAGGAACAGGGCCGAACGATGCTGGCCATGGTCGAACAGAGCCGCGCGGCCTTCGAGCATGCCGGCGCCGAGGCGACTCGCCGCCTGTCCGAGCGACTCGAACAGGTCGGCGCCCATCTGGAGACGTTGGCCGGCCAGCTCGCCGCCCAGGAAGCGGCCACACAGGCTCTCGTCACCGGCCTTTCGTCGCGCCTGGCCGAGATCGACGGACAGATTGCGATGCTGGGCGAGCATGGCGACACGCACAATGCCCGCCTGTCGCAGTCGATGGAGGCGCTGAAAGGGGTGGCCCAGGCGCTCCACGCCGAGGTCGCCAAAGGCGAATCCGCTTCGGGCGATCTGATCGATCGCGCCCATCAGATGGCGGCGACCCTGACCGAGATCACCGCGCAGCTGCGCGAACAGCTGCCGAGCGCGCTGGCCGATGTCGAGGCTCGGGCGGGACAGACTGGTGCCGCGGCCCTCGCGGCGGTCCCATCGGTCGAAGCCATACAGGCGGCGGCGGCCATGGCGGCCGAGTCGCTGTCGGAAAGCGAGAAGAGCGTGGTCCGCCAGCGAGCGTCGCTGGATGCGCTGCTCGAGCAGGTACGTGAAGGCACGGCACAGGCGGAAGATCGGCTGCGGGCGCTCGGCGCAACCGTCGAGGCGACGGATGGATCCGCGGCGCGGCTCGCCCAGGAGACCGGACCGCAGCTCATCGAGTCGCTGGTGCGCGTGCGCGAGGCGGCGCAGCAGGCCGCCGTCCACGCTCGCGAGGCCATTGCCGCGGCCATTCCCGAAAGCGCCGCGAAGCTCGCCGAGGCGAGTCGCAAGGCCGTCGTCGGCGCCGTGACCGAGCCGGTCGAGGATCAGCTCGCCGAGCTCGCGGCTGCGTCGCAGCGAGCGATGGCCGTCGCCCGGCAGGCGAGCGAGCGGCTGACCCGGCAGCTATTGGTGATGAGCGAGACCGCCGTCGCGATCGAGGATCGAATTGCCGAGGACCAGGCGTTGCGTGAGGAGAATGCCGCCGAGAATCTGACGCGCCGCGTTTCGCTGCTGATCGAGGCGCTCAACTCGACCGCGATCGACGTCAGCAAGATCCTCTCCAACGAAGTCGCGGACAGCGCCTGGGCCGCTTACCTGAAGGGTGATCGCGGCGTCTTCACCCGTCGCGCGGTTCGCCTGCTCGATTCGGGCGAAGCGCGTGAGATCCAGCGCCACTACGAGGAAGAGACGGACTTCCGCGAGCAGGTGAATCGCTACGTCCACGATTTCGAGGCGATGCTTCGGCGCGTCCTCGCCGAACGCGACGGCGCGACGCTCGGTGTCACGCTCCTCTCCTCCGACATGGGCAAGCTCTACGTTGCCCTTGCCCAGGCGATCGATCGGCTGCGGCGCTAGGCCCCGCCGCCTTCCAATCTTCGTCATGCCGACGAAGGCCGGCATCCAAGCGGACGTGGCGGCATTTCGTGAGGTGCGTAGATCAGGCTTGGCGCATCGGTTCGGTCTCGGCAGGCGACGAGTCGGCTTGGGCTCCAGCCTTCGCTCGGATCAGGTGCATAACGCCAGATAGGCGATCTCCATCACCGTTCCGCCTTCGATCGGGACCGGTCCTTCGGCGTCGCGCGCATATTCGTGATATTCGGTGACGGCACCGGCGGCGTCCTGACGGCGGTGAGCCAGCGCCTCCAACGTGCGGCCGGCACAGTCCATCACCAGGAGGTAGGACACATCGGTCGGCGCGGTCTCGTCGGGATTGGTGAGCCGCACCCAGGCACGGCGCACATTCCCCTCCTGAACCAGGGTGGCGGCGTCGACGGCGATCGACTGGCCGGTCGGCGCGGCGCCGAGATTGAGCCAGGTGGGCGGCCGGGGCGCTGCGCTCGGCCCGGCAGGCGCCGAGGTCGGCGGCGGGGCCTCGACGGTCACGATGCCGGCCCCGCAGCTCTGGGTGGCCCGGTCGAGTTCGAGGCGTATCTGAGGATCCTCCATCGTGGAGGCGACATGAGCGAGATCGCGAGGCGTGAGCCGCGCCGGGTCGTAATAGCCCTGGTTGACGGCACCGGCAAAGCGGACGAGCTGGCGCAGCTGAAGCGGCGTCAGCCCGGCCGCGAGGCGTTGCGAGACGCACTGCATCTCCTCGGGAGCGAAACCGTAGCGCGCAAGCTGCGGCGAGACGATGTCGGTGCGCGGCCCGACATAGTCGGCCAGGTTGCCGGCGCATCCGGCCAGAAGGCCGGAGGCCAAGACAGCCACCATCGGCAGGCGCATCCTCGCTCTCCCTTCAAACATTGCTGGTTATCAAGCGAACCTGCCGATTGCACCCCCCGGGCGGACAAGGCGAAGGCTCAGATCAGGAAGACGTCGCCCGCGTGGATGGTGCGGATGCTCCCGTCGGCGAGACGCAGCCTGAGGGCGCCCGCTTCGTCAAGGCCTTCGAACAAGCCGGCCCCTTCGGACGTGGCGAGCGCGGTTCCGATCGGATGCGCCGCTTCGAGCCAGCGCCGGCGGATCGCCGCCACACCGTCCTGCCGCCACCGCATCAGCCAGCGGGCGAAGGACTCAGCCAGCATTTCCAGGAAGCCGGCCGGATCGGGTACCGTGCCGGCAAGCGCCGCGAGGCTGGTGGACGGGCGGTCGGGAAGATCGGGATGGGCGGCGAGGTTCACGCCGAACCCGATGACCACTGCCTCGCCTTCCCGCTCGAGCAGGATGCCGGCCACCTTCGCGCCGCTCGCAAGCAGATCGTTCGGCCACTTGAGGCTCAGCCCGCCGGCATGGAAGGACGCGACTTCGTGCAGCGCGATCGCGGCGGCCAAGGCAAGCGTCGCGGCCGGTGGGTCCCCGGGCTGTAGCCGCACAAGCGTGCTGGCGTAGAGGTTGCCGGGCGGGGACATCCAGGCCCTGCCCTGCCGGCCCTTGCCCCCGGTTTGCCGATCCGCCCGGAGCCAGGTCCCTTCCGCCACGCCTTCGCGCGCCAGGGCGGCGAGGTCGTCGTTGGTCGAGCCGGTCTCGGCAACCGTGCGGATCAGAAGAGCGTCGACGCCGCCAGCAGCGTCGCCCGATCGAGCGCGGGAATGAAGAGATAGCCGATCGGCGACACGAAGAGCGCCGAAGCGAGGATAAGGCCGGCTCCGACTGGCTCGCGCGTCGCCGCGAACGCGGGCGCGGGCTCGTCGAAATAGATCAGCTTGACGATCATGATGTAGTAGAAGGCGCTGATCACCGACGTGGCGATCGCCACCGCCGCCAGCCAGGTGAGGTCCGCCGCGACCGCCGCATTGAACACGACGAATTTCGGCCAGAAGCCGAACAGAGGGGGGATCCCGGCGAGGCTGAACATGAAGATGGCCATCGCCAGCGCCAGCATCGGCCGCGTCCGCGACAGTCCGCCGAGCGAGGCGATCAGCTCGACCGGCTGATCATCGGCACCGCGCATCCGCTGGACGACAAGGAAGGCGCCGAGCGTCATCGCGACATAGACCGTCATGTAGAACAGGACCGCTGCGACGCCTTCCGCCGTACCGGCGGCGAGGCCGACCAGGGCAAAGCCGACATTGTTGATCGAGCTGTAGGCGAGCAGCCGCTTGATGTTGCGCTGCCCGATCGCAGCGACGCCGCCGAGCACCGTCGAAGCGAGCGCCATGAAGATGATGATCTGCCGCCAGCTGTCGGTTGCCGGCCCCATCGCTTCGACCGCGACCCGCACGAGCAGGGCCACCGCGGCCACTTTCGGCGCCGAGGCGAAGAAGGCCGTGACCGGGGTCGGCGCGCCTTCGTAGACGTCCGGCGTCCACATATGGAACGGGACCGCCGAAATCTTGAACGCCAACCCGGCGAAGACGAAGACCAGCCCGAAAAGTTCGCCCTGCGATACCCCGTCCGTACCCAGCGCAGCCGCCACCCCGTCGAACATCGTGGTACCGGTGAAGCCGTAGAGCAGGGAAATGCCGTACAGCAGGATGCCCGAGGCCAAAGAGCCCAAGACGAAATATTTGAGGCCCGCTTCGGCGGAACGGGTGTCGGTCCGCTGGAATGAAGCGAGCACGTAGGCGGCGAGGCTCTGCAGCTCGAGGCCGACATAGAGCGTGAGCAGGTCGGTGGCCGAGACCATGATCGACATGCCGAGCACCGAAAAGAGGATCAGGACCGGATATTCGGCGCGATAGTCACGGTCGCGGCCGAACCAGCTCATCGCCATCAGCAGGGAGACTGCGGCCCCCGCAAACATGACCACCTTCGCGAAAGCGGCAAAGCCATCCGCGACGAACAGGCCGCCGAAGGCTTCGCCGCCCGTACCCTGGATTCCCGGCAGGAAGAAAGCCGCCACGGCGAGCGCGACCACGGCGAGCCAGGTCAGTACCGGCGCGGCGCGATCGCCCGCCCAGGCGGCGGCAAGCATCAGCGCCAGGGCGGCGACGCAGATGATCTCCTCGGGGAGGATGAGAAGGAAATCGTTCGCCATCAGTGCCTACCCTCGGGACGCTCGGGAATCGGGTGCATCAGTGCCCCTCCCCCGCCGCTGCATGCGGCTCGGCCGCCTGGGTCGGCTCGCCCCTGGTGACCCGCGCATCGCTCTCGGGCGCGGCGCGCTCGATCCGGGCGAGCAGGACCGACACGTCCTGGCGCATCGGCGCCATGAAGCTCTCCGGATAGATGCCCATCCAGAAGACCGCCGCGGCGATAGGGGCAAGCAGGGCCAGCTCGCGCTTCGACAGGTCCGGAAGCGCTGCGGCCTCTGCCGTCCGCGCGGTGCCGAACGATATGCGCCAGTAGAGCCAGAGCATGTAGGCCGCGCCGAGGATGATGCCGGTGGTAGCCACGGCGCCGACCCAGCTGTTGATCTCGTAGGCGCCGACGAGGCTCAGGAACTCGCCGACGAAGCCGCTGGTGCCAGGAAGGCCGACCGCCGCCATGGTGAATACCAGGAACAGCAGGGAGTAAGCCGGCATGTTGTTGGACAGGCCGCCGTAGCGATCGATGTCGCGGGTGTGCAGCCGATCGTAGACCACGCCGACGCACAGGAAGAGCGCGCCGGAGACCAGGCCGTGCGACAGCATCACGATCAGCCCGCCTTCGATGCCCTGCCGGTTGAAGGCGAACAGGCCGATGGTGACGAAGGCCATGTGAGCGACGGACGAATAAGCGATCAGCTTCTTCATGTCCTGCTGCACCAAAGCGACCAGCGATGTGTAGACCACGGCGACCATGGACAGGCCGAAGATGACCCAGATGAGCTGGGCCGAGGCTTCGGGGAACATCGGCAGCGAGAAGCGGACGAAGCCGTAGCCGCCCATCTTCAGCAGGACGCCGGCGAGGATGACGGAGCCCGCGGTCGGCGCCTGGACGTGCGCGTCGGGCAACCAGGTGTGAACCGGCCACATCGGCATCTTGACCGCGAAGCTGGCGAAGAAGGCAAGCCAGAGCCACGTCTGGGCCTCCGGCGGGAAATCGGTGACCAGAAGCTCGGGAATGAAGGTCGTGCCGGCATGGTTCACCATCCAGAGCATGGCGATCAGCATCAGCACCGAGCCGAGCAAGGTGTACAGGAAGAACTTGTAGGCGGCGTAGATGCGGTCCTTGCCGCCCCAGATGCCGATGATGAGATACATCGGGATCAGGCCAGCCTCGAAGAAGATGTAGAAGAGGAAGATGTCCTGCGCCATGAAGACGCCGAGCATCAGCGTCTCCATGAACAGGAAGGCGGCCATATATTCCTGAACGCGCTCGGTGATCGCGGTCCAGGAAGCGCCGATGCAGATCGGCATGAGGAAGGCCGTCAGCACGATCAGCATCAGGGCGATGCCGTCGATACCGAGCGCCCAGGAGAAGTCGCCGAACAAATTGGCGTTCTCCGCGAACTGCCACTGGGCTCCGCCAATTTCGAAGGTCGCCCACAGGCCGATGCTGAGCGCGAACGTAGCGAGCGTGGTGGCAAGCGCGATCCAGCGCGCCGTGCCCGCGCCGGCGACGAGGCAGGCCACGGCACCAAGCAAAGGCAGAGCGAGAATTGCCGAGAGGATCGGGAAGTCGGCCATCGTCACTGCGCCATCGCCCAGGTGGTCGCGGCGGCGACGCCGATCAGCATCACCAGCGCGTAGGTGTAAAGATAGCCGGTCTGGATCCGCGCGGTGATCCGCGTGCCGGCCATGACCGCGGCTGCGGCGCCGTCGGGACCGAAGCGGTCGATCATGCCTTCATCGCCTCGCTTCCAGAGCACGCGGCCGAGCCAGACCGAGGGCCGGATGAAGACGATCTGATAGAGCTCGTCGAAATACCACTTGTTGTAGAGGAAGCTGTGCAGGAGCCCTGCATGGGCGACGAAGCGTCCCGGCAGCGACGGGTTGCGGATATAGGCCTGCCAGGCGACGAACAGGCCGATCAGCATGGCCCCCGCGGGCGATAGCTTCACCCAGAGCGGAACTTCATGGATCTCGTGCATAAGGTGCGCGTCGAAGGCGATGCTGCCTGCCCAGAAATGCGCGCCCTCCTCCACGTCGATGAAGGCGTGGTGGAAGACCATGCCCGCCGCGATCGCGCCGAGCGACAGCACAGCGAGCGGCACGAGCATCGTCCAGGGGCTTTCGTGCGGGTGGTAGCCGCCGGTCCCGGTCGCCACCTGGTGGGGCGAGGCCTCGTGCGGGCGCGAGTCATGACCCGCATCCTCGTCATCGGGATGATCGTGATGGTCGCCGTGCAGCGCATGCTGGATATGCTCGGACTGTGCCCAGCGCGCCTTGCCGAAGAAGGTGAGAAAGACCAGCCGCCAGCTGTAGAAACTGGTGAGCAAGGCGGCGAAGACTCCAACGGCGAAGGCCAGGCCGCCGACGGTCGTGCCGCTCGCGAAGGCGCTCTCGATGATCGCGTCCTTCGAAAAGAAGCCCGCAAAGCCGATGCTCGGCAGGCCAGCGACCTGGATGATACCGACACCGGTGATCGCCAGCGTACCAATCGTCATCGCCCAGAAGGTGATCGGGATCTCCCTCCGAAGCGCCCCGTAGAAACGCATGTCCTGCTCGTGGTGCATGGCGTGGATGACGCTGCCGGCGCCGAGGAACAGGAGTGCCTTGAAGAAGGCGTGGGTGAAGAGGTGGAACATCGCCGCGCCATAGGCGCCGACCCCGGCGGCGAAGAACATGTAGCCCAGCTGCGAGCAGGTCGAATAAGCGATCACGCGCTTGATGTCGTTCTGAACGGTGCCGACCGTGGCTGCGAACAGGGCGGTGGCGGCGCCGACCACCGTGACCACGGTCAAGGCGATGTCGCTGGTCTCGAACATCGGCGACAGCCGGCAGACCATGAACACGCCGGCGGTGACCATCGTCGCGGCATGGATCAAGGCGGAGACCGGAGTCGGACCCTCCATCGCATCGGGCAGCCAGGTGTGCAGGCCGAGCTGGGCCGACTTGCCGCAGGCACCGATGAACAAGAGGATGCAGATAAGGGTCATGGTGTCGAGGCGCATGCCCAGGAAGCCGATCGTCGATCCGGTCATGCCGGGCGCGGCCTCGAGTATCTCCGGAATGGAGACGGTGCCGAACACGAGGAACGTCGCGAAGATGCCGAGCGAGAAGCCGAAATCGCCGACCCGGTTGACGACGAACGCCTTCATCGCCGCCGCGTTGGCCGAGGGCTTGTGGTACCAGAAGCCGATCAGCAGGTAGGATGCCAGGCCGACGCCTTCCCACCCGAAGAACATCTGGACCAGATTGTCGGCGGTCACCAGCATCAGCATCGCGAAGGTGAAGAGCGACAGATAGGCGAAGAAGCGGGGCTGGCTGTCGTCCTCCGCCATATAGCCCCAGCTGTAGAGGTGAACGAGCGCCGAGACGGTGGTAACCACCACCAGCATCACCGACGTGAGCGCGTCCACCCTCAGCGCCCAATCGACCTGGAGGTCGCCCGAGCTTATCCAGTTCAGAACCGGATGGAGCGCGCTCTGCTCGGTCCCGGCCATGAAGCCGATGAAGATCGGCCAGGACAGGAACATCGACACGAACAATGCGGCGGTGGTGACCAGCTTGGCGGCGAAATTGCCGATCATCCGGTTGCCGAGACCGGCGACGAGCGCCGCGGCGAGCGGAAGGAAGACGATAGCCTGGATCATGGCTTCACCGTCACTCCGGCAACGACGCGGGACCGGGCGGATCCTTCACCGCTGCCAGTCTTCGCATGATCGGCCTGGATGCCGGCCTGGGCCGGCATGACGAGGAGGTCTGTCATCCTGCTCACCCCCGCATCTGATGGATGTCGTCGACGGCGATCGTGCCGCGGTTGCGGAAGTAGATGACGAGGATGGCAAGCCCGATTGCCGCCTCGGCCGCCGCGACGGTCAGCACGAACATCGCGAACACCTGGCCGACCATGTCGCCTTGAAAGGCGGAGAAGGCGACGAGATTGATGTTCACGCTGAGCAGGATGAGCTCGATCGCCATCAGAATCACGATGACGTTCTTCCGGTTGAGGAAGATACCGAGCACGCCGAGCACGAACAGGATTCCCCCGACGACGAGATAGTGCCCCAGGCCAATCATAGGTCGACCCCCTGCCCCACTGTCGGCTGGGTCAGGCGAACCGCATCCTTGGGGCGACGGCGGACCTGTTCGGAAACGTTTTGCGGACGAACGTCCGAGCGGCGGCGGCGGGTGAGGACGATCGCGCCGATCATGGCAACGAGGAGGACGATGCCCGCCGCTTCGAAGATGAACAGATAGCGGGTGTAGAGGAGCTGGCCGAGCGCTTCGATGTTCGAAGGTCCGTCGGCCGCCTGCACCGCTTCCCGCGCCGGTGTCTCGATGCCGCCCGCGTTCCAGGCGAGCACCGCCAGCACGATCTCTACGAGCAGGACGCCGGCGAGGCCGAAGCCCAGTGGCCAGTAACGTGCGATTCCGGCGCGCAGCGCGGCGAAGTCGACGTCCAGCATCATCACGACGAACAGGAAGAGGACGGCGACGGCACCGACATAGACGATGACCAGCAGGAAGGCGAGAAACTCGGCGCCGATCAGCAGGAACAGACCCGCGGCGTTGAAGAATGCGAGGATCAGCCAGAGCACGCTGTGCACCGGGTTGCGCGATCCGATCGTCATCACGCCGGAAGCCACGACAAGGGCCGCGAACAGGTAGAAGACGAAGACCTGGATCACGCGCAAACCTCTCGCGTCACCGCGACGGCAGGGGGCCAAGCGAACTCGGCGCTCGGACTTGAGTCTGTCTGGCTTCCCGCTTGCGCGGGAATGACGGTGAACTGGGCCATGGACCTTCGGGGCTCTTCGATTCTGTCGGCGCGATTAACGGTATGGCGCATCGGCGGCAAGGTTCGCGGCAAGCGCGCGCTCCCACCGGTCGCCATTCTCAAGCAGCTTCGCCTTGTCGTAGATCAGCTCTTCGCGAGTTTCGGTCGAGAAATCCATGTTTGGCCCCTCGACGATCGCATCGACCGGGCAGGCCTCCTGGCACAGACCGCAATAGATGCATTTGGTCATGTCGATGTCGTAGCGGGTCGTCCGGCGGCTGCCGTCCTCCCGCGGCTCGGCCTCGATCGTGATGGCGAGCGCCGGGCAGATCGCCTCGCAAAGCTTGCACGCGATGCAGCGCTCCTCGCCGTTCGGGTAGCGGCGCAGCGCATGCTCGCCCCGGAACCGCGGCGAGATCGGGTTCTTCTCGTAGGGATAGTTGATCGTCGCCTTGGGCTTGAAGAAGTATTTCAACGTCAGCCAGTGCGCCTTGACGAACTCCCAGAGGGTGAAGGACTTGATGTAGTGAGCTACCACGGCAGCATCCCGTCGCGTTGGAGCATCAGATATCCCGACACCAGGAACACCCAGATGAGCGAGATGGGCAGGAAGATCTTCCAGCCTAGGCGCATCAGCTGGTCGTAGCGGAAGCGGGGCACGGTCGCCTTCACCCAGCTGAAGACGAAGAAGAAGAAGAAGATCTTGGCGAAGAACCAGATGATCCCGGGCACATAATAGAGCGGAGCCCAGTCGACCGGGGGCAGCCATCCGCCCCAGAAGAGCAGCGCCGTCATGCCGCACATCAGCAGGACGTTGCCATATTCGCCGAGCCAGAAGAGCGCGAAGCTCATCGAGCTATATTCGGTCTGGTAGCCGGCGACGAGTTCGCTTTCGGCTTCGGTAAGGTCGAACGGCGCCCGGGCAGTTTCGGCCATGGCGGAGATGAGGAAGATCACCGCCAGCGGGAACAGCAAGGGGTTGAAGCCGAAGCCATTCAGGAAGCCGAAAACATGGCCCTGCTGCGCGGCGATGATCGCCGACAGGTTGAACGAGCCGGCCCACAGCACCACCGGGATGAGCAGGAATCCGATCGAGACTTCGTAAGACACCATCTGAGCTGCAGCCCGCAAGGCGCTGTAGAACGGGTATTTCGAGTTTGATGCCCAGCCGGCGATGATGATCCCGTAGACGCCGAGCGAGGACACGGCGAGGAGGTAGAGCAGGCCGACATTGATATCGGCGAGCACCATCATCGCGCCGCCCGGACCGGGACCGAACGGGATCACCGCCCAGGCGATCAGGGCCACGGTGAAGGTGATGATCGGGGCGATGATGAACAGGCCGCGATTGGCCCCCGACGGGATGATCGTCTCCTTGAGGAAGACCTTGAGCCCGTCGGCGAAGCTCTGCAGCAGCCCGAACGGGCCGACCACGTTGGGGCCACGCCGGAGCGCCATTGCCGCCCAGATCTTGCGATCGGCATAGATGATCATCGCGACCGCCAGCATCAGCGGCAGCGCGATCAAAAGGATGAGGATGAGATTGGAAAGGAACCAGCCGAAGCCGATGCCGAGCTGCTCCTGGAACCAGGCGGTCATTCCGCCGCCTCCGCAAATTCCTGCCCGTGGAGAATCTCGGCCGAGCAGCGTTGCAGGGTCGGCGACGAGCGGGCGATCGGGTTGGTGAGATAGAAATCGGTGATCGGGTAGGAGACGCTGGTCCCCTTCGCGATCTTCTCCGCCTCGAGCTTGGGCGGCCCCCATTCATATGTCACAAGGCCGGGATGCCCGAATTCGGCATGGTCGCGGAACAACGCCCCGCGCAGGTCATGAAAGTTGTCGAACGGGAGCGGCTTGCCGACCAAGTCGGACAAGGCCCGCAGGATCGACCAGTCCTCACGCGCGTCGCCGGGCGGATCGACTGCCTTCTCCGAAAACTGCACGCGCCCTTCCAGATTGACGTAGATTCCATGTTTCTCGCTGTAAGCCGCGCCCGGCAGGATCACGTCCGCTCCGTGGGCGCCGCGATCGCCATGATGGCCGATATAGACCTTCAGGCTCCCGCCGAATGAGGTGAGGTCGACCTCGTCGGCGCCGAGCAGGAAGACCAGCTTCGGGGCTTTCTCGACTAGCGAGGCGATGCCGCCCTGCTGGGCGTAACCGAGCATCAGCCCGCCCATTCGTGCGGCGGCGGTATGCAGGACGTTGTAGCCGTTCCAGCCCGCCTGTCCTGAACCCGCCGAAGGGCGGACGAGGTTGAAGGCATCGACCAAAGCGAGGCTGGCCGCCTGCGCACCCGGCACCTTGAGCGCGCCGGCGCCGACGATCACGGCCGGACGCTGCGCCGCTCCGAACGCGTCCGTCACCGCCTTCGGCAGCGCCGAGAGCAAGGACAGATCGTCCCCGATCCATTCCACAGGATAGGTGAGATCGACCTCGGGTCCGATGGCGAAGACCTTCGCGCCGGCCTTCGCCGCCTTGCGGATCCGTGTGTTGACCAGCGAGGCTTCCCAGCGCGGATTGGTCCCGACAAGCAGGACGGCGTCGGCCGTCTCGATGCCGGCGATGGTCGAATTGAAATTGACGGCCGCCAGGTTCGAAACATCGTAGGCAAGGCCGGTTTGGCGCCCCTCGAGCAGGTCGGAACCGAGCGAAGCCAGCAACGCCTTGGCCGCATAGAGGGTTTCGGCGTCGACGAGGTCGCCGGCAATGGCGGCGACTTTTCCCTTCGCCTTCTTCGCCGCCTCGGCGATCCGAGCAAAGGCCTCGTCCCAGCCTGCCGCGCGAAGCTTGCCGCCTTCGCGCAGCCACGGCCGGTCGAGCCGGTTGCGCAACAGGCCATCCACCGCATGGCGGGTCTTGTCGTGGGCCCACTCCTCGTTCACGTCCTCGTTGAGGCGCGGCAGCGCCCGCATCACCTCGCGCTGGCGCGAGTCGAGGCGGATGTTGGTGCCGACGGCGTCCATGACGTCGATCGCCGGAACCTTGCGCAGCTCCCAGGGCCGCGCCTCGAAGCTGTAGGGCTTCGAGACGAGCGCACCGACCGGGCAGAGATCGACGACGTTGCCGGAAAGCTCGCTGGTAAGCGCCTTCTCGAGATAGGAAGTGATTTCCATATTCTCGCCGCGATTGACCGCGCCGATCTCCTCGACCCCCGCGACCTGCTCCATGAAGCGGACGCAGCGCGTGCAGTGAATGCAGCGGGTCATGAAGGTCTTGACCACCGGCCCCATATATTTCTCGGGGACCGCGCGCTTGTTCTCGCCGAAGCGGTTGTGGCCGCGGCCATAAGCCATGGCCTGATCCTGCAGGTCGCATTCGCCGCCCTGGTCGCAGATCGGGCAATCGAGCGGATGGTTGATCAGCAGGAACTCCATCACGCCCTCGCGCGCCTTCTTGACGCCGGGAGTCATGGTGAAGATTTCCTGTCCCTCGGCGGCGGGCAGCGCACAAGAAGCCTGAGGCTTGGGAGGCCCCGGCTTCACCTCGACCAGGCACATCCGGCAATTGCCGGCAATGGCGAGCCGCTCGTGATAGCAGAAGCGCGGAATCTCCTTGCCTGCCTGTTCGCAAGCCTGGAGCACCGTCGCGCCCTGCGGCACTTCAATTTCAACGCCGTCGACTTTGACTTTGGGCATAGCTAGTTCCCGGCCTCGCTGGCCTGATTGCCGCCCTGCACGCTACGGAACGCCGCAGCGGCCAGGATCGAGCGCATCCCTGCATCGCTGATCTGCAATTCGTGTCCCGACCGGTTGCAGAGCCGTGCGACCGAGTCGATCCCGCGAAGCGCGGCTGTCTCGGCTTCGCTCGCCACCTCTGTGGCCAGCAGCCTCCCGACATCGTCCGGAACGGACCGCACCAGACAGATCGCCACCGCCTCGGCAGGCGTTCTCGGTTGAGGCGCGGGTTCCATTGCGGCGCGAGCGAGCTGAACGTTCACCGGAACGGAACCACGCTCGAGCAGCCGCTCCGCCATGGCCCCGGCGATCAGGAGGCCGCCGGATCGCATTGTCCCGCTCGTCCGGAAGCAGCCTTCGTTGACCCGTGCCAGTTGAAGCAGGCTGTTTTTGTACGCGGTCGTGCGGAAGTCCCGCCGCAGGGTTTCAGCCGAAAGCTCCGGACTGCGATCGGCAAGACATTCGCCGAAAGTCTGGGCGGCCGCCCGCGCCTCGGGTGTCGAGGTCGACGCTTCGGTCGGCTCGGCCGGCCCCAAGCCGCTGACGAGCGCGCCGAGCAAGATCGGGCCGACGCTCATTCCGCGGCCTCCAGCGTCTGTCCACGGCGCTCGTTGATGCGGCGCTCGAGCTCAGGCCGGTAATGGCGGATCAGGCCCTGGATCGGCCAGGCAGCGGCGTCGCCGAGCGCGCAGATGGTATGGCCCTCGACCTGCTTGGTGACGTCCCAGAGCGTGTCTATCTCGTGGATCTCGGCATTGCCCTCGACGAGCCGCTCCATCACCCGCCACATCCAGCCCGTGCCCTCGCGGCAGGGCGTGCATTGGCCGCAGCTCTCATGCTTGTAAAAATAGGAGATGCGGCTGATCGCCTTCACGACGTCCGTCGACTTGTCCATGACGATCACAGCGGCGGTGCCGAGGCCGGAGCCGAGGTCCCTGAGGCCATCGAAATCCATCGGCGCGTCGATGATCTGCTCGGCGGGCACCAGGGGCACGGACGAGCCGCCCGGGATGACGGCGAGGAGATTGTCCCACCCTCCCCTGATACCGCCCGCGTGGCGCTCGATCAGCTCGCGAAACGGCACCGACATGGCGTCCTCGACGACGCAGGGCCGGTTCACATGGCCTGAGATTTGAAAAAGCTTGGTGCCTTCGTTCTTCTCCCGGCCGAAGGCCGCGAACCAGGAAGCGCCGCGGCGCAATATGGTCGGCACCACGGCAATCGATTCGACATTGTTCACCGTGGTCGGGCAGCCGTAGAGGCCGGCACCCGCTGGAAATGGCGGCTTGAGGCGCGGCATGCCCTTCTTGCCCTCCAGGCTCTCCAGCATGGCCGTCTCTTCGCCGCAGATATAGGCGCCGGCGCCGCGGTGGACGAACAGGTCGAAATCGTATCCCGACTTGGCGGCATTCTTGCCCAGCAGGCCGGCATCATAAGCTTCCTGCACGGCCGCCTCGAGCGTCTGCGCCTCTCGGATGAACTCGCCGCGAATGTAGATGTAGCCGGCGCGCGCGCGCATCGCGAAACCGGCGAGCAGGGCGCCCTCGATCAGCTTGTGAGGATCGTGGCGGATGATTTCGCGGTCCTTGCACGAGCCCGGCTCGGATTCATCGGCGTTTATGACGAGGAAGTTGGGCCGGCCCGGTGCAGGCTCCTTGGGCATGAACGACCATTTCATGCCGGTCGGGAAGCCGGCGCCGCCGCGCCCGCGCAGGCCGGAAGCCTTGATCTCGTCGATGATCGCATCCTGCCCCCGCGCCATCAGCGACTTGGTGTCGTCCCAATCGCCACGCGTCTGCGCCGCCTTCAAGTTCCAGGGCTGGAACCCGTAGACGTTCGTGAAGATGCGGTCCTTGTCCTCGAGCATCAGCGGCTCTTTCCGATCAGGCGCTGGGCGCCGACATAAAGGGCGATCGCCGCGCCGACGAGGATCAGCAGGCCGAGCGCCTTGAGCGCGACTCCGAGCAGCTTGAGACCCAGCCAGGCAAGGACGATCACGACCAGGACGGTCGCGAGATTGGAGGCGGTGAGCTTCACCAGCGGCTCCTGTAATCGTGATTCTCGGAGACCATCTCCGGAAGGGTTGTCGGGCCGCCCTCGGGGCAGCTCGTCTGTCGATCGACCTGAGGTCCCGGCTTCGGAGTCTCGCCGCGGGCGAGCGCGTCGAGGATCGCCGTCATGCTTTTGGGCGTGAGATCCTCGTAATTGTCGTCGTTGATCTGGACCATCGGCGCATTGGCGCAGGCCCCGAGGCACTCGACCTCGTTCAGTGTGAACAGGCCGTCCTCGGTCGTGTGACCCTTCTTCAATCCCCTGGCCTTGCAGGCGCCGATAATATCCTCGGCACCCCGCAGCATGCAGGGCGTCGTGCCGCAAACCTGGACGTGGTAACGGCCGACCGGCGCCAGGTTGAACATGGTGTAGAAAGTCGCGACCTCGTAGGCGCGGATGAACGGCATGCCGAGATAGCGGGCGACATATTCGATCACCGGGATCGGCAGCCATCCCTGGGTTTCAGTCTCGGCCCCGACCTGGCGCTGCGCGAGGTCCAGCAAGGGAATGATCGCGCTCTGCTGCCGCCCGGGCGGATAGCGGCCGACGAGCAACGTCGCCTTCGCGTCATTGTCGGGCGTGAACGTGAAGCCGTCCCAGCGGGCACGGATCTCGGGGCTTGCAGGCATTCGGGCGGCTTCGGCCATCAGAGGGTCTCGAGCGTCTGGCGGGTGTAAGCGGACGGGTTGGCGCCAGTATTCGGCTCGCCTTCGGCGTCCAGCATCAGGATCCGGCACTCGCCATTGGCTATCGGCCGGTGCTCCACGCCCTTGGGAACGACGACCATCTCGCCCGCCGCGATGCGCTTCACCCCGTCGCGAAACTCGATTGCGAAGTCGCCGGAGATGACCAGGAACAGCTCATCCGTCTCGGCATGGCTGTGCCAGGTGAACTCTCCCTCCACCTTTGCGATCCGGATCTCGTTGCCGTTGTAGCGGCCGACGATGCGCGGATTCCAATGGTCGGAGAAGCTGTCGAACCTCTCTGAAAGGTTGATCACCGCGGGCGGGCTCACCGGTCCACCTCACCGAACACGATGTCGATCGCGCCAAGGATGGCGGTGACGTCGGCGAGCATGTGGCCCCTGGTCATGAAGTCCATGGCCTGGAGGTGCGAGAAGCCGGTCGGGCGAATCTTGACACGATAGGGTTTGTTGGTGCCGTCGCTGACGAGATAGACGCCAAGCTCGCCCTTGGGACTCTCGGTGGCGACATAGACCTCGCCCTCGGGCACGTGGAAGCCCTCGGTGAACAGCTTGAAGTGATGGATCAGGGCCTCCATCGACTGCTTCATCTCGGCGCGCCTCGGCGGGAACACCTTGCGGTCGAGCGTCGCGACCGGGCCTTCGGGCATATCGTTGAGGCACTGCTTCATGATCCGCGCCGACTGGCGGACCTCCTCGACCCGGACCATGAACCGGTCGTAGCAATCACCCTTCGTGCCCACAGGAATGTCGAAGTCCAGCCGGTCATAGACCTCGTAGGGCTGGCTCTTGCGGATATCCCAGGGAATGCCGGCGGCACGGATCATCGGGCCTGAGAAGCCCCAGGCCAACGCATCTTCCCTGGAGACGGTGGCAATGTCGACGTTGCGCTGCTTGAAGATGCGGTTGTCGGCCACGAGGCTGATCGAATCCTCGAACAGGCGCGGCAACCGGTGGTCGAGCCAGTCGGCTATGTCCGTCAGGAGCTTCAGCGGCACATCCTGGCGAACACCGCCAGGGCGAAAGTAATTGGCGTGCATGCGCGCTCCGGAAGCGCGCTCGTAGAAGTTCATGAGATCTTCGCGAAGCTCGAACAGCCACAGGTTCGGCGTCATCGCGCCGACATCCATGATGTGACTGCCGAGGTTCAGCAGGTGGTTCTTGATCCGCGTCAGTTCTGCAAAAAGCACGCGAAGATATTGCGCGCGCAGGGGAATCTCGAGCGCCATCAATTTCTCGATGGCGAGCACGAAGCTGTGCTCCTGGCACATCGGCGAGACGTAATCGAGCCGGTCGAAATAAGGCAGCGCCTGCAGATAGGTCTTGTACTCGCACAGTTTCTCGGTGCCGCGGTGGAGCAGGCCGACATGCGGGTCGACCCGCTCGACGATCTCGCCGTCGAGTTCCAGCACCAGCCGGAGCACGCCGTGCGCCGCCGGGTGCTGCGGGCCGAAGTTGATCGTGTAGTTCGCGATATCGGACTCGGTCGCGCCGGTGCGCGCGACCTCGATTTCGGCGGCGGCCTGATCGCTGGTGATCTCAGTCACGCGCGCCTCGTGCGCCGGCGAAGGCCGGGGCCCGGAGCCAGGTCTGAAACTGAACCCCGGCCTTCGCCGGGAAGCGGATATGAAGCATCCTCATTTCTTGATCTCGTCGGCCTTGAGCGGGGTCGGCGCGCCGGGAGCCTCCGGCTGCGCCTTCTCGTCACCCGGGAGGATATATTCGGCGCCCTCCCACGGGCTCAGGAAATCGAAGTTTCGAAAATCCTGCGCAAGGCTGACCGGCTCGTAGACCACCCTTTTCTGCTCCTCGGAATAGCGCAGCTCGGTATAGCCGGTGAGCGGGAAGTCCTTGCGGAACGGATGCCCCCGAAAGCCGTAATCGGTGAGGATCCGCCTGAGGTCCGGATTTCCATCGAACAGGACGCCGAAAAGATCGAAGACCTCCCGCTCGAGCCAGCCGGCGGCCGGAAAGACCGTCGTCACGGTCGGCACGGGCTTCTCCTCGTCGGTGGTGACGCGGATGCGAAGGCGGTGGTTCTTCGTGATCGAGAGCAGATGATAGACGACATCGAACCGCTCGGGCCGGGACGGATAATCGACGCCGGCAATTTCCATCAGCTGCTGATATTCAAACCGGTCGCGAAGCACGGTGAGCACGTCGGCGATCTTCTCGCGGGCGACGTCGATCGACACTTCGCCGACCTCGTCCTTGGCCGACAGGAAGGCGTCACCGATCGCCGCCTTTACCTCGTCGACCAGCCCTTCGCGGGCGGAAATGCGGGGGATGTGATCGTGCATTGGATCAGCGCTCAATCGTGCCTTCGCGGCGGATTTTCCGCTGGAGCTGCATGATGCCGTAGAGCAGAGCCTCGGCGGTCGGCGGACAGCCTGGGACGTAGATGTCCACCGGCACGATCCGATCGCAGCCGCGAACGACGCTGTAGCTGTAATGATAATAGCCGCCGCCATTGGCGCAGCTGCCCATCGAGATGACGTAGCGCGGCTCCGACATCTGGTCGTAGACCCGTCTCAAGGCCGGCGCCATCTTGTTGCACAGGGTCCCGGCGACGATCATCACGTCGGACTGGCGCGGGGATGCGCGGGGCGCCGCGCCGAATCTCTCAAGATCGTAGCGCGGCATGTTCACGTGAATCATCTCGACCGCGCAGCAAGCGAGGCCGAAGGTCATCCACCAGAGGGATCCGGTGCGCGCCCAATGGAACAGGTCCTCGGTCGAGGTGACGAGAAAGCCCTTCTCCGTCACTTCCGAGCTGATCTGGTTGAAGACGTAGGGGTCCGGCTGCTGGAGGTCGGCCGGCCGCTCATTCTCGTGCCGCGGATCGAGGATCACTCCCATTCGAGCGCCCCTTTCTTCCAGGCGTAAGCGAAGCCGAGCGCAAGCTCGACGAGGAAAATCATCATCGCGAACCAGGCCGCCCAGCCGATGTCGAACACCGACACCGCCCAGGGAAAGAGAAAGGCCGCCTCGATGTCGAAAATGATGAACAAGATCGCCACCAGGTAGAAGCGGACGTCGAATTGGGCTCGGCTGTCCTCGAAGGCCGGAAAGCCGCACTCATATTCGGCCAGCTTGTCCGGATAGGGCCGCGCCGCGCCCGTGAAGACGGACACGATCATCGGCAGGACGACGAAGGCCATGGACAGTCCCAGGGCGACGCCCAGGAAGAGCAGGATCGGCAGGTAGTCGGCGGCGACGGACGCCATCGGAAGACTCTCCGAAGGTCAAAGGTTGCGGGGCTTCTAGGCCAGCGGGACCTGCATCGCAACCGCTTGAGGAGCACAACCGGAAAGTTGGGATTTTTCGTGCGAAATCAAGTGTATCGGCGGCAATTAAGGGGATAGCCGAGGCGCGGGCGTCGTGCGCCCCCGCAAATCGTCTGCTCCGGCGACTCTCGGGCGGACAGGAGCACGCGCCGCATGCCGGCGGCTGTCGCCTCCTCGCCCGGCGCGCGGGGCCGCCAGCTTCAGCGGAGCGCGCCCGCTACCAGCTTGTGCAGTCGGGAATGTATCTGGTCGTTAGCGGCCAGCACCTGGCCATCGACAATGCCGCGATCGGACCCGCGAAAGTCGGTCACGAACCCGCCCGCTTCGCGGACGAGCAGCAGTCCGGCGGCGATATCCCAAAACTGGAGATCCTCTTCCCAGAAGCCGTCATAACGGCCGGCTGCCACCCATGCGAGGTCGAGCGCCGCCGAGCCGAAGCGGCGGATCCCGGCTACTTCCGGGGATACGGCGTCAAGTATCTTCTGGAACCGGTAGAGGTGACCATGACCCTTATAGGGGACGCCGGTGGCGATCAGTGCCTCTGAAAGGTCCCGGCGAGACGAGACCCGCAGTCGCCGGTCCTGGAGCCAGGCGCCCCTGCCCTTCTCGGCCCAGAAGCTCTCGTCGCTCAGCGGCTGGTAGATGAGGCCGTGGCTGATCTCGCCCCAGCCGCCGCCGGGCTTCGGCTCCTGGACCGCGATCGAGATGGCGAAATGGGGAATGCCGTGGATGAAGTTGGAAGTGCCGTCGACCGGATCGACGATCCAGCGCGGCTTGGCCGGATTGCCTTCCACCGTGCCGCCTTCCTCGAGCAGGAGGCCCCAGTCCGGGCGAGCATGGCGCAACTCCTCGACCACCGTCTGCTCGGCCCGTTCGTCGGCCATGCTGACGAAGTCGGCCGGGCCCTTGCGGCTTACCTGGAGCTGCTCGACCTCGCCGAAATCGCGCCGCAGCCGCGGCGCCGCCTTGCGGGCTGCGCGCGTCATGACGGTGATGAGGCCGGAATGGGATACCAATATGAATCTCCTGTGCCTCTCTCCCGATCGGAGAGGGAAGAGCCGCGAAGCGGCGAAGGGAGAGGGAAAGCCGGGGAATCGTCAGACTCCCTATCTCTCCACCCTCTCCCGAATGGGAAGCAGGCTCTAGTCCGCGCGCTTCACGTAAGTCTGTTCGTAAACGTCGACGACGATCCGGGTTCCCGCGGTGATGTGCGGCGGCACCATGACGCGCACGCCGTTGTCGAGAACGGCGGGCTTGTAGCTCGACGAGGCTGTCTGGCCCTTCACCACCGCATCGGCCTCGACGATCGTAGCCTCGATCGTGTCGGGGAGCTGCACGGAGATCGGTCGCTCGTTGTAGAGCTCCATCACCACGTCCATCCCGTCCTGCAGGAAAGCGGCCGCGTCGCCGATCAGGTCCTTCGGAAGGGTGACCTGCTCATAGGTCTCCTTGTCCATGAAGACGAGGTCGCTGCCCTCGGCATAGAGATATTGGAAATCCTTCGTGTCGAGCCGGACGCGCTCCACCGTCTCGGCCGAGCGGAAGCGGACATTGTTCTTGCGGCCGTCGATGAGGTTCTTCAGCTCCACCTGCATATAGGCGCCGCCCTTGCCGGGCTGCGTGTGCTGGATCTTCACCGCGCGCCAGATGCCGCCTTCATATTCGATGATGTTGCCGGGACGAATGTCCACGCCGCTGATCTTCATGATCGTCTTTCAAATTCCGGAAAAGGTGCGATGCCTGTAGCGGCGACGGGAAAATCCGGCAAGGTGCCGGATCACCGCCCGTCAGCGAAGCGCGGCGTCGAGCCGAGCCTGCGCGTCAGGCCCGTGAAGCGGCGGATCGTCCGGCCCGGGCAAGGTTTCGAAGCTCGGCACGCCGGTCGGCAGCACGATCCAGGGATGGCGGCTGCGGACGAAGAAATGGGCGTCCGGCGGCAGCCGCTCGCCTTCGTCGAGCGTGCCCACGCGCACGAAGCGGATCCGGTCGCCGAACTGGGGATGAAGCGCCCAGAGCATGGTCGCGCAGTCGGGGCAGGCCGCCGTTCCGTCCGGGCCGATCACATCGCCGCCGGCGATCAGCTCGACCCGGTCCGCCTCGATCATGGCGTTGATCGCGAAAGCCGATCCGCTGAGCTTCTGGCATTGGCGACAATGGCAGCCATTGACGAAAATCGGCCCGCTGGTGAGCCTGTAGCGGACCCGTCCGCACTCGCAGCCGCCTTCGTGCACCCGCCCCGAACCTAGGTCTTCGGCCGGGCACCGACGCGCGCGAGCACGTCCAGGGACAGGGCGCAGTCTTCCATCACGAAACGATGGCCGGGCAGGCCGCAAAGCTTACGCGCCATGAGGAAAGTGTCGGAGGCGTCGGCCGCCTCCTCGACTCGCGAGGGCCGTTTCGAAGCGCCGACGCAGACCGCGAGGGCGGCGGGTCGCTCCGCGACGATTTCGGCGTCGAGCGGCGACGGATCGCCATCGGGCCGCGATGGAGAGCCGAATTTTCCGTCCGACCGAAGCGACATGGCCTTCGATATATAGCGGACGTACGCGGTCGGGACCAGCTTCGGCGCCGCCGGTCCTGCGCAGCTGCGTGCCGTCTGCTATGGCGGCACGCACGAGGGGCGGGCGAGGATCGAGTTGGCACGGATACGCAAGAAGAGCGAGCGGGATGTGGAGATGCTGCCCCGGATCGAGCGCTCGGCCGGAGAGGCCTTTCGCGCCATTCCCGATCTAGCCTGGGTTGCGGATGACGACGTTCAATCTGCAGAGGCTCACCGGCTGGCGTCGAAGGTGGGATGGTCCTGGGTCGTCGTGGACGAAGCCGACCGCCCGTTCGGTTTCCTGACCGCCGAACGTTTCGACGCAGAGCTTCATATCTGGGCGCTGGCGGTGGAGCGAGCCCGGCAGGGGCAAGGCGCAGGGCGAGCGCTCCTCGATGCGTCGATCGCCCATGCGCGCGATCGTAAGCTGACCGCGGTTACACTGACGACGTTCCGCGCAGTGCCCTGGAACGAGCCTTTATACGCCCATTTCGGATTCAGGACGCTGGCCCCCGACGCGCTGGGTCCACGGCTGTTCCACATACTCGAGCGGGAGGAGGCGCACGGCTTGCCCGGCCATCGGCGCTGCGCGATGCGTCTCGACCTGCTTCCGGGGAAGAGCCTGCACTCGGGAAAGAAAGCGACAGCGAAGCGGCCGTTGATCACCCTTCCGCCGGCACTATAAGCCTGCGCCTCGTTCACGTTCCGGCTCCTGCTCGCAACCCTCATGTCTTCGCCGCGTCGGTCTTCTCTGGGTCCCTGGCGCGCCGAGGCGCGGGCGACGCTGATTCTCGCTTATCCGCTGGTCCTGACCAATGTGGCCCAGTCGCTGGTCCATGTGACCGACGTCGTCCTGCTGGGGCAGCTCGGAGCGCGCACGCTCGCGGCGGCGGCGCTCGGGGTGAATCTGTACATGTTCTGCGCCATCTTCGGGATGGGCCTCCTCACCGCCTCCGCGCCGATGGTCGCGCGCGAGCGCGGCCGCCGTTTCAACAGTGTGCGCGACGTCCGTCGGACCATCCGCCAGGCCATGTGGTCGGCGGTCATCATGGTGATTCCGATGTGGGCCCTGCTGTGGAATGCACGCGACCTGCTCGTCCTGCTGGGCCAGGATCCGACGCTCGCGGCCGACGCGCAGAGCTTCGTGCGCTACCTGATGTGGGCGCTGCTCCCGCATTTCCTCTATCTGGTCCTGCGCAACTTCCTCGCGGCCATGGAGCGGCCGCTCTGGTCCTTCGTGGTCGCCGCCGGAGCCGTGGTCATGAATGCACTGGTGAACAGCTGCCTCATCTTCGGCGTGCCCGCGATCGGAATTCCCGCGCTCGGACTTATGGGCGCCGGCATCGGCAGCTCGGTCACGATCATTCTCGAGTTCACCGCAATCGCGCTCATCGTGACGCGCCATCCCCGCTTTCGTCGCTATCACCTCTTCGGAAGGTTCTGGCGGCCCGACTGGCCGCGTTTTCGGGAAGTCTGGCGGCTGGGCGTCCCCATCGGGATCACCCTGATGCTCGAAGTCGGCGTGTTCAACGCCGCCGTCCTGCTCATGGGCCTGATCGGAACGGCGAGCCTGGCCGCTCACCAGATCGCCATACAGATCGCCGCCTTGTCGTTCATGGTCCCGATGGGCCTCGCCCAGGCCGCCACGGTACGCATCGGCCATGCGGCGGGGCGCAGGGATCGAGCCGGCATCACCCGTGCAGGCTGGACGAGCTTCACCCTCGGGACCGGCTTCATGGCGTTCATGTCCGTGCTGATGTGGAGCTTCCCTCATCCGCTCATCGGCCTTTTCATCGACACGTCGGATCCGGTGAACGCCCCCGTCATTCCGCTCGCCATGGCCTTTCTCGGGATTGCCGCCATCTTCCAGATCGTCGACGGCGCCCAGGCGGTCGGCGCAGGGATGCTTCGCGGGCTGCACGACACCAAAGTACCCATGGCCTTCGCCTTGTTCGGCTATTGGGCCGTCGGCATGGGTCTGGCGGTCGGTCTCGGCTTCGGCCTGGAATGGGAAGGCGTCGGCATCTGGACGGGACTCGCCGCCGGACTGGCCGTCGTCTCCGTCCTCATGCTCGTTCGCTGGTCGCGGCGCGAAAGACTGGGGCTGGTCGACGCCTGAGCCGGCCTCCTCGCAGCAGCTCTTCCGCTATCGCGCCGCCGCCCCCTCCCCCGCCAGCAGCGGATAAGGGTTGATCGGCGTCCCTTCGTGCCAATCCTGACCCGGCGCCATGCGATAGACGGCGAAATGGAGATGCGGCCCGGCCGCGGCGGCGTTTCCGGTGGAGCCGACGGTGCCGATCGGGTCGCCGCGCTCGACGCGCACGCCTTCGCGGAGGCCGGGCGCATAGCCCTGGAGATGGGCATAATAATAGATCCATCGGCGATCGGGCGAGCGGACATAAGCGGAAATCCCGCCGCCGCCCTCGCTGAAGAAAAGTTTCTCGACCATGCCGTCGGCTGCGGCGATCACCGGCCGTCCGGCTGGGGCCATTATGTCGATCGCGTCATGCGACCTCGCGCCGCCCGCGCGCGCTTGGCTGTAGGTGTCGACCAGATCCTGGGTCCGGACCCCCGCCACAGGCACCGCGAGCCCCGCCGGCCCAACCACCAGGTCGGCGCCCGACGTGGGGCTGTCCGCCTCGTCCCCCGACGCCATTCTTCCACCCGGCAGGGCGATGCTGTAGGCGACGATCCAGAACAGGCTGGTGACCACCGCCGTGACGATGGCGGTGATCGCAACGACCAAACCCATGCCAAATCTGCGCATCGGGTCCGAAACCTATTTCGGTCGCGCATCGTTCCGCCCCCGCATGAAGAGGATCCGCATCGGCTGCTCGGGCTGGAACTACCGCCACTGGCGCGAGCGCTTCTATCCGAAGGGCCTTCCGGCGCGACGGTGGTTCGATTTCTATGCCGAGCATTTCGACACGGTCGAGATCAACAACAGCTTCTACAGGCTGCCGAAGGCGGAGATCTTCACAAAGTGGCGCGACCAGGCGCCGCCCGGCTTCTGCTATGCGGTGAAGGCGAACCGCTTCCTCACCCAGGCCAAGAAGCTGAAGGATTGTGAGGAGCCGCTGGAGCGGATGATGACTCCCTTCCGCGCGCTGGGTGACCGGCTCGGTCCCATCCTTTACCAGCTTCCGCCGCGTTTCCGGATCAATCTCGAGCGGCTGGAGACCTTCCTCAAGCTGCTGCCCGCGGACGTCGTCAATGTCTTCGAGTTCCGCGACAGGAGCTGGCTGGTGCCGGAAACCTACGCGCTGCTCGATCGCCACGGCGCCGCCTTCTGCGTCCACGACATGCCCGGATCGGCTACCGAAAGGCTTGCGACGGGGCCGATCGCCTATGTCCGGTTTCACGGCGGCGAGGGCAAATATTGGGGACGCTATTCGGACGAAGGCCTGCTCTCCTGGTCCGACTGGATCGTCGGACAGGCCCGCGCCGGGCGTCCCGCCTGGTGCTATTTCAACAACGACCTGGAGGCCCACGCCATCCACGATGCGCAGACGCTCAAGGCGATGGTCGCGCAGATGGCGAGGTGACCACGGTTGGAGGCCACATTCGTCACCCGGCGGAGGCCGGGTCCCTGTGACAGTCAGCTTGGCCCCACACCCCGCCGGCATGACGATATCGAGCAGGACCCTGCGGCTTAGCGCGCCATCATTTCCTGAAACGCCTTCACCGCCGCGCCCGGGCCCTCCGGATGTTTCCACACGCCGCTGCTGACGGCCAGGAAATCCGCGCCCGCATCGACCAGCACGCGCCCATTGTCCGGCGTGATTCCACCGATCGCGACGCAGGGTATCTCGAAGACCGTAGACCACCAGGTGAGGATGGAAGGGTCGGGCCGGTGCCGGGTCTCCTTGGTCGACGTGGGAAAAAAGGCTCCGAAGGCGACATAATCGGCGCCCGCCTCGCCGGCCTCCATCGCCAGATGTCGGCTGTCGTGGCAGGTCACGCCGATCTGCGCCGAGGTCCCGAGCTGCGAACGCGCCTCGCGCGGATCGCCGTCTTCCTGGCCGAGATGGACTCCGTCGGCGCCGATTCTCCTGGCCAGGCTCGCGCTGTCATTCACGATGAAGGCGACATCATGGTCGGCACACAGGCGCTGCAGCGGCTCGGCGAGCCGCGCCGCCTCATGCTGGTCGACATCCTTCACCCGGAACTGGAAGGCTGCGACCGGCCCGCTTCCGATCGCCGCGGCGAGCCGATCGGGAAAGGCACCGCCCACGTCGAGCGGAGAGATGAGATAAAGCTGGCACGGTCCGCGGTCGCCGCGCCCGAAACGCCCGGCAAATTCGGCCAGGTTCGACGGGTCCAGCGCAGCTTCGTCTTCTTGCTCGGTCATGGCCTTGCTTCAGCCCTGGCGCGCTCGCCTGTCAAACAGAGAAAGCGATCGGGCATGCGGCCGCGTCCCTCCGCGTGGCTTATGCGCGCGAACCCCGCCTCTTCCATCAACTGCCGAACCTCTGCCTCGTCGACGAGCCGGAAGCCGAAGCGGTGGCCGGGCCACTTTCGAAGCTCCTCGGGCGGCTCGAAGCAGACGGCCAGCCGCCCGCCCTCGCGCAGCACCCGTGCCAGCTCACGCAGCGCTGCCGGCGGATCGGGCCAGAAATAGATGTTGTTGACGCTGCACGCTCTGTCGAACCGCTTGTCCTCGAACGGCAGCGCTTCGACCGATCCGCGGTGGAGCCGAAGCCGAGGCTCGCGTCGGAAGCGTCGTTGCGCTCGTTTCACCATCGCTCCGGCAGGATCGACTCCCGCTACCGTCCCGCTCGTCGCGCGCAGCAGCATGGCGAGCAGGCCACCGCCGCCGAAGCCGACTTCCAGCACGTCGTCATCGCCGCCAACGTCGAGCCGCTCCAGCGTCAACCGGTTCGTCGCCGCGCCGATCCGGTCGAGCCAGGGTCCGATGACCAGGCGTCCGGCGGCGGCGCTGGGGCAGGCAAACTGCCGCGCCAGCCAGCGGAGCCTGATCTCGGAAAAGCCTATGCCGCGATCCCGAAGGTCATCGCCGCCGGTTCAGGCCGGCACCTTGTCGACCGACGCCTCATATATCTCGTCGATCGCCGCGCCGAGCGCCTGGTCGAACTCATCATCGCTCATCTGATGCCGCAGATCCTCGAGCAAGGCGCGCGAGAAGCTGGCGATCATGCCGCGATTCTTCGCGAGTTCGCGGCAGGCCTCGGGCCGCGAGAAGCCGCCGGAAAGCGCGACCACCCGCAGCACGCGAGGGTGGTCGACGAGCGGCTCGAACAGTCCCGGCGTGGCGGGAATGCTGAGCTTGAGCATGACGCGGTCGTCGCCGGGGAGGGCGTCGAGCGCCTCCAACAACGCCTCCAGCAGGATTCGGTCGGCCTCGGCCCGTTCCGGGCTCTTGATGTTGACCTCCGGCTCGATGATCGGAACGAGGCCGGCGGCAAGCACCTGGCGTGCGACCTCGAACTGCTGGGCGACGACGGCCGCGATCCCCTCCCGATTGGCGAGATTGATGACAGACCGCTCCTTGGTCCCGAACATGCCAAGCCCCTTGGCGCGGCTCAGGAGCGCATCCAGCTCGGGCATGGGCTTCATGAGCTGAACGCCATTGGATTCGGCTTCGAGCCCCTTGTCGATCTTGATGAAGGGCACGACGCCGCGCTCCTTCAGCACCTGCGGCACCGGCTTGCCGTCGATCTGCCCGTCCATCGTCCGCTCGAACAGGATCGCCCCGATCACCTTGTCGCCGGAGAAGGACGGCGAGGTGATGATCCGGGAACGCATCTCGTGGATGAGATTGAACATCTCCTCGTCGGTCGACCAGGCGCCCTCCTCGATGCCGTAGCCCTTGAGCGCCTTCGGGGTCGAGCCCCCGCTCTGGTCGAGTGCGGCGATGAAGCCGTCTCCGCTTTCCATCTGGGCCATCATCTTCGGGTCTTGAGTCGCGGTCATTTCGTCTCCCCTGAGTCGTCTTTGCGGCGTGCCCTATCGCAGCAACGCGCGGGGCACAAATAGGTCCGTGCGGTAAAGCGCGCGGCGCCGCGGCTGGCCCGTGTCCGACGGGCGAAAGGTCGCTCAGCGTTGGACATCGCGGTCGAGCAGGCAATCATGAAGACGCGGAGCGCCGGCGGCCGAACCGCCTCTCCTCCCTTCCGCTCGGGAACGGGATCCTCAGCCTTTGTCGGGCACCGGCGCCCAGGGCGGCCCCTTGAGCTCGAGCTGATTGCCCTCGGGATCGGCCAGGTAGATCGATGGGCCATCGCCTTCCGCGCCGTAGCGCGACACGATCTCGCTTTCGATCCCATGCCGCTTGAGATGCGCCAGGATCGCCTCGCCATCCCAGGGAAGGACGCGAAAGCAGATGTGATCGACGTTGCGGCCTTCCCGCCCGGGCGCCGCGCCGCCCATCCGGCCGAGCATCCCGTCGACCGGCACGAGGTCGATCAGGGAGTTGCCGAGGCGAAGCTGGTAAAGGCCGATCGCCTCCTGATGCTTTTCGAAGCGTGCGCCGAGCACCTCGGTGTAGAAATGCGCCACTCGCTCCAGGTCGACCACTCGGAGAACGACATGGTCGATGTCGCGGATGTTGATCATTCGCGCTCGAGCGCCTTCACGCCCGGCAGCGTCTTGCCTTCCATCCATTCCAGGAAGGCGCCGCCGGCGGTGGAGACGAACGTGAAATCGTCCGCGACTCCGGCCTGGTTGAGCGCCGCGACGGTGTCGCCGCCGCCGGCGACCGAGACGAGCGAGCCTTCCTGGGTCAGCGCCGCCGCGGTGCGGGCGAGCGCGACGGTCGCGGCGTCGAACGGCGGAGTCTCGAACGCGCCGAGGGGCCCGTTCCAGACCAGCGTGCGGCAGGTCTTGAGCGCGTCGGCGAGCGCCTCGACCGCGGCCGGGCCGACGTCGAGAATCATCTCGTCGGCGGCGACCTCATGGACGTTGCAGGTGCGCATCGACGGCGGGTTGGCGGCGAATGCCTTGGCCACGACGACATCGTAAGGCAGGTGGACGGTGCAGTCCGCCCGTTCCGCGGCGTCGAGAATCTCAAGCGCCGTCGTTTCCAGATCGTGCTCGGCCAGGCTCTTGCCGACGTCGACGCCCCGTGCGGCCAGGAAGGTGTTGGCCATGCCGCCGCCGATGATGAGATGGTCCACCTTGGCCACGAGATGCCGAAGCACGTCGAGCTTGGTCGAGACCTTCGCGCCACCGACCACGGCCGCGACCGGCCGCTCCGGCCTGCCCAGTGCCCTTTCGAGCGCCTCCAGCTCGGCCTGCATCGCGCGGCCGGCATAAGCCGGGAGCCGATGGGCCAGCCCTTCGGTCGACGCATGGGCGCGATGGGCCGCCGAAAAGGCGTCGTTGACGTAAAGGTCGCCCAGCTGCGCCATCGCGTCGGCCAGGGCCGGATCGTTTTTCTCCTCGCCCGCATGGAAACGCGTATTATCGAGGATGGCGATATCGCCCGGAGCGAGCGTGGCGACCGCTGCCCTGGCGCCGTCGCCACAGCAATCGTCGATAAAGCGCACGTCGCGGCCGAGCACGTGCGAATAGGCTTTCGTCACCTGGGCGAGCGACATGTCGGGCCGCCGCTCGCCCTTGGGCCGGCCGAAATGGGCCAGAAGCAGGACAGTCGCGCCCTTGTCCGCCAGCTCAGTGACCGTCGGCAGGGTCGAGCGAAGGCGGGTGTCGTCGCTCACCGCCCCGTCCTGCATCGGCACGTTGAGGTCGACGCGCACCAGCGCGCGCTTGCCCCGGACGTCGCCGAGATCGTCGAGGGTGCGGAATCTGGTCATCACTCTCTCTCGCAATCCTTGCCCGTCATGCCAGCGGAGGCCGGCACCCAAGCGGGTTCAGCACATCCTTGATGAGCCCGCTCGGGTCCCAGCCTTCGCTGGGCGACGGGGAGATGCCGCCAACGTCAGAGCAGGGCCGCCATCGCCGCGGCGGTATCCACCATACGATTGGAGAAGCCCCATTCATTGTCGTACCAGGAAACGACGCGGACCAGCTTGCCTTCCAGCACGGCCGTCTCGAGGCTGTCGACGGTCGAGCTCGCCGGATTATGGTTGAAGTCGATCGAGACCAGCGGCTCGTCCGTGTAAGCGAGGATGCCGGCGAGCGGTCCGCTCTCCGATGCGGCCTTGAGCGCAGCGTTCACCTCGTCGACATGGGTGTCGCGCTTCGGGGTGAAGGTGAGGTCGACCAGGCTGACGTTCGGAGTGGGCACGCGCACGGCGGAGCCGTCCAGCTTCCCCTTCAGCTCCGGAAGCACTTCGCCGACGGCACGGGCGGCGCCGGTGGTGGTTGGGATGATCGACATTCCCGCCGCGCGGGCGCGGCGCTTGTCCTTGTGGATCTGGTCGAGGATCTTCTGGTCGTTGGTATAAGCGTGGATCGTCGTCATCAGTCCGCGCTCGATGCCGATCGCGTCGTTCAGCACCTTGGCCACGGGCGCCAGGCAGTTGGTCGTGCAGGATGCATTGGAGACGATATTGTGGTCGGCGGCAAGCCGGTCATGATTGACGCCGTAGACGACGGTGAGGTCGACGCCCTTGCCGGGGGCGGAAACGAGAACTTTCTTCGCGCCCGCAGCAAGATGCGCGCCGGCCTTGTCACGATCGGTGAAGAAGCCGGTGCATTCGAGGACGATGTCGACATCGTTCTCGCCATGCGGCAGCTTCGCCGGATCCTTCTCGGCGGTGACCTTCACGCGGCGGCCGTCGATGATGAGGTCGTTGCCGTCGGCGCGGACCTCGCCGGCATAGGCGCCGTGTACCGAATCGCGCTTGAACAGGAGCGCGTTGGATTCGGCATCGGCGAGGTCGTTGACCGAAACCAGCTCGAGCCCGCTATCGCTCTTCTCGAGCACCGCCCGCGCCACCAGGCGGCCGATCCGCCCGAATCCGTTGATCGCAACTCTGGTCATCGAAATCTCCCGTTACCACGATCCGTTCGGCTTCAGCCCGAACGGCTTGCTTCCAGTCTCTCGCTTATGCGCGGCACGATCGCCTCGGCGGTGAAGCCGAAGCGTTCGAACAGATCGTCGGCCGGCGCCGATGCGCCGAACTGGTCGATGCCGATATTGACGCCGCCGCGCCCGGTATAACGTTCCCAACCCATCGTCGTACCGGCCTCGATCGAGACCAGCAGCGCCTCGTCCGGCAAGAGGTCGCGGCGATAGGCTTCGTCCTGAGCGTCGAACAGGCTCCAGCAGGGCATGGAAACAACGTCGGCGCCGATGCCCTGCTCCTCCAGGGACGCCGCGACATCGAGCGCGACCGCTACCTCCGAGCCGGTCGCGATCAGGACGACGCGGCGTGTCGCGGCAGCGGCGCGAAGGCGATAGGCGCCTCGCGCGCAGCGGTTGCCCTGCACGGCTTCGGTGCGAAGCTGCGGCAGATTCTGCCGGGTGAGCGCGAGGACCGACGGTCCGTCCGCCTTGGCAAGCGCCAGCTCCCAGCATTCCGCCGTCTCGACCGCATCGGCGGGACGGTAGATATCGAGATTGGGAATCGTGCGAAGGCCCATCAAATGTTCGATCGGCTGGTGGGTCGGCCCATCTTCGCCGAGCCCGATCGAGTCGTGGGTCATCACATAGACGACGCGGACCTGCTGCAGCGCGGACAGGCGGATCGCGGGCCGGCAATAATCGGTGAAGACCAGGAAGGTCCCGCCATAGGGAATGATCCCGCCGTGCAGCGCCATGCCGTTCATCGACGCGGCCATGCCGAACTCACGAATGCCGTAATAGAGATACCGGCCCGAATAATCCTCCCGCGTCAAAGGCTTGTGTGCCTTCGTCCTGGTGTTGTTCGAACCGGTGAGGTCGGCCGAGCCGCCAACCGTCTCCGGCAAGGCGGCGTTGATCGCCTCGAGCGCGAGCTCGGAGGCCTTTCGCGTCGCGACCTTCTGCGGCTTGGCGATCAGCCCCGCGACATGATCGGAAAGCGAGAAATCCTGCGGCAGCGCGCCGGACATTCGGCGGGTGAAATCGTCGGCGCGCCCGCTTCCTTCGAGCCGGCGCTGCCAAGCCTCGTGCAGCGGCCCGCCGCGAGCGCCGGCCCGGCGCCAGGAATCGACCACCTCGTCAGGCAGCTCGAACGGTTCATGCGTCCAGACGAGATGCTCGCGCGCCGCGGCGACCTCGTCCGGGCCAAGGGCGGCGCCATGGGTGGCGGACGTGCCCTGCTTGTTGGGCGCGCCGTAGCCGATGATAGTCCGGCAGGCGATCAGCGAAGGGCGAGGATCGGCGATCGCGGCATCGAGCGCCCGCCGGACTTCATCCACGTCATGGCCGTCGCAGGAAACGGTATGCCAGCCATAAGCCTGGTATCGGGCGACGACGTCCTCCGACGTCGACAAGGCGGTCGAACCGTCGATGGTGATTCGGTTGTCGTCCCACAGCACGTTCAGCCGGCCGAGATGGAGGTGACCGGCAAGGCCCGCGGCCTCGTGGTTCACCCCTTCCATCAGGTCGCCGTCGCCGGCGATCACCCAAGTCCGATGGTCGACCAGCTCGTCGCCATATTCGGCATTCAGATGGCGCTCGGCGATCGCCATGCCGACCGCCATGGCGACCCCCTGGCCGAGCGGACCGGTGGTCGCCTCGACGCCGTCGAGGAGGAAATTCTCCGGGTGGCCGGCGCAGGGGCTGCCGAGCTGGCGGAAGCCCTTGATGTCCTCCATCGTCGGACGCGCATAGCCGGTCAGATGGAGCAAGGCGTAGAGCAGCATCGAGCCGTGACCGGCGGACAGGACGAAGCGGTCGCGGTCCGGCCAGGCCGGATCGGCGGGATCGTGCTTCAGATATTCGGTCCACAGGACGGTCGCCGCATCGGCCATGCCCATCGGCATGCCCGGATGGCCGCTATTTGCGGCCTGGACGGCGTCCATCGCCAGGGCGCGGATGGCGTTGGCGAGCAGTCGCGTTTCGACGGGCATGCGTTTCCCTTTGAGGAATCCGGCGCGGAAGCGTCGGGAAGCTCGGGTTCCTTTATCGGCGGCGGCGCTTGCGTCAACCGTGGCGGTTTGCTGCGAACATATGACATGCTATTCCCCGCGGATGGCCGAACCCACCGCCATGGCCGACCCGCGTGCCCTGCAAGCCCTTCGCCGGATCGAGCGAGCCTGCGCGCGGATCGAGGCCGCGACCGCCCGGCCCAGGCCGGCGTCCGCCCCATTGGCCGAGCTCGAGCGGCTGCGCGAGGCGCATGAGAGGCTTCGCCAGCGGGTGTCGGGCGCGGTGGAACAGATCGACGAGCTGCTCGCCGCCGGGAACGGGGCCTGATGGCGAGCGTCGACGTGGAGATTGCGGGCCGCCGCTACAATGTCGCCTGCCGCGACGGGGAGGAAGAGCATCTGCGCTCGCTGGCGGCCGTCGTCGACCGGCGCGCCAACGACGCCGCCGCGGCCCTCGGATCGTTGACCGAGGCGCGCCAGCTCCTGTTCGCCGCGTTGCTCATCGCCGACGACCTCAAGGAAATGCGTGCCGGCACAGGCTCTTCCGAGCCTGCCCCTCCAGAAGCTCCGCCTCCCCCCGACCCCGCGGTGGCCGAGGCGCTCGAGCAGCTCGCGACTCGCATCGAGAATCTCGCCGACAGGCTTGAGCGCGAGCCTCCCCCGCCCTAAATAGGGGAGGACGGGTACTGCCCGGTACGAGCTTTTGAGAACATCCCTGAGGCGATAAGACATCCTAGGGGGCTGTCCCTGCCCGGGTCCTGGCCCGAAGCACATGGTCCCCACCTGACGTTCTGGCGTCAGAGGATATTCCAGCAAACGGCCATGGCGGTCCCGTCACCCCCAATCTCGGAGAAATCCGAGCTGCGCGCCGCCGGCCTCGAGCGCCGGCGCAATTTTGCACGCAGCCTCACGCCGGAACTTCGCAGCGACCTCGAAAACAAGCTGGCGCGCCTCCTGCTTCCGCACCTGATCGAGGCACGCGTGATCGCGGCCTATCATCCGCTCAAGGACGAGATCAGCCCGTACCCGCTGCTCGATCAGCTCGGCCCGGGCCAGCAGGCCGTCCTTCCCTGGTTCGGCGGCCGCGACGAGCGCATGCTGTGGCGTGCCGCCCCGGCGGTCGAGCCGAGTCCCTGGGGCGTCCTCCAGCCGGCGGCCGATTCCCCCGCTTTTGCGCCCGACGTGGTGGTGGTTCCCTTCGTCCTGGCCGACCGTCACGGCACCCGGATCGGCCACGGCAAGGGCCATTATGACCGGGCGCTCTCGCATCTGCGCGAACATGGCCGCGTCTTCACGGTCGGAATCGGCTGGGAAAGCCAGCTCGTCGACGAACGGCTGAACCCCGATCCCTGGGACGTGCCGCTGGACGCGGTCGCCACGCCCCGCGAATTCGTGAGCTGCCGATGAAGCCCAGCTGGCGAAGCCTTGCGGGCATGTTCCTGATCCTGCTGCTGATCGCCGGCTGGAGCGTGATGGTCGCTACCCTTGCCGGCCGCATCGCGGGATGGCCATGGCCGGTGGAACTGCTCTTCTATGTCGTCGCCGGAATCGCCTGGATCTTCCCGCTCAAGCCCCTCGTCCGCTGGATGCAGCGGGGCAATAGCGGAGGAACCCGATAGGCGTCCACCGCTCGCTGCCTTTCGCGACGCCGATAGGGACCCGCATATTGGCGCGCCGAGGAGGGCGCGAGAAGCGGGTCGCACGGATCGGATCGGCGCCAGGAGAATGGCGCGAGTGACGGGGCTCGAACCCGCGACCTCCGGCGTGACAGGCCGGCGCTCTAACCAACTGAGCTACACCCGCGTGAGGCAGGCGGGCGAGTTAGGGGAGGCTCCCCGGGCTGTCAAGCGAGCCGGCAGGGACATTTTCGCGCCTCGCGGATTCATCCGACGACGCTCTGGCCACTAGCCTCCGCCGGTGCGGGGCTCCTCGTGATGCTCGTGAATCAGCGTGCCTTCCTCGAAGAGGAATCCGGCGATGTCGGGCTTGCCCGCCGCATCGAGGATCGTCCGGATGATGATGAGCAGCGGCACGGCGAGCAGCGCGCCTGTGGTTCCCCACACCCAGGCCCAGAAGCTCAGCGACAGAAGGATCAGCAACGGATTGATCGTGAGCCTTCGTCCGACGACCGTCGGCGTCACCAGATTGGCTTCGATCAGGTGGATGACGACGAAGCTGATCGCCGGAAGCAGCGCGTACCAGGGATCCTCGAAGCTCATCAGCCCGCCAAGTCCGAGCAGCAGGGTCGAGGCGATCGGGCCAAGATAGGGGATGTAATTGAGCACGGTGGCGATTCCGCCCCACATGAGCGGCGTGTCCATGCCGATCAGATGGACGACCAGGGCGACGACCAGCCCCATGCCGATATTCACGACGGTGATCGTGCCGAGATAGGCGGAGGTCGCGTCCACCACCTGCTGGATCACGCGAGCCGTGGTCATCGCGCCGCCGAAGCTGACTCGGGCGGTGATGGCGCGCTTGCGCATCCGGGTCCATCCGGCGAGGAAGAAGAAGATCACCAGCACCGCGAAGAACATCTGGATCGCCGCGAACGGCGCCGAGGCGGCGATGATCTGCAGGAGGGAGCTCGGAGTCTCGACCTGAACCCGCTGTGGCGACGAATCCGGCGTGCGGCCGAACTCGCTGATGATGCTCTCGATGAACTGCTCGAGGTTGGCGTAGATTTCGAACAGGGGCGCGAGCGACTCGCGCAGCTGGCCGATCCGCTCCGGCAGAAGGCGTATCCATTCGGTCGCCGGCAGGACGATCGCCGCGACGGCGATGTTGGCGACCGCAAGGAACAGGACGACGCACAGCAAGGCGGCGAGGGCCGAGGGGACGCGCCGCCGCTCCAGCCATTCGAGCAGCGGCACCAGGGCGACCGCGATCACCAGGGCGGCCGTGACCGGCAGGAAGAACTCCGCCCCGGCGCGTAGCGCGAACGGAAAAGCGAGGGCGAGGCCTATTCCGAACATCAAGGCAAGCGAGGCGAGCAGCCGGTCGCGCCGATAGGCGGAGTCCTCGACATCCTCCTCGATCCCGTGCGGCGGCGGCACGTGCGGCGGGATCTCGTTTTCCTCGACCGACTTCATTCGCTGACCATCCTCATCCGGAAGACCATGCCTGCAACCGAACCTGCTGAGAAGAGGAGGAATGTGAGTCCGACGGCGGGGGCCGAACATGTGGAGGGCCAGCCTTGGCGGCCCGGTGCCCGATCCGATCGTAGGCGAAACCGCCCGACGTGCAGAGGCTCTAGGGCATCCGTTTTGGCGTGGTCCGTTCCGGCGGCGCGATGGAGCCCGAAGTCGCCGCACGCAGCAACCGCCGGAATGTCGGACATTCCATATGGCTCGGCGCCGGACAAGCGGCGGCATGGCGCAGGCCGTCGCGCATGGCGCTCAGCTCGCTTATGCGCCTGTCCAGCGCGTCGGCCTTGTCCGACAGCATTCGCCGATCGATGTTCGGCCGTCCGTCCGGCGCGAACATGAGCTTGATTTCGTCGAGCGAGAATCCGGCCGCACGTCCGATCGCGACCAGTGCCAGCCGCTCGAAGACTCCAGGGTCGAAGAGACGCTTGAGCCCGCGCCGCCCGATGGAGGCGATCAGTCCCTTTTCCTCATAATAGCGCAGCGTCGAAGCGGGCAGGCCGGTGCGCTGCGCCACCTCCGCTATGTCCAGGACCCTCACCTCTTGACCTCAAGTCGACTTGAAGAGGCACAATGCTTCATCCGATTCGCCAAATCAATCGAAAGGAGATGAACATGCAGCCATCGAGCGGAATATTCGACGACCAGTCGGCGCTCTGGAATGGTCTCGCCGGCCGCGCCTGGGTCGATCAGCAGGCGCTGCTCGACGCGCTCTTCCGGCCAATGGAGGCCATGCTCGCGCAGGCGGCGGTCGATGCTCGCGCGACAAGCGTGCTCGATGTCGGCTGCGGCACCGGAAGCACCACGCTCGCTCTGGCCCGACGGGTCGGTCGCAGCGGCCATTGCGTCGGCATCGACATCTCCGAACCGATGCTCGACCTGGCCCGCGCTCGCGCCGAAGCGGAGGGCGCATCGGCCATCTTCATCGGCGCCGACGCCCAGACCCATGCCTTCGATCCGGCGAGCTTCGACTTGATCGTCTCCCGCTTCGGCGTGATGTTCTTTTCCGATCCCGTCGCCGCTTTCCTCAACCTTCGGCGCGGCGCGCGCGACGGTGCCAGGCTCGCCTTCATCGCCTGGCGCGGCGCCGACGAAAATCCGTTCATGACCACGGCCGAGGGCGCGGTCGCGCCGCTCCTGTCGAACCTTCCGGCCCGGCGACCCGACGGGCCGGGCCAGTTCGCCTTTGCCGACGATCGCCGCGTCCACGCGATACTGGAAGAAGGCGGCTGGGCCGGGATCGAGATACGTCCGATCGACATCCCCTGCATTCTGCCGGAAAGCGCCCTCGTCCCCTACATCACCCGGTTGGGGCCCCTAGGGCTGGTGCTGCAGGAGATGGACCAGGCGACGCGAACGAGTGTCGTCGAGACCGCGCGCGCCGCATTCGATCCTTATGTGGACGGTCAGGAAGTCCGATTCACAGCCGCCTGCTGGATGGCTTCCGCCCAGGCGACATGAAAGCCGCCGCTAGGGTCCGGCGCGATCCGCGGCGACGAGCAGGAACATCGGCCTCTCGCGCTCCTCGGCGAGTTCCGCCTGCTGCGCGACCTGCTCGTCGCTGGGACCGAATTCCTCGACATGGCGGATGACGAAGCCTTGCCGGATGAGGCGGTTGAGCGTCGTTCCCAACGTACGGTGATATTTGACGACGCCTGCGCCGATCCAGTCGGAACGCCGAGCGCCCTCCATCTGATAGCTGTCGACGGGCCATGACTTGCCACCTCGCCGGTCGGCGATCCAGCCCGGCCGGCGCGGCGCCATGTAGATCGGATGCTCGATCGAGAAGACGAACCGGGCTCCCGGTACGAGGGAACGGCGAACGGTTGCGAACAGGCGCTCGAGATCCTCGACATAGTGCAGTGCCAGCGAACTGTAGGCGAGATCGAAGCCGCCCTCCGGCAATTCGAGCCTGTTCAGGTCCGCGCGTTCATAGACGATCGCTTCATCCTTGGGCTCGGCCCCGGCACGCTCCAGCATTCGCTCGGAAATGTCGATCCCGAGCACCTGGGCAGCGCCCTCGGCACGAGCCCATCGGCAGAACCAACCGAAGCCGCAGCCGAGATCGACGATCCTGAGCCCGCTCGGCCGAGGCAGAAGCGCTCGCAGGGCGGGCCATTCCGGCGCGCCCGCGAGTCCGTGCAGCGAACGCGGAAGCCGGCTGTAGCCGGCGAAGAATTCGGGATCGTCATAGATATTCTGGGTCATTTCCGGCCCCGCGCCTGCCGATCGGCCGACCGAGGTCGCCGTGCAGCCGCGCTTGCTCGCCGCATCCCGGCGGGCGTCGCGAGAAAAGATGGTGCCCCTGGCCCGAGTCGAACGGGCACTCCTTGCGGAACTCGATTTTGAGTCGAGCGCGTCTACCAATTCCGCCACAGGGGCTCTGGGGGACGCTATCTAGTGCGGTGCGACGCCAGCGGCAACCGCGGCATGCACTACCCGCTGGCGGGCACGATCAATTGCGTTCATGCGGGCTCGGGCGGCGCAGCGCCTGCGCCGGCCAGTCGACGACAGCGGGAAGGTAGCTGCAGATCTTCCGCGCATCCGGATCGAACCGGCTTCGTTCCCGACCGTTCACCGTCTATGCGACTGGCGAATGGAAGGAGCGGCCGATGAAGCCGATGACCGAAGCGCATCTAGCAATTCTGCGTCGGCATATGGTCGAAGTTATCGACATGCATTTCGACCTGGCGGAGGAGGAGATCGGCCGGTCCGAGCTTAGTCCGACGCTGCGCCGGGCGCTGCTGGAGGTGCCGCGGCACCTGTTCGTGCCGGCGCAGCTGATGGTGGTATCCTATCAGGATACGCCATTGCCGATCGGGTTCGACAAGACCTTGTCCCAGCCCTTCATCGGAGCGCTCATGCTCGACCTGCTTGGCATCGACAGCGGTCAGAAGGTGCTCGAGGTCGGTACCGGCCTCGGTTGGCAGGCCGCGGTGCTGTCCGCCCTCGGCGCGCGCCTGTTCAGCGTCGAGATCGTCGAGGAGTTCGCGCAGGCGGCGCGGCTGAGGCTTGCCGCGCTCGACCATGACGTCGAGATCAGAGTCGGCGACGGCTCGCGCGGCTGGGCCGAGCATGCCCCGTTCGACCGTATCCTCGTCACCGCCGCCGCCGCTGAGCCGCCCCCTGCCTTGGTCGAGCAGCTCGCGCCTGGGGGCCGGATGGTGATCCCGTTGGGCGGCCGCGAGGTGCAGCAGCTCAGCGTGGTCCAGAAGGGGGAAAAGGGGGCGATCGGGACGCGCGCGATCATGCCGGTCCGCTTCACCGAGCTGGAGATCGGCTGACCCGTGCCGCAGACCAGCGCCGGCATTCTGATGTGGAGGCGGCGCGGCGAGGTCGTGGAAGTTCTGCTCGCCCATTTCGGCGGACCCATGTGGCAGGGGCGTGATGCCGGCGCCTGGGGTATTCCCAAGGGACTGGTCGAGCCCGGCGAGGACCTCGCCGCCTGCGCCCGGCGCGAGTTCGAGGAGGAGCTCGGCGTGCGCGCGCAAGGAGAGCTGGTGTCGCTCGGCCGGATCCGCCAGAAAGGCGGCAAGCTCGTCGAAGCTTTCGCCCTTCAGGGCGATTTCGACCCGCACCAGATCGTCAGCAATCACTTCACCATGGAATGGCCGCCGCGAAGCGGGCAGTATCGCAGCTATGCGGAGGTGGATCGGGCGGAATGGATGGACCTGGAAACGGCTCGGGCGAAGATATTGGCGAGCCAGGGGCCGTTGCTCGACCGGCTCGAGGAACGTTTCTGCGGGAACGTCTGAGGCGATGACCGGCAGGATCGTCGCCGCGGCCCTGCTATGGGGCCTGCTCACCGCGGCGGCACCGCCGCTCACATTCGTTCCGGTGGGGCTGCGCTTCGCACCGGCTGCAGACGAGTATCGCGCCTTGTGGGAGCAAGAGGGCCCTCGGATCGTGGCCGCGATGGAGGCGGCGACCGGCCTCCCCTTCCCTTCCGCGCCGATCGAGGCGATCGTCGGCAACGGGCCGCCGATGACCGCCTATGACGGCCGCACGATCCGGCTGCGGGCGGCCTATTCGCCGGCCTACAAGAAGGCGACATTGGTCCACGAAATTGGCCACCGGCTCGCCATGGAGGTGCGCGACACCGCCGGGCTTGACGATCACCGCTTGCTCTATCTGTTCCTCTACGACGTGTGGACCGACCTGTATGGGCCGGACTTCGCCGACACGATGGTGCGCATCGAGCGGCGAATTCCCGGCCCGGGCGACTATGACGCGGCCTGGAAGTGGGCTTTGGCCATGTCGCGCCAGGAGAGACGGGCGCGGCTGCAGCAACTGGCGATGCGGGCCTTTCCCCGCCTGCACCAGACGGTGCACGAGCAGCCAGGGCCGGCCAACGCTGTGCGCCTCGAGATCGACCCGGCCGTCGCCGACGCCTTCGGGCCTTCCCGCTAGCGACGGATCGGGCGCGCGAACGCCCCGGCCACGCCCGGACGAGCCGGACCGACGGATCAGTCCTGCAGCATGGCTTCGACCGTGCCTCGCCAGTCGGATGTGAAGGCGCTCAGGAGCCGGAAATGATCCGTTTCTTCCAGCGACACCGGCTCCAATGCACCGCCGCGCAGGCGAAGCAGCTGCGCGCCCGGAAGCGCCATGATGATCGGCGAGTGCGTAGCGACGACGATCTGGGTCATGCCCTCCGCGTCGAGCCGGTGAAGAAGCTTCAGGAAATCGAACTGCCGGTTGGGCGATAGCGCCGATTCGGGCTCGTCGAACAGGAAGAGGCCCGGCACCGAGCATCGTTCGCCGAAGAAGCGCAGAAATCCTTCACCATGACTGTGGGAAAGATAATCGGGTGGAGCGAAGCCGCCGTCGAGAGCGGCCTCGTCGAGATACCGGGCGACGGAGAAGAAGCTTTCGGCACGAAAGAACCAGCCATGGCCGATCTTGGGCAGCCAGCTGCCCCTCAGCGCCGGCACGAGCTGGCCACCATCCTTGGCTACGGCTCGCTGGGAAGAATCGGTGCGATAGCCTTGCCCGCCGCCCGCCTCCGGAAAGCCGGCCATGACGGCGATGCCCTCGAGCAGGGTGGATTTCCCGGTGCCGTTCTCGCCGACGATGATCGTGACCGGCCGTTCGAACCGGAGCTCGAACTCGGGATCCTTGAAGAGCGGCAGGCAGAAGGGATAGCGGCTGGAATCGGCCTCGACCGCCGGATCCAGCCAGATCCGCTTCAAATAGGGCGGCGGCAAGGAGGTATGTCTGCGCGCGCGAGCCATGAATTCCCGTTCTCGATATGCGGGCTGTAGGCGCCGAGACGTCAATGTCCAGGAAGCAGGCAGGCGACCCCGGCAGCGAAGCGACATGCCTGCGGCCGATCGCCCGGACAAGTGCGGCGGGGCCGCAACGGTTTACCGCATCTTCACCGAGCAGGCCGTAAGGGCGCCCGACAAGCGGAGGGCCATCGGGTGCTGCGGGTCTATAACTGCATTGCGTACGAGCACGACATCCGGCTCGTCATCCTCGCGGGGATCGTCTGCCTGCTCGCGGCGCTGACCGCCTTCACGACATTGGATCGCGCCCGGGTCAGCGAGAACCGGCGCGCTGCCTGGCTCGGCCTCACCGCCTTCGTATCCGGGATCGGAATTTGGGCCACCCACTTCCTCGCAATGCTGGCCTATCAGCCGGATATTCCGATCGGCTACGATCTGGGGCTCACCTCGCTGTCGATCGCCGCAGCGGTCCTCATCACAGGCAGCGGCTGGGGCTTGACGTTGCGCGACCAGCGCGGCTTCGCCCTTCTGGGCGGGGCCGTCGTCGGGGCGGGCATCGCGACGATGCATTATATCGGCATGTCGGCGATGAAGGTTGCCGGACGTCTGATCTGGGACGAAGGTCTGGTCGCGGCATCGGTGCTGATCGGCGTCCTGCTCAGCGCGCTCGCCACGGCCGGTCATCGGCGGAGCCAGACCCTCATGCCGTGGCGGCCTGCGCTTCTGTTCACCACCGCGATTTGCGGCCTTCACTTCACCGCCATGTCCGCGGCGGCGATACTGCCCGATCCCCGATTTGAAGTGCCGACGGAAGCGATCGGCGGCGGAATGCTGACCGTGCTCGTCGTGTCCGTCGCAGCGATCATCCTGTCGATCAGCTTCGCGATGGTCTTGTTCGATCGCCGGCTGGCGCGGCAGACCGCCGGCGAGGCTCAACGGATCAGGGCATTCGCCGATGCCGCGATCGAAGGACTCGTCGTGATCGACGGTGAGCGGATCGTCGATGCGAATCGCAGCTTCCTCAAGCTCTCCGGCTATTTCAGCCGCTCGCTGCTGCCCGAACGGCTTCCGGAGATTCTTCCCGGCATCGAAATCCATGCCGGCGCGTCCGCGCCTGACGGCAAGGCCATCGAATGCCGGCTTCTGCGGGCGGACGGCGAGCCGTGCGACGTGGAGGTGCTGCCTCGGACCCTGGACTGGGACGGTGAGGAGCGCCGGATACTCGCCATACGCGACATGACCGAACGCAAGGAAGCGGCCGCACGCATCGCTCATCTGGCCTATCACGACGCGCTCACCGGGCTTCCCAATCGCACGGTCTTCACGGACCATCTCGCCCGCGCAACGGAGCGTGCCGCGGCAGCCGGCGAGCCGGTCGCCGTGCTGTGCATCGACTTGGACGGGTTCAAGGCGGTCAACGACATTCACGGCCATCCCGGCGGCGACGCCCTGCTCGTGGGCGTGGCGCAGCGCCTGAGCTCGATCGCGCGCGACGACGAACTGGTCGCACGGCTCGGCGGCGACGAATTTGCGGTCGTGCAGATCGGCGGCAGCCAGCCGGCTTTTGCGGGCCTTCTGTCGGACCGGATCATTTCCGCGCTTGGCGCGCCCTTCACCCTGGACGGTCAGAGCGCCAGAGTCAGCGCCAGCATCGGCGTCGCCGTCTTCCCCGAAGACGCCGCCACGCCAAGCGATCTAATCAAGAATGCCGACATGGCGCTATACCGCGCCAAGGCCGAGGGCCGAGGGCTCACACGCTTCTACGAGGCGGCTATGGACGAGGCGCTGCGCCAGCGCCGCCAGCTGGAGGCGGACCTTCGGCTCGCAATGGATCGCAACGAGCTCAATATCCATTTCCAGCCGCTCGCAGACCTGGAGAGCGGTCGGATCGTCGGGTTCGAAGCCTTGCTGCGCTGGAACCATCCCCAGATCGGGCCGATCAGCCCGGAAGTCTTCGTCCCGCTGGCCGAGGAGGCCGGTCTCATCGTGAGGCTCGGCGACTGGGTCCTTCGGGAGGCATGTTCCGAGGCCGCGAAGTGGAATCCGCCGCTGAAGCTCTCGGTGAACCTCTCCCCTCTCCAGTTCCTCCAGGACGATCTGGTCGGCTCGATCGAGCAGGTGCTTTCCGACACCGGCCTCGATCCGCGCCGGCTCGACCTCGAAGTTACCGAGGGTCTCCTCATCAAGGACGCCGAAGGCGCGCTCGCTGTCCTCAAGCGCCTCAAGGCGCTCGGCGTTCAGATCTCGATGGACGATTTCGGCACCGGCTATTCCTCCCTCAGCTATTTCCGGATGTTCCCTTTCGACAAGGTCAAGATCGACCGCAGCTTCGTCCAGGAGATCACGGCCAATCCGCAGGCGCGGGCGATCATCCGGTCGGTCATCGGGCTCGGCCGCGGCCTCGGAATGCCCGTGGTCGCCGAAGGCGTGGAAACGGTCGAGCAGCTGGAGGCGCTGCGAGCCGAAGGCTGCGACCAGGTGCAGGGCTATCTGATCAGCCGACCGAACCCGATCGGCCATTTCGACGGCGTTGTGCTCGCACCGGCCGCGCCGATCGAGGTGAAGAGTGTCCGTCGCCGCCGGGCGTGACCCGGCCAGGCCGCGCTAGAAGGCTTCCGGCGGCAGCGCCATCAGGCTCTCGGAACCGGCTTCGATCTTGCGCCTGAGCGCATCGGTTTCGGGCATGACCTTGTCGGCGAAGAAGCGGGCGGTGACCAGCTTGGCCTCGTGGAACGCCGCGTCCCCGCGGCCCCCGGCGAGCGCCTCGGCGCTGGCCCTGGCCATGCGCAGCCACATCAGCCCCACAGACACGATGCCCATCATCGTCATGTAGGGGTAGGCCGCGGCGCCGGCGTTGTTCGGATTGGACATGGCATTCTGCATGAGCCACATCGTCGCGGTCTGAAGGTCGCCATTGGCGCGCTCGAGCGCGGCGGCGACGGGACCCGCTTTCTCGTCGGCTTTCGCTGCCGCCGCCTCCTCGCCGACAATCCGGAAGAAGGACTGGACGGCGCGCCCCCCATCCTTGGGCAGCTTGCGTCCGACCAGGTCGAGCGCCTGGATTCCGTTCGTGCCTTCGTAGATCTGGGCGATGCGGGCGTCGCGGACGAACTGCTCCATCCCCCATTCGCGGATATAGCCGTGGCCGCCATAGACCTGCTGGGCGGCGACGGCCGCCTCGAACCCCTTGTCGGTGAGAAAGCCCTTGATCACCGGGGTGAGCAGGCCGAGCAGGTCCTCTGCGGTCTGGCGCTCCTCCTCGGTCTGGGCCTTGCGGCTGATGTCGACCTGGAGCGCGCCGAACAGAACCAGCGCGCGAGCACCTTCATTATAGGCCTTGGCCTCCATCAGCATCCGCCGGACGTCGGGGTGTACGATGATCGGGTCGGCCTTCGCCTCGGTGTCGCGCTGGTCGGGAACCAGCGCCCTTCCCTGCCGCCGTTCGCGCGCATAAGCGACCGCGTTCTGATAGGCGACATCGCCCTGGGCAAGGCCCTGCAGGCCGACGCCCAGCCGGGCCGCGTTCATCATGATGAACATCGCGGCGAGACCTTTCTCCGGCTCGCCGACCAGATAGCCTGTCGCGTCGTCATAGTTCAGGAGGCAGGTCGAATTGCCGTGAATGCCCATCTTCTCCTCGATCGAGCCGCAGACGACGCCGTTGCGCTCGCCGAGCGTGCCATCCGGGTTCACCAGATATTTGGGGACGATGAAGAGGGAGATGCCTTTCACATTGTCCGGAGCGCCGGCGATCTTCGCCAGCACCAGATGGATGATGTTCTCGGAAAGGTCGTGCTCGCCCGACGAGATGAATATCTTCGTGCCGGTGAGCTTGTAGCTGCCGTCCGGCTGGGGGTCGGCGCGGGTCTTGAGCAGGCCGAGGTCGGTGCCGCAATGCGGCTCGGTGAGGTTCATCGTGCCGGTCCATTTGCCGGCCACCATATTGGGCAAGTAGGTGCGCTTCTGCGCGTCCGAGCCCTTGACCAGAATCGAGGCGATCGCGCCCTGGGTCAGCCCGTTATACATCTCGAACGCCTGGTTGGCGGCCAGCAGATACTCGGTCACGGCGGTGGAGAGCACCGACGGAAGGTTTTGCCCGCCATATTCCTCAGGCGCCGAGAGTGTGGTCCAGCCACCCTCGCAGAACTGCCGATAGGCGTCTTTGAAGCCGGGCGGGGTGGTCACTGAGCCGTCCTCATGTCGGACGCAGCCCTCGGTGTCGCCTATCCGGTTCAAGGGTGCGAGCACCTCGGAGGCGAAACGGCCGCCCTCGGTCAGGATTGCTTCGACCAGGTCCGGCGTCGCATTCTCGAATCCGGGCAGGTTCGAGTAGCGCTCGATGCCGAGCACCTGGTCGAGCACGTAGAGCGTGTCGCGGACGGGGGCAGTGTAGCTCGGCATGAAGCGCCTCTGGTCTGCTATTCGATGGGGATGGATTCGGTCGCCTCGGCCGCCTCGACCATGGCGATGAAGCGTTCGAGTTCGTCGATCGTCGCGTCGATGTCGAGCTTCTGCTTCTTCAGCAGGTCGACCCGGCCACGGCATTTTTCGAGCGTGACCCGGCGCTGCTCATGGCGGCCGTCGCCGACGTCGTAGAGGTCGATCATCTCGCGAATGTCGGCGAGGCTGAACCCGACCCTCTTGCCGCGCAGGATCCAGGCGAGCCGGGCGCGGTCGCGCCAGCTGTAGATGCGGGCCATCCCCTGACGCTCGGGCGATATCAGCCCCTCATCCTCGTAGAAGCGAAGCGCTCGAGCGGTGACGCCGAACTCGTCGCACAGCTGCGTGATCGTATAGGCTCGCGCGTTACGGTCCGACTGTCGATAGTCCGAGTGAAGCGCGGTCGGGGGCATGGATCCACGCCTACTTTCCGTTGACGTTAGCGTCAAGCGAACGCTGGCAGTCAGCGCACATGCTCCATCACATGCCGCCGAGCCCTTCGCACAGCGCATCCCCGACCAGGTCGCGTGCGCGCATCGCATCCGCCTCGGTTCCGCCGGTCTTGTCGAGCCGGGCGCCGGCAAGGCTCGCGCCGGGGGCGCAATAATAAGAGCAGCCGGCCGGCAGTGTCGGCGGGAAGCTGACGTGGACGCCTTCGGCGCGTGCCTGGATCGGGCAGGCCGAATTGCCGGCCATGAGCAGGCTGAGCGTCTCGGAACGTCGAGATACCTGGCCGGCGCCGCTGCAGGTCCCGGAAGCGGTCCGAACGACGAGCCCGAAGCGCAATTCGCCCGAATCGGCCTCGACGATGCAGAGTTGGCTCGCGGCCGCGCCGGATCCCGCTTCATAGAGTCCGATGGGGGTCTCGGTCTGCACCCGCTCGACCGGAACCCGGCCTTCTTCAGGGGCGTCGACCGCCTCGCCGGGGCCGCGCTCGCCGGTACGGCCGCAGCCGGCGACAAGTAGGAACAGGGCAAAGCAGAGACGGCGCATCACACGGCCTGAACCGTCCGGGACGGGGTCAGGTTGCAGATTCTTTACGGTCAAGGGGGCGACAAATCGTCGATCGAACCTATATAAGCGGGCCGACGGGTATGACGGGCGATGGGGATGCTGACGACCAATCCATTCGACGACGACAAGCTGCGCGAGGAGTGCGGCGTGTTCGGCATCTGGGGCGCGGACACCGCAGCCGCGGTGGTGACTCTGGGCCTGCACGCGCTGCAGCACCGCGGCCAGGAGGCGGCCGGAATCACCAGCTATGACGGCCGCGCGTTCCACAGCCACCGCGCGATGGGCCACGTCGCGGGCAATTTCGACAAGGACGGCGTCATCCGCGCTTTGGCCGGCCGCGCCGCGATCGGGCATGTGCGCTATTCGACCACAGGCGAGACCGCGCTTCGCAACGTGCAGCCCCTGTTCGCCGAACTGTCGAGCGGCGGCTTTGCGGTCGCGCACAACGGCAACATCTCGAATGCCACGCGGGTGCGCCGCGATCTCAACCGTCGCGGCTCGATCTTCCAGTCGACGTCCGACACCGAGGTCATCATTCACCTCGTCGCCACCTCGACCTACCCCACTTTGCTCGACCGGTTCATCGACGCGCTGAAGCAGGTCGAAGGCGCGTACAGCCTGGTCTGCCTCACCGACGAGGGGCTGATCGCCTGCCGCGATCCGCTCGGCATCCGGCCGCTCGTCATGGGCCGGCTCGGCGAGGCCTATATCTTCGCCTCTGAGACGGTGGCGCTCGACATCGTCGGCGCGACCTACATCCGCACCGTCGAGCCGGGCGAGTTGATCGTCGTCTCGGAGAAGGGCGTTCAGAGCCACAAGCCGTTCGCACCGCAGCGCTCCCGCCCCTGCATTTTCGAGCATGTCTATTTCTCCCGCCCCGACAGCGTGCTCGACGGCGCCTCGGTCTATTCCGTGCGCAAGGCGATCGGCGCCGAGCTGGCGCGCGAGAATACGGTGGATGCCGATTATGTCGTGCCGGTACCCGACAGCGGCGTGCCGGCGGCGATCGGCTACGCCCAGGAGAGCGGTATCCCGTTCGAACTGGGCATCATCCGCTCGCATTATGTTGGTCGAACCTTCATCCAGCCGAGCGACCAGGTCCGCCATCTCGGCGTCAAGCTGAAGCACAATGCCAATAGCGCGCTCATCCAGGGCAAGAAACTGGTGCTGATCGACGATTCGATCGTCCGCGGCACGACCAGCCTGAAGATCGTGCAGATGCTGCGCGAGGCAGGCGCGCGCGAGGTGCACATGCGGATTGCAAGCCCCCCGACCCGGCACAGCTGTTTCTACGGTGTCGACACGCCGGAGCGGAAGAAATTGCTCGCCGCCCAGATGAACGTCGCCGAGATGAACAATTACATCAAGGCCGACAGCCTTGCCTTCCTCTCGATCGACGGATTGTACCGCGCACTGGGCGAGGAGATGCGCGACGAAGCCGAGCCGCAATATTGCGACGCCTGCTTCTCGGGCGCCTATCCGACTCGGCTGACCGACCGCGAGGATATCGAGCAGCGCGACCAGCTACTGCCGGCGGAACTTTACGCCTGAGCTTCCAGCGCTCGTCGTGCCGGCGCCGTGGGATCCGGTGGTCGCAACGCCGAGACACGGCGGCTTGCGGGATGGACCGCGGCGGTCCAATGGCGCCCCATCAGCTTTGAGACGCGAAGGCCCGCTGGATTCCCAGCCTTCGCTGGGATGACGGAGGGGTAATGACCGGTTTTCTGCAAGGGAGGCTTGCGCTGGTGACCGGGGCAAGCCGCGGGATCGGCGCGGCCACCGCCGAGGCGCTGGCGCGCGAGGGTGCGCACGTGATCCTCACCGCCCGGACGGCTGCCGACCTCGAGGCCGTCGAGGAACGGATCCATGCCGCCGCCGGCTCGTCGACGATCGCGCCGCTCGATCTCACCGAAAGCGACAGCATTGCCCGGCTCGCCGCGGCAGTCGCCGGACGCTGGGAGAAGATCGACCTCGTCGTCCTCAACGCCGCCATGCTCGGCACCCTCACCCCCGTCACGCAGATCGACGGCAAGGAGTTCAATCGCCTGCTGACGCTCAACCTGCTGGCCCAGCAGGCGCTGATCGCCGCCTTCGATCCGCTGCTTCGGCGAAGCGAATCCGGCCGGCTCCTGGCGCTGACCTCCAGCGTCGGACGGCGGCCGCGCGCTTATTGGGGCGCCTATGGCGCATCAAAGGCGGCGATCGAGACCCTCGTGCTCGCTTATGCCGAAGAGGTCGGTCAGGTGACGCCGATCCGCGCGGCGATCGTCGATCCCGGCGCCACCGCCACCGAAATGCGCGCCCGCGCCTATCCGGGCGAGGATCCGGCAACGCTCAAGCCGCCTGCCGCCGTGGCCGAAGCGCTGGTGGAACTGCTGCGGCGTGATTTCGAGACAGGCTATCGGCTGGAAGCTGGGATATAGATCCTTCCGACGCTGGCGCGCCAGCGTCGGAACCGTCCATTCCGAGAAGCGGCCGAGCCTGTAGGAGCCGCAAGTCGGAAGGGCGAACTCAGCCCCACCGATGTGGGTGGATCGGCGTGCGCGAGCCCGCCCCTCTCACCTCTTCACCAACGTCACCTGAGCCACGCCGAGTGCGCCGCCGCGGAAGCCGCCTTCGCAATACATCAGATAGTAGCGCCACAGTCGGTGGAACGCCTCGTCGAAGCCGTGCGGGAGACGAGCCTGCTCGACCGCTTCGTCGTAGCGCTGACGCCAGCGCCGCAACGTCTCGGCATAATGGAGGCCGTAGCCCTCGCGATCGCGCCACTCGAGACCGGCTTCCTCGGCAAGGCGCCTGAAGCGCGGCTCGTGGATGAGCAGCCCGCCCGGGAAGATGTAGGTCTGGATGAAGTCCGCATTGGCGGCATAGCGGTCGAAGAGCGCCTCATGCATCGAGATGAGCTGGATGCCGGCGCGGCCGCCGGGCGGCAGGACCCGGGCAACGCTGCCCAGATAGGCGGGCCAATATTCCTGGCCGACCGCCTCGACCATCTCGACGCTCGCCACAGCGTCGAATCCGCCGTCTATCTCTCGATAATCCGCCAGCCTGATCTCGGCCCGCTCCGACAGGCCGGCGCGGGCGAGCCGCGCCTCGGCGAACGCCTTCTGTTCGGCCGACAACGTCAGGCCGGTGACGTGGGCGCCATAGTCACGTGCGGCGACCTCGGCGAGACTGCCCCAACCGCAGCCGATCTCGAGCAGCCGCGCGCCGGGCCGCAGATGGAGACGATCGAGGAGAAGCCTGATCTTGCGCTCCTGTGCCGCGTAGAGCGGCTCGGCAGGATCGCTCGGGTCGGCGAAGATCGCGCTCGAATAGGTCATTCCCGGGTCCAGCCAGGCGCCGTAGAAGTCGTTGCCGAGATCGTAATGATGCTCGATGTTGCGGCGCGCGCGCGCCCGATCGTTGGCTCGCAGGGCGTGGGCGAGATGATTCACCCACTTCCACGGTCCCTTGGCGCGGCCGGTCTCGCCAAGCCCTGTCGCATTGCGGGTGAACAGGTCGAACAGGGGTACGGGATCGGGGCTCGACCATTCGCCGAGGGTCCAGGCCTTGTACCACCCGACCGATCCCGAAGAAGCCAGGCGGACCAGCGCACGCCAGCTCACGAGATGGACGATCGCTACCGGCCCGTCGGCATGACCGCCTAGGATCCGGAAGGTCCCGTCCGGCAGGGTCGCCTCGATGCGGCCTTCGGCAAGCCCGACATCGATCCGATCGAGCAGGCGCGCGAACCCGCGCGCGAACAACCGCGCGACCAAATCGCCGCCGGTGGCAAAGCCACGATCGGCTGCGACCAGATGTTTCCCCCGTTGAGCGGTCACGGTCGGGAAATGGTGCGGATCGGCCACGGAGGCAAGCGCCGTCTCTCGTCGTCCCGAAGCCACCTTCTGCGGGTCGGGCCGCGGGGGTTAGATTTCCCGCGGCTCCTTGGTCACCTGCCAGTTCGGACCGCGCGAGACGAGCGCCTGCAGATCGGGCTGCTTTCCCGCCGCAGCTTCCTCGTTCTGGCGAATGATCGCGCTTTCGAAGGTGGGACGCGGATCGTCGTAGATCACGCCCAGAGCCATCGGAAAGGCGCCGAACGGCATGTCGATAAGCATGTGCGCCACCGCCCGGTTGGTCGCGTCATGAACGATCACATCGGCCCCCTGCCAATCTCCGTCCACGACGTCGACCACGCGGAGGTTGAGCGCCTCGCGGTCGAGCGTCAGCCCCTTGGTGCCGTTGTCGAAAAGCATCGGCTCTCCGGACTTCAGCCAGAGCTGCTTGCCGGAATTGTCCTTGGCGGTGAACGGCGCGAACACGTCGTCATTGTAGACGATGCAGTTCTGGAAGATTTCGACGAATGCCGCGCCTTTATGGGCGTGGGCGGCCTTGAGCACTTCCGGCAGTTTCTTATGCACGTCGATGCCGCGGGCGATGAAGCGCGCCCCGGAGCCAAGCGCGAACGCACAAGGGTTGACCGGCCGATCGACGGATCCGAACGGAGTGGAAGGACTGCGCGTGCCGATCCGCGACGTCGGCGAATATTGGCCCTTCGTGAGGCCATAAATCTCGTTGTTGAACAGCAGAATCTGACAATCGAGATTGCGCCGCAGGATGTGCATCGTGTGGTTGCCGCCGATCGACAGGGCGTCGCCGTCGCCGGTGACGATCCACACGTCGAGTTCGGGGTTGGCGAGCTTCACGCCGGTTGCAATCGCCGGCGCTCGGCCGTGGATCGTGTGGAAGCCGTACGTCTCCATATAATAAGGAAAGCGCGACGAGCAGCCGATTCCGGACACGAACACCGTTTTCGAAGGATCCACGCCGAGCTCCGGCATCGTCCGCTGCACCGCCTTCAGCACCGCATAGTCCCCACAGCCGGGGCACCAGCGCACCTCCTGGTCGGTGGCGAAGTCCTTGGCGGTCAGCTTGGTCAACTCGTTCATTTCGGTCCTCGCCGGAGCAGGGCTCAGTAGAGATAATAGATAAGCGCGATCACCACGGCCAGCATCAGCACCAGCGGGATGAGGCGCGGGGGATTCACGGCCTTGGCTCGTCCACTTTCGTCACCCCGGCGCGAGTTGCGGTCCGAGCTGATTCGCCAGGGCCGCACTCGTCTCCAGGACGGCGTGGGCCCCAGCCTGCGCCGAGGCGACGTCGAAAGCCGTTCCTCATCCCAGCGCCTCCGCGATCGCCGCCTCTATCTCGGCGATCTTGAACGGCTGTCCGGAAACCTTGTTCACCGGTCGCGCGTCGACGAGATACTGGTCGCGCAGCAGCGTCTTCAACTGCCCGCGGTTCATCTCGGGCACGATCACCTTGTCGTAGGCGCGCAGCAGTTCACCCATATTCTTCGGCAGCGGCCAGACGTGGCGGATGTGGATATGGCTGACGTCGAGCCCGCGGCCCCGTGCGCGGCGCACCGCCTGGTGAATCGGCCCGAAGGTCGAACCCCAGCCCACGACGGCGAGCTTTCCGCCCGGACTGCCGAGGCACACGTCCTGGTCCGGAATCGAATCGGCGACGCCCTGCACCTTGTCGGCGCGGATGTCAGTCATCGCCTGATGGTTCTCGGGCGAATAGTCGATGTGCCCGGTGCCGACATTCTTCTCGATTCCGCCGATCCGGTGCATCAGGCCAGGCGTGCCGGGCTTGATCCAGACGCGCGCGAGCTTGCCGTCGCGGGCATAGGGATTGACCGCCTCCCCTTCGCCGAGCGCTCGGTCGTGAAACGCCACGGCGAAGGGCTCGTAGCCCGCCATTTCGGGCACTCGCCAGGGCTCGGCCGCATTGGCGATATAGCCGTCGGTGAGCAGCATCACCGGGGTCATGTACTGGACCGCGATCCGGCACGCCTCGATCGCGCAGTCGAACGCGTCGGCGGGAGAGCGGGCGGCGATCACCGGCAGCGGCGAGTCCGCGTTGCGGCCGTAGACGGCCTGGTAGAGGTCGGACTGCTCGGTCTTGGTCGGCAGGCCGGTCGACGGTCCGCCGCGCTGCGAGTTGATGATGACGAGCGGGAGCTCGGTCATGATCGCGAGGCCGATCGCCTCCGTCTTCAGCGCAATGCCGGGGCCCGAGGAAGACGTGATGCCGAGCTGACCGGCGAAGCTGGCGCCGATGGCGGCGGCGACGGCGGCGATCTCGTCTTCCGCCTGGAAGGTGGTGACCCCATATTCCTTGAGCCGCGAAAGATGGTGGAGAATCGCGCTCGCCGGCGTGATCGGATAGCCGCCGAAGAACATCGGCAGACCGGCGAGCTTCGCCCCGGCCACGAGTCCCAGCGAGATCGCCTCGGCGCCGGTCACCGTGCGGTAGAGGCCCGGCTCGGCGGGCGCCGGATCGACGTGATGCTGCTTGAGCGGGCTGCCGATCTCCGCGGTCTCGCCGAAGGCATGGCCGGCGTTCAGCGCCGCGATATTCGCTTCGGCGAGCTCAGGCGCCTTCGCGAATTTGGTCCTGAGCCACGCCTCGATCGGCTTGCGGTCCCGGTCGAACATCCACAGTGCCAGCCCCAGCGTCCACATGTTCTTGCAGCGCAAGGCTTCCTTGTTGCCCAGCCCGAACGGCTTCACGGCATCGAGCGTGAGCTGGCTTATATTGAACCGCACCAGCTGCCAGCGGGCGAGCGATCCGTCCTCGAGGGGATTGCCCTCGTAGCCCGCCTTGGCGAGGTTGCGTGCGCCGAACTCGCCCTCGTCGGCGATGATCAGCCCGCCCGGCTTGAGGTCCGCGACATTGGTCTTCAGCGCCGCCGGGTTCATCGCGATCAGCACGTCGGGCGCGTCGCCCGCGGTCTCGATCGCCGCGGATCCGAAATTGATCTGGAAAGCGGAGACGCCGAAGGTCGTCCCCTGGGGGGCGCGTATTTCAGCCGGAAAGTCCGGGAAGGTGGCGAGATCGTTGCCGGCCAGCGCGGTCGACAAGGTGAACTGGCCGCCGGTCAGCTGCATGCCGTCGCCGGAATCGCCGGCGAAGCGGACGACCACCGCTTCGGGGGCTTCGGCGGAACGGGGTTCGTCGGCGGGAACGTAATGAGTGGCCGTGGCCAAGGGCGCTTCCTTCAACTAGGCGGTTCCAGCCGCCGCGCGGGCGAACGTAGCGACGCGGGGCGCCCCTCACAACTCACCACGGCGCGGCGGACCCGCAAGACAAGATCGTTTCAAACCGCCACGGTTCGACGGGCGAAAACTCGCTTGCCGCCTCGCGGCCGGCAGCCTGTTTCACCCCGCGGGCCGGCGACATGGCTCGACCTGCAGCGATCGGTCCTTAAATAGGCGCTTCGAATCACGAGTTAAACCGGAGTTTCCATGGCCGAGCCTTTCGTGCGCCCCGATGTCCGGCTGTTTCTCGACTATCTGAACAATCTGCCTGGGCCCAAGAGCTATGAGATGGGGCCGGCCGAGGCCCGTATCATGATGGCGAGATCCCGCCATGTCGCGGACGCGCCGACCGGAGAGCTGGCCGTGATCCGCGACCTCGCCATGCCGGGGCCGGGCGGAGAGATCAGGCTGCGGCTCTTCGATGCACGCGACGCGCGCGAGCCCGGACCGCTCTTCCTCTTCTTCCACGGCGGCGGATTCGTCCTCGGCGACCTCGACACGCACGAGCCCTTCTGCGCCGAAATGGCGCGCGAGATGGACATGCCGGTGCTCGCCGTCGATTACCGCCTGGCGCCCGAGCATCCATGGCCTGCGGGCGTGGAGGACGCGATCGCCGCGGCGCGCTGGGCCGCCATGAGCCCCGAGGCGCTCGGCCGCCAGGTGACGGGCCTCGTCGTCGCCGGCGACAGCGCGGGAGGAAATTTCGCCATCGTCGTCTCGCTCGCGCTGCGCGACGATCCGGCAGCGGTGCCGGTGCTGGCACAATGGCCGATCTATCCGGCCGCCGATCCCAGCAGGGGCTATCCGAGTCGAACCGACTTCGGCGAAGGCTATCTGCTCAGCGGCAAGAGCATGGACTGGTACGACCAATGCTATGCCGCCGATATCGACGACTGGCGCTACGCGCCGATGGTGAAGAGCCAGCACGGCATGCCGCCCACCCTCGTCGTCACCGCCAGCCTGGATCCGATACGGGACCAGGGCCGGGCTTATGCGGCCGCGTGCATCCAGGCCGGCGTGCCCACCATCTTCCGCGAGGCTCGGGGCAATATCCACGGCTTCATCAACCTGAGAAAGGCGGTTCCCTCGTCCGCGGACGACATCAGGGGCTGCGTCGCGGCCCTCAGGCTGATGCTTTCGGAGGTGCCGCGATGATGGACGAAGGCGATCTCTACCGCCCCGCCGTCGGCGTCATGCTGATCAGTCATGCCGGCAAGGTCTGGGTCGGCCAGCGGCTCGACAGCACGCTGGAGGCCTGGCAGATGCCCCAGGGCGGGCTCGACCCCGGCGAGGAGCCGCTCGCCGGCGCGCTGCGCGAGCTGGAGGAAGAGACCGGGATACGTCCGGACTTGGTCGAGATCATCACCCGCGCCAGGGAGGAGCTCACCTACGATCTGCCCGAGGATCTGGTGGGCAAGATATGGAAGAAGCCCTGGCGCGGGCAGCGCCAGACCTGGTTCCTCGCCCGCTTCCTCGGTCAGGACGAGGACATAGACATCGCCACGCCGCATCCCGAGTTCCGCGCCTGGAAATGGGCAGAACCGGCCGAGCTTCCGGCGATGATCGTGCCGTTCAAGAAGAAGCTCTACGAGGACATCGTCGAGGCTTTCTCCGAATGGCTCTAGATACGCGTTGGTAATGCACATCCGCATGAAGGAGCCGCGCCGTGATTTTATGCGTCAGAGGATTGCGCCTCGCCCTTTGCCTCTCCGTCGCGCTGATCGCCTCGCCGGCGCCGGGTGCCGGCCAGGCGGCTCCGGCGCAGATCGAGAACGCGTATGTGCCGGCCGAGCAGATCCCCTTTGCCGATGAAGCTCCCGGACAGCCTCAGCAGCTCGGACCCTTGTGGGGCAACCGGGCTGAAGGTCCGGCGGGAACCTTGCTGAAGGTGCCCGGCGGCTTTCGGGCGCCGATCCACGCCCATACTGCCGATTACAGGGCGGTCGTGATTTCCGGAACATGGACCCATTGGGTCCCGGAGACCGGCGAAGGAATGGGACTCGAGCTGCGGCCGGGCGCCTATTGGACGCAAAAAGCCGATCAGCCGCACGGCGACGCTTGTATGTCCGAGAGCGAATGCGTGATCCTGCTGATCAACGAGGATCCGTACGAAACCTATCTTTCGGAGTGACGGCGGAGGCCGAGAAGATCGTGAGCGGGCATTGAGCAAGATCGATCAGTCACAGGACGTCGCGACCTTCAGTCGCCCGGCGCACCTGCCCGGGGTGGAGCTGATTTCCTTCTCCTATTTCCGGCGCGACTTTCCGTTCCACGCCCATCCCGAATATGTCATAGGTGCCGTTGTCGGAGGTGCCGAGCGGCTCTGCGTCAGGGGCGGAAGCCACAGCCTCGGCGTCGGCAGCACGCTCTTCTTGCAGCCGGACGAGCCGCATTCCAACTCCACCATCGGCGCCGAGCCCCTCCGTTACCGGGGCTTCTACATTCCGGCCGAGTCGATGGCGCGATGGCTTCCGGACGAAGCGGGACTGCCCGGCTTCGTCAGCCCCGCCAGCCATTCGCCCGGCCTTCATCGTTTGCTGACCAACGCCCATCGGCGGCTCCGCCTGGGCGGCGACGCGCTCGAGCAGGAGGAGACGCTGGCGGAGATCGCCGCCGCCCTTGCATCCGCCGAGATAGCCGGCACGGAACTAAAAAGGCCCCGATTTCGCGAAGCGATCGCGCGGGCCAAGGACTATCTCGACAGTCGACATGCGGAGCCGTTCCGCCTTTCCGAACTGGCCGAAATCGCCAGGCTCAGTCCATTCCACCTGCTCCGCTCGTTTCGAAGCGAGGTCGGCCTGACCCCCCTCGCCTATCGCAACCAGCGCCGGGTTGCGGAGGCGCGTAGACTGCTGAAGGGAACCAGGCCGATCGCCGAGATCGCGCTGGAGGTCGGCTTCGCCGACCAGAGTCACCTCACGCGCCATTTCCAGCGAATCGTCGGCGTCTCGCCTGGACGCTATCGGGAGCAATAACGTTCAATCCGCGCCGGCGGGAGCGGGCTATCACGGCCTCACCGCTCGAAACGTGGAGAACGAGATGAAATTCGCCGCCTTCATCCTCATGGCGTTCTGCCTGGCCGCGCCCGGCTTGGCGTGCGAGGCCGGCGCCTATCGATCGCCCTCCGGCGACCTTGCCGTGCTCACCACGCCGGCGGCCGGGGGCATGCGCTACACCTTCTTCGATGGACGGCGCGGCCCCATGGGGAGTGCGGATGCCCCGATCCGGTGCGACGGCGAGCGGATCGTCGGCGCCGGCGGCGGCGATTCGTCCGCATGGGCGAAGGTGCCGCTGAAGATCACCCGAACCGATTTTGAAAGCGAGGGAGTCCGGCTGGCCGGCGAACTGATCGAGCCGGCCGATGCCGGCGCGACGACACCGCTGGTCGTGATGGCGCATGGGTCGGAGAATACGGGTTGGATCGGCGGCCGCGTCGCCGTGCCCTACATCCTTGCCGCAAACGGCATCAGCGCCTTCATTTTCGACAAGAGGGGCACCGGCTCCTCGCAAGGCGAGTTCCACATGAACTTCCGCCGGCTGGCACAGGATCTCTCTGCCGCCGCCGCGCACGCGCGCACCCGCGCTCGAGGCAGGCATGGACCGCTCGGCCTTCACGGCTTCAGCCAGGGCGGCTGGGTCGCTCCGCTCGCCGCCGAGAGGGTCCAGCCCGATTTCATCGTCGTCAATTACGGGCTGGTCCTGTCGCCGCAGGAAGAAGATGCGGAGGAGGTGGAGACCGAACTGAAGGCGCTCGGCTACGGCCCGGACGTGCTCGCCAAGGCGCGCGAGGTAACCGGCGTTACGGGCGCGCTGATCGCGTCGGGATTCACCGAGGGGTTCGACGCACTCGACCGACTCCGCCGCGCTTATGGCGACGAACCGTGGTTCGGTGCGATCGAGGGCGAATTCACCGGCGGCATCCTCGCCCTCGACGAAGCGACTTTGCGCCGCGAGGGGCGGGAGCGATTCGATCGGCTGGACATCGACTGGGATTACGACCCGATACCGGTCCTTCGGGCAGTGTTGGCGCCCGTGCTCTGGATCGGGGCGGGAAACGACCGCGCCGCGCCTCCGGAAGTGACGCTGGAGCGGCTTGGCGCGCTCCGCCGCGAGGGTCGTCCGATCCAGATAGCCATGTTTCCGCGGACCGACCACGGCATCCTCGAATATATCGAGAATCCGGATGGGACCCGCACCGGAACCCGGCACGCGCCGGGCTATTTCCCGCTGCTCGTCGACTGGACGAAGGGCTGCCTGACCCACGATTATGGCGACGTCGCGCTGACCGGGGTCACTGATCGAAGGCCCGACTGCCGCTGACGGCAGCGCCCCCTGGTCGGCTCGCACCCACAAGGCGCGACGGCCAGCGCGGGCCCGTCCGCTTTGGGTGCCGACCCACCTTTCCTTTCGCCGGCGGTCCGGTCTACACGCCCCGCATGCAGAACCTCACCCGTATCGAGGCCGCCGCGATGGAGCATTGCGGCGGCGCACCGATGATCGATCAGGTGATCGCCTGGTCGGGGATCAACAGCGGAACGCGCAATCTGGCGGGGCTCGACCGGATGGCGCGGCTTCTCGCCGACGCCTTCTCGCTGCTCCCCGGCGTGCTGGACCTTCGTGATCCCGCTCCGGTCGACGCGATGGCATCCGATGGATCGCTGAGCCCTGTCGGCCACGGCGCGAACCTCCATCTGAGGGTCCGGCCCGAAGCGCCGCTCCAGCTGCTCTTCACCGGCCATATGGACACGGTGTTCGGCTCCGAGCACGCGTTCCAGGACGTGTTCTGGCGCACGGAGAAGGAAGTGCTCGGCGGCCCAGGCGTCGCCGACATGAAAGGAGGGCTGGCAGTCATGCTCGCCGCCCTGCGGGCGGTCGAGGCGACTCCCATCGCGGCCCGGATCGGATATGAAGTGGTGATCAACAGCGACGAGGAGACCGGATCGGCCGGATCGGCGGCCCTGATCGCCGAGGCATCGCTAGGGAAGCGGGCCGCCCTCACCTACGAACCCGCGGCGCTTCCTGACGGCACACTGGCCGGAGCGCGGCCGGGAAGCGGCAATTTCAGCCTCTTCGTGCAGGGCCGGAGCGCCCATGCCGGGCGCAACCCGGAGGAGGGACGCAACGCCCTTCTCGCTGCCGCCGACCTGGCGCTGCGCCTCGCCCAGGCGAGTCGACCGGGGCTCAAGGTCAATCCCGCGCGCATCGACGGCGGCGGGCCGAACAATGTCGTGCCGGACAAGGCGGTGCTGAGGGTCAACTTCCGGCCGTCGAAGCCCGAGGACGAGATTCGCGCCCGGACGCTCCTGGACGAGGCGGTCGCGGCGATCGCGGCGGAGCACGACGTGAAGATCCGGATCCATGGCGGCTTTGGCCGCCCGCCCAAGCCGATCGACCCCCGAGCCGAGGCATTGTTCGGCTTGGTCCGCCGCTGCGGCGCGGATCTCTGCCAGGAGATTGGCTGGCGCGACACCGGCGGCGTGTGCGACGGCAACAATATCGCGGCGTGCGGCGTGCCGGTGGTCGACACGATGGGCGTGCGCGGCGGCGCCATCCATAGCGAGGACGAATTTTTGATCGTCGAAAGCCTGGTCGAGCGCGCCCGCCTTTCGGCGCTGACCATCCTGCGACTGGCCGAGGGGGACATGCCATGAGCTTCAGGGTGCGGCCCGCCCGGAACGACGATTTCGAGGCGATCTACGAGATGGCGAAGCTGACCGGAGGCGGATTCACCAACCTGCCGCCGGACCGGGGCGCCCTGGTCGACAAGCTGGCGCAATCGGCCGACGCCTTCAGCCGCGAGCCGGACCTGGAACTGGGCAACTTGTTCCTGTTCGTGCTCGAGAATGTCGAGACGGGCCAGATTCGCGGGACGTGCCAGATCTTCAGCCGCGTCGGAACGGAGCAGCCCTTCTATAGCTATCGGATCAGCACGCTCACCCAGACCTCGCCCGAGCTCGGCCGCACCTTCAAGGCCGAGATGCTGACCCTGTGCACCGATTTCGAGGGCTGCTCGGAGGTCGGCGGCCTGTTTCTCCACCCGGGCGAGCGGGCCGGCGGCCTGGGCCTGTTGCTGGCACGCAGCCGCTATCTGTTCATCAAGCTCCACCGCGAGCGCTTCGCCAAGAAGGTGATCGCCGAATTGCGCGGCGTCATCGACGAAGGCGGCGGCTCGCCTTTCTGGGACGCCATAGCCGGCCGATTCTTCGGGATGAGTTTCCAGGAAGCGGACGAGTTCAACGCCGCCCACGGCACCCAGTTCATCGCCGACCTGATGCCGAAGACGCCGATCTACACGGCGATGCTGCCGGAATCGGCACGAATGGTGCTCGGCGTTCCCCACCCGTCCGGCCGCGCCGCGATGAAGATGCTGGAACATGAGGGTTTCACCGCCGACGGCTATGTCGACATTTTCGACGGAGGACCGACCATGTCGGTGGCGACGGATCGGATCCGCACCATCCGCGAATCCCGCGCCTTCACATTGGCCGGGACCGAAAACGAGAAAGAGGGGCAGAAAGCGCTGCTCGCATCCGGCCGGCTCCAGGATTTCGTCGCCTGCTATGGTAGGCTACATCCTGGCAAGTCCGGCAACGCCGCGCTCGATCCCGACAGTGCTGCCTTGCTCGGCATCGCTCCGGGGGCCAGCTTCCTCGCCATGGGCCGCTAGGCCGTGGCGATCGTCGAGATCAATTTCGACGGAATCGTGGGTCCGAGCCACAATTATTCCGGCCTCAGCCTGGGCAACATCGCCTCCACCACCAACAAAGGCGCGATCGCGTTTCCGCGCGCGGCCGCGTTGCAGGGAGTGGAGAAAATGCGCCGCAACCTTGCGCTCGGCCTGAACCAGGGCGTCTTCCTCCCCCACCCCCGCCCCAATCGCGAATGGCTTGCCGCGCTCGGCACCGATCCCGACACAGTCCCGGATTCGCTACGCCAGACGGCCTTCTCCGCCTCGGCGATGTGGGCGGCCAATGCGGCGACCGTGTCGCCCGCGCCCGACACGGCCGACGGGCGCTGCCACCTCACCGTCGCCAACCTCCGAACCATGGCGCATCGCAGCCATGAATGGCCAGGCACGCTGGCCCAGCTCGAGATCGCGTTCGCCGACGAGCGGCATTTCGCTGTCCATCCGCCGATCCCGCCCACCTTCGGCGACGAAGGCGCGGCCAATCACATGCGGCTGGGCGCCCGTCACGAATCCCCCGGCGTCGAGGTGTTCGTGCACGGCGTTCGCGGCGGCCCGTTTCCGGCGCGCCAGCATGTCGAGGCGTGCCGGGCGATCGCCCGGCTCCACGGTCTCGATCCCGATCGGACCTTGTTCGTCGCGCAGTCGGAGGCGGCAATCGCGGCCGGCGCCTTTCACAACGACGTCGTCGCGGTCGCGAACGAGAATGTGCTTTTCGCGCACGAACAGGCCTTCGAGGACCGTCCCGACTTCTACGCCGCCTTGAAGCGGCGCCTGCCCGAGCTCGAGATCGTCGAGGTGCCCGCCAGCGCCATCAGCCTCGAAGACGCCATTCGATCCTATCTGTTCAATGCGCAGCTCGTGACCCTGCCCGAGGGCGTCATGGCCCTGGTCGTTCCCGAGGAAGCGCGTGAGACTCCGGCGGTCTGGAACTGGCTCGAGCAAATGGTCGAAGGCAATGGTCCGATCCGGCGGCTGATCGTCGTGGACGTTCGCCAGTCGATGGCCAATGGCGGCGGTCCCGCATGCCTGCGCCTGCGTGTCGCGGCCGATCCAGCCACCATCGATCCGCGCTTCCTCGTCGACGAGATCCGGCTGGACCGGATATCGGCCTGCATCGAGGCGCACTGGCCGGAGCAGATCGCCCCGCCCGATCTTGCCGATCCGGCGCTGACGCAGGCGGTCGAGAAGGCCCGCGCGGCGCTCTGCCGCACGCTCGAGCTTCCCGAACTCATCTAGGCTCGCCGGAACCGCATCGCAGCGGGACCCGTTCCTGTCCGGGAAGGAGAAGCGAAATGCCTGCCAAATCCGCTGCCCAGCAGAAGGCTGCCGGCGCCGCCCTTTCGGCGAAGCGCGGCGAAACCTCCAAGAGCAAGCTCAAGGGGGCGTCCAAGTCGATGGCCGAATCGATGTCCGAAAAGGAGCTCGAGAAGATGGCTTCCACCAAGCGCAAGGGCAAACCCGAGCACATCGGAGACTGACATTGCGGCGTGACGGCGCAGGGTGAAGATACTGCGCCGCGGTCTGGGTCACGGCTCGGCCAGGTCGGCCGCTATGCTGCGCAGCGCCTTCTCGAAGGCTTCAGGGGGCTGTCCTCCCGAAATGAGATATTTGTCCTCGATCACCACGGCCGGAACGGCACTGATTCCGCGTGACTGCCAGAGCCGCTCGGCATCTCGCACCGCTTGCGCATATCTTCCGGAAGCGAGCACCTCTCGCGCCGCAGCGGGCTCGAGCCCCGCTTTTTCCGCGGCCGCGGCGAGCACCTCGGCATCGGACGGATCGAGCCCGTGGGTGAAATAAGCCTCGAACAGGGCGACCTTCAGCGCCTTCTGATGACCCGATTCGCGCGCCCAGTGGAGCAGGCGGTGCGCGTCGAACGTGTTGTAGATGCGGCTGTCCTCGGACAGGGCGATGGTGAAGCCGACGCCGGCCGCCTTTTCGCCAATCATCTTTCGGCTTTCGGCCGCTTGCGCCTGCGAAGACCCATATTTCTGCGCAACATGCTCGACGATATTCTGCCCTTCCGGCGGCATGCCTGGATTGAGCTCGAACGGCTGAAAGACGATCTCGCCGCGCACGACGTCGCTCGCCCGGTCGAGGCCTTCCTCGAGCCCGCGAAGACCGATGATGCACCAGGGGCAGGACACGTCGGAGACGAAGTCGATCTTGAGGGTCGTCGTCACCTCGTCCTCCTTCCGATGGCCGGGTCTGCACCACCACCTAGCAGCCTTCCAGCGCCCCATGCCAGCGCCCCAGAAAGGGGATGCCCGCAGGAAGCCAAACTGCGGTGGCGCGAGGAATATTGGCTCGCGATCCGCGCCGAATCCCATCCAGGCCGTCCTTCGGCCGAGACCGGCATCGGGCTGGACCGTTACTCGAGACGAAGCACCGACTCGGCTCGGCCGTCGAAGCGGCGCGCGGCGGATTGCGGAGCGAAAGGAGAATGGCGCGCCCGAAAGGATTCGAACCTCTGACCCCCAGATTCGTAGTCTGGTGCTCTATCCAGCTGAGCTACGGGCGCGCGGGAGGCGTCGACATAGGGGCTGCCCCCAGCCCGCGCAAGCCCCGGCTTCATCCCACGCAAGAGCGCATCCGCGCGCTGAGAAGCGATAGCGCCGCGCGCGGAGGCGGAGTTGCCGCGGTGCCGGGGGACGAATAGGGAGAGTGGGTGAACGCTCCCACGTCCCTCCCCTTCGCGGCCCTTGTCGCCGCCGCAATGGCGCTCCCGGGCTGCGTTCCCCAGGGCGAGTTTCCGTCGCTGGAGCCGCGTCCCGCGGAACGCGACCGCTCGATGGAGCCACCGGTCCGGGAGGCTGCCGTCGCGCCCTCCGATCCGGCGTTGCGGCTTCGCCTCTCCGAGCTCGAGCGGCAGGCGGCGCGCGGGCAGAGCGATTTCGACGGCGCATATGCGCGAGCCGAGGCGGCCGTGCGATCGGCGGGGTCTGCCGAATCCGAAAGCTGGGTGGAGGCGCAGCAGGCGATCTCCAGGCTCGAGGCCGCGCGGACGGAGACGATGCGGGCGCTGATCGAACTCGATCGGCTCGCCATCGACCGGGCGGATATGCCGACCAGCAATTCGGACTTCGCCGCCATCCAAGCCGCGATCGCCGCAGCCCAGCAGCTGGCGGAGGGTCAGCAGGCGCGGATCGAGGCGCTGCGGGCCCGTCTCAGGGACTAAACCGACCTCACCCCTGCCCGCGGACCGCTTCCGCGTGGCGTTTCGCGAGCGCGGCATAGTGCGCAACGCCTTCGCGCATCCGAGCGAGGTCGTCGGAGCGCAGCTCGCGAACAAATTTCGCCGGACGACCCGCCCAGAGCTGTCCCGACGGAATCTTCTTGCCCGGCGTGAGCATCGCGCCCGCGGCCAGCATCGCGTCGCTGCCGATCTCGCAGCCGTCCATGACGATCGCGCCGAGCCCGACAAAGGCCCGGTCGTGCAAGGTGCAGCCGTGGACCATCGCCATGTGGCCGATCAGCACGTCGTCGCCGATCAACGCGGGAAAGCCCGCGTCCGGCCCGCCCGGACGCGGCGGATCGACATGGATCACGCTACCGTCCTGGATGTTGGAGCGGGCGCCGATGCGGATCACGTTCATGTCGCCGCGAAGCACGACATTGTACCAGATGCTCGCCTCCGGGCCGATCTCGACGTCGCCGATCAGCACCGCGCCGGGTGCGACGAAGGCGGAGGGATCGATTCGCGGCGACCGGCCGGCGAAGGAAATACGGGTCATGCGCGCCATTCCGCGGATTCGAGGCAATAGACGATGGTCGGGTTCAGCTCGGGAAAGCGGGGATCGTCATAGCCGAATTCCAGCCGCCGGCGCATGCCGAGACGCTCCATCAGGCCCCAGCTCGCCACATTCTGCGGATAGGTGATCGCAACCACCCGCTCGGCGTCGAGGCGGTCGAACGCGAAATCGAGCGAGGCCATCGCCGCTTCCCGGGCATAGCCCTGCCCCCAGGCATCCTCGCGCAGCCGCCAGCCGATTTCGTGCATGCCCTCGACCGGGCTGCCCACCGCGTCGGCTATCTTGAGCCCGCAAAAGCCGAGCAGTTCCCCGTCGACCTTGCGCTCGACGACCCAGAAGGTGAAGCCGCGCTCGCGCTGCCACCGGATCATCCGCTCTTCGATCGACTTGCGCAGCTCGGCCTGTGTCTGAACACCGCCGAGCCAGCGCATCACCGCCGGCGTGTTGGTGTGCCGGATGAAGGGGGCGATATCCTCGTCACCCCAGTCGCGAAGCCGAAGACGAACCGTCTCGATCATCGCAGCGCCGAAGGCAGGAGGCTCCGATAGCTGATGATCGGCAGGATCGAGGCATGGTCGTCGGTCCAACCCGAAAATCCGGGCTGGGTCTCGAGCATGGTCCAATTGATACTGTCCTCGCCGCTCAGCTGCACGAGCCGGTCGATCGTCTCCGGAGTGCGCGAAAGGGCGATCCACACGGAGATCGTGGCATTGGTCGCCTCTTCAGCCTCGGTCGGCACATATTCGAGCATCGCGCTGGTCCAGCCTCCCTCCAGCGCGATGTCGGCGATGACCGGCTTCAGGTCCAGATAGCGGTTGGAGACGTGGAACAGGACGATGCCGTCACGCTGCACGGCGCGTCCATAGACTGCCAGTGCTTCCCGAGTGAGCAGGTGCATCGGCACCGAATCGGACGAGAAGGCGTCGATCGCCAATATGTCGATCGAATCGCCCGGCTCGCCCCTCAGCCTGATGCGTGCGTCGCCGAGCACGATGCGCGCTTCCGGCGCGCACTGGGCAAGGAAGGTGAAGCGGGTCCGTGCGACTTCGACCATTGCCGGGTCGATCTCGAAGAACGTCCATCTGCGGCCTCGGTCCCGGGCGTAGCAGGAGAGCGTGCCGCTGCCGAGGCCAACGATGCCGATGCGCGCGTCGGCGCCGAACAGCGCTCCGGCATTAGCCAGCGCAAGGCCGACGCCGGATCTGCGAGCATAATAGCTGGTCGGCATCGTCTCGAGCCCCGGCTGGAGATTCTGGATGCCGTGCAAGGTGGTCCCATGGGTCAGCACCCTTGCCGATTCGTCGGGGCGCTCGCTCACCTCGTAAACGCCGAAATAGGAGCGAGTCCGGTCGTCGCCCGCGGAGCGGCCAAGAATCGACCATCCGCCGTAGCTCAGCATCAGCGCCGCCAATGCCACCGCAAATGCCCATCGCCGGCCGAGGCAGGCCAAAGCGAGCAGCGAGACGATGACGCTTCCCGCCATCACCACGCCTTGTGACCGGCCGAGCAGTCCCTGATCCGCAGCGAAGGACAGGATAAGGGCGAGCACCGGCACGGCAATCGACAGCAGCCAGGTGAAACGTCGCGGCCAAGGCATCAGCGCATATTGCGGGACGAGCAGAGCCGCGGCGAGCACCAGCAGCGGATGCTCATAGGTCCAGTCGAACAGCAAGGGTGCGACGATCGCGCAGAACAGGCCACCGAGCATGCCGCCGAACGACATGGCGAGATAGAAGCTGGTGAGATGTCCAACGGCGGGCCGGAGCCTGAACATCTCGGCGTGCAATGCCGTCGCGACGACGAACAGAAGGAACAGGCCGAGTGTCGCCGAGAAGAAGGGATTCTGGGTCCCGCTGCTGAAGGCGAGCCCGCCGGCCACCAGGATCACCAAGGGTGCGAGTATGGTGACGAAGTCCGCTGCCTTGCGTTTGCGGGCGAAGGCGATGACGAAGCTCAGCAGGTACAGGCCGAGCGGCAACGCCCAGAGCAGGGGCATGGCGACGATGTCGGTGGTGAGATGCGTGGTCGTCGAGAGCATCAGCCCCGAGGGAATGGCGGCGAGCACGATCCAGTGAAGCACCTGGCGCGACGTAGGCGGAGGCGCCGTCTCCTCGGGGGCGACGCTCACCGCCTCGGCCGGAACGGTAAGCGCGCATATGGCGACCAGCAGGACCAGGAGCGCATAAAGGCCGCTCCACAGCCAACTCTGCTGCTGCAGGGTCATCAGCGGCTCGACGACCAGGGGATAGGAGATCAGCCCCGCAAAACTGCCGAGATTGGAGGCGGCGTAAAGCGGATAGGGATCGCCGCGGCTCGTCTCGAGCGCGTACCAGCGCTGCATCAACGGCGCCTGCGCCGACACGATGAAGAAGAGTGGCCCGATCGAGCTCAGCAGGAACCAGGGCACCCACAAGGCCGGGGTGGCATCCGCGGACAATGCCATTTCGGCCAGCCCGATCGGCAGCCAGAGCGAGGCCAGTCCGAACAGGACGACGTGGATCCCGACCTGCTTGCGTGGCCGCAGCCGCGCCACCCAATGGGCATAAGCATAGCCGCCGAGCAGCAGCAGCTGGTAGACCAGCATTGCGCTGTTCCACACTGCCGGAGCACCGCCGACCTGGGGCAGCGCCATTCGGGCCACCATCGGCTGCGTCAGGAACAGCAGGAAGGAGCCGGTGATGATCGTCGCGAGAAAGAGCGGACGGACGTAGCGTTCGTTCACCCGCCTCGCGGTCACCTCGATCGCCACGCTCGGTTCCCCGCCGCCGTCAGCTGAGCAATCGCGCCGCCGCGGGCGCGTGATAGGTGAGGATTCCAGCGCAGCCGGCACGCTTGAACGCCATGAGCGTCTCGATCATCAGCGCGTCCCGATCCCCCGCGCCGGCCGCCGCCGCAGCCTCGATCATCGCATACTCGCCCGACACTTGATAAGCGAAGACAGGGACTTCGAAGCGTTCCTTCACACGGCGAACGATGTCCAGGTAGGGCAGACCCGGCTTTACCATCACATGGTCGGCGCCCTCGGCGAGATCGAGCGCCACTTCGCGCAACGCTTCGAGCGCGTTGGCAGGATCCATCTGATAGCCTTTCTTGTCCCCCTTGAGCAGACCGCGTGATCCGACCGCGTCGCGGAACGGGCCATAGAAGGCGCTCGCATATTTGGCGGCATAAGCCATGATCTGGACGTTCGCATGCCCTGCCTGTTCAAGGGCTGAACGGATTGCGCCGACCCGTCCGTCCATCATGTCCGACGGAGCGACGATGTCGGCACCCGCCGCAGCCTGAACCAGAGCCTGTGCGGCGAGCTTCTGCACCGTCGCGTCGTTGAGGACATATCCCGACGCGTCGACCAGACCGTCATGACCGTGCGCCGTATAGGGATCGAGAGCGACGTCGGTGAGCACGCCCACCTCCGGCGCCGCGGCCTTTGCGGCCGCCACCGCCCGACAAATGAGATTGTCGGGATTGAACGCTTCGGCGGCATCATCGCTGCGCAGGGCTGCCGGCGTGTTCGGGAACAAGGCGATGCAGGGTATGCCGAGATCGCGCGCCTCCCGCGCCCGTTCCGCGATCCGGTCCACCGACCAGCGCGAAACGCCCGGCAGAGTGGCGATCGGCTCCTCGACTCCTTCGCCTTCGGTGACGAAGAGCGGCCAGATCAGGTCGGCCGGGCCGAGGCTGGTCTCGGCCACGAGGGCGCGGCTCCAGGCATGGGTCCGCGTCCGGCGAAGGCGAAGGGCTGGAAAGGCGGCTGACGTCATTTCGCGGAACCGCTTAGAGCGCTTGCCCGGAAATCGGAAGCGCTCGCTGTATTTCGCTGCTACGCCCGGGACACCCGGAAGGCCTCACGAGTTTGCGCACCATGATCGTCGAGAAGCCCGTGCCCCGGCAGGCCGTCCTGGTCGTCAACGCCCAATCCCGCAGAGGGCGAGCGCTGTTCCGACAAGCCGTCGAGAAACTGAGGGCGGCGGGAATCGAGTTGATCGCCGCTCATGCGATCCGCAATCCGGATCTTCTGATTCCGACGATGAAGGAAGCGGTGCGGAACGGCGCGCCGATGGTGATCGTCGGCGGCGGCGACGGCTCCTTGTCCTGTACGGTCGACGAGGTGGTCGATCGCGACTGCGTCTTCGCGTTGCTGCCGCTCGGCACCGCCAACAGCTTTGCGCGCACGCTCGGCATCCCGCTCGACCTCGATGGCGCGATCGACGCGATTCGCAACGGCCGCCGCCGCCGGATCGACCTCGGGATGATCGACGACGACTATTTCGCCAATTGCGCCGCGATGGGCCTGTCGCCGATGATCGGCGAAGGCATTCCCCCGAAGCTCAAGCGCTATTTCGGGCGGGTCGGCTATCTGGCCTGGGCGCTCTACTGCCTGATCCGCTTCCGCCCGTTCCGGCTGACCGTCGACGACGGTCACGAGAAGAAGACGATCTGGGCGACCGAGGTGCGGATCGCCAACGGCAGTCACCATGGCGGCGTGGAGCTGGTCGAGAAAGCCGACGTCGACAGTGGCGAGATCGTCGTCCAGGCGGTGACCGGCCGCAGCTCCCTGCGGCTGATTTGGGATTGGTCTGCCAAATATTGGAAGCTGCCCGCTCGCCACGCCATGGTCGAGGAGTTTCACGGCCGTCGGCTCCTCGTCGACGCCCGTCCCCGGCAGCGCATCTCGATCGACGGCGAGGTGCTGGCGAGAACGCCGGCCGTGGCGGCGGTCGCCGAGCGCGCGATCGAGGTGGTCGTGCCGGCCTAATCCCGCCGGCGGCGGACGCTCAGCGATGCATCGTCTATCGTCAGACTGAGCTGGTCCGGGTCGCTGTCGCGTTGAATGAGAAAGACATGATCGCTGCCTTCGGCAACGACCGCGCTCATCGCCTGGGTCAGCTGGATGCGGACCGTCGGGATGCGCGAATAGTTCGAGCTGACCTCGACCAGGTTCGGCCCGACGCGTTGTACCGTGATGGCGACGTCCGACCGGGACGAGCCGCGCGCATCCGAGATGACGTCTCCGACATAGTTGCCGGCGGCAAAATCGGCGAGATCGGCGGCCCGGCCAGGTGCCTCGGGCGCGGGCTGCGCCAGCGCGGCCGGTACGGGAACCAGGAGGAACAGAGACGCGAGGCGAACGAGGCGCATCATCCCATATCCTTCGCGCAAGTCGGAAGCTTCGATGATCATAGCGGATCCGGCCCCGCTGCGGCAATCATCATCGAACGGGCGGCCGCGCGCGTCATCCCAGCCGATCGAGGGCGGCGCGATACTTCTCGGCCTCCGCGGCTTTCTCCTCATGATCCGCTCGCGCTTTCTCTACCGCTTCGGGCTTCGCACGCTCGACGAAATTCGGATTGGCGAGCCGGGCAGCGAGCGAATCACGCTCCCTTTCCGCGGCTTCCGCCACCTTGGCTAGGCGGGCACGCTCGGCCGCGACGTCGATGACGCCTTCGAGAGGCAGGACGAAGGTCGCCTCGTCCACCACCACCTGCGCTGCACCGCCGATCGCCGGCGCGTCACTGATCCCGCCGATCCGCGCCAGTCGCTGGATGGCTCCGGCATGACGTGCGAGCCGATCGGTCGTCGCGAGTGCCGCATCGCGGACGTGCAGCGCGATGCGCGCACCGGGGGGAATGTTGAGCTCGGCTCGCGCGCCGCGGATCGCGCCGATCAGGCGGATCAGCCAATCGATCTCCGGCCCGGCCTCGGCATCGAGCGCGCGCGCATCCGGCACCGGCCATTTCGCCAGGATGAGGGGGTTGGTCCGATCGCCGAGGGCGTTCCACAGCTCCTCGGTGACGAAGGGCATGAACGGATGAAGCATCACCAGGATCTGGTCGAGCACCCAGCCGGCGACCTGGCGGGTCTCCGCTCCGGCGTCCTCCCCTTGCCCGCCCGCCGCCAGCCCTTCGGCGCCGCTCAGGAGGGGCTTGATCAGTTCGAGATACCAGTCGCAGAACCGGTCCCAGACGAAATGGTAGATGGTGTTGGCGCTCTCGTCATAGCGCAGTTCGGCCATGGCGAGGTCGAGCGCCTGGATGGTCCTCATCGTCTCGCCGACGATCCAGCGGTTGATCGCCAGGCTCGCGCGCGGCGGTTCGATGGTGTTCGAGGCGCCGATGCCGTTCGCCTGGCAGAAGCGGGCTGCGTTCCAAAGCTTGGTGCCGAAGTTGCGATAGCCTTCGACCCTCTTCTCATCGAGCTTGATGTCGCGCCCTTGGCTCTCCATCGCGGCGAGGGTGAAGCGCAGCGCGTCCGCGCCGTAGCGGTCGATCAGCCCGAGTGGATCGACCGTATTGCCCTTCGACTTGGACATCTTCTGGCCCTTGGCGTCGCGCACCAGGCCGTGAAGATAGAGTGTCTTCCATGGCCTTTCGCCAAGGAAGTGGAACCCCTGCATCGCCATGCGGGCATCCCAGAAGAAGATGATGTCGAAGCCGGAGATCAGCACGTCGTTCGGATAATGGCGCCGTAGCGTCTCGGTCTGCTCGGGCCAGCCCAGCGTGGCGAAGGGCCACAAGGCGGAGGAGAACCAGGTATCGAGAACGTCGGGGTCGCGCCTGAGCGGGCGGCCTCCGGCATTGGCCTGCGCTTCCGCCTCGGTCTCGGCGACGAAGACATTGCCCTGGTCGTCGTACCAGGCCGGGATCTGGTGCCCCCACCAGAGCTGGCGCGAGACGCACCAGGGCTGGATATTCTCGAGCCAGTTGAACCAGGTCTTTTCCCAGCTCTTCGGGACGATCCTGATGTCGCCGCTGCGCACCGCCTCGATCGCCGGCTTCGCCAGCGTGGCCGCGTCGACATACCATTGATCGGTCAGCCAGGGCTCGATGACGACGCCCGAGCGGTCGCCATAAGGGAGTTGGATCGAACGGTCCTCGACCCGCTCCAGGAAGCCGCCCGCATCGAGGCGCTCGACGACGCGCTCGCGCGCGGCGAACCGGTCGAGCCCGACCAGATCGGCCGGAACGAGCCCATCTTGCGTCTGGACCACCCGCGCCTCGGCGTCGAGCATGTTGAGCATGTCGACTGGCTTCATCCCGGCCCGGCGTCCCACTTCGAAGTCGTTGAAATCGTGTCCCGGCGTGATCTTGACCGCGCCGGAGCCCAGCTCGGGATCGGCATGCTCGTCGGCGATGATACGCACGAGTCGGCCGGTGATCGGAAGACGCACTTTGCGGCCGACCAGGTCGCGATAGCGATCGTCGTCGGGATGAACCGCCACCGCCATGTCGGCCAGCATGGTTTCCGGCCGCGTCGTCGCAACCTGGATGAACCCTGAGCCGTCCTCGAGCGGATATTTGAGGTGCCAGAACTTGCCCTGGACTTCGCGAGTCTCGACCTCGAGGTCGGAGATGGCGGTGCCGAACTTCGGATCCCAGTTGACGAGCCTCTTGTCGCGATAGAGCAGCCCCTCGCGGTAGAGCTGAACGAACACCTTGATCACGGCAGCCGAGAAGCCGGGATCCATGGTGAAGCGCTCATTGGTCCAGTCGCACGACGCGCCGAGGCGGCGGAGCTGGCGGGTAATCGCGCCGCCCGACTGCGCTTTCCACTCCCAGACATGATCGACGAAGGATTCGCGGCTCATGTCGGTACGCTTCACGCCTTGGCTGGCAAGATTGCGCTCGACCACCATCTGGGTGGCGATGCCGGCATGATCGGTGCCCACGACCCAGAGCGCGTCTTTGCCCTGAAGGCGGGCGTGACGGGTCAGCACGTCCTGCAGGGTGACGTCGAGTGCATGGCCGATGTGGAGCGATCCGGTCACGTTGGGCGGCGGCATGACGATCGTCCATGGCTCCGCCTCTCGGCGGCTGGGGCGAAAGAGGCCTTCCTCCTCCCAGCGCCTGTACCAGCGCGCTTCGATTTCGGCGGGGTCGAACGTCTTGGGCAGCTCGGTCATGGCGGCTGCGCTTAACCGGCTTTGTTCGGCCCGTCACGCCCTGCAGTGGAGCGGGCCGTTCCCTGGCCCACGAAGACGCGCAGGTCCTGCACGGACGCGACGCGCGCCGGCTCGAACGTCGCTAAAGGTTGCGCCCGGTGATGCGGGCAATCTCTCGCGTGACCAACTGCTCGACGATCGCCGGGAGATGCTCGTCGAGCCAGTCCTTCAGCATAGGCCGGAGCATGTCGCGCACCACCGCCTCGAGCGCCCCGGTATCGGTCGGAATCTCCGTGCGCTGGCGAAGGGCAGACAATGCGGCGAGCCGTTCGCGGCTGGCCGCGGCGGCGCCGCTCGACAACAGGCCCGCTTCCTCGGTGACCGGATCGTCGAGCTCGAGCACGTCGTCCTCGGACGCTTGCGGCGATTCGTTCGGTGCCGCGCGGCGGGCGCGCGGCGACCCTGCCGCCGTTCCGGCGCGGCCGTCCTCCGCGATCACGCGTTTGATGGAAGCGAGTATCTCTTCCATCGAAGGGTCTTGCTGAATTTCCCCCATGCGGAGGGCCTCACCTGTCTGTGCTGCCGAGGGGACGACGAATGTCCCTCAGTCTGAGGGCCTTATCGCCGATCGTTGGAGCTCTGTCACGGGGCTGTTTGCGTCTGGTGGGGCGGTGCGGGTGGAGACCGGCTGCGGCGACGGCCCGTCGTC
>NZ_SBFF01000006.1 GCF_004151485.1 Sphingosinicella sp. CPCC 101087 | reverse complement strand
GGCGCACGACTCCTCGCAAGGAATCAGTCCTCGCGTTCGATTTCATCGGTTACGCCATTCCCCCGCATAGCCTTCCGTAGTAACGGGAAGGCTGTGGGTGCCGTCCGAAGCGAGGCAATCACCCGACTCGCTTGATTAACAGCATGTTGACTATCCCGGCTTTCGCGGTGTCGAGTCGAGTCAAGAAGATAGACTATGAAGTCCGCGACTTTTGTATAAGCCTGTGGAAATCCCTGTAGGTCGAAATGTATAGACCCTGGGCTAGTCCGCTCGGCCGAACGGAAGCGGACGGGAATGCTTGGGGAACCGGAGACTCAGCTCGCCGATGCCCCAGGGCGCAGCACGCCGGCGGATCGGTATCGCGAACTCAGGAGAAAAGCCGAAGAGACTAGAAGTCGGTGGTGCGCCGCCGCGGGTCGAACAGGCCGGGGAGGGGCGGCTCGCCGCTGCCTTTCGACAACTCAAGCCGGTGGAGCGCAGCGACGGCGCTGGTCCGGTTGTGCACGCCCAGTATCCGGAAAGCCGAGTTGATGTGGGCTTTCACCGTGCCTTCGGAGATGGTCAGGATGCGTGCGATTTCCTTGTTCGACTTTCCGTCCGATAGCAGGACGAGCACCTCGCGCTGTCGTTGGGTCAGCTCGAAGGCCGGGATCACGCCGCCGGCTACGGGCGCCGCGCGCTCTCCGGCCAGTTCGGTCATGAGCGACGGGACGTAGATCTGGCCGCCAAATATCGACTGGAAGGCAGCGACCATCTCCTCCCGACCGAGAGACTTGGGAACGTAGCCGTGAACTCCGGCCGACAGGCATTCGAGTACCGACTCCCGCGTGGGATCGCCCGCCATGACGACGAGGCGCGTTCGAGGATAGTGGACCCTGATGTAGCGGATCCCGGTCGTCCCGTTCATCCCTGGCAATTCGAGCGCGGTGGCGATCAGATCCACCCGATCGTCGCGCGTCAGGGCTGCAACGATGCCATCGAAGCTTGCGGCTTCGATCGCCGCGGACGTGCGGACATGCTCGTGGAGAAGGCTGGAAAGCCCCGCCCGATTGAGCGGTAGATGATCGGCCACAAGGGCAACCGCTCCCCGTCCGTCCACAAAGGGTTCCTCTTGGTTTGTGTCGAGAACCGCAGACGTAATACCGTAATAATACTGCAAAAAGGGAGGCCCGTCTATGATCTGGAGCAAGTCTCCCATCGAACGTCAGCCCATGGCGAGGGCGTCTATGGCGCCTTGGAGGATGTAGGCGGCAGCCATCTTGTCGACGAGTTCGGCGCGGCGCGCGCGGCTGGTGTCGGCGTCGATCAGGGTACGGGTGACCGCCTGGGTCGACCAGCGCTCGTCCCAGAGCAGGATCGGCAGATCGAGGGGCGCCAGGTTGCGCGCGAACGCGCGGATCGACTGCGTGCGCGGCGATTCGCTGCCGTCCAGATTGAGCGGCAGGCCGATCACGATTCCGCGCGCCTGCTGCGCTGCGGCCAGCGTCTTCAGCGCCTCGAGATCCTTCATGAACTTGCCGCGTCGCACGAGCGTGGCGGCCGTCGCGATCGTCCATTGCGCGTCGCACAAGGCGGTTCCGATCGTGCGAGTGCCGACATCGAGCCCGAGCAGTCGCCCTCCCAGGGGAAGGGCCTCGCGAAATCGGGCGACGTCGGCTGTGATCATGGGCCCTCCGTCACGCACGAAGCGGCGCAAGTCCAGTCTCTGCGCCGAGGCGGCCCGGAATAGTTCCTACGGCGAAGCCGTTCCCTTCATCCTTCCTCCCCTTCACCGAGGAAGGCCGCCACGCGGCGCTCGGCGTCGGAGCGGATATTGGCCCAGAAGAGCGCATAGTCGTAAACATGATAATTGTTGCCGGGAAGGACATAGGGCCCCATCTCCGGAATTCGGTCATTGTCTCCGATCAGCAGGAAGCCGCGAAGGTCGCAGCGTGCCGGCACCGAATGCGCCCGAAAGGTCGCCTCGGTGAACGCCGCATTGGGGATGAGGGTGCCCGCATTGGCCTGGGCTTCAGCGGCGCCGCCGCGCGTGCCGGTGAGAGGATTCACGCACACCATGGCCGATCCCGCGCGAGGCACGCCGCCGGGGCCGCTCGATGCGTCGTACAGGTCGGTGACCAGCTTCGGATCGGCCGGTTCGGCGAAGCTTTGCCACGAAATCAGGCAATGCGCCTGATCCGGCCGCTCGCAGGCGGGCAGGGGAAGGGTGGGAAGGTCGGCGGTTTCCGACACGGGCCAGCCTATGACATACGCCGCGGCCACTCGCGCGGCTTCGGGCGCACCCTGCACGCGCTCCTGGAGCAGGCGCAGCAGATGGAGGCTGCCCTGGCTGTGCCCCGCGAGGATGATCGGACGGTCCGCCGGCGCCTGGCGAAGGAAGACCTCGTAAGCGGCAAGGACGTCGCGATAGGCGAAATCCAGGGCCCGCCGAGCATCGGCTTCGCTGGTGAGGAAGGCCCCGAACGCCGCCTGGCGATATTTGGGCGCCCAGATCGCGCCGACCGAATTGAAGGCACTCGCCTGGCTGCGGACGAACAGGCGCGCCCGTTCCTGCGATTCCTCGTCATCCAGGCCGGCATTCCAGGCAGAGGATTCGAGGAAGCTGGTCGGATGGATGAAGAAGATCGAAGCTCTGGCCTGACGCGCCGGTGCGAAGCCCTGCGGCGTCCACAGCGCGGGGCTGGCGGGGAGGTCGGGATGGGCGATCCACAGACCCGCATCGGCATAATCGGCGCCTTCGGGCAAAGGCACTTCCTGGAACTCGCCCTTGGGAACCATGGTCCAGCGCATCAGGTCCTGCTCGAACAGGCGATAGGCGATGGCGCCCGCCACGAACAGGACGGTGAGGCCGGCGACAATCCACAGGAAGCGGACGGCGGGATGGGATCTTTTCCTGGCCATTGCCGCCCCCAAAGCCCAAGCCGCCGCGCCATGCAAGCGGGCGCGCGGGCTTGGCGGTTCCACCACGCCCCGGGAGAGGTCGCCGAAGCGCGTTTCGACCCGTCGGCTCGCCTTGCCGCACTGCAGCGGCAATGCTAGCGCCGCGCCTATGTCCGTCGACAGCCACACCGTCCGCCACATCGCCAAGCTCGCGCGCATCGCCGTCAGCGACGCCGAAGTCGCGGCGCTCGCGCCCGAGCTTTCCAACATTCTCGGCTGGGTCGAGCAGCTTCAGGAGGTCGATGTCGAGGGGGTGGAGCCGATGACCGCGGTCATTCCCAACAAGCTTCGCCTGCGCGACGACGTCGTCACCGATGGCGGCATCCGCGACGCGGTGCTGAAGAACGCCCCAATGGCCGAGCACGGCTTCTTCGCGGTGCCGAAGGTGATCGAATGACAAGCGGAGCGACTCGTCCGACCGACCTCACCGATCTCGGCATCGCAGCGATCCGCGACGGCGTGCGCGACGGCGCCTTTTCGGCGCGCGAGGTGACGCTCGCCTATGTCGCGGCGGTCGAGAAAGCGCGGGGACTCAACGCTTTCATCGTCGAAACTCCGGAACATGCCCTGGCCGCGGCCGATGCGGCCGACGCGGCACGCGCGAGCGGCGAGCTCAAGCCGCTCTCCGGCGTGCCGCTCGGCATCAAGGACCTGTTCGCCACCGAGGGCGTGCAGACGACGGCCGGCAGCCGCATCCTGGAAGGCTTCGCTCCGGCCTATGAATCGACGGTGAGCGCGAACCTTTTCGCCGCCGGCGCCGGCATGCTCGGCAAGCTCAACATGGACGAGTTCGCGATGGGCTCGTCCAACGAGACCAGCGGCTTCGGCCCGGTTATCTCGCCCTGGCGGCGCAGCGACGGCGGCAATGCCGCCTTGGCGCCGGGCGGGAGTTCCGGAGGATCGGCGGCCGCCGTCGCGGCACGAATCGCGCCCGGCGTCACCGGCACCGATACGGGGGGATCGATCCGCCAGCCCGCCGCATTCACCGGGATTGTCGGGATCAAGCCGACCTACGGCCGCTGCTCGCGCTGGGGCATCGTCGCCTTTGCTTCGAGCCTCGACCAGGCGGGACCGATGGCGCGCGACGTGCGCGACTGCGCGATCATGCTCGAGGCAATGAGCGGCTTCGATCCGAAGGATTCGACCTCGCTCGACCTGCCGGTTCCGGCATGGGAGAAGGGATTGAACCCGGATCTCCAGGGCAAGCGCGTCGGCATTCCCAAGGAATATCGCATCGACGGCGTTCCGGAGTCGGTGGGCCGCGTCTGGGATCAGGGCATCGAATGGCTGAAGGATGCCGGCGCCGAGATCGTGCCGGTGTCGCTGCCGCATACGAAATATGCGCTGCCGACCTATTACATCATCGCCCCGGCCGAAGCGTCGTCCAACCTCGCGCGCTATGACGGCGTGCGCTACGGCCGGCGCGAGCAGCCGGAGCAGGGCGGGCTCACCGACATGTACGAGGCGACCCGCGCGGCCGGGTTCGGCGCCGAGGTGAAGCGCCGCATCATGATCGGTACCTATGTGCTGAGCGCCGGCTTCTACGATGCCTATTTCAACCGCGCGCAGAAGGTGAGGGCGCTGATCGCCCGCGACTTCGAGCACGCCTATAAGGAGGTCGACCTCCTGCTCACGCCGACCGCACCGAGCGCCGCCTTCGGCCTTGGCGAGAAGATGGACGACCCGATCGCCATGTATCTGAACGACGTCTTCGCCGTCCCGGCAAGCCTGGCCGGTCTCCCGGCCATGTCAGTGCCCGCCGGGCTGGACGGGCAGGGACTGCCGCTCGGGCTCCAGATCATCGGCCGTGCGCTGGACGAGCAGAACGTGCTCAACGCCGGGCTGGCCATCGAGCAACGGGCGGGCTTCACCCACCGACCGGAGGCGTGGTGGTGAGTTATCTCTCGCGGCTTCGCCAGCTCCACAAAAGGGACCGCGCCACTGATTGGTTCGATTCTGTCCCAGGCGTAGGGCTATTTCTCTTCATGCTCGCTGGGATGGCCGCCCTGTTCAAGAGGAGCCGCGATTGAGCGCGATTTTCCCGGGCCCGTTCGGGACGATCGATGGGGGTTGAGATTGCGCAAATAGGAATTGCCCATGTCTGACTATCGCATCCGTGGCGCCACCGGGGATTGGGAGGTCGTGATCGGCCTCGAGGTCCACGCCCAGATCGTCTCCAACGCCAAGCTTTTCTCGGGCGCCTCGACCGAATTCGGAGCCGAGCCGAACAGCCAGGTCAGCCTGGTCGACGCGGCGATGCCCGGAATGCTGCCCGTGCCGAACATGGAATGCGTCCGCCAGGCGGTGCGTACCGGCATGGCGCTCAATGCAAAGATCAACCCCTGGTCGCGCTTCGACCGAAAGAATTATTTCTACCCGGATCTGCCGCAGGGCTATCAGATCAGCCAGCTCTACCATCCGATCGTTGGCGAGGGCGAGATCGACATAGAGGTCGGCACCGACGGCCAGGCGGTTGCGAAGACCGTCGGCATCGAGCGCATCCATATCGAGCAGGATGCCGGCAAGATGCTGCACGACCAGCATCCCAGCTTCTCCTATGTCGACCTCAACCGTTCCGGCGTCGCGCTGATGGAGATCGTCTCGCGCCCGGACATGCGCAGCCCCGAGGAGGCTGGAGCCTATGTCCGCAAGCTGCGGGCAATCCTGCGCTATGTCGGCAGCTGCGACGGCAATATGGAACAGGGCAGCATGCGCGCCGACGTCAACGTCAGCGTACGCCGGCCCGGTGAGCCCTTGGGAACGCGCTGCGAGATCAAGAACGTGAATTCGGTCCGGTTCGTCCAGGCGGCGATCGAATATGAGGCCAACCGCCAGGTGGACATCCTCGAAAACGGCGGCACGATCGTCCAGGAGACGCGCCTGTTCGATCCGGACAAGATCGAGACGCGGTCCCTGCGCTCCAAGGAGGAAGCGCATGACTATCGCTACTTCCCCGATCCGGACCTGCTTCCGCTCGAGCTCGACGAGGGCTTCCTTCGCGAATGCCGCGAGAGCCTTCCCGAGCTGCCCGACGCCAAGCGCCAGCGCTACGAGCAGGCGCTCGGCCTGTCCCCCTATAGCGCGAGCGTATTGACGGCCGAGGTCGAGACCGCTCGCTGGTTCGAGCGGCTGCTCGCGGCGACCGGAAAGCCCGAAGCGCAGGTCGCGAAGCAGGCATCGAACTGGGTGATCTCCGACCTGTTCGGCGCGCTGAACCGGCTCGGCAAGGGCATCACCGAGAGCCCGGTCACGCCCGAGCAGGGCGCCCAATTACTCGCTTTGGTCGTGGACGGCACGCTTTCCGGAACGCTCGCCAAGCAGGTGTTCGAGATCATGCTCGAGACCGGCGAGGATCCCGAGGCGATCGTCGAGGCGCGCGGGCTCAAGCAGACGTCGGACACCGGCGCGATCGAGGCCGTCATCGCCGAGGTGCTCGCCGCGAACCAGGACAAGGTGGCCGAGTACAAGTCCGGCAAGGACAAGCTCTTCGGCTTCTTCGTCGGCCAGACGATGAAGGCCATGCAGGGCAAGGCGAACCCGCAGGTGGTCAACGAGCTGCTGAAGAAGGCGCTGGATTAAGCTCGAACCTACTGCCAGCGCGTCGTCACCGACCGCGATCCACGAGCGGTGGCTGAACTTCTTTGACCCTACTCGCAGACCGGGCGTTCATCGGCGTGGCTTCCAAATGGTTCGACCTGCGCTAGGGCCTCTAGCTCCGTCGCTCCACCGCCTCCAGATCCAGCCACGACGCCATGAGTTCGAGCTCGGCGTCGAGTCTTTCCCCGGCGTCGGCGGGCGCATCGGGTTCGAAGCCGACTTGCTGCACCAGCAGGCGTGAGCGCTGCCGGTCGGCCTTGAGGTCGACCCTGGCGACGAGGTGCTCGTCCATGAGAAAGGGCAGCACATAATAGCCGTGCACCCGCTTCTCGGCGGGCGTGTAGATCTCGATCCGATATCGGAAGCCGAACAGCCGCTCGGTGCGGCCGCGTTCCCAGATCAGGGGATCGAACGGGGCGAGCAGGGCCTGGCCGCGGATTCGACGGGGACGGCGCGAGTCGCGGTGGAGCCAGGCGGGCTGCTTCCAGCCGTCGACCTTCGCCGCAATCAGCAGGCCTTCTTCGGCCAACTGTGCGATGGCGGTGCGCGCGGCGTCCGGAGCGAGACGGAAATAGTCGCGAAGGTCGCTAACTGTCGCCACGCCATGCGCCATTGCGGCGCGCTCGACCAGCTTTCGGTGCGCTTCCGCTTCGTCCGGGGTGGGCAGGGCCATTATGTCTGCCGGGATGACTCTCTCGGTAAGGTCGTAGACCCGCTCGAAGCTGCCGCGTCGGGCCCTGGTCGTGATGTGGCCGGCCCAGAACAGCCATTCCAGCGCGCGCTTGGTGTCGCCCCATTCCCACCAGCCGCTTCGGCTCCGCCCCTCCTCGAAGTCCGACGCGGCGAGCGGCCCTTCCGCTTGGATCCGGGCCAGCACTGCCTCCGCCTCGCTCCGGTGATCGGTCGCGAATCGGCGAAGATGCGCCCAGCCGATCTCACCCCGGTCCGCGCGGGCCATCCGCCAGCGCAGCAGCGGGTGCAGGTTCAGTGGAAGCAAGGAGGCTTCGTGCGCCCAATACTCGAACATCCGCCGCTGTGGACGCGGGCCCCAGGCGGAGCGGTCGAGCAGGGCGCGATCATAAGCGCCGAGGCGAGAGAATGTGGGCAGATAATGCGCACGCGCCAGCACGTTCACGCTGTCGATCTGGTGCAGCGACAGACGATCGAGGTTGCGCAGCAGGCGCTGACGGGTGACCTGGGCTGGACGCCCTTCGCCGAAGCCTTGGGCCGCGAGCGCTATACGTCGTGCCTGTGGGATGGAGAGGGTCTCCGTCATCCTGGAACGCCCATGCATATTCTCATCCCTGCCGTCCTGCCACGATCGCCGCGCGCTCTATGCCTTCCTGCTTCATCCGAGGGGAAGCCGCGAGCGGCGACCGTTGGTAACGGCGCACTTCGCTGGCATGAAGACACGATGCCGATCTCGCGCCCCTCCTTCCGCCCTTTCCCGCTGACGCTGGCGGACCGGGTCGAGCGGGCGATCGGCGGAAGGGACGGGTTGCGGGAATGAACCAGACCGTCGAGCGGACCTATGATCCCGTCAATCGGCTGAAGCCCGTCTGCACCGACATCTGGATCGTCGACGGGCCGGTCATTCGCTTCGGCCTACCCTGGCCGAAGCTGCCTTTCACCACCCGCATGACCCTCGTGCGGATCGGCGGCGACCTGTTCGTCCATTCGCCGACGCCGGTCCCGCCCGAGCTGCGCGCGGAAGTGGAAGCGGTCGGACGACCGCGCTGGATCGTCGGACCGAACCGAATCCACCATTGGTGGATCCCCGATTGGGAGCATGCCTTCCCCGACGCCGAGGTCTGGTTGGCGCCCGGGATAACGGAAGCGGCTGCGAGGAGAATCGATTTCCCGTTCCGGCGGCTCGAGGCGGAGACCGCCTATCCCTGGGAAAGCGCGATCGCGACGCTGCCGATCAGGAGCCGCTACATGACCGAGTTCGTCTTCTTCCACCGGCCGTCCGCGACCTTGATCCTCACCGATCTCATCGAGAATTTCGAGCCGGCGAAGCTCGGCAGCGTCATGATGCGGTGGCTGACGCGGCTCGGCGGAGTCCAGGACCCGCACGGCAGCATGCCGCGCGACATGCGCCTGACCTTCGCCCGGCATCGGCCGGAGCTCAAACGAGCCATCGAAACGATGATCGGCTGGGATCCCCACCGGATCATCCTGGCCCATGGGCGCTGGTACGACCGCGACGGCACGGCCGAGCTTCGCCGGGCTTTCCGCTGGCTGCTCGGCCGTGACCGATCCTGAAGGCGCGAGTCGCTCCGGCGCGAGCGGGGACGGTGCGCGTCAGACGCGCCTCGCCCGGCTCACCTCTTCGCGGTGGCGAAGGCCGTCGCGACGAAGGCCGCGAAGATCAGCAGGGTGTTGGCGGCGTGGCCATATTCCCAGGCGGTCCTCAGCGACTCCCAGTTCGCCGGCTGAAACGTCCAATTCTCGGTCGCCACGTTGGCCGGATAGACTCGGATGAAGAACAGGACGAGGCTGAACAGGATCATCAGCGCCGCCGCGAGCGACCAGCGAGCCTCGGCAGGGTCGGTTCTGCGCCGGACCGCCCAGAGCGCACCATTGGCCAGGAGTGCCAAAACGATCGGGAGCGCGAACAGCGCCCAGCCGGCATAGATCGACTGGACGACGAAATAGTCGCTGCCGCCCAGCCGCATCTTGCCCGGCAGCTCGAACAAATGGGCGCCGCCCGGGACGAGCGCCAAGGCGGTCAGGACGAGCGCGGATATGCGCAGAATTCGCATTTGAATCTCCCGTTCGATGCGGCGCTCGCGTGCCGCGCCGGACAATGAGACACGGCGTGCCGGGAGCGTGACGGCGCCGCGAGCGGCGGATTAGACCTCTGGTGCGCAACGCGCTTCGGTGCGGTAGGATGCCGCCGAAGGTTCAGGCAGGAGCGTCCGATGCCCGTTCAGCTCAACCACACGATCGTCTGGTGCCGCGACAGCAAGGCCTCGTCGGCCTTTCTCGCCGACATGCTCGGCCTGCCTCCGCCACGGCCTTTTCTCCACTTCATGGTGGTCGAGCTCGAGAACCAGGTGTCGCTCGACTTCATGTCAAAGACGGGCACGGTCTCGCGTCAGCATTATGCCTTCCTGGTCGCGGAGAGCGCGTTCGACGCCGTGATGGGTCGGATAAGGGAGCGTGGCATCGCGCATTGGGCGGATCCCGCACGCAGCCGGCCGGGGGAGATCAACCGTCATTTCGGCGGTCGCGGCGTCTATTTCGAGGATCCCGACGGGCATCTGATGGAGGCGATCACCCGGCCCTATGGAAGCGAAGAGGCGCTGCGTTCCGGGAGCTGAGCATGACGGGGGCCGTGATGAGTCGGGGGTAGAACCAGGCCCGCGGACCGAAACTCGCACTGCCATCGATACTCACTTCCAGTTGTAACAACCGGTTCCTAGCCAAGTAGAGCCGATCGCGAATCGGTTTTTCTAAGGCATCGGGCGGTCTGTCGCATGAGCGGCGGGCACGCCTGTCAGCTGGGGGACTAAGCCGCATGACCGCCACCTATCACTCGCTTGCTTCCGGAAATTTCCAGCAGGATTGGTCCGACACCGGCCTGATCGGCGGCAATGACGACTGGAACGGCGTGCCCGGCATTCTCGGCTATCTCGGCGACTATACGGCCAGTTCGCCCACCAATGTCGACCCGCGCACCTTGACGGCAGCTGCCACGCTCGGCGCCGTGGACGTGATTGCCAACCAGTCCAACCCCAACAGCCTCACCAATGGCGGCGTCGCCGAATTCCAGATCAGCGACCCGACGATCGCCCTCAACGGCTCCGGCACCGCCGACGCGCCGAGCATCGTCCTCCATCTCGATGCCACCGGCCGGAGCGACATCCGGCTCCAGGCCAATATCCGCGATCTCGACGGATCCCCCGACAATTCGGTGCAGCAGTTCAACGTCCAGTTCCGGACCGATCCGGACGGCGAATGGATCAACGTTCCCGGCGGCTATTTCGCCGACGTGACCGCCGCCGGCGCAACCATGGTCACCATGCTCGACCTGGTCCTGCCGCAAGCCGCCAACAATGCAGCGACGCTCCAGGTTCGGCTGATGACCACCAATGCGAGCGGCAACGACGAATGGGTCGGAATCGACGATCTCGTCGTCAGCAGCGGCGCCCTCGATCCGGGCGCGCCGGGTATCCTGTCGATCGCCGACGCGAGCGTCTCGGAAGGAGACGCCGGAACGTCTGCGCTCACCTTCACCGTGACACGCGACGGCGGGAGCGCCGGCGAGGTGTCCGCCGCCTGGACGATCGACTTCAGCGGCAATGCGGATACGGGCGACCTCGCCGCCGGCGCGCCGCTGACCGGGACCGTCTCCTTCGCCGACGGCCAGACCTCGGCGACGATCACGGTCATGCTTGCCGGCGACACGCAGGTCGAGCCGAACGAGACCTTCGCCGTCACGCTGTCGTCGCCGACCGGAGGCGCGACCCTTGGCGACTCCGCGGCCGTGGGCACGATCCTCAACGACGACAGCGCGCCCGCCGGGGGCGGCGCCTTCATCAACGAGGTTCACTACGACAATACGGGCACGGACGCCGGCGAGGCGGTCGAGATCGCCGGGCCGGCAGGGACGAGCCTCGCCGGCTGGACGCTCGTCCTCTACAACGGCAATGGCGGTGCCGCTTACGGAACCATCGCTTTGTCCGGCATCTTCGCCGATCAGGATGACGGCTTCGGCACGCTGTCCTTCGACGTGCCGGGTCTCCAGAACGGGTCACCCGATGGTCTGGCTCTGGTGGACGCGGGCGGAAACGTCGTCCAGTTCCTGTCCTACGAAGGCAGCTTCACCGCCACGAACGGCCCGGCGGCGGGTCTCGCCAGCACCGACATCGGGGTCGCCGAGGAGCCCGTACCGGGGCTCGGCCAATCGCTCCAGCTCGTCGGATTCGGCGCGAACTATGAGGATTTCAGCTGGGTCGCGGCGCGCGACGACAGCTTCGGCGCGGTCAATGAGGGCCAGGATTTCATCGCGGCCGGCGGAACCGGCCTCGTCTCGATCGGCGACGTCAGCGTCGCGGAAGGCGATTCGGGCGTCCAGCAGATGGTCTTCACCGTCCGGCGTGCCGGCGGTCTCGACCAGCCGGCGAGCGTCGATTGGGTGATGAGCCTGACCGGTGGCGCCGACACTTCCGACCTCGCGTCCGGGCAGCCGCTTTCCGGCCATGTCGACTTCGCGGCAGGGGTGTCCAGCGTCCAGATCGTCGTCGAGGTGGCGGGCGACACGATCGGCGAGCCCAACGAGAGGTTCGAAATCCTGCTCGCCAATCCTGCCGGCAACATCGACATCGTCGACGGAGCGGCGACCGGAACGATCCTCAACGACGACCCGGTATCGCTGGCCATCTGGGAAATACAGGGGGAGGGGCACCGCTCCAACTATGAGGGCCAGCCGGTGACCACCGGCGGCATCGTCACCGCCGTCTCTTCGAACGGCTTCTATCTCCAGGATGCCGTCGGCGACGGCAACGACCGGACCTCGGACGCCATGTTCGTCTTCACCGGCGCGGCGCCGGGCCTCGTCGCCGGAGATGCGGTGCAGGTCAGCGGCACCGTTGCCGAATTCCTGCCGGGTGGCGACACGACCAACCTGACCGTCACCCAGCTCACCGCACGGAATATTGTCGTTCAGTCGACCGGCAATGCGCTTCCCGCCGCCGCCCTGATCGGCGCCGGCGGTCGGTTGCCGCCGACCCAGGTGATCGACGATGACGGCTTCGCCACCTACGATCCGGACAGCGACGGGATCGACTTCTACGAGTCGCTCGAAGGGATGCTCACGACGATCGACGCGCCCCTCGTCGTGTCGCAGACCAATTCGTTCGGCGAGACCTATGTCGTCGCCTCCGGCGGCGAAGGCGCTACCGGGGTGAACGGCCGTGGCGGTATCACGGTCTCGGACGGCGACTATAATCCCGAGAAGATCCAGATTGACGCGACGTCGGCCCTGTTCGACGGCTACGATCCCGCGCACAGCCAGGGCGACCGGCTTTCCGACGTCACCGGCGTCATGTCCTACGGCTTCAACAGCTACGAGCTTCTGGTCACCCAGGCGGTCGGCGTAACCGAAGACGTCACTCTCGGACGGGAGACGACGGCGCTGGAAGGCGATGCGGACCATCTCACGGTCGCCAGCTACAATGTCGAGAATCTCGATCCGGGCGACAGCGCGGCGAAGTTCAACCTGCTAGCCGGCGACATCGTCTACAATCTGCTCGCCCCGGACGTCATCGGGCTTCAGGAGATGCAGGACGGAAACGGAATGGGCGGCAGCGACCCGCTCTCGGCCATCGTCACCGCGCAGCTCCTGATCGATGCGATCGCGGCGATCGGCGGTCCCGACTATGTTTATGTCGAGGTGGCGCCGTCCAGCCCAAACTCGACCGGCGGCGAGCCCGGCGGCAACATCCGCAACGGCTATCTCTACAATGCCGACCGCGTTGAATATGTCGATGGGAGTGCGCAGCTGATCGAGGCTCCGGCCTTTAACGGTACGCGCAGGCCGCTCGTCGCGGACTTCACGTTCAACGGCGAGACGGTGAGCTTGATCAACGTCCATTTCACCTCGCGCATCGGCAGCGATCCGCTCTGGGGTTCGGCGCAGCCGCCGGCCGACGCGGGCGATGCGGCGCGGACCGCGCAGGCCCAGGCGATCCGGGCCCATGTCGACGAAGCGCTGGCGAGCGATCCGTCGCTGAAGCTCGGCGTGCTCGGCGACTTCAACGCTTTCTGGTTCGAGGATTCAATCGGCGCGCTCGAGGCCGGCGGAGTGATGACCGACCTGCACCGCCTATTGCCGGAAGCGGAGCGCTATTCCTATCTGTTCGACGGCAATCTCCAGGCGCTCGATCACATGCTCGTCACCGGCGGGCTGGCCGCGGGCGCCGAGTTCGACTCCGTCCACATCAATGCGGAGCAGGCCGACGGCGTGCCGCGCGGCACCGATCACGATCCGCTTGTCGGACGCTTCTTCATTCCTGGGGCCAATGAGGCGCCGGTCGCGGCCAACGATGCGATCGCCGTCGACGAGGATGCGACGAGCGACAATCTCTGGGAGCAGCTGCTCTCCAACGACTTCGATCCGGACGCGGGGGACCAGCTGGAGATCGCAGCGGTCGATTCGGCGGACACGCTCGGCACCCTTATCTTCGACGCCGAGACGCAGAGCCTTCGCTACGTTGCCGACGCCGACGCCTTCGACGCGCTGGCGCCCGGCGAGACCCGGATCGACAGCTTCAGCTACACCATCACCGATCCGGACGGCCTCACCAGCACCGCGACGGTCCAGGTGACGGTGACCGGGATCAACGACGGCCTGGCCCTATCCGGCGGCAATGGCGACGACGTGCTGGAGGGCACGGCCGGCGAGGATCGGTTGTCGGGTGGAAATGGCGAAGATTGGCTGCTCGGGCTCGACGGCCATGATTGGCTGGACGGCGGCAATCATGACGACGTGCTGATCGGCGGCGCCGGCAACGACGTGCTGAACGGCGGCAATCATGACGATATCCTTCACGCCGGCGCGGGCGCGGACGTGCTGAACGGCGGCAACCATGCGGATCGGCTGAACGGCGGCGCCGGCGACGACGTGCTGACCGGCGGCAACCACAATGACGTCTTCATCTTCAGCGAGACGGGGGGCAACGATCTGATCACCGATTTCCGCCGTGGCCAGGACAAGATCGATCTCAGCAGTCTCGACGCCGTCGAGGGTGGTGAGCGCGATGCCTTCGCCTGGGTCGGCGCAAGCGCGTTCAGCGGTACGGCCGGGGAGCTTCGCTCCTACAGCCAGAATGGCGCCAACTGGCTGGCCGGCGACGTGGACGGGGACGCGATCGCCGATTTCACCATCCAGACCCATGTCCCGATCGCGCAGACGGATGTGATCTTCGGCTGAGGGAAGGCGCGCATGGCGAGGTCGACGATGTCGACCTCGCCATCGCATCCTCGAACCGAATCGATTGGAGAGCCCTTCTCCACCGGGGCGAGCCGGAATCGGGTGATACTCGCTGCGCTTCCGCGGTCTGATGCCGAACGTCTCTAAAGCAGCCGCAGCTGCGGTCCCTGGGGTGGTTCGAACAGATCGGTGCGCAGCCGGGTCCTTTCGTGGTCGAAGCCGTGCTTGCGCACCGCCCGGTCGAAGCGGGCGCGCAGAAGTTCCGCCCAGGGGCCGAAGCCCTGCATCCGGGTGAACCAGTTGGGATCGTTATCCTTGCCGCCCCGCATCTCGCGGATGATGGCCATCACCTTGGCCGCTCGGTCCGGATAATGCTCGTCCAGCCATCCCCGGAACAGGGGCGCGACCTCGTACGGAAGGCGCACCGGCAAATAGAAGACGCCCTGGGCTCCGGCCTCGGCCGCGGCCTCGACGATCGCCTCGAGTTCATGGTCGGTGATTCCGGGCACGACCGGCGCGATCGCGACGCTGACCGGAACGCCCGCCTCGGCGAGCTTCTTCACCGCCGCCAGCCGTTTGCGCGCGGCCGGTGCGCGCGGCTCGAGCGTCCGCGAGACTTCGGGAGTCAGCGAGGTCACCGACAGCGCCACCGCCGCCAGGCGCTTGCGTCCCATTGCCTGGATCAGGTCGAGATCCATCAGCACACGGTCCGACTTCGTGGTGATCGTGACCGGATGCCGAGTCTCCGCCAGCACTTCGAGCACGCTCCGGGTGATCCGCCATCTCGCCTCGATGGGCTGATAGGGATCGGTGTTGGTGCCTATCGCGATCGGACGAACCTGGTAGCCGCGTTTACCGAGCTCCGCCCGCAGCAGCCGAGCGGCGTCCGGCTTGGCGAACAGCCGGGTTTCGAAATCGAGCCCGGGTGAGAGATCGTGATAGGCGTGGGTCGGGCGGGCGAAGCAGTAGATGCATCCATGCTCGCAGCCGCGATAAGCGTTGATCGAACGGTCGAAGCCGATGTCGGGCGATCGGTTGTAGGCGATGATCGTCTTGGCATGCTCGACAGTGACGGTGGTGCGCAGCGGCGGCCGTGCGCCGTCCTGCGCCTCGCGCTCGTCCAGCCAGTCGCCGTCCGCCTCCCTGAGAGGGAGATTGAAGCGGTCCGGCGTCCTGTTCTCGGGCGCGCCGCGGCCGGGGCGGGCATCTGGTCGGGACATGCCGAGAACATAGAGCGAGAACATAAAGAGAACAAGAGTGATCCTGCCTGGCATTGCCGGGTTCGTTCGCGCGCCGTAATATCCGGAGACGAAGCCGTGCTGGAACGAATGCCATGCCGATCCCCCGAGGTACCGAATTGGCGCGCCCGTTCGTTCCTTCCAAGGATTTCGCGGCCAGCAAGAGATTCTACGAAGAAATCGGATTCACAAAGCTTCTCGATGGCGAGGTCGCGATCTTCGCGATCGGATCAAGCAGCTTTGTCCTGCAAGACTTTTTCGAAAAGGCCTGGGCCGAAAACTTCATGATGCAGCTCATGGTCGATGACCTGGATGCATGGTGGGCTCATCTGGAAGCGCTCGATCTGCCGGCGAAGTTCAACGTGCCGGCTCCGCGGCCGCCAGCCGTCCAGCCTTGGGGACTGCGCATCGCGTATGTGGTCGACCCGTCAGGCGTCCTTTGGCACGTCGCCGAGCGTCGCCCCGGAGATCCGTCGGACTAGACGTCCACTTTCATCCATGGTGTCGACGAAGTCCGCGCCCCGGAAATGAACGCTCGCGTGCATCGAACGCGACGAGCTGAACTCAGTCCTGTCCCATCGCGGTCTGGCCGCGCCTGGAGTCGATGCGGACGGCAGTGGGGCCCGGCATGCCGGGGAAGCGCGGCCACAAGCCTGCGGCGAGAGCGCGGCGGCTCGGAGAGGCGTCGGCCGCCCGCTCCTCATAGACCCAATAGTTCCTGAGCACGATCGGCACGTAGCCCCGAGTCTCCCAGTAGGGGATCGACTCGATGAACAGCAGCGGATCGCTCTGGTCGAACCTGACCGCCCATTCGGAGATCGGGCGCGGACCGGCATTGTAGGCGGCGATCACCCGCGGCAGCAGGCCGCCGGTGCCGGGCTGGTCGCGCAGCCATTCAAGATAGGTCTGGCCATATTCCATGTTCACGCCGGGATGGTTGAGCTGGGCGATATTGGCGGTCTCGCCGCGTGCGCGAGCCATCTGGTTGGCCGTTCCGGGCATCACCTGCATCAGCCCGCGTGCTCCGGCCGGGCTCACGGCGTCCGGGCGGAAATTCGATTCCTGCAGTGCATGGGCAAAGACCAGCGCCTGGTCGACGCGCCAGCCGCGATTGGGCTGCCAGCTCGGGCTCGGATAGCGGTCGTGGGTGTCGGCGCGGGCGCCGCGCGGGCCGTTATGGGCCAGCCACATCTGGGCGGCGGTGAGATTGAGCCGGGACGCGAGGTGCAGCAGCGCCTCATGCTGGCGCGGGTTGCCGATGCGCGCCTGGTGCCGCAGCACGTCGCCGGCGAGCGAGTCCTCGCCGATCTCCGCCAGGGCGACGGCGGTCCGGACGTTGCGGATATCGGAGATGACGCGCCAGTCATCGGCGCTGAAGGCGTCGAGCTCGGCGGGGCGCTGGCGCAGCGCCAGCGCGCTCTGCGCGAGCAGGCCGTAGAAGGTCTCGTTCAGTCGCGCCGCGGCCTGGAGCTGACCCTGTACTCGCTGCGGCTGGCCCCCCGCAGTGTCGGCGCGCGCGCCCCAATAATGGCCTGCGGCGGACAGCTCGTGATCGGTGGAACGGGCGGCAACGGTTCGGAAATGTGCGGCGGCGCCGTCATAATCCTGCATCCGCCAGGCGGCGAGGCCGGCCACCCAGTTCGAGTGGATCGCCCATTCGGTCGTGCCGCGCGCGCCTTCCTCAGCCAGCCGGCGGGCTTCGCGGTCGTTGCCGTTCAGGAAGAACACCCAGGCGATCCGCTGCTGGAAGGCGGTGCGCGCCTCCGGACTCAGCTCGTGACGGCGCGCGTTGAACAGGGACTCGGCTTCGTAGGGCTGGTCAGCGACAAGAAGAGGCTGGATCTGGGGCTCGAGACGGTCGGCCGCCTCATCGCCGCGGATGGGCCGGGGACGCTGGCGGCGCGGCTGCCCACCGAGCCAGCCGAGCCGCTGGACCTGGGGAAGCTCGGCAAGGTCCTCACTGCCGCGAAGCTGCGCGAGCCGGGCGAGGTCCGCCGCCTGCGGAAGGTCCGGCGCACGAGCGAGGAGGGATTCGAGCGGTTCGCGCTCGACCCGTGGCGAGCCGGGCATCGTGTATAGCATCCCACGCGCGAAGTCGTGGAGCGGGCCGTGGCGCATGCCGTCGAGGCGCCCGGCTGCGCTCCCCCAGTTCTGCGCGCGCAGGTCGGCGAAGACGGCACGGTAATTTTCGCGCTCGGAGTTGCTCAGCATGGCGGGGATGCGCACGGCCTGCCCCCGTTCGCCCCGGCCGGAAACGCCTCCGGCGTCGGCCAAGGCGGGCGGTGAAACGAGGAGGAGGAGGCCCGCGGCCAGCAGCGTCCTGCCGAGCATCTTCATGGCTCATATCCTTCCATCAATCGCTGCAGATCCTCCCAGGCCAGCTTCTTCAGCGCTGGCTGGGTCATCAGCTTTTCCGGCCTTATGGTTACCAAAGTCTTGATTTTACCCGCCTTGGTCTCCGTCTCGTGCCATCGGCCGCGCGCATGTGCGACGGCCATTCCGGTCAGCGCCTTGGCGCAGGTGTCGCCGAACAGCAGCAAAGCCCGGGGGGCGACCAGGCCGATATGGTGACGAGCGATGTCGGCGAGGCGGCGTGCATCGTCCGGCTCGAGCCGTCCGGTCGCAGTCCGCGCCGGCGAGAGCGAAGCGAGATAGACCGCGCTTCGGCCGCGGCCCTTCGTTCGCTCGTTCAGGGCGAACATCGCCTCGATCATCCGGTCGAACAATGCGCCTGCCTCGCCGGACAGAAGCTTCCCTCCGGTCACGTCCTGGGCCGAGGGCATGTCGACGAGGACCATCAGATCCGATGCCGGATCTCCGGACGGGCCGATCCTGGGAACGGAGGGAGAGGCGCCGGGCACGTTTGGGCTTTCGAGCAGCCACTCGCGGAAGCGGTCGAGCGTGGCCGGAATCGGCTCGAAGGGGGAGGGGGCAGGAGCGGGCGAAAGGAGGGTGGGGGCTGGAGGCGGCGCTTCCGAGGGCGCGACAGCGGCCGGATTCAGCCAGTCGCGCGGGGTCTCGCCGACAATCACGTCGACTCCCGCGTCGCGCCACCATGAAAGCGCGCTTGCCGCCAATTTCGAGGACATCTCTTGCTCTTGCCCCTTTGCCACCCTCTTTGAGTCAGGGCCCGCCGGGCTGGTCAATCAGGGATGGGGTGTTTATCTGCCAGCCCGTGAGCGGTTTGCGACGACAGGAGCGTGCGAGGAGATGGTGAGCGAACGCGAGTCGATGCCGTATGACGTGGTCATCGTCGGAGCCGGTCCGGCCGGCCTGGCCGCTTCCATCCGTTTGAAGCAACTGGCAAATGCCGCCGGACGCGAGCTTTCCGTCTGCATCCTCGAGAAAGGGTCGGAGGTCGGGGCCCATATCCTCTCGGGGGCGGTCGTCGACCCGCGCGCGCTCGACGAGCTGCTGCCCGACTGGAAGGACCTGGACAGCCCGCTCAAGGTCCCGGTCACCCGCAACGAGCATTGGGTGCTGACCGGGACGAAGAAATATAGTTTCCCCCACGCCCTGATGCCGCCCTTCATGAGCAACAAGGGGACCTATACGCTGAGCCTCGGCAATCTCTGCCGCTGGCTGGCCGGCCAGGCCGAAGCCCTGGGCGTGGAGATCTTCCCCGGATTCGCGGCGGCCGAGGTGCTGTTCAACGAGGACGGCTCGGTCAGGGGAGTCGCGACGGGCGACCTGGGCGTTGCGCGCGACGGAACGCACAAGCCCGAATATCAGCCCGGCATGGAGCTGCACGGCCGTTACACCCTTTTCGCGGAAGGCGCGCGCGGGCATCTCACCAAGGAGCTGATGCGGATATTCTCCCTCACCCGGGAGAGCCAGCCGCAGGTCTACGGCATCGGCCTGAAGGAATTGTGGGACGTGGATCCGGCGAAGCATGAGCCCGGCCGCGTCATCCACACCCAGGGATGGCCACTCGCCGACGCCTGGGGCGGCGGCTTCCTCTATCATCAGGAAAACAATCAGGTTGCGCTGGGATTCGTCGTCGCCCTCAACTATCGAAATCCTTATCTGAACCCGTTCGAGGAATTCCAGCGCTGGAAGCAGCACCCGTCCATCCGCCAGTTCCTGGAAGGCGGCCGACGGGTCAGCTACGGGGCGCGGGCGATCAACGAAGGCGGCTATCAGGCCATTCCGAAGCTTGTCTTTCCGGGCGGCGCGCTGATCGGATGCTCGGCCGGCTTCGTGAACGTGCCACGGATCAAGGGCAGCCACACCGCGATGAAATCCGGCATGCTGGCAGCCGAGGCCGCCTTCGCGGCGATCGCCGCCGACCGGGCTGGCGACACGCTGGAAGACTATGATTCGGCGCTTCACGGCAGCTGGATTGCCGAAGAGCTGAAAAAGGTGCGCAACGTGGAGCCGCTGGTGGCGAAGTGGGGCGGCACGACCGGCACGCTGCTGGCCGGGATGGACATGTGGATGCGTCAGCTCGGGATCGGCCTGCCCTTCACGATGAAGCACCATCCCGATCATCAGAGCCTGTGGCGCAAGGACCTTGCCCGGCCGATCGACTATCCGAAGCCGGACGGAATCATCAGCTTCGACCGATTGTCCTCCGTGTTCGTGTCCAACACCAACCATGAAGAGGACCAGCCGGTCCATCTGACCCTGAAGGACGCCGCCATACCGGTCGAGGTGAACCTCGCCCTTTATGACGGGCCGGAGCAGCGTTACTGTCCCGCGGGCGTGTACGAGTTCGTGGAGGAAGGCGGGCAGAAGCGGCTGCAGATCAACGCGCAGAACTGCGTCCATTGCAAGACGTGCGACATCAAGGATCCGACCCAGAACATCAACTGGGTCGTGCCCGAAGGCGGAGGAGGACCCAATTATCCGAACATGTAGGCCAGGGGTTCGGACCCTAGTCGCGCGGGCCGCTCTCGCCGGGGCCCTGATGCTTACCGGCGCCGCGCCGGCAATGGCGCGGACCGAGGCGAGCGCCGATAATCGCACCCCCCTGAATTCCTACGTCCGAGCTCGCATCGCGGCATCCGACGGCGCGTTCGAGCAGGCGAGTGCCGGCTATGCCGCTGCGCTCGCCGCCGCGCCCGACAATGAGGTGATCGCCGCCGAAGCGCTGGCCCACGGCGCTGCCGCGGGCGACTGGCCTCTGGCCCTCCGCGCCGCGGAAGTTCTGGAACGCCGCGATGCCTTGATGCCGGACGCCCGCTTCCTTCTTCTCGCTCATGCCTTCCGCGAGCGCGACTGGCGCGCGGCGGAGCGCCAGCTCGGTGCGATCGAGCGGGACCAGCTGTTCGCTTTCGCCGCGCCGGCGCTCCGTGCCTGGCTCGCCTTCGGCTCCCGACGCGGCGACCCGCTCGCGGCCTTGCTGAAGCCCGGCGCAACCGGAGTCGCAGCCTCCTACGCCACCGAGCATCGGCCGCTGCTTCTCGCCGCGATGGGCCGCGAGGACGAGGCCCGGGCGCTGATCGAGGCCGACCCGGGGACGGGCCTTCGGGCGGTGCGCCTGCGCATCGCCGCCGCCGCGACGCTCGCCAATGAGGGCGACCGCCGCGACGCGCTGGCGCTCCTGCAGGGCAACGAGGTGCCGATCGCGGCGGCACGTGCGCTCGTCGAAGCGCGCCGAGACGTGCCGGGTGCGATCGACGATGCGTCGGCGGGCATGGCCGAAGTCCTGTGCCGGGTGGCGCTCGACATGTACGCGCAGGACCTGACGTCCGTCGCCGCCACGTTCGCACGGCTCGCCACCTGGCTTGCACCCGACAATAGCCAGGCCTGGATGCTCGCCGCAGAATTGCTCGCGCGACAGGATCGCAGCGAAGCCGCGGTGGCTCTGCTCTCGCAGGTCGACGAGGACGATCCCTATGCGGTCGCCGCGCGCGACCAGAGAGTGCGTCTGCTTGTGCAGGGCGGCAAGGGAGAACGCGCGCTCGGCCTGGCGCAGGCGGCCGCCCGTTCCGACGACGCGAGCGTCTCCGATCTCGTCCGGGTCGGCGAGGTCCTGATGGACCAGGACCGCCCCGCCGAAGCGGCGGAGCTTTTCGCCCGGGCGATCGAATCCCATGGCGAGGATGATGGCGGCTATCCCCTTTGGGCCCTGTGGCTGTTCCGCGGCAGCGCCCATCATGAAGCCGATGCGTGGCCGGAGGCGCTCGCGGCGCTCCGCGAGGCTTACCGGCTCGCGCCCGACGAGCCTCTGGTGCTCAACTATCTCGGCTATGCCCAGCTCGAGCGGCGCGAGAATCTCGGGGAGGCCGAGGCCATGGTCCGCAAGGCGCATCGTCTCGCGCCCGACAATGCCGCGATCACCGACTCGCTCGGCTGGGCCCTGTTCCTGAAGGGCGAAGTCGGGGAAGCGATCGCCTTGCTCGAGCGGGCGGCGCAGGGGGAGCCGGCCGATACCGAGATCAACGAGCATCTCGGCGATGCCTATTTCAGCGCCGGGCGACGCATCGAGGCGCGCTTCGCCTGGAGAGCGGCGCGGGTCTATGCCGAAGGCGAGGACGCCGAGCGGCTCGACGCAAAGATCGAACGCGGCCTGACCCCGCAGCTCGCTGCGCGGTAGGGCGCCGGCAAGATAGCCCCTCCCGATCTGCCACGATGCCGGAGCGTTACGAAACCGCCTTCGCCAAGCTCAATCTGGCGCTGCACGTGCGGGGACGGATGGCGGATGGCTATCACCGGATCGAGACGGTCTTCGCCTTTGTCGAGGATGGCGACCGGCTGACGGTGACCGGAAGCGACCAGCTCGAGCTCGCGATCGAAGGTCCGTTCGCGGCCGATCTCGCCGGGCAGGACGACAATCTCGTCCTGCGGGCCGCGCGCGCGCTACGCGGCCGCTACGCCGTGCCCCGGGGCGCGCGGCTCACGCTCGAAAAACGGCTTCCGGTCGCCTCCGGAATCGGCGGCGGTTCCGCCGACGCGGCGGCCGCGCTGCGTCTGCTGGCGCGCTTCTGGGAACTGCCCACGGACGAGGCGGACCTGATCGAGATCGCCGCCTCGCTCGGCGCCGACGTGCCCGCCTGTGTGCCGAGCCGGTCGGCCTGGGGCGAGGGGAGGGGAGACGCGCTGCGTCCGCTGTCCGACGACGCGTTGCCGCGAACGTCGGTTCTGCTCGTGAATCCCCGCCGCGCCCTTTCGACTGCCGCCGTCTTTCGCGCCTGGGACGGCGTGGATCGCGGCCCGCTCACGGCCTGGCGTGACGGCCGCAACGACCTCCAGCCGGCAGCCGTGGCCCTGATTCCTGAGATCGCAGAGGTGCTCGAGGCCCTGGGCGGCGCGGATTTCGCCCGAATGTCCGGTTCGGGCGCGACCTGCTTCGGTTTCTATGAGGACGAAGCCCGCCGCAATTCCGCGGCGGCCGCAATCGCGGATGCTAGGCCTGACTGGTGGCTGATGCGCAGCCGCCTGCGTCCCGACTGACCCGGAAATCCCGCTTCGGAACGGCGCGGCCGTCCGATTAACCATCGGGAGGCGCGCATGTCCGTCATGGCATGGCTCTTGCCTACGATGCCGGAGACGAGTCGAGGCGTTCTGTGACCCGCCGACATTCGCCCGCGGCCCCCGCCTCCACCGGACGGGCGCCGCTTACCCATAGTGGCCGGGTTGCGGCGTAACGGCGACCCGGCCATTTTCATGCAGACAAAGCGGCCTTCGCAGGGCAGTGAGCGCCCGATGTTCGGCCTCAAGATCGACGGGGCGATCGCCCGCCTCACTCTCGACCGGCCCCAGGCGCGCAACGCCATACCGGCGGCCGGTTGGGCCGAGCTCGCTCACCGGATCGGCGAGGCGGCCGGTTCGGACGTCCGAATTCTCGTCCTGTCCGGCGAAGGCGGCACCTTCTGCGCCGGGGCGGATCTGGGCGACTTTGCCGCCATGCGCGACGACGAGGCTGCCCCGACCGCCTTTCGCCGGGCGATGCGGACGGCGCTGGATGCGCTACGCGACCTCCAGGTCCCGACAGTCGCCGCGATCGACGGCGCGTGCTTCGGCGCCGGCGTGGCGCTCGCCATGGCTTGCGATCTGCGCATCGCCGCGCCGGACGCACGTTTCGCCATCACGCCGGCGAAGATCGGCCTTTCTTATCCACAAGAGGATGTGCACCGGCTGGTGGCGCTGGTCGGGCCGGGCCAGGCGGCGCGGCTGCTCTTCACCGCCGAGACGATCGACGCCGGCGAGGCGAATGCGATCGGGCTGGTCGAGCGGGTTGCCCCACCCGGTGGCGCCGAAGCAATCGTTGCGGCGATATCGGCCAACGCGAAGGAAAGCCTGGCGGCGCTCAAGCGGGGGATACGCCTGGCCGGCGAGGGTCGGGCCAGCGACGCCGAACAGGACCGGCGCTTCGATGCCATCATAGCCAGCGACGAGCTGGCGCGGCGGCTCGAAGCGCTGCGCCGAAAATGATAGCTGGAGGGAAAATGGGGAGCTCGAGCGTGAAGGAAAATCGCGGCATCGGCATAGGGCGCCATGCGTCCATTGCGGCCTCGTTCGGAGCGGCCCTGGCCGCGCTGCTGGTCACCGGCTGCGATCGGCCCGATCGACTGGGCGAGATCGCGTCGGAGCGTGCGCGGCTCGACCCGAGGATCGAATGCCGAATCGGCAATGCGCGCCAGTTCGAGCGATTTTGCACGGCGGAGCGCGACAGCGGCGAGGACGGCCCGACCCTGACGCTGCATAAGCCGGACGGCGGGTTTCGGCGCCTGCTCATCACCGAAGACGGGCGAGGCGTCGTTGCCGCCGACGGGGCCGAGCCGGCCCAAGTGACGATCATCGACGGCGGCCGCATCGAGGTCGCGATCGGCGGCGACCGTTTTCGGCTTCCGGCGACCATAGCCGCCCAGTGACCCGTATCATTCTCACCGCCGAGGAGATGCGGGCCGCCGAAGCCGCCGCGATCGCGTCGGGAACGACGGTCGAAACGCTGATGGAGCGAGCGGGGACCGCCGCCGCCGATGCGATCTGGAGCTATGCCGGGCCGCTTCCGGCGCTCGTCCTTTGCGGGCCGGGCAACAACGGCGGTGACGGCTATGTGATCGCCCGCGTCCTGCGGGAGCGCGGCATGCATGTCAGGGTGGCTGCGACGGCCGAGCCGAGGAGCGAAGCGGCGCGCGCGGCGCGTGCGCGCTGGACCGGCCCGGTCGAGCCGATCGGTGAGGCGGCGGGCGCCCCTTTGGTCGTCGACGCCTTGTTCGGCACCGGCCTCGCGCGGCCGATCGACGGCACGATAGTGGAGCGGCTGCTGACGCTTTCGGCCGGGGCGGAGATCAGGGTTGCGATCGACCTGCCGAGCGGCGTCGCGACCGACGACGGGTCGGTGCTGTCGCCGGTGCCGGTATGCGACCTGACGATCACCTTCCAGACCCTGAAGCCCTCGCACCGCCTGCAACCGGCCGCGCGGCATATGGGCCGCATCGTCATCGCCGACATCGGCGTCACGGCGGCGAGCCGGCTGCACGAGATCGCCGCGCCGCGGCTTCGCACGCCGGGACCCGACGATCACAAATATAGCCGCGGCTATGTCGCCCTGCTGGGTGGCGAGATGCCTGGTGCCACGGCGCTTGCCGCTTGTGCCGCGGCGCGGACGGGTGCTGGCTATGTGCGCCTGTTTGCATCGGAGGTCGTTCACGGCGTCCCCAGCGCGGTGGTCCAGACTCCGGGCGTGCCGTTCGCGCATGACGAGCGCATCGGCGCGCTGGCGATCGGACCAGGGCTCGGCACGGGACCGGCCGGGCAAATGGCGCTCGAGACGGCGCTCGCCTCCGCCGTCCCCCTCGTGATCGATGCCGACGGCCTCAATCTGCTTGCCCAAGCGGGGCTGCCGAACCTTCCCGGCACACCTATTCTCACCCCCCACGCCGGCGAGTTCGCCCGCTTGTTCGGGGAGCAAGGCGGAAGCAAGGTCGACCGGGCCCGGGCTGCTTCGGACCGGTCCGGCGCCGTGATCCTGTTCAAGGGCGCGGACACGGTGGTCGCCGCGCCCGACGGCCGGGCGGCGATCGCCCCGCCAATGCCGCACTGGCTCGCCAGCGCCGGCACCGGCGACGTGCTGACCGGGATCGTCGCGGCGATGCGGGCGTCGGGCCTGGGGGCGTTCGAAGCCGCCTGCGCGGGGGTGTGGCTGCAGGGACGCGCCGCCACTCTGGCAGGCCCCGCACTCATCGCCGACGACCTGATTGCCGAGCTGCCGGCCGCCGTCGCGGACTGCCTGTGAGCGAGGAAGTTATCGTCCGCCTCGCTGCGCGCGGCGACGGCGTGACGCAGGGCGGCCGGTTCGTGCCGCTGGCCGCGCCGGGGGACGTGGTTGCCGACGACGGCACCCTCGAGCCGGGGGTCCACCGGGCCGTTCCACCCTGCCGCCACTTCCCGGAATGCGGCGGGTGCCAGCTGCAGCATGTCGATGACGAGGCTTATGCCACCTTCCTGGTCGACCGGATTACCTCGGCGCTGACAGCGCAGGACGTCGCACTGCCTGACGTGCGGCCGGCGCATCTCTCGCCGCCCCGAACGCGGCGACGCGCCTCGCTTCATGCCGAGCGGCGCGGCGGGCAGGTCCTGCTCGGCTTCAATGCCGAAGCGAGCCACCGCATCGTCGACATGCGCGAATGCCACATCCTTCGCCCGGAGCTCTTCGCTTTGGTGGCGCCGCTGCGGGGCCTGCTCGCTATGCTGATACCGCCCCGCGGCCGATGCGAGGTCCGCCTCGCCTGGTGCGACCAGGGCGCCGACATGCTGCTCTTCGGGATCGCGCCCGAAGGGCTGGAAGCGGCCGAAGCGGTCACCGAATTCGCACGAGTGCACGGCCTGGCCCGATTGTCGGTCGACGACGGCTATGGCGTACAGACTCGCTGGGAGCCGGAGCCGGCCACGGTCACGCTTGGCGATGTTCCGGTTGCCTTTCCTCCTGGCGCCTTCCTCCAGGCTACCGCGGAAGGGGAGGCGGCGCTGGTGGGCGCGGTGCGCGAGGCAGTGGGATCGGCCAGGATCGTCGCCGACCTGTTCGCCGGGCTGGGCACGTTCGCCCTGGCGCTGGACGGCCGGATTTTGGCGGCCGAAGGCTCGCGCGACGCTGCGCTCGCGCTCAAGGCCGCGGCGGGGCGTGTGCAGCGCCCGCTGCTCGTCGACCATCGCGACCTGTTCCGTCGGCCCTATGACGAGAAGGCGCTGGGCCGTTTCGAGGCGGTGGTACTCGATCCTCCGCGCGCGGGGGCCGCCGAACAGGTCGCCGCGCTCGCCGGGTGCGGCGTGCCGACCATTGCTTACGTTTCCTGCAACCCGGCGACCTTTGCGCGCGATGCAGCCAAGCTCGTCGCCGGGGGTTATCGGCTGCAATGGATCACGCCGGTGGGCCAGTTCCGCTGGTCCACCCACGTCGAGCTGGCCGCCTGCTTCAAGACGGGAGAGCCGGAATGATGCTGCAGATACGCTTCATCGTGCTCGCACTGCTGCTGCTGGCGTCCGGGATGATCGGCGGTGCGGCCTTCTGGTGGATCGACGGCCGGATGGGGGAGGCGAGGACCGCCGAGCTGCCGGCCGGTGCTCCCGTCGACGCGGTGCCGCTCGGGCGGCTGTCGCTCGCGCCGCTCGTCGGGCGGGTGGCGCCCGCGGTGGTGAACATCGCGGTGATGCAGCCTTCGCCGTTCGAGCAGAACCCACTGCTGCGCGATCCTTATTTCCAGCATTTTTTCGGAGTCCCCGAAGAAGCCTTCGCGCCGCGGCTGTCCGCCGGATCGGGCTTCATCGTGGACGCCGAGCTCGGTCTGGTGCTGACGAATCACCACGTCATCCAGAACGCGCAGGCGATCGAGGTGACGGTGGGCGACCGGCGCCTTCCCGCCCGGCTGATCGGCAGCCACCCGGCGAGCGACATCGCCGTGTTGCAGATCCGCGCCGGCGGCCTCAGCCAGCTGGCGCTCGGCGACTCCAACCAGCTGAAGGTGGGCGACTATGTCGTCGCCATCGGCAATCCTTTCGAGATCGGCCAGACGGTGACGGCGGGGATCGTGAGCGCGCTGGGCCAGGGGCGGCGCGGCGGCGGGCCGAGCTACGTGCAGACCGATGCACCGATCAATCCGGGCAATTCGGGCGGGCCGCTGATCAATATGCGCGGCGAGGTGATCGGCATCAACACGGCCATCCTCAGCCCGAACGGCGGGGGCAATGTCGGGATCGGCCTCGCCGTACCTTCGAACGACGCCCGACAGGTGATGGAGGCGATCGTCCGGCAGGCGCGGCTTCGCTGACGGCCGGCAGATGCCGTCAGCGCGCCGGCCGCGGCCCTGCGGTCAATTGTCGGCCAGCGGCTCTTCCGGCCCGCCCATCCCGGTATAGGCGCCGTCCGGGCGCACCATGGCGAGCGCGATCTCGGGCGAGGACGGTGCGATGTCCGTGACGTGGACCGATCCGCCCAGCTGCGTTGCCGCGAACAGGTGCCGGGCGAAAGCCAGCGGCAGGCGGATGCAGCCGTGCGAGGCAGGATGGCCCGGTATCTGCCCGGCATGAAGCGCGACTCCGTCCCAGGTCAGCCGCTGCATGAAGGGCATGGGGGCGTTGTTGTAGAGGTTGGAATAATGTTCGCGTCTCTTCTGCAGGATGGCGAACGTCCCGACCGGCGTGTCATGGCCCCGCCGGCCCGTGGAGACGGTGGTGACTCCGATCAGGACGCCGCCGCGATAGACATAGGCGCGCTGCAGCGGCACGCTGACGACGATTTCAACCTCGCCGGACTGGGCGCGTTCGGGCTGCCACAGATAGTCACCCGGGCGAAGGCCTGCCGCCTCGGTGATGATTTCGCTGGCGTCTTCCGCCTGCGCCGCATGAACTGGCGACAAGGTCAACAGTATGGACGCAGTCGTTGCCAAAAGACAACGACGAAACACTCGGATCATCTCTGGTCTCTTTCCTCTTGAATTGGACGCGCAGGCACGTTCGGCGAAGAAGTTTTCGCCGCCAGTACCGCGCATTCCTCGGGCCGGAATTGGCCGCCGGTGCGCGTTCTAGTCGTGACTCATTGCGGCGCTGTGCCGCGCGCAAGCCTTTGTTGTTTCGATTGTTGCAGAATCGCTCGCCGACGCATCAGGTCGCCGCTGCCGGCACCCTTCTGCGCGCGTCAGCCTTCGCGCTACCGCCCGTGGCTACCAGATACCCGCGTCGAGCACTTGTATGGCGGCGTGCACGGTGAGGCCGAGCAGGCAGAAGGAACCCCCGAGGAACAGGTAGAAGCGCCACAGGACGACGTTGACCGTCGCCTGGACGAGGCTGTGCGCGACCCGGAAGGCGACATAGCCCCAGGCCAGGGCGACGTTGATCCATGTGCTGCCCCCGCCGAGCACGACCAGGGCGAAGCAAATCGCATAGAACAGCGTCGGCTGCTCCATCAGATGGTTGTAATTGTGCGCCTTCCACTGGACGTGGTCCTCGACGACTCCGTCGAGTGCGCCGGTCTTGCTGCCGACCCTGCCCTTGAGCGAGATGCCCTTGCGCCGCATCGCCGGGAAGCGAAGCGCGTACATCCAGGCCATCACCACCAGCGACCAGGCAACGAGCGCCACGACCGGCGCGACCACGGGCGGATAAGGCATGACGACGGCTCCCCTGCTGAGCGGGAACGTGCTTCAGAATCCCGAAGGGGTAAAGCCTTCTTCCTCGCAAGGCGAAAGGAGGGCGCCACGCATTCCGGAAGCGATAGTCGCCCCGAAACGACGGGTCCTTCGGAGGATCACCGCTTCACCGGTGTCCGACCCCAGCAAAGCTGGGCGGAGCCGGATCAGTCGAACAGCTTGCCGAAGGCGCGCTTGGCGCGGTTCTTCCAGTGGCCGCGGTGATAGGCGTCGGAGGTGAGCAGCGGCAGCACGCTCGTCGCTTCGGCGAAGACCATCTGCTCGAGCGCGGTGGAGACCTTGCCCCAGCTCGCCGCTTCCTGAAGCGTCGACGAGGAGCAGGCGCCGTCGCGCACGTCGGCGACGGTGATCTGGACCGCATATTTGTGCACCTCGACATCCTCGTGGCCGAGGATCTCCGCGCAGACGACCGTGTCCTGGGTGAAGTTCTTGGGAACGCCGCCGCCGATCATGAGCAGGCCGGTCGTGCCCGCCTTGATCTTGATGTCGGTGAGCTCGCGGAAGTCGGCGATGCTGTCCATCGTGAGGTAAGGCTTGCCTTCCTTCATCCGCTCGACCTGGTGCTTGACCAGTCCGAAGCCGGCCGAGCTGTCGGTGAAGGCGGGGCAGAAGATCGGCACGTCATGCTCGAAGGCGAGCTTGACCAGGCTGTTCTCCTTCTTGCCATTCGTCATCAGCCAGCGGCCCATCTCGCGGATGAAGGCGCGCGACGAATAAGGCCTGGCCTCCAGGCTGTCGGCGATCGCCGCGATCGTGTGATCGGTTTCCTGGAGCTTTTCCTCGTCGATATAGGTGTCGTAGATCCGATCGATGTAGAGCGACCGCAACGTGTCGTCGTCGGGGATCTCGAGCGCCTGATAATGTTTGTGCCCGAGCGCCTCGAAGAAATCCATGTCGACGATCGTCGCGCCGGTGGCGACGACGGCGTCGACCATGTTGTGCTTCAGCAGGTCGGCATAGACGTCCATGCAGCCGCCGGCCGAGGTCGATCCGGCGATCACCAGGATGATCGAGCAGTCCGGATCGGCCAGCATCTGATTGTAGATTTCGGTCGCGCGGCCGAGGTCGCGCGAGGTGAAGCTCATCTTGCGCATCGCCTCGACGATCGGACGAGCGTCGAAGCTCTTGATGTCGATATGCTCGACGGGCTTCGCCAGCAGCTCTGCCTTGCGCGTGTCGTTGACGGGGAGGTCGTTCATTTCGGTCTCCATATAAGGCGTCACCCCTGCGCGAGCAGGGGTCCAGGCCGAATCGGCATGAATTCCAGCCCGCGCTGGAATGACGATGAAACTGTGCGGTTACAGCGTAACGACGTTCGACGCCGCGGGCCGTTCCTCGTCTGCGCCGTACAGCGTCGCCATCGGCTCGTCCTCGACCTCGATCTTGAGGTCGGAGCCGAAGCCGTTGAAGCCGGTACGCATCGCGCAACCATAAGCCCCGAGCATGCCGATCTCGACATAATCGCCCGGACCCACGTCGGCCGGCAGTATGAACGGCCCGGCCATATGGTCGAGGTCGTCGCAGGTGGGCCCGTAGAAGCTGAACGCCATGGGCCGAGCGTCGGAATCGTCCGCGCGAACCAGCTCGACCGGAAAGCGCCAGCCGATATGGGCGGCGTCGAACAGCGCGCCATAAGCGCCGTCATTGATGTAGAGCTGATCGCCCCGCCTCTTCTCGACCCGGACGAGCAGGCTCGCATATTCCGCACACAATGCCCGGCCCGGCTCGCACCACAGCTCCGCCGAATAGGAGATGGGCAAGCTTTCGAAGGCGTTGTGGATCACGTCGAAATAGGCCTCGAGCGGCGGCGGCTCCATGCCGGGATAGACGGACGGAAAGCCTCCGCCGACGTCGACGATGTCGACGGTGACCGCCGCCTCGACGATCGCCGCGCGTACGCGCTCCATGGCCTCGGAATAGGCCGCGGGAGTCATCGCCTGGCTGCCGACGTGGAAGCAGATACCGAGCGCGTCCGCCGCCTGGCGGGCGGCGAAGAGCAGGTCCTTCACTTCGTGCGGCTCCGCTCCGAACTTGGAAGCGAGGCTCAGCTTGGCATGTTCCGAGGACACCCGGATGCGCACGAGCAGGCTGAGGTCCGTCGCGCCCCGTGTCGCGCGGACGATCTTCTCCAGCTCCTCGATCGTGTCGAGCGAGAAGGTGCGGACGCCATGGCGGAAATAGGCTTCCTCGATCGCCTCTTCGGCTTTCACCGGGTGCATGAAGCACAAGGTCGCTTCCGGCAGCGTCTCGGCGGCCAGGCGCACCTCGGCGATCGAGGCGACGTCATAGTAAGTGACGCCCGCTTCCCACAAAACCCGGAGCAGGTCCGGCGACGGGTTGGCCTTCACGGCATAGAGCGAGCGGCCCGGAAACTTCTCGACGAAGAATCGGGCGGCGCGCCGGGCGGCGTGCGGACGAATCAGCGTGACCGGCTGGACCGGACGACGCTTGGCGATCTCGGCCCCGGAGACGGGGCCGGTCGGGGCGGTAGCTAGCCCCAGCGCGCGATGATGCTTGTGCAACTCAAGGGACCTCCAACGGGCAGTTGACGAAAGAGCAGCCTTGCGGTTGGAAGTCCCCATGGGGCTGCGGACGCGCGATATATGGGCGCGGTGCTCCCATGTAAAGACCTGCGTATTTCCACAGATTTTCAGGGATTTGAATGACAGAGAGAAAGCCAACGCCGAGCGGTGTCCGTGGCGCGGCGGATCGCCTCGCGGGTCAGGTCACCAGGACTCCGCTTCTGCCGCTGGACCATGGAGGGCGGCGATATTGGGTCAAGGCCGAATGCCTTCAGCAGGGGGGAAGCTTCAAATTGCGTGGCGCGACCAACCGGCTGACCCAGCTCGGCGAGGCCGAGCGGGCGCGCGGCGTCGTCGCTTTCTCGTCGGGCAATCACGCGCAGGGCGTGGCGCTCGCGGCGCGGCGCCTGGGCATCGCCGCCGCCATCGTCATGCCCTCGGACGCGCCGAAGGTGAAGGTCGAGGCGACCCGGGCGGCGGGCGCCGAGATCATCTTCTATGACCGTGCGACCGAGAGCCGGGAGGAGATCGGGGCACGGCTCGCCGCGGAGCGCGGAGCGACGCTGGTGCCGTCCTTCGACGATGTCGACGTCATCGAAGGGCAGGGCAGCGTCGGCGTCGAGATCGAGGCACAGCTTGGCCACGCGCCGGAGCGGCTGCTCGTCCCTTGCGGCGGTGGCGGTCTGGCGGCGGGGATCGCGCTGGCGCTGCCGGAGACCTCGGTGAAGATCGTCGAGCCGGAAGGATGGGACGACATGGCCCGGTCGCTCGCGGCCGGCCGGATCGTGCCGGTCGAGGAGCCGGCGCCGCCCACGCGCTGCGATGCCCTCCAGACCAAGCGGGTTTCGCCTTTCACCTTCGGCGCGCTCATGGAAGCCGGCGCGCGCGGAGTGGCGGTCGGCGAGGCCGACATCGAAGTGGCGATGGCCTTCGCTTTCGCGAAGCTGCGGATCGTCGCCGAACCGGGCGGGGCGGTGGCGTTGGCGGCCCTGCTGTCGGGGAAAGCGGGGGAGGTGCCGGACGGAAGCGTGGTCGTCGTGTCGGGCGGGAATGTGGATCCCGCCCTCTACGCCGAGATCCTCCGCGCTGCCCCGACGTCCTGAGCCGCAGGTGCGACGGCGTCGAGGAGCGCGGTAAGCGCATCGAGCCGGAACGCGGCGTAGCGGAGCTCGGTGGCATGCATGTCCGCGTCCGCTCCGGCGCGGGCCAGCGCGGCGCTGTCGATAAGCCCGTCGAGCAGATGCGGCAGGTGGGGCAGGACCGAGCGCTCGACCGAGTCGAGCGATTCGCCGATCTGCTCCGCTCCATCCTGCATGCGTGGCTGGCTACGGAGCCCTGCTTAAGCCTTGGTGAAGAGCGGGCCGCGTGGCATCAGCGGTCCCGATGACCGGACCCGCCGCGACCATGCTCTCGATCCTGATGCTGGCCGCCTTCCTGCTTGCGGGGGGTGGCCTTTACCTCGTCTGGCGAGGGCGGGAACGGCGCAAGGGCCTGCTCATGCTGGCTGCGGCCGCGGTGATGGTCGGCAACGTGCTGGTCTGGACGCTGTGAGACGCTTCTACGGTTCCAGCGGCGAGCATCGTCGAAGGGCCCAGGGCCGCCTCCGCGGAGAAGCCGATCCTCGATCGGATGCGGGCGGAGCTTCAGCGTGCAAGGTGATCCTGTCGCCGGACAGGATCACCGGATCGGGCAGCTCGGATCGAGCCGGAAGTCGAGATAATCGTCCACCGCCTTCATCAGCTCGTCCATTTCGTTGACGAAGAAGTGGTTCGCGCCCGGGACCGTCTTGTGCTCGATCGTGATGTGGCGCTGGGTCCGGAGCTTGTCGACGAGCTTCTGGACCGCGATCGGAGTCACCACCTCGTCCGCTTCGCCCTGGATGATGACCCCGGAGGCGGGGCAGGGGGCGAGGAAGGAGAAATCGTACATGTTCGCCGGCGGCGCGATCGAGATGAAGCCGCGCGCCTCCGGGCGCCGCATCAGCAGCTGCATGCCGATCCAGGCGCCGAAGCTGAAGCCGGCGATCCAGGTCGTCTCCGCCTCGGGATGGACCTGCTGCACCCAGTCGAGCGCCGAGGCCGCATCGGAAAGCTCGCCGATGCCGTTGTCGAACACGCCCTGGCTCTTGCCGACGCCGCGGAAGTTGAACCGCAGGGTCGCGAAGCCGCGCCGGACGAACGTCTTGTAGAGCGCCAGCACGATGGCGTTGTTCATCGTACCCCCGCCCTGCGGGTGGGGATGGAGGATCAGGGCGACCGGCGCGCGCGGACGCGGACCGGGGCTGAATCGTCCTTCGAGACGGCCCTCGGGCCCAGGAAATATGACTTCGGGCATTGCACCTGTGCTTGGATGCCGACAAAGGAAATCGTGCGGCTGAACCGCACGCGGAGGCGCCCTATATAAGGAAGCGCCGCTTTTCTGCAATTGAAAGGACCGGGCCCTCTTGTCCGACCGAATCTATCTCGATCATGCCTCCACGACGCCGATCCTGCCGCAGGCGGCGGAAGCGATCGCGAAGGGGTGCGCCGCCTGGGCGAACCCCTCCTCGGCCCATGCGGAGGGACGCGCCGTCCGCGCGGCGATGGAGGATGCCCGAGCCCGAATCGGTGCCGCGCTCGATTGGGCCTCGTCCCTGGTCTTCACTTCGGGCGCCACCGAGGGGCTGGAACTCGTCCTTCGGCGAGCCAAGGCGGGAGCGCGCATCGTTTCCGCGGTCGAGCATCCTGCCGTGCTGCGTACCGTTCCCGACGCTCGTCGTATCGCGGCGCGAGCGGACGGCACCCTGGATCTCGAGGATCTCGACGTGGCGCTCGCCGGGGCCGAACGCCCCCTGGTGGCGGTCCAGTCGGTCAACAACGAAACCGGCGTCATCCATCCGATTCCCGAGGTCATGGCGCGGGTGAAGGCCGCGGGCGGGCTCCTGCTCGTCGACTGCGCGCAAAGCGCCGCCAAGCTGCCCCTGCCGGAGGCGGACTTCATCACGGTCGCCGCGCACAAGCTCGGCGGTCCGCCGGGAATCGGTGCCTTGCTGATCCGCGACCCGGCATCGCTGGAGGCGGTGGGGGGGCAGGAGGGCGGCTATCGGCCCGGAACGGCGTCGGTCCCGCTGATCCTGGGCTTCGCCGCCGCGATCGAGGCCGATCATGGCTGGTATGAGGTAGCAAGGCGGCTGCGTGCGCAACTCGATGAGTCGATCGTCGCGACGGGTGGCGAGGTGATCGCCGGTGCGGCCCCGCGCATCGCCACCATTGCCGCCTACCGCCTGCCCGGCGTTCCGGCGGCGGCGCAGATGATGCAGCTCGACCTCGCCGGGATCGCCGTGTCGGCCGGCAGCGCCTGCTCTTCGGGCAGCCTCAAGACCAGCCACGTGCTCCTCGCGATGGGCATGAGGGAAGAGGAAGCGCGCGAAGTCATCCGCGTGAGCTTCGGACCCGGGACCTGCGAGAGCGACGTGGAGTCGCTGATGAGGGAGTGGCGCAAGCTCGCCGAGCGGCGCCGGGCGGCGTGACTCCGATCTACCTCGACTATCAGGCGACCACCCCGGTCGCCCCGGAAGTTACGGCGGCGATGCGGCCGTGGATCGACGAAAAGTTCGGCAATCCCCACAGCCCTCACCGGATGGGACGCGAGGCGGCGGCGGCGATCGAAATTGCCCGCGAGCGGGTCCTGACCGCCTTACGCAAGGCCCCGGGAAAGCTGTACTTCACCTCCGGCGCCACCGAAGCCGCCAATTGGAGCCTGAAGGGCGCCGCCGCGCGCCTGCCGGAAGGCAAAAGGCGGATCGTCACCATTGCCACCGAGCATGCCTGCGTGCTCGACACGGTCGAGTGGCTCGGCGGACAGGGATATGAGGTGGACATCCTTCCCGTCGGCAGCGACGGGCTGGTCGACCTCGACCTGGCGGCGGACCGGATCGACGCGCGCACCGGACTGGTGGCGGCGATGCTCGTCAACAACGAGATCGGAGTCGTCCAGCCGGTTGTGGAGATCGGCGAAATGGCGCGCGGGCGCGGCGCCTTGTTCTTCTGCGACGCCGTCCAGGGCCTCGGCCGGGTCAACCTCCCGCTCGAGGCTTGCGACATGGCCGCCTTCTCCGCCCACAAGATATATGGCCCAAAAGGGATAGGGGCCCTGTGGATTCGTGACGGCGTCGACATCGATCCCTTGCTCCACGGCGGTGGTCAGGAGGGCGGCATGAGGTCGGGAACGCTCTCGCCGGCGCTGTGCGTCGGCTTCGGAGAGGCGGCGCGCCTGCTGACCGATCGCTTCGAAGCCGACCGCCAGCATGTCGAGCGGCTTTGGGAAATCGCCCGGAACCTCACCGCCGATTGGACGCTGAACGGTTCGGCCGCTCGGCGCTATCACGGCAATCTCAACATCCGCCGCGACGGCCTGGATTCCGCTCGCCTGATTTCGGACGTGCGCCAGGCCGCCTTCTCCGCCGGGTCCGCCTGCGCAAGCGGGTCGGGCCGCCCGAGCCATGTCCTCGCGGCGCTCGGCCTGTCCGCACCGGAGGCGCGATCGAGCATCCGGCTGGGCTTCGGCCGCTACACGACCGAGGCCGATCTCGCCGAAGCGCTCGGCCTCATCGCCGCGGCGGCGGACCGCCAATCGAGCCGCGCCGCATGACCCGGGTCCGCTTCGTCTCGGCGGATGGCGCCGGCGTGCAGGAGGTCGATGCGCCGGCCGGCGAACGACTGCTCGACGTTGCCCAGAATGCCGGCCAGCCGCTGGAGGGCACATGCGAGGGCCAGATGGCCTGCTCGACCTGTCACGTCATCGTCGACGCCGAGGATTTTGCGAAGCTCCCGCGCGCCAGCGAGGAGGAAGAGGACATGCTCGACCTCGCCGCGCATGTGACCCGTCATTCGCGCCTGGCTTGCCAGATCTGGTTGAGCGAGCAGATGGAGAGCCTGACGGTGCGGATCCCGAGCGGCTTTCACAACATGCAGGGCCGCTGATACCAAGGTTTGAGGGTCGCTGCTCCGGCCTGCAGTGGAAGAGCACCTTCCTGGCAGCTTGCAACCTCGGCGTTCGGCCGCCATATGCGCCTCGGGAGTCGGGCGGACGGCGCTCTCGCCAACCCGGTCAGGTCCGGAAGGAAGCAGCCGTAACGAGTTCACGTGTCGGGTCGTTCCGGCTCCCACCCGACAGTTCCGGCATGCTGAAGGCGCCGACCCAGGCCCAATCTCGACTTCGAACGCCGTCTGCCAGCCTGTGCTGGCATGACCGATGATGCTGCCCTAGGTTGATCTCGATGTCCGAATCTCCCCAGCCTTACCGGGTCCTCGCCCGCAAGTACCGGCCGCAGAGCTTCGACCAGCTGGTCGGGCAGGAGGCGATGGTGCAGACCCTCGCCAATGCGATCCGGCGCGACCGGCTGGCCCATGCCTTCCTGCTCACCGGGGTGCGCGGCGTCGGCAAGACCTCGACCGCACGGCTGATCGCCAAGGCGCTGAACTGCATCGGCCCGGACGGGAAGGGCGGCCCGACGATCGAGCCGTGCGGCGTGTGCGAGCCGTGCCGGGCGATCGCGGAAGGGCGCCATATCGACGTGGTCGAGATGGACGCCGCCTCCCATACCGGCGTCGACGACGTGCGCGAGATCATCGAGGCTGTGCGCTACGCCGCCGTCTCAGCGCGCTACAAGGTCTATATCGTCGACGAGGTTCATATGCTGTCGAAGAACGCGTTCAACGCGCTTCTGAAGACGCTCGAGGAACCCCCCGCACATGTGAAGTTTCTGTTCGCCACGACCGAGGTGAACAAGGTGCCGGTGACGGTGCTCTCGCGCTGCCAGCGCTTCGACCTCAGGCGGATCCCGGCCGAGCGGCTGGCCGCCCATTTCGCCGAGGTTGCCAGGGCCGAAGGCGTCGATGTCGAGCCGGAGGCCCTCGCCCTGATCGCCCGTGCCGCCGAAGGCTCGGCGCGGGACGGACTCTCCATTCTCGACCAGGCGATCGCCCATGGCGCCGGCGCGGTCACCGCCGATCAGGTGCGCGCCATGCTCGGCCTGTCGGACCGCGGCGCGATCCGCCGGCTGCTCGGCCTGCTGCTCGCCGGCGACGCGCAAGGGGCGCTCGCGGCGCTCAGGGACCAATATGACCTCGGCGTCGAACCTTCGGCGGTGATCCGCGGCCTGCTGGAGGCGGTGCACGGAATTACCCGTGCCAAGGTGGGCGGCGCGCAGGATCCGGCGCAGTCGGCCGAGGAGCGCGAAGCTTATGCCGACTGGGCGAGCCGCCTTAGCTACGCCTCGGTCCATCGCCTGTGGCAGTTGCTGCTCAAGGGCCTGTCGGAAATCCATGTCGCGCCGTCGCCGCTCGAAGCCGCCGAGATGGCGCTGCTGCGCCTGATCCATGCTTCCGAACTCCCCGATCCGGGCGCGCTGATCGAGCGACTGGCAAGCGGCGAGGCGGCCCCGCCGCGGCCGTCTGAGCCGCCGAAGCCCGAAAGCCAAGGTCCCCTGCTGCAGGCTCCGGCGAGTTTTCCCGAACTCGTCGAAGCGCTGGCACGCGGCGGCAAGGCGCATCTCGCCCAGCAGCTCCACGATTATGTCGGGCTGATCCGCTACGCGCCGCCCGAATTGACGGTCAAACCGTTGAAGCCGATGGCCGGCGACTTTGCGCGGGACCTTGCGGCGGCGCTCAAATCCATTAGCGGGGACGTTTGGCAGGTGCGGGTCGCGGACGAGGCTTGCGAGCCCTCGCTGCTCGAGCAGGAAAAGGCCGAGAGCGAGCGCCTGCGCCAGCAAGTGCTCGATTCGCCGCTCATCAAGGCGGCGTTCGAGGCTTTTCCCGACGCCGAGCTCGCCGGCTATACGATCGACGAACGAAGGAACGCCTGAATGCCCAATCTCGACGACATCATGAAGATGGCCCAGGAGGCCCAGGCCAAGCTGATGAAGGCGCAGGAGGAACTCGACAAGGTCGAGGTCGAGGGCGTCTCCGGCGGCGGCATGGTGCGGATCCGCGCCTCGGCCAAAGGCCGCATCGTCGCGGTCGACATCGACGAGAGCCTGCTCGCCCCGTCCGAGAAGCAGATGGTGGAGGACCTCGTCGCCGCGGCGATCAACGACGCCCGTGCCAAAGCCGACGTGGCCGCGCAGGAGGCGATGCGCGACGCCACCGGCGGCCTCCAGCTTCCGCCGGGGATGAAGCTGCCGTTCTGACGGGTCGGGTCAATCGGCAACGGAAGTTCATTCGACGCCACGCGATCCCAGGACGATGCGCTAAGCGCGCGTTAGGGTTCTCAATTTTCGACCCGCATTCCCCGCCGCCTCCGGAATTGCCTGCTACGGAAGTCCGGTCCGGGATCACATCCCGTCGATCGCGTCCAGCGGAGGAAGAGGAGGAGCCAGTTCCACCGGATCCGGCGCTTGTTCTGGCTCCTCATATTCCTCGCCCGGCAGCGCGTCGGGCTCCGGCACCGGTGCGGGACGCGCTTCAGGACGGGATGCCGGCTGCTTCGGCGTGGAGCGGCGCGGTTCGGCCGGGTCCGCCGTTGCCGGGGCGGGCGCGCCTTCGTACACGCACGCATCGAGGCCGTCGCGGCGCACGACGCTCATCCGCGCCGCGATCATGTTGCCGTAGCGGCGCGTGAAGCCGGTCGGGGCGATCGCTTCGCGGCGCTTCGGAAGGGGGAAGACGGCGGCGATCCGGGCCGCCTCGTTCGCCGTGAGGCTGGATGCATCGTGGCCGAAGTAGCGCAGGGCCCCGGCATTGACGCCGTAGGTGCCGATTCCGGTCTCGGCGACGTTGAGATAGACCTCCATGATCCGCCTCTTGTCCCACAGCGTCTCGATGAGAAGGGTGAACCAGGCCTCCAGCCCCTTGCGGAAATAGCCGCCGCCTTGCCACAGGAAGGCGTTCTTTGCGGTCTGCTGGCTGATCGTCGATCCGCCCCGGACGACGCCGTCGCGGCGCGCGTTTCGGCGCATCGCTTCCTCGATCGCCTGGCGGTCGAATCCGTCGTGGGTACAGAACTTGCTGTCCTCGCCGGCGATCACTGCCCGAACCATGTCGCGGTCGATCTCCTCGATCGCCATCCAGTGGCTGCGCGCACCGTTGCGGGCGACGAGATCCCCGATTTGGGTGAAGGTGATCGGCGGGTTCACGAACCGGTAGAGCAGAACCCAAAGCACGCTGACGACGAGGAACAGGAGGATGAGCTTGACGACCCACCCGATCAGGCGGCGGAGGAACGGGCGCTTCTTGCGGAATTGACGGGCCATCAGCCGCGATTAGCCGGGCCGCATCCCTACGTCACCCCAGCCAGGCTGGGCTCCAAGCGGCGCCGGAGACGGGCTCAACAGCGGCTTGGATGCCAGCCTAAGCCGGCATGACGCAGGTAAACGGCGCGGCCTGTCAGGCTGCCGGGAGGAGTCTGCGCTCGCCGGCGAGGTTCATCAGCGCTTTCTGGAGTTTCTCGAAGGCGCGGACCTCGATCTGGCGGATGCGCTCGCGGCTGACGTCGTAGACCTGCGAAAGCTCTTCCAGCGTCTTCGGGTCGTCGCGCAGGCGCCGCTCGGTCAGGATGTGCCGCTCACGGTCGTTCAGGGCCTGCATCGCCTCGACGAGCAGTTCGTGCCGCACCTGCGATTCCTCGGCATCCGCGACCCGTTCGTCCTGAAGCGGCTCGGTATCGACGAGGAAATCCTGCCAAGTGCCTTCGCTGTCGTCGCGCAGCGGCACGTTCAGCGAGGTGTCGCCACCCATCGCCATGCGCCGGTTCATCGACACGACATCCTCTTCCGAGACGCCGAGATCGGTCGCGATCTGCTTGACGTCCTCCGGCTTGAGGTCGCCTTCCTCGAAGGCCTCGATCCTGTTCTTCATCCGCCTGAGATTGAAGAACAATTTTTTCTGCGCCGCAGTGGTGCCCATCTTCACGAGGCTCCAGCTGCGCAGGATGAATTCCTGAATGGAGGCGCGGATCCACCACATCGCATAGGTGGCGAGCCGGAAGCCGCGCTCGGGCTCGAACTTCTTCACGCCCTGCATGAGACCGATATTGCCCTCGGATATCAGTTCCGAGAGGGGCAGGCCGTAGCCGCGATAGCCCATCGCGATCTTGGCGACGAGACGCAGGTGGCTGTTCACCAGCTTGGCCGCAGCTTCGGTGTCCTGGTGCTCGGTCCAGCGCTTGGCGAGCATATATTCCTCTTCCGGCGTCAGGATCGGGAATTTCTTGATCTCGGCGAGATAGCGGTTGAGCCCCGCCTCTCCGCCGGTGGCCGGAATGGTCGCCGGAACGTTTCTGCCGCTAGCCATGATGACTTCTCACATTCTCCCTGTGCGCCGCTCGGCTTTTTCCTCGCAAGCGCAGCCTTTCTATACGGTGAGGTTCCCGAACAGTTCCTGAATATCAGACGGAAGGGAACTTTTGAAGGACAAGTTTTCTTTCGAAACCGGATGAACGAAGCCAAGCTCCGCCGCATGCAGCGCCTGGCGGTGAAAACCCAGGCTTCGCAATGTCTCCCGATGCGCCGGACGGCTCCGGCCATAGACCGGATCGCCCACCAATGGGTGGCCGATCGAGGCCATGTGGACCCGCACCTGGTGGGTCCGTCCGGTCTCGAGCCGGCATTCGACGAATGCGGCTTCCTCGAGCGGCCGAATCATCCGATAATGCGTAACCGCCCGCTTGCCGCGGCCCGGTTCCACCACCGCCATCTTCTTGCGGTTGGCGGAAGAGCGCGCCAGCGGCGCATCCACCGTTCCCGCCGGCGGCACCGGAATTCCGCCGACGATCGCCAGATAGAGGCGGTGGACGTCGTGGCGGGCGAACTGGGCCGCCAGACCCTCATGGGCCACGTCGGTTTTCGCAACGACCAGCAGACCGGAAGTGTCCTTGTCGATCCGGTGGACGATCCCCGGCCGTGCCACGCCGCCGATCCCCGACAGCCGCCCGGCGCAATGATGCAGCAGGGCGTTCACCAGGGTCCCGTCAGCATTCCCTGCGGCCGGGTGCACGACCATCCCGGCCGGCTTGTCGACGACGAGCAGGTGATCGTCCTCGAACAGGATGTCGAGCGCGATGTCCTGCGCCACGTTGTGGGCCGGAATCGGCGCGGGAAGCTTCACCTGGTAGGTGGCGCCGGCCACGGCCTTGACTGCCGGATCGCGCACTGCCGAGCCTTCCGGCCCGCGCACCTCTCCGCTCGCGATGAGGGCCTTCAGCCGCTCGCGCGAGAGAGTGGGGATCGCCGCCGCCAGCGCCCGGTCCAGGCGCCATCCGACAGCGTCCGAGGCGATGGTTGCTTGAATGATTGAACACCCCCCGGACATCCTAAGCCGATATGGTGCCGGCCGTAACGATTTCAAGGTTCGGACGGGAGCGGCGACGGCCGGTTCCAAGGGCCGACCGGACAACTAATCCTACGGTTCGAGGCCGTGAAAAGCCTGCATCCTTTCCGCCTTTCAGGCGAGTTTTGCGGCCGGGCTTCGGCAGGGCCGCGGGGCTGCGCCCCTTGCAACCTGGAGTCGCAGGGGCCAATAGGGGAAAAAAGCCACATTGGACCGACAGGGGCGCCGCACCGCAATGAAATCCCACGAGTTTGCGAGCCTGCTCTGTTCGCGCCTGTGCCACGACTTGCTCTCGCCGGTAGGTGCGCTCAACAACGGCATCGAGCTGCTCGCGGACGAACATGATCCCGAGATGCGGGCGCGCTGCCTAGACCTGCTGGGCGAGAGCGCGCGCGCCTCGGCGAACAAGCTCAAATTTTTCCGCCTGGCCTTCGGCGCTGCCGGCGGGTTCGCGGACGAGGTCGACAGCCGCGAGGCGCGCGCCGCGATCGAAGGGCTGTTCGGCGCCGACGGCCGGATCCAGCTCGGCTGGATGGTCGACGAGCCGGTGATCAGCAAGGCGGCGCTGAAGGTGCTCCTGAACATTGTCCTCATCGCCGGCGATGCACTGGTCCGCGGCGGCCGCCTCGACGTGGGCGCCGAGAAGCACACGCACGGCCTGGACATCGTCGTTCGCGCCGAAGGCAGCCGGATCGTGCTCGATCCCGAACTCAGGAACGTGCTGGTCGGCGATACCGGAGAGGACGAGGTCGCTCCGCGCGCCGCCGCGGCCTGGCTGGTCCACTGCCTGGTCGAGGAAGGCGGAGGCCAGGTTCAGGTCGCCGACGGGCAGGAAGGAATGCTGCTGATCGGAGCGAGCCTGCCGGCCTGATCAAAGCCCTTCTTCGATCGATCTGGTGCCCAGCAAGGCTTCGCGGCAAGCTCGGCTTCAGCGGAAGTTGAACTGTCTCAGTCCAAGGTCGTCCGATACCGCGCCATGGCGACGGACGCGATGACGATGACGAAGATGCCGAGCGCCGCCAGGCTGGGCAGGCTCTCCGCCACATCCAGGCCCTTGAGCATCGAGCCTCGCACGACGCGGAGCATGTGCGTCACCGGGATCGCCGTGCCGATCGCTCGGGCCCATTCCGGCATGCCGGAGAAAGGGAAGAGGAACCCGGACAGCAGGATCGACGGCAGCATGTAGAAGAAGGCCATCTGCATCGCCTGCAACTGATTTCGCGCGACGGTCGAGATCAGGAAGCCGAGCGAGAGGCTGCCGACAATGAACAGGAAGAGACCGAGTCCGAGCGCCAGCCAGCCCCCCTCCATGGGCACGTCGAACAGGAGGCCCGCCATGCCGATGATGACGCCGGCCTGGATGAGTCCGACCAGCACATAAGGCGTGAGCTTGCCGACCATCACTTCCAGCGGCCGCACCGGAGTCGACAGCAAAGTCTCCATCGTGCCGCGCTCCACCTCTCGGGTCACGCCGAGCGCCGTCATCATGACCAGCGTCATCGACAGGACGATGGCGAGCAGGCCGGGCACGATATTGTAGGCGGTGATGCTTTCCGGATTGTAGCGGCGGTGCACGACCACTTCGAACGGCGCAGCGGTGCCTTGGGACGGTGCGACTGCGCCCTTGAGATCGTGCATGAGCGCATGAGCGGGGAGCGCTGCCAGCGCCGCCACCGCGCCTCCCGTTGCGGCCGGATCCGAAGCGTCTGCTTCGACCAGGATCTGCGCGCCGTCGCGGCGGACGAGCCGGCGAGTGAAGTCGCCGGGAATCGTGACCGCGAACTGGATCTCGCCATGCTCCATCAGCCTTCGAAGCTCGGCCGGGCTGCGGGCGTCCCGAACGATATCGAAATAGTCGCTGCGCTGCAGCGCGCCGACGATCGACCGGGAGAAGGTCCCCTGATCCTGGACAAGGACGGCGGTCGGCAGGTGGCGGGGATCGCTGTTGATCGCATAGCCGAACAGCAGCAGTTGGACGATCGGGATGGCCAGGATCATGGCGTAGGTCAGCCGATCGCGCAGGAGTTGAGTGAACTCCTTGCCGAGCACCGCCATCACCCGCGACGCGGAGAAGCCGTTCATGCCGCCGCGGTCCGCTCGGCCTGGGCGCGGCCCATGAGCCGGATGAACACGTCCTCGAGCGTCGGCGGCACCTCGGCCCAGCGATAGGGCTCGCGACGGTGGGGAGCGATGGCCGACTCCAGCGCCTTTCGGTCGGTGCCGCTGACATGCAGGGCCTGGCCGAACGGCGCGACCATCGCGACCCCTCTCGCACCGGCAAGCTCGGAGGCGAGGCGGTCGGCGCGGGGTCCCACCGCTTCATAGGTGACCAGTCCGGATTCGGCGATCACCTCTTCCGCCGTTCCCCGGGCGATGAGCTCGCCGTTGAAGATGTACGCGATCTCGTGGCAGCGCTCCGCCTCGTCCATATAATGGGTGGAGACGAGCACGGTCATGCCTGCGTCCGCGAGCCCGTGAATCTCGTGCCAGAAATCGCGGCGGGCCTGCGGGTCGACGCCGGCGGTCGGCTCGTCCAGCAGCAGGAGCCGCGGTTCGTGCAGAATGCTGGCGGCGAGCGCAAGCCGCTGCTTCCAGCCGCCCGACAGCTGGCCCGCCAGCTGTCGGCGGCGATGCTGAAGCCCGAGCTTTTCCAGCGATTCGTCCACCCGATCGCGGGCCCGGTCCAGGCTGTAGACGCGCGCGACGAAGGTGAGGTTCTCCTCGATCGTGAGATCCTCGTACAAGGAGAAGCGCTGGGTCATGTAGCCGGTGCGCCGCTTGATCTCCTCGGCACGACTCGGAAAATCGAGGCCGAGCACCTCACCGCTGCCCGAATCCGGCGTCAGCAGACCGCAAAGCATCCGCAAGGTGGTGGTCTTGCCCGAGCCGTTGGGACCGAGGAAGCCGCAAATATGGCCCTGCTCGACCTGTATGGCGACGTCCTTGACGACGTGCTTGTCGCCGAAGCTCTTGTCGAGGCCGCTGACGTCGATGGCCAGCGTCATTCTTCGCCTCCGCCGCCGAGCGGATGGACGTCCACCGGCAGGCCCGGGGTCAGCCTGCCAGGACGAGCGGGCAGGGCCTCGACCAGGAAGACGAGGCGGTCGCGCGTCTCGCGGCTGAAGATGACCGGGGGCGTGAATTCGGGCTGCGGGCTCACATAGCTGATCCGTGCGCCGAGCCCGGCCGGGCAGCCGTCGCAGGAGAATTGGACCACGCGTCCGACCCGATAATGCGCGACTTGCTCTTGGGGCACGAAGAAGCGGACCTTCACCCGATCGTCGGGGAGCAGGCTCACGATCGGCTGGTTCGCCGCCACCCACTCGCCATTCTGGAAGAAGACCTGCTCTACTCGGGCCGGGGTGGGGGCCACCGGCGCGAGCTGGTCGACGCGGATTTGGACCTCGCGCGCGCCGCCTTGCGCTTCCGCGGCCTGCGCGCGGGCTGCGGCAACCTGCGCGCGTCGGGAGGCGGCCGTTTCCCGCGCCGCCACAAGGCGGGCATTCGCCTCACGCAGCGCGGCCCGCGCTTCGTCGACTTCGCGTCCGGCGACGGCGTCGGGATCGGCGCGGCCTACGGCGAGGAAGCGGTCCAGATCCTGTCGCGCACGGACGGCCTGGGCCGCGGCGGCGGCGGCCTCCGCTTCGGCCTGGTCGGCCGTCGCCTCGGCAGCGGCGACCCCGGTGCGGGCCTGCGCGATCTGCGCCTCGGCCTGCTCGCCCTGCGCCGAGAGCGCCGCCGGGTCGATCGTGAAGAGCGGCTGGCCGGGCTGAACGCGGCGCCCCTGCAGGACCGCGATGGTGGAGATGGTTCCCGCCACGGGCGCGGACATGAAGAGTGTCTCGCCCTCTACGTAGCCCGAGAGATAGGGCTGATCGGCGGACGCGCCCCAGATGCGTGTCGCCACCAGGGCGAGCACCACCAGCGCGAGAGCGGCGACGACGATCGGGACGCGTTTCACGGACGGTCTCCCGCTGCCGAAGCACCCTCGGCTTCGGTCCAGCCGCCGCCGAGGGCCTTGTAGAGGGCGACCGTGTCGCGGGCGAGCTTGCTGCGAGACTCGATCAATTGTTCCTCCACGTCGAGCCGGCGCCCTCGGGCAATGAGGACGTCTGAAAGGGTGACGAGGCCGCCGCGGTAGCGCGCTTGCGCCAGCGTCTCGGCCGCCGCCGCCGCGCGCCCCGCCTCTTCCAGCCGTTCCAGCTGCCGCCGGCCCTCGGCCGACCGGCTGAGCGCATTCTCGACGTCGCCGAGCGCGCGAAGCACGACGCCGCGATAGGCGAGCAGCGCCTGTTCCTGGCGCGCGTCGGCGACTCGAACGTTGGCGCGGGTTCGGCCGCCGTCGAACAGGGGCCAGGCGAGGCCGGCGCTCGCGTTCAGGTTGCGGCTGCCCCATTCGAGCAAGCTCGCGAGCGAACGGCTGACCAGAGCCGGCGCGGCGGTCAGGCTAATCCGGGGGTAGAGTTCGGCGACGGCGACGCCAATGTCGGCCGTCGCGGCCGCCAGCTGGCGCTCGGCCTCGCGTATGTCGGGGCGGCGCCTGAGCAGATCCGACGGCAGCCCGACGGGAATGGCGGGCGTCAAGGCCGGAACGGCCGCGGGTGAGGAGAGCTCGGCATAGAGCGCGCCGGGTTCCGCCCCGGTCAGGATTCCCAGGGCATGGATCAGCTCGCGCTCCTGCGCCCGGAGCGGGGGCATGCGCGCGGCGGCCCGGGCGACCTCTGCCTGCTGTTGTCGAAGGTCGAGCCCGTCGATCAGACCTCCCTCGGCGCGCGCGCGAACCAGCTGCGCCTGCCGCTGCTGCGCGGCGAGATCGGCCTCGGCAATGGCGATGCGCTGCTGGACCGCGCGAAGGGCCAGGTAAGAGTCGGCGACCTCGGCCGCGGTCGACACTTGAAGGTCGCGCCCGTCCCATATGGCGGCGCCGGTGCGGGAGCGGGCGGCTTCCACCGCGCGCCGGGTCCCGCCGAACAGGTCGATCTCCCAAGAGGCGTCGAAGCCGAGCCGGTACGTCTCGAAAGCGGTGCCGGGCAGGCCGATCGCCGGGCCGCCCGGCTGGCCGCCGGTGCCGCCGCCTATGTCTCCGGGAGACACGGCGTTCTCGCTGATCCGCGTGTGTGCGGCGGAGGCATTCGCGTCCATCCGCGGCAGTCCCGCCGCGCCGGCGACGGCTTCGCGGGCGCGTGCCTCGCGAATCCGGGCGGCCGCCGCCTGGACGTCGAAATTGCCGGCAAGCGCCCGCTCGGCCAGCCTGTCGAGCATCGGATCGTTGAACTTCCTCCACCAGGCGGCAAGGTCCGCCTGCGCCGGCGCCGGGGCCGCATTGTGGAACCGCGCCGGCAGAGGCAGGTCCGGCTCGCTGTAGTCGGGGCCGACGGTGGTGCAGGCCGCCAGCAAGGCGGTGCAGCCGGTCAGGGCGAAGGTCGGGCGGATCATGGCTTGCCGCCGTCGACCACGAGGCCGTTTAGCACGGTCTCGCAATGTTGGCGGGCGAGCTCGGCGAGGTCCACGGGGGCGCCGCCCACGGGCATCAGGGTCTCGCGCCAGATCACGCCGAGCATCATCGGGCCCATCAACGAGAATGCGTGAAGGCGCGGATCGCCCGAGCGAACCTCGCCCCGCTGCTGGCCTCGTTCGATGAGGGCGGTGAGCATGGCGATCGCATGTGAAACGACATGGTCGTGCCAGACCTTCGCCAGCTCTGGGAAGTTGCGCGACTCGCCGATGACCATCTTCGCCACGGCGCCGACCGGAAGGTCCGTCGCGATCTGGGCGAACCTGGGAAGGAAAAGTCGGACGATGTCGGCAAAAGGCAGGTCCAGGGCAAGAACGCCGCCGCGCAGCGCCTCGATATTGGGAACCACGGCTTCCTGCACGACGGCCCGGAAGACGTCCTCCTTCGTCTCGAAATAGAGGTAGAGCGTGCCCTTGGACACGCCGGCGCGCCGGGCGATCTCCTCCATGCGCGCGGTGGCGAAGCCCTTCTCCGCAAAGACCTGGAGGGCCGCGGCGGTGATGTCGCCGGGGCGCGCTTCCTTGCGTCTGCGCCATTTGGGAGCGGTCGAGCCGGTCAAATCCGTTGCCTGTAAATAAATGACCGGTCAGTTATTAATTCTGCGCCACGGCTTTGTCCAGAGCCATTCGATCGGCGGCGGTAAACGGCTTGTTTACCGCGGCTCGGCATAACGGGCCGGCGCAGAGCGGACGGAGCCATGGACGAGCTGATCAACGACTTCCTCGCGGAAACGCGCGACATGCTGCAGGCCCTTTCCGGGGCGATCGTGGCATGGGAGACGGAGCCCGGCGATCGGGCGCGGCTCGACGAGATCTTTCGCTTCGTCCACACGGTGAAAGGCAATTGCGGCTTCTTCGACCTCCCGCGCCTGCAGCAGCTCAGCCATGCCGCCGAGGACGTGCTTGCCGATGTGCGGTCCGGCCGACGGATCGCCGACGCGGCGCTGGTGAGTGCCGTGCTCGCGGTGATCGATCGGATCGGCGAGCTGGTACATGCGCTGGAGACGGGAGAGGCGCTGGGAAGCGAGGATGACGAGCAACTGATCGTCGCGTTGAGCGGACGGGCCGCGGCACCGGCGCTCGAGGCCGAACCGCCCGGTCCCGCCAGCGAGATCAAGAAGGGCATGCGCAGCATCCGGCTCTCGGTCGACCTGCTCGACCGGATGATGAGCGGAGTATCCGACGCGGTGCTGGCGCGTAACGAGCTGGCACGCCGGCTGCGAGACACGCAGCGCGACCTGGCCGTCGAGGCGGCGTTCGAGCGCCTGTCAGGGTGCATCGGCGAAATTCGCGACGCGATCACCCGCACCCGCATGCAGCGGATCGACAGCCTGTTCACGGCACTTCCGCGGATGGTCCGCGACCTGTCGGCCGAGCTCGGCAAGCAGGTCCGGCTGCAGGTGGACGGCGGCGACGTCGAGCTCGATCGCGAGATGATCGAGATGATCCGCGATCCGCTCACCCACATCATCCGCAATTCCATCGACCATGGGATCGAGCCGGCGGACCAGCGTGCGAAGGCGGGGAAGGAGCCGAGCGGATATCTGCGCGTATCCGCCCGCCAGGCAGGCAACCAGATCCTCATAGAGGTCGTCGACGACGGCCGCGGCATCGACGGCGACGCGCTCGTCCGCAAGGCGCTTTCCGCCGGTATCATCGCTCCCGACAAAGCGGAGAAACTGTCCCAGCAGCAGAAACTCGGCCTGGTCTTCGCGCCAGGCCTCTCGACCGCCGGCGAGGTCACGGCCATTTCCGGACGCGGAGTCGGAATGGACGTGGTTCGCGCCAATATCGAGCGGATCGGCGGCCTGGTCGACATCGACTCGCGCCGCGGCGAGGGGGTCCGGCTGTGTATCCGCGTGCCGCTCACGCTGACCATCATCCCCGCGCTCACGGTCAGCGCCGGCGGCCAAATCTTCGCCATTCCGCGCTCCGCGATCGAGGAGATATTGCGCGCCGGTCGCACCACCCAGCTCGATCGGATCGGCCAATCCACCGTCGCCACAGTGCGGGGGAGACGGGTGCCGCTCGTCGCCCTTGCCGACCTGCTCGAGGTCGAGGCACTTGCCGCGGACTCGGACAAGAAGATCGTCATGCTCAAGCCCGCCGGCGGCGACGTCTACGCGCTCGCCGTCGATGCAGTTCACGATCATGAGGAGCTGGTGGTGAAGCCGGCGGCTCCGGCGGTCATGGCCGCCGGGCTATATGCCGGAACGACCCTGGCCGACGATGGCCGCCCGATCCTGCTGCTCGATCCCTCGGGAATGGCGAACCAGGCGGGCTTCCGCTTCGGGGAGCAGGAGACCGAGAGCCGCCTGGCCGCGACGGCGGACGCGCAGAAAGGAGCGGACGAGACGGCGCTCTTGCTGTTCCGTAGCCTCGACGGCGCACTGCGCGCGGTACCCGTGCCGGTCGTCGAACGGATCGAGGACGTGGCGAGCGAGACGATAAGGTTCAGCGCCGGCAAGCTGCGCGTTTCGGTCGGCGGCCATCTCCTGCCGCTCGCCGGCTGCGCCGCTCCACCATCCGAAGGCAAGCTGCGCATCCTCAGGCTTACCGACGGCGTGACGGAAATCGCCTACGGGTTCGGGGACGTCGTCGACATCCGCTCGCTGGCGCTGGACCTCAAGCCGGCGCCTTCGCCCGGCGAAGTGGCCGGAGTCGCGCTGATCGACGAGGATCAGGTCGAGCTGATCGATCCCTATTGGCTGTTTGCCGCCTACGCCGACAGCCTCGCGGACGGAGGAGGCGAAACGCCGCCGGTCTGTGCACTTCCGAGCGGCGATCCGTGGATGGATCACATGCTGCGGCCGTTGATCGAGAGCCTCGGCTACCGGGTCGTCGCCGCAGGGGCGGGGGTCGCTGCCGACATTCTGATCGCCAGCGACGACAACGAAGCGGAAGCCGGAGTCTCCGCCGCCGAGGTGCTCCGCATCCGCTCGCGGCCGGAACTTTCCGGCGAGAACGACAATAGCATCTATCGATACGATCGGGCCGCCCTCGTCGACGCTCTGAGCCGCGGCGCCAGCAAGGCAGGGAAAACCGATGCCTGATCTTCTTCTGATCATCCGCCTCGCCGGCCGGCGAGTCGCCTTGCCGGCGTCGGAAGTGGAGGGCGTGGTCGAGCTGGACGGAATCACGCCGACGCCGCGGGCGGCCGTTCACGTCGCCGGTCTGTCGGCGCTGCGCAGCCGGGTGCTGACGGTGATCGACGGGCTCGCCGCGCTCGAACTCGGCCGCTCGCCGGCCGAAGGGCTACTCGAGGCGATCGTCGTGCCGTCGGGCGGGCACACTTATGCGCTGCTGGTCGATTCCGTCGAGGACGTGGTCGAGACGGCGCGGCCCCCGGTGCCGATCCGGGCTCCGGTCGGCCCGGGATGGGACCGCATCGCGATCGGCATGGTCGAGGCCGAGGACGACCTGCTCCTGCTGGTCGATCCGCATCTCATCATCGCCGGACCGGCCGCGCAGGCCGCTTAAGCTTGTGATTACCTCTTTCGGATTAGGATCTCATCGTGCGCGCGGCGCGGCCAACGGAGCTTGAAACATGAGAAGCTGTCTTGTCGTCGATGATAGCAAGGTGATCCGCAAGGTTGCCCGGCACATCCTCGAGACCCTTAATTTCTCGGTTGAGGAAGCGGAGGACGGGCGCGAGGCGCTCGACCGGTGCGATGCCAGCATGCCCGACGTGATCCTGCTCGACTGGAACATGCCGGTGATGAGCGGGATGGAGTTCTTGCGGGCGCTGCGCGGCTCCGAGCGCAGCGAGCAGCCCAAGGTGGTGTTCTGCACGACCGAGAACGATATTGCGCACATCCGCGCGGCGATCGCCGCCGGTGCGGACGAATATGTGATGAAGCCGTTCGATCGCGAGACCCTTCAGAGCAAGCTGCAGATCGTCGGCGTCGCGTGAACGCCCCCGTCGTCCCCGTTCGGCGGCGACGCCCGGAAGGGGACGGCTCGCCGCCGATCCGCCTGATGATCGTCGACGATTCGACCGTCGCGCGGGCCGTGCTGTCGCGTATGGTCGAGGCCGATCCCGACTTCGAGGTGGTGGCGCTCGCCGGCAATGCCGGCGAGGCGATCGACGCGCTCCGGACGGTCTGCGTCGACATCGTGCTGCTCGACGTAGAGATGCCCGGGGCAAACGGGCTGGACGCCCTTCCGGACATCATTCGAGCCGGCAACGGCGCGCAGGTGCTGATCGTGTCGACGATGGCCGAAGATGGAGCGGAGGTTGCCGTACGGGCACTTGCGGAGGGCGCCGCCGACACCCTTCCCAAGCCCGGCACCGGCTTCTTCGCCGGCCGCTTCTCCCAGGTTCTTGCCGACAAACTGCGCCGAATCGGCCGCGCCAGCCGGCAGCAATCGCCGCCGGCGGCAGGTTTCGCCCCGGTGCGGTTGCGCGCCATGCCTGACCTTCCGATCGGCTGCGTCGCGCTCGGCGCCTCGACCGGCGGCCTTCATGCCTCGGTCGAGTTCCTGCGCGCGCTCCCGGCCCGGATCGGCGTGCCTATTTTAATCACCCAGCACCTTCCGGCCGTCTTCATGTCCTTCTTCGCGCGCCAGCTCGAGACCGCCTCGGGCCGGCCCGCTTGCGTGGCTATCGAAGGCCGCCCCCTCGTCGACGACATGGTCCATGTCGCGCCCGGGGACGCCCATCTGTGCATTGTCCGCCAGCGCAACGAAGTGCGGGTGCGTCTCGATCGCAAGGCCGCGCCGTCGGGCTGCCTGCCGTCGGTCGACCCCATGCTCGCCTCGGTTGCCGAAGCCTATGGCGGCACAGGGGTCGGCGTGATGCTGAGCGGGATGGGCCGTGACGGCCTGATCGGAAGCCGCCGGCTCATCGAGAAGGGCGGCGCAATGCTGGCCCAGGACCAGCTCAGCTCCGCCGTCTGGGGGATGCCGCGTGTGGTCGCCGAAGAGGGGCTAGCCTGCGCCGTCCTTCCGCCGGGCGATCTCGCGCGCCGTATCGCCGAGCGATCGAGGGCCTGACGCGCGTGGACATCAGCCAATCCTCCCAGCGCATCCTGTCCAGCCTGCTCGAGGCGCGGACCGGTCAGCAGATCACCTTCAGCCGGCGCTGGAGGATCGACAGCGCGCTCACGTCGATCATGCGAGAGCGCGAATTCGACAGTATCGACCAGCTCGTCGCCCGGCTGGTCTCTGGTCGCGATCCCGCTCTGACCGAGGCGGTGATTGAAGCGTTGCTCAACAACGAGACCTATTTCTTCCGCGACAAGCTGCCGTTCGACCTGCTGTTCGGAGGGCCGATCCGGCGCCTGGAGCTCGCCCGCTCACGCGAGCGGCGGCTGGCCATCTGGTGCGCAGGCTGCTCGACGGGGCAGGAGGTCTACTCGCTGGCGATGAACTTCCTCGACGAGAAGACGCGTTGGCAGGGCTGGAAGATCGAGATCGTCGGAAGCGACCTGTCGCGCCGGGCGATCGAACGGGCCCGCGGCGGCGTCTATTCCCAGTTCGAGGTACAGCGGGGGCTGCCCGTGATGCAGATGATCCGCTATTTCGAGGAAGTGGGCGGTCGTGAATGGAAAGTCGCGCCGGCCCTGCGCCAGGCGGTCCGGTTCGAGCAGGCGAGCATCAGCGACCCGCCACCGCGTCCCGGCCGGTTCGACATCGTGCTGTGCCGCAACGTCCTCCTCTATTTCACCACGGAGATGCGCCGGCTCGCCTTCACCCGTCTCGCTCAGGCGATCGCGCCGGACGGCAGTCTGATGCTCGGCGCCGGCGAGACGGTGATCGGCCAGACCGACCGGTTCGTCTCCGACCCGGAGAATCGCGGCCTGTACATCCCCGTGTCGGCCGGCGGCGCGCAGGCCGTGCGCGTGGCCTAGCGCCTGGCAACGATCTCTCCCCGCTCTGGAGCGGTTGCGAGGGATTGACCTTCTTCGGCTTTCGCGCGGTAAAGGTGCATGGACGATATCATCGACTGTCCGTCGCCCAATTTCGACGAGCGCGACCAACCGGTTTCGATCGTCGTCCTTCATTATACCGGAATGTCGGATGCCGCCTCGGCGATCGACCGGCTGCGCGATCCGGAGGCGAGGGTATCGTGCCACTACCTCATCGCCGAAGACGGCCAGGTGCTGCGCATGGTGCCGGAGGACAAGCGTGCCTGGCATGCCGGCCGTTCCTACTGGAGGGGCATGCACGATGTGAACGGGGCCAGCGTCGGGATCGAGATCGTCAATCCCGGCCACGAACTCGGATACCGTCCGTTCACACGTCCGCAGATGGATTCGCTGCTGCCGTTGCTGGCCGGGATCGTGCGCCGCCACCAGGTGCCGCGCGCCAATGTGGTCGGCCATTCCGATGTGGCGCCTGCGCGAAAGCAGGATCCCGGCGAGTTGTTCGATTGGGGCCTGCTCGCTCGCCACGGCCTGGCGGTGGCGCGGCCGGCCCGCGATCTGGTCGATCCGCATTGGACCGACGGCGGCTTCCTGCTGGCGCTGGAGCGTTATGGTTATGACGTTCGGGAGGCCGAGGCGGCGGTCACCGCCTTTCAGCGGCGCTTCCGTCCCGAGCTGGTCGACGGCGAGACAGATGGCGAATGCCGCGCCATACTGCTCCAACTCCTTCTCGACCGCGAGCGCGGGCACATCCTCTGAAGGATGGGTGCTGGAACGGGTTGGCCGCCGTCGCAATCGGTACTATCTAAAGCAAGCCAGAGGGTCGGACGGCCGCGGCTCGCGCAAGCGAGGCGAGGAAAGTCCGGGCTCCTTGGAACGACGGTGCCGGGTAACGCCCGGCGGGGGCGACCCCAGGGAAAGTGCCACAGAAAGCAGACCGCCTGCCTTCGCTTAGGCTTGGGCCGGTAAGGGCGAAAGGGTGCGGTAAGAGCGCACCGCGGCTTCGGCAACGAAGCCGGCACGGTAAACCCCACCGGGAGCAAGACCGAATAGGGGCGGCATTTGGGCTTCGTTCCAGCCTCGTCGCCCGGGTTGGTTGCTGGAGGAGCGGAGCGATCCGCTTCCTAGAGGAATGGCCGTCCCTTCGTCTCTGTTTCGGCAGCGGCGGAGGACAGAACCCGGCTTACAGACCCTCTGGCCTTCTTTCCCGCGCGTGAGGCGGAAAATTTTCCGATCGCCCCGTGAATTTGCCGCGGGAGCCGAGTAGGGTGAGCATATCTATGGCTAAAGCGACGCGATCGAACGACTGGGGCTTTCCCCGCTGGCGAGGCTACGGATCGACTCGCGAGGCCGAGCCGGTGCGGACCTGCGACCGCCACGGCTGCGACGAGCCGGGGGACCGGCCTGCGCCCAAATCCCCGAACAGCCGGGAGCGCTGGTATTTCTGCGAGCGGCACGCCGCCGAGTACAACCGTGGCTGGAACTATTTCGAAGGGTTGACCGCCGAGGATGCCGCCGCGCGCGAAGCCGAGGAAAGGCGCGGCGCCGACGGCTATCGCCAGGCCGGCCATTACGGCTGGGGCGGGCCGGGCGACGGCAGCCGCAGCCGAGACGAGATGCGTGCCCTGGACGTTCTGGAACTCGACGCCGACGCCGGATTCGAGGATATACGCGTCGCCTATCGGCGGCTCGCCAAGGCGCACCATCCGGACCTCAAGCCCGACGATGCCGAGGCGCTCGCGCGCTTCCAGGCGATCCAGGCTGCCTATGAGGTGCTGCGCAAGGCGGAAGAAAGGCGGAGCGCGGCTTAACGCCCCTTGCCCTCCGGCCCAGCTGCGCCGTGCACGTCCCTCCTTCTCCACCGAAGGGGGAGGCAATGATAGGCATCTCCGCTGCCATCTCCGGTTCGGGGGAGGGGCCTGCCGCGAAGTGGTGGGAGGACCAGGGCGTCAGTCCGTGAACATGAAAGTGCCGCCGACATGGGCGACCGGGCTGGCCGGGTCGCCGTCATGGGCCGTGCCGCGGACGAAGCCGACGCTTCGGGTAAGACCGTAGCATTCGCCGCGGCCGACCAGCGTGCGACCGGGGATCGCCGGCCGCAGATAATCGACGCGAAGGTCGAGAGTCGCCTGGTGCCGGAAACGGCCGATCCTGACCCAGATCGCGAGGCTGGTGGCCATGTCCATCAGACTGATGATCGGGCCAGAAGCGATGATCCCGCTGGCCGGCATTCCGACGAGGCGCTCGTCGTAGGGAAGCGCGAGCTCCGCCCAGTCGTCGCCATGATCGCGATAAGCGATGCCGAGCGCGCCGCCGTGGCCGACCTGACGCACATAGCTCATAAATCGTTCCGGATCGAAGCGTTGGTCGTCGCGCGGATCATCCCCGCTCATTCGGCAAGCCGGCGCGCCGTCTCGCGAACCAGGGCGATCATGTTGGGAATTCCCTGGGCGCGGTTCGAGCTCAATTGATGGCCCAGATCGAATCGGGCGAGCTCGCCCTCGATGTCCGTCGCCAAAATCTCCTCGGGCGTACGATCCTGCACCGCGAGCAGCACCAGGGCAACGATTCCCTTGGTGATCGCCGCATTGCTGTCGGCGAGGAAATGGAGCCGCCCGTCCTCGGCGGGTATCGGATAGACCCACACGGCGGCCGAGCAGCCGCGTACGAGGGTGGCGTCGGTCTTGAGGGGGTCGGGCATCGGCTCGAGCTGCCGGCCGAGATCGATCAGCAGCCGGTAGCGGTCGTCCGCTTCGAGCAGCTCGTAATCGGAATAGACGTCGCGTAGCGATTGGAAGGCCATGGCTGCGACTTAGTGTCGCCGGGCCGCCGCGTCACCTCCTCCGACTAGCAATTGCCACGCGCGCCGTTCTCTCGGGTTGGGGCATCGCCATTTGAAGTGCTCATTCAGCCAGTGCGAGGATGCGGCACAAGCATGGTCCCACTCAGACCTCGCCGTCGGCAATCGATTCAAGGCGGCGGATGCGCTGACGCAGGTCCGTGATCTCGCAACCCGCGCTGCCCGGTGGATCCCGGCGCATCCCGGCCCGCTTGAGATCGAGCCAATCGCGCCAGATCCGAAATGCCGCCGCCGTGGCAATCGCGATGGCGATCGTTGCGGTGCCAAACAGGACGAGCAGGACGAACGGGTTCGACATTGCTGACTCAACTGTCCCGCAGCCGCTCGAATTCCTGCTCGAGCAGGTGGTTCTTGTCGGTGGCGATCCGCTCGAGCACGGCGACCCGGTCCTTCAGCTTGCGTACCTCCTCGCGCAGCTGGCCGGTCTCGGCCGACTCGATCTGCGAATCAGCAGTGCGATGGCTCTTATATTTGGCGCGCATGACCCCGGCGATCGCCATGATCAGGACGATCAGGACTACCATTTCGAACGGATTGTCGATCACTCAGAAGCTCCTTTTCTGAACGGGGCGGGGCGAGGGTCGGTCGAGCAGCTTCTCGATCTCATCGGCCGGTGATTTCCTTTTCGGTGACGATGCGCTCCAGCACCGTACCCGCTGCTCGAGCGGCTCCTGGGAGCCGCATATTGCCGCTTTCTCCCCGTCATCATCGTGTCCCCATGCGCGGCTCGCAGCGGTCGATCCAAGGTTCATGAGCGATCAGGCCTTCACGAACAGGCAAGGGACGCCCAGGGCCATGAATAGCGCGAACAGCTTGAAGGCAACGGCGACATTGCGCGACTCCTTAGTGACTGGGCGAACGCAGCGCCTCGATCTCCTGGGTGATTCTGTGCGTGTCGTCCGTGACGATCCGCTCGACATTGGCGAGTCGGTCCTTCACCGATCCGAGCTCGGCGCGAAGCTGAGCATTTTCGGTGGAGAGCAGCTTGATCCGCTCGATCGCCTCCTCGTCCATCTTCTTCGGATAGACCGCCTGGCCCCAGACGCCGTCGAGCGGATAGCCATGCTTGATCCTGAGCCAGGTGACGAACACCCAGCCGGCCACCGCGGCGATCCCGACGAGGGCGAAGACCGGGGCGAATGTTTCGAATGGAAAGTTCATGGCTGCAGGCTCCCTTCCGACTGGCGATTCAAACGTTCGAGCGGGCGGGACGAGAGATCGGGAAGGCCGTCAATCTCGGCTGCGAGCGCCGAGCCCTTGTCGGTGGCGATCCGCTCCAGCACCCGTATTCTCTCCTCAAGCCGGCCGATCTGCGCCTTCATCTCGCCATTCTCCACGGCGAGCCGCTTGACCTCGCGCGCTCCGGCGGCGACGTCGTCCTTGAACGTCATCCCGCTCCACTCATTCTCGAGCGGGTAACCGTGCCGAGCCCGTATCCAGCTGCTCCCCAGCCAGCCGAGCGTGCTGATCGCGATGATCGCCAGAACGAATTCGGGACCTCCCCAAGACATCGGCAATACTCCTTCAATTGCCTAGCGCAGCTTGTCGATCTCACGCGCGGTGCGCTCCGCCGGATCGGTGGCGATGCGCTCGAGAACGGCGATCCTCTCCTCCAGCCGGCCGACCTGGCCGCGCAGCTTCTGGTTCTCGCTCGCGAGCAGCTCCGTCTGACGGGTCGCGTCGGGTCCGGGAACCGGATGGACCGTATTCCCCCAATCGTCGGTCAGCGGATAGCCATGCTTGATCCTGAGCCAGGTGGTGATCACCCAGCCCGCGGTGGCGATCAGCACGATCGCGATGACGAAAAACGGACCTCCGAAACCCATCTGTTCCTTCCCCTCTTTTTCAGCGCGATCAGCGCAGCTCCTCGATTTCCCGTGCGAGGCGGCCGTTGGAGCTGGTGACGTAGGCCTCGACGTCGGCGAGGCGGCGGTCGATGTCGCGGAAGCGCGAGCGGACGTCACGGGCGGTGCGGCGCGGATTGGCGCGAACGCCCTGCCAGAACTTCTGCTGGGCCGGATCCTGTTCGTAAAGCTCGAGCGGTTTCCTCGGAGCCATTGCGGCGACGATCCAGTAGGCGATCAACGTCCAGGGAAATCCGCCCAAGATGGTGAGCAGGACCATGCCGATGCGCACCAGGGTGACGTCCATGCCGGTATAATCGGCGATTCCGGCGCAGACGCCCGACCATTTGGCGTTCTGCTTGTCGAGATAGAAGCGGGTTCGCGCGCCGGTCATCAATTCCTCCTGTGCGGGCGATTGGACATGCGGCCGGATCCGAGCCGGTCGGCTTCGAGGCGGCCGGCTTCCAGGATGCGGTTGCTGCGATCCTCGAGCGCGGTGTCGACCGGATCGAACGCGACCGAGCGCCAGTTCGGATTCTCGGCCTGGATGATGCGTTCGATCGTGTTCATCCGCTCGTCGAGTCGACGGGCGAGGTCGTGCAGTTCATCGAGGAGATTCTCATCCTCGGTCGTGAGGGTCGCCGCCGTCTTCCATCGCGTGATGTAGTGGAACACGATCCACGGTAACCCGATGAAGAGCATTCCGACGACGAAGATCGGGACGAGGATATCCTCCATCTGATCAGCCTTCCTTGCTCGCGGCCTCGCCGCCGTTGGTGCGCTTGGCGAGCGACGCCTTCAGCGCCTCCAGCTCAGCATCGACCTTCTCCGAGTTCCTGAGCTCGGCGATCTCCTCGTCGAGCGTCTTGGGCGGGCCGCCCAAGCTCATCGCGTCGGCATGGCCCTCGGCGAGATCGGCGTGGCGCTCGAGCACGTCGAAGCGTGAGAAGGCCTCGTCCACCTTGGGACCTGAATAGAGCTCGCGCAGGCGGGCGCGGTTCTGGGCACTCTCCATCCGCGTCACGATCGCATTCTGGCGCGCGCGGGCTTCGCGCAGCTTGGTCTGCAGCTTGGCGATGTCGGTCTCAGAGGCGCGCAACGCGTCATCGAGGACCTCGATCTCCGCCTTGAGCTGGTCGGCCATGTCGGCCGCCTTCTGCTTTTCGAACAGGGCCGCCTTGGCGAGGTCCTCGCGACCCTTGGACAGAGCGAGCTCGGCCTTTTCGACCCAGCTTTCCTGGAGCCGGTCCAGCTTGGTGATCTGCCGGCGCATCTCCTTCTGATCCGCGATGGTACGGGCGGCGGAGGCGCGAACCTCCACCAGGGTTTCCTCCATTTCGAGGATGATCATCCGGATCATCTTGGCCGGATCTTCGGCCTTGTCGAGCAGGTCGGTGACGTTGGCGGCAATGATATCGCGCGTCCGCGAAAAGATGCCCATGGGAAAGAACTCCTTGGTTGAAACATAAGGCCGTGCCGGACGGGAAGGGCCAGACTTGCGCGAGGAGCTCATCCGGATGAGCTCCCCGGGCCCGACCACCACCCGGAAGGGGTCCGGCTCAGCCATGCGTACGGGTGCCGTTGTCGATCATGGCGTAGGCTGCAGCAGGGGAGCCGGCCGACTGGGCCGGACCGACCGCGGCTGCGACCGAGAGGGTCGAAAGGACGAGCGCGCCGACTGCGGCCGTGGCGACGCGAGAAAGACTTCGGTGCTGAACATATCCGGTCTCCTCAACCTGGTTTGCGTTCACGTCCCACCGACCATCGGCGGTGACGTGGGAAACTAAGCAGGGGGCGTGCCAAGTCACAGGAACCGCGGAAAACTGCCGAAAACCAGCCTCTCGGAAGGTGGAAAAGCCATTTAGAGCTTGCCAAGAGGTGGTGAAATATCCCAATAAGTGGTCGGATCGCCGGTCGAACCTACCGGCGCGCGAGGCATGAACATGGAGCATCACGTCCAGCTGGTCGGCCAGTCGTCGTCCTTTCTCGACGCCGTCGAACGAGCGAGCCGGGCGGCGCCGCTCGACCGGCCGGTGCTGGTGATCGGCGAGCGCGGCACCGGCAAGGAACTGATCGCCGAACGACTCCACCACCTCTCCTCGCGCTGGGACGGTCCCCTCATTATCATGAATTGCGCAGCCTTGCCCGAGACTCTGATCGAAGCCGAATTGTTCGGCCATGAGGCGGGCGCCTTCACCGGCGCGACCAAGGCGCGGCCCGGCCGATTCGAAGAAGCGAATGGCGGAACCTTGTTCCTCGACGAGCTGGCGACCTTGTCGAGCCCGGCGCAGGACCGGCTGCTGCGGGCGATCGAATATGGTGACGTGACCCGCATCGGATCGAGTCGACCGGTCCGGGTGGACGTGCGCATCGTAGCGGCGACGAACGAGCACCTACCGCGCCTGGTCGATCAGGGCCGGTTCCGCGCCGACCTGCTTGACCGGCTGAGCTTCGAGGTCGTGACCCTGCCGCCCTTGAGGCATCGACACAGCGACATTCCGGTGCTCGCCGATTTTTTTGGCCGGCGGATGGCGTTGGAGCTGGGTTGGGAGAGCTGGCCGGAGTTCAGTGACGAGGCGATGGCGAAGCTGCTCGGATACGCTTGGCCCGGCAATGTGCGTGAATTGAAGAATGTGATCGAGCGCGCGGTCTATCGCTGGGACGGTCAGGAGGGGCCGATCGAGGATATCACTTTCGATCCGTTCGAGTCGCCCTGGGCTCCAGCCTATGCCAAGTCTTCGGCCAGCGAGCCCGAAACGGCCCTGGCCGCGGCCGCCAACGAGAATGTTTCCGGCCCGGCGAATGGCGGTGTGGCGGCTTCAGCGGCCCACGATCCGCACGCTTGCTGCGATTTCCGTCTGGCGGTGGCCGAGTATGAGAAAGCGATCCTCTCGGCCGCGCTGGAGAAATGCCGCTGGAATCAGCGCGCGGCGGCAGCGGCGCTGAGCCTCAGCTACGATCAGCTGCGGCATGCGATGCGGCGGCACCAGCTGCAGGGAGGCTGAGTCTCCCGCGCTGATGGCGCGTCCGGACGCCCGGATTCCGATTGGGCAAAGGCCATCGTCTCTGCTAGCCTGTTCGGCAATTGTTCCTTAAGGTGTCGCGGATGTCCAAGCGTTCCGGAAGTGCCGACCTGCCCCTCCACGGCGGCCGGGTTCCAGCCTGGCTGGGGCAGCGGATGACGCGACTCGGGACGGTGATGGCCGAGGCAATCGTCCACCATTATGGCCGGGACGAGCTGCTGCGGCGGCTTGCCCATCCCTTCTGGTTCCAGTCGTTCGGCGCCGTGATGGGGATGGACTGGCATTCGTCGGGAATCACCACAAGCGTCATCGGCGCCCTGAAGCGCGGCCTCAATCCGCTGGCCGGCGAGCTCGGCCTTCAGGTCTGCGGCGGGCGGGGAAGTCATTCGCGCCGAACGCCGCAGGAATTGGTGCAGGCCGGGGAGCGGGCTGGCTTCGACGGTGCTGGCCTCGCCAATGCGAGCCGGCTGGTCGCCAAGGTCGACAGCGCGGCGGTGCAGGACGGGTTCGGACTCTACCTCCACGGCTTCATCGTCGCCGATGACGGCAAATGGACGGTCGTGCAGCAGGGCATGAATGGAGAGAGCCGACGCGCGCGACGTTACCACTGGCTGTCGGAAGGCCTGACCAGTTTCGTCGACGCGCCGCACGCCGCGATCGAAGGGCGCAACGAAGGGCAAATCGTCAACCTCGCCGACCGGCGCGCCGCGGCGTCGCGCCGCGCTCAGCTCGACCTGCTGGAGGACCTCGGACCGGACAAGCTTGCGCGCGAGGCGGTCATGCTTGCCTGGCCGGCTTCGCCGCGCGGAATCGACGATCGAGCGGCTGTCGAGCCCATGTTGCCCGACCTGGTGCTGCCCGATCGTCACGAGCTGCGGCCCGATGACGTGATTCTCCGGCGCCTCCACGGCACGCTCGCGGCTGCCGCCGAAGCCGGCCCGAAGGATTTTCCCGAGCTGCTGATGGTGCCGGGCGTCGGCGCACGCACGGTGCGTTCGCTCGCCATGGTCGCCGAAGTCATCCACGGCGCCCCGTGCCGCTTCGCCGATCCGGCACGATTCTCGCTCGCTCATGGCGGGAAGGACCGGCACCCGTACCCGGTGCCGACCCGAGCGTTCGATCGAACCATCGCGGTGCTCAAGTCCGCGGTCGAAAAGGCGAAGCTCGGGAGTGAGGAGAAGCTGGGCGCTATCAGGCGCCTGGACGCGCAGGCGCGGCGGCTCGAGCGCGACGACACCGCGGGTCCGTCTTTCTCCGCTTTCGTCGCCGAGGAGCGACGGCGGTCTCAGGAATATGGCGGGCGGTCGGTGTTCGGGTGGGAGCCGGGGCCGGCAGACGAGGCCGCTGCGGGCTCGGCCGGCTAGGCGGATACATGCGTGCCCTCGGCCCAAGCGAGGGAAGGCTCTAGCGAAGCTTGGCGATCCTGACGCCGTCGATTTTCGCCCTCGCACTGACCGATTCCTCGCTGCGAGTCAGCGCCTTGGCGATCGCCTTCATCCCCATGCCCTTGCGGGCGAGCAGGTGAAGCTTCTGGATCTCCTGAGAGGTCCAGGGCTGTCTATGGCGTTCGAACGGCTTCATTGCCGGAGTTCCGGACTCATTTCGAAGCGAACTGACCCGCCTCGGCCCCGAATTGCGTCCGGGCGAAGGCGCGCGCGGCGGTGGGGTTTGCGAATACCTCTTCGACGAGGGTCTCGGTGATGAGCGGATAGTTTTGCGAATTGTAGCGGGTCTCGCGAACGGTCAGGCGTACCCGGCCTTCCTCGTCCTTGGCGATAAGGTAGGGCTTCAGGTTCGTTCTGGACATGGCAGGTCTCCGGCATTGAGAAGGGCGGCGCCATGGGCGCCGCCCGCTTGGTTCAACCGATCAGGTCGGTGACGATCCGGCGCAATTCGCTGCCGGTAAGGGTCGAAGAGCGCGGCATGTGCCGCTCACTCACGCTCCTGCCGAAGGGCAGGGTCAGTTTGGGCCGCTTGCCGGCCAGGTTTTCGGTAGTCATTCAGTCCTCGGGCGGCTCGTGCCGCCATGATGGTTCGATGGTTTGCAGCTGGGTTCTCAACGTCGAAAGCCGCGCCGCGGTCCTGGGCCTTGCCCGGGGGTGCGCTCGCGAAAGACGATGCGACCTTTGCTGAGGTCGTATGGCGTCATCTCGACATGGACCCGATCGCCGACGACCGAGCGGATGCGAAAACGCCGCATCTTCCCGGCAGTGTAAGCGATGATCCTATGCTGGTTGTCGAGCATGACGCCGAAGCGGCCATCGGGATAGATCTCGTCGATCTGGCCCTCGATGGTGAGCAGGTCCTCCTTCGCCAAGACTTAAAGGACCTCGAGATTGACGGCCGAACTCTTGCCCCGCGCGTCGGTCTCGAGCTCGTAGCGGACGCGCTGGTCCTGGTCGAGCGAAGCCAGGCCGGAAGCCTGGACAGCGCTGATATGGACGAAAGCGTCGGCACCCGCCTCATCGTTGGAGATGAAGCCGTAGCCGCGATCAGTGTTGAAGAATTTGACGGTTCCGACAGGCATAAGAGCCCTCCTCCACGAAAAAACGAATCCGCGCGCAAATGGTGCGCGGGAGCGAAGAAGCATGGAAGGAAAAGGATGAGCATCCCGCCAGGGGAGGCGCCAAATTCCGACGCAAGCGACGTCAGCCGAACCGATATAGGGGAGTTGGCGTCGATTTGCAACGAAGGGCGGCTTTCATGCCCGCTGCTCGACGCGTGCCCGAATATTCTTCGATGACCTATTGGCCCACGCCATGGTCCGTCCGATCCTTGCTCGCGCAGGTCGAAGTGCCGCCCCGACAGGGCGGACGCAAGTCGCGGGTCCGTCGCCGCGGATCAACCGCGCTCAGGCCTCAAGCGTCGAAAGGATCGACTCACCAGCTTGCTGGGGCGTGGGCTGACGATCAAGCGGCGCGACCGGATTCGCGACGATGAACAGGAAGCCGCCCACGGCAAATCCCTGGACCACCAAGGCGATCGGGTTCTTCAGCATCTTCCAGAGCTTCATGTCAGCCTCCTGTCGAGATCTCCCGACGGTGGCGATCCATAAGCTTCCCTTGCGGCCCATGCATCCGGATCTTGGTCCCAATCCGGTCTCAGTTGTTTCAATTGTGTCGATTGCGCGACAGTCGTGTTTCAACCTGCGCGGTAGCCGGGCATCGCCCGCCGCCGGAGCGAGGCGGAAGCGATTTCCGAAGCGCTTGGCGGCACCGGCAATCGGCCTTGTTCTACCCTATTTGGGTGATGCCGGTTCCGCGGCCGACGAGTAGACGACATGTGCCAGCTGCGGAAGGTCGGGGCAATGCGCATCGGAGCGTGCGCCGTCCTTCCTGGCTCGAGCTCCGTCCGGTGATCCTGCCGCGACGATCGGTGCGGAGTCGATGAGGAAAAGAACGCGTTCGCCGCAGTGTAAGCGGCGCAGGTCTTCCACTGGCCCCGGGGCGGTCCGCCGCGCCGGGGTCTTTCGCTTCAGCTCATGGGGCGCGACGGCGGCAGCGCGCGGCGCCGAATACATGATGCTGCAGCCGCCCAAAGGGGGAGCCGTGTCGGCGCGGTTGGACGAGGACGAGCAAGCTCTGCGGCCCGGCACGGACGAGGTTCCGGCCGCCGCCGACTCGCTCATCGTTCGCGAACAGGCGGCGACGATCGCCCACTATCGCAAGATGTACGAACGATCCTCCATGCTGGCCCGATTGGGCGTGTGGGAATGCGATCTCGTGACCGGGAAGCTGACCTGGACCGACGGCGTCTACGACCTGTTCGAGCTGCCGCGCGGCTCGCCTGTGCGCCGATCCGACATACTCCAGATGTACCATGACGAGTCGCGGGAAGAGATGGAGCGCCTGCGCGCCGAGGCGATCGCCGGCGGCGGGAGCTTCAGCCTCGACATCCGCATTCGTACGGCGCGCGGGAACGACCGCTGGCTGCGCCTTACCGCCGACGTCGAGCAGGAGGGCGGCCGTCCAGTCAGGATCTTCGGCATCAAGCAGGACGTCACCGAAGCGCGGGCGGCGCAGGAACGGGTCAAGGCGCTTCAGGCCGAGCTCATCCAGATGGCACGCAAGAGTGCGATGGGCACGATGGCGGCGACGTTGGCCCACGAGCTCAATCAGCCTCTGGCGGCGATCAGCAATTATGTCGCGGGGTCCCGCCATGCTCTGGATGCCGAGCCGGCCCGCAAGGAAGTGCTGGCGCGTGGCCTCGACGCGATCGAGGAGAGCGCACTTCGCGCCGGGGGCGTGATTCGGAGCCTGCGCCGGCTCGCCGAAGGCAGTCCGGCCGTTCGCCAGCCGGTCGATTCGAAACGCCTGATCGAGGACGCCGCCGCGGTGGCGTTGGCGGCGAGGGAAGGGGTTGCGCTCGAACTCAGGCTCGTCGATCGGCTGATATTGTCGGTCGACCCGGTCCAGTTCCACCATGTCGTGCACAATTTGATCAGGAATTCCGCCGAGGCCTTCGCCGGCGGACCGGGGCGGATCGTGGTCGCCACGGCTGCGATCGACGGCTTTGCGGAGATAAGAGTGGAGGATGACGGCCCGGGCATTCCGCGCGAGCGGCTTCCAACCCTGTTCGAGACTTTCACGTCCACCAAGGCCGATGGGATGGGGGTCGGGCTGGCGATCTGCCGGACGGTCGTCGAGGCGCATGGCGGCCGGATCACTGCCGGAATACGCCGCGACGGGGGCGCCGTCTTTCGAGTCGTCCTGCCGCTTGCGGCAAGGCTCGGGCCGCGTGCCGATCGAGACTGAAGCCGCATCGAAGGCGTAAGGTGGGGAAGCTGGAGACTAGTCCCCGGGGGTCGCACCCGAGCCCTTCACATCATCGGCTTCGTTCGCCGTCCTCGAGTCTTCCGGCCGCTCGACCGGCAGCGACCAGAGAATCTGATTCCTGAGCCGCGCCTCGAGATCGGAAAGCCCGCTGCGCCAGGCCGCCGCGCGCTTGCGCAATAGGGCGGCGAGGACCTCGGAGCGGGTGGCCGGCACACCCTTGCGGGCACGGCCGGCCGAAACCAGTTTCGAAAGGTCGTTGATCGATTTCGCCACGGCGGTTCGACTCGCTTGTCCCGGCACCGTCGCTTGCCGACGGTCCGTCCTTCCTGCGGTCTATTCCCCGTCGAGTTAAGAACTCATTCCCGCAAGGGCGCGGATGCCCGTGGGTGCCGCCCCGCATTTTACTCCACCTTCGCCGGCTCCATCCGCGGCACGAGCAGATGGATGATCAGCAGGGCCAGCAGATAGGTCGATCCGGCCACGACGAACATCGGCATGTAGCTCCCGGTGGCATCGAGCACCCAGCCTGTGAACTTCGCCATGAACATCCCGCCGATCGCTCCGATCGTGCCGCCGATGCCGATGATGGCGCCTACGGCCTTGCGCGGGAACAGGTCCGACGGGAGGGTGTAGAGATTGGCCGAGAAGCCCTGGTGGGCGGCCGTAGCAAGGCCGATCAGCAGCACGGCGCCCCACAGGCTGGCAATCCCAGGGGCGAGCATGACCGGCGGCACGCACAAGGCGCAAACGAGCATTGCGAGTTTGCGCGCCCCATTGGCGCTCCAGCCTCGCTTCATCAGGGCCGAGGACAGCCATCCGCCGCCGACGCTGCCGAGATCGGAGATGATGTAGATGGCCACCAGGGGAGGGCCGAATGTCATCAGGTTGAGCCCGTGCTCGCGGGCGAAGAAATCGGGGAGCCAGAACAGGAAGAACCACCAAATCGGGTCGATCATGAACTTGCCGACCGCATAGGCCCAGGTCTGGCGGTGGCGCAGCAGCGACAGCCACGGCACCTTGCCCGGGGAATCGGGCGGATCGCTTTCGATCCAGGCGAGCTCGCTGGCGGACAGGCTCTTCTTCTCGCGGGGGCGACGGTAAAGGGTCCACCAGAAGCGGAGCCAGATGAAGACGATCCCGCCGGTGAACAGGAAGGCGACGCGCCAGCCGAACGCCATCACCAGAATGGGTGCGATCAGAGGGGTGAGAATGGCCCCGATATTGGCGCCGGCGTTGAAGATCCCGATCGCAAGCGCCCTTTCCCGGGCTGGGAACCATTCCGACACCGCCTTGACGCCGGCCGGAAAGTTCCCCGACTCGCCGAGGCCAAGCGCGAAGCGGACAATCATGAAGTCGACGGCGCCGCGGGCGCCGGCATGAGCCATGGCGGCGAGGCCCCAGATCGCCGCTGCGAGCGAGTAGCCGAAGCGTGCGCCCAGGCGGTCGATCAGGTGACCGAAGGCGAAATAGCCCATCGCATAAGCGGCCTGGAAGGCGAAAACGATGTTGGCGTAGGTGGATTCGTTCCAGCCATATTCGGCCTGCAGCGTCGGTTTGAGGACGCTGATCATCTGCCGGTCGATATAATTGATGGTCGTCGCGAAGAAGAGAAGAGCGCAGATACCCCAGCGCACTCGCCCGACGCTGAACCTGCCGGGGGCCGCGCCTTCGTCGATGCCTGCCCCTTCGCCGGTGCTGGAAGCCATCCTCATCTCCTCCCTCATCGCCTCTGCGGGCGGTTCACGACTTGTATGGGAAACCGGTGTCAATTACAATGCGAGGATTGTCGGTAAAGGGGAGCAGCAGGATGCGCAGAGGCTTGGGTGTGACGTTATTGGCGGTGCTCGGACTGATCGCCTGCGGACCGGCGAGCGTGCCTGCAGACGAAGCGGCAGCCGGGCAGTCCGCCCCACAAGCTTCCGCCGGCAACCAGGTGGTCACGTCGGGCAAGAGCGCCGTGCCGCTCGAGGCCGTCCCGGCTCAGGTGATGAACGCTGCCAGCACGGCCCATCCGGGGTTTACCGCCACCGAAGCGGAGAGGGAGACTCGCGACGGGCGGAACTATTACGACATTGGCGGGACGATGCCGGATGGCTCGGAGATCGAGTTCGACATCATGGAGGAAGGCCGTACCTGGCGAGTGGTCGAGGCCCAACGCGACATCGCGTTCGCGTCCGCTCCCGAACCTGTTCGAGTGGCGGCCCGGCGGGGAGATCAAACATTCACCCCCACACGCGTGATCGAAAGTGTCCAGGCCGACGGTCTCACCATCTATGAGCTTTATGCCGAGGCGGGCGGCGATCCGCAGGGGCGCAAAGTCGAGGTACGCTGGGACGGGCGTCAGGCCGCCGTGCTCGAGGAGGAATGGGAGCACTGATCGCGCTCCTCTCCTTGGATGCGCGGGAAAGCGCCTCGATCGCTATTCGGCCCGGGCGGCCACCAAAGTGCAGCTGACCTGAAAGCCCCCGCCGAACGCCGCCTCGACGCGCTGGCCGGGCCGGGCCTCGTGCACACCGGTGACCGCGCCTGACGAAATCCACTGGCCCGGCCGAAGTGCAATGCCGCGGCGAGCGAGAGTCTCGAACAGGAAGCGGGCGGCGCCGATCGCGCCGTCGGGAAAATCGGCGGCACGGCCGGTGCCGACCTCGCGCCCGTCGATCAGGGTGGTCACGATCCAGTTCTCGAAGTCGCTGCTGCGCCAGTTCGGTATCGCGTGCCCGACCAGGATGCCGTTATTATTGCCGAAATCTGAAATCACGGCGGTGGGTCCGAGGTCATTGATCGCCGCTAGCGGCGAACTTGCGACCTCGATTCCGACATGCACGGCATCAATCAGGGCCGCGGCTTCTTCTAGGGAGAAGTCGCGCTGATCGGGCGACGGTGCCGTGCCGATGCGCAACAGGAACTCGGCCTCGCCCGCAGCGAAGCCGCGGCCAAAGACCGGCATTTCCGGGCTGGTGCCGTCAGCAGCTGCCCGTTCGCTCCGGAAAATCGGCCCCGCGAGGCGATCGACTCCGAACCGATCCGAATCGGGAGGATTGATACGGCCCACCTTCCAGCCGATCACCGGCCGGTACCATGCGGCGATCGCGGCATCCTGGACGGCATAGGCCTCGTCCAGGCTCGACGGGAGCGCGCCGGGATAGTCGGCAAGGCCTACGGCGCTGCGCCGGGCGGACAGGAAGCGATCGGCGATATCCGCCGCTTCGTCGGTAAGCGATTTCACCCTGATCCCCTCACGTGCCCTTTTCGCACGCGTCATAATGGAAACCGGTGTCATGAGCAATGCTCCGCGATTGACGGCCGCAATCAGCCTCTAGCAGCCGGGCCCTATGGGGCACGGGCGGGAACGGACTTGCACAGGCTGGTCAAGTTCTTGGTAACCGGTATCAGCGCAAGGCAGCGGAGCGCGATACTCCACGCCTTCGGCATGGCGGAAGCGGGCAAAACATTCTATCCGCGATCACGGGAGGGTGGAGGTTGGCCGAGAAGGACAGCAGCAGCGACCGGGGCGGCAGCAAGCGCTCCGCCAAGCCGACGATAAACGATGTCGCGCGCCTTGCCGGCGTCTCAAAGAAGACCGTGAGCCGGGTGATCAATCGTTCGCCCCTGCTCAACGAGGAGACGCGCGAGCGGGTCGAGGCGGTGATCCGGCGGCTGGGCTACGTGCCCAATCCCCAGGCGCGGGCGCTGGCACTCGGGCGCAATTTCCTGGTCGGGCTGATTCACGACAATCCGAACGCGCAGATGGTGCTCAACGTCCAGCAAGGGATTCTCGAGGCCCTTCAGGGCACGGACTTCGAAATGGTCGTGCGCCCGGTCGATCGCAATTCTTCGATGATGCTCGACGACGTCCGGGCCTTTCTGGAGCGGCAGCGCTTGTTCGGCGTGGTCCTGCTGCCGCCCATCTCGGAGGACGATTCGCTGGCACGGTTGTGCGACGAGGTCGGCTGCCGCTACGTGCGGATGGGCTCGGTCCAGCTCGACGACGCCGCCCATATGGTCGCTTCCAACGATCGCGAGGCCGTGCGCGAGGCGATCACTTACCTCATCCAGATGGGCCATCGGCTGATCGGCCTCATCGAGGGACCCGATGGGTTTCGGTCGGCGCGCGAACGCCGCCTCGGTTTCGAGGATGCGTTGAGCACGGCGGGGATCGGCTTGCCGCGCAGCCTGATCGCGGCCGGCAATTACACATTCGAAACCGGCGTCAGCGCCGCCAACCGCCTGTTCGACCTATCGCCGCGCCCAACGGCCATCTTCGCCAGCAATGACGAAATGGCTGCGGGAATCGTCTATGCGGCCCGCGAGCGCGGCGTTTCGGTGCCCGACGACCTATCGGTGATCGGATTCGACGACACGCCGATTGCCGCCCATATCTGGCCCCCGCTCACCACCGTGCGTTGGCCGATCGTGTCGATGGCGAGATCGGCGGCTCGCAAGCTGGTCGGTGACGTGGTTGACGGCGAAGCGCCCGACGATCAGCCGTCGATGCTGGCCTCGATGCTGATCAGGCGAGGATCGGTGGCGCCGCCGCCGCGGACGTGAAACCCAGCGGCGACGGCCGGAGTTTGTCCTTCCTGCCACCGCTGGTACCTCGGCAGTCAATCTCTTTCACGGGTGGGCGGTGAACAGGGCGCGAGGAGGGGAGGGTTGCGGACCGGTCTGACACCGGTTACCAAATTGCTGCCATCGAGACGTGAGCAGGAGAGAGACGATGTTCGAACGCACATATTACGCCACCCATCCGGACATGATGGAGTGCGTGTCGAACGAAGAGCTACGCGACCGCTATCTGATCCAGGATCTGTTCCGCGACGGCGAGGTGGTGCTGAACTACACCCATGCCGACCGCTTCGTCATCGGCGGCGTCGTCGTCGGCGCTGCGCCGGTGCGGCTCCCCGACCAGACCGAGCCGGCTTCCGCGGCTGGCCGGCCACTCCTGGAGCGGCGCGAGCTCGCGATCGTCAATGTCGGCTCGACGCCGGGAACGGTGCATGTCGACGGCGAGAGCTTCGGGCTCGAATCGAAGGACTGCCTGTATGTCACGATGGGCGCGGCCGAGGTCGTGTTCGAAGGGCCGGGCGCACGTTTCTATCTGGCCTCCTGCCCAGCCCATAAGGCTTTCACGACGCGCAAGATTTCCATCGGCGAAGCCAATGCGCTCGAGCGCGGTAGCCTCGAGGAGTCGAACGAGCGGACCATCTTTCAGCTCGTCATCCCCGGCGTGTGCGACAGCGCGCAGCTCGTCATGGGGCTGACGGTGCTGAAGCCCGGCAGCGTCTGGAACACGATGCCGCCGCACATCCATGAGCGCCGGTCGGAAATCTATTTCTATTTCGATCTGGACGGCGACAACGACCGGGTGTTCCATTTCATGGGTGAAGGCGAGGCGATGCGGCACATCGTCATGGCCAATGAGGAAGCGGTGATCAGTCCGGTCTGGTCGGTCCATATGGGTGCAGGGACCAAATCCTATGCCTTCATCTGGGCGATGGCGGGCGAGAACCAGGACTATACGGACATGAACGTCCTCGACATCTGCCAACTGCAATGAGCGGGCCGGCCACGATGTTCGATCTCACCGGTCGCATAGCGTTGGTCACCGGCGCCAATGCCGGGATCGGCCAGGGCATTGCCCGCGCCTTGGCCCAGGCGGGTGCCGACCTGGCCCTGGTCGGGCGCTCGCCGGCCGATGAGACCGTGGAGCTGGTGCGCGAGGCCGGGCGTCGCGCCCTGACGATCTCCGCCGACCTTTCCACGATCGCGCCCGTCGGCGAGATCGTCGAGCGGACCGTGGCGGAATTCGGCCGGGTCGACATCCTCGTGAACAATGCCGGCACCATCCGGCGCGCCGACGCGGTCGATTTCAGCGAGGAAGATTGGGATTCCGTGATCGACACAAACCTGAAATCGCTTTTCTTCCTCTGCCAGGCGGCCGGCCGGCAAATGATCGCGCAGGGACAGGGCAAGATCATCAACATCGCCTCGATGCTGAGCTTCCAGGGCGGCATCAGGGTGCCGAGCTACACCGCATCCAAGAGCGGAGTCGCCGGGCTGACGAAGCTGCTTGCCAACGAATGGGGGGCTCGAGGCGTGAACGTCAATGCGATCGCGCCCGGCTACATCGCCACCCGAAACACCGCTGCGCTCCAGGCCGACGAGGTTCGCAACCGGCAAATCGTCGAGCGAATACCGGCCGGGCGCTGGGGTCGGCCGGACGACCTGGCGGGGGCGGCCGTGTTCCTCGCCTCCGCCGCTTCCGACTATGTTCATGGCCATATCCTCGCCGTGGACGGCGGGTGGCTGGCAAGGTGACGTCTTTCGACACGGGACCCGCACCCTTCTGGCAGGGCCAGGCAACTCGGGTTGCTACGCAGGATGAGGGGTGTTCTTCTCCTTCCGCTCATGCTGAGGGGTATCGAGATCGGTGAAATGATCAGGTGCGTCTGTCCCCGGTGCTCGCCGCCATGTCCGGGGGAGATGGCAACCTGATCATCTAATCCGAGCAAGCACGCCATCGATGGAGGAAGCGCTGAACACCGATCCAGTCCAGGACAGCGGCCGCGCCGTCTGCTTCGGCGAGTTGATGCTCCGACTCACGGCCCCGGGGCGCGAGCTGCTGCTGCAGAGCGGCCGTCTCGACGTCCATGTCGGCGGCGCGGAGGCGAATGTCGCGGTCGGGCTTGCCCGGCTCGGTCATCGCGCAGCCATGGTCAGCCGCCTGCCCGACAATCTGCTCGGAGAGGCTGCGATCGGCCATCTGCGCCGGCACGGTGTCGACGTTTCCGGCGTGGCGAGCGCGCCCGGACGCATGGGCCTCTATTTCGTCTCTTTAGGGGCCGGGCTGCGGCCCTCGGAGATCGTCTACGACCGCGAAGGCAGCAGCTTCGCCGCCTCCGGGCCGGTCGATTATGACTGGGACGTCCTGCTCGCCGGGGCCGACCTCCTTCATCTGTCGGGGATCACGCCGGCGCTGGGCGACGGGCCTGCGGCGGCGGCGCTCGCATCGGCCGAAGCCGCCGCCGCACGCGGGATTCGGGTCGTCTTCGACGGCAATTTCCGGCCCCAGCTCTGGCAGCGCCGGGGCGGCGACCCACGCATCGTGCTCACGCCTCTCGTCGAGAAGGCCGAGATCATGTTCGGGAATCACCGCGACATCTCCTTGCTGCTCGGCGCCAAGTTCGGCGGCGACGGCGAGGCGCGCCGCCGTGCCGCCGCCGAGGCGGCCTTCGATGCCTTTCCACGCCTGAAGCTGATCGCCTCGACCGCACGCCATGTCGTTGACGCCGAGACGCACCGCATTTCCGCACGGATCGACGGGCGCGACGGCGTCGCTCAGACCAAGGAGGTGGAGGTCACCGGAATCGTCGACCGAATCGGCGCCGGCGATGCCTTCGCCGCCGGCGTTCTCCACGGGCTTCGGCTCGGCCGCGACCTCGATTGGGCAGCACGCTCGGGTCTGGCGCTCGCTTGCCTCAAGCATAGCCTACCCGGCGATGTGAGCCTGTTCGGGCCCGGGGCGATCGAGGCGTTCCAGACCGGCGAGCGGGACGTGCGCCGCTGAGATGCTGACCCGCCGCCGATTCCTCGCCGCGGCTGCGGGGGCGGCGAGCGCCGCCGCGGCGCCCCGCGCCGCGCGTGCGCCCGCTCCGCCGGAAGTCACGACCAGCCTGGGCCGGATCCGCGGGACGAGCGAGGGCGGGCTCGCCACATTCCGGGGCATCCGCTACGGGATCGCCAGACGTTTTCGCGCCCCTTCGCCGCCTTCGCCCTCACGCGAGCCGGTCTCCGCGGAGCGGTTCGGCCCGTCGGCGCCGCAGCGCGGCGAGCGCTACAGGCCGCAGAGCGAGGACTGTCTGTTCCTCAACGTCTGGACGCCAGAGGCCTCCAGCGCCCGGCGGAGGCCGGTCATGGTCTATTTCCATGGCGGCGCCTATTCGTCCGGCAGCGTCGCCGATCCCCTGAACGATGGTCGGCACCTTGCGGCGCGGGGCGATGTCGTGGTGGTGACGGTCAACCACCGACTGAACGCCTTCGGATATCTCTACCTCGCCCGGATCGATCCGGGCTTCGCCGACAGTGGCAATGTCGGGCAGCTCGACCTGATCCTCGCTCTGCGCTGGATCCGGGACAATATCGCGGTCTTCGGCGGCGATCCCGATCAGGTGATGCTGTTCGGCCAGTCGGGCGGCGGCGCCAAAATCACCACCTTGATGGGCATGCCGGCGGCCGGCGGCCTGTTCCACCGCGTCGCGACAATGAGCGGCCAGCAGGTGACCGCCTCCGGTCCGCTCAATGCCACCGAGCGTGCCCGCGCCTTCATGTCGGCGCTGGGCGCCGCTTCGATCGAGGCCTTGCTCGCGCTTCCTCCCGATGCGCTGATCGAGGCGCTCGCCGCGGAAGACCCGATCCTGGGCGGCAACGTCTATTTCGGGCCGGTACTCGACATGAACTGGCTCCAGCGGCATCCCTTCTGGCCCGACGCGCCAGCGCAGGCGCACGATATTCCGATGATCCTCGGCAACACCCGTGACGAGACCCGCGGCTTCTTCTCGCCCGATCATCCCAAGGTGGCCGGCCTTTCCTGGGACAATATCGCCGAACGCATCGCTCCGGAGCTTCGGGTCGACATCCTGCCCGAATATGTGGTTCGCGAGTATCGGCGGTTGTTCCCCAGCCTCACGCCCGAGCAGATCTTCTTCGCCGCCACGACCGCAGGAAGGAGCTGGCGCGGCCAGGTCGAGGAGGCGGATGCTCGCGCTCGGGCCGGGGCCCCTACCTTCGTCTACCAGCTCGACTATCCGTCGCCGGTCGATTCATGGCGAGGGGCGCCGCACGCGCACGACATCCCGCTCGTCTTCGGCACGCTTGACGCGCCGGGGTCGATCGCCGGCACCGGTGCGGCTTCGCGGGCGGTAAGCGCAACGATGATGGACGCCTTCATCGCCTTTGCCCGCTCGGGCGACCCGAACCATGACGGACTTCCGGATTGGCCGGCCTATCGTCTGCCGGAGCGGAAAACGATGATCTTTGACGCAGAGCCGCGCGCCGAGGCCGATCCGCGCCGTGCCGAGCGCGAGCTGTTCGCGCGCGTGCCTTATGTGCAGCCGGGTACCTGAGAGTCGGCGAGCGTCTTTCGGCGCCGCCGGACATGCGCATGCTTGACAGGAGCCGAGTTGCGGATCAAAGTCCAATGACACCGGTTACTTCAACGGACGCCGGAACGGAATGACTGCGGCATACGCAGCGTCGAGGGAGAGGGGACGAAAGGGGGCATTCCTCGCCTTTGCCATCCTCGATCCGCCGCGCGATCGTCGCCGTCGGTTCTTTCCGTATCCGGGCAAGACACCGGTGTCATAAAAAGAGGTCGCGCCGCACGAGCGCGCTGACGGGAAGGATCGCAAATGGCTTCGAACCAGGAAACCAGGCCAGGCAGGCGTCTCATGATCCGGATGCTCAGCGCGGCCTCCGCGCTGGCTTTCGCCACCACTGGCCTGCAGGCGCAGGTGACCGACGCCGAGGAGACTGCCGAGGCTCAGCCTGGCGTCGCCGTGGAGACCGATGCCGGCGAGGAGGCGATCGTCGTCACCGGATTTCGCGCCTCGCTCAACGCGGCGCTCAACGTCAAGCGCGACTCGGTGTCTTCGGTCGATGCGATCGTCGCCGAGGACATTGCCCAGTTCCCCGACCAGAATCTCGCCGAATCGCTGCAGCGCATCCCTGGCATCTCGATCCAGCGCGACGGCGGCGAGGGGCGGGCGATCACGGTGCGCGGTCTCGGCGCCCAGTTCACGCGCGTCCGGCTGAACGGCCTCGAGACGGTGGCGACCTCGACCGACGGCGCCTCGGCGAACCGCGACCGAGCCTTCGACTTCAACGTCTTCGCTTCCGAGCTGTTCACCTCGATCGTCGTCCACAAGACCGCGGAGGCCTCGCTCGACGAGGGCTCGCTCGGTGCGGTCGTCGACCTCAACACGGGCAATCCGCTGGGCGGTCGGGCCGGCCTTACCGCGGCGCTCAACGTGCAGGGTTCCTACAACGATCTCAGCGACAATGTCGGGCCGCGAATCGCCGGCCTGATCGGCTGGCGCAACGATGCCGGCACGTTCGGTGCCTCCGTCTCGGCGGCTTATTCGAAGACCGACACGCTCGAGCTCGGCAACAATACGGTGCGTTGGGCCCAGGCTCGGTTCGACTCGGTGGCCGGCCAGCCCTGCTTCTTCGTCGCCGACGCCGAAGGCAATCCGACCGACGTGCCGTCGCCCAACAGCGGCGGCGTCTACGTCTCGAGTCCGCAATGCGACGAGGCCGCGCTCGCCTTTCACCCGCGCATTCCGCGCTACGGCGAAGTCGGTCACGATCGCGAGCGGCTGGGCATGACGGCCAGCATCCAGTTTGCGCCGACCGACCGGACCAACATCTCGATCGACGGCCTCTATTCGCGCTTCCGTGAAGACCGCAGCGAGAAATGGGGCGAGGTGCTGTTCCGCAGCAACGAGCGGTCGATCGACATCGTCGACTATGAGATCGATCCCGAGACCAACGACATGGTCAGCGCGACTGTCGACGATGCGTGGGTGCGGATGGAGCATTACCTCCGGTCCTCGGAGACCGAATTCTGGCAGATCGGCGGAAGCTGGGATCAGGATGTGGGTGAGAAGTTCCGCTTCACCCTGCTGGGCGGCCTGTCCGAATCGGACGCGACCATCTCGCGGGAGACGACGATGATCTTCGATGATCGCGACGCCCAGGGCTATCGCTACGATTATACGGACCGCGGATTTCCGTTGCTCGCCTTCGGTACCGATCCCACGGATCCAGCCAACTTCCAGCTCGCCGAGATCCGCGACCGGCCGTCGAGCGTCGTCAACAAGTTCCGCACGGCGCAATTGCGGACCGAATGGGACGTGGTCGAAGGCTTTCAGATCAAGACCGGCGCCGTCTGGCGGCGCTTCGATTTCGACATCGAAGCCTTCACCCGCGATACGGCGGTGTGCGGCAATGGCGGCCCGGACCGCGTGCTCGGCACGATCACCTGCTCGCCGAGCGGCACGTTCGGGCCGGGTGCGGTCTACGGCTTCCCGGTCACGCCCGACCTCGCCGAAAGGTTCGAGATGGGCGACGCCGGCCAGCCGAGCGGCAACAGCAACAGCTGGATCATTCCCAATCTCGATGCGACGACCGATTTCACCAACCTCTACGAGCGGCCACTCGGCATCGATGCGGGCAACACCCGCAGCGTGCGGGAGGAGGTGACCGGGGGTTATCTGCAGTTCGACGCGCGCGGCGATATTGGCGGGCTCGAATATGCGCTCAACATGGGCATGCGCTACGCCCATACCGAGCAGACCTCGACCGGCCTCAACGCCGGTGTGCCGGTGACGATCGATCGAAGCTACAGCGACTGGCTTCCAGCCGCCAACCTGGCGCTCTATCCAACCAGCAATCTCATTATCCGTGCGGCGATTTCCGAGGTGATGACCCGGCCGACGCTCGGCAATCTGACTCCCGGGGGATCGGCCGACGGATTCAACCTGCGAGTCAGCTTCGGCAATCCTCAGCTCGAGCCGTTCAGGGCAACCGCCTACGACCTTGCCGCCGAATGGTATTTTGCGCCGGAATCGATCTTCTCGGTCGCTCTGTTCCGCAAGGAAATATCCAGCTTCCCGGTCAGCGTCACCCGGACCGACAGCTTCAATTCGACCGGACTTCCGGTGTCGGTTCTGGTTCCGTCCTCCCCGGCGGCGCTCGACCCGGCGCTTCGGGCGGCTCCGATCTGGCAGATCTCGACCATCGGCAATGGCGAGGGCGCGACGCTCAACGGCCTCGAACTGTCCCTGCAGGCGCCGTTCCGCTTCCTACCGGGCTTTCTGTCGAACTTCGGCGGGCTGGTGAACGCCACCTTCGTCGACTCGGACGCTGATTATCGGGTCAGCGGCCCGGCGATCATTCCGGGGGGAGGCCTTCAGGCGGAGACTCGGACCTCAACCCTATTCGGCCTTTCCAAGCGCGCCTTCAACGGCACGCTCTATTATGACGACGACAGGTTCAGTGCCCGCGTCTCGGTCAGCTATCGCAGTCGGTTCATCGACGCGAGCGGCGGCACCGGAAACATCTTCGAAGGCTATAATTCAACGATCAACGTGGATGCCGCGCTCCGCTACCAGCTCACGGACAATATCGAGCTTTCGCTGGAGGGCATCAACCTCACCGACGAGTATCGCGACCGCTTCGTGGATATCGATGCCAACCGTGCCTATGAGAATAATCATTTCGGGCGAACGATCCTGTTCGGGGCGCGGTTCACGCTCTGAAGAACCCTCTCCCCCTAGGGCCGGGCGCCTATGCCCGGCCGTTTTTTGTGACGAGGCGGATGGACCGACGTACGAGCATCAAGGCGATCGTCGCCGCGAGTCTGGGGGCGGGGATCGGGCCCATGCCGTTGCTGTCCGCGGGGAAAGGGCAGGGGTCGCGGGCCTCGTCCTCGCTCGACCCTTATGCCGAAATGCGATGGGCGCGCGGATATGAAGGCCAGCGCCGGGCCGACCTGGGCGACGGGACCTTCCTGAACCCGGTCTTCGCAGGCGACCATCCGGACCCGACGATCCTTCGCGACGGCGAGGATTATTACGTCACCTTCTCGAGCTTCGACGCCTATCCTGGCATCGTCATCTGGCACAGCCGCGACCTGGTGAACTGGCGTCCGCTGACTGCGGCGCTGCGCACGCCGATCGGATCGGTCTGGGCGCCCGAGTTGATCAGGCATGATGGCCGCTACTACGTCTACATTCCGGCCCGATTTCCCGACCGCCGCTCCATCTACGTCATCCACGCCGACCGGATCGAAGGACCGTGGTCGGAGCCGGTCGACCTGGACCTGCCGCGCCACATCGACCCGGGACATGCCGTGGGCGAGGACGGGCACCGTTATCTGTTCCTGTCCGGCGGCGATCGGGTCCGGCTGACCCCGGACGGGCTCGCGACCGTCGGCGAGGTCGAACATGTCTATGATCCGTGGCGCTATCCCGAGGATTGGGTGGTCGAGACATTCGCGCCGGAAGGCCCCAAGATCGTGCGCCGCGGCGAATGGTTCTACATGGTGACCGCGGTCGGCGGGACCGCCGGCCCTCCGACCGGCCACATGGTCATCATTGCGCGGTCGCGGTCGATCCATGGGCCGTGGGAGAATGATCCCCAAAATCCGGTGGTGCGTACCCGCTCCGAGCGGGAGAAATGGTGGTCGCGGGGCCATGCAACCCTATTCGAAGGTCCCGGCGGGCGCTGGTGGATGATCTACCACGGCTACGAAAACGGCTATTGGACGCTCGGGCGGCAGGCCTTGCTGGAACCGATCGAGTGGAGCGACGACGGATGGGCACGCCCGTTGGGCGGCGACCTTTCGCGGCCGATCGCCAAGCCGGTGGATCTAGGTGCACAGCCCCACGGCACGCCGCTGAGCGACGATTTCACCGTCGATCGGTTCGGCACCCAATGGGCGTTCTACGATCCGGCCCCCGACGAGGCGGCGCGGGTGCGGCTCGCCGAGGGCGCGCTGCATTTGAGGGCCAAGGGGTCGACGCCTGGCGACAGCTCTCCGCTCTGCTGCATCGCCGGAGACCATATCTACCGGCTCGAGGCGGACGTCGAGGTCGAACCCGGCGCCGAAGCCGGGCTTTTGCTTTTCTACAACCGGCGGCTCTATGCCGGACTCGGTTTCGGCGACGAGGGTTTGGTCATGCACCGTTACGGCCTGCAACGAGCGCGCGGCACGCCCCCGGGCCAGCGGGACAATGGGGCGGCCGGGCCGGTGCGTTCGCTCGGCCTGCGGCTGACCAATGACCGCAACATTCTCACCATCCACACCAGTTCCGACGGGCGGCGGAGCTGGCAGAAATTCGACGTGCAGATGGAAGTGTCTGGCTACCATCACAACGTCGCTTATGATTTCCTCAGCTTGCGCCCCGCACTTTACGCCGCCGGGCGCGGCACGGCGCGTTTCCGCAATTTCACCTACCGGGCGCTTGGGTGAGGATCGATCGGCGCCAGGCCCTGTTGGGGACGCTTGCGTTCGGACTCGGCGCGCGCGCCGGTGCGCAGATGCCGCCCCCGGCCGTGCGCGATTCCCGGCCGCTCGTCGCGCCGGATCCGACGGAGACGATCGAGTTGTGGCCGGGCGGGGCGCCCGGGGCCCCGACGACGCTTCCAGTCGAGGCCGTGCGCGAGCGCAGCACCGATCCCGCCTATAACGACCGCATCGTGACCGGCATCGCCCGGCCGCGCCTGGTGGTCTTCCGGCCCGACCGGCCGAACGGCGCGGCGGCGCTGATCACGCCCGGCGGCAGCTACGAGCGGGTGGTGATCGACAAGGAAGGCTATGAGCTGGCGCGGCTGCTCGCGCAGCACGGCGTCACCGCCTTCGTCCTCTTCTATCGCTTGCCCGGCGAGGGCTGGGCGGCCGGCGCAGATATTGCGCTTGGCGACGCCCAGCGGGGCGTGCGGCTGATTCGGTGGCGCGCAGCCGAGTTCCGCATCGACCCGGCGCGGGTCTGCGCAATCGGTTTCTCGGCCGGCGGCCATGTCTGCGCCGACCTCGCCGCCCGCTTCGGCTCGCGCATCTACGACCCGGTCGACTCCGCGGATCGGCTTTCCGCGCGACCCGACGCGGCGGCACCCATCTATCCGGTCGTGTCGATGTCGCCGCCGCTCGCCAACGCCCGTTCGCGCGAGCGGCTGATTGGCGCCGATGCTTCGCCGGCGCTCGAGCGGGCGCACTCGCCGCACCTTCATGTGCGCGCGGACAGCCCGCCATGCTTCCTTCTCCACGCTGAGGACGATGATGCGGTGCCGGCCGCCAACAGCCTGCTTCTGCGAGATGCGCTCATGAGCAAAAGCGTCCCGGTCGAGACCCATCTCTTTCCCGATGGAGGCCACGGCTTCGGCATCCGGCTGGCGCGAGGCACTTCGGCCGAGTTCTGGCCGGAGCTGCTGCTCGGCTGGGCACGATATAGGGGGCTGTGGTCTTGATGTTCCGCTTGCTTGCCGCTGTCCTGAGCCTCTGCCTCGCCGCCGCTCCTGCGGCCGCGCAGAGCCGCGAGGAGATTGAGCGGACGATGCGCCGCGCGACCGAATATATGGTCGAGGAAGTCTCCACCGAGGGCGGATATCTCTGGTCCTACCTGCCCGACATGTCCCGACGCTGGGGCGAGGCGGAGGCCTATCCGACGATGATCTGGATTCAGCCGCCGGGTACGGCGACGATGGGCCAGCTCTTCCTCGATGCCTATCACGCCACCGGCGACGAATATTATTATCGCGCCGCCGAGCGGGTCGGCGAGGCCTTGGCGCGTGGGCAGCATGCCAGCGGCGGCTGGGGCTATTTCATCGATTTCGGCGGGCCGGCATCGACGCGGCGCTGGTACGAGACGATCGGCCGCAATGCGTGGCGGATGGAGGAATTCTTCCATCCCGCCGACGACGCCACCTTCGACGATGCCGGCACGGTCGAGGCCGGGATCTTCCTGCTGCGCCTCTATCTCGAGAAGAACGACCCTCGCTTCCGTGCTCCGCTCGATCGGGCGATCGGATTCGTTCTCGACAGCCAATATCCGATCGGCGGCTGGCCGCAGCGCTGGCCCCCCGACCCCGACCAGCCCGATTATGCTCGAATGATCACCTTCAACGATGATGTCGCGTCGGAGAATATCCGCTTCCTTCTGCTCGCTTGGCAGGTGTTCGGCGGCGAGCGGATCCGCGACGCGATCGTGCGCGGAATGAACGCTTTCCTGGTCACCCAGCAGGGGCCGCCGCAGGCGGGATGGGCGCTGCAGCATGGGCTCGACCTCAAGCCGGCTGCGGCGCGGACCTACGAGCCGCTGGCGCTCTCCACCCATACGACCGCCGCGAACGTGAAGCAGCTGATGCACTTTTATCGGCTCACCGGGGAGAGCAAGTTTCTGGCGCGGATCCCGGAGGCGCTGGATTGGCTGGAATCGGTTCGTCTGTCGCCCGATCAGGTCCGCGAAGGTCGCGCCTTCCCGACCTTCATCGAGCTCGGCACCAACCGGCCGATCTACGTTCACCGCCGCGGCTCGAACGCGGCCAATGGAGAATATTATTGGGACCATGATTCCGAAGCGACGATCGGCCATTATTCGGCGTTCCGGGCGATCGATCTCACTGCGCTGCGCCGCGAATATGACGATCTTCGCCGGATTTCTGCGGAGACGCTGCGGGCAAGCTCTCCCATGTTCGCGCCGCGGCCCGAGCCGCTGCCGCGATATATGGTGAGCGAAGTCGCGGCCGGTTCGGACCTCAACGCCTCCGGAGGCGGATCGCCGGCCGAGATCATCGCTTCGCTGAACGCCCAGGGCTGGTGGCCGACGCCGCTGCGCGCCACCAGCAACCCTTATTCCGGGCCGCCTCCCGCCGAGGTGTCGCCGGGCGATTATCGCACCACCCATGTCGGCGACTCGTCCGACACCTCGCCTTACACTACCGACCGGCCCGTCACCGGAATCTCGACCGCGACCTACATCGCCAACATGGCGCGCCTGATCGCGGCGCTCGACGCGACGGACTGACATAAGGCTTTGGTCCCGCGGCCGTATTTGGTCGCGCAAGTCCGCATCGTCCGTCGCAATGGCGTTGTTAAGATTGTAAGCAACAGATACGAATGGCCCTGGAAAGGCTCGACGGAGAGGCGTGTTGCCTTCTCGTCGATGCGTTACAGGAGTGGAGCAGTGACGATGGCGACAGGCTTTCCGAAAACCCCCCAATTCACCGGTTTGAACACACCGGTTCGAGTTGAGTGGGAGGCGCGCGATCTGGAAGTCGAGGGCGAGATTCCGGCCGAGATCGAAGGCGCCTTCTTTCGCGCCGTCCCCGATCCGGCGCACCCGCCTTTGTTCGAGGACGACCATTATCTCTCCGGCGACGGGATGGTCAGCCGCTTCCTGTTCAAGGAAGGCCGCGTCGACCATGCCATCAAATATGTCCGCACCGCACGCTATGAGGCGGAGCGAAAGGCCCGCCGCGCCTTGTTCGGCAGATATCGCAATCACTACACCGATCTTCCTGACGCGAAGGGCGTGGACCGTACGCTCGCGAACACCACGCCGGTCTGGCACGCCGGCCGTCTGTTCATGACCAAGGAGGATGGCCGCGCCTACGAGGTCGATCCCGACACGCTGGAGACGATCGGCCAATGGGATTTCCATGGCGGGCTTCGATCGGAGACGATGACCGCCCATGTCCGGATCGATCCGGACACCGGAGAAATGTTCTTCTTCGGCTACGAGGCCGGCGGGCCATGCAGCCGGGACGTCGCCTATTGCATCGCGGACAGGAATGGCGAGCTCGTCTCCGAGCAATGGTTCGAGACGCCATATTGCGCACTGATGCACGATTTCGCGATCACCGAGACTCACGCCATCTTTCCGGTCTTTCCCACTACGGCCGATCTCGACCGGCTGAAGGCGGGCGGCGATCATTGGATGCACGATCCCGAGCTCGACAGTTGGATCGGCGTGATGCCCCGTTACGGGAAGGTCGAGGAGATGCGCTGGTTCAAGGGGCCGAAGGGCGTCTCGAGCTACCATTTCATGAACGCGTTCGATGAAGGAAGCCGGATCCATCTCGATTTCGGCGTCTCCAGCACCAACGCCTTTCCTTTCATCCAGGTGACATCGGGCACCAAGCCGCCCATGCACGAGCGGCGGAGCGGCCTGTTCCGCTGGACGATGGACCTGAGCCGGAACAGCGATGAAATCGAGCAGCGGCCGCTGGGGCCGCCCGGCGACATGCCGCGCATCCCCGACGCGGCGCAGGGCCGGCCCTATCGGATCGGCTATTACTGCAGCATCAATCCCGAGGGCTTCCCCCTGGTCGTCGGCGGGCCCGTCGAGGCGATGTTCAACCGCCTGTTCCGGATCGACCATGAGACCGGAAACGTAGACGTCATGGATCTGCCGCCCGGAATGTCGATCAGCGAGCCGGTCCATATACCGGCGGCAAGGGAAGGGCGCGAAGGCTGGCTGATGATGGTCGTCGACCGGCCGGTCGGCGAGGACGAATTTCGCTCGGAGGTCTGGATCGTCGACGCCGGCAACATCGCCGCCGATCCCGTCGCCAAGGTCAAGGTGCCGGTACAGCTGCGTGCGCAAGTCCATGGCTGGTGGGTCCCGGCGACCGAGCTGGAGAAGGCGAAGGCGCGGCAGGAGACCGCAGGGTAGGCGGGGAAGGGGAGTTCAGCGGCTTGCGGGAAAGCGCGCCGGAACAGGTCAGCGTTGACGACCTGTTTACCTCGTTTTGCCGATAAGGGGGCATGACGGCGGGCCATACTTCCTCGAGCGACCTCAGGCTGGAGGGAAAGCCCTCGCTCGCGAAGTCTGCGAACATCTGGCTTGCGGCCGCCATCTTGGTGTCGCTGACGATCCAAGCGGGCCTCGTTGTTCTGCAACCGGTGAACTGGGACGAGTTCCGCTTCCTGGCCGACGTGCATGCCTATCGACGGGGCGAGCTCACCGCCTGGCTTCAGACGCTGCACGTCCAACTGTTCTTCTGGCTTCCAAGCCTGCCCCTATCGGAGGTGGATCAGGTCATCGTTGCGCGTGTGGCAGTGTTCCTCCTCGAGCTGGGGACGGTCTTCCTGATCCATCGATGCGCGCGCCGCTTCATGGAGCCGACGCCGGCTCTGGTCGCGGTCCTCTGCTACGTGGCGGGGAGCTACGTGATCCGCCACGGGGCCAGCTTCCGCTTCGATCCCCTGGCGATTTTCCTGCTAATGGCCTCGCTCGCGCTGGCTCTGGAGAGGAAGCGGAGCCGGCTCGCCGCGGCGGGCGTGGGTGCTATGACCGCCCTCGCTGGTCTTGTCACCATGAAGGCGATCTTCTTCGCGCCGACGATCGCGATCGCGGCCGTTTGCCGTCCGGAATGCACCGAAGACTGGCGGGGCAGCATTCGCCGCCTCGCGACGATCGCCGTCGCGGGGCTCCTTACCTTCGGCCTGGTCGCATGGCTTCACGCATCATCTCTGGCGACCGAGACCGGAGCGGGGCCGGAGATGGTCGCTCACGGCTTCCGCAAAACCATCCTTGAGGCCGGGCTTGTGCCGAGGCTCGACGTGCTCGTCCGCTCGCTCGTGAGCGATCCATTCGTCTGGACGATCATCCTGGTGGGGCTCGGCTATGCCCTGGGCGATTGGCGCGCGGGGCGGCAGCCTCGGGAAAGCCTTCTGATCCTGATCGGCCTGGCCCTCCCTCTGCTCAGCCTCCTCTTCTACAGGAACGCCTTTCCTTATTATTACGCGATGATGCTGGCGCCCGCGTCGATCCTGGCGGGCTATGCCGCAATGCGGATGGGACGGCTACGCAGCGGCATGGCCCTCGGCATCATCTTCGGCACCATGTCGCTTCACCACGGCCTGAACGCGTTGTCGCCTATACTGGCGGTCCAGCGGGCGCATGTCGAAGCTGTCCATGAAATCTTTCCTGAACCGGTCCCCTATATCGACCGCGCCTCGATGATTGGGTCCTTCCCCAAGAAGGGATTCTTCATGAGCAGTTGGGGAATGGAGAATTATCTCGCCGCCGGACGGCCGGTCATTCGCGACGTGCTGGTCCGCGAGGCACCGCTCTTCGTCCTCGTGAACAGTCCGGTGCTGAAAGAGGCATTGGGGCTAGCGCCATCGGCAGAGCAGCGGCTGCTCGACGAAGATCGGGCTGAGCTGCGCCGCAACTACATCCCGCACTGGGGAGCGCTCTGGGTAGCAGGCAAGGTCCTGGACGCGACACCGGCGGAACGCCGGTTCGAGCTGCTGATACCTGGTCTGTACACATTCGAAGGGCATCGGCCGGTAGTCCTCGATGGCCGCCTCATCTCGCCCGGAACTGCCGTCCGGTTGGGACGCGGAATGCATCGGATCGGAAGCCCGACCGGCGCCCAGCGGGTCCGGCTGCGTATCGGGCGTCGATTGGCGGCCCCGGCGCAGGCGGCCCAATCCTTACCCCTTTTCGGTCACCTTTGACTGGGGCTACTCGGTCTCGCGGGACGCAGGCCCGGCCCTCATCACGCGCTCTAGCTGATCAATGACGTAACGGTTGACGTCGCCCATTCGATCGGCGAACGCGCGCGCCCGCCGGCGAAAATGATCGGGATCTTGCAGGAGAGCTTTACGGAGCGCACCGTCGACGTCGCCGGCGGCGTCGAGGCGGTTGATGAGCCCAGCGGCCTCCTGTTCGGCGACGTAGCCATATTCCTCGTCGATCTGCAGAACCACCGGAACGCCGAGTGCTACGGCTTCGCTTGCAACGGTGATGCTCTCGCTGCAGCAAAGGCGGCAATGAGCGAGAAGATGGTGAAAGGCGGTTGCGCTTCCGCGATACCGCAACGGCTCAAGCTGAGGCGGTAGCTCGCCTTCCGAGGAGATATGCACCTTGCCGCGGGCGGCCAGCGCAGAGACGATGGCGGTCAGCCGATCCGTGGAGAAGCCGGCGCGGCCCGCGTCATGATTGGCGGCCCATGCGACGATTCGGACGAGGAAATTATCGCACGAGGGATCCAGGCCGGCCGACTCGGCGATCGGGCGCGATGGACGAAAGTGTTCCGGGTGAAGGTAGGCGAACTGCTTGCTGCCGGGGAATCGAAAGGTTCGGCCCTTCGCCTCCGGTCCCTGCCAACTGTCCGGAACGTGCCATTCGCTCACGAACGGAAGCGTGAGCCGGAGTTGCAGCGGTGCGTGCTCGGTGTCGTAGAATGCAAGGCTGGGCGTGCCCGTGAGCCTGCCAACCTGCGAGATGGCGACGCCGCCAAAGCCTACCATCACTTGAGGACGAAAGGCACGGACGAGGCGCCACAGCCGGTAATCGCGCTGCAGCAATTCGCGCATGAGCCCCGCACGGCCCCGGCCGGCGCTGGTGAGCGGCACGTGCGGCAGCTCAAGCTCGTCGAGCAGCGGGACGAGCACGTCCTTGTGGCGGCTGGCGATGCGGATTTCGACGCCTTCGGCCGCCAGCGCCCTGATCGCATGGCAGAAGAACAATGCGTCCGCCGGGTGGACGAGGTCGAAAAGAACTTTCCCTCGCCCTGCTGGTGGTTTGTGGCGCCGGTTCGTCATCCGCGGCATAATCGTGCGCTCGTGGATGACAGGCAAGGCGCGCTGTGTAGAATGAGAGGGATGGCGAGGGTCCAGACCCACAACCGGAGGGGGCCGTGACGGGGGGGATTTTTGTTGCCCAGCTACGAGCGAGGAGGGAGCAATGGAGAGATCATCGTGATTGATCCGGTCCTTGTTCGATGATTGACGCGATCACGGTGATCATTCCGGCTTACGGTCCCGGGCCGCATCTGGAGGAGGTCGTCGCCTCGCTGAAGCGCGAGCTTCCTGCCGGCGGCCGGATAATTATCTCCCACAGCGGCACGGGCAATCCGACCGGCCGTTTCGCTGACGACCCGGCGGTGAGGGTCTTGCATTCCAGCCAACGGTTGTTCGCCGGTGCCGCTCGCAACCGCGGCATGGCCGTGGCGGACACTGAATGGGTCGCCTTCATCGACGAGGACGTGGTGGTCGGCGAAGGCTGGTATGCCGCGCTGCGCCGCTCAATCGACGCCGGGGATGCGGACTGCGTTCTGGGAGCGATCGATTACGAGACCAGCGGTGGATATTGGGGAATGTCCTTGTGGTTCATCGAATTCGGCAGTGTCCATCCCTATATGCCGCGGCGTCCGATCACCGGCGGCCCGTCCGGCAACATGGCGATCCGCCGCAAGCGGTTCGCCGCCGTCGGCGGTTTTCCGGAGGATTGGAGGATGGGGCAGGATTCTCTCGCCCACTCGCGGCTGACCGCCGCAGGAAGTAGGATCATCTTCGATCCGGCGCTGGTGGTCCGCCACTACAATCTGCCCGGAGCGCGGCGGATGGTTCGGCACCTTTTCCATATCGGCCGCCACAGCGCGCGGCTGCGGCGCGAGCAGCCCGAGTTGGCCGGCGCCTGGGCAGTTCGTTGGCCTTTATGGTCCGCGGGGCTCTGGGCGGCTCGAACGGTGCAGATGGCGCGGCGGGTGCTCGGCGCACGAACGGCCCCAAAAACGCGTTTCCTGCTCCACCTGCCGGGCATCCTGATCGGCCTGGCCGCATGGAACAGCGGCTTCACACGCGAGGCGCTGTGGCCGAACTTCCAGGCCGGCGACTATTGAGCGCGGTGGTATGGGGGCAGCATTGAACTGGCGGGCGCGATACAGGAAGCCGCTCGACGTGGTGCGCTTTCCCTGGCGCTTCGCTTGGGCCGCGGCTGACCGCCTGGGCTGCTTCGGCAAGCCCGCGATCGACTCCTCTCCTCATCTAAATCCGGTCGCGCTTGCGCGGTGGCGCGACGCGATCGGCCGCTCGCGGGTCTATCTCGAATATGGCGCCGGCGGCTCCACAGTCGAGGCGGTGCAGTCGGTTTCGCATGTCCTGTCGGTCGAAACCAATAGGCGCTATCTTGAGTCGGTCGAGGCTAGGGTGGCGGCGATCCCCCAACGCGGCGCGTTCCACCCCATATATGTCGACATCGGATGGACGGCACCGTGGGGTCGTCCCCTCGTTACCTGGAACGTCAAAGCCCGCGTCGAGCGCTGGCGGCGCTATCCGGCGGCGCCATGGACCGAACTCGGCGACCTCCAGCTAGTGCCCGACTTTGTCTTCATCGACGGACGATTTCGGGCCGCGAGCATCCTGGAATCCTTCCTCAGCCTGCCGGTGGGCGCCGACTGCCTGTTCATGCTCGACGATTATGACGCCCGCACCGGCGACTATGGCCGTGCGCTCGCCTTCGCCACCGGCGTTAAGGAGTTCGATCGTACGATCACGTTCCGCCGCGATCCGGCTTTCGACCGCGAGGTGTGTCGCCAGCTTCTGGAGCGCCTATACTGTGATCCGGACTAGGTGATCTCACAAACCATTGACAAATTGGCCCGACTCACGCTTTCGGCCAAAGCGCAGAGCGTTTCCACCTTCGATGATCAGGCTCCAGCGGCCAGCGGATGCCCGCGGGCGCCCTTCCTGCCGTTGATGAGCAGCAGTGCGCCGACGATGAGTGAAAGGCCAAAGAGCCGGACCACGCGGCCTAGTGTGGCCGCGATGAAACCAAGCGCGGCGCCGATGCCGATCAGGCTCGAAAGCAGGGCCGCGGCCGATTCGCCGACACCGAGGCCGGAGGGGGCGAAGACGACCGCCGAGGAGATGAACGACGCGATCACGAAGATCGACGCCTGGAGGAAGCCGACCGAGGCGCCGACTGCGGTCAGGGCGAGCATGTAGCGGAACGCCTCTAGCGGAAAGGAGATGATTCGCATCAGGGCGACGACCGCTACGAGCCGCGGCTTGGCAAAGTGCGCGAAGCCGAAGCCGCCGAGCGCGAGCAGCGCGAGCCCCAGCGTAGCGAAGACTGAAGCGATGCGTTCTTGGCCGAGCCAGAACAGGGCTCCGCCCGAATAGAGGAAGGCCAGTCCGCCCCATACCGCCGACGACAGGAGGATCATTGCCGAGCCGCGGCCGTAGCCGACGCCGTGAACCTTCATCGCCGCAAGCTTGGCGAGCGCGCCGCCCGGCATCGGCAGCATGTTCGCGGCGCTCGTATATACGGTGAGCTCGAACGACGTCCGCCAAGTCATCGGCCCGCCGGCAATGCGGCTGATCGCATACATCTCCACTGAATTCAGCAGGGTCCCGATCGGCGCGCCGATCACGAGCAAAAGCAGCAGTGGCGCGAGCCTAACGCGGGCACCGAGATCGGGAATGCTCTGGAGCGACCACGCAAGGCCGCTTGCGAAGACGAGGAAGGCGAGCGCCAAGCCCCATTTGCGCAGCCGGTCACGTCGCCTGGCGATCCACTCGAACAGCTGATCGGCATTGGCTTGGATGGAGGTCACGCTGTCAGGCCGCGCGCTTGGGGCTGAGCCGCGGCGCTTCGGGCACCTGAGGCGAGGCTGCGGCCTCGATCCGCCGCACCCGTTCCAGGACCGTCTCGAGCAATTGCCGGTTGCGCCCAACCAGATCCGCGACGATCCCGAACATCGTCGAAAACACGCCGAGGATGATGAGCACGCCACCGAGCACCAGCGACTGAACGTGCCCCCCGCCGTCGCCAGTCGCGTAGAAATAGAGGAACCTGACGATCGGAATCAGCCCGGCCACCGCCGCCACCGCGCCGGCAGTCACGAACACGCGCAACGGATTGTACATGGCGTAAGCACGGGCGAGCGTGATGCCGGTGTTGATGATGAACTGCGGAATGCTCGAGAAAAGCCGCGAGGGCCGCACCGCCGGATTCGTGCGGACCGGCACCGAGGCGATCGCCATGCGCTTTCGCCCGGCCTGGATGAGCATCTCCGTCGTGTAGGAGAAACTCGAAACGATGTAGATGCGCTGCGCGGCGGCTCGGGTCATGGCGCGAAAGCCGCTGACCGCGTCCGGCACGCGGACTCCCGAGAAGCGCTGGACGACGGCGCTGCCCATGGCTTGGAGCAGGCGCTTTCCTCGCCCGAAATGCACATTGTCGCGGACCTGTCGGTCGCCGACGACGATGTCGGCGCGGCCTTCTAGGATTGGCGCGATCAGCGCTTCGATGTCGCGGGAATCATATTGGTTGTCGGCGTCAGTGTTGACGATGATGTCAGCACCCGCCGCTAGGGCCGCGTCGATCCCGCTCTGGAAGGCTGCCGCCAGACCGCGGTTCGTCCGGTGCCGAACGATATGGTGGACTCCAGCCCCAGCCGCGGCGTCGCCCGTGCCGTCGGAGCTGCCGTCGTCGACGATGAGATATTCGATCTCGTCGATACCGGTGATGCGCCGCGGAAGAGCCCGTAAGGTTTCAGGGAGGCTACCTAGCTCGTTAAAGCAGGGAATTTGAATGACAAGCTTCATTCTGTCCTGGACCCTCGCGTCCGAAAGCGCCTGCGTGACGGTGACGAGGTAATTCCCGTTGGTTAACAAGTTCGAAAGACGAACTGCCGAGCGTGGCGTTAACCATCGATTACCCTCTTAGCGCGAAAAAGGCGTTTGCCGGACCGCCGCCAGACCATCCACGGCTCGACACTGGCGCAGCAATCGGGGCAGTCAATGGATCTGAAGCTTATGGAACGTGCCGGGGCCGACCTGATCCTGCCGTGCGCCATCTGCATTGCCGTGCTGGTCTATCTCTCCTTCGCGCCGGCGTTGTTTAACGACGGCGACACGAGCTGGCATCTGGCCGCCGGGCGGTGGATGATCGAGGCGGGATCGATTCCTCGTGTCGATCCCTTCTCCTTCACCCATGCCGGTCAACCTTGGACGGCGCACGAATGGCTTGCGGAACTCCTGATGGCGGGGGCGTTCCGGCTGGGGTCATGGGGTGGCCTGTCGCTCCTGTTCGCAACCTCGGCCGCGGCGACGCTCTGGATCGTGGCGCTCCAGGCGCGTCGCCTGGCGCTGCCGTCGTCCGCGTCGGCGGCTCTCATCCTCGCGCTCTTCATCGTCCTCGCGCCGTTCATCGTCGCCCGGCCGCACGTTCTCGCCTGGCCGCTTCTCGCTTTGTGGGCGATCCTGATGTTGCGCGCCCGCGAGGCCGGCCGTAGTCCGCCACTGTCCGCGGCGCTTCTGATGCTGCTCTGGGCGAACCTGCACGGCAGCTTCCTGTTCGGCCTCCTCATGATCCTGCCTTTCGCCCTCGAAGCGCTTGTCGCGGACCGGGCGCGGATGCCGACGATCATAGGCTGGGGCGCCTTCTTCATCCTTTCCCTGGTCGCTGCGATTGCCACTCCGCACGGCATCGACGGACTTCGCTTTCCGCTCGCGGTGAGCCGGATGGAATCGCTGCCGCTCATCATGGAGTGGCGGGCCACCGACCTCACCGAAAGCGTCGGCTTCGCCTTGGTCCTGGCGGGCATGGCTGCGTTCGCTCTCTATCGGCGACTGCGGATTCCGCCGGTCCGGCTGCTGTTCCTCGGTCTTCTGCTCCTCATGGCCTTCGCGCATGTGCGTCACCAGGCGCTGCTGGGGATCATCGGCTCGCTGCTGTTGATCGAGCCGCTTGCCCAATCGTTCGGCGCGAAGACGGCAGGTGGGAATGGGAGGCCGCTTCCCCGGTCCGTCGCACTCGTGATTGCCGGCTCGGTCCTCCTCGTGTGGGCGGTGCGCCTTCCGATCGACCTTTCGCCGGGCGACAGCGGGTCCAATCCGCGTACGGCCATCGCGCATATCCCCGCCGCCTTGCGCAATGTTCCGGTGCTCAACGGCTACGGTTTTGGTGGACCTCTCATCCTGGACGGGATTCGCCCGTTCATCGACGGGCGGGCGGACCTTTACGGCGACGCCCACATGTTCGAGCATCAACGTATCATCAGCGGAGACCGCCAGGCGTTCGAACGTGCACTGCAACAGTGGGGGATCGGCTGGACGATCCTCCCGCCGGACAGCCGCCTTGCCGCAAGGCTCGACCGCGAGCCCGGCTGGCGCCGCATTCATGCCGATCGTTGGGCAGTAATCCATGTCGCCGATGTCCCGGCTGCCGCGGGCAGCGGCAGTGGAGCGTCGCCCATTAGCTGAGGGGCGCCTTTACGCTCATTTTACCATGCTTCGCCTAACCGGAGGCATGCGATCGCCTTGGACTTCCGCTTCGAGCAGGCTCGTCCGTACGGAGGCGACCTTCGCCGCCTTGGCCTTCGCCATGGTCGCCGCCTTCGCCCTTGTCGTCCTTCTGGACGAGGACGTCTCTACCATCGCGTTTGCCGAACTCGCCGCCGCTTATGTCGGCGTCACCCTACTCATCGTCGGTACTGCGTGCCTGCTGCTTGCCGCCGGCGCGGTCTGGAAAGCGGGACGGGCCAGCCGCTGGAAGGCGAGTCCGATGGACGCCGCGCGTGCCGCCATTCTGAACAAGTGGCGAGAGGACCGTCTGCTGAGCCTCGCCTGGCCGGCCGGCGTCTTCTTGTTGCTGATGCCGAGCTTCAACGCGTTCAAGCAGCGCATTCTTCCCGATGCCGGCTTTCTCTACGACCCCGAGCTTGCGGCGATCGACCGCGCCTTTTTCGGGACCGACCCCGGGCTCTGGCTCCACGACACGATCGGGTCGCCTGTCGCGACGGCGCTGCTCGACGCCCTCTACCATGGCTGGTTCCTCCCGACGACGCTGGGTGTGGCGATGGTCGGACTGTGCGCGGGGACGCGCACCCGGGCGCAATATATGATCGCTTATGTCGGCGTGTGGATCATTCTGGGTGCCGTGCTCGCTTTCCTGGTCCCGGCGGCCGGGCCGGCTTTCTACGCCGCCTTGGTAGATCCGGGTCAGGCCGGGCCATTCACGGCGGTTGCCGACCGGCTAGCAGCAACGAGCGGGGGTGGGCTGCTCACCTCGCTCCACAATCAGCAATATCTGATCGCCAATCTCGACCGACCCGCTCTCGTCGTTGGGGGCGGGATCTCGGCAATCCCTTCTGTGCACAATGCGCTGGCCGTCCTGTTTGCGCTGGCAAGCTTTCGGATCGGTCGCCTGTGCGGCCTCGCCATGTCGGCCTTCGCCCTGATGATCTGGATCGGGTCAGTCTACCTCAATTGGCATTATGCGATCGACGGGGTCGTCGGCGCGGTCGGCGCGCTCCTGCTGTGGTTCGGGGCGGGGGCGCTGGTCGACCGGCTGATGCGGACCGGATCCGATGCCGCCGCGCCGGCCTCGCGTCCGCCGGAGCTGATCGCCGAAACCTGAGCCGAGAGCTTTGGTGTCGTTGATTCAGAAGATGTGGAGGCCCGAGCCTCTGTCGAACTGAGCATGCTAACCCCCTTGATTCTGTTGACAGCGATGTTGGTGTGATTCGGGGTGGTGCCCCCAGGAATGCCCCCGGCGTGCGGCTATGCGTGGCGCTCGGCGGTGGGCTGGCGGTCCTTCCAGGCTTCGATCCAGGAGGCCGGCCAGGCTACGGCGCGGCGGCCGATTCGCTTCGGCCGCGGCAAGTGCCTGGGATCTTCGGGCGGCAGCTGCATCATTTCGTAGATGGCGCTGCGCTTGAGGCCGAGCTCCCGTTCGACTTCGGGGCGGCGCAAGAGGCGGTCGGACATGGGCGTTACTCGTCTTGGGTACAGGTTGGTTCGATTGTTGGGCGAGAGGTTGGCGCCGGAGCCGGCGCCGTGACGGTCAGGGCGGCGCGCGCGCGGAGATGCACGGCGTCTCGTTCACATCGGCGCCTTGCAGAGCTCGAGCGCCTGGGCCTCGGAGAATCCGGCGTCGACGTAGGCCTGGAACATCAGCCGGCGGTGGCTGGCGATCTCAGGCGCGAGCTCGGCGAAGAGGCGCCACATCCGGACCAGCTCCTCGATCGCCTGGCGGAATTTCTCGGCGTCCGCCTGCTGGGCGCCCAGCAGCGCCTGGATGCCGGCGAGGTTCGGCTTCTTGCTTTCGTCGCTCACAGGGGCAGCTCCGGTTGGCGCCAGGTCGGCGCGGGTGGGCGATTGAGGATCTCGGCGACATGCCGATCGGCGCGGCCGGCGGCTTCATCCCAGGCTCGGCCTAGGCGGCCGTAGGCGGCGCGATCGTCGCGATCGGCGCGCCAGAGGGCGTCTCGAAGGCTGGGCGTGAGCTTGAAGAAATGCGCCCTGCAGCCCCAGCTCGAATGTGTGGCGCGCCGCGTGCAGCCGGGCCAGCGGCAGGGCAGGGGCTTCGGCGCCTGCCGCCGCCGCCTCGAGCGCGTGCAGACGATCGCGCCGGCGATGCGGTGGCATGTCATCGGCCGCTCCCCATGATCGACGGCGCCAGGCGGACGCGGGTTTTCTGTTCCTCGAGGAGGCCGTTGGAGCGAAGGCGGCCGAGATAGGTGCCGAAGGTGCCGCCCTTGGCGGACATGGCGAGATCGGCGGCGAGGCCTTCGCGGGTGACGAAGTGGGGCCAGCGCTTGACGAGGACGTCGACCATGCGGCGGACGCCGGGGATTCGTGCGCTCCAGAATAGTGCGAGGTCAGGGCCGGGATCCGGGAGCGGCTCGGGCTCGACGCCGGCGGCGGCCAGGCCGGCCTTGGTCGCGCCCCACAGGCCGCGGGTCTCCTCGACCAGGCCGGCCGAGCGCAGCGCGCTCTTGTAGGTGCCCCAGGTGCCGCCGGTCTTGGCGTAGCCGGCGAGCGTCGCCCATTGCGGCTCAGTCAGCATGGCCGGATAGATGCGCGCGAGGGCGAGCAGCGCCTTGCGGCCGCGCTGCAGGGACTTGTCCTGGTCGCCCGATGGTGGGGTGGGGGAGGCGCCACTGGAGCGTTTCGGGTTCGCTCGCGCCTCCCCCTCCGCCGGCGAACCGCGCCTGGAGGGGGGAATCTCCTCCTCGGTGCCGACGGAACTCAGGTTCGAATTGTTGTCGCTCGAGGGCAGGACCTGGCCGACCAGCCTCGCGACGTCTGCAAGGCAGCCATGATAGCTGGCCGCTATTGCGCTGTACCTCTCGGCCGAAGCTTTGAAGCTTGCGAGCTCGGCTTCAAGCGCGCGGATCCTCGCGTCCTTCTCGACGAGCAGCTGGCCAACCTCGGCGCCGGCCTCGTAAGCGGCGATTGCCGTTTCAACTTTCGGCTTTTGCAGGGCCGCGGCGATCGCCGAGACGTCGATCTCGCTGAGCATCTTCGGCTCGCGTTTCGCTTCGCCCGGGTCCGGCGTGCGGCTGCTGTCGAAGGTTTGCGGCATCGGGGTTCGGCCGAGCTCGAGGACGTGGTCGCGGGGACGGTAGAGATAGCGCTCGCCGACCTGCAGGGAGGGAAGGCGGGCCATGATCTCGTCATGCTCGGCCTTGGTGCCGTGGGCGCGGATGTAGGCGCCGAAGGCCTTTGTGTCGGTCGGGGCGGTGAGCTGGTGGGCGAAGATGGCCTGGGCCTGGCTCAATGCCTCCTTCGCGATCGAGGCCGGGCGCTGGGTGATCATCGACAGGACGAAGCCGTCGGACCGGCCGCGCTTGGCGATCCAGATCATGTCCTCCTGCAGCTCGAAGCCGGCCTCGTCCCGGGTCTTCTCCGGCACGTCTTCGTCGGCCTCGTCGGCGACCAGCTGGAAATGGCCGGCCGGCTTGCGGCGTAGCGCGCCGACGAAGTCGCGCATAAAGGCGCGCTGCTCGGCGCCGCTCCGCAGGCCCGAAAGGTCGATGACGGCCGAGACGCCGTCGCCGATCACCCTGCCGATCGTTGCCCCGTCGCCAGGTCCGAAGCGCAGCTGGCGATCGCCGCGGCGGCCGCCGAAGACAGGGATATCGAAGCCCGGGCCGGTGCCGGCGCGATTGGATCGCAGGCCATACCAGACGCCGGTATGGTCGGTGACGCAGGTGTGCCGGCGCTCGCGGAGCAGCTGCTCGACGTCGACGCGCGCGGTGGTGCTCTTCCCGCTGCCGCTGGCGCCGATATAGGCGCGGTGCTCGTCGAGGTGGGCGAATGTGCGTTCAGCCATCGGCCACCTCCGGCCAGCGACTAGGGCGGCATTCCCAGCGGGATCCTTCGACCAGGTGCTCGAGCACGTCGATCCGAGCGCGGGCGACGGCGAGGCGGTCGAGCGCACGGCGCCTCGCCTCCGCCAGGGCGGCAGCGGCAATCCAGCCGGCGATGGCGAGGACCTCAGCCACGGGCGGCCACTCCGCGACGCCAGGCGTTCATGACGGTCGCATGGTCCCGGTTGAGCGCGCGCGCGATTTGCCACCATGAGAAGCCGTGGTCGCGCCCGCGGACCGCGACCCGTTGGCGGGTCCGGAGCAGGTCCTGCCGTCGGCATTCGCTCCGAAGCTGACGAAGCGGGATCGCCGCTTGAGTCGCCTCGAGCACGACCAGGGCGGCCAAGTCCGCGGGCACGCGGGCGAGAAAGGCGAGGCGTTCAGTTTCGCTCATGACGCAGCCGGCGGGCTGCGCCGATCGGCGCGGTCGATGATGCGGGCGGCCGCGCGGGACATGCGACGCATGTCGGCGAAAAGGCGCGCTTCGCGGGCTTCCTCGATGGCCAGGCGGATGGCCGTGCCGATGCGGTACCAGCAGTCGGTGCAGAGCAAGCGATCGCGCCTCGGCCGCCGGCCGCAGCCGGCGGTGAGGCAGCAGGGCGGGCGCAATGCGCCGTGGCGGCGGTGGCGGCGCCGGATCACGACGACGCCGCTTCAGCCCGTTCATCGCGCCGGGCCAAGATCATCAGGCGCCCGCGGATCGAGTTGTTGCCGCGGCCCATCGTCCGGGCAATGCGGCTGAGCGGTTCGCCCTGCCGCTCGAGGCTGAGGAGCTGGGCGTCCTCGACCGGAGAGAATGGGCGCACTGTCCGTCCATTGCGGCGATAAGGCCGGTCACGCTGGGAGCTTGGTCGCCGACACTCCGGGGGCACATCGGCGCCGAGCCGAAGACATTGCCAGTCGATCGCGCCTCGGCTGACCAAGACTCCCTTGCGTTCGAAGTGGCGCTGGATCCGCGCGGTGGTCCAGCCCTGCTCGCGCAGCTCGGCCATTTCGTCGAGCTGGGCCTCGGTGAGAATGCGGCCGTGGGTCACGACGTCGCTTCCTCGGTCTCGAGCTGCTCGGCGGTCGCGGCTTCAACTTCCTCGGCGTTCTCCTCCGCCACGAGCGCGGCTTCTTCCTCGGCGAGCTCGGCCTGTTCCTGCTCGTAGAGGCGCTCGGCCTCGGCCATCGCGGCTTCGACGTCGGCCGCAGGGATCTTGATCAGCAACGCGATGACGAAGTTGCCATCGTCGTCCTGCTCGACCGGATCGATCCAGCTACCGTGGTTCGATGGCCAGAAGGCGCGGCCCTCGAGCGGGGTACCGGCCACCTTTGGCGCGGCGAGCCGGATGGCACGTTCCTCGATCGCCTCGCGGCGCTCGCGAGCGGCGCGCTGCTCGGGCGTCTCGGGCGTGTAGCCTGAGCGCGCCGGCTGAGATTCGGGCTCGGCGCGCACATAGCAATAGCCGAGTGGCTCGAGCGTCGATCCATCGCTGGCGATGGCGAACGCCATCACGGTGTCCGCTCGCTTCTCTTCGGGGACGCTGTCGGGATTCAGTCCATAAGCGCGCTTGAACCCGGCGGGGGCTTTCGGTTCGGCCCAGCTCGGGCCGCTCCATGGCTTGACGACGCCGTCCAGGAAGCCCTGCTCCTGGGCGAAGTGCTGGGCGTCCTCGGCGGTGCGCTTCGCGCAAAGCTTGTCGACGATCGACGGGTCGAGGATCACGTCCTTGTCCTCGGTGCCCATGAACAGCTCGCGCTCGATCCGGCCGCCGGCGGCGCGATAGGCGTCGAGCCCGACATAGATGACGGCGGGGTGGTCGATCGAATAGACCTTGCCCCTCATCGCATCGCGGATGGCCTTGGCGGAGTGGCCCCAGCTGCCTTTCTTCTCCTCGGCGGCGAAGACCTTCATCTGCAGCTTGTGGTCGGGATAGCTCGCGTAGGCCTTGGCCGCGTCGAGGCTGATCCGGTTCTCGCGCAGTGCGTCGAGGATCTCGGGCGCGAGGTCGGCCAGGCGAAGCCGCTGCTCGACGTGGCGCTCGGTGACGCCGAAGCGGCGGGCGCAGTTGGCGATCCGTTCAGACCGGTCGACGATGCCGCCCGATTCATAGCAATCGATGATGGTGGCGAAGGCGCGGAACTCGTCCGCCGGGTTCATCGGGATCCGGAGGTTCTCCGCGAGGCTGGCCTCGGTCGCGTCGTCGCGGGGAACGACCAGGCAGGGGACCGGCCAGTTGCGCGGCAGCTCCTTGCGCTCGACGAGCAGTTGCAGGGCGCGCAGGCGGCAACCGCCGGCGTCCACCTCGTAGAAGCCCTTCCCGGTCGGAGATTCGGAGACGACCAGGTTCTGCAGCAGGCCCTTCGAGCGGATCGAGGCGGCCATGCTCTCGATGTCGAGGTCGGGCGCGGGCGTCTTGCGCACGTTGCGCGGGGAAAGCAGCAGCTTGTTCAGGGGTACGGTGATCTGCATATCAGCCTCCGGTGCCAGTAGGGTTGGTGCCGCGATCCCCAGCCTGCGCTGGGGCAGGCGAGCTTCGGCGGCGGGCTTGCTCGCCAGCGTCGTCAGGCAACGGCGCTTCGGAGTTCGGGGACGGGGCGTCGGCTTCGGCCGGCGCCCCGGCTTCGATGGGGGCGGCGTCGGCGCCCGCGGGCTCGGCCGGCGCGGGGCTGTAGCGGACGCCGCAGAAGGGGCAGTAGGTCGGGATCGCGAGCATCGGCCCTTTTCGGGTCCGCCGCTCGATCTTCTCGGTTCCGATCGACGGATAGGTCGCAGAGGATCCGTCGCGGCCGAAGGCGAACGTCACCTGCAGCTTTGTGTTATGCTTCGCGAGCAGGCGGTCCATCGTCGCGATGCAGTCGCAGGCCATCACAGCACCTTCCGAAGGTCGATCGGGAACCAGCTCGAGGTGTTCGCGAGGGCGCGGGCCATCGCTTCGACCGATTCCGGATTGTGAAAGACGAGGGTCAGGACGGGTTCGCGGCGGCGACCGTCGGGCGGCACGTCGCTGCCGATCGGCCGGTCATGATCGCAGTCGTAGAAGTGGATCCGCGGCGGATTTTCGCCCGGATCCCCGCCGACCTGATAGCGGCCGACGCCGAGCTCTAGGACGAGGCCCGGCATCAGCGCAGGTTCCCCGTCAGCCAAAGAATGAGCATCGCTAGGATGAAGAGGGCGGAGGGCGCACCGATCACGAAGGCGCAGCCATCAATGTCGCTTTGCGCCGCCATCAGCTGAGCCCCAGCGCGGCTTTGTAGGTTTCGAGGAGGGCCTCGGCCTCCTGGCGGGCGTTCGCCTCCATCTTCCGGAGGCGGACGATCGCGCGCATCGTCTTCGGGTCGTAGCCGCGGGCCTTGCCCTCGGCATAGACGTCGCGGACGTCGTCGGAGATCCCGCGCTTCTCGTCCTCGAGGCGCTCGATCCGCTCGATCAGGCCGCGCAGCTCCTCGGCGGCGACGTTGGCTTCAGCCATGGAGCGCCACCGCGGCCGCGGCGATCGCCGGCCAGTGATGCGTGATCAGGATCGCAGCGGCGACGATGGCGCCCAGGCCGGCGCCGAGACCGGTGTCGATCACCGACTCCCTAATGTCCTGCCCCAGGGTAGAGCGGTTCGGCGCGCAGGCGCGGCATTCGCACCAGATCGGATGTATGGGCGTGGCCAGGTGGCGGTTCATGCTTGGTCCTTTCTTCAGGCAACAGAAAGGCCGTCCCGCCGGTACGGCGACGGGTGGTGATTGGTTCGGAAGAGGGAAAGCCGGGTTCCGGCCTGGCCCGCGGCCTAGGCCGGGGCAGGCTCGATCAGGCGCCGGTGGCTACGGCCTCGGCGCAGCCGTCATCATCATTCGCAGCGAGCGGCGGCACCTCCGGGCCGCAGCCGCCGGCGAACTTCGCCGGGGCGCCGTCGTCGTTGGCGGGCGTGGGAAGCGCCTTGCTGCGGGGCGGCGCCATTCGGAGGTTGATCTCCGGGTTGGGCCGCGCGCTGGGCGCGATGGTGTAGAGGATCTCGAGCGCGGCCGCGAAGGTGTGGCCGCATTCGAGGTTGGAGCATTGCATGTTCAGCTGCTTGTAGGTCGGACCTACGGCGCGGCTGCTCCTGGTTCGCGCTTTCTGCCCGCAATGCGGGCAGTCAATCGACAGGCGGGGGCCTGTGGCCATCGTCATTTCCCCTCCCCGGGGACGGATCCGGCGCGACCGGCAACGCCGGCAGGATCCGCTCGCACGTCGCTGCTCCGCCCCGCGCGGAGCTTGGCGAGCGTGTTGGTCTGGGCGGCGATCGATTCCTCGAGCTCGCGGATGGCGATCGCCTTCGTTCCGTCGCAGGCTCCCGGGCGGGCGGCCTGCATGACGGCGGCGATCGCATCGCCCGATTCCTTTGCTGCCGTCGCGCCTGCCTCCAGGATCGCGTCGGTCGAGAATAGCGCCCGCGCCGTGTCGGCCTCGAGCCGGGTGGAGTAGCACTGCCAGAAGGGGGCGCCGTCGCCGCCGGCTTCCTGATAGGCGACGTCCAGCGCGAGGGCGTCGTCGAGCGTGATGGCGGCGCTGGTGTCCGGATCGCTCCAGTTGCGCACGGTGCCTTCGCGCTTGCCGACGATCGCGGCGGCGTTGTCCCAGCCAATCAGCGCGGCGATCTGGGTGAGCGCGAGGTGGAAGGTGAGGGGGGCGCGGCGCTTGGTCATGCCCAGTGGCCCCCTCCGCGGTCATTGACTGCGTGCGCGGTCTCTTTCTCGAGCCCGATCAGCCTGGCCGAGCTGATCGGGCCGGCATCCGCCGGGCGGCTCCGAGTGAGTGGAGCAAGCTCGGGGGAGCGAGTTTGGAGACGGCTCCCTGGGTGGGTTTCACCGCCACCCGGCGGATGACTGGATCCCGGCCCGTCGGTACGTTGGGCGGGATCGGTGAGGTCTTCGAAGCGCTCGAGCGCCGAGCCGAGGCGGCGCAGCGCCGCATATTGAGCGGCGCGCAGTGGCGTTCCGGACTCGAGCTCGGCCCCGAAGGCTGCGAGCGTCGCGCCTGCGGCGCCGATGAGTTCGGCCGTCTCCGCCTTGGATTGCGCAACGAGCGCGCCGAAGGCCGGAGTCGATCGTCTCGACTTTCCCCCTTGCCCGCCCATCAGGAGACGGGCTCGCCGAGTTGGGAAATGGGCCGCCGATTCCGATCCGGATTCGGCGGCCCGCCCGCTATGGTGCGCCCAGCGGGGGTCAGTGCAACAGGGAGACCTTGCGGGGCAGCGGGATCAGAAGGGGCGGGATTAGCCGTATCCGGCCGCAGGCCGAGCTTCTTGGCGATCTGCAGCGACTTGCCGCGGATCGCTCTGCGCCTGCCCGACAGAATCTCGTAGACCAGCTTGGCCGCGAAGCCGTTCTCGCGTGACCAGTCCTCAACCGACTTGCCATCCAGGACCAGCTTGGCGCGAGCTTCACGAATCGACTGCGCAGGGATCGGGCCCAAGATTGACTCGGCAGGTATCACGGCTTCGCCTAAACTGTGGAATGTCGCGTCAGCCTTCCGCAGTTATGGGAAAGAGTCAACCGGGATTATTCAATCCTGTAGAATTTTCCGCGCGCCTGAAGGCGGAGCGGCAGCGTACGGGATTGAATCAGAAGGATTTTGGCCAAATCGCCGGCGTCGGGTTGCAAACCCAGAGCCGCTACGAAACGTCCGAGACCCAGCCCAATGCAGAGTATTTAGCGGCGCTGGCCCAAGCGGGTGTAGATATTCTCTATTTGCTCACGGGCCAACGAAGCGAAGGTCCACGTTTGAGTCGCGAAACCAGCGACCTAGTAACCGAGCTGGAGCAATTGCCGAAGCACATGCGCGAAGCGGCGCTGACGGTGGTCAAAGCCTTGCGCAAATCTGCCGAACCTTCCGAGCCTGGGCCCACAATGCATGGTGGCCAACAGGATTATCGCGTCGAAGAACATCGCTGATGCCTTAGCGGCCGCCCCTCGACAACAAGTGTGGAATAATTCTACGTTCGCTGCAGGGGATCGGAGGGGGAGGGGCAGGTGAAGCCGGGCGAGAAGAAGTGTCCGCGCTGTGCCGAGGTGATCAAGTCAGACGCAAAGGTCTGTCGCTTTTGTCAGCATGAGTTCTCGGAAGCCGATCTCGCAGAAGCTCGGCGCGGCACGACTCAGGCCAACAAAGCTGGCGCCATGGGTTGTGCTGTAATTGGTGCGCTGGTCATTGGAGTGTGCGCTTTCACCGGCGGCGAATCAGCCGAGCAGAAGGTGCAACGTGAGGCCGCTGCGGCCGAGGATCGTCGGAAAGGCTTCCACTGCCTCAGCGCCTGGGACGGTAGCCATTCGGGACTTGTCGACACGGTAAAGGCAAGCCTCCGCGATCCGGAGTCGTTCGAGCATGCGGAAACCAGGATCGGGCCGAACGTCGAGGGAAGTCACCGCGTGACCATGCAATATCGCGCTCGTAATGGGCTCGGCGGAATGAACGTGGGAATGGCGGTCGGGCAGGTTAGCAATTCGACTTGCGAGGTATTGGATGTGGAGCTTGCCGATCTCAGTTCGATAGTACGGCCTAGCTTCTCCGAAGCAGGGGAAGCTCATGGCAGATAACTCACTCAGCCTTTATTTTAAGCTGAAAGAACAGGAGACGGCGGACCTAGAGATAATTTCAGCAGCCGCCATCGCTTGGGTTGAGACGCTTAGAGCCGTTGCGCAGGCGATCGATCCGGAGAGCGACGTGAAGGTGGAGCTGGTCGACGTCGATCAGAGCAGCGCAATCTTCAATACTCTGGTCGATTGGTTCGAGAGGAATGTCGATCCGCACTTGGAGCGGATTGCTCGCGGGTATGACCGCCAGCCTCGCTCTCGAAAGCTACTCCTTGCTCTCGCCCTTTTCACGATAACGACCGCTTATCCGACTTACGACGTATATTTCGGCGACACGTTTACCGAGGAAGATCGCGAAATGCTGAGGCGGATCGAAGAGCAGACCCGCCATCACCCCGCCGTTGTGACCGCACGTAGCAAATTTTACAGGACCGTTGAACGTGAGCCCGCTGTGGTGGGCGTAGGCATCAAAGAGAAGCCGAAAGATGAGCCGATTGTCTTCTTGGACAGGAAATCGTTCCCGTATGATGACGGGCTTTTCACCGTCGAGGAAGATACGCCCGCACGGGTTACTCAAACGGTGCTGGAGGTCGTGCTCGTGAAACCGGCCCTCGTACACACGCCGCGATCGTGGACGTTCAAGCCCGATGGCCTACCGGAGTTCGACGCGGTGATGCGCGACGCCCGCGTTTTGCACGCGATTCAAACTAAGGGTTTTCCGGAGCAGATGCGCGAAGGCATCCGAATGACCATCCGAATTGAAACTAGAGAAGTCCTGGAAGATGGGCGCTGGCGACTGATGCGGGGAGGCCGATCGGTGATGCGAGTGATCGATCCGAAGTTCGACTAATCGGATCCACCCGCCACCCAGAAAGCTATCACCAAGCCGACGAGCGCCAAGCACGCGATGATGAATGTCGCTCCCGGAGCGAGGTGCCAGAAGCCAAATAACGCCACGAGGGTGGTAACGGTAATCGCTAGGCCAGAGAGCCAGGCCCGGCCACTTTCGCGCTTCGTATTCCTGTGCTGGCGCGGCATGTCAGGCCCCATGTCGAAGACTCGCATGATGACCACCCTGAAACAAGCCCGGAACGAGGGCTAAATCGAGCTCAACCTGGATTCGTGCTCGAGCCGATCGACCACCTTGTCGATCCGTATCACCTTGCGGCATTGGAACGGGTCCAACGCAACGGGTGATCGCCATCAAAGGACAGCCAACTCCCGCGACGAAAGCGGCGAATGAGTTGCGCAATGGCATCGACAAAACCAAGCGTGGCCTAATCGGCCAGGATCTGCGGAGGAGCAATACCTATGTTGGCGAGCATCCAACGAGGCGATGGTTCGGATCATGTCGGGCCCATCGCAGCACCGTTCCGCTCCGGACCATCGCGCAGCTGAGATCCTCGCCCGTCGGCGTCTCGCACCAGGCGACGACGCGGCGATAGCTCGTGCCGACCTGATGGCAGGTGAGCCGTCGTCCCACCGCCAGTCGGTCCAACTCCGCCTTCGCCGCCTCGGCCGACGCTACAGGACATGGGTGTCCGTCAAGGCATCGGCCGTCGAGTTCGCGCGCCGCTATGCCGGACAGGCGGATCCGCGAACCGTTGCGGCAATGGATCGGGCCGTCGCCGTCGTGGACGCGCAGGACATCGCAAACGAAGGTGGCCGGTGAGGGATCCGGGTCATCCTGCGCCGCAATTGCTCCGCATGCGGCGGTCGCCAGTCCCGCCGCGGCAACGGCGGCGATCGCGGCGATCCTCACCGTTCTAGTTCATCGACGTCGACGTCCTCGAGCGCCGCAACGCATCCGCGAAACTCGCCTCGATAACGCTGTACGTAGCTGCGACCAATTCCGAGCGCGTCGGCTATGGCTTGCGCTTCCTCCTCGAGCAGCCGGCTGCGGCCTTCGCACCGCTCCAGCCTGGCAGGCGGGATCCCAGCGCGGCTGGCCAGCTCGCGCAGGGTGAACCCGCTGTGCAATCGCCACGCCTTCACCGGATTCATACCGCCGATGATGCGTTCGGCAATTTCGTCGGGCATCGCCATCACATGGCCGCTTCTGGCGCCGCATCAGTGGCGCGTCGCCTGGACCATGGCTCGGCCGTGCGCTCGAGCTGCATCAGCTCGTCGGGGAAGCAGCGCTCCTGGAAGGCACGCACGTCCTCGAGCGAGCCGCGCAGCCAGCGATCGTAATCTTCCTCGTGGAGAAGGACCGGCATGCGGTTGTGGACCGGGCGGACGAACTCATTGCAGTTCGTCATCAGGCCCGAATAAACGGCTCCCCATTCATTCGACTGGTCCCACATGCCGGCCCAGGCGAAGACTTCCGTCTCCTTGAGACTGAACCAGGTGCGCGTCTTCGAGCCCTTCTCGCCCTCGGCCTCGCAGAAGCCGGTCAGCGGAATGAGGCAGCGATGCTCGGGCTTTCCGGCGATGAATTTCCACGGATATTTGCCGACGTCCGCGATGTTGTTGACCGGCTTCGGCTTCGAATCGGGCTTCATGAACTTGAGCCGCATCGGAAAGCCCCAGGTCATGGCCTCGACAATGCGCTCGCCGCCGTCCTCGCGTACGACGATGCCGCGGCCGCCCGGGTAGACCTCGCCCGGGCCGGCGTTGAAGTTGGCCGGGATCTGCGCCCTGAACAGGTCGGCGATCACGTCCGGCGATTTCTTCTGCGTGTAGAGGTTGCACATGGGCGCTATGTCGGGCGGCCGGGCCGCCGGAGTCAACGCCGGCGGCGCAGCTCGCGCTTCCAGTCCAGATCGGTCGGCATGGGCAATCCCGTCTCGGTCGGTTCCTGGTCGACCAGCTCGATCTCCGTCGCGCGCACGAGCTCGTCGCGATCGCTCCAGCACGGAACGCAGACGAAGCGGCGAGCCGCCGACGCGAGATTGTGCCGCCATGCCCGCCGGTGGAAGTACCACCAGAGCGCGGCGGATTCGAATATGGCGGCATGTCCGCACCTGGGGCAGGTGATCCGGACCCGCCGCTGCCGGGCCGCCGCATCGAACAGGTCCCGCAGCGGGTTGGCCGAGGGAAGCTCGCTCATCTTACGGCACTTGCCGATCGTCGCCGATCCGGTCCGCAAAGATGTTGCCCGGCTCGGGGCGCGCCACCGTCCAGCCGAGGCTGGCGAACCGATCCGCCAGGTAGGCGGCAAGGTCGCGTTGCGGGTCGGGCGCCTTCTCGGGATCGTGGCGCTTCTCCGCCCTGGCGCGCTCATATTCGGCATCGCGCTGCCAGATCCACCGAGGGGAACCGCGGATCCAGAGGCGAAGGGCCATGCACAGTTCGTCGGTTTCAACCGGGATAAGCGACTCGGACATGCGGAACATATAAGGAACGCAGGTCCGCGCTTCCAGCGAAAGCGGCGGCAACGATGCGGCCGCGACCGCGTTATCGGCTTTCCAGGAGGAGCGACGAGATGCCGGGAAGATGGCGACGCTTTCAGGTCAGCGGCGTGGATTCGGAAGGCGACGTGCACTTGCTCGAGACCAACGACCTCGCTCGGGCTCGCGCGACGCGCGACCAGTTCCGGGAGGATCTGGACGACGTGGAGTTCCTGGAAGATATCGACCTGGCCGAGCAGATGGACGCCCCCGAAAGCCGGCAGCGCCGCCTTCGATCCGAGCCGTTCAAAGGGGACGAGCTCTAGGAACGCGTCTCGAGCTTCAGACGCGTCCTTAGGCCGGAGGCGCTGTCGAGCGAGTGGGTCACTTCGGCGATGAGCCAGGACTTCGTGTCGATCTCCGGCTTGAACCCGGCGAGGGTCATGGGCCGTTCGGGATAGAGATCGGGCCTGCCATAGGCGAGCGTGATCTCGAATTCGGCCGCGGCGCGGATGATGCGGCGGGCCTCGGCCCGGGCCGCCTCTCGCGCCTCGGCTTCGGTGGCGTAGACGCGGCGGATCCGACGCGTTCCGCGGTCGCGGCCGCCGCTGCCGCCGGCGGGACCGCCGACTTCGGCGCTGACTGTCTCACGCTTCGCGCCGGCCTGACTGTGCCAACGGGCCTCGACCTTGTTGTACTTCCCGCGTTCGACGCGCCGGAAGCTGTATTTGTCGCCATCGCGCTTCGTGAGAGCGGCGGCGGGGATCTCGCGGCCGCCGGGCGTGACGCCGGCGCCGATCGGCATGAAGATGAGCCGGCCGTCCCGGATCTGGGCGACCGCGTCATGGCGTCGGCCGAGGCGACGGATCAGCGCCATGTCGCTGACCTGGTCCTGGGACAGGACCGGCACGGCGATCGACGCGAGATCGGGCGCGACGTGCGGCTGCAGGCCATTGGCGCCGGCGACCTGCTGGACGATCGCGCCGATCGTCGTGTCGCGGTGGCGGCGCTCGCGGCGCTGTCGATAGCCGGCGGTGAGGTCGGCCGAGCGGGCGCGAATCGTGATCAGGTCCGGCGGTCCGCCCCAATCGGCCTCGTCGACCTTGAAACTGCCCTTGTCGACCAGGCCGACCGGCAGTCCGGAATCGGAGGTGGCCGACGTCCAGCCGAGCGAGACCTGCAGGCGAGCGCCTTCGCGCGGAATCGCCATGGCGCCATCATGATCGTGAATCGTGAGGTCAAGCTGGTCGGCCTCGCCGCCGCGCTTCTCGCTGACGGACAGCGAGATCAGCCGCGGCGCGATCGCCTCAGTGAGATCGCGGCCGTCGAGGGTGACGCGGAAGCCGGGGATATTAGCTTCGGGCACGGCCGAGGAACTCGGTTGTCTTGCCGCAGGTCCGAGGCTTCACGACGAGTTCGCCGCGATCGAGGCGGCAGCATATGCACGGGCAGGACCTGGTGCACATCGGCACGTCGATCGGCGCGCGCAGCGCGTCCTGATCGACTCCGCGAAAACGGTTCATCGCACCCTCCTCAGCTCGATGGTGAAGTCGGTCTTTCTCGGTACGCCATTGTCCATCAGCACCGATTGCTTCCGGTCGATCGACTCGATGTCGTAGTGGCCCCACACGACGCCCTCGGAGTCGACCAGGGGATGGGCCTCGCCCTGGCTGGCGAGCTCCTCGAGGACGCGCATGCTGCCGAAGTCGCCGGCGATCGGCGGGACGAGGAGGCCGGACAGGCTGATCATGTCCTCGGCCGGGCCCAGGAATTGCGAGGCCGGGAAGGCGCCGACTCGCTCGGTCTTGCCGTGGCGCCAGCTCTGCCGGCGGGCGAGCTGCTCGTAGGGCACGCTGTCGAGCGCGAAGATGAACATGCCGAGGGACATCAGCGGCATAGTCAATCCCCAGAAATGGTCATTGCGCCGGCGTCGCCGGCTTCCTCGAGCATCGCGACGTCGAGTCGGTAGCCGCGGTGCCGGACGGTCTGGATCAGGGTGGCGGGCGCGCCGGCGTCGCGGAACTTGCGGCGCAGCCGGGTCATGAGGACCTGGATGACGTTGCCGAGGCTCTCGGTCCCGATACGCTCCGCCAGCACCGAATCCCGGACCAGGCCCCCGCGCGCCTGGACGAGCCCGCCGAGCAGCAAATGCTCGCCGGCGGTGAGGTGGAAGGGCGCGCCCCGCCACGACGCCATGCCGAGCGGGTCGAAGGCGAGCGGGCCGATCGACGTCGGCCGCTCTGCCTCGAGGTTGTGGCCGCAATGGGTGCAGTAGGTGAGGCGGCGATCAGTCATCTTCGAAGCTCGAGCGGCGCTCGGCCGCCTTCTGCTGTTCGCGGCGCTCGAGAATCCGCTCGACCTCGCGGGCGATGTCCTCGGAGCTCTGACCAGGCAAAGGGTAAATGTTGATCGTCACCGGTCCGGACCCAGCGGGCGCCGCCCTGGTCGACGTCGCGCCCGGCGAGCCGATACCTGCCATCGCCGGCGCGGCGGCGCCGACGGCCAGCGCCGTGGTCAGCTCGCGGCTGAGGCTGCGGACGCGGGCCAGGGGACGGGCGGCGCCGCGATCGATGCCCTGGGAAAGTCCGTCGGTGACGAAGCCGCCGAGGCGAGCGAAGACGCGGGACGGCGATCGGATGCCGAGCGGCCGCGCGAGCCACCCCGGCATCATGTTGCCGATGCGCTCGATCGTAGCCTGAAGCAGCCGCATCGGCGCCATGAGGCCGTTGATCAGGCCCTGGATCACGTTGCGCCCGAGCTGAAGCATTCGCGACGGGAGGGTCGACAGGAAGGCCACTGCGCCGTTGAAGATGCCGCGGATCCAATCCCAGACTATCATCAGGCTGGCTGCCTGCAGGCGGATCGGTGCGGTGAGGAAGAGCGCGCTCTGGACGACGATGTGCTTTATCGATTGCCAGGCTCGGCCGAGCCACCCGACCGCGGAATCGAAGGCGGCCCGGATCGTGTCCCAATGCTGCCAGATCAGGTAGGCGGCGCCGGCGACCGCGGCGACGATTAGGGTGATGATAAGGATGACCGGGTTGGCCAGCATCATCGCGCCGGCGCGCATCACGCCGCGAGCGAGCATGAGCATCGCCGCCTGAAAGAGCGGGAAGGCGACCCGGGCGGCCCACATGATCGCGGTGCCGAAGCCACGGATGAGCGGCCAGGCACGGACGAGCATGAAGCGCAGATAGGCGAACGGTCCGAGGACCGTGCCGATCGCAATGGCAAGGGCACCGAGGCCCACCAGCAGCAAAGCTGCGATCGCGGCTACCTTGGCGAGCGTCGCGACGAGCTCGGGGTTGCGTTCGGCCCAGACGGAGAACCGATCGGCAAGCCGGCCGACCACTTCCATGACCCGATTGAAGGTCGGGAGCAGAGCGGCGCCGACCGTGTGGGCGAGCTGCTGGAGGCGAGCGGTATTGCGGCGATACTGCTGTTCGCTGTCCCGCATCCGCTCGGCGAAGTCGGTCGCGACCGTGCCCTGGGCGGCGAGCGCTTCGTCGCGGATCTGCCGATAATCGTCCAGTCCCTGCACGAGCGGGCGCAGGGCGGCCTGGACCTGGGCGTCGCCGAACAGGAAGGGCAGGCGGGCGAGGTCGCCGCCGGTCGCCCGGCGGGTCAGCTCCACGATCGCCTCGATCGGCGAGCGCCCCTCGGCCGCGGCGCGGCGCATCGCCGCGGGAAGGTCGATCCCGAGCTTCTTGAAATTCGCGATCGTGTCGCGCGCGTTGATCTTGTTGAGCAGGTTCTGAAGGTTGTTCGCCGCGGTGCTAGCGTCGCCGGCGCCGCGCCGCGTGATCTGCAGGGCGGCGGCGAGATCGGCGACGGCCGGGACGCCGCGCTGCCCTAGGGCGTTGGCCGAGGCGGTCAGCGCCGGAAAATATTGCGCCATGTCGCGCAGCTCGAAGGCGCCGGCCTTCCCGGCCTGGGCCATGACATCGAGCGTGCGGCCCGTGTCGCCGGCGGCGACCTCGAGATTCTGGAGCGAGGCGAAGGTGGCGTTGGAGAGATCCACCACCTCGGCACGATAGGCGGTGGCGGCGCGGGCGATCGGCTCGATCGCCTGCATCGATTGCGGAAGCGAGGCGCCGAGGCCGAGCAGGGTGTCGACGCCCTCCGCAAGGCTGGCGGGCAGCTGGGCGACGCGTGGCCCCATGCGGTCGAACTCGCGGCCGATCGCCGCGACGCGATCGCGCGCAAGGTCCGCCTTCTGCGCGATGTCGGTGAGCTGGGTTTCGAAGCTCGCCGCGCTTACGCCGGACGCGACGAGCGGGGCCGACGCCACGGCGCCCGCGACGACCATCGACCGGCCGGTCGAGCGCAGCCGCTCGCCGCGCTGCTGGGCACGCTCGAGGCGTTCACGAGCGCGGGACGTCCGCTCGAGACTTTCGCGCTGCTGCTCCAGGCGGCGGTTGGTTTCGCCGATCCGGGAGGCGAGCTGGTCCTCGTGCCGGGCCAGGTCGCGGACGTCGACGCCGGCCTCGCCGAGCTCTGACTGCAGGCGACGAAGCTTGCCGGACTGCTCTTCGGTCTGCCGGCTGAGCTGGGCCTCGGCCCGCATCGCCGACTGCAGGGAATTTGTCAGCCGCTTGGTCGGAGTGTCGGCCGCGGCGATCTCGGTGCGCAGCTCGCGCACGCGCCGGCGTGCGGCGTCGAGCTTGGTATGGGTGTCGGTGAGGCCCTTCTGCAGGTCGCGAAGTCCGCGGATCCGCGCCTGCTCCTGCTGAAGACCGCGGATCTCGCGCCGCGTCTCGGCCAGGCCGCGGGCGGCCGCACGCGAACCGCCCATGATAGATCGGAGCGGCCTGGTCAGCCGGTCGAGGCTGTCGAAGATGACCTGGAGGCGAAGGTTGCGGTCCATGGCCTAGCCGTCCTTCGTCCCGTTCACCGCATTGTGGATCCGGACCGCCTCGCCATGCCAGCCGAGCAGCTCGGTCACGTCCATCCGATCCATCACTTCCGGGGACCAGCCGAAGACGAAGGCAACGTCGCCCATCACCCGCTCTATGCGGTGCGGGAGGCCTGCCTCTCCGCCTTCGGCACGAAGAAATTTGCGAGCTCTCCCGCCAAGGCGAGCTGGTCCGACGGCTCCATGTCGGCCGCCTCGGCCTCCGTGATCATCGGCAGGGTGACGCGTGGCAGCACTGTGATCACCGCGCTGACGTCCATCCGGGCGAGGTCGAGATAGTTGAGGCCGCGCAGCTCGCCCGCCTTCGGTTTGCGGACCTGCACCTTGTCGATCGTCTCCTCGCCGCGCCGGATCGGCTCGTCGAGTGTGACGGGTGCAGAGACTTCCTGCTTCGATTGCGTCACGTTTCCTTCCTCCTGTTTTTGGGCGAGACCGACGGCCGCGGCGCGGCCGCCGCGGCTACAGGCCCGGGATCCTCAGCCCGCCGAGGCCAGGAAGGTTGAGCGCGGGCGGCGAGATCAGGCCGCCCAGGGCGCCGCCGCCGACGCCAAGCGCGGCGCGCTGCTCGGCCAGGCGGTCCACGCCGCCCACGCGCATGATCATGTTGAGAATGTCGATCTCGATCAGCTCGGTGCCGGCGGCCGTGAGCTTGTAGTAAGCGAGGGCCGACTTGACCTTGAGCTCGGTGTCCTCGCCGGGCTTCGCCTCGCCGGAATCGATCTCCTCGTGGCGGCCGCGGGTGACCACTTCGACCGCGTCGACCTGGCCAGTCTGGTCGTTCTGGTAGGCGCCGACCCAGCGGAGCATGACTCCGTCGACCGAGACAACTCCGTACTGGCGGAAGATCGTCGACATGAAACCGCCGCAGGTCCACTCCATCTCGAGCGGCTGCTGGCCCATGTCGATCTTGACCGGCCCGTCCATACCGGCCGCCCGATAATCCTCGAAGACGCGGCCGAGCTTGGGCAGGGTCACGGTCGTGGCCTGGCCCAGGTAGGACTGGCCGTCGTTGAAGAGGTTCATGTTCTTGAGCTTGCGGGCGAGGGCCATGGTCGTTCTCCTGGAGCTGGATATTCGGCGGCGCGGCGCTAGGCGGCGATCGAGCCGTAGTAGCGGTCGGTGATCCGCTGATTGAGGGTGATCGATTCCGCCGGCGCGCACGGCGTGAAATCGTAGTCGATGACGACCTGGCCGGCGGCGAGGTTCGCGGCGCTGTTGAGCGCGGGATCGAACCAGGCGCGGCCGCCGATCAGCCGGCCGGCGGCCACGTGGCTGCGGAAGAAGGCGTTGATCGTCTCCTCGATGTCGCGGACCAGACCCTGGGTGATCGGCTTGTCGACCGCCCAGGCGAGGCCGTCGGCAATCGAATCCTGCAGCGCGTGGCTGGTGCGGACCGCGCTTTCGAAGGCGAAGAGCGGTTCGTCGGAGCAGGTGCGGTTGCCCCAGAAGCGATAGCCGTTCATCCGGACGAGCGTGGTGACGTCGCCGTCGTTCAGCAAAGCCGCGGCCGTCGACGGATCGCGGATGTCGAAGAAGACGTCCTTGCTGATGCCGGTGACGTTGTTGACGGCGAAGTTGCTGAGCGTCTTGTGCCAGCCCACCTCCTCATCGATGCGGGCGCGGGTGCCCATCGCCGCGGCGACGGCATGGCCCTCGAAGCCGGTGAAGTCCGGATAGATAAGCATCAGCTCGCGATCGCCGAACTCCCCGCGGTAGAGCAAAGCGGCCGCATCGTCGGGCGCGATCGCGATGCCGTCCTCGGCGCGGCAGGCGGCATAGACGAAGCCGCGCAGCTTCTTGGCGATGACGACGAGCGCCGTTGTGACGGCCTGGCTGTCGAGCCCGGGACAGCCGAGGATCCGCGGCCGCACGCCGAGCTGCGCCTCGGCCGCGAGCAGGGCCTGCATGCCGGTATAGGCACCGCCGGCGACTCCGCCGATCACGTTGGTCTCGGTCCCGGGCTGGTCCTCGCCCTCGGCGACGCGGACGACGATCACGATCGGGCTCGCCTGGTCGGCGATCGCGCCGAGGCTCCTGGCCAGCGTGCCGTCGGTGCCGGCATCGCCGATCGCGCGGCGGACGTCGGTCACCAGGACCGGCGTGTTGAGCGGGAAAGCCTCGGCATCCGCATCCTCGGCGGTCGCGACCAGGCCTATGACGGCGAGCGCGACGGTGCGGATGAATCGGGTGCCGGTGACGGGCTCGAGGATCGTGATGCCGTGCATGTGAGGCTCCTAAGCGAAGGCGGGGCGGCCGAAGTTGAGCGGGACGGTGAGGCGGACGAGGCTGTTCGGCGCCGGCGCGTCGATGCGCTCGGCCTCGAGATCGACGACGACGGCGCCGGTCCCGTCGCCCAGGGTGACGTCGCATTTCGCGACGCGGATCCTCTTCTCCCAGCGGGAGAGGGCCGTGGCGGTGGCGGCGATGAAGCGCTGGCGCGTGGTCGCGTTGATGGGCTGGTCGATCAGCGCGAAGAGCAGCGAGCCATAATCCCGGCGCATGCAGCGCGAGCCGATCGGCGTCGTCAGGATGTCGGCGATCGACTGCGCCAGGTGCGCGTTGCCCTCGAGCGGGGCTCCCGTGGCGGCATTCATGCCGATCATTGGGGTACACCGGTCAGCGCGCCGCCGGCGGCGACACCGCCATGCCTGTGCTGCTGCAGGCTGATCGCGCCGGCGACGACGTCGCCGTCCGAGCCGATATCGCCGGTCGCATGGACTTCGCCCTCGATCGAGACGTCGCCTTTGATGGTGAGGCCGCCCTCGGTCGCGTCGAGGGTGATGCCGCCGGTCGCGACGATCGAGACGGTGGCGCCGTCGGGCAGCTTTGCCTCGAGGAGGTGCGCCTCCGGATCGTAGGCGATCTCGGCGCCGTCCTGGAAGACGACAAGCTCGCGCAGGCTGTTGCCGGCGGGCGGATGCAGATCGGAATGAAAGCCGGGAATCGCGAAGGCCGAGGCGATATCGCCGCCGGGCGCGAAGAGCATGACCTGCTCGCCCACGCTCGGGGGCGACCAGGTGCGCGTCGCGCCGGCGCGGCCGCCGCCCCAGCGGACCCAGTCGGTCTCGACATCGCCGGCCTCGGCTCGGACGAGTCCCTTCTCCAGGTCGACCTCGAGCACGGTCGCCCAATTCATGGCGTCGCCGAGGTCGCCCTCAAATTGATCCTGTTTTTCGCGCATGGTTCGGCCGCCATGGTGCGGCATGTCGGCGCGGCTTGCGCGGACTGGCTGTTGTATCGGCGGCGGTTACAACAGCGCCGCGGATGTTTTGTCTGAGCGGCGGCTCGCGGCTCCGACAAATGAAGCTAGACCGCGGCGGAGATGCACTGCAAATAATCGGGGAAGCGTGCGGGGGAGGGGGAACGAATGCAGAAGACTCATGACCCCTAAGGCCGATCTGCCGCGCTTCGCGGACCTTCGCGCAATTGAGCGGGACTTAAGCGGAAAGGCTGAATATCGCCGATTAAGGGCTAATATTCAGCGAGCGATCACTGCTCAATCATGCGTCACAGATATTACGGAGGCTACTGGCTGCCTCCTGGCACTGGAGAAGTTGCTGGGGAGTCCTCGAAAGCGCGGCACCGCTGAGCGCGCCTCGACAGAGGGAGCTTTGATGTCGACCGCGGTTCAGCTGTATGCGCGCGCCACGGGATACGGCCAAAGCAGGGGCGAGCGAGGCCCGATTTCGATTGCGGCTGAACTGACACCAGAGCAGCTCAAGGACCATGAGCTCCTCTTGGTCGTGCGGCATCGTGCAATCGCGCATGTTTATGCGAATGAGATCATCGGTGCTCACGCGTGGAATAGCGATGCTGTCTTGATTGTAGAGGATGGTTGGGGTTGGGTGCCAATGATCATCAGCCAACGCAAGCACCTCCAAGACGAGGTCCTGCACGCGCTTGCCAGGCAGGTGCCGGTCGCCGACGAAATCCTAACGCGCCGCTTTCATGAGCATCTGAATAAGGCCGTCGACCTTCTGAACCATTCGCCCGTTGCAATCGCGGTAATTGAGCGAAATCTCGTCGATCCGAAAGTTGTCTGTGGCAGCGAAGAGACTGCGAGGCTGATGTTGGCCCGAAGAGGTGATGGGCGAGTGACGATTTACGAGCGTTCGCCTTGACGCCGAAGAGCACCATGACGAAGCTCGGCCCTATTCGCCATCTCGACTCCCCGCGTTCGGGCCGCCGTTTCTGAGGTGCACGGGCGAGATTCGCTACTCGCCCGTGCTTTCCGTCAGGGTTCGTTGGCCGCGGTGGTCATGAAGGGATCCGGTCGATTGGTGATGATCAATTCCTTTCCTGTGCCGTGCGAGACGGTGTAGCGGAACTCGACCGGCGCGATCGCGAACTCACCGAAGAAGGCGCGGACCTCCGGCTTGTCATTGATCGTCAGGATGAACGCACCAGCGAGCTGCTGAAGTCGAGCGCGGAGCAGCTCGTAGTCGCTGCGGCTGAACAGGTCCTTCCCGTAGAGGCCTTCGATCCCCCAGTAAGGCGGGTCGATGAAGAAGAGCGTCTCCGGCCGATCGTACTTTGCCAGGAACACGTCGAAGGGCAGGCGCTCGATCACAACTCCGGACAAGCGCTCGTGCAGATCCTCGAGCGCCGGCTGGAGGCGCGTGACATCGAACCGACCTGGTCGGTGGGGGCGAAGGCCGAACACACCTTCGCGTAGGCCGCCATAGGTGGTGCACTGCAGGTAGAGGAAGCGCGCGGATCGCTCCAGATCGGTCAACGTGTCAGGGTTGCACGCCTTCAGCCGCTCGAACTCGGCCCGGCTCGTAAGCTGAAACCGGAGCATATCGAGGAACGCCACATAGTGGCGCTGGAGAATCCGGAAGAAGGTCGACACGTCGGCCGAGAGGTCGTTGATCACTTCCGCGGGCGGCTTTCGGTGGCGGCGCAGAAAGACTCCGCCCATCCCGAGGAACGGCTCCGCGTAGGTCCTATGAGGCAAGCTATCGATCATACCGATCAGTCGCTTGGCCAGTCGGCTTTTGCCGCCGACATAGGGAGCTGGAGGGGTGACGGGGGTAACGGGAACAAACTTGGCGATGGACTCCATTTGTCGAACTCTGCTTCAAAGGCCCCGCCGGTGCGCCCGGTGGGGAGACTGAGCGCGGCCCGGGCCGCGCAAGGTGCGGGTTGCAGCCCGCGGTTCGCGCTGCTGACACAGCGCGGCCCTCCCCTTGGGGCGGGATATCTGGGCCAACGGAACTGGCCCCCGTCGTTCAGCTCAAACCGCTGCCGACGATGTCCCAGACGTTCGGCGACCGCTGAGCGAGGATCGCGAATCCCTTCGAAGCGATCGTCACATCCCTATTGACCGTGCCGAGGAGGAGCTGGACGCCCGGGGCGCGGCTAATTATGAGATCCCCGCCGCCGGCGGCACTGAGGATGAAGAGGGACCTGGCCGGCCAGACATTGGTGGCGTCGCTCGATATGGTGAAAGTGCGAGTGGCGCCGGAGATGGTGCAGACCATCATGTTGGTATTGGGGGTCAAGATCAGGTCGCTGCCGCTCATGACCTGTCGAACCCAGCCTCCGAGCGGTTCGAAGTTGCCGGTGAGCGTCACGCCGTTGAAGGTCGGCTTGTCGCCGGTGCCGAGGCCGATTCCAGTGCGGAAGGTCAGCGCGTTCACCAAGGTGAGCAGACCCTTGACGAAGGCCGAAGGCGCGTCGGCGCCGAAGCGGGAGTCGAGCCAGGCCGTCACCGCGCCGAGCAGGCCCTTCGGCGTGACGGCGCGTACGTCGTCGACGCCGGCCGTCGCCTCGTCCTCGGTCGCCAGCTCGACGACGCCCTGAACCGCCTTGGTCGCCGGCGGATTGAGGAAGTTGGTGTCGCCGAATTCGAGCAAGGCGGCATCGATGTCGGCGAACTTGGCGTCGAGGGCGACCAGCATCACCGACGCGGCCGACTTCTCCAGGATCGGATCGGCCTGGCTATAGGTGCCGAACAGCGTGCCGTCCTCGAGATAGAGCGCAATCGAGCGCAATGTGAAGACGTCGCTGGTCTCGTCGCGCAGGACCAGGTGGATCGTGTCGTCGTCGACGACGTCGCCGGATAAAGTCACGAGCCGCTTGATCTCGTCCGGAAGCGCGACCGTCGCCGGCGTATTCGCGAAGGCGGTCGACGAAATGCCATATTCGGCGATGACCACGGGGGCGGTGCCATTGCCTTGAGCGTTGACCAGGGCCGCTCGACCCGCGTCCGTGACGATGAACTCCAGAGCCACGTTTCGATCCTCAGGTCAGGCGGCCGCCGGCGCGGTCAGCGGCAGTCGGGCGTAGATTGTGGGGCGGGCCACGACGACGAGGCCAATCGCGGCCTTGGCGGTGAGTCCCTGGGTGAAGGTGAAATGCGAGCGAACCGGCTTGGTGCGGGCGACCTCGGCGATCACCGTGTCGACGAAGGCTGCGCTGGCGAACTCGCCGTCGCCGCCGGTGAGCGTCATCGTCAACTCGAAAGTGTGCGGCTCCCCGGGCGGATCGAGCTGCCACCATTCGCGAAGCGCGACGCCGCCGCCGAAGCTTTCGACGACGTCGCGGACCGACGTCGACGTTCCCTTGTGGCGCTGAATGTCGATGGCCTGGCGGACGCGCTCGCGCCGGACCATCAGCGGCCAGCCGCTCGACCAGGAGTCGATCGACAGAGCCCAGGCGAGATAGGCTAGCTCGATGGTCCCCTCGGCGGTCGCCGGGTTCCAGAGGCGGCGGATCGGGACCGGGACGTCGGAGAGGCGTTCGATCGCGCCCTCGATAGCGCGCTCGAGCTCGGTCGCGTTGGGCGGCAGGAGGGTCATGTCACTCGCCGATGCCGGCGTGCGTGACGTCGATCGACGTGCACCAAGTCGCCTGGGTACGATCGACGACGATGTCCGCGATCGGCGAGACCAGCTCGACGTTCTGCACACCCTCGCAATGCAGGGCTGCGTAGATGCCGGAGAGGGTGACGTCGCGGCCGAGCCGGTGCGACTGCTCGATATATTCGTCGAGACGCCTGAGCGCCTCGGCCATGACAATGCTGCCGTCCGGCCCGGAATAGGTCGTGATCTCGGCCTCGACCGCGAAGGGGACGATCGTCGCGCCCTGTACGGCTACCTGGTCGGTCAGCGGGCGAACCGTGTCGGCGTTGACGCGCGCCTCCACCGCCTCGAGAAGCTCGGGGGCGGCCGTGCCGTCGCCGATCCGCGAGAGGACGGTGACGACGACCTCCCCCGGCTCCGGGCTGGTGGCACTGGCATCGAGGACGTCCGGATCCGCGGAAAGGGAATGGTAGATGTAGGCGCCGGCGGGCCCTGCGACAGAGAAGCCCTCCGGGGCCAAGACGAGGCGGCGGCGCAGATCCATGTCGCTTTCCCAGGTCGGCTCAACGCCCTGCTCCGGATCGCCGGGATCGATCAGCAGCCGGGCGACGCCCATCAGCGCCGCCAGATTGTCGAGGTCGGCGCCCATGGCGTAGGCCGGCATGACGGCGCGGGCCGCCTCGTTCACCCGGGCGCGGAGCAGCAGCTCCCGATAGGCTGCGACCTGGAGGACCTTGATGGCGGGATCCGATTCCACGGTCGCGTCGAATTCCGGCAGCAGCTCCTGCAGCTTCGCGACCATCGCGGCGAAGATCTCCTCGAAGGAAAGCTCCTCGACAATCGACGGAGCCGGAAGGCGCGAAAGGTCGACGGCGGTGAAGGTGGCGGACAGGTCGGTCATCCTGTCCCATGTCGCGCCTCGTGCGCCGGCGGCGCCAGCCGAGGGCTGTTGTAGCGGCGTCCGCTACAACAGAACGCCAATCAACTGCCTAGCCTGGCCGGCAGTAGGCCTGTTTGAAAACTAGCCCTGCAATTTCGCCATTTCCGTTCTATATGGTGAGTATGACAGTCAGATCATCCGGAACCAACTCCCCCCTTAGACGCCGTACAGAAGAGGCGCTCAAGCGCCGTGCGGACTTGATCGCCCGCTATGTCGCTGAGGGCATGACCGAGGCCGAGGCCGCAGAACGCGCGCAGAACGAGATGCGCGACAACGCTAAGGGCGATTGGCGGCGCGGGTGACTGACCGGCTTTGGGATATTACTGACATCGCCATGCTGGTCGAAGAGGCAGAGGCGAAACCCGGCAAGCGCGGGCCTTACAAGAAGCAGTCAGCCTGACCTATACTCCCTCTTTCGATTCGGGGAGGTTCTATGCTCGCGGAAGCTTCGGCAGCGGTTGGCAGCGTTAAAGCTGCTTATGATATCGCGAAAGGTCTGCATTCGCTGCACACCTCCACGGAGGTTAAGCAGGGCATCGCCGATATTTTGAACGAGCTGATCACGGCGCGCATGGCCGCGATGGATGCCGTGGAGCGCGAATCTGCGCTCCTGCAAGAGATACGTGCTCTTAAAGAGCAGATGGATCAGCTCAAAGCATGGGATGGCGAGAAAGAGCGCTACGAACTTAAGCGGTACTATCCTGGCACCATCGCCTACACGTTGAAGCCTTCGATGGCATCGGGTGAGCCCCCGCATCACCTTTGCGCACAGTGCTATCACTCCCGAAACAAGGGCGTCTTGCAGCCAACCGGGACGAGTGAGCTTGGCTATCAGATTCATGTCTGCACCTCGTGCGACAAACGGGCTGTCATGTCGCACGAGGAGATGCCGGCCACTGACTGACACCGCTCAATTCAAACTGACCCACTACCTCCTGGCCAGAATGATATCGAGGATCCACGCATCCTCCTCGGCGGTGAAGCCGACGAGCTCGCGGCGCGGATAGGTGACCTCGGGCGCGCCCGGACGCCGGCTGACCCGGTCCCGCAGGCCGAGCTGGTGAACCCTGGCGATCCTCGTGACGGCCGCGGCCGCGAAGCCGACGCTCGCCTGTGAGGGGTCGGATTCGGCGCGGAGGTACCGGGTTAGGCGCAGGCGGCGGAACATGGGTCCGGACTTCGTCCGCCGGCGGATGGCGCCGCGGCGATCGCGCGGCCGATCGGCCGCCTTGCGCGGCTCGTAAGCTGAGCCGTCGGGATTGCGCTGGCTGGCGATGCGCGCCGACTGCGACCGACGCAGGCCAACGGCGATCTCGCGGGTGAGGCGCCGGCGCGCGCCGGCATCGAGGCGCGCGAGCAGCTCGCCGACATTGCGCTCGAGGTCCTCGAAGTCAGCCATCGGCGTCGACGATCAGCTCGTCGCCGAGCCACACCTTCCGAAGCGGCGTCCAGCGCGGAACGCCCTCATATTCCGGAATCACCGGCGCCTCGGGCACGTGCAACAGGTCGAAGCCGCCGTCCTGGCGTGCCGACGCCGAGACGGTCTCGCTGAGCTCGAGGCGGATCTCGAGGTCGACGGTCTTGTTATCGATGATGTCGGCCTCGAAGACGATGCCGCTGTTCCCGCGGTCGTGGTTCTGCAGGAGGTCGGGCTGGTGCACGGACAGCCAGAGCAGCAAGGTCACCATCACCGCGTCGGGATGCCCGGTAAAGTCGATCAATGTGGCGACGAGCTCGTAGCGATATTCGAATCCGGGGTTTGGGAAGTTCGGCTCGGCCGACAGGCGCGATACGATCCGGCCCTTCTGGATGTAGATGCGCAGCTTGTCCGGATCCCGCTCGAGGATCCGCACGCCCTGGTCGACCAGGGCCGCGGTGAGCGCCTGCCGGAGGGACTCGGGCTTGAGCATCGTCTAGACCTCCGGCCAATAGCTGTCGTCGGTGAAGTCGGCGGGGATCGGATTCATGTCCTTGATGGTTCGGGCTGCGAGGATGTGATCGGCTCGGCGCCAGGTGCTGGCCGCGGCGAAGGACGCGAAGGTTGCGGCGTCCATCGGCACGAGCGTGTTGTCCTCGGCGATCCAGACGAAGGGCTGGTCGCCGCCGTGCCAGAAATAATCCTCGGGCTGTCCGCCGCCCTGGGCGAGCGCGGCCATGGCGAAGGTGAGGGTCGTGTCGATGTTGCGGAGGTCCTGCTCGCGCGTCTGAAAGCGCATGCCGGCGAAAGTGATTCCAGAATAGACGCGCCGGTCGCGCTCGACGTCGACCAGGAGCGGCGTCGGCACGAGCTGCGGCTCGGCCATTACGATCCCGTAGGCGGCGCGCTCTTGTTCGGTCCAGGCGCCGGAGACGATCGTCAGCAGCGGCGCGCGCGCCTCGCCGTCGAGCCGATCCAGGATCGGGTTGCCGAACAGGCGGACGAGGCCCTCGGACGTTTCGAGGTGGGGCAGGAGACTCATGCCAGCACGACCTCAAAGTCGTAATTGATGCCGGCGACCAAGGGATCGGCGCCGTTCCGGTCCAATGTGTATCGCGTGCTGCCTGCGATGACGGCGACGCCGATTACCGGCCATTGGTGCCCGTCGATATACACTCCGGCGATTGTTATCGCCGAGGATGTGTTGCCCACCATGGTCAGGTTCTGAGTGCTCGAGGACGAAATAAAGAAGTCGACAGTCTGACCCGCTATGGGCTCCGCGCTCAGCGAGCCAAGTGTCGGATAGCCGCTCGAGTTTCCTTCTCGTGCGTACATTGCCTGAAAGCCGAAATAGTCCCCCAACGTCATGATGATCCCTCCGCCAGCAGGCGGGCCCGCGGCTGCCGCGAGCAAGACGGGGAACCCGGGGGGGATCATAGCGCCCTCACGCTGACGACGACGATGTGCGTCGAGGAATAGGCGACGAGCGTCAGCAGGTACCATTTGGTGCTAGTCGCATCAGCGATTGTCGGCAGGTCGCCCCTGTAGTTGGTGCCGAACGCCAGCGAGCGGGCCGTGGCGTTGTTGCCCTTGACCAGGACGAGCCGGGTCGAGCCCGGTACGACGTTCGTCGGGTTGCCAAGGGTGCGGTTGCCGGCGAGTGAGATCTCGCGCGTGATTCCGGCCGACCAGTCGACTGCGATGGTCGCGCCGTCAGCGAGGGCGACCCAGGCCAGGGCGTCGGCGATCCGCGCGGCGGTCACGCCGGCGTCTCCGGCATGTGCGCGCAGCTGGACGGAGGTGGCGCGGTTCAGGCTAGCCATTTCGCCGGCGGGCAGCTCGCTACGCACGGCGTTGAACTCCGCGGCGACCCGGGCAGCTAGGTCGGAGATGAGCGACGCGAGGGACATGGCTCAGGTGAGGCCTGCCTCGAAGACGGTGACGAAATTAGTGGCCGTGTCTCCGACGTCGGCCGCGGCGGCCGCGCCGATGTTCGTCCGGGCATTGGCCTTCTGAGGATCGGTCAGGCCCTGGGCGGCCGTGTCGACGCGGACGCGGTTGCCGAGCGCAGCCGTCACCGTGGCGGCGAAGTTCTGATCGTCGCCGATCGCGGCGGCCAGCTCCTCGAGCGTGTCCAGCGCCGCTGGGGCGCCGTTGAGGACGCCATTGATCAAGCCGACGATCTCGGCGCTGATCTTGTTGCTCGACCAGGTCGTATCCGGGGCCGTCGCGCCGTCGTCGATCGGCGCTCCGCTCGCGGCCTCGAGCGCGTCGATCGCGCCCTTCAGCTCGTTCACGGCCAGGACCAGGTTGCCCTTCGCGGTTGTGGTAAGGGCGGCGAGATCCGCGGCATTGCCGTTGAGCAGGATCCGGAGCCCTTTGCATTCGGTTGCGACGCGGGTCGCGAGATCGGAGAGATTCGAGGCGAGCGACATGGCGGCTCCTAGATCAGCTGGTTTTCGAAGATGAGGCTGAGGGTCGGGACGTCGGGCTCGACGACTGGCCCGGGCGGACCTTCGGGCCCGGGCGGGCCCTCCGGTCCGGGCGTGGTACCAACGATCGCCGCAATCGGCCGCGGGTCAGGACGCTCGAGCGCGGCCGTCGTCGCTTCGTCCAGGCCGCGCCAGACCAGGACGATCGACGCCGGCAGCCGCCGCCAGCGAAGGGCAAGGGCGCTCATCGGCCGACGATCCGGACCCGGACCGGATCGGTGATGACGATGCCGGCGGCGAGCTCGAGGCGCGCGTCGGCGCGGTATATGCCTTCCGGCAGCTGCTCGCTCGCATCGGCCGAGACGGTGAGATTCCAGCCCGCGGGCACGTCGCTGGCCGCCGCGCGCGGGGCTACCGTAAAGGCGGCCGAGATCGTCGGCGCCCCTACTTTGCGCATCTCGGCCGTGATGGCGACGACCTCGTCCGGATCGCCTTCAATGGCGTCGAGCGCCAGGGCGATCGTCTCGCCGCGCTGGAATCGATAAGAGCTCATTCGCGCGGCGCCGGCTCAGGGGTTCGGTCTATGGCCTGCTGGCGGCGGATCCACCGCTGGAGCTCGTCGAGCTGGATGGCCTGTGCGGTGGCGATGGCCGCGGCCTCGAGGCCGAAGGCAGGAAGTCCAGGCGCCGCGGCGGGATCATCAGGTCCGCCGGCGGCGCCGGGAAGGCCGGGCATTGCGTCTGCACCGCGACCGGGATGTGCTCGATCGGCGCCGGACTGGCGCTCGAGCAGCTGCAGAGCAGCGACGCGTTCGCGCAGCTCAGCAAGGCGAATCTGATAGGCATGGCTGACCTCCTCGGTGACCTGGTCCTGGACGCGCTCCACACGCAGCGCAGTGGCGGCCGCGGCGCCGCGCAGCTGCTCGGCCGTGGCGCGCACCTTCTCGGCGAAGGCCTTGCGCTCGGCGCGCTCGAGCGCGGCTTCGGCTCGGGCCTGGTCGCGCTCGAGACGGGCATCGTCGCGCTGGTCCGTGCGGATCCAGAGCAAGGCGGCCAGGAGCACGACCGGCACGGCGATGGCAATTGCGCGCCAGTGGGCGGCAACGAAGGCGGCGACGGCGGTCATGCCGCGACGTTCCGGATGCGGTGCGCGAGCCAGCCGTTGAGGAAATCCTCGAACTGGCTGTTGCCGCTTCCCAGGCGCAGATAGTGCGCGCCCTGGAAGGCATCGATCGCGTGCAGCATGATCGCGGTCGCGGCCGCACCGCGCCGGCGCTTGAAGGCGCGGAAGGCGTCAAGGGTCTTCGGGCCCACGTTGCCGTCGACTCCAATGTCCGCATAGTCGCGCTGGCGGCTATTGAGCGCGTTCAGGGCTTCCTGGAACCAAGTTGCCGCGCGGTCGACGCCGCAGTTCACGCCGGTATCGACCAGCTCCTCGGCGACCTTCGGGTCGAGCTCGGCGACATCGTCGAAGTTCGGCGCGACGACGTAGCGGGTCCAGTAGATCTGGAATGCGGTCGATCGCGGCATCGCGCGCATGTCGCCGCGGTACCCGGCCGCCCGCGCGACCGCCTCGGTGATTCCGTACATGGTCGCCCCACCGGGGTCGCTTGGGTGGTTCACGTAGCCGCCCTCGCGCTCGATGATGCCGTCGATAATGCGGCGGATCCTGTCGCTCACTTGCGGTTCCTTCGTTGGGGCCGGGCGTCCGCGGCCGCGGAGTCGTAAACTTTGGCGACGCCGATCACGCCTCGGGCGAGCGCGTCGATCGGCTCGGTGACGACGCGGATGCAGGCGGCGCCGGTGCACGCCTTGAGCAGCCGATCGGCGGCGCCGACCAGGTCGGGCCGGGTTTTCGTGTCAGCTGCGGTCGCCATGGACGTCGCTTTCGTCGATCGGGCGGCCGAGGATCCGCATGGCAAGGACGGTGAGGGCGCGCTCGAGCTTGCGATCCATTTCGAGCCGGTCCTTGTCGTAGGCCAGTCGCTCGGCCGCGATCTTCTCCATCTGCTTGAGCATCAGAAAGGCGACGAGACCGAGCGGACCGGAGCCGATCAGGGTCTGGATGAGGGTCGACTCCATGCGGTCAGTCCCAGAGCTGTATGAGCTCGAGCTCGGGCGCCGGCGTGGCGGCGGGCTCGGGCAGGGTGACGGGGGTGCCTTCAGGCAGGTACGGGCCGACCTCGGCAAGCTGGCGGTTGAGTTCGATCACCGGCTCGACCGCGGACGTGCCGAGGACGCGCCAGACCAGGGCGTCGAGCGGCTCGCCGGCCAGGGCGGTGACGATCGCCACTAGATCAGCTCCACCGCGGTGCGGCCGACGCCGATGATGTCCCGGATCGCGTGCAGACCGTTGCGCTTGTGCTCGTCCACCGAGAGCGTGCGCTCCTCGGTGCGTTCCTTGCCGTCGGACGTGGCGCTGATGTCGTTGTGCGTCTCGGCCAGGTCGGCGGCGCCGAAGGCGAAGACGGCGCGGCGGTAGAGCAGCTCGAGCGCGAGCTCGCCGTCGATCTCCTCGGAGTCGACATCCTCCATGGAAACGGCGCCGGCGGCGACATGGCGGGCCTTCCAGTCGCGGAGATCCCGGCGGACCGTCACCATGGCGCCGCGCAGCGCGTCGCGCGCGCGCACGTCGGTGATCACCGTGCCGAGGCGCATCGAATCACGGAACTCGGCGATGCTGACCGCCGGATAGAACTCGTCGCCGGCGACGAGATCCAGCCCGGGTTGCTGCGGATCCGGCGGCGTGGAAGGTGGGGAGGCGACGAAGCCGGACATGATGATTTCTGGCTTTCTGCCTTTCTGGCTGCGGCTAACGGGGGGTGGGGGAGGGATCGGAGCGGGGAGCCGAAGCTCCCGTCCCGATCGTCTCCCGCCCCCCGAGCGCCGCGGGGCGAGCTCGTTCCCCCTGGGTGCCGGCGATCAGGCCGGCGGATTCGTTTCGGCGGCCTCGGCCAGCTTGCGCTGCTCGCGCTCGAGCTGCTCGATCCGCTTCTTGACGCCGGCTTTGGCGTCGAGCTCGAGCGCGCGGCGGTACCGCTTGAGAGTTGCGTCGATCGCCGCCGGCTTGGCGCCGGCGGGCCCGTCTCCGCCGAGCTCGATCGACTCGGCCGCGGCGTGCAGCTCGAGGCCGATCGCCTTTTGCAACTTGGCCTTGACCTGATCCGGCATGTCCTGCCCGTCGACCAGCTCCTCGACCTCGAGCAGGATCTCGAGCGGGAAGGGCTGGCCGGCATTGCGGGTCTTGAGCGCGAGCTCGGCGACCTCCTCGGCAATGAAGCAGCCGGCAGTGCGCTCGATCCGCTCCGGGAGGGTGACCGACCAGCGCAGCACATAGGCGGCGCGAGGCAGGGCACGGGCGAAGTCGCCGCAGTCGATCGCCCAGACCATGGTCTGCGCGACGATATCGTCCTGGACGCCCTTGCCGTTTTCGACGGCCGCCTCGAGCACGCCAGCGACCCAGGGATCGTATTTCGGCAGCAGCTCGCGCTTGCGCTCGATCTTGGCCTCGATCGACTGGATCTCGCGCAGCTGGGCCAGATCCTGGCCCAGACCTGCCCGCTGCAGCTCATACTCGGTCGCTGCCGGGCCGCTAGACTGCCGCGTCGCGGCCTGGCCAACGGCGGCGGCCGCGCTAGCCGACTTGAGCGCAAGCATCCTGGCGCGATGACGGCGTGCTAGGCTCATAGTCGATCTACCCCTTCAGCTGTGGGTGGAAGCCGGCCGATCAGGCCGGCTTCTTGCCCATCACGATGTTCTCGACGAACGCGACCATGCCGTACTCCTCGACGACATAGTCCTCGTTCACCGATTCATAGTTGGCGATGCGGTCGAGCTCGGGCTCGTCCTTGAGCATCCGGCGCCGCGTTTCCTCCTGCCAATAGATGGACAGGTTATCGAGGCGGGTGATGAGCAGGGCGTTCGCCGGGAAGAAGGGGACGCGCACCGCCGGGTGGCCGCCGATCTGCTTTTCGGAACGGAGGATCCGGTCGCGAGCCTCGACCTCGGTAGCCTTGTCGCCGGCGTCGTTGACGATGTTGAAATATTTGTCGTGGACCAGGTCGCGGCCGACGATCACGACGAGCTCGGTGTCGTCGCGATACCATTCGTCGAGCAGCTCGGTCGCGTCCATGACGAGCGCGTCGAGGTTGACATAGTCCGCCTCGGCGGTGGCGGCGTTGCCGTCCTCCTCGTTGTAGAGCTCGACGCCGGCGGCGACATAGATCGCCTTCGTCGGGTCGGCAGTCAGGGCGCCGTCGTCGAGGACGCGCTCCGGAGCCCGTTCGCGGATCTTGTGCAGCCAGCCCTCATTGACGTCCTGGAGCAGAGGATTGGCGACGCGGTCGGTAGTGGCGGCGACCGAGGTGCCGTTGAAGCCGATCATGATGCGATCGCGGGCCTGCTGACGCAGAATGGCGTCGCGGATCAGGGTCTGGAATTCCGGCCGATGGCGCCAGGCGTCGAGCTTTGCGTAGCGCAGCGCCCAGTCGAAATTGGTCTGCCGGCAGAAATAGGTGTTGGTCAGCTCGGAATCGGTAGGATCGCCGGGGTTGCGCTTGGTGCCGCCAGCAGTGTTGGTCCGGCTGGCGAGCGGATGGGTCGAATCGATCCCGACCGTGTCGCCGGTCTGCTGGATGACCGGCACGATGTTGATGCGCTGCAGGAACTCGCTCGATTCGCGCATCCGCGCCTCGAGCTTCTGCTCGACCGAGGGATCGACGCTGAACTTCGTCGTCGCCGCTTCGCCGGCTGAAATGCCGTTCAGGAGCGCGATTTGGCTCACATAGGCGGAGAAGAGGGCGCGGGTGACTCTGTGCATCGGGGTCGGGTCCTTGTTGGCCTGGCTTGACGGGGGCGGGTGCGGGAGTCCTGCTCGGCTCAGCAGTCGGTCTTGGCGAAGTTGCCCTCGGCGCCGGTGGCCGGCGGGCGACGGAGCGGATCGCCGTCCGTCGTCTCGATCGAGGTCTTGAGGGCCTCGTGATCCGTGCGGAGCTTGTCGATCGTGCCCTTCAGCTCGTTGTGGCCGGCGGTCATCGCGGCGCTGAGCTTCTCGAAGCCCTGGCCGATCGTGGCGGATAGCGCGGCGATATTGTCGTTGGCGGCCCCGGGAGGATCCTTGGGCTTCTCCTCCACTTTCGGCTTCTCCTCGGCCTTGCCGGTGCCGGCGAATTTGTTGAAGAACTCGGTGGCGGCGGCGAACATCGCCGCAGCGCCGGTGGGCCCGGCGGCTTCGTCCAGCTCGAAGGTGCACTCCACAGCTTCGGAGAAGTGGTTGGCCTGGTCCTGCTTGCGCGCGGCGAGCGGGTTCACCTTCGCCTTCGCGGCAAACTCGAGCATCTCGGTGCCGAGCGATGCGGGATTGTCGGTGATTGCCAGGCCGACCAGGCCGACCTTGCCGGTGCCGGCGAAGTTCGGCGCGATTTCGCAGGACGTGAAGAGCTTCTGGCCCTTCTTGTTGATCGCCAGCAGCTGGTCGTTGACGTCGAATTGCGCCTCGAGGGCGCGCTTCTTGACCGGCTTCCCGTCGAGCTGCATGTCGAAATCGACCGCGCGGAGCGCGACGACTGAGCCGTAGGCGTTGAAGGGCGGCTCCGGACTGAAGCCGGCAATATGCTCGCAGTTGATGCGAGCGGTGTAGGTGGACGGGCTGTAGCCCGCCGCCATCTCATCGATCCAGTTCCGGTCGATCGTGCGGCCATCGACGGTGGCGCCTTCGACGGCGATGCGGAAGAATCGGGTGAGGGGCATGGGGCGGAGGCTCCGGTCCTGATGTTCGGTTGCGGCGGCCCGGTCAGGGGGTGAACCCGGGCGCGCCGCAGTCCGGCCAAAAGGGACCGGGAAGGCCATCCGGCTCAAGCGGGGGCTGTTGTAACCGCCGCCGCTACAACAGCAGGCGAGCGCCGCGCCGGCGCCGGCAGGGTTAGCGTCCCGGGCGATGCTCCTCGCCCCGATCGACAGACCCGACATGGCCGACGTGCGCCGCGAGGCGCGCAGCCTGTTCTGGCGCGGATGGGGCGTCACCCAGATCGTCGAGGAGCTGAACCGGATCGGAGAGGGCCTGCCGGGCTGGCGGCAGCTCAAGCGGCCGACGGTCGAATCGTGGAAGCAGAGGGAGAAGTGGGACGAGGCGCCGTCGATCCGGCGGGCCGAGGAATGCGTGATCGCGCGCTGGACCATGCTCGTCGCCAAGGAAAACAAGACCGGGCACGACTTCAAAGAGATCGACCTGCTCGGCCGTCAGATTGAGCGGCTCGAGCGCTGCCGGCGGTACCGGGATTCCGGCAACGAGGCAGATCTCAATCCCAACGTCGCGAACCGCAACGCCGGACCGAAGAAGAAGCCGCGCGCCAACCAGCTCCTCCCCGAGCAGGTCGAGCAGCTGCGCGAGGCCTTCCTGGACGAATGCTTCGCCTATCAGCTGACCTGGTGGCGCAACCGCAACCAGCGGACGCGATTCATCCTGAAGAGCCGCCAGATCGGCGCGACCTGGTATTTCGCGCGCGAGGCGCTGATCGACGCGCTCGAGACGGGCCGAAACCAGATCTTCCTGTCGGCGTCCCGGCGCCAGGCCGACATTTTCCGCCGCTACATCATCGAATTCGTCTTCCGCGTGACCGGCGTGCAGCTGAAGGGCGAGCACCTGACGATCGACCGCGGCGACGACGAGAACGGGCAGCCGCTCGAGCGACCGACGATCTTCTTCCTGGGCGCGAACTACAAGACGGCGCAGGGCGAGCACGGCAATTTCTATTATGACGAATGCTTCTGGGCCCAGGACTTCGACACGACGGACGACGTCGCGTCGGGCATGGCGTCGCAGAAGCAATATCGCGAGACCTATTTCTCGACGCCGTCGACCAAGGCGCACCAGGCCTTCAAGAAATGGTCGGGCGAGAAGTTCAACGAGGGCCGGCCCAAGAAGGACTGGACCAAGGTCGAAACCTATGCCGAGGCGCTGAAGGACGGCGCCGTCGGCGCCGACGGAATCTGGCGGCACCTGGTGACGATCGAGGACGCGGCCGCCGGCGGCTGCGACCTGTTCGACATCGACGAGCTGCGCCGGCGCAAGCCGGCCGACGTCTTCGCGAACCTTTACCTCTGTGAGTTTGCCGACGACGAGCTCTCGGCCTTCCCGCTCGAGTTCATGAGGCGCTGCCGGGTCGACAGCTATGAGAAATGGCGCGACTTCGACGGCTACGCGCTGCGTCCGTTCGGCGACGGCGCCGTGGCGATCGGCTACGATCCCCAAGAGAGCGCGGACGGCGACGATGCGGCGCTGGTCGTCATCGCGCTGCCGGCGAAGAAATCCGGAAAATTCCGCGTCCTTGAGAAGCTGCGGCTCAAGGGCGGATTCGACGTCCAGGCGGCCGAGATCTTCCGCCAGATGCGGCGCTACAACGTGGTCGATATCGGCATCGACAAGACCGGCGTCGGCGCGGCCGTCTACCAGCTCGTGAGGACGCGCTTCCCCACGGCGCGCGGGATCGACTATCGGCCCGAGATCAAGGCGATGATGGTCTATAAGGCCAAGCACGTCATAGGCGCCGGCCGCCTCGAGTATGACGCCGGCGACAAGGACATCACCGCGAGCTTCATGTCGATCCGACCGCAGGCGACAGCGAGCGGCCGCACCGTCACCTACGTCGCCAGCCGCTCCGGCGACACCGGCCATGCCGACGTCGCCTGGGCGATCATGCACGTCCTCATCAACGAGCCGCTCGACGGCGAGCTGAGCTCCAAGACCGCAACCATGGAGATGTTCTAATGAAGCAGCTGCCCATGATGTCCGGTGTCGCCGGCGAGCTCGCCAGCGACAATGCGGCGTCGATCGACGGCCAGGTGGTCGCCCGATCGGTCGGCGAGTCCGACGGCAGGGCGCCGCGCGGATCCGTGCAGGCCTTCTCGTTCGGCGATGCCGAGCCCGTGCTCGATCGGCGCGAGATCCTCGGCTATGTCGAGACCTGGATCAACGGCCGTTGGTATGAGCCGCCGGTGTCGATGCACGGCCTGGTCCGCGCTTTCGACCTGCCCGGGCCGCACTCGAGCTGCATTCACCTCAAGGTGAACATCCTCGCGTCCCACCTGCAGCCCTCGCGCTGGCTGAGCCGGTCGAGCTTCCGGCGCTGGGCGCAGGACTTCCTGGCGACGGGCAACGGCTATCTCGAGCGGCGGGACAACCTGGCGAACCGGCCGCTGCAGCTGGTGCCGAGCCTGGCGCGTTTCACGCGTCGCGGCACCAAGGAGGGGACCTACTTCTTCGTGCCCGGATGGAAGCAGGAGCACGAATATCCGAAAGACCGGATCTTCCACCTGCTCGAGGAACATCCGAGCCAGGAGATCTACGGCATCCCGCAGTTTCTTTGCGCCCTGCAGGCGGGCCTTCTCGGCGAGGCTGCGACGCTGTTCCGCCGGCGCTACTACCTGAACGGAAGCCATGCCGGATTCGTGTTCTACCTGTCGGAGCCGAGCATGAACGACGATGACGCCCAGGCGATCCGCAAGGCGCTGAAGGAATCGAAGGGGGTCGGCAACTTCCGCAACCTGTTCCTGCACGCGCCGAACGGGAAGAAGGACGGCGTGCAGATCATCCCGATCAGCGAGGTGGCGGCCAAGGACGAGTTCCTGAACATCAAGCTGGTGAGCCGCGACGAGATGCTCGCAGCGCACCGGACGCCGCCCCAGGTGGTCGGCGTGGTGCCCGTCAACAACGGCGGGTTTGGTGACGTCAGCAAGGCAGTGCTGGAATTCGTCAGGCTCGAGATCGTGCCACTGGCGATGCGATTCTTGGAGGTCAACGACTGGATGGGCGTCGAGGCGCTGCGCTTCCCGGTGCTCGAGGAGCTCGCGAAGCAGCCGATCGGGATCGCGTCGCCGGCGGCGCCCGTGAACTAGGTCGTAAACTCCAAGCAAGCGAACGACCGCTTACGACCCATTGCGGACATACGAAGCTGCACCATTCTAGCCCTTGGTGGACATGTTCGGGCTGGCGGCCGCGCACCAGATCGCCTCGCTCTCCAGTTTAGCGAGGTTGGAGAAGTCTGTCCGTCTCTGAGCGGCCTCCGCCTGCGCTTCCTCGGTGATCCGCTTTGCATAGCTCTCGCATGCCATGCCAATCAGAGGGCTGCCTCCGATGCACGCGTCCAATGCTCCAAGTGCAGGCGGCGGTAGGGACAGGAGAGCTTCATATGCAGGCTCAAACTTCAGCAAATTGTGCAGCCTTTTATTTGAGTGTCGCCGGATTGCTTCCCAAAGGAGGTTCGTTCCTTCATCACCTGCCCTGATCCCGTTCAAGTAGCGCTCGTGGCAGGAGACACCGAGCGACACATCGGGTAGACGTTCCTTGTCACTGATGAAGCTCAATCCGACTGGGAGCGAATACACCCGATCATATATACGCACGGCGACGCTAGAGGCCGTGTTCCCATCGGCGGCGGTGGTCCAGAACAGGGTGGAAGCAGCGCCCGCCAGCGGTGGTCCAAACAGCGCGCCAAGCAGCAACAAGCCCAAGATGCCGAGTAGTCTTCGTCTCCGCATCAATACTACCCTCAATCTTTGTCGGTCAGCAGTTTAGCGTCGGCCGGAATGTCTGCAATCCACCCATCTCGGACGTTCCGAGGTTTACAAGGCTACGGCCTAAGTCGCGTCCGTCGCCACCAGATAGATCGCGCCGTGTCGGACAGTCTTCTCGATAGCGCGGCGCGAAACCAGATCGTACATGGCTCGGTCGAGCTCACCGCCGCCGTGGGCGGGCAGCTCCTGCGCAAGGCGGCTTAGCGGCAAGCCCTCGGGGCCGAACCGGCGGACCAGCGACAGTACAGACTGGGCCAGATGGCTCGGATCGCGGCTGATCATCCTGCCCGTGTCGCTGAGCCCACGCTCCATGTTCAGCCCCTTCGCGAGTGCAGGACGCCCCTCCGGAATGTAATCGCGGCCGCCATGGTCGGCTATCCCCCTCTTGTTGTACCCGAGGGCGCTCCGTCGCCGCGTGGCACCGGCCCAGCGCTGGCGATCGCCGCGCGCACGGCTCTGGCCAGCATTGCCAGGTCGAAGCTGCCGTCGACCTGGGCCCAGCGGCCATCCTCGCTGCTCTCGACCGGATTGCCGCCGTCGAGCTCCTGCCGGCGCAGCTCCTCGAGCATGACAGCCGCGATCGCGTCCTCGTCCATGGCCGGACTCTCTTCCGCGGGCGGCCGACGGTCAAGGCGCCGCAGCCGAGGCCGCCGCTCGGCCGAGGTCGAAAATCCATGGCCCGGACCCGGGCGCCGCGCTTGCCCCCGCGCCTCGCCCGCTCGCTTTTGGTGTCGGTTTTGATGCAAACGGCCCGCGTCGCAGCCGGTGCGGGGCCAGCCAGCGGCGAAACGCGATGCCTCCTTGCCGGCGGGCCTGCCTTGCGGATCGACGCTCTACGCGGCTCGTAGGCGCCTGATTCCGGCTGATGCGGAATGATGCACCTAGACCGGGTTAGCGCGGTCCGCCGGCGCGGCGCCGATCGGAGGCTCCGGCGGCTCGAGGTCGAGCGGCCGAAGGCCTCGTTTGTTGACGGAGAGCGGATCGACGTCGGCGTCGATCAAAGTGATGAGGCGGGCATCGCGGGATTCTGCCGCAACGAAATAGCTGGGCCCGCGGCAGCGGCTAACCTTGCACTTGATTTCCTGGTCGACGAGGTTGAAATTCGGCCCGCGTTTCGCGGCGATCGCTGCGAGGTCGACGTCGAAGAACGTATCGCATCGCGCGCAGCCGACGCGCACAATGACGCCGCGCTCGAGCATCGTTCCGACTGTTCGGAACGAAATCGGCCAAATCCGCCGTTGGCGCGCCATAGATCCCTCCCGCCACAAGGAACGTAATCAGAACGGGCCGCTTCGGAAAGTGCTCTTGTCGGGCCAGGGGTCGCTAACTTCTGCCGCAGTGGCTGAAATCGAAATTCAGTCAGCTGCGATAGAGAACGGGCCGGCCCGTCAAGCTGGGCACCTTGGCGTGGTGCTGTTCGATTTGGACAAGGAGATGTACGGGCACGTGCTACACCGGCATGGTCGAAGGGCTCCAGGAGAAGATCGGCCGGTTTTCCTCCACCTCTCTCCCGATTCGCCCACGACATGTGCACCGGTAGGTAGCGACTCTCTTTCTGAGGACCGCGAGTCAGCCTATGGTCGAGGAATAGCGCAACCATTATCGTTCATCGAGAGCGGCTAAGGACGGGTAGCTTAACGGATAGAGCCTCCGAGGACATTGTAGGGGAAGGCGTCGCACCCTTTTCCTACCCTTGGAGTGGTGTCGGTTCAACTCCGGCCCCGTCCCCCATCTGCCGCCTAAGATGGTGCTTTCGTCGCCTTAGTTTCCGCCGATCGCGATCGCCGTCGCTGAATGCGAATATTTTGCACCGCGACCGGCCGCCGCTCCCCGCTGGGGAGCCTCCGCCGGCGCAGCCGGCGGTGCGGCGGTCGCGTTCGCGCCGTCGTTCGGTGGCTATTGCTGGGGGAGGGGAGGGTCACGAACCGATAAATGGCGCCGCGCGAAGCGCGTCCGCTTATCCTTTATCCCTTGGAACCCGGATTCATCGGCTTCAAGGCGTTCGCGCTCCGCATCTCCTTTAACCGCCTGAGCGAGGCCTTCGCCTCGTCGGTCAGGACGTCGGCCGCCGAGACGCGCGCCGGGCCGCGCATGGCCTTCAGACGGGCCGCGCGCTCCGCTGAGGCCTCGGCCTGGACTTCCTCGCGGCTCTTCGACTCCGGCGGCGCCTTGCCCAGAATCAGCCTCACCAGGCCAGCGGCGCGGCCCCTGAGCCTGAACCAATATGCGTTGCTGGTTTGATGGACCTGCGGTCCGGCGCCGTCATTATCGAGAGGTTCGGTGCGCCTGAGCCAGTCAAGGAAGCCGGCATCTCGGAGCCGTGCCAGGGCGCGGCCGACGGTGCTGACGCCCAGGTTCGCCTTCGCCGCGATAGTCGCGATCGCAGGTTCGAGGCGGCCCGTCATATTGTCGACGATCTCGATGAGAGCCTTGAGGACCTTGACCCCAGTCCAGCCGAGCTCGCCCATCCGTCGGCCCGCGGGCTTAGTCAGATCTTCGAATCGCTCGGCCGCTTTGAGCAGCGCCCTCTTGAACTTCCAGGCCTCCTCCCTCGTCTTGCCGAGCGGGCGCCAAATTCGGTGCTCCCGTTCGCCGCGGTGATAGCTGTTCCGCCAGACGCGCTGACCTGTGCGCTTCTTCGGCGCGCAGCCGGCGATTGTTCCGAATGGCGCGCTCATGACCGCGCCTCCCGGCCGGCGGCGCACATAAATCGATGTGCTAGTGCCGCGGCCCCTCGAGCAGCTGCTCCGCCGGGGGAAAGCCCTTCAGCAGCATGTCCGCCCATTCCTGCGCGATCTCGCGCCGGCGCGGCATGTAGGCGGCGCGGTTGTAGATTCCGCGAATCCCTTTCGGCTGGTGGGCCAGCATCCGTTCGATGACGTCGGCGTCGGCCGCACGATCGAGCTGGGCGGCGAGATCGTTCATCACCGAGCTGAAGGACGACCGCCAGCCGTGCGGGACGTGCTTCCCCTCCCAGCCCTTGATTCGCTTGTAAGCGTAGCTCAGCGCGTTCTCGCTGATCGGCTTGTGGGCTTGCCGGATGCTCGGGAAAAGCCAAGGCGCCCGGCCGGCGAGGCGCTGCGCCACCTGGATCACGTCGACCGCCTGCCGTGCCAGCGGCGCCAGGTGATCGAAGGCCTCCTGCTCGCTCTCGTCCAGCTCGAGCTTCATCCTCTCGGCGGGGATATGCCAGAGCGGAGCCTCGCCCTCGAGATCCTGGAACTCGCCGGTCCTGGGCGTGAACCGAATCACGCCCGGTCGTAGCGCGGTGAGCGCCACCAAACGGGAAGCGAGCTTTGTGACGGGATGCGACGGCGCCGCCTCGACCGCGCGAAGGAAGGCGCGCGCCTGATCGAGCTTCACCAGCGCCGGCATCCGCCGCGACTTCACCGGCTGCAGCACCGCCGCGACCGCGGCGGCCGGGTCCATCTCCACCAGCTCGTCGGCGATCGCCCGGGCGAATACCGACGAGAGGCGCCCGCGCACGCGGTGCGCAATATCGACCGAGCCTCGATCCTGAATCGCGAGCAGCAGCTTGCGCACATCTCCCGGCCGGACGTCGCCGATCGGCTTGCTGCCGATCGCCGGAAAAACATTCTTCTCGAGGCTGGTCAGGACCTGATCCGCATGCACCGGCTTCCAGAGCGCCGCCTGATCCGCATGCCACCTTCGGGCATAGGAATCGAAAGTCGGACCCGCCGCGCCTCCCGGGGCTGACTCGAGGCGCTTCTTCTCGCCCGGGTCGATCCCGTCCCGCAGCAGCGCACGGGCCTGGTCGCGCTTCTCCCGTGCCTTCTTGAGGCTCAGCTCTGGATAAGGGCCGAAGGTCAGTGTCTTTTCTCGCCGCGCCTCGCCGCCGCCGAATCGGTACTTCATCCGCCAAGATCTGTGGCCGGATGGCGCCACGTAGAGGTATAGCCCCTTTTCGTCGTGGAGCTTGTACGGCTTGGCCTGCTTGCTGGCCGACCGGCACCGGAGCTCGGTCAGCATCCGATGCCCCCAAGCGCCAGATCAAGTCCCCCCAAAATACCCCCTTCGATATCCGGCTTTCCTTGGAAAGCGTCGGAACACTCCGGACCCAGATAGCGCGGTTTTTCGAGCCAAAACAAGGTGGATACGGAACGTTGTGGAATGTGGCGGAACATAGAGTGGAGGCCCGAGCCGGAATCGAACCGGCGTGCAAGGATTTGCAGTCCTCTGCGTAACCACTCCGCCATCGGGCCGAGGCGGCCGAAATGGGCGGCTTCGGCTGGCGTGTCAATGCCGGTCGGCGGCGCGACGCCGGTTCCGGGCTGGCCGGATCGCTGTCGGCGCGCTCACCCTCCTACGCGGTCGCCGGGGGAGGGGTTCTGCCGCTTGCGGCGCACGTTGCCGGTCATGTCATAGTCGTCGCGGTCGCCGCGCTCCGCCGCCTTGTCTAGCCTGTCCTTCCTGCTCATCCCGGCTTCCATTCCTCTCCTGTCCAACCAAAAGGCCGCAAAATCGTTCGGCTTTTGCAGAAGGCGTGGCGCCCGGAACGATCTCGTCTAAAGGAGAAAAGATGAGCGACGCCTTTCTCAGCTCGGCGATCATGCTGCTCGCGCTCGCTTTGTTCCTCAGCGATCGCATCCGCCCCGACGCCGTCGCGCTCATCGTCCTGATGCTGGCCTGGGTTACCGGGCTGGTCTCGCTCGAGGAGGCGCTGGCCGGCTTCGGCTCCCCGGCGGTGATCATCGTCGCGGCCGTGCTTGTCGTCGGACGGGCCGTGGAGTTCACCGGCGCCGCCCAGGCGATGACCGGTCTGTTCGTGCCGAAGGTGCCGTTCGCCACTGTCCGCATCGGCGGCGTGCTGCTGATGGGCGCCGTGCTGTCGGCCTTCATGAACAATATCGCGGCCTTGGCTATCACCATGCCGATCGCGCTCAACGTGGCGCGCGAGCATAATCTTCCGAACGGCGCCGTGCTGATGCCGCTCTCCTTCGCGACCATCCTGGGCGGGATGACGACGCTGATCGGCACGCCCGCCAACCTCATCATCTCCTCGATCCGCGAAGATACGGTCGGCGAACCGTTCGGGATGTTCGACATGACGCCGGTCGGCGGCGCGCTCGCCGTGGCCGGCCTCCTCTATCTGATGGTGGTCGGCTGGCGCCTCGCCCCGCGCCGCGAAGGCGGAGATGAGGAGGATGACAGCAAGAGAGTGCTGGTCTTCGAGCTTGGCCTGCCGATCGCCGCGAGCCAGGGGCAGATGCGTATGGATGCGATGCGGCGGAAGCTGCGGGAATCCGGCGCCGTCCTGCTTGCGGTCCTGCGCAACGGCCATCGCACCCGGCTCGAATCCGACGCGATGCTGTTCCATGACGACCGCCTGCTCGTGATGAGCCGCGACTATCCGTGGGAGGTCGCCGAACGATCCGGACTCTTTTCCGACGCTCCGCCCGAGCGCCCCGACGCGGTCACCGCCCATGTCTCGGTCATCCACGGTTCGTCGCTGATCGGCCAGGATTATGGCGCGGTCGGCGCGCATAGCGGGGGCGCGATCGAGTTCATCGCGGCCGGGCCCCGCGCGGCGCGAATGAAGCGCCCCTTGCAGGCGAATCAGATCGAGCCCGGCGAGCAGCTCTTCCTGCGCGGCGAGCCGGACGCGATGGGCCGTCTCATCCGTCATGCCCGCTTACTCGAGGTCGACCGTGACGCGGCCCCGATCAAGCCCGGTCGTTCCGCTGCCTTGGTGGTTGCCATCTATGCGTTGGCCGTGCTGGTGGCCACGTTCTTCGGCATCGAAACCACCGCGGCCTTCATCGCCGCGGCCTTGGCCATCTGCCTGCTGCGGCTGATTCCGGCGGACGAGGCGTATCGCGCGATCGACATTCCGGTCCTGATCCTGCTCGCCGGGATGATCCCGGTGGGGCGCGCCTTCGACGAGGCCGGCGGTAGCTCAGCCATCGCCGGCGTGCTCGGCTGGATGCTGTCGGGTGCGCCCCTGTTCGTGACGCTGGCGGTGATCGTCGGGGTCACGATGCTGCTCACCATCTTCCTCAACAACATCGCCACCGCGCTGGTGATGGCGCAGGTCGGAGTCGGGGCAGCGGCGGCGCTCGGCATCAGTCCCGATGCCGCCTTGCTCGCCGTTTTGATCGGCTCGTCGTGCGACTTCCTGACGCCGATCGGTCACCAGAACAATCTCATCGTCATGCGCCCCGGCAATTACCGCTTCCGCGACTATCCGAAGGTCGGACTGCCTTTATCCATCCTGGCCATTCTCGTCTCCGCTTATGTGCTGAGCCGCCTCTATGGCTGAGCGTTCGGCACGGGCGTTGGTGCTGGCGCGCGCGGCGCTTCGGCCGGTGGTGGATTTCGCGCTGCCCCCGCGCTGCCCGGGCTGCGGCGCGATCACCTCGGAGCCGCACCGCTTCTGCCTCGACTGCTGGTCCCGGCTCGATTTTCTCGGCGATCCGTGCTGCGCCTGCTGCGGGATGCCGTTCGGCTTCGGCCCGGGCGGGGAGGAGTTTTGCGGCGCCTGCCTGGTCGACCGGCCTGCCTTCGACAGGATGCGCGCGGCGGTCGCTTATGGCGATATTCCGCGCAAGGTCGCGCTCAAGCTCAAATATGGCGGCCGGCCGGGCGTGGCGGAGACCATCGCCCGCTACGTCGAGCGTCACGTTCCACCCGGAGCGGACGCCTGGCTCGCGCCGGTTCCATTGCACCGGTGGCGGATATGGAAGCGCGGCTACAATCAGGCGGCGCTGATCGCTTCGGCGCTGGCGCGCCGGTCGGGCATGCTCGCCAGGCTCGACCTGCTCGAGCGGGTGAAGGCGACACCGGCCTTAAGGGCGATGAGTCCGAAGCAGCGACGCGACGCTGTGCGAGGCGCGTTCCGCGTCGCTGCCGCCCATCGGGACTGGGTGCGTGGGCGGTCGGTCATGCTCGTGGACGACGTCTATACCAGCGGCGCCACCGTCGACGCCTGCGCGCGTGCGCTCAAGCGTGCAGGCGCAGCGCGGGTGGAAGTCCTTTGCTGGGCGCGGGTGGTGAAGGACGACCCCTCCGGGTCGGCGGAGGAACGTCTGGGGGCTCTCCCTTCCGCCCGTTCGCCGTAGAGTGACGCAGGCGGCGCTGACTGGATGATCTCCGTCCTGGCCCCGGCGCGCAACCGGGAACACCGGGTACAACGCATCGCGCCGGCTGCCGTTGACAAGGGCGCCATCGATCCCCACTCGAAAGGTCATGGCGAAGGTCGAGATCTACACCAAGTTTTTTTGCGGCTATTGCGTCACCGCGAAGCGGCTTCTCGCGGCGAAGGGCGTTGCTTTCGAGGAATATGACATCACGCTCGGCGGGCCGAAGCGTGAAGAGATGCTGCAGCGCGCCAATGGCCGCTCGACCGTGCCGCAAATCTTCATCGATGGTCGGCATGTCGGCGGCAGTGACGACCTGCACGAACTCGATCGTGCAGGTCGGCTCGATCCGCTGCTGAACGGCGAATGAGAATCGCCCTCTTCCAGGCGCAGACCGGGATCGACCCTCGGGCCAATGCCGACGCGCTGGTCCGGCGTGTCGAGGAAGCGGCGCGACGTGGGGCAGCGATGCTGTTCACTCCCGAGATGAGCGGCCTCCTCGACCGCGATCGGGCGCGTGCCGCACCGCACTTGTACGTCGAGGCGGAGGACCCGGTCCTGGCCGCCGTCCGCGATGCCGCCAAGAAGGCCGGCATCTGGGTTCATCTCGGCTCGCTGGCGCTACGCGGAGGGGAAGACGACAAGCTGGTCAATCGCGGCTTCGTCATCGACGATTCGGGAAGGGTGCGCGCCCGCTACGACAAGATGCATCTGTTCGACGTCGATCTCCCGACGGGAGAGAGCTGGCGGGAATCGGCCTCATACCGTGGCGGCGAGCGGCCGGTGCTGGTCGACACGCCGGTAGGATCGATCGGCCTGTCCATCTGCTACGACCTGCGCTTCGCCGGCCTCTACACCGCCTTGAGCGATGCTGGCGCTGTCCTGCTCAGCGTCCCGGCCGCCTTCACCGTGCCGACCGGCGAGGCGCATTGGCATGTGCTGCTCCGGGCGCGGGCGATCGAGGCAGGTGCCTTCGTCGTCGCGGCCGCCCAGGTCGGCCTGCACCAGGACGGCCGCGCCACCTACGGCCATTCGCTGGTGGTCGATCCGTGGGGGCGGGTGCTGCTCGATATGGGCGGCGATGCTCTCGGGCTCGGCATTGCCGATCTCGACCTGGCGTCCGTCGACGACGTGCGCAACCGACTTCCCGCGATCCGCCACCGCCGCCCGATCCCCGGCCCGGAGCATGTCCGATGATCGTCTTCGATCTGAGATGCGCATCCCAAGGCCATGTCTTCGAGGGGTGGTTCGGATCGAGCGAAGACTATGCCTCCCAGGCCGAGCGGGGCCTCGTCTCCTGCCCGATCTGTGGCGCTCCGGAGGTGGAGAAGGCGCCCATGGCGCCCCGGGTCGGGAAAAAGGGAAACCAGCAATCGTCTCCCGACGAGCGCGCTGCGGCGAAGGCGATGCTGGCCCAACTGGCCAAGGCGCAACGCAAACTGCTCGAAAAGAGCGACTTCGTCGGCGATCGCTTTCCCGACGAGGCGCGTGCCATCCATCTCGGCGAGTCCGAAGCGCGTGCGATTCACGGCCGTGCCACGCGCGCGGACGCCGAAAGCCTCATCGAGGACGGGATTCCAGTCTCGCCGCTTCTCTTTCCGGTGCCGGAGCCAGGCGAGGAGAATTGACCCTTCGCGCCGCTTGCGGCAAACCCGGCTTCGCCGAGGCACGGCCCCGTAGCTCAGCAGGATAGAGCAACTGATTCCTAATCAGTAGGCCACAGGTTCGAATCCTGTCGGGGTCACCATCAACTTGAACGCGGGGGCCGGCATCTGGCGGTGCGGTCCCGGAGATGGTGCAGCTATTCGGCCCGCCGGATGTGCAGGCGCCGGACAGGCTCGGCAGGAATCGTTCGTAACGGTTCCGTTCGCCCGCCGACCTGTGTATCCGCCGCCGCAACGGAGGCGAAGCATGGATCCACTCGAGCCCGATCCCGAAGATGGCGACCTCGTCGCCGATCCGCCCTCGGCGGGCATTCCCGAGGCAGTGCAGGAGGCCGTGCGCACCCTGATCCGCTGGGCCGGTGACGATCCCGATCGGGAAGGGCTGCGCGATACCCCGCGGAGGGTGGCGCGGGCGTGGCGGGAATATGCCCGCGGCTATTCAGAGGATCCCGCCCAGCACCTCAGCCGCACCTTCGAAGAGGTGGGCGGATATGACGAGATCGTCCTTCTGAAGGATATCCCGTTCCAATCGCATTGCGAGCATCATCTCGCCCCGATCATCGGCAAGGCCGCGATCGCTTATCTGCCCGGCGACCGGGTCGTCGGAATCTCCAAGCTCGCCCGCGTGCTGCACGGCTTCGCCCGGCGCCTGCAGGTCCAGGAGCGGCTGACTGCGCAGGTGGCCGACACGATCTGGGAGCATCTCCAGCCGAAGGGCGTCGCCGTGGTGATCGAGGCGACCCATGCCTGCATGACCGCCCGCGGAGTCCAGACACCAGGCGTGATGATGACGACCAGCCGGATGATGGGCACTTTCCGCAAGGACGAGCGAAGCCGGCGCGAGGTGCTGGCGTTGATGGGATATTAGGATGAGCTTCCGCTTCGCGATGACTCTCGTCCTGCTCGCGGGCTGCGGTCGCGAAGACGGTGCGCTCGAAGGCAATGCCAGCGCCAACCAGATCGAGCGTTTGTCCACGCCGTCCGAGGAAGAAGGCGACCCGCTCACGGCGGTGCGGCTGCAGCCGCTCGAGCCCTCCGATGTCGAGCGCGAAGGTCTGCTCGGCGCAGGCTGCGCCTTCAGCGTCGGCGGCCAGCTGCTGCTCGCGGCGACGGGAGGCGACGCCATCGTCAGGATGCAGGACGGGATCCGCCATCTCGTCCCTTCCGGGCCGATCGGGCCGACCGGCGGATTCTTCGAGGACCGGCAGCTCAGCATCAGCGTCGGGCGTAGCGGCCCTGCCGGACGTGCGGTCGCTGAAGGGAGCAGCCGGCCCGCCCGGATCACGGTCACGCATCGACGCGCCGAGCTGGAGCAGGCCCATGCAGGGGCCTGGACCTGCGGCGCCTGACCACACGCGGCGAGGGAGAGCGAATGGCTTCCGAAGCCTTGTCTGGGGGACAAAGAACGCCGCTCCGACGGGTCGTGATGGCGAGCCTCGTCGGCACGACGATCGAATGGTACGACTTCTTCCTTTACGGGTCGGCCGCCGCCCTGGTGTTCAACCGGCTGTTCTTCCCCGAATATGATCCCCTGACCGGGACGCTTCTCGCCTTCGCGACCTATGCGCTGGGCTTCGTCGCTCGCCCGGTGGGCGGAATCGTCTTCGGCCATTTCGGCGACCGGATCGGGCGAAAGCGGCTGCTGATGCTGAGCCTGGTCATGATGGGCGTGGCGACCGTGCTGATCGGCCTCATGCCGACCTACGCGCAGATCGGGATCTGGGCGCCGATCCTCCTTATCCTGCTGCGCCTCGTCCAGGGCTTTGCGGTCGGCGGCGAGTGGGGCGGCGCGGTGCTGATGGCGGCCGAGCATGGCGATGCGGCGCGCCGAGGCTTCTGGGCCAGCTGGCCGCAGGCCGGCGTTCCCGCCGGCAACCTGCTCGCGGCGGGCGTGCTGGCGCTGATGGCCGGGCTCCAGTCGGAGGCCGATTTTCTCGAATGGGGCTGGCGGGTTCCGTTTCTGCTCTCTGCGGTCCTGGTGGTGGTCGGCTGGTACATACGCAACCGCGTCACCGAAAGCCGGCTGTTCGAGGAGGCGCTGATCGAAGCCGAAGTGCCGCCGAAGCTGCCGGCGATGGACGTGCTGCGCGAGCGGCCAAAGGCGATCCTGCTCGGCGCCGGGCTGCGCTGGGGCGAAAATATCTCATATTATATTCTCACCGTCTTCTCACTCACCTATCTGGTCGACGTGGCGGCTGAGACCCGCAGCCTGGCGCTCAACGCGCTACTGATCGGCGCCGCGGTCCAGTTCTTCGCCATCCCCGCTTTCGCCCGCCTTTCGGACCGGATCGGCCGGCGTCCGGTCTACGCCTTCGGCGGCCTGGGGCTCGCCGCCTGGAGCTTCGCCTTGTTCCCCTTGCTCGGGAGCGGGGAGCCGCTCGCCATTTCGGCCGCCCTGGTCGTGGGCCTGGTGCTGCACGGCGCCATGTACGGCCCCCAGGCCGCGTTCATTACCGAGCTGTTCCCGACCCGGATCCGCTATTCCGGGGTCTCGATCGCCTACCAACTCACCGCCATCGTCGCCGGCTCGCTCGCTCCGATCATTGCCCTGTGGCTCTACCAGCGCGACGATTCGGCGCTGCCGGTTGCCCTCTATCTGGGCGTCAGCTGCGCCGTCAGCGGAGTCGCTGCCCTGCTCGCGCGCGAGACCAAGGGCATCGAGCTCGAGTCGATCAGGTAGGTCGAGTTCGGCCAGCCGGGGCGCCGCTGCGACGGGCACTCCGAAGGCGGTTGCGACTGTCCCAGGGCGTTTTGGATTTTGACCGCGGTCATCATTCTCCGAGGATTTTCCTTTCTCCCACGTTCCGATTAGGACGCGGAGGCCGGATGGCGGGAGTGACGATAGTGGCGCGATGGACTCGCTGATCACGGCCGCGGCACGGGCGCTCGCCGCCGGGGACCTCCTCGGCGCGTTGAGGCGAGTGGCCCTGCGCGACGACGCCCCCGCGCTCGCGCTTCGCGGAATCACCATGGCCCGGCTTGGCGACCTCGATCGCGCCAAGGTGCTGCTGCGAAAAGCGGCGCGGGCCTTCGGACCGAAGGAAAGGGTGGCCCGTGCGCGTTGCGTCGTCGCCGAGGCCGAGATTGCGCTCGTCTCGCGTAACCTCGGCTGGGCTCCCAAGGCGTTGGGAGCTGCCCGTGAGACGCTCGAAAGGCATGGCGATTGGGTGAATGCCGCGCATGCGCGGCATCTCCAGGTCCGCCGCCTGGTTCTGGTCGGACGACTGTACGAGGCGGAGCGGCTGCTCGGCCAGCTGGATCCGGAGCCTTTGCCGCCCGCGTGGAAGGCGGCCCACGAGCTGGTCGTTGCCGGCATCGCGATGAGGCGACTTCGGACGAAGGCGGCTCGGGCCGCGCTCTCGAGGGCCGAGCATGCCGCACGAATTGCGGATGTTGCCGCGCTGACTGCGGAGGTCGAAAGCCTCTCGCTCGCGCTCGACGCACCCGCCGCACGCCTAGTCGCGGACGGCGAGGAGCGGATTCTCCAGCTCGACGAGGTCGAAGCGTTGCTTGCGTCGGAAGCTCTCGTCGTCGACGCTTGTCGCCACGTGGTCCGGGAAGGCGGCATGGTGATCCCGCTCGCCAGGCGCCCGGTGCTGTTCGCGCTCGTCCGTGCGCTCGGCGAAGCCTGGCCGGCGGACGTACCGAGGACGACGCTTCTTTCGCGGGCCTTTCGCGCGAGGCATGCCGACGAATCCCACCGCGCGCGGTTGCGGGTCGAGATCGGGCGCCTCCGAGCGGAGCTTCGAACACTGGCCGAGTTGAAAGCGACAGAGGGAGGTTTTGCGCTTGCTCCGCGTCGCGCTCGAAAGGTGATCGTCCTGGCACCACCGGTCGAGGAGGCGCATGCGGACGTGCTAGCTCTGCTCGCCGATGGGGAATCCTGGTCGAGCTCGGCCCTCGCGCTGGCGCTCGGGGCCAGCCAGCGCACGGTACAGCGCGCCCTGGATGCCCTTTCGGAGGCGGACCGGGTGCAATCGTTCGGCCGTGGCCGCGCGCGTCGCTGGATGACTCCGCTTGGGCCGGGATTCCCGACACTCTTGTTACTCACTGCTCCCTTGCCGACGGGCTAAGTCGTACAGGAACAAGCAGGAAGGATGGACCAATGAAACGATCAGCGGCCGAAATCACACGCGAGTACGGACCTTTTCCGGACGTGGAGAACGTGCACGGAGTGACCTATGACGGTCGGCAGGTCTGGATGGCGACGGGCGACAGGTTGAGCGCGTTCGATCCCAGGAGTGGCGAGGTCCTGCGCTCGATCCCGGTCGACGCCGATGCGGGAACGGCCTTCGACGGCCGGCATCTGTTCCAGATAGCCGAGGAGCGGATCCAGAAGATCGATCCGGCCACGGGCCGCGTCCTTGCGACGATTCCGGCACCGGGCGGCGGCGGAGATTCGGGACTGGCCTGGGCGGAGGGCACGCTCTGGGTCGGAGAGTATCGCGGCAAGAAGATCCACCAGGTGGACCCGGAGACGGGGGCGATCCTTCGCACGATCGTTTCCAACCGGGTCGTCACGGGCGTGACCTGGGTCGACGGCGACCTCTGGCACGGCACCTGGGAGGGGGAGGAGAGCGACCTCAGGCGGATCGATCCTCGAACCGGCGAGGTCCTGGAGCGGCTCGACATGCCTCCAGGGGCGGGCGTGTCGGGGCTCGAGTCCGATGGCGGCGATCAGTTCTTCTGCGGTGGCGGAGGCAGCGGGAAGGTGAGGGTCGTCCGCCGGCCGCACTGATCGCGGCTGGCGCGGTCAGTGCGTGACCGCCATCAGCACCAGCAGCATGGCCGGAATGGCGAGTGCGATCAGAACCAGGATCGTCAGCACAAGGAAGGTTCCGGACTGATTGTCGAACCGCCAGGCGAGCCAGACGAGCGACGCGAGAAGTGCGGCGACGATGCCTGGCCGCCCGGCGGACAGGCCCAAGATCAGGGCGAGCAGGGCGGGCACGCCCCAAGCCACGAGATGCTTGAGCCCATTCTTCAGCGATCCACCCTCCATGATGCAGGGAAACCTGTCCTCAGTTCGGGCATCGGGCAAACGAAAAGGGCCGCCGGCTCGTGGGGAGCGGGCGGCCCTCGTCGTCGGCTTGAAGGATCAGGCTTGCTCGGCCGAGTCTTCCCCGGTGGGCCCTTCAGTCGATTCTCCGGCCCCGGTTTCCTCCGGGGGTATCTCGCCAGGCTCCAGGCCTGCGATCCGCTCCTCGGTGAAACCGGCGACGTCCTTCTCGAACATCTGCGCCATCACGTCGACGCCCTGCTCCTGCAGCTCGGCTTCTTCGGGCGACCGGGCGACGTTGACGTGGATGGTGACCGCCACCTCGGGATGAAGGGCGATGCGCACGTCGTGCACGCCGATCCCCTTGATCGGACGGTCGAGCATGATCTGGTTCTTCGCGACCTTGTGCCCTTCCGTTTCCAGCGCCTCGGCGAGGTCGCGGGCGGAGACGGAGCCGTAGAGCTGACCCGTGTTGGACGCCTGGCGGATGAGCTGCATCTTCAGCCCGTCCACCTTCTGCGCGTCCTTCTCGGCGGCTGCACGGCGCTCGGCATTCTGCGCCTCGATATTCTCGCGATTGGCCTCGAACACCTTGCGATTGGCGTCGTTGGCGCGAAGCGCCTTGCCTCGCGGCAGCAGGAAGTTCCGGGCGTAGCCGTTCTTGACCTTCACCACGTCGCCGATGGTGCCGAGCTTCTCGATCCTCTCGAGCAGGATGACTTCCATGTCCCTGGCTCCTTATTTCACGACGTAGGGAAGCAGGCCGATATGACGGGCGCGCTTGATCGCGCGCGCCAGCTCGCGCTGCTTCTTGGTGCTGACCGCAGTGATGCGGCTCGGGACGATCTTGCCCCTCTCGGAGACGAAGCCCTGAAGGAGGCGGACGTCCTTATAGTCGATATTCGGCGCATCCTTGCCCGAGAAGGGGCAGCTCTTGCGGCGGCGGAAAAATGGGCGTGCCATGTCGCTCTATCCCTCTCTTAACCTTCGAACTCGTCACGGCCGCGGCCGGGACGATCGCCACGGTCCCCACGGTCGCCGCGCGGGCCACGGTCACCGCGGTCGTCGTCGCGATCGCCGCGACGCTTGTCGCGCTCGCCGCGGCGCATCATTACCGACGGGCCCTGCTCGTGCTCGTCGACCTTGATGGTCATGTAGCGGATGACGTCTTCGTTGATCTGCGTCTGGCGCTCCAGCTCGGCGACGACCGGTGCCGGCGCCTCGAAATCGAGGGCGACATAATGCGCCTTGCGGTTCTTCTGGATGCGGTAAGCGAGGTTGCGAAGGCCCCAGGTCTCGGTCCTGACGACCTTGCCGCCATTGTCCTCGACGATCTTGGTGGCGGTCTCCGCCAGCGCGTCGACCTGGGCTTGGGCCAGGTCCTGACGCGCGAGAAACACATGCTCGTAGAGCGGCATGTTCATGCGTCCTTATGTTGGCCGATCGCTGACGCCGCCCGATGCGGACGCCCCTCCGGCTGTCGTCTCTTATTCGCCCGATGCAATTTCCGAGCCGGCCCATGGCCGTCGTGCAAGCGCATCAAAGCAAAACCGGGGCTTGGAAGCATCGCCTCCGCCCCGGGAACCGGCCACATGGCGGAGAAGGAAGGAAAAATCAAGTGCGCCTTGCGCTTCGCCGCAGCGCTGGCCTACCAGCCCGCGCGACAGGAGGACCAGCAATGCGCGCTTTCATCTTCCCGGGACAGGGAAGCCAGTCCGTCGGAATGGGCAGGACGCTGGCCGAGGCGAGCTCGGCCGCCCGCGACGTGTTCGGCGAGGTCGACGAGGCGCTGAAGCAGAAGCTTTCGGTGCTCATGGCCGAAGGGCCGCCGGACGACCTGACCCTCACAGAGAATGCCCAGCCGGCGATCATGGCCAATGCGATCGCCACCCTGCGCGCGTCCGGCATCGATCTTGCCGCGAAGGCGGACTTCGTCGCCGGGCATAGCCTGGGCGAATATAGCGCCTTGTGCGCCGCCGGAGCCTTCGATCTCGCAACGACGGCACGGCTGCTCAAGCGCCGCGGCCACGCCATGCAGGCGGCGGTGCCGGTCGGGGAGGGGGCGATGGCGGCCCTGCTCGGCGCCGGCCTAGGCCTCGCCCGGGAGGTGGCCGAGGCGGCGGCTCAGGGGCAGGTCTGCACCGTCGCCAATGATAATGATCCGGGCCAGGTCGTGATATCGGGTGACCGTGCCGCGGTCGAACGGGCGCTCGACATCGCCAAGGAGAAGGGGGCCCGGCGTGCCATCCTCCTGCCGGTGTCGGCGCCGTTCCATTGCCCGCTGATGCAGCCTGCGGCCGAAGCCATGGCGGAGGCGCTGGCCGAGGCGTCGGTCTCGTCGCCGATCGTGCCGGTCTACGCCAACGTGACCGCGGCGCCAGCGAGCGACCCCGACGAGATACGCCGCCTGCTGGTGGAGCAGGTCACGGAAATGGTCCGCTGGCGCGAGAGCGTCGCCGCGATGTTCGAAGCCGGCGTCACGCAATATGTCGAGCTCGGCGCGAAGGTGCTCGGCCCGATGGTGAAGCGCATCGCCCCGGACGCGACGGTCATCAGCGTCGTGACTCCGGACGACATCGACGCGCTGGTGAAGGCAATATAGTTCACGCGGGGCCGGGCGTTGCCGCGGCCAACACAGGGTGCCCCTACGAAAGCCTTGGGTCGCGGCTCGAGCGACGGACAGGGGCGACGGGCGAGCTCGGGCCTATCCGCACCGCCTAGTTGGGAGACATATATGTTCGATCTTTCGGGAATGACCGCTCTCGTGACTGGGGCCTCTGGCGGAATCGGGTCGGCCATCGCCAGGACGCTGGCGGGGCAGGGGGCGCGGCTGGCGGTTTCGGGATCCAATGCGGACAAGCTCGAGGCCTTCCGGGCCGATCTCGGCGGCGATCATGTCGCGTTGCCGTGCAACCTTGCCGACGCAGCAGCCGTCGATGCGCTGGTGCCGCAGGCGGTGGAAGGGCTCGGCCGGCTCGACATCCTGGTCAACAATGCGGGCGTCACGCGCGACAATCTCGCGATGCGGATGAAGGACGAGGAATGGTCCGACGTTATTCGGATCAATCTCGAGGCCGCCTTCCGTCTCGCCCGATCGGCGCTTAAGCCGATGATGCGCGCCCGCTTCGGCCGGATCGTCTCGATCACCTCCGTTGTCGGCGCCACCGGCAATCCGGGCCAAGCCAATTACGCGGCTTCCAAGGCCGGGTTGGTCGGCATGTCCAAGGCGCTCGCCCAGGAAGTGGCGAGCCGGGGGATTACGGTGAACTGCGTCGCCCCCGGCTTCATCCGCTCGGCCATGACGGACGTGCTGCCGGACACGCAGAAGGATGCCTTGCTCGGTCGAATACCTGCCGGCAAGCTCGGCGAAGGTGACGATGTCGCTGCCGCCTGCGTTTACCTCGCCAGCCGCGAAGCCGGCTACGTGACCGGGCAGACCTTGCACATCAATGGCGGCATGGCGATGATCTGAGCGCGATGCGTGGAGGGAAGACACACGGAGCATCCGACCAAGGTCTACCATGTTCCGGAGCAGCGACGGTCCGCCGGAGGGCATGACATTCGTCGGTGGGTGCCCTTGCAGCGGCTCCAGGTTTCCGGACGTCGTTTTGCCGACCGCGAGAAGCTGATGAGTATCGGCCGGATCGGCGTGCGTGGAGTGCCGGCGGCCTCCGTGCAAGACGACGGCGCCGCGGAGTTGGGGAGGTAGTTCGGGGGCCGGTGATGCGAGGCCCCGGGCCCTTGCCAGCGCCGGGTGGGAGCGGCTAGGGCGAACGACAACAAGACAAAGCCTCTAGGGAAAGGTAGACTATGAGCGAGACCGCCGAACGCGTGAAGAAGATCGTCGTCGAGCACCTTGGTGTCGAAGGCGACAAGGTCACCGAGGAAGCGAGCTTCATCGACGATCTCGGCGCCGACAGCCTCGACATCGTCGAACTGGTGATGGCTTTCGAGGAAGAATTCGGGGTCGAGATCCCGGACGATGCCGCCGAGAAGATCACGACCGTCAAGGACGCAATCGACTATATCGAGCAGAACAAGGCCTGAGGCAGGAGGACCGCCCGAACGCCTGGCGGCGCGGGAGCCGACTGGAGCGCTCCACGCAAAAGTGGGAACCGGTTTTGCGTCAGGGAGCGCGACAAACATCGAATCCGCGCCGTTCGCCGAACTGTGCTGGATTCTGTCCGCCGGGAATTGGCCTAAGTTGAAAAAACGGCCCTCCGCCCTAGGTGGGGGGCCGTTCGCCGTTGAGGAGAAGCACGCATGCGCCGTGTCGTGGTGACTGGTCTGGGCCTGGTGACGCCCGTCGGCGGAGACGTCGAAACCAGCTGGAAGAACATTCTCGCCTCCAAGAGCGGAGCGGGCCGCATTACCAAGTTCGACCCCGCAGATTATGCCTGCAAGATTGCGTGCGAGCTGAAGCCGCCCGGTCACGAAATGGGGTTCGATCCGAACAAAAGGGTCGACCACAAGGTCCAGCGCCAGGTCGATCCGTTCATCGTTTACGGCATTGATGCGGCCGGACAGGCCCTCGAGGATTCAGGCCTCGTCGACATGATCGAGGCCGAGCGCTATCGGGCCGGCGTCTCGATCGGGTCGGGCATTGGCGGCCTGCCCGGAATCGAATCGGAGTCCCTGGTCCTGCACGAGAAGGGGCCGCGCCGGGTCAGCCCGCATTTCGTCCATGGGCGCCTGATCAATCTCATCTCAGGTCAGGTCTCGATCAAATATGGTCTGATGGGGCCGAATCACGCGGTCGTCACCGCCTGCTCGACCGGCGCCCATTCGATCGGTGATGCGGCGCGGATGATCGCGATGGACGATGCCGACGTCATGCTCGCTGGCGGCTCGGAGGCTGCCATCTGCCCGATCGGAATCGCCGGCTTCGCCCAGGCTCGGGCGCTTTCGACCGCCTTTAACGACGAGCCGGAGCGGGCGAGCCGTCCCTATGACGCCGATCGCGACGGCTTCGTGATGGGCGAAGGCTCGGGCGTGGTCGTGCTCGAGGAATATGAGCGCGCAAAGGCGCGCGGGGCGAAGATCTATGCCGAGGTCGTCGGCTATGGCCTTTCCGGCGATGCCTATCACGTCACGGCGCCCCACCCCGAAGGTTCGGGCGGCTATCGGGCGATGGAGATGGCCCTGAAGCGTGCCGGCATGGATCCGGTCGACATCGACTATATCAACGCGCACGGCACTTCGACTCCGCTCGGAGACGAGCTCGAACTCGGGGCCGTACGGCGACTGTTCGGCCAAGCCATCAGTCAGGTCTCGATGAGCTCGACCAAGTCGGCGATCGGTCACTTGCTTGGCGGCGCGGGAGCCGTCGAAGCAATTTTCTGCATTCTCGCCCTGCGTGACCAGGTCGTTCCGCCCACCCTCAACCTCGACAATCCGAGCGAGGGCACGGCGGGCGTCGATCTGGTCCCCCATCATGCCAAGGAGCGCAAGGTTCGCGCCGTCATCAACAACAGCTTCGGCTTCGGCGGCACCAATGCCAGCTTGGTGATGAAGGCAGTCTGAGACATTTAGCCAAGCCATGAAGCGCCTGTTCCTGCTGCTCGTTCCGGCGCTGGCGCTCATCGCTGCCGGCATGGCCTTCTGGCTGCTCTGGGCGGGACCCGGTCCGGCGACCGAAACGAAGACGATCATCGTCGAGCAGGGTTCGAGCCTCGCGCGCGTGGCCGATCAGCTTGAGCAGGCGGAGGTGATCCGCGGCGATGCGCGGACGTTCCGCGCCTTCGCGCGCTTCTTCGGCTCGTCCGATCCGGTCCAGGCGGGCGAGTTCCTGATCCCAGAGGGGCTGAGCGCCGACGGCATTTTGAACCTCCTGCAGCACGGTCGGCCCGTGCAGCGGCTCGTTACCATTCCCGAGGGCATGCCGTCGGTGCTGGTCCGCGAGCGTCTGATGCGCGTCCCCTATCTGACAGGCGCCGTCCCGTTGCCGGAGGAGGGCTCTGTCCTGCCGGACAGCTACACCTATCAGCGCGGCGAGACCCGCTCGGCCGTCCTGGGCAGGATGCAGGCCGCCATGCGCGCTGAGCTGGCGCGCCTGTGGGCACGCCGCCGACCAGGGATTGCCGTGTCCACGCCGCGCGAAGCGATCATTCTCGCATCGATCGTCGAGAAGGAAACCGCCAAGCCGTCTGAACGGCGGATGGTTGCGGGCGTCTACACCAATCGACTGAAGGCGGGCATGAAGCTCGATGCCGATCCAACGGTCATCTACCCCATCACGCGCGGGCGGCCGCTCGGCCGGCGCATCCTCCAGTCGGAGCTGCGCGACGATAACGGCTACAACACCTACGCGCGGGCGGGCCTCCCGGACGGACCGATCGCCAATCCCGGCCGCGAATCTATCGCGGCTGTTCTCGACCCCGCGCCGACGCGGGCGTTATTCTTCGTTGCCGACGGGACCGGAGGCCACATCTTCGCGGAGACCTATGAGCAGCACCGCGCCAATGTGGAGCGTTGGTATGCGCTACGCCGGGCCCGAGGCGAGATGTAGGGCAGACCAGAGCATGATCCGATCGGGTCGGATCGGAGCAGGCTCCCGGATCTCTCGAGCGAGACTTTTCCAGTTTTTCGGGCGCGTGCGCCCGACGTGACATGCTTCAGCGCAGCCACTTGCGCCTTCGTGCCGTCGAGGCAACCCACACCAGCAGGACAGCGACGATCAGCACGACCACACCGAGCCGCTGAACGCCCGCGCTGCTCGAGAACGAGACTGACTGTTTCGGCTCCGTATTGCAATGTCGCCGCCGGACGCGCTGTCATCGGCAGCGGTCGACCGAAGCGCTCGAAGCCGCGGGACGAGAGATGCGCTGGCCGCGACCGCTAGATTGGCAGTCGCCGGCGCTCCAATCCCGGACCCTCGACCATCGCGACCGGATCGACGGTGACCTTACCGGCGTGGGGGCTGGCATGGATCATCAGCAGGTCGTCGATCATCAGCCCGGCATGGTGGTCGAACAGGACGAGGTCGCCGCGGCGCAGCGGCGCCGATTGCGGCAGCGGGCCGCCGAGCGCGCGCATCTGCTCGGGCAGGCGCGGCGCGGCGAAGCCGCACAGGCCGAGGCACAACTGGACGAGACCGGCGCCGTCGATCCCGTAATGGCTGCGGCCGCCCGGGAGGAACGGTGCGCCGATCAGCCGCTCGGCGACGGTGACGGGGTCGCTATCATGCTCGTCGACCCGTCGCAGGTGGCTCAGCGAAACGCAGCCATATTCGGTGGTGAGGCAGGCGCCATGCTCCTCGCCATGAAGCCGCGCCCCCATCGGCAGGGTGGCGAGCAGGGGCGAAGTGATCTGGTCGTCCGCGGCGACCGGCGCGCACCGCTCGCACACGATGTGCGTGGCCGCGAGTGGATCGGTCAGCCCGATTGCCTCGACATAGCCGACGATATGATCCGCACCGCAATAGCCCCAGGCCCAGCCCGCGGCATATTCGAGGACGGCGAAGGGCTCGCCCGGCAGGAGCTCGGAAACCGCTTCGGCGTCCGGATCGGGATCGCGCCGAACGTAGGTGGAGTGGGCGCCGCAACTGCGCGTCAGGGGACGCGCATAATGAGAAGCGATGATCCGCCCCGCCAGGGCGATATCCGCCAGATCGTGCCTGAAGGCATGGATGCGGGAATCGAGCGGCAGTGATGGACCGGTCAACCGGAACCCGTCAGCCGTGCTGGAGGATGAGTCCCCGTTCCCGGGCAGCCTTGCGGCTGGAGCCGTCCTGCTCAAGGTTGCGTTCAAAACCGTCAAGAAATTCCTGCCCAGTGCTGGTCCTGGCGACGAAGACGTTGCGGCGGTCGGTCTCGTCGCGGACGCGCCGCAGATAGCCGAGCGAGCCGAGCGTGTTCAAGGCGCGTGTTATTACCGGTTTCGAGACCCCAAGGACGTGAGCCAAGCCCCGCACCGTGTGCGGGCCCGGAGTCAAATAGACCAGCAACATGAGCGCCATCTGCCGGTTAGTAAGATCGGGCTGGCCGGACCTGACATAGTTAATCAGCGTATGCATCCAGCTTCTGAGCGGTTGATCCGCCACGGCACCTGCTCCGAATCGCTCGAGGGTTCGACGTTACGGCCCTTAAACCAGCAAGCACCCGTTTCGTTTCCCGACTGATTGGATTTCCGCGAAAAATCAGCATCAAGCCGGTTCAGGCACGGTCCTGACGGTTCACGCCCCCCCTCTATCGCCGATAGCGTTGCCGCAAATGCTGCCAGGCCGCGCGCAGTCCAACGGCATCGCCTCCTTTGGGCCGCCCTGGCTTGGCGGAAGGCCGCCAGGCAAAGGTATCGAAATGGGCGAAGGGCAAATTTTCGGGCACGAATCTTTGAAGGAACAAGGCGGCGGTCACGGCCCCGGCGAAGGGAGTCTCCGAGACGTTCCCGAGATCCGCGACGTCCGAGGCGAGCATCTCGTCATAGGGCTTCCAGAGCGGCATCCGCCAAAGCGGATCGGAAACCTGACTTCCTCCCTCCAGCAGTCCCTGGGCCAGCGCGTCGTCATTGGCGAACAAAGCCGGCAAATCGGGCCCGAGCGCCACCCTCGCTGCACCGGTGAGCGTCGCGAACTCCACGATCAGCTCGGGCGTCCCCTCGGAGGCCAGCGTCAGCGCATCGGCGAGGATAAGCCGGCCTTCCGCGTCGGTATTGCCGACCTCGACCGTCAGGCCCTTGCGGCTCCTCAATATGTCGCCCGGCCGGAACGCCGCTCCGGAGATGGCATTCTCCACTGCCGGGACCACCAGGTGCAACCTGACCGGAAGGTTGGCCTTCATCACCAGGCGAGCGAGAGCAAGCGCATGCGCGGCTCCGCCCATGTCCTTCTTCATCAGGCGCATGCCGGCGGAGGGTTTGATGTCCAGCCCGCCGGAATCGAAGCAGACGCCTTTGCCGACCAGCGCCAGACCGGGATGGCGCTGGTCGCCCCATTCGAGCTCGATCAGACGCGGCGCGCGATCGGATGCCGCAGCGCGGCCGACCGCGGCGACCATCGGGAAGGCCGTTTCGAGCGCCTCGCCCATGGTGACGCGCAACTTCGCGCCGCACTCGTCGGCGACGCTCTCGATCGCCGCCTGAAGTTCGGCGGGACCGAGGTCGCCCGCCGGCGTGTTGACGAGGTCGCGGACCAGGCAGGTCGCTTCGGCGATCAGTATGTTCTCCTCGATCCGGCCCGGCTCGTCGCTGAGGAGCAATCGCGGTCCCTTGCGCTCTTTCTTCTCCCGATAGCGGTCGAACCGGTACTGGCCGAGCAGCCAGCCCAATGTCGCCGGGCCTGGGCTGCGGCCCTCCACGCGATAAATTCCCTCCGGCAGGCTTTCGGCTGCCCGAGCCAGGCACCAGGGGCTGAGTTCGTCGACATTGGCCACGCCCAGTGCTGCCGACCACCCGTCGCGCGGTTCAGGCAATATGGCGAGCTGAAATCCCTCGCCCTTGAAACCTTGGGCTTGCGCCGCCTGCCGCGCCCGCTCGGGCTGGCTCTGGATCCAGCCGCCGAAGCCCCTTTTGTCGACGAGGTGGAGCGGAGTCGCGGGCTGGCCGCGGTCGGGCTGGAGCAGGCTAGCGACGTCTGTCATGCTGGCCCACTACCGGAAGGGGGAGGGGGGTTCAAATGCATCGGATCTTCGTCCTTCTCCTCAACTTTCTGCGGGTCCACGCTCGATGGGCTTCTTGATCGAGGCGTGGCTCGTGCAGGACCGGGAATCAAGGCGATCGGTCAGCGGATCGCTGCGCCCCAAAGGGCGGTGACGATCGACGGAAACGGCACGGCCTATCGGCTGCCGGGGCTTCCCAACATGCATGTGCGTGCGGATTCGCGCGACGAGCTGACAGTCATGCGGGCGAACGGAATCACCGCGGCCCTGCACATGGGGAAAGCGCCGAACAGCTTTGGCGCTGCCGGGTCAGCGTTCGACCGGCACGCCGTAAAGGTCGTGCTCGTCGGCATCCTCGACCTCGACGGAGAGGATGTCGCCAGCCGAGGCGCCGTGGACGTCGCGAAGGAAGACCTGGCCGTCGATTTCCGGAGCGTCCGCCTTCGAACGTCCTGTCGCGCCGCCTTCCTCATCAACCACATCGACGATCACGTCGATCGTCCGGCCGATCTTCGCCTGGAGCTTGGCCGCGGAGATCTCTGCAGCCCTGGCCATGAACCGGGCGTAGCGTTCCTCCTTCACCGCTTCGGGAACGGCCCCCGGGAGCCCGTTGGCGACCGCCCCCTTCACCGGCTCGAACTTGAACGCGCCCACGCGGTCCAGCCGTGCTTCGTCGAGCCATTGGAGGAGATAGTCGAAATCCTCGTCCGTCTCGCCGGGGAAGCCGACGATGAAGGTCGAGCGGATCGCGATGTCCGGGCAGGTTTCACGCCAGCCGCGGATCCGCTCGAGCACCTTCACCTCGTTGGCGGGCCGTTTCATCGCCTTCAGCACCCTGGGGCTGGCATGCTGAAAGGGAATGTCGAGATAGGGGAGGATCAGGCCCTCCGCCATCAGCGGGATCACCTTGTCGACGTGCGGATAGGGATAGACGTAGTGCAGCCGCACCCAGGCGCCGAGGCGGCCGAGCTCACGGGCGAGATCGGTCATGTGCGCCCGCACCTCGCCGCTCTTCCACGGCCAGGCCGCGTGCCTGAGATCGACCCCGTAGGCCGAAGTATCCTGGCTGATCACCAGCAGCTCGCGCGTGCCGGCGGCGACCAGCTTCTCCGCCTCGCGAAGGATCGCGTCCGGGCGGCGGCTCACCAGGTCACCGCGAAGCGACGGGATGATGCAGAAGGCGCAACGGTGATTGCAGCCTTCCGAAATCTTCAGATAGGAATAGTGGCGAGGCGTCAGCTTCAGGCCCGCCTCCGGAACCAGGTTGAGATAGGCCGATGGCGGGACCGGAGCGGCGACATGGACGGCGCCGACGACCTCCTCATAGCGAGCGGCGCCGGTGATGGCGAGCACGTCGGGGAAGCGCTCGCGGATCAGATCGGCCTCTTTGCCCATGCAGCCGGTGACGATGACTCGGCCGTTCTCGGCGATGGCTTCCCCGATCGCCGCGAGGCTCTCCTCCTTGGCCGAATCCAGGAAGCCGCAGGTGTTCACCAGCACGACGTCCGCGCCCGCATAATCGGGAGACAGAGCATAGCCGTCGCTCCTCAGCTTGGTGAGGATGCGTTCGGAATCGACCAGGGCTTTCGGACAGCCGAGCGAGACCATCCCGACCTTGGGCGGCGAGGGGAGAGTGATTTCCATGAGCGGGGCGTGAGATAGTGGGTCCGGCCGCCTTTTCCTAGAGCCGCCACGTTCGCGGGCCCCGAGTTGGGGCCGGCTGCGGCTGGACTCGACGCGGCCCATGCCCCATTCGATCGGCGATGAAGACGATCGCCACGCTGCCCGCATTACTTCTCCTTCTGCTGCTCACGGGGCTTCCGGCGACGGCGGCGTACGCCGATGCGGACGAGGTGTCGCGCTGGCAGCGCCATGCCCAGGCGGTCACCATCACGCGCGACGATTGGGGCATTGCCCATGTCCGCGGCCGGACCGACGCCGACGCGGTGTTCGGAATGGTCTATGCCCAGGCGGAGGACGACTTCAACCGGATCGAGACCAACTATCTCGTCGCGCTCGGACGCCTCGCCGAGGCCGAGGGCGAGGGCGCGATCTGGCAGGATCTCAGGATGAAGCTGTTCATCCAGCCGGAGGACCTGCAAGCGCGCTATGCCGCCAGCCCCGAATGGCTGCAGAGCCTGATGACGGCGTGGGCCGATGCGCTCAATTTCTATCTCCGCAGGCATCCCGAGGTGCGACCGCGCGTGATCGACCGGTTCGAGCCGTGGATGGCGCTCAGCTTTACGGAAGGCAGCATCGGCGGCGACATCGAGCGGATCTCACTACCGGCGCTCGAGGCGTTTTACGGGGATGTCGGCCGGCGCAGCGCCGCTCTGTCCGCGGCTCCGCCCGCAAGGGAGCTCGAGCCGTCGGGGTCGAACGGCTTCGCCATCGCACCCGCGAACACGCGCGATGGCCACGCCCTGCTGCTCATCAATCCGCATACCAGCTTCTTCTTCCGCTCCGAGCTGCAGATGACGAGCGAGGAGGGGCTGAACGCCTATGGCGCGGCCACCTGGGGCCAGTTCTTCATCTATCAAGGCTTCAACGACCGGGCGGGCTGGATGCACACGTCGAGCGGCGTCGACGTCGTCGATGAATTTCTGGAAACGATCGTCCGCCGCGACGACCGGCTTTTCTACCGTTACGGGAGCGAGGAGCGTCCGGTCACGGTTTCCCCCGTTACCGTGCGCTACCGCACCGGCGACGGCACGATCGCCGAACGGCGGTTCGAGGTCTATCGCACCCACCACGGTCCGATCGTCCGGAGCGAGGGCGGGCGGTGGGTGAGCATCGCCTTGATGCACCGCCCGGTAGAGGCACTCAGCCAGTCCTTCCTTCGCACCAAGGCGCGAGACTTCCAGTCCTTCATGGAGGTGATGGAGCTGAAGGCGAACAGCTCGAACAACACCATCTTCGCCGATGCCGAAGGCAATATCGCCTATCTCCATCCGCAGTTCATCCCGCGACGCGATGATCGCTTCGACTATACCTCGCCCGTCGACGGTAGCGACCCGGCGACCGATTGGGGGGATCTGCATGCGCTCGACGAGGCGCCGCGCCTGCTCAATCCGCACAACGGCTGGATTCAGAACACCAACAACTGGCCCTTTAGCGCGGCCGGGCCGAACAGCCCGAGGCGCGAGGACTTCCCTCGCTACATGGACATGTTCGGCGAGAATCCGCGCGGGCTGCACGCCCTCGAGCTGCTCGGTGGAGCGCGCGGCTTCACCCTCGAATCCTTGCGCGCCGCCGCCTTCAATGAGTGGCTGCCCGCCTTCGAAACGCTCATCCCGCCGCTTGTGCGGGCGTGGGACGAGGCGCCGCAATCGAATGCGCTCAAGCGCCGGCTCGCCGACCAGATCGCCCTGCTGCGTGCCTGGCCGCAGCGCTGGGGTGTCGATTCGGTCGAGACCTCTCTTGCGATATTCTGGGCGACCGAGATGCTCGAGCGCGCCTCCGGCGGAGTCTGGGGTCCCGGAATGACCAGCTATGAGGCGATGGCGCGATTGCCGGCGGACGAACAGCTGGCGGCACTCGCCGCCGCTTCGGACCGCCTCGACCGCGAATTCGGCAGTTGGCGTACGGCCTGGGGCGAGATCAACCGGTTCCAGCGTCTAACCGGCGCCATTGTCCAGCCATTCTCAGACTCGGCACCAAGCATTCCCGTCGGTTTTCCCTCGGCGCGCTGGGGTACGCTCGCCTCGTTCGGGGCTCGCCCCTATCCCGGCACCCGGCGCTGGTACGGCACGAGCGGCAACAGCTTCGTCGCCGTGGTCGAGTTTGGCGACCAGGTGCGGGCGCTCGCCGTCACGGCCGGCGGCGAGAACGGCGACCCCGCCTCGCCTCATTTCAACGACCAGGCGGAGCGCTACGCCACCGGCAATCTTCGCGAGGTCTATTTCCATCCCGAGCAACTCGCCGGTCACGTCGAGAGGACCTACCGGCCTGGGGATTGAGCCGCCTTCAGTCCCGTGATGGAGCGGTGAAGTTGGCGTGGCCGGCTGCTGTCGGCAGGTCCGCCTCGCGCGGCAAGCTGGGAACGATCTCGATGATGCGGTCTCCGGCCTTCAGCGTCTCACACTCGCGCTCCCAAAAGCCAATCGGTTGCCCATCTCGATAGACGCGCACCCCCATGCCCGTGGCGATTGAGGCGAGAGGCTTGCCCAGCTCCTCGGGCCGGGCCTCGCGCTCCGACAGTCTGACACGGCCGTGGGTCGAGGCGAGGTCGGCAATATAATCCGAAATATTGGGTCCGTGGGCCGATCCGGCGAGCAGCAGTCCGGTAAAGCTGACCGGATTGATCACCGTCGTAGCCCCGGCCTGGCGAGCGAGCAGCTCATTGTCTTCGGCACGCACCGCAACGCTGATCCGCAAATTCGGCGCGAGGTGCCGCGCGGTGAGACAGATCAGGATTGAGGTGTCGTCGCGGCCGGCCGAGATCATCAGCACCCGAGCCTCGACGATCCTCACGGCCTCCAGCGTCTTGTCCCGAGTCGCATCGGCCTGCATCACCGCGCACCCCAGGGATTCGGCCGATTCCAGCGCCTCGGCATCGGGATCGATGACGACGATGCACGACGGGTCGGTCCCGCGCGCGATAAGCTCGCTCACCGCCTCGGACCCGCTGGTGCCGTAGCCGGCGACGACGACATGGTCGCGCAGTCGATTCTGGATTCGTGCCATGAGCCATCTGTCCCAGGTTCGCCGCAGCACGAACTGATAGGCCGTGCCGAGGAAGATCAGAATGAAGAAGATGCGGATCGGTGTCACCACGAGCGCGTCGAAGATACGTGTGCCGGCGGTGATCGGGACGACGTCGCCGTAGCCGGTGGTCGTGACGCTGACCATCGTGAAGTAGATGACGTCGCTGAATGAGACGTGGCCGTCGAGATTGTCGCGCAGACCGTCTCGCTCCAGCCAGTGTACCGCGATCACGAAGACGAGGAGGCCGATCACGAGGCCGACCCGCCAGCCCAGCTGGATCCAGGCCGAAGTCCGGGGCTTCCGCCGCAACGTGAGCATGTCGGGGCCCATGGGGCGGGGTTTCACGGCTGGTAGCGTGCGGCCAGCTCGCCGAGCGAGCGTTCATGGGTGAGGTCGAGGTGCAGAGGCGTGACCGAGACATAGCCGTCGGCGATCGCCTCGAGATCCGTGGTGTGCCCGGGCGTATGCATCACCGGTCGCAGTCCGAACCAGAAATAGGCGTAGCCGCGCGGGTCCTTCCGCTCGACGATGCGCAGCCGGCCATAATCGCGAATACCCTGGCGGACCACGCGGATGCCACGAATCTCTTGCGGCCGAATTGCCGGGAAATTGACGTTGACGAGGCTGTGCGGCGGCATCGGCTCGCCTATCAGCGGGCGCAGCACCTCGTCCGCCCAGGCTTCGGCGGCGGCGAAGGGGGCCGCGCCTTCGCCCGGTAGTCGCGCCGGGGCGTCGTCGACGGTGTCGCCCTGGCCCTCCCGCGCAAAGCTCTGGCTCAACGCGATCGAGGGGATCCCCGCAAGCGCGCCTTCCATCGCCGCGGAGACGGTGCCGGAATAGGTGACGTCCTCGCCGAGATTGGCGCCGCGGTTGACGCCCGACAGGATGAGGTCCGGCGGCGATTCCTTCATGATCCAGGAGATCGCCATCATCACGGAATCGGTGGGCGTTCCGGTGACGCAGAAGCGTTGGTCGCCCAGTTTTCGCAAACGCAGCGGTACGGTGAGGGTCAGCGAATGCCCTGCGCCGGATTGCTCCTCGGTCGGAGCGACCACCCAGATATCGTCGGAGAATTTGCGGGCGATCTTCTCCAGCACCTTGAGGCCGGTCGCGTTCACGCCGTCATCGTTGGTGAGCAGGATACGCATCGTTCCGCGAGGCTATGGACCGTGGGCTTTTTCGAGGCAAGCCGAAGCCGGCAACATCCGTTCCGCTGCCGCGTTGACCGGTCGACAGAGAAGGAGGAACGAATGCGGGTACCGCACAATAGCTGCGTTCTCGTCGCCGACGGTAGGAAGATGCTGTTCTTCCGCAACGAAGGGGACGGCGAGTTTCCGAACCTGGAGGTGGAGCGCAAGCGAGTCGACGACAATCCGAAGGATCATGAGCAGGGGACCGACCAGCCGGGCCGGGCCTTCGCCAGCGCAGGTTCGCCGCGCGCCGGCCTGGGCTCGCCCGGAGCGAACCATCGCAGCGCTTATTCCGAGACCGATTTCCACCAGCTCGAGGAAGACCGCTTCGCCGCCGAGGCAGCCGAGCTGCTGAAGGAGCGAGCGCTGCGTAACGATTTCGAGTCGCTCGTCGTGGTGGCGCCGCCCAAGACGCTCGGCGAGCTGCGCAAGCACTACCACAAAGAGGTAGAGAAGAGGCTCGCCGCCGAAGTGCCGAAGGACCTCACCAACATGCCGGTCGAGGAGATCGAGCGGATCCTACAGGCGCAGTAGTTCAGGGCCGGTGGTCGAGGCCCCGCCGTTTTTGGGTTGGGCGGGGCCTTGCCGTCGATCCTCGCGGCGGGCGCTCAGGCGGGTCGGCGAGCGAGCCGCCGGCGTGCGACCAGGGCTGCGGCGGCCGCGCCGAACAGCAGGATCATGGGCGGAGCGGGGACCGGAACGCCGCCAGTCGAGCTCGAAGTTGACCCACCGCTCGAAGTCGAGGAACTCGTACTCGAACTGGTGCTCGTACTCGAGCTCGTGCTCGTGCTCGAGGAAGTCGAGGTGCTCGTCCCGCCGAAGCTGCTGCTGGACGTGGAGGTCGAGCTGCCGCCTGTCGAGGTCGAGGTGGAGCTGCCGCCGGTCGACGTGGAGGTCGAACTGCCGCCTGTAGATGTCGAGCTTCCGCCCGTCGACGTCGACGTGGAGCTGCCGCCGGTGGAGGTCGAGCTGCCGCCGGTCGAGGTGGAGCTTCCCCCGGTGGAAGTCGAGCTGCCGCCGGTCGACGTGGAAACGCCGCCGGTGGACGTCGAGGTGGAGCCGGCCGACGTCGACACCGTGATCGTCGTGTTGCCGCCGCTCGAGCTGCCGCCGAAGAAGCCGCCGCTAAAGAAGCCGCCGCCGAATCCGAAGCCCCCGCTGCTGCCGCCGATGACGACCGGCACGCCGCCACCGCCACTGCTTGCCACCGCCACCGGAGGCGGCGGGGGTGGGGGCACGAACATCGGGGGGACGATCGTACGGGTTGTGACGGCGGGCGTCGGCGCCGGGCAGGCGACGCGGCGCACGGTACGGCGCACGACCCGCTGTGCCGATGCACGCTGGGCGGGGCGCACCTTGGCCTTCGCCTGGCTGATGACGGCAGGCCGGGGTGGCGGGTTTTCCGCCACGTGAACGGCGCCTCCGCCGATGATCGCGCCTCCGCAAGTGCAGGCGCAAAGTTTCGCCAAAGCCATCCTTACCGACATACCAGCACCCCGTTCTTTTCCGGCTGAAGATGGATCTGGTTCCGAACCAGTATCCGTCAGCCGGTTTGGTGTAGGGAGCAGATGCAAACGATCGGTTTAGGCGCAAGGGCGTTAACCGTTTTGGACCGCCTAAACCCCCGATTCACGGCCTCCGACGCGCCTTCCGTCCCATTACAGAACAGGGTTGCGGGGAGAGTGAATGATGCAGGCCCGGGGATTTGAAGGGGCCGTGGTAAATATCCGGGACCGGCGCACGCGATTCGCCCGAGTCGTCACTCGATGGGGAAGCGGCGAGGCGGCCGCTCCGGTCGGCTGCGCATCCCTCTGGAGTCGGGGCGGATTTTCGCTCTGTTTGAGTGACTTGTGCTTGACGCCGCCCGCCGTTATAGGCCCACTGGGGCGGGAGGCTAAAGATTTCGGGACAGGACGCTTCCGCCCCCGTTCGCCTGGTTTTTTCCGGGAGATGAGGAGTGGAGGGGTATGGCAACGGCTCACAGTGACGCGTTGAATCCGCAATTCGAGGGCTATCGGCCCAGCGCCAACGAAGAGTTCATGAACAACGAGCAGCTGGCTTATTTCAGGGCCAAGCTCCTCGGCTGGAAGGACGAGATTCTCAAGGAATCCCGTGAGACGATGGCGGCGCTCGCCAACGGACCGCTTCAGGAAGCCGATCTCACGGACCGGGCATCAACCGAAACAGATTGGGGAATCCATCTTCGAACCCGCGACCGCCAACGCAAGCTGATTGCGAAGATCGATGCGGCGCTGCGGCGGATCGAGACCGGTGAATATGGCTTCTGCGAAGTCAGCGGTGAGCCGATTTCGCTGGCTCGGCTCGAAGCCCGACCCATTGCAACGATGACGGTCGAAGCGCAGGAGCGGCACGAGCGCAACGAGCGGATTTCCCGCGACGACTAGGATCCCTGGCCTGTGAACGAGAGAGAGCCGCTCTCTATAAGGGCGGCTCTCCCGTCGGACTCTTGCGATCCCGACCTGGCGCCCGACCGGGCGCGTGCGGCCTAGAGGCCGGCAATCTCCTCTTTCAACTTCAGCTTCTGTTTCTTGAGACGATTGAGCGTCGCCATGTCGGGCATTGGGCGCTGAGTTTCTTCGTTGATCCGGGCTTCGAGTCCCGCATGCTTGGCCTCAAGAGCCGACACGTGCGCCTGATGCATACCCTTCTCCTTCTTCGCCTAATCAACCGGTATCTAAACGCTGCTGTCGGCCGCTTGTCTCCTCGGTTCCGACAACCCAACCAATATGTACGACAAGCGGTTGACGGTCTATCAATTGCATCATTCATCACCAGATGAGGAGCGAGAGCAACCCCATGGAGAGGAATGACTCGGCCGGTCAGGATCCCGCTTCGCGACTCGCGGTCCTTCGGATGGAGCATAGGGACCTCGACGTTGCGATCGACGCGCTTCGAAGCATGGCCGCGCCCGACCAGCTTCAACTCGCGCGCCTGAAAAAACGCAAGCTCCGGCTCAAGGATGAGATCGCGATCCTCGAGGACATGACGGTTCCGGACATCATCGCCTGAAGCCGAGCCCTTACCAAATCATTCCGCAGCGCCTCCCGCGAAGGAAGGCGGTATCCGGCATGCGAACTGGAAGCGCGGACGAGGAAAGGTCGGCCGCAACGGCATGCAGTCCGCATCCATCAGGACCGCAGCCGACGTTCGCCCGCAGAAATCAGGCCGTTCGCAGACTGATACGTGCCGTCTGTCGAAAAGGTCCGCAGCAGGACGGTCAAAGGCGTATGGTGCGCAGGTGGCATTTCCGTCCCGATGGAGGTCGACATGATTGTGCGGACACTCTTGATCCTCGGCTCGTCTTTCCTTGTCGCCGCGGGCGCTCAGGCCCAGAGCGTGACGATCATCGGCGCAAATTCGGATGCGCTCACCTGCTTTCGCGCCGCCGACTCTGATCTCCGACGCCCGGACGCCCTTCCGGCCTGCGCCGCGGCACTGAATGCCGAGCTCAGCACGCACGACCGGATGGCGACACATATCAATCGCGGCGTCATCCGCTTCAGATTGGAGGATACGAGCGGCGCGCTTGCCGATTTCGACGCCGCGCTCGCGATGGATCCCGATCAACCGGACGCTCTGATCAACAAGGGAATCACGATGCTGGCCGGTGGAGCGGATATCGGCCCCTCCATGGCGCTCATCGAGGAAGGCCTGAATGGCGGGCCGCAGCGTCCATGGGTCGGCTATTATGGACGCGCCGTCGCCCATGAGCTCGCAGGTCGGGATGCCCAAGCGTATCACGATTACCGGCGCGCGCAGGAACTGCGCCCAGGCTGGGCGCCTGCGGAACAGGCGCTGAGCCGCTTCAGCGTCCGCGGCTGACTTCCCCGAGCCCCGGCCGGCGCGTTTCGACGCCCGGCCGGGGCGTTCGACCGCAGCGGGCCAGGCCGCTGGCAGGCCTCACCGAAGCGACCGCCCCGTAAGGGGACGCCTTGCGCGCAAAGCCCGCCGCCGTTGCTTTTGCGTTTCCGATCGCCGCCGGCTGTGGCAGGTTGGGGCATGCCCGACCCCGACCTCCGCGCGGAGCTGACTCCCAAGCTGGTCGATTCGCTCTACATCGAGGCGATGCTGCTCGCTGACGAGGCGCGGTCCTATTTCGACCGCGCGGCCCGGGACGACCGTTTGACGCTGGCACCGGTCGACCGGGTCGGTTTTTCCTGCGAGTCGCTGAAGGTCACCACCCGGCTCATGCACATCATCGCTTGGCTTCTGACCCAGCGAGCAGTGGCGGCCGGCGAACTGAGCCGCGCCCAGGCCGGCGAAGCCGACCGGCGTCTCGGTCCGCCGCCCCAGACCGACGAGCAGCTCCTGCCGCGCTTGCCCGCGGCAGCGGCCGACCTCATCCGCGCCACCGAGGAACTGTACGAGCGGGTGGGCCGGCTCGACGAAGGGACCTTCGGCGCCGTCCGGTCGGGCAGCCCAGCGCGAAGCCTGTTGAGCCGCCTGGAGCGCTCACTCTGATCCTCGAGACGATGCCCTAGGGGCGGAAATCCGTTCGCGCTCCGGATGCGCGGGTCCTGGCGCGCCTTCGCCTGGTGGGAGCGATGAGGCGAGGTGTGCCGAAGGGCATGGCACCGGCCGCGTCGGGCGACGTTCTCGGGGGTGAGACGCGCCAACGAGGAGGAGAGCCCGTGGTCAAGCAGGTTTCCGGCGGCTGCGCCTGCGGCCGCATTCGCTATCGGGTGACGGTCGCCGATAGCGACGCCTATCTGTGCCACTGCCGAATGTGTCAGCGCGCTACCGGCGGAGTTTCGGTCCCCTTCAAGAGCGTAAGGAAGGAAGATATTGTCTGGGAAGAAGAACCGGACTGGTATCCGTCCTCGCCGATTGCGCAGCGGCCATTCTGCCGCACCTGCGGCACCTCGCTCGGCTTTGCTTATCCGGACAGCGAGAATATGGACCTGACCGTCGGCTCGTTCGACGACCCCCGGCCTTACCGGCCGAGACAACATTTCGGCGTCGAGAGCATGCACAAGGCGTGGATCAACACCGACGGCCTGCCGGAATCTCGCACCGAAGCGTATCAGCCGGTGGTAGACAGATGGATGGAAAAGGTTGGCAAGCTCCCCGATTAGAAAGACTTTCCTCGCGCCCGACGGAATCGAGCTGGCCTGGCACGAACTGGGTGCGGCGGATGCCCGGCCGGTCGTGCTCCTGCATGGCCTCTTTTCCGATGCCCAGACCAATTGGCTGCGCTACGGCCATGCCGAGGCGATCGCGTCGCGCGGCTTTCGGATGGTCCTGCCGGACCTGCGCGCGCACGGCACCAGCACAAAGCCGCACGATCCCTCCTGCTACCCGCCGGACGTGCTGGCCCAGGATGGGCTGGCGCTGATCGCCCATCTCCGCCTCCGGGACTACGACCTCGGCGGCTATTCGCTGGGTGGGCGAACCGCCGTGCGAATGGTCGTTCGCGGCGCGCGGCCGAGGCGCCTGGTGATCGCCGGAATGGGGCTCGAGGGACTGCTGGCCACCGGTCCGCGCTCGGCGCATTTCAAGCAGATTTTGCGCGGGCTGGGCACCCATGAGCGCGGCTCGCCCGAATGGATGGCCGAAGCCTTCCTGAAGACGACCGGCGGCGATCCCGCCGCCTTGCTGCCGCTGCTCGACAGCTTTGTCGACACGGGCGAGGCGGAGCTGCGTGCGATCCGAACCCCGACCCTGATCGTTTCGGGCGCCGATGACGATGACAACGGTTCGGCCGAGGCGCTCGCCGGCCAGCTGCCGTACGGCGGCTATGTCGAGGTGCCCGGCACGCATATGAGCGCCGTGACCAAGCCGGACCTGGGACGCGCGATCGCGGACTTCCTCGCGGCCTGAGAGCAGCCAGAATCGGGCCCGCAGACCCTTGACCGCTCGGCGCCCGCGGGCGCATCAGCGACGCCATTCAGAGAAAAACCGACGAGGATGTCTCCATGAACAGCAGCGTCTCCCGGCTCGCCCTTGCATTCTCCGCCTGCGTCGCGGTCGGCTGCGCCGCAGCATCCGCCCAGACCGGGCAGGACAAGGCGCCGCCGGCAGCAGAAAAACAGGGAGCGCCGACCGCGGCCGAGGCCGAGGCCTTCGTCCAGCGGGCCGAGCGCGAGCTTGCCGAATTCTCGGTCATCAGCGCTCGCGCCCAGTGGGTGAACGCGACCCACATCACCGTCGATACCGATGCGCTCGCCGCCCATTTCGGGACGATCGGCACCCGGATGGGCGTTCGTCTCGCGACCGAGGCGGCTCGGTACCAAGACGTGCCCGGCGTCAGTGCCGAAACCGAGCGCAAGCTTAACATCTTGCGCAGTGGCCTCACCTTGCCGGCACCGACCACGGAGGGGGCTGCCGCGGAGCTGAACCGGATCTCGACCGACCTGACGTCCCAATATGGCCGCGGCCGCGGCACGATGAACGGCGAGGCGCTGACCGGCAACGAGATCGAAACGCGGATGGGAACGGTCCGCGATCCCGAGGATTTGGCGGAGATGTGGACCAGCTGGCACGACAATGTCGGTGCGCCGATGCGTCCGCAATTTGCCCGCCTGGTCGAGATCGCCAACGCCGGCGCGCAGGAGCTCGGCTTTGCCGACACGGGCGCAATGTGGCGGTCGAAATATGACATGAGCCCCGAGGAGTTCGCTGCGCTCACCGAGCGTCTGTGGAACGAGGTCCGGCCGCTCTACGAGGAGATTCACTGCTTCTCCCGCGCCGGCCTCAACCGGCAATATGGAGATGAGGTCCAGCCGGCAACCGGCCCGATCAGAGCGGACCTGCTCGGCAATCTCTGGGCCCAGGAGTGGGGTAACATCTACCCGGTCGTTGCGTCCGGCGGCTCGGCGGCGGCTCCCTACGATCTCACTCAGCTGCTCGAGCAGGCCGAATACACGCCAGAGCGGATCGTCCGCCAGGGCGAGACCTTCTTCAGCTCGCTCGGTTTCGCGCCTCTCCCGGAAACGTTCTGGGAACGATCGATGATCACCCAGCCGCGCGACCGGGAGGTGATCTGCCATGCCTCAGCATGGACTCTCGACAATGCCGAGGATCTGCGGATCAAGATGTGCACCCGGGTGAATGCGGACGATTTCGTCACCGTCCATCACGAGTTGGGCCACAATTATTACCAACGCGCCTACAACCAGCAGCCTTTGCTTTTCATGGACAGCGCGAACGACGGCTTTCACGAGGCGATCGGCGACATGATCGCCCTGTCGGTCACCCCCGAATATCTGGTCCAGATCGGCCTGCTCCAGCAGAACCAGTTGCCGAACGAGGAGCAGGATCGCGCACTGCTGCTGCGCCAGGCACTCGACAAGATCGCCTTTCTTCCGTTCGGGCTTCTGATCGACCGCTATCGCTGGGGCATCTTCTCCGGCGAGATCCAGCCCGGGGACTACCAGGCCGCGTGGGACCGGATGCGGCTCGAATATCAGGGCGTGGTCCCGCCCGTGGAGCGCACCGAGCAGCATTTCGACGCAGGGGCCAAATATCACGTGCCGGCCAGCGTCCCCTACACCCGCTATTTCCTGGCCCGGATACTCCAGTTCCAGTTCTACAAGGCGGCGTGCGACATTGCCGGCTGGCAGGGGCCGCTTCATCGCTGTTCCTTCTACGGCAATCGCGAAGTCGGGCGACGGCTCAACGAGATGCTGGCGATGGGCGCATCCCAGCCCTGGCCGGAGGCGCTGGAGGCGTTCACCGGCACGCGCGAAATGTCGGCCGAGCCGATGATCGAATATTTCCGGCCGCTGCTCGGCTGGCTGCGCGAGCAGAACCAGGGTCAGCAATGCGGCTGGTGAGCCGGTAAATCGCCGGTACAGGCGGGCCCGGGCAGTGCCCCGGGCCTTCCGGAGCGTTCCGGCCGATCCAAATCGACTGGCGGTCGGGAAACGGGCCGGGTTCAAATTGTTGTCGCGTCGCTGACGCAAAGCCGGTTCCCGCCGATTCGGGGAGCGCTCTAGTTCGGAGGATAGAATGCGAGCCGCACTCGCCGTGCTGATGCTAGTCGCCGCCCCGGCTGCGGCGCAGACGGTGCCGGCGCGATGGAATCCGGCGGCGCCGGAGAACCGTCAGCTGCTGCCGACATTCAACTATGCAACGGTGGAGACGGTGCTCGCCCAGATCGGCGCCCGGGCGGAGCGGCGCGGCACGGCCGACCGGCCGGCGCTCGCCGTCACTTTCCCCAACAACCGTCGCGCGGCGATCCTGTTCGGCAGCTGCGAGGCCGGTGGGGGAGCGTGCAAGGCGATCAGCATTCAGGCGGTGTGGAATCGGCCTGCCGAGATTTCGGCGGAGCAGCTCGCCGCAAGCATCCAGCAGTTCAATCGCCGCTACGCTTTCTCCCGCGCCTTCCTCACCGCGGACGGGCGTCCGGCGCTGCAGCGCTATTTGACGGCCGATTACGGCTTCGTTCGCGGCAATTTGGCGGTCAATCTCCTGGTCTTCGCGAACCAGTCGGAACGATTTGCCGCGGAAGTTCTCCGCTGACCTATTTTCGCGGCTCGCGCGCAAGCGAGCCGCGGGCGAGTTCCCGGGCCGTGACGGCGGTCTTCATAACCGGGCTCAACGGCCGGCCACACCCATCACGGTGACGCCGGGCGACCTCGCGCGCATCCCATTCGCCAGGTCCGATCTGGTCCTCGGGACCGATGCACTCCGCCATGGCCGCTCTCCATCGGCAAGGAAGGCGGATTCAATGCATCGGATGCCGCAAGGTTTCGCCAGACCAGCCCGGTGCGACACGCATCCGGGGCAGGACGGCGCATCGGGCCTAAAGCTGACCCAGCAGGTGCTCCGCGCCGGAAACGCTGAACGCGCCCGGTTCCTCGATATTGAGTGCGCTCACGACGCCGTCTTCGACGATCGCCGACCAGCGCTGGCCGCGCGTGCCCATTCCAAACTTCGATGCGTCCATGGTGAGGCCGAGCGCCTTTGCGAAATCGCCATTGCCGTCCGCTAGCATCGTCACCTTGCCGTCGGCGCCGGCCTGCTGTCCCCACGCCTGCATGACAAAGGCGTCGTTCACCGCCACGCAGGCGACCTCGTCGATGCCCTTGCCCTTCAGATCCCCCGCCCGCTCGACGTAGCCGGGCAGGTGACGCGCGGAGCAGGTTGGGGTGAAGGCGCCGGGAACCGAGAAAAGCGCGACCTTCCGGCCGGCGAAGAAGGAATCGGTATCGACCGGCTGCGGGCCTTCGGGGGTCGCCTTCAGGAGGGTAGCCTGGGGAATCTTCTCACCGGCCTTGATCGTCATTCATTCCTCCATCGCTTGCGGGCGGACCGGCCTAGCGCCGCCGCCCTATGGCTCGCGTCCGGATCTTCTCCGGATCGGCGTCGCTCTAGCAACGGGGTCGCTCCCCGCAAAGGGGAGGGCGCGCCGTCGCAAAACCCTGTCGTACCCCGTGCGGCGCGCCTATAGGCCCATTCATGGATTCTCCCAGGTTTCTCAGTGGTCAGTTCCTGCTCGCCATGCCGGGCATCGGCGATCCGCGGTTCGAGAAAGCGGTCATTGCCATGTGCGTCCACGACGAGGAAGGGGCGCTCGGGATCGGACTCGGCCGGGTGATCCCGCGCCTCGGTTTCCACGACCTCCTGAAGCAACTCGAAATCGATCCCGGAAGCGCGCCGAACCTGCCGATCCATCATGGCGGGCCGGTGGAGCCGCAGCGCGGATTCATCCTCCATTCGCCCGATTGGGGCGGCGGCGAGAGCGTCCAGGTAGGCAAGCGCTGGATGCTTTCGGCCACGCTAGACGTGCTGAAGGCGATCGCGGAAGGGAAGGGGCCGTCGCGTTGGGTTGCGGCTTTGGGCTATGCCGGCTGGGGTCCCGGCCAGCTCGAGGAGGAGATGGGTCGCCACGGATGGTTCGTCACGCCGGGCGACGAATCCCTTCTCTACGAATGCGAGACTGCCGGGCGCTGGGCGGCCGCGTTCAAGGGCGCCGGGATCGACCCGCGGCTGCTGACCGCCGAGTCCGGAACGGCCTGAACGGTTCGGGAATTCGGATATAAAGATATCTTTATATTTGCATTTGCCGACCGTCGTCGCTAGGTGAGCCTCACGACCGCCATGGTCCATGGGCCGGCGGCTTTTCACTTTCAGGAGACCTTCCTTGGCGACCCAGCCCCAGCCCACGTTCAGTGATTATGTGATCCGCGACCTTTCCCTGGCCGAGTTCGGCCGCAAGGAGATCGAGATCGCCGAGACCGAGATGCCCGGCTTGATGGCGCTTCGCGCGGAATATGGCACCGCCAAGCCGCTGGCCGGCGCGCGTATCACCGGTTCGCTCCACATGACGATCCAGACCGCGGTGCTGATCGAGACACTGACGGCACTCGGCGCCGAAGTGCGCTGGGCGAGCTGCAACATCTTTTCGACCCAGGATCATGCTGCCGCCGCCATCGCGGCGTCCGGCGTTCCGGTGTTCGCCATCAAAGGCGAGACGCTCGAGGAATATTGGGACTATGTCGACCGGATCTTCGACTGGGGGAATGGCGAAACCTGCAACCTGATCCTGGACGATGGCGGCGATGCCACGATGTTCGCCCTTTGGGGCGCGCGGATCGAAGCGGGCGAGGAATTCCCGGCTCCCGAGAACGAGGAGGAAGAAGTCTTCCAGCGCGTCGTCCGCCGTCGCATCCAGCAATCGCCGGGCTTTCTGACCAAGACGGTGCAGGCGATCCGCGGCGTCTCCGAGGAGACCACGACCGGCGTTCACCGGCTCTACGAGCTGAGCAAGAAGGGCAAGCTTCCCTTCCCGGCGATCAACGTCAACGACAGCGTCACCAAGTCCAAGTTCGACAATCTCTACGGCTGCCGCGAGAGCTTGGTCGACGCGATCCGCCGCGCCACCGACGTGATGCTCGCCGGCAAGATCGCGTGCGTGGCCGGGTTCGGCGACGTCGGCAAGGGCTCGGCGCAGAGCCTCCGCAATGGCGGGGCGCGCGTCATCGTCACCGAGATCGACCCGATCTGCGCGCTCCAGGCGGCGATGGAGGGTTTTGAGGTGGTGACCATGGAGGAGGCGGCGACCCGCGCCGACATCTTCGTCACCGCTACCGGCAACATGGACGTCATCACCGTCGATCACATGCGGGCGATGAAGAATATGGCGATCGTCTGCAACATCGGCCACTTCGACAGCGAGATTCAGATCACCGGTCTGCAGAACATGAAATGGACCGAGATCAAGCCGCAGGTCGACGAAGTCGAATTCCCGGACGGCAAGAAGATCATCGTGCTCGCCAAGGGACGGCTGGTAAACTTGGGCTGCGCCACCGGCCATCCGAGTTTCGTGATGAGCTCGTCCTTCACCAACCAGGTGCTGGCGCAGATCGAGCTCTGGACGAACGTGGGCGAGTATAAGAACGACGTCTATGTCCTGCCCAAGCATCTCGACGAGAAGGTCGCCGCGCTCCACCTCGACAAGCTCGGCGTGAAGCTGACCACGCTCAGCCAGCGCCAGGCCGACTATATCGGCGTGCCGGTCGAGGGGCCGTTCAAGCCGGATCACTACCGCTACTGATCTCCCGATCGTCGTCACAGATGCCCTCCCATCCAATGGGGGGGCATTTTTGTTACTGCTCCGGGCGCGCGTTCCGTGCCGAGTGGAGGGCTTCCCTGTTGCGCGCAGGCCGCGGCGGGTGGGGCAAGTCGGCGCATCGCCATCTGTGGCAACTATGCAACATTGCTTGAAACTTTGGCTCACCTACGGAAAATACGGTAGGTTGTTCGCGCCCGGACGGCCCTAATCAGCGTTCAATCCTTCCGAACGAACATTCGTGTGCGTCTAGCGCGCGAGCGATCGTGCGCGACTCCGTCCGTAGACGGAAGGGGTATCCACAGCTGAAGAAAGTGCCCGACATGCGTAGCGCCAACCTCATCGAGAAAGCTTTTCTTTCCGCATCGACCCTCGCCATCTCCGTTGCCGCTGTGCCGGGGACTGCCCTTGCCCAGGATGAAGCGGTCCAGCCGGATGCGACCACGGGCGCCCAGACGGTGGCGGACGATATGGCGACCGACCAGCAAACGGTCGTCGTGACCGGCTCGCGCATCGCACGCGCCAATTTCGACACGCCGCAGCCGGCGGTCGTGCTGGGGTCGGAGCAGATCGAGCTGCGCGGCTACACCAATCTCGGAGACGCGCTCGACGAGCTGCCGGCCTTCGGCTTGCCCGGCAACAATCCGGTCGGCGGCCAGTCGGGTGCGTTCGGCTCCGGCCAGAGCTTCGTCAATTTCTTCGGCCTCGGCGATCAGCGCACGCTCACCGTCGTCAACGGACGCCGCTTTGTCAGTTCGAATACGTCCTCGATCTTCGGCCCGACCGGCGCCGGTTCGCAGGTCGACTTCAACATCTTCCCGACCATGCTCGTCGACCGCGTCGAGACCATCGCCGTCGGCGGCGCCCCGATCTACGGATCGGACGCCATCGCCGGCACCGTGAACGTGATCACCAAGCGCGACTTTGAAGGCATCATGCTCGATGCCCAGGCGGGCATCTCCGAGCTGGGTGACGCCCCGGAATATCGCCTCGGCGCCCTGGCCGGCCTCAACTTCGGGGGTGGCCGCGGCAATATCACGGTCGCCTTGGAATATAATCGGCAGGACGGCCTGGTCGGCGAGTCGCGACCGGGGGAGGGCCTCGGCCGCTTCTTCACCACCTGCCTGCCAAGTTCAGAGTTCGACCAGTGCCTGATCGAGGATCGGCGCATTCCGGCGCTTTCCGCTTATGGCGTCCCGCTGGTCACGGACGGCTTCCCTCTGTCGCCCGCTCAAGCTGCCGGCGGCGGCCAGCCCAGCGTTACCGACGCGGCCGGCAATCCGCTCGGATTCGACGCCGCGGGCAACTTGGTGCCGATCAACTTCGGAGAACAGACCGGCAATCTGATCAACTTCAACGGCGGCAATGGCTTCGCCCTTCCGGAGAATCTGCTGGCGGAAACCCGCCGCTACCTCGGCGCCGTCGTCACTCAATATCAGATAACCGACAACCTCCGGGCCTTCGGCGAGTTCTGGTACGCCAACAGCCGAGGGCGTCAGCTCCGCGACCAGCCAGTCTATAATACCGGGCTGTTCGATGTAGCGGGCGGGACCGACGGGAATCTCATCCTCAGCATCGACAATCCGTTCCTGTCGCCGGCTGCGCGTGCGGCGATCCAGCAATCGATCGCCTCCAACCCCGTGAGCGACCAGAATCTGGGGGGCGCTCCTCAAGACTATTTCTATCTCGGCCGCGCCAACACCGACATCATACCATCCGACGGCTATTCGACCGTCGAATTGTGGCGCGTGGTCGGCGGCATCGACGGCGATTTCGAGCTGTTCGGTCGCGGCATGCGTTTCGAGGTGGTCGGCAATTACGGGAAGTCGGTCACGAAAGGCCGCGAGCGCGTCCTCGTCCAGCAGAACTTCGAGAATGCGATCAACGCGGTCACCGACGCCAACGGCAATATCGTCTGCGCCCCTGGGGGCGTGAATGCGCCGATCGCCACGATCAGCTCGCAATGCTTCCCGATCAATCCGTTCGGGAACCAGATCGACCAGCGCGCCATCGACTACATCACCACCTTTGCCGATCCTCGCGCGGAGAACGATCAGCTTGTCGCCACCGCTTCGATCTCGGGCAGCCTTTTCGATATCTGGGGCGGTCCGGTCGGGTTCGCGATCGGCTACGAACATCGCGAGGAAAGCTCCGAGTTCGACCCCGGCGCATTCTATTTCGGCCTTCCGGATCCGGACGACCCCGACGGTGGGCGGACGCAGTTCGGCCGCTCGATTCCGATCGACCCGGTGTCCGGCGAGTTCAACACCGACGAATTCTTTGGTGAGCTCACGGTTCCGCTGATCGGGCGCGACCAGAACATTCCTCTGATCTACTCGCTCGAGCTGAACGGCGCCTTCCGCTACATCGATCACTCGCTGGCCGGCGGCGACCCGACGTGGACGGTCGGCGCGACCTGGCAGCCGATCCAGGACATCACCTTCCGCGGGAATTTCACCCGGTCGGTGCGGGCGCCGGCAGTGACCGAGCTGTTCAATCCGACCAGCCAGATCTTCACCACGGCCGATGATCCGTGCGACTCCCGCTTCCTCAACGCGGGTCCCAATCCGGCGACCCGTCAGGCGAACTGCGCCGCGGACGGACTGCCGGCCAACTTCCAATCGAACATCGTCGACTTCACGACGCGCGGCACGCTCCAGGGCAACACCGAACTTGCGAACGAGAAAGCCGACGCCTGGACGGTTGGTGCGGTCGTGCGGCCGCGCTTCCTGCCGGGCCTGACGCTCGCCGTCGATTGGGTCGACATCGAGCTTGAAGGCGCGATCCAGAGCCTGAACGCGGAGCAGACGCTGCAAGCCTGCTATGACGATCCGTCCTTCCCCTCGGCGATCTGCGACCAGTTCACCCGTGACGCGCAGGGGCAGATCACCTTCATCCAGACGGGCTTCGCCAATGCGGCGTCCCGCTCCTTCGCCGGCCTCGTCGCCGAACTCCAGTGGCGCATCGACACACCCTTCCTGGGATCGAACAGCGCGGTAAACCTCGGGGTCAACTATCTGTACAATGACGAACTCGAGTTCCGCGTCGGCCAGGGCGACCTCACGACACTTCGCAACTCGGTGGGCTATTCGAAGCACCAGTTCACGACGAACCTGACCTATTCGAACGAGGGCCTTCGGGCACAGCTTCAGGCCCAGTATATCGGGCCGACGCTGATCGATCCGGACGCGCAACCCGGCACCTACGACGTGCCGCGCGTCGGCGACGTCGTGTTCTTCAACACGTCTCTCTCGTACGACGTGAGCGAGCAGTTCCAGGTGCGGTTCATCGTCGACAACGTGCTCGACACGGATCCGCCTTTCCCGGCCCCAACCGGTCAGGCGAGCCGCGTCACTTACTTCGACGGCATCCTCGGCCGTTACTTCAAGGTGGGCGCCCGCGTCCGCTTCTAGCGTCGTCCTTGCGAGGGGAGGGCGGGGCGGCGATGCCGCTCCGCCCTTCTTTCTTTCTGCCGCCGGAATGGCGTTGATCCGGGCTTCGAACCAAGCCTTGCAGCTCTCCGGCTTATCTCGCATTCTTGCGCGTTCGGAGCTAGTCCGGCGGGATGCTGTTTCTTTCGCCTTTGGCCGCGGCGCTTCTCGCAATGTTCGCCGGCGCTTGGCTGGCGGTCGCGGTCTGGGCGACATGGCGGGCGCGCCAGGCCTCCGCCGCTGCGGCGGGCGTGATCCGCGACAGCGCGCGGGCGGCGGCCCTGCTCTCGGCGGCGCCGGCCATGCCCCTTCTGATCGACCCTGACGGGACGATCGAAGGTCCATATCGGCTGGCCGGTAGCCTCGGCCTCGAATCCCTCCCGCCGGACTGGGAGGGGCTGATCGGCGCCGCCGGTATGGAGTCGGGACAGGCCGAGGCGCTGCGCCGGGCTGCCGCGGAGGCGGCATCCGGAGGCGCGTTCGCGATGACGGTCCGGCCGGCGGATTCCGCCCGCGTGCTTCGGGTAGTCGGCGGACCCGCCCCGGCGGACTTCGGGGAGCGCTCCGTGCTGCTCTGGTTCCTCGACGTCAGCGAGGCCGAAGAGCGCGCCGCCATCCTGCGCGAGCGTCTCGACCGTCGCTCGGCCGCGCTCGAAGCGCTGTCGCGCCTGATCGAGCTCGCCCCCTTTCCGATGTGGCATCGCGGCCCCGACCTGAGCCTTTCGATGGTGAACAGCGCCTATGTCGCGGCGGTCGAGGCAGAGGATGCGGCCACGGTGGTCTCTCGGGGAATCGAGCTGATAGAGGATGGCGACAGCCCTGCGCCGCTCTTTGCCTCCAGCGAAGCGAACGACCGCAGCCAACCCGCTCAGCGCACCGTCCCCGTCACGATAGCCGGCGAGCGGCGAATGATGCGCGTCGTCGAGGTCCCGCTCGGGAATAACGGCGTTGCCGGCTACGCGATCGACATCGAGGATCAGGAGGAGGCTCGCGCAGAGCTCGAACGTTTCGCCCGGGCTCAGCGCGACATGCTCGACCGGCTATCTGCCGGAGTTGTCCAGTTCGCCCGCGACCGGAGCCTGATCTTCTTCAACCAACCCTTCTGCCGGCTTTTCTCACTCACCGGCGATTTCCTCGGCGACCGTCCCGAATTCGACCGGGTTATCGATGCGATGCGCGAGGCCGGCAAGCTTCCCGAGGTGCGCGACTTTCCGGAATGGAAGAACGAGCATCGCAGCTGGTTCACCAGCGGCCTGTCGGCCGACGAGGAAGACTGGCTTCTACCCGGCGGTCAGCATCTTCGCGTCGTGGCGCAGCCGTTGCCGGACGGCGGCCTGCTGCTCATCTTCGAGGACCGTACCGAGCAGATCCAGCTCGCCTCGGCGCGCGACACCTTGCTGCGCGTTCGCAGCGCGACCTTCGACAATCTGTTCGAGGCGGTCGGGGTGTTCGCATCCGACGGGCGCCTCAATCTTTGGAACAACCGCTTCGTGGAGCTTTGGGGATTCGAGGAGGAGCAGCTCGCCAAGCACCCGCGGGTCGATGCGCTGACGCCGCACCTCGCGGCGCGCCTGAAGCAGCCCCGTCATGCCGGCCTGGTCCGGGAGCTGGTGCGCAGCGCCACCCAGGAGCGCAAGCAGAGGTCGGGACGGGTGGCGATGGTGGACGGGCGCGAGTTCGAGTTCGCCGCGGTGCCGCTGCCCGACGGAAACGCCTTGTTCACGATGCTCGACATTACCGACAGCCGGAAGGTGGAGGCGGCGCTTCGCGAGCGCACCGATGCGCTCGAGGAAGCGGACCGGCTGAAGACCGCCTTCGTCTCGAACATGAGCTATGAGCTTCGCACGCCGCTGACGTCGATCGCGGGCTTTGCCGAGATGCTGGCGGCCGGCTATGCCGGGACCCTCCCGCCCACGGCGACCGACTATGTCGCGGCAATTATCGACAGCGTCGGGCGCCTTGGGGCGCTGATCGACAATGTCCTCGACCTCACGCAGAGCGACATGGGGAGCCTCTTGCTCGCCGAAGACGAGATCGATCTCGCTGCCTTGTGCCAGGAAATCGCCGCCGGTGCGCGCGAGACGGCCGACCGCAAGCGCATCAAGCTGAAGCTCCAGATCGAAGCCTCGGTCGGAACGGTGACCGGCGACACGCGGCGCCTCGGCCAGGCGATCGGCAATATCGTCGGCAACAGCCTGATGTATACGGGGCAGGGCGGCCGGGTGCTGCTCCGTGCCGAGGGCGACCGCAAGGAGGCGCGGATCATCGTCTCCGACAACGGGCGCGGTATCGCTCCGGCCGAGCAGGACAAGGTGTTCGATCGCTTCACCCGCACTGCTGACGGCCGAGGCGAGGAGACCGCCGCCGTCGGCCTCGGCCTGCCGCTGGCGAAGCAGTTCGTGGAGGCGCACGGTGGTACGATCCGGCTCCAATCGCAGGTCGGGCAAGGGACCACGGTGATGATCGCTTTGCCGCGGACGATGGAGCAGCAGGCGGCCTATCCCGACCAGCACGTCGCCGAATGACGGGCAACGCCGTCGGGGCGCGCGAGGAGCGTTTCTGGCTCGCCGATGCGGCGGCAACCGAGCAATTCGGCCTCCAGCTGGCGGACCGGCTTCGCCCCGGCGATTCGATCGCCTTGTTCGGTTCGCTCGGTGCGGGAAAAACGACGCTGGCGCGCGGCATCCTTCACGGACTCGGCTATCAGGGCGATGTCGCCAGCCCGACCTTTCCGATCGTGCAGGCCTACGAGCCGCCGGACACGCGAGTTCCCCTCTGGCATGTCGACCTGTACCGGATCGAGCATCCGGAAGAGCTCGAGGAGCTTGGTCTGGACGAGATCCGCGCAGAGGGTGTGCTGGTGATCGAGTGGCCGGAACGGTTGCCGCGGCTTTGGCCCGACGCGCTGAAGCTGCGCCTCGAGGCGGCATCCGACGGGCGCGCCTTGACAGCGCAAGTGCCGCCCGCTTGGGGAGATCGATGGAGCCTATGATGATTCCGCCTGCGCAGGCGCCCCAGTTCCTCGCCGCGCATGGGTGGGCAGGGGCGGAGATAAGGCCGCTCGCCGGTGACGCCAGCTTTCGCCGCTATTTTCGTATTCATGGCCGGGACGGCCGCACCGCCGTGCTGATGGATGCGCCGCCGGCCCACGAGGATGTCGGGCCGTTCCTCGCGGTTGCCGGCCATCTGCTCGACCGGGGCTTCTCGCCGCCGAAGCCGATCGCCGTCGACCGGGAGCTCGGATTGCTGCTGCTGGAGGATTTCGGCGATGACCGGGTCGGTCCGCTGCTGCTGCGCGAGCCCGGGCGGGAGCGCGAGATCTACGAGAGTGCTGTCGATATCCTTGCCCGTGTCGCCAGCGAGCCGGCGCCGACCGACCTCGGACGTTACGACGAACCGGCCATGACGCGCGAGGTGGCACTGTTCACCGAATGGTACGCACCCGCCCTCGGGTTGGATGTCGATGAGGCGGGATTTTTTCAAGCTTGGCGAGAATGTTGGGCGGATGTCCTGACAGTGGTTGAGAATGAGCCGGTGCTCGTCCTGCGCGATTTTCACGCCGACAATCTGATGGTCGTTCCCGGCCGGCGGGACCTCGGCTTGCTCGATTTTCAGGATGCCTTGGCCGGGCATCCCGCTTACGACCTCGTCTCGCTGCTCGAGGACGCGCGGCGGGACGTCGCGCTTGCGCTCGAAGCCGCCATGTTCGACCGCTATGCCGAGGCGTCGAAGGTACGGGATCGCGCGCTGTTCCGCGCCCATTACGAGATCCTCGGGGCACAGCGGAATACCAAGATTCTCGGCATCTTCACGCGCTTGTGGAAACGCGACGGAAAGCCCCATTACCTCCCGCTCCAGCCGCGGGTATGGGCTTATCTCGAGCGCAACCTGTCCCATCCGTCGCTTGCGCCTCTGCGTGCCTGGTTCGACGCGAATGTGCCCACCGAGAAACGTGCCGACGCCTGGCGTCGCGAGGCCGCGGCATGAGCCGCCATGTGAAGCCGCTTGCGCTCCGTCCCCACCCCGGCGCCGACGTCCCCGGAACGGCAATGGTTTTGGCGGCCGGACTGGGCAAGAGGATGCGTCCTCTCACGGCGACACGGCCGAAGCCGTTGATCGAAATTGCCGGCAAGCCGCTGCTGGATCATGCGCTCGACCGGCTTCGCTTCGCGGGGGTCTCGCGGGTGGTGGTCAACGTCCATTACCTTGCCGATGCGATCCAAGCCCATTTGAAGAACCGGGTCAAAGGGCTGGAGGTCGTCATTTCCGACGAGCGCGATCGGCTCCTGGAAACCGGTGGCGGGCTGGCGAAGGCACTCCCGCTGATCGACTGCGATCCCTTTCTTGTGGTAAATTCCGACAATCTTTGGATCGACGGACCTGTCGATGCGCTGAAGCTGCTCGCCTCCGGCTGGGACGAGGCGAAGATGGACGCACTGCTCCTGCTTGTCCCGCTGGCTCGAGCGCATTGTCATGGTGGGCGCGGGGACTTTCACATGAGCGGCGCCGGCCAGTTGCGGCGGCGCAAGCCGCGCGGAGTCGCACCTTTCGTCTATACCGGCATCCAGATCGTTTCGAAGCGACTGTTCCAGGGCGAGTTGCCGGAAGGGCCATTCTCCACCAACCTCCTATGGGACCGGGCGATCGAGGCGGGGCGCTGCTTCGGTACGGTGCACCAGGGCCTGTGGTTCGACGTCGGCCGGCCCGAGAGCATCCGCAAGGCGGAAGAGATATTGCGCGAGGGGTGAACGGCCGCGGCGCTCGACATCCCGTGCTCTGCCGATAAGCTGCGCCGGTGCCTCCCGCCGTCTTCACCATCCCGGCCCATCGCGCCTTTGCCGACTCGCTCGCGGCGGGGCTGATCGCCCGCTACGGCCGCGATCCGGCGGCGCTCGCCAGAGGCCTCTTGCTGCTGCCGAACAACCGAGCGGCGCGGGCGATCCAGGACGCGTTCGTCCGCCGCTCCGGTCGCGGTCTTCTGTTGCCGCGGCTCGTGACGGTCGGGGACCCCGAACTTGACGAGCGGATCGGTGGAGCGCTCGCGCCGCTTGACGACGAGGCGCCGATCCCGCCGGCCGTGGAGCCGATCGAACGGCTGATGTTGCTTTCGCGGTTGGTGCAGCGCCATCTGCGCGCCGATGCCGCCGAGGCGCTGCGGCTCGCCGAGGATCTCGCCCGCACGCTCGACCAGCTCCTGATCGAGGAAGTGGCGCCGGCGCGGCTCGCGGATTTCGCCGCGGACCTGCCCGACTTGTCGCTGCACTGGCAAAAGTCGCTCGACCAGCTCCGCTTCATCCTGGCCGACTGGCCGGACCTGCTGGCCGCGCGCGGCCAGATCGATCTGGCCGACCGGCGCAATCGCCTTCTGAATGCGCTGGCGAAGCGCTGGCGCGACGCGCCGCCGGCCGGCTTCGTCTGCGCCGCCGGAATCACCACTGCCGCGCCGGCCGTCGCTCGTCTGCTGAGGGCTGTTGCGCGCTTGCCGGCTGGCCAGGTCGTGCTGCCGGGGCTCGATCTCGACATGGCCGAGGACGAATGGGCGTCGCTGGGGCCGCACGAGCCGGACCCCGCGACCGGTCGGCGCCGGCCGTCGCTCGAAACCCATCCCCAATTCCATCTCAAGCTGCTGATTGATCGCCTGGGAGTCGGCCGTGGCGAGGTGCGGCGATGGCGCTTCGGCGGCGGCCGCGATGCGCCGGCCGCGCGGGGACGCGCTATTTCGCGCGCCATGGCACCGCCCGCCTTCACCCGCCAATGGCAGGCGCTCCGACCGCCGGATCGGCGGCTCGGCGGCGTTCGGGCTCTGGAGCTCGCGGATCCGGCCGAGGAAGCGCAGGCGATCGCCGTCGCGCTGCGGGAGGTGCTCGAGGAGCCGGGCCGGACCGCAGCCTTGGTGACTCCCGATCGCGCTCTGGCGCGGCGCGTGTCGGCGCTCCTGCGCCGCTGGGGAATCGAAGCCGACGACAGTGCCGGCCGACCGCTGCCGCAAACGCCGCCCGGCACCCTTCTGCTCGCTATCGCCACCGCCGCCGCCGAGCGGTTCGCGCCGGTGCCTTTGCTGACTTTGCTGAAGCATCCGTTGGTGATGTCCGGGGAGGCGAGGCTGGGCTGGCTCGACGGCGTCCGGTCCCTCGATCTGGCGCTTCGCGGACCCCGGCCTCCCGCCGGTCTGGAGGGCCTCACCACGCATCTCGAGACGGGCGACGCTCGGAACGCATCCGCGCGACGCGAGGCGTTGTCCTGGTGGCGCGGTGCCATGCCCCTGCTGAGCCCGCTCGAACGGGCATTCGATCGAAGCGAGGGGCTAGCCGAGCGCCTGACCGCCGTCCGCCAGACGGTGGTCGCCTTGTGCGGCGACTCTCCATGGTCAGGACCGGCGGGGCGTAGGGCCGCGGAGATGCTCGCCGAGCTCGAGGCAGCGGCCCGGGAAGGCCCGGAGGCGGTACGGCCGGCCGAGCTTCCTCTCGTTCTGGAGAGGCTGATGGGCTCGGTCGCGGTCCGTCCACCGTTCGGTCAGCATCCCCGCATCTTCATCTGGGGCCTGATCGAGGCGCGTCTCCAGCGCGCCGATCTGATGGTGCTCGCGGGTCTGAACGAAGGTGTCTGGCCGGCGCTGCCCGCCCCCGATCCCTGGCTCGCGCCACGGCTTCGCGGTGAGCTAGGCCTTCCTTCCCTCGAGCGGCGTATCGGGCTCGCGGCGCATGATTTCGCCGGCGCACTCGGTGCGCCCCGGGTTCTTGTGACCCGTGCCCGTCGGGATGCGCGCGCGCCAGCGGTGGCGTCGCGGTTCTGGCTTCGGCTCGAAGCGATGACAGGGGGGCTGACCCGAGCCCCTGCGGTCCGCAAATGGGCGCGGGCGATTGATCGCCCCGCGGCGCACAGGCCGGCAGCCCGGCCGGCGCCTTCGCCGCGTGAGCGGCCGAGGGCAATTTCCGTCACGGAGGTCGATCGGCTCAAGGCGGACCCTTTCGCCTTCTATGCCCGGCGGATCCTGAAGCTGCACCGGCTCGATCCGGTTGATGCCGATCCGACCGCCGCCTGGCGCGGCAGTGCGGTTCACACCGTGCTCGAGCGATGGATGAAGGAGGATGACTGCGACCCCGAACGACTACGGCCGCGCGCTGAGGCGCTCCTTGCCGGCGCCGCCGCCCACCCGCTGATGCGGGCGCTCTGGCAACCGCGACTGATGGAAGCGATCGACTTCATCGCTGGTGAGGTGGCGAAGAATCGGAGCGACGGCCGGCTTCCACTCGCCGCCGAGGCAGAGGGCAGGTGCGAACTGGCCGGTGTCGCCCTCAAAGGTGTTGCCGACCGGATCGACCGCTGCGCCGACGGCAGTCTCGCCATCGTCGACTACAAGACCGGCCAGCCTCCGAGTGCGAAGGCGGTATCGGAGGGTTATTCACTTCAGCTGGGGCTGCTCGGCCTGATCGCGGAGCATGGCGGCTTCGACGGCATCGAGGGCCGGGCCTCATGTTTCGAATATTGGTCGCTGGCCCGCAAGGCGGGGCGGCTCGGCTACGTCGCCAGTCCCGCCGGTGGCCGCAACGGAATTGAAACCGCTGACTTCACGTCGGTTGCCGCCCGCAACTTCATCGCAGCTGCGGAAAAGTGGCTTACCGGTGAAGAGCCGTTCACGGCCAAGCTGCATCCGGAATATGCGCCGTATGGCGACTACGACCAGCTGATGCGGCTCGACGAGTGGTATGGTCGCGAAGGATAAGGAATGCCCCGGCGGCGGACCGCCGGGGCGAGACGTTCGAACGCGTTGCGGACCGGCCTAGTAGGTCGGATCCGTCGTGCCGGCCGGATCGGAAGTCCGAGTCGCATCGTCGGGGACGGTCGTGCTTTGGGTGTCCACCGGGTCCTCGGTGGTCGTCCCCATCGTACCGGTGTGCGACGTGCCGGTGCTCATTGTGCCGATACCGCTCGTCGTGCCCGTCGAACCGGAGCTCGTCGCGCCGACGCCAGTCGTCGTCTCCGCCACGCCGGAGCTCATAGCTGCCTGACTGCTCTGGTCCGCCGGCTCGAAGGGGCCGCCCATTGCCGTCTCGGAACCCTGAAGGCCGCCGGTCGGACGACTCCAGCTGGCGAGCTGATCGCGCACGCCGCGTTCGTAGAGCTGGATGCAATTGTCGTCGCCCGGTCCTGGGCTGCAAGGAGGATAGTTTGCGTCAGCCGGGCGAGGCGTCAGGCTGACGCTGCCGGCTCCATAGACGTCCTCATACGGTCCGCCCATTCCGGCGAAGGTGGACACGTTCGGCTGAGCGGCCGTGGTCGTGCTCGGACCCACTGCCGCCATCTGCTGCGTGCCAGCCCATGGTGTTCGAAGGCTCGCCACCTGCTGTTCGTACATGGCCCGCTGCTCGGCGGTCCAGGTCGCCGGTAGGCTCGCCATGTGCTGCTCGTACAAGGCGCGCTGCTCAGGGCTCCAGCCCGCCGGCGGAAGCGCCATCATCGCCTCGAACGTCGACCGCTGGTCGGCGGTCCAGGCCGTCGGGAGCGATGCCATATGCTGGTCCCACAGGTCGCGCTGTTCGGCGGTCCACGTATGCGGCGGCGTAAGCGCCATCGTAGGATCGATAGGGACGGCGGCCGCGGTGGTCGTCGTCATGGTCTCGGTCGAGGTGGTTGTTGCGGGATCTGTGCCGCTCTGGGTCTGATAAGCCAGCGCCGAACCGGCCATGGTAAGGGCCGTCGCCGCGAAAAGTGCGAGTTTCATCGTCAATGCCTCCATCTTGCGCGCGGCAGGCGCATGCGCGCCGCCGGGCGGGTCGCCCCCACGCTAGATTTTCAGTGCGTGAATCCAGAACGATCTGGCGCGGAGTGCGTGGCGGAGCGCAGCCCGAATCACGACGGACCGTGGTTTAGGCGAGCCGGCCGATGGCAAAATGCCGATGAATCGAGTTCATGTGTCGAAGGCCGTCCGACGCCGCCGGTCTACATTCCGCGCGTTTCGCCGCGGGGACCTGGAGTCTCGACGCAGTGCGTCCCTCCCGCGACTTGAGCGGTCTGAAGCGCGGTGCTGTCCTGCGCCGGGGCCGGACGGGGCGCCTCGTCGCGCTGCCGGGAGCGCCGCGGACGGTCCTCGGTCGGACCGCCCATGGCGAGGCGGGTGGGCGCCTCGTCGGCACCTCGCTGACGCAACCAGCCTGCGTAAGAGGCCCGTACGCCGCGCTCGTAGAGCTGGATGCAATTGTCGTCGCCGGGCCCCGGCCGGCACGGGCGATAGGAAGCGGATCGGTCCGTCGCGTCGGCCGCGGCGCGAGCCCCGCCATCACCTGCATGGGGCAGGTCGGGATAGGCAGCGCCGATCAGCAGCAGCGGTGCGGTAAGGGCGATGGCGAGCATCTTCATGATCGATCCTTTCTACGAGTCCACCGGAGGAATGTGCCACCCTAACATGGTTAACGATGGATCGCCTATGGCTCCCGAAGGGAAGGCACGGTCCGGCCGGTGCGATGCCCGCGACGGGTTTTCCACGAACTCCTGCCTCTCGTGGGCGATAATATCGGCCCCGCAGGTATCGTTAGTGAATCGTAAACCTCTGACGTGGGAAAATGCGGCTTCGCGCTGCCATCAAGGCGTGCGAGTCGCCGAGGTGCGTACACTGTTCGAGACGGTCTATTCTTTGTCCGGCGATGTGCCGCTGGTCGAGGCTGCGGACGAAGAGGCTGATCCGTCGGTCCTTCAGCCGGGCGCGATCGTTGCCGGCAGCATCCGTCAGGTCTGCCTGATCCGAAAGATCAGTGCCGGCGGTGCGATTCTCCACGCCGATATACCGGTAGAGGAGGGCAGGCGTCTCGAACTCGAGCTGGAGACGGGCGAACACCTCGACGGGCGGATCGTCTGGCAGCGGGGATCGGAGCTCGGTCTGCGCTTCGACGAAGCGATCGACGTGCTACCGATCCTGGCGCACAATCTCGTTAGCCAGCCGGGTGAGAGGCGGCGGATGCCGCGGGTCGAGGTCTCATGCCCGGCACGGCTCGAGATGGGACCGCGCAACCTGCTGGTGACGGTCCACGATATCTCTCAAGGCGGTGCGAAGATCGAAACCCCTTTCCCGCTCGAAGTCGATCGGGACATCGTCCTCTCGCCGGAGAGGCTTCAGCCGCTCACCGGCCGCACCGTTTGGGTCGATGGCTGCGTCGCGGGTGTCTCGTTCGAGCCCGAGCTCGACTGGCAGGCCCTGATGCCGTGGCTGCGCTCGCGTCGCGACGCACCGTTGTTGCCGCCGGCGGCTCCGGCCCCGCCAGAGCCCGAATCCACCCGAACCTCGCGTTCGGTCGACAGCGGCAGTGTCCAGATGAACCTCCCTGCCCGCGTTCGGGAGGGCACGCGCCGGTGGAGCATCGACGTTACCGCGCTCACCTCCCGCACGGTCGAGTTCGACTGTTTCGCGGCTCTGCGTCTCGGATCGCTGCTGTGGATCGTGCTGCCGGGTCTGGAAGGCTGGCCGGCGCGGATCGTCGGTATCGACGGTTATCGCTTCACCTGCGAATTTACCCAGCCGCTCCATCCGGCGGTGCTGGAGCGGATCCTCGCACAGTCGGTACCGGCCTGAATCGGGCGTCGCCCGTTGGGCATCAGTCGAACATTGGACGTTCAGAGACCGGCTTCGCGCCGATCCACGCCCAGGCAGCGGCTTCGTCCTCGGCCTCGAAATGGCGAATCTCGACCCGGAGCAGAGGCGCGAGCGCGTACAGGGTCGTCCTGATCCACACCGGGCCGCCGACGATCGCATAACGGTCCAGATGTTCGAGGAAGCTGCGCTTCATCGCGAAGAAGTCACCCGAAACGAGGCCGCTCGAGTCCAATCCTCCTAGCCGGCGGATTCGGCCGAGCATGCGAACCTTATCAAGTCCCTCGGCCGCGCGAAGGAAATGGGCGGTAATGGCCTCCATCTCGGTTCTGTCGATATGCCCATCGATCTCGAAGGCCAGAGCATCCGGGCGGTCCGTGTCGATTACCTTGAGGGCGGGGGCGTGGGGATGTTTCAACTCGCCCTGCACCCAGGCCCACGCGCGATCCCGTTCGGCGGGCTCAAAAGTTTCGTAGGCTACGTGCGGCAGCAGCGCGCTTTCCAGCTTGGCTGCCCATCGGATCCACCCTTGATCGGCGACTACCGCGACCCGGCCAACTCGGTCGAGGTTGCGGAACCACGTGGCGCTGCGCTTCATCAGATCGCCGAGCCCCTCCATCTCGAGTCCGCCGAAATCGACGATCTCGACAAAGAAGTGGGTCCGCTCGTGTTGCGCAAGGGCCGCCTCCAGCCGGTCCATGAAGCCTTCGATCTCGGGTCGCGTAAGGCTGCCGCCGCAGCGCACGGCGATCACGGCGGGAGTCGAGGGCAAATATTCCAGCATCGCACCCCCTCAACGAGGAAGGCCGACCGCCGTTGCATAATGCACTGTCGCAGCCGCAGCAGGGATCGATTCGGCGCGTATCGAGTCGGGGCCGCTTCGTTTCAACCGGCCTGCGCTCATTCGCCCTATCTGTCTTCCCGCTTCTTCGCGCCGCGCGAGCGATTCGCGTAGAGCAGTGCCGCGACAAGGGCGGCCGATCCGACCCCGATCGCAGCTCCGGTGACGATCTGCCGGCCGCGCTTGGCCTCGGCGCTTTTCTCGGCGTCTATCTGCTCGGCAGCCGGCTTTTCCGCCTTGGGCTTTCGGGTGTCCGCTTCGTCGGCGGCATCCTTCTTGCCAGCCGCACCGCCGACCGGCGCATCTTCGGGGTAGGTGGGTTCGGCGGCCATGAATCCTCGCTCGTTACTTATGGGTTGACCAGTCTTTATCGAATCCCGGCAGCGAAGTGAAATATCGACAGCCCGCGGATCGGCCGCCTATTGGCGCGCGGCCGCAGGGGCCTGGTCGACCCTCTCGAGAGCTGCCAGCATGGCGGACCCGAGCGACTGGCTATCGTAAGGCTTGCGCAGTATCTCGAACTGGGCTCCGGCCCCGTCGATCACTTCGTCGCTATAGCCGGTAGCCAGGACGACCGGCAGATCGGCCATCTTCTTGCGCACGGCCAGTGCGAGCTCGACTCCGCTCATTCCTGGCATGACCACGTCGCTGAACAGCAGGTCGTAGTCCCTATTCTGCTCGACAAGGGAGAGAGCGCGTTCCGCCGAGTCGACCGCGGTCACGCGGCATTCGAGTTCCCCAAGGAGCTGCTCGGCGAAAGCCAGGACATGCGCATTGTCCTCGACAAGCAGGACTTTCAGGCCGGACTGAAGCCTCGGGCTTGCGTCACCGAGGCGGGCGGTCGCCGGCGCCTTGCCGGATCTGGGCAGGATGATGCGGACGGCCGTTCCTTCACCCAGCCGAGACGATATTTCGGCACGGCCTCCCGACTGGGCAGCGAAGCCGTGGATCTGCGACAGGCCCAGTCCGGTCCCCTTGCCAACTGGCTTGGTCGTGAAGAATGGCTCGAAGACCCGGCTCAGCACCTCCTCGTTCATTCCTTCGCCGGTGTCGGCGACCGTGATGCAGATCGAGTCGCCCTCGTCTGACGGGCTGTTGGCCGTCGAAAGCGTGAGTCGGCCGCCCTGCGGCATCGCATCTCGCGCGTTGAAGGCGGCGTTGAGCAATGCCGTCTCCAGCTCGGCCGGATCGACCTCCGCCGGCCACAGATCCGGATCGAGATCCAGCACGACTTCGATATGGCTGTCGAGCGTCCGCGACAACACTTCTCCGATCGCGTCCAGACGGATGTTGACGTCCATCACCTGCGGCTTCAGCGCCTGACGCCGGCTGAACGCCAGCAAGTGGCTGGTCAGCGTGGCGGCGCGCTCTGAAGTTTCGATGATGGCGTCGAGATATCGCGCGCTCTTCTCCTCGCTCAGGCCGCCGCGACGGAGCAGATCCGCCGATCCGCGAATGACCGTCATGAGATTGTTGAAGTCGTGCGCAATTCCGCCGGTAAGCTCGCCAAGCGCCTGCAGCTTCTGCGACTGCGCCAGCGCCGCGCGGGCTTCCTCCAGCGCCTGCTGTGCTAGGCGGCGGTCGGTCATGTCGCGCGTAACCTTGGCAAAGCCGACGAACCGACCGTCATCGTCGTAGATCGGGTCGATCAGGACGCTGGCCCAGAAGCGAGTGCCGTCCTTGCGGACCCGCCACGCCTCATTCTCGTACTTGCCATGCTTGAGGGCTGTTTCGAGTGCGCGTTGCGGCTCGCCGCGGGCGCGATCCTCGGGTGTGTAGAAGCGGGAGAAATGCTGACCGACGATCTCGTCCGCCGAATAGCCCTTGATCGTCGCGGCGCCGGTATTCCAGTTGGTGATGAGGCCGTTCTCGTCCAGCATGTAGATCGCGTAATCGCGGACCCCCTGGACGAGCATTCTGAACTTCTGCTCGGTCTCGAACAGTGCCTGCTCGGCGTCGCGCTTGGCCGTGATGTCCCGGGTGATCTTGGCAAAGCCGACCAGTTTCCCGTCGGTGTTGCGGACCGGATCGATAACGACGCTTGCCCAGAATCGCGTTCCGTCCTTTCGGACGCGCCAGCCCTCCGTCTCGAACTTACCCTCTTCGGCCGCGATGCGCAGAGCCCGCGCCGGCAGTCCCGAACTTCGGTCCTCCTCGGTAAAGAAACGCGAGAAATGCTGGCCGATTATCTCTTCTGCCTCATAGCCCTTGAAACGGCGGGCACCCGCATTCCAAGTCGCAATCCGACCGTCCGTGTCCAGCATGTAAAGGGCGTAGTCGACGACCGAATTTACGAGGAGCTCGAAACGCTGATCTACTTCGTACAGATCGAGGCTGGCAGGTTCGGCCATTGTCATCCCAGCTGTTTTCCCGCCCGTGCAGGGCTTACGAAGGTCTGTACGAAGCCGCAAGCCCGCCTATGAGACTCCACTTCGCCGCTGCTCGAGGGGGGCGCTATTGTCACGCGCCCCTGCTAGAATGCCTGCCATGACCGAATCTGGTTTCATCCTGTTCGATACGGCCATCGGCCGGTGTGGCCTTGCCTGGTCCCCGGCTGGCTTGAAGGCGGTTCAACTGCCGGAGGCAAGCGATGGCAAAGGACTGGAGCGGCTCAAGCAGTTTCGCGACCTGGAGCCGGGCGAACCACCAGCCTGGGTTGCCCAGGCCGTCGCTTCGATCCGGGCGCATCTGGCCAGCGGCCGGGTCGATCTCTCGGGCATAGAGCTGGATTATTCCGCAGTCCCGCCTTTCGAGGCTTCCGTCTATCGTGAGGCGCGGCGCATTCCTGCGGGAAGCACGCTGAGCTATGGCGAGCTGGCCTCGAGGCTCGGCGATCGCAACCAGGCACGTGCTGTCGGACAGGCGCTGGGCCGCAACCCGTGGCCGATCGTGATTCCCTGTCATCGGGTGACGGCGTCGGCCGGCCGGACCGGCGGCTTCTCGGCACCCGGCGGTACGGCAACGAAGCTGAAACTGCTGGAGATCGAAGGTGCCCTTGCGGCGGAGACGCTGCCGCTCTTCCGGGCTCCGGTCTAGGCGACCACCTCCGACAAGCGCGGGGCTGCAGGGTCGAGCGGCGCTTGAAGCGCCTTCATGCGTGTATTACATGCATAATACAGATGGCCGATCACCGGCCCTGGAGGACGGAATGGATTTCCTGAGGAACGTACAGCCGCGCGACTGGATGATCGCGGCCGCCGCCTTCGTCATGGGGGCAATCATCTTCTGAGGCGCGCCGGCTCCGGGCGCGCGATCGTGCAAACGAATCCCGTCCGGTTGGGCGTGAAGCCTGACCCGCCGCCGGACGGCGGATTGCCGCCGCCCTCCGATTGAGGCATTCCGGGAGGGGAGGCGCACATGAATTTCGTGGTAATCGGCAAGGACAAAGGCGGGGGCAGCTTGCGGCTCGAGGAACGGGCGGCGCATCTCGACTACGTCGCCGGCTATCAGCACCTGATCGTCTATGCCGGGCCCTGGTCGAGGGCGATAGGATGATCGGCAGCCTGTTCGTCTTCGATGTCCCCGATCGGCAGGTGCTCGACGATTATCTGAGCGGCGACCCCTATTTCACCCGCCCGATCTTCGACTCGGTCGAAATTTACGAGAGTCGCTGCATGGTGCCCGAGCGCGAGCCGGGATTCCTCGCCGCCGAAGCCGATCGGGCGCGGGACGGCTGAGCGCCGTGCCGGTTTCGCCAGAATGACCCGCCGCCTTCGCCCGCTCGCTCCGCTCCAGGGCGATCAGCTCCGTGCCTCCAGCCCGCGTGAGCATGCGGCGCTGTCGGCCTCGGCCGGCACCGGCAAGACCCACGTTCTCACCGCGCGCGTGTTGCGGCTGCTGCTCGCCGGCGTCGATCCCGCCTCGATCCTCTGCCTCACCTTCACCAAGGCGGGCGCCGCCGAAATGGCCGAGCGAATCCACGCCCGGCTCGCACATTGGGTGAGGCTGAAGGATGCCGAGCTCGGCCGCGAGCTGCTTGCTCTCGACGAGGATCCGGGACCCGATATGCGGGCTCGGGCCCGGACCCTGTTTGCCGCGGTACTGGAGGCGACGGGCGGCGGCCTGCGCATCCAGACCATCCACGCCTTCGCGCAAAGCCTTCTCGCCGCCTTTCCCGCCGAGGCCGGGCTGATGCCCGGCTTCCGGCCGCTGGAGGGGCGCGAGGAGCAGTTGCTCGCCCGTTCCACGCTCGCCGACCTGCTCGTCGGGGCGGAGCGGCAGGGCGATCTGGGGCTGGTGCGCGACGTACAGGCGCTGAGCCTCAGATTGGGGGAGGGGGGCGCCGAGGCCTTCCTCATGGCCTGCGCAAGGGCGCCGGTGGCTTTGGAATCGCTCGGGCCTCGGGAAGGCATCGAGGCACGCCTGCGCCAGGCATTCGGTCTCCCGGTCGGCGATATCGAGGAGTCCATCGCGCGCTCGTGCGGCGACGCCCTGTTCGAGATGGACGCTCTGCGCCGCCTCGCCGGCGCCAACCGAGCCTGGGGAACTGCGACGGGCCTCAAGGCTTGCGACACGATCGCCGCCTGGCTGGCACGCGACGAAGCCGGGCGCGGCGAGACCCTGGCAGATCTTTCCGCAATCCTGCTCACCCGGGCCGGCGACCCGCGCAAGCCCCAGCCCGGCCTGCTCAAGGTGGCGCCGGACTATCAGGCGCTTGCCGAACGTTTGATCGCCTGCTGCCGGCGCCTCACGTCGATGCGCGCCGCCGCCGCGATGGTGGGGGGGCTTGCCGCCGGGCTTCGCGCCGGCCAGGCCTTCGCGCGCACTTATGGGGAGGCGAAGCGGGCCGCCGGCGTGGTCGACTTTGACGACCTCATCCGTCGGGCCGAGGCATTGCTGCTCACGTCCGGCATCAGCGAATGGGTGCGTTACAAGCTCGACCAACAGACCGACCACATCCTGGTCGACGAGGCGCAAGACACGAACGAGCGTCAGTGGAACATCGTCCGGGCCATCAGCCTCGAATATTTCGCCGGCGAAGGAGCCCGGTCCAGCCGGCGCAGCATCTTCACCGTCGGCGACTACAAGCAGGCGATCTTCGGCTTCCAAGGCACCGATCCGGAGAGCTTCGACCTCGCGCGGGCCTGGTTCGTCCGCGAAGCGAAAGCTGTGCAGCGCGATTTCCTCGATCTGTCGGTCGACCGAAGCTTTCGCTCCTCGCCGCAGATCCTGGCGGTCGTGGACCGGATACTCGCCGACCTCGGCCACCGGGCGCTCGGTCTTCCGCGCCCGCCCAATCCGCACGAGAGCCATCATGCCGGACGTGCCGGCTCCGTGACCTTGTGGCTGCCCTTTTCCGACGAAGCAGGCGACGAGGAGGAACTTGGGGAGGAAGGCTGGGTCAGCGATACGGTTCGCCGCTATGCGAGCCGCCTGGCGCAGCAGGTAAAGGCCTGGCTCGATCGACCCTTCCACCTTCATTGCCGCGGGCGCCCGGTGCGGCCCGAGGACATATTGATCCTGGTCCGGCGCCGGGGAGATCTGGCCTCCTTGCTCGTGGCCCGGCTCCATGCCGAGGGCGTCCCGGTGGCGGGTGTGGACCGCTTGCTCCTTTCCGCACCGCTCGCCGTCCAGGACCTGCTGGCCGCAGCGCGCTTCGCTGTCCAGCCGCTCGACGATCTCAATCTGGCTGCCTTGCTGGTTTCGCCGCTGTTCGGGTGGAGCCAGGACCAGCTTCACGCAGCAGCCGCCGGACGGACCGGGCCACTCTGGCCCCGGCTGCGCCAGGATCCGGCCACTCCACGCGAGACGCTCGCCGGTCTTCAGTCGATCCTCGCCATGGCCGATTTCGCGACGCCGCACGCCTTCTTCGAGACGCTGCTGTCGGGACCGCTCGATGGCCGCAGGCGGCTCCTCGAGCGGCTCGGAGTCGAGGCGCGCGACCCGATCGAGGAGCTGCTCTCGTCCGTGCTGGACTATGAAAGCACCGGCACGTCGTCGCTCCAAGCCTTCCTGGACTGGTTTGCGCGCGGCGATGTCGAGATCGTCCGCGACCCGTCCGGGCCGCAGGATGCCGTGCGTGTCATGACCGTCCACGGTTCCAAGGGGCTCCAGTCGCCGGTCGTCGTCCTTGCCGATGCGTGCGCCGATCCGGACCGCTCGCGCAACGGGCCGGGCGGCCGCTTCACGACTCTGTCGCTGGCCGAGGAGGGGCCGCCCATCCCGGTCTTCCGTCCGCGCAAGGACGAGCTCGTGGAGCCGCTCAAATCGCAGGTGGAGGCCCAGGATCGGCTCGATCGGGAGGAGCATTGGCGCCTGCTCTACGTCGCGCTGACCCGGGCCGAGGAAAGGCTCTACGTCGGCGGCACGCTCGGCGCGCGCGATCGGGAAGGGCCGCCGGCGGCGAGCTGGTTTCGCGCCGTCGAGAATGCGCTCGTCGGCTTGGGCTGCGACTGGGATCTTGGCGCCCGCTGGACGCGAGAAATGCGTTTCGGCCTCGTGGAAGGCGCCGGAATATCCGGCGCGGCGGCTCCGGCCGACAATGTGGTCCTTCCTTCATGGCTCATTCGGCCGGCGCCGGCCGAGGAGCGCCCGCCGCGTCCATTGGCACCTTCCGCTCCCGGCGATGACGATGTTCCTTATCCTCCGCCCAGACCGGATCAACGCGACGCAGCCCGCCGCGGCCGGCTGCTCCATGCCTTGTTCGAGCGGCTGCCCGTTACCGAGCCGGCCCGGCGCCGGGAACTCGCCGATCGCTGGCTGGAGCATTCCGCCGGCGTCGCCGAGCCGGACCTGCGGCGGGCGCTCGTCGAAGATGCTTGCCTGATCGTCGAGGATCCCCGTTTTGCCGCCTTGTTCGGTCCCGGCGCGCTCGCCGAAGCCCCTCTGGCCGCGGTGATCGCGAGCGGCATCGTGGTTTCCGGAACGGTGGACCGGCTGCTCGTCGACGACGATCGGATCATGGTGGCCGACTTCAAGACGGGCCGGAGCGTTCCGGACGGGCCGGAACAGATCCCCGCTGCGCACCTGCGCCAGATGTCGGCCTATCGAGAAGCGCTGCGGGTCATCTTCCCCGGCCGGAGAGTGGAGGCCGCCTTGCTCTACACCGCTGGGCCGGCGCTGCACCTGCTGCCCGACGCCCTGCTCGATGCGCACCGGCCGACCGGCGCCTGACGCGCGGGGGCGATGACTGTGATCGGCTTTTCCACGCAACCCGGAGGTTGAGCGTCCGACCGGCGCGCCCTACATCGCCCTAGACACTTTCAGCGGAGCAGCTCATGGCCACCAAGTCCGTCACCGACGCCTCCTTTCAGCAGGAGGTTCTCAGCGCTTCCCAGCCGGTCCTGGTCGACTTCTGGGCGGAATGGTGCGGCCCGTGCCGGATGATTGCTCCGGCACTGGAGGAGCTGAGCGACGAACTCGGCGAGAGAGTCTCCATCGTCAAGCTCAACATCGACGAGAATCCCGATGCCCCGACCAAATATGGCGTGCGAGGCATTCCGACGATGATCCTGTTCAAGAACGGCCAGCCTGCCGCGACCAAGGTGGGCGCGGAGCCGAAGAGCCGCATTCAGGGCTGGCTTGAAGAGCAGCTCTGAGGCCTGACGCTTCGCGGGGTCTTCCTAACCTGGCGGGTCCGTTCCCTCCAATCCCCTGGTATCCGGGCGAAAACGCTCGTGGCGCGGGCGGTCGTCCTTCGTCTCGAACCAGGCGATGCGGCTGGCATGGAATATGTGGAAACCGGGCGGCACGGCATCTGGATCGTCCAAAGTCGCAATGCTGAAGTCCACCGTCTCGGGCTGATGGTCGACGCGCATGAGGATCGGCGTGCCGCATGCACCGCAGAAAAGGCGGCGGCCGAAGTCGCTCGACTTGAAGGTCCTGACCTGATCCTCTCCGGTCACGAATGCGAAGTCGCCGATCGGAACGCTGGCGAAAGCCATTGCGGGCGCGCCCGAATTGAGTTGGCAGATGCGGCAGTGGCACCAGCCGGCGTCGAACGGGTCGCTCTTCAGTTCGTAGCGCACGGCGCCGCAAGCGCAGCCGCCGCAACCCTGCCTGTCCATGGCCGAGCCCTAGGCCGGCCGGGCGGAATATTCAACGCGCCGGGGCGGGGGGCATGGACCTGCGCGGCTGCGCTCACTATGTCCCACTGACCATGGAATTGCTGCTCATCCTCTCCGCTATGCTGAGCGCCGTCACCGGCGCTTTTTCGGCGAGCGGGCCCGAGGGGCGGATTCATGGAGCCGAAACGACGGTGGGCGCGCATCTCGCCGCCGCCGTCGTCGAGGAGCGGGCAGCGCCGACAGCCGTGTACGTTCCGGAGAATGCGGCGCCGGGGAACGATCTTCCTCCGCTCCCCGACTTCGCGCTCGCGGACGCAATTCCCCTCTATGCGGACCGGCTGATCGAGTGAGGCACTGGCTGGCCGGGATCCGGTCGGCCGCCCGCACGCCCGTTTCACGGCTCCGGCTCCTGGCCGGCGCTCCCATTTAAGATCAGGAATCCAACATGTTCGGCGGATTTGCCAAAACCATCTTCGGATCGTCCAACGATCGCTACGTCCGTTCGCTCAGGAAGATCGTCGAGCAGATCAACGGGCTCGAGGCGACCATCTCGGCAATGACCGACGACGAGCTCAGGAACCAGACCGCGATCTTCAAGAATCGGCTTGAGAACGGGGCGAGCCTGGACGACATCCTCCCCGAAGCCTTCGCCACGGTGCGCGAGGCGGCGGTGCGCACCCTCGGGCAACGCCATTATGACGTGCAGCTCATCGGCGGCATCGTCCTCCATCGCGGCGAGATCGCGGAGATGCGAACCGGCGAGGGCAAGACGCTTGTCGCAACCCTCGCGGTCTATTTGAACGCTCTGGGCGGCAAGGGCGTCCATGTCGTCACCGTCAACGATTATCTCGCCCGTCGCGATGCCGATTGGATGGGCCAGGTCTATCGCTTCCTCGGTCTCAGCGTCGGGGTCATCATTCCCAACCTGGCCGATGCGCAGCGCCGTGCCGCCTATCATTCCGACATCACCTACGGCACGAACAACGAGTTCGGCTTCGACTATCTGCGCGACAACATGAAGTATGACCGCGGCCACATGGTGCAGCGGCCTTTCAACTTCGCCATCGTCGACGAGGTGGACTCGATCCTGATCGACGAGGCCCGCACGCCACTGATCATCTCGGGTCCGACTGACGACAAGTCCGAGCTCTATCTCGCCCTCGACCGGATCGTGAAGGAGATCTCTCCCGACGATTACGAGTATGACGAGAAGGACAAGCGCGTCCTCCTCACCGAGGATGGGACGGAGCGGATGGAGCGCCTTCTCGAGGCGGAAGGGCTGCTCTTCGGTTCGAACCTCTACGATTACGAGAATACGCAGGTGGTTCACCACCTCAACCAGGCGCTGAGGGCGAACGTCGCCTATCGCGCGGACATCGATTACATCGTCAAGGAGGGGAAGGTGATCATCATCGACCCCTTCACGGGACGCATGATGGAAGGCCGGCGCTGGTCAGAAGGTCTGCACCAGGCCGTGGAGGCAAAAGAAGGCGTCGATATCGAGCCGGAGAACCAGACCCTCGCCTCGATCACCTTCCAGAACTACTTCCGCATGTATCCGAAGCTTTCGGGCATGACCGGAACGGCGGCCACCGAGGCGGCCGAATTCTTCGACATCTACAAGATGAACGTGGTCACGATTCCGACCCACAAGCCGGTGAGCCGCATCGACGAGGATGACGAGTTCTACAAGAACCAGGAGGACAAGTTCGCCGCGATCGTGAAGGGAATCGAGGAGAAGCAGGCGATCGGGCAGCCGGTCCTGGTCGGCACCGTGTCCATCGAGAAATCGGAGCTCCTTTCCGAATATCTCAAGCGCTCGAAGGTCAGGCACGAGGTGCTGAACGCCCGCTATCACGAGCAGGAGGCCCATATCGTGGCTCAGGCGGGCCGGCTCGGCGCCGTCACCATCGCCACCAACATGGCGGGCCGGGGCACCGACATCCAGCTTGGCGGCAATGCCGAATTCCGCATTCAGGACGAACTTGGAGGAATGGAGGAAGGTCCTGAGAAGGACGCCGCGATCGAGCGAATCCGCCACGAGGTCGCCGAAGAGCGGGAGAAGGTGATCGCCGCCGGCGGCCTTTTCGTCCTAGGCACCGAACGCCACGAGAGCCGGCGCATCGACAACCAGCTGCGCGGCCGCTCGGGCCGCCAGGGCGACCCTGGGCTGTCGCGCTTCTACCTCAGCCTCGACGACGACCTGCTGCGCATCTTCGGACCGCAGACCATGTTCTCGCGGCTCATGAACAAGAATCTCGCCGACGGCGAGGCGATCATCAGCCCGTGGATCTCCAAGGCGATCGAAACGGCCCAGAAGAAGGTCGAGGCGCGCAACTACGACGTCCGCAAGCAGGTCGTCGAATATGATGACGTGATGAACGACCAGCGCAAGGTCATATACGAGCAGCGCGCCGACATCATGGATGCCGAGACGGTCGGCGACGTCGTAGAGGACATGCGGACGGAAACGGTGAACGCCCTGGTGGGGGAGGCGATCCCGCCCAATTCCTATCCCGAGCAGTGGGACATTCCGCTTCTCAAGGAGCGGGTCGAGGCGGTTTTCGGCCTGTCCCCGCCATTCGACGACTGGGTCAAGGAGGAAGCGGTCGATCCGGAGATGTTCGTCGAGCGGCTCCAGACGCTGGCCGACGAGCAGATCGCGGAGAAGGTCACCCAGGTCTCGCAGGAAGAGTGGATCCAGATCGAAAAGAGCATCCTGCTCCAGTCGCTCGACCATCACTGGAAGGAGCATCTGTCGATGCTCGATGCTCTGCGCCAGGTCGTGCATCTGCGCGCTTATGCGCAGAAGAAGCCGATCGACGAATACAAACGGGAGGCGTTCGTGATGTTCGAGCGGATGCTCGGCGCGATCCGTGAGGACGTGACCGGGACGCTCGCCCGGGCACGCTTCGCGATGCCCGACGAGCTTCCGCCGATGCCGGACTTCGTCACGCAGCACATCGATCCGTTCACCGGTGACGACGACACCGCGGACGTCGACGCCGCGACAGGGACCATCCTATCGCGCCTCCCGCCGTTGCTCACCGGCGAGATGCCGGCCACGGCGACCTCTCAGGACGAGGTGCCGCCGCCGGCGAGCCGCAATGCGCCCTGTCCGTGCGGTTCCGGTCGAAAGTACAAGCACTGCCACGGCGCGGTGGCCTGAGCGCCTCGCCGATGGCGAGGGGAAGGAAGAATGAGAAACGGCGCCGCTCCCATGGAGAGCGGCGCCGTTTTCTTGCGTGAGATCCGAGCGGATCAGGCCATCTTGAGGCCTTCCTTGTTCATTCTCGCGCTGAGCTTCGCGTTCTGGTCCTCGGACAGCGCATTGCGGAACTTGGGGAAGACCTCTTCCTCCTCCATGCGCATATGCTCTTGAATCATCGAGCGGAAATCGCGAACCCGCGCCAGCCAGTCGGGGCTGTCCTTTGGCATCGTTTCGAGTTCATATAGGTAGGTCTTCACATAGCCATGTTCGGCATTGAGCGCGTCGGCATCGTGCGCGCTATTGGCTTCTCGCAATGCCGGATAGATGACGTTCTCCTCCTCGACCGCATGCTTGTCGAGCGCATATTTCAGCTTCATCAGCAGATGCGTGCGCGCGCTGGTTTGCTCGTCGCTGGTCGCCTCGATCTTGTCGAAGATGGCGAGCACCATCTGATGCTCGGTCTTGAGCGCGTCGATCCAGTCGTGGCCGCCCATTCCCTGAACGAGGAACTTGCGGCCGTAATTGGCCGCCAGCCCAACCGCCGCTCCGGCCACGGCGGCCGCCGCTAGCGCGCCAGTCTGGCCGCCGCCCCAATGGAAGGCGGAGCGGTTCGCGCCGTTCGCTTCGCCGCCGGTCTGCTTCTGATTTGTCCTGGAACGTCCCTTGGTCGTGGCCATCCTTTGCCTCCTTCAACGTTTCGCTCCCAAACCGTTCGGAGGCTTCAAATGTTCCAGCGGCACAACCTGTTTCGGCTCCGGCAAGCGATTGAAAAAGAAACTGTTTCTCTGACGCAACAAATGGCTGCGCCCAGCCGTGCGGGCGCTGCGTCCGATGACTGAAAAGCTGCGGGCCGACGCACCCCTTTCGCGCGTTCGGGGTCGATCGGAATTCCAACACAGGGAGAGAGGATCGTGAAAGCGCTCGTATGGCACGGCAAGGAAGACATACGCCATGAGACCGTTCCCGATCCCGAGATCGAGGATGATCGCGACGCGATCATAAAGGTGACGAGTTGCGCGATCTGCGGTTCCGATCTCCATCTCTTTCATAATCTCATCCCGGCGATGATGCCCGGCGACATCGTGGGCCACGAGATGATGGGCGAGGTGGTGGAGGTCGGTCGCGGCGTCAGCAAGCTCAGCAAGGGCGACAGGATCGTCATCCCGTTCACCATCAACTGCGACGAATGCGACCAATGCCGCCGCGGCAATTTCTCGCTGTGCGAGCGGTCGAACCGCAACAAGGAAATGGCCGACAAGCTATACGGCCACGCGCCCGCCGGCCTGTTCGGCTATACTCACCTGACCGGCGGCTATCCGGGCGGACAGGCCGAATATCTGCGAGTCCCCTTCGCCGACGGCACCCACATCAAGGTGCCCGACAGCCTGACCGACGAGCAGGTGCTCTTCCTCGGCGACATCTTCCCCACCGGCTGGCAAGCCGCGGTCCAGTGCGAGATCGAGCGCAGCGACACGGTTGCCGTGTGGGGGGCGGGTCCGGTCGGCCAGATGGCGGTGCGCAGCGCGATCATCCTCGGCGCGCGCCAGGTCGTCGTCATCGACCGGCTGCAGGAGCGGCTGAGCATGGCCGCGGCCGCCGGTGCGGAGACGATCAACTTCGAGGAGGAGAGCGTGGTCGAGCGGCTCGACGCGTTGACCGGCGGCAAGGGGCCCGACAAGTGCATCGACGCGGTCGGACTCGAGGCGCACGCCGCCTCGCATATCGACTCGGTAATGGATCGAATGAAGCAGATGACGATGACCGCGAACGACCGCGCTCACGTCCTGCGCGAGATGATCTACGTCTGCCGCGGTGGCGGCACCCTCTCCATTCCGGGCGTCTATAGCGGCCTCATCGACAAGGTGCCGTTCGGCATCGCCATGAACAAGGGCCTGACCTTCCGCATGGGACAGACCCACGTCCGGCGCTGGACGGACGATCTCACGCGCCGCATCGAGGAGGGCGAGATCGACCCCTCCTTCGTCATCACCCACAGCGCGCCGCTCGAGGAGGGACCCGGCTTGTATCGGACCTTCCGGAACAAGCAGGACAGCTGCGTCAAGGTGGTGCTGAAGCCATGAGCAACAGGGAGGAAGGCATGAATCCAGCGACTTTGTCCGGCGGACGCGCCGATCGGAGCATGACCTGGGGCATGCGCGGTGCGCGGATGATGGGTTGGGCGAGCTTCGGGCTTGCCGCCGCCTTTGTGTTGGCGCCTGAGCGGATCGCGCGGACCTTTGGTCTCGAAGGCAAGGAGAACCTCATCCGCGCCTTCGGTGCCCAGGAACTGCTCGCGGGTATGGGAAGCCTGTCGGTCGACGCCGCTCCGGCCATGTGGTCGCGCGCGGCGGGCGATGTCGTCCATATCGGCACCCTGGCCACTGCTCTTCGGAGCCCGGACGAGGGCCGAAGGCGTAATGTCGCCATCGGCCTCGCAGCATTGGTGGGATTCCTAGCCGTCGATACGGTGATCGCGGCGCGTCTCGGCTCCGAGCGGAGTCGGGCCAAAGGGGAGCAGCGCGATTATTCCGACCGGAGCGGCTTTCCCAAGAGTCGCAGCCCGGCGGCAGGCGGCCGCGGCGGGAGGCAGGAAGCGCGGGAAGGGGAGCCGGTTCCAGCCCAGTGACTTGGACCAGCGGTCAGGCTGATGGCCCGCTGTCACGCAGGCATTCGACGAGGATTTGTTCGAGAACGCGCCCGGCCTGCCCGTCCTCGTCGAGGCTCGGATTGTAGATCGTCACTTCGAGTCCGATCACCTTTCCGCTGGCGACCGCGATCCTCAGAATGCTGCACAACTCGTCGGACGTGAGGCCATCGGGCATCCGATAGTCCACGGCGGGCATGACGGCGTCGTCGAGGCAATCGGCGTCGAGATGAATGAAGAAGCCGTCGAGCTCCGAACGGGTGAGATGGGCCACCGCGGCCCTCGCCGCAGCGGCTGCCCCCATGCGGCGGACAGCCGGCAGGTCGAAGGCCTTCAGGGTGTCGGGGAGGGGCTGGCTGTCATATTGCGCCTGCTCCTCCATGTCGCGGAAGCCGAACGCGACGGCGTCCTCCTCGCGAACGAGCGGTGCAAGCCCTTCGAGGTCCGTCAGCAGGGCGGGGCCATTCCCGGTCGCGAAGGCCAATTCCATCGAAGCCGCTTCGCCATTGGGGTTGGCCTCCGGCTGATAGAAGTCGGCATGGCCGTCGATGAACAACAGCCCATAGCGGCCGCGCCGGCGCAAGGCCAAGGCGGAGCCGAGCAGAATCGAGCAGTCGCCGCCAAGGACCAGTGGAAACTCGTTGCGTTCGAGTACATCCTCGATCGCGTCGGCAAGTTGCGGCGACCATCGGGCGATCGCCCTCGGGTTGAGGGTGAGCGTCTCCGCATCGATCTCCGGGTCATAAGGCGGCGTGCCGAGCCGCGCCGCCAGTCGCGCGTCGAGCTTGCGGGCAAGGCCGTGCCGCAGCAGCGCCTGCGGCAAATGCTCTACTCCGCTGGGCCTGAGGCCGAGAATCGACGGGGCCTCCACGATCGCAAAGCTGCGCTGATGCACGACGCTCTCTCCTCGCCGTCAGGAAAGCGGCGGCAGGCCCGGCGGTTCCCGTCATCGCGGTCGCGAGGCGATCAGGCGTGACGCGGGCGAGACGGCGCCGAGCCGCTCAGTCGCCCACCAGCGCACCTGACGACCGTTCACTGTCGGCTGTCAGGTATTCGCCCAAGGCATCGAGCATACTTTCCCAGCCGGAACGATGGCCCGCGACATCGTCCCGGCCGTCGAAGTAGAGGCCGTGCTCCATGAGCCGCATGCGCGTCCCGCCACCCACTTCTTCGAACGCTACGGCGAGCGTGCCAGCGAAATTGACCCGGCCGTTGCAACTGAGCGAGGTGGTACAGACAATTCGTTTGCTGGGTTCGATTGCGAGATATCGAACTTCGTTGATGTACTGCTGACCACCGACGGGACCGAAGCGGCAAACGTCGGAGTGCCCAACGGCGAAGCGGAACTGGTCGAACGTCATTTCCCATCCCTCGCCTGGATCACCCCAGGTAAGTTGGGCCTGTTCACGTGCCCAGGCCGCAAATACGGTCTCGACGGGCAGGGCGAAATGTCTCGTCAGATCGACGGTTCCCTCTACGATGCTCATGCTGCCATCCTTTCGCTTTCGAGAGTTCGTCCGAAAGATGACGTGAGCCGCTTGCGAGGCGTAGAGTTCAACTCGACGATTTCGGGGCATTTATGCCAAAGGGTGAAGATGCCGGGACGACCGACCTCTACCTTACCGCTTCGTGTGTCGATCTTAAGCTTGCCGGAAAGCGGAACGATGGCGGCCTTTGGCCTGCACGAAGTACTGGGGGACACGGGGAGGAATGGCCAGGCATCGTCGCGCCCGATTCACCCGTCTCTGGTCTCCCGCCATGGCGAAGCGTACCGGTCGAGCAACGGGCTGCGTGTCACGCCGGACCAGGATCTGAGCGGAGACTGCGCCGATGTGGTCATCGTCTGCGATGTCCATCTGAACCGAAACGATTCGCCGGAGGGACGTTGGCCTGAGGAAATCGAATGGGTACGCCGCCACGTCGATCATGGTTCCCTGGTATGCTCGACCTGTAGTGGGTCCGTGCTACTGGCCGAAGCTGGCTTGTTGGACGGCGTCGAAGCGGCATCACATTGGTCCATGGCCGACCTTTTTCGCGACCGCTACCCGAGTATCAAGTTTCGACCTGAGCGGATACTATGCGACAGTGGACGCGCCGGCCAGCTGATTACGACCGGCGGCGCGTCTTCTTGGCAGGACTTGGCCCTGTATCTGATCGGCCGTTTCTGTGGCGAGGAAGAGGCGGTCCGGGTCGCGCGCCTGTTCCTGCTCGGCGACCGTGGCTATGGACAATTGCCGTTCGCGTCGATGGCGCGGCCGCGCCAACACAGCGACGCCGTCATATCGAGAATTCAGGCGTGGCTGGTGGACAATTATTCCACACCGAATCCCGTCTCCGTCATGGTTGATCGGTCCGGCCTGTCAGAGCGCAGCTTCAAGCGTCGCTTCTCGGCGGCCACGGGATATACGCCGGTCGAGTATGTGCAGGCCCTCAGGATCGAAGAGGCCAAACAGATGCTCGAAAGCGAGGACACAGCCATCGAGGAGGTGTCCGTCGCGGTGGGCTACCAAGATCCGACCTTCTTCAGGCGGCTGTTCAAGCGCCGCGCCGGCGTGACCCCGGCGCAATACCGTCAGCGCAACCGAATTCGCGGTCTGCTGAAGTAAGGACCGAATGGCTTCGAACCCGGCTTTTCCATCCCTGAGGCCTTCGGGCAGAATTGGTCCCCCGTGGCGCATTAGGCAGCGCGCCTGCATCCGATGGGGTCAGCCATGAGAGCGGATCGTTGCTCGGGGAAAACCGCGTGTTGGCGCGTCGAACCGCGTCCTGGCCTGCAAAAGGAGAGTGGCTCCCCGGGACGGATTCGAACCATCGACCAACCGGTTAACAGCCGGTTGCTCTACCGCTGAGCTACCGGGGAGCAGCCTCGTGCCAAGGCAGGGCGGGCCTATAGCAGCCCTGTCGCACCATGCAAGCGCTGCAGCGTCTACGCGCAGCTTCCGACTTTTGCGGGAGTCGCTTCAAACCGTGAACTGCTCCGCGGCTATCCGGTCGTCGAGCGAATGCTCGGGATCGAACAGCAAGGTCAGCGTGTCGGTTCGGTCGACGCAGACCTCTACCGTGGCCACGTCGCGCACCTCATGCTGGTCCGCCACGGCCGAGACCGGCCGCTTGACGGCATCTAGGACCCTGAAGCCGATGTTCAAGGAATCCGGGATCAGCGCGCCGCGCCAGCGTCGCGGCCGGAACGGGCTGATCGGCGTCAGGGCGACCAGCTTGGAGCTCAGCGGCAGGATCGGGCCCTGGGCGGACAGGTTGTAGGCGGTCGAACCGGCCGGCGTCGCCACCAGCACGCCGTCGCAGGTGAGTTCGGGAAGGACGACGCGATTGTTGACCGTCACCTCGATCTTGGCGGTCTGCCGGGTTTCCCTGAGCAGCGACACCTCGTTGATGGCGTGATGCTTGATGATCGCCCCTGACACGGTTTCGGCCGTCATTTCGAGCGGCGCGACGGTGAAGGCGCGGGCTCGCGCGACACGCTCGACCAACCCGTGCTCGCGCCACTCGTTCATGAGGAAGCCGACCGTGCCTCGGTTCATGCCGAAGACGGGACAGACCCGGCCGCGATTGAGCATGCGGTGAAGCGTGTAGAGCATGAACCCGTCGCCCCCCAATGCGACGATCAGGTCCGCCTCCTCGATCGGTACGAATTCGTAATGCGACCGAAGCAGCGCTTCGGCCTCCTGCCCGTTCGCGGTGGAGGAGGCGACAAGCGCCATCGGTCGGTTTGCCCATTCGCTCATGACCCATGCGTACGGCTCAGGGCATGAGGGCGTCAATGTACCAGGACGGGAAGCCGCAGCGAAGGCGATTGGCGTCGGCGTGCGGTTCGGGCAAGACCCGGATGATGGCCGCACCTTTGTTCATTCTCTCCTTCCGTCACCGCGACGAACTCACGCGCATCGGCGAAGGCGCCGGCTGGCAACCCATCGCGGCGCGCCGCGCCGACCATGCCGAGGCGCGCTTCGTCGCCTCGGGCGCCGCGGTGGCGGTCGTCGACGCGCGCGGCGCGCTGGAGGAGGGCCTCGAGGCGACGCGGGCAATCGCTGACGCCGCCGAGGCCAATGCCGCCGCCTTGCTCGTCCTGGTGTCGCGCAAGGATGCCGCCGCGCTCGAGGCGCTGCACCGGTTCGGCGCGACCCATTTCCTGGTCAGCCCCTTCACCGAGGCGCAATTGATCCACGCCTTCAAGTTCGCGCTGCGCCATGCCGAGCGGGTGGGCCGCAGCCCGTCGCGGCGTAGCGGCGGAGAGGGAAAAGGGGAGGGGGCAAGCTGGCGCTGGCAGCCCGGCTCGCGCACCGTGGAGCTCAGTCCGGCGCTGGCCCGGAAGGCGGGTCTGGGCGAGACCGAGGGCCGGCGCATCAGCCTTATGGAGCTGTTCCGCAAGCTCGATCCGGAGGGCCGACGGGCCGCTCGTGGTGCCGTCGCGCGCGTGATGAAGACTGGCGAAGCGACCGCCTTCGCCCATGCCGACCTGGAATCGGACGGGGTCCGGATGGCGCACCATGTCCGGGCACGGCCTCAAGGCGAGATCGTCGGCCAAGCCGAGACGATCGCGCCGGATGGGAGCCGAGGACCGGGCGGACGTGACTCGCTCACCGGCCTCGCCGACGGCCGCGCCGCGCGCGCCTGGCTCGGCCGGCAGCTCGCTTCGGGCGGGACCGGCACCCCGGTCGTCGTCCTCCTCCTCTCGGTCAGCCGCTACGACGCGATCAACGCGGCGTTCGGCCGGCCCGTTGGAGACGCGGTGCTGCAGGCGGCTGCGCGGCGAATCGAGCGCCACGCCGATCCGGACGGACGACGTATCCTCGTGGCGCGCATGGCCGGCGCCGAGTTTGCAGTGCTGCTCTCCGCGCCGGCGACCCTCGACGACGGGCGTTTCCTTGCCGGCGAGCTGGTGGAGGCCATCGGTCGGCCCTTCATGTCGGGCGACCATGTCATTACTTTGGGCAGCCGGGCCGGGGTCGCCGTCTCCCAGCCGGGGGACGATGACGCCGCGCTGTTGCGCCGGGCCAGCGTCGCGCTCGCCGAGGCGAAGGGCTCGGAAAGCGCACCGGTGCGGGTGCTCGAAGAGGGCGCGGAGAGCGAGACGGCGCGCGGCGAACGGCTCGAAGTCGACCTGCGCCGTGCCCTCGACCGCGACGAGATCCAGATACGGTTCCAGCCGCAAGTGGCGGTCGCCAGCGGCGAGATCGTCGGAGTCGAGGCACTGGCGCGCTGGAATCATCCCGCTTATGGCGAGATCGGCGCCTCGACCCTGTTCAGCGTCGCCGAGCGCTCCGATTACATCGTCCAGCTCTCCGACCATGTGCAGCGCCGGGCAATCGGCGCCGCGGCCGCCTGGCCCGATGCGCTCGCCCATCTGCGCCTCGCGGTGAACATCACGGCGGCCGACATCGTCCGACCGGGTTTCGCCCAAATATTCCTCGGCCTGGTCGAGGAAAGCGGTTTCGCCCCCGAGCGATTGACGGTCGAAGTGACCGAGAGCGGGCTGATCGAGGATCTGGCCGGGGCGGCGGCTTTGCTCGCGCAGCTGCGCGGCGGCGGCCTGAGGGTCGCGATCGACGATTTCGGCACGGGCTATTCCAGCCTGGCGTACCTGAAGGCGCTTCCGCTCGATTATCTCAAGATCGACAAGAGGTTGAGCCAGGATATTGCCGGATCTACGCGCGACCGAATCGTGGTCCGCAGCGTCATCGACATGGCCCGCTCGCTTGGCCTCGACGTCATCGCCGAAGGGGTCGAAACCGAGGAGCAACTCGCCTTGCTCGCCGCCGAAGGCTGCACTCTCTATCAGGGCTTCCTGTGCGCCCCGCCGCTGGACCGCGAGGCCCTTGCGACGCTCATCGAGAGCTAGCGCGGGGCGATGCCGAGCCCTCGGGCGGGGATGTTCGGCTCATGTCCGTGGGCATGACGCCATGGCGCCCCGTCCCTTCCATCATGACAGCAGTTTGGCGAGCCCCTTGGATAGCTGGAGCGCGCCGTTGAGGCGTGCCTGCGGATCGTCCCAGCCGCGGCTGATGACGAGCTTGCTGTCGGGTCGCAGCTTGGCAGTGCCCTTCAGCCGCTCGACATAGGCGAGCAGGGCGTCGAGATTGGGAAACTGGTCATTGTGGAAGTGGACTAGCGCCCCCTTCGGTCCGACGTCGAGCTTGGCGACGCAGGCTGTTCGACAATTCAGTTTGATCTCAATGACTTTTAGGAGGTTCTCCATCTCGGTCGAGAGCTTGCCGAACCGATCGATCATCTCCGCCGCGAACGAATCGATTTCCTGCTTGTTTTCAAGCTCGTTGAGCCGACGGTAGAGGCCCATTCGAAGATCGAGGTCCGGAACATAGGCTTCCGGAATGAGGATCGGCGCATCAACGGTGATCTGCGGGGAGAAATGGTCCCGCGGTTGCGCCAGCCCGCCCGACTTGGCCTCCACGATCGCCTCCTCCAGCATCGACTGGTAGAGTTCGAAGCCGACCTCCTTGATATGGCCCGATTGCTCGTCGCCGAGCAGGTTGCCGGCGCCCCGGATGTCCAGGTCGTGGGTGGCGAGCTCGAAACCGGCCCCGAGGCTCTCCAGGCTGGCGAGCACCTTCAGCCGCTTTTCGGCGGTTTCGGTGATCAGCCGGTCGGCTGGCGTTGTGAAATAGGCATAAGCCCGGGTCTTCGCTCGGCCTACCCGGCCGCGGAGCTGGTAAAGCTGAGCGAGGCCGAAACGATCGGCGCGATGCACGATCAGGGTGTTGGCGGTCGGGATGTCGAGCCCGCTCTCGATGATCGTCGTCGAGAGCAGGACCTCATACCTGCGATCGTAGAAGGCGCTCATCCGCTCCTCGACCTCGGTCGGCGCCATCTGGCCGTGGGCGACCACGAAGCGCACCTCCGGCACCTCCTCGCGCAGGAATTGCTCGATGTCGGGCAGGTCGGCGATTCGGGGGACGACGAAGAAGCTTTGGCCGCCGCGATAATGCTCCCGCAGCAGGGCCTCGCGGACCACGACCGGATCCCAGGGCATGACATAGGTGCGCACCGCCAGCCGGTCGACGGGCGGGGTCTGGATCACGCTGAGCTCGCGAAGCCCCGACATCGCCATCTGCAGGGTGCGCGGGATGGGCGTGGCGGTGAGCGTGAGGACGTGAACGTCGGCGCGCAGCGCCTTCAACCGCTCCTTGTGGGTGACTCCGAACCTCTGCTCCTCGTCGACGATGACAAGACCCAGCTTCTTGAACTCGACGCCCTTGGCAAGGAGAGCATGGGTGCCGATGACGATGTCGATCTTGCCGGCCTTGACGCCCTCCTTGGTCTCCTTCGCCTCGCGGGCGGGCACCAGCCGGGAGAGGCGGCCGATCTCGATCGGAAAGCCCTGAAAGCGTTCCCTGAAGTTCTGGAAATGCTGGCGGGCGAGCAGGGTCGTGGGCGCGATCAGAGCGACCTGGAGCCCCGACATGGCGGCGATGAACGCGGCACGCAGCGCCACCTCCGTCTTGCCGAAGCCCACGTCGCCGCAGACCAGCCGGTCCATCGGCTTGCCTCCGCCCAGATCGGCGATGACGTCGGCGATCGCCCGATCCTGATCCTCGGTCTCCTCGAAGGGGAACCGGTCGGCGAAGGCGGCATAGCCGGTGTCCGGTTCCGCTACCGCGCCTGGGCGCAGCGCTCGCTCGGCGGCGATCTTGATGAGCTCGCCGGCAATCTCGCGAATGCGCTCCTTCATCCGCGACTTGCGGCGTTGCCAGCCTTCGCCGCCGAGCCGGTCGAGCGCAACGCCGTCGCTCTCGCTGCCGTAGCGCGACAATATGTCGATATTCTCGACCGGAACGTAGAGCTTGTCGCCCCCCGCATATTCGAGCGCGACGCAATCGTGTGGCGCCTTCTGAACCGGTATCTGGGTCAGGCCCTCATAGCGGCCGATTCCGTGGTCGGCATGGACGACGAGGTCGCCCGGCGTGAGGGTGGCGAGCTCGCTGAGGAACGCCTCCGCGCTCTTCTTGCGCTTGCGTCGGCGCACCAGCCGGTCGCCGAGCATGTCCTGTTCGGTGAGCAGGGCGACGTCCGGGGTCGAGAAGCCGTGATCGAGCTGGATGACGGCCAAGGCGACCTGCTCTCGGGCAGCGGCGCCAAGCGCTTCCTGCCAATCGTCCACGGTTTCGATCTTTCGGAGGCCGTGGTCGGCAAGCAGTCCCTTCAACCGCTCGCGCGCGCCGCCCGAATAGCTGGCGAGCACGATCTTGCGTTTGGCGCGGCGCAGGTCGGCGATGTGGTTGACGACCGCCTCATAGACGTTGCCGCCCTGAGTCCGCTCGGGCGCGAAATCGCGAGCCGGCTCGATCTCGAAGTCGATCACAGTGGCGCTGTCGGGCTCGTGAAACGGCGTGACGAGGTGGAGTGGGCGCGCCTCCACGATCTTTTCCCACTCGTCGCTTGCGAGATAGAGCGTCCCCGGCGCCAGCGGTTTGTAGCTGCCGGTGTCCGAAGTCTGCGCCCTGCGGCGATTCTCGTAATAGTCGTCAATCGCCTCGAACCGGCCTTGCGCCGCGCCGGTCGCACCCGAATCGCGGACGATGACATCGCCGTCGGAGAGATGGTCGAACAAGGGAACCAGGCGTTCCTCGAACAGAGGCAGCCAATGGTCTATCCCGGCGATCCGGCGGCCCTCGGAGACCGCCTGATAGAGCGGGTCACCCGTAGCCGTAGCGCCGAACATCTCACGATAGGCCGATCGGAAGCGCTTGACGCTGGCCTCGTCGAGCAGGGTCTCGGAGGCGGGCAGGAGCGTGAAGCCGTCGATCCGTCCAACGCTGCGCTGGCTCGCGGGATCGAACAGGCGGACGCTCTCTACCTCGTCGCCGAAGAAATCGAGCCGCAGCGCCAACTCGCCGGCATGTTCGCCCAGATCCGCCTGTGCGGCGAGGCCGGCGTCGGCGGGGAAGAGATCGACTATTCCGCCGCGCACCGCATATTCGCCGGCATCGGCGACCGTATCGGTGCGAGAATAGCCGTTCGCCTGGAGCAAGGCGGCGAGCCGGTCGAGGTCGATGCGTTCACCCGGCGCGAGGCGGGCCACGAGTTGCCGGATCCGAAACGGAGTCAGCGTCCGCTGCAGAGCTGCGTTGACGGTGGTGACGAGCAGTTGCGGCTTGTCGCGCTTGCGCTGCAGCGCATGAAGCGTCGCCAGCCGCTCGGAGGTCGAACGCAGCGACGGCGAAGCGCGGTCGTAAGGCAGGCAGTCCCAAGCGGGGAAGGCGAGGGTCTCGAGCTCCGGGGCGAAATAATGGGCGGCGTCGACGATGGCGCGCATTGCCACTTCGTCCGACGCGATGAAGACCGCACGCCCGTCACGGCGGTCAGCGGCGCGCGCGAGGTCGGCAGCGAGCCATGGCAGGAAGCCCGCAGGTATTCCGGCGAGGGTCGTCGGTCGGCTGGCTGAGAGGATCTTCTGAAGTTCGCTCAAGGACTTATTCCGGTCGTTCTATATAGTTCAGCTGCCTGAGTCCCGCCATCAGGGGGCCCTGAAAGCGCGCCGGAGGCTCGGCGGTTCCGATCGCCCAGGCCATGATGTCGACGTCCTGCTCCTCGAGCAGGCGCTCGAACCAGCCGATTTCCTCCTCGCTCCACATTTTGTGGTGGCGATCGAAAAAGCCGCCGATCAGCAGGTCGGCTTCACGGGTGCCGCGATGCCAGGCGCGGAAACGGAGGCGCTTGAGGCGGGCTGACCGGTCCATGGATCCATAGGCAATGGGCCGGCGGGCTTGCTCAATCCCGTCGGCGGTGGGGGTTCGGGCTATGTAGTGCGAGCCACCGGAACATTGAAGCGGGGAATGTAGGCGCGACGATATCGACCTTCATCCATCCAGCGAGCTGTCGGGGAGCCGGAGTGGGCGAAAATGCGCGCGGATCAGCCGCACCGCTTCCGCCGGAGCGGCGAACATGAATGGGAGACTGTGCGGCGGTTCGGCGCGCGGCTAGACATGGCCGGCATGCGTCCAGACACTCTCAATTCCCTGTTCGCCGAGATAGAGGTGCTGAAGGGCGTCGGTCCCCAGCTCGCCAAGCCGCTGCACCGGCTCGGGCTCGACCGGGTGATCGACATCCTCTTTCACCTGCCCGCCGGGTGGATCGACCGGAAGCGGGTGGATCGGCTCGATCCGGTCGACGTCGGCCGGGCGATCACCGTCGTCCTGACGCCGCGCGATTATCGCCAGGGTGGCGCGCGCGGCCCGTTCCGGGTTCATGCCGAGGACGGCGACGGCGGCCAGGTTTCCCTGATCTATTTCCGCAATCCGGGCTGGGCGAGGCAGCAGCTGCCGCTCGGCACGGCGCGCATCGTATCGGGCAAGCTCGACCGCTATGGTCAGGAGCTGCAGATCGTCCATCCGGACCATGTGCTGCCGCTCGAGGAAGCGGCAGCGATCCCCGAGCGCGAGCCCGTCTATCCGCTGTCGGAAGGGCTTTCGAACAAGAGGCTGGCCGACTTCGTGGCCCAGGCGCTGGACCGGCGCCCCGAGTTCGACGAATGGATCGAGCCGAGCCTGAAGGCGAGCCGCGGCTGGCCCGACTGGGCCGACGCGCTGGCGACGGCGCATCGCGATCCGGCCGCGACAGCGGCGCGCGACCGGCTCGCTTATGACGAGCTGTTCGCCAACCAGCTGGCGCTGAGCCTGGTCCGTGCCTCCTCCCGCCGCCGCAAGGGTGTGCCGCTGCACGGCGACGGCCGGCTGCGCGACCAGCTCAAGCTGCCCTACAGCCCGACCGGCGCCCAGAACAGGGCGGTAGCCGAGATCGAGGGCGACCTCCAGCAGGAGATGCCGATGCTGCGCCTGCTCCAGGGCGACGTCGGATCGGGCAAGACGCTGGTGGCGCTGATGGCGATGCTGATTGCAGTCGAGGCGGGCGCGCAGGCAGCCCTGCTCGCCCCGACCGAGATCCTCGCCCGGCAGCACCACCAGACGCTCTCGCGTCAGCTTGCCGGGCTGCCGGTCAACGTCGCCGTCCTGACCGGGCGCGAGAAAGGGAAGGTGCGCGAATCCTGCCTGATGGGGCTGGCTGACGGGTCGATCCATATCCTGGTCGGCACGCACGCCATCTTCCAGCAGGCGGTGACCTATAAGAGGCTCGGCCTGGCGGTGGTCGACGAGCAGCACCGCTTCGGAGTCGCGCAACGGATGATGCTGGCCGCCAAGGCCGAGCGGCCGCCCCACCTGCTGGTGATGACCGCGACTCCGATCCCGCGAACGCTGACGCTCACGCACTATGGCGAGATGGACGTCAGCCGGCTCGACGAGATGCCACCCGGGCGCCAGCCGATCGAGACGCGCGTCGTCAGCGACGAGCGACTGGCCGAGGTAGTCGACGGGCTCGGCCGCCATATCGCCGCCGGCAAGCAGGCTTATTGGGTCTGTCCCCTGGTCGAGGAGAGCGAGACCAGCGATCTTGCCGCGGCGGAGGACAGGGCGGAGACGCTTCGCCGCCGGTTCGGCGACAAGGTCGGGGTCGTCCATGGGCGGATGAAGGGCCCCGAAAAGGATGCCGTTATGGCGGCATTCCAGCGCGGCGACCTCGCCGTTCTGGTCGCGACGACGGTGATCGAGGTCGGCGTCGACGTGCCCAATGCCTCGCTGATGGTCGTCGAGCATGCCGACCGGTTCGGCCTCGCCCAGCTTCACCAGCTGCGCGGACGCGTCGGCCGCGGCGAGCAGCACAGCATCTGCCTGCTTCTGCGCGGCGGCGCGCTCAGCGAAACGGCGCGGGCGCGACTCGCCTTGATGCGCGAGACCAACGACGGATTTCGAATAGCCGAGGAGGATCTGCGCCTGCGCGGCGCCGGAGAGATACTCGGCACCCGCCAGTCGGGCGAGGCTGCGTTCCGGCTCGCCGGCCCGGAGCAGACGGCCGCTTTGGCCCAGCCGGCGATGGACGATGCCCGCTTGCTCGTCGACCGGGACGGCGGCCTCGAAGGCCCGCGCGGCCAGGCGGCGCGAATCCTGCTCTATCTGATGGAGCGGGACGCGGCGGTGGGGCTGCTACGGGCGGGGTAAGGCGACGCTAGGGATCGCGTCCCGGCGATGGCTCCTAAGCGACCTTTCCCCTCCCTGCGCGCAGGAAGGGGACGATCGCACAGAATGAATCGCTGAAGGGCTCAGCTCGCCAGGTCGAAGAGGCTGTTATAGGGCTGGAAGCCCTTTTCCTCGGCGAGCGCGACGATCTCTTCCTCGCTGAGCACCTGGGTCCCGACGACATATTGTCCGCGGAACTCCTTGCCCTCGATGATCCGGTGGTAGACCGGACGATGGGTCTTGCGGAGGAACTGGGCCGCCTCGCTCGCGACGCCCGGACTGATCGCCGGCACGTGCTGCTTGGGCAAAGCGGCGCTCGCGAACGGCCGGATCGAGGCCGTGCAGCCCGTCTCCTTGCGCCAGCGCGTGATCGTCTTCTCGCCGACGCCATATTTCTCGGCGAGCTGGCGATTGGTCTTTATGGGTGCGTGATCCGTGAAATCGGACGGGCAGGGTAAGGTGGCCATATGACTTTAGCTGTTATGGATGGATGTCGCTCAGAGGAAGCGGCGACCTGATTCCTATCTGGTCAATGACGAAATAATTTCAAGCTTTTTTCATCGTTAATGCATCACCGCGACGCATGCAGCCTATCTTCCGGTCGCCGATCGGCGCGGCCGGGCGTCGATCCGTGCGAGGCGCGACGGGGTGGACGGGTCGGGAGGGGCAGCGGCGGTGGTCCAGCCCAAATGGGGCAGGGTGATCGAGCGCCGGCCGGAAAGGTCGGTACGGCAGACGATCAGGCCCTTCTCCTCGATGAAGGCCAGCATCCTTCGGGCCCGGCCGGCCGAACTGGTGCCATAGAGTGCGGCGAGTGCCGCGTCTGACGGACAGTCCGCGCCCTGGCGCGCCGCGACGGCGATGGCGAGAAAGGGCGCGAGCATCTCGTCGGGTAGGCAGGCGCCGAGCGCGATCGACTCCTCATAGTCGTCCGGATCGGCGATTCCGGCGCGGGCCATCGCGAGTCGGCGCCCGAACTCCGTCATATCCAAGGCAGCGCTGGCTCCACGCATGCGGCAGCGAAGCTGGAAATCCTGGTAGAGCGAGGCCGGCGGGTGCTGCCCGCCCTCGGCGACGATCTCGGCGAAGATCTCGGCAACGACCGTCTCCTGCTCCTCCGGACCGATGACCGGCGTCTGCGGCACCGGGGGCGGCGCCGGCGCGGCGAGATTGCGGATGATGTCGTCGGCAGGGACTGCCGGCGGCGGGGGAGGCGGCGGAGGCGGCGGCTCATTCGTGCCCGGCGCGAACAGCAGATCCTCCATGTCTGCGGCCGGCGCGGAGGGCAGGGGGATGAGCATTGGGCTGCCGCTCTTCGCAGCGGTTTTCACCGCGCCGATGCGGACGCTGATCGGGCGGCGCGAGATGGCCGGACCGAGCGCGAGGAACTGACCACGTTCAAGGTCCCGGATCACCTCGGCTTGGCGCCGTTCCATCCCGAGCAGGTCGGCGGCGCGGAGCATGTCGATGTCGAGGAAGGTGCGGCCCATGAGAAAGTTGGAGGCTTCGGCGGCGACATTCTTGGCGAGCTTGGCGAGGCGCTGGGTGGCGATCACTCCGGCGAGCCCGCGCTTGCGGCCGCGGCACATGAGGTTCGTCATCGCCCCCAGCGATGCCCGCCGGGCGTCGTCCGAAACGTCACCGGCGCCCGCCGGTGCGAAGACCTGGGCTTCGTCGACGACGACCAAAGCGGGATACCAGAGCTCGCGCGGTGCCTCGAACAGACCGCCGAGCAAGGCGGCGGCGCAGCGCATCTGCTCCTCCAGTTCGAGCCCTTCGAGGTTGAGCACGACCGAAGCGCGATGCTCGCGAATCCTGACGGCGAGGCGGGCGACGTCGGGCAGACTATATTCGGCGGCATCAATCGACACGTGGCCGAATGCTTCGGACAAGGAGACGAAGTCACCCTCGGGATCGATGACGACCTGCTGGACGAGGCCTGCACTGCCTTCGAGCAGGCGGCGCAGAAGATGCGACTTGCCCGATCCCGAATTGCCCTGAACGAGGAGGCGCGTGGCGAGCAGCTCTTCGAGGTCCATAAGGACGGGGCTGCCGCCGCTGTCGGTGCCCATGTCGATTCTGGCTGTCATGGCAGAGCTTTGGACGATGGCGGCGGGTGGCGGCAAGCGCGTTGAGGTGAATGCCGATGCAGGCGGCACATCGACCGCTCGAAATGCGAGCCCCCTCGATGGACCCGTCGGCCTCCGTCGCGGGCTCTACCCCTGGTGGCTTTTCCCAACTTCTGGTGAATCGTCCACGCCGAGGCCGGCAAAATCACGGCTACCCGGCCGCTAACTCCCTGAAAATCCACGATCCCTGTGGTCTGGCACGCATCGTGCTGAGCGGCAGGTGTCCAGGCGGGAGATGGCCCGCCGCGCCAGAGGAGTAGATCGATGCAGAATGGCCGGACTTGGCTCATCGCCCGCGACGACACGTTCCTGGGAGTCTGCGAGGGCCTCGGGGAGGATTTTGGGATCAATCCTACCTTTTTCCGGGTCGCATTCTCGGTTTCGCTGCTGTGGAATCCCGCCGCCGTCGTCGCTGCCTATCTCGGCCTTGGAGCGATCGTCATGGTCAGCCGCCTGATCGTTCCGAACCCTCGTCCGGCGACGGCCCCCGAGCAAGCCGCCAAGAGCGGAGAGGCCGAGCCGGCCCGGGACAATGACAATGCGGAGGCGCTGCCGGTCGCAGCCTGATCGGGATTTGCGGACGGCCTGGCCACAGACTGCATTTTCTTCTCCAAGGCTATAGGCCGCGGCGCGTATTGGAACGGACCCGTTCCCGAATGAGTTGGTCGCCGGAAAGAGGAGGTATCGGATGAACCGGACGATCAGCATCAGCCTGGGCGGACTCATACTCGTCATCATCATCGTCGCGCTGATCTTCTAGGCGCGCCAGCGGCACGATTCCGGCGCGCACGAGCCGCAGTCGCTCGGCCTTCAGGGCGTCAGCAGGCCATGCTTCTTCCTGCCGGCTGATATCCGCACGTCGCAGGTGACTGCGATCGGCACGTCTTCGTCCACGCGGCGATTGTCGATCCGCGCCCCGCCCTGAGCGATCAGGCGGCGAGCCTCGTTCTTCGAGGCGACGAGGCCGAGACCGACCAAAGCCTCGACCAGGGTGGTGCCGCCCTCGATCTTCAGCGTCGGCAATGCCTCGCCGGCCGCGCCTTCTTCGAAGGTGCGACGGGCCGTTTCGGCCGCCTCGAACGTCGCCTCGACGCCATGCGCCATGGCGGTGGCGGCATCGGCGAGGATCTTCTTGGCATCGTTTATCTCGGCGCCTTGAAGCTCCTCGAGCCGTGCGATCTCGCTCAGCGGAAGGTCGGTGAACAGCCTCAAGAAGCGACCGACATCGGCATCCTGGGTGTTCCGCCAGAACTGCCAGTAATCATAAGGGCTGAGCTGGTCGCCATTGAGCCAGACCGCCCCCTGCGCCGTTTTGCCCATCTTGCCGCCGTCCGCAGTGGTGATCAGCGGCGTCGTAAGCCCGTACACCTGGGTACCGTCCACCCGCCGCGCGAGCTCGATGCCGTTGACGATATTCCCCCACTGATCGGAGCCGCCCATCTGGAACCGGCAGCCGAGACGACGCGACAGCTCGAGGAAGTCATATCCCTGGAGAATCATGTAGTTGAATTCGAGGAAGCTCAGCGACTGCTCGCGGTCGAGCCGCAGCTTCACGCTGTCGAAACTCAGCATCCTGTTGACCGAGAAATGCTGGCCGATCTCGCGCAGGAACGGAATATGTTCCAGCCTGTCGAGCCAGTCGGCATTGTCGACCATGATCGCGTCGGTCGGCCCGGTGCCGAAGGTCAGGAACCGCTCGAACACCCGCTTGATCGAAGCGATATTGGCGTCGATCGTCTCGGCGCTGAGCAGCTTTCGCGCCTCGTCCTTGAAGCTGGGGTCGCCGATCTTCGACGTTCCGCCGCCCATCAGCACGATCGGCTTGTGTCCGGCCTGCTGGAGCCGGCGCAGCATCATGATCTGGACCAGGCTGCCGACATGGAGCGACGGCGCCGTCGCATCGAAGCCGATATAGCCGGGCACGATCTCGCGCGCCGCCAGGCCGTCCAGGCCCTCCGGATCGGTGACCTGGTGGATGTAGCCGCGCTCGTCGAGCAGGCGGAGGAGATCGGACTGGTAGGCGGTCATGGCCGGGCGGTTAGCATGTGCGTCGTCAACCACAAACCCGTTCGGTCCACGTCACCCGTCCTTCGGGAATTTCAGTTCTTGCGGCTCAAGATCCGCATCGCGTCATCGAGCCCCGCCAGGGTCAGCGGGTACATGCGGTCTTGCATCAGCGCGCGGACGATCTGGATCGATCCGGTATGGCTCCAATAGGGCTCCGGCACCGGGTTTAGCCAGACGGCCGCCGGGTAGGTAGCTGTCATGCGCTTCAGCCAAACCGCACCCGCTTCGTCATTATGATGTTCCACCGAGCCGCCGGCATGGGTGATTTCGTAGGGGCTCATCGACGCGTCGCCGACGAAAATGACCTTATAGTCATGACCGAACTTGTGGAGCACCTCCCAGGTCGGGGTACGCTCTTGGAAGCGGCGGTGATTGTCTTTCCAGACTGCTTCGTAGGGGCAGTTGTGGAAATAGAAGAATTCGAGATTCTTGAACTCGCTCGTGGCGGCCGAGAATAATTCCTCCATCAGCTTGATATGGGGGTCCATCGATCCGCCCACGTCGAGGAACAGCAGCAATTTCACGGCATTGTGGCGTTCGGGACGCATCCGGATGTCGAGCCAGCCCTTGCGAGCGGTGCCATCGATCGTGCCGTCGAGGTCGAGCTCCTCGGCCGCGCCTTCGCGCGCGAAGCGGCGCAGACGTCTCAGCGCGACCTTGATGTTCCGGGTGCCGAGCTCGACGTTGCTGTCGAGATTGCGGAACTGGCGCTTGTCCCACACCTTGATCGCGCTGCGATTCCGGCCGCCTTCCTGGCCAATCCGCACGCCTTCGGGATTGTAGCCATAGGCGCCGAAGGGGGAGGTGCCGGCGGTGCCGATCCATTTGCTGCCGCCCTGGTGCCGCTCCTTCTGCTCCTCGAGCCGCTTCTTCAACGCCTCCATGATATCTTCCCACGAGCCGAGCGACTTGATTTCCTCCATCTGCTCGGGCGTCAGATAGAGCTCGGCGATCTTGCGCAACCAATCCTCGGGTATCGGCGCGGCGTCGGTGCCGTAGACGGCCTCGATGCCCTTGAACACCTTACCGAACACCCGGTCGAACCGGTCGAGCAGACCTTCATCCTTCACGAAGGTAGCTCGGGCGAGATAGTAGAATTCCTCCGGCCGGGCCGCGATCACGTCGGAATCCAGGGCCTCGAGAAGCGTCAGATGTTCCTTCAGGGAGGCCGGAATCCCCGCGGCGCGAAGCTCGTCGACGAAGGAGAAGAACATCGCTCCGGTCTACCTTGTCCGCCGCCTTCGCGCCACCTTGATCGAGCGCTCAGGGGCGGGATGCAACACATACAAAGGACGGAGGACGGGATGCTGACACTCTACAGTCTCGGCCCGGGCGCCAATGCCTTGAAGCCTTTGCTCACGCTCTATCGGAAGGGCGGGAAGTCAAAGGCATAAGCCTCGATCCTGCACAATTTGAACATCATGAGGTTTGGTTCGAGGCGATCAACCCCAACGGCCAGGCGCCGGCGCTGGTCGACGGCGGCCGGGTGATCACCGGATCCACGGTGATCTGCGAGTATCTCGGCTGGCGGCGAAGCGGATGTTCGCCGAAGTGCCGATGGAAAGGCTGAAGCCGCAGGGGGCCGAGGCCCTGGCGCGGCCCCCCGCCGCCGGTACTTAACATCGTTTCAACCAATGAGGCGTAGCGCTTTCCCGAGCGCAAAGGTGAAGAGGGATAAGCGGTGGCAAGTTCGGCCGTCGAAAGGACTGACGGGGCGGCGATCAACGAGGTCGCACGCAACTGCGGTTCGCTGGCAATCGAGTGCAGCGACGTCGCCGGTTACGTCGCCGGCGTCAACGAGCGGATCTCCGCCAACCTCAAGATGCTGGATTCCTTGGAGGAGGTGACGACGCGCTTGCTCGCCGACCAGGCCCGGGTGTCGGACTCCACCGACGAAGCGCGGGTCCTGGCGGAGCAGGCGCGCGGCAAGCTCGACCAGGGCCGCGGCGCTATCGAGGACACGATCCGGGTCTTTTCGGGCCTTACCGACCTGGTCGTCCAGCTCGGTGACCGGATGGCCGGCTTCGCCGAGGCGATGACGCGAGTCCAGAACGTCTCCGCCAGCATCGAGACCATCGCCAACAAGACCAACATGCTCGCCCTCAACGCGACGATCGAGGCGGCTCGCGCCGGCGAGGCCGGGCGCTCCTTTGCCGTCGTCGCGGCCGAGGTGAAGAAGCTCGCCCACGATACCCGAGCGGCGACCAGCGAGATCGCGGGCACCATCGCCTCGCTCACCCGCGAAGCCGAAGCGGTGACCTCCGAGATCAAGGTCGGCGTCGAGAAGAGCCGTGTGGCCCAGTCGAGCTTCTCGACGATCAATGAAACCGTCCGCGACGTCGCCGATATCGTGGCCCTGGTCGACCGCCAGACCGACGGGATCGCGCAGGCCACCAGTTTGATCGAGCAGAGCGTCGACAGCGTGAAGAGCGGCCTTTCCTCCTTCGCCGCCGATGCGCGCGCCAATGGTGGGGAATTGCGAACGACGCGCGAGCGCCTCAGCCGGCTGGAACTGCGGTCGAACGAGATGCTCGACCTGCTGGCGAGCTGCGGCGTCAGGATCGACGATACGCCGTTCATCGAGTTCGCCAAGGCGGGAATGGTCGAAGTGCAGACCCTAGTCGAGCGCGCCGTTCAGCGCGGTGAGATCGACATGGAATCCGTTTTCGACACAAATTACGTGCCGATGCCGGGCACCAACCCGATCCAGTACGAGACCCGCTTTTGCGACTTCGCCGACAGCTGGATCCGGCCCATCCTGGACCGGGCGATGAGCGAAGAGCCCCGGCTGATCGCCTGCGCGATCACCGACGTGAACGGCTATCTCCCGACCCATATCACCGCGCGCTCCCAGCCGCAGCGCGACGATCCGGAATGGAATGCGGAGCATTGCCGCAATCGCCGCAACTTCATCGACGACATCACCCGCCGCGCCATCGCGAGCGACAAGGAGGCGATGCTCGCCACCTACGGAATGGAGCTGGGCAACGGCCGCTATCTTGCGGTCAAGAACGTGTTCGTGCCGCTCTATTTCGGCGGCCGCCGCTGGGGCAATTTCGAGCTGGCCTACCGGGACGAATAGAGCCGCTCTCTTTCCTCGAGGAGCGCCGGCTATTGTCCTCGCCGGCTCATGAAGGCAAGTCGCTCGAACAGCATCACGTCCTGCTCGTTCTTGAGCAAGGCGCCGTGCAGGGGCGGGATAGCCTTGGCGGGATCACGGGACTGCAGGATTTCCAGGGGCATGTCCTCGTGGAGGAGCAGCTTCAGCCAGTCGATGAGCTCGCTGGTGGACGGCTTCTTCTTGAGGCCGGGCACGTCCCGAACCTGGTAGAAGATGTCGAGCGCCTTCTGAACGAGCGTCGTCTGGATGCCGGGAAAGTGAACGTCGACGATGGCCTGCATCGTCTCCCGGTCGGGGAATTTGATGTAGTGGAAGAAGCACCGGCGCAGGAAAGCGTCAGGCAGCTCCTTCTCGTTGTTCGAGGTGATGACGACGATCGGCCTCTCCTTCGCAACAATCGTCTCGCGGGTTTCGTAGACGTGGAACTCCATTCGATCGAGCTCCTGGAGAAGGTCGTTCGGGAACTCTATGTCGGCCTTGTCGACCTCGTCGATGAGCAGGACCGGGAGTTCGGGGCTGGTGAACGCCTCCCACAATTTACCCCGTTTGATGTAATTGGCGATCTCGTGGACCCGCGGATCACCGAGTTGTCCGTCGCGCAGCCGCGCTACCGCGTCATATTCGTAGAGGCCCTGGTGCGCCTTGGTGGTCGACTTGACGTGCCATTCGATCAGCGGCGCGCCGAGCGCTCCGGCAATTTCATGAGCGAGCACGGTCTTGCCGGTTCCAGGCTCGCCCTTGACCAGCAACGGCCGTCTCAACGTGACGGCGGCATTGACGGCAACCTTGAGATCCTCGGTCGCGACATAATTGCTGGTGCCCTCGAAACGCATGTCCGGCCCTTTACGTAAACGTCAGGCCGGCCATAAGCCAAAGGCATCGGCAGGGGCAAGGCAGAGCAGGGGCAGGGGGGCCGCCGCCACGCCTATCGGTCAGTCGAGCAACATCACCTTGTCACCGAGCCTGACCTGTCCCTGCCGCGCCGCGGTGGCGTAGATGCCGATACGGTTGCCGAGTTTCTGAGCGACCGTCCGCATCACGGTCGGATCGCGATCGCCTGTGTCGGGATCGATGGTGATGAAGGCACAGCGGGGAATGGTGTCGGTGACGAGCAGCTGTGCCGAATCGTCCCAGCCGCCGAAGCCGAGCCGACGGCCGGCCCAATCCTTCTCCGGCAGGTCGCTTTCGATGACGATGTTGGTTCGAAATCGCCGGCGGTCCAGCGGCGTCCCGTGGGCCGCATCGAGCGCCTCGTGCGTGGCAGTGGTCGCGATCGAGACCGGCATCGCGTCATGGGTGCCGCGGCCGAGCTGGAGGAGCCCGAGGGCGCAGCCAGCTCCGGCGGCCAGGCGAGCGAGCAGTTCGGGATCGTGCAGCGGCTGCCAGCGACCGTCGGGGCCGCGAACGTCCACTGGCGAGATCTTCGGTTCGCCGGGGTCGCGAAACCGCGGCGCGAAACGGACCATTTCGGGCCATTCGCGCGCGGTCAGCCAGGGGAAACTCGATGGGTCCTCGGTGCGGTAGAAGGCATATTGGCGGTCTCCCTCGATCCCCTGCCAATCCACTTCGGCCGAAGTCACCGGATCGGCCGCCATGGACTTCACCGGAAAGCGGTTGAGCTCGAGCACGCGGCCGACGATTTCTACCATGACTGCTGCCTAGAGGGGAGGAGGGGAGGCAGCAATGGCGCGCTTATTTACTCCCGGCGAGAGAGCGAGATTCCCGGGAGTGAGCTAGGTTAGCCTTCGAGCCGTGCCTGCTGGCGCGCTTCGAGCAGGTCCCAAAGGCCGCGATGCTGCAGCGACAGCTGCTGGGCTCCGAATAGCAGGGCACGTTCGGTCGCGGGCGACTGGCCGGCCAGGTCCGCGACGGAGCGAAGCTCGTCCTCGTCGCTCAGCCGGCAAGGCGGAAGGTCGACGCCGAGCCGGCGCCCGACGGCCTCCAGCAGCACGCGAACCGGCGACCAGTCGATCGCAAAGGCGAGCGAGGCGCCGAGAGCGCAGCCGCGGCGCTCCGACTGCGCAAGTGTGGTAAGGGCATTATGCTGGCCGATGACAGCGGCTTCGCTTGCGCCGCCGCCGGGGGTGCTCGGAACCGGTCCGACCGCGACCGCGAGTTGGGTAAGGCAGAGGCGCTCGGTCGCCATCGCCTCGCCGGCGGCGATAAGCCATGCGCGCGCGGTGTCGTCCATGGGCCGGCCGGCCGCGTGGTCCACCACGCCGGGATGCCGCCCGTGGAGCGAGCACAGGAAATGAACGGCATCGGCGAGATTACGGGCGCTCTCCGGCCCGCTGGTCAGCGCCGCGCTGGAAAAGTAAGGATGGGCCGCGCTGCCATGTTCGGCGACGCATCCGATGAGCAAGTCACCGGTGCCGCTGCCGCCTGGCCTGACGACCGTAACAAATGCCATTCCCTTGCCTCCGGACGCCGCGATGCGGCGCTGTGCTGAAAGGCGGGCGTACAGCAGGTGCCGTAAAGAGGAGGTTTACGCAGGCTCGGATCGATTCCCGGGCGGCATCGAGCCGTGTCGCCTCCGCCGGGCGACGAACGGAAGTTGATCATAGCCGAGCCGCTCATCTATTTCGTCGAGATGGTCATTTCCGCTGTGCGCTCACTTCTTGGCAGGCCGTCACTGGCGCACTCGGTCCGCAAGGAGGGGCTGACCTACCTCCGCCCCGACAAGATGAAGCGAATCGAGCAGGCCCTCCGCAGCGTCGCTGGCGTGCCGGGCGACTTCCTCGAGTTCGGCGTCGCGCTCGGGGGAAGCGCGATCGTCATCGCCGCGCAGGCCGAGGGGCGGCACTTTCACGGCTTCGACGTTTTCGAGATGATTCCTCCGCCGACGTCGGACAAGGATGACGTGAAGTCCAAGGAGCGGTTCGAGGTCATCCGCTCGGGCCAGGCGTCGGGGATCGCCGGAGAGACCTATTACGGCTACCGCCCGGACCTGCTCGGCGACGTGAAGGCGGCGTTCGCTCGCCACGGTCTTCCGGTCGACGGCAGGAGCCGCTTCCTTCACAAGGGGCTGTTCGAGGCCACCTGGCCCGAGGTGGCGATAGAGCGGGTCGCCTTCGCCCACCTCGACTGCGACTGGTACGATCCGGTGCGCTTCTGCCTCGAGGCGGTGGCGGACAGGCTGAGCCCCGGGGGCCTGCTGGTGATCGACGACTACCACGCTTATGGCGGCTGCCGGACGGCCGTCGATGAGTTCCTGGGGGAAAGGGCCGATTTCGCTTTCGAAAACGGCCCGAACCCGATCCTCAGGAAGAATTAGGCGCGTAATTCCCTCTTCCCCGAAGGGAGGGGAGGGAGGTTACTGATCCAGGAAGCTGCGCATCTTCCGGCTGCGGCTGGGATGCTTCAGCTTCCTCAGCGCCTTGGCCTCGATCTGGCGGATTCGCTCGCGAGTGACGCTGAACTGCTGGCCGACCTCCTCTAGCGTGTGGTCGGTGTTCATGCCGATGCCGAAGCGCATGCGCAGCACGCGCTCCTCGCGAGGCGTGAGGCTGGCGAGCACTCGGGTCACCGTTTCCTTGAGGTTCGCCTGGATCGCGGCGTCGACCGGGATGACGGCATTCTTGTCCTCGATGAAGTCGCCGAGATGGCTGTCTTCCTCGTCGCCGATCGGAGTTTCGAGGCTGATCGGCTCCTTGGCGATCTTCATCACCTTGCGAACTTTCTCGAGCGGCATCGACAGTCGCTCGGCCAGCTCTTCGGGGGTCGGCTCGCGGCCGATCTCGTGGAGAATCTGGCGGCTGGTTCGGACCAGCTTGTTGATCGTCTCGATCATGTGCACCGGGATCCGGATAGTCCGCGCCTGGTCGGCGATCGAACGGGTGATCGCCTGCCGGATCCACCAGGTGGCATAGGTCGAGAATTTGTAGCCGCGCCGATATTCGAACTTATCGACCGCCTTCATCAGGCCGATATTGCCCTCCTGGATCAGATCCAGGAACTGCAGCCCGCGATTGGTATATTTCTTCGCGATCGAGATGACGAGCCGGAGATTGGCTTCGACCATCTCCTTCTTGGCGATTCGTGCCTCGCGCTCGCCCTTCTGGACCATGTTGACGATGCGCCGGAACTCGCCGAGCGACATGCCGGTCGCCTGGGCGATCTCCGCGATCTCCGCACGGATCCGCTCGATCGCTTCCGACTCGTTGTCGCAGAAGGCCGCCCACTTCTTGTCCAGGCCGCAGACGCGCTCGGCCCAGCCTTCGTCGAGCTCGTGGCCCATATAGGCGTCGAGGAAGGCCTTGCGCGGCACCTTGTGGCGCTCCGCGAGGCGCAGCATCTGCCCGCCCAAAGTGGTGAGACGGCGGTTGTAGCTGTAGAGCTGGTCGACGAGATATTCGATTTTGGCGCCGTGGAACTGGACGCTCTCCACCTCGGCGGTGAGTTGCTCGCGCAGATTGTGATACTTGTTCTCGTCGGCCTTGGGGAATTCCTGGCCAGCGCTCATCGCCTCCATCCGCGTGCCCTGGAGCTTCGCGAACTTCTTGTAGAGGTCGGTGATGCGGGCGAACTTCTCCAGAGCCGCCGGCTTCAGCGTCTCCTCCATCTGGGCGAGGCTGAGCGTGTTGTCCTCGTCATCCTCGTCGACCGGACGCTGGGTGCGCCGCTCGACCATCGAATCTTCCTCGTCCTCCTCCTCGGCGACTTCCTCCACATCCTCTTCCTCCTTGAAGGAGGGTCCGGCGGTGGATTCGGAGATGTCGCCGGTCTCGGACTCGGCGCCTTCGACCTGCTCGGGCGTGGGGCCCTTGGACAGCATCGCCTCGAGGTCGAGGATCTCGCGAAGCTGCATGTGGCCGTTGTTGAGCGCGTTCGACCAGTGGATGATGGCGTTGAAGGTGATCGGGCTCTCGCAAAGCCCCCAGATCATCGTGTCGCGGCCGGCCTCGATCCGTTTGGCAATCGCGATCTCGCCCTCGCGCGAGAGCAATTCGACCGCGCCCATCTCGCGCAGGTACATGCGCACGGGATCGTCGGTACGATCGACCGTTTCCTTCTTCTTCTCGATGACGAAGGTCTCGCCGCCCTCGGCCGCCTCCTCGAGGCCGTTGTCGACCTCCGGTTCGTCCTCGTCTCCGTCGTCGCTCTCGACGATGTTCACGCCCATGTCGTTCAGGGCGGACATGATGTCCTCGATCTGCTCGGAGGACATCTGGTCCTGCGGCAGAGCCTCGTTGAGCTCGTCATAGGTGATCACGCCGCGCTTCTTGGCACGGGCGATCAGCTTCTTGATGGACGCCTCGTTGAGATCGATGAGCGGCGCATCGCCCGCCTCGTTCTTCTCTTCGCTTTCCGCCGTGTTCGTCTTCGCCATTCCAACGCCTTATACCAAAAGATCGGGCTATTAGTCCGTCTCGCCGTCGATCAATGTCGCTAGCTGCCTGTCCGCCTCGTCCCGAGCCGTCCGGAGCCGCTGTTGCTCCTGGAACGCCGCTTCGTCCCCAGTCTCCTTCAGCCGCGCCGTGGCCGCTTCCAGTGCGGCGTCGAGCCCGGGACGTGCCGCCAGAGTCTCGATGACCCGAACGAGGTCCCGACATGCCCGCTCCGGATCGGCATCACGTCGCGTGAAGGAAAATGCAAGCCCTCGCTTGAGGCCGAGCGCCTCGAGCAGACCTGCCGCACCCTTCGCCGCCAATATGGTATGGAGCGTGTCAGGATCAAGCGGACTGTGGGTCATCGCCGCTTCGAGCATCAGGTCGCGCAACCGGACCGCATCCGGGTCGGTCAACGGCAGATCGTGGACGGCCTCCGCATGCTCACCGATCTGATCCGGAAATCGGACAAGCCCGAGGAGGACGGCCCGGCCGAGCTGTGGGTCCAGGCCGCTCCGCCCGACGGCCCTGGCTTCGGCCGAAGCAGGGCGGGGCGGCGGAACGAAGCGGCCGGCCGTCCCGGACCAGGGGCGCTGTGCGGTCCAAGGCCGGCGTGCCGGCTGCTGCGGGCGCGTCAGCGCATCGAAGCGCTTGAGCATCTCGCTGCGATACTGGTCGCGAACGTCGGGATCGGCGATCGTCGACACATGGTCGAGCAGCCGGCGGCGCAGGCCGGCGCGCTGCTCCGGGGTGACGAGAGATTCTGCCTCCACTTCGTGGCGCCAAAGCCGGTCAACGAGATGTTCCGGCGCCTCGAGCAACGCTTCGAAGGCCGCGGGGCCGCGTGCGCGGACGAGGTCGTCGGGATCCTCGCCCGGAGGCAAGGTGACGAAGCCGAGCGACCGGCCGGGGCCGACATGCGGCAGTGCCCGCAGAGCCGCGCGCACGGCCGCTTTCTGACCCGCGGCATCGCCGTCGAAGCAGAGGATGGGTGCCGGCGAGAAGCGCCAGAGGAGGCCGAGCTGGCCTTCGGTCAGTGCGGTGCCGAGCGGCGCCACGGTCTCCGCGATTCCGGCCTGGTCGAGCGCGACGACGTCCATATAGCCTTCGACGACGATTATCCTCTTCGCCTCGCGCGCGGCAGGGCCGGCCCGGTCGAGATTGAACAGGGTGCGCCCCTTGTCGAACAGGGGGGTCTCGGGGGAGTTGAGATATTTCGGCTCACCGGGGCCGAGGATCCGGCCGCCAAAGGCGATCACCCGCCCGCGCGGGTCCCGGATCGGGATCATCAGCCGCCCGCGGAAGCGATCATAAGGCTCACGTTTGGCGCCTTGCTCCTCTTCGGGCGCGATGAGCAGGCCGGCCTCCGCAAGCTTGTCGTTGCCGATCGCCTTCAGGGCGGTGCGCAGCTTGCCGCGCGAATCGGGAGCGAAGCCGAAGCCGAAACGGGTCCTGGTCGCCGCGTCGATGCCGCGGCCGTCGAGATAGGCGCGTGCCGCGGCGCCCTCGATCCCGCCGAGCTGCTCGACGAACCAGCGCTGTGCCGCCTCGGCAACCTCATGCAGCCCCGCCGCCCGCTCGGACCTTTCGCGAGCGCGCGGATCCGGCGCCGGCAGCTCCATTCCGGCCGCGTCGGCCAGCTCCTTCACGGCATCGATGAAGGAAAGTCCGCGCGCATCCGTCAGCCACCGGATTGCATCGCCATGAGCACTGCAGCCGAAACAATGGTAGAATCCCTTTTCGTCGCTCACCGTGAAGCTCGGGCTATTCTCCTTGTGGAATGGGCAGCAGGCCTTCCACTCGCGCCCGGCCCGCTGAAGCTTGGTCGAGCGCGAGATCAATGCCGAGAGGGAGGTGCGGGCGCGGAGCTCGTCGAGAAAGGCCGGGGAGAAGGTCACCGCTTTCGCCCCCCGACAGAGACGGTATCGGGGGGTGGGCAGGCCCCGGGCACGGAACCGATCGCCTGCAGCCGCAGCAGGGCCTCGAGAATCTCCTCTCCATCATGATTCCGGAATCGGATCACCCGGTTTCCTGCCGCTTCAATGAACCGCGTCCCCTCGCATCTCGTACATTGGCAGAATGCTGACCATCGTCCAGTTCGATCACGCGCTTCCGGCGTCGCCGGACGGAGCTCAACTGGAACTGACGGTCAAGCTTGCGCCCCGCCGGCTTCGAAGCTCCAGCCACAAGCGTCGCTCCCGGCCAGTAGCATTTTTGCGAAGGTCCGGGTGGGTTTCGTCGGTCTGCGTGGCGCTTGGCGATTCCTACCCCCAAGCCCCCGCCGGGAGGAGGAAGCTTCAGCTCAACTTCGCCTTCACCATCTGGCTGGCCCTGCTCATGTCGAGCTGGCCGGAGTGGCGCTCCTTCATCAGCGCCATGACACGGCCCATGTCCTTGACCGAATCGGCACCCGTCTCGGTGACCAGGGCGTCGATCGCCGCGCCGATCTCCTCGTCGCTCATCTGGCTGGGGAGGAACTCCTCGATGACTTCGACTTCCGCCGCCTCGGCGGCGGCCAACTCCTCGCGGCCGCCCTTCTTGTACATGTCGATCGACTCGCGGCGCTGCTTGATCATCTTCTGGAGCACCTCGGTCACCATCGCGTCGTCGTCCTTGGGCGCGGCGCCGCCACGAAGCTCGATGTCGCGATTCTTGATCGCCGACTGGACGAGCCTGAGGGTGGCCGTGCGGGGCTTGTCGCCCGACTTCATGGCGCCGGTCAGCGCCGACTTGATCTGGTCGCGAATCATGGGGCTCTCACGAGATGGCGTTGCCGGAACGGGGATACTTAGTGCCGTGCCGGCGTCTTTAACAGATTGACGGTGCCTCGGCGGCGCACTAGCGGACGAGCCTTAGCGACATCGCCAGACCACCCGAAGGAGTGCCAGCCAACATGGCCGACGCCAAAGCCTCGCCCGCGCCGAATGGAGCGACGGGCGTATTGGTCCTGGCCGACGGGAGCGTGATCTGGGGCAGGGGATTCGGCGCCGAGGGCGAAGCCGTCGGCGAGGTCTGCTTCAACACCTCGATGACCGGCTATCAGGAAGTCATGACCGATCCCTCTTATGCGAGCCAGATCGTCACCTTCACCTTCCCGCACATCGGCAATGTCGGCGCCAATTATGAGGATCTGGAGGCCGACAATCCCTGGGCGCTGGGCTGCGTCGTCCGGCAGGATGTCACCGAGCCCAGCAATTTCCGCGCGGTCCAGACCTTCGTCGAATGGATGCAGGCCAACGATCGGGTCGGCCTGTCCGGCGTCGACACGCGCGCGCTGACCCGCAAGATTCGTACGGAAGGTGCTCCGAACGGCGTGATCGCCTACGATTCGCGGGGCCGCTTCGACGTCGAGGCGCTGCTGCGCAAGGCGCGCGAATGGCCCGGGCTCGAGGGCATGGACCTGGCGAAAGACGTGTCCTGCCGGCAGATGTACCGCTGGTCGGGTGGGCGCTGGAGCCTGGGCGAGGGCTATGCCGAGCGGCCGCATGACGAGGCTCTGCCCCATGTCGTCGCGATCGACTATGGCTCCAAGCGCAACATCTTCCGCAACCTCGCCGATGCCGGTGCCCGGGTCACCGTGCTTCCCGCGACGTCGAGCTTCGACGAGGTGATGGCGCACCGGCCTGATGGGATCTTCCTGTCCAACGGCCCCGGCGATCCGGCGGCGACCGGAGAATATGCGGTGCCGGTGATCCGCAAACTGCTCGACACCGGCAAGCCCCTGTTCGGGATATGCCTCGGCCACCAGCTGCTCGGCCTCGCCGTCGGCGGCCGGACCTCGAAGATGCACCAGGGGCATCGCGGCGCCAACCACCCGGTCAAGCGGCTGGCGGACGGCCATGTCGAGATCACCAGCATGAATCACGGCTTCGCGGTCGAGAAGGAGAGCCTGCCGGCGAACGTGCGCGAGACCCATATCAGCCTGTTCGACGGCAGCAATTGCGGCATGGAGCTCACCGACCGGCCGGCGTTCAGCGTCCAATACCACCCCGAGGCGAGCCCGGGGCCGCAGGACAGCGTCTACTTGTTCGGAAAGTTCGTGGATCAGCTGGAGAAGAGCCGGTGAAGGCGTTCAGCCTGGCGGCCACGCTCATTTTGGCCTGGTCCGCTGCTGCCGTAGCCCAGCCGGTCGGTGAAGTCTCGCCGGTCGAGCAAAGCCTGCGCCAATGCGGCGCCACGTTCGACGACTTTTTTTGGACCCACGACATCGAGGGAACCACGTTCATCCATATGCGCGATGGGACCGAGGAACGTCTCGGCGCCGAGCGGCTCCACTGCGTGGAACGCTGGGCGATGGCCAATAGCCGACACCTGTTCCTCTGGCCCGATGGCCGCAGCGCGAGCCGGGAGGTCGTCGACGCCAAGGCGCGGGCCTGCAGCCTCGACCCGGAACGGGATCTGGAATGGACCTTTCAGACCGATAGAGGCGTCCGTGCGACCCTGCTCGACAGGGGTGCGACCTATTCTCAGTTTCGTTGTCTCCTCGACTGGGCCGATCACACCGGAGCCCCGGTTGGATTCGCTGCGTCGCCCTCTGATTCGGACTGAGCATGCCCAAGCGTACTGACATCTCCTCCATCCTCATCATCGGCGCCGGCCCGATCGTCATCGGTCAAGCGGCGGAGTTCGATTATTCGGGCACGCAGGCGGCCAAGGCGCTCAAGGCGGAGGGCTATAGGATCGTCTTGGTCAACTCCAATCCGGCGACGATCATGACCGATCCGGAGATGGCCGACGCGACCTATGTCGAGCCGATCACACCCGAATATGTCGCCAAGATCATCGAGAAGGAACGGCCGGATGCCGTGCTTCCGACAATGGGCGGCCAGACCGCGCTCAACACCGCGCTGGCCCTCTTCAAGGACGGCACCCTGGAAAAGTTCGGGGTAAAGATGATCGGCGCCGACGCGGCGGCGATCGAAAAGGCCGAGGACCGGCTCAAATTCCGCGAGGCGATGGACAAGATCGGCCTCGAATCGCCGCGGTCGGCGATCGCCCACAGCGTGGATGACGCCATGGCGGCACTCGATGCGATCGGTCTGCCCGCGATCATCCGCCCGAGCTTCACTCTCGGCGGAACCGGCGGCGGCATCGCTTATAATCGCGAGGAATTCCTCGACATCGTCACTGGCGGGCTCGAGGCCTCGCCGACCACCGAGGTGCTGATCGAGGAATCGGTGCTGGGGTGGAAGGAATATGAGATGGAGGTGGTCCGCGACAAAGCGGACAATTGCATCATCATCTGCTCGATCGAGAATGTCGACCCGATGGGCATCCATACGGGCGATTCGATCACCGTGGCGCCGGCGCTGACCCTGACCGACAAGGAATATCAAATCATGCGCAACGCAAGCATTGCTTGCCTGCGTGAAATCGGCGTGGAAACGGGCGGATCCAACGTACAGTTCGCGGTCAATCCCGACGACGGCCGCCTCGTCGTCATCGAGATGAATCCCCGCGTAAGCCGTTCCTCTGCGCTCGCGTCGAAGGCGACGGGCTTCCCGATCGCCAAGGTCGCCGCGAAGCTGGCCGTCGGCTACACGCTCGACGAGATTCAGAACGACATTACCGGCGTCACTCCGGCGAGCTTCGAGCCGACGATCGACTATGTCGTCACCAAGATTCCGCGCTTCGCCTTCGAGAAGTTCAAGGACACGCCGGCTCTGCTCACCACCGCAATGAAATCGGTCGGTGAGGTGATGGCGATCGGCCGCAGCTTCCATGAGAGCCTGCAAAAGGCGCTACGCGGCCTCGAAACGGGCCTGATCGGCCTCGACGGGATCAAAGCGCTCTACGGGGCGCCGCGCGCCCAGATCGAGGAAGCGCTCGCCCGGCCCAGCCCCGATCGCCTGCTCGTGGCCGCACAGGCGCTGCGCGAAGGACTCACGGTCGACGAGATCCACGCCATCACCCGCTATGACCCGTGGTTCCTCGAGCGGATTCGCGAGATTGTCGAGGTCGAGGAGGAGATTTGCCGCGACGGTCTGCCGCGCGACGCGCAAGGCATGCGCCGGCTGAAGGCGATGGGATTCTCCGATCGCCGACTCGCCGAGCTCGCGCTCAAGTCCGCGAACGTCGCGGGCGGCGGGGTCAAGATGCGGACCCGCTCGCACGGTCTGCTCCACGATGCCGTGAAGGCGATGATCGGCGCCACGACGGAGGAGGAGGTGAGGGCGTTGCGCCATCGGCTCGGCGTCCGTCCCGTGTTCAAACGGATCGATACCTGCGCCGCCGAGTTCGAAGCCAAGACGCCCTATATGTACTCGACCTACGAGGCGCCGTCGTTCGGCGAGCCCGAGGACGAGAGCCAGCCTTCCGACCGCCGCAAGATCGTCATCCTGGGCGGCGGCCCGAACCGGATCGGCCAGGGGATCGAGTTCGACTATTGCTGCTGCCACGCTTGCTTCGCGCTCGGCGATGCCGGATTCGAGACGATCATGGTCAACTGCAACCCGGAGACGGTGAGCACCGACTACGACACCTCCGATCGGCTCTATTTCGAGCCGTTGACCGTCGAGGACGTGCTCGAGATCCTGCATGTCGAGAAGTCGCGCGGCGAGTTGGTCGGAGTCATCGTCCAGTTCGGCGGCCAGACGCCCTTGAAGCTCGCCGCCGCGCTGGAGAAAGCCGGAATTCCGATCCTCGGCACCTCGCCCGACGCGATCGACCTGGCCGAGGATCGCGAGCGTTTCGCGGGCCTGGTCGACCGGCTGGGCCTGAGACAGCCCGCCAACGGCATTGCACGCAGCCGGGAAGAAGCGCTCGCGGTGGCCGACCGGATCGGCTATCCGGTGCTCACGCGGCCGAGCTACGTGCTCGGCGGCCGGGCCATGGAAATCGTCGATTCACCGAGCCAGCTCGAAAATTATATCGAAACCGCCGTTCAGGTCTCCGGCGACAGCCCGGTGCTCATCGATCAGTATCTCAGGGATGCGATCGAAGTCGACGTCGATGCCCTGTCGGACGGCAAGGACGTGGTCATCGCCGGCGTCATGCAGCATATTGAGGAGGCGGGCGTCCATTCCGGCGACAGCGCCTGCTCGCTTCCGCCCTACAGCCTCGAAGAAGAGACGATCGCCGAGATCGAGCGGCAGGCGAAGGCGCTCGCCAAGGCCCTGAAGGTCAAGGGGCTGATGAACGTGCAGTTCGCGGTCAAGGACGATGTCGTCTATTTGATCGAAGTCAATCCGAGGGCCAGCCGAACCGTTCCGTTCGTTGCCAAGGCTATCGGCTCGCCGATCGCCAAGATCGCGGCCCGGGTAATGGCGGGCGATACGCTGGCCGCCGCGCAGGCTCCGTTCCCGCCGATCCGGCGGGACTTCGGGCACGTGGCCGTCAAGGAAGCGGTTTTCCCCTTCGCCCGCTTCCCCGGCATCGATCCGGTATTGTCACCGGAGATGAAGTCTACCGGCGAAGTAATGGGAATTGCGAAGGACTTCGCCACCGCATTCCTGAAGTCACAGCAAGGCGGCGGGGTCGAATTGCCCGAAGGCGGCTGCCTGTTCGTCTCGGTCAAGGACAGCGACAAGCCGGCGATCGTCGCTCCCGTCCGGGTGCTGCTCGGCCTCGGCTACAAGGTCGTCGCGACCGGCGGCACCGCCGAATATCTGCTCGCCCAGGGCCTGGAGGTCGAGCGCGTCAACAAGGTGGCACAGGGCCGCCCGCATATCGTCGACAAGATCAAGGACGGGGGGATCGACCTTATCTTCAACACCACCGAAGGTTGGCAGAGCCACCGCGACTCCGCCTCGATCCGTGCTTCGGCGGTGAGCCTCAAGGTTCCCTACTTCACGACCGCGGCGTCGAGCGCCGCCGTGGTGCGCGCCATCTCGGCCAGCAGGGAGCACAGCCTTGAAGTGCGGGCGTTGCAGGACTATTACTCAGCTTCCGAAACACCATCCTGAACAACGCGAGACGATGTGAGGCGAGACCCGGCGAGGATCGCCCCAAGCCGGGTTTTGACGAAAGGCACAAGCGAATGGCGACGGTCGACAAGCACCCCATGCTGGCCGAAGGCTATCAGAAGCTTCAGAACGAAGTCCGCCACCTGAAGATGGTGGAGCGGCCGGCGATCATCGACGCGATCGAGGAAGCCCGCGGCCACGGCGACCTTTCGGAAAATGCCGAATACCATGCCGCAAAGGAGCGGCAGGGCCATGTCGAAGCGCAGATCGCCGATCTCGAAGACCGGCTGAGCCGCGCCATGGTGATCGATCCGACGACGCTGTCCGGAGACCGGGTCGTGTTCGGCGCGACGGTCCACCTCCTGGACGAGAACGACAAGCCCATCAAATACCAGATCGTCGGTGAGACCGAGGCCGATGCCAAGGCGGGCCGGATCAGCTACAATTCGCCGCTGGGTAGGGCCTTGATCGGCCGATCGGTGGGCGACGAGGTGGAGTTCTCGGCACCGTCGGGCGACAAATATTTCGAGATCGCCAAGATCGAGTTCATTTGAATCCGGCCGTCGGGTAGCTGGACCCATGCGTCCTCCCGAAAGCTGGGCCACCGCGCGCGTCACGCTCGCTCTCACGCTGGTTACGGGCGGGATTTGGATCCTGCTTGCCTTGCTCCGGTTGAACGACTGGGCGATCGTCTGGGCCGGTTTCGTCCCGGCGCGGGTGGACGCCGGGGTAGATACGTCCGGTGCGCCGGTTTGGCTGACACCGCTCACGGCCACTCTGGTTCACGCCGGCAATCCGATCCACGTCATCTTCAATCTGATCATCCTGGTGTTCTGCGGGAGACCGACCGAGGCGGTGGTCGGGCCGGTCGGATTCGGCATCCTTTATGTCGTGGGCGCCTATGCGGCGGCGGCGGTCCACTATCTTCTCTTTCCCGCCTCGGTGCTGCCGATGGTTGGTGCGAGCGGCGCGATCTCCGCAGTGCTCGGCGCCTATGCGATTCTTTTCGGCCGCAACAAGGTGAAGGTTGCGCACCCGACGGTGGCGCTCTGGTTGAATGCCTTGTGGCTGATGGTCGCCTGGGTCGTGCTCAACGTTATCGTGGGCTTCGCTGCCGCCAGCATGGCGATCGGGGTCGCTTTCGGCGCCCATATCGGCGGTTTCCTGGTCGGCGTGCTGCTCGCCAATCCGCTGCTGCTGCTGAGGTACAGGCGGGCTTGACCCGCTGACGCCGTTGCCGCCAGCGGGGTTCTCGACCGGGATGACCGATGGTCGGCTTCGCCGCTCAGCCTGCCCTCGTTAAGCATAGAGATTGGAAGACCCCGGAACGGACCAACCGCGTTCCAGCGGCCATCCCTGCAAGCCTTACTCCGTCTCCGAGTCCATCTCCGGCTCGAGCAGGCGATGAAGGTGCACGACGACATATTTCATCTCGGCATCGTCGACGGTGCGCTGGGCATGGGTGCGCCAGGCGTCGTAGGCGCTGGCATAATTCGGATAGAGGCCGACCATGTGGATGGTCGAGAGGTCGAACTCGAGGCCGCGCGGATCCTTGACGCGGCCGCCGAAAACGAAATGCAATTTGGTCATGAGCGGGCGATATTCCTGATCTGGCGTCGCCTGCCCAAAGCGGGAATCGCCGCGGCGCGCAACCCCCGGAAGGGACGCGCCGCGACCACGTTCAATCCTTGCCGCCGCCGCTGACCGCCTCGACGACCGCCTCGCCGACCTTCTGGGTCGCGCGATTGCGTATCTCTTCGATCTGCTGCTTTCCGGCATCGAGGCCGCGCTGCGCCGCCTCCCGCGCCGCGCCGGTGACCTTGCGCCCCGTCGGCGCCAGAAGCTGAGCTTCCCGCCGGGTCGCGGGAAGCAGGAATCCAAGCAGCGCGCCGACTGCCAACCCGCCGATAACCGCGCCGACCGGATAGACCGCAATCTGGTCGGTCGCCTGGCGAGTCACTCCCGCTGCACGCTCGCGCGCAGTTTCATAAGCCGAGTAGGTCCGTTCCCGCGCCGCCCGATAGGCTTCCGCGGCGCGGCCGCCGCGCGCCGCGCCGTCGCCGGTGGCGGTGCCGGTTTCACTGTTCGCAACCATTACTTCACTCCTTCGGTCAGGGCCGCATCGACGATCGGCGCCGACGCGGTAAACTTCGAATCATCGGTTTCGATCCGGGTGACGATCATGCCTTCGTCGGCATCCTCTTCCTCACCCGCTACCAGTCGGGTCATCGCCCGCTTGAGCGGCTCGCGCGCCAGGAAGAGCGCGAACGCTCCGAGCGCCACGCCGACGGCGGCCGGCCGCTGCCTCACCGCGGTCAGCGCGCCGTCGGCGAGCTCGGCGCCCTTCTCCTTGACTCCGCCCCAGGCTTCACCCGCGAGATTGGCGGGCTGAAGGCGAAGCTGAATCGCACCGAGCGTGCTCTCCAGCCGCCGCCGCGCCGCTGCGACTTCGCGCTTGCCCTGCTCGAGTTCCGCGAGGCTCATGGCATCGTCTCGCCTCGCAATAGGGCCTGTCGCTCCTCCTCGTCGCCGCCAAGCGCACGCAGTCCTGCTGCGCCGGAGCGGATGAGCAAGTAGCCGATCCCCGCCAGCAGGGCGGCGATGGCGAGTCCGGCCAGCACCGGGCCGATAAGCGCGGCGAGGCCGAGCACCAGGCCGAGGAGCAGAGCCGTAAGGGAGGAGAGAAGGAATACGGCGCCTGCCGCAACGACGATCAGTCCGTTGCGGGCTCGGCCGGCGCGATGGCGGGCGATCCGCTTGAGAAGGTCGACTTCGGCCCGGGCATAGTTGCGCCCATCCTCGACCAGCCGTCCCAGAAGATCGGCAATCGCTTCGTCGCGCGGGTCGTGCGCCGGTGAGTCCAAGGGTCAGGCCCCGCCGCCCGCGGTCGTGTCCGCATTGGGCTTACGCCGGGCGCCGCCGTTCCCGCGGTCGCTCGTGCGATTGGATGCGCCGACATCTTCCATGCCGGTGCGGACCACCCGCATCAGCGCGAATCCGACGACCGCTGCGGCGGCGAGCGCCACCGTTGGGCTCTTGCGGACGAGATCGCGCGTGTCGTCGACCAGCTCCTCGACGCTCTTCTCGCGCACCCGCCCGGCAAAAGAGGAGACCGCGCCCGACGCGCGATGCGCATAATCGCCATATTCTCCGCCGAGCCGCTCGTCGATCGAGCGCGCGGCATCGTCGATGATCCCGGCAATCTCTTCGAGCAGGCCGGTCGCTCGGCCCTTGCCATCGTCGGCGACGCTGCGCAATTTGTCGGTTGCCTGGCCGCGAAGGCTCGCCGCATGCTCGCGGACCTGGCTCACCAGCTTGTCCGTCGCAGCTCCGCCCGACGTGCTGCTGCCGCGGCTGCTCCCGCCGCCGCTGCCACTGCCGACGAAGCCGCCGCTTTCGCCGCCGCCACCTTCCTCGGCCGAAGCGCCATTGACGATCGTATCGGTGCCTTCCGGCAGCTGGGGATCACGCGGGGGCATATGCATCTCCACTGTTGGTCGGAAACATGAACTTCCTCCGACGAGAACACCGGCCTGCGGCATGCGTTCCGAGGCCGGAAAGGGAAAGTTGCATGCGCCTGCCGGGACCGATAATCGGCCGGTGACCTTTCCCATAACTCATATCGGGGCCGCAACAAAATGACCGCCATCGTCCACCTCCATGCACGGCAGATTCTCGACAGCCGCGGCAATCCCACCGTCGAGGTCGAGGCCCTGCTCGAGGACGGTAGCCTTGGCCGCGCCGCCGTCCCGTCCGGCGCGTCGACCGGCGCCCACGAGGCCGTGGAAAAGCGTGACGGCGACCAGTCCCGCTGGCTCGGCAAAGGTGTAGAGGCAGCCGTCGAGGCGGTGCGCGGCGAAATCGCCGAGGCGATCGTCGGCATGGAGGCCGAGGACCAGAGCGAAATCGACGCCGCCCTGATCGCGCTCGACGGCACCGACAACAAGTCGCGCCTCGGGGCCAATGCTATTCTCGGCGTGAGCCTGGCCGCGGCCAAGGCCGCCGCCGAGGCGCGCGGGCTGCCGCTCTATCGCTATGTCGGCGGGGTCGCGGCCGCCACCTTGCCCGTGCCGATGATGAACATTCTCAATGGCGGCGCCCATGCCGACAATCCGATCGACTTCCAGGAATTCATGGTGATGCCGATCGGCGCCCCGACCTTCGCCGAGGCCCTGCGCTGCGGCGCCGAGATTTTCCACACGCTGAAGAAGGGACTGGCCGAGGCCGGCCTGTCGACCGCGGTCGGCGACGAAGGCGGCTTCGCGCCCAACCTCGCCTCGGCGCGCGATGCGCTGGACTTCATCATGAAGTCGGTCGAGCAGGCCGGCTATCGGCCAGGCGACGAGGTTGTCCTCGCCCTCGATTGCGCGGCGACCGAATTCTATCGCGACGGCGCTTATCGGATGGAGGGGGAGGGGCGCACTCTCTCGCCGGACGAGATGGCGAGTTATCTGGCGCAGCTTGCCGGCGAATATCCGATCCGTTCCATCGAAGACGGCATGGCCGAGGACGATCTCGACGGCTGGAAGGCGCTGACCGACCGGATCGGCGGCAAGGTCCAGCTGGTCGGCGACGATCTTTTCGTCACCAATCCGAAGCGGCTCCGGATGGGAATCGAACGGGGTCTTGCCAACTCGATCCTGATCAAGGTCAACCAGATCGGGACGCTGTCAGAGACGCTCGAGGCGGTCGAAACGGCCCATCGCGCCGGTTACACCTCGGTCATGTCACACCGATCCGGCGAAACCGAGGACACGACGATCGCCGATCTCGCCGTCGCCACCAATTGCGGGCAGATCAAGACCGGAAGCCTGGCGCGTTCGGACCGGCTGGCGAAATACAACCAGCTGCTGCGGATCGAGGAGGAGCTGGGCGAGGTGGCCCGCTACGCCGGCAGCGGCGCCCTGCGCTGACGGTCCGTCGCAGTTTCCGTCGCATCGCGCGGGCGCACTGCCGGATTTTTGCATCTCTCGGCGCAAAAGGCTTGATTCGCCGCTGTTTTACTGATTCTGTCGGCGCGCGATGACGGGGGTTCACAGTCCTTTGGCCTTGATGCGGCGCGCGGCTCTGCCGGCGCTCGGCCTGCTCGTGATCGCGAACTTCCTGGGTTATGCGATCGTCGGCGACAACGGGGTTCTTTCCTGGGGCGATTATCGCCGGATCAAGGCCGAGCGGGCGGTCGAGCTGGCCCAGCTCGAGGCGGAGCGCGAGCGGCTCGCCCATCGCGCCAGCTTGCTCGATCCGCGTCATGCCGATCCCGACCTGGCCGAGGAGCTGGTCCGGCGCGAGCTGGGGCTCGTCCGGCCGGACGAGGTGATCATCGAAATCGACGATCCGGCGCCGCCGGGAGGCCACTGACCGCTTTCGCCGCGGCCGCTGGCGTGCGCCGTTCTGCATTCGCTGCGCCAATGGCCGTTTGGTTCTATTTACGGCACATCGGGACCGCTCGCCCGGCTCGAGCCCGAGCCTTCCCTCGATGAGGGTGGGCCGGATTCCTTCCCGCAAACGACGAAGGACGCCCCAAGTTCACCGTTCACGACCGAAGGATCCGCCCCCGTTGCACCCCGGCCGGTTTGCCGCCATAGAGCCGCCTGCCAGTCGCCTCGCAAAAAGAAAGGGTTGGGAAGAGTGGCCAAGCCAGCGTCCCCACGCGCACCCAGGAAGAAGACGGAGTCGGCCCCGGCGCCCACGCCCGCCCGGCCGAACCGCGAACGTCCGCCGGAGCCCGAGCGCTACAAGGCCTCGCGCGAGGAACTGCTTGAACTCTACAAGCAGATGCTGCTCATCCGCCGCTTCGAGGAACGCGCCGGCCAGCTCTACGGGCTCGGCCTGATCGGCGGCTTCTGCCACCTCTATATCGGCCAGGAGGCAGTCGCCGTCGGGCTCCAGTCGGCACTCGACACCGACAAGGATTCGGTGATCACCGGCTATCGCGACCATGGTCACATGCTCGCTTACGGGCTCGATCCCAAGGTGATCATGGCCGAGCTGACCGGGCGCGCCGCCGGAATCTCGAAAGGCAAGGGCGGCTCGATGCACATGTTCTCGGTCGACCATAAATTCTATGGCGGCCACGGCATCGTCGGGGCTCAGGTCAGCCTCGGCACCGGCCTCGCCTTCAAGCATAAATATGAGAATGACGGAGGCGTCTGCCTCGCCTATTTCGGCGACGGCGCCGCCAACCAGGGCCAGGTCTATGAGAGCTTCAACATGGCGGAGCTCTGGAAGCTGCCGATCATCTACGTGATCGAGAATAATCAATATGCGATGGGCACGAGCGTCAACCGCTCCTCGGCCGAGGACCAGCTCTACCGTCGCGGCGAGAGCTTCCGCATTCCCGGCATCCAGGTCGACGGCATGGACGTGCTTGCCGTCCGCGGTGCCGCCGAGACCGTGATCGACTGGGTTCGGTCGGGCAAGGGCCCGGTGCTGCTCGAGCTGAAGACCTACCGCTATCGCGGCCATTCCATGTCTGATCCGGCTAAGTACCGGTCGCGCGAGGAAGTGCAGGCGGTTCGCGAGAAGTCGGACCCGATCGAGCATGCCAAGCGCGAGCTGGAAGCGATGGGCGCGGGCGAGGACGAGCTCAAGGCGATCGACAAGGAGATCAAGGCGATCGTCGCCGAGGCCGCCGACTTCGCCGAGCAGGCGCCCGAGCCCGATCCTTCCGAACTGTACACCGACGTATTGGTCGAGAGCTACTGATGCCGATCGAACTGAAGATGCCCGCTTTGTCGCCGACGATGGAGGAGGGGACTCTCGCCAAATGGCTGGTGAAGGAGGGGGACACCGTCTCCTCCGGCGATATCCTGGCCGAGATCGAGACCGACAAGGCAACCATGGAATTCGAGTCGATCGACGAAGGCACGATCGCGAAGATCCTCGTTCCCGAAGGCACTGACGAAGTGAAGGTCGGCACCGTCATCGCGCTCATCGCCGGAGAAGGCGAGAGCGCCGGGGCCACTGACGGGGACGGCACTGCCGCCCCGTCGGAAGAGAAGGCCGAAACCGGCAAGGTCGAGCAGCCGAGCGATCAGAAGACCGAGCCCGAGGCGGAGTCGCAGGCGACGCAGAAGCAGATGGACACCGGTGCGCGCGACCTCGTCGCCTCTGCCGAGAATAGCCAAGTCCAGCCGGAGGTGCCCGAGGGCACCGAACTCGTACGAATGACGGTACGCGAGGCGCTTCGCGATGCCATGGCCGAGGAGATGCGCCGCGACGAACGCGTCTTCGTGATGGGCGAGGAGGTGGCCGAGTATCAGGGCGCCTATAAGGTGACTCAGGGCCTCCTCGACGAGTTCGGCGACCGCCGTGTCATCGATACGCCGATCACCGAATATGGCTTCGCCGGCGTCGGCACGGGCGCCGCAATGGGCGGGCTCAAGCCGATCGTCGAATTCATGACCTTCAACTTCGCCATGCAGGCGATCGATCACATCATCAATTCTGCGGCGAAGACCAATTACATGTCGGGCGGCCAGATGCGTTGCCCGATCGTTTTCCGCGGCCCCAACGGCGCAGCGGCTCGCGTCGCCGCGCAGCACAGCCAGAATTACGGTCCGTGGTATGCCTCGGTCCCGGGCCTCGTCGTCATCGCGCCTTATTCGGCCGCGGACGCAAAGGGGCTCCTCAAGGCGGCGATCCGCTCTGAGGACCCGGTCGTCTTCCTCGAGAATGAATTGCTCTACGGCCAGAGCTTCGACGTGCCGAAGCTCGACGACTATGTCCTCCCGATCGGAAAGGCGCGGGTCGCCCGCGAAGGCCGCGACGTGACCCTGGTCAGCTATTCGATCGGTGTCGGGGTCGCGCTCGATGCCGCCGAGACGCTCGCAGCAGAGGGCATCGACGCCGAGGTGATTGATCTTCGCACTCTGCGGCCGCTCGACAAGGCGACGGTGCTGAAAAGCCTCGCCAAGACGAACCGGATGGTTTGCGTGGAGGAAGGCTGGCCAGCCTGCTCGATCTCCTCGGAGCTGATGGCGGTGGCAATGGAGGAAGGCTTCGACGATCTGGATGCGCCGGTCCTTAGGGTCACCGACAAGGACGTGCCGCTGCCTTATGCCGCCAATCTCGAGAAGATGGCGCTGATCATGGCGGAGGACGTCGTCGCGGCCGCGAAGAAGGTCTGCTATCGCTAGGGCGCAGGGCGTCTTCGTTCCCGACTCTTCTCTCCGACCTCACCGCGCACAAGGACGGGCCCGATCGGTCGGGATCCGGCCTGCGCGCTATGACAAAGTCAGGGAGAATCGCCTGGCCGTGTTCTCGCAACCATGATCCCGGACCTCGATCCCGAGGTGCAGCTTTCGCTCGCTTACATCCCCGCACCGCGGCGTCCGGCGCTTGGGGCGTTGTGGCGTCTTGATGCCGCGCTTGCCGCGGTGCTCGCCACCGGTCGGGAGCCGATGATCAGCCGCATCCGGCTGGCCTGGTGGCGCGAATCGCTCGAAAAGCTGGACCACGAGCGTCCACCTGGCGAGCCGGTGCTCGAAGCGGTGGCCCGCGACATTCTTCCTGCAGGCGTCCGCGGCGCCGAGCTGGCCGGGATGGAAGCCGGCTGGGCGGTCCTGACTGAGCCCGGCGCGCTTTCCGCGCAGGATCTCGACACCTATGCACGTGGCCGCGGCGCTCAATTATTCGCCTTGGCCGCGCGCCTGCTCGGCTTGGCCGACCCGGCAGTCGTCGAGGGCGGTGAAGCCTGGGCCCTCGTGGATCTCGCTCGACGCAGCTCGAACCCTGAGGAAGCGGCGGCTGCCCTGGCCGCGGCCCGGGGTCGCAGCGGCCTCGACCGCTGGCCAGTGCCGCTGCGCCCGCTCGGCATGCTCGCCCGCCTCGCGCTTGACGATGCGGAGCGAGGCGCGTTGGAGGCTCAGGGCTCCCCGCGGCGGGTGATCCGGATGCTCCGTCACCGCCTTACAGGTCGGTGATGCGCGATCTTGGTGAAGGCCGCGCACTGGGCTAGCCTCGTTGCCATGGGAGGGGGACCTATGCTGCGATTCTTCGCTGGAGTGGGATCGGCGTTGCTGCTGATCACGGCGGGATTCTTCACCTGGAAGGGCATCGCCCAGGACGAGGAGACCGTGCTGCCGCCGCCGCCGCCCCCGGAATCCTCTGCGCCCGATACCGGCGGGCCGCCGCCGACTCCGCCCGCCTCCGATGCGCAGACCCGCGAAGAACGCCGTTTCGACCGGGCCGATCGCGACGATGACGGCCGCATCACGCTCGAGGAACTCTACCATCCCCGCCGCAGCGCCTTCGCTCGTCTCGATCGGGATCGCGACGGGCGCCTGAGCTTCGAGGAGTGGGCGGTGCGGACCTCGGACAAGTTCACCGACGCCAATACCAATCGGGACGACTTCCTCAGTCCAGAGGAATTCGCGTCCACGGCCCCACCGCGCCGTCCGCGGGCTCAGAATTGCGCCTGCTGACGGGCTCGCAGATGTTCCTGTGGTGGCGCTATCTGTCCAGCACCCACTCCAGTCCGCCCAATACATGATTGATCATGGCAGGCTGGGACCAGGCCTCGGTCGTATGACCCAGGGCGGTGTAGAAGATCCGCCCGCCTTCATGCTCGCGCGCCCATGAGATCGGCCAGTCCGGACCGGCGGGCTCGCCGATGGAGGCGGGATCGAGCGTGAGCAGCAGGGACGTCGAAGCGTCGCGGTCGTCGATGACATACCATTCGTCATGATGGCCGAACTGCGGGTCGAGCCGCTTCGTTGCCGGATGAGCCGGATCGACGACGCGAAGCCGGCCCTGCGCTGTGCCTGGCGGATGACGGCGGAAGCGGCCGCCGAGCATCTCGCCATACCACAGCCAGTGATAGTGCGAATCGGATGCGGCGTGGATCCCGACCACGCCGCCGCCGCGCCGGACAAAGGCCTGGAAGGCGTCACGCCGGCCGCCCGAAAGCCACTCGCTCTCCGGGCGGCGGCGGTCGGTAGTGGTGCTGACGAGGATGATGGCGTCGAGCCGGGCGAGCCGCTCGGACGAGAAGATGTCCGGATCTTCGCTCGCGATCGGGACGCCGCCGGCTGCCGAAATCGCGGCCCGCAGGGACGGCACCGCCGCATCGATCGATTCGTGCCGAAAGCCCGTCGAGTGGCTGAAGATCAGGACGCGCTTTCCCTCTAGCCCGGGGCCTGGGTCGGCGCTCAAAGCCGTTCCGCCCGCAAGCAGCAGCAGCAGGGACAGGAGCGCCCGGATCATGCCGGTTCCGACAGGCCTTGCCACTCCGCCAGAGCGAGGCGAGCGCGTTGCGTGTAGAGCTTCTTGCGCTCCGCCTTCTTCGCGCGGCCTTCGATCGGCGGGAACAGGCCGAAATTGACGTTCATCGGCTGATAGCTCGCCTCGTCGGCGCCGCCGGTGATGTGGAAGAGCAGGGCGCCGAGCGCGGTCTCCGCCGGCGGCAGATGGACCGTCTCGCCCCTGACCTCGGCCGCCGCGAAGCGGCCGGCGAGCAGCCCGACCGCGGCCGATTCGACATAGCCTTCGCAACCGGTGATCTGGCCGGCGAAGCGCACGTTGGGCGACGCGTTCAGGCGCAACGTCCGGTCCAGCAGCCTGGGCGCGTTGATGAAGGTATTGCGATGAAGGCCGCCCAGCCGGGCGAACTCGGCATTTTCGAGACCGGGTATGGTTCTGAACAGACGCACTTGCTCGGCATGCTTCAGCTTGGTCTGGAACCCGACCATGTTCCATAACGTGCCGAGGGCATTGTCCTGCCGAAGCTGGACGACCGCGTAAGCGCGCCTTCCGGTGCGCGGGTCGGTGAGACCGACCGGCTTCATCGGGCCGAAGCGCAGCGTATCCTCGCCGCGTTCGGCCATCACCTCGATCGGCATGCAGCCCTCGAAGTAGGGCGTCTCCTTCTCCCACTCGCGGAACTCGGTCTTCTCGCCGTCGAGCAGCCCCTGACGAAAGGCGAGATACTGGTCCCGATCGAGCGGGCAGTTGATATAATCCTTGGTGTCGCCCTTGTCCCAGCGCGACTGGAACCAGCAAATGTCCATGTCGATTGAATCGCGATGAACGATCGGCGCGATCGCGTCGAAGAATGCCAGCGCTTCGGACGTCGTCGCGGCGCGGATAGCCTCCGCAAGTCCGGGGCTGGTCAGTGGCCCGGTCGCGACGATGGCAGGGCCGGAAGCCGGCAGGGCGTCGACCCGCTCCCGAACGGTCTCGATCAGAGGATGGGCGCAGATCCGGTCGGTGACCTCGCGCGAGAAGCCGTCGCGATCGACGGCCAACGCCGATCCCGCCGGCACCCGGTGGGAGTCGGCCGCGGCCATGATCAGTGAATCGAGGGCCCGCATCTCGGCATGAAGCAGCCCGACGGCATTATTCTCGGCATCGTCCGACCGGAAGCTGTTCGAGCAGACCAGTTCGGCGAGGCCATCGGTCTGATGCGCCGGCGTCATGCCGCCGCCGCCGCGCATCTCCGACAATCGCACGGGGATGCCGGCTTGGGCGAGCTGCCAGGCGGCCTCCGACCCGGCGAGGCCGCCGCCGATAATTTGAACCTGTTGGGGCATGATGGCTTGAACCTGGGGGCTGATGATCTGTTTCCGGAAATGGAGCCGCTGTGCTCTAATCCGGTTGACGGAAAGGAGGAAGGCCATGCTCGACCATGTCGGATTCGCGGTTTCCGACACCGCCCGCTCGCGCGCCTTTTACGAGGCGGCACTGCGACCGCTTGGCATCACTCTGATGCACGAAATCTCTCCGGACCAGTCCGGGTCGAATGGCACCGTGCTCGGCTTCGGCACCGAAGGCGATCCGTTCTTCTGGATCGGCGACAATGAGAGAACGGGGGAGGGGACCCACGTCGCCTTCACCGCCGCGAGCCGCGATCGGGTCGATGCGTTCCACGCCGCCGCCCTGGCCGCAGGCGGCCGCGACAATGGCGGTCCGGGGCTGCGCCCTGAATATGGGGAGAATTACTACGCCGCCTTCGTGCTCGATCCCGACGGGATCAACGTCGAGGCGGTCTGTCACGAACCGGCAGGTCCGGAGTGAGGATCTTCACCATCGGCTATGAGGGCACGACCCAGGCCGAACTGATCGCGGCGCTTCGCAAGGCCGGCGTCGAGCGCCTGATCGACGTCCGCGCGGTTCCGCTCTCGCGCAAGCCCGGATTCTCGAAGAACGTGCTGGCGGCCGGGCTTGCCGAAGCGGGTATCGACTATGTGCATCTCAAGGCCCTCGGCACGCCCCCGGAAGGCCGCGAGGCGGCGCGCAAGGGCCGGATTGCGGAAATGCACCGGATCTACGCCGCCCAGCTCGACACTCCGGAAGCCGCCGCCCAGGCCGCGCACCTCGTCGCGCTCGTCGAGGAGAAGCCGGCCGCCCTGCTCTGCTTCGAGCGCGATCCTGGCCAATGCCACCGCACGCCGCTTCGCGAGGCGCTGCTCCCGGATGCGGAGGCGGTGGACCTGTTCGCCTGATCGCCGTGGCGTCAAGGGCCGCGGCCCGGCCCAAGCCTTACGGCTCGCCTTCGCCGTCTTCCTCTTCCTGGCTGTCGGGCAGCGTTTCGGGACCGGTGCCGTCATCGAGCGTCACCTGGTCGCCCGGCTCGTCCTCGCGGTCGGCAATCTCCTCGGCCACCATCTCTTCGGCCTGATTCTCCGGCTCCTCTTCCTCGTCGATGCGGGCAGCCGAAACGACATGCTCGTTTTCGGCGACGCTGAACAGGGTGATGCCTTGGGTGTTGCGTCCCATGATCCTGATGTCGCCGACCATCGTGCGGATCATCTTGGCCTGGTCGGTGACCAGCATGATCTGCTCGCCGTTCCGGGCCGGGAAGCTCGCCACGACATGGCCGTTGCGCTCGGAGGTGTCGATATTGACGATACCCTGCCCGCCTCGATTGGTCCGGCGATACTCATAGGCAGAGCTGCGCTTGCCATAGCCGTTGGCGGTCACCGTCAGAATGAACTGCTCGCGCTCGCTCAGTTCGGCCATGCGGTCGGACGAAAGTCCGCACGCGCCCTCTCTTTCGCCCTTCCACGGCGCGAAGCGCAGATATTCCTCGCGTTCCTCCTGGCTGGTCCCCACCCGATGGAGAATCGACAATGAGATCACCTCGTCGCCCTTGGCCAGGGTCATGCCCCGCACGCCGGTCGAGGTGCGGCTCTGGAACTCGCGCACGTCGGTCGCGGCGAAGCGGATCGCCTTGCCGCCGCGCGTAGCCAGCAGGATATCGTCGTCCTCGCTCAACAAGGCGACCCCCACGAGGCTGTCGTCGTCGCCTTCGTCGAAGCGCATGGCGAACTTGCCGGCCGTGGGTACGTTGGCGAATGCGTCCATGCTGTTGCGGCGCACGCCGCCCTTCGCGGTGGCGAAGACGACATGGAGGTTCTTCCACTCCTCCTCGTCTTCGGGAAGCGGCAGCACGGTCGAGATCGTCTCGCCTTCGGCCAGCGGCAGCAGGTTGACCATCGGCCGTCCGCGCGCCTGCGGTGCACCTTCCGGAAGCCGCCAGACCTTCAAGCGGTAGACCTTGCCGTGGGTCGAGAAGAAGAGGACCGGCGAGTGGGTCGAAGTCACGAAAAGATTCGTGACCACATCCTCTTCCTTGGTCGCCATGCCCGAACGGCCCTTGCCGCCACGGCGCTGGGCACGAAAGGCGTCCAGCGGCGTGCGCTTGATGTAGCCGCCCATTGTCACGGTCACGACCATTTCCTCGCGCTCGATCAGATCCTCGTCGTCGATCCCGTCGGCCGCGGGCGCGATCTCCGTCAGGCGCGGGGACGCATAGGCCTCGGCGATCTCGTCGAACTCCTGGCGCATCACCGCATAGAGCTTGACCCGGTCGGCGAGAATCTCGAGCAGGGCCCCGATCGAGGCCGCGAGCTCGCGCAGCTCGCCGGCAATCTCGTCGCGACCGAGTGCGGTCAGTCGGTGTAGCCGCAGCTCGAGGATGGCCCGGACCTGGGCCTCGGAAAGCCGGTAGGAATCGCCGTCGACCTCATGCTCGACCGCTTCGACGAGGGCGATATAGGGCGCGATCTCCGCGATCGGCCATTCCCGCGCCAGCAGGGCGGCGCGCGCTTCGGCCGGCGAGGCGGAGGCGCGGATGATCCGGACCACCTCGTCGAGATTGGTGACGGCGATGACCAGTCCGAGCAGCAGATGAGCCCGTTCCCGCGCCTTGGCCAGTTCGAACTTGGCCCGACGGGTGATCACCTCCTCCCGGAACCGCACGAAGGATTCGATGATGTCCCTGAGGTTGAGCGTCTCGGGCCGCCCGCCGCGGATCGCAAGCATGTTCGCGGGGAAGCTCGACTGGGCCGGCGTGTGCCGCCAGAGCTGATTCAGGACGACCTCCGGGGTCGCATCGCGCTTGAGATCGATGACGATCCGCACGCCGAGGCGGTTGGATTCGTCGCGTATGTCGCTGATCCCCTCGATGCGCTTGTCCTTGGCCGCTTCGGCGATCCGCTCGACCAGGCCGTTCTTGCCGACCTGAAAGGGAATGGCGGTGAGGACGATGGATCGGCGGTCGCCGCGGCTTTCCTCGATCTCGTGGCGCGAGCGCATGATGATCGATCCGCGGCCTGTATGGTAGGCGGCCCTGCACCCGGCTTGGCCGAGGATCAGGGGTCCCGTCGGAAAATCGGGCGCAGGAATATGCTCCATCAGCTGTTCGACGGTGATGGAGGGATCGTCCATATAGGCTTTGCACGCGGCGATGACCTCGCCGAGATTGTGCGGCGGGATGTTGGTCGCCATTCCGACCGCAATCCCGCCGGCGCCGTTCACCAGCAGGTTCGGGAAGCGCGCAGGCAGGACCTGCGGCTCTTCGCGGGACGCATCATAATTGGGCGTGAAGTCGACCGTGTTCTTGTCGAGATCGTCGAGCAGGGTCATCGCGACCCGCGCCAGCCGGGCCTCTGTGTAGCGCATGGATGCCGGCGGATCGGGATCCATCGATCCGAAATTGCCCTGGCCGTCGATCAGCGGGACGCGCATCGACCAGTCCTGGGTCATTCGGGCGAGCGCGTCGTAGATCGCGCTGTCGCCGTGCGGGTGGTAATTGCCCATCACGTCGCCGACGATCTTCGCCGATTTGCGGTAGGGTCGCCCGGGGACGAAGCCGCCTTCCTGGCAGGCATAGAGGATCCGGCGGTGAACCGGCTTCAGGCCGTCGCGCACGTCGGGCAGAGCCCGTGCGACGATTACCGACATCGCATAGTCGAGATAGGAGGTCTTCATCTCCTCGACGATGGAGATGGGGGAAATGTCGTTGGGCTCGATGGTCGGCGGGGCGCTGGCCAATGGTGGTTCCTGAATATTTGTGCGAACGGAGCGCCGAAGCGCGGCGGAACGACCGCATCGGCAACGGGCCTATCGGCCCCGCGGCATGACGCGATCTTCGGATGCCGGCTCTAGCCGAAGGGGGCGGCGAGCGCCACCCCGCGCACGCGTACGCGCGCGCGAGGCTGGTTGCGGTTCTGACGATCCAATAAGTCGTTGCTTTTATGCAAGCTTTCCTTCCATCGCGGTTCAAGCAGCATTCATTGCCCCGCCTCTAGAAAGCCTCCTTATATGGCTGTAGAAGCCACACCCCGCCGGGCAAGGCGCAGGGATAGAGGGAGGCTCCTTTCATGAAGGTTTCGACGATCGCGCGTGCTGCGATGCGGGTGGCTTGCGGCGTCGCGATCCTTCCAGCCACTCTCGCCATGGCACAGCAGCCCGCCGGACACACGCTGGACCTGACCCGGGAAGAGCGGACCGCCTTGCAGGCACTCGAGGCCGCGGCCCGCGGCAGCGATCGCGCCGCGCAGGACGCCGCTCTCGCCGCAGCCCGCCCGGTGGCTCAGAGCGCCGACGCCCGTCACGCGCTGGCCCATTACCAGCTCGAGATCGCCCAAGCCCGCCAGGATGCTGCGCTCGGCGCGGCGGCGGTCGACGCCCTGGTCAGCAGCGGAAACGCAACCAGCGAGGAATTGCCGTCCCTGCTCGCCTCGCAAGCGACGCGGGCCTTCTTCGAGGGAGAGCATCCGCGCGCCGAGCGGCTGCTCGCACAGGCGGTCGAACTGCAGCCGAACAATGCGGTGCTGATCGCCGACTATGCCCAGATCAAATCCCAGATCGGATCCGCCCTGATTCGCGGCGGACGTCGGCCGGAGGCGCAGGCTCAGTTCCAGGAATCGCTGGTCCTGCTGAACCGGGCGATCCAGCTGCAACAGGCCTCCGGCCAGGCGGTGCCCGAGAGCTGGTACAAGCGCTCGATGGCGATTGCCTTCGACCATGGAATGACACCGCAAAACGTCGCGCTCGCCCGTGGACTGGTTGCCTCCTATCCGACGCCGGTCAACTGGCGCGATGCCCTGCATTTTTACCGGCAGGCCTCGCAGCCCGATCCGGCCCTCGACCTCGATATTCGTCGGCTGCTCCGCGCCACCCAGGCCTTGAGCGGCGAGCGCGACTATCTCGAGTTCGCCGAGGGGCTCCGTGAGGCCGAACTCGCCGGTGAGGAGAAGGCGGTTCTCGAGGAGGGCGTCGCCCGCGGCATGCTTTCGGCGACCGAGCCGGTCGTCCGCCAGATGACGACGGCAAACAACCGGCGCGCGACTTCCGAGCGGAACGGCTTGGCGCGCGCGCGCACCCAGGCGCTTGCCGCCGCCACCGGCGCCGCGGCGCGGGCTGCGGCCGATTCCCATTTCGGCTTCGGTCAATATGCGGAGGCCGCCGAGCTGTATCGAGCCGCCCTTCAGAAGGGCGGGGAGGATCCCAATCTCGTCAACACCCGCCTTGGCGCCGCGCTTGCGCTTGCCGGCCAGCGGGCCGAGGCGGAAGCCGCACTTCGGGCGGTGACCGGGCCGCGTGCCGACCTCGCCGCCTTCTGGCTCGCCTGGCTTGCACGTCGTCCGGCTTGACACCGCCGACACCAACCCGGAACCCCCGACCCCCACGACGACCCACAGGAGACGATTTCGGATGAAGACGACCCGTGCCACCCTGATCGCGGCGCTCATCACGACCGCGGCGACCACCTTCACGGCCGCGCCGGCTTTTGCGCAGCGGGCGCAGGGGCAGCAGCAAAGCGGGCAGCCGGCCCAGCCCGAGCGCGAATATGATCTGAGCCGGGCGGAGCGCGCCGCGCTTGCGCCCGCGCTCACGGCGATCGGTACGAGCGACTGGGCCGCCGCACAGGCTGCGCTTCCGGCCGCCCAGGCGGCGGCGCAGAGCGCCGATGCCAAATATCTGGTCGGCCAGATCATGCTTCGGATCGGCCTCGGCACCAACAACAGCCAGCTGCAGGCGCAGGCGGTCGACGCCCTGATCGATTCGGGCGGCGCTCAGGCGCACGAACTGCCGAACCTGCTCGACAATCAGATGCGCTTCGCCATCCAGGCGGGCGACACCGCCAAGGCCGAGCGGGCGATGGCGCGGATCGCCGGACTCAACCCCAATGATCCCAACGTGATCATCCGCTCCGCCGACCTGAAGCTTCGGAACAACGACCGTGCCGGGGCGCTGCAGGAATATCGCCGAGCGATGGAAGTCCAGCAGGCCGCCGGGCAGCCCGTCTCCGAGGAGCTTCGCAAGCGGGTGCTGGCGCTGGCCTATGAGGGACGCCTGCCAGAGACCCTGACCTTGGCGCGCGAGCTCGTCACAGCTTATCCCAACCCGACCAACTGGCGCGACGCGCTGGCCATCTACCGTGAAGTCGGCGGGGTCGAGCAGCCGCTCCACCTCGATTTCTACCGGTTGATGAGCGCGGCCCAGGCATTGACCAGCGAGCGCGACTTCATCGAATATGCCGAGGCCGCCCAGCGCGGCGCGATGTTCGGCGAGGTCAAGTCCGCGCTCGAGCAGGGCCTCGCGCGCAACGCGATTACCGGCAATGCCGCTTACGCGCGCGAGATGCTTGCCGCGGCCGAACGTCGCATCGCGGAGGATCGCCAGTCGCTGCCGGCTGAGCGGACCCGAGCCCTGGCGGGAAGCAATGGCGAGGCGGTGCTACGGCTCGGCGACGCTTATTACGGTTACGGCGAATATGCCCAGGCCGCCGAACTCTACCGCGCGGCGCTCGAGAAGGGCGGGGTTGACGCGAATGTCGTCAATACCCGCCTCGGTGCAGCCCTGGCACGGGCCGGTCAGCGCGCTGAGGCCGAGGCTGCCTTTCAGGCGGTGATCGGTCCGCGATCCGAGCTTGCCAACTTCTGGCGCCTTTGGCTGTCGCGGGCGGCCTGAGCTGCCTTCCCGCGTCCGATGCGGGACCGAGTAAGAAGGGGGTGCCGGCTTGGGTCGGCGCCCCCTTTTTCGTTGGCGATATTCGCCGTCGTCCCACTTTGCGACGCGCAGAATTCCGCCCTTTCGCGCGCCCGACGGCAGGGTTACCGATAGACCCGCACGCCAGAGGGACCGCCGGGCCGGAACGAAGATGCGATTCGACGACATGATCGCGACGGTGCTGGCCCAGCCGGCCGGCCCACCGGACAAGCGGGGGATAAGGTGGCGCCAGCTCGTGGATCTGCTTGCCCAGCGCCGCACCGGCGATCCGGAAGCGACGGCGCGGGCCTATGACTGGCTGCGCGAACATCGGTCGGCGCTGGATGCAGACACGCGCCGCGAGACGGCTCGGGCGCTGTCCGGCCTTGCCGTCCACCCCGATCTCGTCGCTTTCTTCGCCGAGGACGCTCCCTCGGTCGCGGCGCCTCTGATCGCCGGCGCGCGGCTTCGCGCCGACGAATGGCTCGCCTTGCTGCCGAAGCTCGGTCCCGCGGCGCGGGCCTTGCTCCGTCACCGCCGCGACTTGCCCCGGGAGGTCAATGCGGCGCTCGGCGCCTTCGGGTCGAGCGATTATGTGCTCGAAGGCGGGGTCGCGGAGCCGGAGTTGAGCGCGCCGCCGCCCGCCCCCGCCGAGCATGAGGAATCCCAGATCCAAGAGTTGGTCGAACGGATCGAGGCCTTCCGCCGCCGCCGGGAGGAAGATCGCGAGGCAGAGCGGATTCCCGAGGAAGAGGCATTCGCCGAAAGCTTTCGCTGGGAGACCGGCACGGACGGAATCCTTCGCTGGGTGGAGGGCGCTCCGCGCGAGGCCTTGGTCGGCCAGAGCCTGGCCGTCATCGCCGGCCTGGGACAGCATGGCGTCGACGGACAGGTGGCCGGCGCGTTCGAGAAGCGCGCGCCGTTCCGCGATGCGCGCCTGAGCGTTGCCGGGGCAGGGGCCGCTTCGGGTGACTGGCGCATCTCGGGCGTTCCTTATTTCGATCCACATCGCGGCAACTTCCTCGGCTATCGCGGAACCGCACGACGCCCTCGGCTGGACGAAACCGCCCGAAGCGATGCGCCTTCGCCTTCGGGCCTTTTTGGTCCGCAGCTTCCGGCCGATTCGCTGCGCCAGCTCATCCATGAGCTTCGGACCCCGCTGAATGCCATCATCGGTTTTGCGGAGATGATCGAAGGACAGTTTTTGGGGCCGGCGCCGAGCCCTTATCGCGGTCGGGCCGGGGAGATCATGGACCAGGCCCGCAGGCTGCTGTCGGCGGTCGACGATCTCGACACGGCGGCCCGCATCGAGACCCGCCGCCTCGATCTCGACGCGAGCGCAGTCGACGCGGCCGCTCTGCTCGGCCGGCTCCACGAATCCTACGAGCGGATCGCTGCCCAGCGAGGATCGCGCTTGGCTTTGGCGATCGCGCCCGAATTGCCGCCGGCCCAGGTAGAGCCGGGCGCGGTGGAACGGATGTTCGCCCGCCTGCTTGCGGCGACGATCGGCCTCGCCGGCGAGAATGAGACGATCGCAACCGAGATCGCGCTGGTGCGCAGAGGCAATCGGCCGATGCTTCATCTGTCGGTCGATCGGCCCCAGGCGATCGACGGGTTCGACGAGAGCGCCTTGCTCGACCCGGGCTACAGCCCGGAGGGCGATTGGCCCGACGCGCCGGCGCTCGGCCTCGGCTTCGCGCTGCGCCTGGTGCGCAATCTCGCCGAGGCGGTCGGGGGCGCCTTGCTGATCGGCGACGAGCGCATCTCGCTCTATTTGCCGGCCCTCGTCGAAGCTCCGCCGGCGGCGGGGAAGGGCGAGGGCGGCGCTTGAAAGCGCATATCCGCGCACGATGTAGTGGCATCCGCGGTCCCGCTGCGCTATCCGCATCCGGCTTCGGGGAATGGGCCTGTAGCTCAATGGTAGAGCCGGCCGCTCATAACGGCTAGGTTGCGGGTTCGAATCCTGCCGGGCCCACCAGCCTTCGCTCCTTCCGGAGCTTCGGTTGGCAAATCAGCCTGGAGCCATGAAGTAGGGACGTTATGCGGCCTAGGTGGACTGCCCGCCGAAGCCGCGAAGTGGTTATCGCCTTTGGCGGGCTTGCCCGCCGAGGCCGCGTAGCGGCGAGGGCGGGGAGTAGCGCAGCCTGGTAGCGCATCTGCTTTGGGAGCAGAGGGTCGCAGGTTCGAATCCTGTCTCCCCGACCACTTACCGTCACGGACGTCCCGCCCTTGCCCGGCCGGCTCCGGTTCCAGCGGCCGCGACCGGATGTCCCGCTTGGGAAAACAACGCGCCGAACCGCCTATTCCGGCAGGAACCGCCTCACCACATCGCGCCCCAGCCGTGCCGGACGTCGAGTCGTGGCGTCGAGGCAGCACCAGCTGCTGTGGACCTCGGCAACCACTTCCTCGCCCCGTTTTATGATGGTTTTGAAGAAGGCGCGTGCGCCCTGCACTTTTTCGGCAATTACATCGGCGACCACGACGTCATCGAGGAAGGCGGGTTTGCGATAGGTGATTTCGTGCTTGAGCGCGACCCATAGATGAGCGGCGACCGCGTCGGTCGGCGCCACCTTCTGCCAGTAGGAGATCACCGCTTCCTGCACCCAGCGCAGGTAAACGGAATTGTTAACGTGCCCCATATGGTCGATGTCGGCAGGGGCGATCCCGATGGCGTGGCGGAACATGCCAGCTTCCTCGAAAAGACGAAAATGACGCCCGCTGACATTGATGTCAATACCAGCCCCTCATTCCTTTTCGCGGCCGTCTAGCGCCTGGTCGATCGCTGCCGCGAGGTTTTCCAGCCGGTAGGGCTTCAGGATGACGGGCCGGCCGCCGGCGCCGGTCGCGGCGATCTCGTCGCTGTAGCCGGTGGTGAGGATGACGGGGAGGCCCGGCCGCAATCGTCTCAGCGCTTCGGCCAGCTCGAGACCGCTCATCCCCGGCATGACGACGTCGCTGAAAACGACGTCGAAGTCGCGGCTTTCTATCAGCTCGAGCGCCTCCTCGCCCGATCTCACCCATTCGACATGGTGTCCGATCTCGCTCAGCAGGCTGTGGGCGAACTCGCCGACTTCGTCATTATCCTCGACAAGCAGGACCCGGCCAGTGCGCTTCGCCTGGAACCGCGCCCCTTGATCTTCTTCTTGGGCAGAGGCCGAGGCCCGGCTGCACGGCAGCAGCAAGGTCACGGTCGTCCCCTTGCCCGGCGCACTGTCGATTCGGACGTCGCCGCCCGACTGGGTCGCGAAGCCGTAGACCTGGCTGAGGCCGAGGCCCGTGCCCTTGCCGGTCGACTTGGTGGTGAAGAAGGGCTCGATGGCCCGGGCGAGCGTCTCGGCGTCCATGCCTTCGCCGCTGTCCGTCACGGCAATCGCGACCATCCGCCCCGACTCACCGTCTGGGCGCGATTCGGTGGCGATCTTCAGGGTGCCGCCTTCGGGCATGGCATCGCGCGCATTGACGGCGATGTTGAGCAAGGCGGATTCGAGCTGGGCGCGGTCGGCCTCGACCGCGCAGGCGGTGGAAGCGAGATCGGTGATCACCGAAATCCGTTCGCCAAGGGTCCGGTCGAAAAGGTCGATCATGCCCCGGATCAGGGCATTGACGTCGAGCACCTCGGGCTGCAGCGGCTGCCGTCGCGCGAAGGCAAGCAGTTGACCGGTGAGTGCGGCCGCGCGCGATGCGGCCTGGGCGATGGCCTCGGCGAAGCGCATACGCTTGGCCTCCTCGATGCCCGGGCGCCGAAGCATGTCGGCCGACCCTTGAATGACGGTCAGCAAATTGTTGAAATCGTGCGCGATCCCGCCGGTGAGCTGACCGAGCGCCTGCAGCTTCTGCGCCTGGCGGAGTTGGTCCTCCGCGCGGGCGCGTTCGGCTATCTGGACCTTGAGCTCGGCATTCGCGCCGACCAGCGCCTCCGCCCGCTCCTCCAGCTCTCGGTTTGCGCGGCGAAGGGCATTCTGTCCTATCCCGAGGACGATGATCACCAGGACGGCCATCAGCACCAGCAGGGCCATCACCAGATAGCGGGTGAGGCGGCTCGACAGCGGCTCGGGATCGGCAGCGAGGAACACCGACCCGATCCGTTCGCTGCCGCTTTCGACCGGCACGATCGAGGCGACGGCGCCGCGGGTGGAGGCATAAGGCACGTCGCGCGTCGGGGGCGGTGCGTCGCCGTCGCGTCCATAGCCTGCGACGAGCGCGCCAGCGGCGTCGTAAACCCCGACGGTTCGCACCTGGCGGTTGACGCGGATCGCCTCCACCGCGCCCTGGGCCGCCTGCGCGTCGCCGAAATCCAGCGCGGCTTCCACGCTTTCAGCAAGGATCTCGGCCTGAACGCGCACCTCCTGTCCCTGGAGCTCGCGATAGGCGGCCTCGTTCTGGACGATGATTCCGATGCCGGCGAGAAGCAGCAATGCGACGACCGCGATGATCGCCGTGGGCGCATTGGTCCGGGTCGCGGAGAGGCCGATAAGGTGTTTCATGACCGTCTCTGCCTAACGCCCAGGGCGAGGGCGAGGAGCCGCGAGCTTATCGAAAGTCCGCGCTCGGCTGCCACGGCATCGTCGATGAAGAAGCGGACCCGGCCGCCGACCGTCGTGAAGTGGATCATCCCGCGCACCGGGCCTGCACGGCTGTCGGTGATGGTGAGAATCGGCAGGCCGCGCAAAGCGACCAGGAGCCGGCCGGTTTCCGGCGGGGATGCGCCGTGTACGAAGGCAAGATGGCAGCTTGCCGCGCCTTCGGCGGTCCGAAGGCGCCGGACGACGATCTCACGACCTTCGATCGCCTCGCGCGCCGCAGCGCGGTCGAGCAAGGATCCGTACGGATCGTGGCCGATCACGCAGAGCTCGAACGGGTCTCGCTCGGCAGGTCGAACGGGAGCGGGCCATTCGACGTAGCGGGCGAACTTCGGAATGAAGGCAGCCTTCACCGCCACCTCCCTTGGCTGCGTCGCGGACGTGGAGGCGCTCGGCACGAGGGCCAGCACGCAGGCCGCAAGGCTCGGCAGGAGCCGTCGCCACTTCAAAACGTCACCCTTGTCCCGGCAAGGAGGCTGCGCTCGGCGGCCTGCCCACGCTGCACGTCGTCGCTCTCCGCATGGTCGCGGTGGAGGAGGTTGCGGCCGGCGACGAAAAGTTCGAGATCCTCGCTCACCCGATATCCGAGTCGTGCATCCGCCTCGACATAACCGCCGATCCCCGGCGTCGCTTCCAATTCACCGACCCGGCGGAGCCCGGCATCCAATCGCAACCCTTGGGCGACGTCCATCTGGGTTCGTGCGAGGAGCTGATACTCCGGATCGTGGCCGAGCGAGCCTCCGGCAGCCAGGTCGATCCGCCCCGGCTTGAGCTCGAAGTCCTTCCACAAGGTCGCGAGGCCCAGATTGACACGCCACCAGGCGGTCAGCTGGGTGCTGCTCCACGCCTCGACGCCGTAACTGTGGCCCTTCCAACCGTTGGAAAGGCGGATCGGTAAGCCGCCGTCGGGCGCCGGCTCGGCCGACCGTAGATCGTCATAGATGTTGAAGAAGACCGAGACCGACAGCGACGTACGCTCGGTGGGCTGCCCGCGATAGCCTGCCTCGAAGGCGACCAGCTTCTCCGAAACGAAGTCGGGCGCGGGGGCGAGGAACGGCAAGTTGGCGAGCTGCCGATCGATCCTCGACGGCGTGCGCACCGCGCGTGAGATGGCGCCCCAAAGCAGCGTCCGCTCATCCGGCTGCCACGCGACGCGCACGTTGGGGAGGAGCTCGATCCCGGTGAAGCTGGTCTGCTCCGCCTTGATCCCGAGAACAAGCGAGAGGTCCGAGGTGAGCGCGACCCTGTCCTGAACAAAGGCGTTCATGACCCAGAGGCGCTTGCGCACAGGATCGAGTTCGAATTCGTTGAGATTGTTGATGAACTCGTCGCGTGTCGTGCGCAGGCCGGCGCCGACGACGAGATCGTGGCCGCCGATGCGCTGGTTGAGCTGTGCTTCGACGTCGAAGGTCTGGAGCGAGTCGTGGGTCAGCAGAAAATCGCGCTCGACCCAGTCATAATAGGCTTGGACCCGAAGTGTGGAATCGGCAGCAAAGGCGCGCGTCCAGCGCGCGAGCAGATTGTGGCCGCGGTCGCCGTCGCCCGGCAGCGCGTTGGAATCGGTGTCGAAAAGGTCGCCCTGGAGGGTCAAATGATCGGCGCCTCGGGCGAAATCGGCGCGAAAGCCGCCTTGCCATCCCTGAAAGCGGTCGTCCAGATCCGGGGCCATTCCGCGCGGCAGACCATCCCGATTGAAGACGTGAAGATAGAAGCGGGCCGCTCCCTCTGTCCCGATCGGCGTTCCGTAGCGCACGGCGGCAGTCTGCTCCTGCTCGCCCGCCGTGGCGCGAACCAAACCTCCGAGCGTATCGTGCGCGTCACGCGTGACGATGCTGACGACCCCGTTGACGGCATTGGGGCCATAGAGCGTTCCGCCCGGGCCGCTGATAGCCTCGATCTGGCGAATGTCCTCGACCGGTAAATTGTGCAGCTCCCAGAAGACCGTGGACGCGAGCGGCGAGTAGATCGTGCGGCCGTCGATCAACACCAGCAGCTTGTTGGCGCTTTCGATGCCGTTGAAGCCGCGTGCGGTGACGGCATATTGGCGTGCGTCGACCTGCTGGACCTGAAGGTTGGGCGCGAGGCGCAACGCCTCGGCTATCGAGAGTGCGCCCGACGCTTCTATTTCCCGGCCGGTGATCACGTAAAGCGCCGTTGGCGCGGCACTCAGCGGCTCGTCCTGTTTGGAGGCCGACTGGACGGGAATACGCGCCAACTCCTCGATCGACAGCTCCAGGAGGTCCTGCGCCGTTTCGGCTTCTTCAGCCGCTGTCGCCGGCGCGGCGCTCAAGGCTATCGCCGGTGCGAGCAGGAATGCTGCATAGGGAATATTTGCCACCATCGCCGCCTCGCCGATTGGCCCCCGGCGCCGCATCCGTCGGCCGCGCCGCCAGCATGGTCAAGTTTCGGTACCGAAACCGTTGCCCCCCGATCATGGTTCCAGCCTCGGCACGGCCGGCAGGGCGTGCGTCGGCCGGAGCGTGATCAGGGCGCCGCCGGAACGGGGCCGATCGCCTCCGGCGCGTTCGCCACCACCGCGAGCATCGCCGTCCAGGCGGCGACATTCTGACGCAGCTGTGTCGGATCGACTTTGTCGAGCGTGTCGTCCGGCGTGTGATGATAATCGAAATAGCGCGTGCCGTCCTGGTTGAGGTCGATTGCCGCAGTGCCTGAGGTCGGCCAAGCGCCCAAATCGGCACCGGCATTGGCGCGGTCGCGGCCGCGAACGATCCCCAGAGGCGCGAGAAGCGCGGCGACTCGATCCGCCAGAGCCTCGTTCTCGGGCGCGAGATTGAAGTCCACGCGCCAGATCCGGTCAGCGCCGAAATCGGATTCGCCGACTAGGACCACGTTTCCGTTCTCGCGGTGGAGCGCGAAATGCGTGTCGCCTCCGCCGCCGCCTACCTCCTCGGCGCCGAACAGGACGACGCGGATAGTCCGACGGGGGCGGCCGGCCTGCATGATGCGGTGCGCCGCGGCGGTCGTGATCGCCACGCCGGCCGCATTGTCGAGCGCGCCGGTGCCGAGATCCCAGCTATCGAGGTGGCCGCCAATGGTGATGACGCCCGCCGACGGGTCGCTGCCCGGCACTTCGGCGACGACATTGCCCGACTCGTGACGACCGGTGTTTCGCGGCGTGAGGGTCAGGCGCATCCGCACCGGTCGGCCGCGCGCGAGGATTCGCCGAAGTTGCTCGGCGTCGGGAACGGTGAGCGCCCCGGCCGGGATCGGCCGGACGCCCTCGGCCCACATCTGAACGCCGGTATGCGGGTTGCGGTGATAGTCGGTGCCGATCGAGCGTATGACGATCGCTGCGGCGCCCTTGCGTGAGGCGATCGACGGGCCTTGGCGGCGCGGTGCGCCGAACTGGCCATAGCCGGAGCCGTCCTGGGTGGGGGCCATGCCGTGGTCGATGAAGACGATCTTGCCGCGGACGCTTTCCTCGCTCGCGGCCTCGCTGTCGAAGCCGATCACCTCGGCCTCCACGCCCCGCTGGGGAGTCGCGCCGCTATTGCCGAGCGCCGTGACGACGAGGGGCTGCGGGAAGGGCGACACGATCTCGGCGCGCTCTTCGCCTCGTACCCAGACCGGCATTTCGAAGGGCTCTATCCGGACGTTGCTGAAGCCCAGCTCGGTCAGGCGCCGCACCGCCCAGCTGCGTGCCCGCGCCTCGGCCTCGGTGCCGGCCTGTCGTGGCCCGACTTCGGTGGTGAGTCCTTCCAGGATGGTCCAGGCGAGATCGTCGGACAGTGCCGCATCGCGCAGCCGTTCGGCCTGTTCGTCGATCGGGAGCTGGGAGCCTGTCGGAGCCGGCTGTGCGGCGAAGGCGAGCGAGGGAAGAGCAAGAGCGGCCAGGATGAGCTTGTTCATGCGTCGGGGCTTAAGCAGCCACTGCGCGTTTGCCAATCCCACGGCGCATCACTACGTAACGGCGCGAATTCCGTACAACCTGAAATCTGGAGACCGAGCGCCTCATGGCCGCACAGTACAGCTTCGTGATGAAAGGCCTCTCCAAGACCTTTCCCGGCGCCCCGAAGCCCGTCCTCAACAACGTCCACCTGCAATTCTATCCCGACGCGAAGATCGGCATCGTCGGTCCGAACGGTTCGGGAAAGTCGACCTTGATGAAGATCATGGCCGGCCGCGACAAGGAGTTTGTCGGAGAGGCTTGGCCGGGCGAGGGGATTCGCGTCGGCTATCTCGAGCAGGAGCCGCAGCTGGATCCGACCAAGACGGTGAAGGAGAACGTCATGGAAGCGGTCCGTCCGGTCGCGGACATGATGGATCGCTTCAATGCGATCAGCGCGATGATGGCCGATCCGCCCGAAGATAGCGATTTCGACGCGCTGATGAGCGAGATGGGCGAGCTCCAGGAGAAGATAGACGCCGTCGACGGGTGGACGCTCGACAACCAGCTCGAAATCGCGATGGATGCGCTTCGCTGCCCGCCGGGCGACAGCCCAGTCACCAACCTCTCGGGCGGCGAGAAGCGCCGAGTGGCGCTGACCCGGCTCCTGCTCGAGAAGCCCGACATCCTGCTGCTCGACGAGCCGACCAACCATCTCGACGCCGAGAGCGTCCAATGGCTCGAAAAGCATCTGATCGACTATCCCGGCAACGTCATCCTGGTCACCCACGACCGCTACTTCCTCGACAATGTGGTCAACTGGGTGCTGGAGCTCGATCGCGGCCGCTATTACATCTACGAGAGCAATTATTCCGGCTATCTCGAGAAGAAGGCCAAGCGCCTCGAGCAGGAGGAGCGCGAGGAAGCCGGCCGCCAGAAGGCGATCAACGACGAGCTGGAGTGGATCCGGCGATCCCCGAAGGCGCGACAGGCCAAGTCAAAGGCCCGCATCCGTGCCTTCGACGAACTGGTCGAGGCACAGGAGAATCGTACGCCCGGCAAGGCCCAGATCCTGATCCAGGTGCCTGAGCGGCTCGGCGGCAACGTCATCGACGTCAACGGCGTCACCAAGGCTTATGGCGACAAATTGCTGTTCGAGGACCTGACCTTCAGCCTCCCTCCGGGTGGCATCGTCGGCGTGATCGGCCCGAACGGTGCCGGCAAGACCACTCTGTTCCGGCTTATCACGGGCCAGGAGCAACCCGATGCCGGCGAGGTCAAGATCGGCCCGACCGTGCATCTCGGCTATGTCGATCAGTCGCGCGACCATCTGAGCCCCAACAAGAATGTATGGGAGGAGATTTCCGGCGGCGCCGACGTCTTTCGCTTTGGAAAGCATGAGCTTGGAACGCGAGCTTATGTCGGCGCCTTCAATTTCAAGGGACCCGATCAGCAGAAGAAGGTCGGGCAGCTCTCCGGCGGCGAGCGCAATCGCGTCCATCTCGCCAAGATGCTGAAGGAGGGCGGCAACGTCCTCCTGCTCGACGAGCCGACCAACGATCTCGACGTCGAGACCCTGCGTGCGCTCGAGGAGGCGCTCGAGAATTTCGCCGGCTGTGCCGTGATCATCAGCCACGACCGCTTCTTCCTCGACCGCCTGGCGACCCACATCCTCGCTTTCGAGGGCGACAGCCATGTCGAATGGTTCGAGGGCAACTTCCAGGATTACGAGGAAGACAAGCGCCGCCGCATGGGTCCGGAGGCGGACCGGCCGCATCGGATGACCTACAAGAAGCTGACTCGGTAGCGAGGAGGGCCGGAAATCAGCTGTCCCGGCCGCTTCCGACCAGCTCATATTCGTAGCGCACGAAACCCTTGAATCGCGCGACCTTGTCATAGAGCGAACGGGCCGTCCGATTGTCCTGCGCGGTTAGCCAATAGTACCGGCTCGCGCCCCGCGATCGGGCCGCGTCGGCCACGGCCTCGATGAGCGCCCGGGCGACGCCGCGGCCGCGCGCGTCCGGAGCGGTGAACAGGTCCTGCAGGTAGCAGGATTCGCCGAGCCAGACGGTGGGGTGAAACAGATAGTGGGCGATTCCGGCAAGCCGGCCGTCCACCTTGGCGCCGAGACCGTGCACGTCTCCGCCGGCCATCAGCCGGTCCCATGTGCGACGATAATCCTCGTCCGGGCGCGGATCGCGGTAGAAGTCCTTATAGCCGCGGGCCAAGACCTCCCACTCTGCGCAGTCGTCGGACCGGAGCGGAGCGACAATGACCATCGTTCAGGCCACGCTTCGAACGAAGACGCCGGCTTCCCGTCGCTCGACCTCGAATTCGGGAATCGACGCTATCAGGTCCGACAAGCGCGAAAAGCCGTAGGTGCGCGCATCGAAGGAGGAGCGGTTGCCGGCGCGTTGGCCGACTTCGGAAAGGCTCGCAAAGCCGTTCCCGTCCTGCTTGGAAGCGTCGATGGCGTCCCGCAACAGCTTGCGAAGGGCGCGGTCGACAGACACCGTCGGCCGCGTCTCGGCCGCGGCCGGAGCTTCGGTGGCGCCCCTCGACACCAGCGCGGAGACGTCGATGAAGCGGGTGCACGCTTCCTTGAAGGAAACGGGGGTCTTCTCGGTGCCGAAGCCATAGACCGGGACGCCGTCCTGTCGGATGCGCATCGCCAACGGCATGAAGTCGCTGTCGCTCGACATGATGCCGAAACCGTGGACGTGGCCGCGATAGAGCAGGTCCATGGCGTCGATCGTCATTTTCATGTCGGTCGCGCTCTTGCCCTTCGTAACGTCGAACTGCTGCTGCGGTTCGATCGCATGCAGATGGGTCATCGCGGCCCATCCTTTCAGCGCCGGCTTCTGCCAATTCCCGTAAGCGCGCCGGATATTCACGGTGCCGAGCTCGGCCAGGATGGTCAGTACCGGATCGAGGCTGTCGGGCGAGGCATTGTCGGCGTCGATGAGCAAGGCGACGTTGCGGCCGCGCAGCAAAGGGTCTTCGTTCATGCTCAGGCTTTAGCGTTCGAGCGGGGCGCTACCAATCCCGCTCTTTGCCGTGCCATTTTCAGGCGCAACTTCCGACGTGCCGGCCGCGTGACGCTCAGCGGAACAGGCGGCGGGCCTTTTCCTCATATTCCAGCGCCATGTCGCTCAGGGTTTCGACGGTCCGAAGGTCGGTCACCGACTGGGCGAGGCGGCGGCAGCGTAGCGCCTGGGCCTGCAGCGCGGCCGCCTGTCGATGATCGGTGACGTCGATGAGGATGTTCACGGCTCCGATCAGCGTGCCGTCCGCATCGGTGACGGGCGACGGGTGAGGGGCGAACATGACGCGGCTGCCGTCCGGCCGCTCGGCCACGGCCACCACGCCGCGGATCCGGCGGCGCTGTTGGATGGCTTCCGCCATCGGGCAGTTCTCGTGAGGAAGAAAGGCGCCGCTTTCCGTGTAAAGGCGCCAGCTGACGCACCAACGGTCCTGCCCGGGTACCGGCGTGCGGCCCACGAAGTCGACACAGGCCCGGTTGAAGAAGGTGACCCAGCCGTCGGCATCGGTAACGTAAATCGGCGAGGAGAGCTCGTCGAGCAGCGCCTGCAGACCGGAGGAGCCGTCACGCAGCGCGGCCACTGTAAGGTCCGCTATTTCATCCGGCGTCGCGTGGGCGTGAACGCTATCGAGCTCGAGATCAGTCACTTTCAAGGCTTTCAGGACCCCCGTCTGGTCGGGAATTAACTCAGATCAGGCATCGAGGTTCCCTGCAGAAGCACGGAATGCTCGCTATCTAGTCCTGATGTCACGGCAGGGCGTCTCCGGAACTGCAAGGACGACTGCCGATTTTCTGAACCCGGAGTGCAAACGTCATGACTCGCCATTTGGTCCTCGCAATCTCTTTCGCCGCTCTCTCCACCGCGGCCTGCGGCGACGGACGCCCGCCCTGGGCCGAGGGAGCGATGGTCCGCACCGAGCGTCCGGCCGGTCTGGGGCCGCAAGATCTTTCCAATTTCGGCCCGCGCCTCGTGGCGCTGCACAATCGCGAGCGCGCCGCCGTCGGCGCGCCGCCGCTGGTTTGGGATCCCGGGCTTGCCTCGGCGGCGGCCGCTTATGGACCGGCGCTGGCGCGGCGAGGCCGGCTGGCGCATTCGCCGCCGGAAAGCCGGCCGGGGCAGGGCGAGAATCTATGGATGGGGACGCGGGGCGCGTACAGCCTCGAAGAGATGATCGGGAGCTGGGCGGGAGAGAAGGCCTTGTTCACGCCCGGGAGTTTTCCGGACGTCAGCCGCAGCGGTCATTGGAGCGATGTCGCCCATTACACGCAGATGATCTGGGCCGCATCGACCCGGATCGGTTGCGCCCTTCATCATTCGCGCCGCTGGGACTTCCTGATCTGCCGTTACGCGCCGCCCGGCAATGTCGTCGGTCAGCGCGTACCCTGAGCTTCTCCGGAAGTCCGTGCCAATTTCCTCTTGTCCGGCCGGCTTCAACCCGCTGAAGGTGGCGCTGCGAACCAAGCGGGAGGGGTCCGGTGGCAAGATGGAATGCGCGCAAGGTGCTGGTGTCCGAGGAGGACCTGGCGCCGGAGCATCGGCTGAAGCGCTCGCTCGGCTGGCCCCATCTGATCGCGCTCGGTGTCGGGGCGATCGTCGGCACCGGCATCCTGACGCTGATCGGTGTGGGGGCCGCCAAGGCGGGTCCGTCGGTGATACTCTCTTTTGCCATTGCCGGGATCATCTGCGCCGCGGCGGCGCTCGCTTATGCGGAGATGGCGACGATGATCCCCGCCTCGGGAAGCGCCTATACCTACACCTATGTCGTGCTGGGCGAGTTGCTCGCCTGGTTCGTCGGCTGGAGCCTGATCCTCGAATATTCGCTGGTGGTGAGCGCAGTCGCGGTCGGCTGGTCGGGCTATGCCGCGCCCTTGCTCCATGACTGGCTGGGCTTTCCCATGGCGCTCGCCCAGGGACCGGAACTGGGCGGGATCGTCAACCTGCCCGCTATCTTCATCATCGCCGTCATCGCTGGCCTGCTCATCTACGGGGTGCGCGAGAGCGCTAATTTCAACGCGCTCCTGGTCATCGTGAAGATCGTCGCCCTGATCGTCTTCGTCGCGGTCGCCTTGCCTTATTTCAACCCGGACAATTTCGATCCGTTCATGCCTTTCGGCTTCGGCAAGAGCGGCCCGCCCGGCGCGGAAGTCGGCGTGATGGCCGCCGCCGCGATCATCTTCTTCGCCTTTTACGGGTTCGACGCGATCGCCACCGCAGCCGAAGAGACGAAGAATCCGGAGCGCGATCTTTCGATCGGAATCGTTGGATCGATGGTCGCCTGCGTCCTCATCTACATGGCGGTGGCGGCGGCGGCGATCGGCGCGCTCGCTTATATCCGCTTCGCCGACAGCCCCGAGCCGCTCGCCTTGATACTTCGCGAGATCGGGCAGCCGGGGGCCGCTCGCTACCTCGCCGCTTCGGCGGTGATCGCGCTGCCGACCGTCATTCTCGCTTTCTTCTACGGCCAGAGCCGGATCTTCTTCGTCATGGCGCGTGACGGGCTGCTCCCGCCGACTCTTGCGCGCGTGTCGGGGCGCGGCTCGCCGGTACGGATCACCCTGTTCACCGGTGTGATCGTCGCCTTCCTCGCGGGCGTGGTGCCGCTCGCGGAGCTGGCGGCGCTCGCCAATGCTGGAACGCTTACGGCCTTCGTCGCCGTTGCGATATGCATGCTGGTGATGCGGCGGCGCGCTCCGGACGCGCCGCGCGCCTTCCGCACGCCCTGGCCTTGGGCGGTCGGCCTGCTTGCGATTCTCGGTTGCCTCTATCTGTTCTACAGCCTGCCGCAGCGCACGCAGCTCTGGTTCCTGGGTGCCCACCTGATCGGTTTTGCGATTTACTTCCTCTACGGCGCGCGGCGCAGCGTCGCGGGGAGCGCGGTCTGATGTGGCGCTGGCTGCTCTGCGTTTTGCTTGGCATGCATGGCGGTTCCGCTCTCGCGCAATCCGCGGATAGGGTCCCGGTGCGGGTAGCGCTGGAGACCAGCGCCGGAACCATCGTCATCGAGGTCGATCCGGCGCGCGCGCCGATAACCTCGGCGAACTTCCTGCGCTATGTCGATGCGCAGCGCCTCGATGGAATGGAATTCTACCGCGCCATGCGCACCGGCGAGGGCGCGGGGCTGGTTCAAGGTGGCGTGCGCGACGGCAACAAGCTCTTTCCGCCCATCGCGCATGAGCCGACGAGCCAGACCGGACTAAGTCACGTCGATGGCGCGGTCTCGGTGCCGCGCTTCGCGCCGGGCACCGCTCAGGGCGACTTCACCATCATGGTCGGCGACCAGCTATACCTGGACGCGGGCCCTGGATCGGGTGGGGATGGGCTCGGCTACGCGGTGTTCGGCCGGGTGGTCGAAGGGATGGACGTGGTTCGCCGGATCCTGGAATCGCCGACTTCGCCGACGGAGGGCGAGGGCGTGATGCGTGGCCAGATGCTCGATCCCCGCATCCGCATCGTCACCGCACGACGCCAGCCATAGCCTTTGCCCGCCTCAGACGGGGACGAATTCCCCGTTCGCGGGATCGAGGACGTGCAGGATCCCGTTGTCGATGGCGAAATAGGCTCCGTGCAGGCTGAGCCGCTTGGTCTCCTCACGTTCGCGTACCCATGGAAATGTCCTCAGGTTCGTGAGAGATAGGCGGACGCCTTCAAGTTCCATCTCAAGGAACGCTTGGCGGTCCAGGCTGGGATGGCGCGAACGGATCGATTCGCGGGCGGCGCTCAGCATGCCGATCCAGTGCGCGATGAACTGGCCCTCGCCGTGTCCCGCATGGTCGAACTGTCCGGTCAGGGCCGCCGCGCAACCGCCGCAGAAGCCGTGGCCCATCACCACCACGTCCTCGACTTCGAGCTGCGTGACGGCGAACTCCAGCGCGGCGGAGACGCCGTGATAGGCGCTGTCCGTCTCGAACGGAGGCACGAGGTTTGCGACGTTCCGGACGACGAAGATCTCTCCGGGCCGGGCGTCGAAGATCTGGGCGGGATCGACCCGGCTGTCGGAACAGGCGATCACCATCACCTTCGGCCGCTGCCCCTCGGCCAGCTCGGCCCAGCGCTCTCGCTGCGCCGCCCAGCCCGACCGGCGGAAGCGGCGATAGCCTTCGATCAGCTCGTTGATATCTCCCGGCAAGCGCATTCTCCTCGGCAAGACTCGAGCCGCGGTTAGCCGGGGGAGGCGAGGGGTGGCAAGTGAGCCCCGACATCGCTATCTCGCCCACCATGAGCGAAGCCGATCCGATCTCCATACCCTCCGTCCCGGGACGGAGCGACGGGAGACAGCGAAAGCCGGACTGGATCCGGGTGAAGGCGCCGACGAGCGCGGGATTCATGGAGACGCGCAAGCTGATGCGGCGCCTCAACCTCGCCACGGTTTGCGAGGAGGCGGCCTGCCCGAACATCGGCGAGTGCTGGACCAAGAAGCACGCCACCGTGATGATCCTCGGCGACACCTGCACGCGGGCCTGTGCCTTCTGCAATGTGAAGACGGGGATGCCGCGCGCGGTGGACCCCTTGGAGCCGGAGCATGTCGCCGTCGCGGCGGCCGAGCTCGGGCTCAGCCACATCGTAGTGACCTCGGTCGATCGTGACGATCTTCCCGACGGGGGAGCGATGCAATTCGTGCGGGTGATCGAGGCGCTACGCCGCAACGCCCCTGGGACGACGATCGAGATCCTCACTCCCGATTTCCGCAACAAGTCCGAGGCGGCGGTCGAGAAGATCGTCGCGGCGCGGCCGGACGTCTACAATCATAATCTCGAGACGGTCCCGCGGCTCTATCCGACCATCCGCCCCGGCGCCCGCTACTATGCATCGCTGCGCCTGCTCGAAAGCGTCAAGCGCCACGACCCGACCATCTTTACAAAATCCGGCCTGATGGCGGGGCTGGGCGAGGAAAGGCTCGAAGTCCATCAGGTCATGGACGACATGCGATCGGCCGACGTCGACTTCCTGACCATGGGCCAGTATCTCCAGCCGACGCCGCGGCATGCGAGCGTCCAGGAATTCGTCACGCCGCAGGCTTTCGCCGCTTATGCCGCGATCGCCCGCGCCAAGGGCTTCCTTCTGGTCGCCGCCAGCCCGCTTACCCGCTCCAGCTATCATGCCGGCGACGATTTCGCGAAGCTCAAGGCGGCGCGAGAGGCGAAACTGGCGACCACTTCTTAGGCGTTTCATGCCCCGTCATACCGAGCGAAGGAACCTGCCCTACACGCCCGAGCAATTGTTCGATCTGGTGGCGGACGTGAAGAGCTATCCGGAATTCCTCCCGTGGGTCGCCGCCGTCCGAGTGCGGTCCGACAACGAGACCGAGATGGTCGCCGATCTCGCCGTAGGCTTCCGCGCGCTCAAGGAGACCTTCACGTCGAAGGTCCACAAGCGCCGGCCCGAAGAGATTGAGATCGACTATATCGAGGGCCCGCTCAAATATCTCCACAACAACTGGAAGTTCGTTCCGGACGGCAAGGGCGGCTCCAGCGTCGATTTCTGCGTCGATTTCGCCTTCCGCAGCCGTATCTTCGAGGCGCTGGCGGGGCAGATGTTCGATCGGGCGCTACGCCGGATGATCGGCGCGTTCGAGGAACGCGCCCATGACCTCTACGGCGCCGGCGCGTCGGGCACGGGGAGCAGCAATTCGAGCGCGCAGAGCGCGGCCTGAAGCCGCACTCCGGCGCGCCCAAGGTCGCCGAACTCCTTGCGGTCTGCGACAATCTCTTCCGGGTCCGAGTCCCGCTGCGCCCGCGCGAACACGACCGTGCCGACCGGCTTCTTCTCGGAACCGCCGCCCGGCCCGGCCACGCCGGTGATCGCTACCGCGACGTCGGCGCCCGTGCGGGCGATCACGCCCTGCGCCATCGCCCAGGCGGTCGCGACCGAAACGCTGCCGAACGTCGCGATCACCTCCTGGCTGACTCCGAGCAGGTGAATCTTCGATTCGTTGGAATAAGTGACGAACCCGCTGTCGAAGACGTCGGAACTGCCTGCGATCTCGGTCAGCGCCGCCGCCACGAGGCCGCCGGTGCAGCTTTCGGCTACCGCTATCGTGCGCCCTGCGGCGCGGTTTTCCTCGATCACGCGCCGGGCCAGATCGTCCAGCTCGGCGGGAAGGATGAAGTCGCGATTGTCGCTCATGACGCCTCCGGGAGACTGATCGTGGCGACCGCCTGAGCGGCCATTCCCTCGCCGCGGCCGGTGAATCCGAGCCGTTCCGTCGTCGTCGCCTTGACGCTAACCGACCCGAGCGGCAGCCGCAACAAGTCGGCGATCCGCCGGCGCATCGCCTCCCTGTAAGGGCCGACGCGCGGCGCTTCGCTGACGATGGTCCCATCGACATGATCGATGCGGCCGCCCGCCCGTTCGACGAGGTCGCGGGCCCGTTCCAGGAAAAGGGCCGACGGCGCGCCTCGCCATTGCGGGTCGCTTGGCGGAAAATGGTCGCCAATGTCGCCGGCGCCGATCGCGCCGAGCAGGGCATCGGTAAGGGCATGAAGCAGGACGTCGGCGTCGCTGTGACCGATGAGGCCTCGATCGTGGGGCACGTGCACGCCGCCGAGCCAGACGCCGTCGCCAGGCCCGAAGGCATGGACATCGAAGCCGAGGCCGGTCCGGCTGGTCATGCGCGCGCCCAGCCTCGCCTCCGCCCGCACGAAGTCGGATTCGTAGGTCAGCTTCTCGAGCATCGAATCTCCGTCCACCGTCGCGACGGCGCTTCCGGCCGCGCGTGCCATTTGGGCGTCGTCGGTCGGTTCGGGTCCATTCCAGCTCTCATGCGCCTCAAAGATTTCGGCAAAGCGAAAGGCTTGTGGCGTCTGCACCCGCACCAGGCCCTCGCGCGGGACGCTGTGCCCCAACCTCCCGTCCGCCGCGGCGAGCGTGTCGACCACGGGCAGCACCGGTACCGCGCCGCCATGACTTTCCAGCGCGCCGAGCAGTCGGTCGATCACCGGGGGCGGGAGGAAGGGCCGGGCGGCGTCATGGATCAGCACCTGGCTCGCGCCGCCCTCGGCCGCGACGGCCGCGAGGCCATTACGCACCGATAGTCGGCGAGTCTCGCCGCCGATGACGGGGTGGGGGAGGGCGAGGGCGCCGATCGCTTCCCGATAGAATGCCTCGTGGCCGGTCCCGATCACGACTTTGATCTCGTCGATGCGCGGATGTCGCAGATGGGCGACGGCGTGAGCCAGCACCGCCTTGCCGGCGAGGCGCCGATACTGCTTGGGCAGGACCCCGCCGCCGACGCGGCTGCCGCTGCCGGCCGCCACGACCAGGGCTACGATCCTTCCCGGCGCGTCCATGACGGGGCTGGTAGCGGAGGGCGAGCTTGCCCGCCAGCACCATCCACCTTATCTCGCCCTTTCCATGAGCCGCCTGACACCCATCGACATCGGCCCGGTCCGAATCCAGACGCCTGTCATCCTCGCGCCGATGACCGGAGTCACCGACATGCCGTTCCGGCGGATCGTCAAGCGCTACGGCGCTGGCCTGACCGTCACCGAGATGATCGCCAGCCAGGCGGCGATCCGCGAGACGCGCCAGTCGCTCCAGAAGGCGGCCTGGGATCCGTCCGAGGAGCCGGTGTCGATGCAGCTCGCCGGCTGCTCGCCGGTCGAGATGGCGGAGGCGGCGAAGCTCAACCAGGACCGCGGCGCGGCGATCATCGACATCAACATGGGCTGCCCGGTCAAGAAGGTGGTCAATGGCGACGCGGGATCGGCGCTGATGCGCGACCTGGATCTTGCCGCGAGGATCATCGACGCGACGGTGAAGGCGGTCGATGTGCCCGTAACCCTCAAGATGCGGATGGGTTGGGACCATGCGTCCCTGAATGCGCCCGAACTCGCGCGGATCGCGGAGGATCTCGGCATCCGGATGATCACCGTCCATGGCCGCACGCGCTGCCAGATGTACAAGGGCGAGGCCGACTGGCGCTTCATCCGCAAGGTGAAGGAGGCCGTGAACCTTCCGGTGATAGCCAATGGCGACATCGAGTCGATCGAGGACGCCGAGACTGCGCTCGACCAGTCGGGTGCGGACGGCGTCATGATCGGCCGCGGTGCCTATGGCCGACCCTGGTTGCTGCGCCAGGTGATGCATTGGCTCGCGACCGGCGTTTGCCTTCCGGACCCGAGCCTGGAAGAGCAATATGCCGTTATCCTGGAACAATATGAGGCGATGCTCGCGCTCTACGGCCCGGTGATCGGCGTCAACTGCGCCCGCAAGCATATCGGCTGGTATACGAAGGGCCTGCACGGATCGGCCGAGTTCCGCAACGCCTTCAACAAGGAAGCCGATCCTGTGCGGGCCAAGGCGATGCTGCGCGAATTCTACGCGCCTTGGCTGAGCCGCGCCGCCGCCTGAAAATCGGGAGCGTCCCCGGCAGGCACGGCCGCGCCGTGGGCCGGTCTCCAGCGGAGACTTCTCGAGCGTTTCGGAGACGGATCCGGCCCGAATTGCGGCAGACGACCCCATTCACTGTGTTCTTTGCGCCACATTGTTGTGCTAGAGCCGCAGGGTGAATGCCGAAGCAGCGATCCCTGTCGATTCCCGGCCGCGGTGGCGGCGACGCCTGTCGGTGATCCTGCGACGAAGCGGCGTCATCCCTCTCGTCGAGGTCGGCGCCATCGCGGCGCTCATCGCCACCGCCGTGGTCAGCTATTTGATCCTCTCTGGCTACAGCGAAGCCGAGGAGCTCCTGACGCCACCGATGGTGGCCGGGCTTCTCGTGGCCAACCTCGTGCCGGCCACCGCCCTCATGGTGTTGATCGCCCGCAGGGTGGCGATGCGGCGCGCGACCCGCTCGCCCATGGGGGGCAGGGGAGGCCTGCACGTTCGCCTGGTCGCCCTCTTCTCGGTGCTCGCGACCGTGCCGACCCTGCTCGTGGTCATCTTCGCGTCCTTCCTGTTTCAGAGCGGCACGGCCTTCTGGTTCTCCGACCGGGCACGAGGCATGCTCGAAAATGCCTCGACGATCGCGCAGGAAAGCTATCAGCAGGAGCTCGATCGAGTCGACCGAGAGACGCTCACCATGGCGTCCGATCTTGCCGCATTCCTTTCCGAATATCCGGCCGACAGCCTGGAATTCACCGAATTCTTCGCCCGCCAGGTCTATTACCGCAACCTGTCCGAAGCGATCCTCATGCGGGTGACGCCGGAGCATGGCGTCCAGTCGCTCGCTTTGGTCGATCCCTACGAGCGATCGCTGGAGAATGCGGTCCGGCCGGAGATACTCGGCCGCCTCGCCGGCGATCGGCCCAGCGTCGCCTTCCAGGACGACGACCGGATCGGCGCGGTCACGCGCTTTCCCGCCGGCAGCGACACCTATCTCTACGCGGCGCGCGTGTTCGAGCCCCAGCTGATCCAGCAGATCAACCGCGGCGCCGCCGTGCTCGAGGATTATCGCGCGCTGACGGAGCGTTCGCGCAACCTGCAGCTTCGATTCAATGCCATCCTGCTGCTCGTCTCGTTGCTGATCGTGGCGCTCGCCATCTGGATCGCGCTGAAGCTCGCCGACCGGCTCATCCGGCCGATCGGGGAACTGGTCGACGCGGCACGCCGGGTCGCCGCCGGCGATCTTTCCGCGCGCGTGCCCGCCTCGCTGGTTCGGGACGAAATCGGCACGCTCGGCGACGCCTTCAACCGTATGACCCGGCGCCTGGAGGAGCAGACCGGCGCCCTGGTCGCTGCCAATGCCCAGCTCGAAAGCCGCCGCGCCTTCACCGAAGCGGTTCTGGCCGGAGTCACGGCCGGCATCATCTCGGTCGACGACGACCATGTCGTCCGGCTGATCAACAGCTCGGCGGAGGCTTTGCTGAAGACCAGCGGGGAAAGCCCGGTCGGGCAGAAGCTGGCGGATTTGGCACCGGAACTCGACCGGCAGATCGCTGCGGACTCGCGCGAGGACGTCGTGCAGTTCGCCTCGCGTGGCGAGCCGCGCACGCTGGCCGTCAAGACGGTCAAGGTGAAGGGTGGCCATGTCCTGACTTTCGACGACATCACCGAGCAGTTGCTGGACCAGCGACGGGCTGCCTGGTCCGACGTCGCCCGGCGCATCGCCCACGAGATCAAGAATCCCCTGACCCCGATCCAGCTCGCCGCCGAACGGCTGCAGCGGCGCTATGCGACCGAGGTGACGTCAGACCCCTCGACCTTCGAGCGGCTGACCGGGACGATCGTCCGGCAGGTGGGGGACCTTCGCCGCATGGTCGACGAATTCTCGTCCTTCGCCCGCATGCCCAAGCCAGCCTTCCGCGAGGAGCCGGTGACCGAGATCGCCCGGCAGGCCCTGTTCCTGCACGAGGTCGCTCATCCGGAGATCCACTTCTCGCTCGACGTGCCCGATCCGTCACCCATGCTGGTCTGCGACCGCCGGCTGCTCGGCCAGGCCCTGACCAACGTGGTCAAGAACGGCGTCGAGGCGATCCAGCAGAAGCGTGACGAGCGAGGCGGCTCCGCGGCCCGTCTCGAAAACGGAGCCGGCGCTGCGGGAGAAGGGGAGGCTCCCGACCGCATCGCGATGAAAATATGCGAGACGGACCGCCGGATCGTCATCGAGGTGGCCGACACCGGCGTGGGCCTGCCGGCCGAGCGCGGCCGGCTGACCGAGCCCTACATGACTACCCGGGCCAAGGGCACCGGCCTGGGCCTCGCCATCGTGAAGAAGATTGTCGAGGAGCATTTCGGACAGATCGAGTTCGAGGACCGGCCTGGCGGCGGATCGCTGGTCCGGTTCCATTTCGACCAGGAGGCGCTCGGCCGGCTTGTCGGCGCCCATGGTCTCCATTCCGAAGAAAGCGTGGCGAGCGGCTGAACCTATGGCTTTGGACATTCTCATCGTTGACGACGAGCAGGACATTCGGGACCTCGTCTCGGGCGTTCTCGAGGACGAAGGCTTCTCGACCCGCACGGCAGCGGACAGCGACGGCGCGCTCCAGGCCTTGGCCGAGCGGCGGCCGTCGCTCGCCTTGCTGGATGTCTGGCTGCAGGGATCGCGGCTGGACGGACTCCAGCTGCTCGAGGAGATCAAGCGACGGGATCCGACGCTGCCGGTGCTGATCATCTCGGGCCATGGCAATCTGGATACCGCCGTGGCCGCGATCCGGCAGGGCGCGGTCGACTTCATCGAAAAGCCGTTCGAGGCAGGGCACCTCGTCCATCTGGTCACCCGTGCGACCGAGACCGATCGCCTGCGCCGCGAGAATGAGGCGCTCCGTCTGCAGGTCGGCAACGAAATGGAGCTGACCGGCTCGAGTGCGGCGATCAACAATGTCCGCGCGACCTTGAAGCGAGTCGCAGCGACCGGCAGCCGTGTGCTCATCTCCGGGCCCGCCGGTGTCGGCAAGGAAGTGGCGGCACGGCTGCTCCACAATTGGAGCCCGCGCGCGCGCGGGCCCTTCATCGTGGTCACCGCCGCGAGGATGACTCCCGAGCGGGTCGAGGAGGAGCTTTTCGGCGTGGAAGACGGGGGCGAGCTCGCCCGTCCCGGCATGCTGGAGCAGGCGCATGGCGGAACCCTGTTCCTGGACGAAATCGCCGACATGCCTTTGTCGACCCAGGGCAAGATCCTCCGGGTCCTGACAGATCAGAGCTTCACCCGGGTCCGCGGCCAGCGCACGGTCAAGGTGGACATGCGGGTCGTTTCCTCCACCGCGCGCGATCTGGGCGAGGAAATCGCTGCGGGTCGCTTCCGGGAGGATCTCTATTACCGGCTCAATGTCGTCCCGGTCCATCTCCCGGCGCTGGCCGAGCGGCGCGAGGACATTCCCGAACTCGTCATCCATTTTGCCGCCCGCTATGCCGCCGACCGCAGGGTGTCGACGCCGGAAGTTTCCGCCGACGCCATGGCGGCACTTCAGGCCTATGACTGGCCGGGCAACGTGCGCCAGCTCAGGAATGTGATCGAGCGGACCATCATTCTCGCGCCGGGAGAAAGGCTCGGTTCGATTGACATCGACATGCTGCCACCCGAAATACTGAGCGACCAGGCCCAGCTGACGCCGAGCGAGGCGGTGAAGGCAATCATGGGCACGCCGCTGCGCGAGGCGCGCGAGACGTTCGAGCGCGAATATCTGCGGGTGCAGATCCGCCGCTTCTCGGGCAACATCTCGCGGACCGCCAACTTCATCGGCATGGAACGGTCGGCGCTGCACCGCAAGCTGAAGGCGCTCGGCCTCGGCGAAACGCGCGGCGACGGCGGCGAGTAGGGAAGGGGGGCGACCCGCACGCCGCCGAAACGACCACGAACACGGCCTTGTCCGGATGGCATCGGGGCAAGGCGCGTGATATTGCAACAAGGGATCCGCATCAAAGCCGATCCGGGAGAATGAGAAATGGCCGAGAAGGTCAACAACCTCCAGGACATGTTTCTGAACACGCTCCGCCGGACCAAGACCCCGGTGACCATGTTCCTGGTCAAGGGCGTGAAGCTTCAGGGTATCATCACCTGGTTCGATAATTTCTCGGTGCTGCTGCGCCGGGACGGGCAGGCGCAGCTCATCTACAAGCACGCCATCTCGACGATCATGCCGGCCCAGCCGATCGACCTCAGCGACCTCCAGCAGGCTTTCGACGAGCAGCTCGAGAAGAAGAAGCCTGCCTTGCTCCAGGAAGTCTTCCTGTCGGCGGTGCGGCGCGCAGGCGAGCCGGTGACGATGTTCCTGGTGAATGGAGTCATGCTGCAGGGCGAGATCGCCGCCTTCGACCTGTTCTGCATGCTGCTCGAGCGGGAAGGCTTGTCCCAGCTCGTCTACAAGCATGCCATCTCGACGGTGCAGCCCGAGCGCCCGGTCAATCTGGCCGATGCCCAAGGCGAGGAGTCGAGCGCCTGAGCGTCTTCGATCGCGACGAAACGGAATTCGCCCGCGGCGCCCGTGCGGTCATAGCCCTCCCCGACTTCGGGCAGGGGGCGACGCGCGATGTCGAGGCGCGTCTCGACGAGGCCGCCGGCCTCGCCGAGGCGATCGGGATAAGGGTCGAAGACCGGCTCCCGCTGCGCATCCGCCAGCCGCGCCCGGCGACGCTTTTCGGGCCGGGCCAGGTCGAGCGGATTGCCGACGCGCTGCGCCAGGCCGAAGCCGAGTTGCTCATCGTCGACGGCGCGATCTCCCCGATCCAGCAGAAGAATCTGGAGGAGCGGACCAAGGCCAAGGTGATCGACCGGACCGGCCTCATCCTCGAGATATTCGGCGAACGTGCCGCGACCGCGGAGGGGCGCTTGCAGGTCGAGCTGGCGCATCTCGACTATCAAGCGGGCAGGCTGGTGCGTTCGTGGACCCATCTCGAGCGGCAGCGCGGCGGCTTCGGCTTCCTCGGCGGTCCGGGCGAAACCCAGATCGAGGCCGACCGGCGGCTGATCCGCGACCGGATGGCCAAGCTGCGCCGGGAGCTGGAGCAGGTATCGCGCACGCGGGCGCTGCATCGTTCCAGGCGCCAGCGCGCGCCCTGGCCGGTCGTTGCGCTGGTCGGCTACACCAATGCCGGCAAGTCGACCCTGTTCAACCGCCTCACCCGTGCCGAGGTGCTGGCCGAGGACCTTTTGTTCGCCACCTTGGATCCGACGATGCGGGAGATCGGCCTGCCCGGTCTCGACAAGGCGATCCTGTCGGACACGGTCGGTTTTATATCAGACCTTCCGACCCAGCTCGTCGCCGCATTTCGGGCGACGCTTGAGGAAGTGGTTTCGGCCGATCTCATCGTCCACGTCCGCGACATCTCCCATCCGGACAGCGAGGCGCAACAGGGCGATGTCGAGCAGGTGCTCGAAGAAATCGGCGCAGCCGGCGAGATCGGCGCGCCGATGATCGAGGCGTGGAACAAGATCGACCGGCTAGGACCGGAAGAGGCCCAGGCGGTTCGGGCCGAAGCGGGGAGGCGCGAGGACGTCGTGGTCCTCTCGGCGCTGACGGGGGCCGGGGTCGACGACCTGCTTGCCTGCGTCGCCGCCCATCTGCGCAAGGGCGCGCCGGTGCGCAGCATCACCATCCCGACGGGCGACGGCAGCGCGATAGCCTGGCTCCACGCCCATGGCGAGGTGCTGGAGCAGCATCAGGAAGGTCTCGAAACCCGCCTCGAGGTGCGACTGTCCGATGCCGACTGGTCGAGGTTCGAGGCGAGGCAGGCCGAGCGGGCATAGAGCGGCCCGATCGATCGACAATGACGAAAGCGCGTCAGACCAGCTTCTTGGCCTGCTGCCAAAGCGCCTCCAGTCCATCAATATCCATTTCATTCAAAGGTTTGTTGGCCAGTTCTTCCACTTTGCGGAAGCGTTGCTCGAACCGGGCCGTTGCTTCACGCAGCGCCGTCTCCGTATTAACGCCGAGGTGGCGGGCATAATTGACGACGGCAAACAGGAGGTCGCCGATCTCGGCGGCGCGCTCCTCGTCGCTTTCGGCGCGCTCGATCTCGCTTAGTTCTTCGTCGATCTTGAGGCGCGGGCCTTCGCTGTCGGGCCAGTCGAAGCCCACTCGGGCGGCGCGGCGCTGTACCTTCTCGGCGCGCTTCAAGGCGGGAAGGGCGAGGGCGACTCCGGCCAGCGCGCTCGGATCGGCATCGGCTTCGCGCTCGGCCGCCTTCAAGGTCTCCCAGCCCGGGCTCGCTGAAGCGTCGCCGAAGATGTGCGGATGGCGCCGGACCATCTTGGCGGCAATTGCCGTTATGACGTCACCAAGGTCGAAAGCGCCGCGTTCCTCGGCGATGCGCGCATGATAGACGACCTGGAGCTGGAGATCGCCGAGCTCGTCCTTCAGTGATCCCATGTCGCCGCGGCGGATTGCGTCGTCGACCTCATAGGCTTCCTCGATCGTGTACGGCGCGATCGTCTCGAAGGTCTGGACTCGGTCCCATTCGCAGCCGGTCGAGGGATCGCGCAGCCGCGCCATGATCTGGGCCAGCTCGGCCAAAGCTTCGCCAGCGGGGGCCTTCGGGGAATCATCCATCTGAAAGTCCGATAATATACATTATGTAAAATCCGGATTGATTCAAGGAAGGCGAACTCCCCCCGTCATGCCAGCGATCGGCGGCATCCAAGACGTCCCGACAACTCCAAGGCCGCGACTCCCATCACGAACGCATCACCAGGGTCCGGCCTTCGACGCTCCAACCGGACAAGGTCGACAGGAAATTCATGCCGATGACGTTCATGTCGCCGAATGCGTCCGAGATGTGCACGGCGACGTTCTGGCGCTCGATCGGCCCGATCTTCATCCGCTCCGCGCGGCCGCGATCGACCATGACGATACCATTGGCCGTGCGCACCATTGCCTGGAAGCCCGAGCTGGGCTCGATGCCGGCCCGTTCGGCCGCGTCGCGCGACAGGCTCGTCGTCGTGGCGCCGCTGTCGACCAGGAAGCGGACCGGCTCGCCATTTACTTCTGCGGTCACCCAGAAATGCCCGTCCGGCGCCTGGCGGATGCGGATCTCGCCCGGTGCGACCTGCGCGATCCCGCCGCGGGTCTCGACCAGCACGCGGTTTCCGAGCGCCAGGAACTCGTCCTTGAGGGTGAAGACGACGAAGGCGACGCTGAAGATGAGCACCCAGCCCACGAACATCTTGAGCCCTTGGGCGATCGGGATCCGGCGCACCACCAGGGCGCTGCCGACCAGCACAAGGACCCCAAGAAGATAAATCAAATGAACGGCTTGATCGCCGCTGCTCATAGCGAGACCTCAAGACCGTCATAGCCGGGCTCGACTCCGTCCGGAAGCTCCCTTGCCAAGGCGACGTAGTCCATGCTGTTGTCCATGTGGGTCAGTATAGCCCGGCGCGGCTGGATCAGGCCAATCCATTCCAGCGTCCGCTCGAGATGTGGGTGGGTCGGGTGCGGCCGCCGGCGAAGCGCATCGACGATCCACAGGTCGACCCCTTGGAACAGAGCGATCATCTCGTCCGTCAAATCGTTGCAATCGGTGGAATAGCCGATCGACCGCCCTCCCGCCTGGAATCGCAGGCCGGCGCTGGTGATCGCGCCGTGCGGCTGGTCGACGACTCCGACCTCGATCGGTCCGACGGTGAGGCGGTCGGCGAGAAGCTGTCCGGCGATCATCGCGGGATAACCTCCCCTGCCCTCGAAGGCATAAGTGAAGCGGTTCCGCAGCGCCTCGAGCGTCTGACGTCGCGCATGGCCCGGGATCGGCCCGCCGCGGGCGTGAAAGACGGCCCGAAGGTCGTCGAGGCCGTGGCAATGGTCGGCATGGTCATGCGTCCAGATCACGGCATCGAGTGCGCCGACCTCGGCGTCGAGCAGCTGCTCGCGAAGGTCCGGGCTGGTGTCGACCAGGATCCGCTTGCCAGCCTCTTCGACAAGGATCGAGACGCGGCGGCGGCGGTTGCGAGGCTCCGCCGGATCGCAGGAACCCCAGTCGTTGCCGACGCGCGGCACGCCGAATGACGTGCCGCAGCCGAGGAGACGGACCTTAATGACGGCCTCCGTCAGCGGGACGTGGCTCCGGCTTGCGGGCAAGGCCGCACCGGCCCATCCCGATGCGCTTCGCGCCCGGCAAGGCGCGTACCGCGCTGCTCATGCGGCCGCCTTCGTGAACAAGCGCCGGAAATTCTCGCTCGTCGCCTCGGCCAGCGTCTCCAGCCTTTCCCCCCTCAGCTCCGCCAGGAAGCGCGCGGTGTCGGCCACGAAGGCGGGCTCGCACGGCCTGCCGCGGTGGGGTACGGGCGCGAGGAACGGCGAGTCTGTCTCGATGAGCAGCCGGTCGAGCGGCAAGGCCCGGGCGGTCTCCTGCAGGTCGCGGGCATTCTTGAACGTGACGATGCCGGAGATCGAGATCGAGAAGCCGAGCTCCAGCATCTCGTCGGCAAAATCGGCGCTGCCGGTGAAGCAGTGGATAACGCCGGGGAAGGCTCCCTTCCCCATCTCCTCGCCGAGGATCGCGAGCGTGTCCTCTTCGGCGTCACGAGTGTGGACGATCAGCGGGAGGCCTGTTGCGCGCGACGCGGCGATATGGGCGCGGAAGCTCTCCTGCTGCCGCGCCCGGTCGCTATGGTCGTAATAATAATCGAGGCCCGTCTCGCCGATCGCGATCACCTTCGGGTGCTCGGCCCTGGCCACCAGGGTCTCGGCCTCGACGTCGGGATGGACGTCCGCCTCGTGCGGATGGATCCCGACCGACGCCATGACGTCGCTCTCGCGCTCGGCGGTGCCGATCACGGCATCCCATTCGCTTGCCCGGGTCGAAATGTTGAGCATCGCCGTCACGCCCGCGTCGCGCGCGCGGGCGAGCACCTGGGCCTGGTCCTCGACCAGGCCCTTATAGTTGAGATGGCAATGGCTATCGATGAACATGCTCGTTCGCCTGCTCCATGACACGCGCGAAGGATCGGAAGCTCAATCCTCGACGGGAAGCTCCAGCCTCGGGAATATGGGGGTCGGCGGCACCAGCCGAAAGGCCGAGGCGGCAAGCCGGTCGTAGCTGTCCGGATCCTCGAGCGCGGCAAAGTCGCGCTCGCCCTCCGGCACGCCCATCGCGTCGAGCAGGCGCGCCGACGATTCCGGCACGACCGGCGCAATGACGATCGCAAGGTCGCGGATGGCGACGTAGAGCGTCGCCAGCACCGCCTTCATCCGCTCCGGATCGCTCTTGCGCAGCGTCCAGGGCGCCTGGCTGTCGATATACTGGTTGCAGGCGAACACCGCCTTCAGCCAGCTCTCTATCCCCTGGGATAGCTGCAGCCCCTCGAAGTGGGCCGGCACGTCGCGTCGCGTGACCTCCGAAATCAGGGTGATGAGCGCTTCGTCGGCGGGATCTCCCTTGCCACCCACCGGTAGGATACCGTCGCAATTCTTTGCGATGAAAGACAAAGTGCGCTGTGCGAGATTGCCGAAGGTGTTCGCGAGGTCGGCATTCACCTTGGTGACGATCGCCTCGCCGCTATAGCTCCCGTCCTGTCCGAACGTGATTTCGCGCAATAGGAAATAACGAAGCGAATCGACGCCGAAGGCGCGCACCAGATCGTTGGGATCGACGACGTTGCCGACCGACTTGGACATCTTCTCGCCACGCGAAAGCAGCCACCCGTGGCCGAACACCTGCCGTGGAAGCGCAAGGCCGGCCGACATGAGGAAGGCCGGCCAGTAGACGGCGTGGAAGCGGACCACGTCCTTGCCGATGACATGGAGGTCGGCGGGCCAGAATTTGCGCCATTCTTCCGTATCATCGGGATAGCCGATGCCGGTGATGTAGTTGGTGAGCGCGTCCAGCCACACGTACATGACATGCTTGTCGCTGCCGGGCACCTTTACGCCCCAGTCGAAGCTGGTGCGCGATATGGAGAGATCGGAAAGCCCGCCTTCGACGAAGCGCATCACCTCGTTGCGCCGGGATTCCGGCCGGATGAAGTCCGGATGATCGCGATAATATGCGAGCAGGCGCTCCTGATAGGCGGAAAGCCGGAAGAACCAGCTCTCCTCGACCGTCCATTCGACGGCCGTGCCCTGGGGCGACAACCGTTCTCCATTGTCGCCCTCGACGAGCTCCTTTTCGTCATAATAAGCTTCGTCTCGAACCGAATACCAGCCTTCGTAACGGCCGAGATAGAGGTCGCCTTTGTCCGCCATCGCCTGCCAGATCGCCTGGCTGGCGCGATGATGGGCTGGCTCGGTGGTGCGGATGAAGCGATCGAACGAGATGTTGAGACTCTCATTCATCTCGCGGAAATAGCTCGACATCTGTTCGGCGAACTCGGCCGGACTTGTCCCCCGCTCGCGCGCTGCCTGGGCCATTTTCAGCCCATGCTCGTCGGTTCCGGTCAGGAAGAAGACGTCGCGGCCGCGCATCCGCTGGAAGCGGGCGATCGCGTCGGTGGCGATCGCCTCGTAGGCATGGCCGATATGCGGCCGCCCGTTCGGATAGCTGATCGCGGTCGTGATGTAGAAAGGGTCCGCCATGCCGGGCGAGATAGAGCATTTTCGGCCCGGGACAATCATGTTCCCCAGCCGGGCCTGCCTCGAAGCCGTCAGGCCGCCGCTTTGCCCCCCGTCGTCGCCAGCCCGGCCAGCAATCCGGCGAGCTCGAACGCGACGGCCTGCGGATCGAGCGACTGGCGTCGCGCCGCCGAAGCGAGGTCGGATGCGCGCTCCCACAAGGCCAGGGCCTCGGCCAAGGCGGCGCCGCGACGTGTCCGGGCAGTGGCGACGATCAGGGCCGGTGCGCGGGCGAGAAACGCCTCGTAGCGCGCCTGGGCCGCCTTCCCGGACAGACTCTGTGCCAGCGCCGACCGCCGGTGGTTGGTCGGATCGCCCTCGCGCGCGAGAGCCCGCATCGCCTCGTCGAGCGCGGCGATGTCGAGCCCGCGAAAGGCAATGGCTCGGCCGGGCGCCCCCTCCCCCACTTCGACGAGCGACTCGATTTCCGCCGCGTCGGCATCGGGCAGCGCAGTGCGCAGGGCTGACGCCATGGCGTCGGATCGAAGCGGCGAAAGGCGCAGGATGCGGCAGCGCGACCGGATCGTCGGCAGCAATCGCTCGGGCGCGTGGCTGACCAGCATGAACAAGCTGTTCGGCGGCGGCTCCTCGAGATTCTTGAGCAGGGCATTGGCGGCGTTGCGTTCGAGATCGTCGATCGAGTCGATCACCACCGCGCGCCACGGCGACATGGATGCGGTCGTCGAGAACAACCGCTGAAGTCCGCGAACCTGGTCGACGGTAATGTTTCGGGCGAGATCCGTGCCCCCCTCGCGCGTCAGGCGCTCGAGGCGCATCAGGTCGGGATGACTGCCGGCCGCCATGAGCTTCGCCGCCGGGTAGGAGTCCGGAACATCGAGCCCGGGCGCGTCCACCGACGCTCCGGCCCCTTGCGCGAGCACCCGCAAGGCTGCCTTGTCGGCGAACAGCGCCTTGCCGATTCCGGCCGGACCGGTGACCAGCCAGGCATGATGGAGGCGTCCGGAGTCCAGCCCCGCACGGAATGCCGCCACGGCGGTATCGTGGCCGTACAGGGGTGTCACGGGTGACAAGCCCCGCCGCGGACGTCTCCCCCACGAGGGAAGCAAGAGCGAGAGGCGCCGTCCTTCAAAGCAGATCTTCCAAAGCGGCGAGAAGCCGCTTCGTCACGGTCTCCGCCTCGCCGGCGGCATCGATCACGCGGAACCGCTCCGGCTCCTCCGCCGCGAGGCGATCGAAGGCCGCGGCGATGCCGGCATGATAAGCGGCGTCGCGGGCACCGAAGCGATCGGCCCCATCGGCATCGCGGCGGCGGGTCCGGGCGGCGGCCTCGTCGCCGTCGAGCCGGAGCAAGAGCGTGCGGTCGGGCAGGAAGCCGCCGCTGCCGATCGCATGCAGCCGGCGGATCGCCTCGACGCCTAGGCCGCCGACCATGCCCTGATAGGCGATCGAACTGTCGAGGAAGCGGTCGCACAGCACCCATTGGCCGCGGTCGAGAGCCGGCTTGATCGTTCGGGTGACATGGTCGGACCGGGCGGCGGCGAACAGGAGAGCCTCGGCCTCGCCGGTCCAGCGGTCGATGTCGCCCTGCAGCAGCAGGGAGCGGATCGCCTCGGCGCCCGGGCTGCCGCCGGGCTCCCGCGTCTCGACGACGGCCGGCCCCCGAGCGCGAAGCACCTCGGCCAGCGCCTTGAGCTGGGTGGACTTTCCAACCCCTTCCCCACCCTCGAGGGTGACGAAACGCGGGATCATCCCATGCCGAGCAGGTGCTTCAGCCCCGCCCACATCCGGCCGAAGAAGCCGGCTTCGCCGACGGCTTCCTCGGCGACCAGAGGCGTGACCTGGGGCGGCATGTCGCCGGCGGTGACGACGAGATCGGCGATGTGCTGGCCCTGCGCGATCGGCGCCTTGACCGGGCCCTGGTAGACGATGCGCGCCCTGATATCCTGCCCCAGACCGGCCGGGATGGTCACGGCCACCGCGCGCGGCGCGACCAGGCCAACCTTGTCCTCGCCGCCGAGCTGGACTTGCGCCTCGCCGATCCGTTCGCCCTGATCGAGCAGCGGCCGCGACTGCCAGGCGCGGAATCCCCAGTCCATGAACCGCACCGATTCCGCGGACCGTCCGTTGAAGCTGTCGAGCCCGGCGAGCACCATGACGATGCGGCGCCCACCCTGCTCGGCCGAGCCGGTGAAGCCGTAGCCCGCCTCGGCGGTATGGCCGGTCTTGAGTCCGTCGGCGCCTTCGATGCGTCCGAGCAGCGGATTGCGGTTGGCCTGGGTGATCGGCCGGTCGCCGCCCATCGTGCGGCCCCAGGTGAACTCCCGAACGGTATAATATTCACGGTAAAGCCGGGGGTGCTGGCGAATCGTGGCCGCTGCCAGCGTCGCGAGGTCGCGGGCCGTGGTGTAGGTGACGCCATTGTCCGGCCATCCGACCGGATTGCCCCAATTGGAATTCTCCAGCCCGAGCTCGCGCGAGTGGCGGTTCATCAGCGCGACGAAGGCGGCCTCGGTGCCGGAAATGCATTCGGCGAGCACGACGGTCGCGTCGTTGCCGGACAGAGTGACGATCCCGTGCAGCAGATTCTCGACGCTGACCTGCTCGCCAGGGGACAGGAACATGGTCGATCCCGCTTCCGGTCCGTGCCAGCGCTGCCATGTCTCCGGCCGCACGGTGCACATTCGGTTGGGCTGCAGCTCGCCGCTGTCGATCAGCTCGAAGACGACGTGGGTGGTCATCATCTTCGCCATCGATGCGGGCGGGATCCGGCGATTGGCATCCTTGGCGTAGAGCACGGCACCCGACGAGAGATCGATCATGTAGGCGATCGGCGCGGGCGTTTCGAAGGGCGGAGCGGCCGCGGCGGCCGGAATCGAAAGCGCGGTGGCGAAAAGGGTAATGAGCAGGGGCTTGCGCATCATCTCTGAGCAGCGACCTCGAACGTTCAACGGGAAACCGAATCGGCCAGGAGGCCGACGGTCAAGGCGTAGAAGTTCGAGCAGTTATAGTCGAGGATCGTGCGGTAGTTGGTGGTGAGCAGATAGGCGGTCCGGCCCGGGCCGTCCGGCTCCAGCAGGCTCGCCAGGGTGCCGGCAGGAAGACTGTTCGCCACGCCGAGCCGGCGCCATTCCTCGGCGGTGAGCCAGCGGCTGTGGCGCTCGTGGACGCGGGCGCAACGCGGCGCGCGAAGCCGGGTCTCCACCGCGGCGCGGTCGAATCCCGCGGGAACCCGCACGGCCGTTCCCCAGGGAATTCCCGGCCGCCAGCCGGCGCTGCGCAGATAATTGGCGATCGAAGCCAAGGCGTCGAGATGGCTGCCCCAGATGTCGGCACGGCCGTCTCCGTCGCCGTCGACCCCGAGCCGGATGTAGACGCTGGGCAGGAATTGCGACTGGCCCGTGGCACCGGCCCAGCTGCCGACCAGCTGGGATCGCGAGAAGCCCCGGTCCATCATCTTCAGCGTGGCGATGAACTCGCCGGTGAACAGGTCGCGGCGCCGGCCTTCATAAGCGAGGCTGGCGAGCGAATTGAGCAGGTCGAAATCGCCGGTAATCGATCCGTAGCTCGTCTCCTTGCCCCAGATCGCGACGAGGACCGACGGCGGTACGCCGTAGCGGCGCCCGATCTCGTTGAGGCGCGAGATATTCTGGGCATAGCGCGAGCGGCCGCGGTCGATCAGCACCGATCCGAGATGGCGCTGCCGATACGGCTCGAAGGGCGGGATTGCGCTCGATCCCGAGGCGCCGCCGGGCTGACCGCGGTCGAGTTCCACCGTGCGCGAGGAGAAGGTCAGCGTCGGGAACACCCGGTCCAGCGTGGCCCGGCTCACGCCGGCGCGCTCCGCCTCCGCCCGCAGGCGCGGCAGATACGCCATGAATCCGGCCTGGCTGAGGCCGCCAGATTGCGCCTCGGCCGGTGCCTCCATCTGGAAATCGATCGCCCCGTCGCCCATTCGGGCCGCGGGTAGTCCGGCGACGAGAAGACCGGCCGCCAGGATACTCAAAAAACGCATTTTCACCCTCATCCGCTCGCACCCTATATGACATCAGCTTGCCGCCACGTGAAGGTGTCGCAGCGGCTTGCACGGATGGGCATGCGGGGTCTATCCGCCGTCGGTCCGGCGAAGGCGTCCGGAGAGGTGGCCGAGTGGTTTAAGGCAGCGGTCTTGAAAACCGCCGTGGGTTCACGCTCACCGTGGGTTCGAATCCCACCCTCTCCGCCAACTTCTTCATGTCGTGACGTCCCTGCCCGACCCATGCGGACACCAGGACTTGCGATCGACGCATTCGCAGCGGTTGCCCGCCTGCCCGCTGTCGCTGCACTGCACAAAAACTGTCACGGTCTCGTAAGAGGCCCGGAATAGCGCCCTCCCCCAACGCTCATTTCCGGGGGATAGACCATGCGCATCCGACTTCTGGCCGGCACCGGCCTGCTCGCCATTTCCGCCGCCCTTCCCGTTCATGCTCAGGCGCAGGACGGTGGTGCGGCCCTGGCGGATGGCGGCGACGCGGAGATACTGGTCACCGGCCAGCGCGCCCAGCAGGAGCGCTCGATCGAGATCAAGCGCGACGCGCTCGGCATCCTCGATGCGGCCGCGGCGGACGAGATCGGGCAGCTGCCCGACCGCAACGTCGCCGAGGTGGTCGAGCGGCTTCCCGGCGTCGGGGTCCAATATGACCAGGGTGAGGGTCGCTACGTGGCCGTCCGGGGAATCCCGTCGGACCTCAACAACTACACGATCAACGGCTTCGAGGTAGGCAATCCCGACGGCAATAGCCGCCGGCTCCCGCTCGACGTCATCTCCGGCCAGCTCCTCAATCGTGTCGAGGTCGCCAAGGTCCGGACAGCCGACCAGCCCGGACAGGGCATTGGCGGATCGATCAATCTCGTCACCCAGACGGCCTTCGATTTCCGCGAGGCGTTCACCGTGCAGGCGACGGCGCAGGTCGGCTATCAGGAGTTGAACGAGGAATTCCCGATCCGCGGCGACGTCAGCGTCGGCGGCCGGTTCGGTCCGGACCAGCAGTTCGGGCTGCTCGTCGGTGCGAGCTATTCGGACCGCACCTTCCGAAGCGCCGGAATCTATCCCGACGATTGGGCGCCGGTCGCGGAGGCGGCGCGCGGCGGGCTCCCGATCAACCTCAAATATACCGATTACGAGCTGAAGCGCGAGCGGATCGGCGCCACCGGGTCCTTCGACTGGAGGCCGAGCGATGACCACCAATTCTATGTCCGAGGCCTGTACAGCCGCTTCACCGAGGACGAATATCGCCAGCGCTACCGCATCGACTTCGCCAATGGCGGCCAGGAGCTGGTCGACGACGGATCGATCGTCCTCGATCCGGACGGGCTAAGCGGCACCTCCACCGCAACGGCGCAGCGCTCCGACCTTCGCCTCGAATATAAGGAGAAATCGGTGCTCGCCTTGATGGCTGGCGGCGAGAACCGGTTCGGTCCCTGGATCCTCGATTATGGCGTGGCCCGGATCCATAACGAGGTGATCGAGCCCAACCAGAGCTGGCAGTTTCGCAACGTCGATCCGGTCGGGCCGGTCGATTTCGACTTCACCGATCCGGTGTTCACCGCCGTCCCGCGCACTCGCGTGGCCGCCGAGAACCTCGAATTCCGCAGCTATAGCGAGCAGGACGAGCGCGGCGAGGAAGACAGCTGGGACGCCCGCGTCAACCTCACCCGCGAGTTCGCGCTCGGCACCGACAGCTTCGTTCGGATCGGCGGCCGCTACCGCACCACGGACAAGAGCTTCGATTCGAGCAACGACAGCTATGGGCGCGGCGGCTCGGGAAATCGCTTCACACTCGCCGGCGCAGGCCTGGTGGGCGCGGACTCGATCATCGAGGTGGATGGCCAATCCTATCTGATCTCGCCGACGATCGACCCGCAGGCGATCATCGCCTTCACCCAGGGGCGGCTCGGCGGACCGCTGTTCGTCTTCGACAGCGAGGGGAGCCTTGCCGACGAGACGCTCGGCGATCTCGACCTCGAGGAGGAGGTGATCGCCGGCTATGCGATGGCGAACCTCGATTTCGGCGATGTGGACGTGACGGCCGGATTGCGGGTCGAGCGCACCCGGCTCGACATAGAAGGATTCCAGCTCCAGAACGGAGACACGGTGATCCCGGCCACGGCGGAAAGCGACTATACCAACTGGCTTCCGAGCCTGATCGTCCGGATCAACCCGGCCCCGGATCTGGTGGTCCGCCTGGCCTACAGCCGCAGTGTCGGCCGGCCGCAATATTCGGCGCTGTCACCGGGCGGCGAGATCGAGGTCGAGGGCAATGAGGCGTCGGTCTCGCTCGGCAATCCGGCGCTCCGGCCCTATGTCGCCGATTCCTTCGACGCGATCGGCGAATATTATTTCGCTCGTGGAGGCCTGCTTTCGATCGGCGCTTTCGCGAAGATTATCGACAATCCGATCTTCACGCGTTCCTTCACGGTGGTCGACGGATCGTTCGCCGGCGTCGCCTATGACCGAATCAGCTTCAGCCAACCGGAAAATGCCCGCAGCGGCGACATTATCGGCCTGGAGGCCGCCTATCAGCAGCAATTCACCTTCCTTCCCGGCGCGCTCTCCGGCCTCGGCGTGAACCTGACCCTGACCTTGGTCGACTCCAACCTGCAGATCGAGACTCCGGATGCGGTGAGGACCGTCGCCTTCCCGGAACAGTCGGACCTGCTCTGGGGCGCGCAGCTCTTCTACCAGCGCGGCCCGGTCGAAGCCTCGATCGCCTATCACCATACCGGCCGGGCGCTCATCTCCGCCGACTCCGACCCGATCGCCGACCAGTCGAACGACGATTTGCGGCGGCTCGATGCGAAAGCGAGCTTTGCGGTCAACGATCACGTCCGCCTGTTCGTCGAGGCGCAGAATCTGACCGACGAGCCGACCCGGCAATATCAGTGGGTGCGGCGCGACTGGGTGACCCAGAACGAGCGCTACGGCCGCACCTGGCAGCTCGGCGCCTCGGTACGCTTCTGATGGGCTGGGCATGGATCGCGGCGGCGGCCGCGGCCGCCCTCCTGCTGCCGGCCGCGACCGAGGTCAGGCGGATTCCGGCCGAGGAGGCCCGGCAGGGAGTCGCCGCCGACGCCCGCTTCGTCTATGCTATCTCGAACAGCGCGATCGGCAAATATGACCGGGCGAGCGGCCGGCGCGTCGCCGTCTGGCAGGGCGACGAGACCCAGTTCATCCATATGAACAGCTGCACGCTGCACGAGGGGTCTTTGGTCTGCGCCGCCTCCAATTACCCGGAAGTGCCGATGGCGAGCTCGGTGGAATGGTTCGACGCCGAAACGCTGCGCCACGTCCGGTCGCGGAGCCTCGGGCCCGGCCGCGGATCGCTGACCTGGCTCGAATGGCAGGATGGCAGCTGGTGGGCGGGCTTCGCCCATTATGACGGCCGCGGCGGCGAACCCGGTCGCGATCATCGCTCGACGGTGGTCGTGCGCTTCGATGCCGACTTTCGCGAGCTCGGGGCGTGGCTGCTCCCGAAGAGCATATTGGAGCGGATGGCGCCCTACAGCGCGTCCGGCGGCGCCTGGCGCGATGGTCTGCTCTATGTCACGGGCCACGACCGGCCGGAGGCCTATGTGCTCCGCCTGCCCGAGGCGGGTTCCCGGCTCCTCCATGTCGCGACCATACCAATCCCTGCGCCCGGCCAGGCTATCCAGTGGGATCGTTCGGCTGGCACGCTTTGGGCACTCGACCGCGCGCAGCGCGAGCTGATCGAGATGAGGATCCCGCCGGTCCGTCCCTGAAGCGTGGCAACGCGCCAGGATGCAGGTGCGTTTGCTCGCTGCGCCCGCGGAAAGCAGGCCGCGTTCGGACGAAATGCGGCTGGCGATGCGCCGCGCGACGTCTTAACGCGCGATCCGACAGCGAACGTGACGAGGAGACCGACATGGCCGACGATCTCGATCCCGCGAACAATCAGCCGCCGGGCTATGTCCCGCCCCGCGTCTGGACTTGGGACCAGCCGAGCGGAGGCCAATTCGCAAGCATCAACCGGCCGGTCTCGGGTGCGACTCATGAAAAGGCGCTTCCGGTCGGCCGACACCCGCTCCAGCTCTATTCGATGGGCACGCCGAACGGAGTGAAGGTCACGATCATGCTGGAGGAGCTGCTGGCGCTCGGGCACGAGGGCGCGGAATATGATGCCTGGCTTATCCGGATCGGCGACGGTGTTCAGTTCTCCAGCGGCTTCGTCGAGATCAATCCCAATTCGAAGATCCCGGCGATGCTCGACCGTTCGACCGATCCGCCAACGCGCCTGTTCGAGAGCGGATCGATACTCTTCTATCTCGCCGAGAAGTTCGGCGCCTTCCTGCCGACCGAGCATCACAAGCGCGCCGAGACGATGAACTGGCTGATGTGGCAGATGGGGTCCGCCCCTTTCGTCGGCGGGGGGTTTGGCCATTTCTACGCTTACGCGCCGTTCAAGGTGGAATATGCCATCAATCGCTACGCCATGGAGACCAAGCGGCAGCTCCATGTGCTCGATACCCATCTCGCCAACAACGAATATTTGGCCGGCGACGAATATACGATCGCCGACATGGCGGCCTGGCCCTGGTACGGATCGATGCTGCGCGAAGCCTATGGCGCCCAGGAATTTCTGGCGGTCCACGAATATCGTCACCTCGACCGCTGGGTCGACCTTATCGCGGATCGCGAGCCGGTAAAGCGCGGCCGCATGGTCAACCGCACCTTCGGGTCGCCGGAGACGCAGGTGCTCGAACGGCATGAAGCGAGCGATTTCGAGCTAAATCGCGAAGACTTGGTCCAGGCACGCGGCGGCCAGTGGGTCTGACCTCCGAGGCGGGCAGTCGGAAAGCCGTCACTCCGGATCCGAAAGCGGTTGTCGACCTGCCTGCGCGGCGGATAGTCATGGAACGCGCCGCGTCGGGCGCGGGCGGGAGACGGCAGGAATGAGGACGAGGGCGAGGATCGGACTTCTGCTGGCTGCTGTCGCCACCCCCGCCTTGGCTCAGGAAAATGCCGCGCCGGTTCGCTACGAGGTCGCCTTTCCCAACGCGGTGCACCACGAAGCGCGGATCAGCGTCACCTTCTCGGATGTGGGCGAAGCGCCGCTCGTCCTGCGCATGTCGCGCTCGTCGCCCGGCCGCTATGCGATCCACGAATTTGCCAAGAACGTCTATTCGGTGTCGGCCGTCGATGGCACTGGCCGGCCCCTCCCGGTCGGACGCAGCGATCCTTATAGCTGGACGGTGGCTGGCCATGGCGGCGAAGTCACCGTCACCTACACGCTCTTCGCCGATCGCGCCGACGGCACCTACAGCCAGATCGACGCCACCCATGCCCATCTCAACATGCCCGCCACCTTCATGTGGGCCGGCGGCCTCGAGGAGCGTCCCGTCGAGGTGACGTTCCGCCCGTTCGATCCCTCTTGGAAGGTCGCCACCCAGCTCCAGCCGGTCGGCGACGGCAGGACCTTCCGGGCGCCTGACCTGCAATATCTCATGGACAGCCCGACCGAGCTCAGCGACCACGAACTGCGCGAGTGGCAGGTCGAGGAGGAAGGCCGCCGCTATACGATCCGCCTCGCCGTCCATCATGAGGGCACGAGCGAGGAGGTCGACCGCTTCGCGGGAATGGCCGAGCGGGTCGTGCGCGAGCAGATCGCCTTGTTCGGCGACGTGCCCGATTTCGATTTCGGCACCTATACCTTCCTCGCCGACTATCTCCCGCATGCGTCGGGCGACGGGATGGAGCATCGCAACTCCACCTATCTCACGAACAGCCGGTCCCTCAGCGAGGCGGACTTCGCCCAGATCGGAACGCTCAGCCACGAATTCATCCATGCCTGGAATGTCGAGCGGCTTCGCCCCGCGGAGCTCGAGCCGTTCGACTTCGAGCGCGCCAATCCCACCCCGAGCCTGTGGTTCTCGGAAGGCTTCACCTCTTATTACGGTCCGCTGATCCTGCGACGAGCCGGCCTTTCCTCCATCGACGAGTATCTGGAGGGGCTGTCGGGGACGCTCAGCGCCATCGTCAACGCCCCGGGACGCCGTTACGGATCGCCGCAGGAGATGAGTCTGCGGGCGCCTTTCGTCGACGCCGCGACCGCCATCGATCCGACCAATCATTCGAACATCTTCGTCTCATATTACCCCTACGGCGCAGTCATCGCGTTGGCGCTGGATCTCGAGCTTCGTCAGCACTTTCCCGACCGCTCGCTCGACGATTACATGCGCCAGGTCTGGCGGACGCACGGTGCGACCGAGCGGCCCTTCAGGCCGCAGGACCTGCGCGAGGGGCTTGCGGCCCTGACCGGCGACCCGGCCTTCGCGGAACGCTTCTTCGCACGGACGATCGAAGGCAGCGGCCTGCCGGACTTCGAGCCGCTCCTCCGCCAGGCAGGCTTGCTGCTGCGCCGGCGCCATTCGGGCGAGGCCTGGCTCGGGCCGGCCCGGCTGAACGTGGAGGGCGAGGCCGTGACGCTCGACGGCGGCAGCACTGTTGGAAGCCCCCTTTATGCGGCGGGGTTGGACGGCGGCGACGAGATCGTCCGGATCGGCACGATCGAGATTGATCGGCAAGAAGATTGGGACGCCGTCCTTTCCCGCCACTCGCCGGGCGATGCGGTGCGGATCGACTATATCCAGCGGGGGCTCCAGCGCAGCGCCACGATCATCTTCGCCGAGGACCCGACGCTCGAGGTGGTTCGCTTCGAGGCGGCGAACCTCAGGCCAACCGCCGAACAGCTCTCCTTTCGAAAGGCTTGGCTGGGCGACGAAGCAGACGCGAGCTAGCGGCTAACCGCGCCTCGTCCTTCCCCCGCATTCGGGCCGCCCGCGTCGCGCACGACAGGAGCGGTCGAGCTCGGCCGCCACCCGGTGGTCTTGGCGCCCGAGACAAAGCTTCGATCAGCAGCCCACCTATCCTGTTCTCGAATCGAGGCCTTTCGCTGGAGACAAGCAGTCCATGGCGCCGCGCCGGTCGACCCGAGCGCCGCCAGGCCGGATTTGAGAACAGAGGCAATAATCTGGATCAGCATGATTGTTCCGGAACGCCAACTGTCCATAGGCGTTTGTGTTGCAACGCAAAATCCTGAACGGGCCAATCCCGGGACGGGTGATATCCTTGCCATTGGGAGAGGTTTTTTGGCGGACCAGCCGGTTTTCTTCGGGACACCGTCCGATGCCGTGACTCGATTGCTCACTCAGCCCGTACGGGTGATCGAAAAAGGGGTATATCGCGGGCCCCACCGATACAGTCATACGCCGATGGTGCGGATCCAGCTCGACCTGGGCCGCATGGAGGATTGGCCCACCGACCGGCTGGGCGATTTCTCGGATCGCTTGCTTGCGCGGCTTCCAGGACTTGAACTGCACGGCTGCTGCTTCGGCCGCCGGGGCGGCTTCGTGAAGCGTCTCCGGGAAGGCACCTGGCTCGGCCATGTCGCCGAGCATGTCGCCCTTGAACTGCAGACAATCGCCGGCGACCGCCTGACCCGCGGCAAGACGCGCTCGGTAAAGGGGCATCCGGGACGCTACAATGTGATGTACGCCTATCGCGACGAGAATGTCGCTCTCGCCGCCGGCCGATTCGCGCTCGAACTTGTCGATTCGCTGCTACCCGAATCTGTGCGGGGGGTCGTTGGGCTCGACCGGATCTGGGCGGCTGAAGGCCCTTATGACTACGAAGCCCGTCTGGAGGCGGTACGGCAGCTGGTGAAGGCGAGCCGCTTCGGCCCGACGACTCAGGCGCTGGTCGATGAAGCCCAGCGGCGGGGAATTCCCGTCATGCGCCTCGACGACAATAGCCTTATCCAGCTCGGCTATGGCCGTAGGCAGCAGCGCATCCGAGCGAGCATCTCCGGCCGCACGTCGCTCGTGGCGGTGGATATCGCGGGGAACAAGGACCTGACCAAGAGGCTGCTCGCCCAGGCCGGCGTCCCCGTTCCTCATGGCGTCGTGGTTCGGGACGTGGAGGCGGCGCTGCGGGAAGCGCGAACGCTCCGTTACCCGCTCGTCACCAAGCCGCTCGACGGAAATCACGGCCGAGGTGTAACGACGGACATCCGCGACGAAGCCCAGCTGCGCTTCGGCTTTGCCGCGGCCCGCGAGCATGGCCGCCGGATTGTCGTGGAGCAATTTTTCGCCGGGCGCGACCACCGCATCCTTATCGTCGATGGACAGCTCGTCGCCGTCGCCGAACGCGTGCCGGCACGTGTCACCGGAGACGGCGTCAGCACGATCGCCGAGCTGATCGAGAAGGTGAACCAGGACCCGCGGCGCGGCGAGGGACACGAGAAGGTGATGACGCGGATCCGGATCGACCCGCACCTCATCGAATTCATCGCGCGCGGCGGACGCACCGTCGAGACCGTGCCCGCCCGCGGGGAGGTCGTCGACCTGCGCGCGACGGCCAACCTTTCGACCGGCGGCACGGCGATCGATCGGACGAACGACATCCATCCGGAGAATATCGAAATCGCCCGCAGGGCTGCCGCCATCGTCGGACTTGATATTGCCGGGATCGACTTCATCGCGCCGGATATCTCCCGGTCCGTCCGTGAGACCGGCGGCGGCGTGATCGAGGTGAATGCGGCGCCGGGTTTCCGCATGCACATCGAGCCTTCGGAAGGGGCGCCGCGAGACGTTGCCCGCCCCGTGATGGAGATGCTGTTCCCGCGCGGCTGCCGCGGACGGATACCGATCATCGCCATTACCGGAACGAACGGAAAGTCGACCGTGGGCCGGATGGTCAATCACATCCTGCGCTACACCGGCCGTACCGTCGGGCTGACGTCGACAAGCGGAGTCTATGTCAACGACCTCATCGTCGCGGAAGGCGATGCCACCGGACCGCGCAGCGCGCGAATGGTGCTGCGTGATCCCAGCGTCGAGGTGGCGGTATTGGAGACGGCACGCGGCGGCATGCTTCGCGAGGGCCTGGCCTTCGATGAAGCCGACATTGCCGCCGTGCTCAACATCAGCGCCGACCATCTCGGGCTCAAGGGAATAGAAACGGTCGAGGACCTCGCGGCCGTGAAGTCGCTGATCGTCGAGACGGTGCCGCGTGACGGCGCCTCCGTCCTCAATGCCGATGACCCGCTCACGGTACGAATGGCTCGGCGCGCCGGTGGCCGCCTGATCTGGTTCTCGCTGGACGGCGGCGAGAACATGCCGGTGTGCGTGCGCCGGCACATCGACGCAGGCCGCACGGCGGTGGTGCGCGAGCCTGGCTCGGAGGGGGGCTGTCTCGTCCTTCACCGGGGCGGACGACGCGAAGTCATCATGGCGGCCAACGACATTCCGGCGACCCTGCACGGGGCGGCGACGTTCAATATCGCGAACGCCCTTGCCGCCTGCGCCATCGCGGTCGCCCACGACGTCCCCCTGCTGACCATTCGCTCGGCGCTGTGCGGATTCAGATCGAGCTTCGAGCAGAATCCGGGCCGACTCAACGTCCACGACGCGCACGGATTCCGGATCATCGTCGACTATGCGCACAATGCCGCCGGACTGGCCGCCATCGGCGAGATGATCGACGGTCTGCGTCACCGTTACCAGCGGATGATCGGCTGCATCTCTATTCCCGGTGACCGGCGGGACGAGGATATATTGGAAATGGGCCGGCTCGCCGCCCGAATTTTCGACGAACATTATTTTCGCGAGGATCCTGCGACCCGCGGCCGTCCGCGCGGCCAGATCATGAACCTGCTCAAGGCGGGGGCGATCGAAGCCGGGGCGGATCCCGAGCGGATCCAGCTGGTCGCTGGAGAAGCGGAGGCGACGCAGGCCGCGCTGCGTGCGGCTCGGCCGGGGGATCTGGTGGTGGTCACGCCTACCGAGGTCTTCGCGGCATGGCAGCAGGTGTGCGAGTTCGTTCCAGCCGAGCGCGAGTTCAGCGCAGCCCCGCAGCCCCTCTACGCGGCTGAATGACGGTGCTGTTGGAGCGTGGCTGGGCCCTCGCCGTCCATGGTGGGGCGAAGGAGATCGAACCCGGTGAGGAAGCGGCGAATCGGCGCGGTTGCGCTCGGGCGCTCGACGCCGGGCGCGCTGTCCTCGAGCGCGGCGGAGCGGCGGTGGACGCAGTCGAGGCGGCGGTGCGGGTTCTCGAGGACGATCCCACGTTCAACGCAGGCTACGGGTCCGCGCTGAACGAGGCCGGAGAGGTCGAGATGTGCGCGGCGGTCATGAGCGGCCGCGATCTGGCGGTCGGCGCGGTAGGCGTGATCAAGGGGGTGCGCAATCCCGTCGGCGTCGCTCGGCTGCTGGTGGCGGAAAGGGCGATACTGGTAGCCGGCGACGGTGCACGGCAGTTCGCGATCGAGCGGGGCGCGACCTTGTGCGATCCACGGGATCTGGTCGTCGAGAAGCAGCGTGTATCGCTCAAGGAGCATGACACGGTCGGTGCGGTCGCACTGGACACGTCCGGCAATATCGCGACCGCTACGTCGACGGGCGGGCTCCCCGGTGCGCCGGTCGGCCGAATGGCGGACAGCTCGCTTCCCGGATGCGGTTATTATGCGGACAACGCCGTGGGCGCGCTGGCGCTGTCGGGCGACGGCGAGTCGATCGCTCGCCTGGCCATCGCTTCCGAGGTGATGCGGCTCATGCCGGAAACAGGTCCTGCGCGCGCGCTGGAACTAGCGCTTTCCCGCCTTCCCCACCTCGGCGGCGACGGCGGCGGAATCGCGATCCGAAAGGACGGTGCGGTCGGCTGGTGGCACAATAGCCCCCATTTCGCCGTCGCCGTCGCGACGGCGGGCGACCCTGACGGGCGGGTGTGGCTGAGCAAGGACGAGGCATGAGCGAAAAGCGCGGCAGCGGAAGCCTGATCATCATCGGTGGCGGCGAGGATCGCGATCCACGGGGGCGCAGGGTCATCCTGCGCGAGGTTGCGCGGCGCGTACGCGGCGGCAAGCTGGTGCTCGCCACCGTCGCCAGCCACCAGCCCGAGGGCTATTTCGACGATTACGAGAAAGCGTTCGCCGACCTCGAGGTGGGCGAACTCGTCGAGCTCTACGTCGAGGACCGGGCGGAGGCCGGAGATCGCGACAAGCTGCAGGTGCTCGACGATGCCGCGGCCGTGTTCTTCTCCGGCGGCGACCAGTTGAGGATTACCAGCCAGATCGGCGACAGCGGCATCGAAGCCAAGGTTCGGGCGCTGTTCGAACGCGGTGGCACCGTTGCAGGGACGTCCGCGGGCGCCTCGGTGATGAGCGACGTGATGCTCGTCCGGGGAACGAGCGGGGAGACGCACCGGATCGGCGACCTCCACATGGCGCCCGGCCTTGGACTGATCCGCGACGTCATTATCGACCAGCATTTCGCCGAGCGAGGCCGCTTCGGGCGTCTGATCGGTGCGGTTGCCCACAATCCGAGGATTCTCGGGATCGGCATCGACGAGGATACCGCCGCCATCGCCGAAGGCGACAGCCTCGAGGTGATCGGAAGCGGCGCAGTCTATATCGTCGACGGCTCCCGAGTCAGCCATTGCAATCTGGCCGAGGCCGAGCCCGACCGCGTGCTTTCGATGCACGGCGTCGTCGTTCATGTGCTCGGCACCGGCGATCGCTACGATCTGGCCGGACGCCGCCCGATCCCGGCGGCGAAATAGGCGCGACGAGGCGACGATTCGCTGGCCTTGCGGCAGGTCGCCAAATCCTTAGGCTTGGTGGTTGCCGGTGGTCATGGGGGGACGGCGGATGCGGCGCGTGCTTGCTTCATTCTTCATATTGTTGTGGCTGGCGCCCACCACCGCGAATGCCGAGTGGTTTCGCGCGGAGAGCGCCAATTTCGTCGTGTACAGCGAGGGGGAGGAATCGGATCTCGTCGGACGAGTCCGGCAGCTCGAGGAATTCGACCGGCTGCTGCGAATGATGACCGGGACCGAGGCCCCGCCTTCTCCGAACAAGCTCAACATCTACATGGTGCGAGGTCGCGGCCAGCTCGATCGAATCTTGCAGAGCAGCGCCGGGCTCGGCGGGTTCTACGCCCCATCGCCCGATGGTATCGTCGCGGTCGTCGACCAGGGCTGGCGCGAGGACTGGATGACTCATGAGGAGGTCCTCCTTCACGAATATTCGCACCATTTCATGATGCAATATTTCCCGGCCAGCTATCCGGCCTGGTATGTCGAGGGCTTCGCCGAGTATCTCGCCACCATCCGCTTTGCGGACGCCATGCTCGAGATCGGGCGGTTCAACCCGGCGCGGGCGAGCTGGCTGGCGGATCGTTCGGGGTGGCTGCCGCTCGACACGCTCCTATTCGGCGATCCCACCCGGCTCAATGGGGCCGAGACGGCCAAATTCTACGCCCAGAGCTGGCTTCTCGTTCATTATCTGATGCGGGACGCGGACCGGCGCGGTCGGCTCGCGCGCTATCTCGCGGCGATGACGGCCGGTGCCGAGCCCCGGACGGCCTTCGCCGAAGCGTTCGCGACCGACGTCTCGACCCTTCAGCGGGAGATCAGCCGCTATGGCGGGACGGGAATGACCTATTCGCGCCTTCCGCGAATCAGCGCGGCGGAAGCCGCGGAGGTCGAGGTGGTTCGGCTCGCCGGAGTTCCTGACGAATTGATCCTGGCCCGCGCTTCGCTCCAGCTCACCTGGACGCCGAAGGTCACCGATCGCTTTCTTGGTCGCGCTCTCGGCGCCGCCGACGGCGACGGCGCGCTGGCGCGCCGGGTCAGGGCCCGAGCCGAGGCGCTCTACGGCGACGGCGCGGCCGCAGACAGGCAGCTCGATTCCTTGCTCGCCGAGGCGCCGGGAGACGTCGAGCTGCTCTATCTCAAGGGCATGCGCCACCTCGTCGCCGGTCGCCGCGACGAAGCGGCGCGCGCGCGCCACTTCGCCGAGGCCAAGCGCTGGTTCGTTCGCGCCCACCGTGCCGACGAGAACCATTTCCCAACCCTCTATCGCTATGCGGAAAGCCTCAGCCTGGAGCCGGACTTCCTCAGTGAGAATACGAGCAACATCCTGCTTCTCGCCCACCAGATCGCGCCCCAGGTGGAGGAGATCGCGATGACGGCAGCCAACGTCCTGATCCGGCGTGGCGAATATGATCGGGCCGCAGCCCTGCTCGTCCCCGTGGGCGCGAGCCGGCATCGCGGCCGGATGCGGCAGGCGGCGGTCGCCCTGCTGGCCAAGGCGCAGGCCCGCGACAACCGGGACCTGCCCGACCCGTTCGCCTTTCCTGATCCGGACGAATGATGCCTGGTGAGTGCGTACCGCGCCGGCTTCCCTCCTCGCCCCGTAGCGGCTAGGCCGCACGCCGACAGGTACAAGAGGAACATGATGGCCGATCTTCGTCCCCTTCCCTTTGACTGGGCGGATCCGTTCTCGCTTGACGCGCAGCTTTCCGGCGAGGAGCGGATGGTCCGCGACACGGCCGAGGCCTATGCGCAGGAGAAGCTTCAGCCGCGGGTGACGAGTGCTTATCTGGAGGAGCGCTTCGATCCCGGGATCATGGCGGAGATGGGGTCGCTCGGCCTGCTGGGTGCGACCATTTCGCCGGAATATGGCGGGGCCGGGCTCAACTATGTCAGTTACGGCCTGATCGCGCGTGCGGTCGAGCGGGTGGATTCTGGCTATCGCTCGGCGATGTCGGTTCAGTCGTCCTTGGT
>NZ_SBFF01000005.1:95000-303006 GCF_004151485.1 Sphingosinicella sp. CPCC 101087 | reverse complement strand
AACGTCTGGGGCGACGCCGCGATCGGCTTCACCGGCATGGACTTCGAGACGGCGGTGCGCGAGCGACTCCCGATCCTTTCCATCCTCCTGAACAACTTCTCGATGGCGATCGAACGGCCGATCATGCCCGTGGCGACGGAGCGATACCGGGCCACCGACATCTCCGGAAACTATGCCGACTTCGCCAAGGCGATGGGCGGCTATGGCGAACGGATCGAGCGCGTCGAGGACATCGTGCCGGCGATCCGGCGCGGCATCGAACAGACTCGCAAGGGCGTGCCGGCCCTGCTCGAGTTCATCACCGCCAAGGAGACCAGAGCCTCTCGGCTCTAGCCCAACGAGCATGAAAGGCGCCTCACGTTGAAGCCCACCGAAGCAGCTTCCGGGGCGACCGGCCATCCGCAGCCGCGCGACTGGACCTGGTCCAGCATTTACGGTCTCGGCTTTCTCACCCTCATCTCCACATTCAACTATCTCGATCGGGCGATCCTCGGCCTGGCGCTGCCGGCGATCAAGCTGGAGATGGCGGTCTCCGACACCGTGCTCGGCCTCGTGTCCGGCCTCGCCTTCGTCCTCTTCTACTCGATACTGGGCATTCCCATCGCCTGGGCCGCCGATCGCTGGAACCGGCGCAACATCATCGCGCTCGGTTTCGGCTTCTGGAGCCTGATGACCGCGCTGACCGGCTTCATCTCCAGCATCTGGCAACTCGCCGCCGCGCGCTTCCTGATGGGTGCCGGCGAGGCCTGCGGGCTGGCGCCGTCCAACTCCATGCTGTCGGACATGTTTCGCCCGGAGCGCCGGGCACTGGTCCTCTCCATCTTCGGCACCGCCAGCTCCATCGCCTTCATCTTCTTCTTTCCGCTGGCAGGGTGGATCGCGGAGCATTGGGGCTGGAGGAGCATGTTCATGGCCGCCGGAGTGCCAGGCATCTTCCTTGCCCTTCTGTTCGCCTTCACGGTCAGGGAACCCGTTCGTGGCGCCCGCGAAAGCCAACCCCGCAGCCTGCTTCCGATCGGTTTCAGCGAGACGATCCGTTTCCTCGCCGGCTCGCGGGCCTATCTCGCCATGATTGCCGGCGCCATGCTGATGGGTGCCAACCTGTTCGCCGCCAGCACCTGGACGCCGACCTTCCTGGCCCGCGTCCACGACATGTCGATGGGGGAGGTCGCGAGCAGCATCGGCCCGATCCGGGGCCTGCTGGGCGCCGCGGGCATCGTCGCGGGCGGCCTGCTGCTCGACCGGTTCGGCCGCCACAATGACAAGCTGCGGGTGCGACTGCCCGCCGTGGCCTGCCTGTTGGCGGCCCCGGCCGAAATCCTGTTCCTGCTCGCAGACGGCTATGCCTGGTGGATGCTGGGCTTCGCGCTCAGCAGCTTCTTCACGCTCATCCATCAAGGGCCGATCTTTTCGGCCGCGATCCATGTTGCGAAGCTGCGCATGCGGGCCGTGGCGATCGCGATTCTTGTCTTTGCCGCGAGCCTGCTGGGGCAGGCCGTCGGCCCTCTGTTCGTCGGCGTCCTCACCGACCTGCTCGAGCCGCGCTTCGGCGATTTGGCCATCCGCTATTCGATGCTGATCATCGTCTTCACGGCCGTCGCCGCGGCCGCCATGTTCTGGATCGCCGGCAATTGGGTCGACCAGGACCATCGACGCGCCGCCGAGGAGTGACCCTGGCGCGAACGGACCGATCCGGCGGCAAGGGTCCCGCGGCTGACCAATCCGGACGAGCGCTATTTGTTGGTTCGGCCCAAAGGCTGCTCTTGGCACTGGAACCGAAAACCAAGGTTGCAACAGCCAACAAGGAAATCGCCCGGTCGCACCCGCTGCAATCCAAAGGGCGCTGTTCGGGCGAGCCGAAGCCGGGCGTTAGCGGCAGAACGGATTCAGAGCCCGATTTGCCGACTAATCGCCCTGACGCTGTCCCTCGCAGCGATTTCGGCCTCGTTCCTTTGAGCTCGATATGGCCATGATCATGAAGATGCCGATGCCGATGCCGGCAATGAGGCTGTTGATGACGATGCCAATCACGGCGCCAAGCACCACACCAATCGCGATGGCTTTGCCAGAAAGTCCGAACTTGCCTTCCATGACATCCTCCTGACGGGCGAGGGGAAGGCTCGTCAACATTTGGGCGTTGCGCCCAGGACTGTCCGGGGCGTGCCCGGGACAGGCGGCGGGAATCGGCGGCGTACCGGCAAGTGGAAAGTGGCCGGAAGCCGACGTTCCGCTTCCGGCTAGTGCGCAAGTGACGGACAGCCGCTTTCCACCGGAGCGCACCCTTGCTGCGCCACAATTTGACCAGCTTGGCTGACGTGCGCAGTTTGGCGGTTGTGGCAACATCCGATTTGTCAGCAAGGCTCGTCCGCCGTTTGCGCCGTTACTGGAAGGTGGAGGCGGCTAACGTAGCTTTGTTGCCGGCGGCGGCATTGTGGATCGCGTCGACCCGCAACGAGGCGCTCGGCCCGGCCTTTGTGATAGCCGCGGTGCCGATGGGGCTGCTGCTGGGTGTGGGGGCCGCCTACTGGCGGCGCAAGGCCGTCCAACTGGAGGGTAAGCCCATATCGGCTAGAACAATCATGCTTCTGGCGCGTGCGGAGCCGATGCTGCTCATGGCCGTTCTGGCGGGGCTAGCGGCTGCTCTTGCGGTATGGCTCGTGCCTGGTCTCGCGGTGAGCAGGTGGGATCGCTGGGCGACGACGCTCACAGCCGGACTGGCAGCGGCCGAATATGTCAACTATTTCCGGGTGCAGCTCCAGCATTTCGATCGCATGGCGGACCTGCGCCGACTGCTGCGAGGTCGCGGGTTCAGACGGGCGCACCTGCGCAGGGAGATTGATGCTCTTCCGCCGGGCTGGCGAACTGCGGACCGATAGGCCCTCGCGCATTCGCTGCAGCGCCTGAAAGTCCGTCGAAGCGGTCATTTGCCCCCCGGCGACGCGACCGAGTTGACGATTGGGACATATTCTTCACGTGCGCCTCGGGCTTCAGAAGCTGACGGACTGTCGTGCCGGCCCGTTAGCTGCCTTCCGCTAGCTCGGAGTGGCAACCATGATGGGAAAATGCGTCCAACCGACAGGCAAGCTGCGCCCTCTGCAACGCGAGCGCACCACGCCGGAGAGTAGCTGTCTAGCGGGCAGAAGGACACCGAAGGAAGTTCTGCCCAACGGCGTTATCCCAATGGTCCGGCGGACGCGCGAGCCTCAGTGCAGGTCCGTCTCAAGGGGCGGTCAGTGGCCGAGAGCCGACGCTCTGCTCCGGGGTTGGCCAAGTCTAAAGCGGACAGTCCGCTGGAGAAGTATGATCCCCCTCCTCCCGAACGCTAGGTGGAAAGGGAAGGTTAATCACTCGGTTGGTCCTTCGATATCTAACGCGCCTCGTTGAGGGACATACCCACGACTTCGCTCATGCGCATCCGCTCGTCCCGCGCCCGCCCGAAACGCCCGGCTGTGCGGGGAGTCCGAGTCCGGTCACATGGACTGCAATAGTGAACTGGCTCTCGTCACCCGCAGGCAGAATGGCAGATTTCGGGGTTTATGCCGATGGTGGGATCTGGCGACTAGCCTATCCTTGATCCATGGTGAGGCGCCTGTTCCTTGCGACTGCGCTCGGGCTCGCGAGCGGCTGCACGGCACTCCCCGCAGAGTCAAACGTCGCCTGCGTCGACGCAAGCCGGCCTGCGATCCGGTACTCCGTGGACGGTGCCACCGCTTTCACCGAGGTCGACGTGCTGACCTACAACATTGAGGGTTTACCGTTCCCCGCGCGAAACAACCGTGGGCCCGAACTACGCGAGATTTCCCGCCGCCTCGCCGAACTCCGCTCTTCGGGTGAAGGGCCTGATATTATCGTGTTTCAGGAAGTCTTCAGCAAGGATGCCGCGAAGGCAGTGACTGGCACGGGTTACCGAAGCGTCGTCACCGGCCCGCGCCGCCGATCGGAGCAGGCCCCCAACATCCAAGGTGCGCTGCCCGGCAGGCGGAACATCTTCCGCGGCGAAATCGGGCCCAACTTCACCTCCGCCGGGCTCGCAATAGCCACCGACTACCCGATCATGGGAGCCCGTTACGTTCCTTTCGCCCGCCGGAGCTGCGCGGGGTTCGATTGCCTGTCGAACAAAGGCGTCCTTTTCGCCGAGATCGCGATCCCCGGCGTTCCCGGCGTGGTGGACGTCTTCACCACGCACATGCAATCGCAACGCGCCTCGCGCGTAAGCGAGGACCGGCACGCCGAAGCGCACAGGCGACAAATGGTCGAACTCGCCGAGTTCATCCGCACGAGCAGCCCGCTAACCGACCCGGTCCTGATCGCCGGCGACTTCAACATGCGCAATTCCGACGTCCGCCACGACACGTTCGCCCGGGTGTCGCCCGACTCCGCCCGCGCCTCCGACCAGGCGTCGCCAGTCGGCAACGTGCACCGCTATTGCAGCGCGCACCGAGACACGTGCGACGTGCGCCAGGACTGGGAGCATGAGGACCAGTGGTTTCGCGTGCAGAACCTCCAACTGTTCCAGTCGGGCAACGTGGTGAAGGTCCGTCCGATCCGCGTCGAGGGGATGTTCGATGGTGGTCCGAGCGGACCGGTACTGTCCGACCACGACGGGTTCCGGGTGGTCTACGAATTCTTATGGCCCGCTGCGGATGCGGCCGTGCCGCCGACCTGCCCTTATACGCCGGGGAGCGTGTTGACGGGCTAACTCGAAGGGAAACCGCCATGATCCATTTCGAGACGCCGTCGCCCGTCAGCATGCCCGGTTCGGTCTCCGCTCTTGATCGGGCTGCGGCCGCCGCTCATCGGATCGCACTGCAAGAATTGCCGGGGCAGGACTGGCTGGCGAAAATCGGCGGCATGCTCGTCCTGCTGGCGGTCGCCGTTCTCCCGATTGGCTTCGCGCGTCCCGGCATCGCGCAAGAAACACTCGCGCCGGCGCCCGTAAAGACCCTGTTTCAGAATGTCCGCATCTTCGACGGTAAGAACGCCACGCTTTCATCGCCCTCCCATGTCCTGGTCAGCGGCAACACGATCGAGCGGGTTTCGTCGGATGCGATCGCGCCAGACGCGAGCACGCGCGTGATCGACGGCGGCGGACGCACGCTGATGCCCGGCCTGATCGATGCCCATTGGCATGCCATGCTAATCCGCGGAACTCCGGCCCAGATGATGGGCGACCACGTGGGTTACAGCAATCTGGTGGCTGCCGATGAAGCGACCGACACGCTGATGCGAGGGTTCACGACCGTGCGCGACGTCGGCGGGCCCACGTTTGCGCTTAAGCGCGCCATCGACGAAGGTGTCGTGGCCGGCCCGCGCATCTATCCCTCTGGGGCCATGATCACAGTCACCAGCGGCCATGGCGATTTTCGCCAGCTCTCCGATCTGCCGCGAGTGCCCGGGCAGCTTACGCGCATCGAGGAGATTGGCGGTGCGGCGATCGCCGACAGCCCCGATGAAATGCGCATGCGTGTGCGCGAGCAATTGATGCAGGGCGCGTCGCAGATCAAGCTTACGGCGGGCGGCGGCGTGTCGTCCCCGTTCAGTCCGGTTGACGTTTCGACCTTCAGCGAAGCGGAGCTTCGTGCCGCCACTGAGGCGGCCGACAACTGGGGCACTTACGTTACCGCTCACGCGTTCACCGACGCGGCGATCCGGCGCTCCATCGATGCGGGGGTCAAGGTTATCGAGCACGGCTTCCTGATGACCGATGCCACGGCGCGCCTGATTGCCGAGCAGGGCATTTGGCTGAGCCTGCAGCCACTCCCTGAAGCGCTTCGGGAGGGATTCCCGATAGGATCGGTCCAGCGGGAAGGGGCCGATGCGGTGTGGCCCGGTATCAGCAGAACGTACCAACTAGCCAGGAAGTACAACATCAAGACAGCGTGGGGGACCGATGTCCTCTTCTCGCAGGCTCTGGCGCAACAGCAAGGCGCAATCCTGGCTTCGCTGGTCCGCTGGTACACTCCCGCCGAGGCGCTCGTCATGGCGACGGGGACCAACGCCGAGCTGTTGGCCTTGTCGGGCAACCGCAATCCCTATCCCGGAAAGCTTGGCGTTATCGAGGAAGGTGCCCTTGCCGATCTGTTGCTGGTCGACGGCAATCCATTGCAGGACATCAACCTTGTCGCAGATCCGGGCCGCAACTTTCTGGTCATCATGAAGGACGGAAAGATTTACAAGGACATGCTGGACCCCTGACTCTCCGTATCGGCGCCTGCTCGCACGTCTCCGCGCCTCCATTGGCCGGACCCGACTGGCCGCTCTTGGTCCGAGGATCGCCATACCTGTCTTCACCGGAGCTGACGAAGGTGTTTTTCGGCCACCGCGTCCCTTGGGAGCCGTCCGATGTCGCGCATTGCTCGATCACGCCTTGCGCTAGGGCGCGCCACAGCTTGCGATCGGACGACGGCCCATCGCTTCGCTGCCGATGACGACGGTGCCGCGCCAGTGCGGCTGGGCGCGCAGCCAGTCCCAGGTGCGGACCCGCCCGCGAGTGTCGATGACAGCGTGGATAGAACCTTCGCCAGCGGATTGGCCGTCCCAGGGACGGTCCGGATCTTCATCTCCTCCGGTCGCGAGGATGGTGTCGGATCCCGACAAGGTCACGTCTTCAGGCGAGGCCATCACGAGATTGTAGAAGACTTCCTGGTCGGCCTCGAAGCCTTCCGTGAATCCGCGGCAAAGGCGACGAGGCGAGGGCGCGATGGGTGGGTCATGGCTGCTCCTTGCTCCGGCAAATGATGTCCAAGCCTCGGGCCGCGCTGCGATCCTCTTGTGCGGCTCACCTCGAATCGGACGTCTTGCGCGACATTCGTTCGTTCTCGGATAGGGCCGTCTGCGCAGCGCGGCGATATTCGGACGGGAGGATTCCGGTCAACCGCGTGAAGATACGGGTGAAATGCCCCAGGTTGGAGTATCCGACGCGAAGCGCCCCTTCCGTGACGGACATGGCTTGATCGCGTGAACGCGTCAGGGGAGACCGAGCCCGACGACCTCTCGATCTTCCTGTCGCGGCCACGCGGCGAAAGCTGAAGCTGCTGCGCGAATGTCTCGCTACTCGGCGTCCACGTCAGTCCCACTCGCCAGAGGTCCATCGCGCGGGACGTTCGGGTTCGGAAATGACGAGGTTGCGCGCCGTCCCGTCGCGCTGGACGTCAAGAAAAGGTACGATGGAGGATCGGTAGCGTGTCGCGTCTCGAAAGCGCCAGCGCGCAGCTGCCAATCACTTGTCAGATCCACCTGACCGATCAAGCCATAGTGGTGGGTGCACTGGAGCCGATCCACCCAGCTTTGCCCTTCGAATCGCTCGGCCTCACCATCACTCATCGGACCTTCGTGGTGTCGCTCCTAGCTTCACGGCCTAGCCATGGATCGGCCCGCCTTGATGCGCATGTCGATAGACCGGAGCGCGCCTATGTCACCCAATGGGTTTTCGCTCAGCACCAGGAAATCGGCTTCGCAGTCCCTCTCGAAGCAGCCAATCCGGCGCTCGGGGAACAGATGTGCCCCAGTACCCAATACAATGTTCAGAACTTCTACCGGCGTGAGCACATCGAGCGAAGCGAGATGCTCGGCTTCGGCGAATATCGCGATGCTATGATCGGTCCCGGTAAGAAGGGTGCCTCCGGCATTTGCCAGCAGCCACAGGTTGCGCGCCTGCACGCCCCGGGTCAGAGCACTAACTCCGTCTTCTCCAGCAGGTGTGTTGACCGCGGCAAAGCTATAGGTCGGCACCAGCAGCATCGATGTCGCGGCAATGCGGCACGCCTCGTCGACCGTCAATGAGCGGCGCGGACTGTCCTCGGCCAAGTCCCCCATCCAATATCCTGGCAGATGCGCCGCCATGGCGGCGCCGCTTTCGGCGGCTGTCACGAGATCGGCGGCCGTTTCGACATGGAAAGCGGCCTTGAAGCCGCGCCGCGCCGCCGCTTCGACCAGATAGCGAGCGTTGGCAGGATTGATCCCGGAGCCCGCATTGGCCGGGCTCCTCCCGAGATAGGGGTTCATCCCGCGCCGCGACTCATAATCTTCCGAGAAGAGCAGGTACGCCTTCACGAAATCCGCGCGCTGCGACACCAGCTCGTCGAGCGCTACGTCGATCTCATTGTGCGTGCGCCCATAGTGGAAGGCGTTGCCGAGAAAGTCCTCAAGCGTCCAATCCGGATGGGCGCGAGGGCCAACGACATTCAGGTACAGCCATTCGGGATGACCCCGCGGCTCCGTGATTCCGCCCTGCGCCACCGCGACATCATACGTATCGGGTCGCGCAAAGAACGCTTTCGTCGTCTCGCTCGTCACAACTGTATTGGGATTCCAGGCGTAGAATACGCCGCTCCCAAGGGCTCGTTCGCTTGCCTCTTCCGTGGCGGGCGTCTGATGCACATGCGCATTGGCATAGGCCGGAACGACATACCGCCCTCGCAAATCCACGATGTGGGCGCCCACCGTGGCCGAGCCCGGCTCGATGAATCGGCCGTCACGCACCGCCAGGTCACGAGACTCGAACCCCGACCCCGTCCAGACGAGACCGTCGCGATACAGGGTCATCTCACCGCGCGATCGTGCCTGGGGCCGCCCGGCGCAGAGGAGGCACACAAGCAACGCGACGATCACCACCGCGCGGCGCCGCAAAATCAGAAGCAACATTCCGGACTCCCGTTTCGAACGGGATTTCGCCTATCCGACGCCCCTCGGTCGGGAAAAAGAATCGGTCAATCGACATGTCGCGCCGGTCAACCGACACAGGCGGTGGGATTCAGATCACCCGTTCGCGCAGCAACCGCGTTCCGGAACGGCTCGCCGTAACCATTTCGCCATTCTCCATGTGGAGCAGCATGCGGCCGCCACCAGCGGGCTCAGCCCGTCCTATCCGATCGATATTGACAAGCAGGGAGCGGTGAACGCGGATGAAGCGCGCGCCCAGGCGTTCGCCAAGCGTTGCCAGGGTCATGCGCACCAGATGCGTACCCGAAGCGGTGACCAGCTCCGCATAGTCGTCGGCTCCGCGGATCAGGATGATTCGGCTTGGATCGAGCGGGCGAATATCCTCGCCCAGTCTCACGAAGAGACGCGCAGGGGCTACATCTGATTCGTCTGAGGCAATGTCGCGGGAGGTGGCGCGCATCTTCTCGGCAAGCGCTTCGGCATGGACCAGGACCGCGATCAGCGCGTATATGATCAGCCCTTGAAACAACTGCCAAACGGCGGCTGGACTTCGAAAGGGCGTGACGTTGAATTCCACCACGCTCCGGCCGCTCATGACGCCCAGCAACACCATCACCAGCCAATAGAGCAGCATCGTGAAGGATGTGGCGAACGCCGCATGTGCCACCGCCTGGATGATCACCGGCCGCGCGAGGACCAAACCGCGCAGGATCGGGCGCACGGCAGCTCCTAGAAGTGCGATCGGCATGATATTGGCCGCCGCGCTCCCCATCAGTTCCGCAAGGCCAAAGCCGAAGGTGATGGCGAGTATGCCGGCATAGGCCACGAAAAGTGCCAGCAGCGTGGCCGCATAGAATGCGCGGCCACCGAGCCGCATTTCGCGACTGATGATGGCGATGGGGACGGCAGGCATCTCCCTCGACTATGCGCTGTGGTGCGCAAACATCAAGCGCGGCGTTGCTCGATGGTCCTGTCATATCGGTGCGTGATGCAGGACGCCCTGGATCTCAGCGAAAGTCACCCGACCGTGAGCCTCGTCGTCAGCGATGCCGACGCGGTCGCTGCCTGTCTGAAGTTCGCGGACTTCACGCATGTGCTGGTCGAGCCAGTGCCTCTAGCCGGAAGCGGTCTGGACATGCACGGCGGCCGCCGGGCCGGCCTCGCTTGTGAAATCATCCTGAAGAGGGAACCCGAGGCCGGCGGCCGAGCTCATTGACGCACCAAGAAGTCTGGCGCTGCTCCCGTCGAGACGCCGGCCGGCCGTCGCGACGAGCGTCAGACACGCTCTTTCCGGCGGTGGCGACTAGGTTAGCGGCCGACCAGCCCTCGATCGGATATCCGGTCACTGCCTCCCAGCGCGAGATGCTCCTTCGAGATCGGTCCGCCCGACATCGCCCTTCTTGCGCAAGGGCCCCGCCATGGCTTCACTTCGTTCCGGTAGAGCCAGTGGGCGTGACGCCGAGCGACCGCAGCGCTTCCTGCAGCATTCCGCTCTTATAGGGTCGGCCAAGCACGGCGATGCAGCGATCGCCCGCAAACCGCTCGGCCAGGGATGCCGCGCGGGAACGCGACGTGATCAGGATCGGCAGGTCGCTATTCAGTGCGCGCAGCTCTCTCGCGAGTGCTTCCCCCGTCCGGTCGGGCAGCTCGTCGTCCATGATGATGACGTCATACCTCACATTCGCCGAGCGGACCTTGCCGAGGGCCTCGGCCGCAGTTCCGGCTTCCTCTGCCCCATAGCCCAGTGTCGTCAGGGCGTCGGCGGTCAGCGTGCGCACTGTGGGCTCCGCCACGACGACCAACACCCTGTCAGTCTGCCCCTCGTCCAGCATATCGCGAACCTTCTGGGCCAGCGCCTCGTAGGTGAAGGGTTTGATGATCATCTCAACGCCGGAATCCAGGCGTCCGGCATGGACGATCGCGTTGCGGGTGTAGCCTGACGTATAGAGCACCCTGAGGTCAGGCTGCAGCTTGCGCGCTTCGTCGGCGAGCTCTCGACCACTCATCCCCGGCATGACCACGTCGGTGAACAGCAGGTCGACCGGCCCGTCCTGCCTCTCGAGCAGGCGAAGTGCCGAAGCGCCGTCATGGGCCTCGATGACGCGGTAGCCCAATTCGCGAAGGCATTCGACGCTATAGGCCCTCACGTCGTCATCATCCTCGACCACGAGGATCGATTCCTGTCGCTGACTGGTCTCGAACCCGGCGGTGATCCGCGGCTCCTCCTGGTCTGGCGAGGGCTCGCTGAGCAGGCGCGGCAGATAGATCTTGACCGTGGTCCCTGAACCTTCCTCCGAGTAGATCTTCACGTGTCCGCCCGATTGCTTCACGAAGCCATAGATCATCGACAGGCCCAGCCCCGACCCCTTGCCCACCGGCTTGGTCGTGAAAAATGGTTCGAATGCGCGATCGATGACTTCCTTGGGCATTCCTGAGCCGGTGTCGGTCACGGCGATCATCACATATTGGCCGGGCGGCACCTCCGCGTGGTTGGCGGCATAGCTTTCGTCCAGTCGTGCATTGACCGTCTCAATCGTCAGCTCGCCACCAGACGGCATCGCGTCGCGGGCATTGAGCGCCAGGTTGAGAATGGCGCTCTCCAGTTGATTTGGGTCCGCCTCGATCCGCCATAGCCCGGGCGACGTCACGATCTCGAATCGCACCAGCTCACCGAGGGAGCGCTGCAGCAAGTCCGACATGCCCATGACCAGCTTGTCCAGGTCGAGCGGCTTGGGGGCCAGCGGCTGGCGCCGCGAGAAGGCGAGAAGGCGCTGAGTGAGAGCGGCTGCGCGCTCGGCGCCCTTGAGCGCGCTCTCGAGTGCGCGGCGAGCACGCACGTCCGTGACTTGGGCCGCATCGAGCGCCCGCTTGGCCATTCCCAGATTTCCGGTCACGACGGTCAGCAGATTATTGAAATCGTGGGCGATGCCGCCGGTGAGCTGCCCGACGGCCTCCATCTTCTGCGCCTGCCGCAGCTCTTCCTCGACCTTCGAGCGCTGAGCGACCTCCTCGGCAACTCGTTCCTCCAGCCGCTCGTTGAGCTCGCGCAACTCGGCTTCGGTGGCCTTGCGAGCCGTCATGTTGATGACGGTGCCGATGAACCGCACGGCCTTTCCGTCCTGGAACACCGCACGGCCCGTTGCCGCCACCCAGCGTTCTACCCCGTCGCCAAGGCCTATCGTTCGGTATTCGACGTCGTAGCTGCCCGGTCCTCCGGGAGCCAGTGCCGCCTCGACGGCCGCGTGCGTGCGTTCTCGGTCGTCCGGATGGAGCCCAGCCAGAAACGTGCCTTCATAGGTGACATCGGAATCTTCAGGCAGTCCGAACAGCGCCTTGCACCGGGCATCCCACCGAAGCACCCCGCTGACCGGATCATAGTCCCAGGTGCCGATGTCCGCCGCCTCGTTGGCGAGACGCAGCCGGTCTTCGCTCGCCGCGAGGTTCGCCTCGGCCGCACGTCGCTGCGCCAGCTCGCGCTCCAGTGCCTGGAACAACCGAACATTGTCGATGGCCACGGCGGCTTCGGCTGCAAGGCCGGAGAGGCCTCGCTCAGACTCCGCGCCGAACACGCCGGGGTCTGCGTGACCGAAGAACAGACCTCCAAGGACGGCGCCCGAGCGGGACATGACCGGAACGGCAAGATAGCTGCGCACCGGGAGATGTCCCTCCGGCATGCCGTGATAGGGTGAATTGTGGCCGTAGCGCGGATCGCGGGTGATATCGTCGGAACGAACGATCCCTTGGCCGTTGAAGGTAGGGGCGAACACTTCCGTGTTGCGGGGCATCGGATATCTGGAAAAGGCTTCCGCCGGCGCACCCGAAAGGGTGTAGAGCATGTAGCTCTCGCCGGCATCATTCTCGACATTGTAGAAGAAGGCGCCGAACTCCGCACCTGTGAGCTCGACACCGGCATCGGTCACGATCTGGACGAGTTTCTGAAGGTCGTTCTCCGCGGCGAGAGCAGAGCCGGCGCGATTGAGAATCTCGAGGGCCCGGCGTTCCTCTTGAGCCACTTCCTCGGCGTGGCGTTGGCGCGATCGGTCACGCAGGACCTTGGTATAGCCGACGACCGCCTGCTCCTGATCGCGGATCGGGCTCATCTCGCCCGTCGCCCAGAAGACACTGCCGTCCTTGCGGACACGCCACCCTTCTTCGCCTCCGCCGCGGCCGCGCGTTCGAGCATCGGCCATCTCGGTCTTGAGCGCACGGACGCCAGTCCCGTCCGGGAACAGACGCTCCAGCGTCTGGCCGAGCATCTCCTCCTCGGTCCACCCCAGAATATGGCGGGCGCCTTCGCTCCAGCTGGTTACCTGCCCGTCCAGATCAGTCGTGATTATGCCGGTGTCGATGGCGCTGTCGACGATCTGGCGCCATTCGTCTGCGGTGATGGAATGCCGTCCCGGCTTCCGATCCTTGCCAGGACCCATGCATCCTCCCGATCAAGTGCATCCGATCAGAAAACGAGATTGACCAGAGTTGGTTTCGCTCCCGCACCAAATAACCGTGAACGATCGCGCCCGATAGGCCAGTCTTCGCGCCTGGGATCGAGCGCCAGCACCTTGGTGCTCCGCCGATGATTCCGACGTCGTGGGCCGCGTCCGTCACCGCCGCTACGGCCAATGAAAACGGCAGTGCCGACAGTGCAAATCACGGATGGCAGCAGCGACAGACAGGCACCCGTCGGATTTTCCCGCCTCCGGCGTTCAATGCGCTGAAGCCACGAAAATGAGGTAGTCTCGTCACGGCGCTTCCCTGCTTTTAGGGCCCGCCCGCCTGCTTCAAACGGTGGTCCGAAGCGCGGGCTATCGGAAATTGAGGCCAAAGTGCCGGGTCAGCTCGCTCAACCCGAGTTTCCAAGGTTTACAGAAGATAGGGGATCATCATCTTGGTTAGCGCTTGGTAATGAGCATAACGCTCGCCAAACGTAGCGGCCAGCAGCTTTTCCTCCGCCCTTGCACGCCAAAGGAAGGTCGGCAAAATCGCGCAAAATACAGTTGCGACGGTGGCCCAGTTGCTGAAGGCGACGGCTACGCCCATCGCCCATAGCGACAGGCCGAGATAGATGGGGTGACGTACGAGGCGATACGGGCCTGTCGTGATGGGGCCTGTTCTTCGATCTGCCACGGGCACGAAGCTCCATGCCGCGCCGAGCGCCGCCCGGGACCTGAGAACGAAAGCCGCCCCTACTAATGCGAAAAGGCATCCGCACAGCGCCAGCGGCAAGGCCGCCGGATCCTCAGGGTCGCCGGTGAAGGTAGCCAGGAGAGCGAGGAACAGTCCGAAAGCCGCGAAGTTCGCGGTGACCGGAACTCGGTCGCCGCGACGCTGGTCACCGTCCCTGCTACGTTTACGATCACGCCCGCCGTCAGTCAGCAACATGGTTGCCGCAAAGGCTAACAGGGAGACGACGCGGAGAACGATGACCAGTGTCGACATTTCTACCTGGACCCCTGCCTGAGAACATAAAGCACCATGGGCAGCATCAGGACGGGGAGCACGTAGCTTACAACCAGCGCCACGATCGGCTGGGCCGCCCAACCATCGCCAATCGCCGCAAAAACGAATGCCGTGGGCACGCTGCCGATGGTCAGCGCTGCGACAAACTTCTTCATCGGCATGCGCGCAAGTCCGGCGAGAAAGACCATGATCTCGGCGCTGCTGTAGGGAAAACTGCGGGTGAGGATGATTGCCCAAGCACCGCTCCGATCGAACAGTCCCTCGGCCTTTTGCAGAGAGTGAGGCCCAGCAAGGCGAAGCACGACACGCCGCGCAGAAGTGAGCATCAGGCCATAGCCGAGAAGGCCGCCGGTGATTAGGGCGATGCTGCCCAACAATCCGCCGAGCAGCGTCCCATAGATGATGCCAAGTGCGGCGATCACAGCAGTCTGCGGCACCGGCAGCACCACATCAGCCCAGATGAGCACAATACCCGCGGCCCACGCCCAGCTTCTATATTGTCGGAGGGTCAGAACGGCGTCGTTGGCCTCTTCGGGAGTCGGGATCGTTGCGCAGGAGGCAAGCACAAGCGACAAAACGCCGATAACAACCAGGCGAGATATCACCCCGGGCGTCGAAACACGCATAGGATCTGCGTTCTTACACACGGGCAGGCTGGTTCGTGGGTAACGGAGTCGCAGCGCGGGAAAGGCTGCGGACGCCTGCGGCAAAGACCGAAATACCAATGAGTATCAGGAAACCGGCGATTGCGGCGCTTATCCAATGGGACATGCCGGTTCTCGAAACAGGGAACGGCAAGCGCAGCAGGTGATCCCAAGCGAAGCCGAGCAGAAGTGCTGCCGGAAACAGAAGGATGGGTCGCGCGGTGCCGCCAGCGACTCCAAGGCGGCTCTCGCTCTCCCCAGCCGTGTCCGCACCCATTCATTCTCCCACAAATGCTGGAGGTCTACAGAATCCAAAGCCGGCTCGGTATGACAACTAAGGTGTCATGCTGCAACTTGACAACCACGTTGTCAATTGGAACGACAGGTGCAGCAGAAGAGAACGGCGGGGATGGCGTCGGCAAAAGACAAGACCAGTGCGGCTCCAGCAAAGGGCGCGGCTTCAATCGTCGATAGCGAAGCCGAGTCGATCGCGGAGTTGATGCTCCAAGTGGCCCAGTGTTTCTTCAGGATACGGGCGCTCGGCCAGAAGACGGGGCTTATCACGAGCTGGGGCGGCGGCGCCTTCGGCTTCATGCGAAGCCTCGCGCTGCTTGGACCGCTCACTGTGCCGCAAATTGCCCAGATGCGGCCCACCAGTCGTCAGCGCATGCAGCGGCTGGCCGATGAGCTTGCGGCCGAGGGACTTGTGGAATTCATCGATAATCCGAAGCATCGGCGTTCGAAGCTCGTGCGGCTTACATGCAAAGGCGACGCGCGCTACCGCGAACTCAACGCCGAGTTCCTTCTGATCGCATCGGCTATGGGCCTTAATCTCAGCGAAGCTGAGATCCGCAAAGCCACAAATATCGTGCGGCAACTGAGCGATGGTGTGAAATCACAGTCGGAGCGACTGTCGTAGACGTGTCATTCGATATTCGCCGGCTTCGATACGCCGTTGCGGCGGCGGATCATGGCAGTTTCTACCGAGCCGCGCGCGCACTCGAAATTGAACAAGCAACGCTAAGTTGCGCCATCCTAAAATTGGGGCGTTCGATAGGAATGCCCATCTTGGAGCGATCGCGGGCGGGGTCAAAACGACGCTGGCCGGGAACGGGTTCATTCGCGGTGCGAGCCGGACGCGGCGGTGATCGCCTGGATGGGCGAGCAGCCGATTGCGGGGGTGTTCACGACTACGCTGACGCAGGCGGAAATCTTCTACGGTCTGGCGCTGCTGCCCGAAGGACGCCGCCGCGATGCGCTAATGGCAGCCGCGCAGCCGATGTTCGATGTCGATCTCGCCGGGCGCGAGCTGCCGTTCGATTCCGATGCAGCCAACGCCTATCCCGAGATCGCGGCCGAGCGGCGGAAGGGCGGTCAGCCGATCAGCCAGATCGACGCGCTGATCGCGGCCATCGTCCGTTCGCGAGGGGCGCGGCTGGCGACTCGCACGTCGCCGACTTCGCTGACTGCGGCATCACGGTGGTCAATCCGTGGGCGAGCCATGAACCGCGCCGCCGTCCGCCCCTATCTGCGCTACGCTGTGTCGGAGCCTTTGCGCGAGAGGAAGGCGGGCGCACGCTGTATGCATGGTCACGTCGATCTTTCGACCTGGACCGTCACCGACGATTGGCTCGACCGCGTGCCGGTCACGAGCGTCGAAGTGGGCGTGTTCGCTCGCAAGCCTCGTCGCCGAACGCCGCGCCGCCCTGCATACTGCCCGGACGACTTGCTCGATTATGCCCGATTTCCGATCGGCTCGGCTCGGCCCTGTGTGGGTCGGCCGCCCAGCGATCGATGAAGGCGCGGCAGGGCGTGACGGCGTGTGAAGGCAGGACCGTGGCGATGGAGTGGTTGGACGATCTTGTCGCCAATCATCTGGCGGAACGGCTGCTCGATCCAGACAGGCTTGAAGTCGTGTTGTCCGAGGTTCTGGATCGCGGAGCTGAACCGGCGCGCTGCGGGGACCGGGCTGCGTTTGAAGCGACTCTATGATGCAATCGAAAGCGGAGTCGCCGAACTCGGTCACCCGGCGCTCAAGGATCGCATGGACGGGTTGAAGGCGACCCGCGACCAGGCGGGGTCGATGCCGAGCGCGGGTCGGCGTTCCTGATAAGCTCGGCCCAGCAGGCGATTACGCCGACGATGCTGCGCGACTTCGCCACTACCGCGCGGCGACGTATCCGGCCGGAGGACGGCGGCTACCGGCGCGATCATCTGCGTGCGCCCGCGCAGCGGGTGGAAGTCGAATCGCGAGGAAGTCCGCATCATGGGCTCGAAGGGCACCCTGTTGCGCGTCCTCGCCGCGAACGGCGTAGCCCCGGCGGCGGGCGGAGTGCCCCTTGTTCCGAAGTGGCGGAGCGGGAGGGATTCGAACCCTCGATACGGTTTTGCCGTATACTCACTTTCCAGGCGAGCGCCTTCGACCACTCGGCCACCGCTCCGCATGCCCAGGAAGATCGTCCATCTAGTGAGGGCGCCGGCTTTGGGCAAGCCGCTGGGCGACGGGCGGGCCGACGGCTAGTTTCCGCCGCCGATCGCCTCGATCTTCCGCGCCAGCGCCATGTCCTTGTCGGTGAGCCCGCCGGCGCTGTGGGTGGTGAGGCGGATGTCGACCCGGTTCCAGACATTGGTCCATTCCGGGTGATGATCGGCCTTCTCCGCCTCCAGCGCGACCCGGGTCATGAAGGCGAAGGCTTCGCTGAAATCGGCGAAGCGGAAGCTTTTGGCGATCGCGTCCGGCCCGGCTTCATGGGTCCAGCCTGCCAGCGCCTCCAGCGCTTCCGCCCTGCGTGCATCGTCAAGCTTCGGCACCGCCTCTTCCTCCCTTGGCCTCGCCGCCCTATGTCGCTCTTCGATGGGGCAACGTCAAACCTACGCGCCGGATGCGGCCGAGATAGAGCGGCTCGCCGACGAGGCGATCGCGCGGCTTCCCGATCTGTTCCGCTCCCACCTGAAAGGCGTGGTGCTGCGCGTCGAGGAATTTCCCGACGAGGAGGTGCTGAAGGCCTTCGGCATCGACGACCCGTTCGAGATTTCGGGCCTCTATAGCGGCCGCTCGCTCGACAAGCAGAGCAGCTGGGCATCGGGCGAGCTGCCGCCGATGATCCACCTTTATCGCCGCCCCCTGCTCGACGAATGGGCGGAGACCGGAGTCAGCCTCGAGGCGCTCATCACCCATGTCATCGTGCACGAGGCCGGCCACCATTTCGGATTCTCCGACGCCGACATGCACGCCATCGAAGCGCAGGCTGGAGGCGAACCCTGAGCGCGCTTCTGCGGCTGGAAGGCGTCACCGGGCGGCGCGGCGGCCGGCTGCTGTTCGAAGGGCTTGGCCTGACCCTCGGCCCCGGCGAAGCGATGATGATCACCGGCCCCAACGGCGCCGGCAAGTCGAGCCTCCTGCGGATCTGCGCCGGGCTGTTGCGGCCGACGGCCGGGACGGTCGAGGCGGGTCGCTGCGCGCTCGCCGACGAGCATCCCGCGCTCGACGAGCGCCAGCGGCTCGGCGACGCGCTGGCCTTCTGGGCGCGCCTCGACGGCGCGGACCTGGCACCGGCCATCGGGGCGATGGGCCTCGCCTATCTGGCCGAGGTGCCGGTTCGAATGCTCTCCACCGGTCAGCGCAAGCGGGCCGTGCTGGCGCGGGTCGCGGCAAGCGGCGCGCCGCTCTGGCTGCTCGACGAGCCCGCCAACGGGCTCGACTCCGAAGGGCGCGATCGGCTCGCCGCCGCCGCGGCGGCGCACCGGGCGGCGGGCGGCGCGGTACTCGCCGCCTCGCACCAGCCGATCGGCCTCGACGGCGCGCAGAAGCTGGAGCTCGGGTGATCGGGCTCGTCCTTCGCGAGCTCAGGCAGAGCGCCGCCGGCGGCGCGTTCCTGCTGCCGCTCGTCTTCTTCCTGCTGGTCGCCACCCTCTTTCCGTTCGCCGTCGGGCCGGACGGGCCCTTGCTCGCGCGGACCGGCGGCGGCGCCTTGTGGATGGCCGCCTTGCTCGCCGCTTTGCTTCCGGTCGACCGGCTCGTCGAACCGGACCGCGCCGCCGGTATGCTCGATCAGCTCGCGATACGCGGAGTCTCCGAAGAAGCGGTGGCGCTCGCCAAGCTCGCCGGTCACTGGCTGAGCTTCGGCCCCCCGCTGATGGTCGCTGCTCTGCCCGCTGCCGCGCTGATGAAGCTGCCGCAGGATGTCCTCGTCCGGCTCGAGCTCGGCCTGCTGGTGGGAACGCCCGGCCTCGCCGCCTTGACCCTGGGGGTGGCCGCCCTCACGGCCGGCCTGCGCCGTGGCGGTGCCCTTGCCGGTCTCCTGATGCTGCCCCTTGCCGTGCCTCTTCTCATCTTCGGCGCCGGCCTCGTCGAGCGCGGCAATCAGGGTGGAGCGCTGCAATTGCTTGGCGCCGTCTCGCTGCTGCTGGTGGCCGGGGCGCCGTTCGTGGCCGGGGCAGCGATCCGGGCCGGGAGGGACTAGCCGGACGTACCTCGCCATCCCGAAGCTCGGGAAGGGCTTGATCGTCTCGGGGCGCCGCTCGGCGCGAAGGTCGCGCCATTCACGACGTCAACCGGTGACCGTGAAGGCCTCTCGAAACGTCAGCTTGAACAACGCCTCTCCGCGCTCGTCCGTCACCTCGATATAATGGTCGAGATTGACGTTGCCCTGTTCCTTGATGCTCACGCATGCCATGACGCGGGCATTCTCCAGCGCCTGCTCCCGCGCCGCCTCCAGGTCGGGAAGGCCCATACCTTCCTCGTCGCTCACATCCATGTCGTTGTGCAGGTGGAAATAGTAGCGCGGCATGGCGGCCAAACCGTGCGCGAAGGGAATCGGTTCCTTGCCCGCTATCCGGCGGAGCTGAGACGATCCCCCCTTGTCCTCCGACGCCCGGGAAAGGAACTAGAGGCTCCACCGTGCGAAGATCGCCGTCGGGAGCAGGAGCCCCCTCTTTTCCTCGCGCACGGCCATCTCGCCATAGTCTATCCGTCCGCCCAGGTTGCCGAGGGCCTGGCCCAGCAGCTCGCCGATCGCCAATGCCGACATGCGCACCGCATAGACGGTGAGAACGAGGAAGCGGCTGTCCGTGTCGAGCAGCCGCCGACAGTCGGCGATCAGGCCCGGAAGGTCTTCCTCCAGCCGCCACACCTCGCCTTCGGGGCCCCGGCCATATTTGGGCGGATCGAGAATGATCCCGTCATAGCGGCGGCCGCGGCGCACCTCGCGCGCGGTGAACTTGGCGGCATCGTCGACCAGCCAGCGGATCGGCCGGTCCGCCATGCCCGACAAGGCGGCATTGGCCTTGCCCGCCTCGACCGACTTCTTCGACGCATCGACATGGACCAGCCGCGCGCCGGCGGCCGCCATGGCCAGCGTCCCCACGCCGGTATAGCCGAACAGGTTCAGCGCCTCGGCCTGCCCCGACGGGCCTGCGCCGAGCCGCTCGCGCATCCATGCCCATTGCGGCGCCATGTCGGGAAAGAATGCGAGATGACGGAAAGGCGTGCACTGGGCCCGGAAGCGAACCTCCTCCCAGCCCAGATTCCAGCCTTCGCGAGGCACCGGGCGGGCGAACTGCCAGCGGCCGCCGCCTTCCTCGTCCGATCCCGGCACGAACTCGCCGTCGGCATCCCAGTCGTCCGCGGCGGGCGCCCACATCGCCTGCGGCTCGGGCCGGATGAATCGATAGGATCCGTAGCGCTCGAGCTTCCGGCCATGGCCGGAATCGACCAGGGCGTAGTCGGCCCAGGGCTCGGCGACCAATAAAGAGAAGGTCACGCGGCCCGGACCGCGGGCAGGCCGATCGTGGCGCTCGCACGCGGACCGGCGAGCATCCGCGCGCCCGCCGCCCGCACCTGGTCCAGCGTCACCCGCTCGAGGTCGCGAACCACCTCGGCGGGCTCGACCAGGCGACCGTGGACCGAGAGCTGCCGGGCGACATAGGCGGCCTGCCCCCAGCTGCTTTCCAGCGACATGAGCAGCCCTGCCTTGGCCTGCATGCGGGCGCGTTCGAGCTCGCGCGGCGTTGCGCCTTCGACCGCTTCGGCGACCACCTCCTCGATCAGGGCCGCGGCCGCGGCCGCCTCGCGCCGGGCCGTCGCGGCGTAGACATGGAAGATTCCGGTATCGCGATAGGGATGGAGCGACGCCCATACCGAATAAGCCATCCCGCGATCCTCACGGACCGCCTGGAACAGGCGCGACGAGGCTCCGCCGCCGACCAGGTCGGCAAACAGGCGCGCGGCATAATAATCCGGGTCGGTCTGCGCCGGACCCGCATAAGCCGATGCGAGGTGAGCCTGATCGGCACGCGTCCGGCCGGTGCGGCGGCCGCCGGCGAACCGCGCAGGTTCGGCCGCATCGATCACGCCTTCGGGAAGACCGGCGAAATGCTTTTCCGCAAGCCGGACCAGCGTATCATGATCGACCTTGCCCGCAGCCACGAGATAGAGGCTGCCGCTGCGATACAGGCCGCCGCGCCATTGGTGGAGGTCGTCGGCCGTGATCGCGGCGATGCTCGCTTCGTCGCCCAGAACCGACCGGCCGATCGGCTGATCGGGAAAGGCGGCGGCCCAGAGTTCGTCGAAGATGATGTCCGAGGGCGTGTCGCGGGCCTCGGCGAGCTCCTGCAGCACCACCTCCTTCTCGCGTTCCAGCTCCGTGGAATCGAAATGCGGGTGCAGCACCATGTCGGAAAGGAGCTCTATCCCCAGTGGGAGATGCTCGGCCAGCAGCGACGCGGTAAAGCTCGTTCCCTCACGGTCGGTCGCGGCGTTGAGGTCGCCGCCGACATCCTCGATCGCTTCGCTGATCTCCCGCGCCGATCGGCCGCCCGCGCCCTTGAACAGCATATGCTCGAAAAGATGGGCGACGCCATTGACCCGCGCCGGCTCGTGGCGCGATCCGGCATCGGCATAGAGGCCCACCGCGACGGTCTCCACGCTGGGCATGCGGCGGGACGCGACGCAAAGGCCGTTCGCCAGGACGGTAAGGTGCATCATGAGCGCTCCCACCTAGGATGCGGGAGGGAGGGCTGCAAGGATGCTAGCGTCTGCTTCGGCCGGAACCGCAGGGGACCGAGGACGGTCAGCCCCCCCGCCGCCGGAGCGCGAGCCAGTAGATCGCCGCCGCCGCCGCCGCGAAGAAGAACCATTGAGAGGCGTAGGCGAGGTGATTGTTGGGGATCTGCTCGATCGTGGGCGAAGCGCTCGGCACGAGCGGCGGCACGGCGGAGGCGCTGGTGAGCACGATCGGCCCCTCCGCCTCGGCCGAGCCCAGAGTCCCGGCCACGATTCCGTCCAGCGTGATCCTCCGGCGATCGTCGGGAAGCGGCGACCAGCCGGCGTTGACCACCAGGCGCCCGGCGAGACCCTGCGCTCCGGGGCGGCACGGCACGAAATAGCTGTAGCCGCCGGCACCCTGATCGTTTCGGCTGCGACCGCCGCGAAGGTCCGGCGCCGCATCCCGCGCCCGGCAGGTGACCAGAACCCGCCGGAAAGCGAGCGTCGGCAGGTCCGCGCTACCCCGCGCCAGCAACGGATCGAGGTCGAGGGCCGGAAGGGCCGCGGCGGCGGCATAATCGGCGAGCATTCGGTCCTTCCATTCGGCGCGCTGGAGCTGCCAGAAGCCAAGGCCGATCATGGTCGCCACCGCGGCGGCGACCAGGAGCGTCGCGACGATCGGGATTCGCTTCACGATTCCTCCCGCTTGATTCGTCCCTCGCGCGCGCGATGGCGATATTCGAGCGCGAGCAGGGCCGCCTTGGAAAGCCGCAGCAGACTCAGCGTCAGCACGATTGTGAGCGGCAGCCAGAGCAGGACATGGATCCACCAGGGCGGCGATGCGGAGAGCTCGGTCAGGATGGCGAGCGCGACGACTATGCCGCCGACGATGAAGATCAGGAAAGCAGCCGGGCCGTCGCCGACGTTGAAGGACTGGAAGTCCAGCCCGCAGGCACGGCATCGGGGCGCGAAGGTGACGAGGCCGGCGAACAGGCCGCTATTGCCGCAGCGCGGGCAGCCGCCCCGCAGCGCCGTTGCGAGCGGCCGGATGTCAGTATCCATGGGCTTGCATATGGGAAAAGGGGCCCCTGCTTCCCAGCAGGAGCCCCGGAATTTTCACCGGCCGAAGCCCGCGGCGAAGCTTAGTGATATTCGGCGCCCCAGCCGCCCCAGATATAGATGCACAGGAACAGGAACAGCCAGACGACGTCGACGAAATGCCAATACCAGGCGGCCGCCTCGAAGCCGAAATGCTGGGTCGGGGTGAAGTGTCCCTTGTAGGCGCGCGCCAGGCAGACGATCAGGAAGATCGTGCCGATGATGACATGGGCGCCGTGGAAGCCCGTCGCCATGTAGAAGGCCGACGTGTAGATGTTGTCGGTGAAGCCGAACGGCGCGTGCAGATACTCGTAGGCCTGAACGCCGGTGAAGATGACGCCGAGCCCGATCGTCGCCCACAGACCGTTGATGAGGCCGCGCCGGTCGCCGTGGATCAGCGAATGGTGCGCCCAGGTGACGGTCGTCCCCGAGCAGAGCAGGATCAGGGTGTTGAGCAGCGGCCAGCCGAACGGGTCCATGACATGCATGCCCTCGGGCGGCCAGACCCCGCCGACGGCATCGACCTCCGGCGGAAAGAGCGCTGCGTTGAAATAGGCCCAGAACCAGGCGACGAAGAACATCACTTCGGAAGCGATGAACAGGATCATGCCGTAGCGCAGGTGGAGCTGGACGATCGGCGTGTGATCGCCCGAATGCGCCTCCCGGATCACGTCGGCCCACCAGCTGAACATCGTGAAGATCACGCCGAGGACGCCGGCGAAGAACAGGTAGGTGCCGAACGGATTGTCGTGCATCCACATGACGAGCCCGCCGAACAACACCAGCGCCGACACGGAGCCGACCAGCGGCCACACGCTGGGCGGTAGGATGTGGTAGGGATGGTTCTTCGCTCCGGCCATTCTTACGTCCCTATTCTCTCTTTCAGCGGGTCGGCGGCCGCCGCCCGGCGGTGAAGGTCTCTAGCTGCCAGCCTCGGGCTGGTCCACGGGGTAAAAGGTGTAGGAAAGGGTGATCTCGCTGATGTCGCGCGCGTCCGGATCGTCCAGGATCGCCGGGTCGACGAAGAAGATCACCGGCATGCGCACTTCCTGGCCCGGCGACAGGGTCTGCTCGGTGAAGCAGAAGCACTGGATCTTCGAGAAATATTGCCCCGCCTGGGTCGGGGTCACGTTGAACGTCGCCGTGCCGGTGACCGGCCGGTCCGATTCGTTGCGCGCCGTGTAGAGCGCGATGTTGCGCGCCCCGATGGCGACGCGGCGGTGCGTGTCGACCGGTTCGAACGTCCAGGGCAAAGCCGACGAGGTATTGGCGTCGAAGCGCACGCTGATCATCCGCCCGACCGCGCCGGGCACGGCATCGGCCTCGGCGCGCTGGGTCGTCCCGGCGAAGCCGGTGACTTGGCAGAAGATCCGGTAGAGCGGCACGCTCGCGAAGGCGAGGCCGACCATGGCTATGGCGATGAGCGCCGCGATCGCGGCGGTCCGGCCGTTCCGATGCGCGACATCCGCCCTCATTGTGCGCCCATCCTCGCAATGGTGATGAAATAGAGCAGGATGACGAAGCCGCCCAGCGCCAGCCCCATCACGATCGCTCGGGCGCGCTGACGTCGGCGGATCTCGTCGGTGTCGGGGTCGGGCGCGCTCATGGCATCAGCAGCTTGTCGGCGACGAGCGCGCCGAACAGCACGAAGAGATACAGGATCGAGAAAGCGAAGAGCTGCTTCTCCGGCTTCATCTCCGCCGGCTCGGCGGAACGGTTGACGAGCACCCTGAACGCGAGCGCGAGGAAGATCAGGCTGAACGCCACGGCGGCGAGACCGTAGACCGCGCCGGCAAGGCCGAGCGGCCAGGGCGCCACCGCGGCCGCCGCCATCGGCAGGCTGTAGAGCACGATCTGCACGCGCGTCGCCCCCACGCCGGCGACCACCGGCAGCATCGGCACGCCCGCTTTCGCATAGTCAGAGCGGACGAACATCGACAGCGCCCAGAAATGCGGCGGCGTCCACAGGAAGACGATGGCGAACAGGAGCAAGGGGAGCAGGTCCGCCTGGCCGGTCGCCGCGGCCCAGCCCACCAGGGGTGGAAAGGCGCCGGCGGCGCCGCCGATGACGATGTTCTGCGGCGTGCGGCGCTTCAGCCACACCGTATAGACCAGGACATAGAACAGGATGGAGACGGCGAGCACGCCGGCGGCGAACCAGTTGGTCGCCAATCCCATCAGCAGGACCGAGAAGATCCCCAGCCCGACTCCGAAATGCAGAGCGGATTCGCGGTCCATTCGTCCTGCCGGCAACGGCCGCGACCGGGTGCGCTTCATCACCGCGTCGATGTCGGACTCGTACCATTGATTGAGCGCCCCCGCCGCGCCGGCGCCCAGGGCGATGCACAAGACGGCGGTGAAGGCGAGGACGGGGTGCATCGTCACCGGCGCGGCGAGCAGACCGCACAGGCCGGTGAACACCACCAGGCGCATCACCTTCGGCTTGGTCAATTCGACGAAGTCCCGCCATTCGGCAGGAAGCGTCCGGGGGGTTGCGGTCGTCGTCGTCATTCTTTGCTCTTTTCCTCCCCGCCCGCGAGCGGGAGGGGATGCAGGGGTGGGCATGCGTGCCGCCATGCCTTCTCAGCCCCCTTTCCCCTCCCGCGGACGGGAGGGCACACGCGATCAGTCGATCTTCGGCAGCGTCTCGAACTGGTGGAACGGCGGCGGGCTGGACAGGGTCCATTCCAGCGTCGTCGCCCCCTCGCCCCACGGATTGTCCGGCATCTTCTTGCCCGCGAACAGCGACCAGAAGATGTTGATGAAGAACACCGCCATGCCGGCGATCACCAGCAGGAAGCCGTAGAAGACGATCTCGTTCCAGGACGCGAACGCGTCGGTATAATCGGGCACGCGCCGCTGCATGCCGTCCATTCCGAGGAAGTGCATCGGGAAGAAGACGATGTTCACGCCGACGAAGAACAGCCAGAAATGGAGCTGACCGAGAAACTCGTTATACTGCCGGCCCCACATCTTGCCGAACCAGTAGTACCAGCCCGCGAACAGCGAGAAGACGGCTCCGAGCGACAGCACATAGTGGAAGTGGGCCACCACATAATAGGTGTCGTGCATGTAGGTGTCGATGCCGCCATTGGCGAGCACGACGCCGGTGACGCCGCCCACGGTGAACATGAAGATAAAGCCCAGCGCCCACAGCATCGGCGTCTGGAAGGTCAGCGAGCCGCCCCACATGGTGGCGATCCAGCTGAAGATCTTGATGCCGGTCGGCACCGCGATCACCATCGTGGCCGCCGTGAAGTACATCTTGGTGTTCACGTCCATGCCGACCGTGAACATGTGGTGCGCCCACACGACGAAGCCGATCACGCCGATCGCGACCATCGCATAGGCCATGCCGAGATAGCCGAACACCGGCTTGCGGCTGAACGTGGCGACGATGTGGCTGATCATGCCGAAGCCCGGCAGGATCATGATGTAGACCTCGGGATGGCCGAAGAACCAGAACAGGTGCTGGTAGAGGACCGGGTCGCCTCCGCCCGCCGCGTCGAAGAAGTGGGTGCCGAAGTTGCGGTCGGTCAGCAGCATGGTGATCGCGCCGGCCAGCACCGGCAGCGCCAGCAGCAGCAGGAAGGCGGTGACCAGCACCGACCAGACGAACAGCGGCATCTTGTGCAGGGTCATGCCCGGCGCCCGCATGTTGAAGATGGTGGTGATGAAGTTGATAGCGCCGAGGATCGACGAGGCGCCCGCAAGGTGGAGCGCGAAGATCGCCATGTCGACCGCGGGTCCGCTCGATCCGCTGGTCGACAGCGGCGCATAGACCGTCCAGCCGACGCCCGCGCCGAGGCCGTTGCCGCCGGGAACGAAGGCCGAGCCCAGGAGCATGATGAAGGCCGGCGGCAGCAGCCAGAAGGAGATGTTGTTCATCCGCGGGAAGGCCATGTCGGGCGCGCCGATCATGAGCGGGACGAACCAGTTGCCGAATCCGCCGATCATCGCCGGCATCACCATGAAGAACACCATGATGAGGCCATGCGCCGTGATCAGCACGTTCCACAGATGGAGGCCTTCGTCGAAGGTCGCGCCGGGACTCATGACACCCGCCCAGGCTTCGAGATACTGGATGCCGGGTTCGGCCAGCTCCCAGCGCATCAGGCCGGAAATGGTGCCGCCGATGATCCCCGCGATGATCGCGAAGATCAGGTAGAGCGTCCCGATATCCTTGTGGTTGGTCGACATGAACCAGCGAGCGAAGAAGCCCGGCTTGTGGTCCGCATCGTGATGCGCGTGGCTTGCGCTGGCCTCGAAATGGGCGGCGTTAGCGGTGGTGTCGGTCATATCTGTCTGGCCGCCTTATTCGGTCTGGGTGCTTTCGCGCGAGAGCACCGGCGCCTGCTGCGCCGGAGCTTCGACGGTATTGGAGGGAGCGGGCGTCGCCTCGGTGGCCTCACCGGCCGCGACCGCCGGCTGCGCCGCGGCTGCCGGTTGGGCGGGAGCCGCGCCGGGCATGGTACCGCCCTTGGAGGCGACCCAGGCCGCGAACTGCTCGGGCGGGACGACCTCGACGGCGATAGGCATATAGCCGTGACGCACGCCGCAAAGCTCGTAGCAGACGCCGTAATAGATGCCGGGCCGGTCCGTCTTGAACCAGGTCTCGTTCAGCCTTCCGGGAACCGCGTCGATCTTGGTCCAGAAGGCCGGGACTCCCCAGGCGTGGATGACGTCGTTCGACGTGACGATCACCTTCACCGTCGCTCCGGCCGGAACCACCATCCGCTCGTCGACCGCGAGCTGGCGCGGCTCGCCGCGGGCCTGGGCCTGCTCGTCCTCGAGCATGTTGGAGACGAGCTGGACGCCAAGATCGGGATATTCATACTCCCAATACCATTGGTTGCCGATCGCCTTGACCGTGATGTCCGCCTGGGGCGGCGAATACTGGTGGGCGAGCAGCCGGATCGAAGGCACCGCGATCACCACCAGGATGAGCACCGGCACCAGCGTCCACGCCACTTCGAGAAGCGTGTTGTGGGTGGTGCGCGACGGCGTCGGATTGGCGGCGCGGCGATAGCGGATGATCACCCAGGCGAGCAGGACCAGGACCAGCAGCGTGATGGCCGTGATGGCCGGCATCAGGATGACGTTGTGGAACCAGGCCGCTTCCTCGCCGATCGGCGTGAACTGGTCCTGGAGCGCCGCCCGGCCGTCGGGCTGGCCCACGCCGATCTCGGACCGGGCAGAGCTGGCGAAGGTGACCGACTCGGCCACCTGGGCGTCGCTCGGTTCCTCGGTCGAGATGGTCGGGGCCAAAGCGGGATCGCTCGACTGCTCCGGCTGCGCCGGCTGGGCCTGCGACTGGGCGCTGATCGAGTCGGTCGGCGTTGCGGCCGGCTGGAGGGCCGGCGGCGCCTGAGTCGGCGCGGCAGCCTGGCCTAGCGCCGCAGCCGGGGCGAGCCCCAGGGCAGCGGCAATGGCGAAGAGCTTGAAAAGCGTTCTCATCTAAACCCCTGTGAGCCGCAGGCGAATACGGCAGGTGGATTCGAGCGCCGGGCCGGCGCGACGGGGCGCCTTATAGGCAGGCTCCTCCCGTCCCTCAAGCATGTTGCGCCGCCTTATGCGGCAAGGGGGAAAAGCGCCCGGTTTCTAGCGGGATTCCCACTGCACATCCATGAAATCTTGGGGATTTTTTCGCGCAACGCCGATTCGCGCGGGCCGGGTCGGGCACGGATCCTGGACGCTTGATGCGCGGCGGTGGCTTCCCTATCAGGCGGTCGGCGGGCCATGATCCGGGAAGCGCAATGAACGAAGAGGAAGTCCTCGCGGAATTCCGCGCCGCCGGCGCGCTGCTCGAAGGGCATTTCATCCTGTCCTCGGGGCTGCACAGCAGCCGCTACCTGCAATGCGCTCGGGTCCTGATGGATCCGATGCGGGCTTCGCGGCTGGCGACGGCGCTGGCCGCTTCGATCCCGCGCGATCTGCGCAGCCAGATCGAGCTGGTCGTCTCTCCGGCGATGGGCGGCGTGATCATCGGTCACGAAATGGGACGGGCGCTCGGCGTGGAGGCGATCTTCGTCGAACGTCCCACCGGCCGCTTCGAGCTTCGGCGCGGCTTCGAGGTCCGGCCGGGCCAGAAGGTCCTGCTCGTCGAGGACGTCGTCACCACCGGCCTCTCGTCCCGCGAAGCGATCGAGGCGGTGGAGGCCGCGGGCGGCGAGGTCGTCGCGGCAGCGGCCCTGGTCGATCGGTCGGCCGGCGCGGCCGACCTCGGCCGTCCCTTCTTCACCCTGGCGACGGTCACGGTCCCGACCTATCCCGCAGACGCCCTGCCGCCGGAGCTGGCGGACATCCCGGCGGTGAAGCCGGGAAGCCGCAAGGCGGCCTGATCGAGAATGTCGGCCCACCTCCGCCTGGGGGTCAATATCGACCATGTCGCGACCATAAGGAACGCGCGCGGCGGCGATCATCCCGATCCGGTCCGCGCCGCCTTCGCCGCCGCGGCGGCCGGCGCCGACGGAATCACCGCTCATCTGCGCGAGGACCGGCGCCACATCACGGACGCGGATATCGACCGGCTGATGGCGAAGCTGCAAATACCGCTCAACCTCGAAATGGCGGCGACCGGGGAGATGCTCGACATCGCGCTGCGCCACCGCCCGCACGCCGCCTGCATCGTGCCCGAGAAGAGGGAAGAGCGGACCACGGAAGGCGGTCTCGACGCGGCGGGGCAGCACGACCAGCTCGCTTATTACGTGGATCGGCTCGGTGCCGCAGGCGTCCGCGTCAGCCTGTTCATAGAACCCGATCCGGCGCAGGTGGAGGCGGCGATGCGCCTCGGTGCGCCGGTCGTGGAATTCCACACCGGCCGCTATGCTCATGTCGACGGCGAAGCGCGCGCGGCGGAGCTGCGTCGTATCGCCGACGCCGCCGCGCTTGCGGTGAGGAACGGCATCGAGCCCCATGCCGGACACGGCCTCACCTTCGAGAATGTCGCGCCGGTCGCCGCCATCCCGCAGATCGCCGAGCTCAATATCGGACATTTCCTGATCGGCGAGGCGATCTTTACCGGCCTCGAGGCGAGCGTCGCGCAGATGCGTGCGCTGATGGACGAGGCACGGGGTTGAGGCGCCTCCTTTTCCGTCGTCCCAGCGAAAGCCGGGATCCATGCGCCCGCATCATCCCACACGGACTCAGCTTGGGCCCCAGCTTTCGCTGGGGTGACGGCCTGTCGGAGCCGTCATGATCATCGGCCTCGGCTCGGACCTGTGCAATATCGAGCGGATCCAGAAGTCGCTCGTACGGTTCGGAGATCGCTTCATCGCCCGCGTCTTCACCGACGCGGAACGCGCAAGGGCGGAGCGGCGGCCGTTCACCCGGGCGGGCACCTACGCCAAGCGCTTCGCGGCCAAGGAAGCATTCTCGAAGGCGGTCGGCACCGGCTTCAAGCGCGGCGTCTTCATGCGCGACATAGGGGTGGTCAACCTGCCTTCGGGCCAGCCGACGCTGGAGCTGACCGGCGGCGCGCGCGAGAGGCTTGACGCCATCACCCCGGCGGGCCACGTCGCTCGCATCCATCTCACGATGACCGACGACCACCCGTTCGCGCTGGCCGTCGTCGTCATCACCGCCGAGTCCGAGGAGCGTTTAACTTGACCGATCGCGACCGCATCGACGCGGCCGACACCGCCCCCGGGGATCCGCGCGAACCGAGCGAATCGCCGCCCGCCGACACGACAAGACCGGCGAGGAAGGGCACCGACTGGTGGGCGGAGATCAAGGCGATCTTCTGGCTCATCCTGGCCGTGCTCGCCTTCCACAGCTTCATCGCGAAGCCCTTCTACATCCCGTCGGAATCGATGATGCCGGTGCTGCTGAAGGGGGACCGGCTGGTGGTGAGCAAATATCCCTATGGCTGGTCCTGGGTTTCGCCTTCCTTCCACATCTTCCCGCCTACGGAGGGCCGGCTGTGGGGCCGGATGCCCGAGCGCGGCGACATCGTCATCGCCACGCCGCCGGGTCAGAATTCCGACTATATCAAGCGGGTGATCGGCCTGCCGGGCGACACGATCGAGCTGATCGAGGGCGACGTCTATCTGAACGGGCAGCAGCTGCGCCACGAGCCGCGGCCGCCCGCCATGTTCCCGGTCGACGCCAACCTGCCCTGCACACCGGACGGCTTCAGCAACCATCTCGTGCGCGGCGAGGACGGGCGCATGTATTGCCGGCTGCCGATCGTTCGCGAACATCTCCCCAATGGCCGCTTCTACGACACGATCGACGTCGGCTACTCCCCCGGGGACGATTTTCCCCGCACCACCATCCCGCCGGGTCACGTCTTCCTGATGGGCGACAATCGGGACCATAGCGCGGACAGCCGCTTTCCGACCCGCGAGCAGGGCCTGGGCGGGCCGGTTCCCTGGGAGAATGTCGGCGGCCGCGCCGAGTTCATCACCTTCTCGCTGGACGGCAGTTCGAGCTATTTCAATCCGATCAGCTGGTTCACGGCGCTCCGCGGCGGCCGCGCCGGCAGCTCGCTCCATCCCGATCGGATCGAGCCCGCAGCCGAGGCGCGGTGAAGGACGAGGCGTCTCCGGCCGGCTCGCAGCCGCTGGGGCCGTCGGAACTGCGCGATCCGCTGATCCGTCACGAGCTCAAGCGAGCTAGTGTCTGGTTCGCCATGGGCTTGGCGATCCTCGCCATCATCTTCCTCGCCCAGCCCCTGCTCCTCATCTTCGGCGGGATCGTTTTCGCGGCGATCCTCGACGGCGGTACGCGGCTGCTCGGGCGGGTGTTGCCGATCGCCCGCGGCTGGCGGCTGCTGATCGTCGCTCTGGCGGCGCTCGCCTTCCTCGCCGGCACGGTATGGCTGGCGGGCGTGCAGCTCGCCGCGCAGGCGGCCACCCTTCGCGACATCATCGCCGACCAGATCAGTCGCCTGCTGGAAATCGGCGCCACCTACGGTCTCGGCGTCCGGTCGATCGAGCCGCAGCAGCTGATGCAGCAGGCCCTGAGTTCGCTCGGACGGCTCACGTCGGCGGTCAGCACCGCCCTGGGCGGACTGACCAATCTGGTCATGATCGTCGTCATCGGCCTCTTCATCGCCGCCGAGCCCAACCTCTACGAACGGGGCATCGCGTGGATGCTGCCGAGCGAAACGCGCGAGCGCTTCTACCGCACGTCGGACCGGGTCGGCAGTACGCTGCGGCGGCTGATGGCGGGACGGCTGCTCGGCATGGCGGTCGAGGGAATCGGCACATGGGTCCTGCTGACCGTCGGCGGCGTACCGATGGCGGCGCTGCTCGGCCTGCTGACCGGGCTGCTCGCCTTCCTGCCCAATATCGGCGCGATCATCTCGGGCGTGCTGATCGTGCTGGTCGGCTTCAGCGCGGGCTTCCAGACCGGAATCTGGGCCATTGCCGTCTACGCCATCGTCCAGGTCGTCGATGGCTATCTGATCGTCCCCTACGTCGCCCGCAAGACGGTCGACCTCGCGCCCGCCCTCGTGCTCGGCGCCCAGCTCATCTTCGGCGCCCTGTTCGGCCTGCTCGGCCTCGCGCTCGCCGATCCCCTGGTCGCCATGCTCAAGGCGGCCCTCGAGCAGAAATCCGTCGACGATCATGAGGAAGCGGAGGGGCCGGAAGGGCCGAACGAACCGGCGGCCGCTATCTGAGCCATCCCTCCGGAGGGAAGGTCATTGGACGAGGGCGTGCGACGCACTTCGCATCGAGCCTTGCGGCGCGTTGAAGCGAGGCTTTCCGTTACCGCCGATCGGCCGTCCGCGCCTGGCGGGTTCCAGACTCAGGGAAAATGCAGGGTCGGCTCGCGCCTTTACGGGTTTGTCCCCGCCGGCCCTTCCGGGGTCCCGCCGGCACCGCCCGGCGGCGGCCCGGCGCCATCCGGCGCTCCGCCTTCCGGACCTGCGCCCGGCGGGCCCATCATCTGCTGCATCGCCGCCATGCCGGGGGCGATCTGGAGGACCTCGATCTCGAAAACCAACGTATCCTCGGGCGTGAAGGGCGCGCCCGGCGGCATCGCCTGCTGCACATGCTGCCCCGGCGGGAGCCACAATATGTAGCGGCCGCCCGCCTGCATCAGCTGCAGGCCTTCGGCGAAGCCGGGGAAGACGCCCTCCGTCCCGGTGACGAAGGGCTGGCCGGTGTCGTCGCTGTCCTGGATGAGCGTGCCGTCCTCCTTGCGCAGCTGATAGCGAAGGGCGACCAAGTCTGCCGGGGTGACGGTCGGGCCGGTTCCTTCCTCGACGACTCGATAGCGCAGGCCGGATTCGGTGGTGATCACCTGCTGGCCGCTGGTGCCGATCCACGCCATGGCCCCCGCGGCCAGCGCTAGGACCAGGAGCCCGATCCAGAGCTTGAGCACGGAGCCGCGGGCAAGCGGGCGAATCGGCACGGCGGTGACGGACATCGGGACCCCCAGAAAAAGAACGGGCGGCGATGATCTATCGCCGCCCGTACATTAAGCCAAGCAATGAAGCCGGGCGTCGCCTCAGCGGACGCCGTCGCGCTCCGCCCGCTTGCGCTCGAGCTTGCGGGCGCGCCGGATCGCAGCGGCGCGCTCGCGGGCGCGCTTCTCCGACGGCTTCTCGTAATGGCGCCTCAGCTTCATCTCGCGGTACACGCCCTCGCGCTGCAGCTTTTTCTTCAAGGCGCGCAGCGCCTGGTCGACATTGTTATCGCGAACGATGATCTGCATAAAGGGTGGCCACTCTTCCTTATCCAAATGAGTTGTCGCTGGGCACCAGCGTCCGGCGCCCGTGAAGATATAGTCTATCGTACAAAATATGGCTTCGCCGCGAAGCAGTTCCCCGCAGCGTAGGCGCGCCCGTTAGCAGGGAAGCGCCTGTCTGACAAGGGGAAGCGCCCCGCTGCGCGGTCAGCCGCGCGAGGCGCGCCTCCGGCCGCCGCCCGTCGGCTTCACCGCCGACGCATAGCGGCCGCGCTGTCCGTGCGGACGACGGGGACGTCGCTCGTCCTGTCGCGGCGACCGCTCCTCGCGCAGCGGCACGGCCGGCCGGATCGCCTTGATGCGGGCCGCCTCGGCAGCGAAATTCGCCGGCAGCGGAACCACCTCGATCTTCTGGCGCGTAAGCTTCTCGATGTCGCGCAGATAGGCGCGCTCATCCTCGGCGCAGAAGGCGACGGCGGCTCCGGTCGCGCCCGCCCGGGCGGTGCGACCGATCCGGTGGACATATTGCTCGGCGACGTTGGGCAGCTCGAAATTGATCACATGGCTGACCCCCGACACGTCGATGCCGCGCGCGGCGATGTCGGTCGCCACCAGGATCCGGATCTCGCCGGACTTGAATGCGGCCAGGGCACGCTCGCGCTGCGGCTGGCTCTTATTGCCGTGGATCGCGTTTGCGGCGATTCCGCTGGCGGCGAGCAGCTTCACGACGCGGTCGGCGCCATGCTTGGTGCGGGTGAAGACGAGCACGCGCTCCATCGACCCCTTCTCCGAAAAGCCGAGGCGGATCATCATCGTCAGCAGCGCCTGCTTCTCGGCCTGGGAGACGAAGCTCACATATTGGTTGACCCGCTCGGCGGTGGTGGCGGCGGGCGCCACCCGCACTTCGGCGGGATCGGTAAGAAAGCGGGATGCGAGCTCGCTGATCGCCTTCGGCATGGTAGCCGAGAAGAACAGCGTCTGGCGCTTGGCCGGAACCATTTTGACGATCTGCTTGAGCGCGTGGATGAAACCCAGGTCGAGCATCTGGTCGGCCTCGTCGAGGACGAGGATCTCCACCTCGCGGAGCGTCAGATAGCCCTGCTCCACCAGGTCGATCAGCCGGCCCGGCGTGGCGACGAGGACATCGACGCCGCGCGCGACGTCCTGGCGGTTCTTGCCGATCGAGGTGCCGCCGAAGACGGTCGCCACGCGCATCTGCGAGAACTGGCCGTAGGCCCTGGCGCTCTCGGCGATCTGGCTGGCGAGCTCACGGGTCGGGGCGAGGACGAGCATCCGGCAGGCCCGCGGTCCGGCGCGCTGGTTGGTGGCCCGCAGCCGGTCGATCGAAGGCAGCATGAAGGCCGCCGTCTTGCCGGTGCCGGTCTGGGCGATGCCGAGCAGGTCACGGCCCTTCAGGAGGGTCGGGATTGCCTGGATCTGGATCGGCGTCGCCTGCGAATAATTCTTCGCGGCAAGCGCCTGGAGGACGGGCTGCGACAGCCCGAGAGTCTGGAATGACATGGTCTGGTAACTCACTCATGTGCGGCATCCACGCAGCCGGAATGGCGCGCGGAACGCAGCGGGTTCTGCTGACCCGCGTGAAAAGGGAAAGCCGTTGGAATACGAAGCGGAGCCGGGGCGGTTGACCCCCGGAACGGATCCGGGGCAGGCCGCCTGTTCACGCTGCATGACGCCTCGCTGGAGGCCATGTGGGGGCGAAACGGTTAAAAGTCAATCAACGTGACGAGGCCTGGGCCGGGCTGGGCATATCGGTCCGGCCGGGCACCGGCTCTCCGCGGCCGCCGCCTTCGGCCGTCTCCTGTCCCAGCAGATGCTTCTGGATCTTGCCGGCGGATGTGCGCGGGAAATCCTCGACGAAGTCGAACCGGCGCGGGACCTTGTAGGGCGCCAGCCGCTCGCGGCAGAAGGCGGCGAGCTCGACCGCATCGGTCCGCCCGCCGCGCGCGAGCTGGACGAACGCGCGGCCGACCTCGCCCCATTTCGGGTCGGCCGCGGCGATCACGGCGGCGTCGGCCACCGCTGGATGGGCGGCGAGCACATTCTCCACCTCGATCGGATAGACGTTCTCGCCGCCGGAGATGAACATCTCCTTGCGGCGGCCGGCGACATGATAGAAGCCGTCGGCGTCGCGCCGGGCGAGATCGCCCGAGCGCAGCCAGCCGTCCGGGGTGAAGGCGGCGCGGGTCGCCGCTTCGTTGCGCCAATAGCCCGGGGTGACGCCGGGCCCCGAGAACAGGAGGTCGCCGACCTCGCCGTCCGGCACGTCATCTCCCTGCGCGTCGACGATGCGGACGCTGCACAGGAGTTGCGGCTTGCCCACTGACCCGATCCGGTCCCAGGCGTCGGCGGGGTCGAGCAGGAAGGCGGTGGGGCCTGTCTCGGTCATCCCCATGCCGTTGCATACCCTGATCCCCAGGTCGCGATAGCGCTCGACCAGGGCGTTCGGAAGCGGTGCGCCGCCGCAGCCCCAGTGCCGAACCGAGTCGAGCGGCGCAGCAGGGAAGCGGGGATGGTCGAGCAGCGCCGAATAGACGGTGGGCACGGCGAACAGGGCGTCGACCTCGCGCGCCTCGATCAGCGCCACCAGCGCTTCCGCGTCGAAGGTCTCGAGCAGGCGCACCTTCCCGCCGGCAATGAGCACCGGAAGCGCGTGCAGGTTGATTCCGGCGGTATGGAAGAGCGGCAGGAAGCAGACGGTGCGGTCCGTCGATCTGAGGTCGATGCACGATCCGATATTGACGTAATTGGCGAGAGCCATGCGGTAGGTGTAGATCACCCCCTTCGGCTTTCCGGTCGTTCCCGACGTGTAGATGAGATACCAGGTGGACCGCGCCGGCCAGCGCGTCCGGTGCCCGCCCGGCGATGCCGCCGCGATGAGCCGTTCGTAGTCCTCGTCCAGCCCGATCCGCGGCAGCGGATCGGAGAGCCGGGCCGCCGTCTGCGCGTCGCTCGCGCCATGGACCAGAATCCGGGGCTCGGCGTCGGCGATCAGGCCGTCGAGCTCCGCCGGGGGCATGCGCCAGTTCAGCGGAACCAGCACCGCTCCCAGCCGGGCACAGCCGAACAGCAGCTCGAAAAACTCGATCCGGTTTCGGCAGAGCAAAGCGACCCGGTCGCCCTTGCCGACGCCGCGGGCGGCCATCAGCGTTGCCACGCGCCCGGCCCGCTCGTCGAGCTCGGCATAGGTGCGCGACCGCCCCGACCCCAACTCCTCGAGCGCCACCTTGCCCGGGCTCAGTTCCGCCCGCTTGGCGAGCAGATCGGGAAGATCGTCGGTCATCCCGAGACGCCCGAGGCGACGGCGCGATCGGCCGCGAAGACGAGCGCCGCCCTCATCTCTTCCTCAGGCCCTCGGAAACGAGATCGATCGCCATGTCGGCGACCTGCTCGGGCGTATGGTCGGGCTTCCAGATTCCGTAGCGCATGCCCAGAAACACGCTCATGCCGATCAGCGCCCAGGCGCGAAGCTCGTCCGGGCCATCTGAAATCTCGCCTCGTTCGCGCGCAGCGGCCAGGTTGCGGCCATAGCCGTCGACGAAGGTCAGATAATGCTCGCGGTAGACGTCCTCGGCGACGAACTGCGCCTCCTCGATGATCCGGTACAGCTCGGGATGCCGCCGCACGAAGGAAATGAAGGCGGCGAGGCCGATCCGCTCCGCCGCCAGGCGGTCGGGCGCTCCGGCCACGGCTTCGGCGACATGGGCACGCACCGCGTCGCTCATGTCGCGGACCAAGGCCCGGAACAGTTCCTCCTTGCTCCCGAAATAGGTGTAGAAGGTGCCGAGCGCGACACCGGCGCGGGCGGTTATCCCGGTGATCGCCGCTTCGTGGAAACCCCGCTCGCCAAACTCCTGCGCAGCCGCCTCGAGCAGCTTGCGCACGGTCCGGCGCCCTCGCTCGGTGCGCGGCGCCTTTTCGGCCGAGACGGCCGCCTGGCCGAGATCGTTCATGCATTTCCTCCCGGCATAGAAACTGAACCGGCTTTCAGCTTTGCGCAAGCGTGCGCCGGTTCGGCTTGCGCAAGGCGAAGGCCAAGCGCCCGCCTGGCCATCCCCCTAGCTGCTGCAGGGCCGCAACACCGGCCGATCAATGTCGTCGGGCAATCAACATGAACATTGACTCAACTTTCATGTTAGGCAAGGGACGGCGGGTCGGCGCCCGAACCGAAAGGCGCGGCGGGGGAGAGGGTTTGAGGTCGTTCATCGCATCGGACGGGGCGCGTATCTGCTATCGCGACGAAGGCCGCGGCATCCCGCTCGTGCTGCTGCACGGGCTCATGGCCCATGGCGGCTTCTTTCGTGAACAGACCGCGCTCGCGGACCATTTCCGCCTGATCCGCATCGACCTTCGCGGCCATGGCGCCTCGGCGCGTCCCGGCGAGCGGCCAACCATCGAGCGGATCGCCGCCGATGTCTCCGGCCTGGTCGAGGCGCTCGATCTCCACGGAACGATCGGCCTCGGCTGGTCGCTCGGCGCCACCATACTCTGGCACGTCCTCGCCGGCGCCGCCGCCGGCCGCTTCGCCGGTGCGGTGGTGGTCGACATGACCGCGCGCGTGCTCAACGACGAGGAATGGGACCTCGGCCTCTCCGCCGAGGCGTGCGCCGCGCGCACGGCCGCGATCCGCGCCGACTTCGCCAGCTTCGCCGCCGCCGCGGGGCAGGCCATCTTCGCCGATCCGAGCGCCGAGGGAACCCGGGAGCTGGCCGCCTATGCGAGCGCCGAATTCGCGCGAAACGATCCGGCTACCATTGCCGCGCTCTGGGAGTCGCTGGTCGGTCAGGACGTCCGCGCGCTGCTGCGCGGGATCCGCCATCCCACACTGATCGCCCACGGTGCCCGCTCCAGCCTCTATGGAGAGGACACCGCGGACCATCTCGTCGCGGCTCTTCCGGAGGCCCGGGCCGTCCGCTTCGATCGCTCCGGCCATGCTCCGCATCTGGAGGAGCCGGACCTGTTCAACCGCACGCTGCGAGCCTTTGCGGAGAACCTCCGCACCACGCAAGCCACGAACATCTGAGGGAGGAAGCCATGTCCACATCGTCACGTCTGCTGAACGGCCTGAAGGTCGGGGGCGCTGTCGTCGCCTTCGCTGCCGCCGCTGCGCCGCTCCACGCCCAGGTGAGCGACGAGGAACAGGTCGCGGCCGCCAATGCCGCCGGAATCGAGGAGGGCGGCGGGGAGGAGATCCTCGTCACCGCCCGGCGTCGCGCAGAAAGCCTCCAGGACGTCCCGATCTCCGTCACTTCGCTGGACGGCGAGACGCTCGAGGATCAGGGCGCGGTCGACCTCACCGCGGTGATGCAGAGCACGCCAAACACCACGCTCCAGATCGCCCGCGGCTCCAACTCCACCCTGATCGGCTTCATCCGCGGCGTCGGCCAGCAGGACCCCCTCTGGGGCTTCGAGCCCGGCGTCGGCCTCTATCTCGACGACGTCTACGTTGCCCGTCCCCAGGCTGCCGTTCTCGACATTTTCGACGTCGAGCGGATCGAGGTGCTGCGCGGCCCGCAGGGTACGCTCTACGGCCGCAACACGATCGGCGGAGCGGTCAAATATGTCACCCGCCGCCTCGGCAACGAGTTCGGCGGACGCGTGCGCGCCGCTTACGGCACCTACGACCAGATCGACCTGGTAGGCTCGATCACCGCGCCGGTCAGCGATACGCTCAGCGTCGGCGGCGCCGTCGCCTGGCTGCAGCGCGACGGTTTCGGCGAAAACCTCAACACCGGCAACGAGCATTACGACAAGAACGTGCTTGCCGCCCGCGCTTCCATCGAGTTCGCGCCGACCTCCAACCTGTTCTTCCGGCTCGCCGGCGACTGGATCCGCGACAGGTCCAACGCCCGCCACGGCCATCGGGTCGTCGGCAATGCCGGGCTCCCCGATTTCGAGCCGCCGGCGGACGAATATGACACGCGCGCCGGCGCGGGCGATCCCAACGAGGTCGAGACCCGCGGCATCTCGCTCACGGCGGAATGGAACGTGACCGACCAGGTCACCTTGAAATCGATCAGCGCCTATCGCGACGGCGAGACGGAAGGGAATATCGATTTCGACGGCACGCCGCAGCCGATCCTCGACATTCCGGCCTTCTACGAGGACGACCAGGTCAGCCAGGAATTCCAGATCGTCTACGAAGGCGATCGGCTCCAGGGGGTCGCCGGCGTCTATTATCTGGACGGCCATGCCGCCGGCGCCTTCGATACGGTGCTCGGCAATGCCGGACTCACCATCTTCACGGCCGGCAGCGTCGATACCCGCAGCCTCGCCGCTTTCGCCGATTTCAGCTACAACCTTTCCGACCAGTGGCGGGTCTCTCTCGGCGGCCGCTACACCGACGATCGCCGTCGCGGGACCGTCCTGCGTCAGACCTTTGCCGGTCTGCGCAGCCCCTTCTTCGGAAACGAGGCAGCGGTGCCGGTGGTGCTCAACACCGACTATACCAACACCCGCAACGATGCCGAGTTCACGCCCCGCGCGAGCATCTCCTACCTGCCGACGCCCGACGTGACCGTCTACGCTTCTTACTCGCGCGGCTATAAATCCGGCGGATTCGACATGCGCGGCGACGCATCGCTCACACCCGAAACGGTGAACGGCTACGATCCGGAGACGGTCGACGCCTACGAAATCGGCCTGAAGGCCTATGCCCTGGACCGAGCCCTCTATTTCAGCCTGGCCGGCTTCTACTCCGACTATCGCGACCAGCAGGTCACCGTTCAGGTGCCGGTCGGCGCGAACGTGGCGAGCTTCGTCAACAATGCTGCCGATTCGCGGATCTTCGGCTTTGAGGCGGAGGCGCGGGCGAACGTCACCGACAATTTCTCGGTCTCGGCGATGCTGGGCTACATCAATGCGGACTTCAAGCGCGTGATCACCTTCGATCCGGTGACGCAGCAGGAGGTCGACGTCTCGGACATCTGGGACTTCCAGAACACGCCTGAATTCTCCTTCGCCGTCTCGCCGACCTGGCGCCACGACCTGGGCGGAGCGGGAACGATCAGCTTCACGCCGTCGGTCTCCTACCGGTCCGAATATCAGCAGTTCGAGGTCCCCAACGCCCTCCTCGACGAGGACGGCTACACGCTGGTCGACGCGGCCCTGGTTTGGACCTCGGCGAACGAGCGCTACCAGGTCTCGCTGGTCGGCCGGAACCTCGCCGACGAGCGCTATCGCATCGGCGGCTACAACTTTCCGGGCGCCCTGTTTGGCAACTCGATCGTCGCCTTCTATGGCCCGCCGCGAACGGTCACCCTGACCGGCGAAGTGAGGTTCTAGGGCGTGACGAACCAGGGGAGCGGGAACGTGACGGCGAACCCGGGCGGCGGGCGCGTCCTCCTCATCCTGCTCCTCGCCTACATCTTCAACTTCATCGACCGCCAGATCATCGGTGTCCTGGCGGTGCCGATCCAGGCCGAGCTGGGCCTCACCGACCGGCAGCTCGGCCTGATGGGCGGGATCGCCTTCGCGCTCTTCTACAGCGGCCTCGCCATCCCGATCGCCTGGCTGGCCGACCGCAGGAGCCGGGTCAAGATCATCGCTTTCTCGGTAGCGCTGTGGAGCCTGTTCACCGCGGCGTGCGGGCTCGCGCAGAATTTCTGGCAGCTTTTCCTCGCCCGAATGGGCGTCGGCGTCGGCGAGGCGGGGGGCGTGGCCCCCTCTTACGCCCTCATCTCGGACTATTTTCCGAAGGCGAAGCGGGGTCGGGCGCTGGCATTCTTCTCCCTTGGAATTCCGCTGGGTTCGGCGATGGGCGTCTTCTTCGGCGGCTGGATCGGCGATTATCTCGACTGGCGCTGGGCCTTCATCATCGTCGGACTGGCCGGCCTTCCGGCGGCGCTGCTGGTCAGGCTCGGGATCCGCGAGCCGGTGCGCGGAGGATTCGACACGGCCGACGGCAAAGCGAGCGAGGCCGCCCCGCCCTTCCCCGTCGTCGCGAAGCGGCTCGCGACCCTGCCGAGCTTCTGGCTGCTGTCGTTCGGCGCCGCCTCCGGCTCGATCATGGGCTATGGCCTGATCTTCTGGCTGCCTTCCTTCTTCAGCCGCAGCTTCGGGCTCGACCTGTCGGAGGTCGGCTGGTTCTACGGCTCGATCGTGCTGGTCGGCGGGATGGCGGGGACGTGGCTCGGCGGCTGGTTCGCCGACCGCACGGGGCCGGACCGCCCGGCGAGCTACGCCTTGATTCCGGCCGTCTCCTTCCTCGTCGCCGCGCCGGTCTTCGCCGTGGGCGTGCTGGCGCCGTCGCTCGGCGTCGCCTGGATCCTGTTTGCCGTCGGGCAGATGCTCGCTCTGGCCTGGCTCGGCCCCGTGATCGCCGCCGTTCAGCACATCGTCCCGCCGAACATGCGGGCGACCGCGAGCGCCAGCTTCCTCTTCATCAACAACCTGATCGGGATCGGCTTCGGAATCTACATCCTCGGCTTCATGTCGGACCGGATCGCCTCGACCTACGGCGCCGAATCGCTGCGCTACTCGATCCTCTACGGTCTCGCTTTCTACCTGCTCAGCGCCATCCTCTACTTCGCCGCCGCAACCCGCCTCTCGAAAGACTGGTATCGCGGCTAGCGGGCCGGCGTGCTCCCCCGCGGAAGCTCATCCATTCCTCGCGCCTTATGCGCAGTTCGCGCCGAGTAGGCCGCCCGCATCGCAATCAGGTCGCGAAGCTGGGATCGAGCCGATAGGCCTTGCGCAGCAGCGCGGGCCAGGCGAGCGCGCCGGCGGCGAGCTTCAGGCCCATCTTGCCCTGCTGGGCCGTGACTTCGGGCGACCCCTGCGGCGGATTGTTGAGATTGTCGCCGGCCGAAAGGGCGAGGATCTGCGCCTGGCAGGCGCGCTCCAGGAAGTAGATCCGCAGGAAGGCCTCGCCGACCGTCTCTCCCACCGCCAGAGTGCCGTGGTTACGCAGCAGCATCGCGCCCTTGTCGCCGAGATCGGCGATGATCCGCTCGCGTTCGTCCAGATCGACGGCGACGCCTTCATAGTCGTGATAGGCGACCTCGTCCCGGATCAGCATCGCTGTCTGGGTAAGCGGCATCAGGCCGTCGCCATGGGCGGACACGGCCTGGCCGTGCGGCGTATGGAGGTGGATCACCGCCTGCGCGTCCGGCCGCGCCATGTGTATCGCCGAATGGATGGTGAAGCCGGCCGGGTTGGTGATGAACGCGGTCGGTTCGACCGGAAGCCCGTCCATTCCGACCTTGACCAGGCTCGAGGCGGTTACCTCCTCGAACATCAAATTATAGGGATTGAGCAGGAAATGATGTTCGGGGCCCGGCACCCGAGCCGACAGATGGGTGAAGACGAGGTCGTCCCAGCCATAATGGGCAACGAGCCGGTAAGCGGCGGCGAGATCGACTCGGATCTTCCATTCCGACTCGCTCACCTTCCCCTCGAGTGAAGGAATCTCCACCGACGCCAGCGGACTGATCTCGTCCATGCCGCGGCTGATCGCTTCGACACGTCCCATGCTTCCTCTCCCGAGTCGATTTTCCCCTTTCTAGCGGCTCGCTGCCGCAGGCGCGACCCGGTCGGGATGGGCGGCCCGGAACGCCTCCAGCTTCGATGCCGAGGCTTCCGCTCGCAGCAGCGTCGGGTATTCGTCGAGCGGGACCTCGAAGCGGCGGGCATTGTAGAGCTGCGGCACCAGGCAGATGTCGGCCAACGTCGGATCGTCGCCGAACAGGAAGGCGCCCGCTTTCGGCGCCGCCATGGCCTCGAGCGCCGGAAGTCCTTCGCTGATCCAGTGCCGGTACCACTGGTCCCGGACCGTCTGCTCCTGGCCGAGCGGTCCCGCGAGATATTTGAGCACACGAAGATTGTTGAGCGGGTGGATGTCGCAAGCGACGGTCAGCGCCATGGCCAGGACATGGGCGCGATCGGCCGGATCGGCCGGCGCGAGCGGCGGATCGGGACGGGTCGATTCCAGCCAGTCGATGATGGCGAGGCTCTGGGTCAGCCGCAGCCCGTCGGACTCGAGCATCGGCACGAGGCCCTGCGGATTGCGCGCGCGATAGGCTTCGGACGTCTGCGCATTGTCGAGCAGGTTCACTGTCATCGCCTGGTATGGGACGCCTTTGAGATTGAGCGCGATACGCACCCGGTAGCAGGCCGAGGAGCGGTGATAGTCATAGAGCGTCGGCTGGATCATCGCTTCAGCATAGCGGCGCGGTCGACGCCCCGCTACGCTCGGGCGAGGGAGAAAGGCATGAGCGCTTTGTGGGCGAAGATCCATCGGTGGCTGGCGCTGCTGATGGCGATCCAGATCCTCTTCTGGTTCGTGAGCGGCCTGTTCTTCGCCGCCTTTCCGATCGAGCGGGTGCGCAGCGAGCATGCGATCGCCCCGGCACAAGCGGAGCCGGTGCCGTTCGGCACCGCCGCGGACGGCCTGCTCCGGCTCGGCTCGGCCGGCGTGACCGGAGAGCGGATCGAAATACGAAACTTGCTCGGCCGGCCCGTGGCGCTGATCGCCGCCGGAGAGAGCCGGCCCCGCCTCTACGATCTCGCCACCGGCCAACGCCTCTCGCCGCTGCCTATGGACGCCGCGGCCCGCATCGCCGAAGCGGACCATGCCGGCGAACTCCGCGCTTCCATGGTCGAGCGCGTAGCGGAGAACTCGACCGAGTATCGCGGGCCTCTGCCGGCCTGGCGGGTCGATTTTCAAGACCGCGCGGCGCGCTCGCTCTATGTCGCGGCCGATACCGGGGCGGTCACCGCCCGCCGCTCGACCCTATGGCGGGTCTACGACTTTCTCTGGGGCCTGCACGTCATGGACTGGCGTACCCATGAGGACTTCAACTCGCCCCTGCTGGTCGCGGCGACGCTGCTCGGCCTGGTCGTCGTGATCAGCGGCCTGGTCATGCTTCCCCGCCGCCTCGGCTACACCGCCTGGCGCCGGCGCCGGCGCGCCCGCGCCTCTTCCGGTTCGAGCATCGTCGGATCAGGCGGACAGGCCTGACGACCGGAAGAACGAAGTCGAAATCCTAGTGCCGCGCGAAGACCTCGCGCCGTCCGTTCCGGTCGAACAGGATAGTGGAATAAGGCTGCCGGGCGTCGCCCTGCTCCATCCCTGGCGAGCCGATCGGCATGCCCGGAACCGCGATCCCGGCGGCTTCGGGGCGCTCGGCGAGCAGCCGCCGGATGTCGGCGGCGGGGACATGACCTTCGATCGCATAGCCTTCGACGGACGCGGTATGGCACGAGCGAAGCTCGTCGGGCACGCCCAGCCGACGGGCGGCGGGCGTGACATCCTCGGCATCGGTCACCCGAACCTCGAAACCCTCATGCCGCAGATATTCGATCCACTGATTGCAGCAACCGCAATGCGGCGATTTGGTCACTTCGATCGTCGCCGCCGCGGCCGACTGGATGCAGGCGAGCAGCGCCAGCGGCGCCAGCACCGAAGCGGCTGTCTTGCGAATCCCCATGTCCCATCTCCCGGCCCAGGCGCGCCATCTAGCCCGTTTCTTCCCGTTCGGGAAAGCGCCGTGTCCCGGATGATCCGGCGGGAGGCGTTTCGCGTTCGGCCGGCATGGCCCGCCAGCCTCGGCCACGCACGGGCCGCACGCCTTTCTCGCTCGCACGAGACGGTCGGCGGGGCCGATGCGCCTCGCTCCATCCGACCGCAGACGGCCGGCCGGTCGCCTCAGCGGCCCTGCCCGGCGAAGACAGGGCCGTCAGGCATCAATAGTTCAGGCCGTAATAATCATGTACCCGGCGGCTATATTCGCGGCTGAATCGCGGCTCGCTTTCGCGGGTGAAGCTCGGCGCCCGCTCGAGGTCGCGATCGACCATGTCGATGCGGTAACCGCCTTCGCGCGTGTCATAGTCGAGCATCCGCCAGGGCAGCGGGAAATAGCGCTGCCCGAGCCCGAGAAAGCCCCCATAGCTCATCACCGCATATTCGACCTGGCCGGTGATCTTGTCGACCATGAAGTTGTAGATCGTACCGAGCCGCTCGCCTTCCCGGCCGTAGACCGGCGTGCCCTCGACCTTGTTCGACGCGATCAGCCGGCTTGTCTCGTCGATCGGAAGGCCCTGATGATAGTCGTCATAGCCGTAATAGCGCTCGTCCCGGTCCCAGCCGCGTCCGTAGCGGCTGTCGCGGTCCCAGGCCGAGCTTCGGCTGCCGCCGTAGCCGCGCCGCATCTCCTCTTCGCCATAGCCGCGTCGGGGTTCCTCCCGATAAGCGCGCTCGCTCGAGCCGCGGCCGCCGAACATGCTGGTCCGGCCGCGTCCCCGTTCCTCATCGCGTTCAAGTTCGCGTTCGCGGTTCGAATAGTCGATCTCGCCATATCTGCCATATTCGGCCATCTGATCCTCCTTCGTGACGATCGTCGCCGCGGCGTCAGCCGCGGGCGCGGCCCGAACGGCCGCTGGTCGACGGGGCGGCGTCGCTTTCGCCCGCCGCCGTCGTTCCGCCGCTGTCGCTGCTTCCCGTGCTCGCACGGTCCGCCGAGGCGCTTCCTCCGCCCGTGCTGATGGCAGCAGCGTCCGGAGTCGCCCCTGCGGACGGCATCCCGGATCCCGCAGCGCCGCGCTCTGTCACTCGGCTGCGACGCCAGCTGTCGAAGTCCTGGTCGAACTGCTGCTGGCGCTCGCGGCAATATTCCGCATATTCGCGGTCGAGCTGCTCGATCTGCTGATCCCGCCAGCGCCGGTACGTGTCGTCCCAGTGAGAGCGTCCGGTGAAGCCGCTGCGTCCGCCAGGGTCGCGCCGACCGTAATCGCCTTGATCCCGATCGAAATCTCCACCGCCGGTATAGTCGGAAGTGCCGAAGCCGCCGTAGGGCGTACGGATCGAAGGGGCGCCGCTGCGCCAGCCGTTGTCGCGCCCCCCGAAGGCCGACTGGCTTTCGTCGCGTCGCATGTCCCGTTCTCGGCGGCGCTCCGCTTCCCCGTCGCCGAACCAGCTACGCACCTCGTCGCCGGCACGCTCGAAAAATCCACGCTCTTCGCCGCGTCGGCCGCTCCCGGCGCGGTCGCGGCGCGGCCGGTCGTCATGGTCGTCCGAGAAGATCGAGCTTCCGCGTTGGCGCCAGTCGTCGCGACGGCCGCCATAGCGATTCTCAGCCATTGAGTCCTCCTTGAGTCCTGCACAAACCGGGGAGACATCCCTGGCGATTCAACCGGCGATGCGACGGCGCCGTTCCGTTGGTGCGCCACCGTGTGGGATATGCCGTGTGGATAGCGGGGCCGGGCTCCGGCGGCCGAGGAGCAGTACATTGGATCCTCGCGCCGCCCGGTACCGCAGCGGCGGCCCGGCAGGGAGACGGAGCCGTCGGATGCCAGCGCGGCGGCCCTCAGGGTCCGACGTCGCCGATATGCTCGGCGGGCTGCGGCCGCGGCCGCGCCGGCAGCCCGAGCGCCTCCGCAACATCCTCGTCGAACCCGTACGGGTCGGGGCGGAAGCGGATCCGGCCGCCTTCCACGAACGCGCTGTGATAGAGCAGCCGCACCGGAATCTCGCGCGGCAGCGGCACGAAGGTCTCCTCGCCGGTGGCCACCGCCTTGCGCCAGTCGGCGCTCACACCCTCCTGTTCGGCGAGCATCGCCGCGAAGCCGAGCGCGTCGTGTACGCGCACGCAGCCATGGCTCAACTGCCGGCGATCCTGTTCGAACAGCGTCTTGGCCGGCGTGTCATGGAGATAGATGGCCAGGTCGTTGCGCATGTCGAATTTGACCTCGCCAAGCGAATTGGTTGGCCCGGGCTCCTGGACGATCATCCCGTCGCGCATCGTCATGTTGTTGCGCCTGAGATAGGACGCACCCTTGGGCAATATCTCTTCCTCGGCGATCGATTCCGGCACGGTCCAGGTCGGATTGGCCACCAGGCGGAAAATCGGGGAGGCGAGCTGGGGGGTCTCGTTGCCCGGTTGGCCGACGATCACCCGACGTTGGTCGACGAGCTGTCCGTCGCGCCAATATTGGAGCGTGGCGGCAGGAATGTTGACGTCGATCCGCAAGGCCGAGGCTTGGCGCGGTAGCCAGCGCCGACGCTCTAGATTGACCGCCAGAATTCGCGCTCGGTCGAACGCGCTGCGATTGAGCGCCTCGAGCGTGGCCTCGTCGATCTCGCCGGAGGGTTCGAGGCCGTGATCGTCCTGCAGCCGGCGCACGGCTTCGACCAGCTCGCCGCCATATTCCGGCCCGGGTTGTGCCTGTCCCTCGGGCTGAGCGGGCAGGTAGCCGCCCCGCCGCAAGGCCGTGGCGATCGCCGGCACACGCGGATCGGAACCGCCGGCGCTGATCGTGTCCCCGGCCGGGATCTGTTCGAGCCCCTCCCCCGCCGCCTGGCGCGCCGCCGCGACATAGGTTTCGGAGAGCAAGCGATATTCCTCGTCCTGGGGTGCGAGGCCTTCCAGCCACTCGCCGACATTGCCCTGCTCCAGCGCCTGGTTGAGCCCGGCGGCAAGGTCGGGATCCGGTCGATCCATGGTATAATCGGGACGAAGCCGTTTCGGGTCGGTCCGTCCGCGCGCCAACGCCTCGGCATAGGTCAGGGCGGCGAGGCTCAACCCCGCCTCGCGCGCCGCCGGCGCCTCGGACCGAGCCGCCGACGCGAGAAATTGGTTCGGATCGAGGGCGTGGCGGCCCGCCGCGCCGATCGCATCGACGAGCGCGGCCGCGCTTTGCTGGTTCCAGGCCGGTTGCCACGCGCGCGCCTCGTAAAATCGGGTCAGGCGTGGATCGGAAATCGCGGCGCGAAGATCCGACTCGGTCACCCGGCTCGGCTGCACTGCGGCCACGCCCTCGCCGCCATCGCCGCCGCCACCGACACTGCCGCACGCGGCAACGGAAAGCAGCAGCGCTGCCAATACTGATACTCTCACAAATACTCCGAACTACAGGATGTTACGCAGGCCCAACGCTCGGACAGGAAGGAGGGTTTCGTTTAAGCCTTGTTTAGAGGTTCGCTGGCTAGAGCGGCAGCGGCGGCGCCGCACCGACGCGCCGAGAGGAGCATGCACGTGACCAAGGGACAGCTGGCAATCCTTCCCACTCCCGAAGGACGCAAGGCCGAACGACGCGTCGTGAATCTCGCCGCACGCCTGCGCGATCCGGGCGCGCGTCTCACGGAAATCGACGTGCTCAACCTCTCCACCGGCGGGTTCATGGCTCAGGGCGAACTCGGACTCGAGCCGGGCAGCCACGCGTGGCTCAAGCTTCCCGGCCTCGAGCCGCAAAATTGCAAACTGGTGTGGATCAAGGACGGGAAGGCCGGCTTCGAGTTCGCCAACCCGCTTCATCCCGCGACGCTCGAGATGCTGACGGCGGCCGGCCGAAAGCCGATACCGCGCGGGCATTTCGGGCCCCAGGGCGGCCGCTGACCGGCCCTTCGCAGATAAAGTTCCGACCGGCTGCAGTCCCTGCAGCTTTCAGGTGCTCGCAGGTCGCTGATTTCCACCCGTATTTCCGCTTGGGCTTGCGCAACAGCGGGAGAAGGCGCTGAGGTCGCGCGCGTGCTGAACCTCGGCCGTAACGTCCTCGTCTGGATCGTCAGACACCTGCTGGCGCTAGCCCTGATCGTCCTCGTGCTGATCGCCGGGCGATATGCGCTGCCGCCGGCGAAAGCCTGGCTTGAAACCCAATATGCGGCGGCGCGAGCGCTGCCCGAGCAGCAGGCGGCCTATGCAGACGCCCGGGCCGCGTTCGAGGCCTATGCGCGCGATCGAGCCGCGGAGGCCGAAAAGGCGACGGCCGCGCTCGCGGACCAGCCGGAGGCGCGGCTGCGCGCCCGGCGCGCCGCGATCGGCCCGGCCATCTCCGCCCGACAGGCCGAGAAGCTGAGCGGCCGCGCGCTCGCCTTGGCCGCCGCGTCCGGCGATTCCGACCGGATATTCGCCCATTTCAGGGCGGGTGCCGAGATCGCCCTGCTCGAGCGCGAGCGGCGCTATATCGACGGCCTCCTTGCCGCCGGCTCGGCCCGCCAACGGCGCCAGGACCTGGCGACGCGACGGGCAGAGGCGGAGCAACGCCTTCATGCCAGCTATGCGCGCTGGTCCGCGGCGCGGGAGCGGGCGGAGGCGTTCGACCGCCGTGCCCTCGCCGGCCCGCGCAATTTCATCTGCCGCAATGCCGCGCCCACCTTCGGCTGCCGCAACTATCGAGCGTTGCAGGCTGCGCGCGCGCAACGCGGCGCGGCGCTGGCCGAAAATCGGCGGGCACGAGCGGAGATAGCGGCGATCGATCAGGCGAGGCGCGCGATCCGCGCCGCCGATGCCGTGGCCGAGGACGCCGCCGCCGCCTTCGAGACTCAACAGGCGGCGCTCGCCGCCCGAGCCGAGGCGGTCGAAAGGGCGGCGCGCGGCAATTGGGTCGCTTGGATCCGGCGGCCGATCGTCGAGACGCTGCCGACCGCGCTCGTCATCCTCGCGGCGGCGATCTTCGGCCCGATCCTGATCAAGGCTTTCCTCTACTTCGTCGTCGCCCCGCTCGCCGCCCGCCGCCCCCCCATCCGCCTGGTTCCGGACGAGCGCGGCGACGTGTCCGCGCGATCCTCCGCCCCTTCCGTCTCCCAGCACATCCCGATCGACGGGGCATGCGAGCTCCTGGTGGCGCCGGAGGCGGTGCAGAGCACCCCCCACCATGCGGCGAAGGCAACCCAATGGCTGCTCAGCTGGTCGATGCCGCTGAGCAGCCTGGCCTCCGGATTGGTCGCCCTGGTCCGGATCCGCTCGCGCGACCCGGATTTCGTTCTCGCGTCGGCGACGGGCGATCCGCTCGCCGAGATCGGCCTGGTCGCGATCGCAGACGGGTCCGCAATGGTGCTGCGTCCGCGGGCGCTGCGCGGGATCGTCCAGCCGCTGGGCCGTCCCGTGCGCATCACCCGCCACTGGCGGCTCGCTTACCTCTCGGCCTGGCTGACCCTGCAATTCCGCTATCTCGTGTTCCACGGCCCCTGCACATTGATCGTCCAGGGCACGCGGGGGGTGCGGCTCGAGCCCGCTCGCGCCGGCCGCGGCATCAACCAGGCGGCGACGATCGGCTTCAGCGCCGGCTTGCTCTATTCGGTGCGACGCAGCGAAGCGTTCGGCGCCTATCTGCTCGGCAGGCAGGAGTTGTTCAACGACAGCTTCGATGGCGGCCCCGGCTTCTACCTCTATGAGGAGATGCCGCGCGAAGGCCACAAGGGCAGCATCTGGGGCCGCGGCCTCAGGGGCCTCGGCGACGCGGCGCTCAAGGTGTTCGGCCTTTGACCCGGGGCGGGCCTTCCCCGCTCAGCACGGCCCCGCGCGATAGACCTGGTCCTTTTCGACATGCTCCCCCTCGACGCTGCAGAAGCGGGGATTCCGCTCGCGCCGACCGTCGCGATTGTCGTTGAGGAAGCCCCCGGCGTCGATCGGCGACGACGGATCCGGAACGGCGACCTCGAAATGGACATGGTCGAGCATTGCGCAGCCGACCGCACCTTCATCCCCCAGATAGGCGCCCGCCTCCACCAGATCGCCCACCTTGCGCCCTGCCCGGCCGGTGACCGATCCATGAGCGAGATGCGAATAGGTGGTCCACTCCCCGTTCGGGTGGGCGATCCAGACATAGTTGTTGCGGCATTCCGACGCCGCCCGTCCTGATTGCTGCTCGCTATGGCCGTCCTGGATCGCCATGATCCGGCCGGCGGCGGCGGCCACGACGCGGTACGGGGCTTCGCCCTCGACGGCATAGAAATCGATTCGGCCGACCGGGCGATGCGAGACGAAATCGTCGAATATCTTGACCGTGGTGCCATCGGCATAAGGCAGTCGGTAAATACCGGCGCTGGCATTGGACCCGCCGGGCTGCTGCTGCGCCAGGGCCGGCGCGGCGGCGAGCCAGGCTGCCGCGGTCGCCCAGCGCAACAAATGGGCAGCCGCGCCGCTGCGTGGTCCCTTACCGAATAATCCTGCTGTCATCGTCGCTCCTTGCCTGCACACGGTTCATCCACCCGTCGCCGCCCGCCAGGCTATCCCGCCGGCGGCGCAGCCGGCAAGCACCCAGCCCGTGCCGATCCTGAACTTGAACACCGCCAGCAGCGCGGCAAGTGTCAGCACCGCCGAGGCCACGTCGATCGAGGCGGGCACGGGCAGGTCGAAATCGAACGGTCCGCGTTCCACCGCTCGTACCTCGCGAAACAGGCTGTGCAGCGCGAACCAGAGGCCCAGGTTGAGGATCACGCCCACGACGGCCGCAGTCACCGTCGCCAGCGCCGCCGCCAGCGCGCGATTGCCGCGCAGCCGCTCGACAAAGGGCGCGCCGAGAAAGATCCAGAGAAAGCAGGGCACGAACGTGACCCAGGTCGTCAGCAGGCCGCCCAGCGTCCCCGCGACCATCGGCGAAAGGCCGGTCGCGCCACGATACGCCCCCATGAAGCCGACGAACTGGGTGACCATGATCAGGGGCCCCGGCGTCGTCTCCGCCATGCCGAGGCCGTCGAGCATCTCGCCCGGCTCCAGCCATCCGAACGTCTCGACCGCCTGCTGCGCCACATAAGCGAGCACCGCATAGGCGCCGCCGAAGGTCACGACCGCCATCTGGGAGAAGAAGATCGAGATGCGGGCGAAGACATGGTCCGGCCCCAGCCAGGCGGCAAGGAGCACGACCGGCCCCAGCCATAGCGCCAGCAGGATGCCGGCAACCCGGAGCGACCAGCCGAACGTGGGTCGCGCATGATCGGGTATATCCTCCCCCAGCACCGTCTCCCGGTCGAGCACGCCGCCTCCCGTCTCGCCGCCATGACCAGCGCCGCCGGCCGCGAAGGCTCGGGCGCCGGAACGGCCGCCGGCATAGCCGATCGCCGCGGCGGCGAGGACGATGAGCGGGAAGGGCACGCCGAGGAAGAAGATCGCCGCGAAGGCGGCCGCGGCGATGCTCCACATGACCTTGTTGGCCAGGGCACGGCGCCCGATCCGCCGGACCGCCTCGAGCACGATCGCGATCACCGCCGCCTTGAGGCCGAAGAAGAAGGCCTCGACCGCACCGACATCGCCATAAGCGGCGTAGAGCCAGGACAGGGCCATGATCGCGAGCAGCCCCGGCAGCACGAACAGGGTGCCGGCGATGAGGCCGCCGCGCGTCCGGTGCAGCAACCAGCCGACATAGGTGGCGAGCTGCTGCGCTTCCGGCCCCGGCAGCAGCATGCAGAAGTTGAGCGCGTGCAGGAAGCGCGCCTCGCCGATCCATTTTTTCTCCTCGACCAGGATCCGGTGCATCACCGCGATCTGCCCGGCCGGCCCGCCGAAGCTCAGCGCCGCGACCCGCGCCCACACGCGGACCGCCTCGGACAAGGGAATGGCCGAACCGGGGTCGGAGTCGGCGGCGGAGCGCTCGGGCGATTCCGGTGCGGTCATCCCTGGCCGCCTACCATCGCGCAACCAGCGCGTCTAAGCGGTTTCTCCCGCCCGCCTGCGCGTGCGTGATCAGATCTCCCGGCTGGGTTCCGCTCTCAGGTCGATGGCGGCCTGGTCGGCCCGCCCGCTGAACAGGCCGCGCGCGGCGAGATGTCCGCCCTCCAGCTCCACCGCGGTCCGCTGCCGGTCGCGCGCGCGGATGCGTTCGCCATAAGCGGCGATCTCCTCCGGCTTGGCCCCCAGCATCTCGATCGCCTTCTCGCCCAGGCGCAGCGCCGATTCGAACGTCTCGCGGATATGGAAGTCGGCCTCGGCACGGATGAGGTCGAGCGCGTGGCGGCGGTCGTTGGCGCGCACCAGGACGGGGACCTGGGGAAACTCGTCCTTGATCAGGCGCACGATCCGCGTCGTCGCCTCGACGTCGTCGACGCACACGAGCGCGATCGCGCAATGGCCGACACCGGCCGCCTCCAGGATGTCGAGCCGGGTGCCGTCGCCATAATAGACCTTGAAGTCGAACTCCCGGGCGACGTCGATCACCTCGATGTCGGTGTCGATGATCGAGACTTCGTGGCCGCGGGCGAGGAGGAACTGGCTCGCAATCTGGCCGACGCGGCCGAAGCCGATCACCAGCGCGCTGGGGTGCAGGCCGGGCGGAATCTCGCCGGCCGGTGCCTGCTCCGGTCCGGACCGCTGAACACGCTTGAGGATAGCCATGGCGAGCGGGGTCAGGACCATCGAGACGATGATGATCGCGGTCAGTATCGCATTCTCCTCGCCGCTGATGATCCCGGCCGCGAGCGCCGCCGAATAGAGGACGAAGGCGAACTCTCCGCCCTGCGCCATGACGACGGCGCGATAGAGGGCCTCGTCGTGCGGCGAGCGGAACAGGCGGGCGATCGCGTAGATGGCGAGCGCCTTGAGGATCATGTAGGCCGCCACGTAGAACAGGATCATCGCCCAGTTGCCGGCGACCACGCCGAGGTCGAGCGACATTCCGACGGCCAGGAAGAACAGGCCGAGCAATATTCCCCGGAACGGCTCGACGTCCGCCTCGAGCTGGTGGCGGAAGATCGATTCCGACAGCAGCACGCCGGCGAGAAAGGCGCCCATCGCCATCGACAGGCCGCCGAGCTGCATCGCCCAGGCCGAGCCCAGGACGACGAGCAGGGCGGCCGCGGTCATGACCTCCCGCGCCGGCACGTTGGCGAGCAGCCGGAACAGCGGGTTGAGCAGATATCGGCCGGCAATCACGAGCCCGACGATCGCCAGCGTCCCGATTCCGATCGCGTGCAGGTCCAGGTCGCCTTGCGCCTCGTTGCCGGACGCGATTGGCGCGAGGAAGGCGGTGACGGCGAGCAGGGGCACGATGGCCAGGTCCTCGAGCAGCAGGATCGAGACGATGCGCTGTCCTGCCGGGGTCGCCAGCTCGCGCCTTTCCTCGAGCAGGCGCATCACGATCGCCGTCGAGGTGAGGACGAAGCCGGCGCCGGCGACGAACGAGGACGCGACCGGAAAACCGGTTGCGACGCCGACTCCGGTCAGCAGCAGTCCGCACAGGACGACCTGCGCGAGACCGAGGCCGAATATCTCGCTGCGCAGGCTCCACAGTCGCGAGGGGCGCATTTCGAGGCCGATCAGGAAGAGGAACATCACCACGCCGAGCTCGGCGATCTGCAGCAATTGCGCGGGCTCGGTGACGAGCCCGATTCCGAACGGGCCGATGACGACGCCCGCCGCGAGGTAGCCTAGCACCGAGCCGAGCCCCAGACGCTGGAACAAGGGTGCGGCGACGATCGCCGCCCCGAGAAGCGCGATGATCGGCACAAGATCGATGCCATGGGCTTCAACGGCCATCTCGCCCTCACCTCCCGGCTATTGCCTGGCCATGGTTGTCCAGCCTGGAGCTTCGACGCAAGGCGTAACCCGCGCAGGCGCCCGCTCGGGGCGCGCAATCATCCGCTTCTGCCCCGCGCCGCTGGCTTCATCTCGACTCTGCGGACAGGCGGAAGCCCGCCAGGGCGGAGGGAACGACGCGCCCGCGCATCGGTTCGCTCGGTCGTGGGGCGAGATGAGGAGGATGAGCCGATGACCGACGCAACACCCGTCGCCGGCCTGGACGCCGAGACGACCCTGACCACATGGAAGGACTTCAGCTTCCGGGTGCGGCCGGCGCGTCCGGACGACGAGCCGCTCCTGGCCGACCTTTTCAAGCAGGTATCGCCGGAAGACCGCCGCTTCCGCTTTCTCACCGGCGTCGGAGAAGTCGGCCATGCCCTGCTCGAACGCCTCGTGGCGGTCGATCACGACCGAAGCGAGAATTTCCTCGCCTTCGACGGGGACAAGCCGATCGGAACCGCGATGCTGGCGGCCGATCCCGGCCTGCAGCGGGCGGAAGTCGCCATCTCGCTCGATGCCGGCTACAAGAATCGCGGCATCGGCTGGGCCCTGCTCGATCATCTCGCCCGCTATGCCGCGAGGCGCGGCATCAAGCGCATCGAATCGGTCGAAAGCCGTGAGAATCGGCAGGCGCTGGCGGTCGAGGCGGACATGGGCTTCCGGGTAGAGCCTTATCCTGGCGATCCCGGCCTCGTCCTCGTCAGCAAGGATCTGGGCGAGCCGGCACGCTGAGGCATGATGCCCTGCCTGGTGGATCGAACGCAGGCGGGAATCGGCGTCCGCTTGCTGCCGCGGAGCTGAGCCTCAGCCGGCCGCATCTCCCCGAATGACCTTCACGGCATCCTCGAACGGGAGACGGTGGACGACATTTCCGAACGCGTCCTCGACGTCGAGATGGTAGCTGAGGTTCACATTTCCTTCGAGCGCATCGTTGCTGATGATCGAGCGCGCCTCCTTCAGCGTCTCGCGTTGGAGCGCCTCCCGCGAGTCGAACTCCCGTCCTTCGGATCGAGGAGGATGTCGTCGCCGTCCCGAAGATGAAAATAGTAGATGGTCATGGTCGCTCCGGCGGATGGGCGGGAGCGCGCAGGTCTCTCAGCCGTCGACGCCCTCACGGTGAGATCGACGATCCGGGTCACATAGTCCCGTCGAGCAGCTAAAGCCATGATATTCAGGGATAACCTGTCACATGTTATGTTAATCCGACACCGAGATGTTAGGATGACCCTATCGCTGATGGGTTAACCGGGCTTTGGCGACTGAGAGATGAGCGTGCTCCCGCCCTTGCTTCGGGAGCTATCGTGACCAACGCCAAAAACCCCCTCGCACCCCTGCTTGCAAACCTGGAAGTTCGCACGCCCCTCGGCGAGGAGGATCGCCAGGCCATCCTGGCGCTTCCCTATACCCTGAAGACTCTCGAGCCTTCGACCTACACCGTCCGGGAAGGCGACCCGCCGGACCGGTGCGGCGTGCTCGTGTCCGGATTTGCTTACCGCCAGAAGCTCACCGGCGACGGCGACAGGCAGATCATCGCGATCCACATTCCGGGCGACGCGACGGATTTCCAGAATTCGTTTCTCGAGGTCGCCGATCACAGCGTCCAGATGCTGACGCGCGGCGACGTCGCCTTCATCCCCCGCGGCGCCATTCAGGAGATCGTGCGCTCCCGGGCGGCCATTGCCCATGCGATTCTGATCAAGATTCTGGTGGAAGCCTCCATCTTCCGCGAATGGGTGTTGAACGTGGGTCGCCGGAATGCACGGACCAGGATGGCCCATGTCCTGTGCGAATTTGCCCTGCGGCTGGAAGCCGAGGGCGTGGCCGGTCGGAACGGCTACGAGCTGCCGATGACTCAGGAGCAGCTCGCCGACGCGCTCGGGCTCACGCCGGTCCATGTGAACCGCGTCCTCAAGGGCCTCGAGGCCGACGGACTGATCAAGCGCAGCAAGCGCAACGTCAGCTTTCCCGATTGGGAGCGCCTTCGCCAGGTCGGCGACTTCAATCAGCGTTATCTCCATCTCGAACGCCAGAGCTCCGGTCAGGAAATGCGCATCCCCCAGCGTTGAGAAGCATCGCGCTTCGATGACGCGGATCTGAGTTCCTCGCGAGCTCGCCTTCCCGTGGCCCGCCTCGAGTTGCGAGCCGACTCGTTCCTTCTCTGCTCATCCCGCATCCCGGCAGAGCAGCCGTTTCGGCTGCACTGCGGATGGGCGTCGTGCCAGCAGCACCGCGGCCAGGCCGAGCATCGACGTGGCGGCGCCCGCCAGAGCGACGGCAGGATAGCCCAGCCCCGCGGCTATCACTCCGCCGCCCAGCGCCGCGCCAAGCGCGTTGCCGAGGTTGAATGCGCCGATGTTCACCGACGAGGCCAAGTTCGGCGCGTCGGCAGCCGCGGTCATCACGCGCAGCTGGAGCGGCGGCACCAGCGCGAAGCTCGCCACGCCCCACAGGAAGACGATGATCGCGGTCGGTGTCGCATGCGGCATCAGCGCCGCGAAAGCGAGCAGGACGGCGGAGAGGGACGCCAGTGTGACGATCAGGGTCCGGTCGATCGAACGATCGGCAAACCGGCCGCCGAGCCAATTGCCCGCCGTGAGGCCGATTCCGAAGGTTACCAGCATCGCGGTGACGAAACCCAGAGATGCGTGGGTCACCTCCCGCAGGATCGGCGTGACGTAGGTGAACACGGTGAACATGGCGCTCGATCCGACCACCGTCAGGGCCAGGGCAGCCACGACCGGCCCGCGTCGCAGCACGCGCAACTCCGCCATCGCATTGGCACCCGGCGGAGCTGGAAGGTCCGGCAGCGTCAGCCGAAGCGCGGCCATCGTCGCCAGCCCGAGCGCGGCGATGCCCCAGAAAGCGGCGCGCCAGCCGAGATGCTCCCCGGCCCAGGTCGCCAGCGGGACGCCGACGACGTTGGCGATCGTCAGCCCCATGAACATCGCCGCGACTGCGCCCGCTCGGCGGTGCGGCGGGACGAGGCTCGCCGCCACGATCGAGCCGACGCCGAAAAAGGCGCCATGGTTGAATGAGGTGACGATCCGCGCCGCGAGCAGCATGCCATAGCCGGTCGACACCGCCGATAGCAGATTGCCCAGCGTGAAGATGCCGGCCAGCCCGATCAGCAAGGTTCGGCGCGGCACCCGGCCGGTGGTCAGCGTCATCAGCGGCGCGCCGATCACCACGCCGAGCGCATAGGCGCTGACGAGCAGCCCGGCCGCCGGGATCGACACATCCAGGTCGCTGGCGATCACCGGAACCAGTCCCATCGGCGCGAACTCCGTCACCCCGATTCCGAACGCGCCGACGGCCAAGGCGACGAGCGCAGGATTGATCTTCATGATGAAGCCCCGGATCAGACCAGCGCCGGGTTCAGGCGGGCGAAGCCCTCCTGCTGGCGGTAGGGCGTGTGGGGATAAGGCGGCAGCGTGTCGCTCGCCGCGTCGAGGGCAGCCATCTGTTCCGCCGTCAGCGTCCAGCCGACCGCACCGAGATTCTCCCGCAGCTGTTCCTCGTTTCGGGCGCCGATGATGACCGATGACACGGTCGGACGCTGCAGGAGCCAGTTGATCGCGACCTGCGGCACTCGCCTGCCCGTCTCCGCCGCCACGGTCTCGAGCGCGTCGATTACGCGATAGAGTCGCTCCTCCTCAACCGGTGGCGCGAACGCCTCGGTCTCGTGGAGGCGGCTTCCTTCGGGTATCGGGCGTCCCCGACCGATCCTGCCCGTAAGCCGCCCCCAGCCGAGCGGGCTCCAGACCAGCGCGCCGATGCCCTGGTCGGCGGCAAGCGGCATCAGCTCGGTCTCGTAGGCGCGCCCGATCAGCGAATAATAGACTTGATGCGCGACGAAGCGCGGCCAGCCGTGGCGATCGGCGGCGGCCTGCGCCTTCATCAGCTGCCAGCCGGGATAATTGGACACGCCGGCGTGGCGGACCTTGCCGCTCGAGATCAGCGCGTCCAGCGTCGCCAGCAGTTCCTCGACCGGGGTCGAGGCGTCGAAGGCGTGAAGCTGGAGCAGGTCGATATGGCCGGTGCCCAGCCGCCGGAGCGAATCGTCGACGGCACGGATCAGGCGAGATCGCGAAACGCCCCAGTCCTGCGGACCGTCGCCCATCGGCAGGCCGGTCTTGGTGGAGATGAGCACCGCGTCGCGCCGCCCTTCGAGGGCCGCACCCAGCACCTCTTCCGACGCCCCGTTGGAATAGACGTCGGCCGTGTCGAACAGGGTGATGCCGGCATCGAGACAGATGTCGATCAGCCGCCGCGCCTCGCGTGCATCGCTCTGACCCCAGGCGCTGAACAGCGGCCCCTTTCCGCCGAACGTGCCGGTGCCGAAGCTGAGCGCCGGAACTCGCAGCCCCGACGATCCCAATTGCCGATATTCCATGACGCGCCTTTCGATTTCTATCCCGGCGCACAGATGGACGTCGAAGCTGCTGCCGTGTAGCGGCTGCTCAGGCGAAGTATCTTTGAATCGAGAGCAAAGACAATGAATGGAGCTGATCGCGCGCGGGCGCTGGAGGTGTTTGCGGCGGTGGTCATGCATGGCAGCTTCTCCGCCGCCGGGCGCGCGCTCGATCTCACCCCGTCGGCGGTCAGCCGCACTATCGATCGGATCGAGGCGCGACTGGGCGTGCGGCTGCTGCTGCGCACGACGCGGGCGCTGACCCTGACGGCGGAGGGCCAGGCCTATCTCGGCATGGCCCGCCGGATCCTCGCAGATCTCGACGATGCCGAGCAGGCGATTGCGGACCAGGGTGCTCCCCGCGGCCGTCTGCGGGTAAGCGCCGCCCAGGCGCACGGACGGCTATGCGTGGTGCCGCTGCTCGGCGCATTCGTCCGCCGCCATCCGCATATCCTCGTCGATATCGGCCTCAGCGATGCGCTGGTCGACATCGCCGCCGGACAGGCGGACGTCGCGATCCGGTTCGGCCCCTTGGCCGACAGCCCATTGACCGCGCGCAAGCTGGGCGAGAGCCGCCGCGTCATCGTCGCCTCCCCCGATTATCTGGCGCGGCACGGCGAGCCGCGGGTGCCGGAGGATCTGCACCGGCACAATTGCCTGAACTTCAACTTCCGTCGCGCCGAGCCGACCTGGCCGTTCCGCAAGGACGGGCAGGACTTCTCGCTGTCGGTGAAGGGCAGCATCGAGGCGAATAACGGCGAGACGCTGGGTCAGCTTGCGGCCGCAGGCGTCGGCGTCACTCGGGTCGGCGTCTTCAGCGTGGCCGATGAAATCGCGGCCGGCCGGCTCGTTCCGCTTCTGGAGGCGTACAATCCCGGCGACGTTGAATCCATTCACGCGGTGTTCGTCGGCGGCGCCAACACGCCGGCGCGCGTTCGCGTCTTCGTCGACTTCCTCGCGGAACGGCTCAGATAAATAGCGGGCTGCGGGGCGCCGCTTATGGCCACGGGTGCTGGCGGAAAACAATCTCCGCCAGCACCCGCTCGAGTCCGCTGCCTGGTTAGAGGCCCTGGCCGCCGGAAACCTCGATCCGCTGCGCATTCACCCAGCGATTGTCTTCCGACAGCAGGCCCGCGATCATCGGCCCGATATCGTCCGGCAGGCCGACGCGGCCGAGCGCCGTGAGCGCGGCAAACTGCTCGTTGAGCTCCGGATTGTCGCGCACCACGCCGCCGCCGAAATCCGTCTCGATCGCGCCCGGCGCCACCGTATTGACGGCAATTCCGCGCGCCCCCAGCTCCTTCGCCATATAGCGGGTGAGCACTTCGACCGCCCCCTTCACGGCCGAGTAAGCGGCATAGCCGGGATAGGTGATGCGGGTGAGGCCGGTCGACAGGTTCACGATCCGGCCGCCGTCCGCGATCAGCGGCAGCAGCGCCTGCGTCAGAAAGAACACCCCTTTGAAGTGGACGTCGACCAGCCGGTCGAACTGCGCCTCGCTGGTCTCAGCGATCAAGGCATAGTCGCCATGTCCGGCATTGTTGACGAGGTGATCGAAGCTGTCGCGCTGCCACATCTCGGAGAGTGCGCCGCGCAGCCGGTCGGCGAAGGCCGCGAAGGCGCCGACATCGCCGGTGTCGAGCTGCAGGGCGACCGCCTTGCGGCCCATGGCCTGAACTTCCGCGACCACCGCATCGGCCTCGTCCGAGCGGCTGTGATAGGTGATGATCACGTCGCCGCCGCGGCGGGCGATGCTGAGCGCGGTGTTGCGGCCGAGGCCGCGGCTGGCACCGGTGACGAGAGCAATCTTGGTCATGTTCAGCCTCCTCTTGGGTTGATGCCCACGATATGCCGCAGCGACGCCGGCCGGTGTTGCCGGGTCCTGTCCGTTTTTTGCCTGATCCTACGAAGGGGCTGGGCGCCGCCGCCGCGAAGGCGTAGATACGGAGCCATGACCGGCCTGCTCACCGCCGTCAGCCGCTATGCTGACGCCCATGCCGACTCGAACGGCATCGCGCCCACGCCGATCCCGGGCCTGTTCACCGTGCGCGCGAGCCTGCCGAGCGGGCTCCTGCACGACGTCTTCCGGCCGCTGGTCTGCCTGGTCGTGCAGGGCAGCAAGCATGTCACGATGGGAACGCGGGAATTTGCCTTTTCCGCCGGCGATTCGCTGCTGGTCACCGCGGATGTGCCGACGGTGAGCCGGATCACGCGGGCGAGCCCCGCCGCGCCTTATTACTCGCTGGTCCTGGAGCTCGATCCGGCGGTTCTCGCCGAGCTGGCGGCGGAGATGAAGCCCGAATTCGTGGCGGACCATGCACCGGTGCGGGTCGATCCTACCGACAGCGAGGTCGCCGATGCGGCGCTGCGGCTGATGCGGCTGCTCGACCGCCCGGCGTCGGTGCCGGTGCTCCAGACCCAGCTCGTCCGGGAAATGCACTACTGGCTGCTGACGGGTCGGCATGGGACGGCGATCCGTCATCTCGGCTGGCCGGACGGCCATGTGCGTCGCGTGGCGCGCGCCGTCGCCATCCTGCGCGCCGAATATGCGAAGCCGCTCCGGGTCGAGCGGCTGGCAGGGGCGGCCGGAATGAGCCCCTCTTCATTCCACCAGCACTTCCGCGCCGTGACCTCGCTCTCGCCGCTGCAGTTTCAGAAGCATCTGCGCCTGATCGAGGCGCGGCGGCTGATGCTGTCGGAAGGGAGGAGCGCGAGCAGCGCGGCGTTCGCCGTCGGCTATGAGAGCGTTTCGCAATTCACCCGCGAATATGGCCGGATGTTCGGACTGCCGCCGGTCCGCGACATCAGGACCGTTCGGGAAAATGCCTTGGTGGCCGCCTAGAGCGCTTCCAGTCTATGGTCGCGCCTGGCGACCGAACGAGCTTTAGTTCGACGACTTCCGACTTTCACGCCCATTCCGCCGTGATGCACGAAAGCCGCATCACGCCCGGCGCATCCCTTCGGCCGCGCTCGAGGCGTTCAACCGCTCCGCTCGCCGACACGGCGCAGCATCGGTTACCCGGAGCGGGGCAAGCCGCCCGTGGTGAGCTCTAGACGCGGCGGAGCAGCAGGTTGCGCCATGTCGGGACGGGGGAGCGGAAGTCGACGGCTTCACCATCGCTCGTGAAGAACAGTCCCGGCTCCGGCTCGACGATGAGGCGGATAGCATTGAGGTAGAGATAGCCGCGACGCCGTTCGATCGTGATCTCCATGGCAGGCTTGCCCCACTGATCGACCCGGTACCGTCCGACGTGGCGGTCCCATTCGGGACGGTCGGGCCCAGGCGGGTCGTTCGGCCCGTCATTATAGTCGAGGCTCGCTTCCCCTTCGGAACATTCGAGATGCGCGGGGAGCGCCGCGGTGGAGGGATGATAGCGGTAGGTGACGGTCTCGCCATCCTCCTTGACGGTGAACAACGCGTCGGGCGCGGTCACGCCCAGCGGGTTGGGCGTCCCGGCTTCATCCTGGCTGAAGCGCAGCTGGCCGCCGGACTCGCTGATCTGCGCACGCACGTTCCGCCCGACATAGGTTCCGACCAGCGCCTGCGCCTGGGCGGCGAGAGGCCGGATCGGGGCGAGGGCCGCGGCCGGCAGCCGGGCTATGCGTTCCCCGAAGCGGGCGGCGAGCAGCCGCTCGATGAGCCGGGTGCCGAAGCGATAGCCCGCCGATGCGGGGCGGTTGAAGAGGGCGGCCCAGCCGAGCTCGGCCTCGGGGCAGTAGACGAAGTTGCAGCCGAAACCGAAGCCGCCGCCGCGGTGGTGCAGGACCCGGACCGGCGTCGAGCCGTAGCGCAGCTCGCTGCGCATGACGCCGAGGCCATAGTCGCCGCCGAGGCCGAAGCCGTGCATCTCGGCCCAAAGCTCGGGCGCGAGGATTTGCCGCCCCTGCCACTCTCCTCCCCCGAGATGGAAGGCCGCGTAGGCGGCCATGTCGCGGGCGCTGGTGTAGACGCCGCCCGAGGCGACGAGCGGCGTCACCAGCGGCACCTGCGCATGCCCGCCTTGGGTGCCGACGGCGCGGTTCGCGACCTTGGAATAGACCGCCGGATCGGCGGTGCTGTCGCGCATGCCGAGCGGCTGGAACAGCTTGCGGCGAAGCCACTCGGCATAAGCCAGGCCCGCCTTCCGCTCAAGGATATGGCCGGCCAGATCGTAGCCCAGGTTGGAATAGCGATAGCGCTCGCCCACCGGGAAGCGCAGCCAGGTCTGGGAGATGCTGCGGATGTGCGCCTCGAAGCTGGGTGCCGCCGGCTCGTAATTGTTGCCTACCGGCGCCTCGTGGGTGAACCCGGCGCGGTTGCTCAGCAGCAGGCGTAAGGTGATCCGGTCCTGCGGCGCCGGCTCGAAGCGGCTGTTCACCGAGAAATCGGGCAGATAGCGGGTGATCGGCGCGTCGAGGTCGAGCAGGCCCTCCTGCACGGCCAGCAGCACCGCCACCGCGGTGAAATTCTTCGACGTCGATTGGATGCTGAAGATCGTGTCGGGCCCGACGGGCCCTCCCGGCGTGCGGCCGAAGCCTTCCATCCAGAGGGTCCTGCCCTGATGGACGAGGCAGATGGCGGCGGCGCCGATCCCCCCTTCGGCCATTCCTTCCCGCACGGCGGCCCGCTCGGCATCGATCAGTTCGGCCAACCCCGGAACCAGGCGGGCCTGGACGGCGCCGCTCCCGACAAGACCGGCCGCTGTCCCGGCGGCATGCGCCAGAAAGGATCGGCGGTTGAGCGGATAGGTCATCGTCGGCTCCCCGGGCTGGCCTGGACGGCGGATTTCAATGCGGCGTGGCGGCGAGCGGGGCCAGGATACGGGAAAGCCCGTCCTCCGTCCCCGGTGCACGCCGCAGATGCGGTATCTGCAGCCCGCCACGATAGAGAATATCGACGACGCGTTCGAGGGGCCCCGATCGGACGCGCAGCCGCAGCGGCCGCGTGCCGGTGCGCCCGGCAAGGATTCGTTCGCGCGCGGCATCGATCGACCATCGCTGCCCGTCTATCTCCAGGATCCTTGCTCCGGGCGCGATGGCGGCCTCGAATGCGGGGGAGCCGGGCACCACGTCCCGAACCTCCCCGTCGGCGGATATCCAGATGCCGAGCGAGGTGGAAAGGTCGTAGTTACCCGATCCGTTCTCGACGTCGTCCAGGAACGGGTTGGCCGAATCGTCATAATCGAGCGTCCAGCCTGCGGCCGCCAGGCCGGCGAGCGGCACGGGCGGAGCCACCGCATCGACCCGCGCCCTGAAGAAGGCGTCCCAGTCCAGCGCCTCCACCGAGCGCAGGGCGCGTACGACGTCGGCGCGCGTATAAGGCGCCACCGCCGGGTCGCCGGCCTGCCGGGCGAGAAAGCGGCGGCAGAAATCGTCGAGCGAGCGACGGCCCCGGCTGCGCGTGCGGATGAGCATGTCGGCTTCGAGCCAGACCAGCAGCATTTCGTTGTAATAATCGGCGCCGCGCCGCGTGGCCGTGCCCTCGAACGGTGCGTCCGCGAAAGCCGGGACCGCCGCCGCCGTGTCCGCGAGGCTGCGCCAGGCGCGCCCGGGCCTGCCGCGCTCCACCTGCGCACCGACATAAGCGAGATAGTCGATTGTCTGCGCACGCGAGACCAGGCCGCTGCGCGTCGGCAGGACGATGTCGCCATAATAGCGGGTCAGCCCTTCATAGACCCAGAGCAATTCGTCGGACGTGGCCTCCTGGAAGTTGGCCGTCGTCATCCCGCTTGGACGCCGGAACTTTCCGTTCCAGGCGTGGAACAGCTCATGCGGCAGGACGGTCCACCGGTAGCGCTGGCGCGGATCGCGAAGGAAGCCGGGTGCGGCGCGGATATCGGCGGATTGGCGATGCTCCAGCCCGTCATGGCTGAGCGAATCGCTCATCGCGACGAGCCAGACATAATCTTCCGCCGTCACGCCGCCCACCAGCCGCCGAGCCTCGTCCACCAGCCTGCCGAGCGCCTGCGGCGCCTCCCGGCCGGGCTCGAGATCGTCGGGCGATTCGGCGGCGAGGGTCAGGCGCGCGGCGAAACTGTGGTTCGGCAGGGGAATCTTGCGCAGGAGCGCCCCTGCGAGGACGGGTGAATCGACCAGGGTCGAAAGGCTGGTCTCCGGAAGCTCCAACGCGCCGTCACCCGTTCGCGCCAGGGGCAAGGCGCCGTCGGCTTCCCACCCGTCGGGAATACGCAAGCGCGCCTCGACCCGCACCTCGTCCGCACGCGCACCGGCGGGATAGAGCAGCAGGTGGTTGAACAGCACGAAGGCAAGGCTCGGCGTGACGTTGGGAGTCTTGCCGAAGCCGGCGCCGAACCGCTTCGCCGGGGAGAGATAGTCGAAGCGGATCTCGACTTCCGTCGCCCCCTGCGGCACATCGACATGGAAGGCGAAGGGCTCGCGCGGATCGCGCCGCCAGGCCAGCGCCCGATCCGCCGCCATGATCCGCAGGTTCACGAGCTGGGTGATCGGGCCGTTCGGCCTGTGCTCGCCCGGGACCCATTTCGGGTAAGCGAGCCGTAAGGGACCGGGACGTACCGGCATCACGATCCGCGCATGCTGGATACCGCGCAGCACGTCGCGGGCATCGACCTCGAGCGTCATCTGCACGGGCTCGCCCGCCGCCGGCACGGCCGCGGCCGGCGCAGCCGCGGCAAGGAAGAGCGCGATCGCCAAAGCGCGCGCAAGCAGCAGGCGGACGACGGCTTGGGAAGGAATCGGAAGGGGCATCACGGATCGGTCAAGTCATGCTCGCAAAGTCGTGCGCCCGCTTAGCCGTCCGCCGGGCGGCCGTCTTGAACGCACTTGACCTCGCGCACGGGCGGCAGAAGGGTGCGGCGATGACATGCGAATGGGTTGCTCGCACGGAAATCGGCCGATTGCGCCACCAGGCCTGCGAGCAACTGGGACGCCACAGGCACGACGTTGCCTTCGCGGCGGTCGTGCTCGCCGGAAACTATCTGGAGGCCGGTGATCGCGGCCGCATGCATGTTCGCCCCGGCGACGTCATCCTGCACGGCGCCTATGAATCGCACCTCGATCAGGTGAACAGGATCGGCGCCGAGGTCCTGGTGCTGCCCTGGCGGGCCCCCGTCTCGATGCCGCTCGGCAGCGTGCGCGATCCCGACGCGATTGCCCGGCTTGCGGAGCGCGACGTCTGCGCCGCGGCCGCGCGGCTCGAATCCGAGCTCGAGTTGCGGCCCGCGCAGACGCTCGACTGGCCCGACCGGCTGGCCGAGGATCTCCGGCGCGACCCCGGTTTGGCTCTGGACCGATGGGCGATCGGCGCGGGACTGCGCCCGGAAAGTGTCAGCCGCGGCTTTCGCCGCGCTTATGGCATCACGCCGGCGGCATTTCGCGCGCGCATCCGGACCCTCCATGCCCTCGCACAGGTCACCTCGGGCCGCCCGCTGGCCCAGGTCGCGATCGATTGCGGCTTCGCCGACCAGGCGCATTTCACCCGCAGCTTCCGCTCCCTCACGGGCACCAGCCCCAGCCGCTGGGCCAGGCCGAGCGACTGAACACTCTCTCTCGCGGCATCGAGCAGGCGGTTCGTCCTGGAGTCACCGTTGCGGCTATCCGGCGAGGACCAGGTCGAAAATCGTTCCCTTATCGCTGGCGGGCCGGGCCGTCAGCCGGCCGCCATGGGCCAGGGCGATCTGGCGGGAAAGCGTGAGGCCGATGCCGGCCCCTTCATTCTTGGTGGTGTAGAAGGGGACGAATATTTCCTCGAGCTGGTCCTGCGGCACCCCGATGCCATTGTCGCTGACCGATAGGATGACCAGACCGCCGGCGCGGGTGCATCCCAGTCGAATTCTCGCCTCCGGGGTTGCAGCGACGGCATCCGCGGCATTCTTGATCAGGTTCAGCACGGCTTGCTCGATCATCCCGGGATCGGCGCGGACGTGCCAGCCGGGTTCGGCCGGCTCTACGGCAAAGTCGATTCCGCGCTGTCGCAGCTCCCCGCCGACCAGGCGCTCGATATCGGCCAGGAAGGCGGCGAGGCCGATCTCTGCCAGCTCCGGTTGGGGCAGGTCGACGACCGCGCGATAGCGCTCCACGAAGCGCATGAGATGCTGGCCCCGCCGCGCGATCGTCGCGACGCCGCTCGCAATTTCCGGTCGCACATCGGCCTCCTTCGCCCAACGCGAGAGACTTTCCGAAATCGAGGCGATCGGAGTCAGCGAATTCATCATCTCATGAGCCAGCACGCGCGTCATTCTGTGCCAGGCGCCCACCTGCACGGCGTCGAGCTCGCCGGCGACCGCCTGCATCGACACCAGGCGCTGCGGGCCTTCTCCGGGCGCCGAAACAGTGCCGACCCAGACGAGCATGGATCGACCGTCGACGAGCGAGATGAGCTGGCGTCCTCCTGGCGGCAAAGAGAGGATGCGGCTCGCTCCGGAAGCGCCCAGGAGGGGGATGTCCTGCAATCGCGCGACCTCGAAGCCGGCAAGCGCGCGCGCCGCGCGGTTGGCGAAACGGACTCGCCCGTCGGGGTCGAGCGCGAACAAGGCGACGGTCACCGCGTCGAGCAGCGCGAGCGCCCGGTCGAGCCGCCGCGCCGTATCGATCCCCCCGGTCGGACCGTCGGCGCGTGCATTGGCGCGGCGTCCCGCCAGTCGCCACGCATCGAAGAGGGTCAGCCCCAAAGCGGCGCCGAACACCAGCGCCGTGGCGTAATGCCGCCCCGCGATCATCTGGACGAGCGCGGCCACCAGGCATGCCGCGACGAGAAAGCGCCATCCGGCGGCGGAGAGGAGGTCGGGAAACGCCAGCGGCCTAGAGGCCATGCTTGGCCATCCGGCGATAGAGCGCCGGCCGGCTGAGGCCCAGCGCGCTCGCCGCCTGGGCGATATTGCCCTCGTGGCGGCCGAGCGCGCGCGCGATCGCGGAGCGTTCGAGGTCGTCCAGGGTCGCAAGTTCGCGTGCGGATCGCGTCCGCTCGGCCGCCCGGCGCACCGAATCCACCAGGCTCTTGTTGCGCCACGGCTTCAGCAGGAAATCGTCGGCGCCGAGCTTGAGACCCTCGACGGCCAGCGAGATGGCGCCATAGGCCGTCATCAGGACCACGCCCAGCGTCGGATCGGCCGCCTTTAGCTGACCGAGCACCGTCATGCCTTCGGCCCCGCCTCTCCGGCCCGCGCCATAGTTCATGTCGAGCAGGACGCAGTCATATTCCGTCGATGCAAGCAGGCCGGCGACCCCGTCGGGGGACAGGCTGGTGTCGATGCGGGCGCTATAGGGAGACAAAGCGAGCTGAGCCGCCTCCAGCACGTCGCGATCGTCGTCGATGACCAATATGGCGTTCAGCTGCTCCACGACTCGATCGTAGCCGCGTCGCGCGCTGCCGTTCAATATGTCCGTATCCGGACATCGACTGGTGCAACGCTTCCGACGACCGGGTTTAAGCTCATGAATCAACACGTTTTTTCTGCAGACCGATTGCCGCTACAATCGCTCCGCCCCGTCAATGAGCGGTAAGGTGACGATGATCGAAGTGAGAGATGTGGCGAAGGTCTACCGGACCGCGGAAGTGGAGACGCAGGCGCTCGCGGGCGTGTCGTTCGACGTGGCGGCCGGTGAGTTCGTTGCGATCATGGGCCCTTCGGGATGCGGCAAATCGAGCCTCCTCAACATCCTGGGCTTTCTCGATTCGCCCAGCACGGGCGCCTACCGGCTGTTGGGCAAGGATGTGGCCACCCGTTCCGAAGCGGCGCTGGCGCGGCTCAGGCGCGAACATGTCGGCTTCGTATTCCAGAGCTTCAACCTCGTCGACGATCTGACGGTCGCGGAAAATGTCGAAGTTTCGCTGCTCTATCGGGAGAACCAAGACGTGCGGCGTGGTAGGGTCATGGAGGTCTTGGAACGGACCGGCATGGCGCATCGCGCCGACCATCGGCCCCAGCAACTCTCCGGCGGTCAGCAGCAGCGCGTCGCGATCGCCCGAGCGCTCGCTTCCAATCCCAGGATCCTCCTGGCGGACGAGCCGACGGGCAATCTCGACAGCACCAACGGCCAGGCCGTGATCGACCTCCTGAATGCCTCCTCGCAATCGGGAACCACCATCATCATGGTGACCCACTCTCCGCTTCACGCGGCATCGGCCGGACGGATCTTCCAGATGCTCGACGGCCGGATCGTCGGGGAGACGCGGCTGTGACCGGCCGCGGCAGGGCCTTTGCGGCGACCCGGCATTATGCCGTCGCCTTTGTCCGCAACCTGAAGGCCACGCGCTTGCTCTCGGCCATCTCGATCCTCGGACTGGCCATCGGCCTGACGGGAGCGATCCTGATGGCGCTCGTCGCGCGCGACGCATTCGGCTTCAACGATTTCGTCCCGGGGAACGACCGCATCTACCTGGGCGCGTCGGTGCTGAGCGCGCCCGGTATGCCGCCGAACTACGATCAAAGCAGCAATGAAGGCGCGGCGCTGCTCGCCAACGCCAACCCCGACGTCGCGGCGGCGACGCGCCTTGCCCCGGAGGAAGTGGAGCTTCGGCGTGAGGGGAACGCGACCAGGGCGCCGATCTACTGGGCCGATCCGAACGTCTTCGACGTGCTGCGCCTTCCCGTGCTCCACGGAAATCTCGCCACGGCCCTCGGCCGCCCCGACGGAATCGTCATGACGCGAAGCGAGGCGCTACGGCATTTCGGCCGAGACGATCCCGTGGGTGAGGCCATCCAGGTCGCGGGCAGTCCGATGGTGCTGCGGGCGGTCCTCGCCGACCTTCCGGCCAACGCGACCGATCTCGAAAGCGGCATCTTCGCCTCCGCTCTCGCGGCGCGCTCGCCGCTCACCCGCGAGGTCGCCGCAAGTGCGGACGCATTCTCGATCGGCGTCCGCACTTATCTGGCGTTGCGGCCCGGGGCGTCGCCCGACCAGGTCGAGGCGCGGCTGAACGCCCTCGTCATGGGCCTGCTTCCGCCATTCATGCGCGAGGCATATGCGATGGAGCTGGTCCGGATCGACCGGATCGCGCTCCACGAGGGCTTTCATCCGGACGCGCGTGAACGGGTCGAGATCGGCAGTCTGGTTGCCGCCCTGATCCTCTTCATCGCGGTGGCCAACTTCATCAATCTCAGCGTCGCCCTTTCGATGCGCCGCAGGCGTGAGATAGGCATTCGCAAGGCGTGCGGGGCCAGCCGCGGCCAGATCGCCGTGCAGTTCGTGGGCGAGGCGGTCGCGACCGTCTCCATCGCCGCGTGCCTGGCTGCCGCCGCGGTCGAGTTGCTGCTCCCCGCGGTCAACGCGTTCCTCGATTCCCATGCGAGGTTCGACTATGTGGAAGAGCCGGCATTGATCCTCTGGCTGCTGCTGGCCGTGCTGCTGCTTGGGCTGCTCGCCGGCTTCTATCCTGCCCTGTTGCTGTCCTCGCTCCCGCCCATTGCGGTTCTGAAGAACGAGATCGTGCCCGAGCGGGGCCGTGGACTGGTTCGAAATGCCCTCGTGACCGCGCAGTTCGCGATCCTCATTGCCCTGATCATCGCCATGGCCGTCGTCTATCAGCAGCGCCTCTACGCCATGGACGAGGCGCTGCGCGCGGATGTCGACCAGGTGCTGACCGTGACGGCGCCGTGCCCGGTCGGCTTTCGTCAGGAGGTGGCCAGGTTGCCCGGCGTCGAGGCCGTGTCCTGCAGCGGGAGGGAATTGCTGACCGGAGCCATATTCGGCTTCGTCGAGGTCCGCGGCCAGCGCGTGGCCGCCGACATGGTGTCGATGCTTCCCTCGAACTTCGCGCTCCTGCACATAGCGCCCGTGGCCGGTTCGCTGGCCGCGCTGCCGGCGGACGGCGAGGAAATTGTCTCGAGGATCGTCATCAACGAAGCCGCGGCCGGGCGGTTCGGCTATGCCTCGCCTCGCGAGGCGATCGGCCAGGTGCTGCCCGTCCCGCGGGACCGTGCGGGCCCGGACATCCGCGCCGAAATCGTCGCCGTCGTGCCGGATTTCGCCTTTTACTCGGTCGAATCCCCGATCAAGCCGACCCTCTACCTCGCCCGCCCGTTCCACCCCGGCACCGAGGGACTGGTCACGATCAGGCTCGCGGGCCGCGAAATCCCCGAGACGCTCGCCGCTGTCGACCGGCTCTGGCGGGCGACGGGGAACCCTGAGCCGATCGATCGGGCGTTCGTCGACGAGCATCTCGAAAATCTCTACCGGGAGCTCGTGCGAAGCACCCGGCTGTTCGCGATCTTTGCGGGCGTGGCGGCCTTTCTCGCCTGCCTCGGCCTGGTGGCGCTCTCGATCTCCGCGGCCGAGCGTCGGACGAAGGAGATAGGCATTCGAAAGGCGCTCGGCGCGCGAACCGATCAGGTGCTCATGCTGCTGCTATGGCAGCTCGGCCGGCCGGTGCTCTGGGCCAATCTGCTGGCCTGGCCGGTTGCCTGGTGGGCCATGCGGGAATGGCTGAACGGTTTCGCCTACCATGTGCCGCTGCGCGCCTGGATCTTTCCGGCGGCAGGCCTCGTCGCGCTCGGCATCGCTCTGGTCTGCGTCGGAGGCCAGACCTGGCTGGTGGCCCGGCAAAAGCCGGCCCGCGCCCTTCGCTATGAATGACGCGGCGGACGAGGCCTCCTTCGCTCCTTCGTCTCAAGCCGCGAGCGTCGCACTGTCGATCACGAAGCGATATCTCACGTCGCTGCGCTGCATCCGCTCATAGGCTTCCTCGATCTTCTGGATCGGGATCATCTCGACGTCGGCGACGATCCCGTGCTGCGCGCAGAAATCGAGCATCTCCTGCGTCTCGGCGATGCCGCCGATCGTGGAGCCGGCAATCGCCTTTCGCCCCATGATGAGACCGAAGACGCCGGGTGAGGGATGCGGATGCTCCGGCGCTCCGACGAGGCAGAGGGTTCCGTCGCGCTTCAGCAGATCCAGATAGGGGTCGAGATCGTGGCTGGCGCCGACCGTATCGAGGATGAAGTCGAAGGAGGCGGCGTGCTCGGCCATCTCATTCGCGTTCCTCGAGACGATCACGTCGTTCGCGCCCAGGTCCAGCGCATCCCGGCGCTTGCTCTCGGACGTGGTGAAGGCGACGACATGGGCGCCCATGGCGCGGGCAAGCTTGACGCCCATATGGCCGAGGCCGCCGATCCCGACGATGCCCACCTTCTTGCCGGGCCCCGCCTCCCAGTGGCGCAGCGGCGACCAGGTGGTGATTCCGGCACACAGCAGGGGAGCCGCGGCGGCGAGCTGTGCCTCGGAATGGGTGATTCTCAGCACGAACTTCTCGTCGACGACGATCCGTTGCGAATAGCCGCCGAGCGTGTGCCCCGGCGCGTCCGGCGAGGGCGAGTTGTAGGTCAGCGTGTTCCCCGTCTCGCAATATTGCTCCAGCCCCTCGGCGCAGGACGCGCAATGCTGGCAGCTGTCGACCATGCAGCCGACGCCGACCGTGTCGCCCGCCTTGAAGGCCGTGACCGCGCGGCCGACCGCGCTCACGTGGCCGACGATCTCATGGCCCGGGACGCACGGGTAAAGCGTGCCCGCCCATTCGGAACGTACCTGGTGCAGGTCCGAATGGCAGACGCCGCAATATAGGATATCGATCTGGACGTCCCGCGGGCCGGGCTCGCGGCGGACGACGTCCATCGGCTCCAGCCGCTTGTCGGCCGCCTGCGCGCCATAGGCTTTCGTGACCATGGATATTTCCTTCAGCACCGGATGCGGCCTGCAATTTAGGCGCGCGCGGGGCTTGGATTAGGCGCTAGAATGCGCATGAAGTATTGAGCAGGATTCAGCAATGCCGCGTGCAACCATGGACCACCTCGTGGCATTCCTGGCCGTTGCACGGGAACGGAGCTTCACCCGGGCGGCGGCGCAGCTCGGCGTATCGCCGTCGGCACTCAGTCACGCCATCCGCAAGCTCGAGGAGCGGCTCGGCGTACGGCTGTTGACCCGCACGACGCGCAGCGTCTCCCCGACCGAAGCCGGCGAGCGGCTGGTGCGGAACATCGGCCCGCACTTCGACGAGATTCGGGCGGAGGTGGAGGGCTTGAGCGAATTCAGGGACAGGCCGTCGGGAACGGTCCGGATCACGGCGGGCGATCATGTCTCGGAAAGCATCCTGCTCCCCCGGATCGCCCAACTCTTGCCGAACTACCCGGACCTGCGGGTCGAGATCAGCGTCGATATCGGCTTCGTCGATATCGCGGCCGAAGGCTTCGATGCCGGCATTCGCCTCGGCGAGACGGTGGCGCAGGACATGATCGCGGTCCGGATCGGCCCCGATTTGTGCATGGCGGCGGTTTCCGCGCCATCCTATTTCGTCGATCGGCCGCGGCCCCGCACGCCCCATGACCTTGCGGGCCACAACTGCATCAATCTCAGGTTTCCGACCCATGGCGGGGTCTATGTGTGGGAGTTCGAGAAGGACGGGCGGCCCTTGAATGTTCGTGTCGAGGGGCAGCTGGTCGTCAACGACATAGCCCTGGCCCGCATCGCGGCCTTGAAGGGTACGGGCATCGCCTACCTCCCAGACGACTATGTCCGGCCCCAGCTCGACTCGGGAGAGCTGGTTCGCGTGCTCGACGACTGGTGCCCGCCCTTTCCGGGCTATCACCTCTATTATCCCGGCCGGCGTCAGCTCTCGCCGGCGCTGGCGGTGATCGTGGAAGCGCTGCGCCATCGCGGATGATCCGAGCGCGTGAAATTGTCCGCTCAACGGCGGAGGCGAGGATGCAAGCCCTTGGGCGACCGCCCAGCGCCATCTCGACGGAATCGATCAACCGCTCCGCTTCTCCGCTGAGCCAAGATCGGCTGTCGGGTACTTGGCCGCCGATCGCCCGGCCGCACTCCGCGATCGGGGCTTGGCGCTTGCCTTGGACGGATTGGTCCGGCACTCGGCTGCACATAACGCACGATCTTGCCGCGACCTGGCCAAGTGGAAGGATTGATGAACCCTATGTCTCTGCTGGCGGCATTCTTTGTCATGGGCTCCCAGGCTGCCGCAACGCCGCAGCCTGTCTTCGACGTCCATGTCCATCTGCATCGCGGCGAGACATCGGCGCGCGAATATTCGGCACGGCTGGAGGCTACGGGCCAGCGGGTGTCCGGCTACGGCGCCATGTGGTTCGGCGGCCCGAACCATGCATTGCAGGGGAAGCCCGATGAGATTCGCGCGAACAACGACGCCCTGATTGCGCTCGCGCGCGAGCACCCGGGCATGCTGCCGGTGGCCACGGTCCATCCCTATGACGGGGAGGCGGCGCTGACGGAGCTCGAGCGTGTGGCCGCGGCCGGCGTGAAGGTTCTGAAGATCCATCCGCATACCCAGCGGTTCGATCCCGACGACGCCCGCGTCCTCGCCTTGGTCAGGCGGGCCGGAGACGTCGGCATCGTCGTCCTGATGGACAATGCCAACGTTCTGCCGGGCGACAGCCAGAAGCTGTTCAATCTCGCCCTTGCGGCACCGCGCACGCAGTTCATCTTCGCGCATCTGGGTGGATTCGACTTCCGCTTCTGGAATATCCTCAAGGCTGCCCGCACCGCCGAAGGCCTGTTCGGGGACAATATCTATTTCGACATCTCCGCGATCGTCGCGCTGGTGGCCGACTCGCCCCTCGAGGAGGAGTTCGTGTGGACGATCCGCAACGTCGGCGTGGACCATGTGCTGCTGGGCTCCGATTATCCGCAATATTCGCTGGAGCAGAATGTCGACGCCTTGGATCGCCTGGGCCTGGAAGATGCCGAGAAGGCGATGATCAGCCACGAAAATGCCCGCAAGCTGTTCCGGCTGGACGATCCTTCCTGAGGGTAGCCCGCGTCGCGGATCCGGGAGGCTTGGCCCTTGGGGCAGCCTCGACGGATTGATTTCACGGTCCTTGAGGATGGCGCGCCCGCCGGCTTTTGCCGCCCGGATTAGAAGGTCCTGACTTTAGTCGCCGATCCTGGACGCGAGCCATTCCTCGACGGCGCGATAGGCCGATCGGCCGCGTGGCGGATCCGCCGGGTTGTTGGCGGCGAAATAGGCGATGCCGACTTTGCGCTCAGGGTCGATCCACAGTCCCGACCTCAGATTATAGGCGTCGCCGGCATGACCGACGGCTGGCCGGGCGTCGCCGAACAGGTCGTCGTCGCAGCCCGCCACCCTGACCGGCAGGCTTTGCGTCGCTAGGCCGTAGGCGCAGTAGAATCCCTCGCTCGTGTCGCCGTTCGCGCCGTCATAGGTCCAGAGCGGGCCCAGGATCGCCGCGATGTTCTGCTCGCTCAGGAAAGGCCGGCCCCGGTGCCGCCCGCGGTTGAGCAGGAGCTGCCCGATCACCGCCAGGTCGAGCACCGAGGCGCGAAACCCTCCCTGAGGCGAGAACAGAGCGCCATTGGCGCCGAGCGCGTAGCCGTCGAGATCGCAGCCGGCGCCGTCGCGAAAGACCGGGCAATCGGGCCGCCGTCCCCGGAGCCCGTCCAGGGCAACCGATCCGTCGGGGCGGTAGAGGGTCACGGCGCGCGCGATCTTGCCGTCGCTGCACATGGTCCAGTTGAAGCAGGCGTCGAGTCCCAGCGGGTCCATGACCAGCCGGTGCATCAGTCGATCGAACCGCTCGCCCGTCACTTTCTCCAGCACCGAGGCGATGACCGGGAAGTTGAGGTTGGCGTAACGGAAATGACTTCCCGGCGGATGGGCGCGGTCGAAGGCGGCGGGATCGGAAACCGCGCCGCGCACCGTCCGGCCGAGCGGGATAACATAAGCATCGCCGTCATCCTGCAGGCTGGAACGATGCGAAAGCAGCATTCGCAGCGTTATCGGCACGTCGGGATAGGCCGGGTTGCGGAGCGTCCAGCCGAGCGAGGGCGACACGTCGGCGTCGAGATCGATACGGCCCTGCTCCACCAGCCGCATCACGCCGAGCGCCACGACCAGCTTCGATATGGAGGCCACCCGCACCGGATCCTCGACGCGAACCTGCCGCCCGCTGGCGCGGTCGGCCAGGCCCGCCGCCTCGCCGTCCCCCAGTCGGGCGGCATCGAAGGTGACCCAGGCATAAGTGGCACCGGCGGGCAGCGGCGGGCGGGCGACCCCGATCGGCGACGCCTGGCAAGCCGCCAGGACGAGGATCGCGAGGGGAAGAACGCGCCGCATGGCGATCGATAACCTCTGCCGGCGCGTGGGGGAACAACCCTTTGTTCGGTGTGCGCGCGCTGGAAGGGTTTCACCACCGCCATCCGCACGATGCACTGCCGTCACAGCCGGGATGAACTCGGAACGGCTTGCGCTCGAAAGCCGGGGTGATGACCCGCCTCAATCGCCCGATGTGGTGATCACGATGGCGGCGGCCAGCGCGATGTCGAGCACGAAGCAGAATTCGGACATCGAGCGTATCACGGCCCTGTTCGCGCGGAAATGGTAGGCGTCCCAGGCGGCGTGGAGCAAGAGACCGGCTGCGACCAGATAGGCCCCCGTCACGTGGTCGAGGACCAAGACGGTGGCAGCCAGCGTGCCGAAGACGGCCATTCCGATCGCCTGGGCCGAGAAGCTGGAGCGACGCACATCGTGCAGGAGGCCCCACGCGAAGAACAACCCGGCCAGCCCCAGGAGAATCCAGGTCGCGCCGGCACCGATCCGGGCAGTCTTCGCCGCCGCGATGACGAGAACCGACAGGAAGAAGACGGGCCAGGCGGTCCACCGTCTGTGGAGGGCCGCGGCGCCGAGATAGACAAGCCCCGATGCGGCGACGATGGCGCCCAGGTCGGCTCCGCTTTCAGTGCCGTCGAACAGGTCTCGCGCGACGAACAGGCCGAAGGCAAGTCCCGCCAAGGCCGGCCACCAACGGATCGCTGCCGAGATATTGCCCTTTGCATCGTTGGGCGCCGTCGGACCCGCGGACGGCGGTTGGGGCGTCAGCCCCTGGCGTGACGAATTCATGGCGAGCACTCCTGCCTGGCAGAGCTTTGGCCTGCTTGCGGCTGAATTCTGAAGGTGTAATCGCAAGCCGATGTGGCAGAAATGCCAAAAAGCTGCGAGATCCTGCCAATGACGCACACGGTTGCTTTGTTGGTCTATCCTGGCTTCGAGTTGCTCGACGCCACCGGCCCGATTGCCGTGTTCGATGCTGCCAATCACGTTCTTGGCCAAGCCGGCAGCAAACCCTTTTACGCTCTGAATGTGCTCTCTGTGAGCGGAGGGCCGATCGGCAGCTCCAGTGGGGTGGCTCTGCATAGCATCGCCTTGGAGGCAGCCCCGGCCCGGATCGGTACGCTTCTGATCGCAGGCGCCGAGGCCGGGAACGTACGGGCTGCGATGGACGAGCCTCGGCTGAGTCGCTGGATCCTCGACTGCGCGCGCTCGACCGAGCGGGTCGGGTCGGTTTGCTCCGGCGCATTTCTGCTGGCGGCGCTCGGACTTCTGGACGGAAAGCGTGCTGCGACGCACTGGGCCGCATGCGCCCGGCTCGCGAGGCTCTACCCGTCGGTACAGGTCGATTCCGAAGCGCTTTATGTGAATGATGGAAAGCTATGGACGTCGGCTGGCGTAACGGCCGGAATCGACATGGCCTTGGCGATGGCGTGCGAGGATGTCGGACCCGCAATCGTGAGCCAGGCCGCCAAGCGATTGGTCCTTTATGCCCGGCGGCCCGGCTACCAGTCGCAGTTCAGCTCCCTGCTGACGGCCCAGTCGCGAGGAGACAGCCCGTTCGCCGAATTGATCGATTGGGCCCACGAGAACTTGAGCGCGGCTTTGGATGTCCCCAGCCTCGCGGCGCGGGCCGGCCTCAGCGAGCGAAGCTTCTATCGTAAGTTCGTCGACGCGACCGGGGTGACACCCGCCCGATTCGTTGAGACGCTCCGGCTCGATGCCGCTCGGCTGCTACTTTCGCAGGGTTTGTCGCTCAAGGCGATCGCCCTTCAGGTCGGCCTGTCCCCTGCGCGGCTCTCGAAAGCTTTCGAGCGCCGATTTGGTGTCTCCCCGATATTGTTCCGCGAGCTGCATCACGCAGCGCCTGCATGATGCAGCGCCTGCATGATGATGCAAATGTCCCTGCCGGCGGTCGCCCCGACCTTCGTTCATGCAGTTGCCCAAGCGCGTTCAAGCTCCGCGCCTGGGCCCGCGCTCGTGACGGCCTTGCCGCCCCGCACGGCGCACGAGCGGCACGTCGGGCGCTCGACGGACCGTATCGACCATTGCGCGCGGCCGTCGCTTCCCCTGGCCGAACGCAGTGCGTCGGAAACGGTCTGCGCAGGTGCCGGAAATTGGCTTCTCAATGCGAGTCCTGGCAGTGGTGCCCCACAGGCGACAAATGGACACTCAGATCATTGGGAAATCTCGTTGCCGCGGCTCTGACGGCAGAATTTCGCCTGTCTTGGATGTCTGGCAGTGGTCGGTAGCCGACGGTCTGCTTCCAGGCTGGGGATGAGAAGCGGATGCGCAGACAGCCCTTTATGAGCGTCCACTACCGACCCACTGTGCCCATGAGGCGCAGCAGCCCAGCTACCGGGATCTTGCGCCGCAACGGCCAAGCGCCGATCTTGGCCGATCAATCGGAGTAGCCATGGGCATTAGAAACTATTTGATCGAGGGCGTTTCAGGCGCCGGCAAGACGGCAGTCGCCACGGAATTGCAGCGGCGCGGCTACCAGGCCATTCATGGCGACCGGGAATTAGCCTATCGAGGCGATCCGGAGACGGGACTACCGGTAGCTCCGGAGGCCGGTACACCGACGGCTGTCTGGATATCCAAACACCACATCTGGGATGTAGAGAAAGTAAAAGCCTACATCGCCAACCAGGATGAAGCCGTCACCTTTTTCTGCGGCAGTTCCAGGAATTCTTCAAAATTCATCGACTTGCTTGACGGAGTATTTGTCTTGGAAGTCGACTTTGACACAATGAATCGGCGGATCGAAGAGCGGGTGGCACTGGACCCGACTGACTTCGGCGGAAAACCAGAGGAACGGGAACTCATTGCTCGTTTGTACGCGACGAAAGAGGATGTTCCGAAAAATGCGATCAGCATTGACACTACTCCGCCGATCGCCCGTGTCGTCGACGATATTCTCTCGAAATGCAGAGAGGCAGACCAGGGGCCCGCCTAGCAAAGCTCAGCGCCAACGGCCTGGATATCCCGACGATTCAACGAGTGTCTGCTTTTCAGGGCCCGTGTCGTACGTCTTCCCTACGGCAGCCCCATGACAACCCAGAATGACCGCAAACGGGGCGCAAACCCTTTATGATCGCGGAGGTCCGCGGTCGGCCAGGAGATCCCTATCCAACCGAATCACGCTCATGGAAGCGCAGCGATTCTGGGGGGCTAAAGCGGGGGACGTCGGAAGGCCACTCCATCCCGTACCCGGCGGCTGTGCCGCAGACCCGTTGAACTAGTTCGTCGCGGCCGAGGGTTCCAGGCCAAAGCGGGTGCGCCAAGCGTTGTCGAGCAGATCATGCTCCTCCGAATGCTTTTGCATGTAGGCCGCGAAGAATGGGCAGATCGGGATGACCTTCAGGCCGCGCTCGCGCGCGGCGCTGAGTCCGGCACGAATCAGCGCGCTGCCGAGGCCTTCCCCTTCGTGACCTTCCGGGACTTCCGTGTGAGTGAACATGATCTTGCCGGTCAGAAGGTTGTAATCGGCAATGGCGAACGCGCCGTCACCGAGGTCGATCTCGAACCTGTTGCGGCTCGGATTGTCACGAACTTCGCTCATTTCTTCTTCCCTTCCAACGTATGCAGCCGCGGCAATAGCATAATCGAGCGAGCCCCCCGGTGGCCTCTGCGCCGGTCATCTCAGCGCCGCTCGGCAATCGGTTGCAAAAGCATATGGTCGAGACCCGACATTGCATCGCCCTGGACCTGCTCAGCCAGACGCTCGGCATCCCGGCGGCGGATGTCCGCTACCGCATCTGCTATGTCGGCTTCGGCGAAGCCAAGGGCCCGCAGGCCTTCCGCGCCCATCAGATAAGCTGACTCGACCGTTTCCCGGATCTGATAGTCGACGCCGGCGCGTATCAACTCCACGGCGTGGTCCCGATCGTAGCTCCGAACCACAAGCCGCGCCTGGGGGAATTCGTGGTGGACGAGCCCGACGATCTGCATCGCCGACTTCGGATCATCGATGCAGACCATGATCGCGTCTGCGTCGAGAGCGCCCGAATGGCGTAAGGTGTCGAGCCGGGCACCGTCGCCGAAGAAGACCTTGAACCCGTATCGCGCGGCCTCGCGAATCCGATCTGGATTGTTATCGATAACGCTGAGGTGCACGCCTTTTGCCAGAAGCGCCTGCGACGCGATCTGCCCGAAGCGGCCGAATCCGATGACAAGAATGCGACCCGCAAGATTTTGTGCGGCATCTATGCCGGCCATCGATGCCTCCGTCCGGATCGAGCGATCGGCGATAATCATGAGGAGCGGGGTTAGCACCATCGATAGGATGACGACCGTGGCGAACAGCGCGTTCTCCCGTTCGCCGATCACACCGGCGGAGGTCGCGGCGGCGTACAGGACGAAGGCGAATTCGCCACCCTGCAGGAACATCGACGTGCGATGCAGCGCCTGGGGGCTGGAACTCCTGAACAGCCGGGCGACAGCATAGACCACGGTGCCCTTGGCAATCGTGAATGCGGCCAGCAGCGCCATGAGAAGCTGCCATTCAGCTGCGACGACGGAAAGATCGAGGGACATGCCGACAGCCAGAAAGAACAGGCCCATCAACAGCCCGCGGAATGGCTCGACGTCGCTTTCGATCTGATGTCGATAGCTCGAACTGGAAAGCATCACCCCGGCGAGAAACGCGCCCATCGCCATCGAGAGGCCGACGGCGTCCATCAGCAGCGCCGCGCCCAGGACCACGAGCAGGGCGCCGGCCGTCAAAACCTCGCGAGCCCGCGCCCGCGCCAGCAGGGCGAAGAATGGATTGAGACCCCAGCGCGACACCCCCAGCAGGAGAAGAAGCGCTGCAAGCGCCACGAGGCCGTCCTTCCAGACCATCTGCCCGTGCGACAGCGGCGACATGAAGGCCACGACCGCCAGGAGTGGTACGATCATCAGGTCCTCGAACAGGAGGATGGCGATCGATTTCCGGCCTTCGCCGCTGGAAGCCTCTCCTCTATCCTGCAGCACCGACATGATAACGGCCGTCGATGAGAGGACGAAGCCCGCACCGGCGACGAAGGCTGTCGGCGGCGACAGGCCGAAGATCAGCGCACCGGTCAGCGACAAGGCGAGGGTCGCCAGCGCAACCTGAGCGAGGCCGAGGCCGAAGATCTCGCCGCGCATCGCCCACAGCTTATAGGGGCGCAGCTCCAGTCCGATCACGAACAGGAACATCACCACCCCGAGCTCGGAGAAATGAAGGATGGACTGCGCATCGGCGAAGAGTCCGAGCACCGAGGGGCCAACCAATAGGCCGGCGGCGAAATAGCCGAGCACCGAGCTGAGACCGAACCGCCGGAACAAGGGCACCGCAACCACTGCAGCGCCCATGAGCGCCACAGCCGGTCCGATCATCTGTCCCAGGCTGGCCTCTGCCAAGTTACAGACCTCCCGATCCCAAAAACTCTCAAGACCGGGTGGCCACGAGGATGTGCGCTGCTGTTGGGAGCGGCCAAAATAAGGCCGCACCGACGGCTATGGCGGTTGCCCAAGACTGCCATTCCCGCACGGGCTGGGGTAGCGCCAGATCATGAGACGCTGTGTCGTCGGATCAGGAACGCTGCTTTTGCAGCACCGCGCGGCCTCTACCCTTTGGCGGCCTGCCCGCCGAAGCATTCGATAAGCATCTCGGTGAGCACCCGGATTTTGCGAGCCGGATGCTGACCCGGCGGCCGCACCACATAGATGCCGATCTCGGGGATAGGATAGCGAGGCATCACGGGAACGAGCGCGCCCGAGTCCAGGTGCTCGGAGATCAGGTCGACAGGCAGGGCGGCAATGCCAAGTCCCGCCAACGCCGCCGCGACCAGAGCAACGCCGTTATCGCCTTTGAACCGGCCCTGCGGCTTCACCATGACGACCTTGCCATCGACCGTCAAAGGCCAGCTTTCGGTGCCCTGCATGACGGCTTGGTGGGTGACGAGCTCTTCCGGCGTCCCCGGCGCTCCATGTTCGGCGATATAGTCCGGACTTGCCACGAGCAGGGCCTGGATCGGCCCGATGCGCCGCGCGACCAGGTTGGAGTCTGCGAGGAAGCCGACGCGAATGGCGCAATCGAACCCTTCCGCAATCAGGTCCACGAAGCGGTCGGTGTAGCAGGCGTGGACGTGCAGTTCCGGATGCCGCTTCGCAAGTTCCGCGAGCACCACCGCGAAGTGGGTCGGGCCGAAGGAGAGCGGCGCAGCGACGCGCAGGCGACCGCGCAGCTCGCCGGCCGGCATGATGGCCTCCTTCGCAATGTCGATTTCGACGCACACCTTGGCAGCATGGTCCCGGAACGTGACCCCCGCCTCTGTCAGCGCAGCCCCCCTTGTCGTCCGGGATAGAAGCTGCACTCCGAGCTCCGTTTCAAGGCGCAGCAGCCGGCGGCTGACCATCGACTTGGATATGCCGAGCCGCCGCGCGGCGGGTGTGACGCCGCCCGCATCGGCGACCTCAACGAAGGTCCGCAAGGCCTCGATATCCATCCGGCGTTCCCCATCGTGCGACACAGCACATCGGGAACGGCTGCTACCCCGGCGAAAGTGGGAATGGCAATGATGGCCGAGACGACGCCGAAAACGACCTGTGTCTCCCGCAAACCGGTTCAACCTACGTCAGCAGAGGAACTTTCATGACCTTCCGCAACGGGCTCGATTCACTTCTCCGTCCTGAGGATTCGGTCCTCGTTCTGATCGATCACCAGGCTTTTCAGCTTGCGGGACTGGGCAGCCATGATCCTCAGACCGTAGTCAACAACACGGCCGCGCTAGCGAAACTGGCAAAAGCTTTCAATGTCCCCACGATCCTCACCAGCGTGCTGGCGGCGCGTGGCGGTCTTCTCTTCAAGCAGATCACCGACGTTTTCCCGGATCAGGAAGTGATCGACCACACCTGGGTGAACACCTGGGAGGACCGCAAGGTGGTGGACCTGGTCAAGGCGACCGGCCGCAAGCAGCTGATCATCGCCGGCCTGTGGACCGAGGTCTGCGTGGCGATGCCAGCAATCCAGGCCGCCGGCGAAGGCTGGGACGTAACCGTGATCACCGACGCGTCGGGCGGGGTTACGGTCGAGTCTCACGAGGTCGCCATCCAGCGCATGATTGCGGCTGGCGTGAACATGATGACCTGGATGGCTTTGGCCGGCGAATGGCAGCGTGACTGGGCGCGCACCGAGCATGTCGAAGAGCTGACCGAGATCATGATTTCGCACCTCGGCGGCAGCGGCATTGCTTATCTGTGGGAGCAGCAGTTGCTCAACACGCCGGTGCCGGACACGCCGACTGCGGGCGCCTGATCGAGCCGGGTGACTCGAGGAGAACGAACATGATCGAGATGGTCATTGATCAGCGGCGCCGCGACCTCGGCGGCGGTTTCGAGGTTGGGCGGGTGCTGCCGTACGCCAAGCGGCGCATGGTCGGCCCCTTCATCTTCTTCGATCACATGGGCCCGGTGGACATCGCAGCCGGCGCGGACCGCAGTCTCGACGTCCGCCCGCACCCGCACATCGGCCTGTCGACGGTGAGCTACCTGTTCTCCGGCGAGATCATGCACCGCGACAGTTTGGGATACCAACAAGCCATCAGGCCGGCAGAAGTCAACTGGATGGTCGCCGGTCGCGGCATCACGCACAGCGAGCGGCTGGAGCGCGCGCGGGCAAGCGGCGATCGCATCCACGGCATCCAGGCCTGGGTCGCACTGCCGACCGAACTCGAGGAAATCGCGCCATCCTTTTCGCACCATTCCGGCGATGATCTGCCGCAGTGGGTCGAAGGCGGGGTGAAGGGCCACCTCATCGCCGGCAGCGCCTATGGCCTGACCGCAGGCGCCAGGACGCACTCGCCCCTGTTCTACGCGCATCTCGATATGGCCCCGGGCGCGACCGCCGAGATCCCCTCGGGTCACAACGAACGCGCGCTCTACGTTGCGGCGGGCGAGGTGGAGATGGACGGCGGGCTTTATGGTGCAGGCAGGATGCTGGTGGTCAGCGGCAGCGCCTCGCGCGTTCGGGCAACCGCGCCGGCCACGGTGATGGTGCTTGGCGGCGAGCCAGTGGGTGAGCGTTTCATCTTCTGGAATTTCGTCGCGTCGTCCAAGGATCGCTTGGAGCAGGCCGCGTCGGACTGGAAGGCGGGACGCATGAAGCTGCCCGACGCCGACGACGGCGAATTCATCCCGCTGCCGGACGGACCTTCTCCATCCGCACCGGCGATGTCCTGACCGGCGGAGGTAGGAGCATGACTGGCACCATGAAGGCGATCATCCTCAGCAAATTCGGTGGCTTCGACGCTTTCGAGATGCGCGATGTTACCGTACCGATCGTCGGACCTCGGCAGGTCCGGGTGCGCGTTCACGCCACCGCCCTCAATCCTCTGGACTACCAGATCCGGCGGGGTGATTACGCCGACTATGTGCCGCTCCCCGCCATCATTGGTCACGATGTTTCGGGCGTCGTGGAGGAGAAGGGGGCCTCTGTAAGCGAGTTCGAACTAGGCGACGAGGTTTACTACACGCCGAAGATCTTCGGCGGCCCTGGTTCGTATGCGGAACAGCACGTCGTCGATGTCGATCTGGTCGCCCGCAAGCCGCACAACATCAACCATCTGGAGGCTGCCAGCCTGACGCTGGTTGGGGGCACGGTCTGGGAAGCCTTGGTGACGCGCGCCCAGCTTGCCGTCCACGAGACCATTCTGATCCACGGTGGTGCCGGCGGTGTGGGTACGGTGGCGATCCAGCTTGCCAAGGCGATGGGTGCGCGGGTCATCACGACGGCGCGCCGTAGCAACCATGCGTTCGTGCGTTCGCTCGGCGCGGACGAGGTCATCGACCACACCTCCGATGACTACGTCTCGGCCGTGGCTGAATTGACGAATGGGCAAGGGGTGAACGTCATATTCGATACCGTCGGGGGGGACACCCTGACGAGAAGCGCGCTCGCCCTCACGGATGCTGGACGAGTGGTCAGCATCGTCGACATTGCGCAGCCGCAGAACCTGATCGAGGCTTGGGGAAAGAACGCCGCCTACCATTTCGTCTTCACCCGACAGAACCGAGGCAAACTCGACGCGCTGACAAATCTCATTGAACGCGGCCTGATCCAACCTGTCGTTGGCGCGGTGCTTCCGCTGGCCCGGATCGGCGAAGCCCATGAACTGCTCGAAGGTGGAGGCTCCCGTGGGCTTCGAGGTAAGCTGGCGATCGATGTTGTGGGCGAGACGGTCAGGCTTCCCACGCCGGAATAGATAGGACGAGGCAGCGATCCTCCCAACAGCTTCCTTTTTCCACACAGCCGTCGTCCTGGCGAGCGGCAGCAATCCGCTTCAAAGCTCCGCATGGCTGCCGCGCGGAAAGTGCCGGGGCCCGGCCATTCGCAGGACGCGCCTGAGCACCTGAACGGATGGCAGCTATCAGGATCAGAAACTTGGGCGCCTAATGGCGACAATTGGCGCATAGCTGACGTTGAGAGACAGAGGCTTCGCCGCGGCGCCAGCCGGACGCAGCCATTTCTCAGGAGCCCTCTACGGGGACCCCACCAAATCGCGGGTTTCCGCGATTGGTAAAAGTGGTGCCGCTTGGGGGACTCGAACCCACGACCCCATCATTACGAATGATGTGCTCTACCAGCTGAGCTAAAGCGGCATTCCCGAGGAGAGGGCGGGCCTTATCAGCGGGTGCCGCCGAAAACAAGCGGTCCGCACGGGCCCAGGCTTAACCATATCTCAACCACGAAGGGTGCAACTTTCCCCGACCGCGACAAGCCGCGGCAGGGACGCCGATATATGGATAGCATGCGGGGATTTGAAGACGAAGCGGTCGTGGCTCAGGCGCATGACGACGAGCCGGCCATCGAGCGGCCCCCGGAGATCGGCATAGACGAACGCCGGATGCACGTGCGCGCCTACAATTATTGGGTGTCGCTGCTGAACGGCCGTCCCTATCCGTCAATCAACGATGTCGATCCGCACACCATCGAGGATTTCGGCGGGCACAGCGTCCTGCTCGATTTCTCGAGCGACCCGCAGGACCCTGAAATCGCCTTCCTCGGCCGCGCGCTCCGCGCCGAATGCGAGCTCGACCAGACGATCCGCCACATCAGCCAGGTCCCGGCGCGCTCGCTGCTGTCGCGCCTGACCGACCATTATATGCAGATCATCGCCAACCGCGCCCCGATCGGCTTCGAGGCCGAATTCCTCGGCCAGCGCGGCCACAATATGCTCTATCGCGGCATCTTGATGCCGCTTTCCTCCGACGGCGAGTCGATCGACTTCATCTACGGGGTCATCAACTGGAAGGAGCTCGCCGACAACGGCACCGCGCACGCGCTGGAAACCGAGGTCGACCGCGCGATCGCCGCGACCCCGTCGGTCGGCGAATGCCCGGTCTGGGCCGACGGCCCCAATGCCGAGCTGGCAGAGCCGCAGCCCGCAGGGGGGCCGATCGGGCGCGACGCCGCGCCGACGCTCGGCCTGTGGGAAGAGGAAGATGAGGATCCGCAGCTGCCGCTGCCCGCCGACGCCGCTCTCGCCGATCGCCTCCACGCCGCGCGCGTCTCCGCCGAGCGCGCCGCCGGGTCCGAGCAGCGCGGCCGCGCCGCCCTCTACCGGGCATTGGGTCTCGCTTACGATTTCGCACTGGCCGCCGATCGCGACGTCGACACCTATGCCGACCTGCTCGCGGATGCCGGCCTGAAGGTCCAGGCCCGGGCGCCGATGACCCCGATCGTGAAGCTCGTCTTCGGCGCCGGCTACGACAAGACCCGACTCACCGAATTCGCCGCCGCCTTGTGCTGGGCGCAGCGTGAGGGCCTGCCTCAGGGCGCGCTCGCCGAATATCTCGCCGCCTTCGAAGGCGGCCTCAAGGGCATCGTTCAGGCCGAGCGCCGCGCCCGCCGTCCGGCGTCCCGACCGGATCCTTGGCAGGAAGTGCGTGAGCGCCTTCGCACCGCGCCGGTGCTGGCGCAGGTCGACGTGCCGGTCGATGCGAGCAGTGGCGACTTCGTCCTGCTGATCGCGCGCCGAGACCAGGATCGGCTCGCTATCCTGGCCCCGGTCAGCGACGAGAAGCTGGTCGAGCAGGCCATCCGCAAGAGCGCGGCCTGATCTCGAACCCGGTCCGGAGCTTCGCCGGGCCTGCCGACGTTTTTCAGGAGGATGTGGCGCTTCGCTCCCTGCGCAGCAGCGCTCCGCAATTTCCTCCCTTGACTTTTCGTTCTGTTTATGTTCTCTTGACTGTCGGAACCGCGGCGGCAGCGAAATCACTCTTCGCCCAGTCGGCGCGATCCCCGCGGCCCAGGAACGAAGCGAATCCAGCCGTCGCTTGTCATGACATCGGAATGATGAAGCCCTTCGCGCACCCGGTGGCGGAGGGACCGGCTCTTTGATCCGTGAAAAGGACTTGTCCGGTCGTCTGCGAAGGAGTGCCGGCCATCGGGGGTCGCGCGGGCGCAGGCGCGCGCGCGTAACGACCGTCAATTTCGTCAATTTCACTCGCCAGGCGGTGCGCAACTGGCGGTCCGATGAGCGGTGTACGGCGCGCGCCCTCTTCTGCCGGCACCGGCACCTGACCGGCCGACACGATCGTCCTCGCCGGAATGACGGAGGCCCGGGCGCCCGCACGCGCCACGGCACGTGCGGAATGCGCGGCAGGATCGCCGAATCGCGTTGGCTGGGGCGGGCGCAGCCTTGCCGCGCTACTGGAGGCGGGTCTATAGGCCCGGCCCATGCGGGCCCCCTTGTGCCGGCCCTGCCAGTCCCGGGAGCCGACCTTATGAAAGCGGATAGCATGGTTGCGGGGGAAGCCGCGCGCCAACGGCTGTGCGACAGCCTGGCTCATGCCTTGCTCCAGGATGCCCTCCCCGGCGAACTGGACGGATTTGGCGAGGAGGATTGCCGCGACGCGGCCGCGTTCATCATAGCCTGCGCCGCGCGACGCCCCTCCGGAACGGCTATCGTCCGGCTCGAATCGGCCGGCACCCAGCTCGGGCGACGGCGGATGCGGATCTGCATCGTCAATGACGACATGCCCTTCCTGGTGGATTCGGTCGCGGCAGCGATCGCCGCGCGCGGCCTCATCATCCATCGCCTGCTTCACCCGGTGGTATGCGTCCAACGTGACTCGCACGGCAGCCTCGAGTCGGTCGAGCCGCTCTGCGCCGATCTCGAGCGGCGCGAATCGATCATGTATATCGAGGTCGACCGCGCCGATGCCCGCACCCGCGCCGAGCTTCTGTCGGAGCTGCACCGAGTCCTTGCCGACGTGCGGGCCGCGGTGAGCGACTGGCGGGCGATGCAGCAGCGCATGCGCGACGACGCCGATCTGGTTCGGGACGACGAGGAAGGCGCCGCCTTGCTGCGCTGGTTCGCCGACGGCGCGATGACCCTGCTCGGCTACCATGTCGAGCGCCCGACCGGCGCGCCCGATTCGGCGCTGGGCCTGTTCCGGCTGCCCGGCGAGCCGACCGACGAAGGCGGCTGCATGGGCGCGATCCGCTATTTCGAGCAGGGCGGCGCCGTCCCGCTCATCGCCAAGGCCGACCGGCGCTCCACCGTGCATCGGCGCGTTCCGCTCGACCTCGTCGTCGTGCCGCTCCGGGACGGCGACAGGATCGTCGGCATCGGCGTCCATGCCGGTCTGTGGACCAGCCAGGCCCTCACCGCCCAGGTCGAGGACGTTCCGGTGCTTCGCCGCCTTCTGGCCGATCTGGAGCGCGAGTTCGGATTCGATCCGAACGGGCATAGCGGCAAGGGGCTGCGGCACGCGGTTACCTCGCTTCCGCACGACCTGCTGATCAACTTGCCGCACGAATCGGTGAAGGAACTGGTCGTCACCGCCATGTCGCTGGCCGACCGGCCCCGCCCGACATTGATGCTGGTCCGGTCGATCCTCAAGGGCCACCTGTTCGCCTTCGTCTGGCTGCCGCGCGACGAGCTCACCACGCGCCGACGGATCGCGATCGGCGACATGATCGCGGCCGCATCGGGCGGGCGCATCAACAATTGGTCGGTCGATCTCGGCGACGGCGATCTCGCCCTCGTGCGCTTCACCCTCTCGGTCGATCCGGGGACTCCGGATCCCGACGTGGCCGACCTGGACCGCCGCCTGGACGCCATGGTGCTCGGCTGGGAGCCGCGGGTCGAGGAGGCCCTGGGCGCGCTGGTCGGCAGCGGGCGCGCCACCCGGCTCGCCATCACCTATCTCTCCCGCTTTCCCGAAGGCTATCGCATCCGCACCGCCGTGGACGAAGCAGCCCAGGACGTGGTTCGGGTCCATCGCCTGGCAGGCGCTGCGGCACGGGACGTGCGCCTGTTCGGCCGCGAGGGCGACTCCCCGGATCGCCTGCACCTCAAGACCTATCGCTGCGCCGCGATGATCCCGCTTTCCGAGGCGGTTCCGGTGCTCGAGAATTTCGGCTTCCGTGTGCTCGAGGAAATCCCGACATCGCTGGTCGCCGACTATGCGCACATTTCGGATTTCACCCTGGAAGTACCCGGCGGAGGCCAGGCGTCGGCCGTGCTCGGCCGCGCCGCCTTGGTCGAGCGTGCCGTCGCTGCCGTGCTCGAGGGGCGCGCCGAGAATGATCCCTTCAATCAGCTGATCGTCTCCGCGGGGCTGGGGCCGCGCGACGTCGTGCTGTTCCGCGCCTGGTTCCGCTATCTGCGCCAGACCGGCCTCTCTTATTCGATGATCACCGTCGTCGACGCGCTGCGCCGCGCGCCGGACGTGACAAAGGGCCTCATCGCCTTGTTCGACGCGATGCACGATCCTGCCGCCGAGGGCGATCGCGACGCCGCGGTTCGCGCGGCCGAGCAGCGGATCAACCAGGGCCTCGCCGCGGTTGCCGCGATCGACGAAGATCGCATCCTTCGCCTGTTCCGCGGCGTCATCACGGCCGTCCTGCGGACCAACGCCTTCGCTCCGGCCGGCGCCGAGGCGATGGCCTTCAAGCTCGATTCGGCCAAGGTTCCCGGCCTGCCGGCGCCTTTGCCGTGGCGCGAGATCTGGGTGTACAGCCCGCGGCTGGAGGGCATCCACCTGCGCGGCGGCCCGATCGCACGCGGCGGCTTGCGCTGGTCCGACCGGCGCGACGACTTCCGCACCGAGATCCTCGGCCTGATGAAGGCGCAGCTCGTCAAGAATGCGGTCATTGTCCCGACGGGCGCGAAGGGCGGCTTCTATCCCAAGCAGCTTCCGGCCGCGGCCGATCGCGACGCCTGGCTGGCGGAAGGCACCGAATCCTACCGCATCTTCATCCGCGCCCTGCTGTCGGTCACCGACAATATCGTCGACGACAAGATCGTTCACCCGCCCCAGGTCGTGGTGCGCGATGGCGACGATCCCTATTTCGTCGTCGCCGCCGACAAGGGAACCGCGACCTTCTCCGACGTCGCCAACGATATTGCCGTATCGCAGGGCTTTTGGCTCGGCGACGCCTTCGCATCGGGCGGGAGCCAGGGCTACGACCACAAGGCGATGGGCATCACCGCCCGCGGCGGCTGGATCTCGGTGCAGCGCCACTTCCTGGAAATGGGGATCGACGTCCAGGCGGATCCGGTCACCGTCGCCGGCGTCGGTGACATGTCCGGCGACGTCTTCGGCAACGGCATGCTGCTCTCGAAGGCGATCAGGCTGGTCGCCGCGTTCGATCATCGGCACATCTTCCTCGATCCCAATCCCGACCCCGAAGCAAGCTGGAAGGAACGCCAGCGCCTGTTCGAACTGCCGCGATCTTCCTGGAGCGACTATGACAAGGCTTTGATCTCGACAGGCGGCGGCGTCTTCCCGCGCAGCCAGAAATCGATTCCGCTGAGTCCCGAAGTGCGAGCGCTGCTCCAGATCGAAGCGGAAGAGATCGAGCCCAGCGCCCTGATCACCGCCATCCTCAGGAGCCCTGTCGACCTGCTCTGGTTCGGCGGCATCGGCACCTACATCAAGGCGAAGGGCGAAGGCCATGCCGAAGTCGGCGATCCGGGCAACGATTCGGTCCGGATCAATGCGGCCGAGCTCCGCGCCAAGGTGATCGGCGAGGGCGCAAACCTCGCCGTCACCCAGGCCGGCCGGATCGAATTCTCGCGCCATGGCGGACGGATCAACACCGACTTCATCGACAATTCCGCCGGCGTCGACTGCTCGGACAATGAGGTCAACATCAAGATCCCGCTCAATCGGGAGATGGCGGAGGGCCGGCTCGAGTTCGAGGAGCGCAACCTCCTGCTCGCCGAGATGACCGACGAGGTCGCGGCGCTGGTGCTCGAGGACAACCGCCTGCAGACGCTCGCGCTTTCGATCGCCGAGCGAGGCGGTGCGCGCGCGCTTCCGCAATATGTCCGGGTGATCGAGATCCTCGAGGAAAGCGGCCGGCTGAACCGGGCGGTCGAGGGACTCGAGAGCAATGAGGAACTGCTGCGGCGCGCCCAGCAGAATCAGGGCCTGACCCGGCCCGAGCTGGCGGTCCTCCTGTCGACCTCGAAGATGCGGCTCCAGTCGGCGATCGAAGCCGCCGCCTTCACCGACGATCCGACGCTGGAGCCGGAGCTGCTCGCCGCCTTCCCGCCTCAGATGCAGGAGCGTCAGCGCGACGCCATCCTTCGTCACCGGCTGCGTCGGGAGATCATTGCGACCAAGATCGCCAACCGTTTCGTCAACCGGCTCGGGATCATCGCGCCCTTCTCGCTGACGGAGGAGGAAGGCGCCGCGTTCGGCCAGGCGGCTGCCGCTTTCGTTGCCGCCGAGCGCCTGTTCGGGATGCAGCAGCTATGGACCGACCTCGACCGGGCCGACGTGCCGGAGCAGGTCAGGCTCGCCTTGTTCGACCAGGCGGCCGCCGGCCTTCAGTTCCACGTCGCCGACCTGCTGCGCAGCACGTCGCCCGACCTAAAGCCGGGCGAAATCGTCGAGCGGCTGCGGCCCGGTCTCGACAAGCTCACCGGCGCCCTCGGCGACCTGCTTCGTCCCGAGCCCCGCGCTGAGGCGAGCGGCATGCGCGCCCAGCTAGAGCAGCTGGGCGGTCCGCCCGACCTGGTCGATCCCATCGTCCGGCTGTTCGAGCTCAACGGCGGCATCGGCCTCGCCGGCCTCGGCCGCAAGACCGGGGTGGACGAGATCGAGCTCACCAAGGCCTATACCCGTCTGGGGGAGGCGCTCGGTCTCGACTGGGCACAGCATGCGGCCAACCAGTTCGAGGCGCGCGACCAGTGGGAGCGGCTCCTGACCGCCGGCCTCGCCCGCGACTTCGAGCAGCTCCGGCTGGAATTCCTCGACCGCCGCGAGGCGGCCGATCCGGAGGCGACGGTGAACAAATGGGTCGCGGAACAGGGCCCGCGCATCCAGCAGTTCCGCCACACTATCCAGCGCGCTCGCACCGCCTCGACGATCACCGCACCGATGCTCGCCCAGATCGCGACGCAGGCACGAGTGCTCCTGGCGCGGTAGAGAGCGCGCCCCGGGCTCTCGTGCGACGTGTGCAATGGCGAGGCGCGGCGGCTTCGCGGCCGTGGGCCTTGGCGCCGGCGCTGTTCAGTGCGCCCTGGCAAAATGCCGCCATCTGGTCTGCATGCGCCTTCACGAACGACGGGCGGCCGGCGGAGCGGCCGAATGGCAACCGGTCTCGAGTCAGGCCGGCGAGGCGGCATCCAGCTCGGCATATTCGCCGTCGGTGAGGGTCACGGCGGCGGCGGCGACATTCTCCTCGAGATGGGCGACCCGGCCGGTGCCGGGGATCGGCAGCATGACGGGACTGCGCCTCAGCATCCAGGCAAGCGCGATCTGGCCGGGCGTGGCCCCCTTGGCCTTCGCAAGCGTGTCGACCGGGCCCCCGGGCCGGGCGAGGTCGCCCGCCGCGAGCGGATACCAGGGGATGAACCCGATCCCGTTCGCTTCGCAATATTCGAGGACGTCCTCGTCGGCGCGATCGACCAGGTTGTAGCGATTCTGCACGGTCGCCACCGGGAAGACCCTGCTCGCCGCCTCGATCTCCTCGATCGTGACCTGGCTCAGGCCGGCATGCCGGATGAAGCCCTGGTCGATGAATTCGCGAATGGCGCCGAACTGCTCGTCGCGAGGCACCTTCGGATCGATACGATGGAGCTGCCAAAGGTCGATGCGGTCGACCTTCAGGCGCCTCAGGCTCATGCGCACGCATTGGCCGAGATAGTTCGGATCGCCCACCGCGGGCCAGGGGCCGTCGGTGAGGCCCGGCCGCACCAGGCCGCCTTTCGTGGCGATCGCCAGGCCCTCATAGGGGTGGAGCGCGTCGGCGATGAGCTCTTCGCTGACGAAGGGGCCGTAGCTATCGGCCGTGTCGATGAAGTTGACGCCGAGCCCGGGCAGGCGCGCGAGCACCCGAAGGGCCTCGGCCCGGTCTTCGGGCTCTCCCCAGATCCCGGGACCGGTGATCCGCATCGCCCCGAAGCCGAGCCGATTGACCGTGAGATCGCCGCCGATCGCGAACTGGCCGGAGAGAGCGGCGTCGATCTGGGACATGTCAGAGCTTCCTTCGTCATGATGGGCCGGAGCCGGCTCCCGGCCGAACGGAAGCTCGCGCCGCCGGTTCCCTGCCGAGCAACCGTCGCGAGGTTCGGCGGACAGGCTCCGTCAGCCCTTTCCCGACCGGCACCGTTCGAACAGCCAGACCCGGATGGCGCTGGCCAGGTTGGGCGGATCGGCCGCGCGGATGCGATCGGCATCGATCCGAGCCACCAACGCGTTGAGCGGCACGCCTTCCTCCGCGGCGGCCTCGCCCAAAGCGTCCCAGAAGGCCGGCTCCAGGCTGACCGACGTGGCATGGCCGGCAATCATGATCGATCGCTTTACCGGTCCCACCGGGACTCACCTTCCGCTACGATGAATCGGGCCGACGGGTCGGCTCAATACATATGCTGGCCGCCGTTGATCGAAAGCGTCGATCCGGTGATGAAGCCGGCATCCTCCGAGCAGAGGAAGGCGACGCCGCGGGCAATCTCCTCCGCGTGGCCGAGCCGGCCGACCGGGATGCGCGCGACGATCTTCTCCAGGACGTCGGGCGGCACCGCCGCCACCATCTCCGTGTCGATATAGCCGGGCGCGATGGCGTTGACCGTGATGCCGGCGCGCGCGCCTTCCTGCGCGAGCGCCTTGGTGAAGCCGTGAATGCCCGATTTGGCGGCGGCATAGTTGACCTGGCCATATTGCCCGGCCTGTCCGTTGATCGAGCCGATATTGACGATGCGGCCATGCTTGCGCTCGTTCATGCCGTTCCAGACCGCCTTGGCCATGTTGAAGCAGCCGCCCAGATTGACGCCGATCACCTCGTTCCACATCGCCGGCGTCATCCGTTTCATCGTGCCGTCGCGGGTGATTCCGGCATTGTTGACCAACACGTCGACCGGCCCGAGCTCGCCTTCAATCTCCCTGACGCCGTTCTGGCAGGCGTCGAAGTCCGACACGTCCCATCTGTAGGCCTTGATACCGGTTCGCGCGGTGAACTCGCGCGCTTTCTCGTCATTGCCCGCATAATTGGCAGCGACGGTCACGCCCGCATCCCTGAGCGCGACGCTGATCGCCTCCCCGATGCCGCGGGTGCCCCCGGTGACGACTGCAACTCGTGCCATCTTCCTCTCCTTTTCTGATTATCTATGGCGAGGCGCCTTATTGCGGCGTCACCCATCCTTCAAGCTCGCGCCCGATCAGACGGCGCAGCATGGCCAGGCCCGGCGCCCCGTCGTTCAGGCAGGGAAGATAGGCGAAGGCCTCGCCGCCGGCGTCCATGAAGGTCGCGCGGCCGCGGATCGCCAGCTCCTCCAGCGTCTCGAGGCAATCGGCGGCGAAGCCCGGCGCGAGAATGGCGACCTTGCGCACGCCCTTCGCCGGCAGCTCGGCGAGCACCTTGTCGGTGGCCGGCTCCAGCCATTTGGCGCGGCCGAATCGGGACTGGAAGGCGACGAGGAGTTCGCGGCCCAGCACCTCGGACAGGAGGCGCGCCGTCTTGCGGCAATGGCAATGATAGGGGTCGCCGAGATGGAGCGTGCGCTCGGGCATGCCGTGAAAGCTCGCAATCACCGCTTCCGGCTGGAAGTCGAGCGCTGCGAGCGCTTCTTCCGTCGCGACTTTCAGCGCCCCGATATAATCGTCGTCGTCATGATAAGGCGGCAACGTCCGGACGGCGGGCTGCCAGCGCAGCCGGCGCAGGTGGGCGAAGGCGGCGTCGTTGGCGGTCGCGGTCGTGGCGGCGCAATATTGCGGGTAGAGCGGCGCCAGCAGGATTCGCGTGCAGCCGGCCTCGCGAAGCGCGTCGATCCGTTCGGAAATGGCGGGCCGGCCGTAGCGCATCGCATGATCGACGATCACCTTGGGGCCGAAGGCGCCGGCAAGGGCGCGGGCCTGGCGCGCGGTGATCGCCGCGAGCGGCGATCCTTCCTCGGTCCAGACCTGCTTGTAGGCATGGGCCGACTTGCGCGGCCTGGTCCTGAGGATGACGCCCTTGAGGATCGGCTGCCAGACCAGCTGCGGAATCTCGATCACGCGCGGATCCGAAAGGAATTCGGCCAGATACAGCTTCACCGCTCCGGGCTCCGGCGCGTTCGGGGTTCCCAGGTTGATCAGCAGAACGCCGACCTTTTCCTCCGGTGTTTCGGGATGCTCGGCTGGCCGCTTCACCGTCGTCCTCCCAGGGGGAGGGGAAGCGTGCGCACCCGCCGCCCGGTCAGCGAGAAGAGCGCGTTGGCCACGGCCGGCGCTGCTGTCGGCACGCCCAGCTCGGTTACGCCGCCGGGCTCGTCCCCGCTGTCGAGCAGTTCCACCGTCACCTCCGGCGAATTGCGCAGGATCGGCAGGCGGTAAGCCCCGATCGTGCGCGCGGTCGGGATTCCGTTCTCGATCTCGACGGGATCGCCGACGGCCGCCGAGATTCCATGGATGATGCCGCCTTCGATCTGCTGCCGGACGATCTCGGGATTCACCACCCGGCCGCAATCGACCGCACAGACGGCGCGCAGCACCCGGACCCTCTGCTCACCACTCATCTCGATCTCCACGAGAGTCGCGACGTACGATCCGAAGGCGCTGTGCACGGCGATCCCCATGCCGCTGCCCGGCGGGCCGCCGTCCCAGCCGCCGATGGCGGTGGCGGTCTGGAGCACCCGGGCGAGCCGCGGATTCTGCCCGAGCATCGCCATCCGGTACGACAGGGGCTCCTGGCCCGCGGCGCGCGCCAGCTCGTCGACGAAACATTCGGTGAAGAAGCAGGTATAGCTGTGTGCGCCCGAGCGCCAGATTCCGGTATCGAGACCAGTCTCGACCGGGACATGATCGACGGCGACGTTGCCGATCCCGTAGGGCGGCGGCGCCCCGGCCACCGGCCCGCCGTCCGGACGGAAGAAGCTGCCTGCGGCACGTAATCGGCGCGCGACCTCGGCGCCGGTCGCAGGTGCCGCGATTCGGGCCTGCCAGGCGGCAATGCCGTTCGGCGCAACCCAGGCGGTCATCCGCGCCGCCGCGGGTGGACGGAAAGTGTCGCGCTGAATTTCCTGAATTCGTGGCCATGTGAGCTGGACGGGCCGCCCCAGCTTGACGGCGACGATCGCCGCCTGCTCGATGGCGTCGACCTCGAGCTTGCGCCCATAGCCGCCGCCGATCAGCATTGGATAGAGCGTCACCTGGCTTTCCGCGAACCCGGCGGCCCGGGCCGCCGCGGCGCGGGCGAGGCCGGGCGCCTGGGTCGGCGCCCAGATTTCGAGCCGATCCCCGATCAGCCGGGCGGTCGCGGTCAGCGGCTCGATCGGAGCGCTCGGCGCAAGGCCCACCTCGTAGCGCGCGGTGACGGCGCTCGAACCCGGAAAGGCCTGGCCGATATCGCCGGTCTCGAACATCCGGTCCGCGTCGCCGGAATCGAGCGCCTCTCCGATCCGGGCGGTAAGGTCGGCGCTCGACGGCAAATCGACGGGAACGTCATATTGAGGGTCCAACGCATCGAGCGCCCGGGCGGCCGCCCACCAATTGCCCGCCGCGACGGCGGTCCAACCCGGATTCTCGATCACCGTGAGGGCGTCCCAGATGCCTTCAGCGCGACTGTGGTCGATCGACGCGCGCCGGCTGCCGCGCGGCGCGCTTCGCAGAGCGACGTGGACCATGTCCGACAGCCTGACGTCGCCCGCGAACAAGGCCGATCCGTCGATCTTCGCCGGTATGTCGAGCCGGGGCAGAGGTTGGCCGGTCAGCCGGTTCTCGACCCCGCCCCGAATCGGCAGGTCCGGCGGGAGTTCCTGCTCGGCGGCGGCCTCGGCCAACTCGGCAAAGGCGATCCGGTCGGTGTCCCGCCAGACGAAGCCTTCGCGGGTGTCCAGTTCCTCCCAGTTCGCCTCCCAGCGCACGGCCGCGGCCTTGCTCAACAGGGCGCGAGCCCCGGCCCCGGCCTCCCGCAGTAGCCCCTCGAAGGCGCGCACCGAGGAGGAACCGGCCGTCAGCATCAGCGCCTCACGCGATGCATATTGGCGGGCGGCCCAGCGGTCGACGCCGAGCGCCGCCGGGAAGGCGCTGGCGTCCGCGGCCTCCTCGGCCAGCAGGGTATTGGCGTAGAGCGGTCCGACCGGCGCCGGTTCGACGGAGACGGTGCGCCAGTCGGCGCCGAGTTCATCGGCGAGGATCTGCGGCAGGCTCGTATAGACTCCCTGCCCGACCTCCGCCTGCGGCACGGCCACGATCACTCGACCGTCATTGGCGATCTTGAGGAAGGCGTTGAACAGGGTCTCGCCCGGAGCGACGCTTAGATTCGGCGAGTAGCTGCGCGGCCAGAAAGTCCAGGCGACGACGAGGCCGAGGCCGGCGCCGCCGCCGATCAGCAGCGTACGGCGGCTGATCCCTGGTCTCTCGCCGTCTGTGGCCATTCCGTGCCTGATAGAGAGCCTCCGCCGCACCCGCTAGACAGGAGCTTGATTCACCGGACGGAATTGGCCATCCCGGCGCCGACCAGCATGAGGGCGATCATGGCCGCGCGGATCTACCAGCGATACAAGAATGCGATGCAATCCGGGAAGGCGCGCACCGACGAATGGGTGCTCGAGTTCGAATCGGGCCGCGCCAAGCGTCCCGATCCGCTGACTGGCTGGTCGGGCGGCGCCGAGACGCAGGAGCAGGTGAAGCTTACCTTCCCGAGCCTGGAGGCGGCCCAGGCTTATGCAGAACGCCAAGGCATCGACGCGCACATCGTTCCGCCGACGCCACCCAGGCTCAAGCTCCAGGCCTACGCCGACAACTTCAAATAGTCGCCGGCGAGCAGCAGCAGCATCTTCACGTCCATCGCACAGCCTTCCGCCCGCTTCGCGGCGGCAAAGGCGGCGACTTCGGCCAGCGGCACACGATGGACGACGATATTCTCGCCAGGCACGCCGCCGCCGTCGCCGACCCGGGTCAGGCCCTCGGCCCGCATCAAATGGAAACCCTCGGACGACATCCCCGGCGATGCGTGGAAGCGGCCGAGATCGACCATCCGCTCGGCCCGATAGCCGGTCTCCTCCTCCAACTCGCGGATCGCGGCGGCCTCGGCTTCCTCTCCGTCCTCGTCGTCGCCGATCAGTCCGGCGGGGAGCTCGAGGCAGCGCGTGCCGAGCGGCACGCGATATTGCTCGACCAGGATCACGTCGCTCCCGTCGACCGCCAGGATCACCGCGGCCGTGATGCCGCGCGTACGGGAGACATATTCCCATTTCCCGCGCCGTTTGGCGGCGATGAAGCGCCCCTGCCAGACGGTCTCCTCGGGCTCCTCCGGTTCCTCGCTCACAGCTCGACCAGCCTGTCCGGAAGTTCGTTCGTGTCGCCGAGCTTGGGCGGAAGTATCCGCGCCAGCACCACGCCGACATGCTCCACCGCCTTCGCCATGCCGGAGCCGGCCCGGCCCGCTTTCACCTCGTCTACCAGGGCCGCCATCGCCTCGCCCCAGACTTCCGGCTCGACCTGATCGGCGATCGCCTTGTCGGCCAGGATCTCGGCGCGATGCTCGGCGAGCGACAGGTAGATGAGAATGCCGGTCCGTCCCCGCGTCTTCAGCTCACAGCCGGTCCGGAACAGCTCCACCGCGCGGCGATGCACCCGGCGGGTCTTGGTGCGACCCGGGGTCAGCGCCATGCGCAGCGGCCGGTAGGCGAGGATCAGGCGGACGAACAGGAAAGCGAGCGTCAGCAGGACGAACAGGGCCACCATGAGGGCGGCGCGGCTGAACTCTGCGTTCCAGCCGAATGCGATTGAGGAAGCCCAGTCGATCCAGCCCTGCGGAAGCAGCGCGAGCTTCGCAGGCACGACCAGCATCGCAAGCACCGCATAATGGAGCGCGACGTCGTGATAAGCGTCGGATTGGCGGGCGACGACGGTCACGATTTCGCCGTCGCTTTCCCGTTCGGCCGCGGCGACCGCCTCGGTGACTCGCTTATGGTCTTCGGCGCTCAGCAGCGAACTCATCACCATCCCCCCGACGCCCCCCCGCCTCCGAACGATCCTCCACCGCCCGAGAAGCCGCCGCCTCCCCAGCCGCCACCGCCACCGCCCCAGCCGCTGCCGCCCGATGAACCTCCACCCCAGCCGCCCATGCCCGGACCCCAGATGACAATCGGCCCGCCGCGACGCCGACCGCGACCGCGATACTTCCGGCCGCTGAACCCGCTGCTGACCACCATGGGGACGAATATGAAACCCAGCACGACGAGCCAGAAGACGAGCGGCAGGATCGAGCCTCCCTCCTTCCCGCCCGATTGCGCCTGCGCTGCCTCCAGCGCACGCTGCTCGGCCACTTCCGGCGGGGCCTGGAGCTGCTGGATGATCGCATCCGCTCCCGCGACGATTCCGCCGGGATAGTCGTTTTCGCGGAAGCGCGGCAGGACAATTCCATTGATGATCCGGCTCGACAGAGCGTCGGTCATGATCCCTTCGAGGCCATAGCCCACCTCGATCCTGACCTTCCGCTCGTTGGGCGCGACCAGCAGGATGATGCCGTTATTGGCCTCCTCCTGGCCGATGCCCCAGTGGCGCCCGAGGCGGTAGCCGTAATCCTCGATCGGATAGTCTTCCAGGCTGGTCACCGTCGCCACCACCAACTGGCGGGTCGACGCCTGCTCCAGCGCTTCGAGACGCTGGCTCAGCTCGGTTTCCTGCTGGGGCGGCAACAGGTCGGCCTGGTCGACGACCCTGCCGGTCAGCTCCGGAAAGCTTTGCGCCCAGGCCGGGACGGCGCACAGGAGCAGGAAAGCGACGAGGATGCGCTTGATCATGACCGTCCTTGCCTAGGTTGCCGCGCGTGGACGTTCAACATCGCGATGGAGAGATGGCGCGCCGGAGCGGACCCGTTCATGGCAACCTCCCGTCCGAAGCAGAGGCGGCGTACAGGGCGGATTCGGTTCGATCGACCGTCAGGGTGCACCGCTGTTCGTATCGAAGTCGACCGTCGGCGCGACGTCGGCATTGGGCACGGTCGCTTCGAAGGGAACCATCGGCTCCGCACCGTAGATGATCCGCGCGCCGATCACGGAGGGGAAGGTGCGGATCTCCGTATTAAAGGCCCGGACGGCTTCGTTATAGTCGCGGATGGCGATGGTGATCCGATTCTCCGTTCCTTCGAGCTGGCTCATCAGCGTCGCAAAATTCTGCTGGCTTTGGAGGTTCGGATAGGCCTCCTGCAGCCGCTGCAGCGGTATGATGGCGGCGCTGAGGCGGCTCTGCGCTTCCTGGAAGCGCTGCATCGCGGCCGGGTCGGTGAGCTGGTCGGGCGTGACCGTGATCCTGGTCGCATCGGCCCGCGCCTGCGTCACTCCGGTCAGGATCCGTTCTTCGGAGGCGGCCGCGCCGCGGACGGTGGCGACGAGATTGGGAATCAGGTTGGCGCGACGTTGGTAGGAGGCCTGGACGTCGGCCCAGCGGGCCTTCGCATTCTCCTCGGCGGTGGGAATCGAGTTGATCCCGCAGGCCGAGAGCATGACGCCCACCGCAGCGAGCAAGGCGAAGAGACGAGTGCGCATTTCGATCGCTCCCTGATCAGGTGTGTTAGTCAGGTAAGCGTTCCGGTCCGGCTCCGCAACGTCCCGGAGGCCAAAGAAAAAGGCGGCGATGTTGCCACCGCCGCCTTGGATTCTCGTCCAACGTTCCGATCAGAAGGTGGCGTAAGCCTCGTTGCCGACGAAGCCCATCGCCTGGACGTTGGCGCGCTTGGCCACGGCCAGCACTTCGTCGACCTGCTCGTAACGCGCATCCGGGTGCGGCTGGAGGTGAAGCTCCGGCGTCGGCGTCATCGTCGTCGTGATGTCGAGATACTGACGCAGCGTCACCAGATTGACCGGCGCGCCGTTCCACAGCACCGCGTCGTTCGGCATGATCACGATCTTGTTCTTGACCGGATCGATGGGCGGCGGCGTCTGATTGTCCTGGTTCTGCGGCAGGTCCAGCTTCACCGCATGGGTCTGCACCGGAATGGTGATGATGAACATGATCAGCAGCACCAGCATCACGTCGATGAGCGGCGTGGTGTTGATGTCCATCATCGGTTCGGACTGTTCAGGATTGAGGGTTGCTGCGCTCATTGTCTAACTCCTGATATCCGGATCAAAGCCTGCGGCCGCCACGGGGCGCCGGTTCGGAGATGAACCCGATCCGGGCATAGCCCGCCCGCTGCATCGTGAAGATGGCACCGCCGATGCAGCGATAGGGCGTGTCGATGTCGCCGCGGATATGCACCTCCGGCATATTTTCCTCGGTGAGGTTCTCCACCCCGCCGAGCGCCGCGATCTGGCCCTCAAGCTCGCTCACCGCCCGGTCGATCAACTGCTCGGAATCCAGCGGGGTGAGATCCCAATAGACCTGACATTCGCCGGCGTCATTCGCCAGGACCGAGAGGTTGACGTTCTCGGGCTTGGTCGTGGTCGCCTCGAACTCGACCTTCGGCAGCCGAACTGGCACCGTCTGCAGCACGACGGGAACGGCGATCAGGAAGATGATCAGAAGCACCAGCATGACGTCGACGAGCGGCGTCGTGTTGATGTCGGACATCGGTGTTTCTTCACCGTCTCCAGATTCGCCGACCTGCATTGCCATGTTTCGATTCCTATCCTGACTTCCAGCGGCCGATCGGGCCGCGGGCGGCGGCGGCGGAGCCCGGCTCCGCCGCCGCCCTTGCCGTTACGCCTTCTGACCGGCGGTTGCGCCCGTGGTCGTGGCGCCCGCCGCGGGACGGGTGGCGGTGGTGCCGGCCGCAGCCCGCGCCGGCGCAGCCGTCATCGGACGAACGGTGCCGCCCGACATCATGTAGCCGTGCACGTCGTTGGCGAAGCGCGCGAGTTCCTCGACGATCGCCTTGTTGCGGCGCATCAGCCAGTTGTACTGCATGACGGCCGGAACCGCCACGATCAGGCCGAGCGCGGTCATGATCAGGGCCTCGCCGACCGGACCGGCGACGGTGTCGATCGACGCCTGTCCCGCCGCACCGATCTTGATGAGCGCGCGGTAGATGCCGACGACGGTACCGAACAGACCCACGAACGGAGCGGTCGAGCCGACGGTGGCGAGCAGCGCCAGGCCGGTGGAGAGCTTCGACGCGATCGCGCCCTGGCTGCGCGCCAGCGAGCCGAGCATCCAGTCATGCTGGTCGATCGGATCGGTCAGCTTGGTGTGCTGCTCCTGAGCGATGATTCCGTCATCGACGATCTGGCGGTAGGCGCCATTCTTGTCGAGCTTGTTCGCCGCTTCGCGCAGATTGGCTGACTGCCAGAAGGACGTGCGGGCGCGCCGCCCTTCCTTGATGATCTTCTGCTGATCGATGAGTTTCACGAAGAAGACGTACCAGGACGCAACCGACATGATGACCAGAGCGGCGAAGGTAAGCCATGCGATGACGCCGCCCTGCTGCAGAGCGCCGACCAAACCGAAATCACCACCGCCATGGGCTGGTGCTGCTGGAGCTGCCATTGTCTCAATTCCTTCTCATGCAAAGACTGGGGATAAAGGTAACTCAGATATTTATTCGGCAATGCGCCAGGTGATGCGCGCGCTGACCGTGTCGTCGGTCGGCTGACCGAGATTGTTCCGCGCGGGAGTGAAACGAGCACGGCTGCGCATGATACGGCAGGTGGCATTGTCGAGCGCGCTCGACCCGCTCGACGAGGTGACGGTGCACTCGGTCACGCGTCCATTGGGTCCCACGGTGAGACGGAAGCCGGTCGTTCCCTCTTCCTCATTGCGAAGCGCCGAGGCCGGATAGTCGTCATTGGAGACGTAGGAGGCCAAGTTGGCGCGGGCGCGAGCGGGTTCGACGGTACGCGGAGGCGGCGGCGGGGCCGGCGGAGCCGGCGGGGCCGGCGGAGCCGTCGGCGTGATGACGACCGGAGGCGCGACCGGTGCAGTGGTGATCGGCGGGGCCGGGGTCTGGGTCCGGACGATCGGCGGCGGCGCGACCACGGGCGGAGGCTGGACCTCAACCTGTTCGGGGGGCGGCGGCAGCTCCTCGGGCGGGGGCGGCGGCTCCTCCTCCACGTCGAAGGTCTTCATATCCTCCTGGACGTTCTTGATGACCTTATATGCAAGGCCGGTCACGAACGCGTAGCCGAGCAGGGCATGGAGCAATGCGACGAGTACGATCGACCAGACGCGGCCCGTACTCATTCTCTGATCAACGTAGGACATTAACCAGCCACTCTCCCTCTCTCGTGCTGCCGGACCAAGCATAATCGCCGAGGTCCGTTTCCGGGTTCACCCATGTGAACTCCATGGGTGCGGTGGGTGTGTCTATAGTGACACTTTGGCCGACGCAATCCTTCTGTGACACATACAGAGCCGATGGATTTCTCATGCAATGAGCGGTTAAGGCTGGGAGCATTAACCGCATCTTCGCTCCACGATCAGGAAGATTCATGCGTACAACCAGCCTCGGCCTCCTCTGCTCATTGATTCTAATATGGTCGCAACCCGCTGAATCGCAACAGGTTTCTTCAGCGGCACCGATGACCTACGCCGATCTGGCCGATCTTGCGCTCGCGGCCCCCGTCGTCGCGCACGTTCGTGTCGAGCGCAGCGACGTGCTGTCCGAACGCGAGACGCCCGGCGTTCGCGCAGGGCATCGCCGATTTCTGATCGAGGCGAGTCTCGTGGCGCTGATTCGCGGCGAAGGGGGCCTCCCGCCACGCGTTCGCTATCTGGTCGACCTTCCCAATGACGAGCGTGGCAGACGACAGCGGATCCGGCGCGGCACCGAGTATCTGGTGCTCGCGACCCGCGCGCCCGGCGAGCCCGACGAGCTGCGGCTGACCGCGCCCGACGCGCAACTGCCGTTCAGCCCCGAGACCGCGGCGCAGCTGCGTGAAATATTGCGCGAATCAGCCGCCAGCGACGCGCCCCCCCGAATCGTCGGAATCGGCCGGGCCTTCCACGTTCCGGGTTCACTGCCCGGCGAGAGCGAGACCCAGTTCTTCCTGCTCGCCGCCGACGACCGCCCGATCTCGATCAGCGTCCTGCGCAGGCCCGGCGAGCAACCACGCTGGTCGGTGGCGCTGGGCGAGCTGGTCGACAATGCGGCGGCGGCGCCGAATCCGAACACGCTGCTCTGGTATCGGCTCGCCTGCACGCTGCCGCGGACCCTGCCCGCCGAGAGCCTGAGCGAGGCCGGCGCGGGCGAGGCGGAAGCGATTCGTGCCGACTACCGGCTGGTGCTCGAGAGGCTGGGGCCCTGTACACGGAACCGGCGACCCGTCTGATCCTGCCTCTGCGCCTGTCCGATCCGCTCGCCGCTTCCGGTCCCCTCTCTCTCGCCGCTTCCGGTCCCCTCTCTAATGACTCCCGCGCGCGTCGCGCGCGCGAGTCACGGATCAGGATGAAGGGTCCGCGTCGGATCAGAAGGAGGCCAGCTCGACGCCGACACCCGCACAATCGGGATAGATGTCCGGCTTGCGCGTCGACACGCGCAGCGCGGTCACGCCGGGTCGGGCGGCGACCTGCGCATAGATTTCGCGGACGAGGGTCTCCTGGAGATTGAAGCGACGGCCGGCGATAAGGGTCGCCACTTCGGTACGCAGGAAATCATAGTTCCATGCGCTCTCCGCCGCGTCCGCGGTCGAGAAGGAGGTCTCATCGACCCAGACCTCGACGGTGAGCAGCAGGCGCTGGGGATTGCCGATCTCGAAATCGTGAAAGCCGATGTCGATCTGGAGCTGGTAGTCCTCCAGCACGATCTTGCGGGTCTTCGGCCGGAGGGTCTCGGGCACGAGACCGTCAAGCGCGTCATGGTCGAGCATCAGTTTAGCTTTCGTTGCGGCCACCAGCGACGTCCGGCGCGGGAGGCATTCGGTCCTAGCCGATAAACTGGACGTCGCGGGGAAGCGACAGGAATCGCTGACCGCCGTCGAGCATGATGGTTTGACCGGTGAAGGTCGGCGTCGCGATGATGAATCGCAGGGCGCTCACAATCTCCGAGACGTCGACTCCGCGACCGAGCGCATTCAAGGCATGCACCGCTTCGAAATTGGCGCGGCTCTGGGGTCCGGATACCAGGGTCACAGAAGGCGCAATCCCGCACACCCGGATGGCTGGCGCGAAGGCGCGGGCGCACAATTCGGTAAGGCCGGCGAGGCCGATCTTCGAGACGGTGTAGCTGAAGAAGTCCGGATTGGGTGCGGCGATCTTGGCATCGAGCAGATTGACGATCAGGCCCGGACCCTTGCCGACCCGGGCCGCGAACGCCCGGGACAGCAAGGCCGGAGCGCGGAGATTGACGTCGAGATGCGCATCCCAGCCGTCGACCGGGAAATCGCCGGCGGCATCGTAGACGAAGCGAGACGCATTGTTGACGAGCAGCCGCGCCGGCGGGAGGCCGTCCAGCGCGGCCATCACCGCCTCCGCCGCTTCGGGGTCGGCGAGATCCGCGCGCACGATGCTGGCCGTGCCGAGCGAATCGGCGAGCGCGCGTGCCTCGTCGATCGACCGATTGCAATGGATCAGCACGTGCCAGCCATCCTGCGCCAAGGCACGCGTCAGCTCCGCCCCGATCCGCCTAGCGCCGCCGGTGACGATGGCTGTTCCGGGTCGTTCCAGCTCGGTCGGCATGGAGCGGCGATAGCCGCCTCCCTTGCGCAACGCCAGCCGCCGGTTAGACGCGAACCATGTCCCCTTCTCTTTCCGACCTGAGCAGCCTCGGCTTCGGCGACATCGCCGAGCTCGCGCAGGGGCGCAAGCTGCCGCCCGTCGACTCCTGGAACCCGCCGCATTGCGGACACAGCGGCATTCGCATCGCGCGGGACGGAACCTGGTTCCATGAAGGAAGCCCGATCGGGCGTCCGGCCATGGTGCGGCTTTTTGCCTCGATCCTGCGGCGCGAGCCGGACGGGCGGCATGTGCTTGTGACTCCCGTCGAGAAGCTCGACGTGGACGTCGAGGACGCGCCGTTCGTCGCCGTGGAGGTCAGAAGCGAAGGCGCCGGCCGGTCGCGCTCGCTCGCCTTCCGGCTCAACACGGGCGACGTCCTCGTCGCCGACGCCGACCACCCGCTGCGATTCGAGCAGAGTCCCGAAGGGCCGCGCCCCTATCTGCTGGTCCGCCGCGGCCTTGACGCCCTGATCGCCCGCCCGATCTATTACGAGTTGGCGGAATCGGCATTGGCCGAAGGAGCCGAGCCGCCCGGCCTCTGGAGCGGCGGGGTGTTCTTCGCGATGGATGGGCCGGAATGAGCCTGGCGGCCACCCTGCGCGCAGCGCTCGAACGCGGGCATCGCAACAGCCCGGAGCTGCTCGCCGGCGACGTGCTGGAGGGAGAGGAAGCGGAGCGCGGCATCACGCCCGCCGCGGTACTGGTTGCGGTCGTCGACCGGCCGCAGCCGACCGTGATCCTGACGCTTCGGCCCGAGACGATGCGCAAGCATCCCGGCCAGATCAGCTTTCCGGGCGGCCGGATCGATCCCGGCGACGCCGATGCGGTCGCCGCGGCCTTGCGGGAGGCGGAGGAGGAGATCGGGCTCGACCGCGCCGCGGTCGAGGTGATCGGGATTGCCGACCGCTATCGCACCATTACCGGATTCGAGGTGACTCCGGTGGTCGGGATCGTCCCGGCGGGGCTCGGACTGACCCCGCATCCCGGCGAGGTCGCCGCTCTGTTCGAGGCGCCGCTTCACTATCTGCTCGACCCCGCTCACCACCAGGTTCGCACCACCGAGTGGCGTGGCCGGCCACGATCCTATTATGAGATAGAATGGCAGGAACGTCGGATCTGGGGAGCGACCGCGGCGATGATCGTCAATCTGAGCCGTCGCCTGGCGCTCAACGAGTTGTCATGAAGCTCCCCGAAGCTCCTTGGCACACTTGGTCGGGAATGCCGCGGCTGTTGCGGACGCTCGGCGCGGACGCCGGGCACACCCGCTTCGTCGGAGGCTGCGTGCGCGATACCTTGCTCGAGCTGGAGGTGAGCGATGTCGATCTCGCCACCCGCCTCGCGCCCGAAGAGGTGATGACAAGGCTCGGCGCCGCGGGGATCAAGGCAGTGCCGACGGGGCTGGCCCATGGCACGGTCACCGCCGTGATCGGGGGCCGCCCGGTCGAGGTGACGACACTTCGCCGGGACGTCTCGACGGACGGGCGGCGGGCTACCGTCGCCTTCACCGAGGATTGGGAAGAAGATGCCGCCCGGCGCGACTTCACCATCAATGCGCTGAGCGCCGCGCCTTCCGACGGTGAGATATTCGACTATTTCGGCGGCATCGACGACCTCGTCGCGCGGTGCGTGCGTTTCATCGGGGATCCGTTGACCCGCATCGCCGAGGACCATCTCAGGATCCTGCGCTTCTTCCGCTTCCACGCCCGCTTCGGCGGGAGCGCGCCCGATGCCGCGGCGCTTGAGGCGTGCGCCGCGCGCGCCAACGATCTGATGGCCCTGTCGCGCGAACGGATTGCCGACGAACTGTTGAAGCTGCTCGCTTTGCCCCATCCCTGCGCAACGGTGCGGCTGATGATCGAGCAGGGCATATTCCGGCCGGTCCTGCCCGAGATCGAGAGCGCCAATCGGCTCGAGGCCCTGGTCGGGGCAGAGCAGGCCGCGGGCATCGCCCCCGATCCGGTTCGCCGGCTGGCGGCCCTGCTGCCGGCCGATCCGGCCATTGCCGCCGCAGTCGCGACACGGCTGCGCCTGTCCAGGCACAAGGCGAAGCGCCTGTCCAGCGCGGCCGACAGGCGGATCGACCAGCCGGAGGTGCTCGCCTACGAGATCGGCGCCGAGGAGGCCGTCGATCGCCTTCTCCTTGCCGGCGAGCCGGTGGAAGGATTGAGAGCCCTGCAGGCCTGGAGCCGGCCGCGCCTTCCGATCGGCGGCGGGGAGTTGATCGGCATGGGGCTCGAGCCCGGGCCGATCGTCGCCCAGGTGATGCAGGCGTTCGAGCGGGAATGGGCGCGTTCCGGATTTCCTGCCGACCAGGACGAGGTCAGGGATCTCGCCCGCCGGCACGTCGATCAGGCGTTGCGCGACAGTCCGAAAACGAGCGCCTCTTCCGGCGGCAGCGGCGCGGAGAAGTGATAGCCCTGTCCGTAGGTGCAGCCGAGCTCGGTCAGCATCTCGGCAAGGTCTTCGGAATCGATCCCCTCTGCGGTCGTTGCCATGCCGAGCGCGCGCGCCAGCGACAAGATGGCCCGCACGATCGCCGTCGAATCGTCGGCGGCCATCATCCCACCGACAAAGGTCTGATCGATCTTCAGAAGGTCGATCGGCAGCTTCTGCAGCATCGCCAGCGAGGTGAATCCGGTGCCGAAATCGTCCATCGCGATTCGCACCTGAGACTTCTTCAGCGCATTGAGCGCCTTCGCGACACGATCGGGATCCTGGATGATGGCGCTCTCGGTGAGCTCCAGGGTGAGCCGGTCGCCGCTGATGCCGGCCGAAGCCAGCGCTCCGACAACGGTCGCGGCGATATCGTCGCGGCTGATCTGGATCGGTGATAGGTTGACGCTCATGTTGAACGGAAGCACCGCCCCGGCGGCGCGGTCCCACTCGCTGAGCGTGCGCATCGCCGTGTTCAGCGCCCACCGGCCGAGCGGCACGATGAGGCCGGATTCCTCGGCGACCGGAATGAACTCGGCCGGCGGGATCGCATCGCCGTCATGGGACCAGCGCGCCAGCGCTTCGAAGCCGGCGACGCGGCCGGAGTCGAGGTCGATCAGCGGCTGGTAGGCCAGAGTGAGCGCGTCCGCCTCGATCGCGCAGCGCAATTCGGTCTCGATGCTGAACCGGCGCCGGACGGCGGCCGCCTGGATCGGCTCGTAGACCTGGGTAGTCCCAAGCCGCTTCGCCCGCTTGAGCGCGAACTGGGCGTTGCGCAGCACTTCGTCGGCGCTGTTCACGCCCGGGCTGAGCACGGCGCATCCAATCGCGCAATCCACCCTGATCTCCAGCTCGGACAGGCGAAAGGGCAAGGTCAGGACCGTCTTGATGCGCTCGGCGGCGCGCAGCGCATCGGACAGCCCGCGTTCCAGCCGCATGAGAACGCCGAACTCGTCGCCGGAGGTGCGCGCCAGCATGTCCGTCGGCCGCAGCGCCGACACCAAGCGGCGCGCGAAGGTGATCAGCAGCTCGTCCCCCGCCATCGCACCCATGCATTCGTTGACCCGGCTGAACCGGGTCATGTCGATCGCGAGCACGGCGAAGCTTCCTTCGCTGAAGCTGGGATCGGCAAGCACCGCATCGACGCGTTCGTTGAAGGCGAAGCGGTTGGGAAGGCCGGTCAGGCTGTCGCGCAGCATCTCGGACCTGAGGCTCTTCTCCGTCTCGACCTGCGCGGTGCGATCGATCAGCGAGACGAGCAGACGACGCGGCTGCCCCTTAGCGTGCTTGAGCCGCGAGAAACGGACGGTGAAGTGCCGCCCGGCGATGCTGCGCCCGTCGGCCGTCTCGAACTGGTAGGCGGGGTCGTCGGACTCGATGAAGTCGGCCAGCCGCGCACCGATCGGTCCCGAGCGCAGGATCGGCACGTGGGAGGCCCGCCGGTCACCGATGCGTTCATCCCATTCGGCGATGAAGCGAAAATGCTCGTTGGCGCATTCCACCAGCGTCTCCGACCCGGCGATCGAAACAATCGCGGCCGCGATCGGCAAGGCGTCGAGATAGGCCTGCCGAGACTGGGCGAGACGGCGCTCCACCTCCGACGCAATCGCCTCGGCGGGCGACACGTCTCCGGTGCTGTCCCCCGCATGCGATCGGCCTCGCCTTCGCGTCCCTGCAGCTTGCATGTCGAGGGCGATAAACGAACAGGGTTAACGCTTCATTTCGTTACGGGCGGCGATCGCCGCAACGGCCGCCGGGAACGAACGCTAGCCGAACGGGGCTTCCTTCGGAAAGCCCATGGGCGGCATACGCCCGGCGGCGCCGCGGGCGGTTCGCCAGGGATTCATGTCAGGCTCGGTTCGGATACGCTTGCTCTCCCCACCCATCGGCCAGGACAGGCCGTCGGCGAAGCGGAACCCGGTGACGTCGGCGAGGCCGCCGTCGCGATAGCGCTGGAGCTGAACACCCTGGCCTCGGCCCATCTCCGGCAGTTCGCTGAGCGGATAGACGACCATCTTGCGGTTTTCGCCGATCACCGCGACGAAATCGTCGCCTTCCTTGAGCGGCCGCACCACCTTGAGCTGCCCGCCCGACCGCAGGTTCATCACCTGCTTGCCCTTGCGAGTCTCGGCCAAGGCGGAAGCGGCAGTCGTGACGAATCCGCGGCCGTCGGAGGAGGCAAGCAGCAGCTTCTCCGCGTCGGCGGCGCGGAACAAGGCCACCACGTTGCCCTCGCCTTCTATGTCCACCATCAGCTTGACCGGCTCGCCGAAGCCTCGGCCGCCCGGCAGCTTGTCGGCGGCGAGCGTGTAGAAGCGGCCGGCAGTAGAAGCGAGCAGGAGCTTGTCGGTCGTGAAGGCGTGGAAGAAGAATTGCGGTGCATCGCCTTCCTTGAACTTCAGCGCGTCCGGGTTCGACAGCTCGACATGGCCCTTCATCGCGCGGATCCAGCCGCGCTTGGACATGATCACCGTGATCGGCTCGCGCTCAATCATCGCCTCGAGTGGGATCTCGCGGAGCGGGCCCGCTTCCTCGATCAGGGTGCGCCGGCGCCCGAGGTCCGTTGTCGGCCCATAGCGCTCCCGCAGCGCCGCCAGATCCTTCTTTAGCCGGTTGCGCTGGCGGGTCGGCGATTCGATCAGCTTCGTCAGCTCCTCCCGCTCGGCGATCAGCTTGTCGCGCTCGCGCCTCAGCTCCATCTCCTCCAGCTTGCGAAGGCTGCGCAAGCGCATGTTGAGGATCGCTTCGGCCTGCCGATCGGTGAGCGCGAACTCCGCGATCAGCACCGGCTTGGGCTCGTCCTCCGTGCGGATGATGTGGATCACGCGGTCGAGGTTGAGGAAGGCGACGATATAGCCTTCGAGCAGCTCGAGCCGGTCGTCGATCTTCGCGACGCGATGCTCGGCGCGACGGACCAGCACCTCGAACTGGAAGCGCAGCCATTCGCTGAGCACCTCCTTGAGGCCCATCACCCGCGGCGTCCGATTGGCGTCGAGGACGTTCAGGTTGAGCGAGATGCGCACCTCGAGGTCGGTCAGCCGGAACAGGCTGTCCATCAGCAGCTGTGGATCCACGGTGCGGCTGCGCGGTTCGAGAACGATCCGGATCTCCCCCGCCGATTCGTCCAGCACGTCGGCGAGGATTGGCAGCTTCTTTTCCGTGATCAGCACCGCGATCTGCTCGATCAGCTTCGATTTGGGCACCTGATAGGGGATCTCGGTGATGACCGCGGTCCACATGCCCTGGGCGCCTTTCTCGATCTCCCACTTGGCGCGCACGCGGAAAGCGCCGCGACCGGTGGCGTAGGCGGCCGCGATCGAATCCGGACCATCGACGATCACGCCGCCGGTCGGGAAATCCGGGCCGGCGACGAAGTCCATCAGGGCCGAATCCTCGGCCTTCGGATTGTCGATCAGGTGGGTCGCCGCATCGATCAGCTCGGCGACGTTGTGCGGCGGGATGGAGGTCGCCATGCCGACGGCGATGCCGCTGGCGCCGTTGGCGAGGAGGTTCGGGAACAGGCCGGGAAAGACCTCGGGCTCCTCCTCCTCGCCATTGTAGGTGGGGCGAAAGTCGATCGTCCCTTCGTCGAGGCCCGCCATCAGGTCGTAGGCGGCCTGAGTCAGCCGCGCCTCGGTGTAGCGCATCGCCGCCGCATTATCGCCGTCGACATTGCCGAAATTGCCCTGGCCGTCGACCAAAGGGTAGCGGAGCGAGAAATCCTGCGCGAGCCGGACCATGGCGTCATAGACCGACTGGTCGCCATGCGGGTGATATTTGCCGATAACGTCGCCGACGACCCGCGCGCACTTCTTGTAGCCGGACGCCGGATCCAGCCGCAGCAGGCGCATCGCCCACAAGAGACGTCTGTGGACCGGCTTCAGCCCGTCGCGCAGGTCGGGCAGCGAGCGGGCGGTGATCGTCGAAAGGGCGTAGACGAGGTAGCGCTGGGACAAGGCGTCGTCGAAGGGCGCCTCGACGATCTGGTCGAATTCGTCACTCATGGCGGAGCGTTAGCAGGGCCGGTCGCGCGAGGCGAGGTCCGCTTGATCGGCATCGATCCCCACGCGGGAGATCGGCCTAAGTCAGCCCGCCGGCGGAGGCATGAATATCTCTGCCGGCTCGCCTTTCGCCGCTTCGCGGACCTCGGCGAGCAGCCATTCGCGAAAGGCGACGATCTTCGGCTGGGTGCGTCGACCTTCCGGATAAACCAGCCACTGGCTGGATCCGGTGAGGTGAAAATGGGGAAAGGGTTGGACGAGCCGGCCCGATTCCAGCTCGGGTCGCCAGAACATCGGAGTCATCATCGCGATGCCGGCGCCGGCGAAGGCGGCATTCGCTTCCATCACCTGATTGTCGAGGACCAGACCCCGAGGCGGCGGGCCGTCGCCTGCCTCCACGCCGACGTTCGCCAGCCAGTCGCGCCACCAGGGATCGGAGGGCGCCAGCCGTGGCACTTCGAGCAGCCGCTCCGGCCGATCAAGCCGATGGCGCGCCGCGAACTCGGCGCTGCAGATCGGGCTGAAATGGGAGCGGAACAGGAAATGGCATCTGAGCCCGGGCCAATCGCCGCGCCCGATCCGCACGGCGGCGTGGAACTCGCCCGTGGAGAAATCGACCAGCCGATTGTCGGTGCTGAGCCGCACCGCCAGATCGGGATGCCGCACCTGAAAGGTGCCCAGCCGCGGCGCCAGCCAGGTGCTCGCGAAAGTTTGGGCGGTGCTGATCGACAGCAGGCCCAGATCGTCGGCGACCAGTCCGGAGAAGGCCTCCTCGAGCGTGTCGAAGGAAGAGGCGATGAGCGGCGCTATCCGCCGCCCGGCATCGGTCAACGACACACGCCCCTTCGAGCGCGTGAACAGCGGCAGCCCAAGCCGTTCTTCCAACAAGCGAATTTGATAACTCACCGCCGCCTGGGTCATCCCGAGCTCGGCTGCGGCCTGCGTGAAGTTCTCATGGCGAGCGGCGGCATCGAACACCCGGACGGCGCTTAAAGGCGGCAGACGGCGCATCGGCGCTTCATAAGGTCACCTTATATCTCTTGTCGAGACTTTCGTTGGCGCGAGCGGCCGTTCGGCGTCACATATCACGGCATCCACTGGAACCTCCGTTCACCGGAAAGGACTGGAAAGATGCGCGACGAAATCGATGCCCGGATCTGGGCCGACCACCACGAAGTTTTCGCCGAAGGAATCGATCGCGCGCTGCTGGGGCTGCGCTCCGCGGCCGCTCGATTTGCGGCTTGGGACGGGTCGTCCCACCAGCTGATCGCCTTGCTGCTCGCCTTCGCTATCACCGGACTGACCTTCAACAACACGGCAGCCTGACCGGCAGCCTCGCATCGAGGAGGATATCATGCGCGACAAGATCGAGAGCCTTTTCGCGGCATTTCTGCTGACCTTCCACAAGCTGCACGAAATCCAGTTCAACGCCCCCTGGAATCGCGGCACAGGTCGCTGCTGAAGCTTTGCGGAAGGGGCGCCCCGGTCTAACCCCGCCGGATGCGCCCCTCCCGCAATCGCCTTGCCCTTGCCGCCTCATTGGCGTTAGCCGCTTGCGCGATGACGACGAGCGGCGAACCCAGGGCCAGCGGACCAGACGGGCTGATGGCCTGGCCGGACCTGCTCGAGCGGCCACGGCCCACGCCTTCCGCCACGGTCAGTTATGGAACGGACCCGCTGCAGATCGTTGACCTGTGGCTACCGCAGGGCGAGGGTCCGCACCCGGTCGTGCTGATGGTGCATGGCGGCTGCTGGCAGACCGACATCGCCGACCGCACGATCATGAACTGGATCGCCGAGGATCTGCGTCGGCGCGGCTTCGCGGTTTGGAACATCGACTATCGCGGCGTCGATCGCCCCGGCGGCGGCTATCCCGGCACCTTCCTCGATGCCGCCGCCGCCGCGGACGCGCTGCGCGATCATGCCGGCCGGTACCGCCTCGACCCAACGCGCCTCGTGGCGGTCGGCCATTCGGCCGGAGGTCATCTCGCGCTCTGGCTGGCGGCGCGGCCGCGGCTTCCGCAAGGCTCTCCACTACGCACACGCGATCCCCTTCCGATTGCCGGCATCGTCAGCCTCGGCGGCTTGCCGGACCTCGAGGAGGCCGCGCGCGCGCCGGGCAGCGGCTGCGGCACCGAGGTGATCGGCCGGCTGACCGGCGGCCGATTCGAAGACACGTCGGTACCACGCCTCGCACCGATCGGCGCCCGCCAAGTGCTGATCAACGGCGATCAGGACAAGATCATTCCGACCGCTTACGCCGAAGCTTATGCGGGACCGATGCGCGCCGCCGGCGACACGGTGCGCGTTCGGATGATCGACCGTACCGGCCATGTCGAGCTGGTCGCGCCCGAGACGTCGGCTTGGGCGGCAGCGGTCGAGGAGATAGAAGGATTGATGGACTGATGGGGCTGACACATGCCGAAGCGGTCGCGGCCGACGCCGCCGATCCGCTGCGCCCGCTGCGCGCTCGATTCCACCTGCCTGCCGGCCTGATCTATCTGGACGGCAACTCGCTCGGCCCGCTGCCCCAGGCGGCCGACCTGCGCCAGCAAAAGGTCGTGCGCGAGGAATGGGGCGAGTCGCTGATCCGAAGCTGGAACGTGCATGGCTGGATCGACTCACCGCAGCGAATCGGCGCCAAGATCGCGCCGCTGATCGGCGCCCGGCCCCATGAGGTGATCGTCACCGATTCCACCTCGGTCAACCTGTTCAAACTGCTGACGGCGGCGGCGCGGCTGTCGGATCGGCCGGCCCTGATCTCCGAATCGGGCAATTTCCACACCGACCTGCACATCGCCAGCGGGGTGGCCGATCTGATGCGGCTTCGGCTGGACGTGGTGGCGCGCCAAGAGGTCGAGGCGCGCATCGGCGACGACACCAACCTGCTGCTGCTCACCCATGTCCACTACAAGACCGCTGAGCGGTTCGACATGGAAGCCGTGACGCGGCGGGCGAAGGCGGCCGGGGCGCTCACCGTGTGGGACCTCAGCCACAGCGTCGGCGCCGTGCCGCTCCACCTCAACGAATCGGGAGCGGAGCTGGCGGTCGGCTGCGGCTACAAATATCTCAACGGCGGACCCGGCGCGCCGGCCTTCCTCTACGTCGCCGAGCATCTCCAGGAACGGCTGGTCTCACCGCTACGCGGCTGGATGGGCCATGCCGCTCCATTCGACTTCACCGACGATTATGTGCCGGCGCGGGGAATCGACCGCTTCCTCGCGGGGACGCCGCCGATCCTCGGCCTGGCGGCCCTCGAGAGCGGAATCGACACGTTCGACGGTGTCTCGATGGAGCGACTCTGGGCGAAGTCGATCGCCCTGTTCGACGTCTTCCACGGCCTTGTCGAGGCGCGCTGCCCGGAGCTCATCTGCATCAGTCCGCGCGGTCCCGACCAGCGCGGCAGTCACATCTCCTTTCGTCATCCCCACGCGTTCGAGCTGTGCCAGGCGCTGATCGCCGAGCAGGTGATCGGCGACTTCCGCGCGCCAGACGTCATCCGATTCGGGCTGACACCGCTCTATCTCGGCTTCGAGGATATTTGGCACGCGGTAGACCGGATGGCCCGAATCCTGGAAACCGAAAGCTGGCGCGAGCCGCGCTTCGCCGTGCGCGGAAAGGTCACCTGAAGCCGGGCAAGGCCGCGGCCCTTTCGGGGCCGCTATGGGTTTGCGCCGTCGGGACCCTTGGAGTATAGCGCACGCCTTCGCCCCGTCCGTGCGTTGCCGAGCCGACGCCGGTTCGGGGCGCGCCTGTTTGAAAGCCGGGAGACCAAGTCTCATGTCCCGCCGTCGCATGATCTACGAAGGCAAGGCCAAGATCCTTTACGAGGGTCCTGAGCCGGGGACGCTGATCCAGTATTTCAAGGATGATGCCACCGCGTTCAACGCGCAGAAGAAGGGCACCATCTCCGGCAAGGGTGTGCTCAACAACCGGATTTCGGAGCACATCTTCACCCTGCTCGGGGCGATCGGGATTCCGACCCATTTCGTGCGCCGGCTCAACATGCGCGAGCAGCTGATCCGCCAGGTCGAGATCGTCCCGATCGAGGTCGTGGTGCGCAACGTCGCCGCCGGAACGCTGTCGCAGCGGCTCGGCATCGAGGAAGGCACGCAGCTCCCGCGGACGATCATCGAATATTATTACAAGGACGACGCGCTCGGCGATCCGATGATCGCCGACGAGCATATCGCCTGCTTCGGCTGGGCCAGCCAGGAAGAGATGAACGATATCGCCGACATGGCGATCCGCATCAACGACTTCCTGTGCGGACTTTTCGCGGGCATCGGCATCCGGCTGGTCGACTTCAAGCTCGAATTCGGCCGGCTTTGGGAGAATGACTACAGCCGCGTCATCCTCGCGGACGAGATCAGCCCCGACGGCTGCCGGCTGTGGGACATGAGCTCGGGCGAGAAGCTCGACAAGGACCGCTTCCGGCGCGACCTGGGCGGCGAGGCGGAGGCCTATCAGGAGGTGGCGCGCCGGCTGGGCCTGCTCAAGGAAGGCGACGCCAACATGGTGCTCGACCTGGACAGCCACAGGAAGATGCGGGGAAAGTGAGACCGGACGACCTGGCGGGCGCAGGTTGATCTAAGACGCTCAGGAGCGAGGCTGCCGAGGCAGGACCGCAGCCGTCACTCCGCCGGAGCCTATGCCTCGGCGCGGCGCCGAGGCCCTTTTCGAGACCTATTCGAGATCCCGACTTGCGTCAGGATGGCGTTGGATGCCCGCGACTATCCCGGAGCGCCGCGTCCGCCGCCGCCCAGATCGCCCGTGTCCGACGCAGTGCCGGAACCGACGGCGGCACGACCGGCGCCGGTACCGAGCCCTTCGCCGATGGTCGGGGCCAGGCCTTGCGCCGCCGCGACCTTTCCCTTCCCCAGCGCATCGCCGGCATCGCCGGAACCTTGGACCGCCGGATCCTTCTCGCGGTCCGCGGTGCCGCCACTGACGTCACCCTCCCCCGCGATCGCACCTCCGCCGCTGGAGCCGCCGGTGCCGGCCAGCGGATCCGTCTCCCGCCGGGCAAGCTCGGCGCCACTGAGGCCGCCGCCACGGCCGAGGTAGCCGAATAGCTGAGCGACATCCGGCCCGTCGATCCGGACGAAGCCATCGCGGCGGTGTTCGACGTCCTCAATCGCCATTTGTCCGCGGGACAGCTCGCGAAGATTAGAAATGCGCTGCCGAGGGGCCTGAGACTGGTTTGGGACGGCGCCGACGCCCGCATCCTCAGCGAAGCCGGCGCCTGACCGCGCGATTCGCTTCCGCTCGCATCCTCTGCGGCGGGTCTGGCGCGCTTCCCTGAAGCCTCGGATTTTGCTTCTGAAATCGTGCCTTTCGTGCACCGATCTGCTATAAGGAATCGGGGGCCACGAAAGGAGACGAATCATGTCTCAGCAAGCGCGTCCTCTCCTCGCACAGGACGAAGCAATCGATTACCGCCATCAACTCGTCTCATCGCGGCGGGTAGAGGGAACCCCGGTCTACAACCGCTCGGACCAGCGGCTCGGATCGATCCATTCCGTGATGATCGACAAGAGGAGCGGCCGGGTGGCTTATGCCGTCTTGTCGTTCGGCGGATTCCTCGGACTGGGCGAGAATGTGACGCCCGTACCCTGGGAGGTGCTCAGCTACGACGTCGAGCTCGACGCCTATGTGATCGACCTTACCCGCGAGCAGCTCGAGGCTGCGCCGACGCTCCGCCTCGATCAGGCCGACCGGCCGCAGCCGCAGGATTATGAGGAAGTCCAAGGCTATTACACCAAGCTCCCCTGGTGGGGCTTGTAAAAAGGTCAGGACGGCGACGATTTCACCACCACCTCGGCCTTAATCGAGTTGGCGATGAAACAGCACACATGCGCCGCCGCCTGCAGCCGAGCCGATGCTTCCGCCGAAGACGGCGGACGTGCGAACGCGATTCGCGATCTCAGCGTGATTCGGCTCGCGGCCGGAGGCGAACTGGCCATCGAACGCCATAGCCGCTCCGTCGATCAAGCGGCGGCTATGCGCGGCGGATCCTGACGCGAGAACAATTCGCTCCCATCCCCGTCAGTCCCGCCCTTGCCGTTGGTCGCCGGTGCCGCGATCAGCATTTCGCCCGCCGCCAAAGCCTCGCGCCGGGCCAGCCGTCCGTCGATACGGGCTCCCGCGGCAATGCTGATCGTCTCGTAGCTGATATCCCCGGTAATGCGGGCGCTGGCCTCGAGCACGACGGTCTTGCCGTTCACCGTCCCTTCGACCAGCCCGGCGATCCGCGCTTCGTCGGCGACGATGTCGCCGGCCACGATGCCGGTCGCGCCCTGGCAAAGCTGCGCGCAATGCACCGACCCATCGACCCGCCCATCGACATGCACCTGCGCGGTGGTCGCGAGATCCCCGCTAATCACCACCTCGGAGCCGATGAACGACAGGCCCGGCGGCCCCGACTTGGCCGGCCTCATTGCCGGCTTGGCCGGCTTGCTGCGTGAGAACATAGACGGCGCCTCCCTCGCCCCGCCCCGACTATCGCGCGTGGATATTACGAGATCAAGCGCAGGAGGGACCGTAACTTCACGGTCTGCGGCCGGGACCGAAGTTCGAAGCCTATTCCTCCTCGCCCGGCTCGGCCATCGGGCTGACTCCGCCCGGCGGTCGACCGTCGATGGCGCGGGCGTGCGCGCGCACGCCCCCCATTCCCCCGGGGTCGCCAGGATCCGGCGGCGAATCGAGTGCCCCCTTGCCTTCGCTGGTGCGACGGCCGCTCCGCTCCGCCGAGCTGCCGGCGCCGGCCGGTTTCCCTTCGGGGTTCCGGCCGATCGCCGCCTCGGCCGAATCATCGCCGCCGGCGAGCGTCGACTTGTCTTCCGGCCGCTCCCCTTCGGCGGCTTCCCCAGTCCTGCCGCCGCCGCTCTCGGGGTTGGTGTCAGGGGCGCCGGTGCCCGCCGTGCCACCTGTCGCGGCCTTCCTGCCGTCCGCCATTTCGCATCTCCGTTGGTTTTCACAAGCCAACGCCGGCGACGGCGCGCCGTTCCTGCCGCCTGGCGCAACGCGGGCCAGGCGGCGACGCAACAAGGCCGCATGTGCGGAGAGCAGAAAGAAATGGGGGCTGGCGTTGCCGCCAGCCCCCACTGTCCCTTCGCGGTGGTCACCAAGCCTGGGAGGCGAGGCAGTCCGCTTTGGGCTTCTTCGAGGGCCGAGCCTGAGCCGGGGGCTCGGGACCGTCCTCCGGAGTCCTTCGGGAGCTTACGCTCCTTCGGGTTTCCCCGCTGGTTCCCCGCCAGGGCCAGCCCTGACGGTTCGCCGTCGGCAGATCCGGAACCGGGGTTCCGGCACCCTGTCGTCTCGAGCCTCCGCCGAAGCGTAGGCCGTCAACGACAGGCTCCCTGGCCGAGGCCTGGGTCTGCCCGACAGTCCAAGGACTTGCATCCTGGGTCTGCCGTTTCGCAGCTCCCGGGCCGAAGCCCGGTCCTGCCCGACCGTCACAGAGCCGGGGCCCTGATTCCGCCGGTGGCAGTGCGCCGACTTTCGTCCCGCTTCTGCCGGACAGGTCGGGCGAAGCCCGGATCCTGCCTGTTCGGCACGGAACCCGAAGGTTCCGAACCTGGGTGCTTGACGATGCCTGCCACCTTCGCTTCCGCTAAAGGGCAAGCCCGCAGCTTCCGCCTGGCGGCGGCTTCGTCAGCCGCCCTGCCTTTGCTCACCCACCCTCATCGCCTGGTGGGACAAGAGGGCTTCGTGGCTCCGGCTGTGGCTGGGAAGGCTTTCGACCGTTGCCGGTCGATCGTCTCGGCCACGGATTGAAGGCTCTCATGAAAACCGAGTCGCACCAAGGGGATTCTGACTGTGGATAACGAGGATTACGGGCATAAGTCGGACCGTGTCCCGGCCCTTGCCCCATGTCACCGGATCGCACCGCTCTCGGGAAGCCCCGCTTGCGGCACGGACGATGCCCGCATAAAGGGGCGCCATTCATCTCATGGCTCGGCCGTCGCGGCCGCGCGTCTGCGGAGGTTCTTGGCGGCATGGACGATCGCTTCAACACGATTGCTGGTTGGGTGCTGGGGGGCGGCATCGTGCTGCTGGGCGCAAGCCTGATAACGGGCGAATATTTCAAAGCCGAGCGTCCCGAAACGATGGGCTATCCGATCGCCGGCGTCGTCGAGGAGGGCGCGGGCGAGGAAGAGGCCGAGCCGCCGATCGCGGCCTTCCTGCAGACCGCTGACGCCGCGGCCGGCGAAGCCGTATTCCGCAAGTGCACCGCCTGCCACACGATCAACCAGGGCGGCGCCAACAATATCGGACCGAACCTGTGGGGGACGATGGGCGCGCCGCTCGGCCACGTCGCCGGCTACAACTATTCCGACGCCCTGCGCAGCAAGGGCGGGACCTGGACCTGGGAAGCGATGAGCGACTGGCTGCGCTCTCCGCGCACCTTCGCGCCGGGCACCAAGATGACCTTCGCGGGCCTCAGCGATCCGCAAGACCGCGCCAATCTGCTCGCTTATCTGAACGCCCAGGGCAGCAACCTGCCGCTCCCGGCCCCGCCTGCCGCCGAGACACCGGCCGAGGCTGCCGCCGAGCAGGCCGACATGCCGGGGCAAGGCGACATGGCGGAGCCGCAGCCCGAGCTGGATCCGGCGACCACGCCGCGCACGCCGGGAACCGTCGGCGGTCCTGGCGCGCCGGACGTATCGGGCCGCGAGGGTCAGGAGAAGGGCCAGTAAGCCCCGGCCAGCCGCCGGCACGGATGTCGCGGCGGGAGGATGGAGCACCGCCTCCTGCGAGCTATCGGCGGTAGCCGCCCGGCAGGAAGGTCCTCTTAATCTGAGCAGCCGAGCGCGTCGGCATTGCCTGCATAGTGGCGGCAGACGCAATGCCACGCTTCTTCCGCGGTCTCACAGAAGGTGAAGAGGTCGAGATCCTTCGGCGCGATCACCCCTTCGTCCACCAGCGCCTGAAAGTCGACGACCCGGTCCCAGAATTCGCGGCCGAAGAACAGGATCGGCATCGGCTTGATCTTCTGGGTCTGGACGAGCGTGAGCAGTTCGAAGGACTCGTCGAACGTGCCGAAGCCGCCGGGGAAAACCGCTACTGCGCGCGCGCGCAGCAGGAAGTGCATCTTGCGCAGCGCGAAGTAATGGAATCGGAAGCTCAGCTCCGGAGTCACATAATCGTTGGGCTGCTGCTCGTGAGGCAGGACGATGTTGAGGCCGATCGATTCATGCCCTTCGTCGGCGGCGCCGCGATTGGCGGCTTCCATGATCGACGGTCCCCCGCCGGAGCAGACCACGAACTGCTTTCGCCCTTCCGAATCAGGCGTCACCCGGCTCGCCAGCCGCGCCAGCTTGCGCGCCTCGTCATAATATCTGGACTTGGCCTTGAGCCGCTCGGCGATCCGCCGCTGGTGGTCCGTCGAGGCCGCCTCGATCAGGGAATCGGCCTTGGCAGGCTCGGGGATCCGGGCCGATCCGTAGAAGACGAAGGTGGAAGCGATTCCGGCTTCGTCCAGCAGCAATTCCGGCTTGAGCAGCTCCAGCTGAAATCGGACAGGGCGAAGATCCTCGCGCAGCAGGAAATCCATGTCCTGGAACGCAAGCCGGTAGGCGGGGCTGACGGTTTGCGGAGTCTCGGCCGCCTGGGCCGCGACCTCGGCTTCCTCACGGGCTGGATGGAAGACGCGCTTGGGGGGTATCGGGTCGGACATGGCCGCTAGGGCTCGAGCTGGGTTCTGGAGGTGGCCGTGATCGGCCGGGAAAGGCGGGTGGGAAGGAGAGAGCCGAAGGCCGGGCCAGGCAGCCCGGGCAAGGCGATCGAAGCCCCCAGCCGCCTCTCCCGGCCGACCGCGCAGCGGCGGGTTGGCTTTTGTCGCCCGGACGGCGTCGTTACGTCGGTCACGATGGATTCACCATCGCTCCCTCCTCGCTCCTTGCCTGACAACAAAATCGAACCCGTCACGACGACCGCCTCCAGCACCCAGTTCGAGCCCGGGCTTAGCGGCAATAGGGGCCGCGACCCATATCAAAATGCATGTGGTTATAGTGGTAGGCGTCCGAATCGGGGCCGAGGCCGATATTGAACCGGCGGCAGCCGCCCTGATGGATCGCCGGCAGGAACTGGCGGACGCGCTCGTCTCCGCCATTCCATCCTTGCTGGACCGTCACGCGCCGCCCGTCATCGAGGAGGAAAGCGGACACATCCACGGCGTTGGCATAAGCATGCTCGCTCAGGCGCGCGCCCGGGCGGCTGTTGACCGAGCGGCAGGCATAGGTGCCGAACGTCTCGATCCGCCGCACCGTCGTCCCGAGCCACTGCCGGGCGGCCGGCTGCACCGACTCCCGCGTCCATCGCGCGAACTGCCGAGCGAGCGGGCAGGTCATCGCGCCCAGATTGGTCACGGGAGTCCCGATCTCGAGCAACTGGACCGCGCCCAGCGCCGAGCAGCCATTCTCGAAGCGCCGGTCCTCGAGCGCCCGGAACTCGACCGAGTTCCTGGCGAGCTCGGCATGGCATTGCCGTGTAGCCGGATCCCGCGAATCGGCGCGCGCTTCCGGCGCGGGTCGGGACGACGGCGGACGCTGCCGGTCGCCGCCCGGAATACAGGCGGTCAGCACGACCAGCGCTCCCAAGACTATCCCCCACCGCACGGGATCATTGAATCGACTGGGCGCCGGCCGGTCAAGCCGCTTGCGCCGAAAAACGGCGGCGGGACGGTTGCCGGCCGCTTCCTGTTGACAGCGCGCCGGGAAACCTTAGGAACGCCAGCGGGCCACGCCGTCCCAACGCGGCGCGTGCTCTCTGCGAGGAGAGTTGAACAGTGACGAATGTAAAGCCGGACGTGCGACCCGCACGTCCTTATTTTTCATCCGGTCCGTGCGCGAAGCCGCCCGGCTGGACCCCCGCCAAGCTCCCCATCGGATCGCTCGGCCGTTCGCATCGGTCGAAGCTCGGCAAGGCGCGCCTTGCCCACGCGATCGAGCTGACCCGGCACATCCTCAAGGTTCCGGCCAGCCATCGGATCGGCATCGTCCCGGCCTCCGATACGGGCGCGGTGGAGATGGCGCTGTGGAGTCTGCTCGGCGCCCGGCCGGTGACAATGCTCGCCTGGGAGAGCTTCGGAGAAGGCTGGGTCACCGACGTGGCCAAGCAGCTCAAGCTCGACGCGACCATCGTTCGCGCGCCTTACGGCGCCCTGCCCGACCTGTCCTCGGTCGACCCGGCGACCGACACCGTCTTCACCTGGAACGGCACGACCTCTGGCGTGCGCGTTCCCGATGCCGGCTGGATCTCCGACGCTCGCGAAGGCCTGACCATCTGCGACGCCACGTCCGCGGCGTTCGCGATGGACCTGCCGTGGGACAAACTCGACGTCACCACCTTCAGCTGGCAGAAGGTGCTCGGCGGCGAGGGCGGCCATGGCGTCATCATCCTCGGTCCGCGCGCAGTCGAGCGGCTCGAAAGCTACAGCCCGGCCTGGCCGCTTCCGAAGATCTTCCGCATGACCAAAAGCGGTAAGCTGATCGAGGGGATCTTCAAGGGCGAGACGATCAACACGCCGTCGATGCTCGCGGTCGAGGACTATATCTTCGCCCTCGAATGGGCGGAGCTTCAGGGCGGCCTTTCCGCGCTGGTCGCCCGCGCCGATGCCAATGCCGCCGCGCTCGACGAGTGGGTATCGCGGACGGACTGGATCGAGCATCTTGCCGCCGACCCGTCCACCCGCAGCAATACCAGCGTCTGCCTGCGCTTCTCGGACGAGGTTGCGGCGACGCGCGACGCGGAGGGCCAGCAGGTCCTGGTCAAGAAGATGGCGTCCCTGCTCGAAACGGAGGAGGCGGCATTCGACGTCGCCGGCTATCGCGATGCGCCGCCCGGCATCCGCATCTGGTGCGGCGCCACAGTCGACACCGCCGACATAGAGGCGCTCGGACCGTGGCTCGATTGGGCCTACGAGAGCGCCCGCTCGTCACTCTAGCCGTCCACCGGGCGCACTTTACCCCACCCTCCATTCCATTCTGGATCTCCGGCCGAAGTCCATCCCGAGCTACGCCACGGGCGGCGCGAAGGACCGGGGACGCTGCAAGGAACAAGACACCATGCCAAAAGTGCTGATCTCGGATCAGATGGATCCGAAAGCCGCCGAAGTGTTCCGCGCCAACGGCGTCGAGGTGGACGAGAGGCCGGGCCTGTCCAAGGACGAGCTCAAGGCGATCATCGGCGATTATGACGGGCTCGCCGTCCGCTCCGCCACCAAGGTGACCGCCGACGTGCTGGAAGCCGCGACCCGGCTCAAGGTGATCGGCCGCGCCGGTATCGGCGTCGACAATGTCGACATTCCGGCCGCCACGGCGCGAGGGGTCGTGGTGATGAACACGCCGTTCGGCAATTCGATCACGACGGCCGAACATGCCGTCGCCCTGATGTTCGCACTGGCGCGCGAGCTTCCGGCGGCCGACCTCTCCACCCAGGCCGGCAAGTGGGAGAAGAACCGCTTCATGGGGGTCGAGCTCACCAGCAAGACGCTGGGCCTGATCGGCTGCGGCAATATCGGCTCCATCGTCGCCGACCGCGCCCTGGGGCTCAGGATGAAGGTGGTCGCCTTCGACCCCTTCCTGACCCCGGACAGGGCCGTCGACCTCGGAGTCGAGAAGGTCGACCTGGACGAGTTGCTGGCCCGTGCCGACTTCATCACGCTGCACACGCCGCTGACCGATCAGACCCGCAACATCCTTTCGCGCGAGAATCTGGCGAAGACGAAGCCCGGGGTGCGCATCATCAACTGCGCCCGCGGCGGACTGATCGACGAAGCGGCGCTGAAGGAGGCGCTGGAGAGCGGCCATGTGGCCGGAGCGGCGCTCGACGTCTTCGTCGAGGAGCCGGCCAAGGCAAACCCCTTGTTTGGCGTCCCCGGCCTGGTCGCCACGCCGCATCTCGGCGCCTCGACCACGGAGGCGCAGGTGAACGTCGCAATCCAGGTCGCCGAGCAGATGGCCGACTTTCTGATGCGGGGCGGCGTCACCAATGCGCTCAACATGCCGTCGCTCTCGGCCGAGGAGGCGCCAAGGCTGCGCCCCTACATGGAGCTGGCCGAGAAGCTGGGATCCCTGGTCGGCCAGGCCGAGGGGCGGCGCATCGCCGGCGTCTCGATCGAGGTCGAAGGTGCTGCCGCCGCGCTCAATCAGAAGCCGATCACCGGCGCCGTCCTGGCCGGGCTGATGCGAGTCTATTCGGACACGGTGAACATGGTGAACGCGCCGTTTCTGGCGAAAGAGCGTGGCCTCGACGTGCGTGAGGTCCGCCACGACCGCGAGGGCGATTACCATACCCTGGTCCGCGTGGCCGTCTCGACCCCGGACGGCGAGCGCTCGGTGGCCGGCACCCTGTTCGGCAATGCGGCGCCGCGGCTTGTGGACATGTTCGGCATCGCCATCGAGGCCGATCTCAACGGCGAGATGATCTATATCGTCAACGAGGACCGACCAGGCTTCATCGGCAGCCTCGGCACCGCGCTGGGGGAGAAGGGAGTCAATATCGGAACCTTCCATCTCGGCCGTCGGGAAGCCGGCGGGGAGGCGGTCGCGCTCGTGTCGGTCGACGGCCACATCTCCCCGGAAGTGGTGGCGCGGCTCGAGGCGCTGCCGGGCGTCAAGAAGGTCAAGCCGCTGCGATTCTAGGATCGGAACGCAGCGAAATGTGATAAGCGCTGGAGGTTGCTCATGAGGCAAAGGATCGTGGACCATGCGTCCCGTGCTCCTGCTCCTCGCGCTTCTTCTTGCCGGCCCGGCCGCTGCCCAGCAGCCGGAATGGCGGGCGGCGCGCGAATATGAGGTGCTGATGCGGCCGTTCGCCTTCGAGCCGAAAACGATCCGGCTCGAGGCCGGCCGGCCGGTCAGGCTGCGTTTCCTGAACCAGGGACAGGCGACCTACAGCTTCTCGGCCGGCGACTTTTTCCGAGCCGCCCATGTCCGCGCCCGTGATGCCGAGCTGATCGCCGACGGTCATCTGCAGGTTGCGCCGGGCGAGCAAAAGGTGATCGCCCTCGTTCCCGCCGCCGGCCGCTACCGCGCCCGAAGCGGCAACTTCCTTCACCGCCTGCTGGGGATGAGCGCCGAGATCGTCGTGCAGTGACGGCTTGAAGCAGACGCCCTGCCTTACCAATATAAGACAGTAGAGCCCCTCTTGTGCAGGGGAGGAGAATGGACATGGCGAAGGTGAAGATCCCCAAGCGCGTCGCAGGCGTGAAGGTCCCGAAGAAGGTCCGCAAACAGGCGCGCAAGGCGATCAAGGCGACGGAGAGTCCGGTCGTCCGCAGCTTCGCCGCGGCGGCGCTCGGCGCGATGGCGGAGGCGCGCGCAGCGCAGGCGGTCGCGCGTACGCTGCGCAATGGGCGCGAGCCCGGCCGAACGGTGGCGATCGACGGCGACAGGCTGGCCGAAACGATCCGGACCGCGGCGCTCGACGGCATGCGCCGCTTTCTCGAGGGCTTCGACGAGGGCATGCGCAAGGCGTCCCGCCGCCCGGCGGAAGACGAGGAAGTGAGCGAAGCGCCGCCTCGGCGAAAGGGTGCTACCGACGCTGGCGCTGCTGACGGATGATTCCGCCGCGCAGCTGACCCCGAACGGCGCCCGCCGGATGCGAGGCGGTGTGGACGTTCACATAGAAATCGTGCGACCGCATCACCAGCTCGCGGGCGAGCGGCTGGTCGACTACGGTGCAGCCTTCGCTGCGGCCGTTCGCGTCCGGGGTGGTCAGAGTGACGACGGGGGGCCCCGCGGTCCCCGCCGGGCCGCGATGGATGTGGGCGGCTGTCGCGGGATCGATCTGGCGCACGTAGAGATTCCAGCAGACTTGCGCCGCACGCGGATCGACGCGGATCTCGGCCGTGCCGGTTCCGTCCGCATCGCCCGGCCCCGGGACCTCCTGAACGCCGGTCAGCGTGACCGCAAGGGTTGCCCGCTGGTCTTCCGGCGCCGTCGCGCATCCGCTCGCCAGCAGCAGGGCCGCGGCGCCCACGCCCATCCTCAGATAGCGCATTCTCATTCTCCCTCTTCTTCCTCGATCCAGCGGCGCAGCAACGTATTGGCGATGGCGAAAGGCGGCGGCGCCAGGAAGGGCGCGTCCGGATCACCCGCGAGAGCGGCCGTCACGCCGGCCCGGTCGACCCACATCGCGTCCTCCAGCTCGTTGCGGTCCAGCACCAGCGCGTCGGATCGCGCATCGGCGAGGCAGGCGATCATCAGCGAGCCGGGAAAGGGCCAGGGCTGGCTCGCGACGTAACGGACATTGTCGACCGCTGTGCCCGCTTCCTCGATCAGCTCTCGCGCCACCGCTTCCTCGATCGATTCGCCCGGTTCGACGAAGCCGGCGAGCGCGGAGTAGCGCCCTTGCGGATATTGCGGCTGGCGGGCGACCAGCACCCGGCCCTCATGCTCGGCGAGCATGATCACCACCGGGTCGACGCGTGGAAAATGCTCGGCGCCGCAGCCGGTGCAGCGCCTGCCCCAGCCGGCGCGGAACGGACCGTTCGGCGCCCCGCAAATGCCGCAATATCGATGCCGATTGTGCCATTCGTTGAGACTGCGCGCGGCGCCCCAGATCGCGGCGTCGCGCGGGGCCATCAGCGCCAGCAAGCGAAAGACGCTCCAGGCCCGTTGACCGAACGCCTCCACCGCCACCAGCGGCGCGAACAACGGCGCGTCCCCGTCCATTCCGAGGAAGATCAGATCGGCCGCCTCTTCGCCGAGGGGCGACCAGAGCAGCCGTCCTTCCTCGTCGAGGACCGGATCGAGCTCGGCCAGGCGCAGCAGCCTCGCGCCCTCATGCTGCGCGAGCACCCGCAACGCCGTCTCGTCGAGCCTGAGCTGGTCGGCCCGGTCTATGCCGGCGCCCGTGAAACCCGGCGCTGTCATGCGGCGCGCCTCCACTCGCTGCCGCGCACGGCCAGCTTGGCGAACAAGGTCGGCAGGCCGGCCTCGCCGATCCGCTCTACCGGCCACCATATCCCTTCCGCGGGCGTGTCGGTCTCCGCGCAGAGCAGCCGCATGGTCAAGGCGAAATGGGTGAAGACATGGTCGACCGCCCCCGCCTCGCGCCATGCCGCCTCGGCCGGAGCGCCGTCGGTCGGCAGCGCCAGCATGCCGCCGAGCAGGCCTTTCTGTGGACGCCGGACCAGAAGCACGCGGCCCCTATGCTCCAGCCAGTAAGCGACGCCCTCGCGGCGCGGCCGCGCGGCTTTCGGCGCCTTCACCGGAAAGGCGCCCGGGTCGCCGGCCGCGTATCCGGCGCAATGGGGCGTGAGCGGGCAGCGTCCGCAATCGGGGCGGCGCGGCATGCAGACGGTCTGGCCGAGCTCCATCATCGCCTGGACGAAGTCGCCCGCATTTTCCTCCGGCGTCAGCCGCTCGGCATGGTCCCTGATTGCGGCGCGGGCGGAGGGGAGCGGCGCCTCGACCGCGAACAGGCGCGCGACCACCCGCTCGACATTGGCGTCCACCGCCACCGCACGGCGGCCGAAGGCGATCGCCGCTACCGCCGCGGCGGTATAGGCGCCGATACCGGGAAGGCGCCTCAACGCCGCTTCGTCTTCGGGAAAGCGCCCCCCAAGCTGATCCGCCACTATTCGCGCGCAGGCGAGCAGGTTGCGCGCCCGGGCGTAATAGCCGAGCCCCGCCCAGGCGGCCATGACCTCCCCGTCGGACTCCGCGGCAAGCGCCTCGACCGTCGGCCACCGGTGGACGAACGTCTCGAAATAGGGCCGCGCATGCGCGATCGTCGTCTGCTGCAGCATGACTTCGGACAGCCAGACCCGATAGGGATCCGGCGCCTTTCCGGGCCCGGCCCGCCATGGCAGCGACCGCTTATCCACAGCATACCAACATAAAAGCGCCTGGCAGGCATCGACGGGCATGGGGCGGCTATGCCATGCTTGCCGCAAGGTGAAAATGGCGTGACGAAAACGGGCGGTCCACGGAAAAAAGAGGCGGCAGCGCCGGCCCGTTCGCGCCGGATGCGGCAGGTGTCCGAGCTCCTCCCGGAGATCGGGGGTGCGGCGTTCCGCCGCTTCGGCTTCGTCCAGTCCTCTATCGTCAGCCGCTGGCGCGAGATCGTGGGGCCGCGCTACGCCGTCGTGTCCTCCCCGGAATCGATCCGCTTCCCGCCGGGGAAAAAAAGCGGCGGCGTGCTGACCCTCGTCGTGGAGGGCGCGCACGCGCCGATGATGCAGCATGTCGCCCCCGCGATCGTCGAGCGGGTCAATCGCTTCTTCGGCTATCCGGCGGTGAACCGCATATCGTTCCGGCAAGGCATCGTTCAGGCGGAAAAGGCAAGGGCACGGCCGGAGCCGTCGCTTCGACCGATACCGGCCGAGCTCGGCGATTCACTGCGCGAAGTGGCGGATCCGGAACTTCGCGCTTGCCTTGAATCGCTTGCGCGCGGGCTTTCGAGCGGCGAAGTGACGCCGGTGGTGACGATGATCCCGGTCGTCGGCAGAATAGGTGGAGAACGAAAGAGATGAAGGCGAAGCTCAGCACCGGCGCGGTCGCGCTGACCCTCTTCCTCAGCGGCTGCGGCGGCGAGGAAAGCGGCAATCTCAATGCCGCGGCCGCCAATGACGCGGCCCCGCTCACCCAGATCGCGGCGCCCAACAATGGCGACTGGACCCAGGTCGTCAGCGAGACGCCCGAGGGCGGCTATCGGATGGGCAATCCGGACGCGCCGGTGAAGCTGATCGAATATGCCTCGATCACCTGCCCCCATTGCGCGGTCTTCGCCGAAGACGCGACCCAGCCGCTCGAGAACGTCTTCGTCCGCAGCGGCCAGGTCAGCTACGAATATCGTCCCTTCCTGCTGTTCCCGTCCGATCCGGCCATCTTCATGCTGCTGCGCTGCCAGGGACCGACGCCCTTCTTCCGCCTGGTGGAGCAGCTCTATGCGACCCAGCAGGAATGGTCGGCGCGGCTGCAGACGCTGTCGCCCGAACGTGCCCAGCAGATCCAGAACATGGCGCCCACCGCGCAGGCGGCAGCGATCATCGAGGTCACCGAGCTGGCGCCCTTCTTCCGGCAGCGCGGAATGCCCGAATCGCGGATCAACAGCTGCCTCGCCGACACGAGCCAGCTGGAACGGCTCGCCGAGATCACCCGGCACGGCAGCCAGGAGAACAATGTCACCGGCACGCCCACCTTCCTGATCAACGGCGAGAAAGCCGACGTCGCGGAATGGCCGGAACTCGAGCGGCGGCTCCGCGCCGCGATAGACGGATAGTCGGATGGCCGGAGTCCGGTCCGCTGGCTTGACGCCGCAATGGCGCAAGGCGTGCGGGCGGCTCCGCAAGATCCGAGTGGAGGCCGAGACATGAGGAAGCACGCCTTTTTCTTCCTGGCGGCAGCGGCCCTGGCCGCAACCGCTTTCGTCGCCCCGGCGCAGCAAAGCCAGCGACCGGCGCAGCGCGACTGGACCCGCACGGTGGTTCAGACGCCGGAAGGGGGCTTTCGGATGGGCAATCCCGACGCCCGCGTGAAGGTCGTCGAATATCTCTCGCTGACCTGCCCCCATTGCGCCGATTTCTCCCGGACCGGCGGCGCGGCACTCATCGATCAATATGTGCGCAGCGGCCGGGCAAGTCTGGAGATTCGCAACTTCGTCCTCAATGGCGTCGACGTCACCGCCTCCTTGCTGGCGCGATGCGGAGGTGCCGACCTTTTCTTTCCGATCACAGGCCAGTTCCTCGCGGCCCAGGAAGAATGGATGGGCCGGATCCAGGGCCTTTCGCAGGCGCAGTGGGACCAGATATCCGCGCTCCCGCCCGACCAGCGGCTGCCGCGACTCGCCGAAGTGGGTGGACTGACCGACATCGCGGTGCGCCACGGCGTCTCCGCCCACCGGGCTCGCGCCTGCCTGACCGACGAAGCGGCCCTCGGACGGCTGGGGGAGATGGCGCGCGCCGCGAGCGGGAGCGGCATCAACGGCACGCCCACCTTCCTGATCAACGGTAACCGCGTCGGGGCCAACGATTGGGGCGGTCTCGAGCCGCTGATCCGCCAGGCCGCGGGCTAGACGGGAGACGGGGGGGGCCGAAGTGCAGGTAAAGCGTCTCAAGCTCTCCGGGTTCAAGAGCTTCGTCGAGCCGGCGGAGCTGAGGGTCGAACCCGGCCTGACCGGCATCGTCGGCCCGAACGGCTGCGGCAAATCCAACGTGCTCGAGGCGATCCGCTGGGTGATGGGCGAATCCTCGGCCAAGTCGATGCGCGGCGCGGGCATGGACGACGTCATCTTCGCCGGCACGGCGCTTCGGCCTTCGCGCGACTTCGCCGAGGTTTCCATGCTCGTCGAGCGGCAAGCCGAAGACGTAGGCGGCGACGCCAGCGTCCCCGCCGGCGAGGTCGAGATCACCCGCCGCATCGAGCGGGGCGCCGGCTCGGCCTATCGGGTCAACGGCCGCGACGTGCGGGCAAAGGACGTCGCCTTGCTGTTCGCCGACGCCGCCACCGGCGCGCACAGCCCGGCCCTGGTCAGCCAGGGCAAGATCAGCGCGGTGATCGCCGCCAAGCCGACGGAGCGGCGCCTTCTGCTCGAGGAAGCGGCGGGGATCTCCGGGCTGCACGTCCGGCGCAAGGACGCCGAGCAGAAGCTGCGAGCGGCGGAAACGAATCTCACGCGCATCGACGAGATGCTTTCCGACATGGAGCAGCGCGGCGCCGCGCTCAAGCGGCAGGCACGCGCCGCCGAGCGCTACCGCAAGCTCTCCGAACAGATAAGGATCGCCGAAGGCCGGCTGGTCTACGCCCGCTGGAAGGAAGCGGCAGAGGCGGCGGAAGCGGCGAAGAAGGAGGCGCAGGTTGCCGAGACGGCCGTCCAGCGGACTGCCGAAGCGCAGCGCGCCGCCGCCGCCTGGCAGAATCAGGCCGCCACCGAGCTGGCGGACAAGCGCAAGGCGGCGGAAGCGGCACGCGAGCGCGCATCCGAGCTTGGCCACCGGCTTGCCACGCTGCGGGCGGAACGGGACACTGTGCGCCGCCGCATCGACGAGCTGGCCGACCGGCGAAGCACGCTCGCTGCCGACCGGATGCGCGAGGAGGCGCTGCGTGCCGACGCGGCCGCCGCGCTCACCCGGCTCGACGAGGAATTGGCGGGGATCGCGAATCGTCTCGCCGATGCGGAGAGGCGACGGGGCACGATCGAGATTCGCACGGTCGAATTGCAGGATTCCGCTCGCGAGGCCGAATCGGCCCTCGGCAAGGCTCGGGCCGTGCAGGCGGCGGAGCAGGCGGAGGCGCGGGTTGCACAAGCGGCGCTAGAGACCGCGCGCCAGAAGCTCGCGCGCGTCGAGGCCGAAGCACGGAAGCTCGAAGAGCAAATCGGATCGCTTGGCGACGAAGCGCCACTCGTCGAGGCGCTGGAGGCGGCGCGAACGCGGCGCAAGGAAGCCGAGGCCCGTCTCGAGCAAGCGGGCGAGGCGATCGGCGCGGCCGAAGCTTCGCGCCAGCAGGCCGCGGCCGCTCGCGATGCGGCGGAGAGCGAGGCGGCCGCCGCGCGCGCGGCGCTGGCGGCGCTGCAGTCCGAAGCCAAGTCCCTGGTCAAGGCGCTGGAAAATTCCGGCGGTGACCGCGCCATCAATCACGTCAAGGCGGAGGCCGGCTATGAGCGGGCGCTCGCCGCCGCTCTGGGGGACGATCTCGATGCCGCTCTGGGCGACGACGGCACGCGGCGCTGGGCCGGCGCCGAGCCCGCCGACGACGACCCAAACCTTCCGCCGGGCTGCGAGAGGCTGTCGGACCGTGTCCAGGCGCCGTCCGCTTTGCTTCGCCGGCTTCGCCAGATCGCCGTCGCCGACGGGGATGACGGGTCGGCCTTGCTGGCCGTCGGCCAGCGGCTGGTCACGCGCGAAGGCCGGCTGCGTCGCTGGGACGGCTATATCGCCACCGGCCTCGGCGCCGCCGCCGCAGAGCGCCTGATCCGGGTCAACCGGCTCGCCGAGATAGAAGCGGCACTGCCGCGATCCGCCGCCGCCGTCGAGGCGGCCGAGGAGCGAACCCGGCAGGCTCGCGTCGCGATGGACGCCGCCCGCGATGCCGCCGACGCGGCGCGACGCAGCGAGACGCAGGCCGCCGCCGCCATTCGCGAGGCGAATCGTGACGAAGATGCGGCGACGGTCGAGATGGAGCGGCTGGAGCTCCGCCGCACCGGCCTCGCGGAGCGCGCGCAGCGGGCCCAGGCCGATGTCGGCGAGGCCCGCCGCAGCTTCGATGAAGCAGAATCCTTATGGGCCACCCTGCCCGATCCGGCGGTGACCGAGACTCGGGTCGCCGAGCTTCGGGCGGCGGCCGAAAAGGCGCAGCAGGCGCTGGCCGAGGTCCGCGCCGAGGCTGCAACCCATGCGCGCGCCGTGTCCGCCGATCGTCAGCGCGCAGAGGCCGCCACGCAGGAGCAGGCCGAGTGGCGGACCCGCGTCGCCGAGGCCGAGAAACGGCATGAGGCGTTCGGCCGCCGGATCGCCGAGGCCGAGGCCGAGGCACAGCGCCTAGCCGAGGCGCCGGAGGACCTGGAGCGACGGCTCCAAGCCTTGACGAACGAATCGATCGACGCCTCCGAGGCCGCGCAGGCCGCGGCGGCGCACGAGCGCGACGGCGAGGAGAGATTGCGGCAGGCAGGGGCCCGCCTCGCCGAAGCCGCGGAAGCGCTTGCGGCCGCGCGGGAGGCCCGCGCCGGCGCTGCCGCTCGCGCCGAGAATCAGGAAAGCCGCCGCGCCGAGATGGCGCGCATCTCCGGCGAGAAGTTCGAATGCCCGCCGCCACTCCTTCCCGAGAAGCTGGGCTTCGCGGAAGCGGAGATCGCCGAAGTGGCGGTCGAGTCGGCACGGCTCGACCGGCACGTCCAGGAACGCGAACGGATCGGACCGGTCAATCTCGTCGCCGAGACCGAACTCGCCGAGCTCGAGGAGAATCGCGCCGCCTCCCAGGCAGAGCGCGAAGAGCTGGGCGTCGCCATCCACCGCCTGCGCGGCTCGATCGGCAGCCTCAACCGGGAGGGGCGCGCGCGCCTGCTCACCGCCTTCCAGGAAGTTGATCGCCATTTCCGCAGCCTGTTCACGACCCTCTTCGAGGGCGGCCAGGCGCATCTCGAGCTGGTCGAATCCGACGATCCGCTGGAGGCCGGCCTCGAAATCATGGCGCAGCCGCCGGGCAAGCGCCTCTCCGCCCTCACCCTCCTTTCGGGCGGCGAGCAGGCGCTGACCGCGGTCGCTCTGATTTTCGCCTTGTTCCTCACCAATCCGGCGCCGATCTGCGTCCTCGACGAGGTCGACGCGCCGCTGGACGACGCCAATATCGAGCGGTTCTGCGACCTGCTCGACCGGATGGTCGGCGAAACCGAGACACGCTATCTCATCGTCACCCACAATGCGGTGACGATGAGCCGGATGCACCGGCTGTTCGGCGTGACGATGATCGAGAAGGGCGTGAGCCGCCTCGTCAGCGTGGATCTGGGCGGCGCCGAGAAGCTGCTGGCGGCAGAGTAGGCCCAGCCCTCCTGTCGGCCGACGAGCGGCAGGATTACGATCTTCGATTATATTGACCCGGGCGGGCCGCGGCGCGTTCGTTTGCGTGCGCTTTCCGTGGCACGGAGCTAGGAGACATGATGGACGTGCCGAACCGCAACGCCCTTTACGTCCCGCCCTTTCCGCGGCGCACTGCCGGGCCGGTGCCGGTCTGGCGGGGCTTCTTCGGCGAGCGGGCGCGCACCGCCGTCTACGGGTGGTCGCAACGCGCCTTCGAGCTCGACTATTTCAAGCGCAACGTGTTCGGCCACAATGTCCATATCCCGCTGCACCCGGACCTGGTGCAACACGTCCTGCTCGACAATGCCGCCAATTATGTGAAACCCGACCTCGTCAAGAAGCTGCTCGTCCCGACCATCGGACGCGGCCTGCTGAGCTCGGACGGGCCGCTGTGGCGCGAGCAGCGCCGGATCGTCGCCGCCAATTTCGCGCCGGCCGCAGTCGATACGCTGGTTCCCGCCTTCGCGGGCGCCGCCTCGGCGGCGGCGGAAGGATGGGATCGAGGCGGGGTGCGCGACATGGCCGCGGAAGCGACCGCAACGACCATGCGGGTGATCTCCGACACCTTGTTCGCCGGCGACCCGCGTCTGACCACCGATGCCGCGATGGCCCATATCACCGCGGCGCTCGAAGGTGTGAGCGAGGCGCGGCTCCAGGTGCTGCTCGGCCTTCCGCTGATCCCGTTGAGCCTTCGCGGCCTCGCCGGACGGCGTGGGCAGCGATTCCTGCGCTCGACGCTGACCGCCGTGGTACGCGATCGCCTGCCGGACGGCGGGCCGGACGATTTCCTCGGAAAGCTCATCCGCGCGCTCAATGAAAGATTCGAGCCCAGGGAAGCGCTGGCGCTCGCGGTCGACAATGCCGCGACCTTCTACCTGGCGGGGCACGAGACGACGGCCAATGCGGTCACCTGGGCCTTGTTCCTGCTTTCCGAGCAAGCCGAGCTGCAGGAGCAGACGGCACAGGAGGCGCGCAAGGCGATCGCCGTCGGCAGCCAGGATCCCGAGCTGCCCGACCGCCTGCCGCTGCTGCGCCGGCTGCTCGAGGAATCCTTGCGCCTCTATCCGCCCGTCCCGCGCTTCGACCGCCAGGCGGTGGAAGCCGACCGGATCGGCGAGTCCGAGGTCGCGCCCGGCGACTTCATCTCGATCTGGCCCTGGCTCATTCATCGCCATTGCAAGCTCTGGGACGAGCCCGACGCTTTCGATCCGGACCGCTTCGCCGCCGGCCGGGTCGAACGCCATCGGTTCCAATATCTCCCGTTCGGCGGCGGGCCGCGCCTGTGCGTCGGCGCCCGCTTCGCCATGGCCGAGGCCCTGACGGTGCTGGCGCACTGGCTGGCGCGGTGGCGGTTCCAGCCCGTTCCTGGGCGCGAGGTCCGGCCGTCGGGGATGGTGACGCTTCGCCCGGCCGGCGGCCTGCCGCTCCGGATCAGCCCGGTTTCTTCCGGCTGATGTCGATGGCGCCGAGCTTGCGGCCCGCTTCGCTGTCCTCGATCAGAGTTGCGAGCCGCCGCGCCCGCGTCTCCGGCCGCTTGGCGCTCGTGACCCAGTGCAGCGCCATCCGGCGATAGCCGGGCGGTCTCTTCTCCCAATCCGCCCAGGCTGCCGCGTTCTTCCTGAACAAGCCGGTTTCCTCGGGAGAAAGCGCGCTCGGTTCGCTTTCGTAGGAATAATGGCTCCGATTCTCCCGGCCGCCGGCGAAGGCGCGCGCGCCCGCCTCGGTCATCCGGCCCGCCGCCTTCAACGCCTCGAAACGCTCCACATTCACCTTGCTCCAGATGCTGCCGGGCCGCCGCGGCGTGAAGCGTATCATGTAGCTGTCGGCGTCCAGCGACTTGCGCACCCCGTCGATCCAGCCGAAGCACAAGGCCTGATCGCGCGCCTGCGGCCAGTCGATCGAGGGCTTGCCGCTTCCTTTCTTCCAGAAGCCGACCAGCAGCTCGTCCGCTCCGGCGTGATTGGCGGCGAGCCAGCGGCGGAAATCCGCCTCGGTCGCGAAGAAGGCCGGGGTCTTGCTCACCTACATCGTCCTTCGATACGATGATCAGGTCCCCGTGTGCCCGCACATGGCTGCGGCATACCGGGGAAATTCGCACCTGATCATGTCGCCGACCCTTGCGGCTACTCAGGATGAGCGGAAAAGGGAATGGAAGCTCGTCCCAGTCCTTCCGACTTTGACGAAATCGTCATTGCGAGCGCGCCGACGCAATCCAGTGCAATGGTCGAGTCTCGCTGGATTGCTTCGTCGCCACGCTTTTCGCAATGACCATCCTGGTCGGCATCACTCCGCCGGCTGGGGGACCGGCTCGGCGCGTCCGCGCCGCTTGCGCTTCAGCTTCGCGCGCCAGCCGCGGCTGCGCAGCCACATGACGATGCCGGTGACCGCCAGCACGGCCGGGATGATCCCGCCGATGAAGATGATGGTCTGCCACAGCCAGCCCATGCCGACGCCGTCGTGCCAGCGCCGCATCAGCCGTGCCGTCGTTTCGGCGCGCGGCGGCCGCGGCGGCGTGACCTCGCCGCCCGCATCGGCCACCTCGACCTCGGCCGCGCCGCGTTCGCGGGCGAAGCCGACCTTCCATTCCGGTGCCTGGTCGGTCGGCCAGCCGATGCTGACCAGGGGCCCGGTGGCGTGCGGGCGGGCGAGCTCGAGTGCGCGGTCCGGGCTGGTCTGCGGATCGGCAAGCGGCCGCGCGCGCATGGCCCGCATCCGATCCGCGCCGCCTCCATTGCTCTTGCCCTTGGGCCGGCTCGCCTCGAACTGCCCGAAAAATGCCGGGAAGGAGATCCATGCGCCGGTGAAGGAGAGCATCGCCAGCGGCAGCAATATCCAGAAGCCCGTCTGGTGATGCAGGTTGGCATTGGTCGAATTCTGCCGCTTCCAGCGCAGACCGCGCCGCCAGCTGCCCGTGATCGGCCACCATAGCCACAGGCCGGTGAGGCACGAGACGAGCATCGCCACGCCCACCCACCCGACGATCTGCCGGCCGAGGCCGGGAATCATAAGGCTGCCGTGGAGGACATGGAGGAAGCGAACCGCGCCTTCGTTGCTGGCCGCCACGTCGAGTACCCGTCCGTCGGCCGGGTCGAGCCAGACGTTGGTCCGGACCGGCCGCCCCTCGCCGGGCTGCGGCGGCCTCGCCGCGACCACCTGGACCGGCCCCTCCCCCTCGGCATAGCGGATCGACATGACCTGCTCGCCCGGCCCAAGCGCCTGGCCTGCGGCGGCCGCATAAGCCGAGGGCGAAAGCTCCGGAGGACCGCTGACTGCGTGGCGAGCGGGGTTCAGCGTCTCGTCGAGCCAGTCGTGCCAGACCAGAGCGGAGCCGGTCAGCGACACGGGAATGATGAGGACGGCCAGAATGAGGCCGATCCATTTATGGATCTGGAGCCAGAGGCCGCGCAGCCGCAGGGTGGTCGATCGGGCCATGGACGCTCTTTCTAGCTGTCCGCCCAGCGGCGGAGCAGGTTGTGGTAGATCCCGGTAAGACGGATGATCTCCCGGTCGTCCTGCCCTCGATCGGCGGCGATCGACTGGATCGACCGGTCGAGATCGAACAGGAGGGTCCGCGCGGCGTCGTCCCGAACCATTGACTGCACCCAGAAGAAGCAGGCGATGCGGGCCCCGCGCGTGACCGGCTCGACGCGGTGCAGGCTCGAGGCGGGATAGAGGAGAAGGTGGCCGGCCGGGAGCTTGGCGGAATGGACTCCGAAATTGTCCTCGACCGTCAGCTCGCCGCCTTCATAGCTGTCCGGCTCGGCGAGGAACAAGGTGGCCGACAGGTCGCTGCGCACCCTGAACTCGCTCTCGCGGTGGATTCGCACGGCGTTGTCGACATGGACGCCGAACTCGCCGCCCCCTTCGTAGCGGTTGAACAGAGGCGGGAAGATCTTGAGCGGCAGGGCCGAGGCGATGAACAAGGCCGACCGCCCGAGCGCGTCCAGCACCAGCTTGCCCGCCTCGCGCGCCACCGGGCTGTTCTCCGGAAGCTGCAGGTTGCGCTTGGCGAGCGCGGATTGGTGCCCCGATGTCGCATTCCCGTCGACCCATTCGGCGGCGTCGACGAGGGACCGGACGCGCGCCACCTCCTCCTTGGTGAGCAGGTCCGGGACGGCGATCATCATCGATCCGAAGCCTAGCAGCTCAGAAGCTGTAGAACAGGCTCAACACCGCGGACCGCGCCTCGCCCGGCGTCGCCCAGCCGCCGGTGATGCGGCCGGTATCGCCGTTCACATTGTTGCGGACGCCGGTGAAGTAGCGCTCGTCGGTGAAGTTCTGCACGTTGAGCTGGGCGGTCAGGCCGTTACCGAAGGCGTACGCCAGAAAGGCGCGGTGGATCAGGAAATCGTCGGCGAAATATTGCGTGCGCTGCAGCAGGTTGCGCTGATGGGTGGCGAAGCGGCCCTGATAGGTGAGGCCGTAGCCAACCTCGAGCCCGAACGGCAACCGGTAGGTGGTGAACAGGCTGCCGGAATGGCGCGGGGTCTGGATCAGCCGGTCGCCGGCCTGCGGATCTGGCAGGTCCACGCTGTTGTCGCAGTCCGTCGACCCGGGATTGACCAGGCAGAAGTCGGAAACGCTCTGCCGCACCTCCGAGTCCAGATAGGTGTAGTTGGCGAAGATCGACCAGACCGGCGTGATGTAGCCGGTGGCGCCCAGCGCGATTCCGTCCACCCGCGAGCGGCCGTCGAGCACCTGCGGATCCGGCACGCCCGGTTCATTGGAAGGCACGCGGAAGTTGCTGCGCTCGTTGCGGAAGAACGCGGCGGTGAGCTGCAGGCGGCGGCCGAACAAGTCGGCCTTGGCGCCGATCTCGTAATTGCGGGCCGTCTCCGGCGCGACGTCGCAGAAGTCGACAAGTCCGGCTCCGGACCCGCTGGTACAACCGGCGCGAACGGTGGCCGAAGAGGGTGTACGCGAATTGGCAAAGGCGGCGTAGAGGCTGGTAGACGGACTCGGCTTGAAGACCACACCCAGGCGGTAGGAGAACAAGGTCTCCTCGCTGCGCCGCGGCGCCAAATCGGCCCCGGTCGGCGGATTGGTGCCCGGCGGGTAGAATGGCAGCGGCAGGACCCGGAAGTCCGCCTCGTTGCGTTCGAGCCGCACCCCGCCGTTCAGTTCGAACATCTCCCCGATCTCGAGCGTGTCGAACGCGTAGACGGCGGCGTTCCAGCTGTCGCTGCGCGACCGGGCGGTCACCGTATAGTTGATCGGGCCGGCATAGATGCCTGAGGGATTGGAGATGCTCTCGATCGGCAGCGGCGTTGCCGCCGATCCGTCCGCATTGCGCGGCAGCGACGCCGTCTCGATCCGATAATCCTCCCAGGTCATCGATCCGCCGACCACCAATGTGTTGCGCAGGCGGCCGTTCTCGCCCGACACGAAGGTGAGATCGGTCTGGTTGTGGATCAGCTGATTCTCCTGATCGCGGACCAGGCCGCGCGGGCCGGAGGGCTGCCAGAAACCGGGCGCCAGGCCGTCCGGGCAGGCAAGGCCGACCGTGTCGGTGGGGTTGGCGACCGGCTGCCGCCCGGTGGTCGACAGGCAGAAGGTCCCCTGCGGCGCGCTCGTCTGGCTGTACTGGCCGACACGCTGCCAGCGGGTGAGGTTGCGGACCGCTACATTCGGCGCGAATTGGTGGTGAAAGGTCGCGGTCAGGCGGTCGACCGTGATCTCCTGCAGGTCGAGGTTGCGATAGCCGAAATAGTCGCTGTCGTTCGCCTCCTCGAGCGGGCCCTCGTTGATCTGGTTCAGGTAGAAGGGGACGCCGTAGACCGGGACATTGTCGTCCTCCTGGTGGAGATAGGCGAGCGTCAGGCTGGTCGCCCCGCCGATGCCGAGGGTGATCGCCGGCGCGACGCCCCAGCGCTCATATTCCTCGAAGTCCCGGCCGGGAAAGTCGTTGCGGTGGACCATCGCGTTCAGCCGGACCGAGACGAAGTCGGACAGCCGGCGATTGGCGTCCACCGTTCCGCGATAATATTCGTCGGTGCCGACGCTCGCCTGGAGAATGGTGAGATTGTCCGTCTGCGGGACCTTCGAGACAAGATTGATCGTCCCGCCGACCGAGCCCGATCCGTTGAAGACCGAATTGGCGCCGTTATAGACCTCGATCTGCTGCAGGTTGAACGGGTCGGTGCGGCTGTACTGGGCGCTGTCCCGCACCCCGTCGACGGTGATGTCGTTATTGGCGCTGTAGCCGCGCAGGTTGATCGAATCGCCATAGCCGCCGCCGCCCTCGCCGGCGCCGAAGGTGATCCCCGGGATGGTCGTCAGCGCATCGCGCAGCGTCAGTAGGTTCTGCCGACGAAGAGTCTGATCGCTGATGACGGTAACCGTCTGCGGGGTGTCGAGCAGTGGTGCGGTCGCCTTGGGCGATTCCAGCTCGGGGTCGCCCAGCGTCCCGGTAACGATGATGTCCGGATTGCCGCGTTGCTGGACGTCGGTCTGCGCATCCTCGGCGAGCGCCGGCGACGACATGAAGCCGACGCATCCAAGCGCCAGGAAAACCGGCGCAGCGACGCCCGTCCGGGTCCTAACCAGATCCACTATTTGTCCCCTTATCCCGGCAATCTTCTCGCCTGCGACGCTACTGCAATTCATTCTCAATAGAGTCAAGCATGTTGAGAACGGTTCGCAGCGACTAAGTCAAGGGGCAGCGATTCGCCTCAGGCGCCGGGCGTGACGACGACTAGAGCTCCAGTGGTGGTCGTGATTTGCCGGGGCAGGCCGGAAGCGTACGTCGCCCGGCCAAGCGCCCCCGCGCGGCCGCGATCAAATTCCGGTGGTGTACGAGTCGCAGGCGTAGGGATCGCCGCCCTGATAGCCGCGCATCAGGGCTTCCTGTCTTTGGGCAGAGCTGCCGTGCGTGAAGCTTTCCGGCTGCACATAGCCCTGACCGGCGCGCTGCAGTGCGTCGTCACCGATCGCGGCAGCCGCGGTCATTCCTTCCTCAAGGTCGCCCGGCTCCATGGCGGCATTGCGTTCCCGCGCCGCCCAGACGCCGGCGTAACAATCCGCCTGCAGCTCCATTCGCACCTGAAGGGCGTTGGACTCACGCTCCGACGCACTGGATTGGGCGCGTCGTATGGCGTTGGCGGTCCCGGTCAGAGTCTGAACGTGGTGGCCCACCTCATGGCCGATCACATAGGCCTGGGCAAAGTCGCCGGGCGCCCCATGGCGGCGCGCAAGATCGTCGAAGAAGCTGGTATCGAGATAGATGCGTTGGTCCGCGGGACAGTAAAACGGTCCCATTTCCGCCAGCCCGGAACCGCACTCGGTCCGCGTGCGCCCCGGATAGAAGACGAGGCGCGGCGGCGCGTAGGTCGCGCCCGCCGCGGTGAACATCTGCGACCAATGATCCTCGGTGGACGCCAGCACCTGGCAAAGGAATCGCCGGTCGGGGTCGCTCTCGCACACTTCGGCCGCCGCGGGCGCCCCTTGGCTCCCAGTCCGCGGCGCAACCGCCTGCTGGCCCCCGCCGCTCAGCCCGAGCGGGTCTCCGCCGACGAGGAACATGATCAGCACCAGCACGACGACTCCACCGATCCCAAATCGGCTGAACACCATGCCGAGCAGCATCCCGGCGCCGCCGCCCAGTCCGCCGAGCCCGCCGCCTCCGCCGTCGCCGCTTCGGCTCTCGACGTTTCTGCTCGTCCTTCGATTGCCGAAACGCATCAGGGCTCTCCTTCAGCAGCCCGAATGCGCGCCTCGCCCGGCGGTTGCATTCGACGCCGCGAGACGCGAAAGGTCGGACCCTCAGTTGAAAGGTCGTTCATGTTTCTACAGGGAAAGACGGCGCTCGTCACCGGCTCGACGTCCGGCATCGGACTGGCCATCGCCCGGACGCTCGCTTCCGCCGGCGCGAACGTCATGCTCAACGGATTCGGCGATGCCGCCTCCATCGAAGCCACCCGCGCCGAGATTGCCGGCGGCGGGACAAAGGTCGGCTATGACGGGGCCGACCTTACCGACGCCGAGGCGGTCGAGCGGCTGGTCCGCCGAACCGCCGACGAGATCGGCCCGGTGGATATACTCGTCAACAATGCGGGCATTCAGCATGTCGCGCCGGTCGACGCCTTTCCGGTCGACAAGTGGAACCTGGTGATCGCTCTAAACCTCTCGGCCGCCTTCCACACCATCCGGCTGACCCTGCCGGCGATGAAGGAAAAGGGCTGGGGCCGGATCATCAACACCGCCTCCGCACACAGCCTGGTCGCCAGCCCGAACAAGTCGGCCTATGTCGCGGCCAAGCACGGAATAGCCGGGCTGACCAAGACGGTCGCGCTGGAGGTCGCCCAAGCGGGGATAACCGCCAATTGCATCAGCCCCGGCTATGTCTGGACCCCGCTGGTCGAGAACCAGATCCCGGACACGATGCGCACCCGCGGCCTCACCCGCGAGCAGGTGATGAACGACGTCCTGCTCGCCGCCCAGCCGACCAAGCGGTTCGTGAGCGTCGATCAGGTCGCGGGCCTGGCGCTGTTCCTGTGCCGGGACGAAGCGGCGGCGATTACCGGCGCCAACCTGTCGATGGACGGCGGCTGGACCGCGCAATAGCCCCTATTTCACGCCTTACTGGCTCGACACCTCGGAGATGTGGAGCTGCGCGGGCTGGAGGCTGGCATTGCCGTAGGTGCCGACCCAGATCTCGTACCGGCCGCTCGCGGGACGGTTGAATCGGACCGCGGGATTGTTCCCGTTCTCGCCGCCGTCATCGTCGCACGACCAGGATCCGTCCGGGCCATTGACGACCAGGGTGGTGTCCGCGTCGGCGCGCACCGAGATGATCAGCGGATAGGTGCCGGACGTGTAGACAAGCCGGACGTCCGGCGAGCTCGAGATGAACCCGCGGCAGCTATTGCTGACCGACTGGGCGTTGATCTCCCCGCCCGAGCGGACGGCCACCACTTGCGGGTCGGGCTCGAAGCCGGCCCTGAGATTGACGACCCCGTAATTCGGCTCGGCATTGATATCCTGTGCGGCCGCCGGAACGGAGGCAAGGATGCAAGCCGCCGTTGCGGCGAATGCGCGGTTGATGGACATGATTTCTTCCCCCTGCTGACCGGCAGGCGCCGGCCGATTCTCAATCTGTCGCATTATCGGCGGAGCCGCAATGGAGACTGTAAGCGAGGAATGTGGGTGGATTTGGCCTGCGCCCTTGCCCGGTCCGTCCGCTTCGGCTTAGCTGGCGCAATGTCCGGCATCCTGATCGCCGCCGCCTTTGCCGCCTGCGCGGCCGCGCAGGCCGAGCCATCGCTGGCGCCGTCTGCGCAACCCCCTCCTTCGCTGACCCCTCCTTGCGATCCGTTGACGGCTGCCTGGCGGGCAGAGGTGACGGACGAGGATCGGCGCCGGCTGCGCGACTGGCGACAGGCCTGGATCGATGCCCTGGAGCAAGCTCGCGCGGCCGGCCACGTGGACGAGATTGCACGCGAGGGAGCCTTGCTCGATCCCGACGCCGCGCTCACCGAACCGGCGCCGCCACCGGGCGACTATGATTGCCGCACCATCAAGATCGGTGCGAGGTCCGGCGAGGGGCTGGCTTATGTGTCCTACCCGCCCTTCCACTGCCGGATCGAGGTCCATGGCGAGCGAACAAGCTTCACCAAGCTCACCGGATCGCAGCGGCCGGTCGGAAGGCTGTTCGCCGATGTGGACCGGCGCATGATATTCCTCGGGACGCTGCAGCTCGGCGACGAGGGGCGTGCCTACGAATATGGCGTCGACGACGAACGTGACATGATCGGCCTGGTCGAGCGGGTCGGGGATACCCGCTGGCGGCTGGTCCTGCCCTATCCCCATTTCGAATCCCTGCTCGACGTGATCGAGCTGATCCCGGCCACCGGCCGCTGAGGAAGGTCTTGATGAAGAGAAGATTGCTGGCACTCATGCTTATGGCTTCGACGATCACAACCCCCGCGCTCGCTCAGGAACTCAATCAGGCGATAGGTCAGGACCTGCCGGACCTGATTGCCTTGTATCGCGACCTGCACCAGAATCCCGAGCTCAGCATGCAGGAGACCCGATCGGCGGGACTGCTCGCCGAGGAGGCGCGACGGCTCGGCTTCGAAGTGACGACCGGCGTCGGCAAGACCGGTGTCGTCGCCGTGCTACGCAACGGCAACGGGCCGGTGGTGATGCTGCGCGCCGACATGGATGCCCTCCCGGTCGAGGAACAGACCGGCCTCCCCTTCGCCAGCCGGGCCAGGGCCACCAGCCTTGCCGGGGTCGAGAGCGGCGTCATGCACGCCTGCGGACACGACACCCACATGGCCGCCTGGGTCGGCGCAGCGAGGCGCCTGGTGGCGATGCGCGACCAATGGTCCGGTACCTTGGTGATGGTCGCCCAGCCCGGCGAGGAAATCGGCCAGGGCGCAAAGGCGATGCTCGACGACGGACTGTTCACGCGATTTCCCAAGCCTACGCACGCCATCGCCTTCCACGATTCCGCCAGCCTGCCCGCCGGAACGATCGGCTATTCGGTCGGACCGGCCCTGGCCAATGTCGATTCGGTGGACATTCGCGTTCGGGGCCTCGGCGGCCACGGCGCCTATCCCCACACGACCCGCGATCCGATCGTGCTCGCCAGCCGCATCGTGACCACGCTGCAGACGCTCGTCAGCCGCGAGCTCAATCCGCTCGATTCGGCGGTGGTGACCGTGGGAAGCTTCCAGGGCGGCACCAAGCACAACATCATCTCGGACGAGGTCAAGCTGCTGCTCACCGTGCGCAGCTACACGCCGGAGATCCGCCAGCAGCTGCTCGATGGCATCCGCCGGGTCGTCCGCGGCGAGGCGATTGCCGGGGGCATTCCCGAAGACCGGATGCCGGAGGTGACGCTGCGCGAAGGCGATTTCACTCCCGCGACGCATAATACGGACACGCTGACCCAAAGCACCGCCACCCTGTTCCGCGAGCATTTCGGCGAGGACCGCGTCCGGCAGGTGCCACCGGTCATGGCCGGCGAGGACTTCTCGCGCTACCATCTTGCCGATCCCCAGGTGGAGAGCCTGATCTTCTGGGTAGGCGGGGTTCCGCAGGACCGCTGGGACGCGGCGAACGGAAACATTGCGGAGCTGCCCTCGCTACACAGCCCGTTCTGGGCGCCCGATCCGGAACCGACCATCGCGACCGCCACCGAGGCGATGGTGGTCGCCGCCTTGGGAGTCTTCGGCAACCGGCCCTGATCGCGGCCCGCTCGCGAACAGGCGAAGGCGGAATCCGCTCCGTCCGAGGCCCACCCTAGGGCCCTGGTCGGCTTTCCGGTGTCGGCAATGTCGGCGCCTCGTCGCCATGGCGACGGAATAGCGCTCGATCCTCGCTGGTGAAGCCGCGCTTCCAGACGACGATCCCGAACGTCAGCAGGATCAGCGGGATGCCGAGCGCGAGCTCGGCCCATTCGAACGTCTGCGGCAGCGCGGTGAAGCCGAAGCCGACCAGGACCGCGGCCGCCGCCGCCCAGACCAGGGGCCAGCGCCAGCCATGCACCGGCGCGCCGAGAAGGCGCGACAGCAGGTTCGCCTTCAGGATCGAGGCGAGCCCGAGGGCGAGCGCCAGGCCGATTGCCGCCCCGGCCGCCTGAAACGCCTGGCGACGCTCGGGATCGCTCGGCCACTGCAATTCGTCCAGGGAGACGATGATGGCTACGGTGAGCACGGCCTGGGTCGCCACCATCAGCAGCGAGATGAGCAGGTTGCGGTGCCGTGCCACATAGACGAGCGCGGCTTCCGAGACCGCGGCGGTCGCCGCCACCACTTCCGCGGCGAGCAGGAAGGCAAGCGCCGCGGTTCCGCCGACGAATTCGGGACCGACCAGGCCCATTACCGCCTCGCCGGGGATTCCAAGCGATAAGCCGATCGCGGCCTGGGCGGCGATGATCCAGAAGCCGACCTGGCGGACCTGCCGTGCCACCGCCGCTTTGTCCCCTTCCGCCAGCCGTTGGGTGATGACCGGGGCGAGTATCGGGTCGAAGCTCGTCTTCAGCTTCTGCGGCAGCGAGGCGACCTGCTGCGCGACATAATAGACGCCGACATAATAAGGTGCGACGAACAGGCCGAGTATGGCGATGTCGAGCCGGCGCGAGCCCCATTCGATCGCGTCGGCCGCGGCCAGCGGAACGTTCTGGCGCGCCACCGCCAGCAGGCCGGCGGGCTCAGGCCGCCAGCCTTCGGGAAGGCCGTAATTGCGGTAGAGTCGCCAAAAAGCGGTGGCGAGGCCGGCGGCGATCGAGACGACATAAGCGATGATGAGCCCATCGCGCGACGAGAGGAAGATGAGCACGCCCGCCGCGATGCTGATCGTCCAGGGCTCGACGATCGCTCGGACATGGACGGTCGAGGCCACGTCGTGCCGATACGCCAAGGCTGCCAGCGCGATGTCCGCGCCGGCGATCCCGAATATCACGAGCGGCAGCAGCCATTCCGCGCCGTAGATCTCGCCGGCCGGGAACATTACCTGCGGGAATATCATCAGCACCGTGCTCGCGACGGCGGAGGCGATGAACGCCGCGAGAATTCCGTCCAGCACGACGCAGGCATGAGGACGGTCGGCAACGGCGAGCTGCTGAGCCAGGCCTCGCTTGAGGCCGAGCGTCGCCAGCTGCGCGGCCAGCTCTATGACGATGATCGCATAGGCGAAGCGGCCGAGCAGCTCCGGACCATAATAGCGCCCGGCGATGAACAGGAAGGGCAGCCGCGCGACGAGGCGGAGCAGGAAGCCGAAAAAGTTGGTCCGGCCGCCCTTCGCCAGCGCGGCGATGTCGTCAGGGGGACGGTCGCCCGTCTGCGTCAATGCGCGGCGCCCCAGTTGACCCCCGTCCCGATCTCGACGCCCAGCGGAACGCTGAGGGTGACGGCGGGCTCGGCGGCGCTCTCCATCACGCGGCGGATGACCGCCGCAGCCGGTTCGACCGCATTCTCCGGAACTTCGAACACTAGCTCGTCATGGACCTGGAGCAGCATTCGCACGTCTGCCAACCCCTCTGCCTCCAGCGCCGGATAGATCCGGACCATCGCCCGCTTGATGATGTCGGCGGCAGTGCCCTGGATCGGCGCGTTGATCGCGGCCCGCTCGGCGCCTTGGCGTTCGCCCTGATTGTGCGACTTGATCCGCGGGAAATGGGTCTTGCGCCCGAACAGGGTTGTGGTGAAGCCGGTCTCGCGCGCGTGGGTCAGGGTGTCGCCGATATAGTTGCGGATGCCCGGGAAGCGGTCGAAATAACGGTCGATGATCGCCTGCGCCTCGTCGGCGGTGACTCCGAGCCTGCCCGCCAGACCCCAGCGCGATATGCCGTAGAGAATGGCGAAGTTGATCGTCTTGGCGCTGGCACGCGTGTCGCGATTGACCTCGCCGAACAGCTCCTGGGCCGTCAGGTTGTGGATGTCCGCGCCCTGCCGGAAGGCCTCCTTCAGCTGCGGCACGTCGGCGATATGGGCGGCGAGCCGCAACTCGATCTGGCTGTAGTCGGCGGACATGACGACGAAGCCCGGCTCGGCGATGAAAGCGTCCCTGATCCGCCGGCCGATCTCCGTGCGGATCGGGATGTTCATCAGATTGGGATCGGTCGAGGCGAGCCGGCCGGTCTGCGCGCCGGACAGGCTGTAGCTGGTGTGGACGCGGCCCGTCTCGGGATTGATCTGCTCCTGAAGGGCGTCGGTATAGGTGCTCTTGAGCTTGGTGAGCTGTCGCCAATCCAGCACGAGCTGCGCGATCGGGACTCCGTCCCGGGCCAACCGCTCGAGCTCGGTCACGTCCGTCGACCAGGTGCCCGACTTGCCCCGGCGCCCGCCCTTGAGCCCCATCTGGTTGAACAGCACGTCGCCGAGCTGCTGGGGACTGCCGATGGTGAACTTGCAGCCCGCCTCGCCGCAGATCCGTTCCTCGAGCGCGGCGATCTGGACGTTGAACTCGGCCGACAAGGCCTTCAGCGCCGCTCGGTCGACCTTGACACCGTCCCGCTCCATGCGCCCGACCACCTCGATCAGCGGCCGGTCGACCATCTGATAGACGCGGGTCACACGCTCGAACGGCAGCCGATTGCGAAAGCGCATCCACAGCCGCAGGGTCACGTCGGCATCCTCTGCGGCATATTCGGTGGCGCGGTCGACCGGCACCTTGTCGAAGCTGATCTGCTTCTGACCGGTACCGCAAAGCTCCTTGTAGCTCAGGCAGTCATGGTCGAGATGCTTCTTCGCCAGATCGTCCATCGCATGGCTGTTGAGCCCGCCGGCATCGAGGTTGAAGCTCATGACCAGCGTGTCGTCATAGGGCGCGACGCGGATGCCGCGGCGATCGAGCACGACCCAGTCGAACTTGAGGTTGTGACCGATCTTGAGGACCGCCGGATCCTCGAACAAGGGCTTGAGCCGGGCCAGGACCAGATCGGCGGCAAGCTGGTCGGGACGCTCGGAGATGAGGTCGTGACCGCCATGCTCGAGCGGGATGTAGCAGGCCTTGCCGCATTCGGTGGCAAGGCTGATCCCGACCAGGCGCGCGGTGACGCAATCGCGTCCGTCCGTCTCGGTATCGAAGGCGATGAAGCCGTTGGCATAAGCCTCGGCGATCCAGCGGTCGAGCGCCGCCGCATCGGTCACCGTTTCGTAGGCGGAGCGGTCGATCTTCGGTTCGGGACGAACCTCGGCCTGGGCGGGAGACTGAGACGTCGCCGGCACGGTCGATGCCTGCATCTGCGCACCCAATCGGGCGAGGAGAGTGCGGAAGCCGTGATGCTCGAGAAACTCGCGCAGCGGCTCTTCCGGAATTCCCTTCATCTCCAGCGAGTCCAGCGGTTCGGGCAGCGGCGCGTCGCAGACCAGCCGCACCAGCTCGCGCGAAAGACGCGCCGATTCGGCATGCTCGATCAGATTCTGCTTCAGCTTGGGCTTCTTGATCTCGTCGACATGGGCGAGCACCCCTTCGACGTCGCCATATTGCTGGATCAGCTGCGAGGCCGTCTTCGGCCCGATGCCGGGGACTCCCGGCACGTTGTCCACGCTGTCGCCCATCAGCGCCAGAACGTCGCCGAGTTGCTCGGGCGGAACACCGAACTTCTCGATCACCTCGTCCCGGCCGATTCTCCGGTCGTTCATCGTGTCGAGCATGTCGAGCCCGGGTTCGATGAGCTGCATCAGGTCCTTGTCGGACGAGACGATCGTAACCTGCCAGCCCTGAGCCAGCGCCGCCTTGGCGTAGCATGCGATGATGTCGTCCGCCTCGAGACCTTCCTCCTCGACGCAGGGAATGGAAAAAGCGCGGGTCGCGTCCCTGATGAGCGGGAATTGCGGCACCAGCTCGGGCGGCGGCGGCGGCCGCTGCGCCTTGTAGCCTTCATACATTTGCTTGCGGAACGTGCTCTCGGAAGCGTCGAGCACCACGGCCAGGTGGGTCGGCCCTTCGGCCTTCTTGAGACCGTCGGCCAACTTCCAGAGCATGGTCGTGTAGCCATAGACCGCGCCGACATTGAGGCCGTGCTTGTTGGTGAGCGGCGGCAGCCGGTGAAAGGCGCGGAAGATGTAGCCGGAGCCGTCGACGAGATAGAGATGCGGGGATGGCATCGCAGCGATGTAGCCCAATCAAGGCTCGAAACAACCGGATTCCGGCGCGTGCGGCAGCCTCTTCCTAAACTGTCAGCCCCGGTTAAACTGGCGGCCGCTACGGGAAAAGGAATGAATCGCAGGAACTTCCTCCTTTCCGCCCTCGCCGCGGCGCTCGCCGCCTGCTCGCCGGCGGCGGTCGACGCGGCACCGCCTTTCGAGCCGACGCGTTTCTCGGTCCAGGTTAGCGGGCGTGGTCCGGACGTCATCCTGATCCCCGGCCTGACCTCGGGACGCGAAGTCTGGCAGAGCACAGTGCGCGCCGTTCCGGGCTATCGCTACCATCTCGTACAGGTAGCGGGGTTCGCCGGGGAACCGGTGCGCGGCAATCGTCAGGGTCCCGTGGTGGCGCCGGTGGCCGACGAGATCGCGCGCTACATCGCCGACCGCGGATTGCGGCGCCCGGCGATCGTCGGCCATTCGATGGGCGGGACACTGGCGATGATGATCGGCACCCGCCATCCGGATCTGGTCGGCAGGATCATGGTCGTCGACATTCTGCCCCAGCCCGCCGGCCTGTTCGGCGGCACCTCCGCAGACATGGGACCGCTTGCGCAAAGCATCATGTCCAGCCCGAGCGGCCGCCGGCTGTTCGGATCGCTCGTGGCCGCCTTCAGCCCGCCCGATGCCAGCAACCGGCTGAGCGATTCCGACGTGGTCGCGCGCGCGATGCACGATCTGGCCGGCATGGATCTCGGCCCCCAGCTGCCGCGGCTGCGCGCGCCGCTGACGGTGGTCTACGCCGCGCCCGATCCGAGCGGCCGCGCGGCGATCGATCGCAGCTTCGCCAACGCTTACGCCCCTGCCCGCGGCGCCCGGCTGGTCCGGATCGACGGCAGCGGGCATATGGTGATGCTGGATCAGCCGGAACGTTTCGCGGCGGCGATGAGGAATTTCCTCGCTCGATAACTGGCGTCCCGGCGAAGGCTGGCTACGGCGCCAGCACCGTGTCCGCCGCCTTGGCCAGCGTCTTCGGGTAATCGAGCGTGTAGTGCAGGCCGCGGCTCTCCTTGCGATGGAGGGCGGAGCGGACGATCAGCTCGGCCGTCTGCAGCAGGTTCCGAAGTTCGACCAGGTCCGGCGTCACCCGGAAATGACCGTAATAATCGTCTACTTCCTCGGTCAGCATCTTGATCCGGTGCTGGGCGCGCTCGAGCCGCTTGGTGGTGCGCACGATGCCGACGTAATTCCACATGAAGCGGCGGATCTCGGTCCAGTTCTGCTTGATCACCACCTCTTCGTCCGAATCGGTCACCCGGCTTTCGTCCCAGGCGCGGATCGGCGGCGGGGGCGGCATCGATTCCCAGTTGGCGGCGATGTGCAGCGCCGCCGCATCGCCGAAGACGAAGCATTCGAGCAGGCTGTTGGAGGCGAGCCGGTTGGCGCCGTGCAGGCCCGACTGGCTGACCTCGCCCACCGCATAAAGGCCGGGAAGGTCGGTGCGCCCGTCCTGGTCGATCACCACCCCGCCGCAGGTATAATGCTGGGCCGGCACGACCGGGATCGGCTCGGCCGTGATGTCGATGCCGAGCTCGAGCAGCCGCGCATGGATGTTCGGGAAATGCGCCTTCACGAATTCGGGCGGCTGATGGCTGATGTCGAGATGGACATAGTCCAGGCCGAGCCGCTTGATCTCATGATCGATTGCCCGGGCGACGACGTCGCGCGGCGCGAGCTCGGCGCGCGGATCGAAGTCGGGCATGAAGCGATGGCCCGTCTCCGGAATCCTGAGCCGGCCGCCCTCGCCGCGCACCGCCTCCGTGATCAGGAAGTTCTTGACCTCGAGATTGTAGAGACAGGTCGGGTGGAACTGCATGAACTCCATGTTGGAGACACGGCAGCCCGCCCGCCACGCCATGGCGATCCCGTCCCCGGTGGCGCCTCGCGGCGCGGTCGAGAAGAGATAGACGCGCCCCGCCCCCCCAGTGGCCAGGATGGTCGCCCGCGCGGTAAAGGTCTCGACCTTGCCGCGTTTCCGGTCGAGCGCGTAGACGCCCCAGACGTGGCCGTCGCCGGAATAGCGCTCCCCGTGACGACTGGTGACCAGGTCGATCGCGACCCGGTCCGGAAGCAGGGTGATGTTGGGATTGGCGGCGGCCGCACGCTCCAGCGCCTGCTGCACCGCGCGGCCGGTGGCGTCGTCGACATGGACGATTCGGCGATGGCTGTGCCCGCCCTCGCGGGTCAGGTGCCAGCCATTGGCGTCCGGCGCGACGTTGAACGGGACGCCGAGCGCCGCCAGCCGCTCTATCGCCGCCGGCGCGCTCTCGACGACGAACTCGACCGTGGCGCGGTTGTTGAGACCCGCGCCGGCGATCATCGTGTCCTCGACATGGCTTTCGAACGTGTCGCCCGGCTCGAGCACGGCGGCGATGCCGCCCTGCGCCCAGGCGGTCGACCCCTCAGACAGCCCGCCTTTGGCCAGGACCGCGACCTTGAAGCGCTGTGCGAGGTTGAGCGCCGCGGTCAGCCCGGCAGCGCCGGAGCCGATGACGATGACGTCGAACGGCCGCTCAGCCATCCGTCCCGGTCGTCCGAGTGAGGTTCAGGAAGACGTCCTCGAGATCGGCCTCGCGGGTCGACACGTCGACGATGCCCAGCCCTTCACGCTGGAGCGCCGCCAGCACATCGCCGGCATTGACCCGGTCCTTGCGATAGGTGATCGCGAGCGTCCGATCTCCCTTGAGCTCGACCTTCTCGAAGCAGGAGGCGTCCACTGGTGTCGTGACGTCGCGATCGACCGTCACTTCGACCACCTTCTCCTGCGCCATGCCGACCAGGACGCGGGTCGCCTCGTTGGCGATCAGCCGGCCGTGATTGATGATCGCGATGCGATCGCACAATTCCTCCGCTTCCTCGAGATAATGGGTGGTGAGGACGATGGTGACGCCCTGGGCATGGAGGCTGCGGACATAGTCCCAGAGCTGCTGGCGCAATTCGACGTCGACGCCGGCGGTCGGCTCGTCGAGCACCAGGATCGGCGGCGAATGGACCATAGCCTTGGCGACGAGCAGGCGCCGCTTCATGCCGCCCGAAAGGGTGCGGGCATAAGCGTCGGCCTTGTCCTCCAGCCGCACCGCTCGAAGCAGCTCCATCGTCCGGCGATCGGGCCTGGGAATGCCGTAGAGGCCGGCCTGGAGCTCGAGCGCCTCGCGCGGGGTGAAGAAGGGATCGAACAAGATCTCCTGCGGCACCACGCCGATCGACCTCTTCGCGTTGCGCGGATGCTGGTCGACGTCGAAGCCCCAGATCGAGGCGTTTCCGCCGCTCTTGGTCACCAGCCCCGCGAGAATATTGATCAGGGTCGACTTGCCGGCGCCGTTGGGGCCGAGCAGCCCGAAAATCATGCCGCGCGGCACGTCGAGCGTCACGCCGTCAAGCGCGCGCTTGCCGCCCTGGTAGGTTTTCTGAAGATCGAGGATCGAAATGGCGGCTTCGGACATGGTCGGGGGCATAGCGGCCTTGGTCGTCGTCGGGAAGCGCGCGCTCCGCAGTCTCGCGTTCGACAGCTTGCTGGAGCGGCTGTCCTCCGGGTCCTGACCAAGGAGGCTTACGTCATGCTCGTCGAACGTCCCGAAGATCCGGCGCCGGAGGGTCCGCTCCAGCTGGTCATCTCATACCCGCCGGCTCGCCATAGTAGATCCGGCGGACTCCGGCCGGCCGTTTGGATCACCCGCGCCGGGTGACCGGCGCGCTTTGCGACTTACCGGCGAAACCCGTCATGATGGCTACGGCGGTGGAGCTGGACATCGCCTTCTCCTCTGCTTGCCTGATCCGACCCGCCCGGGCGGAGCGCCGTGCCGTTCGCGCGGTTTGGCTGCGCGGCTTCGATCCCGCGACGGATGCCCAAGCGCCCCGCCATAGCTTCGACATGGTCGGCCAGTCGCCCGAACCGGCCGCGCGAATAAGCAAGACCGTGGTAGAGCGCCAAAGCGGCTCGCGCCCAGTCGACATAGAGGCGCGGCCTGGCCTGGCGATGGGCGAGGAGCGACATCCTGGCGCTCCAGACCGCAATATGATGGCGCATCCGGTAGATCAGCCGGCGCCTCAGCGGCAGGCCCCGAGCCCGGGCATCGACCCGCTTGCACAGGCGCAGTCGCGTCGGCCCTAGCCAGGCAAGGCGATAGGCCAGTCCCTCCCGCCGATGGCGCAGGCCCGCCTCCTGCGTCCGTTCGATGAAGCGGGCATCGACGGCGCTTAAATCCAGCCGCCCGCGGGCGATGGCGCGGCGCACCAGATCGTGCAGCGCCGGGGAGCGGACGACGATCACGTTGGTACCGCGGCCGTCGGACGAGAAAGGCTCGACCCAGGCATCGCCGAATGAGATGTCGGCCGTTTCGGCAATCACGTCGTCGCAATAGTCGCAGGCGGAGTTCTGGAAGAAGCCGGCGCCCCAGTCGCCGTCGGCGAGATGCCACCAATCGCGGATTGCGCTGGTTCCGTCCCTGAGGGCGAGGTGGGCCGTGTACCAGTTGGCCGGCCGATCGGGATTCTTGAGCCGGAAGTCGACGCGGGCGATCTCCTCGGCCTTTACTCCCATCTGCCAGGCGAAGCTCTCGACGAAACGGGCGCTCTTCATATGCCCGCAGAACAGGCCGAGCGTGAAGGCGATACGGTCCCGCAGGACCGGATCCTCGTCGCGGAGCAGATTGATCGCCTTGATGAAGCAGGGAATCCCGACCACCGCATAACGGCCCGGCACCGCGCGCACTTCGCGGATCACGTCGGACATCTCGACCGGGTAGTAACGCGACTTCGCGCCCGAGCGCACCGCTTCCTCGGAACGGGACAGACGGTAATGGAAGAAGCGGCCCTCCGCCTGAGGATCCGCCGCCGCGACGACATGGGCCACAGCATCGACGAGCCCCGCCCGAAGCAGCTCGGCCGCGACCCAGCTCACCATTCCGCCCGAGCTGCCCGCCTCGCGGAAGCCGCCTTGCGCGACATGGCCTACATAAGCGGCATCGAAGCGGCCGACGACGGCGTCGTCATGGGTCGCCTTCGGAAATTGCTCGAGGCCGATGGTGGTCTCGTTCTTCGCATCGGGCGAGAAGGGGCAAGTGCGGGAGACGTCCGCCAGCTCTCCGCCGAAGCTTTCCGGCACCGGCTTGAGATGCCCATGGACGTCCCAGCGCATCTGCGCGTCCCCTCCGAAACGGCCCGCGCACGCGCCGCAGCCGATGCACAGGCCCGCGCTCACCACGTCCTCCACTCGCAGCGGAGCGCGGGTGGTGGCGGGGATGCTAGCCGAGGACATGGTCGAGATAGCGGTCGGACTGGCGGCGCAGCCCGGCAATGCGGTCCCTGATCGATAGGCCAGGAGGTTCGGCGAGAATGCGGTCGAACCAGGCGCTGCCGGTGCGCTCGGTCGTGAGACGCGCCTCGAGGCCCAGGGCGTGCGCGAGGTCCCGCACCTTGTTCTCGCGGTAGCGCGACGAAGCACAAGCGAAGGGACGACCGGTCAGCAAGGCGAAGACGCAGCCGTGGAAGAAATTGGTGGCCACGGCGGTCGCCTGGGCGATCAGCCGAGCGAAATCGCCTGGCGCAGCGTCGATCCTCTGATCGTCCGCCCAATCGTTGCGATAGCCGATGCTGAGCAGCCGGTAGCCGCGACTCCGGGCCCAGCGCCTCACGGCGGCGGCGAACCAGGCGGGGAAGCTGTGGCCATAGACCGCCACGAAAGGCGGTCCGACGGGCCCGCCGTCGGGAATGGCGGGCGGGAATTGCAGGCATGGGTCGAGGACGACGGCCGGCTCATGGCCGAGCGCCGACCTCACCATGTGTCGGCTGTTTTCGTCCCTGACGGATATGGATTCGAAGCGCCGAAGCCGATCCGCCCACCAGCGTCCCAGCCCGTCGGCCGCGTCATGATTGCCGAAGCTGGCAGCATAAGAAGCGAGCCGGCGCGACCTAAGTCCATCGCCGTAGAAGATGGACCGCCCGCCATACCAGGGGTGGTGCAGGTTCCAGACCTCGTCGCTGCCGACGATCACCAGCTCATGATCCTCCGCCTCCTCCGGTCGATCGAGCGGAAAGCGAGGCGACCGGGGGACGGCGTCCATCGCGGCGAGAAGCTTGCGGGCCTTGGCGGCGTAGAGCGGAAAGTCCGAGCTCGGGACCCGCGCCGGCAGCAAGGGCTGGAGTGCGCAACGCCATTCGGCCCGGTTCACCTGCGCCGAGTCATGATCGAGAAGCACCGCTTCGTGCCCCTTCGCCTTCAGGCCTTCGACGAGGCAGCGGGCCTGCCAGTAGGATCCGTAATTGATGCACCGGTGGAAAGTGAGGACGCCGATCTTCTTCGGACGAGGCATGGACATCGATCCTCTGGACAAGAGCGGCGGTTCGGCCGGCCCGCAACCACGTGCCGCGGCGACACGAGGCCAATTCCCCGACCCCGAAGCGGGTTCCCACGGACCTGCGAATCGGCCCGAATGGTGTGTGGCCGACCCGCGAAACCATCAGCGCAAGGTCGGCGTTTGCTGTCCGGTCGCATATCCGCACCGACGAGTCCGCGGATCGGGTGTCCTTGGTTGAATTCCGCTGGTCGGTCCGCCCCAGCTGCATATGAAGAGGAAGAACCGCAGCGATCCGGCGGCAAGCGTCGGGCAGGCGGACTTCCGGATGGAGACGCGATGGACGATGCCCACAGCGACGACCTGACGCCCGCGCCAACGGGCGGGCTGCCGCACGTGGTGATCGTCGGCGCCGGTTTCGGCGGACTTGCCTGCGCCCAGGCGCTCGGCCGGCACCCGGTGCGCGTCACCGTTGTCGACCGGCATAATTACCACTTGTTCGTTCCGCTTCTCTACCAGGTCGCGACGGCCGGCCTCTCGCCTGCCGATATCGCCGAGCCGATCCGCAAGGTGCTGCGCCGCCATCCGCGGATCGACGTCGTCATGGGAGAGGTGATCGGGGTCGACCTTTCCGGCCGCCGGGTCCTGCTCGCCGGCAGCGGCCACATCGCCTACGACCAGCTCGTCCTCGCCACCGGATCAGCCTATACCTATTTTGGTCATGACGACTGGGCAGCGCACGCGCCGGGGCTCAAGTCCATCGCCGATGCGCGCGCGATCAGGGCCCGCGTGCTCCGGGGCTTCGAGCAAGCGGAGATCAGCCGCGATGCCGATGAGCAACGGCGCCTGACCACGACGGTGATCGTCGGCGGCGGCCCCACTGGCGTCGAGATGGCGGGAGCCATTGCCGAGCTCGCCAACTGGAGCCTGCAGCGGGATTTTCGCAACATCGATCCGAGAACCGCAACGGTGCTGCTGATCGAAGCCGGTCCGCGCATTCTTCCCGCCTTCCCGGAGCCGCTGGCGGACTATTCGCGCCGCAAGCTTGAAAAGCTCGGCGTGACGGTCCGGACCGGCGCGCCCGTGGAGGAGGTCAGGGAAGACGGAGTCGTCATCGCCGGCCGGCTCTGTCCCGCCAATGTGATCGTCTGGGGCGCCGGGATAAAGGCTTCGCCGGCGGCCGCCTGGATCGGCGTGCCGCCGGACCGGCTCGGCAGGATCGCGGTAGAGGCGGACCTGTCCGTCGCGGGGATCGAGCGGGTCTATGCGATCGGGGATACGGCCTTGTCGCTCGACGAATCCGGGCAGCCCCTCCCGGCCCTGGCGCAGGTCGCCAAGCAGCAGGGTCTGCATCTCGGTCGTCATCTGCCCCTCCTCGTCGGGGACGGGAAGGCGATTCCGCCCTTCCGCTTCAGGAACAGGGGCAATACGGCGGTGGTCGGACGAAGCTCCGCCATCTTCGATTTCGGCGGCGGCCGGCAAATGAAGGGCTGGCTCGCCTGGATCCTTTGGGCGCTGATCCACGTCTATCTTCTGGTGAGCTTCGAGAAGAGACTGCTGGTGAGCGCTCAATGGCTCTGGCGATGGGCGACTTACCAGCGGGGTGCGCGCCTCATCACCTGGGATACCCCGTCCGACAGCGACCCCCGGGCGGCTCCGAGTAGCCAGCCCGGGTCGGAACCGAAGATCCCGGATCATCGAAGGATCTAGGTCGATCGCGCAACGTGGAACTTATGTGCCCCAACCATGTTAAGGTTTTGGGCCGGCCCGTGTCCACTGGCTGCCGCGCCTGAGAGTCGGACAGGCTCCCGCCACAGCGAAAGGGAGCACCATGTCCACGTCCCCCACAGCCGCGAACCCATTCCCGCTCGAGGCGGCACCACGTCGAGGGCTCGGATTATTCCTGCGAAAGATCGAGCATTGGACGCGCTTGGACGCGGCCGACAGGGCGGCGCTGCTCGGCCTGTCCCACAGCGTGCGCCACTTCTTCCGGCACGCGACGATCGTCAGGGAGCGGGACAGGCCGACCCATTCATGCGTGCTGCTTTCCGGCCTGACGATCCGGCACAAGCTGGTTTCCAGCGGGGCGCGCCAGATCGTGGGCATCCAGGTCGCTGGCGACATGATCGACCTGCAGAATTCGATGTTCGAGATTGCCGATCACAGCATTCAGACGCTGACGACTGCAGAGGTTGCGCTTGTCCCGCGTCAGGCACTTCGCGATCTCGCCGCGAGCCGGCCTTCGGTCGGCACTGCCATGTGGTTCGACACGTTGCTCGATGCGTCGATCGCGCGCGAATGGATCGCGAACGTCGGCCGGCGCGATGCCAGGACCCGCCTCGCTCATCTCCTTTGCGAAATGGCGGTGCGTTTCGAGATGGCGGGAATTGGCCGACAGAGTTGCTACGAGCTTCCGATGAGCCAGGAGCAGATTGCCGACGCTCTCGGCCTGACCTCCGTTCACGTCAATCGAATGCTGAAGGCGCTCGAAGGCGACGGCCTCATCGTTCGGACGCGCCGTTCCGTGACGATCGCGGATTGGGCGCAGCTGATCAGGGCCGGCGACTTCGACAGCACCTATCTGCACCTGGAGCAAAGATCGCCCGGCTCGATCCAGTAACCGAGACATCTGCCGCCCGACCTCACCACGATTTCGTCCAGGCGAGGCAACCGGCGCCCGCCAGGGAGGTGCTGACGAGCATGGCGCCTTCCTCGTAGAGACGACCCGGCCTCGGCTCGTCGCGCCATCGTACGGCCCAGGCTCCACGCGACTGCCACAGGATGTCGGCCCCTGCGATCCTGATCGCATTGACCGCCTGGCCGTCGCTCAAGTCCGGCCTGAAGAGGACGATGGCGCTCCTTGCCTCGGCTGGCGGCAGGGCTGCCCACGGCGCGGCCACCGCGATGCACAGGGCAATTCCAAGCGCGGCGGCGCGTCCGGTCGTGCCGCTGCCGCCAGGACCCTGCCCGCGGCGCAATAGCCAGCCGGAAAGGACAGGCGCCAGGCCGAAGAGAGCGAACCAGGCCAGATCCCACAACAGCGGATTGGAACTGGCCAGATTGATCCTGTGGATTCCCAGCACCCAGTGCGAAACCACCGCATCGACGACATGCCAAAATCCGAAGCCGATCAGAGCGTTGGCGAAGATGAACCGACCGGTTCCGGGCGCGCCGAGAACCGCTCCACTCCGCGCCAGCAGGGTGAGGCCGACAGCCGCGACCAGGTACATGAGCGCGTGAAAGAGGCCGTCGAAGAATATCTGATCGGCGATGCTGCCGACCCCTGGCACCAGGCTGAGAAGGTGGTGCCACTGCAGGATCTGGTGAAGGAGAATGCCGTCGAAAAAGCCGCCGAGCGCGAATCCCAGGCAATAGGCCGACCAACGAAGCCGGCCCGCTGCGCGCATCTTGGGGGACATGGCTCACCTCCTTCGGTGCACAAAGTCCGCGTGCGGCGGACGTTCCATGAGAGGGCACGATCCGCCTAGTCCCTCCGGCCCCACCCGCGCCGCGCTGCGAGGAAACGCCATACGGGACCCCAAGTCGAAGGGGCGGGCCGCGCACCTACGCCGCATGGCACATCAGGAGGCGCACACATGGTTCGCAGGCTTCGCGTCCAGCGAAGACGATGCCCAGCTGCGATCCGTGAGGGACGATTTCAGCCCTTCGCCAACATTGCGCGATGGTCGAGGCGGCTTCAGCCTGAGCCACCGGCCGCGGGAGCATCGCGGCGAGGCTTCAGGTCGGGGTCAGCGGGAAGCGGACCCCCCGGAGCGCATGGGCGCCAAGCTGGCCCAGCGGAACAGCGGCAGGCTTTCAATCCCGGCTTCCTCGCACCGGGGGCCGTTCGTCGCCATCTCCATCTCGACCTCCTGCCACAGCACGTCGAGCAGGCCGGAGAGTTCCTTGATGTGGGGAATGTCGTGGCGCCGGACGTTGCGATACTTGCCGGTGAGCAGGGAGACCTCGGCGAGGATCAGCCGCGCCAGCTCGCCATGCGCGTCCAGCGAAGGAATGCTCTCATAGGCCTCGAACGCCTCGGCTCGGGCCAGCCCGTCGGAAACGGTCATCGCCAGCCTCCGTCGATAGCGGGAAGATCGATAGGGGGAAGCCGGCCGAGCAGATCCTGCCCAGCCGCCGAGAAGTAAAGGAAGGCGCAGCCAGCCAGCGCCAGGAGGACGATGGTGAGCAGCGCCGCCATCCATCTCGACGATCCGGCGTAACGATCGCGCCGGGTCGGCGCCGGAGCCGCGCCCCGGTCGTCCTGCGGTTCGGCGACTTCGCCCAGCGGCCCTCGCACCGGGGCTTCGGCGGCGGGGACGGCAAGCGGCGCGGCGGGCTCCACCCACGGAGCTCGACCGGTCGAGAGACGCGGCCCGGCCATTCCGGCGGCCAACGCGAACTTCTCGCGGGCCAAAGCGCGACCCTGCGCCTCGACTTCCTCGCGCGCAGCCGAAACCTTCTCACCATTGATCGGAAGGTCGTCGAGGAAATCGCTGATGCGCCGGTCGAGCCGCATCAGCTCATCGACTGCCTCCAACGCCGTGCGCCGGTCGCGGCGCTCCATCGCCAGCTGCAACCGCACCACCTTGATGGCGCTCGCCTGGACCAGGAGCAGGCCCTGGGCCAGATCATCGCTACCTACCGCCCGCGTCCCGGCGGTCAGGGCCGCCGCGGCTTCGTTGGACATCCCACTCGCTCCCGCCGTCCGGCCGCAATACTGCGCGACCGGCCCGAGGGTGGGATAAACCGCTTGTCTGCGAGGCAAAATCCCCCGGCACCGGAGAAGCCGGCGGAACGTTGCGCAGGCGCGACGAGGTCGCATTATCGCGGGTCCGGCGCACCGATCCCGCGCGAATCACCGACGCGCCGTTAACCTCGCGCGGGAAAGGCGCGTTAACCGCGGAGGGCCGAAGGGTGTCCGCATGTTCGTTCGGTTCCACTTTCAGGGCTTTTCGCGCACCGCCTTGCTGCTGTCCGCGGTCGGCGCGATGCTCCTCGCCTTGCTCGCTCCCGGCGGCGCCGGCGCCGTCTGAACGCCGTCAGCGCGGCAGCGGGAGCAGCCGGAACACCTTCCCGCTCGCGGGGAGGAGGAGTGGATGCGCCCCCGGCTGGCATGACACTCCCGGCGCGCATCCACTCCTGACTTCGCGATCGCCGTTCCGAAGGCGATTGTCCGCTCCCCCCGGCATTGCTAGAGCGCGGCCATGGTCGCGATCGATCCCTACACACCCGAGACCGTCTATACGGACAGCCCGCGGGTTGCCTGCGACGGTGCGGCGGAGATTTCGCCGGCGCTCGGTCATCCCCGAGTCTATATGCAGATCGACGAGAAGGGCTATGTCGACTGCGGCTATTGCGACAAGCGCTTCATCCTGAAAGGCGGCCCCGCGGATGCATAGCCTTCGGGCGGCGTGTGCCGCCTTGGTCGTGCTTCTCGCCAGCCCTGCTCAAGGACAAGCGCCGACAGGCGCCCCTTTCGCAACGAGCCAGGCCCCGGAATACGTCTATCGCAACGACTTCTGGCGCAACCTGCACCATACGCTCTATGCCTTTGCGAGCGTCCACCCCGCGGCCGGGCGAGTCCGCCGGTTGAGATTGACCCCGGCCGACATCGCCGTGCGCGACGCACTTTCCGGAGACGAGGCCGCCGCCTGGGAAGAGGCGGTCCGCTGGTACGCCACCAACTTTTCCGGTCGAAACCTGCTGTTCGACGACGAGATGGTGGCGATCGGCGATGCCCTGAGCCGCTCGGGCGATGCACAGCGCCTCGCGGCTCCGCAGCTTCCGGAGGAGCTGCGCGGCATCCTCATGCGCGCCGGTCCGATCTATCGCACGCGCTGGTGGCCGGCGCACCGGCGCGCGAACGATGCATGGCGCGCCGCCGTGGCGCCCCTACTCATGGCGCACGGGGCCGAGGCTGCCGCGCGTCTCTCGCGCCTGTACGGCGTGGACTGGCCTGACCAGCCGATCGAGGTGACGCTCACGCCTTATGCCAACAGCATGGGCGCCTACACTTCGCTGGGGCCGGTGCGGATCACGCTCGCGACGAGCGACTCGAGCTATCAGGGCGATGCGGCCTTCGAAATGCTCCTGCACGAAGCCGGCCATGGATTGGTCGCCCCGCTGCGCGAGCGGCTGGCGGAAATCGTCTCCATCGAAACGGCGGCTCCGGGCGCCCGTTCCGAGGCCGTCCGGCGCGATCTCTGGCACGAGGTCCATTTCTATCTGGCCGGCAAGGTCGTGGCCGAAACCATGGACGGCTATGTCCCCTACGCCGATCGCAACCGGCTGTGGGACCTGGCCTGGCCCGGACCCGACCGCGAAGCTCTGGCCCGCCATCTCGATCCCTATCTTGCCGGCCGCACGACCTTGGACTCCGCGCTGGGCGCGCTGGTGCGGGACCTCGCCGCGACCCCGGCGGGCTAGCCGATCCGGCACGACGCCTTACACGCGGTCGCAAATTCCTTATATCGGCCGGATGACCTCCGATCCACGCCGATTCATCTACCGCCCCGGCGGTCTCGATCCCGATGCCGCCCTTCGCCTCACCGCCGAAGCGCTAGGACGCTGCGACGATGGCGAGCTCTACCTGCAATATATTGCGTCGGAGAGCTTCGGCTTCGACGACGGTCGGCTGAAGACGGCCGACTTCAACACCCAGGCCGGGTTCGGCCTGCGCGGCGTTTCCGGCGAGACCACCGCTTTCGCCCAGGCCAATGAGATCAGCGAGGCGGCGATCCGCCGTGCCGCCGAGACGATGGCAGTGCTCGATCCGGCCCGGGACGCGCGCCCGGCTCCGCCGCGCCGCACCAATTCGCGCCTCTATACCGACGACGACCCGCTCGGTCTGATCCCTTTCGCGAGAAAGGTCGCGCTCTGCCAGCAGATCGACGCCGCCGCGAGGGCCCGCGATCCGCGCATCGCTCAGGTCTCGGTGTCGCTGTCGGGAAGCTGGAGCATGGTCGAGATCGTCCGTCCCGACGGGTTCGTCGCGCAGGACGTGCGCCCTCTGGTCCGGTTGAACGTTCAGCTCGTCGTCGAGCAGAACGGCCGGCGCGAAACCGGCTTTCACGGCTTGGGCGGCCGCTATCTCTATGACGAATTGTTCGAGCCTGCGACCTGGAACCGTGCGATCGACATCGCCCTGGCCCAGGCGCTGGTGAATCTCGAATCCGTCGCCGCTCCGGCCGGCGAGATGCGGGTCGTCCTCGGCCCGGGCTGGCCGGGCGTGCTGCTGCACGAGGCGATCGGCCACGGCCTGGAGGGCGACTTCAATCGCAAGGGCACGTCCGCCTTCTCGGGACGGATCGGCGAGCGGGTCGCCGCGCCGGGCGTGACCGTGATCGACGACGGATCGATCGACCAGCGCCGCGGCTCGCTCACGATCGACGACGAAGGCACGCCGACCCAGCGCAACGTGCTGATCGAAGACGGCATCCTCAAAGGCTATATCCAGGACCGGCTGAATGCGCGGCTGATGGGCGTCGCCCCGACCGGCAACGGCCGGCGAGAGAGCTTCCAGCACGCGCCGATGCCCCGCATGACCAATACCTTCATGGTCGGCGGCAGCGACGATCCTGCCGAGATCATCGAGCGGGCCGGAACCGGGATCTATGCCAAGAGCTTCGGCGGCGGCCAGGTCGACATCACCTCCGGCAAGTTCGTCTTCTCCTGCACGGAGGCCTACAGGATCGAGAATGGCCGGCTCGGCGCGCCGATCAAGGGCGCGACCCTGATCGGCGACGGTCCGACGGTGCTCACCCGGGTCTCCGCGATCGGCAACGACATGGCGCTCGACGAAGGTGTCGGCATATGCGGCAAGGGCGGGCAGTCGGTCCCTGCCGGCGTCGGCCAGCCGACCCTGCTGGTCGAGGGGCTCACCGTCGGCGGTACGGCGGCGTGATCTCCGTTCGCCCGGATATCCTGTCCTGCATCGGCGACACGCGCCTGCTGGCACTGCGCAGGATCGTTCCGGCAAACGGCGCGCGCCTGCTGCTCAAGCTGGAGAGCGACAATCCGACCGGAAGCATGAAGGACCGGATGGCGCTGGCCATGATCGAAGCGGCCGAGGCCGACGGCCGCCTCAGGCCGGGCGGGGCGGTGGTCGAATATACCGGGGGCAGCACCGGCGTCTCGCTCGCGCTCGTCTGCGCGGTAAAGGGTTATGCGCTCGACATCGTCAGCTCCGACGCTTTCGCCCGCGAAAAACTCGACCATATGCGGATCCTGGGCGCCCGTCTCCACATCGTGCCGAGCGACGGCGGCCGGATGACCGGCCAGCTCACCCGCGACATGGTCGCGGCCGCCGGTGACATCGCCGCAAGGACTGGAGCCTTCCTGACCGACCAGCTCAACAACACCGACCAGCTTTCCGCCTATCGGCGGATGGCCGATGAGATATGGGCCCAGACGGGCCGCCGGATCCATGGCTTCGTCCAGAGCGTCGGCAGCGCCGCCTCGCTGCGGGGAGTCGGCGAAGCGCTGCGCGAACGCGATCCCGGGGTGCGTGTCGCCGCGGTCGAGCCGGCGGAATCGCCGGTCCTTTCCGGCGGAGCGACCGGCGCCCACAAGATAGACGGGATCGGCGCCGGCTTCGTCGTGCCGCTGTGGAGAGCCGATGCGGCCGACGCGATCGAATGCGTCTCTACCGACGAAGCGATGGCGATGGCCTTCCGGCTCGCCCGCGAGGAAGGGCTCTTCGCCGGTACCTCCACAGGCGCCAACGTGGTCGCGGCGCTCCGCGTCGCCGAGCGGCTTGGCTCCGACGCGACGGTGGTCACGATCATGTGCGACACCGGAATGAAATATCTGAACGCGATGGGCGCGCAGGCGCAGAGCGACCAGAGGCTCGTCCTCACTCCTCGGGTGCCGGCACGATGAGCTTGGACTGGTCGCGCCAGGTGCTCGATTTCTGGTTCTCCCGCGATCCGGACGACTGGTGGACGCCGTCGGAAACCTTGGACGAGGAGATCCGGCGGCAATTCCTGGATCTCTGGAAGGAGCAGCAAGGGCGGCAGGTGGCCGACTTCCTCGGTTCGCCCGAGGATGCGCTGGCGGCGGTGATCCTGTTCGACCAGTTCCCACGCAACATGTTCCGCGGTCATGCCGACCAGTTCTCCACCGACCATTTCGCTTTGGCCATTGCGCGGGAGGCGGTCGAACGGGGCTATGACGACGGCATGGACGAGCAGCGGCGCGGCTTTCTCTACATGCCGTTCCAGCATAGCGAGGATCTGAAGGATCAGATCCAGTCGCTGCTGCTGTTCACGGCGCTCGGCGATGCCGAGATGCTCCATTATGCCCGGCTCCACCACGAAGTGATCGAGCGGTTCGGGCGTTTTCCCCACCGCAACAAGGTCCTCGGACGCAAGCCCACTGCAATGGAGCGCGCCGCGGGCGACGTGGTGCCCTGGTAGCGGAATGGCGCTCGTCGAACTCACCCAGTGCGCGAACGGCATGGAAGCGGCCGTGCTCCAGTCGGCGCTCGAAGCGGAAGGCATTCAGACCTTCGTGTTCGACGCCGAGATGAGCTGGATCGGCAACGCGCTGCAGGCGCGTCTCATGGTGGACGAAGGGGATCTGGCGCAGGCGAGGCGGATCCTCGCCCGAGAAATCCGCTGATCTACAGATAGGGCCGCAAGCTGCTGAGATCGTAGCCGGCGGCACCGGCCTTGGCGATCAGGCTCTCGCCATCACCGCCTCGGCTCGCTTCGGCGAGGGCCCAGAGATGAGCTGAGCGCGTGCCGGACCTGCAGAAGAGCATCACCTTGCCCTCCGCTCCGCCGAGCGCTTCGGCCAGCGCCTCGACCTGCTCCTTCGAAAAGCCTCCCGCGACCGGGATATGGCGGTAGGCGATCCCGGCCGCCTCGGCCGCCGTCCGAAGCTGATCGCTCGCGGGCTGGCCCGGCTCCTCGCCCTCAACGCGATTGTTGACCACGAGGGTTACGCCCTCGGCGGCCAGATCGGCCATTTCGTCGGGAAAGACCTGTCCGCCGACGAAGGTTCGCTCGTCGAGCGGGATGCGCCGGCCGATCATTCCTGTTTCTCCAGCTGTGCCTCGATCACTTCGAGGAAGGCTTCTCCATAGCGTTCCAGCTTGGCGGCGCCGACGCCGGCCACCCGGGCAAGCGCCTGGAGCGTCTTCGGCTGCGCCTCGGCCATTTCGCGAAGCGTGCTGTCGTGGAAGATGACGTAGGGCGGAACGCCGGCCGCATCGGCAATCTCGCGCCGGCGCGCGCGCAGGGCGTCGAACAAGGGGTCGTGGGGGAATTCGGCGGAGTCGCGACGGCGGCGGCCTCGCGCCTTGGCGGGCGGCAGCACGATTTCGAGCTGGGCCTCTCCCTTCAGGATCGGCCGCGCGGCGGGACCGAAGGACAGGCCGCCATAGTCGTCGGCCCGCAGCGCATCGCGCGCGAGCAAGGCGCGCGCCACCGGCTTGACCAAGGCAAGCTCGTCCGCGTCGGCGATGCCGAAGACGCTGAGCCGATGATGGCCGGATCCCAGCACCTTGTCGGTCTCGCGGCCGGCGAGCACGTCCGTGAGGTGGCCGATGCCGAACCGCATCTCGGTGCGGAACGCGGCGGAAAGCAATTTCTGCGCCGTCGTCGTCGCATCGACCGACTTGGGCGGTTGCAGGCAATTGTCGCAATTGCCGCAGCGTTCGGGCGGGTGCTCGCCGAAATGGCGCAGCAGGATGGCACGACGGCAGCCGGCGCTCTCGACGAGGGCAGCGAGGGCGTTCAGCCGCTCGCGCTCGCCATGCTGACGTCCCTCCTCGATCTCGGTCGCGATGCGGCGCCGCGCGCGGGCGAAATCTTCGGCGCCCCAGAACATCCAGGCCTCGGCCGGCTCGCCGTCGCGGCCAGCGCGTCCAGTCTCCTGATAATAAGCCTCGATCGACTTGGGGATGCCGGCATGGGCAACGAAGCGCACGTCGGGCTTGTCGATGCCCATGCCGAAGGCGATGGTCGCGACTATCACCATTTCTTCCGACGAGACGAAGGTGGCCTGGTTGCGCGCCCGCACTGCCGGGTCGAGCCCCGCATGATATGGGAGCGCGGGGCGCCCGCCGGCACCGAGCTGCTCGGCCAACCGCTCGGCCTTGTCGCGACTCGGCACGTAGACGATGCCGGGCCCGGGCTGGGCAGCGAGCAGCGACTTCAACTGCGCCGCGACACCGTCGCGCGGGCGGACATTGTAGCGGATGTTGGGGCGGTCGAAACCGGCGACGATCAGCCCGTCGTCGGGAATGCCGAGCTGGACGAGGATGTCCTCGCGCGTGCGTCGGTCGGCCGTGGCCGTGAGCGCCAGGCGGGGCACATCGGGAAAGGCCTCGAGCAAGGGCCGGAGCTGTCGGTAATCGGGCCGGAAATCGTGGCCCCACTCCGAGACGCAATGCGCCTCGTCGATAGCGATCAGCGCCAGTTTCGAACGCGAGAGGAGATTGCGGAAGCTCTCCCCGGTCGCGCGCTCCGGCGCGACGTAGAGCAGGTCGAGCTCGCCCCGCTTGAAGCGGTCCACGGTCTCGGCACGATTATTGTCGACCGACGTCAGAGCCGCGGCTCGGATTCCGAAAGCATCGGCGGCGCGGATCTGGTCGTGCATCAGCGCAATCAGGGGCGAGACGACGAGAGCCGTTCCCTCCCGCGCCAGCGCCGGAACCTGGTAGCAGAGCGACTTGCCGGCGCCGGTCGGCATCACCGCCAATGTGTGATCGCCCACCATGACTCGGCCGATCACCTGCTCCTGGACGCCGCGGAATGACTGGAAGCCGAAGGTTTCGCGAAGGATGGACAGGGGCGATGGCACGCACCCTGCCTAGCCGCCCCCTGCAGGGAAAGTCGACCCGGTCGGCGCACCGTGCGACCATGTTCGAAGGGAAATCCTCCAAGCGCGTCGGGAATTTGCGGCCTGTGTCATTGGCTTTCCAAGCCCCAGGGATCTTCGGCGTCAGCGATGGCTGACGGGCACGCAAATTGGGCCACTGCTATTGCGACCTATTCCTATTAGCGTTAGGCCGCCCGCCAGTCATTGCCGGGGGTCCCAATGTTGCGCGTGTCCTTGCCTGCCCTTGCGGTCGCTTTTGCCTGTCCAGGCGTGGCCATCGCCCAGACCGATGCCGCCGAACAGGTGGGCAGCAACGGGAACATCGTGGTGACGGCCACGCGCACCCGGCTCCCGGCGAGCGCTCTGCCTCTGACGATCGACGTGATCGACAGCAAGTCCCTCGAGCAGCAAGTGCAGATATCGGGTTCGACCGTCGATGCGGTTTCGGCACTGCTGCCGTCCTTCTCGCCCACGCGCGAGAAGCTCTCCGGCTCGGGCGAGAGCCTGCGTGGCCGCGCCCCGCTCTACGCGATCAACGGCATCCCCCAATCGACCCCAATCAGGGACGGCTCGCGCGACGGCTACACGATCGATCCCTTCTTCATCGACCGGGTCGAAGTGATCTACGGATCGAACGCGCTTCAAGGCATTGGGGCCACTGGCGGGGTGGTCAACCAGGTCACTGTCGGTGCGCCGATCCGCGACGGTTTCGCCGTGCGCACCCTGCTACAGGGCAGCGCCGCCGATGGGCTCGACGGCGCAGGGTTGGGCGGAAAGCTGGGCGGTCTCGTCGGCTACCGCGCCGGCGCGTTCGACGCGAGCGTCGGGACCACTTTCGAACGGCGGGGCGTGTTCCGCGACGGCCACGGCCGCAATATCGGAGTCGACGGCACGCAAGGCGAGGTCCAGGACAGCGACAGCTGGTCCGTGTTCGGCCGGTTCGGTTATGAAATCACCCCCGACATGCGCCTGGAGGTCATCGCCAACCGGTTCGAGCTGGAAGGCAACGGCCATTACGTGCTGGTCCCGGGCGACCGCGCGGCCGGCATCCCGGCGAGCAGCACACGCGGCACGATTCAGGGGGCGCCGCCCACTAATCGCGCCGAGCTGCTGTCCGCCGCGTTGACGCACGATGATCTCGGCGGCGGCACGTTTGCGGTGCAGGCCTTCTTCAGCCGCACGCGCGACATTTTCGGCGGGCTCGTCACCGCGACCTTCCAGGACCCCACCATCGACCCGACCGGACGGCTTTTCGACCAGTCGGCCAATCTTTCGCGCAAGCTGGGCGGCAAGATCAGCTACGAGCGCGCCGTTCCGGGCTTCGAGGACCTGACGCTCATTGCCGGTCTCGACATATTGTTCGACCGCACCGAGCAATATCTGGTCCAGACTGGACGCGCCTGGGTGCCGGAGACCGAGTTCCGCAGCTATGCACCGTTCGGGCAGGCCAATCTGGCGCTGTTCGACGGCCTGCTGCGCCTCGCCGGCGGGATGCGCTACGAGGACGTCGCACTCAAGGTCGACGATTTCGAGACGCTCGCTTTCTACGGCGCCACCGATCCGGCCGATGTCTCGACCTACCGCCCGGTATCCGTTTCGGGCGGCAATCCTTCTTTCAACGATCTGTTGTGGAATGGGGGCGTGATCGTCGAGCCGATGCGGGGCCTTCGCGCCTATGGGAGCTATGCCGAGGGCTATACCATCGCCGACGTGGGCCGCATCCTGCGCGGAATCACCCAGCAGGACGTCGACGTCGACGATTATCTTGCGCTCGAGCCGGTGATCTCGAACAATCGCGAGATCGGGCTCGAATGGAAACGCGGACCCGTCGATGCGGCCATCAGCTATTTCTGGTCCTCGAGCGACTTCGGGTCGCTCCTGGTCCTCGGGCCGGACGGCATCTACGACGTGGCGCGCCAGCCGATCGACCTCGAAGGGCTGGAGGCCAGCCTATCGTGGCGTACCCCGTTCCCAGGCCTGACGCTCAGCGCCGCCTATAGCGACATACAGGGGCAGACCGACGCCGACGATGACGGTCTGGTCGACGAGGATCTGGACGGCGCCAACATATCCCCCGACCGTCTCAACCTGGCCGCCGATTTCAGCCGTGGCCCGCTGACCGCACGGCTGCAGTCGCGCTTCTATCTTTCGCGGACGTTCAACGATGCGGCGACCGCCACCGACTTCGAGGGCTATACGCTGCTCGACGCCTTCATCGCCTACGACACCGCCATCGGCCAGATCGCGCTGTCGGTGCAGAACCTCACCGACAAATTCTACCTGACCTACGACAGCGATACCGTGCAGGTGACGAGCAACACCCGCTACTTCGCTGGGCGCGGACGAACCTTCACCGTGAGCTGGCGCGGGACCTTCTGATGCCTCTCCTTTCCCTCCTGCACCGCTGGACGGGAGGGATCGTCGGCCTGCTGCTGACGGTCATCGGCCTTTCGGGCACGCTCCTAGTGTGGGAGGAAAGGTGGATCGGCCTCCCCGGCGCCAAGGATCCGCTGCGTGCCGACGCGGCCGAGATCGGCACCACGGTGGCGGCCGCGATGGCGGAGGCCCCCGACCTTTCGCGAATCACCTTCGCCGACGATCGGATGGGCCTCCACCAGGCGATCTACGCCGACGGCGGCGGCGCCTATCTGACGCAAGGCGGCGAGATCGTCGATCGCTGGGATAGCTTATGGGGCCGCCCCGAGCTGTGGCTGTTCGACCTCCACCATTATCTGTTCCTCGGCGAGATCGGGAAGTTCATCACCGGCTTGCTCGGATTGCTGCTGCTGGCTTTCTCGGTCACGGGCCTCATCCTGTGGTGGCGCACGCGGAAGACCTTCAGCTTTCGCCTCTGGCCGGCGCGGATGACGAGGAGCGCGATCGTCCGCCAGCATCGCGATATCGGCGTGGTCGCCTCGCCGCTGCTGATCCTCGCCGCGCTGACCGGGTCGTCCATGGTGTTTCCCGCTTTGCCGGACGCGCTGCTCGCGCCCTGGGCGGCGGCCGAGGCAGCGCCTGAGGCTCCGGCCGCAGCCGGTGCGGTCAGTCCGGCGACCGACTGGCGGGCGGTCATGGCGAACGCGCAGGCCATGTTCCCCGAAGCGGCCCCGCGCCGCCTGATGCTGCCGAAAGAGACCGGCGCGCCGCTCGCCTTGCGCATGAAGCAGCATTTCGAATGGACGCCGAATGGGCGCACCTACGTCTATCTCGATCCGGCTACGGCCGAGGTGCTTGCCACCGATGACCCTGCTGCAGGCGACGCCTCTTCGGCCATCATCGAGAAGTTCTACCCGGTCCACGCGGGCAAGGTAGGCGGCCTGCTTTGGCAGCTGGCGCTGACGTTCTGCGGGCTGACGCTTGCGCTGCTCGGATCGCTGGCGACCTGGAGCTTCTGGTTCCTCAAGCCTGCAAAGGCGCCGACCGCACGGGCCAGGCGGCCCGTCGTCCCCGAGGCCGCGGAATAGGCCGGCCGGCGCCGACGATGCCGTGCGGCATCCCGGCCGGCTCCATCTTCTTAGGCGCCGGTCTCGTCCCTCCGAGGCCGCGGTGAAATCCGGCGATGATCTGCGCTCGCGGATTCTGCGATCGAGCGCGCCAGGCTCGCGGGCATTGGGTACCAGGGCGAATTGAGTGCGGAGGCTGGAACGCCGACCGCGCTCAATAAGCCAGCCCGATCCCGTCGGCCCGTACGTCGGAAGCGGCGGCGTAGACCAGATCGCCGCCGCTTTCGCGTCGCTCGACCGAGGAATAGCGGCCGAACCCGCCGTCGGAGGGGCCGAGGCGCCAGCCCATGTCGGCCAGCGCCCGGGCGGTGCGCTTTGGGACGCCGGTCTCCAGCCGCAGGAGGCCGGTTCCGCCGATGCTCTTGTCGTCCTCGCCCATCTGCTCCGACGAGCCTTCATGGTGCCAGCGCGGGGCATCGCCCGCGGCCTGGCCGTCCAGGCCGTGATCGACGCGGTTGATTATGACCTGGGCCTGGCCCTGAGGCTGCATATCGCCGCCCATGACTCCGAAGGACAGCCAGGGCTTGCCCTCGCGCGTGGCGAATCCGGGAATGATCGTCTGGAACGGCCGCTTGCCGGGCGCATATTCATTCGGATGCCCCTCCTGCAGGGTGAAGAGCTGGCCCCGGTCGTGGAGCATGAAGCCGAGCCCATCCGGGACCAGCCCCGAGCCCATGCCGCGGAAGTTGGACTGGATCAGCGACACCATCATGCCGTTCCGGTCGGCTACGCTGAAATAAGTGGTGTCGCCCTGGCTGGGCGCCTGTCCCGGCGCGACGGACGGATTGATCCGGTCGGGACGGATCAGCTTCGCCCGGTCGGCGGCATAGTCTCTGGAGACCAGCCAATCGGTGGGAATGCGCGAAAAGTCGGGATCGGCATAATAGCGGGCGCGGTCCTCGTAAGCGAGGCGCTTGGCTTCGGCCTGGAGATGGATCGACAGCGGCGTCTGGAAGCCCGCCTCTTTCATGTCGAACGTCTCGAGCATGTTCAGCATCTGCAGCGTGGCGATGCCTTGGGTATTCGCGCCGATGGCGTGAACGGTGACGCCGCGATAATCGGTCGCGACCGGCTCGCTCCACTCGCTCCGGTGGGCTGCAAGGTCTTCGCGCGTCATCCAGCCGCCGATCCGCCGGAAATAGGATTCGATCGTGGCCGCAATATCGCCCTCGTAAAAGGCGTCGCGGCCCCCCTCGGCAATCCTGCGGTAGGTGCGGGCCAGATCGGGATTTCGAAAGATCTCCCCGGCCCGAGCGCGGTCGCCCGACGCATAGGTCGCCTGTGCATTGGCGATCTCCTCGATGCCGATCCCCGGGCGCGCATAATTCGCCATCGCTCGGTTCATGTAGTAAGCGACGATCGGCGAGAGCGGCACGCCGCCTTCCGCATAGGCGATGGCCGGCTCGAACAGCTCGGCCCAGGGCAGACGGCCGTAGCGCTGGTGGAGCCGCCACCAGGCGTCGACCGTGCCCGGCACCGTCACCGTCACCGCGCCGTAGGGCGGCAGGACGCCGTCGCGGGCGCGCGAGCGGACCGTTTCCAGGCTGAGCCCGCGCGGCGAGCGCCCGGACCCGGCGATCCCGACAACACGCGACGCCTGCGGGTCCCACAGCATTGCGTAGAGATCGCCGCCGATGCCGTTGGCGGTGGGCTCGAGGAAACCGTGGGCGGCATTGATCGCGATGGCTGCGTCGACCGCCGATCCGCCCTTCTTCAATATCTCGATCCCGGCGAGGGTGCCGAGCGGATGGGAGGAAGCAGCCGCGCCGTTCCGGCCGAACACCTCGGAGCGGGTGCCGAAGCTGGCGCCGACGGGACGGTCGCCTGCCTCCACATCCGGATAATGTTGGGTGGCCGGCAAGGATGGGCTGAGGGGCGGAGCGACTGGGGCCGTCTGCGACAAGGCCTGGCGGGCGGAGGCCAGGCCGACGGCGGCAAGCGGAGCGGCGGCGAGGAAGGTTCGTCTTTTCACGTGTCGGTTCTCCGGGGCTGCGGCGAAGGTGGTAGCAGAAGGGGGGCGCCCGTGTCGAAAACAGGCTCGATACGCCTCGCGGGCTGGATTGCTTCGTCGCTGCCCCCTCGCAAGGATCGTCTGGATAGAGCAATATAATGGTCCGGACTCCGCCGCTGAACAAGCGGCCGGCGGCTAGGACGGCCCGTCCAGCACCGGACTGCGGGCCGCCGCAGGTTGGACGTTCGGCGAAGCTCTCCGGTGCGTCCTAGACAGGGATCCGTCGGCTCTGCGCTCCTCCCAATGCCGCTTCAGGGCAAGGCGATCATGCCCCGGACAGGACGGGCGAAGATGCGCTCAGCGCTGCCGGCGCGGCGGAAGATCGCCTCGCCGACGGTGCCGCCGCCTCGGGAGCCCATCACCGGAGCGCAGGAGAATAGTCGGTCGGACGCAGGACGCGCTCCTCGATATCCCCGACCATCGGACCGTGCTCGGAGGCGCTTTCCTGCTTGATGCGGATCCACTCGTCGTCGGCGAGGAAGGCCCGCCAGGCGCGGCGCATCGTTGCCTCGTCGGGCCAGTTCAGCAGGTAGACGAATTCCGGCCCGCGCTCGGTGCGGGTTTCCCACATGGCGACAATGTCGAAGCCGTGGCGCGCCATGATCCGCCGTGCATGGTCGCGAAAGCGATCGTGGAAGGCGCCGCTGGTGGCGTCGAACAGCTGGTAGACGCGCAGCTGCTGAACCGGCCGTGCGGGCGGATCGACGGCGTGAACGGCCAGCGGCGTGATCCCCACCGCAAGCGCGGCAAGGATCGCTCGGTACCTCGAAGGTGGCGATCTCACTTCGATCAACGCTCCCTCACAGTTCCTGCCATTAGCGCGACCGGACGTCGCGGCCGCTGCCGTGGCCGTTCTCCACCCACGCCGCGCCGCTCATTCCCTCGGTTTCTCGCGGCGAACGGCGAGGTTCGTGAAATACCAAGCGCCGGGTTCGACGGCAACGAGCGGCAGCCGCGTGCCTGCGCGCCTCCGTGCTCGAGGGCGAGATTCGACGAAGCCGCTGCCCCGGCCGGCGTCCACCGGACTTGAAAGTCGGACCCGGGGTCCGACGTTGCGACCATGCCGGACCTCGACGACCTGCTGGCCGAAATTCGCGCCTGCCGCGCCTGCGCGGAGTATCTGCCGCTCGGGCCGCGCCCGGTGCTGCAGGCCGGGGCCGGCGCCCGAATCCTCGTCGCCAGCCAGGCGCCAGGCACTCGCGTCCATACCTCCGGAGTGCCGTTCGACGATCCCTCGGGCGACCGGCTGCGGGCCTGGCTCGGAGTCACGCGGGCGCAGTTCCACGACCCCCGTCTGTTCGCAATCGTTCCGATGGGCTTCTGCTATCCTGGCCGCGGCGCCGGCGGCGACTCGCCGCCGCGGCCGGAATGCGCGCAGCTGTGGCGCGACCGGCTGCTGTCGAGGCTGCCGTCGATCGACCTGGTGCTGCTGGTCGGCAGCCATGCCCAGCAGCACGTTCTGGGCAAGGGGTCGATGACCGATCGGGTGCGCCGCTTCCGAGACCATCTGCCGCTCCACTTGCCGCTACCGCACCCGTCCTGGCGGTCGCGACTCTGGGAGGCGCGCAATCCCTGGTTCGGCGAAGAGGTGATCCCCGAGCTGCGCCGGCTGGTGGCCGCGCGGATAGGCGACATCGCCGAGGGCGGTGTGGAAAGACGGGGGGCCTGAGCGGTGGCGGCGGAGGCGCCCCTTCCCGTCTACACGGTCGGGCATTCAACCCGCTCGATCGAGGAATTCGTCGAGCTGCTAAGGGCCGGACCGGCCGACATGGTCGTCGATGTACGCACGGTGCCGCGGTCGAGAACCAACCCGCAATATAATGAGGATGCGCTGCCGGATGCTTTGGCCGACTACCAGATCGGCCATACGCGCATTCCAAGCCTCGGCGGGCTACGGGGCAAGGCCGTCGGGGTCTCGCCGGAGACGAACGGCCTGTGGCGCAACGTCAGCTTCCACAATTATGCGGACCATGCCCTCGGCGATGCCTTTCAGGAAGGCTTGGCCGAGCTTCTGCGCCTGGCAGAGGTTCGCCGCTGCGCGATCATGTGCGCGGAGGCCGTGTGGTGGCGCTGCCATCGCCGTATCGTCGCGGACTATCTGATGCTGAATGGCCGCACCGTGCTGCACCTGATGGGCTCGTCGAGGGTCGAACCGGCGAAAATGACCCCCGGAGCCGAAGCGAGCGGCGACCGGATCCACTACCCGAAGCGGGGCGACGATCCATAAAATTGACTGCCCCATGCTGACGGCTGATCCGGCCTATTCGGCGGCCTGGGTGGCCTCAGCCTCCTCTTCTGCCTCGCTCTGCTGACGCGCCCACATCTCCGAATAGAGACCGCCCTTGCGCAGCAAGGCTGCGTGGGTGCCGCGCTCGGCGACGCGGCCCCGGTCGAGGACGATGATCTGGTCGGCGTCGACAACCGTCGACAGGCGGTGGGCGATGACGATGCTGGTCCGGCGCGCGGCGACGTTGCGCAGCGTCTCCTGGATCGCTGCCTCGGTGCGACTGTCGAGGGCGCTGGTCGCCTCGTCGAGGATCAGGATCGGCGGGTCCTTGAGCAGGGTGCGGGCGATCGCCACGCGCTGCTTCTCTCCGCCCGACAGCTTGAGCCCCCGCTCGCCGACCAGTGAGTCGTACCTGAGCGGCAACTCCATGATGAAATCGTGGATCGCCGCGCCCCGGGCGGCGTCCTCGATCTCCTCGCGCGTCGCCTCGTCCTTGCCGTAACCGATATTGTAGCCGATCGTGTCATTGAACAGCACGGTGTCCTGCGGCACGATCCCGAGCGCCGCCCGCAAGCTCGCCTGGGTCACCTGGCCGATATTCTGGCCGTCGATGGTGATCCGCCCTGAGGTCGGCTCGTAGAAGCGGAACAGCAGCCGTGACAGGGTCGACTTGCCGGCGCCCGACGGGCCGACGATCGCCGTCATCGTCCCCGGCTTCACCTCGAGGTCGATTCCCTTCAAGATGTCACGGTCGGGCTCGTAGGCGAAGTGGACGTCCTCGAACCGGACGTGGCCGGCCCGGACGACGAGCGCCGGTGCGCCGGGCGCGTCGGCGATCTCGGCCGGCGTGTCGACGATGCCGAACATCGCCTCCATGTCGATGAGGCCCTGGCGAACGGTTCGGTAGACCCATCCGAGCATGTCCAAGGGTCGGAAGAGCTGCATCAGGAAGGTGTTGACGAAGACGACGTCGCCGGCCGTGAACGCGCCGCGGCTCCAGCCCCAGACCGTATAGGCCATTGCGCCGGCCATCATCAGATTGGTGATCAGCGACTGGCCGACATTGAGCCAGGCGAGCGAGGTTTCGTTGCGCACCGCCGCCTCGCGAAAGGCTTCCATCGTCCGGCCGTAGCGGCGCGCTTCGCGATCCTCGGCGTTGAAATATTTGACCGTCTCGTAGTTGAGCAGCGAGTCGACGGCACGAGCGATGGCCTGGTTGTCGACATCGTTCATCTCGCGCTGCAGCCGGGCACGCCATTCGGTGACGACGCGGGTGAACCAGATGTAGAGGACAACCATCGCAAGCGTCGCCGCGACCAGGCCGGGACCGAATTTCACGCCGAAGATGATGCAGATCGCGGCCAGCTCGATCAGGGTCGGGGCGATGTTGAACAGCAGGAAATAGAGCATCATGTCGATGCTCTTGGTGCCCCGCTCGACGATGCGCGTGAGCGCACCGGTCCGCCGCTCGAGGTGGAAACGCAGCGACAAAGCGTGGATGTGCCGGAACACCGTCTCGGCGAGGCGCCGCGCCGCATCCTGCCCGACCCGCTCGAAGATGGCGTTCCGGAGATTGTCGAACAGGACGCTGCCGAAGCGGGCGGCGACATAAGCGAAGACCAAGGCAACGATCAGCCCGGCCGCTTCGTCCATCCCGGTCGACATCCGATCGACCACCGCCTTGTAGGCGAAGGGCATGGTGAGCGTCGCCGCCTTCGCCGCCAGCACGAGCAGGACGGCGATGACGACGCGGGTCCGTAGCGCGGGCTCCCCGGGCGGCCAGAGATAGGGCAGGAAGCGGCGCAGCGCGCTCCAGCCGCCCGTCGCTTCTTCGGTCTTGATTTCTTCGGGCGCCATTGCCGACCTAGATAGGCGCGCGGCCGCGGCTTCCCAAGTGACGGGGGCGAAACGTCAGGAACCGGTTCGCCGCCGGACGGTTCAACGCTCATATGGAACCGTTAATCTATGTCATGGCAATCCTCGGCTGCGGCGAAAGCGACGCGCCCTGCCGCGAAGTGACGGTCGCAGAGGCGCGTTACGAGAGCGAGGCCGCGTGCGTCGCCGCGACGGAAGCCGAGCTTCTGCGGCGCGACGACCTGCTTTTTCCTTCGGTCGTGGCGCAGTGCCGGCCGGGCGAGAGCCGACCGCAGCTGCTGCGTGGCAGCGATGTCCTCCTCCCCGATCCCGCTGCGGGACGGCATGCGCCGCCGCGCTTCGCTTCCGCGGAGCCCGGGCGCGACCGGCCCTAGCGCCTGCGGCCGCTGCCTCGGGAGCCGCATTGACGAGATTGGCTGCCGCGCGCTGCGTCTCAATGAAAGTCGCGTGACTTGATCCGGATTCCTTCGGCCTTCCGATAAGGTTTGAGCGGCAGCGGCCCGCGCTGGCGGTGGTCGGGCCCGCCGCCCTTCGCCCCGTCGCCCGGCCCGGTGCGGTGTGGAAATTCGCGATCGCCAACCGCGCGCAGCAGGAAGGATTCGTCCTCGAGCCGGTCGGCGATGACGTGGATGACGTCGCCCTCCTTCTGGACACGCCCCTCGATCCCGATCATCGCTGCCGACAGAACGGTGCGGCGATAGGTCTCGTAGAGACGCTGCCAGATGATGATGTTGGCGATTCCGCTCTCATCCTCGATCGTGACGAAGGTGACGTTGCCGGCGCCGGGGCGCTGGCGGATGAGAACGATCCCGGACAGGCGGACCTTGCGGCCGTCTTTGATCCGCTTCAACGCCGAGCAGGGAACCGATCCGCGACTCTCCAGCTCCGGCCGGACGAAGGACAAAGGGTGATCGCGCAAGGTGAGCTGGACCGCGCGATAATCCTCGACGACCTCGCGTCCGGCGGTGAGCGGCACCAGCCTGACCTCCGGTTCGATGTCCCGGGCGGCGGCGGCGGCGAACAGAGGCAGCGGCGCTTCCCCAAGTCCGCGCACGCGCCACAGGGCCTGGCGTCGGTCCAGGCCGAGACCGGCGAAGGCGTCCGCGTCGGCGAGCTTCTCCAGCGCCGCCACCGGCACGCCGGACCGGCGCCAGACATCCTCGACCGAATCGAACGGACGCTCGTCGCGCGCGGCGAGGACTCGGGCGGCATGGTCGTTGGAAAGGCCGCGCACCATGCGCAGGCCGAGGCGGATGGGGAGCCGTTCCTCCCCGGGCTTGCTCGGGGAGGAGTTTTCGACCGTGCAATCCCATCGGCTGGCGTTGATGCAGATCGGGCGCACCTCCACGCCGTGTTCCCTTGCGTCACGGACGATCTGGGCGGGGGCATAGAAGCCCATCGGCTGGGCGTTGAGCAGGGCCGCGCAGAAGATGTCGGGATGATGGCATTTCACCCAGGACGAGGCGTAGGCGATCTTGGCGAAGCTGGCGGCGTGGCTTTCGGGGAAACCGTAGCTGCCGAATCCTTCGATCTGCTTGAAGGTCCGCTCGGCGAAGTCGCGCGTATAGCCGTTCTTGATCATGCCCTTCACCAGCTTGTCGTGAAAGGCGCTGACCCCGCCGGTCACCTTGAAGGTCGCCATCGATCGGCGCAGCGCGTCCGCCTCGGTCGGCGTGAAGCCGGCGCCGACGATCGCCACCTTCATCGCCTGCTCCTGGAAGAGCGGCACCCCCTTGGTCTTCTGCAGTACCTCCTTGAGCGCCTCGGAGGGATATTCCTCCGGCTCCTTGCCTTCGCGCCGGCGCAGATAGGGATGGACCATGTCGCCCTGGATCGGCCCCGGCCTGACGATCGCCACCTGGATGACGAGGTCATAGAACTCCCTGGGCTTGAGCCGGGGAAGCATGCTCATCTGCGCCCGGCTCTCGATCTGGAAGGTGCCGAGCGTGTCGGCCTTCCGGATCATCGCATAGACCGTATCGTCGTCCTTCTGGAGGACTTCGGAATCGAGCCCCAGGGCGATACCCTTATGCGCCGCGAGCAGATCGAAGGCGCGGCGCATGCAGCCGAGCATGCCGAGGCCGAGCACGTCGACCTTCATGAAGCCCAGTTCCTCGATATCGTCCTTTTCCCACTCGATGACCCGTCGGTCCTCCATCGCCGCGGGCTCGATCGGGACGAGATCGTCGAGGCGGTCGCGGGTGAGGACGAAGCCGCCCGGATGCTGGCTCAGGTGGCGCGGCGTCCCGATCAGCTGGCGGGCGAGATCGAGGGTCAAGGCCAGCCGCGGATCGCCGCTGTCCAGGTTGAGCTCGGCGGCATGGCCTTCGGTGACTCCTTCGGTCGACCAGCCCCAGATCTGGCCGGCAAGCGCGCCGGTGACGTCTTCGGGAAGGCCGAGCGCCTTGCCGACTTCGCGGACTGCGCCGCGGCTGCGGTAGCGGCTGACGACGGCGGTCAGTGCGGCATGCCGGTGGCCGTAGGTTTCGTAGATCCACTGGATCACTTCCTCGCGCCGCTCATGTTCGAAATCGACGTCGATGTCGGGCGGCTCGTTCCGGCTTTCCGAGATGAAGCGCTCGAACAGCAATTTATGTTTGACCGGATCGATCGAGGTGACGCCGAGCACGTAGCAGATCATCGAATTGGCGGCCGAGCCGCGTCCCTGGCAGAGTATCCCCTGGCTGCGCGCAAAGGCGACGATCGAATTGACCGTGAGGAAATAGGGGGCGTAGCCGAGCCGCCCGACCAGCCTCAGCTCATGCTCGAGCAGGTCCGAATAGGCCTTGGGCACGCCGTCCGGGAAGCGGGCGGCGAGCATCTCGCGGGCGAGCCGTTCCAGCGCTTCCTGCGGCGTGCGGCCCGACATCACGATCTCGTCGGGATATTGGTAGCTTAGTTCCCGCAGCGAGAAGGTGCAGCGCTCGGCAATGTCGGCGCTCGCGCGGATCGCGTCGGGAAAGGCGGCGAAGCGGCGCGCCATTTCCTGCGGGCTCTTGAGATGACGATCGGCGAAGCGCTCGCGGCGGAAGCCGAGTTCGTCGATCGTGCATTTGTGGCGGATCGCGGTAACGACGTCCTGCAGCAGCCGTTTGTCCGGGCTGTCGTAGAGGACGTCGCCCACGGCGAGGCTGCGCAGACCGTGGCGGCGCGCCATCGCCTCCAGCGCGTGCAGCCGCTCCGCCTCGCCCGGGCGGCGGCGCAGGACCAGCGCGCCATGCGCCCGGTCACCGAAAATGTCGGCGGTCTGGCGCAGCCCAGCTTCGGCCGCACCGTCCGCCTCATTGGAGAGGAAGGCGGCGACCAGTCCTTCCGAATGCGCGTCGACATCCTCCCAGTGGAGAAAGCATTGCCCTTTCTCGCCTTTCTGCGGGTCGGCGCGCTGCTTGCCGAGGGTGAGCAGGCGAACGAGGCGTGACCAGCCGCCCCGGTCCTCCGGCCAGACCAGCAGCGAACCGCCCTCGACCAGGTCGAGCCGGCAGCCGGCGACGAGCCGCACGCCCGTGGCATCGGACGCCCGCAGCGCATGGACGAGACCGCCCACCGTGTTGCGATCGGTGATTCCGAGCGCCGGATAGCCGAGCAAGGCCGCGGCCGAGAACAATTCCGCCGCACTGGAGACCCCACGCAGGAAGCTGAAATGGCTGGTGACCTGAAGCTCGGTATAGGTCACCGGTTCCTCCCTTCCATTCCGTGAGGAGGGATGAGCTGTGGCCACCTCATCATCCGAACACCCCATGCATGTACCAGCTGAGATCGCCGGTGCGGGGGTCCTCGCCGTCGCCGCGGCGGAACAGCCAGAAGCGGTGGCCCGCTTCGTCCTCGACCTGGAAATAATCGCGCACCGCCTCGACCTCGGTGCTGCGCTTCCACCATTCGCCGTGGATGCGTTCGGGGCCGTCCGCCTGGCGCACGCGGTAGGAACGGCCGCGCCAGGTGAAGCGCCGCGGCGGCTGGTCGGGAAGCAGCGCAAGAACGTCGCCGATCGGTTCGGGCGGCGACAGCAAGCGGGTCGGGCGAGGCCAGCCCGGCCAGGCGGCCGGTCGGTCGAGCGGGCCGATGCGGCGCACGCTGCGTTCCGGCACGTCGCTTTCGACCGCGCTCATCCGGTAGAGGCGGCGCGCACCGAGCCGGCCGACGAGGCGGTCGATCAGGGGGACAAGATCGGGCGCCGGCGGCTCTCCGGCGAGAATGCCGGCGATCGCCTGCGGACCGAGCGGCTCGACGCGCCAGGCAAGGAGGCAGACGCGCTCGATGCCGAAGCCAGGCTCGATCGTCTCGATCTTGGGAGAAAGCAGGCGAAGCAGGTGGAGAGTATCGCGAGTGGCGCGGGCGGTCCCGACCCTCACCCTGAGTTCGGCGCCGTCGATGCGTTCGCAGATGAAATCGAGACCGCGGACGCCGAGGCCGGCCCGCTCGAGCAGGCGGACGAGACGGCGCAGCGCCTCCGCCATCGCTTCGGCGATCGCCTCGGCGGTGGCGATCGGCTCGACGAAGCGCAGCAGCACCGACGGCGGATCGCTGGGAACGATCGGATCGAACGGCTCGCTGGCCCGGCCGAGCGCCTGGTCGAGGCGGGTGAGCAGATCGGCCCCGAAGCGGCGCTGCAGCGGCGCGCGCGGCATTGCCGCCAGCGCTCCGATGGTCTCCACGCCGAGCCGTCGAGTGGCAGCGAGCGTGGCCTCGCCGAGCCGCAGCGCGGCGAGCGGCAGCGCCGCCAGCGCCGCCCCCTCCCCGCCTTCGGGGCAGGAGACGATCGACGTGCTGCCGAAACGGGCGAGGGCATGGGCGGCTCCGGTCGTCCCGGCGACGGCGATCCGGGCTGAAAAGCCGAGCCGTGCGCAGAAGGCGAGAATTCGCTCGCACATAAAACGTTCGCCGCCGAACAGATGGGCCACCCCGCTGAGGTCGAGCCACAGGCCATCGGGGCCGGAGACGGCCGCGCGCGGCGTCCAGCGGCGGGCGGCGAACAGGCCCAGCCGGGCGAGGAAGGCGCCATCTCCCTCGGGATCGGCATCGCGGACATCGAGCCCCGGGACGAGCATCCGGGCCTGGGTCAGGGCCATGCCGACCTCCAGCCCGAGTGCCCCCGCTGCCGGGTCGATCGCGGCGAGGGTGATGCGCTGCCCGGTTCGCTGGGTGGTGACGAGGGGCGTCTCCGACGCGGCGCGCGGCGCCAGCGCCCTTGTCGCCTCCTCCCGCGCCCAGCGCGCGCCGGGGCGAAAGCCGGGCGCGTTGGGACAAGAGCAGGTGAGGCGTTCCTCCTCATCGGCTGGTGGGGAGGGGGATCCCACGAAGCGGGGCGGAAAGCTGGCTTCCAGCCCGGCGTTGAAAATTGCCCCTCCACCGGCCCGCAAAGGGGCCCCTTCCCCCGCCATGGGCGGGGAAGAACTAGGCCGCTCTTCTTTCCGCTCCGACCGCCTGATCCGGTCGATCGGCAGCCAGGGCAGGTAGAGCGAGGCGAGCCTCGGCATCGGGGGCCTCCAATATCCACATATGGGGTTCACCGCCGCGCTGGCGGAGCAGATCGACCTGCCAACGTGCCCGGCCTATCCCGGGCACCGCCAGCCTCTCCGACGGCACGCAGCCGATCCGCCAGCGGGTCACCGCCGGGGAGGACGAGACCAGAGGGTCGGTACCGGCCCGCCGCCAGCGCCGCAGCATCAAGGCGGTCGTTCCCCCTTCTTCGGCGGCAAGCTGGAGACGGCGGCCGGCGGCAAGGCGCATATTCCCCACCTCCCCGACCACCGCGGCGAGGCCGCCATGACGCAGCCCCTCCTCCATCACCGCCAGCACCTCCTCGTCGCGCCGGCATTCGGCATAGATCAGCCGCTCCGGCGCCAGGCCGGCCTGGGCCAAACCGGGCGCGAACAGGTCGCGGCGAGCAAGCGCCCAAAGCACCGTTCCTTCGCTCCGGCTCATCGCCAGCCGCGCCGCGGCGGCGGCGAGGAACAAGGTGGCGGCAGCATCGTCGCCGAGCGCCGGCGTCGCCGGCGCCGCCTCGTGCAGCGCCGCCACCGCCAGGCCGCCGTCCGCCAGCCGCCGATCGACCGCGTCCAGGCCGAACGGCACGGCGAGGCGGCCGGCAGCGCGACCGGCACTTTCTATCGCCCGCACCTCTTCGCGCAGAGCGGCAAGGCGTGCGTCGGGGGAAAGCGTGGCAAGCATGCGACTCGGACTCATATGTTCCTGATATGTTCCGAGCATGGTTGAACAGAGTCAAGTCAGCGAAGTCATCTCGGAAGCGCATTCCTTGGAACGCCTGCCTTCTACCGAGGATACCACTCCGCCTTTGCCTGCACAGCGGTCAACACCCAAGAGAGCCCGTATCGCTCGACAAACCGTTCGACGCTCCCCACAAAGCCATCGATGACCCTGCTGCGCTCGCTCCTGCTTGCCCCCCTCCTGCTGATCGCTACCCTGCTGATCGCCCTCCCGGCCACCGCCCGGAGCGGCGATGCCGAGTGGCTCTATCGCGGCAGCGACATCGCGCCCGATCCGGCGTGGCGGTTCGGCACCCTGTCCAACGGGCTCCGCTATGCGGTCCGGCGAAACCCGCTGCCGGCCGGGCAGGTTTCGATCCGCATCCGGATCGGCGCCGGCGCCCTCCACGAGGAGGATCATGAACGCGGCTGGGCCCATTATGTCGAGCATATGCTGTTCCGCGGCACCGACGGATTCCCGGACCGGCGAGCCCGGCAGATCTGGCAGGAGCTGGGCGCGAGCTTCGGCAGCGACAGCAACGCCCGCACCAGTGCCAACGAAACCGTCTACCAGCTCAACCTCCCCCATGCCGGCCGGGAGCCGCTCGACACCAGCCTCGGCGTTCTGGCCGAAATGATGTCTAGGGCCCGCTTCGATCCGGCCGCGGTCGAGGCGGAGCGGCCGGTCGTGCTGGCCGAGAAGGCGCGCCGCCCCGAGCTCACCCAGCGCATCGTCGAGCTCTCCCAGGAACTCTTCTATGCCGGCCTGCGCTTCGCCGAGCGCGACACGATCGGAACCGAGGAGACGCTGAACGCCGCTACGGCCGAAGGACTGAAGGCCTTCTACCGCCGCTGGTACCGACCCGATCGGACCACCGTGGTCCTCGTCGGAGACGCCGATCCGGAAATGATGGAGGCGCTGATCCAGCGCCATTTCGGCGGCTGGACGGCACAAGGGCCGGCGCCGGCAGACCCCGACTGGGGCCGCATCGCCGAGATCGAGCGGCCGGTCCGCAATCTCGCTTATCCCGGCGCGCCGGTGACCGGCTCCGTGATGTGGCTGCGGCCCTACGAGCACATCCCCCACACCGTCGCGCGCGAGAGGCTGTTCCTCGAGGAGAATCTCGCCGAACGAATCATCAACCGGCGCCTGGAAGCCCATGCCCGCGGCGAATCCGCCTTCATCAACGCGTCGGTCGATGCAGGCCGGTCGCGCAATGTCGCCAATGCCACCCAGCTCGCGATCGTCGCGCGGGAGGGGCAGTGGCAGCCTGCGCTCGAACAGGCCTTCGCCATCGTCGCCGACGCGACCCGCGCGCCCCCCAGCCAGGCCGAAATCGACCGCGAGATCAGCAATTTGAGAACGGCGGTCACTTCGGCGGTTCAGGGCGAGGCGACCGTGCTGTCGCAGGTTCGCGCCGAGCAGCTGATCGGCGCGGTCGGCAACGGCGCGGTGGTGGCGAGCGCCCAGACCGTGCTCGACAATTTCGAACGCAACGTGCCGCTTATGACACCGGAGCGGATCGGCGAGGCCATGCGCGGCCTCTTCGCAGGGTCCGGACCCAGAATGATGCTGATCTCGCCGCAGCCGGTCGCCGGCGGCGAGGCCGCACTCACGGAAGCATTCGCCGCCGCCCGGGCCGTCGCGCCCGCTGCCCGCTCGGCCGAGCGCCGGGTCAGCTTCGAAGATCTGCCGCCGCTGGGGCCGCCCGGCCGCGAAGTCTCGCGCCATCGGATCGACGACATGAACGTCACCATCGTCCGTTTCGCCAATGGCTCGACTCTGACCTTCAAGCCCACCCGGTTCGAGAGCGGCTCGATCCAGGTCCGCCTGCGCTTCGGGGCCGGCATCTCCGGCCTCGATCCCGACCGCCCGTCGCTCGGCTGGCTCGCCGGGCTGGTCGCGCCGTCGGGCCTCGCCGGGCTCGATCTGGAGGGGATGGAGCGGCTGCTCACCGGCCGGCGCATCGGCCTCGCCTTCCAGGCCGACGAGGACGCCTTCGTTCTGGCCGGACAGACCAACGCCGCCGATCTTGCCGATCAGCTTCGGCTGCTCGCCACCAAGCTTACCCATCCGGAATGGGACCCGGCCCTGCTCGCGCGGTTCCGAAGCGCCGCGGTGGAAAGCTACGACATGCATTTCTCCTCCGCGTCCGCCCGCGCGTCGCGCGAGCTGGGCGGCGTGGTCCGACCGGGCGACCGGAGATGGCGGCCGACCGAACGGCAGGAGATGGCGGCGGTCACCGTCGAGCAGTTTCGCGACTTCTTCTCGCCACTGCTGGCACAAGGACCGGTCCACGCGATCATCGTCGGCGACATGGAGCTGGAAAGCGCGGTCGAGGCGATGCGCCGAACCGTGGCATCGCTGCCACCGCGACCGGCACCCGCCATTCCCCCGGCGGCGACCGGGGTTCGGCCGCCGGAGCCCGATCCGGAGCCGCGCACCTTCACCCATGAAGGCGATCCCAATCAGGCTTATGCGATGATCGGCTGGTCGACATTGGGTGGGCGGGACCGCATCGACGAACGCCGAGCTCTGGCGCTTGCCGCCAACATGTTCGAGGTTCGGCTGTTCGACCGGTTGCGCGAGGAGGAAGGCGCCACCTATGCGCCCAACGCGGCGCATCTCAGCTCCGATTCCTTCCCGCAATGGGGTATCTTCTACGCCTCGGCCGAGATCCGCCCGGACGGAGCGCCGACCTTCTTCCGGATCGCGCGCGAGATCGTCGCCGATCTCGCCGCCCGGCCGGTCGAACCGGATGAGTTCGCCCGGGCACGAAATCCGGTGGTAAGCGGGATCGAGCGGCGCCTGGAGACCAACGGCTATTGGGTGGAAGCGCTGGAAAATTGGATCGACAGCCCGGAGGCGATCGAGAATGTCCGGAACTATCTCGCCGACTATCGCGCGCTGACGGCCGAAGACGTTCGGCGGGCCGTAGCCGACTGGGTGACGGACCAGGCCGACTGGTCCATGCTCGTGCTTCCCGCTAGAAATGCCGCGGAGGCAGCGAATAGTGGCCCATAGCGCCGTCCCGATCGCCGCGCCCCAGCCGGGCCAGGCCGAAGCCAGCTGGAACCCGTTCCGGCTGCGAGGCAGCCCCTTTTTCGAGGACAAGAACCGCGCCTTCTGGATGCTCCAGTCGATCGGCTGGGGCGGCTACTTCGTGCTGCGCACCCTGTCCGGCCTCGCCAATGCGGTGGAGTGGACCTACGTCGTCCACACCCTGCTGCTCACCGCCACCGGCTATTCGATCACCTTGCTCATGGCGGCGGTCTATCGCCGGCTCATACGGATGAAGCCGATCTACACCTGGGTCGGCTCGATCATCATCGTCATCGTCGCCGCCGCCGCCTTCTCGGCGATCGAGACCTGGAGCTACGGCACGATCATCCGGCCAGGCTCCAGCCTCGGCGGAATACGCTTTCTCGGTGCGATCCTGCTCACCGCGGCGTTGCTCATCGCCTGGTCGGCCCTCTATTACAGCATCAATTTCTATCTGCTGCTCGAAGAGCAGAGCGACCGGCTGCTGAGGCTCGAGAACCAGGCCTCCAGCGCCCAGCTCGCCATGCTTCGCTATCAGCTCAATCCCCATTTCCTGTTCAACACGCTGAACTCGATCTCCACGCTGGTGCTGCTGAAGCAGACCGAACGCGCCAATGCGATGCTTTCGCGCCTCTCCTCCTTTCTGCGCTATACGCTGGTCAACGAATCGACCGGACTGGTGACGGTCGCCCAGGAGATCGAGACGCTGAAGCTCTATCTCGAAATCGAGAAAATGCGGTTCGAGGAACGCCTGCGGCCCCATTTCCACATCGATCCAAGCTGCAGCCGCGCACTGCTGCCCTCGCTCCTGCTCCAGCCGCTGATCGAGAATGCGATCAAATATGCGGTAACGCCGCAGGAAGAGGGCGCGGATATCGCGATCGAGGTCAAATGCCAGACCGGGCGCGTGCTGATCACCGTCTCGGACACCGGGCCGGGGGCCGACACGCTCAACCGGACCCGCGCCGACGGGTCGACCGGAGTCGGTCTGGCGAACATTCGAGACCGCCTGGCGCAGGCCTATGGCGACAACCATCGCTTCGAGACACAGTCGGAGATTACAGGGGGCTTCCGCGTTCTCATCGATATTCCCTACCAAGTTGAAGAAGCCGAGGAGCCGAAATGACAATTCGCACCATCCTGGTCGACGACGAGCCGCTTGCCATCCAGGGCTTGCAGCTGCGCCTGGAGAAGCACGAGGATGTCGAAGTCGTCGACACCTGCTCCAACGGGCGCGAAGCCATCCGATCGATCAAGACCCACAAGCCCGACCTCGTCTTTCTCGACATCCAGATGCCGGGATTCGACGGTTTCTCCGTCATCCAGGGGCTGATGGAGGTCGAACCCCCCTTGTTCGTCTTCGTCACCGCATATTCGGATCATGCCATCCGCGCCTTCGAGGCGCAGGCCGTGGACTATCTGATGAAGCCGGTGGAGGAGGCGCGCCTCGCCGATACGCTCGACCGGGTGCGCCAGCGCCTCAGCGAGAAGAGAGGCGTCGAGGAGGTCGACCGCCTCAAGGAAGTGCTCGCCGAGGTTGCCCCCGGAGCGATGGAAAATGTCGAAGCGATCGATGACGCGCACGCCGCCAGCCGCTATGAAAAGATGATCAACATCAAGGACCGCGGCCAGATCTTCCGCGTCGACGTGGACTCGATCGAGAAGATCGATGCCGCCGGCGACTATATGTGCATCTACACCGGCGACAACACCTTGATCCTGCGCGAGACGATGAAGGACCTCGAGAAGAGGCTTGACCCGCGCCGCTTCCAGCGCGTCCACCGCTCGACCATCGTCAATCTTGACCAGGTCCGCCAGGTCAGGCCGCACACCAACGGCGAATGCTTCCTGGTGCTCGACAGCGGAGCCCAGGTGAAGGTCAGCCGCTCCTATCGCGACGTGGTCGCGCGCTTCGTTCACTAGTCCGGAGCCGCCCGGGCGCTTGACCGCAAGAAACGAGGCGCGCGCCCGGATCCGCCACGCCAGGGCGGATCCGGCACCTTGTCCGGCGGGACGACCGCCGGTGCACCCTAGGGGAGATAAATGCCGTCAGAAAGAGCCGCCGCCTTCGCCGCCCTCCATCGCCCGGGCAATCCGCTGATCCTGTTCAACGCGTGGGACGCCGGTAGCGCCAAGGCCGTCGCCGAGGCGGGTGCGGCGGCGATCGCGACGGGCAGCGCGTCGGTCGCGTCCGCGCACGGTTTCGCCGATGCCGAGGCACTGCCGCTCGAACTCGCCCTCGCCAATGCGGCCCGCGTCGTCGCGGCGGTCGACCTGCCGGTCACGATCGACTTCGAAGGCGGCTATGCCGCCGATGCGGAGCCTCTCGCGACCAATATGAAGCGGCTCGCGCAGACGGGAGCAGTCGGCTGCAACTTCGAGGATCAGGTCGTCGGCGGCGAGGGGCTATATTCGATCGACGTGCAGGCGGCCCGGATCCGCGCCGTCCGCGCGGCCGTCGGCCCCGATTTCTTCATCAACGCCCGTACCGATATCTTCCTCAAGGCCAAGCCGGAAACCCACGATGCCGCGATGGTGGACGCAGCGATCGAGCGCGCCCAGGCTTATGCCGAAGCAGGCGCCAACGGCTTCTTCGCGCCGCTTCTATCCGATCTGGCCCTTCTCGAGCGGCTCTGCGCGGCCTCGCCGCTTCCGGTCAACTTCATGGCCTTCCCCGGAGCGCCAGCCGCGGCCGAAGTGGCGGCGACCGGCGTGGCGCGGATCAGTCACGGGCCTTTCCCCTACATGCAGGCGATGAAGGCGCTGAAGGAGGCCGCCGAGGCCGAATATAGCCGCGCGCGGGCCGCCGAGCCTCTCCCCATTCCTGCGCATCGCGAGTAGCGCGATCCTGGTGCATGATCCGACCTGATTCGACCCGGATCATTCGCGAGAGAACGGATCAGCCGACCTCCCGAGGCCTTGGAGGCTGAGCCGGCCGACCCGAAACGCATCGGGCGGTTCAGCCGCCCGCGCGCTCCAACAGGGCGATCAGCCGATCCATTCGCTCGATGATCTGGCGCTGGCGGTTGGCACGCTTGTCGGTGACGTCGCGCGCCGTGTCGCCGGGCCCTTGCGCCTCATAATGGGCCCAGCCTTCCTCCTCGATCAGGCGCAACGCCTCTATCGCGCGATCGCGCTCGTCACGGAGCAGATCGAGCGCGTCGTGCCCGCCCTCCAATACGAATTCGTGCGGCATGAGCGGAAGCATAATGAAGAATAGAGCTCGGCGCATCGCTCGTCATCGGCCCGGCTTTCGCGATCCGGCCGTGACATCGGACGACCTCTCCGGCCGACGATTGTCGGCGCGACACGATCATCGTCGCCGAGAGGACGCTGCTCGCCGTCGCGGAACGGCGCGGCAGGCGCCCCTGAAGGGGATAGGAGAGCCTCCACCTTTGTGCGCCTGGTGCCGTCCGGCGCGCCATGAAGGCCGACGGAGGGCCGGTCAGCCGGCCCGGCCGCGGCGAAACGCGGCGAGGCTGAAGAAGGCGCCGTCGGCCGAGGATTTCAGCACCGTCCTGCGGAACAAGCGGGCCGAACCGCGGACGATCACGAACACCCAGGTCGCGTGCCAAGAGAGGGCCAGCAGGTGCGGCCACAGCGTCTCGTGCTTGGCGGCATGGGCAACCATCGCCATCGGCGAGCTGAAGGGGAAGATGTAGGCGAACCAGGTGAGCGCGCCCGTATCGCGCCCGATGACGGTCATCGCCAGCAGGAAGACGCCGACCTGGAGCAGAGTCACGGGCATCGAGACCGTCTGGATCTCGCGGATGTTGCTGGCCTGGGCGCCGATGCCGAGGAAGAGTGCGCCGAGCAGCATGAAATTGGCGCAATAATAGAGCAGGAGCAGGATCGCGAAGGGGCTCCAGCCCACCGCCGGCGACACCTGGGGCAGCGCCACCCAGTCGGCCAGGACCTGCCAGAACAGATAGCCGGATGCGAGCATCCCGCCCCACAGGGTCAGGCCGACGCCCGATATGCCGAGCATCGCGATCAGCTTTCCGAAGAAGACCGCGTCCAGCGGCACGGCGGCCGCCAGCACCTCGATCACCTTGTTCGATTTCTCCTCGACCAGGTTCGAGAGAAGGAGCGTGGACAACATCAGGCTGACGCCGAAGATGAGGCCCTGGGCGCTGCCGGCGAGCTGGCGCCGCAGCATCTGCAGGTTTCCCGCCGCCTGGCCCGTGACGATGCGGCGGATCGGCACGGGCGGCACCTCGACCCCGGCCGCCTCGAGAGCCGCCGTTCGCCGGGCGCGGTCGACGATCAGGCGAATGCGCGTGCCGACATGGAAATCGACCTGCGCCGGGCCGATGAGGACGGGCTGGTCGAGCGTGCCGGTGAACACCGCCGAATAGCCCGCCTCTTGGTCGGCGAGCAGCCAGCGGGCCTGGGCGACGAGATTCTCCGCCGGGGCGACGGCCCGCAGCAGCGGGAAGCTCTGCTCAGACGTGGCGGTGGCAAGCTCGTCGCGCGCCCCCTCGAGGCGGGCAACGGTGTCGCTGTCGGCGACGAGGGCGACGACCGGGCGGGACGCGTCGCGCTCGGCCTCCCCGGCCATGCCGGCGGCGAACAGCAGGAAGCCGAACAGCAGCAGCGGCGCGATCAGGAAAAGAATGAAGCTGCGCGAAAAGACGCTGGCGACGAAGTCCCGCCGGGCGATCACCCAGGCGGCATCGAACACGCTCATCATGCCGCCGCGCCTGCCCGCTCGGTTGCGCCATTCGCCATCTCTCGCGCCGCCGCCTCGCCGGCGATGACGACGAACGCGTCATGCAGACCGGGGCGCTCGATCGACAGCTCCTCGATGCCGGCCCCGCCGGCGATTAGCACCTTCAGCAGCGGCTCGATCCCGTCGCCGGGCAGTTCGAACTCCCAGACGCCCTCGACCGGACGCGCATCCGCCGGAAGCGCGCTGTGCCACGATCCCTCCGCCTGACGGGTGCGCAGCCGCACCTGCGGGCGCAGCCGGTCGCGCGCCTCGGCGACAAGGCCTTCGAAGCGGATCCGGCCGCCGACGATGATTGCGATCCGCTCGCACAGGCGCTCGGCATGGGCAATGACGTGGGTCGAGAAGATGATCGTCGTTCCGGCCGCCGCCTCCTCCCGGATCAGATGCTCGAGCCGGCCCTGATTGATCGGGTCGAGGCCGGAAAAGGGCTCGTCGAGCACGACCAGCTTCGGCTTGTGGACGATCGTGCCGAACAGCTGGATGGTCTGGGCCATGCCCTTCGACAGGCTCTTGATCGGCTTGTCGACATAGTCGCCCAGGCCATTCTCCCGCAGCAATATCTCGGCGCGCCTACGCCCCACGTCGAGCGGCAATCCGCGCAATGCCCCCATGAAGGCGATCGCCTCGCGGGTCGCCATCGCCGGATAGAGGCCCCTCTCCTCGGGCAGATAGCCGACGATGCGGGCGGCATCGAGCGGTCGCTCATGGCCGAGCAGGGCACGCCTGCCGCCATCGGGCTCGATGATGCCGAGGAGCATCCGCAAGGTCGTGGTCTTGCCGGCGCCATTCGGGCCGAGAATGCCGTAGATGCTGCCTTCGGGGATGGCGATATCGATGCCTTGGACTGCCGGCTTGCCGTCGAACGACTTGAAAAGGCCCTGGGCCTCTATAGCTAAAACGCTGGCCACGCCCGGTTGCCGCCCCTCTGTGCAAGTATTCGGGTAAAGCGGAGAAGATTTTGGAAGGCAAGACAAAGCTTGTCGCCGCGCTGGAGCGCAAGGCGGCCGAGCTCGGCTTCTCCGCCGTCGGAATCGCGCCGGCAGACGCGGCTCCGGAAACGGGCCGGCGATTGCGGGCCTGGCTCGATTCCGGCGCCCATGGCGAGATGATCTGGATGGAAGAGACGGCGCAGCGGCGCGGATCCCCCGCCGCCCTGTGGCCGGAGGTCCGCAGCATCGTCTCGCTGGGGATGAGCTACGCGCCCGCGGGCGACCCGCTGGCGCTGGCGGACCGGCCAGACGTCGGCCGGATCTCCGTCTATGCGCAGGGCGCGGATTATCACGACGTCGTCAAGAAAGGGCTCAAGGCGCTTGCCCGATGGTTGATCGAGGAAGCGGGGAAGGAAGGCACTACGGCCGACCTCAAGGTCTTCGTCGATACCGCCCCGGTGATGGAGAAACCGCTGGCGGAGGCGGCGGGGATCGGTTGGCAGGGCAAGCATACCAACCTGGTCAGCCGCCGCGACGGAAGCTGGCTGTTCCTCGGCGCAATCTATACGACATTGGAACTCCAGCCCGGTCAGCCTCATGAGGTGCGCTGCGGGCGATGCAGTCGCTGCCTCGACATCTGCCCCACGGCGGCTTTTCCTGCGCCTTTCCAACTGGATGCGCGTCGCTGCATCTCCTATCTGACGATCGAGCATAAAGGCCCGATTCCCGAGGAGTTCAGGGCGGCGCTCGGCAACCGCATCTATGGCTGCGACGATTGCCTGGCGGTTTGTCCGTGGAACCGCTTCGCCGACACTGCGCGTGCCCATCGAGCCTTTCTCCCCCGCGCCGAACTGGCCGCGCCTTCACTTGCCGATCTGCTGAAGCTGGACGATGCGAGTTTCCGAAACGTGTTCGCCGGATCGCCGATCAAGCGGATCGGTCGCAACCGCATGGTGCGCAATGCCGCCATCGCAGCCGGCAATAGCGGGTTGCACGAGCTGGCAGAGCCCCTGCGCAAGCTGGTCGCGGACGAGGACGAGACGGTGGCCGAGGCGGCGCGCTGGGCGCTGGCGCGGCTCGGGGAGCCTTGGTTGGCGCCATGATTTGCTTGCCGCCAGCAGCCCACATCCCGTCGGCTCGAAATCGCTCTAGCGCGCCGCCTCACGTCGGCTGAGCGCGGCGACGCAGGACGAACGATCCATCTCGCGACCGTCGGGAAGACGTGCGTCGACATGGGTGACGACCGGGTCGCCGCCCCTGCGGGGCGGGTAGAGATAGGCGTCGAGCACGCAGACCGGGCTCAGGAACTGCAGCTTGCGGGCGCTCCCCTCGCGCAGGTCGAGATCGGGACGGCCGAACTGTGCGGCAAGCGACGCCGCGGTGCTGCCGATGACGGATTCGAGCCCCACCGTGCTGTAGGCGCGCGGCGGCGGCACCACGGGTGCCTGGGGTGCGTCCGCCGTGGGTGCCACACAGCCGGAGAGCACCAGGCCCCCCACCAGCAGCAGGCTCGTTTGACGCCACATACTCACCCCTTCGGCTCACCTTCTACGAATCGTTCCATGGCCGGTACCCCACCCGCCGCGGCGCCATGTCGACGCAACGGACCGCCGCAATCAAGCGTTCCCCGCGCGAGGTAGTGGATTGGCTTGAATTTTGACAGTGCAGGACATGAACTTCAGATGATGCCATGCTTCCTCAGAAGCGCCTGCTCGTCGCCCGCTACCCAGCCGAAAACCTTCGACACGCCGTCCAGTGTCTGAACGAAGTAGTGAACGTCGAAATCTATCGCCGTTTCCGCTTCATCCTTGCGCTCATACGTTGCCGTCCAGGCGACATGCGCCACGCAATGACGTTCGTCTATCGGCGAGAGGCGGACATTGCGTATCCGCATCTCCTTCGTTCCTATCGATCGATAATATTCATAGCCTTGCGCCATGACCTGCCTGAGCTGATCGTCATTCTTCCCGGCCATGACACCCGCAGGCAACGCCGCGATGAACTCCGAGGCGTAGAGGGATGCGACCTCATCCATGTCCATGTCCCCGCCGAGGGCCTGCGTGAAAGAGCGCTCGTATCGCTGGAACAGCTTTCTGACGCTGTTCTCCATCCTTTTCTCTCCAGCTGCAGCCATGTCCTGCCCGGCTCAATGGCAACGTCGTGGCTCAACGCGCAGGCGACGACGGCGCGCAAGCCCGATTCGAATTGAGGCACTACCGCGCGCGACGTCGACTTTGCTATGAGGCCGCCATGCCCGCTCTTCCTCCCTTCCATCTCGCTTTCCCCGTCCACGACCTCGCCGCGGCGCGCGCATTCTATGGCGGCCTGCTCGGCTGTCCCGAGGGGCGAAGCGCTGCGGAATGGATCGACTTCGACTTTTTCGGGCATCAGATCGTCGCCCATCTCGATGCCCACATGGCGCCGCGCCGGCATAGCAATCCCGTCGACGGCCACGACGTGCCCGTGCCCCATTTCGGAGCGGTGCTGGACATGGACCTGTGGGAGGCCCTCGCCGAAAGGCTCAAGGGAGAAGGAACCGCCTTCGTCATCGAGCCGACGGTGCGCTTCCGGGGACAAGCCGGCGAGCAGGCGACGATGTTCTTCCTCGATCCGTCGGGCAACGCCATCGAGATCAAGGCGATGCGCGACCCGGACAAGCTGTTCGCCAAGGCGTGAGCCGGCCGCTCCCGGCAGGGCGTCGCGGCGGACCTGCTCAGACGTCGGCCCGCCCGTAGCGGCCGTCGAGATAGACGAGCGGGTTCACCTCATCGCGCGATTCCGCCTCCTCGACGAGGCCGATGAAGATGCTGTGCGTCCCAAAGCTGTGGCTGTCGATTCGGCGGCAGAGGATGGTCGACTGGGCCTCGAGCAAGCGGGGCGGCCCGGCCGCATCCACCTCCCACCCCGACAGGAAGCGCAAGGCGTGCTGAGTCCGATCGGCGAACATGCGGGCGATCTCGACCTGATCTCGATGCAGGACGTTGACGCGGAAGTGCGACATGTCGCCCATCGGCGCATGCACCGCCGCCGCACGATTGATGCAAACCAGCAGGCTCGCAGGATCGAGAGAGATGGACGACACGGCGGTCGCGGTGATGCCCATCGGCTGCCCGTCGACGCAGATGCTGATGACGTTCACCGTGGAGGCGACCCGCCGCATCGCCCGCCGAAAGGAGTCGGCAAGATGAACGTCGGCCTCTATCATCGTGACGAGATGGTCCAGACGCGGCGCCATGACAACCGCCTTCGCTGGACAAGGCCATCAAATATCGGTTTTTGCTTGGAAAAATTCCGGCGATCCGGGCGACCTCCCGAAACTACGTCCCCGTTTTACCAGATTCTGATCCGCTCTTCCGGCGGCAGATACAGCCGGTGGCCGGGACCGACGCCGAACGCCCGGTACCAGGCGTCGTGATTGCGCACCGCCCAGGTGCGCCACCGGCTCGGCGAATGGACTCCGGAGAGCACGGCCCGGCGAAGCTCCTCCTCGCGGAAGGCGACGCGATTGACCTGGGCGCGTCCCATGAAGAAGCGCTGATCGCCGGTGAACCCGTCGATTACCGGCGCTTCCCGGCCGCCGAGCGACAGCCGGTAAGCGTCATAGGCGATGGCCAGGCCGGCATTGTCGGCAATATTCTCGCCCAGCGTCTGCGCGCCCCTGATGTTGAGGCCGGGCAGCGCTTCGTAGCCGTCATATTGAACGACCAGCCGCCGCGTGCGCTCGCGAAATGCCGCCATGTCGGCCTCGGTCCACCACGGGATCATCCGCCCCTGCGGATCCCGACGGCTGCCCTGATCGTCGAAATGATGACTGATCTCGTGGCCGATCACATAGCCGATCGCGCCATAATTGACCGCAGGATCGGCGTTCGCGTCGAAATGCGGGGGCTGGAGATAGGCGGCGGGAAAGACGATCTGGTTGTTGGCGAAGCTTGCATAGGCATTCGGCGTGATCGGCATCATCCACCATTCGCCCCGGTCGACCGGCTCGTCGATGCGCGCGAGGCGACGAGCATGGTCCCACTGGGCCGACCGCCGGAAATTGCCATAAGCATCGCCGCGGACCACTTCCAGCCCGTCATAGCTGCGCCAGCGATCGGGATAGCCGATCATCGGGGTGAAGGCGGCAAGCTTCGCCCGTGCACGCTCTCGCGTCTCGGGCTGCATCCATTCTAGGTTGGCCAGCCGGCGGTCCATCGCCGCCAGCACGTTCGCCACCAGCTCGTCCATCGCCGCCTTGGTCGCCGGCGGGAAATGGCGCTCGACATAGGGTTTCGACACCGCGTCGGTGAGCGCGACGCCTGTCAGTTCCACCGCCTGCATCGACCGCGCAGGGGCCTCGGTCGCTCCGCCGAGCACGCCCCCCGAGAAGGCGAACTCGGCCTCGCTGAACGCTCTGGGCAGCACCATCGCCCGATCCTTGGCGAGGTGGAGCGTCAGCCAGTCCTTGAGCACCGGGAGCGGCGTTTCGCTCCAGAGGCGGGCGATGCCGGAGACGGCGCTCAGCTCGCCGACGATATAAGTAGGACGTCCGGCAAGGCCGGCGCCGTCGAAAAAGGCGCCCCAATCGAAGCCCGGGGCTTCCGATTCGAGTTCCGCCTGCGAGCGCGGATTATAGGTCTTTTCCGAATCGCGGGAATCGGCGAGCGGCCAATGCAGCTGGGCAATCGCGCGTTCGAAGGCATGGACCGCATCGGCGCGAGCGGCCGCCTCGTTCCCCGGAACTCCCGCCAGCGTCAACATCGTCGCGATATGCTCGCGATAGGCGGTCTGCGTCCGCAGCGAAGCTTCGTCGTCCCCCAGATAATAATCGCGGTTGGGCATGCCGAGCCCGCCTTGCCCCAGCGCGGGCACGTAACGCTCGGGCTGGCGCGCATCCTGGGTAATCCCGATGTCGATCGGCGCCGGGAAATAGCGCGGCATCCGCCCGACCGGCGGCGTTCCCCGCCAGCCGCGCACCAGGCGCCCCATTTCCCGTGCCAGCGCCGCGCGGTCCGCTGCGGCCAGAGCCGGCGCCAGCTCCTCGCGAAGGGGCGCGGCGCCGCGGCGGTCGATCGCGTCCTGGTCCATCAGGCTGGTCCAGTAATCGACCACCCTCAGCTCGTCGCCGCTGAGCGCGGCGCGACGCGCCGACATCTCGTCGAGGATCGCACGCACCTGGGAGGCCGCCAGATCGTTCAGCCGCGCGACCTGGCTTTGCGCGCCGCGATCGGCCGGAATGGAGACGGTCGCGGCCCAGCGGCCGTTCACATATTGCCAGAAATCGTCGCCCGGGTGGACGCTGCGGTCCATCCCGTCGAAATCGACTCCGAAAGTGCCCCACGCCGCCTTGCCCGGCGCCTGCGCTGGCGCCGGACCCGGAACCGCCTCCTGCGCCATCACCGGCGGGGTGCCGAGCAGAGCCAGGCCGATCAGAAATGGTCGCAAGGTCATGTCCGCCCCTCCGGGGGACATCATGCTTCGGGCCAGTCAGCGGGACAAGTCCCGTCCGCTCAGCGGCGGGCGAAGCCGGCCAGAATCTCGCAGACCCAGCGGCCGGCGGCGAGGGCCGTGATTTCGCCGAGATCGAGGCTTGGGTCGAATTCCGTAAGGTCGACGAGGCGCACGCGCGAATCGGCGGCGAGGTAGCGGGCGGCGTCGAAGAACATGTCCACCGGCATGCCGCCCGGCCGGGCGCCGGGCGCACCAGGGCATTGGGACCGGTCGATCACGTCGATGTCGAAATCGACCATCACCGCTTCGGCATGGCCGATCCGGTCCAGCGCGTCCTTCAGCACCGGAACGATGCCGCGCTGCCGGCAATCGGCGATGGTCCAGACGCCGATCCCGGCCGCCCGAGCGTCCCCATGCATCTTGGCGGTGTTGGCGAAGGGCGCCAGTCCGACCTGGCAGATATTGGCGCCGGGAAGCCCGTCCTCGAGCAGGGCGCGAATCGGATTGCCGTTGCCGAGACCCTGGTCGGTCTCGCGAAGATCGAAATGGGCATCGAGCGTGATGAGGCCGACCTTGTCGAGCGGAAGGCCGAGCGCGTGGGCGCCTGGTCGGGTCACCGCATTGTTGCCGCCGAGCAGGAGCGTGAGGCCGTGGTCGATCGTGCACCGGCGAACGGCGTTGACGATCGGCGCGAAGCCGTCCGAGGGCATTGTCCCGACTACGTCCGCGTCGCCCGCGTCGAGCAGCCGCAGCGACAGCTCGGCGCCGGTTTCGACGTCATAGGTGCTGAACCGCCGCAAGGCCCGGCGGATGGTCGCCGGCGCGAGATCGCAGCGCCCGGGCGTCACCGATCCGGCCTCCATCGGCGCACCGACCAGCGCCACGTCCGCCGCGCCGGCCTCTACCATCAAGTCGGCGATCGATTTCCAGCTCATGGCTTTGCCCTTACAACGCCGCGAGCCTAGAAGGCGACCCTATGTGGGACAGGCTGCTCGTCGACTGCCATCTCGCGACCATGGACCCGGCGGTGGGTACGCCGTTCGGGACGATCGAAAATGGCGCGGTCGGAATTCAGGAGGGACGAATCGTCCGAGTCGGCCGGCGCACGGAGCTGGCCGGCTACCAGGCCCGTCGGGTGGAGCCGCTCGGCGGCGCCTGGGTGACGCCGGGCCTGGTCGACTGCCACACCCATGTGGTGTTCGGCGGCAACCGCGCGGGCGAGTTCGAGCAGCGGCTCGAGGGCGCCACCTACGAGGAGATCGCCCGCGCCGGCGGCGGCATCGCGTCGACGGTCCGGGCCACGCGCGAGGCTTCGCTGGACGCCCTCGTCGACGCTTCTCGCCCGCGCCTCGAGGCGCTGATGCGCGGCGGCGCGACGACGATCGAGATCAAGTCGGGTTACGGCCTCGACATCGACAGCGAGCTCAAGATGCTGCGCGCCGCGCGCGCGCTCGGGCTGAACGCGCCGGTGCGGATCGCCCCGACCCTTCTCGCCCTCCATGCGTTGCCGCCCGAATTTCGCGGCAGACGCGAGGAATATGTACGCCTGGCGATCGACAGCATCCTCCCGGCCGCCGCCGAACAGGGTCTGGCGAGCGCCGTCGACGCCTTTTGCGAGACGATCGGCTTCACGCCGGAGGAGGTGCGCCATTTCTTCGACGCCGCAACGGAGTTGGGCCTCGGCATCAAGCTTCACGCCGAGCAATTGAGCAATCTCGAGGGCGCGGCCCTCGCCGCCCGCTACGGCGCCCTGTCCGCCGATCATCTCGAGCATGTCGACGAAGCCGGCATTCGGGCGATGGCGGCCGCCGGAATGGTGGCGGTGCTGCTCCCCGGGGCCTTCTACGCGCTCAAGGAGACGAAGCGTCCGCCGGTCGACCTGCTTCGCCGCCACGGCGTGCCGATGGCCGTGGCGACCGACTGCAATCCCGGCACCTCGCCGGTCCTGTCGCCCACGCTGATGATGAGCATGGCCTGCACCTTGTTCGGCCTGACGCCGGAGGAAGCGGTCGCCGGCATGACCCGCAACGCCGCGCGGGCGCTCGGCCTGCAGGAGGAGATCGGTACGATCAGCCCCGGCAAGGCCGCGGACCTTTGCGTCTGGCGGATCGATCGGCCGGCCGAGCTCGCTTACTGGGTCGGCCTGCCGGGGCCGGAGCGGCGCATTTTCGCGGGACTGGACAGCTGAGGTCGCGGACTTTCCCCTGCCGCGCATCCTGAGTAGGGACGGACATCCTCGAAGCGGCTTCGCGGCAAGGCTTCGCGGCGCGGCATGAGCACCGCCCGCCGGGATCAGACCATGGAGAAAGAATTGCAGTCCAGACGCGACAATAGCCGCCACATCCAGGCGCCGACGGGCCCGGAGATCAGCGCGCGCAGCTGGGCGACCGAAGCGGCGATGCGGATGCTGATGAACAATCTCGATCCGCGCGTCGCCGAGGCGCCCGAGGAATTGGTCGTCTATGGCGGGATCGGTCGTGCCGCGCGCGACTGGGACAGCTTCGATGCGATCGTCGAGACGCTGAAGCGGCTCGGCGACGACGAGACCCTTCTCGTCCAGTCCGGCAAGCCGGTCGGCGTGTTCCGCACCCATGTCGACGCGCCGCGCGTGCTGCTCGCCAATTCCAACCTGGTGCCCAAATGGGCGACCTGGGAGCATTTCCACGAGCTCGATCGCAAGGGCCTGATGATGTACGGCCAGATGACGGCCGGCAGCTGGATCTATATCGGCACCCAGGGCATCGTTCAGGGCACCTACGAGACGTTCGTCGAAATGGGGCGCCAGCATTATGGCGGCGACCTTCGGGGCCGCTGGATCCTGACCGCCGGGCTCGGCGGCATGGGTGGCGCCCAGCCGCTCGCCGCCGTGATGGCGGGGGCACATTGCGTCGCGATCGAGTGCCAGGAGAGCCGGATCGAGAAAAGGCTCGAGACCCGCTATCTCGATCGGCGCGCCACCAGCATCGACGAAGCGATGGAGATGATCCGGACCGCGGACGAGCCCATTTCGGTCGGGCTGCTCGGCAACGCAGCGGAGATTCTGCCGCAGATGGTGCAAAGGGGCATCCGCCCCGACGCCGTGACCGACCAGACGTCGGCGCACGACCCCGTCAACGGCTATCTGCCGATCGGCTGGACGGTCGAGCAGTGGATCGAGCGTCGGGAGCGCGATCCGAAGGCGGTCGAGGACGCCGCGAGGGCTTCGATGGCGGTCCATGTCGAGGCGATGCTCGCCTTTCGGGCGATGGGCATTCCGACCTTCGACTACGGCAACAATATCCGGCAGGTGGCCAAGGACGAAGGCGTCGCCCATGCCTTCGACTTTCCCGGCTTCGTCCCGGCCTATGTCCGGCCGCTCTTCTGCCGCGGAGTCGGTCCGTTCCGCTGGTGCGCCTTGTCCGGCGATCCGGAGGACATATACCGCACCGACGCGAAGGTGAAGGAGCTCATCCCGGACGATCCGCACCTCCACCGCTGGCTCGACATGGCGCGCGACAGGATCGCCTTCCAGGGCTTGCCGGCGCGGATCTGCTGGGTCGGGCTCGGCCAGCGCCACCGCCTCGGCCTCGCCTTCAACGAGATGGTCGCTTCGGGCGAACTGAAGGCGCCGATCGTCATCGGGCGCGACCATCTCGACAGCGGCTCGGTGGCCAGCCCCAATCGCGAGACCGAGGCGATGAAGGACGGCTCCGACGCGGTCTCGGACTGGCCCCTGCTCAACGCCCTCCTGAACACGGCCTCGGGCGCGACCTGGGTGTCGCTGCACCATGGCGGCGGAGTGGGCATGGGCTATTCCCAGCATGCCGGGATGGTGATCGTCGCCGACGGCAGCGAGGCGGCGGCACGGCGGTTGGAACGGGTCCTGTGGAACGATCCCGGCACCGGCGTCATGCGCCATGCCGATGCCGGCTATGAAGACGCGATCGCCTGCGCGCGCGAGCAGGGGCTCGATTTGCCGATGATCGGGAGCCGCTGATGGAACGGGTGATGCTTCGGCCGGGCTCGGTCACCCTCGCCGAGCTGCGCGCGGTCTGGAACGGCGCGCCGGTGGCGCTGGACGAAGCGGCCTGGGATGCGGTCGAGGCCTCGGCGGCGGCGGTCGGCCGGATCCTCGAAAGCGGCCGCACGGTCTATGGCGTCAATACCGGCTTCGGACTGCTCGCCCAGACCCGCATCCCCGCCGACCGACTCGAAGAGCTGCAACGAAACCTGATTCTCTCGCACAGCGCGGGCCTCGGCGATCCGCTCGACCGGCGGGTGGTCCGCCTGATGATGGTCCTGAAGGTCATTGGCCTCGCTCGAGGCCATAGCGGCATTCGCCGCATCGTGGTCGAGCGGCTGCTCGCCATGTTCGAGGCGGACGTCTTGCCGGTCATTCCGAGCCAGGGCTCCGTGGGCGCCTCGGGCGACCTGGCACCGCTCGCCCATATGAGCGCCGCCCTGATCGGCGAGGGACGGATCGCGATCGGTGAAGAGACGCTTCCCGCAGCGCAAGCGCTGGCGCGCTCGGGGCTTGCGCCGCTGGTGCTCGGGCCCAAGGAAGGGCTGGCGCTGATCAACGGCACGCAGGCCTCGACCGCGATCGCGCTCGACGTCCTGTTCACCGCCGAACGCGTGTTCGGGGCAGCCTTGGTCGCGGGCGCGCTGTCCCTCGACGCGCTCAAGGGCACCGACGCCGCCTTCGACCCGCGCATCCATGCGGCGCGCGGCCAGCCGGGGCAGATCGCCGTCGCGGCGGCGCTGAACCGGCTGCTCGACGGCAGCGAGATCCGGCACTCGCATGCGGGGTGCGACCGGGTGCAGGATCCCTACAGCTTCCGCTGCCAGCCGCAGGTGATGGGGGCGGCGCTCGACCTGATCGGCAATGCCGCGCGCACGCTGGAGATCGAGGCCAATGCGGTCAGCGACAACCCACTGCTGTTTGGCGACGACGCCCTGTCCGGGGGCAATTTCCACGCGCAGCCGGTCGCCTTCGCGGCCGACATCCTCGCCATCGCCTTGTGCGAGGTCGGATCGATCTCGGAGCGGCGCGTCGCCGTTCTGATCGATCCGAAGATGAGCGGCCTGCCGCCCTTCCTGATCGAGGATAGCGGAGTGAATTCCGGCTTCATGATCGCGCAGGTGACCGCCGCCGCTCTGGTGTCGGAGAATAAGAGCTTCGCCTTTCCGGCGAGCGTCGACACGATCCCCACGTCCGCCGGGCAGGAAGACCATGTCTCGATGGCGACGCACGGCGCGCTCAAGGCGCGGCGGATCGCCGGAAATGCCGCGGGCGTGATCGGGATCGAGCTGCTGGCCGCAGCGCAGGGGATCGACCTGCATGCGCCGCTGAAGACGTCGCCGCGGCTGGCGGAGGCGATCGGCGCCATCCGCGCGGCCGTGCCGTTCCACGCCCGCGACCGCTATCTGGCCGACGATATGGGCTGGGCGAAGCAGGCGGTCCTGGACGGCGCCCTTTCGAGCGCCGTCCAGGCCGGGCTGTTTCGCTAGTAGCGGATGGTTCCGCCGGTCAGGGCGCCGAGCCCGAAGAAGCTCGTCACCAGGGCGCCGACGATCATCAGCGCGACGAAGTAGACGACGATATAGACGACGATTACGACAACGGTGTAGCCGACCGCCTTGTCCGCCGGCACCTTCATCAGGAGCGGCAGACCCAGATAGAGCAGGTAAAGGCTGTAGAGACCGAGGAGCCCGAGGAAGGCGAGCATCGGAATGATCTGGAAGATGCCGGCAAGCCAGGCGGCTGTCGAGGCGTAGGCGGCGACCTTGAAGGCCTTCACCTGGTTCTTGGTTCCGCCGAAGCTGGGCGCCAGCGCATCGATGATCAGCGCCATCACATAGACGCTCACCAACGACAACAGGTAGGTCAGCACCGCGCTGCCGACCGAATAGCCGATCGACGGCTTGTAGCTGATGCCGAGGACATTGATCCCGACAAGCTGCTGTCCGATCAGCATCGCGATCGGCCCGATCGCCGCCAGGATCATGACGTAGGACGTGTAGATTCCGCTTATCGTCGCCGGCTCGGCGTCGATGCGTGGCCACTCGGTCTTCGGCGACATGATGATGTTCTTGGCCCTGTCGACCAGAGATGGCGCTGGTGCCCCAGGCATCCCGCCCGGCGGTGGCGTTGGAGTCGTAGGCCCGTCGGTCATGCAATGCCTCCCCTGTTTGGCCCGGCGAATGAAGCATGTTCGGAGAGGAATCTCAAGCGAGGGGAATTGGGGGACGCTGCGCCGTTCGCCGGGCTCGGGATTTGGAACGCCGGCCGGAACAGCGGGGCCAGTCGCGGAGCCAGCGCGCGCTTGCGCAAGACACAAAAAAAGGCCGGCCCCGCGTGGGGGCCGGCCGAAACTGTGTTCGCTGGCGGACTGGGCCCCGGCCTTCGCCGGGGCAACGCAAACCTTCGCGCGGCGCTTTCGCGCCGCTGAGGTTTGCGTTGGTTGCGGGGGCAGGATTTGAACCTGCGACCTTCAGGTTATGAGCCTGACGAGCTACCGGGCTGCTCCACCCCGCGCCAAGCCAACGCTAGATCCACGGAGCCTTGCTCGACGCGGTCGAAAATCGACGACATGTGAATGGGTTCTGATCCGTCCTGCGCCGGCCGCAAAGCCTGGCGACGACCTACTCTTCCATCGCTTAAGCGATAGTACCATCGGCGCTGTCAGGTTTCACGGCCGAGTTCGGAATGGGATCGGGTGGGTCACTGACGCTATGGCCACCAAGCTATGGGGCCGGCGCATGGCGGATCTGAAATCGATGCACTTTAACTGCTGCACTGTCGACGACAGCACCAGTGCTGTCGTTGATGGTGGGATTCTTCAAGCGCGAATAGAGCAATTAGGACCGGTTAGCTCCACAGGTTACCCTGCTTCCACATCCGGCCTATCAACGTGGTGGTCTTCCACGGCTCTGAGATATCTTATCTTGAGGGAGGCTTCCCGCTTAGATGCTTTCAGCGGTTATCCCGTCCATGCATAGCTACCCTGCTGCGCGGCTGGCGCCACGACAGGTCCACCAGAGGCATGTTCACCCCGGTCCTCTCGTACTAGGGGCAACTCCTCTCAAATATCGACGCCCACGGCAGATAGGGACCAAACTGTCTCGCGACGTTCTGAACCCAGCTCACGTACCACTTTAATTGGCGAACAGCCAAACCCTTGGGACCTGCTCCAGCCCCAGGATGTGATGAGCCGACATCGAGGTGCCAAACAACCCCGTCGATATGAGCTCTTGGGGGTTATCAGCCTGTTATCCCCGGCGTACCTTTTATCCGTTGAGCGATGGCCCTTCCACGAGGGACCACCGGATCACTATGACCGACTTTCGTCTCTGCTCGACTTGTCAGTCTCGCAGTCAGGCGGGCTTATGCCATTGCACTCTAACAGACGGTTTCCAACCGTCCTGAGCCCACCATCGCGCGCCTCCGTTACTCTTTGGGAGGCGACCGCCCCAGTCAAACTACCCGCCACAGAGGGTCCCAGCACCGGATAACGGTGCGTGGTTAGACATAAGGAACAAACAGGGTGGTATTTCACCAATGGCTCCACCTGAGCTGGCGCCCAGGCTTCAAAGCCTCCCACCTATCCTACACAGTTTGCTCCTCATGCCACTCTGAAGCTGCAGTAAAGGTGCACGGGGTCTTTCCGTCTAACCGCGGGTACTCCGCATCTTCACGGAGAATTCAATTTCGCTGAGCAGGTGTTGGAGACAGTGGGGAAGTCGTTACGCCATTCGTGCAGGTCGGAACTTACCCGACAAGGAATTTCGCTACCTTAGGACCGTTATAGTTACGGCCGCCGTTTACCGGGGCTTCAATTCGGAGCTTGCACCCCTCCTCTTAACCTTCCGGCACCGGGCAGGCGTCAGACCCTATACGTCGTCTTGAAGCCGACTTAGCAGAGCCCTGTGTTTTTGCTAAACAGTCGCTACCCCCTGGCCTGTGCCCCCTCAAACCGGTTGCCCGGAATGAGGGCCTCCTTCTTCCGAAGGTACGGAGGCAATTTGCCGAGTTCCTTCAACACCCTTCTCTCAAGCGCCTTGGTATACTCTACCTGCCCACCTGTGTCGGTTTCGGGTACGGTCTATATGGAGGGGCTATTTCCTGGAACCTCTTCGAAGCCGGTCCAATCCGATAAGGACCGACAACTTACGAGATCCGTCACACACCTCCAGGTGCAGGAATATTAACCTGCTTCCCATCGACTACCCCCTTCGGGCTCGTCTTAGGGGCCGACTCACCCTGCGCGGATTAGCCTTGCGCAGGAACCCTTGGGCTTTCGGCGACAGGGCATCTCACCCTGTTTATCGCTACTCATGTCAGCATTCGCACTTCCGATACCTCCACCGTCGGTTACCCTCCGGCTTCATCGGCCTACGGAACGCTCCGCTACCGCTTGGATCCGAAGATCCAAACCCTAAGCTTCGGCACGTATCTTGAGCCCCGTTACATCTTCGCCGCAGGACCTCTTATTTAGACCAGTGAGCTGTTACGCTTTCTTTAAAGGATGGCTGCTTCTAAGCCAACCTCCTGGTTGTTTTGGAAGTCCCACATGCTTTCCCACTTAGATACGATTTGGGGGCCTTAGCTGTAGGTTAGGGCTGTTTCCCTTTTGACGACGGACCTTAGCACCCGCCGTCTGTCTCCCGGATAGTACTCGTTGGTATTCGGAGTTTGGTTAGGTTTGGTAGACCTCGCGGCCCCCTAGCCCATCCAGTGCTCTACCCCCAACGGTATTCGTCCGAGGCACTACCTCAATAGTTTTCGCGGAGAACCAGCTATTTCCCGGCTTGATTGGCCTTTCACCCCTAAACACAACTCATCCGGTAACTTTTCAACGTTAATCGGTTCGAGCCTCCAGTGGGTGTTACCCCACCTTCACTCTGGTCATGCCTAGATCGCCGGGTTTCGGGTCTAATGCATCAAACTCAGTCGCCCTATTCAGACTCGCTTTCGCTGCGCCTACACCTAACGGCTTAAGCTTGCTTGATACATTAAGTCACTGACCCATTATGCAAGAGGTACGCGGTCACTCCTCAAGGGAGCTCCCACTGCTTGTAGGCAATCCGTTTCAGGTACTGTTTCACTCCCCTCATCGGGGTGCTTTTCACCTTTCCCTCACGG
>NZ_SBFF01000005.1:0-90000 GCF_004151485.1 Sphingosinicella sp. CPCC 101087 | reverse complement strand
CCCGAGTGACGGTGATGGCCGGGGCGGTCATGATCCGCTCCACCGGCCATTCGAGCACCGCGGCCCCTTCGCTCTTCAGGCAATAGATGATGTCGCGTTCCGACATGACGCCGGCGACCGATTCGTCGCGCAGCACCGGCAGCGCACCGATCCGCCGGGTAGCGAGCAGCTCGATGGCATCGCGCACCGGCGTCTCGGCCCGTACGGTGAGCACATCGGCTCCCTTGTTCTGGAGGATGGCGGCGATCGTCATGGCGCCCGTCTCTCTTTTGTTGCCGACTCGCCTTGATGATCCCATGTGCGAAGACCAAAGGAAAGGCCATGCCCCATCACGACCCGATTCCCCGCTCCCGCCAGGCGGATTATGAGCGCGCCGCCTCCGCTTGGGCGCGGTACAAGAGGATGATGAAGTGGATGGTGCTCGCCGCCGCGGTCACCGTGGGCCTGTCGCTCCTCTATCTCTGGCAGTCCGGCGGCCCGATGCCGCTTCACCTGATCGTCGCGACGATCGCCGGCGTCGGCCTGACGGTGCTGGTCGGCACGGGCCTCATGGGCCTGGTCTTCCTCAGCAACCGGTCCGGGCATGACGACGAAGCGGCACGCGGAGGGCAGGATGACGATCAGTAACGAGCAACCGATCCTCCGGGTCGTGCCGCGGCCCGGCGACATCAACGCCAACGGGCATATTTTCGGCGGCTGGATCCTCAGCCAGATGGACATCGCCGCCGGCATCGTCGCCGCGCGCGAAGCGGACGGACCGGTCGCCACCGTCGCGATCGAGGCCATGGAGTTCATCGCCCCGATCCTCCTCCACGACGTGATCTCGGTCTTCGCGCGGGTCGAGCGGATCGGCCGAACCTCGATCGCGATCCGCATCGAGGTGGTCGCAAGCCGCGAACGCGGCCAGACCGAGGTCAAGGTGACCGAGGGGCTGTTCACCTTCGTCGCCATCGACGAGCTCCACCGTCCGCGGCCGGTGAAGCGGGAACCGGCCTGATCAGCGGCGCTCGGCGATTCGATAGCGCAAGGCGGCGCTTCCGTTGGCGGGCACCGTCACCGTCCACAAGGGGCGGCCGTGGCGCCGCGACAGGCGCCGGGTGGGACCCAGCAGGGTTCCTTCGCCGACGAGGAGTTCGGCCTCGAAGGGAACGGGCCCGCTCTGGTCGTTCGTCACCGTCAGCCGATATTCCTCGCGGTCCCTGGTCCCGGTCAGTCGCTCGATGGTGGTGAAGACGCCGGTGGCCGGACCGATTGCGATCTCTACATCGTCTCCCACCGCCCGGTCGACCAGGAAACCTTCGCCGAGCAGGATCGGCCGGCCCGCGCCCTCGCCGAACAGAACCAGCCGGCCGGCGGGCAGCGGGAGCCCGAGCCCTTCGGCGCTCCGATTGCGGGTGACAAGCAGGCGCTGCACCGGCTCCGGCGCCCTCGCGTCGCCCGGATCGAGGCGCTGTCGGTAGACGATCCGCACGCGGACATCCTCCCGCTCGAGCAGCGCCACCTGCTTTTGCGAGTTCGCCGCCACCGTGACTGGCTCGGGAATGCGATAGAGCTTCACGTCCCCCAGCTCTTCCTGGTCGGCCTGCATCGCGACCCGCGACCCGGTCACGACGATCGCTTCGGCGGCTGCCATGGGCGGCGGGGGCGCGTGCGGCGGCGGCGGCGGGGGCGCACCCCCCTGTCCGAGGGAGGCTACATCGCTGGTACTGCCTTGCGGCCAGCAGCTGAGCTGGATTGGCCGGGCCAGCGGCGGATCCACCGGCACGTGCTCGCGGTTCAGTTGCCCAGCCACCGCTTGGGTGCTGGCCGCGACGAAGCTGGTGTCGTCGTTGCTGGCGAGGGTTAGCCAGGCGAACAGATCGACCCGCTCGCCATCCGCGGCCAGGTGGGCGACATAATTGGCCTGCCAATCGAAGTTGGTCGCGAGGTAGGAAAGCGTAATTCGTGTGGTGAGCGGCGCGCGATTTCGCACTCGCACCGACAGGGTCGGCCGCGGCGAAAGGCCGCCGGGAATCTCCTGATAGACCAGGGTCTCCGGCAGGCCGGTGCAGCGGAGCGCTTCGAAGCCGTCCGCGGTCTGCAGCACGACGGCGCCGTCCGCGCCGGAGCGGATCAGCGCCTCCTGCTCGCGAACTTCGCCGGTGGCCAGCGAGGTACGCCGCAAGTGCACCCGACGACCGAGCGATCGGTCGAGGAGCGTTCCGGGCGACAGCAGGTAGGCGTCGCGATTGCGTTCCACCACATCCTCCGGAAAGCCCGACATGATCACGCTTTGGGGGATGATCCCGCTCGCAACGCCTTCGAAGCGCAACTCGGACTCGCCAGCCGGAAGCACCACCTGCCGCGTCTCGCTGACCAGCGCATAGCCGTTCAGCCACCGCAGGTTCGGGGCCTGCGCCGGCGCCCGGGCGGGGTCACGATAGACGGTGACGGAGACACCCTCCGGCCCGGGCGAGGAGACGACCGCCTGGGCGAAGGCTGGTGCGGCGAGGCAGGCGAGGAGCGCCGCCCACGGCCGCACGATGGTTCGCGCGCGTGCCACTCAGTGCCTGGTCTGGAAGGTCGCGTTCACCGTCGCCGAGCCGTTCGCCGGCACCTCGACATGCCACACCACCTGGTCCGCCGACAGCCGCTCGCTTGGATGGCTCTCCGTGACGATCCGGGTATCGTGCCAATAATTGTCCAGCCCCGACTGATAGAGGTGGACCGTCACCGGCTCCGGCCGCGCGTTGGTGAGGAGATAGCGCATGCGCGTCTGCCAAAACTCCGTCTCCCGTACGCTGTCGCTCTCGCCGGACGTCCTCGTCCCGTCGGCATGGAAGATGCGGAAGCGCGAGGTCGTGCGCCATTCGGCGGCGGTGATCCTGTCGCGGCCTTCGACCACCGGCTGCGCCTTGACGTCGAAGGCCTGACCGGTGGTGAGCCCGAGTTGGGAGCCCATCGGCGTATGGCCGATCGCGCTCTCGCCGACGAATTGGGGGTTGCCGCGCGCGTCGCGCTGATAAACGCGAACCGTGCCTGCCGGCAGCGCGTCGCCAAGGCCTTGGTCGCGCGAGGTCGAGAAGCGCACAACCGTGTTCACGTTCTGCGGCTCCTCTAGCGTCTGGAGCCACGGAGCGCGAAATTCATAGGCGCGCTGCGCCGGCGTGCCCTGCACGTCCAGAAAGCTCACCTGCTTGGTCTGCCTGTTGGCGATCGTCGTCCGCTCGGGAAGCGGGTAGAGGTAGAAGTCGCCGAGCCGCTCCCGATCGGAGGTTTCGGTCCCTGCCTCGCGGAGCGGCCTTCCCGGCGGCGGCGGTGGCATGGGGCGGCTCAAATAGGGCTGGGCCGCCTGCCCCACCGCGCCCGCGACGAGCAAAGTGTCGGCGTCACGATATTCGGTGCCGCTATTGTTGGTGAGGGTGATCCAGCCCTGGACGTCCATCCGACCTGTATTCTCGTCGAACAAGGCGACATAATCCGCCGCCCAGGCAAGACCCGATGTCAGGTAGGTGAGCGTCACCGGGCGACGCCCGGCGCGCTCGCTCTCCACCGTTACCGAAAGGGTTGGGCGGGCACGCAGATTCTCCGGCACCCGGTCGAAGATCACCCGCACCGGCAATCCATCGTCGCGGAGCACTTCTATCCGATCGCCGATCTGGAGCACGACGCCACCATTGGCGGCAAGCACTCGCGCCCGCTCCCTCGTCTCGGCGCCGGTGGCCGGATTGGTGCGAACCAGCGTGATCGTCTCGCCCACGGCCTTCTGGATAAGAGCCTGGGGCGACAGCAGGTCGAAATCGAAATTCTGCTCGACGATGCCGATGCCTGCGCCGGTCAACGTGACGGTCTCGGGGCGGATCTGGGCGGAAACGTCTGGGAACTCGCGGCGCGAACGCCCCGAGGCGAGGTCGAGCTGGCGCGTGTCCTGAACCAGAGCGAGATCATTGTTGTAGATGGTGACGGCAACTTCGCCCTGCGCATTTTGCGAAGGCGCCGGAATTTCGTTCTGGGCGACGGCAGGCGCGGCCAGCAAGGCCGTAAGCAGGAACCAGGCACGCATGAAAGACGCTCCCCCAGACATTTCCGGGGGGAGCGTCCTACACTGTGGCGCACAGGTCAACGGCGTTGGGCCGCCACCGGCTCGGCTTTCCGAAGTCGCAGCCGGCGAACGTTGCCATCCGCCTTGCAAAGGTCAGGCGGCCGGAGCCACTTCCTCGCCGGAAGCGCGCGGACGGCGGGTCCGGCGGCGCGGCGCACGTTCCTCCGATTCCGGCTCGGCCGCGACGGAAATGGCCGGCGGCAACATATCCGCAGAGATCCGCTCGCCGTCGCCTTCCTCGGCACCGGCTTCCTCTTCGGAACGGCGGCTGCGCGCGCGGCGGGTGCGATACTCGCCATTGCCCTCCCGACTGGCGCCTTCCCGACTGGCGCCCTCCCGGTTGGCAGCCTCGCGATTGGCCTCCCGGCGCGGCTCGCGCCGAGGCTCGGTTTCACGTGCCTCGCGGCGTGGCTCGGATTCCCGGGCCTCGCGACGTGGCTCGGATTCCCGGGCCTCCGCCTCGTCGCCTTGATCGTCAGTGTCGCGGCCGTTGTCGCCGTCCTCCTGATCCTCATCATCATAGCCGGCATCGTAGCCGCTCTCGCCGCGCTGGCGGCGCTGCTCGTCGAACCGGGCGCGACTCTCGTTGAGCACGCGGAAATAATGGTCCGCAAACTGGAGGTAGAATTCGGTCTGGACGCGGTCACCCTGCATCTGCGCGTCGCGGGCGAGGCCCTTATATTTCTCGAGCAGTTGGGCGGCATTGCCCCGCTGCCGGTTATCCTGGCGATTTCCGCCGCCCGCACTCATATTGGGCGTGCGTCCGCCGCCGCCCCGGCCGCGTCTGCGGCCGCCCTGACGATTGCTGATCAAACGATAATCCTCACCAATGTGGGTTCAACTCTCTACCGGCCGGGCCATTCCCGGCCGCTTCACTGCGCGACCCAAGAGCCATGGTTCCGGCGAACGGAGCCAGGCACCTCTCCAAATCGCCTGCCAAGCGACCAAGCAATCGGGGGTCGGCGACGGCAGGCCTCACGCATCGATGCTGTGATCGGCCCCGTCCCTGAGCCCTTATGTAGCTACGGCGTCGCGCAAATCCAAGCGGAAAAGCATTAGCGCCGATTAAGCCCGGGAACCCGGCCGCAGGATAAGGCATCTGGAGACTCCGCTAAGGTCTGCACGTGACGAAACGGTGAATCCTTGCTCCGCGAAAAGCGCGGCCGCCCGGTCGTGCTGACCGGCGCCGACCTCGATGCAGGCGGCCCCGCGCGGCGCCAGCAGGCGGCCGAGCTGCGGCGCGATCCGGCGGTAGGCGCCGAGCCCGTCCGCCCCGGCGTAAAGCGCCTCGGCCGGCTCCCACTCCGATATATCCGGAGCGAGGAGCGCATCCGCCTCGACATAAGGCGGATTGCAAAGGACCAGTTCGAACTTCTCCTCGATCCCCTCGCCCCAGTCGCCGCGGACGAACCGGACGCGGCGACTTAGTCCGAGCCGATCGGCGTTGCGCCGGGCAAAGTCCAGCGCGGCGTCGGAACGGTCGACGCCGACTCCTCGCGCGCCCGGCCATTGGTCGAGGGCCGCCAGCACCAGCGTTCCCGGGCCGGTGCCGAGATCCAGGATGGTCGCCGGGCTCCCTTTGCCGAAAAGGTCGAGCGCCGCCTCGATCAACGTCTCGCTGTCCGGGCGCGGCACGAGCACGCCCGGGCCAACCTCTATGTCGATTGTCCAGAAGGCGCGGCGGCCGACGATATAGGCGACCGGCTCGCGGCTCAGGCGGCGCTCCACCAGGGAGCCGAAGTCCGCCGGCGCCGTCGCATCGAGGCGACCCAACAGCAGTTCATCGCGGCTACAGCCCAAGGCATGGGCCATCAGCAGCTCGGCGTCGAGGCGCGGAGTATCGGTAACCGGGGCAAGGCGCCGCGTCGCTTGCGCCAGTGCGGCACGAACGGCTTTCCCGTCCTGCCCGCCGGAAGGCGCGTCAGGCCTGCTCATCGAGCGTCGCCAGCCGCTCCGCCTCCTCTTCCGAGATAAGCGCGCCGATCAGGTCCTCGAGCTGCCCCTCCAATATTTCGGGGAGGCGGTGGAGGGTGAGGTTGATTCGATGGTCGGTCACCCGACCCTGCGGGAAATTGTAGGTCCGGATCCGCTCCGACCGGTCGCCCGATCCGACCATCGACTTGCGCGCGCCGGCGCGCTCGCTGGCGAGCCGCTCGCGCTCCTGCTCGTAGAGGCGGGTGCGCAGCACCTTCAGCGCCTTGGCCTTGTTCTTGTGCTGGGATTTCTCGTCCTGCTGGATGACGACGAGGCCGGTCGGCAGATGCGTGATCCTGACGGCGCTGTCGGTCGTGTTGACCGACTGTCCGCCCGGGCCCGACGACCGGTAGACGTCGATCCTCAGGTCCTTGTCCTCGATCTGAACGTCGACCTCCTCGGCCTCGGGCAGCACCGCGACCGTCGCCGCCGAGGTGTGGATCCGGCCGCCGCTTTCGGTCACCGGCACGCGCTGGACGCGGTGCACGCCGCTCTCGAACTTCAGCCGCGCGAACACGCCCTGGCCTGTGACGGAGGCGATCACTTCCTTGAAGCCGCCGACCTCGGCCGGGCTCGCCGAGATGATCTCGAACCGCCAGCCCCGCCCCTCGGCGTAGCGCTGGTACATGCGCAAGAGGTCGCCGGCGAACAGGGCCGCCTCGTCGCCACCGGTTCCGGCGCGGATCTCGAGCATCGCGCTGCGCTCGTCGGCCGTGTCGCGCGGCAGCAGCTTCAGCGCCAGCGCCCGCTCCGCCTCCGGAAGCTTCCGGCGTAGCGCCTCGGCTTCCTCGGCGGCCATCGCCTTCAGCTCGGGCTCCGCCTCGGGATCCTCGATCATGGCCCCGAGCCCGTCGAGTTCCGCCCGCAGCCGTCTCAGCTCGCCGGCGGCCTCGGCCACTGGAAGGACCTCGGCATATTCGCGGGAGAGCCGGACGAAGAGGTCGGGCGCCAGATCGCGCGCCGCCATCGCCTCCTGCAACTCCTCCTTTCGCGCCTCGATGGCCGCGATCCGCTCCGCCGGGATGCGGGTCATCGGCCGCGCAGCGTACCGGCAAGGCCGGCGAGCTTCACATGCTCCTGGTCGCCCGTGCCCAGGACCTTCACCGCCGCCTCGCCGCGGTCGAGTTCGTCGTCGCCGAGGATGACGGCGAAGCGCGCGCCGCTCGCGTCGGCCTTCGCCATGCGCTTCTTCATATTGCCCTTGAACGCCATGTCGCAGGCAACGCCGGCTCGGCGCAGCTCGGCCAGCAGCCCGACCGCCGCGCTTTCCGCTCGCTCGCCCAGCGGCACCAGGACGGCGTCCGGGCGCGCCCGTCCGGGCACGTCGATCAGCATCGCCAGCCGCTCGATCCCGGCCGCCCAGCCGACTGCCGGCGTCGCCGGTCCGCCGAGGGATTCGATCAGGCCGTCATAGCGCCCGCCGGCCAGCACCGTGCCCTGCGCGCCGAGCCGGTCGGTGACGAACTCGAAGGCCGTGTGGCGGTAATAATCGAGACCGCGGACCAGCCGCGAATTGCGCGTCCAGGCAACACCGGCCGCATCGAGCCCGGCAGTCACCTGGGCGAAGAAATCGGCTGCGGCGGGACTCAGATATTCGTCGATGCCCGGCGCGGCGTCGGCGATCGGCCGGTCCTTGGGATCCTTGCTGTCGAGGATCCTGAGCGGATTGCGATCGAGCCGGGACAGGCTGTCCTCGGACAGGTCGGCCCGGTGCGACTCGAAATGGCGGACCAGGGCGGCACGCCAGGCGTCGCGGGTCTCGGCGTCGCCCAACGTATTGAGCTCGAGCCGGACGCCCTCGCCGATGCCGAGCTCGCGCAGCAGTTGATCGGCAAGGACCAGCAGCTCCACATCGGCCAGGGCACTGTCGGAGCCGATAATCTCCGCGTCGAGCTGGTGGAACTGCCGGAAGCGGCCCTTTTGCGGCCGTTCGTAGCGGAACACCGGGCCATGCGTGGCGAGCTTCAGCGGCACATGCTGCTGCCAGCCTTCCGACAGATAGGCCCGGCACAGGCCGGCGGTGAACTCGGGCCGGAGCGTCAGGGAATCGCCGCCGCGGTCCGGAAAGGTGTACATCTCCTTGGAGACGATGTCGGTGGTTTCGCCGATCGAGCGGGCGAAGACCTCGGTCGCCTCGAACACCGGCACCTCGACCCGGCCGAAAGCATAGAGCCGGCGCACGCGGTCGAAGGTGGCGACGACCGCCTGAAAGCGGTCCGCCTCCTCGCCCCAGATGTCCTGGGTTCCCCTGATCCGTTGCGGGCCCTTGCTCATCGGCGCGCCCTTAGCAGTTTTGCAAGCCGAGGGAACTCCCGCGCTCCGGGTACGGCCCCGTGTCTGGACGACCGCGCCGAACCGGCCCTAGGGTAGCGTGCGCCGCGGCCGAGAGGAGAGGATGAAGTGAAGATGCGGGCCTGCCTGATCGCCGGGATGATGCTCCAGTCGGCCTTCGGAGCGGCGAGTGCGACCCAGCCGCAGCCGGTCCCAACGGTCACAGACACGGCGAGCGCCGAAGCGCGCACACGCATCGCGCTCGAACGGATCGAGGCGCTCAATCCGAGGCTCAACGCCGTCATCGCGGTCGATCCCACCGCGATCCAGCAGGCGCGCGGCCTCGATCGCTTCCGGAGCATGCGGAGCCCGCTTTTCGGAATGCCGGTGCTGATCAAGGACAATATCGAGACGGCCGGGCCGCTGCCCACCACCGCCGGCAGCCTGGCGCTGGCCGGCAACGTCACCGGACGGGACGCGCCGCTGGTGGCGCGCCTTCGGGCCGCGGGCGCGGTGATCGTCGGCAAGGCGAACCTGTCCGAATGGGCGAACATCCGATCGAGCCAATCCATATCCGGCTGGAGCGCGGTCGGCGGCCAGACTCGAAATCCCTACGCGCTCGACCGCAATCCCTGCGGATCCAGCTCGGGCAGCGGCGCCGCTGTGGCCGCCGGCATGGTACCGGTGGCGATCGGGACGGAAACGGACGGTTCGATCACCTGCCCGGCCTCGATCAACGGGATAGTCGGCTTCAAGCCGACGGTCGGCCTCGTCAGCCGCGCCCGGATCGTGCCGATCAGCCATAGCCAGGACACACCGGGTCCGATGACCCGAACCGTGCGCGACGCCGCTCTCGTGCTCGGCGCCATGGCCGGCAGCGATCCCGCCGATCCGGCGACCGCGGAAGCCGACGACCGACGGGCCGATTATGTCGCCAGCCTGTCGGCAGACGCGCTGCGCGGTGTCCGGCTCGGCGTGATGCGCTTTGCGGACGGCTTCGGCACCGATGCGGTCTTCGAACAGGCGCTGGCGGCCCTCCGGGCCGAGGGCGCGACCCTGATCGACATCGACGAGTTCGAAGGGCGCGAGGAGATCGGCCGCAACGAACTCATCGTGCTGCTGCGCGAGCTCAAGGCCGGCATGAACGCCTATTTGGCCACACTGCCGCCGAACGTGCGGACGCGCACGCTGGCGGACCTGATCGCGTTCAACCGCGCACATGCCGACGTTGAGTTGGCGCTGTTCGGCCAGGATCTGTTCGAGCAGGCGGAGGCCATGCCGGGGCTGGACGAGGCCTATCGCCGCGCCCGTGAGACGAGCTTTCGCCTGGCTGGGCCCGAAGGCATCGACCGGCTGCTGCGCGAGCATGATGTCGTCGCGCTGGTCGGGCCGACCATGCCGGCCGCCTGGCTGATCGATTCCGTCCACGGCGATCAATTTCCCGGCGCCGGCGGCGGCAGCTTGGCGGCGGTGGCCGGCTATCCGCATCTGACCGTTCCGATGGGTCAGGTGCGAGGGTTGCCGGTGGGCCTGAGCTTCATCGGCCCGAAATGGTCCGACGCTCTGATCCTGTCGCTGGGTTATGCCTATGAGCAGGCGTCGCAGCAAAGGCGCGACCCGCACTTCCTCGATTCGGTCGAGGAGAGCGACGACGTCGCACCCCATTTGCGGCCCGCTCGCGTCGAGGTCCGCTGACCCGCGCGGTCAATCCTCCTGGGGGCGAAAACGTCGGCGGCCCGGCTCGATCGCGTAGCGGAAGCGCGGCTTCACCTCCCGGTTCACGAACTCGCCGACGGAGGATGCCGACCGCAGCTGCCGGTATGTCTCCTCCGGAACATCGAAATAGCTGTAACGGTCCCCGCCCGAATACCAGATGTCGAGGACACGTGGGCCGGGATGATAAGTCGCCCGGTCGACGGCCGAGGAATCCGGAAAGGCCGTGCTGAGCGGCAGGTCCTTCACCGTCCCTCCTGCTTCGCCTTTCCGCTCATGCTGGGTCAACGGCCAAGGCGCCCCGAGGCTGCATTGGCGCGATGCTCACGCCGTCGTCAGCTTCAGCCCCGCGATGCAGCCGACGATTCCAAGGATCAGCAGCGCACGCAGGGTCGTTGCCGGCTCGCCGAACCAGAGCATGCCTACGACGACGGTGCCGATGGCGCCGATCCCGGCCCACACGGCATAGGCCGTGCCCATCGGAATGGACCGCGCGGCATATTCGAGCAGGCCCATGCTGAGGGCGACCGACACGAGGAAAGCGAGCGTCCAAGGCAGATTCCGGAAGCCGTCGACGAAGCGCAGCGAGGTCGTGAAGCCGACTTCGAACAAGCCGCCGATGATGAGCCAGAACCAGGCCATGATGCCCTCCTATACTCCGGCCGCCGGGTCGGCGACGGGAGATGCGGTCCGCCGCGCCGCGAGGATGCAGGCGACGACGATCATCGCCGCCCCGGCGAGGGTCAGTGGCCGCACCGGCTCGGCGAAGAAGATCAGGCCGAACATCGACGCCCAGATGAAGGCGGTATATTCGACCGGCGCGAGATATTGCGCCTCTGCGCGGGCATAGGCCCAGGAAAGCAGCAGCAGAGACCCGAAGGCCAGAGCGGCCGAGGAGAGAATCGCCGGAACATGCCCGGCGGCGGGCACATCGCCGAGCAGCGGCGCGACCAGCAGAAAGCAGGCGCTCATGATCGCGCTCATGAAGAAGGCGATCTCGAAAGGTTTGGCGACGAGCGCCTGCTGACGCATCAGGATGATGTTCCACGCATAGAGCGCCGCCGAGGCGAGGATGGCGAGCGCGCCCCGAAAGGCTTCGGGGCCGAGGTCGGCCTGCGCCTGGCCGGCGAGGATCACGAGCACTCCGGCGAAGCCGAGCAGGGACGCCAGGATGGCTCGGCGCTCGATCTTCTCCTTCAGGATCAACGCGGCGAGATAGAGGGCGATCAGCGGCGCGACGAAGGCGAGGGCGACGCCCTGCGCAAGCGGCACGCGGGCGAGACCCCAGAAGAAGAGGATCGCCATTACCGAGGACATGATGCCGCGAATGAGGTGGATGCGCATCGCCGCGCGTCCCGGCCAGGGCCTGCGCAGGCCGAAGAAGATCAGGCCGCCGATCACCGCCCCCGTCAAGGTGCGCCACAGCAGCGCGTTATAGGCGCCGATCGCCAGCGCCAGATGCTTCATCACCGCATCCATGCCCGAGAAGAGGGCGATGCCGAGCGTCGCGACGGCGAAGGGCAGCGCGATGCTGGGGACGGACCGGTTCATCGCCGCCGCATAGAGGGATTCGCCGACTGAGGGAATCGCGCCGCCGCTGGCCGCGTCAGGTTCGGCGCGCAGTGCGGAAGAATAGATGGCCGCCGATCTGCCGCGCCGGCTCCATGCCCCGGGACCAGCTCGGCGCGACGTCGGCCGTGTGGTAGAAGAGCGCGCCCTCGGTTGGATCTGCCGAGCGCTCGGCCAGTATCTCGGCGGCGATTCGCCGGGCGGCCACCCACATCTCGAAATCGCGGCTTTCGCGGGGCAGCCGGTCGATGCCCTGGATCGCCGCGCGATTGGGATCGCCCGGATTCCAGCAGCTGAACTGCCACGCCTCGCTCACCGTCTCGGTGACGAACGCGCCGTGATGGCCGGCGCGGCGGCGATTGTCGATGACGTGGCCGACCGCGCGCATCGCTTCCTCGCCGCTTCCGCGCGCCTCGCCCCACATGGTAAGCGCCATCCAATGGGCATCGACGACGTCGAGTTCGGCCGCCGGAGGCTCGGCGACGAAGTCGGGAGCGGCCGCTGACGGACGGAGCACCGGCCGGCCGCCAAAGCCCTGCGCCAGCTCGTCCCACTCGAGGACCGGCCCCGCGGGATCGGGCGAGGCGCCGGCGCGCTCGTCCTGCCCCCCCTGCGCCTGGGCGGCGAAGATGACGAGTCCGGCGGCCACGCCGAGTACGAGCGTCGCTTTCATGATGGCATCCTAACCGGCGAATGTGACGGTTTGCCACAGGCAATTCGTCAATGATGCGCGCCCCTTGGATGCGGAACCGACCTATGGTGATATGGCCCGGGGGGAAGGGGGAGCGATTCCGAGCCATGTCGATCAAGCCGAGCGCCAGGCCTCTCGTTCACGTCGTGGACGACGACTCGTCCCTTGCCGACGCCTTGGCGAGCCTGTTCCGCTCGGTCGACCTGGAGGCTCGCACCTACGGCTCGGCGCAAGGCTTCCTCGATGCGCCACGGCCCGACCGGCCCGGCTGCCTGGTGCTGGACGTCCGGCTCCCCGGGCTCAGCGGCCTCGATTTCCAGGCCAGGCTCGCCGAGCATGGGGTTCATCTGCCCGTCGTGCTGATGACCGGCCATGGCGACATACCGATGACGGTACGCGGCATGAAGGCCGGCGCGGTGGATTTCCTCGCTAAGCCGTTCCGTGACCAGGACATGCTCGACGCGGTCGCCGCCGCGATCGAGCGGGACGTCGAGCGCCGGGAGGCCGAAGGCCGTCACGCCGACCTTCACGCCCGCTTCGCGACGCTGTCGCCGCGGGAACGGCAGGTGATGCTGATGGTGGCGGCCGGCCGGCTCAACAAGCAGGTGGCCGGCGACCTGGCTTTGAGCGAGATCACGGTGAAGATCCATCGCGGCGCCGCGATGCGGAAGATGGGTGCCCGCACCCTGCCCGATCTGGTCAGGATGGCCGAGGCGCTCGGCGCCGGCCCCAGCTGAGGCCGCATACCCACGTATAGTGTCGCATGCCGCGAAACTCTGGAATGCTTCCCCCGAGAGGATTGCCGTGACGCCCGACCGCTTCGTTTCGATAGTCGAGGACGATGAGTCGCTTCGCGACGCTCTGCTGGGGCTGCTGCGGTCGATGGGCTATGCGGCGCGAGGCTTTGCCTGCGCGGAGGACTTCCTCGCCGTGCAGGACGGGCGCTGCGGCTGCGTCATTACCGACATCCGCATGCCGGGCCTCAGCGGAATCGAGATGACCGCGCAGCTGCGCCGCTCGGGCTTCGACGTTCCGGTCATCATGATTACCGCCCGCGACGATCCGGCGCTCGAGCAGCAGGCCCGCGCGGGCGGGGCCCTGTGCATCCTGCGCAAGCCGTTCGATTCGGAAGCGCTTCTGGATTGCGTCGAGCGCGCGCTCGCCGCATGATCGCCCGGCAGCTTCATGCCGGGAGGACGAGATGGATGGGCCGAGCTGGTCGCAGGGCGCCGGCATCCTCGACCTGGTCCACGACAGTATCATCGTCCGCGATCTCGACGACCGAATCCTCCAGTGGAACGCGGCGGCCGAGGCGCTGTACGGCTGGCCGCGCCGGGAGGCGGTCGGCCGCAACCTCCACGATCTGCTGCACTGCCGGGATCCCGAGCGCCTGAAGGTCATGGAGGCGGGCCTCCACGCCCATGGAGCGTGGGAGGGCGAGATCACCCGCACCACCCGCGACGGCAACCCCGTTCGGATCGACGTGAGATGGTCGCTGCAGCGCGGCCACGACCATAGCGGGCCCTGCGTCGTCGAGACGGGACGCGACCTCACCGCCCGCCGGGCCGCGGAGGAAGCCGCCCAGCTCACCGAATATCGCTACCGCAACCTTTTCCAGGCCATGTCGGTCGCCTTCTTCGAGGTCGACTTTGCCGGCGTCGGGCCCCTGCTGCTCCCGCTTCGCGACGCCGGGGCCGATCTTCGGTCTCACCTGGCCGGCAACCCCGACCTGGTGCGCGAGGCCATGCGGCGTTCGCGCGTGCTCGACGTCAACGCCAAGGCCCTGTCGCTGTTCGGCGCCGCCTCGCCGGAGGAGATGATCGGCGGCGACGTCGACCGCTACTGGCCCGACTCCAGCCTGCCGGTCTTCGCCGAAGCCTTGGTGGAGACGTTCGAGAAGCGGCCGCACATGATGACCGAGACGCGCCTGCGCGATCTCGCCGGGAGCGAGCTCGATGTCCTTTTCACGGTTTCCTGGTCGCCCGAGAGCCGCCGGAGCGGCGTGCTGCTCATCGGCGTGATCGACATCTCGGATCGGCTTCGCGCCGAACGGATGCTTCGCCAGGTGCAGTCCGATTTCGCCCATGCGGCGCGGGTCGCGACCTTGGGAGAACTGACCGCGTCGATCGCGCACGAGGTCAATCAGCCGCTCGCCGCCATCGCCACCAACGGCGAGGCGAGCCTGCGCTGGCTGGCGAGGCCGGAGCCGGAGCTCGAGGAGGTACGCCGGCTGGCAGGACGGATGGTGGCCGATGCGCGGCGTGCCGCGGACATCATCGCCAGGATAAGGGGAATGGCTTCGCGCGCCTCACCGGAACCGGTCGCGGTGGCGGTCGACGATCTGGTGACGGAGACCCTCGCCTTTCTCGACCGCGAGCTCCGGATCCGCGAGGTGGAGGCCGAAGTCCACGTCGATCCCCACTTGCCCCTGGTGTCCGGTGACCGCACCCAGATCCAGCAGGTGCTGGTGAACCTGATCGTCAACGCCCTGCAGGCGCTCGATCAGGTTCCGGCGCGGGACCGGCGGCTCGCCTTGCGCCTCCATGCCGCGGACCAAGCCGTCCGGGTCGAGGTCGAGGACAATGGACCCGGCATCCCAGAAGGAGAAACGACGCGCCTGTTCGACAGCTTCTTCACGACCAAGCCGGCCGGCTTGGGCATCGGCCTCTCGCTCTGCCGTTCGATCGTCGAGGCGCATGGTGGCCGCATCGCACATGAGACGGCCGGCCGCGGCGCGCGCTTCGTCTTCACGCTGCCGGCCGCCGTCGGTGCGGAACCGTTCGAGACGCATCCGGCGAGGCCCGAAATGTCCACTCATACGAAGGTATAGGCCCCCCGTCCCATCGTAGAATGGGCACCCCGTGAGCGCGAGGGCATGCTCGAATCTCCCCCGGAAGAGGAGATTTTCAATGCCGACGATCACCACGCGCGACGGTACCGAGATTTTCTACAAGGACTGGGGCGCGGGTCAGCCGATCCTGTTCTCGCACGGCTGGCCGCTCAGCTCGGACGCCTGGGACAATCAGCTGCTCTATTTCGGGCAGCGTGGCTTCCGGGTCGTCGCGCACGATCGCCGCAGCCACGGCCGGTCGGCTCAGACCTGGGACGGCAACAATATGGACCAATATGCCGACGATCTCGCCGAGCTTATCGAGGCGCTAGATCTGAAGGACGTGGTGCTGGTCGGCCATTCGACCGGCGGCGGCGAGGTCACCCATTATGTGGGCCGCCACGGCACGTCCCGCATTGCCGGCCTGGTGCTGCTCGAGGCCGTGCCGCCGCTGATGCTCAAGACCGCCGCCAATCCGAACGGCACTCCGATCGAAGCCTTCGACGATATCCGCAAGGGCGTGTTCGGGGATCGCTCGCAATTTTACCGGGATCTCACCCTCCCCTTCTACGGTTTCAACCGGGAAGGCGCGCAGGTATCGGAAGGCCTGCGAGAGTCGTTCTGGCTCATGGGGATGATGGGCGGGATCAAGGGTCAGTATGACTGCATCCGCGAATTTTCCGAGGTGGACTATTCGGACGATCTCAGGCGGGTCGACGTGCCCACCTTGATCATCCACAGCACGGACGATCAGATCGTGCCGATCGACCCGGCCGCGCGCGCCGGGATCAAGCTCGTCCCCGGCGCCCTGCTGAAGGAATATGAGGGCGGCAATCACGGTATTGCCCAGACCGACCCGGATCGGGTCAATGCGGACATCCTCGACTTCATCCAGTCCGAGGCCACGACGACGAAGCCGTTCATCCTGGCCGAGCCCACCCGGGCTTAGCCTGACACGCCTCGCGGGCCGTCCCGCCTCCCCACCCACGGGGCGGCTCGCACCCTGGAAGGAAAGCAGAATGATGCAGCGCCCTGTCCGCTCGGATCGAACCGCGGCCGCCCTTGCGGCACCGGCCGCTTCGGAACCGCTGCAGGCGGCGCACTGACGCCATGACCGTGCCCGAACAGAGGCTTGCGGACACGCGCGGCGACCAGATGTTCCCGACGCTCGAGCCGCGCGCGGTCGAGCGGCTGCTCCGTTTCGGGGAGCGGCGCCGATTCTCCGACGGTGCCATGATCGTGAGGACCGGCGAGACGGGGCACGGCCTTGCCGTCCTCCTGGCCGGAGCCGTAGAGATCAGCCAAAGCGCCGCCGGCGCGCGGTCCACGATCGTCACTCACCGGGCGGGGGATTTCATGGGCGAGCTTGCCCAGCTTTCCGGACGTCCGTCGTTGGTCGACGCCCGGGCGATCGGCGAGGTCGAGCTGCTGGTCATCGCGCCTGGGCAATTGCGTGCCCTCCTCGCGTCCGAAGCGGTCATCGGCGAGCGTATCATGCGCGCGCTGATTCTGCGCCGAATGGGCCTGCTCGAGACGGGCGGCGGCGGGCCGATCATCGTCGGCCATGCCGGCGATGCCGGCGTGCTCCGGCTGGTCAACTTTCTCTCCCGCAACGGTCATCCGCACTCACGGCTCGATCCGGAAAGCGATTCCTGCGGACGCGCCCTCGTCGAACGCTTCCAGGTTGCGCCCGAGATGCTGCCGATCGTCGTCTGTCCGAACGGACAGTTGCTGCGCAACCCGACCGAGGCGGCGCTCGGCCGGTGCATCGGTCTGGCCCGCCCGATCGATGCGGACCGCATCTTCGACGTCGCGATCGTCGGCTGCGGACCGGCCGGCCTGGCCACCGCCGTCTATGCCGGCTCGGAAGGCCTGTCGGCGATCGTCGTGGATTGCCGCGCCTTCGGCGGCCAGGCGGGCGCGTCGGCACGAATCGAGAATTATCTCGGCTTCCCGACCGGAATATCGGGAATGGCGCTGATGGGCCGCGCCTTCAGCCAGGCGCAGAAGTTCGGAGTCGAGATAGCCATCCCCGACGAGGCGCTTCAGCTTGAAGGCGATACCGGCGATTTTCTGCTGCGCCTGGCGGAAGAGGAGACGATACGCGCCCGCGCCGTGGTCGTCGCCACCGGCGCCCGCTATCGCCGCCCCGACGTGCGCGACCTCGAAGCGTTCGAAGGCACGACGGTCCATTACTGGGCATCGCCCAGCGAGGCGAAATTGTGCGAAGCCGAGGAGGTTGTGCTGGTCGGCGGTGGTAACTCGGCCGGCCAGGCGGTCGCCTATCTCGCCGACCATGCCGCACGAATCCTGCTGCTCGCGCGCCGCCCGATTGAGGAGACGATGTCGGCCTATCTGGTCGAACGGCTTTCCGGCCTATCCAATGTGGAGATCGTGACCGGGGCCGAAGTGTCGGCGCTCGAGGGGAGCGCCGGCGAGCTGGAGGCCATCCGCTGGCGCGACCGGGGGTCGGGCGCCGAGGAGCGCCGGTCGGTCAGCCAGCTCTTCCTGTTCATCGGCGCGGAGCCCAATACGGACTGGCTGAGTGGCTGCGGTCTGGAGCTCGACGAGCGCGGGTTCGTGCGCACCGGCGGCTCCTGCACGAAGGCCCGGTTGCCCCTCGAGACCAGCCGCCGCGGCGTGTTCGCCGTCGGCGACGTCCGGGCTGGCTCGATCAAGCGCGTCGCGTCGGCGGTCGGCGACGGCGCGCAGGTGGTCGCTGCCTTGCACACCTATCTCGCGCAGGCCCGTGCGCCGGACCTGATGCCGCGCCTGACGGCGACCGCCTGAAGCCGCGGCCGACCCGCGGCAGCCCTTTACCCACCAGAAGGAGAAACGACATGGCGGCAAGAGACGAGATACGCGCGGATATGGAAGTTATCGGCGCCGACGGCGTCCACCTCGGCACGGTGGACCGGATCGAAGGTGACCGGCTCAAGCTCGTGAAGGCCGACGCCGGCCAGGGCGGCCATCAGGACCATCATCATTATCTGTCGCTCGGGCTGGTCGCGGCTGTGGAGGGCGACAAGGTGCGCCTGTCGGCCAATGCCGGCAATGCCGCACTGTTCGAGGAGGAGCAGGACGGCTCGGCGGCCTGAGCCGCCGGAACCAGGCTCAGGCAGCCGCCTGGGCCTGGCCGGCCTCGATCTCCGCGGCCTTGGCCTCGACCAGCCGGACGATATGGTCGACCATGTCGTCGTCGCGGACATGATGGTCGGTCACGCCGGACAAATAGACCATATGCTTGCCGTTGCCGCCGCCGGTGATCCCGATATCGGTTTCGCGCGCCTCGCCGGGCCCGTTGACGACGCAGCCCAGCACCGAAAGCGACATCGGCGTGCGGATATGCGACAGCCTTTCCTCCAGCACCTCCACGGTGCGAATGACGTCGAAGCCCTGTCGCGCGCAGCTCGGGCAGGAAACGACTCGCACGCCGCGATTGCGGATGCCCAGGCTCTTCAATATTTCGAAGCCGACGCGCACCTCCTCCTCCGGCTCCGCGGACAGCGAGACCCGGATCGTGTCGCCGATGCCGAACCAGAGCAGCGAGCCGATGCCGATCGCGCTCTTGACGGTGCCGCCGCGAAGGCCGCCCGCCTCGGTGATGCCGAGATGGAGCGGGCAGTCGACGGCTTCGGCGAGCTGCTGGTAGGCAGCGACAGCGAGGAACACGTCCGACGCCTTCACCGCCACCTTGTAGTTGCGGAAATCATGCTCCTCGAGCAGGCGGATGTGATCGAGCGCGCTCTCCACCAGCGCCTCCGGGCAGGGCTCGCCATATTTTTCGAGCAGGTCGCGCTCCAGGCTGCCGGCATTGACGCCGATCCGGATCGCGCAGCCATTCGCCTTTGCCGCGCTGACCACCTCGCGCACCCGCTCGTCCGACCCGATATTGCCGGGATTGATCCGCAGGCAGGCGGCGCCGGCATCGGCGGCCTCGAGCGCCCTCTTGTAGTGGAAATGGATGTCGGCGACGATCGGCACGCGCGCCGCGCGCACGATCTGCCTGAGCGCCGCGGTCGATTCCACGTCCGGGCAGGAGACTCGGACGATATCCGCCCCGGCTTCCTCGCAGCGGCGGATCTGATCGATCGTCGCCTTGGCGTCCGCGGTGATCGTGTTGGTCATGGTCTGCACGCTCACCGGCGCGTCGCCGCCGACCGGCAGGCTGCCGACCATGATCTGCCGCGAGCGGCGGCGCTCTATGTCTCTCCAGGGGCGAACCGACATGGCCGCGATATAGGCGCTGCAGGTGACGAGGGAAAGGCACGGGGCAAATGCGCAACGCGCCCACGCCGCGTTCGCTGGCGGAGCCTTCGAGATCGGCCTCCGATCTGCTATGAACCACGCGCAAGATGAGGAGCCGAGGATGTTGAGAAAGATCTTGATCGCCGCCGCCTTGTCGGTCGCGCCCGCAGCCGCTCTGGCCCATCATGGCTGGTCGAGCTACGACATGGAGCGCACCATCACCCATACGGCCAGCCTGAGCGACGTGAATTGGGGCAATCCCCACGGCTCGGCCCGGGTTCGCTACGACAATGCCACCTGGGATGTGGTCCTAGCGCCGGTCCGGCGGATGGAATCGCGCGGGCTGACCCAGGCCATGCTCGGCCCGCGCCAGCACGTGACGCTGGTGGGCTATCCACGCAAGGACGGGACGCGCGAAATGCGGATCGAGCGGATCATCGTCGGCGACCAAACGGTCGAGCTGCGCTAAGTACGGCCTTGGCACTCGCCGACCTGGCTCGAAGGGTCGCATCGAGCGACTATGCGGCCTGGGCGGCGGAATCGGCGCTCGCATATCCGGTCGCCAACACGCTCCACCTGCTGGGCCTGGTGCTGCTGGTGGGCGGGATCGGCCTGGTCGACCTGCGGCTGCTCGGCTTGTTCCCCCGCCTTCCGCTCGCACCGCTCGCCGGCGCGCTGACGCCGCTTGCGATCGGTGGGCTTATCATTCTCGTCGCGAGCGGGACGGTCCTCTTCGCCGCCGACGCCCTTTCGCTGGCGACGAGCTGGACCTTCCGTCTCAAGCTCGTGCTGATCGCGCTGGCGCTCGCCAACGCATTGGTCTTCCGCTGGCTGTTCGGCCGGGCTTCGCCCGAGCCGCCATCGGGCGCGGCGCGGCTGATGGCCCTCGCGTCGCTCGCCTTCTGGCTGTCAGTGGCCACGGCGGGACGGATGATCGCCTACAGCTGAGAATTCCGGTCGAGCTCGATCTGGTAGCGCACGACATCGTCGGCCGGCGCGAACTTGTCGTACAGCCGTCGCGCCTGATGGTTGGCGCTGTTCGTGTGCCAGTAGAGCCGCGACCAGCCGCGCGATCTCGCCAGCGCCAGCAGGTCCTCGATCAGGGCCCGGCCAACCCCCTGGCCCCGCACCGCCTCGTCGACGCCGAGGTCCTCGAGATAGCAGATCGGCTGGAGCTTCCACGTCCCCGGATGCAGCACGCACACGGCGAAGCCGACCACCTCGCCGTCGCGCTCGGCCAGTCGCGCGAACAGACCGGAGCTGGGGTCGAGGAGACGCGACCAGCAATGCTCGGTCACATCCTCCGGCACCTCGGCACCCAAGGCTTTCAGATATCCGTTCCACAGCCGGCGCCACGCCGCTTTGTCGGCGGCGGTCGCCGCGCGCACGCGGATTCCATTGGCCTCGTCGTTCACGACATCCTCATCGGCCTGGAGGCGCCCGGCGGTCAACCGAACGGCTCGTCGATCGACGGCGGCGGCGTGGTGAACCAGCGGGGGCCTCCCTCGGCCATGTAGAAGCAATCTTCGAGCCGGATCCCGAACTTGCCCGGCAGATAGAGGCCCGGCTCGTTCGAGAAGCACATGCCGGGCGCGAGCGGAGTCGTCTCGCCATGGACCAGATTGACCGGCTCATGTCCCTCGAGGCCGATGCCGTGGCCGGTGCGGTGGGACAGGCCGGGCAGGCTGTAGCCGGGGCCGTAGCCCCATCGCTCATATTGCGCCCGCACCGTGTCGTCGACGCTTCCCGCGGTGCGGCCGAGTTGCGCGGCGGCGAAGGCGATCTCCTGGCCGCGACGGACCTGCTCCCAAACGCGGCGCTGCTCGGCCGTCGGCTCGCCGAACACGAAGCTGCGCGAGATGTCGGACTGATAGCCGTGGACGGTGCAGCCGCAGTCCATCAGCACGACCTCGCCTTCGCGGACCTCCTGGGGCTGGCCCGAGCCATGCGGATAGGCGCTCGCCTCCCCGAGCAGGATCAGGGCGAATTCGGAATTGCCGCCGAGCGCCTGCGTTGCGCCGGCCATGATGGCGCCGATGTCCGCGGGGGTCATGCCCCGCTCGATTCGCGGCGCGGTGTGGCGATAGGCGGCAAGGGTGACGTCGGCGGCCTTCTGCATGAGCGCAAGCTCGTGCGCCGTCTTGACCATGCGGCAGCCGCGGACCACCGGCGCCCCCGGCCGCAGCTCGACGCCGGGCATGGCGCGCCGAAGGCCGTCGACCGCGAAGAAGCGAACCGTCTCTTCGACGCCCACTGGGCCGGTAAGGCCGCGGTCGCGCAGGAAGCCGGCGACGGTGCGCAGCGGGTCCTCATGTTCGTTCCAGACGCGCACCTCGCCCGGCACCTTCAGGCTCTCGCGGACCGACGGCTCCTCGAAATGCGGCGTGACGATCGCGGGCTCGCCGTCGCGCGGCAGGATCGCCGCGGTGAGCCGCTCGCTCCGCCACCACTGGACGCCGGTGAAATAGGTCATCGAGGCGCCGGGCTCGATGAACAGCGCGGAAAGGCCGAGATCGGCCATCAGCCGCTGCGCCCGCGCGATCCGCTCGAGATGCTCCTCCCCGCTGATCGGAACCGCATCGCCGGTTATCGATCTCAGCCCCGGCACCGCCGTCGACGCCTGCGCGAAGAGGCTCGCCGGGCGGAGCGCGGCGGCGCCGACCGCCGCAAGCCCCAGACCCATGAAATGCCGCCTGTCGAAATGCATGAAGCTCCTCCCGCTCGGACGGCGGCAGCGATGATCGGCTATGGACGCGTTGACAAGGGGCTTCAGGCGAGCCTGAGCATGCCGGCGCCGATCAAAATCAGGGCGACGAAGAGGCCGGTCAGCCAGAGAATCCGCCGCCGCCGGCTGTGGAACGCCATGAACATCATTCCTTCTCCTCCTTGGGCGGCCTTCCTCTGCGCCGCTCCTCCGGGGGCGCCACCTTCAGGCCCCTGCGTGCCAGCGCCTCGCGCAGCAGCACCTCGATCTCGGCGTTGACGCTGCGGAAGTCGGCCGCCGCGCAGCGCTCGAGCGCCGACCATAGAGCGGGCTCGATGCGCAGCGGAAAGGCCTTCTTTGGGCGGGATGACATGATCGGAGCGGACCGGCCCTATTGATAGAGCGTGCCGGCATTCACCACGGGCTGGGTGTCCCGTTCCGAGCACAGCACGACCATCAGGTTCGAGACCATTGCGGCCCGCCGCTCGTCGTCGAGATGCACCACGTTCTTCTCCGACAGCTTCTGCAGCGCGGTTTCCACCATGCTGACGGCGCCGATCACCAGTTTCTCCCGCGCCGCGATCACCGCCTCGGCCTGCTGACGACGAAGCATCGCCTGGGCGATCTCCTGGGCATAAGCGAGATGGGTGAGCCGGGATTCGTCGATCGAGATTCCGGCGCGGGCCACGCGTTCCTGCAGTTCCTTCTCGAGCTCGGCATTCACCACGTCGGCATCGCCGCGCAGCGTCACCTCCTTATGCTCGATATCGTCGTAGGGATACCGCCCGGCCATCGCCCGCACGGCGCTTTCGACCTGGATCTCGATGAACTCCACATAATTGTCGACGTCGAACAGCGCCTGCGCCGTGTCGGTCACGCGCCACACGACGTTGGCGGCGATCTCGATCGGGTTGCCACGCAGGTCGTTCACCTTCAGCCGGTCCGACGTGATGTTGTGGATGCGGGTCGAGATCTTGGTGCGGGTGAGCCATGGCAGCCGCCAGCGGAGCCCGGTCTGGCGATCCGTGCCCTTATAGTCGCCGAACAGCAGGATCGCCGCGGCCTGGTTGGGCTGCAGGAAATAGAATCCGACGGCGACGAACAAGGCCGCCGGGCCGAAAGCCCAGGCGGACAGCCCGATCATCCAGGGATCTTCCCGCGCGACTCCGAGCCACGTCGACGCCGCCCCCGCCGCGACGAGGAGGACGAGCAGCAGAATCATCGGATAGCCGCTCTGTGTCGCCGCGGCGCGTTCCCGCGAAAGCCGCAGGTCGTGGATGTCCGACGCCTTGTGGATTTCCTGTGCCATTATCGCGCCTCCCGTTTAATCATGATATCATAATTATATTGTTTCGATTCGGGCAAGCGGAATCGTTTCGGCCGGGGCCAAAACCGCGACTTCCGGAAAAAAGGGGCTGGACAGGGAAGGCGCCCAAGCAGCAGGAGGGCCGCGCCTGCCGGGGCGGCGCGGACGCGCCTGGACGCCCCGTGCGTGTACCTGGAGTCTCCGCCGATGACCGAGCCTGCCGCCCTCCCTCGCGCCCTCGAATCGGGGCGGCCGGAATGGCGCCTGGTCATCCATGGCGGCTGCGGCAATCTCGATCATGGCCTCCTTGATGCGGAAACGGAAAAGGCTGCCCGCAGCGGGCTCGAGGACGCGCTGGCGGCGGGCACCGAGATTCTGGCCCGCGGCGGCAATGCGCTCGACGCGGTCGAGGCGACGGCCCGCATTCTCGAGGACGATCCCCATTTCAACGCCGGCCGCGGGTCGGTCCTCACCTATGAGGGTGCGATCGAAATGGACGCGGCCATCATGGAAGGCCGCAGGCTGGGTGCGGGCGCCGTCAACGGAGTCACGGCCACGCGCAATCCGATCAGCCTTGCCCGGGCGGTGATGGATCATTCCCCCCACGTCTTTCTCAGCCGCGGGGGTGCCGACGAATATTCGCGCCTCCGCGGACTGGAGCAGGCATCGCAGGACTATTTCGAGACCCCCGAGCGCCGCCACCAGCTCGACGAACTGCGTCGGCGGGGCGGGGAAGTCTTCGATATCGACGTCAAATATGGCACCGTGGGTGCGGTCGCGCTCGATCGGTACGGCCATGTCGCCGCGGCCACCTCGACCGGGGGCCTCACCGGGAAGCGCTGGGGCCGGGTCGGCGATTCGCCGGTGATCGGCGCCGGCACCTATGCCGACGACCGCGCCGGAGCGATCTCGACCACCGGGGCCGGCGAATATTTCCTGAGGATCGGCGTGGCGCACGAGATCTGCGCCCGGATCCGCTTCCGGCAGGAGGCAGCGGGCGGCGCGGACCTGCCGCGGTCCGAGGCGCAGGCGATCGCCGATTCGGTGCTGGCGGAGGTCGGCGGGCTCGGCGGCGCGGGCGGGATCATCCTGGTGACTCGCCGCGGCGACGCCCTCTTCAGCTTCACCACCCCGGGAATGTATCGCGGCGAAGCCTCGCCGGCCGGCCGCACCGTCGCCATCTATGCCGACGACCCGGTCGGCGACGCTGCCGCCTGATCGCCCGCCGGCTCCCGGATTGCCGATGCTGCGCCGCTTCGCTTTGCTCCTGATCCTGCTCCTGGCCCCGCGGCCCGCCTTGGCCTGGTGGGAATATGGCCACGAGACCGTCGCGCTCATTGCCGAGCGCGAGGTGCGGCCCGAGACCCGCGCCCGGTTGCGGGCCCTGCTGGCCCGCTCGGCCCTGCTCGAGACGCCGGCCTGCCCAGCCGGGAACATCGCCCAGGCGAGCTATTGGGCGGACTGCATCAAGACGCTCGGGGATCGGTTCAGCTTTGCTTCGCCCTGGCACTATCAGAATGTCGACGTCTGCCGCCCGTTCGACCAGGAAGGCGCGTGCCGCGACGGCAATTGCGTGTCGGCGCAGATCGAGCGCCACACCCGCTTGCTTGCCGACGGGGATGTGCCGGAGCGCGAGCGGGTGATGGCGCTCGCCTTCCTCATCCACCTGGTCGGAGACCTGCACCAGCCGCTCCATGCCGGCGATCGCGGCGATCGCGGCGGCAACGGGCTGCGGATCGCTTATGGACTCATCGCCGGGCGGACCAACCTGCACCTCGCTTGGGACGGCTATCTCGCCGAGCGCGCAATCTCGACCCCGGCGGCCGGCGCGGCGGGAATCCTGGGCTCGCTCGAACCGGCCGACAAGGCCGCGTTCCGCCAGGGGAGCGTGACCGACTGGGCCCGCGAGAATTGGGAAGTCAGCCGGGATTTCGCCTACGCCGCCCTGCTCGGCGACCCTTGCGGGGCCATCCCCGATGAACGGCCGGTGATCGACGAAGCGACGACGCGGCGCCTGATCCCGATCGTCCGCCGGCAGGTGGCGCGCGGCGGCATCAGGCTCGCGCGGCTGCTGGACGAGGCGTTGGCGTGAACGCCCTCTCCCCGCCGAAGCGGGGAGAGGGAAATGGGATTATTCAGGCACCACCGTCACCGCGCGGCGGTTCTGGGCCCAGGCGGATTCGTTCGATCCTTCGACCGCCGGGCGCTCCTTGCCCCAGCTGATCGTCTGCATCCGGTTCGCCGCGACTCCGCGCGACTGGAGATAATCGCGCGCCGCATTGGCACGGCGATCGCCGAGCGCGAGGTTGTATTCACGGGTGCCGCGCTCGTCGGCATGACCCTCGATGGTGACGTTCACCGTCGGATTGCGGTTGAGCCAGTCGGCCTGGGCGTCGAGCGTGCGCCGCGCTTCGGCGTCGATCGAATAGCTGTCGAGCGCGAAGAACACGCGATCCGAGGTCACGCTCTGCAGGAAGTCGGCGCGCGAGCCCGGCACCGGCGCGCCGCCGATCGTGCCGTCGGGATTACCGGTGTCCGCCGGCGGCACGTTCGAGCTCGGCGGCTCGGGCGGAAGGTCGGCCGATCGGCGGGCGCAGCCGGCCGTCATCGACAGAGCGGCGGCGACGGCCACCAGGCTGATCATCTTCATTCTCATATTTCTCTCCCTTTCATCGTCTGTCGAAACACGAAGCCGTCCAAATCTAGTCACGTAACGGCGACCATGCGGGGTCCGATCCGCCGAGCGGCGTCGGGACGCGGCGCGTGACGCCGCTCGCGACGTCGACATACCATAACTGGCCGGAACTGGCCCCGCGGGTGAACATCACCGCCCTGCCGTTCGGCGCCCAGGTCGGGCCTTCGGCATAGCCGCCCCCGGTCAGGATGCGCTCGCCCGATCCGTTGGGGCTCATCACGCCGATCCGGAATCCGCCGGTCTTGGTGAAGGCGATGAGGTCGCCGCGCGGGCTCCACACCGGCGTGGCATAGCCGCCGCCGCCGAAGCTGATCCGGCGCTGGCCCGAGCCGTCGGCATTCATGACGTAGAGCTGCTGGGTGCCGCCCCGGTCGCTTTCGAACACGATGCGGCTGCCGTCGGGCGAATAGCTGCCGCCAGTGTCGATTCCGGGGGCGTTGGTCAGCCGCTGCGGCCGTCCCCCCGATACCGGCACGCGATAGATGTCGGTGTTGCCGTTCACCGACATCGAGAAGATGATGTAGCGGCTGTCGGGCGAATAGCGCGGCGCGAAGGTCATGTAGGGCTGGTCCACCAGCGGCCGCGCGCGGCCCGAATCCAGCTCGTAGACCATCACCCGCGGACGTTCGTCCTGATAGGTCATGAAGGTGATCGTCTGCTGGTTGGGCGCGAAGCGCGGCGTCAGCACCGTCCACTGCCCGTTCGTCAGGAAGCGGTGGTTGGCGCCGTCATAATCCATGATCGCCAGCCGCTTGATCCGCCGCCGGGCCGGGCCGGTCTCCGAGACATAGACGATGCGCGTGTCGAAATAGGCGCCTTCGCCGGTCAGGCGGGTGTAGATCGTATCGGCGCAGCGATGCGCAGCCCGGCGCCATTCCGGCGGCTGGACGACATAGCCCTGGCGGGTGAGCTCCACCTGTCCGGCAATGTCGTAGAGATAGCAGCCGACGGTGATCGTGCCGTTGGCATTGGCCTGGACGAAGCCCTGGACGAGGTTCTGAGCGCCCGTGCTTCCGAAATAGCCGAAGTCCGGCGCCGTCACCTGCGGATAGGCGACCGGGCGCAGCCCGGCCGGCCCCATCGGCGTGAACAGGCCCGATCCCGCCAGGTCGGCCGCGACGATCTCCGCCACCTGGCGGCCGAGCGCCACGGTATTTCCCGCGGGCGTGTCCGCCGGCTGCGGGGTCGGCATGTAGGGGATGGCGATCGGGATCGCCGCGGTGACGCCTTCGCCGACGCGGATGGGCTCGTCGTCGGCTGGCTCCAGAGCCGGCACAGGGAGCTGCTGCGCCTGCGCCGGCACCGCCACCGCGCACAGGGCCACGAGGGCAACGAGAATCTTCAGGGGGCCAACATGCTTCATCGGGTCTGCCTCGGATCGAACTGATAGGTGAATTGCCGCCAGCCGCGCGGCACGTCGTACAGCTCGGGCGGAAGGCCGCGGATGGGCGTGCACTGGCGCACGACCGCCAGAGCGAGGTCTCGCATCCTCTCCTCATAGGCCCGGAGCCCGGGATCGTCATTATGAACCCGCCGCACCTGCGCGCCAACCAGGCTTCCGTTGCGGCTCAGAGTAACCGACACGTCCACCCTGATCGCTCCCGCTTCCGGCGACGGCAGCGGCTGACGCTCGCACGGCACGAGCGCCCGGCGGATCGCGGCGTTGATGCTCGCCCGGGCTTCGCCGGTCATTCTTGCCGTGGGGCGCGACGAGGTGGACGGCGTCGGATCGTCGCCGATGCCCTTGAGGATGTCATCGCCGAGGCGCGAGCGCTGGGTGCGCCGGCCGCTGCCGCTCGTGCCCTGCTTTTCCTGCGCAGGTTGCCGGGCGCGTGGCGGCGCCGGCGCTTCGCGCGCCGGGCTCGGTGCCGCCTGGCGGGGGGCAGGCTGCGCCGCGGCCGGAGTCGGTCGCGGCTCCGGCTGTGCCGGCTCTGGCGTCGGCGCGGCGGGCGCGTCGTCGACCGGTCCGGTCTCGGGCGCCATGCCCTGGGCCGGGGGCTCCTGCGTCGGCTGCGGTGCGGCGGAGACGAGCCCGACCTCGTCGACGAACGAGACCTCTATCGCGTCCGACGGCGGCGGCGCCCGGCCGACCGACGCCAGACCGAGCACCAGGACGGCGAGCACGGCGCCATGTCCGACGAGGGAGACGCCGACACCGGTAGCCTCCGACCGGTCCATCAGGGCGCCCCACCTTCCTGTTGCGGGGGACCGGAGACCAGGGCCATACGCCTGAGGCCGGCGCGGTTGATCTCGCCCATCACCTGCATCACGCGCCCATAATCGAGCGCGCGGTCGGCGCGCAGGTAGATGCGCGGGCCGCCTTCCTCCCGCGAGCCCGCGGCGATCTGCCGGAGGCGCTCGCCGAGCACGCTGTCGGGCACCGGCGCATCGTCCACGAAGACGGCACCGTTCGATTCGATCGTGACCGACACCGGCTCGCGCTCCTGCTCGAGCGCCGCCGCCTTGCTGTCCGGCAGATCGACCTGGACTCCGGTGGCGAGCAAGGGCGCGGTCACCATGAAGATGATGAGCAGCACCAGCATCACGTCGACCATCGGCGTGACGTTGATCTCCGCCATCGGCGCTCGGCGGCCGCGCCGTCCGGGACCGAGGATCGGGCCCATGGCCATCCTAGCTGTCCAGCTCCAGCTCGCGGCTCAGCGTGCCGTGGAATCCATCGGCGAAGCGCTGCAGGCGCGCTTCCAGCCGATTGATGCCGAAGCTAAAGCGATTGTAGGCGATCACCGCCGGAATGGCCGCGAACAGGCCCAGGGCCGTCGCGAACAGGGCTTCGGCGATTCCGGGCGCCACCACCGCCAGGCTGGTGCTCTGCTGCCCCGCAATGTCGCTGAAGCTGCGCATGATGCCCCAGACGGTGCCGAACAGCCCGACGAACGGCGCGACCGAGCCGACCGTGGCGAGAATGTTGAGGCGTGCGGCGAGCCGGTCGGTTTCGGCGGCGACGGCGGAATGCAGGGCGACGGCAAGGCGAGAGCGCGTACCGTCCTTGTCGATCGTGCGGCCCGCGGTCGACCGGCGCCATTCGGCGATCCCGGCGGCGAGCACCTTGGCCGACGGATGTTCGCCACGCCCCTTCTTCTCGTAGAAGCTGTCTATATCCTCGCTCTTCCAGAACTCGCGTTCGAACCGCTCGCTCTCCCGCGCGGCGCGGCGCATCTTCAGCCAATGGCCGACGATGATCGCCCAGGTCCAGATGCTGGCGAGCAGCAGCCCGCCCATCACGACTTTCACGACGATGTCCGCCTGCATGAACAGGGCGATCGGCGACATCGCGTCGGTCGGCATAACTTCGGTCACTCCACCCCTTCCTCTTTCAGCCGCTCGAATTTCGCCACCCATTCCCGCGGCTGGCGCCTGGGCCGTCCGTCCAGCGAAAGGAAGGCGGCCGTTACTGTCGCATCGGCCACCGTTTCACTTCCGCGCATGACTCGCTGATGAATGACGCAGCTTGCCGCTCTCACCTCGCAAACCTCGCTCAGCACCAGCAGTTCGTCGTCCAACCGGGCGGGCCGGCGATATTTGATGTGGGCCTCGGCGACGACATAGACTCCGTCTCCGGCCTCCAGCACGGCGCGCTGGTCGATGCCCGCCGCGCGGAGCATGTCCGAACGGGCCCGTTCCATGAATTTGAGGTAGTTCGCATAATAGACGATGCCGGCGACGTCGGTATCCTCGAAATAGACGCGCAGCGCGAAATGGTGGGCCCGGCCGATCCACGCGCCCTGATAGGCCTTGTCGACTGCGACGCCCACCCGCGCTCCCTATCGATGCGGCCGCGCGTGCGAACCCTCGGCCGCCCACGTCGGGACGAGCCGAGCCGATTCTGCGTCGGAGAGCCCCGGATCCGCGTTCAACGGCGGTCGTAGGCCTGCGCTTGCGCCTCGATCAGGCGCATCAGGTCCCCTTGGGTCAGGCTGACGTCGGCCAGGTGAAGCCCCCAGCCGGGAAGCGGCCTTCCCTGGAAATACACGTCACCCGGAATCCGATCGGTACGGGCATCGCCCGGATTGGCGTTCACGGAAACGGCGAGATAGCCCACCTGCCCCTCATTCACGCACTGGGCCGAAGCGAGGCCTTCGGTGCGCAGGAAAGGCGTCGGCGGCGGGCCCAACGACGACCAGTCGACCGTCGGCGCGCCCGGTGCCGGCGGCTCCGCCGTGAACCAGTAGGAATCGAGCGGGGCCGGGCCGCCACCGAGCGCGGCAGGGTTCGTGCAGGCCACGGTGAAGCCGGGCCGCGGCGTGCGGCCGAAGTCCGAAGCCGGCGGCGGCGGGGCGTCGGCCCGGAACGAGACGTAAGTGACGACGCAGCCGGTTTGGCCGGGCTCGGTGCAGAGCGGCGTGCGGCGAAAGCTCCCCCCGACGGTCCGGCCCTGCGGCACCTCGACATTGTAGCCGATCAGCATCGCCGAGAGCATCCGGCCGGCCGCTTCGCTCTCCTCGATCTCCTCGGCGAGCAGCCGGGTGAGGTGGATCGTCCCCTGGCTGTGGCCGATCAGCACGAACGGCCGCCCTTGATTGCGATGCTCCAGATAGTGCCGCCAGGCGGCGCGCACGTCTGCATAAGCGAGGTTGAAGACCGCGGTCATGTCCTCGCCCGCCATTGCGCGTGGAATCGCCGCGAGCGTCGCCGACCGGTAAAGCGGAGCGAAGGTCCGGCACACGCCGGCAAACCGGCCGAGCTGGACCAAGGCGGCGCCATGCTCTTCCGGCCCGGCATTCATGTCGCTGTTGAGGCCGGGGTCGCGCGACACGGTGGGATAAACGTAGAAACAGTCCGCGGGCGAATTCTCGGCCGGCCGCACCGCGCCGTTCGAACCATAGCCGTTCGGGGTCAACGCGGTGGTCGGCAAAGGCCGGCCGCAGGCGTCCTGCCGGCCGGGAAGGCAGAGCCAACTCGTCTCCTCGGCATAATCGATCGCCGGTGCAGCCTCGGCCGCCTGCGCCGTCGCCGGCGCCCAGGCGGCCGCGGCGGCCAGCGCGATCATCATTCTCCTCATCTTGCTTCCCTCATCAGGTATCGAACAAACCGGCCTGGTCCGCGGGCTGGGGCAGGCCGAGATGGGTCCAGCCGGGACCGTTGAGGCAGCGCCCGCGCGCGGTTCGGGCGATCAGGCCGAGCTGGATCAGATAGGGCTCGATCACCTCCTCGATCGTGTCGCGCGGCTCGCTCAGGCCGGCGGCGAGCGTCTCCACCCCGACCGGCCCCCCACGATAGATGTCGGCGATCATGTGCAGATATCGGCGGTCCATCGCGTCGAGGCCGAGATGGTCTACCTCCATGCGGGTGAGCGCGCTGTCCGCAGCCTTCGCGCTCACCTCGGCCTCGCCCGCCGCCTGGGCGAAGTCGCGGACGCGACGCAGCAGCCGTCCCGCGATGCGCGGAGTCCCGCGCGAGCGCCGTGCCACCTCGCGCGCGCCCTCGTCGGTCAGCGCGAGACCGAGCAGCCGCGCCGCGCGGCGCACCACCTGCTCGAGCTCCTCGACCGAATAGAAGGTGAGGCGGACGGGGATCCCGAAACGATCGCGCAGCGGCGTCGAAATCAGCCCCTGCCGGGTGGTCGCGCCGACGAGGGTGAATTTCGGAAGGTCGATCCGCACCGAGCGCGCCGACGGTCCTTCGCCGATCATCAGGTCGAGGACCCGGTCCTCCATGGCCGGATAAAGGATCTCCTCGACCGCCGGATTGAGCCGGTGAATCTCGTCGATGAACAGGACGTCGCCATCCTCGAGATTGGTGAGGATCGCGGCCAGGTCGCCGGATTTGGCGATGACCGGTCCTGATGTGGCGCGAAAGCCCACGCCGAGTTCGCGGGCAATGATCTGCGCCAGCGTCGTTTTGCCGAGGCCCGGCGGGCCGAAGAAGAGCACATGGTCCAGCGGATCCCCGCGGCCCTTCGCCGCCTCGATGAACACGCGCAGATTTTCGCGCGCCGATTTCTGGCCAACGAACTCGTCGAGAGTCTTCGGACGCAGCGCGGCGTCCAGATCCTCGGGCTTCCGGTCGCCCGCGATGATCCGATCCTGATCCATCAGGGTTCGGCTTTAGCGCAAGCATCCCGCCTGTCGAACCGCTTTCCGAAGCGCTTGAGGGCGGACCGATTCTTCCATAGGCTGCGCCGATAGCGGGAGGTCAGCCATGGATCGCCGGGAGTTCCTTCTGTCAGCGGGCGCCGTCAGCGCCGCACTCGCATGGCCGATGCGGGCCGCTGCCCAGGACGTGCCTCCGCCGCGGCCGCGCGGCGCGAGGTCCTTCTATGTCGACGCTCAGGGGGCGCTCGACGGCTTCGACCAGCCGGAGGAGGGCCGCTACGTACCGAGCGAGCGGCTGATCCGAGCCATCCGCCAGCGCCGGATCGACATCATCAGCGGCACGATCGCGCCCGTCGGCAACGGCCCCGACCGCTATCGCGAGGCGGTCGAGGGCGTCGCCTGGTGGGACCGGCAGATCGGCGAGCATGCCTCGCTCCTCGCCAAGATCGAGAGCGCCGCCGACATCCGCGCGGCACGCGAGGCGGGCAGGCTCGGCATCATCTACAATTTCCAGGACACGACCCCGTTCGAGACGAATGCCGACAGGGTCGACACGTTCGCGACGCTGGGCGTCAGGGTGATGCAGCTCACCTACAACAAGCGCAATCTCGCCGGCGACGGCTGCCTGGAGCGTGCCAATGCCGGCCTTTCCGATTTCGGGCGGGAGCTGATCGCGCGGATCAATCGCGCCAAGGTCCTGCTCGACCTCAGCCATTCCGGCCAGCGCACCGTGGCGGAGGGAATTGCCGCCAGCGCCGCGCCGCCGGCGATCACCCATAGCGGCTGCCGGGCGCTCGCCGACCTGCCGCGCAACATGCACGACGCCGAGATGCGCGCCCTGGCGGACAAAGGCGGCGTGTTCGGGATCTACCTGATGCCGTTCCTCCGCGCGCAGGGTCAGCCCGGCACCGAGGATCTGCTCCGCCACCTGGACCATGCGGTGAACGTGTGCGGCGAGGATCATGTCGGCATCGGCACCGACAACCCGTTCACCGGCTACGTCGTCAACGACGAGACGCGCGCGCAGCAGCGGGAATTTTACGAGGATCGCGCTCGCCGCGGAATCGCCGCGCCGGGCGAAGCCGCCGACGTGCTCAATCTGGTGGAGGGGTATAATGACGAGCATCGCTACGATCGCATCGCCGCGGACCTGAGGCGCCGCGGCTGGAGCACGACCCGGGTCGAGAAGGTGCTCGGCAACAATTTCGTGCGCCTGTTCGAAGAGGTGTGGGGCGCTTGACTCGATTCGAGCAGCTTGGAACGACCTTAGCGGGCCGCTTTCTTGAGCGCGCCACGAACGAGCGCGTCGAGGCCGGTATCGGGGCCCAGTTCGGCCTCTGCTTTCGCTACCGCCGACAAGGCGTCGGCCGGGCGGAAACCGAGATTGACCAGGGCGGAGACGGCATCCTGCGAATGTCCGCCGGACGGCGCCGCCGCGCCACCGGCAGGTCCTAGCGCAACTCCGCCCGCTTTGTCCTTGAGCTCGTTGACGATGCGTTGGGCGAGCTTGGGGCCGACCCCCTGCGCCCGGCTGATCATCCGGCTGTCCCCGCTCGCGACCGCCCGGTGCAGCTCGTCCTCGGTCAGCGCAGACAGTATGGCGAGGGCCACCCGAGCGCCGACGCCCTGCACCGAAATCAGCAGGCGGAACCAGTCGCGTTCCGACGCCGAGGCAAAGCCCACCAGCCGGATGGAATCCTCGGAGACCAGCATCTCGGTGTGCAGCACGACTTCGTCGCCGAGGGCGCCCATGTTCGACAGGGTCCGGCTGGACGCGGAGACGAGATAGCCCACACCGGCCACGTCGATCACCGCAAAGTCTGCGCCGAAGCCGTCGAGCAGGCCCCTCAGCTTGGCGATCATGCGGCGTTCCCGAGTGCGCGGCGGCTGGCAAGATGATGGGCGTGGGTGACGGCTACGGCGAGCGCGTCGGCCGCATCGGCGCCGGCGATCTTCACGCCGGGCAGCAGGCGCTGGATCATGGCGTGGATCTGCGCCTTCTCGGCGCCGCCGAAGCCGACCACCGCCTTCTTGACCAGCCGCGGCGCATATTCGCCCACCTCGATTCCCCGCTGTGCGGCGGCGAGCAGGACGACGCCTCGCGCCTGTCCGAGCTTCAACGTCGATTGCGGATTGTCGTTGAGGAATACCTCCTCGACCGCGGCCGCTGCGGGTCGATGCCGATCGATCACCTCGCCCAGCGCCGCCTCGAGGCGGACCAGCCGAATCGCAAGGGCCGATTTGGGATCGGTTCGAACCTGGCCGTTCGCGACATGGCTCAGCCGATTGCCCTCGGCCGCGATCACGCCCCAGCCGGTGCAGCCGAGGCCAGGATCGAGACCGATGATCAGCATGCCCCCACCTTGCCTAAGCCAACCTCTCCATCACCTCTTCGGACATTTCGTAATTGCCCCAGACGGTCTGGATATCATCATCATCCTCGAGCGTCTCGACCAGCTTGATGAGCTGTTCGGCATCGTCGCCGGAGACTTCGACGGAGGTCTGGGGCCGCCAGGCAAGGCCGACGCTCTCAGGTTCCCCCAGAGTCGCTTCCAGTGCACGGGCGACCTCGTGGAGGCTGTCCTGGGCCGTCCAGATCTCGTGGACCTCCTCGCCGGACTGCACGTCCTCGGCCCCGGCCTCGATGGCCGCCTCGAGCACGGCATCGGCCGAGCCGACGGAAGCCGGATAGCTGACCAGGCCCAGCCGCTCGAAGCCGTGGGTCACCGAACCCGAGGCGCCGAGATTGCCGCCATTCTTCGAGAAGATGGTGCGTACGTTCGTCGCGGTCCGATTGCGGTTGTCGGTCAGCGCCTCGACGACCAGGGACACGCCGCCCGGGCCGAAGCCCTCGTAGCGGATCTCCTCATAGTCCTCGGCTTCGCCGCCGCTCGCTTTGTCGATCGCCCGCTGGATATTGTCCTTGGGCATCGATTGGGCCCGGGCGGCGTTGACCGCGGCGCGAAGCCGCGGATTCATGTCCGGATCGGGTGCGCCCATCTTTGCCGCGACGGTGATCTCGCGCGACAGCTTGGAGAACATCGCCGAGCGCTTCTTGTCCTGCGCGCCCTTGCGGTGCATGATGTTCTTGAACTTGCTGTGGCCCGCCATGGCCGCCGCTCCTTCCGCTCAGGCGAGGCCCAGGGCCGCCTTGTAGGTTTCGAGCAACGCCTCCGCTTCCTGCCGGGCATTGCTCTCCATCTTCCGAAGCCGCACGACCGCGCGCATCGTCTTGGGGTCGTAGCCGCGAGCCTTGGCTTCCGCATAGACGTCGCGGACATCGTCGCCGATGGCCTTCTTCTCCTCCTCGAGCCTTTCGATCCGCTCGATCAGCAGCCTCAATTCGTCGGCCGCGACATTTCCTTCCGCCAATTCACGCTCCATGTTTGGGGTTGAGGCGACGCTCTAGGGTCCAGACCCCTGACCGGCAAGGGTCGACTGCCGTAGGCGGCAGGCGACTCAAGCGGGTTGCGCTGCCGAGATGAGTGGTTATGGGCGCCAGGGGCGCGAAGGCGAGACTGGAGGCGGTCGTGACGGATTGGCAGACAATGGCCGACAGGAAGCGCGGGTTGGGCGGGGACCCTGACGACGCAGCCGATCGGTTGCCGCCACTCCCCCGAAGGATCGGACTTTAGAATGCCGGCGAGAGAGGCTTCGCCGAGCCGGTTCGTCCCGCGCACCCGCAAGGTCCGGATCCTCGCCACCCTGGGCCCGGCGAGCAGCGATCCGAAGATGATCCGCCAGTTGGCCGAGGCCGGCGCCGACGCCTTCCGGATCAACATGAGTCACGGCAGCCATGCCGACCATGCGAAATTGATCGCCGCGATCCGCGGCCTGGAGGCCGAGCTGGATCGGCCGACGACGATCCTCGCCGACCTGCAGGGGCCGAAGCTCAGGGTAGGCCGATTCAAAGAAGACCGTGCCGAGCTCCGCAGGGGACAGACATTCTGCTTCGACCGCAGCGGCGAGCTCGGTGACTCGGAGCGGGCGAACCTCCCCCACCGCGAGATTTTCGAGGCGGTCGAGCCCGGCGCGCGGCTGCTCGTCGACGACGGCAAGCTCGTCTTCCGCATCGTCGAAGCGGACCGCGACCGGATCGTGACCAAGGTGGAGGTCGGCGGCACGATCTCCAACAATAAGGGCCTCAACCTGCCCGACGTGCTGCTGCCGCTCGCCGCCTTGACCGAAAAGGATCGGTTGGATCTCTCCTTCGCGCTCGAGCACAATGTCGATTGGATCGCTTTGTCCTTCGTGCAGCGGCCGGAAGACGTCGCCGAGGCGCGGCGGCTGATCGGCGGCAAGGCGGCGCTGCTCGCCAAGATCGAGAAGCCGGCGGCAATCGAGCGGCTGGAAGGGATATTGGAGCTCGCCGACGCCGTCATGGTGGCGCGCGGCGACCTTGGCGTCGAGCTGCCGCCGGAGGAAGTGCCGCCGCTTCAGAAGCGGATCGTCGAGGCGGCCCGGCGGCTCGGCCGGCCGGTGGTCGTCGCCACACAGATGCTTGAATCGATGATCGGCTCGCCCTCGCCGACGCGCGCGGAAGTGTCGGACGTCGCCACGGCCGTCTATGACGGCGCCGACGCTATCATGCTGTCGGCCGAGAGCGCGTCGGGCAAGTTCCCGCTCGAAGCGGTCGCGATAATGAACCGGATCGCCACCAGCGCCGAGGCGGATCCGACCCATTATGCCCGGGTCCACTTCACCGAGACGCTACCCGACGCGACGACGAACGACGCGATCGCGCGTGCCGCCGGCGAAATGGTCCGAACCGTCGGAGCCTCGGCGATCGTCTGCTTGACCAGCTCCGGGTCGACGGCGCGGCGCGTGGCGCGGGAACGGCCTACCGTGCCGTTGCTGGTGCTGACGCCGCAGATCAAGACGGCGCGTCGCCTCGGCTTGCTCTGGGGTGCCCACGCGGTGCGCACCCGCGATGTCTCCAGCTTCGAGGAGATGGTCGGCAAGTCGAAGCGGATGGCGCTTCGCCACGGTCTGGCAAAAGGGGGCGGCCGGATCATCGTCACAGCGGGCGTTCCCTTCGGCACTCCCGGATCGACCAACGTCATCCATGTCGCCCGGCTGCTCGGCGACGAGTTGGAGCGGCACCGGGGAAGCTGAGAGTTCGCGGCCGCGGTCGGGTCGGGATCAAGCTTCCCGATTGGCGGGCAACAGCGCCGGGATCTCGTCGGGCAGTTCACGGGCGAGGAATCCAATTCGGCCGACCCGCTTGGTCAGCCGCCGCCCCGCCTGCGCGTGCAGCCACGTCCCCCACAGCAAGGCGGTGAGCGGATCGGCTCCGCGGGCGCAAAGCCCTCCGACGATCCCCGCCAGCACGTCGCCGCTGCCCGAGGTGGCAAGACCGACGCCGCCGCCCTCCAGGCGGAAGGTTCGGCCGCCCGGCGCGGCGATGAAGCTGGCGCCGCCCTTGACCAGCGCATGCGCGTTGAACCGCCGCGCCGCCTCGCGCGCCGCTTCGGCCGGATCCGCTTCGATCTCACCCCGATCCCGGCCGAGCAGCCGCGCCATCTCGCCGGCGTGGGGAAGCAGGATCACGCCGTTCGGCCACCTGCAGACCTGGGCGCAGAGCGAAGGCAGGCAGTCGAGCACGGCGGCGTCCAGCACCAGGGGGCAGCCGGCGCCGCCGTCGAGCAAGGCGGCGAGCAGTTGCTCGAGCGGGCGGCCCGGCTGCATTCCGCAGCCGACGGCCACGGCCTGCGCGGCCTTTGCCCAGCGGACCAGCGGCGCAATCCCTTCCTCGGCAATGCAGCCGTCATCGGTCTCGGCATGGCCGATGACCCGCGCTTCCGGAATGGCCACCGCAAGAGCCGCCGCGATGCTCTGCGCGGTGCCGATCTGAAGCTTGCCGGCGCCGGCGCGAAGCGCCGCCACGCCGGAGAGGCGCGCCGCGCCCGCCAGCTCGCGGCTTCCGGCGATTACCAGCAACCGGCCGCGATCCTCCTTACCCGAATCCTCGGGCACGTAGGGCAACGGAAAGGCACGCAGAAGCTCGGCGTCCAGTGATTCGGGCTCGCTCATCGCGCACCGGGTATCGCAGCGAAGGGTCGTATTCGTCTCACCGCTGGGAGAAAGCACGAGGCGCCGGAGAGTTGCCGGTCTTTCGAACCCGGAGGCTAGAGCAGGCGCTCCGCCTCCAACCGGGCACGTAGCTCCTCGGCGGTGGTAAAGAGATGGGCGTGGAGGCCGACCGCGGCCGCGGCCTCGACGTTGATGAGCCGGTCGTCGACGAATAAAGCATCCTCCGGGCGAAGACCGAAGCGATCGAGCGCAAGAAAGTAGATGGCCGGATCCGGCTTGAGCAGCTTGACCTCGCCCGACACGACGATGTCCCGGAAGCGCGCGAAGAAGTCTCGTTCCCGGGCATGGAAGGGCGGCCAGAAATCGGCCGAGAAATTGGTGATCGCGTAGAGCGGCACGCCGCGGGCGTGGAGCTCGTCGACGATCGCCGGCATGCCCGCAACCGGATCGGTGATCGTCTCGCCGAATCGCTCGCCCCAGGCGGCGATCAGATGGGCATATTCGGGAAATTTCTCGGAAAGTTCGGACGCCGCTTCGTCATAGGGCCGGCCGCCGTCAAGCGACTCGTGCCATTGCCAAAGGCCGGTATCCTCGATGAAGCGCATCCGCGCTTCGTCGTCGGCGATCTGCCGCACCAGGAAACTGTCGGGATCCCATCCGTAGAGAACATTGCCGACATCGAAGATGACGGCAGCCGGCGGGGACTCGGGCAGACTCATGACGGCTCCCCGACTTTCGCTGGGGATCGGTCGACCATGATGCCGACGGCGCGGAGCCTCAGCCCTGGCGCGCCTTGAAGCGGCGGTTCGTCTTGTTGATGACGTAGGTGCGGCCCCGGCGGCGGATCACGCGGCAGTCGCGATGGCGCGACTTGAGGGACTTCAACGAGTTGCGGATCTTCATGGCTGGGACGCCCTGCCTGTCTCTGTGCTATGCTGTTGCCGGAAAGCGAGGCGCTCACCTAGTCAGCGAGGCCCCCCAAGTCAAGCATGGCGGTGGGGTTTCGCCCCGGGCCGACGGCAGCAATCCTATGCTCCCTGGCCTCTGAAACAACTGCCCTGTTGGAAGATCCTTCCAATTCAGGCATCAGGCACTCATGGACCGCACCGATATCAAGATTCTCGCCATCCTCCAGGAGGATGCTTCGCTGCCGGTGGCCGAGGTGGCCTCGCGCGTCAATCTGTCGCAAACGCCATGCTGGCGTCGGATCCAGAAGCTCGAGGCACAGGGCGTGATCCAGCGCCGGGTCGCGATCCTCGACCCCGATTCGATCGGGCTCGGCCTTTCGGTGTTCGTCGAGATTGAGGCCGCCGATCATTCGCCGGAATGGTTGGGCGGCTTCGCCGAAACGGTCGCGGCGATGCCGGAGGTTATGGAGGTGTACCGGATGGCCGGAGACGTCGACTACATGCTGCGCGTCGCCGTCGGCAGCATGGGTGAGTATGACGATTTCTATCGACGCCTGATCGCCGAGGTGCCGCTCAAGAACGTCACCTCCCGCTTCGCCATGGAGCGGGTGAAGAGCACGACTGCCTATCCGCTGCAGCGCCAGCTCCAGGACCCGAACCCGGTTGCAACCTGACCGGCTCGCTCCGGCCGCTCGGCCGGAAAAAGAACCCCCGGGGAGACCGGGGGCTAGGGGACCATTTCGGACAGGGGCCTCGGCGGATCGTCGCGACCCCTTCGCATCCCCGTCAATGCGGCAAGAATGACCCGGCGCGGACGCCACCGCAATGCGCGAGCGCGGGCGCGTTCAACTTTGCACGATCGCACTCCCCTGCCGGCTCGGCGCAGCAGGCTTATGCCAAGCCGGCGCGCCGGATTGGCAGTTCATTCCAGCATAGCGCGCAGCGGTTCAGCCCACGAGGGAATCACGCGCGGGAATCAGTTGCCCAGGCCGCGGTCAGCCAAATGCCGTTCCCACGCGAGCGCATCTGCCACGATGGTGTCGAGCCGGTCGCGTTCCGGCCGCCAGGGCAGGGTGGCGAGGATCCGCCGGTTGTCTGCGACGAGCCGCGGCGGATCGCCGGCGCGTCGGGGCGCAAGGCGGCGCTCGATCGTCACGTTGGTCGCGCGATCGACGGCGTCCAGCACTTCGAGCACCGAAAAGCCCCGGCCATAGCCGCAATTCATCACGTGGCTCGCACTCGGCTCGCCGATCAGCAGCTCGAGCGCCAATACATGGGCGGCGGCGAGATCGCTGACATGGATATAGTCGCGCACGCCGGTTCCGTCGGGCGTGTCATAGTCGGTGCCGAACACGTCGACATGGCCGCGCTTGCCGCTTGCCGCTTCCACCGCGACCTTGATGAGGTGCGTGGCCCCGGCGGTCGACTGGCCCGAACGGCCCTGGGGGTCGGCGCCGGCGACGTTGAAATAGCGAAGGGCACAGAAGTTCATCGGGTGGGCGGCCGCAACGTCGGTCAGCATCCGCTCCGTCATCAGCTTGGACCAGCCATAGGGGTTGATCGGTTCGGTTCGGGCGGCCTCGCGCACCGGCACCTCGTCCGGAATGCCGTAGGTGGCCGCGGTGGACGAGAAGATGAAGTGGCGCACGCCGCCGCGCACGGCCGCTTCGATCAGCGCGCGGCTCTTCACCGTATTGTTCTCATAATATTTGAGCGGGTCGACGACGGATTCGGGCACGACGACCGACCCGGCGAAGTGCATCACTGCGCCGATCCGGTGCTTCTCGATCAGATCGGCGACCAGCGCCTGGTCCGCAATGTCGCCGCAGGCGAAGACCGCCTCGCGCGGGACCGCCCATTCGAAGCCGGTAGACAGATTGTCGATCACCACCACCGGCCAGCCCGAATCGAGCAAAGCGAGCACGGCGTGGCTGCCGATATAGCCGGCGCCGCCGGTCACCAGCACCGGCACGCGATCTTCCTTCGTCATCTTTCCTCCCACCCCGCTGTGCGATGCAGCGAATATGTTCCAGGCTCGTTTCAGGTCCTATACAGTCCCGTGCGCTGAGGAGGAGGTGGGTGATGAAGCAACTCGCGGCAGTAAGTACGCTCCTCGTCGCGCTTTTGCTCGTCGGCGGCTGCCAGACCACCGATCAGGGCCGGGGAGTCCAGCAGGGGGTGTCGGTCACTCGCTTCCATCTCGGCCAGCCGATTGCGCGCGGGGAGATCGCGGTCGAGGCGGCAGACCCGGCCGAGGCGAACAGTCTTGAATTCTCCCAGCAGGCGGCCTCGGTGGCGCGCGAGCTGCGCCGGCTCGGCTGGGTCGTGGCACCCGGCAACGTCAATACCGAGCAGGTGGCCGTGATCCGGGTCGCGCAGGGCAGCCGCCTGGCCCAGCGTTCCCGCTCAGGACTCAGCATCGGCTTCGGCGGCGGCACCGGCGGCTATCGAAGCGGCGTCGGCGTCGGCCTCGGCGCAACCATCCCGGTCGGCGGCCCCAGCTCGGGCGAGATCGTGCTCACTGAACTCTCGGTCCGAATCCAGCGCAGATCCGATGCGACCATTGCCTGGGAGGGACGGGCGCGGCTCGAGGCGCGCGGCGATGCGCCGCTCGCCAGCTCCGTCGCCGCGGTCGACCGCCTGGCCTGGGCTTTGTTCAGCGACTTTCCCGGGGAGTCCGGCGCGACCATATTGGTGCGCTGAGGCCCGCCTCCGTCTGGCGCTCCTGGGGACTTCCCCGTTCCGCGCCCTCTGACTATGGGAACCCCATGACCCTATCCGTTTCGAGCGCCTTCGATGGCGGCAACATTCGCCTGATCTCCGCCGATGGCGATCGCCTGGACCTCGAGATCGTCCGGGACCACCAGTCGGACTTCTACCAATGGTTCTACTTCCGCGTGACCGGAGGCGCCGGCCGCCCGCTCGAGCTGCGACTGACCAACGCTTCCGGTTCGGCCTACCCGCACGGCTGGCACAATTACCGCGCCTGCATGTCCTACGATCGGGAAGATTGGAAGCGGATCGACTGCAGCTACGCGGACGGCGTCCTGACCCTGCGCACGACACCGACTTCGGACAGCGTCTGGTTCGCTTATTTCGCCCCCTATACGATGGAACGGCACCACGACCTCGTCGCCTCGGCGGCCGCCGTGGAAGGAGTCGAGTACCGGTCGCTCGGCCAGACGCTCGACGGCCAGGAGCTGGATTATTTCCGCCTGCCCGGGGGGCCGCTTCAGGTCTGGCTTTATGCGCGTCAGCACCCTGGCGAGACGATGGCCGAATATTGGATGGAAGGCGCGATCGAGCGGCTGCTCGACGATTCCGATCCGGTCACGCGGCGGCTTCGCGAGCAGGCAACCTTCCACATCGTTCCCAACATGAACCCGGACGGATCGCGCCGCGGACACCTGCGCACCAATGCCGCCGGCGTGAACCTCAATCGCGAATGGCACGCGCCGAGCCTGGAACGCAGCCCCGAGGTGCTTCACGTGCTGGAGGAGATGAAGAAGACCGGGGTCGATTTCGCGATGGACGTTCATGGCGATGAAGCGATCGCCGCCAGCTTTCTTGCAGGGTTCGAGGGAATTCCGAGCTGGAAGCGCGAGCAGCAGGACCTGTTCGACGCCTTCAGCGCGGCACTGGTGCGGATCTCGCCCGACTTCCAGACCGAGAAGGGCTATGAGATTCCAAGGCCCGGCGAGGCCAATCTGTCCATGTCGACGGCTCAGCTCGCCGAGCGGTTCGGCGCCTGCTCGATGACCCTGGAGATGCCGTTCAAGGACAATGACGACCTTCCTGACCCGGTCTACGGCTGGTCGCCCGAGCGCTGCCGGCTGCTGGCGCGCGCCTGCCTGGACGCGCTGCACGCGATTGTCGGCAGGGTGAAGGAGTATCGTCGCTAATGCCCCGGCTGGTTCTGATCCGCCACGGCCAGTCGGCCTGGAACCTTGAAAATCGCTTCACCGGCTGGTGGGATGTCGATCTCACCGAACAAGGGACGGCCGAGGCGAAGGCTGCGGGCGAGCTGCTCGCGGCCCGGGGCTTCGACTTCGACCTGTGCTTCACGAGCGTCCAGACGCGGGCGATCAAGACTCTCCACATCGCCCTGGAGGCGATGGGCCGGCTCTGGCTTCCCGAAGAGAAGCATTGGCGGCTGAACGAGCGCCACTATGGCGGCCTTACCGGTCTCGACAAGGCCGAGACTGCGGCGAAGCACGGCACCGAACAAGTCCATATCTGGCGCCGCTCGTTCGATATACCGCCGCCGGCGATGGAGCCGGGCAGCGAATATGACCTCGCCAACGACCGCCGCTATGCGGGGGTAGAGGTGCCGACGACCGAGAGCCTCAAGCACACGATCGAACGGGTGCTGCCCTATTGGAATGACAGGATCGCGCCTGCGCTCCGGGCGGGCGAGCGGGTGCTGATCTCCGCCCACGGCAATTCGCTGCGGGCGCTGGTCAAGCATCTGTCGGCGATCCCGGACGACGAGATTACCGGGCTGGAAATCCCCACCGGCCAACCGATCGTCTACGAGCTGGACGAGGGCCTGAACGCGGTCGAGCGATATTATCTGAAGGACCGATAGTCGGGGCCAGCTTCATGCCGGCCTAGAGCCCGCCTGCGGCGGCGCCCGGACCGACCAATCGTCCGGCCAAGCCGGTGTTCAGAATTCCTTGATGCGCTGCAGGTTTCGGTCGGCGCGGGCGAGGACGTCTTGGGCTCTGTCGCCGGGAAGAATCGTGGCGACGCCGATCGTTGCCTCGACGCCCACCGTCGTGTGGCCGAGGTCAAGCGGGCGCTCGGCGATGTAGCGGGCGATTCGCTCGCCGGTATCCATCGCCGAATCGGGATCGAGATGGTCGAGCAAGAGGCCGAAGCCTCGGCCGATGCGGGCAGCGACGTCGCTGGAGCGGATCAGCGACTGGAGCAGCCTGGCCACATGGGCGAGCGCGGCGTCGCCGGCGATCCGGCCGTGCCGTTCGTTGATTGCGGCGAGGCCCTTGAGATCGATCGTGATGAGCGCCGACGGCGTGCCATGACGATCGGCTTGGCCGACCGCGCGGTCGAGCTGACGCTCGAGCTCGCCCGGTCCGGGTAGGCCGGTGACGGGATCGCTGTCGGCTACCTGCTCGAGGTCCCCGATCCGCGCGCGGCTTTCGGCAAGCGCCGCGCGTAGCAGCGCATTCTCGTCAGCCAACCGGCCGAGCGCCTCGCGCACCTGCGGCGTGAGCTGCTCGGGCGGGATGGACCCGTGAATGTCGATGGGGGGCGCCATTCGGATGGATGTAGCGCCGAGAGGGTTAACAAGCGGCGAAGACCGAAAGGCAACCCGTCGAGCGGAAACCTGTCGGGCAGCGAAGCGCCGTTGCCCTTGTCGACCGCGCTGGATAGGTATGGCGCTCACGGAGCGGACGGAAGGCAGATGGCAGTGCAAGCGCCCCTGGTCGGGATCATCATGGGCAGCCGCTCCGACTGGGAGACGATGCGCCACGCCGCCGACATGCTCGAGGCGCTCGACGTGCCCTACGAGACGCGGGTGGTTTCCGCCCATCGCACGCCGGAACGGCTCTACGAATATGCCCGAAGCGCAGCGGAGCGGGGCTTGAAGGCGATCGTCGCCGGCGCAGGCGGGGCGGCCCACCTGCCGGGAATGACGGCGTCCATGACCCGGCTGCCGGTGCTCGGCGTGCCGGTCGAATCCTCCGCACTCTCCGGCCTCGACAGCCTCCTGTCGATCGTTCAGATGCCGGCCGGGATCCCGGTGGGCACCCTGGCGATCGGCAAGGCCGGGGCGGCCAACGCCGGACTGATGGCGGCGTCGATCCTCGCCACGGCCGACGCGGGTCTGGCGGGGCGGCTCGACGCATGGCGCGCCCGGCAGACCGACGCTGTCGCAGAGCTGCCCGAATGACCGGCCTTCCTGTGACGTCCTCATGACCATCGTCCCGCCGGGTTCCACGATCGGCATTGTCGGCGGTGGCCAGCTCGGTCGCATGCTGGCACTCGCCGCCGCCCAGCTCGGCTATAAATGCCATATCTACGCGCCGGAGGAGGCGCCGCCGGCGGCCGAGGTGGCGGCTTATTTCACCCGTGGCGATTATGACGACGAGGCGGCGCTGCGCCGATTCGGCGCGGAGGTCGACGTCGCGACCTTCGAGTTCGAGAATATCGCCGCCGGACCGCTCGCCGCCCTTGCCGGCGAAGCGCCGCTCTATCCGCCATGCCAGGCGCTCGAGATCGCCCAGGACCGGTTGAACGAAAAGCGCTTCATCCAGGGCCACAATGGGCGCCCGGTTGCCTTTGCCGCCGTCGACGGCGAGACGGCGCTCGCCGCGGCCCTCAAGGAGATCGGCACGCCGGCGATCCTGAAGACGCGACGCTTCGGTTATGACGGCAAGGGCCAGGTGCGCATCCGCAGCGTCAAGGAGGCGGCCAAAGCGTGGAAAGAAGTCAAAGGCGCGCCCTGCGTCGTCGAGGCGATGGTCGAGTTCGATGCCGAATTCTCCATCCTCCTGTGCCGGTCCCCCGAGGGCGAGGTGGCGGTGTGGGATTCGCCGCGCAACGTTCATCGAAGCGGTATCCTCGACCGCTCCACGGTCCCGGCCGACAAGGCTCTTCAGCCGGCAATCGGGAAGGCCGAGGCGCTTGCGCGTCGCGTGGCGGACTCGCTCGATTATGTCGGCGTGCTGACGCTCGAATTCTTTGCAGTCGGTGAGGAAGCGCTGTTCAACGAAATGGCGCCGAGGGTCCACAATAGCGGCCACTGGACGATCGAGGGCTCGCTGACTTCCCAGTTCGAGAACCACATCAGAGCGATATGCGGCCTCCCGCTCGGGGCGGTCGGCCTGGCGGCGCCGCGGGTGGAGATGCGGAACCTGATCGGCGACGAAGTCACGGGCTGGCGCGAAATCCTTGCCGACCGGACGGCGCATCTGCACCTCTACGGCAAGCGCGAAGCGAGGCCGGGACGCAAGATGGGGCATGTGACCCGGCTGCTGGGATTGAGCGGGGGCTAAGTCCCGCCGGCCGCCCTCTCCCCTTGGTCATGCCGCCGGAGGCTGGCATCCAAGCGGATCAAGACAATGGCCCGGCGTCGCCAGATCGCTCCCCCTCAGCGGCTGGGTCGGCTTGAACCCGGTCCCCGCCGAGATGACGACGGGGTCGGCCAGCCCCCGCCCGCCGCTTCCCGCGAGGCCCTACTGGAGCTGCATCACCTCCACGGGAAGGCCGAGGCGGTCGAGCTGGGGACGAACCTGGCTGGCGTCGCCGACTACCACCCAGACGAGGGCGTCGGGATCGACGGCCTGGCGGGCGGCGCGGTCGAGATCGGCGGCGGTCAAGGCACGGTAGCGGCCCGGCAGCGTCTCCTGATAGTCGGCGGGCCGCTCGTACAGGTCGTTCTCGATGATCGCGCCGAGCACCGCGTCGGACGTCTCGAAGCTGCCAGGCAGCCCGCGGACGCTGCCCTGGACGATCCGGCCGAGCTCCTCGGCGGTGACCCCCCGGGGCCCGACGAAGGCGCGGATCTGCTCCTGGAGCGCCGCGATCGATTCACCGGTGCGGTTGGTCTGCACCGGGGCGAAGACGATGAACGGGCTGTGCTCTCGAACCCGGTTGACGAAGGAGAAGGCGCCATAGCCCCAGCCCTTCGTTTCGCGGATGTCCATGTTTAGCCGGGCCGACGCCTGGCCGCCCAGTGCGTCGTTGGCGGCAAGCAGGGCCAGCATGTCGTCGGTCCCCTTGAGCGGCAGGACGGCCCCGGCGAGGATCATCGATTGGGGCGACTGCGGCCGATCGATCAGGACGATCCGGGAGCGGGTCGGCGGAATGGCGCGGGAGAAGTCCTTCGTGCCCTTGGGTGCGGCGGGCACGGCCCATGTGCCGAACCGGCTTTCGAGTTCGCGCGTGATCTCCTCGAGCGTGGTGTCGCCGACGACGAAGATTTCGAGATTGTCGGGGCGCAGCCAGCTCTGGTGCGCCGCGACTATGTCTTCGCGGGTGATCGCCTGGACCGACCCGGCGGTGCCCGAGCCGGTGAGCGGCACGCCGTAAGGGTGCTGCGTGCCGTAGAGCAACGGCGGCAGCGTGCGAAGCGCGATCCCGGTGGGCTGGGTCTGCTCGGAAGCGATCTGGGCAAGGCGCTGGGCGCGAAGCCGCTCGATCTCGCCGGGATCGAAGGCGGGATTCTTGACGATGTCGGCGAGGAGGTCGAGCGACGGTCCGAGATTGGTGACGAGCGCGGAAACGCCGACCGAGGTTCGATCGATCGAGGCGCCGGCGCCGATCGCAGCGCCGAGCCTCTCCTCCTCCTCGGCGAGCTGGATCGAGTTGCGGGTCGCGGTGCCCTCGTCGAGCAGGGCGGCCATGAGGCTCTGCAGCCCCTCGCGCCCTTCCGGATCGGCCGAGAAGCCGGCATCGAACTGCAGCGACACGCGCACGACGGGCACGGTGGCGCGGCGCGCGAAGGTGACTCGGACGCCGTTGGACAAGGTGGCGTGCTCGACCTCGGGGAAATCGAGATCGGTGATCGTGCCGACTTCCGGGATGCGCGAGCGGTCGCCTTGGAAGGTACGCGGTCCGTCCTGCGCGGATTCGGCAGACGGGACGACGGAACCGCCGCCGGAACCCGCCGTCACCTCTGCCAGGCCGGTGCGGGGCAGCGGCGCGAGCGGCTGCTCGCCAGCCTCGGGAGCGCGGAAGTAGAACGGGGCGTGGGTAGCGGGTTGTACCGGACTTGCGGTTGCAACGGCGGTTCGCGGCGCCATCACGCTTCCCTGTCCCGCAGACGATTCCTCATAGTCGCCGCGCTCGCCCGGAACGACGTGGAGCGCATAGACCGGGCGGCTCAGCCAGCGCTGCATCGCCTCGCGCACCTCGGCGGGCGTCGCGGAGGCATATTCCTCGAGCTGGCGGCGATAGAAGCCGGGATCGTCCAGGTAGAGCGCGCCCTCGGCGAGGGCGACGGCCTTGCCGCCGAACCCGCCGACCTGCTCGAGGCCGCGAATGCGGCCGGCGACGGTCTGCATGACGACGCGGCGCACCTCGTCCTCGGTCGGGCCCTGGGCGACGAACTCGTCGATGATCTGATCGAGGCGGCGCGAGACGGCGTCCGCGTCGACGCCGGGCTTCACGTCGACCTGGACTTCGAACATGGAGACCCGGTGGAAGACCTGGACGCCGGCGCTGACCCGCACGGCGGTCTGTTCGCCGCGCACGAGGATATTGTCCAACCGCGAGCTGGCCAGGCCGCCCAGGACGCTGGCGCCGATCTCGAGCGGAACGACGTCTTCATGACCGATCCCGGGGACTACCCAATTGCGATAGAGCCGGGTGGTCGCGACCTGGTCGTGCATCACCTGGTCGACGCGCGCCGGCAAGGTCGGCACGTCCGCCTGGGCCGGGACATTCTCGGGGCCCCGCGGAATGTCGCCGAAATAGCGTTGGACGAGAGTGCGCGCGGTCGCCGTGTCGATGTCGCCGGCGAGCACCAGGACGGCATTGTTGGGACCGTATTTGTCCCGAAACCACTGATGGACGGTCTGAAGCGTCGCCGCATCGAGATCGGCCATCGAGCCGATCGTCGAGTGGCGATAGGGATGGCCTTCCGGGAACAGGTTCTCGAGCTGGGCATATTCGACCAGGCCGTAGGGCTGGTTGTCACCCTGCCTTTTCTCATTCTGCACGACGCCGATCTGATTGCGCAATTTCTCCTCGGTGACCGCGCCGAGCAGGTGGCCCATGCGATCGCTTTCGAGGAACAAGGCGGTTTCCAGCGCCGGCGTCGGCACGGTCTCGAAATAGTTGGTGCGGTCGAACCAGGTCGTTCCGTTCCAGTCGGTCGCGCCGATCTCCTCGAGCCGCGGGAAGAAATTGCCCGGCGCATTCTCCGAGCCGTAGAACATCATATGCTCGAACAGGTGAGCGAAGCCGGTGCGGCCGGCCGGCTCGTCCTTCGACCCGACATTGTACCAGACGCTGACCGCGACGACCGGCGCCTTGCGGTCCTCGTGCACGACGACGCGCAGACCATTGTCGAGAGTGAAGGTCTCATAGGGGATCTCGACTTGGTCGAGCAGCCGACGCAACGCCGGATCCACGTCGGGCTGCGCAGCGGCTTCGGCCGCCAAGCCGGCGGATTGCGGCGCCTGCCCCGTCGTGGTTGCGCAGCCGGCGAGCGTGACTCCGGCGGCGATCGCGAGTGCGGTCAGAAGCTTACGCATACGACTCCCCAATGATGCTGGCCGCGGACGATAATGCGGTGTGACGCAGAAGCAATACGCCTGGCCATAAGTAGCGGGGAGCCTTCGGAGATTTTCGGACGACGACGCGGCCGCCGGTCAGAAGGATCGGAGGGCCGCCTGTTTGGCCGGCTTTTCCCGGGACATCGCCGGCCGCCCCCCTTCTCCGCCACCGAAAAGGGCAACTCGGTTCCGGCCGCCATTCTTCGCGGCATAGAGCGCCCGGTCCGCCTCCCGATACACGGCTTCGAATCCGGAGCCGGGCGCCGCATGAGCGACGCCGATGCTGACCGTGACCTGGCGCGGCTCGCCGAACAGGTGGACGAGATCGAGTCCGGCGACACTTTCTAGGACGGCGCTGGCAAGCTTGATAGGATCGGTCCTGAGCGCATCGGCGCCGATCGCGAATTCCTCGCCACCCATCCGCCCGGCCACGGCGGAGCCGGATTCGCGGTCGATGGCATCGGCAACGACGCGCAGCACCGAATCGCCGATATCGTGGCCGTAGCCGTCATTGACCGACTTGAAATTGTCGACGTCGATCAGGAGCAGGGTGAAGCCGTGAGGTGCGCCTCGCAATGCCCGTTCGGCCCTTGCCACGAATCCTCGACGGTTGAGCAGCCCGGTGAGAGGGTCGCGTTCGGCAAGGAGCTGCATCTCGTGCCGAGCCGCCTGAGCGGCGTCGCGCTCGGCGCGCATCTTGGCGAGCCGCAGGGTCATGGCAACGGAGAGCCACAATGTCTGGAGCGCCGAAGCGAGCAGGACCGCCAACTGCGACCCCCCGCCGAGCAAAGCCGGGCCGTAATCGATGATCTCGGTCGAGGCGAGGGTCGCCATCGGCAGCCCCCAGGCGAGCGCATAATCCCGAGCACCCTTGTCGCCGCGCCACCACGACCAGCCGATCAGCAGGACCACGCCGAGGAGGTCGGCGAGAACCAGGATGCCGAGGATCGTTCCGAGCAGCGGAAGCGGCAGGCTCGCCGGCGGGAAGGCCGCGACCGCGCCGACGAGGGCGATGGCAAGGCCGCAGATCAGGACCGCGGAGCGAATCCATCGCGCGCCCCGGCCGGGATCGATCATCGCTACCGCGCAGGCCGTGGCGAAGGTAATGGCGAAGGTGGAAAGCAGGGTGCACAGCTGCGCCGTCAGCGTGCCCGCGATGCCGGGCATGACGAGCAAAGCAAGCTGCGACCAGAGCAGGCCCCAGACGAAGACGGTGCCGACCCAGGCGGCATGCCAGGCGACGAAGCCGCGGCGCGAGGCGATGGAGAGCAGAAAGTTGTAGAGCGTGCTCAGGCCCAGCAGGGCGATGGCCGCGCCGACGAGGGCGGCGGCCAAGCTGGCTTCGCTTGCGGCCGACGATCCGGGCAGCAGCCGCACGCGCAGATGCGGCCAGGTGGCCAGCCGGTCGAGGCCGAGCACGATTGCCTCCACCCGCGCCTCTCGCGCCGGCGCGGTGAAGGCGAGTTGGCCGCCCACCCGCCAGTGCTGGCCGTAATCGCCGCTCGCCACCTGGAAGCGCTCGCTATGGCCGTCCGCATATTGAAACCGGACGGTGAGCCTGTCGAACCGGGTCATGTGGATGAGGAGCGTGGCAGCCTCGCCCGGAGCCAGGTTGCCGGCATCGAGCGGCGCGCGCAACCACAGGCGCCCGCCCCTGTAGGCGCCGGGGCCACCCGAGCAGGCGAAGGCCCGAAGCGCGGGCGGTTCGGCCCGGGCCAAGGATCCGGCGGACAGGTCCGCGAACGAGTCGGGGAGCAAGGGCGCGACGGCGTGGCAGAAGCGCTCCTTCAAGTCCGCCGCGGCGGCCCCGGAGGGGATCATCCATGCCAGAACGGCGAGGACGAGGAAGCGCCACAAAGATCCGTCTCCCGTGAAGGCGCTGGGCAGGTTGCGAGCTCGAGCGCCGGAGCGCCCCTAACAGGCGCAATGCGAAGAGAGGGTTAACTCGACCGGCAAGTGCCGCCGACCGGAATTTCGAGAACACCTGACGCGGGCGGCGAACGTTCGGCATGGATGCCTGCCCGTAACGATCCGCCTTGCGCAACGGCTCGGCGCATCCGGCGTTGCACGCCGTCGGGCCGACCGATAGGCGCCGCGCCATCGGGTCCGCGCCTGCGGCCGCCAACGGAGAGCCAGATGACAAGGTCGTTGCCCTTCGCGCTCAGCCTCGTCCTGACCGCCAGCCTCGCCGCCTGCTCCCAGGGGCCCTTTCCGGTCAGCGAGAATCCGCCGGCGCCGGCTTCTGCCCATGCGCTCGGTCCCGGCGAGCGGCTGCGGGTGACCGTCTATGGAGAGCCGGCGCTGACCGGCGAATATGTGCTGAGCAGCGGCGGCGAGCTCGCTTTCCCGCTGGCGGGCACGATTCAGGCGGCCGGAAAGTCCCCCGACGCGCTTGCGACGGAGCTCGCCGCATCGCTCAAGAACATGGGCTATCTGCTCGATCCGAACGTGGCGGTCGAGGTGCTTGCCTACCGCCCCTTCTATGTCCTGGGCGAAGTCAACCAGCCGGGCGAGTTTCCCTACCAGCCCGGCCTGACGGTCCTGGCGGCGGTAGCGCGGGCGGAGGGCTTCACCTACCGCGCGCGCCAAAGCAGCGTTTTCATCAAGCGTGCCGGGGAGCCGGCGGAGCGCGAGGTGCCCTTGACCAGCGACCTCATCGTCCAGCCGGGCGACATCGTCCGGATCGGCGAACGCTACTTCTGACCGGCCCCGGAATTCCGGTCGAAGGGCCGGAACCCGTTCCTGACGTCCGGCCAGACCCGGCGATTGATATAGCCTTCCGACCCCTGGTTCGAGATCAGCTTGGCGGGGATGCCGCCGACCACCCCATCGTCCGGGACGTCCTTGGTGACCACGGCGTTGGCGCCGACCGCGGCCCGGTCGCCGATCTGGATGCGGCCGAGGATCTTGCAGCCGGCGGCGAGGAAGACGTCGTCGCCCAGAATCGGCGAGCCCGCTTTGGGTCCGCGGTTGAGCTGGCCGAGCATCGCCCCGTGCGTGATGTTGCAATTGGCCCCGATCACCGCGTCGCCATTCACCATCACCCCGCCGAACCGGTTGATGAATAGCCCCGGGCCGATGCGGGTATATTCGGGAATCGCTATCCCATATTTGTAGCGATAGCGCAGCAGGAGCAGCTTGAGCGGCGGGTAAAGCGTCCATTTGCCCAGCCGGCCGCCGCGCAGATAGCCGCACAGGCGCATCACCGTCGTATATTTGAAGCCCGGCGTGAACAGGAAGTGGCGCAGGAACGAGGCGGTCCGAACGTTGCCGGCGTAACGGTACAGGTCCGACTGGATGAGTGCCCAGGTCAGCCGGAATCGGCGCTCCAGCGGCCCAGGGGCGGCGAGCCCGCGTGAATGCTCCATGACGCTGTCGGTTTCCAGGGTCCCGGCCTTCAGGGTCGATATGTTGCAGCGCAATAAAAAACGGCGCGTCCCGGCGCCCTCGCACGGCTCGCGCACCTTGGGCAACGTCGCGCAAGGCCAGCCGTTCACCTCGTACGACCAATCGAGCGGAACCAAAGAGCCTGCCGAGAATCGCGGAATTTGGCCGTATTTAGGAACCCGATCAACGCGGGACGCTTGCAGGTGCCGAGAAGAATCCTGATTGAGCCTTTTCACCGTTGCTTCAACACCGAGGGTGCCTGAAACTTGTGCAACGCACAATAATCCCCGTAGCCAAGACCTTCGACGAGCAGAATTGAAGGCTGTCTGCCAGGCAGTGGAGCGACCGATGAATGCGTATGTCGACTCGGTGCATGCCGAATCCGGAGCTACTCCCCTCGCGCCGCGGCACGAGGGCCATGTACGCCTTCCGAACAAGCAGCGCCGGCGAATAGGGCTTTATATCCTGATCGCCGCCGTGGACGCTGCCGCGATCACGGCCGCGCTGGTCTTCGCGAGCCTGCTGCAGTTCGGCCATCCGATCGGATGGCAGAGCTCCCGGCTCACCGGCATCATCATCCCACTCTTTTTCGCCATGGCGATCAGCCGAAGCGCCTACAGCGCCGACGCCCTCACCGAATCGCCCAAGGGCGCGATGCGTGCGGTGCTCTCGCTCTGCCTGGCCACGGCGATCGCGCTGCTGACCCTGCATCAGCTCGACCTGCTGGACGAGTTCAGCGGCTGGATCGTGGCCTATGGAGTCGGGCTCGCCGTGCCGTTCCTGATGCTCGGGCGCACGACCATGGCCGTGGTCAGCTCCTGGGCGCTCGAGAACCACCCTGTGATCGACCTCGTGATCGCGGACGGGGTCCCGGTGAGGGGCGGACGCCACCAACTCGTGATCGATGCCCCGGCGATCGGAATCTCGGCCGACGTGTCGAACCCGATGATGCTCGATCGCGTCGGCAAGCTGCTCAAGAACGTCGATCGAGTGACGATCGCCTGCATGCCGGAGCGCGAGGAGGACTGGAAGCTCATCATCAAGGGAGCCGGCGTCACCGGAGAGGTGCGGGCGGCCAATCCCGCGCTCCAGTTCAGCACCGATCCGGTGGACATTTTCGGCGACCGCTACGCGATGTTCCCACCGCCGTCGCTGCAGGAGATCGCGATGAAGCGCCTCATGGACCTGGCGCTGGTCATCCCCGGCCTGATCTTCGTCGCGCCGCTGCTGGCGATCATCGCGATCGCCATCAAGCTCGACAGCCCAGGACCGGTTCTGTTCGTCCAGGAGCGGATCGGGCGCGGCAACCGCCTGTTCCGGATGTACAAGTTCCGGTCGATGCGGACCGAGAGCTGCGACGGCAACGGCAACATGTCGACCCGGCGCGACGACGACCGGATCACCCGTGTGGGACGCTGGCTGCGCGCAACGAGCATGGACGAGCTTCCACAGCTGTTCAACGTGCTGTTCGGGAGCATGAGCCTGGTCGGTCCGCGGCCGCACGCGCTCGGATCGACGGCAAGCGAGAAGCTCTTCTGGGATATCGACCGCCGCTACTGGTTGCGCCACGCCTGTGCGCCCGGGCTGACCGGCCTCGCCCAGGTGCGGGGCTTCCGCGGCGCCACGCACCATCGGAGCGACCTCGAGGCACGGCTCGCCGCGGACCTGGAATATATGCGCACCTGGTCGCTGTGGCTGGACGTCAAGATCCTGCTGCGCACCTTCGGCGTCGTGATCCACCGCAACGCCTTCTAGGCAAGATCAGCCCTCGTCATCTCCGGATGGCGAGGGCGGGCTTCAGGCCAGCTCGCGGTACAAAGCGAGGGTGCTCTCCGAGATGCGATCCCAGTCGAAGGCGCCGAACGCCTTGCGGTCGATCGCATAATCTTCCGGCGGGCGGGCAAGGCTGCGGGCGAGCGCGTCGACGTCGCCCACCGGGAAATAATGGTGGGGACCGAGCCCCAGGTCGAGATTGGGGTCGATGTCGCTGAGCAGCATCGGCGTCGCGCAGGAGGCTGCCTCCAGCGCCGCGATCGGCAGGCCTTCATGATAGGAAGGCATGACGAACAGCGACGCGTTCTCGAACAGCTCGCGCAAGGTGGCGCGGTCCTGAAGGCCGGCGAAACGGACGCGCTCGCTCTCGCGCGCCCGCAAGGCGGTCGCATAAGCGCTCTCATGGTCGGCGCCGCCGACGATCACCAGGGTGCGCGAGTCGCCCGACCGTGCATGCGCGTCGACCAGGTCGTGCAGCCCCTTCTCCGGCACCAGCCGCCCCACCGCCAGGATGAAGTCGCGCGGCGCCAGGCCCAGCCGGCCGAGCGCATCGCCACGCACCGGCGGAAGGTCGGGCACGCCGTTCGGGATGAAGCGGATCCGCTCCGATGCGGCCGGGTAAGCGGCACGCAGGCGCTCGGCGAGCGAAGGCGAGACCGCGATCAGACGGTCGGCCGAGCGGCAGGCGAGCCTTTCCCCCAGCTTCAGCATCTGCCGGGCGACGAAGCCCCATTTGGCGCGCCGATAATCCTCGCCATGATGGGTGACGACGACGCGCATGCCGAGCGCGCGCGCCAGCGGCGCCAGCAAGGCCGGGCCGATTGCGTGGATGTGCACGACGTCCGCACCGGCGCGCCGTGCGGCCAGCACGCCGTTGAAGGTGGCGACGATCGCCTCGAAGGAGCGCGACCGGGGCGAGGCGACCGGCACGACGCTGATGCCCTCGTGCGTATAGGGCCGCTTCGGCACGTAAGGCCGCCGAGCGAAGACGGTGATCGGGATTTCGGGCGCAAGTCGCCTCACCCGGACGAGCAGCTCCTCGCAATGGGTTTCGACGCCGCCCATCACCCCCGGAAGGCCGCGAAGCCCGGTGACCGCGATCCTCACGTGCGGGGCTCCGCCGGCGAAGCCCCGAGCAAGGTCGCCGCCTGCCGGTCCGCCTCGTCCAGGCCGTCCGCCAGACGCAGGATGGCGAGCGACTGGGTCCAGGCATCGACGAAATTGCCGATCTTGCGGTAGCTGTTGTCGAGCGCGACGTGCGGGATGTCGAGCAGCGTCGACAGGATATGGCCGTGCAGCCGATCGGTGACGACGACTCGGCCGCGCGAAAGCGTCCTGATGCCGCGCTGCAGGCGCGAGCGGGCGCGGCGGTCGTAGATGCGCACGCGCCCAGCGTCGGGGCGATGGAGCAGGGTCCGCAAGCGCGATCCGATCGCCGTCAGGCGAAGCGCGCGCACATCGTCCTCCAGCCAGTCGACGGTCGCGGAAACGTCCGAATCGGGCCGCGCGGCGCTGCCCTGGACCTTTTCGACATCCGTGCGCAGCAGATAGAGCCGGTCGGTCCAGGGCCGATGGCGGGCCAGCGGACCGATCGCGAATGCCATGTCCGGCGCCAGCACCGTCTCGCAGGGGAAATGACGCTGGGCGAATTCGAGTGACGGGCGGTCGCGCACGAACAGAGTGAATCGACCGTGCCGCTCGATCGCGCGGGCGCATTCGGCGATCGAGGTCTCGTCGCCGAAGAAGATCGACTGGGGGAGCTGGACGATCGGCCGCCCCCTAAACCGCTCCAGCAGGTGCAGCCGGAAATCCTGGTGGGAGGGCCACAAAGTGCCGAAATTGCCGCCGCCATGGAGGAAGATCGTCCCTTCCGGGGCCGCGGCCGCCAGCGCATCGTCGTCGTGCGATCCGATCGTGCTGGCATAAGAGGGGATGAGGCCGTGCGACCCGAAGAAGGCGGTCTCCCCCAGCCAGATCGCGGAATCGCCGACATTGGAGTGATCGGGATAGTCGACGAGGGCGATCGGCGACCCGTCGAGGCATGGCGCCAGGGCTTCGTCCAGCCTCGAGCGGAGGCGGGCGATGGCGGCGCGGCTGGTTTCCGCATGAGGGGATCCGTCAAGCATGATTGGAGGCAAATTCCCTTTTCCAGTTCCTGATCTGGGCGCGGATGGGCGGCGAGATCGCCAGCAGGACGATCGAATAGAATGCGGCGCCGCAGGCGATGAAGAGTCCCAGCGCGGCCCAGCCGACCGGCTCCAGCCGCTCCCAGACCGCCAGAGCACCCCACAGGGCCAGGCCCATGGCGCAGGAGGCGGCGAAGGGCGCGCGCACCGCCTGCCAGGTATCGGCGAAGCGGATCGAGGAGGCCTGGCGCAGGAAGCGGATCTGGAGCGGCATGGTGAGATAGGCGCGAAAGACGTAGGCGACGGCGACCCAGAACAGCCCGTAAGGCAGGGCCAGGAGGGTCAAGGCGGCGGTGAAGACGAGCTGGACGAAGGCAAGCGTGCGCTGGCGCGCCGATTCCCCCATCGCCCCGAGCACCGGCGAGGCGAAGTAATTGAGGGTATAGGGAATGCCCATGAAGGCGAAGACCTGGGCGAGGCTGCCGGCCTCGTGCCATTTGGGACCGTAGATCAGCGGCACCGCATGCGGCGCCAGCACGCCGAAGCCGACCAGGGCCGGAAAGGAGAGGATCGCGGCCGAGCGGAGCATCGAGCGATAGGCTTCCCTGAGCGCAGGGAGGTTGGACTGAAGCCGGGAATAGGTCTGCAATCCGACCGACGCGAAGGGCTGGATCGCGCCGTTGCCGATGATCTCGGCGGTGCGCCAGGCGACGCGATAGACGCCGACCGCAGCGGCGCCGAGGCTGGCGCCGATCAGCAGGTCCTGCAGCCGAACGAGGAACAGGAAGATGAGCTGGGCAACGGTGATGTTGCCGCCGAATTCGAGATTCGCGCGCATCTGCGCGAAATCGAACCTCCTGCCCGGTACCCAGCGATAGGCGGTCCAGGACAGCAGCATGCCGACCAGCTCCATGACGATCCGCTGGACGACCAGGCTCCAGACCCCGAAGCCGTTCAGCGCCGCGGCCACCGCCGCCGCGCCGCCGATCAGGCCGGCGAGGAGCGAGCGAAGGGCGATGGCGCGGTGGCCGAACTCGCGCAGGCGAAGCGCCATGTGGGTCGCACCGAGGGCGTTGATCACGGTCGCGATGGGCAGGATCTGGAGCGGCAGCTGCGCCGAGGGCTGGCGCAGAAGATCGGCGATGAACGGCGCCGCAGCGGCGAGCAGCGAAGCGTAGAGCAGCGCCACCGCCACGTTGGTCCAGAAGACGGTATCGACGAGCTTCGCATCGACGCGCTCGGCGCGGGCGATGATCTGGGTGAGCCCGCCGGTGGCGATGATCCGCCCGACCTCCGCGAAGACATAGGCCATGGCGAAGATGCCGATATCCTCGCGGGCGAGGAGCTGCGCGAGCAGGACGAAGACGATGAAGGAGAAGAACTGGTCGCTCAGCGTTCGCGCCACCGACCAGCCGACCGAGCGCCGGGTCTTGCCGCGCAGCTCGCGGTCGAACGCGGCCGCCGGCACCTTCTCTCCGGGCGCGTCCTGCATCGGTCAGGGGGCCAGCAGCGAACGGGCGCGGGCGAAGAGATGATAGCCGGCGCGCTCGCGCTGGTGCGCGATCGTCCGCCGCAGCTTGAGACGGGCGGGAACGTCGAACGCCTCGAACCGGCCGAGGCCGATGCCGCTTTCCTGCGCGCGCTCCATGACCGGGAAGGGAAAGACGGCGAGGTTCGACACGCCGTGGACCCACCAGCGGTCCATCTCGTCGTCGATCGGACGCCGGACGCGGCGGAAGCGTTCGGTGAACACCCGCGCCGCGCCGCGCGTGATCAGATAGGCCTGGGTGCCGAAGGCGTAGCCGATGACCCGGGTCAGCCAGCGCGTGCGGGACCCGAAGTCCCGCTCGAGCACGCGCACCGGCGCCGGCTTCTTGTAATAGAGCCGGATATAATCGCGCCCGGCGGCTTCATGGTTCATTCGCACGAAGGCGGCGAGATAGTCCCAGTCGGCGATGACGTCGTCCTCGAGGACGAGATATTGGTCGTGATCCCCCTCGAGCAGCTGGCGCCACGCCTCGTAATGGCTGGAATAGCAGCCGATCTCCCCCTTGGTCAGCGGCCGCCCCTTGGCGACGACCGCATCCTCCTCGTCATAGCTGAGCGCCGGATGCAGGCTCTCGCTCGCGTCGAAGAAGGACCATTCGAGCCCGGCGGCGGAGCCGGCCGCCTCGGCAAAGGCGCGCCGCCGTGCCTCGGCGCTCCTGAGGCTGACCACGAGGATCCGGGTCCTCGGTTCGGCGTGCGCCATGGTTCCTAATCCTCAAGTCGACCCGGCCGGCGTCCCGTCCGCGTTCAGGCGTTTCCCACGGGGGACCGACGCCGGTTTGCCGCATTGCACAATGAACTGCTGGGGCCCTATACGGCCCCGGCCCGGCTTCGGGAAACCGCATGAGGGTTCGGTTTACCATCGCAAAGCCACGCATCGTCTGATGGAGGAGCGGAGACCTTGTCGCCGCAATTTTCGGTCGTCATTCCGGTCCACAACAAGGCGCGGCACGTCGCCGCCGCCGTGAGCAGCGCGTTGGGCCAGTCCTTCGCACCGCACGAGGTGATCGCCATCGATGATGCCTCCACAGACGGAAGCGCCGAAGTGCTGGCGGAACTCGACCATCCGGCGCTCAAGCTGCTCCGCCGCGACGTTCCGGGGCCGGGCGGCTATGCGGCCCGCAATCTCGGCATCGAGCAGGCGACCGGGGACTGGATCGCCTTCCTGGACGCCGACGATTTCTGGGAAGGCGACCATCTCGCCGACCTCGCCGATGCGATCGCGCGCCACCCGCAAGCGGGATGCGCCGCGAGCCGCTACGTCCATGTCCATTCCGACCGGCGCACGCCGTCGAAGATTTGCGGCCGACTGGCCGCCGCCGCCGACCGTCCGGCCGATTTCGAGGAATTCCTTCGGACCTGGCTGGAGCTGGGCGAATGCCCGATCTGGACCAGCGCCTCCGCCTTCAGGCGCGACGTGCTGATCGATGCGGGCCTCTTCCCGGCCGGCCACGCCTCGCGCGGCGGCGACAAGGATCTGTGGCTGCGCGCCGCCGCGCGCGCGCCCTTCGTCTACGTCCCCCGCCCCAGCGCCGAATTCTGGCGCGACTCCGACAACAAGGTGAGCAAGGCGACCACGACGACGAGCCTGCCGATCGTGGTGCGCAGCGCCCGGGCGCTCATGACGGACGCGACGCCGTCGGAGCGCCGGCTGCTTCGCGCGCTGGTGAACCAGCAGATCGGCCTCTATGCCCGCTTCGCCTTCAAGGGAGGAGAGCTGTCGCCCGAGATGAGGTCCAGCATCTATCTGCCGGGAGGCTGGCGCACCTGGCTGATGGTCCTGGGCATCGGTGCCATTCCGACCGGCCTGAGGCGACGGCTCTACGACCGGATCAAGCAACCGCCTTCGGTCAGGCTGGCTGCGGGGCCCTGACGGGCACCGAACGAAGAGGAAAGGGAGAGTGATGGAAGAGACCCGGCCTAACGGCGAGCGCACCGTCGGTGCCGTGCCGCGGGACGAGCTGATCGACCTGAACACGATCATGCTCGCCGTCCGGCGAAACTGGATCCTGATCCTGCTCGTCTCGGTCGCGGTGCTGCTGGCGACGGCCGTCATCTATTATTCGACGCAGCCGACCTATGTCGCGACCGCCAAGGTGATGGTGGACCGCGTGCCGGACGAGGTGGTCAGGCCCGCCAATCCGGACCAGCCGGTGATCCCGGCCGATTCCCCGACCGTCGACACCGCCGTGGCGGTGCTCGAATCGCCCTCCCTGCTCGGCCAGGTCGTCGACCGGCTGAAGCTGACCGAGCATCCCGAATTCAATCCGGAGCTCGCCAGCCAGAGCGGTCGCCCGGCCATGGCGTCGGCGGCCCGCGACCGTGCGATCCGCATCCTGGCCGCCGGGCTCGACGTGGAGCGCGAAGGCGTCTCCTATGCGATCGCGATCAATTACGTCTCGCCGGACCCGACGGTGGCGGCGGCGGTCGCGAACGACGTGATGGCCGCCTATCTCGACCGGCAGCGGGAGAATCGCTCCGCCCATACCGAGCGGGCGGCGCGGCTGCTCGGTGGCCGGCTCGAGGACCTTCGCCAGGAGGTGCTCGCCGCGGAGAGCGCCGTCGCCGACTATCGGGCACGGCACCAGCTCTTCGCCGCCTCGCAGGACAGCTCGATCACCCAGCAGCAATTGTCGGTGCTCGACGCCGAGCTGGCGTCGTCGCGCGCGGCGCAGGCCATGGCGGACGCGCGCCGGGCCGCGGTGCAGGGCGGACGGTCGCCCGACGCGATCCAGGAAGCGCTCGACTCCACCGTGGTCAGCGGCCTGCGCCAGCAGCGGGCGCAGCTGAGCGCCGCGGCGGCCGAGCTCGCCGCCCGCTACGGCGAGCGTCATCCCGACCGCGTCAAGGCCGAGCGGCAGGTGGCCGACATCGACCGCCAGATCCAGGCCGAGATCCGGCGGGTCGCGTCGAGCGTCTCGACCGAGGCCGGCGTGGCGCGCCAGCGCACCGCCTCGATCGCCGGCTCGATCGGACAGCTGCAGGGCCGCCTGGCGGCGGACAATGCCGCCTCGGTCCGCCTGAACGAGCTGGAGCGCCACGCGGAATCGTCGCGCGCCATCTATCAGGCCCTGCTCGACAATTACCGGCAGGCCCTGGCCCGTCAGGGCACCGAATCGAGCGGCGCCACCGCGATCTCCGAAGCGCAGGTCCCGGTACTTCCGTCCGAGCCCAATCCGCTGATGTACCTGGTGCTCGGGATCCTGGCGGCGGGTGCGCTGTCCGGCCTGGCCGTGCTGATCGCCGAGTCGCGCAGGGGCGCGGTGGTCGCCGCTTGACCGCCCCGGCGACCAGGGGACCCTAGGCCATGGACGGTACGATCGGCGGAGCGCCGGGCTTTTCGCTGCCCGTCCTCGTCGCCTTGTCGTGCCTGCTGGCGATCCCGCTCTACCTGGCCGGGCGCACCCTCCGGGGCGACGCGGCCCGCTTCCTGATCGCCGCCGTCTGGCTGCGCTACATCCTCAGCGTCTTCCACGAGGTCACCTACCAGCAGGTGGTGGGCGGCCTCAGCCTCAACGCGATCGGATCGGTGCTGGTCACCGCGGCCGGCCTGCTGGTGATCAACAAGCGCTACCTGATGCTGAAGGCGCTGCTGCCGGTCTACGCCCTGATCGCGATCGCGATGGCCAGCGCCCAGCTCAACGGGAGCCTGCTCGACTCGCTCGATACGGTGGTGAAATATCTCTATTTCTGCACCCTGTTCATCGCGACCTTCGAAGCGCTGCAGGACAATGCGCCCGGGCTGCTGTTCCGACGCCTTCTGATCGCCTTCGCCCCCTTGCTCGTCTTCCAGCTGCTCTCGATCGCGACCGGCGTGGTCAAGGCCTCCGAGCTCGACGGGTCGCGTTCCTATATCGGCGGCTACAATCACGAGGCCGCTTTCTCGGTCGCGCTGGCGACCTTCTTCGTCGTGGCGGCCTTCGCGACCGGAATGAACCGGGTGCTGAAGTTCGTGCTGCTCGCCGTCCTGATGACCGGGATCGCGCTGGCCAATTACCGGACCACGATCATCGCCATGCTCCCGTTCGTCGCCCATCTAGCGGTGAGCCGGTCGACCCGGCTGTTCCTGCCCCGCCAGCGTCTGTTCCTGGGCGCGGCCGCGCTCGGCGCCACGCTGGCGGCCGTGGTGGTCGCCGCGATATTGAGCGAGGGCCGGTTCGGCGAGCTGGCGGATTTCCTCTCCCGTCCAGGCACCTACATCAAGCCGCAGGAGGAATTCGGACTGGAGGAAAGGCGGCTGCTGTCGGGCCGCGTCTATATCTGGTCGGGCTATATCCACACCTGGATCGAATCCTCGCAGATGCAGCATCTGATCGGCTTCGGACCGGACAATTGGTCCGAATGGTTCAGGGTCTATCCCCACAATACGCTCATCGCCTATCTGTTCGAGCTCGGCCTGATCGGCCTGGCCGTGCTGATCTGGTGGTGGGCGGCCATGCTGCGGCTGGCCCGGCGCGCGCTGCGGCCGTTCCGCGCCGACCTCCTGTTCGCCCAAATATCCTTTATCTTGTTGAATTTAGCGACGATGGCCCTATGGCAGATAGAAGGATTAATCCTTTTTTCGATTGTCTGCGGTTATTCGATGTTCCGAGCGCAGGAAGCGCGAATCGCCCTATCGGGACGGCGACGGGAACCGCTTCCGCGAGAGGCAATCGGGGGGACGGGACTTGTCGAAGCGCCAGGACATTCGCCGTCATGACCGTGGAGTCTCCGCGGCGTTACTAGCCAGCCTCGATCGGTGGGTGCCGGCCAAGCCGGCAGAGCGCATCGCTTATGCGGGCCTGGCCCGCTCCGAGAACAGCGCGTCGCAGGAGGATGGCCCCGGCCTCGAGCCCCTGCCGCCGACGGCGCGCGACAAGCATGACGGCCCCTCCCCTACCCGCGACGGCGGCATGAGCCTGCCGGCCCGCGCCTGGATCATCGTCGGCGCCGCCGGCTTGCTCTGGATCGCCGCGGCCCTGGGCATCGCGCTGCTCTTCTAGGACCGTTCATCCGGGCTGAGCCCTCGAAGCCTCCAGGGCTACTCAAGGCGGAAGGACAACCCTTCCACAAGCCCAGGGCGAACGGCGCTTCCGGATCAGGGCGAAATTCGGCGGAACGGCTTGCCCGGCGCCCGCGAGGGGACCGGCCGGATCCAGGCCCCTCCGGCACTGCGCGAGGCGATTACGGGTCCGGAACGCTCGCTTCGTCTCCACCGGACGGCGGTGACTCACAGGTTGCCGCAACCCGCTTTCTATTCCCGGGTCGGATCGTCAGGGCGGTTGCGCAGCGACAGGGAGCCGGCCGTTTGAAGAGGAAGCGCATCCTTTTCGTGATCAATTCGCTTGCGGGCGGTGGGGCCGAGCGGGTGATGGTGACGCTGCTGCGCCATTCCGAGGCCTGGCGCGACCGCTACGACCTGTCGCTGGCGCTGCTCGACGAGGAGACGGTCGCCTATCCGGCGCCGGACTGGGTACCGGTGCACCGGCTGGACTCGGGCGGAGCGCTCTGGACGAGCGTCAGGCGGCTGCGGGCGCTGGTCCGCCGCGAGCGGCCCGACCTGGTGCTGAGCTTCCTCACCCGCGCCAACGTCGCCGCCTGCCTGGCGACGGCGGGGACCGACATTCCCTTCATCGTCAGCGAGCGGGTCAATACCGACGCCCACCTCTCCCGCGGGCCGTCCGGCGTGATCAGCCGCCGGCTGGTGCGGGCGACCTATCCGCGCGCGGCCCGGGTGCTCGCCGTCTCCCAGGGCGTTGCGGACGACCTTGCCCGGCTTTTCGCGGTGCCGCGCGACCGCCTGGCCGTGATCGCCAACCCGGTGGACGGAGACGCGCTCCGCACGCGCGCCGCCGAGCCGGGGACCGCCGTGCCGGAGCGGCCCTACGTGGTCGCGATGGGCCGGCTCACCGAGAACAAGAATTTCCCCTTGCTGATCGACGCCTTCACCGGAGCGGGGGTGGAAGGCCGGCTGGTCATCCTCGGCGAAGGGCCGGATCGCGAGGCGCTCGAGCGCCGGATCGGCGAGCTGGGGATGACCGGCCGGATCCTCCTTCCGGGCTTCGCCGACAATCCCTTCCCCTTGATCGCCGCGGCCGATTGCTACGTGCTCTCGTCCAACGCCGAGGGATTCCCCAACGGGCTGGTCGAGGCTATGGCGATCGGCGTGCCCGTGATCGCGACCGACTGCCCCTCCGGCCCCGCCGAGATATTGGCGCAGCGCCCCACCGGCGCGACGGCCGGGCTGGACTGCGCCGAACATGGGCTGATCGTCCCTTGCGAGGACCGGATCGCGCTGGCCGAAGGCCTGCGCCGCTACCAGGATCCGGCGGTCCGCGCTCATTATGCCGACGCGGCGCGGAAGAGGGCGGACGCCTTTTCGGTCGAGGTTTCGGTGGCGCATTACTGGACGGCGATCGAATCCGTCCTGGAAGGGGCGAGCGCAGGCGCAGGGGACGTCCGGGCGCGTCCTGCCCAGAAGGCGCCGTCCGCCTCCGCCGCGACGATCGAAAGCGACCGTCCGACGTGCGCCGGCGCGCTGCGCTAGACCGTTTCCCGGCGGGACGACCTGTCCCGGCGGCCGGGAAGCGGCCTGGATTCACCCCGTTGCGGCGCCACGTGCTCACAAAAGCGGCCACCGCCTTGAGCCCGATCGGCTGGGCGACGCTGCTGTCATGGGCAGGGCTTTCGTCCGCGGCGCAGGCGCAGAGCCTGGACATACTCGCCGACTTCAGGATCGACCGGCCGTCGGCGACGGACGGGTTCGTGACCGTGCGCGAACGGCCGCAGCCGCTCTACAATCCGGTCCCGATGCGGCTGGGCAGCGTCGAGGTGATGCCGAGGGTCTCGGCGCAGGCGCTGTACGACAGCAACATCTTCGTCGTGAGCGATGCCGAAGACGACGCCGCCCTTCACCTGACCGCCGCCGCCGAGGCGACGCAGAGCGCCGGCAATACCAGCCTGGCCGCGGACGCCCTGATCGACCGCCGGCAATATCTGGAGAATGACGAGCAGAGCACGACCGATTACTGGCTCGGCGCGGCGGTGCGCCATGCGCTCCGCCGGGACAGCCATGTCCTGGGCGCGCTACGGATCGGCCGCGAGACGGAGAGCCTGGCCGACCCGTCGGTTCCGCTCAACACAGTCCGGCCGAGCCAATATGATTTCGTGACGGGATCGCTCGGCGCGGGCCGGACCTTCAACCGGCTGCTCGTCGCGGCGCGGGCCAGCGTGGACGATCGAAGCTACAAGGACGGGCTCGACGCGCTCGGCAATCCGATCGAGCAGAATTTCCGCAACCGGCTGCTCGCGATCGGCGAGATTGCGGCGGAATATGATTTCGGGCCGCGGCGATCGGTCTTCGCGCAGGCGAGCTTCAACCGGCGCGACTATCGCAACCAGGAGGGCCCGGAGCCGATCCGCGATTCGAGCGGCTATCGGGTGGAGGCTGGGGCAAGCTTCATGCTCACGCCGCTGATCCGCAGCCGGGTCAGCGCCGGCTATTTCCGGCAGGACTTCAAGGATCCCCTGTTCGAGAGCGTGTCCGGCCTCGCCGTGCGCGGCCGGTTCGACTATCTGGTCACGCCGCTCGTCACCCTGACCCTGACCGGATCGCGCGGCGTCGAGGAATCCTCGACGATCGGCACCGGCGCCTATGTCGCCGACCGGGTCGGGGTGCAGGCCGATTACGAGCTGCTGCGCAACCTGATCGTGACCGCCACCACGAGCTATGAAAGGGACCGTTTCGAGGGCCTGGACCGCCGCTATTCGATCAAGCGCGCGACGGTGAGCGCGCAATATCGCCTTTCCCCCCGCCTGCGGCTGGATGCCGAATATGAGGGGCGCGACCAGGACAGCGTAGGCACGTCGCCGGGACGCGACTTCGTCCGCCACCAGCTCACGATCGGCCTAACCATACAGGGGATTTGACATGGGACAGGAAGGGATGAGCCGCCGCCTGGTGCTTGCCGGGGGGCTGGCGGGCCTGTGCGGATGCGGCGTCGAGGCGCAGGCGACCGGCACGCTGATCGAGCAGCGAACCTTCAGCGGCAATCGCGGGACCGGCAGCGGCGGCGCCGGCGGAGAGGGCCTGCGCGCGACCGACGGAATGCGGATCGCCAACAGCATTTTCCGGGATCTCGGCAACGGCGCCGTGCGCGTGTCGCGGCCGGTGACCGGCCTCACGATCGAGGATTGCCAGGGCGACAATCTGTACCGGTTCCTGGAGGTGACGGTCTCGACCGGCGGCGCCGACGCCTCGCTGACCGACTTCGCGGTGCGCCGGGTGCGGGCCGAAGGGATCGAGCATGGCTTCTCGCGAATCCGCTACCGATCGGGGCGCGGCCTGATCGAGGACGTGACGGCGGTGTGCCGGGAGAGCGGCGGCAACGATTATTGCGTCGGATTCCAGCTGGAGGGCGAGGCGAGCGAAATCACCTATCGCCGGGCGATCGCGCAGGCGTTCCAGGAATCCAGCCGTCCCTCCAGCAGCTATTGGAACGGCGACGGCTTCACCGACGAGCGCGGCAACAGCGCGATACGGTATATCGAATGCGCGGCGAGCAACTGCACGGACGGAGGCTTCGACCTCAAATCGTCCGGCGTGATGCTCCACGATTGCGTCGCGCGCGGCAACAAGCGCAATTTCCGGCTGTGGGCCAGCGGCGAGCTGCAGGGATGCGAGAGCCACGAGCCGGTGTGGCGCGGCGGCAGCGGCGGCAAATCCCATTTCTCCTTCCACGGCGATGTCGGTTCCTATCGGATCGTGCGGCCGACCGTGCGCGCGTCCGAAGGCAATGAGGCCCCCGTCTTCATGTTCGCGACGAACGGCCAGGCGAACATCACCATCGTGGACGCCGACATCGACGCGCCGTCCGCGCCGCTGATCCGGGTGGAGAGCGGGCCGGAGCCGAACATCGTCTTCGAGCCGGAGCGGTCGCAGCAGCGGATCCGGACGGCGAGCTGAGGCGGAGGCGGGCGCCCAGCGGCGGCGCGATCCGCCCCGACGCCGGTGAAATTGACGAAATTGACACCTGCCCCGCGCGGGTGCGTGCCCCCGCGCGCGAGTCCGCGCGGGCCGGCCGGCGCGCCGGTGGTGGGGCGGGCCCTGCTCACATGCGCGCCCGATCCCGCCGCGCGAGGCACGGCGCGATCGCAGGCGCGCAGGCCGGCGATTCTGGGTATCGGCGCGCCCGGAGCCCGGCCGGGGTGAGGCCGGAGACCAGCGGACGCGATGTCAAAGAGTCGCCCCCCTTCACCCCGGGAGGAAGCCTCCCCCTTAGCATCGGCTGCCGGAAAAATCAAGAACAAATGCAGAACATGGAAACAGCGACAACCGGGCTGGAACCTCGCCATCCTGCCGCAGTTTGCAGGCGCACAGGACAAGCGAGGAACCGCCATGACCGACCATCTTCCCACGCCGCCGTTCGACGAGCCGAACCAGCCGATCCCGGGCTTCACGGAGCGGATGAAGACGCGTCCGGACCATGGCGAGGACAGCTATCGCGGATCCGGGCGCCTGAAGGACAAGAAGGCGATCATCACCGGCGGCGACAGCGGGATCGGCCGGGCGGTGGCGATCGCCTTCGCGCGGGAGGGGGCGGACGTCCTGATCTCCTACCTGGCCGAGGAGGAAGAGGATGCGCAGGAGACCAAAAGACTGATCGAGGAAGCGGGACGCCAGGCGGTGCTGGTGCCCGGCGACATTTCCGATGCGGCGCATTGCCGGGCGATCGTCGACAAAGCGGTGGAGGCGTTCGGGCGGATCGACGTGCTGGTCAACAATGCCGCGCACCAGAAGACCTATGAGCAGATCGAGGAGATTCCCGACGAGGAATGGGACATGACGTTCCGGATCAACATCCACGCCATGTTCTACCTGACCAAGGCGGCGGTGCCGCACATGAAGGCGGGCGGATCGATCATCAACACGACGTCGATCAACCTGGACTCGCCGCGGCCGTTCCTGCTCGCTTATGCGGCCACCAAAGGGGCGATCCAGAACTTCACCGCCGGGCTGGCGCAGATGCTCGCCGACCGCGGAATCCGCGCCAATTGCGTGGCGCCGGGGCCGATCTGGACCCCGCTCATCCCGTCCACCATGCCCGAGGACCATGTGAAGGAATTCGGCAAGAGCGTGCCGATGGAGCGGCCGGGCCAGCCCAAGGAGCTGGCGCCGGTCTATGTGATGCTGGCGAGCGATGAAGCGAGCTATGTTTCCGGGGCGACGGTGGCGGTGACCGGGGGGAAGCCGATCCTGTAAGCGGCGCAGGCACCCGCCCCGCTTCCTGTCGGAACCGATCACGGGGCGGCGCCAGGGTCCACTCGCGCCATTACGGAGCCCGTCAGCGGGTCTTCGTCCCTATTCCTCGAGGTAGCGCCGCGCCAGCTGGGCTTCCGTGCGCAGCGCGTCGGCAGCCTCCGCTTTGCCCAGGCGGGTGAATTCGGCCGCCGCCTGCTCGCGCTTTTCGGCCTCGCTCAGCAGAAGGCCGCGCACCTGATCCTTGCCCAGGACGCGCCGTTCGACCTCGGCCGATCCGCTGCGGAAATTGTGGCGGACCAGGGATGCCTGCTCCGCGCGTCGCGGCGCGGCCTCTTCATTGTCGATCGCGCCGATCAATTCGCGCAGCAACGCCGCTTCCCCTTTTCTTCCGAGCTTCATCGCCGAGCGCAAATCGGCGCGCAGGCGAGCTTTCATTCCTGTTCCACCATCTTCCATCCGTATGTGCCTTCCTGCGTCGTGAGGAGCACATGATGTTCCCTATTGCTCCATAAGAGAGCCTAACATATTCGTGTTCGGGATGAATAGGGAGCCATAGAGACCATGTCGGACATGCTTGTCACTGTCGAGCAGGCGGCCGAGCGGCTGAAGCTGCACCCCAAGACCGTGCTGCGCCACATCCGCAGCGGACGCCTTCCGGCGACGCGGATCGGAAAGGCCTATCGCATCGACCGGGCCAAGCTCGACGCCTTTGCCGGTGTGGCGAGCGGCCAAGCCGAGGCAGCGAGCGGCGTGCGCGCAACATGCATCGTCGACGTCCCTCGCATAACAGCCGAGAGCGCCGAGCGGATGGCGACTTTCCTGAATGCGGCGGCGATGGCGGGCGACGGCGGGACACCGCCTTTGCACATCAGCACGGCGTTCGATTCGCTCGCCCATTGTCTCAAAATCGTCGTGATCGGCAGTCCGTCCGATGCGGCCAGGTTGCTGGAGATGGTGCAACTGCAACTGGGGTCGCGCCCATGAGCGACTCGGTGTTTCGAAGCGACAGGGCGGCCGAACAGGTCGAGGCGCAATATCGGCAGGTCCTGGAACAGTGGCCGGTGCCGAGGTCTGAGCTGCTCGTCCCGACGCGCCACGGCCCGACCTTCGTCGTGGCCTGCGGGCCGGAGGAGGCTCCTCCGGTCGTGCTGCTCCATGGCTCGCAGGCCAACTCCGCGGCATGGATTCCGGACGTCTCGCTCTGGTCTTCCCGGTTCCGGCTCTTCGCGATCGACATGATCGGGGAAGCCGGACTGAGCGCGCGGGTGCGACCGGACCTGGCCGGGGATGCACACGCCTTGTGGCTCGACGACGTCTTCGCGGGCCTGGGAATCGGAAGGGCGGGGTTCGTCGGCACCTCGCTGGGTGGCTGGCTTGCACTCGACTATGCGAGCAGGAGACCTTCCGCGGTGCGAGCGCTTGCGCTGATCTGCCCGGCCGGCATCGGACGGCAGAGGAACTTCCTGCTTCGGGCAGCACCGCTCCTGCTTCTCGGGCCGTGGGGGAAGCGCAAGATCCGGGAGAAGGTTTTCGGCCCCGCCCGGAGGGCGCTCCCTGCCGGGTGGCGATCGGTGGCCGAGCTCATGGATGCTGTAGGCCAAGCGATCCAGCCACGAGTGGTGAAGATCCCGCAACTGACCGACGAACAGCTGCGCCAGATCGATGTACCGATCCTTGCGATCGTCGGCGGCCGGGATGTCCTGCTCGACTCTCGGGACACCCAGGCCAGGCTGAAGCAAGGCGCTCCGCACGCCGAGATATGCTTCATCGAAGAGGGATATCATTTCCTGCCGAACCAGGCGGCACGCGTCATGGAATTCCTGGAGCGGACCGTTCGACCAGCCGAGGGTGATTTCGTTGCCGCACGGGAAGGCAGGCGGCATGATCATCTCCAGGAAGGAGACCGATCTTGAACCTCCACCTGTTCCCGCTGGTCCTGCTCGCGTCCGCTTCGATGCAGGCGAGCGGCCGGCCGGCCGATCCGCAGGACGTCCCCTACCGGCCCGGCGAGGTATCGACCGCCGCGGCGGAAGTGCGGATCAATTTCAGTGCGGACGGGCGCTGGGCCGCCTGGGGGACGATCGGCCGGGATGCCGATCCGGACCAGCAGGACATCTGGCTCTCCCGCCGCGGCCCGCAAGGCTGGTCGCCGCCCTTCCCCGCGCCGTTCAACAGCGATGCCGTGGAGTTCGATCCGGCTTTCTCACCGGATGGCCGAACGCTCTATTTCCATTCCGACCGGCCCGGGGGCGAGGGCGGGACCGATCTCTACGCGGTCGCCTTCGATCCCGAGCGGCGGACCTTCGGCGCGCCGGCCAATCTGGGCAATCGGATCAACAGCGCCGGCGACGAATGGGCTCCGCTGCCGACGCGCTGGGGCAGCCTGATCTTCGCCTCCGACGGCTGGGGCGGCGAGGGCGGAATGGACCTGTTCGAAGCCGATCTGTCGGGCGCGCGCGAGGCCCGGCCGCGCAACCTGGGGCAGTCCATCAACACCGCGTCACTCGATTTCGATGCGACGCTCACGATCGACGGGCGCAGCCTGATCTTCAGCTCGGGAAGGATGAGCGAGAGCGAAGCCATCGTCAGCCTGTTCCGCAGCGGCCGAAACAGCGACGGGAGCTGGGCGCCGCGCGTGCCGGTCGACGTCGGCTGCTCGAGCTTCGTGATCGGCCCGGCCTTCGATCCCACGGATCCGGACCATTTCTATTATGCGGCGAATTGCGAAGGCGGGCTGGGGCGCATGGATATCAGGCGAGTGCCGAGAGCGCTGCTGGGGGAGGAGGCGGGCGGCGGTGGAGCGATGAACGGCTCGGACGATTGAGCTTCGAGGCCGAGAGGGCCTGCCGACTATTGCTTGAAGCAGTGGTCGCGATGCCAGCGCAGGAAATGCGGGTGTGGCCGCTCATCCACCCGCGCCGGGACAATCGCGCGACCGGTGGGGTTGATGATCCCGCGAACGCTGGCCCGATCGTTCACCTGACGTGAGACGAGGATCTCCAGATCGTCAGCAAGACCGATAAGTCCGCGGTCGAACATCCAGTGTGCGGTTCCTGATAGCGCGATTCCGTTGCTCAAGATGTCGGGTCCGTTCGCTTCCACGGGTCGTATGTGCCCCGCCTCGACTTCGGCACGCCCGCCGCCATTGATCAGCCTCAGGCCCGTAATCGCGCAACGCTCATCATAGGCCCGCAGCACGATGCGACGGAACACGCGGTCGCGCACGATGCGCGAACCCAGCGTGGCGACGCGGTCCCGCGCCTGTTCGAATATGAACGGCGCGCGGTCTTCGGCCACCGCCGAAGATGCTGCGGGCTCGGATCGCGGCAGCAGCGGCGCTTCGTCCCGCAATCCCGCTTCGACAATGCGATTGAAGTCGCTGGGGGACAGCGCCCGGACCGCGGCCTGGGCTCGCCCCGAGATATTACCCTCTTCGTTCAGAACGCCGCGTTCGATGACGCCGTTCTCCTCGGCGAACGGAACAGGGTGGGCGAAATCCAGATATGAGCCGGGCTCGATCAACGCCAGATACATGCCCGGCGCAGAAGGATCGGGAACGATCCGCTCGACCTTCGCGACGGCGAAATAGCCCTTGGTGCCCGGCACCTTGCGCGGTTCGTAATAGACGATCCAGTCGCCTTCGCATGCCTGCGCGCGGCCGAGGTACTGACGCGGAAATTGGTACCGCTCGGCAGGGGTGTCCTCGTAGATCGAGTCAGCGCGGTGAATGAAGACGCCGAAGGCCATGTGCAGAGGCTATCGCGGGAGAGACGGCTCGCATAGGTCCAGCTTTGGCCGCAAGCCGACGTTCTGCTTCTGGACGCTGAGGCAAGTTTTCCGTCCTGAGCGGATCGATCAAATAGTCCCATTCCGACGTCTCGTCCCTTGGGGCAGAGGAGCTTAAGATCGCGGCCTTGGGCTAACAGGATGGACGGGCTGGTGACGGATGACCCATTTGAATTACCCTATGGGGATGAGTATGACCCGGACTCGCCAGATGCAGCTATTGCGCGCCTTCGTGACCGACTACGGTCTATTCACCCCCAAGCTTCGGTGATCATCACCGGATACGCAGCTCTTGAACTCGAAGTAGATCAGATCCTGCGAAGATTTGTATCGAGGCCGAGCAAGCTTCCGCGTCTAGGCATGGATCACCAGCTGAGCTTGCTTGGTGCAATGTTGGATGACCCGTGGTTGGGCTTGGTGCTTGATGCCATCGGTGTTTTTGGGGGTGTCCGCAACAGCTTCGCGCACGGCGATCCACCGATGTGATCGATAAGAAGATTTTTAATCTGGGAAAGAAAACCTTCAAGATAGGCTTGCCACTGGAAGCGGACACAAACCTTGGCCTGCTGGCGATGAATTTGGCTTCGGCTCTGCATGTTGGAAAGGACCTTTTTGAATACGTTTGTAGAAGGCCGTGGGACGCTGTGCCAGCGCCAGTTCTTTAGCTCCGAATCCCACTTACGGGCCTTAACCCGGCTGTGCCGCCGTTGACAATCCTGACATATACCATCATATGTGTCCGATAATCGAACACGAGGTCTGTCATGAGTCCGGACATCGAAGAGCAGAGAAAGCGGTTTAGGGAAAAGTCGGCGCTGCTTGTGCAGGAGCTGCAGGCCTGGTTCGAGGAGGAAACCGCGCCTATCGACGGGTCTCCGCCGCCCGCACCCGCCGGCGCCGGTGGATCCATCGTCGGGATGCGCCCAGCGATCGATTCCAAGCGGGTGGTGGATGCGGCCCGGGTAACCCGCGCCGTTCTGGACATCGAGCTTCCGCCCGAAATCATCAAGCGCGGCGGCTATGAGAGCTGCGAGGAAATGATCAACGACCTGATGCCCAAGCTTGAGCGCGTCTATACCGGCGAGTTGAAGGTCAAGAAGCGCCGCCCGGTCAAAGTTGCCGAACCGGCATGAGGGATACCCGATGAGTCAAGAGATCGGAAATGGCGGAGGTATCGGTGAACGCCTCCGTAAGGCACGGGAGTACCTGGAACTGACCCAAGAGGAAGCGGCGACCGCCGTGGGCGTGTCACGTTCGGCGTTGTCGCTGATCGAGCACGGCCGCCGCAAGGTGGACTCGGAGGAATTGGCGCGGTTCGCCAAGGTCTATGGCCAGTCGGTCGACGCGTTGGCCGGAACCTCTCCACTGCCCCCGCTGCCGGAAAGCGTCAAGGCACTCGCCCGCGCGGCAACCGAACTGTCGGCGAACGACCGCGACGAACTGCTGCGCTTCGCCGAATTCCTGCAAGCCCGGTCCCCCAAGGTCGGCGGCAATGGCTAGGTCGCCGGCCGGCGCCGCACGCCTCGAGGCGATCGCCGCCGCGAACCGGCTTCACGCCGATCTCGATCTGCGCCGCCGGGTGACTGAGGGGCAGGGCTTTGTCGATGTCTTCGAGGCGATCGGCGACCTCGATATCCCGCTCGTGTTCAAGCCGCTCGATTCCGCGCTCGGGCTTTGCTTGCCCGCCCCCTTGCGCGGCATCATGGTCACGACCAAGCGGGGCCTGCATATCCAGCGGTTCACCGCCGCGCATGAGCTCGGCCATGATACGTTGGGGCATGAGGGAAGCGTCGATCAGGAAATCCTCGAACGCGGCCCCAACTCGCCATCCGATGGTCGGGATTTGCGCGAAGTCGCGGCGGAGGCTTTCGCGGCCGAATTCGTGTTGCCAAGGTGGCTCTACCGCCACCACATCCAGGCGCAGGGCTGGACCCTCGCGCACGACCTGCCTCTGCCCGAAACAGTTTATCAGCTCTCGCTGCGCATGGTCGCGAGCTACGAAGCGACGTGCTGGGGGCTCTTGAGCCATCAGATCCTCTCATATGAACAGGTCCGCGAACTCAGCCGGGCCAAGCTCGCCGACCTCAAGGCCGGCCTCGGTGAGGGGCACAAACCCCACGATTCCTGGGCCGATGTCTGGAGAGTGACCGAGCGCGACCATGGCGCAACCCTACTCGGCAATCCCGACGACCTGCTCCGGATCGAGCTAGATGAGTCGCCGAGCAGCGGGCGACGTTGGGGCATCGAGGCGCTTGTTGCCCATGACTGGGAATTACTCGCCGACCGATCGCAGTTTCAGACCTCGCCGGTGCTGTACGGCGCACCGTCGCGCCGCGTCGTCGTCGCCCGACCGCGTCATGGCGGGCTTGGCCGCGTCGCGCTGAATGAGCAACAGCCCTGGGCCGCGGATTTACCCGGCGCCGCGTGGTTCGAGATCGCTATTGCTCTCCAAGGACCCGAGCGGCCGGGCCTTTCGCGCATTGATCGGCAGCGTCTGGGACTGAACCAATGATCCAGGCCATCCGGGATCTGCGGCCCGCCCTGCTGATGGTCCGATCTCAAGGCAACCGGCCGACCTGCCTTGCCTTCGCAACTTCCGCTGTCAACGAGAATCTTGCACGCGTCGATGAGCATCTCTCGGTCGAGTATCTCTATTTCCACGCCGTAGCGCGCACGCCGGGGGCGAGCCCTCATGCCGGGACAACGATGGAGGCAGCTGCTGAGGCGCTTTTGCACGATGGCCAGCCGGTCGAAACCCATTGGCCCTATCTCGACGCGATCCCCGTCGGCTGGGCGCCGCCAGCCCTTATGGCCCAACCGTTTCGGGGCACGCTGAGGGTCGGCAGGCTGTCGTTCGATGAGATAGTTGCGGAACTCGACGCCGAGCGACCGGTCGTCCTTGGCCTGCTGATCAGCGATGCTTTCTATATGCCCGACCCCGAAGGCCGCGTCGCTCCCGACGCGGGTGAAATCGTGCGGGGCGGCCATGCCCTGCTGGCGATCGGGCATGGCGCGGATCGGGACCGTCGGTTCTTGCTGGTGCGCAATAGTTGGGGCACCGACTGGGGTCTAAATGGTCATGCTTGGCTACGGCAGGACTATGTCGAGCATCATTTACATCAGACAGCCGCAATCGTGACGAGGTAAAGATGGAACTGCTTCAAGGCCGAACGATTCCCGAGGTGTGGCTGAAGGCCGTGCGGCATGTCGACCTGTGTCCCCGCCACCAGGATTTCGACGTTTTCCTTCACGTCCGCGAGCCGACGGTCCTCGAGGCCGACGATCGCGCGATTTACGAGATCGTCGATGCATTCTTTAAGAAGCACGACGCGTACAGCATCCACACGGTTGCCGAGACGATCTTCCCGCTCGACGAATATATGCGAGGCGGGTGCGAAGCCGTGTTCGAGATCTATCCGCCGCGCATCAAGGCGATCCATGCCGCACGCAACGATAAGAATTGGGGCACCTATGCCTATCGGCTGCTGCGGCAGAAGGATCGCGACGGGAGTATCTACAACCCGCTCAAGGATATGGTCGCGAAGATCCGCGCCCACAGCAAGTATACGGCGTCGTTCGAGCTCGGCATGGGCCATCCGCTCGAGGAAGACATTCCCATCTACGTGGGCGCGACCGATCGCCGACGGCTCTATGGCGGACCTTGCCTAAGTCATCTGAGCGTCAAGGTTTATGACGGCGCGATCCGACTGAACGCTACCTATCGGTCGCATTATTATGTTAGGCGGTTGTTCGGGAACCTCGTTGGCCTCGGTAGGCTCCAATATTTTCTGGCATCCGAGACCGGCCTGGCGATCGGCGGTCTAACGATCAATTCGACCTATGCGAAGATTGATCGTGGGGATGGGGGAGGCTGTGGCGGCCATTGGACGAAGCATGATGTAGATGGGCTGATCGCCGAATGCGCGCGGATCCAAGATAGCGTGCAGGAGCAAGAGGACGCATTGGCGTGACGGACGTGACGGGTATGTTGCGCGATCTGCAATGGCACCAACTGGTGCATGATGACGCCTATCACCGCGATATCGCTTCGATGCCGCCGGCGACGCGGATGAAGCATTTCGCGCTCCATTTGGCCAAGTATGCCGCCTATCTCCTCGATGCAGACGACCGCGGAGATTCGGCGCTTGCCCAACGGGCGTTGATCGACGCCTTCGCCATCATTCTAGCGATCGGCAACACGCTAGGGCAGGACCTGTCCCGCGACTTGGCGGGCCGCAACGTCGATGCCAGCGGCGATAGCGAGGCGGGGGGGGCGTCTGGATGGCGCGCCTTCGTCAAAGAGACAGGCGCTTTGGCTAAGGCCTGCGAATCGCTCGATCATATCGAGGACTTGCCGTTCAAGGCGTTGATGAAACAGGCCAATACAGCCCTAGCAGCGGTTGTGCTCCACGGCGTCAGCCAGCGCGGCATCGACATCGTCCCCGCCTACAAAGCGCGACTGCGCGATGTCGAGAAGCGCTCGCCGTTCGACGATTTCATCCAGCGGTGCCGGCCAGTCCGAAACGACAATGTTCTGGGGTAGCGAGAAGCTCGCCCGCGAGCTCCCAAAGTTTATCCCGGGCTATGACGCGAAGCGACTGGATGGCGCGGCGTACCGGCTGAGCGTCGGCGAGGAAGTCTATGTCTCGCCGACCGGCCAGCCCGGTGACCTGCGCAACAAGGCCAAGACCCAGCTCACGGCCGGCGCGGGGTTTACAGTTCCGCCCGGCCAGTTCGGCTTCATCCTAACCGAGGAGGAGATCGAAGTGCCTGCGGAAGCGCTGGCGCTCATTTCAATCCGAGCAAGCTACAAGTTCGCGGGGTTGGTCAACGTCTCCGGGTTTCACGTTGATCCAGGCTTCAAAGGCAAGCTGCTCTTCTCGGTGTTCAACGCCGGACCCAATGCAGTGCATCTGTCGCGCAACGAGGAATGCTTTCTGATCTGGTATGCTGATCTTGCCGAGGCGGGGCCGGCGCAGACCAAGTTCGGCTATGCGAATATTCCTTCGCACCTAACTGGCCCGCTTGCCGCCGGCATCCAGTCCTTCGCCGGACTCGAGAGCAAGATCAGCGAGACCGAGAAAAAATTCACCGACCGCGTCACGGCGCTCGAGCGCGAGCAGGCCGTACTCAAATGGGGATTCGGGCTGGCGGCGGGCGTGGTGCTGACGCTAGGGCTCAAGCAATGTGGGATCGATCGCCCCCCCGGACCGGCCAATGCGGCAATCACCACCAATGCCAGTCAAAGCGCGACGAACGCGACCGCAGCCGATCAGAACAGCTTGACGAACGCGAACTGACTGGAGAGAGCGAGCGTTGCCCGGATCGGGTCCTGTCGAGTACGACGCGACGCGGATGTGGGCGGCGGCGTCCGATCGCTCCGACCACCCCGGTACACAATGCAAGCAACCGAAGTCTTTGATCTCTATTGGCAATTCGCGGCCGAGCGGCAGCGTGTCTACTTTAGGCGTCTAGCCGAGCCGATGGGACCGTGGACGAATGACACGGTCTTAGCGAACCACCGGTTCACCAACAGCTATCGTGCAAGCGACCGCGTCAGCCAATATCTCATCCGCGAGGTGCAATACCGCTCCGATCGGCCGGGCACGCCCGACGAACTTTTCTTCCGCACCATCCTGTTCAAGATCTTCAACCGGATCGACACCTGGGAGGCGCTCGAGGCGAAGCTCGGACCGCTGACCTGGGCCAATGCCGACCTCGACCGCATCAACGCGACCCTCGACGCGCTGATGCGGTCAGGGCGCCGCATCTATTCGGCGGCCTACATCATGCCCTCGCCGCCTTACGGGCATGCACGCAAGCACGCCAACCATCTCGCACTCATCGCCCGCATGATGGACCAGCGGCTCCCGCAGCGGCTACAGCAACTGCCGACGCTCGATGCGGTCTATGAGGCGCTGCTCCGCTGGTCGGGCATTGGCCGATTCCTCGCTTTCCAATACACCATCGACCTCAATTACTCGGTGTTGCTCGACCACGACGAGGCCGGCTTCGTCGTGGCGGGGCCGGGCGCGCTCGACGGCTTGGCCAAATGTTTCGAGGACTTAAGCGGCCAAAGCCCTGAGGAAACGATCTATTGGATCTGTGACCAGCAGGAACGCGCCTTCGCAGCCCGCCGGATCGATTTTCAAACGCTCTACGGCCGCAGGCTCCAGCCGATTGACTGCCAAAACCTGCTATGTGAAATCTCGAAATATGCCCGCGTATCGCATCCGCAGTTCGCGGGGATCAGCGGGCGGACGCGCATCAAGCAGAGGTTCCGGGCGACGACCACACCGATCCCGGTGCCAATGTTTCCGCCGAAATGGGGGCTCGATGTGACCAAGGCTGATCTGAACGCGCCGCCGCTCTGTATGCGCAAGCGTAACCTTTTCGCATGACCGCGCCGGCCCCACCGCCGCCCAATGCGGCTCCGGCCACTCCGCCGCCGGCCGGGTCCACGGGAGGATCAGCCAGCCCGACGCAGTCGACAGCCACTGCATCGACCGTGCGCGAGGCGTTTTGGCCGATCGGCGGAAGCGCACTCATCGTCACGATCATCGCCTGCATGACAGCGATCATCAGCATCGTCGTGCTGGTTCGCCGCTTGCCGGACGCCCAGCTTCTCGGGCTCGTTCTAGCGCATGGTCCGGCGATCATTGGAATTCCTGCGGCCGCCTTGCTCAGCCTCGCCGTCGTCGCAGCGGCACGCTGCATCGGCGGCGCCGCGACGATCCAAGTCATGGGCTTGCGCGCCGAAGGGGCGACCGCGACGCTGCTGCTCTGGATCGCCGCATTTCTCGCTTGTGTCCTGGCCATCCGAGCTTTGTGGTAATCGGTGCTGGTCGGGATCGGCGCTGACATCCTGCAGATCGAGCGGTTTCGCCGTTCACTGGCGCGATTTGGGCGCGGCTATCTCGAGGAAGTATTTTCTGAGGAGGAACTCGCACGGTCATGGGTCCCCGCCAATCTGACCGAGGCAGCCTTTTTCGCGCGCGCCTTCTGTGCCAAGGAAGCCTGCGCAAAAGCGCTCGGAACCGGGATCGACGAGACCGTCGATTGGTACGATATCTCGGTCGATCAAGTAACGTTGCCCGCCACGATTGCACTCTTTGGCGGCGCGATAGCGAGGCTAGAAGCACTTACGCCAATTGGCTTTCAATCTGTCATCTCGCTTGACATCGGAAGCAAGAACGGCCTGGCACGGGCCTGCGTCATGATATCCGTGGTACACCAAGATCACTCATCGAGCGGCCAGCTGAACGAACGGCGGCTATAAGTGCCGTCGAGATCGCCTTCGAACGGCAATGAGTGGCGCAACGCGGTCGCCCGAATAGGCACGCGGCATAGCGAAAGTTAGTCCGCCGCGTCGCAGCGAGTGACCCCGCGCCAGCTCGCCTACAGCACGAAATCCGTAGCCGAGAGGCTTGCCACGTTGGTGACATAGAGCGTGAAATCGGCGGCGCCGTCACCGTCCACGTCGCCGTACACGAGGCTGTTGAAGCCGTTCGTTTCGTACCGAAGCTCGCCTGCCGAACCGTTGCCGGTGAAGGCCGCATCTCCGATGAAGGTAAAGGCCTGGTCTCCCGATGCGTTGACATCAGCATCCACCCCGGCGAGGTCGATCCGATCCCCTTCCGCCGACGCGAAATCCATGATCGCATCCCGCGGAATGCCCTGCGCGAACTCACCGAGGGATTCGAACAGGAAGGTGTCGGCGCCCGATCCTCCCGTCAGATCGTCGAGACCGGCTCCCCCCGACAGAATGTCGTCGCCGTCGCCGCCGAACAGGAAGTCGTCGCCGGCGCCGGTCGCGATCACGTCGTTGCCGCTGCCGGTCGTGATGCGGAAGCTTTCGATACCGGAAAGCGTGACGCCAAGATTGTTGCTTGCCGTTCCGTCGCCTTGGACGGTGAACACGACGTCCTCGAAAAGCATCCCTGCATCGAGCCACAGATTATCGTTGCCGGCACCGCCGTCGAAGGCGAGCGTGCTTGCCCCGAACGTGTTCCAGAACTGCAGATGAATCTCGCTATCCCCGTCGCTTGCCACGAGGTTGAGATTGTCGAAGAAATAGAATGAGCTCAGACCGTTCAGCACGCCGGAGACTTCCTCTCCGTAGACGGTCACCTGAGTATGGTCGGGGGCTTCGTTCGGCACCGTTCCGGAAAAGTCGGCATTCAGGCTGTCGATTCCCGTCCCGCCACTGAAAATGCCGTAGGCCGTGCCGGCGATGTCGACCACGTCGTTGCCCGAACCGGTCATGAGGTCGACCGTCTCGATGTTCGTCAGCTGCGTGCCGTTGGACAACGCCCCCGAGGCGCCGTCATAGGTGAAGACCAGGTCCGACGTCGCTTCGCCATAGAGTCCGTGCCAGGTGTCGAAGTCGTCACCTCCGTCGACCGTGTCCACGCCCTCGGACCAGATCTCATCGGAGCCCGCGCCGCTGCTCAGCCAATTGCTGCCGCCTCCCGCGCGCAGCATGTCGTTCCCGAACAGCGTGACGATGTGGTCGTTTCCGGCACCTGTGCGGATCGAGAAGGTCTCGAAGCCTGCGAAGCTTCCGACGGTGCTCGTCACGTTCCCGGCGACATCGGCGGCGAAGTGAATGTCGCCGAAGGTGGTGAAATCGGCGTCGAGCGAGTCATGCCCGCCAGCACCGTCGAGCGACAGGGTGGTGCCCGCGGCCAGTGGCGCTGCGTCCAATATGATCTGATCATCGCCGGCCGACGCGGTGTAAGCGAGGTGCTCGATCCCCGCGAAGTCGGTCCGGGCATCGCCCGAGGCCAAGTTGCCGTAGAAGCTCCCCTCCCCATTGCCGATGAACGCGAAGCCGCCAGCGTCGCTGGCGCTATGGTCCACGGTGAGGGTGTCGTCTCCCTCACCGGCATAGACGTTCGCGTGTGCGAGGCCGGCGACGCTGATCGAATCGTCGCCCGAACCGGTGTAGACGGTTGCCCCTTCGATGTTGACGAAGGTGGTGCCGTTCGAGATCGCGCCGGCGCCCGCTGCGATGGCGACCGTCAAATTCTCGCTCGCCAGGCGGTAATCGCCCTGCCACCCGTCGAAGCCCTCGCCGCCGTCGATCGTGTCGACGCCGCTGGAGAAGATCGAATCGTCGCCGCTGCCGGCATGGACGACGTTCACACCTGCACCGGCCGAGATCCAGTCGTTTCCGGCGCCGGTCGACAGGCTGTCGTTGCCGGAGCCACCTTCGATCGTGTCGTCGCCGGCGCGGGTCGTCACGACGTTGGTGCCATTGCCGAGCGTGAGCGCGTAGGATTCGAAGTTGAGATAGGTGCCCGGGACGTTGCCGGAGATCGCGCCGTTGGCGGCAACCTTGAACGTCGTGCCGTCGAACGCTGAGACATCGAGGACGAGCCTGTCCAGGCCACCCGCCGCATCGACCGAGAGCCTTGCCCCGCCGACCAGCGCGGCCGCGTCGACGATGACCTGATCCTCGTCATCGCCGGCCGTGTAGGTCAGGCGATCGATGCCGCTGAAGGCGGTGAAGGCGAAATCGTTGCCGGCGACATCACCCGCCAGCCCGCCCGCGCCGTCCGACCCGATGGTGGAAGTATGGAAAGGCAGGAATGCGTTCGCCCCGGTCGTGCGGACGATCAGCGTGTCGGTGCCGGCCCCGGCATGGATGAAGGCCGAGCCGCGAAGGTCGGTGAGCGTGAACCTGTCGTTGCCGGAGCCCGTCTCGAGCTCGAGATTCTCGATGCCGGTGAGCGCGGCGCCGTTGCCGAGCGAACCCGCACCGGTGCCGCCGTTGAAGGTGAAGGTCAACGACTGGGCGGTGCCGTCGAAGGTCCCGATCCATGTGTCGTTGCCGCTGCCGCCGCGGACCGTGTCCGCACCGGTGGAGACGAGCACGTCGTCGCCCGCGCCGCCCACCAGGGTGTTTCGACCGGCGCCGCCGACCAGCCGGTCGTTTCCGGCGCCTCCGTCGAGATGGTCGTTGCCAGCGCCGCCATGGACGATGTCGTCGCCCGCGCCGAGGACGACATTGTCCGCGCCGCGCCCCAGCGTCAGATCGAAATTCTCGAAATCGAGATAGGTGCCGCGATTGCCGACGACGATCTCATTGCCCAGGACGCGGAAGGTCGTCGCGCCCGCAAGCGCGCTGAAATCGGCGCCCAACGTGTCCGTGCCCCCGTTTCCGTACAAGGCGATGCCGGTCCTTCCGGCGAGCGCCGCGCCGTCGAGATGGACGAGATTGTCCCCGGCGTCGAATGCGACCCACAGATCCTCGATATTGGCGAAGGAGACCTGGTTCGCCGCGCCGCTCGACACGATCGTGCCGTCGAACGACCCGCCGGACGAGCGAATCCAGGATTCGGAAGGGTCCCCCGGCGCCACCGCGCTGTAATCGACCAGCAGGGCATCGCGCCCGCCGCGCCCGTCGACTCGGTCATTGCCGAGCAGCGGAACGAAGAGCTCGTCGCGGCCCGTGCCGACGAGGCGATCATCGCCGTTGGTGCCCCTGATGATCCGCAAGCCGGTCCATTGCCCAAGGCCAGCCGCAGCGATCGACTTGGATTGCTCCATCGAGATTCTCCCCTATCCGCGCGCTTGACTTCGCACGCCGCCATTTCAGGCGCAAGCGGGGGAAATGCGTCGGCGGAGGTCATGAAAAACCGTTTTCGATGCCGGACGAAGACAGTCTTTTCTCCAAGATCCGTCGGACATGTTTCAAGACAATGACTTCGATCTTCCACTGAACATTTGTGCCGAGCAAAGGTAGTCGCTCTCCAAGCCGACCTATCAGCGCCAATCAAGTAAAGGACGGCCTGCGAAGGGGCAGCGTAGTTCCGGGGCGGGCCGAGTCTCGGCTTCGCTGCTTTGCTTTGCATGGTCCCCGCACCGGATCTGGACCGGCGCGCGGCGATACCGGCCGCCCGCGGAGATAGGGGGAAAGGGGCCTTCTCCCGCCGCCGCGTCTCCCGAACCAGCCGGCGGCCGATGCTTCGGTCGGGCTGATCGCCGGGGCGAAAGATGGTATCGCCAAGCGCCGGGGCGATCCCTTGTGTTGCCCATCTGCAACACTACATCTCGCCTCGTCACGTGAAAGGGATTTGAGACACCGTCATGAACCTCGAGAAATTCACCGAACGGGCGCGCCTATGTTGAACGTGTCGTCGCCCGAACCGGTGATGAGCGACACGGCCTCGATATTGGCCAGCCGGGTCCCGTTGGACAGAGTTCCGGAGGCTCCGTCGAAGTCGAAGACGAGATCCGCCGTGGCTTCGCCATAGAGTCCGCTCCAGCTGTCGAAATCGACGCCGCCGTCGACCGTGTCAACGCCCTGGGACGAGATCACGTCCGCGCCCGCGCCGCTGCTCAGGACGTTGGTGCCGGTTCCGCCGTAGATGGAATCGCTGCCGGAGGCGGTGACGACGGGGAGTGACCGGTCTTGGCGAGGACATGGTCTCCCTCGGCGGCAGCCGGGACAAGACGGAGTTGCACCTCACCAATCTAATGGGAACTCATTTCCCGACGGCGTTTCGCGCGACGAAGATCAGGGTCAGTTTGCCAACTGTCGGGGCGCACACCATCTGCCGCATCGATGTCGAGCGCTCTCGTTGGCCGCTCTACGTTAAGATCGGTGATCGCCGCTTTCGTAAAGGAGCATTTCGACCAGTTCACTAGTCTGCGTGCTGGCAGTGAGCGGAACGGTGAAACGACGAGGCCCCAATTAAACGGCCTTCACCAGGAGGGGGCGAGCCTGGCGGCGTCCGGCCGGCACCCCGCCCCTCACTCCTCTGGCGCCGCCCCTGCGGGCAATATCACCTCCACCCGCCGGTTTCGCTGGCGCCCCTCTTCGTCGTCGGAGCCGTCCGGCTTAGCGTTGGGCGCGACCGGGCGGGTTTCGCCGAGGCCGAGGGTGCTCAGCCGGTCCTCGGCCACGCCTTTCGAGGCGAGATAGGCCTTCACCGCCTCCGCGCGCTGTTCAGACAAGCGCCGGTTGTAGGCATCTTCGCCCTTCGAATCGGTGTGGCCCTCGATCGAGATCTCACCCTCGCCGCTCGCCTCGATCAGCGCGACCAGCCGGTCGAGGGTCGGGCGGGCGTCGGCGCGGATCGTCGCCCGATCGAAATCGAAGGTGACGTCGCCGGGGAGCGAAACCATCGTGCCGCGATCGGTCTCGACCGCGCCGAGCTCCGACTTCAGCGCATCGACGGCCTGGAGGCTGCTCTCGCGCTGCGCGCCGGCGGCTAGCGACGAGCCCGGCGCGGCGGCCGGACGAAGCGCCGTCGCCGGATTAGGCCGCAAGTTGGACATTGCCGAGACTTCGGGGATGCCGCCGCCGCCGGCTCCGGCGAGCGGGAGGCTCACATCGAAGCGCGGATCGCTGGAATGGACCGAATCCATGCTTCCGTCCTCGTTGAGCACGAGGGTTGCGGTGCCGCTGCGGGGAAGCGCGCCTTCGAATACCAGAGCGAGATCGGCGCTGCGGCCGCCCGGCACGGCCAGGTTGGGATTGCCGGCCGGCGGGACGAGGAGCAGCTTCTCGCCGGAGTCGGTCAGGATGTAGCTGTTCTCCCGCCCCTGGTTGAGCCTGATCTCGCGGTCGCGGCCGTTCAGCACGCGGAGATCGACCAGCGCGCGCTCGCCGTCGGCGCGAAGCGAGAGGATTTGAAGCACCACGCCGCCGGGATGCGCCACCTGCGCGTCGACGGCGGCACCGCCGCCCCCACCCGACAGGAAGCCGCCCTCGCCGCATCCGGCGACGAGCGCGACCGCGGCGGCCAGCCCTATCGATGCCGTGCGGAGCCGCCCGGTCATTGCGCCGCGTCCCCCAGAGGCAGGTCGATGCGGAACGCGGGCAGGGCGGTATATTCGCTGTCGGTCGAGCCGTTCTCGTTGAGGATCAGAACGGCGGAGCGGACCGGGGGCAGACGGCCGAGGAAGACCAACTCCCCCTCCAGCGTCTGGCCGGCCGGAATGGACAGATTCGTGTTGCTCGCGGGCGGCGACAGGTAGAGGCGCTCCCCGCTATCGAGCACGATATAGCCGCTGCGTCGGTTGTAGCGATTGAGCGCGATCTCGCGATCGCGGCCGTTGATCACGCGCATGCCGACCACGGTCTCGGTCGGGCGAGACTGGATCGAGGTCAACTGGAGCACCACGCCGTTGGGGTGGGCCGATTGGATGTCGAGTGACAGCTCCGCGCCGCCGTTCCACAGGGACGCATCGCTCGCCGCCTCGTTGCCGGCGGCGGGCGCCTCCTGCGCCGCATTGCCGTTCACGGAGGCCGGTTGTGGATCGTCCGCGCCCTGCTGGCCGCAGGCGCCGAGCAGCGAAGCGGACGTCGACAGGACCAGCACAAGCAGAAAACTTCGCATATCCGAGCCTCTCCTTTGCAGACGGGAGCGGCCTATTAACGTGACGGATGCGTTTCGGTTCAGATCGCGTCCGGCGTTCCGCGACCCCCGGACCAGCCGGCGACCGATGCTCGGTCGGGCTGATCGACGGGGCGAAAGATGGTATCGCCAAGCGCCGGGACGATCTCTTGTGTTGCCCATCTGCAACACTACATCTCGCCTCGTCACGTGAAAGGGATTTGAGACACCGTCATGAACCTCGAGAAATTCACCGAACGGGCGCGCGGGTTTCTGCAGTCGGCGCAGACCGTCGCGCTGCGGATGAACCATCAGCGGATCACGCCGACCCATGTGCTCAAGGCCCTGCTCGAGGACGAGCAGGGCATGGCTTCCGGCCTCATCACTCGCGCCGGCGGCAGCGCCGAGGCGGCGCGGCGGGAGACGGACGAGGCGCTGGCCAAGATACCGGCGGTGACCGGCACCGGCGCGAGCTCGGCGACGCCGGCGCTGGACGGGGAGACGATCCGGCTGCTCGATTCGGCCGAGCAGATCGCGCAGAAGGCGGGCGATTCCTATGTAACGGTCGAGCGGATGCTGCTGGCGCTTGTGCTCGCTTCCGGCACGGCGGCGGGCAAGGCGCTGGCCGATGCCGGGGTGAAGGCCGAGGCGCTCAATGCGGCGATCAAGGACCTTCGCGGCGGGCGGACCGCCGACACGGCTTCGGCCGAGGATAGGTACGACGCGTTGAAGAAATTTGCGCGCGACCTCACCCAGGCGGCGCGGGACGGCAAGCTCGATCCCGTCATCGGCCGCGACGAGGAGATACGGCGCACCGTCCAGATCCTCGCCCGGCGGACCAAGAACAATCCGGTGCTGATCGGCGATCCCGGCGTCGGCAAGACGGCGATCGCCGAGGGGCTGGCGCTGCGCATCGCCAATGGCGACGTGCCCGACAGTTTGAAGGACCGGCGGCTGATGGCGCTCGACTTGGGATCGCTCATCGCCGGCGCGAAATATCGCGGCGAATTCGAGGAAAGGCTGAAAGGCGTGCTCGACGAGGTCAAGCAGGCCGAGGGCGAAGTCGTCCTGTTCATCGACGAGATGCACACGTTGATCGGCGCGGGGAAGAGCGAGGGCGCGATGGACGCGTCCAACCTGCTCAAGCCGGCTCTGGCGCGCGGCGAGCTGCACTGCATCGGCGCGACGACGCTCGACGAATATCGCAAGCATGTCGAGAAGGACCCGGCGCTGCAGCGGCGGTTCCAGCCGGTGTTCATCGGCGAGCCGACCGTGGAGGACACGATATCGATCCTGCGCGGCCTGAAGGAAAAGTACGAGAACCACCACAAGGTGAGGATCACCGACGGCGCGATCGTCGCGGCGTCGACGCTTTCCAACCGCTACATCACCGACCGATTCCTGCCCGACAAGGCGATCGACCTGATGGACGAGGCGGCGAGCCGGATCCGGATGGAGGTGGAGAGCAAGCCCGAGGAGATCGAGACGCTCGACCGGCGGATCATCCAGCTGAAGATCGAGCGCGAGGCGCTGAAGAAGGAAAGCGACGCGGCTTCGAAGGACCGGCTGGCGGCGCTCGAGGGCGAGCTGGCCGAGCTGGAACAGCAGTCGGCGGAGCTCACCACCCGCTGGCAGGCCGAGAAGAACAAGATCCAGGCCGAGGCGCAGGTGCGCGAGCAGCTCGACGCGGCGCGGCTGCAGCTCGAGCAGGCGCAGCGCAACGGCGACTTGGCCAAGGCGGGCGAGCTTAGCTACGGCGTCATTCCGGGGCTGGAGAAGCAGCTCGCCGAGGCCGAGGCGGCGAGCAGCTCGGCGATGCTTCGCGAGGAAGTGACGAGCGAGGATATTGCCGGAGTCGTGTCGCGCTGGACCGGGATCCCGGTCGACAAGATGCTCGAGGGCGAGCGCGAGAAATTGCTCGCGATGGAAGAGACGATCGGCAAGAGGGTGATCGGCCAGGAGCAGGCGGTCGGCGCGGTGAGCCGGGCGATCCGCCGGGCGCGGGCCGGGCTGCAGGATCCGAACCGGCCGATGGGGAGCTTCCTGTTCCTCGGGCCGACCGGCGTCGGCAAGACCGAGCTGACCCGGTCCCTCGCGGACTTCCTGTTCGACGATCCGCACGCCATGGTCCGGATCGACATGTCCGAATATATGGAGAAGCACAGCGTCGCGCGGCTGATCGGCGCGCCGCCGGGCTATGTCGGCTACGAGGAAGGCGGCTCGCTGACCGAGGCGGTGCGGCGGCGGCCCTACCAGGTCGTCCTGTTCGACGAGGTCGAGAAGGCGCATGGCGACGTGTTCAACGTGCTGCTCCAGGTGCTCGACGACGGGCGGCTGACCGACGGCCAGGGGCGCACGGTCGACTTCACCAACACGATCATCATCCTGACGTCGAACCTGGGCAGCCACTTCCTGTCCGGCCTGTCGGACGGGCAGACGGTGGCCGATGTCGAGCCGCAGGTGATGGAGGTGGTGCGGGCGCATTTCCGCCCGGAATTCCTGAACCGACTGGACGAGATCATCCTGTTCCACCGGCTCGCCCAGGAGCATATGGGCCCGATCGTCGACATACAGGTGGCGCGGGTCCAGGCACTGCTGAAGGACCGCAAGATCAGGCTCGACCTGACCGACGGGGCGCGGGCGTGGCTGGGGCGGGTCGGCTACGATCCGGTCTATGGCGCGCGGCCGCTGAAACGGGCGGTGCAGAAATATCTGCAGGACCCGCTGGCCGACGCGATCCTGCGCGGCGAGGTGAAGGACGGCGAGACGGTGCACGTGAACGAAGGCGACGGGGCGCTGGTGCTGGAGACCGGGGCGGCGTCCTTCGATAGGCCGGTTCGACAGGGCTCACCGGCCACTCAGGAAGAGCGGAAGGAAGATGCGGAGGCCGCGGCCGGGGAGTAACGGCCTCCCCCTGGCGGCGGCAGGGGCGGATCGGCCAGGCTCCCGAGGGGAGAGGGATGCTTGCGGCGCGCTCGTGCGCTAGGATGTTCGAATGACGTTGATGGAGCAGGCGCGGGGCGCCGCCGCCGCCGGGCGGGCGCAGGATTATGCGGCCCTGGTCGAGCGGGCGGCGCAGGCGGGCGAGGCGGAGGCCTGGCTCGAAATGGCGCAGTGGCGGCTCGGCGGGCAATATGGGCCGCGCGACGTGAAGGCGGCGCATGCCCTGCTCGATAAGGCCGTAGCGGCGGGACAGGTCGCGGCGATCCGGCTGAAGGCGACCCTGGTCGGCAACGGCACGCCCGGGCGGCGCGACCCGGACAAGGCGGCGAAGCTGCTGCGGCGGATCGAGAAAGCGGATCCCTATGCGGCGGTGCAGCTCGCTTCCGTCAAGGCGATGCGGACGCCCGGCGAGATCCGCCGCCTTCCGGTCGAGACCCTCTTGGAGAGCCCGATCATCCGCGCGATACGCGGCCTGCTCAGCCCGCAGGAATGCAACTATATCCGGATCCTGGCCGAGCCGCAGCTGGAGCCGAGCTTCGTGCTCGACCCGCGCACCGGGCAGCGGATCCCGCATCCCGTGCGCACGTCGAGCGGGATGAGCTTCGGGCCCACGGCGGAGGACCGGGTGATCCAGCTGATCAACGCGCGGCTGGCGCAGGTGACCGGGACCCGGCCCGAGCAGGGCGAGCCGCTGCACGTGCTGCGCTACCTGCCGGGGCAGGAATATCGGCCGCATGTCGACGCGCTTCCGGGAGTGGCGAACCAGCGCCAGTGGACGGTGCTGGTCTATCTCAACCACGGCTATGGCGGCGGAGGGACGCGGTTCGACCTGGCCGGAGTTGAATTTGCCGGGCGCGAGGGCGACGCCCTCATCTTCCGCAACGTCGACGAGGCGGGCGCGGGCGACCCGCGGACGCGCCACGCCGGGCTGCCGGTGACCCAGGGGACCAAGTGGCTCGCGACGCGGTGGATCAGGGCGCGACGCTATCATCCCTGGGAGGAAGAGACGTGGTGAGGGGCTTGGGGACTACTGAATTGGCGCCTTCTTGAACCAGCATGCGGCGGAAGCTGGGGCCGATTGAGGCTCTTCTTTGATGCCGCGCACGTTCCGGGCTGCTCGGACCCCAGCCTTCGCTGGGGTGACGAAGGGGGCGGATGTTGGCGGGGTGGCGCTTTCGCCTTCCATTCGCGGAGGCTGGGATTCGGGGTGGTTCGCCGACGATGCCGCGCCCGTCGTCTCGTCCGCTTGGACCCCAGCCTTCGCTGGGGTGACGATGCGGCAGGTGATGAGGGGCCGAGCGCATCGGCCCAGCCCTTTCGCCCTCATTCGTCACCCCAGCGGACGCTGGGGTCCAAGCCGATTCTCCGAAAGCGCCGCGCGCGTCGCCAAGTCCGTCTGGACCCCAGCCTTCGCTGGGGTGACGGGGGGGGGGACGTTGGCGGTGGGGCGTCTTCTCGGCCGTCCGCGAAAGTGGTTCGCCGACGATGCCGCGCGCGTCACCTTGGCCGCTTGGACCCCAGCCTTCGC
>NZ_SBFF01000045.1 GCF_004151485.1 Sphingosinicella sp. CPCC 101087 | reverse complement strand
GAAGAAGAGTATAAGATACCATGGCGATTGGCTTTAGTGCAAGTGGGAGATTGAAAGTAGTATGCACACAAGCCAATCATGTTTGATGATAAAGCATATACTTTGTAACAATCTTATTCATTTATTAATAAAAAGTATTAATTTATTAAAGGCTTTTAATTATCTACATGATGCTGTTTTATAATATGTGATAAACCCATAGTTTTAAGCAATGCTTTTAGAATAATGATGATGATCATTCTAATGAGATCTAAATTCTTAGAAAGCTTAAAACTAAAATAGTTCCCAATCGTTGGATTACTAAATTGGGGATTAGTGAATCCGGATAGATTGGTACATACGTTGCTTGCTCATTGGATGAGGATGATTGATCTCATGATCATTTGTGTGGAGACACTAAAGCAAGTATGTAGGTGCTTATTAGAGAATAAGTTCACTGAACGTGGCTCGCTAAGGAATACCTAATGGAGTTTTACTTGCCTGTCAATAGGAATTCCTGTAGTGATAGTAGTACAAGT
>NZ_SBFF01000044.1 GCF_004151485.1 Sphingosinicella sp. CPCC 101087 | reverse complement strand
GCGCCGCCGGCGACGTTCGCCTGGCCCAGCTCGAAGGCGAGCGAGGCGCCCTCGGCCAGCGACAGGTCGCCGCCGATGGTGAGCGTGCCCGCGCCGCCGGCGCCCGGCGCGAGGATCGCGCCGTCGGCGAGGCTGACGTCGCCGCCGATCCTGCCGGTGCCGCCCAGCGTCGCGCCCGAGCCGACGCTGGTCGCTCCGCTCGCACCGGAGAAGTCGCCGTTGACGAGCAGCGTGCCCGCATCGACGCTCGTGCCGCCGCCATGACTGCCGATCCCGGCGAGCACCAGCGTACCCGTGCCGGCCTTGAGGAGCGCTCCGGCGCCGGAAAGCTGGCCGGTCAGCGTCAGTGTGGTGTCATTGTCGGTCAGGAACCGCCCGAGCCCGCTCAGGGCGACCGCGCGGCCGGACGCGACGTCGGCGGCGCTGTTCAGCGTGCCGCCGGCCAGCGTCAGCGCCCCGCCCGCGGCGCCGAGATTGGCGTCGCTCGAGATCCGCACGATGCCCGCCTCGATCCGCGTCCCGCCGGAATAGCTGTTGGCGCC
>NZ_SBFF01000043.1 GCF_004151485.1 Sphingosinicella sp. CPCC 101087 | reverse complement strand
CGGAAGGCTATGCGGGGGAATGGCGTAACCGATGAAATCGAACGCGAGGACTGATTCCTTGCGAGGAGTCGTGCGCCCTTCTTGTTCAAGATGGGCTCGTTTCACTTTGGCTTATCGGGAGGCTGTACGATGGTTACCTATATCACGTCCGATCTGAAGTTCATTCTTGACCAGATCAAGATTGCGGAAGCCCATGCTGCGGGCCAGCCTCTTTTCGGACCTGGAGGCCTCATCCCCGCCCCCAATATTGCCTGGGGTTTGAGGACCGTCGACGGCACGTACAACAACATCCTGCCCGGGCGCGAACATTGGGGCGCCGCGGACCAGGAGTTCCCGCACCTGCTCGACCCCGACTATCGCGAAGGCGAAACGTTCGATCCGGACGGCCCCGGAGGAGCGCCGGCCATTCCGACCTCCTACACGCCTTCGAACGATCCGGATTCGGTCGTCGTCGATTCGAGCCTTCGCACGATTTCGAACCTGATCGTCGATCAGACGCTCAACAATCCGGCGGCGATTCTCGAGGCCCTCTCGCGGGCCGGACTGGAGGG
>NZ_SBFF01000041.1 GCF_004151485.1 Sphingosinicella sp. CPCC 101087 | reverse complement strand
TGCCGGAGAATGCGTCGCTCGACGAGTTCGAGGGCATGGAAGGCCTGTCCGGCTCCCAGTTCGACGACGTGCTCAAGGGCACCCACGACCTCGCTGCCGACCGGTTGCCGACGACCCAGGGCGGCACGTCGGGCTATCAGGGCAGCCTTCTCGATGCCGCCGGTATCGCCCGCATCGCCGGCCTGCAGACGGTGCTCGGGGCAGGCGTCACGAGCGTGAGCGACGGCGACATCATCCTAGGCGGCGGCGGCAGCGACCTCATCACGGGCAATGCCGGTAACGACTATATCGATGGCGACCGGTGGCTGAACGTTCGCGTCAGCGTGCGCGCCAACGCGGACGGCACGGGTGCCGAGATCGACACGGCCGACAACCTCCACGAACTCGTCACCGAAATGTTCAACGGGACCTACAATCCCGGCCAGCTCGTGATCGTCCGCGAGATCCTGGAAGGCGGTGCGGCCGGAGACGTCGACACGGCAGTCTTCTCCGATCTCGTCGAGAATTACGACATCCTGTTCAACGGAGACGGAAGCGTTACCGTCGTCCACGCCCGCGGGACGATGGCTGACGGCAC
>NZ_SBFF01000040.1 GCF_004151485.1 Sphingosinicella sp. CPCC 101087 | reverse complement strand
CCCCGGAATCCCCGCGGCCCAGGCGGCGCTCGACGCTCTGCTGACGGCGAACGGTGTCGAGATGTCGGGCGACACGATCTTCCTTCCCAACATCGCTCCCGATGAAGGACTCTCCGCCTCGTTCAATAGCTGGTTCACCCTCTTCGGCCAGTTCTTCGACCACGGCTTGGATCTCGTCGCCAAGGGACAGAGCGGTACCGTGTTCATCCCGCTCCAGCCGGACGACCCCCTTTACGACCCGAACAGCCCGACCAACTTCATGGTCCTGACCCGCGCGACGGTCGGTCCCGGCCAGGACGGCGTCATGGGCACGGCGGACGATGTCGGACCGGTCAACGTCACGACGCCCTTCGTCGACCAGAACCAGACCTACACCTCGCATCCTTCGCACCAGGTCTTTCTTCGCGAATATGAGCTGGTCGGCGGCGTGCCGCAGGCGACGGGCAAGCTTCTCGACGGCGCCAATGGCGGCCTGCCCACCTGGGGCGAGATCAAGGCGCAGGCGGCGAATATCCTCGGCATTCAGCTGACCGACTATCAGGTCGGCAACCTGCCCCTCATCGCCACCGATCCCTACGGCAACTTCATTCCCGATCCGGTTACCGGCTT
>NZ_SBFF01000004.1 GCF_004151485.1 Sphingosinicella sp. CPCC 101087 | reverse complement strand
AACACCTACGAAGGCACCCACGACGTCCACGCCCTGATCCTCGGCCGGGCCATCACCGGCCTCGCCGCCTTCTAGAGCCGACCACTCAGGCGGCGATCAGGCGCAGCGCCTCGGACAGTTCACGTCCATCCTCGTCCGCGAGGGCGGCCTCGCGCAGGCGCCTCAGGCTTGCGGCTGCATCCACCCTCGCCTGAAGGGCGGGCCAATGTTCCACGATCGTTCGGTAGCTTGCCAGTCCCCGCTCGTGGGTGTCGCCATAGCCCTTGATGAGGCGTTGGCATTCGACGAGCTCCAGCGCCGCCTCGTATCGGCCGGCGGCGGCCGCGGAACGCGCCAGCGCGAGCCATTCGTCGATCCGCTGCTGTTCGACGACATAGCGAAGCGTTCGGGGGCGGATCGACCTGAGACTTGCGAGAAAAGCGAGGACGAAGAACCAGCTAAGGCTCGTCGTCCTGACATGACGCCCCTTCGAGAACAATCTCCCGAGCAGGCGCTGCGCCCGGCGGCTCCCGCGCAAGCGCCGACCGAGGCTCGCCGGCAACATTTCGCAGATCTCCTGCGGGCGCGGGTGCATATATTCGGTGAGCTCGAGAATTGCGCCGTGCGGCGCCCGAACCTCTTCCCGCACGCGCTCGAAGCGGCTCTCCCTAACCTTGAGGTCGGCGACCCGAATCACGTCCTCGTAGCTCATCCAGAGCGCGAGATATTTCGCGGCGGCCGTCGTCAGCCGCCAGGCTCCGGATGCGGAGTCGACCGCGAGCACCGAATCGAGGCGATCGAGATAGAGCTCGGCATATCGACGATCCTGATACTCCATCAGCCGCCTGGCGCCCTCGCGCGCGACGCCTTGAGCCGGCGCAGGCAGCTGTCGCGCGATGCGATCCGCCAGGGCCGCCCCGGCGGGCGTCGTGGGTTCAAGCGCGGTGCGTTCGGTCCGCGCTGCCTGGGGTGCGGCGTCGGCCGCTTCGAAGCCGGCGGCGAACGCTGCCAGGCTCGCCTCCACGCCTTTGCCCCCGGACCTGATGGCCTTCTCGAATGCATTACGGGGGAAGGGCAGGGCGCCGCTCGCGGCCAGCGCGCCGAACATGACGGAGCTGATGACGCTTCCGGCACGCGAGGCGATCTCCTCCATGTCGAAACCGATGAAGCGCGCGCAGCGCGTCTTCGCCGCTTCGAGGATTCGCTCGCTGCTCGCCCGCCCGTCGCCTAGCGCGGATTTTTCCGAGATGGAATAGACCCGGTGGGTGGAGCCGATGAGGACCGTACGGTCCGTCGCGAAGCCGCGAAGGATGGCCCTTCCCGCTTCCATCAGCTCGGAGGCGATGACGATGTCGACGTCACCGGGCGCCGGCATCAGTGCCAGGACCGGCTCACGGCTCTCGGCGGCGTCTGCCGGCAACAGCTCGACATAATAGACGGTCGATCCCGTCCGCTGCGCCACGCCGGGAACCGAGGTTGCCTGCACGACAAAGCCTTCTTGCTGCGCAAGGGCCACGATCCAGTCGGCGAGCACGCCGCCCCCCTGACCGCCCAGTGCGAGGATGGCGATCGTGATCCGCTCGCGCCGGGGGTCTCTGCTCACCATCCCGTCCTCAGAAGGCACGCGCCGCGAGGGCTCTGGCCGAGCGGCGCTGCCACAGTCCGATGACGAAACGCCGGATTCGCGCCTTCATCCGGTCCGCCGCCGTCGGGTTGATCGTGATATCCGCCTTGTAGAATGACGGGCACAGGACCGCCGCGTGGCTCACCTCGCCGCAGACGCCGCAGCCGACGCAGCTATTGTCGACATGAGCGATGGGATCGTCGCGTAGGGGATCCGGATTGGGGCGGATCGTCAGCGACGGACAGCCGGACAGGCGGATGCAGCTATGATCGCCGGTGCAGGTGTCCGGATCGACGCCGAAGCGTTCGCGAACGACCCGCCGGCCTTCCCGGATCGCTCTGGCCGTGGCCGGCTTGACCCGGCGCTGCCGATTCAGTTGGCACTCCGACTGGGCGATGAGGACCTTGGGCCCCTTTTCCTTGCTGGTCAGCGCCCGGCGAAGCGCGTCTCGCATGCCGGCAACGTCATAGGTGCGCGTGATGGTGCTTACTGAGCTGACGCCGATACCGCGGACGGCCCTCTCGATCGGATGCTTGGTGCGGCGGATGCGGTTGTCGGCCCGCGAGGACAGCAGATCCTGGCCCCCGGTCGCCGCCGAATAGCCGTTGTCGATGATGACGGTGAGATTGTCGTCGCCGTTGAAGACGGCGTTTCCGATTCCGGAGGTCAGCCCGTTGTGCCAGAATCCCCCGTCGCCCATGATCGCGATGGCTCGCCGGTCCCCCGGCTTGAAGGCCGAAGCGCCAGCCGTTCCGAGCCCATAGCCCATCGTCGTGTTGCCGATGTGAAAGGGCGGGAGGATGGAGAAGAGGTGGCAGCCGATATCGGCCGACACGTGGAAGTCGCCCATCTCCTTCTGTAGCAGTTTCATCGCGGAGAAGACCGGTCGTTCGGGACAGCCGGTGCACAGGCCGGCCGGGCGGGCGGGCACCAGTGCGGGCGCCAGGGCCGGCTCGTCGCGGCTTTCTTCCGTCGGGGCGATATCGGGCGCCCATTTCCTCAGGAAGGCGGAAACGCCGTCCAGAATGACCGCCGCGACATACTCTCCGGCGCGCGGCAGCAGCTCCTTCCCCACGATCCTCGTCTGAAGGTCGGCGCGTCGTACGATGGTATTCAGCTCATGCTCGATGAACTCCGGTTGCCCCTCTTCGAGCAGGAGCACGGCCTTCTTGCCTGCGCAGAAGCGCTCCACCTCGTCCGGAATGAGTGGATAGGTGACGTTGAGGACGTAAAGGGGCAGGCTGGCATTGCCGAAGGCATCGGAAAGGCCGACGAGTTCGAGCGCTCGGTTGAGCGAGTTGAAAAGACCGCCCTGGACGATGATCCCGACGTCTGACCGGTTCGCCCCGAAACGCTCGTTGAGCGCGTGCCTTCGGATGAAGTCGATCGCCGCGGGCCACCTCTTCTCCACCTTTTCGGTTTCATGGAGGAAGTTGGCAGGGGGAAGGACGATGCGGTCGAGGTCGCGGCGGGGATTGGCGGCCGCCTCTCCGACCGTCATCGGCGGGCGCTTGTTGTCGCGGGCGATGAAGCTGCCCGTCTGATGGCAACCGCGCACCCGAAGCTCGAACAGCACCGGCGTGTTCGAAGCCTCCGAAAGTTCGAACGCGCGCTCCACGAGGTCGACGATGAGTCGATGGCTGGGGCGCGGGTCGAGGAGCCACATCTGGGATTTCATGGCGAAGGCGTGGGTCCGCTCCTGCATGATCGAGGAGCCTTCGCCATAATCCTCGCCGACGATGACGAGCGTTCCGCCGGTGACCCCGCCCGAGGCGACGTTGGAGAGGGCGTCGGACGCCACGTTGGTTCCGACGACCGACTTCCACGCCACCGCGCCGCGCAGGGGATAGTTGACCGAGGCCGCGAGCATGGCGGCCGCCGAGGCCTCGCTCGCGCTCGATTCGAAATGGACGCCGAGCTCCTCCAGGAGCGAATTGGCGTCGGCGAATACGTCCATCAAGTGGGAGATGGGCGAACCCTGATAGCCGCCGACATAGGCCACGCCCGCCTGCAGCAAGGCCTTGGTGACGGCGAGAATCCCCTCCCCGTGAAAGCGCTCACCGGCACCCAGGCGAAGCTTCTCGACCTCGCTTGCGAAGGAGCGCTCCGCCACGACCTATGTCTCGACGAAGGCGAGGACCCGCAAGGGGCTGCCCGAGCCGCCCCGGATCTTGAGCGGCGCGGCGACGAGGACGGCGCCGGTAGGCGGTAATTGGTCGAGATTCTCGAGGCATTGAAGCCCGTATCGGCCAGCGCCGTGGAAGAGCGCATGCGCCGGATAGGGCGGATCGAGCCGGTGCGCCTGACCGGCGTCGGTGCCGATCGTCTCGACGCCCAGGCCGTGGGCGTCGCGCGCCTCGATGAGGAAGCGTACCGCCTCGGCGGACGGACCCGGCGTGTGTGCACCGTCTTCGCGCCTGTTCACATAATCCTCGACCGAGCGCTTGGACCAGTCGGTGCGCAGCAGCACCCAGGCACGCGGCGGTATCCGCCCGTGCTCCGCTTCCCACGCCTCGATGTCCGCGACGGTCAGCAGATAGTCGGGATCCTCCGCCGCCTTGCGCGAGATGTCGATCACCACCGCCGGAGCGACGAAGTCGGCTGCCGGGATCGTGTCGACCGAATTGTCGGCGAGGTCGCGGCCCGTCACCCAGTGGATCGGCGCGTCGAAGTGCGTACCCGTATGCTCGCTGACGGTGAAATTGTTCCAGTACCACGCGACTCCCCGCTCATCGTAGCGGGAGATCTCCTCCTGGCTGAACGCGGCACATTGGCCGAATTCCGGCGGCAGCACGAGAGTCGGCGTATCGGGCGAAAGCGTCTGGGTGAGATCGACCGTTCGGATGGCTCCCGAAGCGACAGCTGAAGCAAAGTCCTGCAAGGCCAGGCTTGGCATTTTCCGTCTCCTATCGACCTTCGCGAGGCTGACATATATTACTTGCACGTGCAACCATTATATGACCTTGCGCGAACCTGGGCGGGCAGGTAGCCGCGAACGGCGACCTTGGTGGAGTGCAATGGACGATCCGCGCGAATTGGGGGATCCGGGTCGCAGCTCCTTCACGCTCGACCAATATCCCTTCTACCTGCTGAACCGGGTCGTCAGCCGCTACAATGCGATCATCGGCGCCGAGCTGAGGAAGCTTGGAATCGACATTCCGACCTGGCGCGTCCTGATGATCCTGGGCGAGCGCGCGCCTCGCGGCATTGCCGAGATCGCGCAGGCCGGCGTCATCAACATCTCGACCATGACCCGGATCATCCAGAGGATGACGCGGGACGGCCTCACCGAGTGCAAGCCGCTGGCGGACGACGCTCGGGTCACCGAGGTGCGCCTGAGCGCGCACGGCGAGGAAAAGCTCGCCGTCGCGCGCGCGGTCACGGCTCCGGTGTACAAGCGGGTGATCAAGGGCTTCTCGCGGCGGGAGTTCGAACAGCTGATCGCGAGCCTGAACCGCCTGCACGACAATCTCGGTCAGCCGCCCGGCGAAGGCTGAGCGCCGGATCAGAAGTCGCCGCGCAGGGCGCCGATCTCGTCGTCGCGGCCGGTCATTTCCCAGCGGATGAGCGAGATCGGGATGGCGCCGGACGCGCGGAACTGATCGTGGAAGGCCCGAAGGTCAAAGGAATCCCCGAGCTGCATCGAGCGTTCGGCGAGCAGCCTCTCCAGCTCCACCTTGCCGATATGATAGCCGATGCCGTAGCCGGGCTGGCGCAGGTAGAGCTCGATATCGAACTGCGCGATCGCGTCGCCCGGCTCCATCCAGCGCGGCGTGCGGCTGACCAGCGAGGCGTTCGCCTCGGCCCAGGTCCATTCGTTCGCCTGCATGCGCAGCTCCGGCAGCAAGCGGGCGGCCCGCTTGGCGCCGAGGATATAGTCGATCTCGCGCGTGCGCGGCCGGTCGTCCAGGAGGCCTGCCTGCAGGATCAACTCCTCCAGATAGAAGGCCCAGCCTTCGTTGCGCAGGCCGTCGACGAAGAACAGGCGGCGCTTTCCGCGGATCGGCCGCTCGTCCCGCGCCGACTGGAGCTGGTCGAAGGCGTGGCCGGGAAGGTTGTGCGCCCGCAGGGGCAGGCCGTCGCGAAACTCGGTCTGGAAGAAGAAGTGGACGTTCTCCGGATCGTCGAAGAGGCCGGGCCGGCTCGGATCTCTCTCCGCCGGCAGGATATAAGGCCCCTCCTCCGGATCGTGCCGGACATAGTCCGGAATGGTCACCCACTCTCCTTCCCTGAGAAAGGCAAGCAGATCCTCATCCTCCTGCGCCCGCTTCGCGTCGAACTCCGCGCGCGTGCGGACCATCGGCAGCTCCGGCAGCCCCCGATTCCGGTGCTCCTCGATCCGAAGGAAGGCGATCATGCGCTGATATTCGCGCTCGCCGATCGTCTCGATCTCCTTGGCGGTTAACGGCAGCAGCAGCACGTGGCGCAGGTACCAGTCGTAATTCTCGGCTCCGACGCCGCCGTGGGGCGGCAGGGTCGCTTCGATGCTCTCCAGCCAGGCCAGAAACTCCGCGGCGGCAGCGCGGGCGCCGAGGGACGGGGCGACCAGCTCCGGATGGTGGGTCCGCGCGTCTTCGGCGAGCCGGGTGAAGACGTTCACCTCGATCCGCTTCTGCTGGATCCCCAGCCGGGCGAGGTCGCCGCGCGGGTCGGTGAGATTCGCCCTTGCCTGGCGAAGCGCTTCGGGGACCGCGTTCAGCCGCTCGGCGAGGGCGGCGACCTGGTCCGCCGGCATCGGCAGCTGGGGGATGCCGAATGCGCCATGCATCTTCGGTCCGAAGCCGAGATTGGTGGTGCTGTAAAAGGCCGGATCGCGCTTCCACGGCTCGACCACCCGGTGCTGGAACTCCAGGCCCCGCATCTCGGCGAGCACCAGCATGTAATCGACTCTCAGCGGGATCGGCCAGCTGCTGTCGTCGATGGCTCGCAACCGCTCCATGAAGCGGCGCAGGCCGGCTTGTTGCTCGGCCATGGCGGCCGGCGAGTAATCCGGAACGCCGTCGCGGACCGGCGGCGGCACGAAGGCGCGAAATTCATCGTATAGCGAGACGAGCGCACGATACCCGGCCGGCTCGGCCTCGGAGGCCGCGGCCCGCGCTGCGCCGGAGGAGGCGGGTGGCGTCGGGGCCGCAGCGGCCGGAGACGCACCCAGCAGCAGCGTCGGCGCCAGCAGGGCCGCCCCCAGCTTCAGGCGTTCGATCCGAATCATCTCCATCACTCCATTGCCGCGGCCATGGGCGCCTCGAACCGTCCCCTCCCGTCAGAGCCGGTTGAAGAAGCGGCTCAGCCTTTCCATCGCCTCGCTCACCCGCGCCTCGGATTCCGAGCCGAAGCAGATACGCAAATGCCCTTCGCCCGCGGGTCCGTAGAAGGACCCCGCTTCCGTCACGACATGCGCCTCGTTCAGGATCGCCATGGCGAGCGCTTCCGAGCTGTGCCCGGTGCCGCTTATGTCGGGAAAGGCGTAGATCGTGCCTTCCGGCGCGCGGCAGGTGACTCCGGGCATCTGGTTGAGCGCACGCACGACCAGGTCGCGCTTGCGCCGGTCCTGCTCGACCATCTCCTGCATCGGCGCCTGCGGACCGGCCACCGCGGCCAGGGCCCCTTCCTGGACGAAGACGTTCACATGCGTCACGTCGGTCATGATGATCCGCAGGATGGCCGGGATCAGCTTCGCGTCGGCGGAAAGATAGCCGATCCGCCAGCCGTCCATCGAATAGGCCTTGGTGAAGGCGAAACAGGTGATCGTGCGCTCGCGCATGCCGGGAAGGCTGGCGATGCTGACATGCTCGGCCTTGTCGTAGGTGATATATTCGTAGACCTCGTCCGACAGGACCAGCAGATCGTTCGCGATCGCAAGGTCGGCGACATGCTGAAGTTCTTCGCGAGAATAGACCCGGCCGGTCGGATTCGCCGGATTGACGAGCACGATCATCCGGGTGCGGGGCGTGATCCTGGCCGCGATGGCTTCCTTCGATATCGCGAAATCGTTGGCGGCATCGAGCGGTGCGGTGACGACGCGCCCACCCGCCAGTTCGGTCTTGCCGATATGCTGCGGATAATAGGGCTCGAGCAGGATGACCTCGTCGCCCGGATCGATCGCGGCCATGAAGGCGGCGAAGGACCCGTGGGTGAGGCCGTTGGTGACGAGTATCTCGTCGAGCCCATAGTCGAGCCCGTTGAAGTCGCGCAGCTTGGCCGCCAGAGCCTCGCGCAAGCCAAGCGTGCCCCGAAAGTCGCCATAGTGGACGATGCCGGCATCGAGCGCGTCCTTGACCGCATCCTTGATGTGTACGGGGGTGTCGGCGTGCGGGCGGCCGAATTCGAGGTGGATGAGGTCCAGGCCCGCGGACTCGAGCTGCGCAGCCTGCTCGTACATGCCAAAGCTCTTCCTCGAGCTTTGAATCAGGCGCCTTGACGGCCATTTCATCGATTGGGGCTCCGGGGTTGGACTGCTGCTCGGGGTGGTCGACGAAGGGTCGGGCTCAATCGAGTTCGAGCTGTGTCAGCGGTCTATGATCCCAGAGCCGCGCGACCTCGTCATCGTGGCCGGTGAGGTCGTATCGCAGCAACGATACGGGAAGGCGGCCGGCGCTCATCAGATAATCGTGGAAATCGCGCAGCGAGAAATCATCGCCGAGCTGCCGGCGTCGATCGACGAGGAGCCGCTGGAGCTGCATCATTCCGATCGTGTAGGTCATCCCGTACCCCGGCGGGCGGCGCAGGTAGATGGCCGCATCCACCCGGGCGACATTGTCGTCGAGATAGGGTGTCCATTCCTTCCAGAAATTCATTACCTGCTCGACGTTCATCTCGTTGCGCTGCATCTTCACGTCGCCGATCGTCCGGGCGGCGCGGAACAGCCCGAAGATGTAGATGAGCTCGCGCGTGCGGGGCCGCTCGTCGAACAAGCCGAGCTGGAGCGCCATTTCCTCGAGATAGAATCCCCAACCTTCCGTGCGTCCGCTGTCCTGGACATGGGCACGGATCGGGTGCTGGATCCGCCGAGCCGCATGCCCGTCGAACCGGTGGCCGGGGAACGTGGCGTGCAGGTGGTCGGGTGACGCGTCGCGGAACTGGACCTGCTCCCAGAACATCGGCCCATCTGGGCGAACGATCCACGGCGCGTTGTAGCCCATCTCCTGGTAAGTCTTGGGCATATAGTCGGGGACGCTAAGGATCTCCTCCTCGACCAGCCAACGTCGGATCATCGCGTCGGTCCCGGCAAGCTGCGCTTCATATTCCTCCTCGGAACGGGCCAGCTCGAGCTCGGGAAGATTGCGGTTGCGATGCCGCTCGGCGGTATAGAAGGCCCAGTGACGCTCCAGCTCGCGCTGGGCGAGCACGACGATCTCGTCCGACGTATAAGGCATCAGGCGGACGTTGGTCACAAACCAGTCATAGGCCGCCCGTCCCACGCCGGCCTGTCCGGTCATGCGGGGCCGGTTGGCCACCAACCACTGGCGATATTGCTCGATTGCCTCCTCGGCAGCCCGGATATCGGCGACCAGCTCCGGCTGCTGCCGTTCGGCCCGCTCGCGCAAATCCGCGAACCAGCCGATCAGGCCTTCCGGCTCCACCGCCCGGTAGGGCATGCCGTGGCCCACGCCATCGCCGTTGGAGAGATTGTGCAGAGCGAGATCGGCATAATCGCCCGCCACGGAATCGAGATTGACCCTGGCCTGGGCCAGATAAGCGGGAATGCGGCTCAGTCGGGTCCGGAACGTCGCCAGCTCGTCCCCCTGGAGCGGCAGTTCGGTGTAGGCGAGACGCTGAATCTCGTCGATATACATGCCGGGATCACGCGCCCACGGCTTGGTGACGTTGAGCGTGAAATCCTCCAGGTCGAGCTGCGCACGGACGGCGAGATAGTCGACCTGCTTGTGACGGTCCCAGGTCGCGACCGAAAAAGCGGGCAGTCGCGCCTGAAAAGCCCGAAGCTGCTCGCGGCGCCGATCGACGGCCGCAGGGCTATAGTCGACCACCCCGTCGGCCGGACGTGACGACCGCCATTCGTGGAATTCGGTAAAGAAGGCGACGAAGTCTTCGTAGCTGCCGGGCCCTCGGGGCGGGCCGGCCGGGTCGGGTGCGGTCTGCGCATTCGCTTCCGTCGCGACGGCGGCCGACGGCGCGAGCGCCGCGCACCCCGCCAACAGCAAGGCGGCGAATAGACCCGTTCCCTTTAGCATCTGTCCTCCTCTGCCGCGCCGGGCGGCGGCGCAGTCTGCATGCGATGTCGACATACGCGACTGAATCATGTGATTTTGGACATTGTTTCAGTTTTGCGCGGTCGTCAACCTCTCGCCAGGCGCCAACTGGCCGCTTTGAAGGTTCGGAGAGGTCCAGGAATTTGCCGCGTAGCGATACTGTCGCCTCACCGATTCGAGCGATCTTTGCTCGGCCGCATGGTGCCCCCGCAACGCCAGAATGTCGTCAATTTTTCACTTTTGTGTCGAACCCGCTTGATTGCCTGCTCCAGTTATGCTCAAAATCACGCATATCTTCACTCAAAAACGGTTTGTCGCTGCGGCGGGAGGAGCAAGACCATGGGATCGAAGGGGGTTATGGCGAGGCGCAGGTCTCTCAGGGACGGCACGGCGATCATCCTCGCGGCATTCGCCGCCGAAGCGGCGGTCGCCCAGACGGCCGACGACGCGATCGCTGCCGAATCGGCCGCGAGCCAGCCCGGGGCAGAGGATTCGATCGTCATCACCGGCTCGCGCATTCCGCGGCCGGACATTGTCTCCAACAGCCCGGTCAACGTGATCAGCGCGGAGGAAATCCAGCTGACCGCGGCCAACGAAACCGAGCAGATCCTGAACTCGATGCCGCAGTTCACGGCAGGCTTCGGCTCTCAGTCGAACAATCCCGGCAACGGAACCGCGACGGTCAACCTTCGCAACCTCGGTACGGTGCGTACGCTCGTCCTGATGAACGGCCGTCGGATAGTCGGCTCGGGCGAGGACGGGGTGGTCGACATCAACCTGATTCCGCCGGCGCTGATCGAGCGCATCGACGTCGTCACCGGCGGCGCCTCTGCCGTCTACGGCTCTGACGCCATGGCGGGCGTCGTCAACTTCGTGATGAAGGACGATTTCGAGGGCGTGGAGATCGGCGCCCAGGCCGGGATCTCCGAGCGCGGCGACTCGGCCCGCTACAATGTCGACCTGACCGTCGGCGGGAACTTCGCCGAAGGTCGCGGCAACATCGTCTTCTATGCCAACTACTTCAAGCGTGAGCAGACCTTCGCTTCGGCGCGCGACCATGCGACCGAATTCCTGGTCGACTCGGTCCAGAACGGCGTCGGCGTGCTCGTCCCCGGCGGAAATGCGGTAACCCCGCAAGGCACCATCTTCTCGCCTGCCCTGGTCGGCCGTACCGATCAGTTCGGCAATGTGATCGGCCCTCAAGGCATCTTCTTTGCCGAGGAAGGGTGGCGCGCCTACCGGACCAGTGACGGCTTCAACGACCGTCCGTTCAACAATCTCCAGCTCCCGCTCGAACGAATCCAGGGCGCGGTGCTTGGCCACTATGACGTCACCGATGGCGTCACCTTTTTCTGGGAAGGCACCTATGCGCGCAACCGGGTGAAGTCGGCCCTCGGCCCGCTGCCGATGAGCAGTTCCGGCTTCATCCCGGGTTTCCAGCTCGACCTGCGCAACCCCTATCTCGATCCTTCCCTGCGCGATTTCCTGAGCGCCAGCCTGGACGGGGACGGCGACGGGCTGGTCCCGCTCAACATCAACCGCCGAGTGCTCGAATCCGGTCCGCGCACCAGCGACCAGCAGCGCGACTTCTGGCGCGGCGTGATCGGCCTGAGGGGCGGCCTCACCGATCGCCTGAACTGGGAGGTCTTCTTCAACCATGGCGAGAACGACCTCACCGACCAGCAGGGCGGCGGGGTCTATATCGACCGCTTTGCGGCGATGTTCCTCACCGACCCGGACGATCCCTATGCCTGTGCCAACGGCGATCCGAAATGCGTCGTCATCAATCCGTTCGGCCTCGGCTCCCTCACGCCCGAAATGGTGGACTATTACGACGTCGACCTGACGAACATGACCCGGGTCCGCCAGACCCAGGTCGGCGGAACGCTCTCCGGGTCGCTCTTCACTCTGCCTGCCGGCGACGTGGGTATAGCACTGGGCGCGGAATATCGTCGCGAATCCGCCAGCTTCAGGCCCGACCAGCTCTACGTGCTGGGAGAGGCGATTTCCCGCTCGGCCGGTCTGCAGCCGACGGGCGGCAGCTATGACGTCAGCGAGGTGTTCGGCGAAATCTACGTTCCGATCCTCGCCGATCGCCCCGGTTTCGAACTGCTCGCCTTCGAAGGCGGCGTCCGCTACTCCGATTATTCGACCGCTGGCTCGGTCGTCTCCTACAAGGCGGGCGGCGAATATTCTCCGATCCGGGGCATCAAGTTCCGCGGACTGTACCAGCGAGCGGTCCGCGCGCCGAACATCACCGAGCTTTATTCCGGTGCGACGAACACGGCTCCGCTCGCGACCGACTTCTGTAATGCGACGCCGACCCGAACGGCCGCCGAACGCACCTTCTGCATGGAACTCGGCGTTCCGGCGAGCCTGATCGACGTATTTCAGCAGGAGAATGTGCAGATCCGCGCCATCACCGGCGGTAACCCCGACTTGCACGAGGAAACCTCCGACACCTGGTCTGTGGGCGCGGTCATTCGCCCCGAATTCGTGCCGAACCTGCAAGTCACGGTCGACTATTACAACATCAAGATCAGCGACGCGATCGCCGTGTTCGGCGGCGGCCTCCAGCCGACCATCAACGCCTGCAGGACCGAGCTGTCCCTTGCCAACCCGTTCTGCGTCCCCCTTGCGACCCGCACGCCGGACGGCCAGCTCCAGGACGTTCCGCTGCTCAACCAGAACATCGCCGAGATCACGGCATCGGGCATCGATTTCCGCCTGGACTACCGGCACGGCATCGGACGCTATGGAGAACTTTCCTACTTTCTCGCCGGCGCCTACCTCTTCGAGAATGAGACGACCAGCAGCCCGGTTCTCAATCCGATCGACTGCGCCGGCTATATCGGCGGAGGAAGCTGCGGCAGCGCCAACCCGCATTGGCGCTTCACCCAACGCCTGACATGGGAGCAGGACATCTACCAGGTGTCCCTGCGCCACCGCTTCATAGGGTCCGCCACCGACGGGCGCTTCGCCGCCGCGATCTCGACCGGATCGGCGCCGCCGCTGCTGGCGGTGCCGAAGACCCCGGACGTCCATTATTTCGACCTTTCCGCCAGCGTCCGCATCAACGAGCGGTTCAGATTCTATGGCACGGTCGACAATTTGTTCGACCGCGATCCGCCCTTCCAGCTCTACGAGCGCCAGACCTACGATGCGATCGGCCGCCGCTTCACCGTCGGCATTACGGCAAACTTCTAGGATGCGACGCACTCGACTTCCGAGCGGCAGATCGTTCAGGTAGCCCGTCATGAACAGACACCGCATGCTCTCCATGGCGGCGGCCGCGCTGCTGCTGCTCGTCACGATCGTTCCCGCGAGCTCCGCGCAGGCCCAATCGCATGCGCGGGCGGCGGGAACGGCGGCCGTGCCGGGGACCAGCCTCTCGATCGACGAGCTCTACCAGCATCGGAGCCTGATCGGCACGACGCCGGAAGGCTATAGCTGGTCGGCCGACGGCAAGAGGGTGCTCTTTCTCTGGAACGACGAAGGTTACAGCTTCCGCGACTTGTGGGCCTACGTCCCGGAGAGCGGCGAACGGACCCGGCTCACTTTTCTCGGGAAGGACGTGCCGCCAGAGACCGAGAAGCGCGGGATTGCGGAGGCCGTCTTCCTGCAGGGAGATCGGATCGCCTTCGCGCTGGACGGCAAGCTTCATATCCGCGAGCCGGACGGCGCGATTATCCCGGTCGAGCAGGACAAGCAGGCCGTGCGCCAGCTCGCTTTGTCCCCCGACGGGCGCCACCTTTCCTTTCTTTCCGGCGCCCCCTTCGATCCGCGCAACCGGGTCACGCGCGGTGGCATCCTCTGGACCCGCGATGCGGCCGCCTCACGCCCAGACAGCGCGCGCCGTGTTGCGGGCGAAGACGATCCGAAGGTCTATGTTTCGTCCTATCATTGGTCCTCCGACAGCCGAACCATCGCCTTCGAGCTGTCGGACGATCGGGCCATGCCTGAACGCGACATCTATCATTATGCCAAGGGCGAGCTTCAGAACAATCGCGTGATCCGCGCCTTTCCCGGCGACGAGACGACGCGCACCCAGATCGGAACGGTCAACCTTTCGACGCTCGAGACACGCCTGTTCGAGCGGCCTGATCCGAAGCATCACGTCTGGGGCTTCGGCCTTTCCGAGGATGGCCGTCGCCTGTTCATCAACAGCTCCGACCTCGAGGTGAAGGAGCATGTGGTCTACGTCTACGAGGTTGCGAGCGGGAGGCGCGAGATTTTCTACCAGGAGCGCGACCCACGCCATATCCGTCCGGATTGGCGGGTGGCCTGGGCTCCCGGCGATCGTGGGCTGATCATCCTCACCGACCGGGACGGCTATCTCCATCTCTACCACAAGGAGACCGCCCAAAGCGCGCCGCGGCAGATCACCCATGGTGAATGGGAAATCGAGTCCTTCGCGGTCGATGGTCGAAGCGAGCGGGTATACTTCGTTGCCAACGAATCCCACCTGGCGGAACGACAGCTCTACCGCGTCGGCCTCGCCGGCGGGGCTATCGAGCGGGTGAGCCCGAGCACGCCCGGCACCCACGCGCCCGTTTATTCTCCCGACTTCCGCCGCATAGCGAGCTTCTTCACCAACGATATGACGCCGCCCGAACTGTTCGTCCTCGATCCCGATCGGCCGGATCAGCCGGCGCAGGTGACCCGTTCACCCCAGCCGGAATTCTCCCGCCAGACCTGGGCGGACATCAGCTATGTCGAATTTGCCAGCCATGTCGACGGGACTCCGTTGATCGGCCGGCTGAGCCTTCCCGCCAACTATGACCCTTCCAGGCATTATCCCCTGATCGTGGGCTCGGTCTATTCCGATGCCGTCCGCAACCAGTGGGGCGGTCGCCGCGCTCACCCGACCTGGGGCATCGACCAGTATTTCGTCGCCCAGGGCTACATCGTTCTCAACGTCAACATCCGGGGAAGCTGGGGCCAAGGACGGAGCCACACGCACGGCCAGCTCCACAGCTACGGCGAGACGGACATCAACGACCTGGAGAGCGGCGTCCGCTATCTCGTCGAGCAAGGCTTTGTCGACCCGCAGCGGGTCGGCATCTGGGGCTCCAGCTATGGGGGTCTCATGACGATCATGTCGCTGGCCAAGAAGCCGGGAGTCTATGCGGCGGGCATTGCGGGCGCGCCTGCCACGAACGTCTGGCACGCTTACCCCTCCCAGATGTGGATCATGGGCCCGCCGGACGGCCCGGACATGCCCGCCCGATACGAAGCGCAGTCGCCGCTGTTCCAGGTGCAGGGCGTCCGCGATCCACTGATGATCATTCACGGCACGCGCGACCCGGTCGTGCTCTACTCGGATACGATCGCCCTGGCCGAGCGGATGATCGCCAACGAGCAGATGTTCGAGCTGGTGACGCTGCCCGGTGCCAACCACGCCTGGGCCAGCGACAATCTCGCCCAGACCCGCTTCGCGTTCAAGAAGATGGTCGAGTTCTTCAACCGGCATTTGACTCCGAACCCGTAGATGTTGGGGCGACTCCTGCGCATGGTCATGACCGGCAGCCTCCTTGCCGCAGCCTGCTCGGCATCGGCGCAGCCCGTGCAGGCGCTCGCGCAGGAATTCTGGGCGTGGCGGGCGCGTACCCAGCCCGCCACCAGCGACGACATTCCTCGCATCGTCCGGCCCGACAGCTGGGTGCCGGACTGGTCTCCCGAGGCAGTGCAGGCACGGCAGGCGCAGCTGGCCGCTTATGAGGGCCGCTGGCGCGCGCTGGCGCAAAGCCCCGGCAATGTCAGCGAGCGGGTCGACTACCGGCTGGTCGGCTCCGCGCTTGCGCGCGTGCGCTGGGAGCTCGACCATGTCGCGGCCTGGCGCCGCCAGCCTCAATTCTATGTCGATCAGGCACTGATCCCGATCTTCGAGCTGCTCCTGCCGCCGCCGCCCGTCGCCGCGGAACGCGTCGAAGGCGTGATTCGGCTACTGGAGCGAGTTCCGGCGACGCTCGCCGCGGGCAAGGCCAATCTCGACGACATGCGCGGCCCGTTCGTCGACGTGACGCTGGCCCGGCTGGGTCTCGTTCCGGAGAGCCTCCAAGGCATGGCGGCCGGCCTGGAGCCCTATGCCGACCCGGGCCAGAAGCGCCGGATGCTCGCTGCGATCGACCGCGCCGCTGCCGCATTCGACCGGTTTCGCGACCACCTCGTTGCGAGCCGTGCCGGCCTTCCGTCGGAAACTGCCGTCGGTCGCGACGCCTACCTCTTCTTTCTCGAGCAGGTCGCACTCTATCCCTACAGCCCGGAAGAGCTGCTGGTGATGGGCAGGCAGGAATGGGCCCGCACGGTGCAGTTCGAGGCGCTCGAGCGGAACCGCAACCGAGACGTGCCCGAGCTGCCAATCGGTCCTTCGATCGACCATGTCCTCGCCCGTTTGAATGCCGAGGAGCTGCGGGTCCGCGCCTTCCTCGACGCGCAGGGCCTGCTCACCGTTCCGGATTGGGCGGGACATTACAAAGCGATGGCCTTTCCTGCCTATCTCGCGCCGATCGGGTGGCTGGGCCGGACGTTCGACCTCACGAGCGTGGCGCGGGTCGGGCAGGATGCGACCGTCTACCTTCCGGAACCGTCGCCGTCGCTCGGCTACTTCAACCTTTCGATCACCCGCGATCCGCGGCCGATCATCGTCCACGAGGGTGTGCCGGGCCATTTCCTCCAGCTGACGATGAGCTGGCGGCATCCCAATCCGCTACGCCGCTACTATTACGACAGCGCGGCGAACGAAGGGACGGGCTTCTACGCCGAGGAGATGATGCTTCAGGCGGGTCTGTTCGACGATTCGCCGCGCACGCGGGAGATCATCTACGGCTTTGCGCGCCTGCGGGCCCTGCGCGTCGAGGTCGACGTGAAGCTGGCGCTCGGCGACTTCACCATCGACCAGGCTGCCGACTATCTGGAGGCGGCCGTTCCCATGGACCGCGCCACCGCCGAGGAAGAAGCCGTCTTCTTCGCCGCTTCGCCCGGGCAGGCGATAAGCTATCAGATCGGCAAGCTGCAGACGCTCGATTTCCTGGCCGAGGCACGCACCCGTCTTGGTGATCGGTTCAGCCTGCGACATTTCCACGATTTTCTGTGGCAGAACGGCAACGTCCCGATCGCGCTGCAGAAGGAAGAGTATCTGACCATGACGCGGGCGATTGAACGATGACCCTCATCAGAATCTCCGAGGTGGTTTCGGGCCTCGACGCTCGCTGCACCCTTCTCGAGAAGGAGGCACCGGCTTCCTGCGCCTTCCTCCTGGAGCTGGCGTCGCGGCGCGCCACCTTCGAGGCGATGCACGCGGTTTGGACCGGTCCGGAGCTCTCCGTGCCGATGCCTTCGGACCTGCTCCCCACCGACATGCCGCGCCCCGAGATCAGGGCCGAGAACGCCACTTCCTTTCCGTCCTCGGGAGATGTCGTTCTCGCTTACCTCCCGGCGGGCAGCACTCAGGGACTGCCTCCGGGGGACTTCTACGACGTCGGGATATTCTACGGTTCCGGCGGTCGCTTGCTGATGCCCTTCGGGTGGATCCAGGCGAACGTCTGCGCGCGCATCGTCGATGAGGACCTTGCCAAAGCGCAGGCGGACCTGCGGATGATCCGGCGGAACGGGGTCTGCCAGATCACCTTCGAAGCAGCCTGAGCGCAGGGGCCGGCACATGTCCTATTCCGACCTGATGGCGTTCATGGGCGACTGGCTGCTGCCGGGGGCGCTTGTGGGAATCATGGTTTCCATGGGGCTGTCCCTGGTCGCCGACGACTTCCGGCAGGTTTTCCGCAACAGGCGCGCTCTGATCATCGGACTCTGCTCGATGCTGATCGTGCCGCCGCTGATCGGGCTCGCCATCGCGCTGACGCTTGCGCCCACGCCGGCGCTGGCGGTCGGCTTCATTCTCCTCGCGACTACGCCGAGCGGCATGCTGTCCAACTTGTTCACCGACATGGCCAAGGGCGATCTCGCTTTGTCGATGTCGATGACGCTCCTGCTCAGCATGGTCTATGTCTTCATCGTCCCGTTCTACGCTCACCTGGCGATCCTCCACTTCCTGGGCGTGGAAGCGAATGTCGAAGTGCCGCTGGCTTCCTTCTTCTGGGACATCTTCTCCATCACGGTGCTCCCCGCCGGTATGGGGTTCCTGATCCGCGCGATCCGCCCGGACTTCGCGATCTGGATCAAGGGTCACGTCAAGCGCGTGGCGACGGTCGTCCTGTTCACCTCGTTCGGTTTCATCCTCGCCGATCAGATTCCGGTGCTGCGCGAGAATCTCGGCGCCCTGTTCTGGATCACGGTCGGGCTCAACGTGGCGATGATCACGCTGGTGATGCTCCTGGTGCGCTTCGCCGGCCTCACCAGGCGCGAGAATGTCGCGATCGGGATCGAGCATCTGATGCGGCAGGAGGGCACGGCCATCTTCATCGCCGTTTCGATCGTGGGCAATAACGAGATGTCGTTGCCAATGATCCTGAACACCCCGGTGGCGCTCGTCGTCGTGCTGATCTTCGTGGCCATCGCGCGCCGAAGAGCCGGCGCGGCCGTGGCCGCCGCCTAAGTCACGACATGCGCGCCATCCCCGCGGCGCCAGGGAAAATCGAGTCCGATGACATCGCAGCCGATACTTGCCCTCGGAAGGGCGTTCTTTCCTTCCGGCACCGCCTCCACGCTTCTCATTGCTCCCCCGGGACCGAGGGCAGGATGAGCCGGACCTCAAGCGCACCGGCCGAGCCGTGCGCCTCTTCTCCGTCCTTGTGGCAAGGTACGGCGCCGGCCGGTCCGGCGCTTGAGCCGCTCGCCGGCCATGCGGAAACGGACGTGCTGATCGTCGGCGGCGGGATTGCCGGAGTCTCGACCGCGCTGCACCTCGCGGAGGCGGGAAGCGACGTTCTCCTGGTCGAGGCCGGCGAGCTGGGCAGCGGCGCCACGGGTCAGAGCGGAGGCCTGGTGGCTCCCGATTTCGTGCGCCACAATCCGGATGCGGTAGGCCAGGCGTTGGGCCGAGCGGCCGGTGAGCGGCTGACACGCTTCGTCGGCGGCTCGGCGCAGCGCTGCTTCGAGCTCATCGCGCGGCACGGCATCGACTGCGACTCCCGCCAAGACGGATTCTATTCGCCGGTCTGCACGCCCAGCCGCGCTTCTGCGCAACGTATCGCGGCCGAACAGTGGCGCGCGCGGGGCTTCGACGTGGCCACTCTCGACGCGCGCGAGACGGAGCGCATGATCGGGACCTCGGCCTATTGCGGTTCGTCGCGCTTCGGGCAGGGCGGCTCGCTCAATCCCATCGCTTATGTCCGCGGCCTGGCGCGGGCTGCCGCTTCGGCCGGGGCGCAGCTGCACATCCGCACCCCTGTCGAGGCACTCGGCTATGTCGGCGATCGCTGGCAGGCGCGGACGTCCAAGGGAGTGGTGAGCGCGAGGCGGGTCGTACTGGCGGCCAACGGCGGCAATCCCGGGTTGCACCCGGCGATGGACCGCTCGGTTCTGCCGCTCGAGGTTGTCGAATTCGCCACGGAGCCGCTGTCCAGCGATCTCCGTACCCTCATCCTTCCCCAAGGCGGGGCGTTCACCGACAAGGCTCCCTATATCTTCACGGCGCGCTACGACGGCGCCGGACGTCTGATTTCGGCTTTCCCCAAATCCTACTTCGTTTCCGGACAAGAGGCCTTTCGCGCCGAGGCGAAGCGGCGATTGGGGAAGTGCTTCAAAGGGCTGGAGACGGTGGGCATCGAGGTGCTCTGGGAGGGGGTGGCGTGGATCAACGCCTCGTTTCTGCCGGAAGTCTATGACCTCGGTCAGCAAGCTTATGCGATTCAGGCCTGCAACGGCCGCGGAATATCGATCAATACGGCCATCGGCATCGAGCTGGCGACGGCGCTCGTGACCGGCGACCTGGAGGCCCTGTCGGTGCGCCCGCGTCAGCCCAGCCCCATCCGCTTCTACCGGGGTGCGAAGCTGCTGCCGAAGGCGATGATGACCATGGCCTATCTGTCGGACTGAGGAGGGAGCTTCGCGTGGCCGGATTGATTGTCCGCCTGACCAGGTCGATCGGGCTCGGGGCCGCTGCCCTCGCGCTCGTTGCGGCCGCGCCTCGAACCGAGCTTTCGGAGATCATCGCCAGCTACGAACGGTTTACCGAACGATATCCAATGGAGGCGGGCCGCTCCGATCCTTCCCGCGCGCCCGAAGGGTGGCCGAGCGAGACGCCCGGCGCGATGGCCGAGCGTCGGAGCGGTCTCGTGGCCCTGCGCGACGCGCTCGCCGCGACGGAGGGGCAATCGCTGTCTGACGAGGAGGCGATCAATCGCGACTATCTACGCCAGCTCGTCGACTGGCGTATCGAAGGCATCGACTTCGACGAGCGCCGCTTCGCCTTCGTCGCACATGAGGGCTTCTACAATACGCCTTATTCCGCAGCACGCTCGACGATCGTCCGGAACGAGGCCGATGCACGCGCCTGGATCGACCGACTTTCGGCCATTCCCGCTTATTTTGCCGAGCAGCGCGCCAATCTGGAGCGCGGTGTCGCCACCGGCTGGACACAGCCCGAGCGCGTGGTGGACGTGGCGGTCAGCGTTCTTCGGAATCATTTCGGGCGGCGGCCCGAGGACGATCCGCTCCTCGATCCTCTGAGGGAACTGCCTGAAAGCGAGGCATGGATCGCCGAGGCGACGGCCATTGTCGCGAACCAAGTCCGGCCGGCGCAGCGCGAGATGCTGGCTTATATCGATGGCGCCTATCGCGCTCGCGCGCGGCCGGCGATCGGTATCGCCTCGATCCCGCAGGGCCGGGCCTATTACGACTTCCTCTTGCGCTACTATACGACGACGGACCTCAGCGCCGAGCAGATCCACGAGATGGGCCTGGCAGAAGTGCAACGCATTCGCGGCGAGATGGACAGGGTCATCGCCTCGGCCGGATTCCAGGGCAGCTTCGCCCAATGGCTGGAGTTTTTGCGTACCGATTCCCGCTTCTATGCGACCAGCCGCGAGCAGCTGATCGAGCGCGCGAGCGCGGTTGCGAAGCGGATCGACGGCGTGCTTCCACGCTATTTCGGCATGCTGCCGCGTCAGCCGTTCACGATCGAGCCCGTCCCTCGCGACGTGGAGGAGGGTTATACGACGGCGCGTTATGGCGGTGGAGATTTCGCCCGTGGTTTCCCGGGGCGCTTTCTCGTCAACACCTCGCACCTGGACCAGCGGCCGCTGTACGAGCTACCTTCGCTGGCGCTTCACGAGGCGGCCCCCGGCCACCACACCCACTTCGCACTGACCAGCGAATATGACGATCTGCCGGCCTTCCGGCGCCAGCGCGACATGCTTGCCTATCGCGAGGGATGGGCTCTCTATGCCGAGAGGCTGGGCCACGAGATGGGCGTCTACCGCGACGCCTATGAAGCCTTTGGCAGCCTGTCCAACGAGATGTGGCGAGCGTGCCGGATGGTCGTCGATACGGGGATCCATGTGATGGGCTGGAGCTACGAGCAGGCCCGCGACTGCTTCGTCGAGAATACGGCGCTCGCCGACATCAACATCGACACGGAGCTCGCCCGCTATATCGGCGCGCCTGCCGGTGCGGTCGCCTACAAGGTGGGCGAGCTCAGGATCGTGGCGCTTCGCGCCCGCGCCGAGAGCATGCTGGGCGACCGGTTCGACGTGCGCGCTTTTCACGATCTGATCCTTGCCCAGGGCCAGGTGCCCATGAGTGTCCTGGAACGGCTCGTCGACCGCTGGATCGCGGACCGCCAAGGCGCAGCCGACTAGGCACGCGCCCGGCATCACGGTCAGGGTCGGGGTACGACGTCGAAGGCGATGGTCGTGCGCGCGACCTCATCCTCGAACGGGATCGTGCCGTGGTAGAAATAGGAAGGGAACAGGACAAGCATTCCGACCTCGGGACGCACCAGCCTGGCGAGAGGCTCGCGCGCGCCGAGCCCGAGCGCGCTCTCGCCGAACTTCAGCCATCCCGAATGCCTTCCGCCGTCCTCCACCGACGGCGGCAGTGCCACATAATAGCATGAGCTGATCCATCCCTCCGGATGGACATGGTTCATATGATAGCCGCCGCGCCCGAGCCGGACGGACCATGAGCCCGAAAAGGCAAAGCCGTTCGACTTGCGCCGCAGGAAGGGATGGCCGGCATCGTCGGGCAGCGAGGCGATGTAGCGCGCGAGGTCGGCCTCGATCATCGCGCGCACCGCCTGGATTTCGGGGATCTGCCGATCGAGCAGGTCGCCGATGGTCTGCGTACCGCCGCGAAGCGTCTGCTCGAGCGGATGGCGGGCCATGGTATGAAGCTCGCCCAGGATGGCGGCGAGGCGCGCATTGAACGCCTGGACGCCGCCCATCCCGGCCGGCGGGCTCAGCACGCGGCTACTGACGAAAAGGTCATGGTCGTTCAGACGAGCCGCGCGGGGATCGCCTAGAAAGTGCCAGCAAAGGCCCCGATAGGCGAGGGCCTGCTGGTCGCCTTCGTCGTCGCCCAGCACCGCAAGAGCCTCGTCATAGCGTTCGAGAAAGATGAGCGAGCGGGCCTTCTCCCGGATGAGCATCGAATTGCCCGGATCCAATACCAGTCCGGCCGCCAACTGGGTGAGGGCTTCATCCGGCCGGCCTTGCGACCACAGCGCCTGGGCGAGGCGATGGCGCAGCTCGGCGCCATCGACTCCGCGCGCCAGGGCCTCGGACAGCAACGCCGCCGCCTCTGCCTGCCGATGGGTGAGATTCAGTTGATGAGCGAAGTCAGCGAGCAGGCCCGCATCGGCCGGGCGGCTGCGCAGGGCCTCGCGATAAGTGCGCAGATGATTGTCCTCGTTGCCGAGCTGCCAGTAGAGGCGGTTGAGCGAAGCGTGCGCGTCCCGGTCGCCCGGCCGGAGGGCGATCGCCGTGCGATAAGCCTCGATCGCCCCGGCGAGATCGCCGAGATCGTGAAGGCAATGACCGAGATTGTATTTGATCTCCGGTGCGTTACGATCGGCCGCCGCACATGCCCTCAGAAGCCCAAGCGCATCTTGCGGCCGTCCGGCAAGGCGCAGCGCAACGGCGAGATTGTGCATCGTCGCCACGTGGGCGGGCCTGAGCGAAAGCGCGATCTCGAGGGCGGCAATCGCCTCGTCGAGCCGCGACTGCGCCCGCAAGGCGCGACCCAGCGCCGCCCATGCCTTGGCATCCTGCGGCGAATCGCGCACGGTCGCCTGGAGGAGAGAGCAGGCTTCGCGGGTCTCTCCGGACGCGATCAAGGCGAGGCCGAGATTGGTCCGCGCGTCGCGGCGCCCGGGGTCCAGCTGCAGGGCGGCCCGATAGGAGTCCACGGCCTCGGAATGGCGGCCGAGCTCGAGCAACGCATTGCCGAGATTGTTGAGGACGTGCGCCTGGCGCGGGTTGGCCTTCAGCGATCGTTCGAACAGCGCGATCGCCTCCAGGTTGGCGCCGCGCGCCCGCGCCAGCATGCCGAGCAGCTGTAGGGCGTCGGGCTGATCGGGCGAGGCATGCAGCACGCGCTGCAGCAGCTTCTCGGCAGCCTCGCTGCGCCCGGCTTGCCCCAGCCGCATCGCCTCGCCGAGCATCTGCCGCATAGACTCCTGCCTCATGGGGTCTCCCAAAGGTCCCGATCGCCCGCCACGGCCGCAAGATGCGCGGCGGCAGAAACCGCTTGTCTCGGCCACACAATCACGCTTTAAATCATGTGTAAACGGTTACAACAGCGGGAGGCGCGACATGGCGAGCCGTCACAGAGGATCGGTGCTCGGGAATGTGCGCCTTCTCCTGATCGCTGCCGCGCTCTCGCTGCTGCCTTCGGCCGCCTCGGCGCAGCGCGGCGCCTATGACACGACGGACGATGTCCGGCGGCTTCCGATCCCACCCGTCGACCGCAGCCATGAGCCGATCATCGCCCTTGCTGGCGGAACGTTGATCGATGGTCGCGGCGGCGCGCCCGTCCCCAATGCGGTGGTGGTTCTCCAGGGCGACCGCATTCTTTCCGCCGGACCGGCTACGTCGACGCCGATTCCTCCGGGCGCAGCCCGAGTGATCGACGCCTCTGGCCTCCACATCCTCCCCGGGCTGATCGATCTGCACATTCACTTCACCCAGCAACGCGGCGACGAGATGGGGCACTACGCCGACAGCCCGGCGGCGGCCGCGATACGCGGCGTCGCCTTGGCCGAGCAGCTCATCGAAGCCGGGATCACTGCGGCGCGCGATGTCGGAACGGTGCAGGACGTGGCGCTTCGCATCAAGGAGGGGGTCGACCGCCGGATCATCCGTGGACCGCGCGTCTTCTGGAGCGGCGGCCTGATCGCCAGCACCGGCGGTCATGGCGACGAGGTCACGTCCACCGCGACCGGTCGGCAGCGCTCGGGCGCGACGACCGGTGGCCGCCGGGTTGCGAATGGTCCATGGGAGTGGCGCGAGGCGGTTCGCGAGCAGGTCAGGAGCCTTGCCGACTGGATCAAGATCAGTGCCCCGGCGAGCGAGGAGGAGATCCGGGCCGCGATCGACGAGGCGCATTCGCTGGGCGTTCCCGTGGCGATCGACAGCTATGGCACCTACACGGACATCGCCATTCGTGCGGGCGTCGACACGCTGGAGCATCCGCTCCACATGAGCGATCGCGCGGTGCCGCTGATGCGCGAGCACGGCACCGCCTTCGTGCCCACGATCGGCGCTTTCCACAACCTGCTGACGACCGGCTATCCCCCCGCCGGGATCCCGGCGGGGGGATTCTATTACACCCATTCCCGGCGGTTCGCGATCGATCAGGAGAAGCATCTTCAGCGGGTCGGCGAAGCGCATCGTGCCGGCGTTCCGATCGGAGTCGGAACCGATATCCCGTTCGAGAACGAGAAACGCTATCCGGACGCCTATTTCCGCGAGCTGGAATATCTGCGCGAAGCCGGCCTTTCGAATGCGGACGTGCTCGCCTCCGCGACCCGCGTCGGCGCGCAGATCATGCGGATGGGAGACAAGCTCGGGACGGTCGAACCGGGCAAGATCGCGGACATTCTGGTGACGGCCGGCAATCCGCTCGACGACTTGGCCAACTTGAAGAACGTTCGCTACGTCATCGCCGACGGCGAAATCGTCGTCGAACGCGACCGGCCCTGATCCGCGGCCTATTCGATCGGCAGCTTGCTGAGATTCTGGCTGATCTTGTGCAAGGTGCGCAGGAGATGCGCGATGTCGCGGTCACTCACCCCTTCCATCGCCCGCACGAACTGGCGGCCGACGATAGGCGTGAGCTTGCGTAGCTTCTGCTGCCCGGCGGAAGTCAGCATCACCTCCGTAATGCGATTATCTTCCGGGTTGGGGGCCGTCGTTACGAGACCTTGTTCGATCATCCTGTCGATTATCCGGCTGACAGTCGTCCGCTTGGTCAATGCCGCTTCGGCAAGGGCGCCAATGCTGGCGGGCTGGCGCTCGCGCAGGACCGTCAAGATTCGATAGATGGGTTTCGAGACACCGTGCTTGTGAAGCACCTTGTCCATATCTTCGTGGTATTTGAAGTCCGCATGCGCCATCAGGTAGAAGGGCGAGTTCTCGAGCCGGAAGTCAGGATTGCTAGGATCGTAGGCGCTTCTGTCGTTCATGTAATTCGGAGCCTTTCATCACCCTTATTACCTGCCAGGCCTGCCGGCATTGGCGCTCAACCGAGACCGATTTACTGCGCCGCGCCGCTCGACTTCCCCTAGCAGGAACCGGGCTCTTGGGGAGCCCATAATCCGTCAAAACGCACATGTCATGTCACGCATCTGAGTGGTCGCGCGCGCGTGCCGATACAGCCGATCGGGCATTCCAACTTTGACATCAAATGATTGATACGGCTGGTGATCCTGCCCGAGCCCAGGTGTGAAAGGCGCCGAGACCTCGCGCGGTCCTCTCGCGCTCAGGGCGCATCACGGTGATGGCCTTAAGGGTTTCCCAACCTTCCTGCGTCACTCACGCCGGGGGCAATAGGGGAGAGAATGGGGGCATGTTGCGGGTCAGGAAGGAGGATCTGCGGCTGGGCATGTACATCCAGTCGCTGGAAGGCTCCTGGTTCGATCATCCATTCTGGCGCACGAAATTCCTGCTCACCGAGGAGGAGGATCTTCGCGCGCTTCAAGGCAGCGGAATCGACACAATCCTGGTCGACGAAGCGAAGAGCCTCGCACCGGCCGTCGCCCATCTCGCGCCCCAGGAGCCCGCGCGCCGGTCGAGCCTTTTCGAGGAGCTTGCGCCGGGGGACCCGCAGCTCTCCGCACCCGCGGCTGCCGAGCCGCGGCGGCGCCGCGTGCCGCGTGTCGATGAATATCGTGCCGCCCAGGCGGTCGTCGAAGACTGCAAGGCCGCCGTGGGCGAGCTGTTCGCGCAAATCCGCCGCGGCAACGCCTCGGCCGTCGAGGATGCGGCGCCGCTGATCAGCGGCATTGCCGAATCGGTGGAGCGCAACCCCGACGCGCTCATCACCCTCAGCCGCGTACGGACGCTCGACGAATATACGTACATGCATTCGGTTGCGGTCAGCGCGCTGATGATCAATCTCGCGCGCCAGCTCCACTTGCCCGCCGAATATGTGGCGCAGGCGGGCACCGCCGGTTTGTTCATGGATGTCGGGAAGGGCCTTCTTCCGCCCGCGCTGCTCGGCAAGCCGGGACTCTACTCGCCCGAGGAGCGGGCGCAGATGCAGCGCCATCCGCAGCTCGGCGCCGAAGCCGTCAAGTCCGCTGGAGAGCTGTCGAGCATCGTGGCCGATGTCTGCCTCCACCATCATGAACGTTATGACGGCAGCGGCTATCCTCACGGGCTGAAGGGCGATGATATCAGCCTCTTCGCGCGCATGGCCGCGATCTGCGATACCTACGATGCGCTCGCCTCGGAGCGTCCGCACCGACCCGCATTTGGTCCGGCCGAAGCCGTCGCCGAAATGTACCGGGTCAAGGGCCAGTTCGACGAGGGCCTGCTCACCACATTCATCAAGAGCATCGGCATCTATCCGGTCGGCAGCCTGGTGCGTCTGGAATCTCGACGGCTTGGCTGCGTCGTCGCCCAGCGTCGCGATCGGCTCACCCGTCCGCTCGTCCGCGTCTTCTATTCCGTTGCCCAGCGCAGCCACTTGCCCGTGGAGGAATTGGACCTCGCGCAGGAGCCCGAACCCGATCGGATCGTGGCGCGCGAGGAGCCGGGGCGCTGGGGCCTCGCCGACTGGGACCGCTTCGCGCTGACCATCATCCAGGGCCAGAAGGCGAAGCGCGCGGCCTGATCGGTTGCGGGCCCCGGCTCGCGAGCGTGCCGAATGACCGGGCGATGCGGCTCGCCTGCGAATTGCCAGCGCGAGAGTCGGCATAATCCAGGAATGCTGCCGCGACCGCCGGCGCAAGCCCTTGGCCAGCGGCGCCAGTCGGCGTCAGCCGTCTCCAGGCCGCGGCTTACCTGGGGCCAGGAAGGGCTGCGGCGGCCAATCCCCGGCATCTTGTCACGCAGGCGGAACGCTTCGCATGCCCTCGCCGTTCTCACCGCTCCATGAGCGTGCAACTCGAGACCCTCGATGCCTCCGTGTTCGAGCCTCCGCCGGAGGCGGTCGACTTCTACGTTGAGTGTCTGCGCTTGCTCGGGCAAACCGATTTCCCCTTTCTGCTGTCTGGCACCTACGCCTTGTCCTGCTACACCGGCATCACGCGCCCGACCAAGGACCTCGACATCTTCTGCAAGCCGAGTGATGCGCCCAAAATCCTGAGTTTCTTCAAGAATCTGGGCCACCGGATCGAGATCGAGGACGAGCGCTGGATCGGCAAGGTGTGGAAGGAGAACCACTTCTTCGACGTCATCTACAACATCTCGACCGCGAGCATCCCGATCACGGACGAATGGTTCCGTGAAGTGTATGAGGTCGAGGTCTACGGCACGACCGTCCGCATTACGCCCCCGACCGAGTTCATTCTGTCCAAGCTCTTCCTCCAGGATCGCTACCGCTATGACGGCGCCGACGTCGCGCACGTCATCCTCAAGAAGCATGAGGAGATAGATTGGCATCGGCTCCTGAACGCGATGGAGCTCTATTGGGAGGTGCTGCTCATCCACGTGCTGAACTTCCGCTTTATCTATCCCACCCAGCGCGAGTGCATTCCGCGCTGGCTGTTCGACGAGCTGATGGAGCGGCTCAGCGCCCAGGCGCAGATGCCGCCGGCGCAGATGAAGATCTGCCGCGGCCGACTACTGTCGCCGCGCGACTATGTTGTCGACATTGCCGAATGGGGCTTTGCCGACGTGGTCGGCAAGGGAATCGAAGAGAAGCATGAACGACACGAGTGAAGCCGTCCCCGCCGCGAAGCCGATCACGCTGGCCGCGATCGGCGATCTGCACGTCACGGAGGCGACCGAGCATCGCTACCGGGACATGTTCGTCGAGATTTCGGAGGTGGCGGACGTCTTGGCCCTGTGCGGCGACCTCACCAACTTCGGCAAGATCCGCGAGGCGGAGATCCTCGCCGAAGACATGCGCGGATGCACCATCCCGATCGTCGGGGTGCTCGGAAACCACGATTACGAATGTGGCCAGCCCGACGAGGTGGCCAAGATCCTCCATGGCGCCGGCATGACGCTGCTCGGCGAACAGGCGGTGATCATAGAAGGCGTCGGCTTCGCCGGGGTCAAAGGCTTCCTTGGGGGTTTCGGACGCGGCGAGCTCGGCGCGTTCGGCGAGCCGGCGATCAAGACTTTCGTCGATGCCGCGCTCGACGAGGCGCGCAAGCTCGAAAATGCATTGCGCTCTCTCAAGACAGATCGCAGCGTTGCGGTGCTGCACTATGCGCCGGTTGTCGATACGGTCGAGGGAGAGCCGCTCGAAATCTTTCCCTTCCTGGGCTGCTCGCGCCTCGCCGACGCGATCGACCGCTTCGATCATGTCTCCGCGGTCGTTCACGGTCACGCCCATCGCGGCAGCTACCGCGGCCGCACCGCGCGTGGCATTCCCGTCTACAACTGCGCGAAAATGGTCGCCGAAGCCGAATTCTCGCGGCCCTACGCCCTTATCGAGATCTAGGGCATCGACTCCGTCGCGGGCGCCGCGCTGTCTGGCTCATCTTCCGCCGCGCCAGGTGCGGGACCGACCGGCGTCGGCGCCGGCGCTGGGGTCGGAACGGCCTGCCGTGCCGCGCGCGGCTCGAGCAGGGCTGCGGTTTCGACCGTATCGAGCGCGCGCCGGGCGGCGACGTAGCGACGCGCCTTGGCGATCCAGTCCCCGGCATGCTCGCGACCGGGAAGGCGAAGCACTTCCGCCAGGGCGACATCGACCTGCCCAGCTTCCAGCCGGCGGGTGGCGCGGCGTAACCGCTCGGACGGCTCCGTGGACGGCGAATCCTCACGCCGGACAGTGATCAGGCTCCCGAGCTCGGCGCGCAGTGCATCCCACCAGCTCTGCTCCGGCCCCGCCCCGACGAGTTGCGGCGAGACTTGCTGCAATTCGTCCTGCAGCTCCTGAAGGGTCACCGGCTCGCGCGCCGCGGTGATGATCGTGCCGACGGCCTGCGGCTGCGTGTCGCCGAACCGCTGGCGAAGCAGGGCCTCGAGGAAGCCGAGAGCGACGCCCCGATCGAGCGCACGCCGGGCGGCGAAGGCGACGAGCAGCCCTTCCGCACGATCGGCATTGCCGACGGCGGCGCGCGACTGGGTGTCCACGAGGGCGATGCGCCGTTCGAGCGCCGCGACACGGCGGGTGATTTCGGGGTCGATGACGATGCGCTCCGGCAGGGCCGAATCTCCCTCCGGGCTGTCCCCCGCCGGTTCGGCGGCGGGATCGGTCGGCGCCGGTTCGATTGTCGTCGGCGGCGCCTGCGCCGGCTCCGGCACGATGCCGAGCATCCGCGCACCACTATCCCAACGCGACAGGGTCCAGCCCATGGCGGCAAGTCCGAGCAGGAAGAAGCCTGCCGCGAGCAGCACGTAGATAATCAGGGTCCGCCGCCGCGGAGGCGTGGTTTGGATGTCCGAAGGTTCGTCGTTGCGGATCATTCGCCGCCGTTCTGGCACAGCTTTGCGGCAAGCTCCAGCAACGCTTCGTCGCGGGGCCGGTGGGCGATCGAGACCGCAGCCCACCCCGGCCCCGCCGCTTCGGCCGCATCGGCGCTGATCGCGGCGATCCTCGTCCGTGCGCGCAGCCGGCCGACCAGTGTCGAAAGGAGGGCAGCCGCGCGCGGCGAGTGGATGAGGACGAGGGCGCCGCGCGCCAACGCCGCCTCTGCAGCGGCGGACAGTCCGTCCAGCGCGTCGGCGGAATAGATCGCGACCGCATGGACGCGCAGGGCGGGATGGGCGAGCTCGAGCCGATCGAGCCCGGCGAGGTGGAGGGCCGTGGTCACCCCGTTTGCCGCCATGAGATCGAGTAAAGCAGCGGCGTCGGCCGGCCCGGTGTGGACATTTTCGAAGCCCGCCGCCCGCGCCGCTTTGGCGGTTGCTTCGCCCACGGCGTAGCAAGGCAAGTCGACATATGCCGCCAAGGCGTCGCCGCCGTGGCGGACTGCATTGGCGCTGGTCAGCATCATCGCGTCGAAAGAGGCGGGGTCCGGCGGTTGCCAGGCGATCGGCCGGAACGCGAACAAAGGCGCCACGATGGGGACGAGCCCCAGCGTCCGTGCCCGCTCCGCGGTTTGCGACGCGCCCGGCTGCGGTCGGATGATGAGGAGCTCGCGGCTCACCCGGCGAACAGCGCCCTCAGGCCGGGACTGGCGTCGGAGAGCAGCTTGCGCGCCAGGGCCGCCGGGTCTTCGCCCTCGCCGCCACGTACCTCCGATCCATCGGGGAGGAGGATTTCGGCGCGAAGCCGGATTCCGCCGCCGATGCAGCGCGCATGGGCCGCCACGGCCGATCGGCAGTCGCCGCCGACCGCCGCGAGGAAGGCCCGCTCGGCGTCGATGCAACGGTGGGTTTGCGCATGGTCGATCGGTCGGACCAGCTTGGATATGCCTTCAGCCTGCGCGAGCACTTCGATTCCGATCGCACCTTGCGACGGCGCCGGAATCATGTCGTCGAGCACCGTGCCGACTTCGCTCAGGCCGACCCGCTCCAGACCGGCCGCGGCGAGCAAGGTGGCGTCGGCCTCGCCCCGCTCCAGCTTGGCCAGCCGTGTCTGCACGTTGCCGCGCATCGTCACGATCCTGAGGTCCGGCCGGCGCGCCAGCAATTGAGCGCTCCGCCGCGGCGAAGACGTTCCCACCCGCGCTCCGTGCGGCAGGGCCGCGACGCTATCCGCGCCGACCAGGCGGTCGCGCGGATCGGCGCGCGGGAGCATTGCGGGGATCGTCAGCATCTCGGGCCGCACCGTCTCGACGTCCTTCATCGAATGAACCGACAGGTCGGTGCGGCCGTCGAGCAGGCAGCGGTCCAGTTCCTTCGTCCACAACGCTTTGCCGCCCACCTCGGCAAGCGGTCGGTCCTGGATCCGGTCGCCGCTGGTGGTGATCGGGACGATCTCCACCGCTTCTTCCGGCCAGCCATGGTGGGCACGCAGCGCGTTCGCCACCATATGGGCTTGGGCGAGCGCGAGCGGCGAGCCGCGGGTGCCGATGCGAAGGGGGCGATCCATCCGGCGCTTGCTAGTGCCTGATCGATCGCTGCGGAAGCCTCGTGCTCCGAAATGCCGGGGGCTGGCCCATCGCCGAACGGAATGGCAGGAGAGCGGCATGACCCTGATACTCGGCATCGAATCGAGCTGTGACGAGACGGCGGCGGCCCTGGTCGCCGGCGACAGGCGCATTCTCGCCCATCGGCTCGCCGGCCAGGAGGCGGCGCATCGACCCTTCGGTGGCGTCGTGCCCGAGATCGCCGCCCGAGCCCATGTCGAAATCTTGCCGCGGCTCGTCCAGGAGGTGCTGGAGGAGTCCGGCGTTCCGCTCCACTCGGTCGATGCCGTCGCTGCAACCGCCGGTCCGGGCTTGATCGGCGGCGTCATGGTCGGCCTGGTCACGGCCAAGGGGCTTGCACTGGCCAGCGGTAGGCCGCTGATCGCGATCAATCATCTCGAGGCTCACGCTTTGTCGCCGATGCTGACCGATCCCGATCTCGCTTTTCCCTATCTGCTGCTGCTCGCTTCCGGCGGCCATTGCCAGCTCCTGCTGGTTCGCGGCGTCGGGCGCTACCGGCGCCTCGCCACCACGATCGACGATGCGGCCGGAGAGGCATTCGACAAGACCGCCAAGCTGCTCGGGCTCGGCTATCCAGGCGGTCCCGCCGTGGAGGCGGCGGCCGAGGCCGGCGACAAGGCGGCCGTGCCGCTGCCGCGGCCGCTGGTCGGGTCGGAAGAGCCCCATTTCTCTTTCGCCGGCCTGAAGAGCGCCGTCCTGCGGGCCCGCGAATCGGGACGCTATCGCGCTGCCGACATCGCCGCTTCGTTCCAGCAGGCGGTGGTCGACTGCCTCATCGACCGCACCGCTCGCGCTATCGATACCGCATCAGGCGTGGATCGACCGACCGCCCTGGTGGTAGCGGGGGGAGTCGCCGCCAATCGGGCGATCCGCACGGCCTTGACCGGCCTCGCCGACGAACGGGGGCTTCCCTTCGCCGCCCCGCCACTGTGGCTGTGCACCGACAATGCGGCGATGATCGCCTGGGCCGGCGCGCTTCGCTACGAGGCCGGGATGACCGACCCCCTCGATGCCCCGGCCCGCGCCCGCTGGCCGCTCGACCCAGGCGCCGAGGCCGCTCGCGGCGCCGGTGTGAAGGCATGAGGATCGGCATCGTCGGCGCCGGCGCCTGGGGCACGGCGCTCGCCCAGGTCGCTGCGTCGGGCGGTCAGTCGGTGACGATCTGGGCGCGCGAGCCGGAGGTTGTCGAAACGATCAATCGGGACCGTGAGAACAGGCTCTTCCTGAACGGAGTGACACTGGCGCCGACGATCCGCGCCACCGCCGACCTCGCCGACCTCGCCGACCGCGACGCGTTCCTGATCGTCACGCCGGCCCAGCATCTTCGCGCCACAGTCGCTGGGCTGCCCGCTGCCGGCCGGCCGCTCGTCCTCTGCGCCAAGGGAATCGAAGAGGGCACGGGCCTGCTCATGCACGAGGTCGCCAGAGCCGTGCAGCCCGGCTCGCCGCTTGCCATCCTCTCAGGGCCGACCTTCGCGCACGAAGTCGCGGCGGGCCTTCCGACCGCGGTCACGCTGGCGGCCGACGATCCTGCGCTGGGCGAGACATTGGCGGCGAGAATCGCCCGCCCTCATTTTCGGCCTTATTGTTCCGACGACGTCGCCGGTGCCGAGGTCGGCGGCGCGGTCAAGAACGTGCTCGCCATTGCCTGCGGCGTGGTCGAAGGGAAGAGGCTCGGCCTCAACGCCCGCGCCGCAATGATCTCGCGCGGATTTGCCGAGATGACCCGGTTCGGCCTCGCCAAGGGCGCTCGTGCCGAGACGCTGGCCGGACTCGCAGGCCTGGGCGATCTCGTCCTCACCTGCTCGTCGGTCAGTTCGCGCAATTTCAGTCTCGGCAAGGGGATCGGCGAGGGTGGGCGTCCCGCCGATCTGCTCGCGGACCGGCGGACCGTCGCCGAAGGCGCCTTCACCGCGCCGGTGCTCATGCGGGTCGCCGACTCGCTCGGGGTCGACATGCCGATAGTCGCCGCGGTCTGCGCCCTTCTCGCCGGCCTCGCCTCGGTCGACGAGGTGGTCGAGGGACTTCTCTCCCGTCCGCTCAGGCCGGAGGGCGTGTAAGGGGCTCAGAAGTCCCAGCAGATCCCCTTATTCTCCCAGTCGCCATAGCGGGTGGGCTCCTTGCCTTTCGGCCCGCCCTGCTCCTCCGCCGGTATCGCCGGCTCGGGTTCCGGCACCGGCGGACTCTTCGACAAATGAGAGGGCGGCTTGACGTGGGGCGGGCGGGTTCCGGACATGATCGATTCCATTTGAATAAGGGCGGGTCAGAACCCACATTTCGGTCGTGGAGGCTGACGAGGCAAGATGAACCGCTTCAAGACGATGATGCTGCTGGCGGCACTAACCGCCTTGTTCATGGCGCTGGGCTACACCCTCGGCGGCACCGGCGGCGCAATGATCGCCTTGCTGGTTGCTGCGGGCATGAATTTCTTCACCTACTGGAATGCCGACAAGATCGTCCTGCGCATGCACGATGCGAAAGAGGTCGATGCGGCCTCGGCGCCCCAGCTCTACGGCATCGTCAAAGGACTGGCGACCCGTGCCGGCCTGCCGATGCCGCGCGTCTACCTGGTGGATTCGCCCCACCCCAACGCCTTCGCCACCGGCCGCAATCCGGAAAATGCCGCGGTGGCCGCGACCACCGGCCTGCTCGCTATCCTGACCCGCGAGGAGGTCGCGGCGGTGATGGCGCACGAGCTGGCGCACGTGAAGAATCGCGACACCTTGATTATGACCATGACGGCGACCATTGCCGGCGCGATCTCGATGCTCGCCAATTTCGGCCTGTTCTTCCGCGGCGGCGACAATCGCGGAAACATGCTCGCCATGTTGCTCGCGGTCATCGTCGCGCCGTTTGCGGCCATGATCGTCCAGCTGGCTATCAGTCGTACTCGCGAATATGGCGCCGATCGCGCGGGCGCCGAAATCCACGGCAATCCGCGCCATCTCGCCTCGGCGCTCGCCAAGCTGGCCGCCGGCGCCGCCCGCGTCCCTAATCCGGTGGCGGCTCGCAATCCCGCGGCCGCCTCCCTCTACATCGTCCCCGGCCTCAGCCGCGGCGACAGCTTATTCTCGACGCATCCTGCGACCGAGAACCGGATCGCCGCGCTCGAGGCGATGGCCGGCGAGTCCGGCCTTCATTCGCCGCCCCCGCTGGTCGAAAGGCCTGTCGGCGCGGCCACGGCGGTGCCGCGCAGCCGCCGCGGCTCCAGCGCCCTCGATCCGCTGCGCCGGAACTGAGCCGATGATCGCGCGCCGGGCCGCGGCCTGACCCGGAACTTGCCCGTCGACGATCCTCCTGGCCTCGCAGCCCGCCGCCTCGCGCTGCACCTGCTCGACGGCGTACTGCGCAAGGGCCTGCCCCTCGAATCGGTGCTCGAATCGGCGGGACGTCAGCTCGCCAAGGCCGAGGACCGCGCGCTTGCCCACGCCATCGCGGCGGAGGCGTTGCGCCGCCTTCCGGATCTTGACGCCCTGATCGATCGGGCCACCAGCCGCCGCCTACCCGGGGATGCCAAGGCCCGCTCCGCGCTGCGAATTGCGCTGGTCCAGGCGCTGGTGCTCGGAACGCCGCCCCATGCGGCCATCGCGACCGCCTTGCCCCTCGTCGAGGGTGGCCCGCGCCGTCTCCTGCACGGCGTGTTCGGCACGGTGTTGCGCAAGGGCTGGTCGCTGCCCGACGTCCCAGCGCTTCCGGCACCCGTAGCGGAGCGCTGGCGCAAGGCTTGGGGCCCGGAGGTTGTCGACGCCGCCGCCCGGCTGATCGCGGTCCCGCCGCCCCTCGACCTCATTTTCGCCGACGATCCTGCGCCCGCCGGCCTGGACGGAGTCAGTCTCGTGCCCGGGCATTTGCGCCTGCCTCGAGGAAGCGCCGTCGCCGGCCTGGCCGGCTATGGCGAGGGCCGCTGGTGGGTCCAGGACATCTCCGCGTCTATACCGGCCGGGTTGCTCGGGCCAGGTGACGGACGGACGGCGCTGGACCTGTGCGCCGCGCCGGGCGGCAAGACGATGCAGCTCGCCTCAGCGGGATGGCGAGTGACGGCGGTCGACATTTCCGAAAGTCGCCTCGCGCGACTTTGCGAGAACCTCGCCCGCACCAGGCTCGAAGCCGAGATCGTCGCGGCCGACGTCATGTCGTGGCAACCGTCCGAACCCGTTGACGCAATCCTCCTCGACGCGCCCTGCTCCGCGACGGGAATCTTCCGCCGCCATCCCGACGTCCTCCATCGAGTCCGGCCGAGCGCCATCGGCGGCCTGGCCGAGGCGCAGAAGGCGATGCTCGCCCGCGCCGCGAGCTGGCTGAAGCCGGGCGGGACGCTCGTTTATTCGGTCTGCTCGCTCGAGCCGGAGGAAGGCGAGATGGTCGCCGATTCCTTCCTTGCGAGCGAAGCGGGCTTCCACCGCGAGGAAGTCCGGCGCATCCTCCCCGGCGCCTGGCTCGACCAGGGCGGCGCCGACAGCTTCTACATTACCCGCTTCGTTCGCAAATAGCGGGGGATAAGTAGCGCGGCTTCCTTGCCCCCCGAGTCGGGGCGATGATAGGATTCGCGCGTGCAGCAGCCCGTCCGTATATCTCCTTCGATCCTTTCCGCCGATTTCGCTCGCCTCGGCGAGGAGGTCAGGGCGATCGACGAGGCCGGCGCCGACTGGATCCACATCGATGTGATGGATGGTCATTTCGTGCCGAACATCACCATCGGCCCTGCGGTCGTGAAGGCGCTTCGTCCCCACACGGCCAAGCCTTTCGACGTCCATCTGATGATCTCGCCCGTGGATCTCTATTTGGAAGCCTTCGCCGAGGCGGGCGCCGACATCATCACGGTTCATCCGGAGGCCGGCCCGCACCTTCACCGCACCGTTCAGGCGATCAAGGGGCTCGGCCGCAAGGCCGGCGTCTCGCTCAATCCCGCGACGCCGGCCAAGACGCTCGACTATATCCTCGAGGAGGTCGATCTCGTCCTGGTGATGAGCGTCAATCCCGGGTTCGGCGGCCAGAGCTTCATCGAAAGCCAGCTTCGCAAGGTCGAGGCGATACGCAAGCGGATCGACCAGCTTGGAAAGTCGATCGACCTTGAAGTGGACGGCGGCGTCGACCGATCCAACTGCCGAAGGATCATCGATGCCGGGGCCGACGCGCTCGTCGCCGGCACCGCCACGTTTCGCGGCGGCCCGTCCGCTTATGCAGACAATATTCGGGCGCTGAGGGGGTGAGCCTGTTCGAGCAGGTGGAAGCCGAAGCCGAGGAGCAGGAGATCGCGCCGGGCAAGCGGTTGATCCGAGTCGGCGACGATCGCGGGCTATCCCTGTTCGAGCGGCTCAACTACCGTCTCCATCGTCTCGCGTGGCGGACGCCGCTGCACAAATTGCGGTTGCGGGGACGAGTGCCGCTGAGGCTGCTGGCGGTGCCGAAGGACCCGGTCGCTGGCGACCGAGCCGCCGGCGAGGCCCTGCTGGACGGGCGCTTCCTTCACAATGGGACTGAAATTTCGATCGAGCGGCTGGACTTCTCCACGCTCGGCCTTCCCCAGGACTTCAGCCTCTATCTCCAGAGCTTCGCCTGGTTGCGCGACCTCGCAGCGGCCGCCTCGCGCGAGCGCGGCGCCAAGGTCGCCGAAGGACTCGTCCGCAAATGGCTCGCAGCCTTCGACGAGGAGGTATGCGAGCCGGCTTGGCGGGCGGACCTATGGGGGCGGCGGATCCTCTTCTGGACCGCTTATGCACCCTACATCCTGTCGAGCCGCGATCTCGTTTATCGCTCTCGGCTCCTCCATGCCCTCGCCCGCGGTGCCCGCCATCTCGACCGCACCGCCGACAAGGTGCTGCCTGGACTGCCGCGGATCATGGCCTGGAGCGGGGTGATTACAGCGGCTCTGGTCGTGCAGGGAGGCCCGGCCCGCCTCCGCACGGGCGAAGCGGGGCTGATGCGCGCATTGTCGACTTCGGTCCATGACGATGGTGGATTGGCGAGCCGATCTCCGACCGAGCAGCTCGCCTTGGTCGAGACCCTGGCCCAGCTTCGGGCGGTCTACATCGCCGGTCGGCGCGACGTGCCGGAATGGCTGTCCGAAACGCTGGTCTCCGCCGCGGCGGCCCTGCTCGCCGCGACGCTCGGCGACGAAGCGTTATCCAGCTGGCAGGGCGGGCATATGGCAAGCCGGCGCCGCGTTCTGGCCGCGGTGGACGCTTCCGGCGCGGACGTCCCGCCGCTTCGGCGGCCGCGCGGCTGGGGCTATCAGCGCCTGCAGGCCAAGGCGAGCATACTGGTGTTCGATGCCGCTCCGCCGCCTCCGCCGCGTGCGCTGATCGGCGGTTGCGCCTCGACGCTCGCCTTCGAGTTCAGCGACGGCGCCAACCGGCTTATCGTCAATTGCGGCGGAGTGGGAGAAGCCAAGGGAGCCCTTCCCGACTCGCTGGTCCACGCGCTCAGGACCACAGCCGCCCATTCCACCTTGACCTTGGGCGACCGTAACTCGACCGCGATCCATGAGGACGGCTCGCTCGGCAAGGGAGTCGCCGAGGTGGAGATGTCGCGCGATGAAACGGGAGGCATTCTTCGCGTCGAGGCCAGCCACGACGGCTATATGCGGCGCTTCGGTCTAATCCATGAGCGGCGACTGCTCCTCTCGTCGGACGGCCTCCAACTCACCGGCGAGGATCGTCTGTACGGCGCAGCGCGCCGGCGCAGGCGGAGTCAGAATATTCCGTTCGCCGTGCGCTTCCATCTGGCCCCGTCGGTGGAGGCGACCACGACTGCCGACGGTCAAGGCGCGCTGCTCCGCATTCGCGGCGGAGGCGTTTGGCAGTTCCGCTGCCGCGGCGGCCTGCTGTCGACGGAGGACAGCCTGTGGGTCGACGGCCATGCGCGGCCGCGCGCGACTTTGCAGCTGGTGATCGGCGGCCAGACGCCGCCCGAAGGGATGACCATCTCCTGGGAGCTCAAGCGGGCACGATGATCGCCGGGCTCGCTGGGCCGGGCTCAACCATTCGACGGTGGCTCGGGGCAGCACTCACCTGCCGCGCCTTCCTCCTCCGCGGGTTTCCAGCTTCCGTCGACGGTCCGAACCAGGAGCTTGTGGCAAAGCACGCAGCTTCGAAGTTGCGTGCCGGCCCTGCGGATGATCCCAGGGGCGGGATGATGGCCGAATAGGCCGCAGATCAGTTGCACGCCCTCCTCCCGCGCCGAAGCATCAATGGTCTCGTTCGCGGCGGACGATGCGCAACGTCCTCGGATCCAGTTTGACGTCATGACGTCGTCCGGAGGAGTCGCGGGCATCATCCACCTCCCAGCGCGGCCCGTCGTCGTCCAGCTCGATCTCCTCCCAGCTTACAAATCCCTGGGCGCGCAGCACGCGCTCGATGGCGACGCGTTCGCGTGCATCCGGCGGCCGGTCGCCCTGGGCCGGTGCCGCGGCGACCAGTCCGACCCAAATGAAGGCGGCCGTTGCGACCATTCTCATGCGCATCCTCCTCGTGCGATGCGGTCCGACGGGCGAAGCGCCGTCAGGCGGCGCCGCGACTCGCCCCGCGCGTTTCGGGTTGCCCACAAGAGCAGGGATATCGTTGCTGCAAAGCAGGCGCAGGCGTCGCTCTCGGCACCGGTCGATTCGGCTTTCGTGCGCTTCCGCCACATGCCGCCGCAATATCCGCGGGACCTTTGCCTCCGATTGCGGCAACATTTGAAAACGACCATGTTTCGCCGGCCGGCCTTCAACTCCGTCGAGCCGACTGCCAGAAGCGGTCCATGCACGTCCTGCTGATCGAAGACGATGCGCGTCTCGCCGCCTTCATTACGAAGGCGTTGCGCGAGGAGGGGCATCTCGTCGACCACCGCTCGGACGGGAAAGACGGGCTGCTGCAGGCCTCGCTGGAAAGCTACGACCTGATCATCCTTGATCGCATGCTTCCGAGCGTCGACGGATTGAAAATCCTTCAGACGATACGCGCTACTGGCGACCTGACCCCCGTCCTCATCCTGAGCGCGCTCGGCGACCTCGATGAAAGGGTCAAGGGGCTCCGCGCCGGCGGTGACGACTATCTTCCAAAGCCGTTCGCTTTGTCGGAGCTGCTCGCGCGGGCCGAGGTGCTCGGCCGCCGCCGCCCCGCGCCCGACGAACCCGCGCGGATCAGCATCGCGGGTCTCGATCTTGACGTGGTGGGGCGGACCGTCTCGCGCGCCGGCAGGAGGATCGAACTGACGAACCGGGAATTCCGGATCCTCGAATTTCTCGCCCGTAACGCCGGCCGGATCGTGACCCGTTCGATGCTGCTCGAACATGTCTGGGACTATCACTTCGACCCGCAGACCAACATCATCGACCAGCATGTCAGCCGCCTGCGCCAGAAGCTTGACCGCGGCTTCGAAACTTCGCTGGTCGAGACGGTCCGCGGCGCGGGCTACACGATTCGGCGGTCCGGATGAAATTGTTCGGCAGCCTCTCCTTCCGGCTCGCATTGATCTATGCGGGCCTGTTCACTGTATCGGTTTCCCTGCTCGGCGGTCTCTATTTCTGGGCAGCGATCGCTCGTCCGCTCGGCCAGGTGCGCGAGCAGCTAGCGCAGGAAGGCGAGGCGCTGTCGGCCGTCTACCGTCGAGGCGGCGCGGACGCGCTCGCGCCCCTGCTCGAGCGCCGCGCCGGCGATCCGTCGCCGCGCCTGGCCTATCATGCCCTGCTTCGCCCGGACGGGAGCGTCGTCACGAGCAACCTGCCGAGTTGGCCGAGGTCCTTCACGACGCGCTGGTTGCGGATCGAAGCCGACGTCGCGCGCGAGGGTGACGAGGACGAATATGAGGCCCTCGCGCTCGACCTGCCGCTCGAGGGCGAGGCGCGGCTGCTGATCGGTCGCGACATAGAGGATCTGGACGAGCTCGAGGAAGGCGTACGCGAAACCCTGGTCTGGCTGCTGCCGGCGCTGGCCTTGCTGACTCTGGCGGGCGGCGCCCTGATGAGCCGGGCGATCGGGCGCCGCATCGACGCCATGACCGCCACTGCGCGCCGCGTGATCGCCGGCGACCTTTCGGGACGGATACCACGGGGCAGAGCCGGGGATGATTTCGACCGTCTCGCCGAGACCCTCAACCTGATGCTCGACCGGATCGAGGCGTCGCTCGAGGCGGTGCGGCGCGTGTCGGACAGTGTCGCCCACGAGCTGCGCACGCCGCTGAGCCGACTGAAAGCGAGCCTCATCGAGCTCGAGGCCGAGCCGGAGGCCGGGGCCGAGCCGCTCCGCCGCGCGATCGAGGAAGCCGACCGGCTCCAGTCCATCTTCGATTCGTTGCTGCGAATCTCCCGGATCGAGGCGTCCCGTCATGCCGCGGCCTTCGAGCGCGTTGATCTTTCCGAGCTCATGCTGGACGCCGTCGACTATTATCAGCCGGCGGCCGAGGCAAAAGGTCAGCGGCTGACGGCGAGCGTCGCGCCCGGTCTCGAGACCCGAGGCGATCGCGACCTCCTGTTCCAGGCGGTGAGCAATCTGCTCGACAATGCGATCAAGTACACGCCGGCCGGCGGCCTCGTCGCGGTTAGCGTCGGTCTCGTCGCCGGCGAAATTCTCGTCGCCATCTCCGATACGGGACCGGGCATCGCGCCGGAGCATCGCGAGAAGGTGGCCGAGCGCTTCTTCCGAGCGCCTTCCGTGGAAGGCGTCCCGGGGCTCGGCCTGGGCCTGTCCGTCGTCCAGGCGATCGCCGCCTACCACCGATCGCACCTCCGCTTCGAGTCCGCGGATCCGGGGCTTCGCGTCGAATGGCGGCTGCCGCGGGACGATCGGCCGGAGGAACGGACCGACTGAGCCGCCTGCGGGCGGCCAACTCAGCCCTTGAAAAATGCCGCGGGTCAGGCTGAGGCGGGGCACCGCTCGAAAGGAAGAAAATGACCGACGTGAAGATCGCCCGCGCCTTGCTCTCCGTCTCCGACAAGAGCGGCCTTGTCGAGCTCGGCGTCGCACTCGCCCGTCACGGCGTCGAGCTTGTCTCGACGGGCGGCACCGCGAGGACGCTGCGCAACGCCGGTCTCGCCGTTGTCGACGTCTCCGAGCTCACCGGATTTCCGGAGATGATGGACGGGCGGGTCAAGACGCTTCATCCGAAAGTCCACGGGGGCCTGCTCGCGGTCCGCGATGACCCCGAACATGAGGCGGCGATGATCGCCCACGGCATTGGCGCCATCGACCTGGTCGTCGTCAATCTCTACCCGTTCGCGGCCACCGTGGGGCGCGGCGCCGGTCGCGAAGAGATCATCGAGAATATCGATATCGGCGGCCCTTCGATGGTTCGCTCGGCGGCGAAGAATCATGCTTACGTCGCCATCGTCACCGACCCTGCCGACTATGAGGCATTGATCGGCGAACTCGATTCCAGCGGCGGCATGACGTCACTCGATCTCCGCCGGCGTCTCGCCGCCAAGGCCTTCGCCGCCACCGCCGCTTATGATTCGGCTATTTCCCAATGGTTCGCGTTCGCCGACCAGGGCAGCGCCTTTCCCGATAGCCTCACCTTGGCGATGAGCCGCGGCGCTGACCTGCGCTATGGCGAGAATCCGCACCAGCAGGCCGCCCTTTACCTGCCTCAGGGGCCGCATGGCCGCGGGATCGCTCAGTCGGAGCAGGTCCAGGGCAAGGCTTTGAGCTACAACAATTACAACGATGCCGACGCGGCCATCGAGCTCGTCTCCGAGTTCCGCGACGGCGATCCGGCCTGTGTCATCGTCAAGCATGCCAATCCCTGCGGCGTCGCCGTCGCCGCCACGCTGGCGGACGCCTATGAGGCCGCATTCGCCTGCGATAGCGTTTCGGCGTTCGGCGGCATCATCGCGGTCAATCGTGCGCTCGATCGCGCGTCCGCGGAAGCGATGACTCGCATCTTCACCGAAGTGATCATCGCTCCGGACGCCGACGAGGAAGCGCGTGCGGTCTTCGCGGAGAAGAAGAATCTCCGCTTGCTCCTCACTGGCGAATTGCCCGATCCGGCCCGGCCGGGCCTTACCATGAAGACCATTGCCGGCGGTTGGCTGGTCCAGTCGCGCGATTCGGGCCGGGTCGGGCGCGACGATCTCAAGGTCGTGACGCGGCGCCGACCGACCGACCAGGAGCTTTCCGATTGCCTGTTCGCCTGGACCGTCGCCAAGCACGTCAAGTCGAACGCGATCGTCTATGCGAAAGGCGGCGCGACTGCCGGCATTGGCGCCGGTCAGATGAACCGGCTCGAATCCGCCCGAATCGCTGCCTGGAAGGCGAAGGACGCTGCCCAGAAAGCGGGGTGGCCCGAGCCGCGGACGATCGGCTCGGCCGTCGCCTCGGACGCCTTTTTCCCCTTTGCCGACGGTCTGCTCGCCGCCGCCGAGGCCGGCGCCACCGCCGTGATTCAGCCCGGCGGCTCGATTCGCGACGAAGAAGTCATTTCCGCAGCGGATGAAGCGGGTTTGGCCATGATCTTCACCGGCATGCGTCACTTTCGCCACTAAGCCATTCGGGCGCGCTTGGGGCGGCTCGTCCGCCGCGGAGCCGCCTCGCATCGCCGCCTGACAGCCTCCCCGCCTTGTGCTTGGGGCAGATATGGCCCATATCAGGGGGGCTACAGTCGCAAGTTGACGGTCTTTGGCGCCTTGCGGCCCCTCTTTCCTTCTCTCTCGCTACTCGAGCACGGACGTACCGACGGTCGGTACGCGAACCAAAGGAAGGAATGGCAACATGGCCATCGGAACCGTGAAATTCTTCAACGCTGACAAGGGCTACGGCTTCATCCAGCCGGATGATGGCGGCAAGGACGCCTTCGTGCACATCTCCGCCGTGGAAGCGGCCGGCATGGGCACGCTCCAGAAGGACCAGCGCGTCAGCTACGATCTGCAGCAGGATCGCGGCAAGACCAGCGCCTGCAACCTCACCAACGCCTGAGTTGGAACAGATTGGGGGCGCCCGAAGCATTTTTCGGGCGCCCCTTTTCTATTTGACTGCTAGAGCCGTGCCCGGCCCGCCCCGTGGGCGGCCAGCGACTTGCCAGGTTCAGCGGACCGCAGACGGAAACGGACGAAGCACGGACGAATGCGCTATTTTCTCGACACGGAGTTCAACGGATTTGGCGGCGCGCTGATCAGCCTCGCGCTGGCGCCCGAGCACGGCGACCAGGAATATTACGCGACCCTGCCGCTTCCCGATCCGCTGCATCCCTGGGTCGAGCGGCATGTCGTTCCCTATCTTGGAACCGTGCCGCTGGGAGCCGATCAGCCCCTTTCGCGCGCGGTGGCCGCCGAGCGCCTGGCCGACTATCTGGCCGGAGACCCCGATCCGGTGATCGTCGCCGACTGGCCGGACGATATCAGCCATTTCTGCGCGCTGATCACCACCGGGCCGGGTGAAATGGCGCCCGTTGGCGCCCTGCGCTTCGAGCTGTTGAGCACGCCTGGCTTCTGCACCGCCGCCAACAGCGCTGTTCCCCACAACGCCCTGCACGATGCCCGCGCGCTGCGCACCTTCGTCCTGGAATTGGAAGCGGTCTAGGGTTTCGGCCCGTCGCCGGTCCGTCGACCGCCCCCTAGCTCCTGCGGCGGCTCCATTCCTCTGCGGGCAAGGATCTCGACCGCTTCCTTAACGCGTTGGCTCTCGCCGCGCGGCACGATCAGCACCGATCTCTCGGTCGCGACGATGACCATATCCCGCACTCCGACGCCGACCACCAGCGGTCCTTCCGAGCGGACCAGCGAACCCTGGCTGTCGATCATCACGACGTCGCCTGCCAGTGCATTGCCCTGTGCGTCGTGCTCGGCAGCGGCATGCAGCGCTTCCCAGCTGCCGACGTCGGACCAGCCCATGTCGACCGGTACGACCGCGACCCTGTCGCTCTTCTCCATGACCGCATGGTCGATCGACTGCGACGGCGAGCGTGCGAAATGGCCGCGCTCTGGATGGATCGACCCGTCCTCCCACCGCCCCGCCGCGAGCGCCGCCTCGGCCGCGGGCAAGATGTAAGATGCATGCTCTCGCAGCGCCGCGATGAGCGTCCCGGCGCCGAACAGGAAGATGCCGCTGTTCCACAAATAGCGTCCGTCTGCGAGATAAAGTGCGGCGGTTGCCGCATCGGGCTTCTCGACGAAGCTTTCGACCCGGGATGCGCCCGGCGCTGCCGATTCGCCGCGCAGGATGTAGCCGTAGCCGGTTTCCGGCCGTTCCGGCTGCACGCCGAAAGTGACCAGCCATCCCGAACGCGCCGCCGTCACGGCCTCGCCGACGGCGGTGGAGAAGGCAGTCACGTTCCTGACGACATGATCGCTCGGCAGCACCAGCAGCAGGTCGTTCGGATCGCTCATCAGGGCCGCCGTCCCGATCGCAGGCGCCGTGCCCCGCGCCGCCGGCTCGAGGATCAGCCGGGCGCCGCCGACGCCGGCTTCCTCGAGCTGGGCCGCGGCGGTGCCACCGAACTCCTCGGCCACGACGACGATCGGCGGCGCGAACAGGGCAGGATCCCCAACCCGGCGCGCGGTCTCCTGGAACAGAGTCGCCCCGCCATCTATCGAAACGAAAGGCTTGGGGCGGTCGAGCCGCGACAAGGGCCACAGCCGCGTCCCGGCGCCTCCGCAAAGGATGACCGGTATGATGCGTGCGGTTGCGGCTTGGCCCATGCTTCAGCCTAGCCGGGCCGGGCCCTGCCGCGATAGTCCCCTCTCTCTAAGGGTGGCCATCGGTGCGTCTGGCCGGCTATGCGGGGGCATGCTCGCCGCATCGCTCGCCCTTATCCTCTCGACACCCGCGGGGATTCGCCGGCGACTGGGTGACCGCGGATCGCTCGGCCGTCGTCCGGATCGGACGATGCGGAGAGACCGCCTGCGGACGTGTCGTGCGCGTGCTCGCCCGCGGCGCCCCTGTCCAAGACGCGAACAACCCGGACGAAGCGCTTCGCCGCCGCCCGCTGGTCGGTGTCGCCGTCCTCAGCGGCTTTGCGCCGGGCGGCGGCGGCGAAGGCCGCGCCTATGATCCGAAGACCGGCAGATCGTATCGCGCCCGGCTGCGCCTGAATCCCGACGGTACGTTGCGGGTGACCGGCTGCGTCGCGATCGTCTGTCGCTCACAAGCCTGGACCCGGCACTAGTCGGGGCCAGCCCCTTTCACCCTTTATTTGTCAATTTCGCCGACACTCCCGCCCGTGTCGGTCCAGCTTACACTTCGCCTCGGTGACGAAGGCGCGGCGCCGATCTGGCGCGCGGCCGTCCGGCCCGCGCTTCGCGAGGCCCGTCCATCATGATCCGAATCTTCAAACATTACCTGCCGGTCTCCGTGTTGCTGCTGGCGGCAATCGATTTCGCGCTGCTCATGGTCGCGGCAGAAGCCGGCTGGGCCCTGCGCGTGTGGCAGGTCGACGGCAAGTTCGACCCGGAGGCGGCGCGGCTTCCCAACATGCTTGCGTTCGCGCTCGCGATGCAGGCGGCCATGGTGGCCGTCGGCGTCTACGGCGTGCAGGCGCTGCAGTCGGTGCGGTTCGCCGTCGCTCGCCTGCTCGTGGCGGTCGCGCTCGGAATCCTGCTCCTGTCGCTGGTCTTCTTCGCTTTCCCTCCGGTCAGCTTCTGGCGCTCCAGCCTGCTCTACGCCACCTTGCTGGCCCTATTCGGCCTGGGCGGGCTCCGAGCCCTGCTCCGCGACCTGATCGGTGGGCGGCATTTCCGGCGTCGCGTCCTCGTGCTGGGCGCCGGGCCGCGCGCCGCCCGGATCCAAGCGCTTGCGGAGCGGGCCGGATCCGGTTTCCACGTCGTCGGCTTCGTCGGGATGAACGACGGGCCCGCCGCCGTAGTCGGCTCGGTCAATCGCGACGACATAGCGAGTCTTCCCCGCCATCTGCTCGACCTCGGGGCCGGCGAGGTGGTGCTGGCGCTGGAGGAGCGCCGCAACGCTTTGCCGCTCAACGATCTACTGCGAATCAAGACGACCGGGGTCGAGGTGCATGATTTCTCGACCTTCATCGAGCGCGAGACCGGCCGGGTCGACCTCGACAGCCTCAATCCCTCCTGGCTGATCTTCTCCGACGGCTTCTCCGCAGGCCGCCGGCTGTCGAGCCTCGGCAAGCGGCTGTTCGACGTGGCGGTGAGCCTGTCGATCCTGCTCCTTGCTGTCCCGCTGATCGCGATCACGGCGATCGCGGTGAAGCTGGAAAGCCGTGGTCCGGTTTTCTATCGGCAGCGCCGTGTCGGCCTGTACGGCCAAACCTTCGACGTCGTGAAGATCCGCTCGATGCGCGTCGATGCCGAGGTCGGGGGCAAGGCGGTGTGGGCGCAGCGCGACGATCCGCGTGTCACGCGGGTCGGCCGCCTGATCCGGAAGCTCAGGATCGACGAGCTTCCGCAGGCCTGGAGCGTGCTGCGCGGCGAGATGAGCTTTGTCGGTCCGCGGCCGGAGCGACCGCAATTCGTCGCGGATCTCGAAGCCCGGCTTCCTTATTATTCGGAGCGCCACGTGGTGAAGCCGGGAATCACCGGCTGGGCCCAGATCAACTATCCATACGGAGCATCGATCGAGGATGCGCGTGAGAAGCTCGAATTCGATCTCTATTACGCCAAGAACTACACGCCATTTCTCGACATATTGATCCTGCTCCAGACGGCGCGGGTGATCCTCTGGCCGGAGGGCGCGCGCTGATGCTCGGGCTGATCGCGCTGTGGAGCCATCTCCTCGCTGCCGGCCTATATGGAGCGCTGGCGATCTTCCAGCTCCGCCACTGGAACGGCGATCCGCTCAATCGGCCGCTGGTCACCGCCTTCGCCACCGTCTCCGTTTGGGCGATCTTCCTGGCCCTGCTCGGACGCTACGACATGCTCGCCCAGCTCTTCGAGAGTGCGCGCAACCTTGCCTTTCTCGCCTTCATGTACGGCATCATGCAAAAAGCCGGCGGCGGCAGCGCCCAGCGTGCGGTCAAGTCGGTCTATGCCGCCGTGGCCGCTGTGGCCGGCCTGCAGATCGTGGTCGGCGGCATCATGGCCGAATATCGTGAAGTCGGGATCGTGTTCGAGTCGCTCGTCACCACCCTTGAGATACTTGGCCTCACTTTGGCTGCCGGCGCGCTGATACTGGTTCACAACCTGTACGGGCAGGCCGCGCCTGGTTCGCGCAATGCCCTCCGCTTTCCGATGATCGCGCTGGCAGCGATGTGGGCTTACGATCTCCACCTCTACACGGTCGCCTATTTCTCGCGCGGCAGCGCCGAAGCCCTTTTCGCAATGCGCGGAGTGGTGATGGCGATGCTCGCCGCGCTCTTCGCCCTGGGAATTCGCGGTCCGGCAAGCTGGAAGGTCCAGATCTCGCGTGCCGCGACCTTCCAGTCGCTCTCGGTTATCGCCATTCTCGCCTACCTGATCGTGATGATGTCCGCATCGCGGGCGCTGGAGATCGTCGGCGCCGGCTGGGGCGAGGTGGCTCAGCTCGGCGTCGTCGCGATCATGACCGGCGGCGCGCTGGTTCTGCTGCCGTCGCGTAGGGCGCGGGCCTGGCTTCAGGTCCTCGTCGCCAAGCATGTGTTCGAGCACCGCTACGACTATCGGCAGGAATGGCTGCGCTTCACCGACACGGTCGCCCGTCAGGGCGAGGACGGCGCCACACTCGAGGAGCGGGTCGTGAAAGCGCTTGCGGACATTGGCGGCTCGACGGCCGGCGTGCTGTTGATGACCGACGCTCATTACCGCCTGGTGGCGACGGCGCGCTGGAATTCGGCGTTGCCGCTGCCGCCGACCGGCAGCGGTGCCGAGGCACTGGCCCGCTTCGTCGAGGAGCAGGCTTATGTCGTGGACTTCGACGCGATTCGAGACGGTTGGCTGGTCAAGGGCGGCATCCGCCTTCCGGTGCCGGGATGGCTGGCCGGGCTGGAGCGCGCCTGGGCGGGGGTGCCGCTGATTCATTCCGGTCGGCTCGTCGGGCTGGTGATCCTCGAGCCGCCGGCTTTCCGGCGGCCGCTCGACTGGGAGGATTTCGACCTGTTCCGCGCCGCCGGCATTCAGGCCGCGAGCTATATCGCGGAGGCGCGCGGCCAGCAGGCGCTCGCCGACGCCCGCCGCTTCGACGAGTTCAACCGGCGATTCGCCTTCATCCTGCACGACATCAAGAATCTGGTCAGCCAACTCTCCCTGGTTGCCCGGAATTCCGAGCGGCACGCGGGCAATCCGGAATTCCGCGCCGACATGATCGCAACCTTGAAGGCCTCGGTGAAGAAGCTGAACGACCTGCTCGCCCGGCTGACGCCCGGCGGCGCGCGCGAGGCCGATCCGCCACGCCCGGTCGATGTGCGCCGCGTGATCGAATCGGTCGTCGCCGCGAAGCAGCGCGCCCATCCGATCCGGGCCGATGTGGCCGAGGCGCTGATCGCGAAGGCCGATGCGGCGGCGCTCGAGCAGGCGCTGGCTCATCTCCTCCAGAACGCCATCGACGCCAGCGGCCCTGCCGATCCGGTCGAGGTCCGTGGTTTCGAAAGCGGAGGCGACGTCGTCCTCGAGGTGATCGACCATGGCGGAGGAATGTCCGAGGATTTTGTCCGCTCCCGCCTGTTCCAGCCTTTCGCTTCTACCAAGGAAACCGGCTTCGGCATCGGCGCTTACGAGGCACGGGCCTTGATCGCAGCAATGGGGGGCCGGCTCGAGGTCGAAAGCGCGCTCGGCGAGGGCAGCCGGTTCACCCTTATCCTCCCGGGAACGCCAGTCCGTCCCGCCCTCGTGCATGAACGGATGCGAGCATGAATATCCCGGTCAGACCCAAACTCCTGATCGTCGAGGATGACGAAGGTCTGCAGCGCCAGCTTCGCTGGGCCTATGACGATTATGAAGTCCTGGTCGCTTCGGACCGCGACACCGCACTGAACATGGTTCGTTCGGCCGAGCCGGCGGTAGTGACGCTCGACCTCGGTCTGCCGCCCGATCCCGACGGCGTGAGCGAAGGCTTTGCCGCGCTCGAGCATATCCTGACCCTCAAGCCAGCGACCAAGGTGATCGTCGCCTCCGGCCACGGTGCGCGCGAGAGCGCGCTGAGGGCGATCGCCTCGGGTGCTTATGATTTCTACCAGAAACCGGTCGACATCGATCAGCTTGGTCTGATCGTTCGCCGCGCCTTCCAGCTTCATGAGATCGAATGCGAAAACAAGCGGCTGGAAAGCGAGATCGGGGAGAATCGCACCGTCCTCGGCACGATGATCACCGCCGCACCGGAGATGGTGAAGGTGGCGCGAACGATCGAACGCGTCGCCAACGCCGACGTGACTGTCATGCTGCTCGGCGCCAGTGGTACCGGAAAGGAGCTGCTCGCTCGCGGCGTCCACCAGCAGAGCCGCCGGCGCGGAGCGGGCTTCATCGCCATCAACTGCGCCGCCATCCCCGAGAATCTGCTCGAGGCGGAACTGTTCGGCTATGAGAAGGGCGCCTTCACCGGCGCGATCAAGACGACCGAGGGCAAGATCGAGCTCGCGCAGGGCGGAACCCTGTTCCTCGACGAGGTCGGCGACATTCCGCTGCAGCTCCAGGTCAAGCTACTGCGCTTCCTGCAGGAAAGAGTCATCGAGCGGATCGGGGGACGCCGACCAATCGCGGTGGATACGAGAGTCGTTTGCGCCACGCATCAGAATCTCGAGGAGATGATCGCGGCCGGCACGTTCCGGGAAGATCTTTACTACCGCCTGGCCGAGATCGTCGTGCGGATCCCGAGCCTTGCGGAGCGGAACGGCGACGCCGCTCTGCTCGCCAAGCATTTCCTCGCCCGCTTCGCCCGCGAGATGAACCCGCAGGTGAAGGGCTTCGCCCCCGGCGCATTGGCTGCGATCGAGCAATGGCGTTGGCCGGGAAACGTGCGCGAGCTGGAAAATCGGGTGAAGCGCGCGGTCATCATGGCCGATGGCCGGATGGTCTCGGCCGAGGATCTCGATCTCGCCTCGGTCGAGCAGGACGGACTTCCGGTCAATCTCAAGGCGGCGCGCGAGGCGGCCGACCGGGCGGTGATCCGCAAGGCGCTCGCGCAAGCGGATGGCAATATTTCGGGAACCGCCAAATTGCTCGGGATCAGCCGGCCGACGCTCTACGACCTGCTCAAGCAATACGGCATGCAGCCGTGATTCGCCGATTTCTCCTTCTGGCATCGCTCGCGCTCGCCGCCTGTGGCGGGCCAGCCGGCAGCCCCTATGAGCGGGGGGCGGCCGCCTTTCGGCGCGGCGACATCCGCACCGCGCGGGTCGAGCTGATGAATGCGCTCCAGGCCAATCCGGGCGACCGTGCCGCGCGGATGATGCAGGCGCGGGTCCAGCTCGCTTTGGGGGACGGCATCGCGGCGGAATCCGAGATCGCGCGGGCGCGTCAGTCGGGAGTTCCGGCGGAGGAAACCCGCCATCTCCTTGCCCATGCCCGCTTGCTCCAGAACGATCCGCGCGGCGCGCTCGCCGAAGCGGCGGTCGTGCCCGCGGCGCACGAGGCCTATGCGGCCCGGATGCGCGGCCGTGCGCTGCTCGCGCTGCATGACCTGGCCGCGGCGCAGGCGCAGCTCGACTATGCCGCCTCGCTGGCGCCGCGCGACAGTGCGGTGTGGATCGACCTGGCCCGATACCGCCGCGCGGCCGGCAATATTGCCGGCGCGCTGGAGGCGGTCGACCGCGCCCTGGCGCTCCGGCCGGGCGACGCCGAGGCGCTGGTGCTGCGAGGCGAGCTCAGCCGCGGACAATATGGCCTCTCCGCCGCTCTGCCGTGGTTCGATCGCGCGCTGGACGTGGATCCGGGCCATGTTCCCGCTCTGCTGGAGCGCGCCATCACCTATGGAGATCTCGGCAGGATGGGCGACATGCTCTCCGATGTCCGAGCAGTCCATGCGCTGACCGGCGGGCATCCGACCGCTTACTACCTTCAGGCCGTGCTGGCCGCCCGGGCGCGCAATTTCGAGCTTGCCCGTTCGCTTTACAATCGCACGCGCGGAGCGTTCGACTCCGTTCCGGCCGGGATGCTGCTCGGGGGCACGATCGACCTGGAGACCGGCAATGCGGCGCAAGCCGCCGACCGGCTCGCCGCCCTGGTTGCGCGCCAGCCGGCCAACCGCAAGGCACGCCGATTGCTCGCCGTCGCCCAATGGCGGATGGGCGACCTGATCGCGGCGGCGGAGACGCTGCGCCCGATCGTCGATGGACCCGATGCCGACGATTATGCGCTGACCTTGATGGGTCGACTGCTCGCGCGGCGCGGTGATGCCGCTGCGGCAGCACATTACCTCGCCCGCGCAGCCTTGCCGCAGCCCGGCGCCCTCACGCGTCTGGACCCGCTGGCCGACGGCGAGTTTGCGGACCTGCGGGCGGCGGCCGATGCTCGGCCCGGCGACGGTCCTATCCAGGTCCGTCTCGTCTCCGCCCTTCTCGCGCGCGGTCTGCGCGACGAGGCGCTGGAGAGGGCGCAGCGAATCCAGACGGCCAATCCTGGAGCTCCGGAAACCCATGTCCTCGTCGGCGACGTCCTCGGTACCGGCGGCGACTTCGCCGGCGCCGCGGAGCAATATCGCCGCGCCGCCAATCTCGCGTTTACCGAGCCGGTCGCCCTCCGCCTCATCGAGGCGCTTCAGCGCTCGGGCCAGGTGCCCGCGGCCGATCAGGTCCTGGAGCTCTACGTCCAGCAGAATCCGCGAAGCGTGCCCGGGCAGATATTGCTCGCGTCGCGGATGATGCAGCGCCGGGAATATGGGGAAGCGATCCTGGTCTACGAGAGTCTGCGTAGCCGCCTCGGGAACAATGATGCGACCATCCTCAACAATCTTGCCTGGGCCTATTCGGAAACCGGCGACTATGATTCGGCCGTCCCCCTCGCACGCCGGGCCTGGGCATTGGACCGCAACAACCCGGCGACCGCCGATACCTTGGGATGGATCCTGTTCAAGAGCGGCGAGGACCCCGCCGGCGGCCTGGCCCTGCTCGCACGCGCGACGCGCGGGGCGCCCAGCGAGGAAGCGATCAGGCGGCAGCTGGAACAAGCAGGCACGGCGGGACCGTGAACGTCACGGGGGCTGGGACGCATTCGCCTGAACCGGTCGAAGGCGCCTTTTTCCCGCCTCCCGCGAAGGGGCAGGAAACAGACCGACGCTAGCCCGCCAGGGACTCAGCCATTTCCGCAAGCTCCAGCCACCTCTCCTCGGCGGCGTCGCGCTCCGCACGGGCCTTATCGATTGCCGCGGTGAGCTGAGCGAACCGCTCCGGGTCGCGGCGATAGAGGTCGGGATCGGACAGGATGTTCTCGTCGCGCGCAATTTCCGCCTCCAGCGCTTCGATGCGCTGGGGAAGCAGGTCATAGTCGCGCTGGTCCTTGTAGCTCAACTTGGTGCGCGGACGCGGCGGGGGTGCGGTGTCCGCCGCCGCAGTGCCCTTGGCGGAAGCCTTGGTCTCGTTCGGCCGGCGCTTGCGCTCCCAATCTTCATAGCCGCCGGCAACGATATCGACCCGTCCCGACCCGTCCAGTCCGAGCGTGATGGTTACCGTCCGGTCGAGAAAGTCGCGGTCGTGGCTGACGATCAGCACGGTGCCGTCATAATCCGCGATCACTTCCTGCAGCAGGTCGAGGGTTTCGAGGTCGAGGTCGTTTGTGGGCTCGTCGAGCACCAGCAGGTTGGAGCGCCTGGCGAATTCGCGAGCCAGCAGCAGCCGCGAGCGCTCGCCTCCGGAAAGCGCCCCGATCTTCGTGTCGACCACGCCCGGATCGAACAGGAACTCCTTCAGATATCCCTGGACGTGCTTCTTCTGCCCGCGCACCTCGATCCAGTCGCCGCCATCGGCGAGTATGTCGCGTACCTTCTTGTCGGGATCGAGCAGCCTGCGCTGCTGGTCGATCATCACGCCGGTCAGGGTCCTTGCCCGGGTCACCTTGCCCTCGTCGGGCTCGATCTCGCCGGTGAGCAGCTTCAGGAGGGTGCTCTTGCCGGTGCCGTTGGCACCGACCAGGCCGATCCGGTCCCCTCGCTGGATGCGCAGCGAGAAGTCCTTGATGATCGTACGATCGCCAAAGCTCTTGGAAACCTTCTCGGCTTCGATGACCATCTTGGTCTTCACCTGGTCATTCTCGAGCGCGAGCTTCGCGGCACCCGCCGGTCCGAGCATCGCCGCCCTCGCGGCGCGCATCTCGTGCAGCTTGGCGAGCCGCCCCTGGTTGCGCCGCCGCCTTGCCGTCACGCCGCGTTGCAGCCAGTGCAGCTCGAGCTTCAGCTTGGCGTCGAGCTTCTCCGCGGCGCGCGCTTCTTCCTCGTAGACCTTCTCGGTCCAGGCGTCGAAGCCGCCATAGCCGATCTCCGCCCGTCGCAGCGTTCCCCTGTCGAGCCAAAGCGACGATCGGGTCAGCCGCTTCAGGAACGTACGATCGTGGCTGATCACGATGAACGCGCCGGCGAACCGCGAAAGCCAATCCTCCAGCCACTCGATACCGGCGAGGTCGAGGTGGTTTGTCGGTTCGTCCAGCAGCAGCACCTGCGGCTCCTGGCCTAGCGCCCGGGCGATCGCCGCCCGCCGCCTCTCGCCCCCGCTGGCGGTCGTCGCCGGCCGGTCGAGGTCGAGGCCTATCTGGGTGGCGATTGCCTCGACGGCATGCGCGGCCGGCGCGTCGGTTCCCGACAAGGCGAAATCCCGCAGCGTCTCGAATCGCGCTATCGGCGGATCCTGTTCGAGCAACACCACTTTCAGCCCCGGCTTGATCGTCCGCCGACCCTCGTCAGGATCGATCAGTCCGGCGAGGCACTTGAGCAGTGTCGTCTTGCCGGCCCCGTTGCGGCCGATCAGGGCGAGCCGGTCACGCTCGCCGACGAACAGGTCGAGCCTGCGAAACAGCCAGCCGGTACCCTGGATCAGGCCGAGATTCTCGTAAGCGAGGACAGGTGCTCCCATGCGCGCCAGATAGGGGCTCTGCCCGCCGCCGTCATCCTCGCTAGGTCGGCTGGTGGGATCCCGCCCTTTCTGACAGTCTGCGGGCATGGCGAGGACCGTCATTCTCTACGCTCTGGTGCTGGCGCTGGCGACCGCCGCGCTGGAATGGCTCGAATGGCATCGATCGATGCGCGCGCTCTCGGCCGAGATCTACATCGTCCTGCTCGCCGTCGGCTTCCTCGGACTGGGAATCTGGGCAGGCCGGCGGCTGACGTCCCGGCCCGCCCCAGCCCCGTTCGAACGCAACCAGGCTGCGATCCGCTCGCTCGGCCTCACACGTCGCGAATGCGAGATATTGGAGCTGCTCGCGACCGGGCAGTCGAACAAGGAAGTGGCACGAAGCCTCGGCATTTCGCCCAACACGGTGAAGACCCATGTCGCCCGGCTCTACGAGAAGCTGGAGGTGCAAAGGCGCGTCCAGGCCGTCGAGAAAGCACGGTGGCTTGCGCTGATCCCGTGAACTTCCTGCCCCGGGGCTGACGTGTCGCGCACAATTCGCCCGAATGCATGATTCTCGCCGGAATCACCCGTTCGGGCGATATCCGCCCTCCCTGTCCTGCCTTATCCTGATGCCTTTCACATGCATGGAGACGCGTATGTCGGTGGTCGGAATGGGTGGTTATTTCTTCCGGGCGAAGGATCCCGAGGCGATCAAGGCGTGGTATCGCGAGCATCTCGGGGTCGGCGGCGGCTGCGGTACTGGCGCCTCGGGCGAATGGTTCTGGTACCCTGAGCCCGGGCCGCTCCTTTTCGAGCCATTCCGGGAGGCGAGCGACTATTTTCCGCTCGAGAAGCAGGTGATGATCAACCTTCGGGTGCGCGACCTGGACGGCCTTCTGGCCCGGCTGAAGGCGTCGGGAATCGACGCGGTCACCAAGGCGGAGTGGGACACGCCCGAGACGGGTCGCTTCGCCCGCATTCACGACCCGGAGGGTAATCCCATCGAGCTTTGGGAGCCTCCGGCCCAATGATCTGCTTTGACCCAAGGGAGCGAAGGGAATGAAGTACGCCTTCACCTACGGTTCGCTCGCCGGACTGGCGGTCGTCGCCGTGATCGTGCTGGGCCTGACCTTCGCGGAGCGCGACGGATTCTTCACCTCCCAGTGGCTCGGCTACTTGGTGATGCTCGTTGCGCTGACGCTGATCTTCGTCGGCGTGAAGCGCTATCGCGATGTCGAGCGCGGAGGGGTCATCCGGTTCCTGCCGGCGCTTGGAATGGGGCTTGCCATCGCGGTCGTCGCGGCGCTCTTCTACGTCGCCGCCTGGGAGGCCTATCTCGCGGCGACCGACTATCGGTTCATGGACGAATATATCGCCTCGCTCGCCGAGAAGCGCCGCGCCGCCGGCGTGTCGGAGGCCGCGCTCGCGCAGGAGCTGGATCGCTATGAATGGATGCGGGCCAGCTATGCCAATCCTTTCATCCGCATTCCGATCACCTTCGTCGAAATCTTTCCGGTCGGCCTGCTGGTCGCCCTGGTTTCGGCGGCTCTGCTCCGAAACCCGCGCTTCCTCCCGCCGCGCGCCGCAAACGAGATAAGACATAAATCTTGACATGAGACATTAGTCTCATTATTTGAGCGCCTTCAACATGGATGGAGACGGCACATGGCGCTCACACCTGCCGAGATGGATGCCAAGCTCGACGAGCATTTCCGATTCGAGGCGTCGGACGACGTCGAAGGCGTGCTCGCCACGCTCAGCGACGAGGTGGAGCATGACGTTGTCGGCTGGCCGGGCGGTCCGGTTCGTGGCCACGCCGCGGTCCGGTCCTTCTACCAGGCCCTGTTCGCCGACCTCGCCAACGGCCGGGTCGAATCCCGGCGGCGGCTCTACGGCGATACCTTCATGGTCGACGATTCGGTCTGGCGCGGCACGGCGCCGGGCCGGCCGTTCGGGATCGACGGCCATGGCCGCCCGATCGAGTTCCGCCTGCTCCACGTGCTCGAATTCAGTGATTCCGGCCGGATCGCCCGAGAGAATGTCTGGATCGATCTCGCCTCCATCCAGCGCCAGCTGGCACCTGCCTGATGGCGGATTCCGAAGCCGGCGGCCGCTCCAACCAGAAGAGCCGGACGCGCAAGGATCTGATTCGAGCCGCTGCGCGGTTGATGAAGGACGGGCGCAGCCCCACGCTGGAGGAGGTCGCCGAGGCGGCGCTGGTCTCCCGCGCCACCGCCTATCGCTACTTCCCGGGCATTGAAGCCCTGCTCGTCGAGGCCGCGCTCGATCTCGCGATGCCCTCCGGCGAGACCTTGTTTGCCGACGACGACTCGTGCGATCCCGTCGAACGGCTGCACCGCGCGGATCGCGCCGTAGATGCGATGATCCGCGCCAATGAACCGGCGCTCCGGCGAATGCTGATTCACAGTGTCGAACGCGGGCTGGAGCCCGGTGACGCCCTGCCGGTCCGCCAGAACCGCCGGACGCCGCTCATCGAAGCGGCGATCGCCCCGGCCGCCGATTCCTTTGCTCCTGCCGCCCGAAATCTCCTCGTCAAGTCGCTTGCTCTCGTCATCGGCACAGAGGCGCGAGTAGCGTTCAAGGACGTGCTGCGTCTCGATGACGACGAGGCCGAGCAGGTTCGCGCCTGGATGATCGAAGCCCTGGTCGCCGCCGCCCGCCGCTGATGTGGCGCACGCTCCAAGCCCGCGCGAAATCATGCCGCTCCGCTTCCGTGCGCCGCCGGAATGTTAAGCAGGCCCTACGGCGCTATTCATGGCCTATTCAATGCCTTCTGCTATCCAGTCCCCGATCTCCTCGGGAAAAAGCTGAGCCTCGTCACAATGCGTATCCGCCTGCTACTCGCCATCGCCGCCTTGGCCGTGCCCTCAATTCCTGCCGAGGCGCGCGGGCTGCAGAACGTGCGCGAACAGGATCGCGCCTATCGCGCCGCCCAGCAGGGCCGCATCCTGCCCTTGCCGGCGATTCGATCGCGGATCCGGGTCCCAGGCGCCCAGTTCATCGGCGCCGAATTCGACGGACAGGTCTATCGGCTCAAATATATGCGCGGTGCCGAAGTCATCTGGATCGACGTCGACGCCCGCTCCGGTCGAGTCCTCGGCCGCCAATAGTCGCTCGCCACTGGCATCCGGGCCGCGCTCTTCCCATTTCAGTTCAGGAACATTAGGCGTCCGTACCGATTGGACGGACGCCTGAGCCGCTTTGGGCCGGCCGCAGGCTATTCTGCGACCGCAGGAGCGGAGCAAGAAACGAGGGGAGAGACGATGCGCGTGCTGATCGTCGAGGACGAACCGAATCTGAGTCGCCAGCTTCGTGCGACGCTGGAAGGCGCCGGCTATGCCGTCGATCACGCGGCCAATGGCGAGGACGGCCACTATCTCGGCTCGACCGAGACCTATGACGCAATCATCCTCGATCTCGGCTTGCCGGAAATTGACGGCCTCACCGTGCTCGACCGCTGGCGCAAGGAGGGGATCAAGGTTCCGGTGCTGGTACTGACCGCCCGCGACAGCTGGTCCGACAAGGTCGCCGGGCTCGATGCCGGCGCCGATGACTATCTTGCCAAGCCCTTCCAGACGGAGGAGTTGATCGCCCGCCTGCGTGCATTGATCCGCCGAGCCTCGGGAAATGCCAGCTCGGAACTCACCGCCGGTCCGGTCCGGCTCGACACCCGCTCGGGCAAGGTGACGCTCGACGGCGAGCCGGTGAAGCTCACGGCGCAGGAATATAAGCTGCTGTCCTATCTGATGCACCACAAAGGCAAGGTCGTTTCGCGGACCGAGCTGATCGAGCATATCTACGATCAGGATTTCGACCGCGACTCGAACACGATCGAGGTGTTCGTCACCCGCATCCGCAAGAAGCTCGGACCCGATGTCATCACCACGATACGAGGTCTCGGCTACTCGCTCGAGGAGCCCCGGGCCTGATCTCGAAATGCCGGCCGGTCCGTGCCGCCTCGGCGCGCCCTAATCCTGCGTTCAGGCCAGCCGGGCCATGATCGACGCGGCGGGAAACGCGCCTGAACCGGCCGAGCGCGAGGCCCGCGCCCATGGGAGCGGCCGCCGCGGGATGAGATTGGCGCGATTCTGGACGAGGGCTGCGGGCGGGCGGCGCAGCGGCTCCCTCACCCGCCGCATGATCGTCATCGCGGCGATCTGGATCAGCATCCTGCTTGGCCTCGGCGGCTATACCCTCGATCGCGTCCTCACCTCGGCAATCACGGCCAATTTCGACGGCCAGCTAGATTATGTGCTGACCGCGATGATCGCTTCGTCGGAAATCGGCCCGGACGGCGAAGTGCTGTTCAACCGGCCACCCGCCGACCAGCGGTTCCTCGAGCCCTATTCCGGCCTCTATTACCAGATCAGCGGAGAGGGGTTCGACCCCTTTCCCTCCCGCTCACTCTGGGACCGGCGGCTCGCGGTCGGTCCTTCACATGCCGACGACGAGGTTCATTTCTACGACAGCGAAGAGTTCCCGATGGAGAAGCTGCGGGTCGCCGAGCGCGACGTGCGGCTGCCTGGATCGCCGGTGCGCTGGCGGTTCCAGGTTGCGCAGAGCCGGGACATACTCGACGAGCAGATTGGAGTGCTCCGACGAACCCTCGTTCGTTCGTTCGGAATACTCGGTCTCGGCCTCGTCATTCTCGCGGCGCTGCAGGCGGTCTACGGCCTCTGGCCGCTGCGGCGTGTCCGCCGCGCGATCGCCGCGATACGATCGGGCCGCAAGTCGCGTGTCGAGGAAAGGCTGCCGCGAGAGATCGAGCCGCTTACCGAGGAATTGAACGCCCTGCTCGAGCATAATGAGAAGCAGGCCGAGGAGGCGCGCCGCCATGCCGGCAACCTTGCTCATGCGCTCAAGACTCCGCTCACCGTCATCACCAATGCCGCCACGGCGCGCAGTCCTGACCTTGCCGACACGGTGATCCGCGAAGCCACCACGATGCGCCGCCAGGTCGACCATCATCTCGCCCGCGCCCGCGCCATCGGCCGCCGCTCCAGCGCTCAGGCCCGCTCGCCGGTATGGCCGGCCCTGGAGGCGGTCGAGCGCGCCGTTAGCCGTCTGTACGAGAACGTCACCGTCGACCTGGCTGGCAGCAAGGCCGCCGCGGTCCGGGTCGAGCGCCAGGATCTCGACGAGATGCTGGGTAACCTCATCGAGAATGCGGCGAAATATGGCGGCGGCCGGGTGTTCGTCACGGTGAAGACCACGCCCGACTGTGTCGAGGTCGAGGTCGAGGACGACGGCGCCGGAATACCCGAGGCGGAGCGCGCGTCCATCTTCGCCCGCGGCGCGCGTCTGGACACCGGCAAGCCCGGCACGGGTCTCGGCCTCGCCATCGTTCGTGATGTCGCGACAATCTACGGCGGCTCGGTCGAGCTGGAAGAAAGCGAGGATCTCGGCGGCCTGCTCGCGCGACTGAAGCTGCCGATCGCCGATGGGGCCTGACCATGGCCTTCCCTTGTCCCACTCGTCCTGTCGGGAGGCGTTCGTGACCCAGAACATCACCGGAGGCTGTTTGTGCGGCGCCTGCCGCTACCGAGCTGCGGCCGAGCCGATCAATATCCGCGCCTGCCATTGCCGCCTCTGTCAGAAGGCGACCGGCGCCCCGTTCTATGCGCGCGTGCTGGTTACGACCGATTCGGTCGAGATACAGGGCCCCGTCGGCTGGCACGCCTCCTCACCGGGGATCCGCCGCGGCTTTTGCACGCGCTGCGGGACGAGCCTCTTCTCGGAACGGGCAAGCGCGGGCGTGATCGGCCTCACCCACGGTGGCCTGGACGATCCTGACGCCTTCCCACCGGCCGAGCATATCTGGGTGTCGAGCAAGCAGGCCTGGGTCGTGCCCGGCGACGGTCTGCCGCAATACTCCGAGGGCGCCCCCGCCTGATACGCTTCAATCCGCTTCCGTCGGCGGCATGGCGAGGCTATGACCGTTCCGGAGGGACATCGATCCGGGAGCGAAGAGGATGAGCGCGTTGGACAGCATTCTGGGACAGGTCGCTCAGAACGTCGATATCCGAAATCTCGCGGCGAAGGTGGGGCTTTCTCCCGAGCAGGTCGAGGCAGCGGTCACGGCGCTCGCTCGCTCTCACGTCGCCCCGGGCGATACGGCGAGCGGCGCCGCGGCGGCTACTGGCCTGCCGACCGGCACGCTCAACGAGATTATCGGCCATATTGGCGGCGAGGGCTCGCTGGGACAGTTCGCGACCCTGTTGCAGGGCCAGGAAGGCCTGCTCGGCAAGGTCGGCGGCATGCTCGACCGCGACGGCGACGGTAATCCGCTCAACGATCTCGGCGGCCTCGCCCAAAACTTCCTTGGCGGCAACCGGACCTGATCGCCGGCGTTTCGAGCCCTTTCTAGTCCTGCCTGTCCAGCGCCATCCGGATCGCCGCCTCCACCGGCGACGGTCCCGAGAGGCTGAGCGGCTCGGCCGGCAGGAGCGGTGGCTGGGCCAGGAAGCGGGGACGCGTGCCGCGATGGGGCTGCGCCGCATGAACGAGGAAGGGGTGGCAGAGAAAGACCGTCCCGGCCTCACCGGTCGCCGCCGCCTCCGGACAATCGGCCGTCTCGGCGAACTCGTCCGCGGCCAGTTCCCGGAGCGACAGCCCTTCCTCGCCCGCGGGGGCGAGCCGGCGCGCAATTTCGAGATGCGATCCGATCCGGATCCGGGTCGGCGCATCCTTCTCGCCCACGTCCGAGAAGAGGAAGAGCATCAGCAGGGCCCGGCCCCGGGACGTCACGTTCGCCCGCCAGCTCAGAAAATCGGGCGATTCGACGCCGAAGCTCATGTCGAGATGCCAGCCGGCGTCACCCGGATCCTCGTCCGACGGGAAGCGGACCGGAAAGGTCCCCATGGCGCCGACTCGCAGCCAGCGACCCCGGCCGACCAGGCGGTCGAACGCCGCATGCAGCACAGGTGTGTTCGCCGCCTCCACGAATGGGGGCTGGTGATACATGCCGAGCCGGATCACCGGCCTGGTCCAGGTCGAGGGATCGTCGGGATCGCAGCCGGTGTCGCGCCACAATATAGCGCGCGCCGCGTCGGCGGTCGCCCGCGAAAAGGCGCCCTCGATCCTCACATATCCTTCGCGGACGAAGTTCTGCACCTGGTTTTCGTCGATCATTTGCGCGAAATGGCCACCCCCCCGCGGCGGCGCAAGACATATCAGCCCACCCGCATCGCTTCCTCGGCCAGCGCCTCGGCCTCGATCAGCAGCTCGTCTTCCGCGGTTCCGGCCGGCGCCGTCTCGCGGCCGATCATGATCAGTACCGGCACCGCCATCGGCGTAATCCGGTCGAGGTCGACGTGGAGCATCGTCGCGGCTGCCCGGTCGAGCAGCGATCCGAGGCGGCGCACATCCGTGAGACGCGTCCTCGCATCCTCCCACGCGGCGCGCAGCAGCAGGTGGTCGGGCTCGTAGCGACGCAGGACGTCGTAGATGAGGTCGGTCGAGAAGCTCACCTGCCGGCCCGACTTGCGCCGACCCGGATGCTGCCGTTCCACTAGGCCGCCGATCACCGCCACTTCGCGAAATGCGCGCTTGAGCAGGTTCGATCCTTGCACCCATTGAACGAATTCGTCCTCGAGCAGGTCGGGGCTGAACAGAGCCTGCGGATCGAGAATCGGCTCCAGCCCGTAGCAGGCGAGCGCATAATCGTTCGCGACGAATCCGAGCGGCTTCAGGCCGGTCGCTTCCATCCGCCGCATGATCAGCATGCCGAGCGACTGGTGCGCGTTCCAGCCCTCGAAGCTGTAGGCGACAAGATAATGGCGCTGCTCGTGCGGAAAGGTCTCGACGAGGAGTTGGTCGGGCTGGGGCAGCACCGATCGATAGGCCTGCATCTCCAGCCATTCCCGCACGTCGTCGGGAAAGCGTCGCCATTCCCCGCGGTCGGCGAGAAATCGGCGAACTCGGTTGGCCAGGTGGGTGGTCATCGCCAGGCGCGTGCCGACATAGGTCGGGATGCGCGCCGACTTCCGTGTCGCGCGGACGATGATCTCGGTTCCGGTCATCCGCTCGATTTCGAGGCTCAGGCCGGCGAAGAAGAAGGTGTCTCCGACGGACAAGGAGGAGGCGAAGACGTCCTCCACGGTTCCGAGCCGCCGTCCGTTGCGGAAGCGTACGTCGAGCACCGGTGCGTCGACGATGATCCCGGCATTCATCCGGTGCTGCTGGACGAATCGTGGGTGCGACACGCGCCAGAGACCGTCCTCGCCCCGCTTGATTCTCTTGTATCGGTCGTAGGCGCGCAACGCATAGCCGCCGCTCTCGACGAAGCCGAGGATGCGGCGGAGGGTCTCCGCGTCGAGCTTCGCATAAGGCGCGGCGCTGCGCACTTCGGCCAGCATTTCGGCTTCGTCGAACGGGGCCGCGCAGGCAGCCGCCATGACATGCTGCGCCAGCACGTCCAGCGCGCCCTCGCGGAACTGGTCCTGATCGAGCTCGCCTTCGTCCACCGCGTCGAGCGCTGCCAGCGCCTCGAGGAACTCGAATCGGTTGCCCGGAACGAGCAGTCCCTCGCTCGGTTCGTCGAGCCGGTGGTTGGCGCGTCCGATCCGCTGCACCAGGCGCGATGATCCCTTGGGCGCGCCCATCTGGACGACCAGGTCGATGTCGCCCCAGTCGACGCCGAGGTCGAGGCTGGCGGTGCAGACCAGAGCACGCAGCCGTCCCGCCGCGACCGCCGCCTCGACCTTGCGCCTCGCCTCCACCGCCAGGCTTCCATGATGTATGCCGATCGGCAAGGACTGCTCGTTGACCTTCCACAATTCCTGGAAGGTCAGCTCCGCGAGTCCGCGCGTGTTGCAGAAGACGAGCGTCGTGCGGTGGCGCTCGATCTCGCGCATCACCTGCGCCGCCCCCCATTTGCCGCTATGCCCGGACCAGGGCACGCGCTCGTCCTGAGGCAGCATGATGGCGATCTTCGGATCGGCACCCGGATCCCCCATCACCAGCCGGACCGATTCGCCGTCCGCATCCGGTGCGAGCCAGCGCCGATAAGCGTCCGGATCCGCGATCGTAGCCGACAGGCCGACCCTTCGAAGCCGCGGCGCGAGGCGCTGAAGGCGCGCCATCGCCAACGACAGCAAGTCGCCGCGCTTGCCGGTGGCGAAGGCATGGATCTCGTCGATCACAACGGTCCCGAGCTCGGCGAACAGTCGGTAGCTGTCCTCGTGGCTCAGCAGCAGGCTCAGCGATTCGGGGGTGGTCAGCAGCATCTGCGGCGGCCGCGATCGTTGGCGGGCCTTGCGGTCCGACGGCGTGTCGCCCGTTCGGGTCTCGACCCGGATCCGCAGGCCCATCTCTTCGATGGGATCGAGGAGATTTCGCTGCACGTCGACCGCCAGCGCCTTCAGCGGCGAGATATAGAGGGTGTGCAACCCGTCGACAGGGTCGCCGGCCAGCTCGGCGAGGCTCGGCAGAAATCCCGCCATGGTCTTGCCCGAGCCGGTGGGTGCGACGAGCAACGCGCTCCGCCCGGCCCGCGCCGCCTCCAGCATCTCGCGCTGGTGCCGACGCACCGCCCAGCCTCTCGCGGCGAACCAGCCGGCGATTGGCGCTGGAAGGAAGGCGACGTCCTCGAGCACGAATGCGTCATGCCTCACGCATCAGCGCGGCGGAAGCTGCCCCGCACTATTGGCTTTGCACGACGTTTCGTTCTTCAGGGCACGTTATCGCTCTCGCCGCGATGCGCGCGCTCTTCTTCCTCGTACAGGCGATGCGTCGCCCGTTCGCTCCGCTCCACGTCGCGGCGGGAGCTACGATTGCGCAACGCCGCCCAGGCGATGACGATGGCGAGCACGATGGCGCCGACTATGGTGAGCAGCGACCAGTTGAATCCGCCTAAATCCATCGCTTTCGCTCCTTGTCCTGCTCGGCGGTTGGTGGTCCGCCACTCTCACTCCATATAGCTCACATGGCGCGCCTGGGTTCCTGGATTGAACCATTTTCCGATGGCATCTACGTGCGTCCTGCAGACGCGTGGGTCGATCCGGCGCAGCCGAAGCCCCGCGCCATCGTGACTCACGGCCATGGGGATCATGCCCGTGGCGGCCACGGCGCGGTGTGGGCGACGCCCGAGACTCTCGCGATCATGGAGACACGCTACGGGCCCCAGGAGGGACGACCTTTGGCCTATGGCGAGGCGGTCCGGCTGGGCGAAGTCGACCTGAGGTTCGTCCCTGCCGGCCACGTCCTCGGCTCGGCCCAGATCGTGCTCGAACATGCCGGCGAGCGAGTCGTCGTTTCCGGCGACTACAAGCGCCGGCCCGATCCGACGTGCGCGCCGTTCGAGCCGGTCCCCTGCGATGTCTTCGTCACGGAGGCGACGTTCGGCCTACCGGTCTTCCGCCATCCGGCCACAGTGGAGGAAATCGATCGGCTGCTCGCCCGGCTGCACGACAATCCCGATCGCTGCATCCTCGTCGGCGCCTATGCCCTCGGCAAGGCGCAGCGCTTGATCGCGGAGCTGCGCTGCCGCGGTCATCACGAGCCGATCCATATCCATGGCGCGCTACAGCGGCTGTGCGACCTTTATATCGGATTCGGGGTGCCGCTCGGAGAGCTGCGTCCGGCGACCGGCGTCGCCAAGGACGAGATGAGGGGCCGAATCGTGCTCGCTCCTCCCGGCTGCCTAAACGACCGGTGGTCGCGCCGTCTTCCCGATCCGATCACCGCCATGGCGTCGGGCTGGATGCGGATCCGACAGCGGGCGCGCCAGCGGATGGTCGAGCTCCCGCTCATCGTCTCCGACCATGCCGATTGGGACGAGCTTACCCGCACGATCGCCGAGCTCGCCCCGCGCGAGGTCTGGATCACCCATGGGCGGGAGGAGGCGCTCAAGCACTGGTGCATGACTCGCCAGATCAAGGCCCGCGAACTCAATCTCGTCGGATATGAGGACGAGGACGACTGAACCGTGCTCCGCATGGAGAGAGCCGGCTACCTTATCCCCGCCCGCCCGCCAGAAGCGCGAATGCCAGCGCAGCCACCGCCAAGATTCCCCACCGCGCCAAGCGTTCGGCCCGGAAGCTCTCCGCCCGCGTCAGTACGAGGCTGCTTACCGGCATGATGACGAGCATCAATCCAACCGACAGGGCCGCTCCGGCGATCCAGCCCGCCGTCAGTGCCGCCGCCACGGCGAGGGCGGCCCAGGCCAAGCCGAAAATGACGGGCTCGGCACGAAGCTGGGGCATCAGTGGCCGGCCTGCGGGCCGCGCTCGATGCCCGACAAACCGAGCTGCGCGTCGATCTGCGCCACCAGCCGCTCCAGGCCCGCTTCGTCCTTCGCTTCGGCGCGTGCGACCAGCACGTCCTGCGTGTTGGACGCGCGCAGCAGCCACCATCCGTCGGGCGTGGTGACGCGCGCGCCGTCGGTCCGATTCACGTCGGCACCATCCGCCGAGAGCCGGTCGAGCACTTCGTCGACTACTGCGAACTTGCGGCTTTCGTCGACCTGGAAGCGCATTTCGGGCGTGTTGATCACCTTGGGCATGGCCGACTTCAAGGCGGTGAGTGATTCGCCGAGTCCCGTCACCGCGCGGATGAGCCGGACGGCGGCATAGAGTGCATCGTCGAAGCCGTAAAACTGGTGGGCGAAGAAGATATGGCCGCTCATCTCTCCAGCCAAAGGCGCCCCGGTCTCCTTCATCTTCGACTTTATCAGGCTGTGCCCCGTCTTCCACATGCAGGGCTTGCCCCCGAGTTCGGCGATGCGGTCGAACAGAGCCTGGCTCGCCTTGACGTCGGCGATGATCGTGGAGCCAGGCTCCGCCTGGAGCACCGGCTCGGCGAGGATGGCGAGCAGCTGATCGCCCCAGATCACGCGTCCTTCGCCATCGACAGCGCCGATCCGGTCGCCGTCGCCATCGAAGGCGACGCCGAAGTCCAGGCGCTTCTCGCGCACGAGCGCCTTCAGGTCCTCGAGATTGCGCTCGTCGGTCGGGTCGGGATGATGATTGGGGAAGCGGGCGTCGATGTCCGTATAGAGGAGGTGATGCTCGCCCGGCAGCTTTGCCGTGAGCTTCTCGACGGCCGGACCGGCGGCCCCGTTGCCGGCGTCCCAGCCGATCCTGAAAGGCCCGCCGTCGAAGTCCTGGAGCAGTCGGTCGACATATCGATCGAGCACTTCGTCATCCTCGACCGACCCGTTGCCTTCTTCCCAGTCTCCGGCCGCAGCCATGCGCCCGACCTTCTGGATTTCCTCGCCGAAGAAGGCGCTGTGTCCGAGCACCATCTTGAAACCATTATATTCGGGCGGATTGTGGCTGCCGGTGATCTGGATGCCGCCGCCCACGCCGACGAGCTCTGCCTCGGCATAATAGAGCATTGGCGTCGGACCGACACCTACCCGGACGACGTCGACGCCGCTGCCGGTCAGCCCGCGCACCAGCGCGGTCTCGAACGCCGGCGAGCTTTCCCGTCCGTCCCGGCCGACCGCTACCTTGCCGCCTCCACCCCGCCGAACGAGCGTGCCGAAGCTTCGGCCGAGCGCATAAGCGTCGTCCTCGCTCAGGGTCTTCCCGACGATTCCGCGAATGTCATATTCGCGCAGCGAAGAGGGATGGAAGCTGTGGGACATTCAGGCAACTCCATGATTGGAGACAAGGAGGAACGAGCCGGAACCGGTCGTGCCGGTCCCGCCTAGAGCATGAAGGCAGCCCGTGTGAACGGATTCTCGTCTGAAAAGATGCGCCGTCCGTCGCGCCTTGCCGTGCTCCCTTGCCTCGCACGACGCTTCGGCCTCGGCGGGGGGCGCTCGGGCGCGATCAGCGCCGGCGCGCCGGCGCGCGATTGAGCTCCGCCACCAGGGCATCACGAGCGGCATTGACCCGCGTGGCGAGCTCGGCCGATCCGCCGGTATCGGGATGGACGCGGGCGATCAGCCGCCGGTGCGCGTCGCGTATTTCCTTCAAGGTCGCCCCGTCCTGGACGCCGAGCAGGGCTCTCGCCTCGGCGACCGACATTGCGGGCCTGCGCCGAGTTGTGCGCCGCCACCAGATCCAGATTCCCGCCGCGATGGCGACGAGGATCAGCAGCTTGGCGATCACCCTGCCGCCACCTGGCGGGGGGCGGCTTCGGCGCCCGGCTCGGACAGGGCGAAGCCGGCGATCATCTCGCGCAGTTCCTGCCGGGCGGCGACATGGGCGATTCCCACCTGCCCGAGTTGCTGCAGGTCGAGCAGGGTGAGGCCCTTCGGAAATAGTTCGCGATAGATTACCCGCTCGTGCAGACCTGGAATCACTCGAAATCCGACTCGTCGCGACAATTCGGTGAGTGCATCGCCGACACGGCGCATGTTTCGTGCCTCGACGTGCTGGACGCGATTGCGAAGCACCACCCAATCGACGCTCATCCCGTGCGCCTTGGCACGCTGGGTGCGGCTGTTCCACACCAGCTCGGCGTAGAAGCTGGGCCGGCGCACGCGATAACTGTCTGGGTCGACCTCGCCGATCAGGTCCAGGTCGACGAAGCTGTCGTTGATCGGCGTTACCAATGTGTCGGCGCGGATCATCGCCGCCCGCGCGTCCGGATCATCGCGGCCCGGTGTATCGATGACCAGGACGTCCATGCCCTCGCCGACCCGCGCGATCAGCGATTCGAGGTTTTCGCCGCCGGCCGGATCGTAGGTCTCATAGACCGGCATCGGCAGGTCGATCCCCTTGCGCTTTATCGTCGCCGCGCGATTGTCGAGATAACGGCCGAGCGTGCGCTGGCGCGTGTCGAGGTCGAGCGCCGCGACCCTGCGCCCCTGCGCGGCAAGCGCCACGGCACTATGCACGGCCGTCGTCGACTTGCCGGTGCCGCCCTTCTCATTGGCGAAAACGAGGAAATGCGGCGTCGCGCCGGTCATGCTGCTGCCTGTCTTTCCTGATACTTGAAATAGAAAGCGGCGGCCCGCAAAGAACCCCCGTTCCTCCTCTATCGGAGCCAAATAAGCGGTGCAAATCATCCGTGAAGTCGCGGCCCTCCGCCGCGCCGTCGCCGCCTTGCGCGATGCCGGTGGACCGGTGGCGTTGGTTCCGACGATGGGCGCCCTCCACGCCGGCCACATGGCACTGGTTGCCGAGGCTCTGCGGCATGCGCCGTCGGTCGTCGCCTCGATCTTCGTCAATCCCATGCAGTTCGGCGCCGGCGAGGATCTCGCGACCTATCCGCGCCGCGAGGCGGAGGATGCAGCGATGCTGGAGGAGGCCGGCTGCGCGCTGCTCTGGGCTCCGGGTGGCGAGGCCATGTATCCGGCCGGCTTCGCGACTACCGTCAGCGTTGCCGGCGTGAGCGAGGGCCTGTGCGGCGCCGCCCGACCCGGCCATTTCAACGGTGTCGCAACCGTCGTCGCCAAGCTGCTCAACCAGGTTCGGCCGGACGTCGCCTTGTTCGGGGAGAAGGATTACCAGCAGCTCGCCGTCATCCGCCGCATGGTTGCCGACCTCGACCTGGCGGTCGAGATTATCGGCGTCCCGACGGTTCGCGAGGCCGACGGCCTCGCTCTGTCCTCGCGCAACCTCTATCTTTCCGCAGGAGAGCGCGAGGCCGCGCGCGCCCTTCCCGCCGCGCTGGCCGAGGCGGCGGCCGCGATCGCCGCCGGCGGCGCGGTCGGCCGGGCGCTGGGAACGGCCACGGCCCATCTCGCCGCAGCCGGCTTCGATCCGATCGATTATGTCGAGCTCCGCGATGCCGAGACGCTGGCGCCTGTCGACCGGCTCGCCCGACCGGCCCGCCTCCTTGCTGCCGCGCGCATGGGACGGACCCGTCTCATCGACAATGTGCCGGTCGTGCCGCCGGCCGGCGCAGGATGACCGGCACAGCCGCATTCCTCCGGACGAGAAGGTCAGCGCGGCGTTAACCATTTCTTGGGAAAGAGCCGTCCATGACCGATCCTCGATACGTGAACGGGGGAATGTCAGATGGCGCACAGTCTCGAATCAGCCGCATTCCTGGTCCAGAGCCGGATCGCCGACGCCGTGGCCGGCAACGTCCAGGCGCTTTACGAGCTCGGGGTCGCTTACTCGACCGGCAGCGGCGGGGTCGAGGTCGACCTCGTCGAAGCCCATAAGTGGTTCAATCTCGCCGCCCTGAACGGCAGCCTGGAGGCGCAGTCGTGGCGCGCCGACATCGCCGAGGAGATGAGTGCGCGCGAGATCGCCGAAGCTCAGCGCCAGGCGCGGGCCTGGCTCGCCGATGTCAGCCCGGAGAGGCGCGCCGCCTGATCCAACTTCCACTCCCTCGCGCTGGGGGAGAGGATCATTCCGTCGCCGACCCCGACGCCTGTCCGCCCGGCGCAGGCGCAGAGCCCGCCGCCGTTTGAGCCGCCCGCGGCGTTCCGTCCCGATACCGTTCGAACCAGGCCAGGATCGCCGCCGCCTTGGCGCCGCTCTGCGACGGCCGCGCCGCGATGCCGCCATGGCTGGCACCGGGCACCTTCACCAGAGCCGTCGGCACGTCGCGCAGCTGCAGCGCCGTATAATATTGTTCGGATTCGCTGACCGGCGTTCGGTAATCCTCGCTCCCCACCACGACCAGGGTCGGTGTTTGGACGTTGCCGACCAGCGACAGCGGTGAGCGCCGCCAGAACGCCTCGGGATCCTCCCACGGATAGGCTCCGAACCAGTAGCGCGAGAAATAGGCCGGATTGTCGGCGGTGAGCGCGAAGCTCGACCAGTCGATCACCGGCTTCTGGACCGCCGCGGCACGGAACCGGTTGGTCTTGCCTATGATCCAGGCGGTGAGCACGCCCCCGCCCGATCCGCCGGTAACGTAGAGCTGCTCCGGATCGACGACGCCCTGGGCGATCGCTGCGTCGACGGCGCTGATCAAATCGTCATAGTCGTTGCCCGGATAGGCGTGATGAATGAGGTTGGCAAACTCGGCGCCATAGGAGGTCGAGCCACGGGGATTGACCGACAGCACGGCGTAGCCTGCCGCCGCATAGAGCTGGTTGTCGGTCGAAAAGTGCGGGCCGTAGGCGGCGAAGGGACCGCCATGTATCTCGAGGATCAGGGGGTGGCGCTGCCCCTCGGCATGGCCCGGGGGGAGCGTCAGCCACGCCTGCACCGGCCGGCCATCGAAACTGGATGCGGTTTCGATCGGCCGCACCTCGCCGAGCGTCTTGCCGCCGAGCAGTTCGGCGTTGAGCCGCGTGAGCTGCCGCCGCTCGCCGCCGCGGGCGATCATCACGTCCGCCGGCCGGGTTGCGCTGCCGCCGGTGAAGGCGACGGTGCCGTCTCGGGCGACGCTGAAGCTGCCCCCGCTATAGGGACGGTCGAGACTGGCGCCGCTCAGCCCGTCGGCAACGGTTCGTATCGACCCGTCGAGCCCGACGCGCGCGACGCGCGTCTCGCCCTGATCGTCATAGGAGACGTAAATCGCGCGGCCGTTGGCCGCCCAGGTCGGCGAATCGACGCTGCGATCGAGCGACTCGGTGAGCGCACGGCGGTTGGTCCCGTCCGCGTTCATCACGTAGAGAATGGAGTTTTCGTAGCCCCGGCGGCGGTCGTCGAAGCCGGTATAGGCGATCAGCCGCCCGTCCGGCGACACCGCAGGCGAGCCGTCGGGACCCTCCCGCTCGGTGAGGGCGCGGATCGTATTGGTGGCGAGGTCGAGCGAATAAACCTCGCTGTTCACCGCTTCGCGCTCCCAATCCTCCGAACGGTTGCTGCTGAACAGGATCGTGCGCCCGTCCGGCATCCAGGAGACCGGGCCGCCATGATTGTAGGGACCGAAGCTCAGCTGCTGTGGCGTTCCCCCTTCGGCCGGAACCAGGAAGATCTGTTCGTAGCCGGGCCGCAGATAGCCTTGGCCGTCGGCCCGGTAACTGACCGCCGTGATGATCTCGAGCGGTTCCGCCCATTGCGCGCCTTCCGGGCGCGTCGGCGGAGTCCCGAGCTTCATTCCCTGGTCCGGAACGAACATGGAAAAAGCGATCTGGCTCCCGTCCGGAGACCAGGCGATGCTGCTCGGCGCCTCGGGAAGGCCGGTGATCCGTGCCGTCTCGCCGCTCTCCATCCAGCGCACGAACAGCTGCGGCCGCTCGGCTTCGGCGGTTGAAATAAAGGCGAGCCGCTCGCCGTCCGGAGACCAGCGCGGCTGGCTGTGCGCGCCCGGCCCCGCTGCCAGCGGCCGCTGCTCGCCGCTTCGCGTGTCGATCAGCCAGATGGACGGGCGGAACCGGTCGGTCATGATGTCGCCGGAGCGGCGGACATAGGCGATCCAGCGCCCGTCGGGGCTGATCTGAGGATCGGCGGCCACTTCGAGTCCGAACAGGTCGCGGGCGACGAAATGCCGCTCGGGCCCTTCCGGCACTTGCGCCTGCGCCGGCGCGAGGGCGAGCAGCGAGGCCACGGCCCAGACTTTCTTCAGCATGCGATCGGTTCCCCCTGCTTACCCGCGGGCTTCTTCGATCCGCGACCATAAGGCGTCGACCCGCCCGGGCAATCCCTCACGCCCGCCGAAAAGGCGTGAAATCCTCGAGTGCCTCGATCTCTCGGGACACGGCGCGGCGCTCGGTGGCGAGATAGGCCGCGACTGCACCCCTGAGATTGGGATCGGCGATGTGATGAGCCGAGAAAGTCGGTACGGGGCGGTAGCCGCGGGCGAGCTTGTGCGCGCCCTGCGCGCCGGCCTCGACCCGCTCCAGCCCGCGGGAAATCGCCGCCTCGATCGCTTGATAGTAGCAGATCTCGAAGTGGAGGTGCGGCACCTCCTCGATCGCGCCCCAATAGCGACCGTAGAGCGCATGGGTGCCGATCAGGTTCAACGCGCCGGCAATCGGGCGGCCGTCGCGAAACGCAAGCACCAGCAGGATCCGGTCCGCCAGCCGCTCGCCGAGCAGCGAGAAGAAATGGCGGGTGAGATAAGGGCCCCCCCACTTGCGGGCCCCGGTGTCCTGGTAGAAGGTCCAGAAGGCGTCCCAATGCGCCTCCTCGATCGCTTCGCCGGTGACGTGGGCGACCTCCAGGCCTTCCAGCGCGAGAACGCGCTCCTTGCGGATCATCTTGCGCTTGCGCGACGATAGGGAGGCGAGGAAGTCCTCGAAACTGGCATAGCCCTCGTTCAGCCAGTGAAACTGGCTGTCCGTCCTGATCAGCCATCCGGCTTGTTCGAACAACGGCACCTCTTCGTTGGCGATGAACGTTGCGTGGGCCGAGGAAAGCCGGTGCGAGGCGACCACCCGCTCGGCGGCGGCAATCAGCACCGGTGCGAGCGCCGGCCGGCGGGCCAGCAGCCGCCGGCCGGGAACCGGCGTGAACGGAACCGCGATTTGCAGCTTGGGATAATAGCTGCCTCCAGCCCGCTCATAGGCGTCGGCCCAGCCATGATCGAAGACATATTCGCCGAGGCTGTGACTCTTCACATAAGCCGGCATGACGGCATCGGGCCGTCCGTCCGGACCGTCGATTGCGATGGGCGCCGGCTGCCAGCCGGTAGATGCGTTGGCGCTGCCCGATTCCTCCAGCGCCGAAAGAAAGGCGTGACCAACGAAGGGATCGTCGTGCCCGGCGCAGCGGTCCCAGTCGGAGTGGCTGAACGTGGCGATGCCCGGCGCGAGGCGAGCGACGATCGGCTCGCCGCTCATGCCGGACGACTTTCCGCCGGCGCAGCAGCTTCGGCTTCTTCGAAGATGACCTGATCGGCATGGCGCCCCGCCCGCTTCTTCTCGTCCTCGCTACGGCAGGTCCAGGTCAGCACCACATGTCCCCGCGACCGCTGGCGCGCGGCGAACCGGGATGGCAGGTCGCGTATGTCGTAGGCGAGGAAATCGGGCCTGGAGCGCCAGAAGGCGATCTGCCGCGCCACACCGCCGCGCCAGCGGCGGCCCGCCTCGGTGACCACGAGGCCACGCAGCAGGCCCGGAGCATTGCGTGCGAACCAGCGCCCGATCTCGGGATTGAACGACATCACCGCCACCGGACCATCATAGCGCTCCAGCGCGCGCTGCACCGCTCCGCTCAGCGCGGCGACGCGGCGGCCCGGCGATTTGAGCTCGATCAGCAGCGGCGTGCGTCCGCCGATCAGGTCGAGGACCTCAGGAAGCGTCGAGATCGCTTCCGCAGTTCCCCGCAGGCGGACCCGGGCCAGGGAATCGGCCGTAAAGGCAGCGACGAGGCCCCTGCTCTCGGTGAGCCGCTCAAGGTCGTAGTCGTGGAAGACGATCGCCTCGCCGTCGGCGCTCGCCTGCACATCGAGTTCGATTCCGAATCCTGCGGCGATCGCCGCATCGAACGCGGCGCGGCTATTCTCGACCCGGCCCTTTCCATGCAGCCCCCGATGCGCGAACGGCCGCGCGATCAGCCGAGCGAGCCGCTCGCGACGCGCCATGGCGCCGTCAGCGGATCGTCGCTTCGAATTCAACCGGCCCGCACGGCCACGACCGCGTCGATCTCGACGACTGCGCCGAGCGGGAGCACCGGCACGCCCACGGCGCTGCGCGCATGGCGACCGCCTTCGCCGAACACCTGCTCCATCAGCTCCGAAGCGCCGTTCGCCACCTTTGGCTGCTCGGTGAAGCTTCCGGCGCTGTTCACGAACACGTTGAGCTTCACGACCCGTTCCACCCGGTCGAGCGAGCCCAGGGCTGCGCGCATCTGCGCCAGCAGCATGACGCCGCAACGCCGCGCCGCCCGCTGCCCGAAGTCGAGGTCTCGATTCTCGCCAAGGCGGCCGACCATCAATTCGCCTTCGTCGAACGGGAGCTGACCCGAAATGTGGAGCAGCCCGTTCACTTCCACCGCCGGCACGTAAGCGGCCACCGGTGCTGCGGGTTCGGGAAGCTCGATGCCGAGCTCGGCGAGGCGGTTTGCGATGGTGTCGGTCATGACTTGCGGTAAGCACCGGCCACCCGTGCGGGTCAAGAGCGGACGAAAAGCGAGGCCTATCGCGCCCCCAGCCGATCCAGGATCCACGGGAGCGCGGCGCCCCAATCGTCGATGCGGGCATGAGCGTGGGGCGACGGTGGGGTCGGCGCCGCCAGCCGAGGCTCGGCGATCATGTGGAGCCGCCAGACGTTGGGGGCGTGCTTCGCAACCGACTCGTGGTGGACCGACAGGTCGTCGACGAAGACCGTCCTGCTCGGCTTCATCTCGGCGACCAATTCCTGAACCGGCCGGCCCTTGCCGCCGCGGTTGCACAGCACCCGGTGGCGGATGTCGAACGCTTCGAGCTGGGCCACGCGATTCGCCTGATAATCGTTGCCGATATTGGTGAGGATGACGATGTCGGCGTGGCGGCCGATTTCCGTCAGGGCCTCGGCCGCGCCGGGCACGATGTTCTGCCGATGCATCTCGCGCTCGAAGAACAGGTCGAGCAAGGGCCAGACCCGCTCTTCGGGCACGACCTGCCCGTCGCGGTTGCGCAAGGCCCCGACGAACCCCGGCGAGTCGAGCGTGAAGTTGAGGTCGGCTGCCTCCTCCACCCAATCGGCGAAATGGCTAACGAAATGGAGAATGACCTCGTCGCAGTCGCTGATCAGCAAGGGCCTGCCTTGAGCGGGCGGAACGGACTGCGGCATGGCTTCAGCTCCCCATCTCTAGTCTGCGGCGGGTCTCGACCAGCTGCAATGGTGTGAGGCCGAGCGCCTCGGCGCAGGCGACGAGGTCGGGCTCGTGCGCCTCGAGAAAGCGCAGACTGGCGGCGAGCAGCGCCGGTTCGCCAACCCGCGCGCGCAAGCCGTCGGGCGTGAGTCCGGTCAGCGCCAGCAGGCGCTCGGCGCGCGCATCTTCGCTCAGCGTCCAGCCTAGCGCGCGCAAAGCCGTCGCGGCGTCATTTGTCTGTTCATCCCGCATCGCCTACAGCGCCCCGGTGGGACAAAAGATTCTGGTTGTCGAGGACAACGAGCTCAACCTGAAGCTGTTCTGCGACCTGCTGCGCGCTCACGGTTACGAGACCGAGGCGGTGCGCGACGGGCGCGAGGCGGTCGATCGCGCCCGCGCCTTCGTGCCCGACCTCGTCGTGATGGACATTCAGATGCCCTATGTTAGCGGCCTTGAGCTGATCGAGCAGATGAAGTCGGACGTCGGCCTCAGGCGAACCCCGATCATGGCGGTCACGGCTTATGCCGCCAAAGGCGATGAGGAGCGGATTCGCGACGCTGGGGCCGAAGGCTATGTCTCCAAGCCCATTTCGGTACTGAAGTTCGTCGAGGCGGTGGCCGGCATGCTCGAAGCCGCCGCGGCTCGGCCTGCCGACGCCGAGCCGGCCGCTCCGGAGGGACCGGAGCCGGCGGCCCAAGGCGGGCAGCCCTACGACCCGATCGAAAATGCGGAGGCGGCTGAGGAGGGCGCCAGGGGGTGGACCGGCGAAGGTCCCGCCGCGCCGGCCCGCGAGCCGGAGGAGGGCCAGTCTGAATTGGAAAGGCCGGCGCCCGATTCGGGGCCGGCCTAGCGCATCATGCCGTGGCCTCGCGGCCATGGATTACTTGATCTTGGCTTCCTTGAACTCGACGTGCTTGCGCACGACGGGATCATATTTGCGAAAGGTCATCTTCTCGGTGATGTTCCGAGGATTCTTCTTGGTGACATAATAGAAGCCCGTGTCGGCGGTGCTGACGAGCTTGATCTTCACCGTGGTCGGCTTGGCCATGACAGCCTCTTTCAAAAACTGGATGCACGAAAAAATAAAGCGGCGCTTCCGCCGCCCTGTCGCGCGCCGCCTCTGCCCTGAAGCGCTGATTCTGTCAAGGCCGGCCGTCCTTGGGCCGCCGCCCGCTTAACCGGGCTGTAATTAAAAAGGCGCATTCCGTCCGGATGATGGGCCATGGGGAACAGGCCGATGCGACGCGATCATGACGGAATGCTCCTGGTACGGGCGGAGCTTTGCGACCGGCTCGATCGGCTGCAGGGGGCCGCGGAGCGGATGAGCGTGCGCGATCTCATGGGAGGGATCGGAACGATCCGGACGCTTGCGGCAGCCTACGGATTGGCGCCGGTGGTGAGCCTCGCCGAAGCGCTCTCGCGCGCCGTGCAGGCCCAGCCGCGCGGCTGCCCGGCCGGACTCTATTTCGACCGGCTCCGGGACGCGATCGGCTGCGAGCGGATCGACCCGCAGGCCAGCGAGGCCCTGCTCGCCTCGGTGTCGGTCCGCTTCGGCGATTGAGCCGACGCGCCCGATCGACACGTCATGGACGCCCTCGTCACCGCCTTCGTCGCGGCGAGCCTCGCCGAATGGGGCGACAAGAGCCAGCTCCTCGTCGCCCTTCTCGCTGCGCGCTCCGGACGCCCCGGCCTGGTCCTGGCCGGAGCGCTGGCGGCCGCGATCCTGAGCAGTGCCGCCGCCGCCTTCGCCGGGACGCTGATCGGCGGGACCATCACGATACGCGCCATGAGCCTGTTGGTGGCGCTGGCGCTTCTGTTCGCAGGAGTCGCCGGACTGGTCCGCCGGGGCCCCCCTGCCCTAGGGTCGCCAAGAACGCCCGCAATCCTCGCGGCGGCGATCCTGTGTCTCGCCGCGCAGATGGGCGACCGAACGCAATTCATCACTTTCGCGCTCTCCGGCCGGTTCGATTCGCCCTCCCTCGCCGCCGCGGGGGCAATCGCCGGGATCCTGGGGGCCGCTGTTCCGGCCGCACTTCTGGGGCGCAGCTTCGCGACGACGGTCCCGATCCGCGCCATCCGGATCGTCGGCGCCTTCCTGTTCCTGATCACCGGATTCGTCGTCGCGCTGAAGGCACTGCAGCTTTCCTGAGCGCCAAGGGCCGGGCCCGTGACGATCAGAAGACGAGGTCGATAATGCCGAACAGGATCAACACTGCCAGCAGGATTGCAATCAGTACGACGCATCCGATGAAGCGGAGCATGCAGGCCTCCTCTGCCGTTACGCGCGGTCAACGACCGTGCGGTCGAAGGCGTTCCGGGCCGATCTCCACCAGCCACATGTCCGGCCGCGCACCCAGGCGCAACGGCAGGAGGCTTGTGCCTATTCCGGCCGTCACGATCAGTGACTTGCCGGCCTCGTCGATCCGTCCGCAGGCATAGCGGTCGCCATGCTCCGACATGGTCGACAGGGCGCCGACCAGCGGCAGTCGAATCTGGCCGCAGTGGGTATGCCCGGCGAGCATCAGGCCTGTCGCCGGGGGAACCGACGGAAAGGGATCCGGGCTGTGGCTGAGCAACAGGCCCGGACCCTCCATCCGCTCCATCGCCGTCATCGTCGCCGGCATGTCGTGTCGGCCGGTGAAGGCGTCGTCGAGCCCGCCGATGACGAGCGGACCCGCTCGAGCAGCCTCATTGTCGAGCACGGCAATTCCGGCCGCCTCCAGCGCCCGCCGCGCTTCGCCGGCATCGCGCCAATGGTCGTGATTGCCGAGCACGGCGAACACGCCGAGCCGCGGCCGAAGCCGGGCGAGCGGCTCCACCGCCTCGGTCAGAGTGTAGGCGCGGGTCGACCATAGCTTGTCGCTCACCAGGTCGCCGGCGATCAGCACCAGATCGGGCCGAAGCCCATTGATCTGCTCGACGATCCGCTCGAGCCGCGACGGCGGCATGTCGGGACCGGCGACGTGAATGTCCGACACGAGCAGCGCGCGGACCGGAGGCACGCCGGGTGGCCATCCGGCAAGCGCAACCTCGGCCTCGCGCACGATCGGATCCGAAACGGCGGTGCGGTAGCTCCAGGCGAGCAGGGCTAAGCCGACCAGCAGGAGGAACAGGAAGGAGCGGTAAAGCGTCATGGCTTGCCTGCGATGGGGAGGAACGGGAGAATAGCCGCCGGATGAGAGATTTCTCCCAGCTTCTGGACGCGCTCGTCTACACGCGCTCGCGCAGCGCCAAGCTGAAGCTGATCGGCGACTATCTCCGGCGGACGCCCGATCCTGACCGCGGCTACGCGCTCGCGGCGCTCACCGGCGAACTCAACCTTCCGGCGGTCAAGGCCGCAGCGATTCGGGCGATCGTCGAGGAAAGGGTCGATCCCACCCTTTTCAACATGAGCTGGGACTATGTCGGCGACCTGGCCGAGACCGCCGCCTTGCTCTGGCCGAAGTCGGAGGCTCAGCCCGCCGATCTCGACGACGGCACGCTTCGCATCGCCAACGTCGTCGAGCGTCTGGCCGGAATGGGTCGCGCCGAAGCGCCGGGAGCTCTGGCGGCGATGCTGGACCACCTTGATGCGAGCGGGCGCTTCGCCTTGCTCAAACTGGCGACCGGCGAGCTCAGGATCGGAATCTCCGCCCGTTTGGCCAAGGTCGCGCTTGCTCAGGCCTTCGATCTCGACGTCGATGCGGTGGAGGAGGTGTGGCATGGCATCGGTGCGCCGTATCTGCCCTTGTTCGACTGGGCAGAGGGGCGCAGCGCCCAGCCGACCGTCGACGACGTACCTGTCTTCCGGCCGTTCATGCTCGCGCATCCGCTGGAAGACCTGCGCGTCTCGATGGACGAGTTCGCCGCCGAATGGAAGTGGGACGGGATCCGCGTCCAGGTCGTGCGGGCCGGCGGCGAGAGCCGCCTCTACAGCCGCGCCGGTGACGACATCTCCCGTAGCTTTCCCGACGTCGCCGAGGCCTTCCGGACCGAAGGCGTGCTCGACGGCGAGATGCTGGTTCGTGGCGAGTTCCAGGGCGGCCAGGCGGGAAGCTTCAACGCCCTCCAACAACGTCTCGGACGTAAGACGGTGTCGGCGCGAATGCTCGCCGACTTTCCTGCCTTCGTGCGGCTCTACGACATATTGATCGAGGGAAAGGAGGATCTTCGTGGCCTTCCCTGGATCGAGCGGCGTCGGCGGCTCGAAGGCTTCGCCACGGCCCTCGATCCCCAGCGGTTCGACGTCTCGCCCCTGATCGAGGCGAGGGATTTCGACGCGCTCGAGCGGATCCGGGCCGGCACCCGGGACGCGGCGATCGAGGGCGTTATGCTGAAGCGCCGGGACAGCCTCTATGTGCCCGGCCGCCGCACCGGCCTCTGGTATAAATGGAAACGCGACCCGCTCGTCGCCGATTGCGTGCTGATGTACGCGGCCCGAGGCAGCGGCAAGCGCTCGTCTTATTATTCCGATTACACCTTCGGATGCTGGAACGCCGAAGGCGAACTGCTCCCCGTCGGAAAGGCCTATTTCGGGTTCACCGACGAGGAATTGATGTGGCTCGACCGTTTCGTGCGCAGCCACACCGTCCAGCGATTCGGCCCGGTGCGGGAGGTCGAAAAAAGCCTCGTCCTCGAGGTCGCCTTCGATTCGATCCACGTCAGCAAGCGCCACAAATCGGGCCTGGCGATGCGCTTCCCGCGAATTTCCCGAATCCGCCGCGACAAGCCTGCACACGAGGCCGACACGATCGAAGCGCTCCAGCGCCTGGCTACCTGATCGCGCGAACGCCGGAGCTACGGGTTCGGAAAATGCCACGGCGGGTCGAGCAGGAGCGTGGCTTGAAAGTCGCCAGCGCGAGCCTGTTCCCGCCGAGGGCGGTCGCCGAACCAGGCAGGAAAAAGGGGCCGGCATTGCTGCCGGCCCCTTTTCGCGTCGTAGCCTTGTTACTGTATCGGCGTGAGATTGACCGCGGCGGTCTTGCCGCGCCGGTCCACCTCCAGCTCGAACTCGATCCGGTCGCCTTCGTTGAGGGAGATCATTCCGGCACGCTCGACGGCCGAGATGTGGACGAACGCGTCGGGCTGTCCGTCGTCGCGCGTGATGAAGCCGAACCCCTTGGTCGCATTGAAGAACTTGACCGTGCCCGTGGCTTTCTCTCCGGTCAGCTGGCGCTGAGGCCCGCGCTCGCGCGGCGCTTCCTCGACCGGCAACGGATCGCCCTCGATCTTCAGATCGGTGGCCGAGACCCGCCCGCCGCGATCGACGAGCGTGAACTCGAGCGGCTGTCCTTCGGCAAGGCCGGTCAGGCCGGCCTGTTCCACCGCGGAAATATGGACGAACACGTCCTCCCCGCCATCGTCTCGCACGATGAAGCCGAAGCCTTTCTGCGAGTTGAAGAACTTGACGATTCCCTTGCCCTCGCCGACGACCTGGGGAGGCATTCCGCCGCCGCCGCGCGGGCTGCCGAAACCGCCACCCCCGCCGCCACGCGGGCCGCCATAACCGCCGCCGCCGCCGCGCGGGCCGCCATAGCCCCCACCGCCGCCGCCGAATCGGTCGCCGCCGCCGCCGAATCGGTCACCGCCGCCGCCGAATCGGTCACCGCCGTAGCTGCGCTCCTGGCTCGGGCCTTCTTCTCCGATGAAATCGCGCTTGTCTCTGCCGCGTCCGCCGCGCTCGCCGCGCCGCCCTCTATCGAAACCCATCTGATTCAAGTACTTTCCAGCGCCCAATCCCCTGTCAGAACCATCGCGCTGGGCAGAACGCGTAAAGGCCTTCGCGCCTGAAAATTGGCGCGCCGGCAAGCGCTATAGCGGAAAAATAGTGCACCTGCGAGAGATTTTGGCTGACCCCCCGGGTCTCGTCGGCTACTTCACCGCGCCGCATTGCTCCGGTGCAACAGTTCATGCATTGCGGATGCCACGCCTTCACGGTTCGGGGACCTCATGATCGACGCTCTTGCCATCCTTGCGCAGCCAGAAGCGCTGGCTGCCCTCATCACCCTGATGGTGATGGAAGTCGTGCTCGGCATCGACAATCTGATCTTCATTTCGATCTTGTCGAACAAGCTCCCCGAGGCGCAGCGCGCAAGAGCGCGCCGTATCGGCATCAGCCTCGCCCTGATCATGCGCCTGGCGCTGCTTTCGGTCATCGCCTGGCTGGTCGGCCTGACGGCGCCCGTCTTCGACCTCGGCATTCAAGGTCCGCTGAACGAGCATGGCGCGCCGGCTTTCGAGACCCTCTTTTCCTGGCGTGACCTGATCCTGATCGCCGGCGGCCTGTTCCTGGTTTGGAAAGCCACCAAGGAGATCCATCACACCGTCGATCCGAGCCCGACCGACGACATGTTCGACACGACCAAGGCGACGGTCGGCTTCGGCGCCGTGATCGTCCAGATCCTGATGCTCGACATCGTGTTTTCGATCGACTCGATCCTGACGGCGGTCGGGATGACCGAGCATCTGGTGGTCATGGTGATCGCAGTGATCTTCGCGGTCGGCGTGATGATGGTGGCGGCCACACCGCTCGCCAATTTCATCAACCGCAACCCGACGGTCGTGATGCTGGCGCTCGGATTCCTGCTGATGATTGGCGCCATCCTCATCGCGGACGGCTTCGGCGTGCATGTGCCCAAGGGCTATATCTATGCGGCAATGGCGTTCTCGGCGCTGGTCGAGGGGCTCAACATGGCGGCGCGCAATGCCCGAAAGCGCAAGGAGGCTTTGCGGGCGGCGGAGCCGCCGGAGGCCGAGAGAGGCCATTGAGCGTTCATCCGCTTCGCCTTATCTGCGACCAATGAGTGTTCACTTCCACGAAGAGGATCTGCCCGCGGGCGTGCTCGGCCCCGGGGCGGTCGCCGTCGACACCGAGACGATGGGGCTGCAGCTCGGCCGCGACCGCCTTTGCGTGGTGCAGATCTCCGACGGCGGCGGCGACGAACATCTCGTCCGCTTCGGCCCGCGGAGCCGCTTCGACGCGCCCAACCTCAAGGCGGTGCTGACCGACCCGGAGCGGCTGAAGCTCTATCATTTCGCGCGCTTCGACCTCGCTTCCATCCGCGCCTATCTCGGCATCGTCGCCGCCCCGGCCTATTGCACCAAGACCGCTTCGCGGCTGGTGCGGACCTATACCGACCGGCACGGTCTCAAGGATCTGGTGAAGGAGCTGCTCGGTCAGGAGATCTCGAAGCAGCAGCAGCAGACCGACTGGGGCGGTCCGGAGCTGTCGGACGCGCAGAAGGACTATGCCGCATCGGATGTGCGCTATCTCCATGCCCTGAGAGAGAAGCTTGACGAGCGGCTCGAACGGGAGGGCCGGGCGGCGCTCGCCCAGGCCTGCTTCGACTTCCTGCCCCATCGCGCGATCCTGGACCTTGCCGGCTGGGCGGATCAGGACATCTTCGCGCATGTCTGAGCTCGCCGAACGCGAACGGGTGATCAAGCGCGGCTGGGCGTCGCCTGGCGGCGTCCACGATCATGTCATCCGCCTGATGAAGATCGCCCTGCCCGGGGCGATCGGAGTCGTGCTCGCCTTTCTTGCTTTCTCGCCGCTCGAGGAGAAGCAGGAGGTCAGCTTCCTGCTCGACAAGAACAAGGTCGAACATGCCGAGGAAAGGATGCGGGTCGAGGCCGCGCAATATCGCGGGCAGGACAGCCGCGGGCGGCCCTTCATCCTCAACGCCCGCTCGGCGCTGCAGCAGAGCTCGGCGGTGCCGATCGTCGACATACGCGACATGACCGCGCAGATCCTGCTCGACGACGGACCGGCGCGCCTGGTGGCTCGGGAGGCGCGCTACGACATGGAGGTGGATCATGTCGACGTGCGCGGTCCGATCCTGTTTACCGCCGCGGACGGCTATCGTCTGGCGACGCGAGACGTAACCGTCGACCTGCGCGGGCGTACGCTCGCCAGCCGCGGCGCGGTCAACGGCCAGATGCCGCTCGGGCGCTTCTCGGCGGATCGGCTCCAGGTGGATCTTCCGGCACGGCGCGCCGTGCTGGAAGGGAACGCACGCCTGCACATCGTACAGGGAGGGGTCGGATGAGCCGCAGCCTCGCCGTCGGCATGGCCGCCTTCCTCCTCGCGATCGGCGCCCAGGCTGCGCTCGGACAGGGCGCGGGCTCCGCGCTCAAGGGCCATGATACCGACGCGCCGGTCGACGTCGCGGCGGATCGGATCGAGGTTCAGGATCGCGCGGACAGGGCCATCTTCACCGGAAATGTCGAGGTACGGCAAGGCAATCTGCAGCTCGACACGGCCCGCCTCACCGTAGCTTATGCCAGTGCGGGCGGAATCGAGATCGAGCGGCTCGAGGCGAGCGGCGGCGTCGTGCTGCGCAGCCCGTCCGAAACCGCGCGCAGCCAGTTCGCCATCTATGACCTCAACCGGCGGCTGGTAACGATGATAGGCAGCGTCACACTCACGCGCGGCGAGTCGAACGTGCAGGGCGGGCGCCTGGTGCTGGACCTCGACAGCGGCCGTGCCGTCATGGACGGCGGAGCCGCAGGCGCTCCGGGCGCGGAGAATTCCGGCGGGCGTGTGACCGGCCGCTTCACCGTACCTCAGCGGCAGGATTGATCGGCAGGATGCCCGTCGCGCGAGCCCGCGCGATGCGGCTGGCCCGCATGCAAGACTCTTGCCGGTTGAGGCCGCGCTCTCAATCACCTAACTACGCAGTGGGACTGGGCACGGCGTCCACCGGCCTTTCGGCTTGGGCGGAGCAGTGACGAAACGACAATCTGGAGTGGGGAGGCCGATCGACCCGTCGGCCGGCGGCTCCGCGGAGAGCGAATGAACGAGAGCCTCGCCATCGAGCGGCCCGACGTGAAGGCGGCGGTCGGCGACGTCTCGCGCGGACTGTCGGTCATCTCGATCGCCAAGTCCTACGACAAGAAAGCCGTGCTGACCGACGTTTCGCTCGGCGTCGACCGCGGCGAGGTGATGGGCCTGCTCGGCCCCAACGGCGCCGGCAAGACGACCTGCTTCTATTCCATCATGGGGCTGGTGAAGCCGGACAGCGGCCGTATCCTGCTCGACGGCGAGGATATAACCGGCCTGCCCATGTATCGCCGCGCCATCCTCGGCCTTGGCTATCTCCCGCAGGAAACCTCCATCTTCCGCGGACTTTCGGTCTCCCAGAACATCCTGGCGGTGCTCGAGGTGGCCGAGCCCGACAAGGCCGCTCGCGCCGAACGGCTCGAGCAGCTGCTCGCCGAATTCCATCTCGAGGCCTTGCGCGACGCACCGGCCATGGCGCTTTCGGGCGGTGAGCGGCGCCGCTGCGAGATCGCCCGGGCGCTCGCCGCCAATCCGTCGATCATGCTGCTCGACGAACCGTTCGCGGGCATTGACCCGATCTCCATCCAGGATATTCGCGACTTGATCGGTGAACTCAAGAAGCGCGACATCGGCGTTCTCATCACCGACCATAATGTCCGCGAGACGCTCGACATCGTCGACCGTGCCTGCATCATCTATGGCGGACAGGTGCTGTTCGCCGGCAGTCCGGAGGATCTGGTCAAGGACCCGAATGTCCGCCGCCTGTATCTTGGCGAAAGCTTCGAGCTGTGACGTTTCGCCGAGCCCCAGCGCCGCCCGGGGCCCGTCGCGCCCGAAAGATCGCGATCTGAGGGCAGACTGATGGCGCTGGGTCCCCGTCTCGATCTCCGCCAGTCGCAGTCGCTGGTGATGACTCCGCAGCTCCAGCAAGCCATTCGGCTGCTGGCGCTGTCCAATCTGGAGGTCGAGAGCTTCATCGCAGAGGAGATCGAGCGCAATCCGTTGCTCGAATCCGCGGGCGGCGAGGCTGAGACGCCGGGGGAGCCTGCCGACCCTGCGGTCGAGCGCAGTGAAGCGGCGACGGTGGATGAGTTGGTGACGGGTGGCGACGCCATTGCGGATGCACCGCTCGACGTCGATCTCAACAGCGAGGACTTCCACCAGGACAGCGCCGCCGACGCGACGATGGGCCTGGACGGCGGACTCGGGCTTTCCGGCGGCGGGGCGTCCTCGGCCGGCGGCACCGGCGACGAGGGCGTCGATTTCGACAGCTTCGCCAGCGAGCAGGTCTCGCTTCACGACCATCTGCGCCGGCAGGCCGGTATGTGCCTCGACGGCATGGATCTCGCCATTGCCGACCAGATCATCGAGCAGATCGAGGAGACGGGCTGGTTCCTCGCTTCCCTGCTCGACATCGCCCAGCGTCTCGGTGCCCCGCTCCACGAGGTCGAGCGGGTACTCGCCGTGATCCAGACCTTCGACCCGGCCGGAGTCGGGGCACGCAGCCTTGCCGAATGCCTCGCCCTTCAGGCGAAGGACGCGAATCGCTACGATCCGGCGATGGCCCGCCTGATCGACAATCTCGATTATCTCGCCAAGGGCAACCTGGCGGCATTGCGGCGGATCTGCGGGATTGACGACGAGGATCTCGGCGACATGATACGCGAGCTGCGCGCCTACGATCCCAAGCCCGGCTGCCGCTTTGCCTCTACCGAACGGGTGGACGCCATCGTCCCCGACATATTCATCGCTCGCCGCGGCGGTGGCTGGGCGGTCGAGCTCAATAGCGCGACCCTGCCCCGATTGCTCGTCAACCGGACCTATTATGCCGAGCTTTCTGGCGGTGCGCAGGACCGCCAGTCCAAAGCGTGGCTCTCCGAGTGCCTGCAGAGCGCCAACTGGCTGATGAAGGCGCTCGACCAACGTGCCCGAACCATCGTCAAGGTAGCGAGCGAGATCGTAACGCAGCAGGAAGGCTTCTTCAGGCACGGCGTGTCGCAGCTGAAGCCGCTGACCCTGCGGGCGGTGGCGGAAGCGATCGGCATGCACGAATCGACGGTGAGCCGGGTCACTTCGAACAAATATCTCGCCTGCGAGCGCGGCCTGTTCGAGCTCAAATATTTCTTCACGAGCGGGGTCAGGGCCACCGACGCGGCCGAGGGGGGCGAAGCGGTCTCCTCCGAGGCGGTAAAGAGCCGCATCAAGGCGCTGATCGGCGCCGAGGAGCCGAACCGAATCCTGTCCGACGACCAGCTCGTCGACTTGCTCAAGGCCGAGGGCTTCGATCTGGCACGCCGCACGGTCGCCAAATATCGCGAGGCGCTGGGAATCGGCTCCTCGGTGCAGCGCCGTCGCCAGAAGGCGATCGGCCGGGCGGCGGCGTGACCTTGCGCGCGGCGCGGGGAGCGTCATGGCTCGGATTCGCCTTGCTGCTGGCCGGCTGCGCGACTCCGGAGACGCGACTCAGGGTCGCATTGGTCGAGACAGGGCTCTCCGAGCCGCTCGCCGCCTGCATGGCGGGCCGGATGGCCGATCGCCTTTCCCTCGCGCAATTGTACCGGCTAAGGGACCTCGGCCAAGCCGGCAGATCGGACTCCGTCGACCAGTTTCTCCATCGCGTCCGTTCCTTGCGCGATTCCGAGATACTGAGCGTCACGGCCGGCTCGGCCGCCGTCTGCGCGACGGGCCTTGCCGGATGAATGGAAAGGACGGCCCGTGGCGCTGACCTGGCTTGCCGCGGCTTCGCTGGCGGCCGCGGCCGCCGTGGGCCAGGACTGCCAGACGGCGCTGGGCCCTATTTACGAGGGCGCGGAGGAGTCCGCCCTTTCTGGACAGTTCGAGGGCGCAACGCTCGATGCGGGGGCGCTCATTGCCTTGCGCGCGGCGCGCGGCGACGCCCTGATCGTGGTCAAGGGCGGTGATTTCGCCGGGGCCGATTTCCGCGGTGCCCGGCTCCACAATGTCTGCTTCCTCGATACCGGCCTCGCCGGCAGCGACTGGCGCGGCGCCGACGCGACCGGAATCGGCTTCGTCCGCGCCGACCTGACCGGGGCCCGGCTGACGGGGGCCCGCATGCCGCGCGTCCTGCTGCGCCGGCCGGTGATGAAGGATGTCGATGCTTCGGGCGCCGATCTGTCCGGTGGCCGGATCGACGGCGGCTGGGATGGCAGCCTCGATAATCTCCGCCTCGATCGCGCGAACCTTCGCGGTTTCCAGTTCGATTGCGGGATCTCCCTGGGCGACGGCTGTCCGCTCGAACGGGCGATCAGCTTTCGCGGGGCGGATCTGACCGAGGCCAGCCTTCACACCTACTGGGGCGAAGGCGGAGATGACTGGACGGGCGCACGCATCGACCGAACGGTCGTTGGGCTCCACCAGATCAACGATCTCACCGGCGCAGAGTTCGCTGGGCCCCTGCTCGTGCGCGGCGGCGACGCGACGGCGGAGCTCTCCGCCGCCGAACACCGGGCTCTGGTCGCTCGACTTCGTCCCGATGAGGAGGAGGCGGCGCCATCCTTCGACTGCACGCGGGCGTCGGGGCCGGTCGAGCGGCTGATCTGCGGCGATCAAGGTGGGCGTCTGCGTGCGCTCGACCGGGTGGTGGCCGGTCTCTACGCCCGCGCCGCCGCGGCCGACCCCGGCATAGCCGCCGCGCAGCGTTCCTGGCTGCGCGAGCGTGACCGCTGCGCGGATGATGCGGATGCCGGTTGGACCTGCGTCGAGAAAGCTTATGTCGAGCGCCGCGAGCAGCTGATCGCCGGCATCGGGGCGCCCGCTTGGGCGCGGCCCGGCGCGGCCGCCTTGTTCGTCGTGCCGGTGGTCGATTTCGAAGAGACCTTTCGCGACCATCCGCTTTTCCGGCGGCTTCTGCCGGTGTTCGAGCGGGCCGCCTGGGCCCAGGTGGCGGTGCGGGTCAATGGCGACGGCAGCCTGGATGTGCGCGGCGACGCGATCGGCGCGAATGCCCATAGCTGCTCGCTGGCCGCCGACCGGCTCCGGCCGGACCCGTCCTCGGGCTGGTATTCGGCCACCCGCGAAGCCGCGGCCGAGGCCACCGATCCGCCGGAATGGCGCGGCCGGCCGGTCCCGGTCATGCTCTTCTGGGACGATCGCGGCGAAGTCTATCGCCATGGCCATCCCCATGCCGGCGTCGAAGGCGTCGATCCCCGAGCCATCCATTATGCGAGCTGCGGCGTGCGCGCCCACTTCGGCGAGCTGGTCCGGCTCCCGCTGCCCGCAGCCGAGGCGACCGCCCGCTTCGAATCGTTCGACAGCCCCTGACGGCCGTCTGCCCGGGCCCCGACGCTTTTCATCGGGGCGAGTCTATGCTTTAGCCCCGGCGACTCCATCCTTCCTCCCCGCCGAAAGGCTTTTCCCGACAATGAACATCCACGAATATCAGGCCAAGGAACTGCTTGCGAAATATGGCGTGCCGGTGCCCGCCGGCCATGCCGCGATGAGCGTCGAGGAAGCCGTCGCCGCCGCATCGAAGCTCCCCGGGCCGCTCTACGTCGTCAAGGCGCAGATCCATGCCGGCGGCCGCGGCAAGGGCAAGTTCAAGGAGCTCGGGCCCGACGCCAAGGGCGGAGTCCGCCTCGCCCGCAGCTCGGAGGAGGTCCGCGCCGCCGCCGCGGAGATGCTCGGCAACACGCTCGTCACGGTGCAGACCGGGCCGGCGGGCAAGCAGGTCAACCGCCTCTACGTCACGGACGGTGTCGACATTGCCCGGGAATATTATCTGGCGCTGCTGGTCGACCGCAAGAGCGGCCGCGTCGCCTTCGTCGTCTCGACGGAGGGCGGCATGAACATCGAGGACGTCGCTCACGATACGCCTGAGAAGATCCGCACCTTCACCGTCGACCCGGCGACGGGCTTCATGCCGCACCACGGCCGCGCCGTCGCTTACGCGCTCGGGCTCGAGGGTGATCTGGCCAAGCAGGCCCAGAAGGTCGCCGCCTTGCTCTACGACGCCTTCCTCGGCACCGACGCCTCGCAGATCGAAATCAATCCGCTCGCGGTGACCGACGACGGGCGACTGCTCGTCCTCGACGCCAAGGTCGGCTTCGACTCCAACGCCGAGTTCCGTCATCCAGATCTCGAAACGCTTCGCGACGAGAGTGAGGAGGATCCGATGGAGCTCGAGGCCTCGCGGCACGACCTCGCCTACATCAAGCTCGACGGCAATATCGGCTGCATGGTCAACGGCGCCGGGCTCGCCATGGCGACGATGGACATCATCAAGCTGAATGGCGCCGAACCCGCCAATTTCCTCGACGTCGGCGGTGGCGCTTCGAAGGAGAAGGTCACGTCCGCTTTCAAGATCATCCTTTCCGATCCGTCGGTGAAGGGCATATTGGTCAACATCTTCGGCGGGATAATGCGCTGCGACATCATTGCCGAAGGCATCGTCGCGGCGGCGAAGGAGGTCAGCCTCGACGTGCCGCTCGTCGTCCGCCTGGAGGGCACCAATGTCGAGGAGGGCAAGGCCATCCTCGCCGACAGCGGCCTCGCCATCGTTCCTGCCGACGATCTCGGTGACGCCGCGCGCAAGATCGTCGCGCAGGTGAAGGAAGCCGCTTGACGTTAACGTAAGGCGCGGGCCAGTGGGATCGCGACATATCGGAGGAAGAGCATGAAGCTTCTGGTCGCCGTGAAGCGGGTGATCGATTTCAACGTCAAGCCGCGGGTGAAGGCGGACGGGACCGGGGTCGATCTCGCCAACGTCAAGATGAGCATGAACCCGTTCGACGAGATCGCGGTCGAGGAAGCGATTCGCTTGAAGGAGAAGGGCGTCGCGACCGAGATCGTCGCCGTCTCGATCGGCCCGGCCAAGGCGCAGGAGACGCTGAGGACGGCGCTGGCGATGGGCGCCGACCGGGCAATCCTCATCCAAAGCGACGACGAGCTCGAGCCTCTCGCCGTGGCCAAGCTCCTCGCCAAGGTGGCCGAAGAGGAGCAGCCGGGTCTGTTCGTCCTGGGCAAGCAGGCGATCGACGACGACAGCAACCAGACCGGCCAGATGCTGGCCGCTCTGCTCGGCTGGGGCCAGGGCACCTTCGCTTCCAAGGTCGAGGTTGAGGGCAGCGAGAGCGTCGCCGTCACCCGCGAGGTCGATGGCGGCCTCGAGACGGTGAAGCTGAAGCTTCCGGCGGTGGTGACCACCGACCTTCGCCTGAACGAGCCGCGTTATGCCAGCCTGCCCAATATCATGAAGGCCAAGTCCAAGCCCTTGGCGCAGAAGACGCCGGCCGATTACGGCGTCGACACCACGCCGCGGCTGACGACGCTGAAGGTTGCCGAGCCGCCGAGGCGCCAGGCCGGGGTCAAGGTCGCCAGCGTCGAGGAACTCATCGACAAGATCAGGGAAACGGGAGTGATCGGATGAAGGTGCTGGTCTGGGCCGAGCATGAGGAAGGCAAGCTTCGCGACGCGACCCTTCCCGTCGTCACCGCCGCCGCCAGGCTGGGTGAAGTCCACCTGATCGTCGCCGGCTCCGGCGTCGGCCCGGCCGCCGACGAAGCCGCAAAGGTGGCCGGCGTCGAGAAGGTCCTTCTCGCCGACGATGGCGCTTATGCGAACGGCCTGGCCGAGAATGTGGCGCCGCTCGTCGCCAAGCTGATGGAAGGCTATGACGCCTTTCTCGCGCCGGCGACGACGACCGGCAAGAATATCGCGCCGCGCGTTGCCGCCTTGCTCGACGTCATGCAGATCTCCGACATCCTCTCGGTCGAGGGCGAGGACACCTTCACCCGTCCCATCTATGCCGGCAATGCCGTCGCGACCGTGAAGAGCGCCGATGCGAAGAAGGTGATCACGGTCCGCACCACGGCCTTCGAGAAGGCGGCGCGCGAGGGCGGCTCCGCAGCAGTCGAGCCGGTCGCCGGCACCGGCGATGCCGGCCTTTCCAGCTTCGTCGGCGCCGAGATCGCCCATTCGGAGCGTCCCGAGCTCACCAGCGCCAAGATCATCGTCTCGGGCGGCCGCGCGCTCGGTTCTTCCGAGGCCTTCCATCAGTATATCGAGCCCCTCGCCGACAAGCTCGGCGCGGCCGTCGGCGCATCCCGCGCCGCGGTCGATGCGGGCTATGTCCCCAACGATTACCAGGTCGGCCAGACCGGCAAGGTGGTCGCGCCCGAGCTCTATGTCGCGATCGGCATCTCCGGCGCCATCCAGCACCTCGCCGGCATGAAGGATTCCAAGTTGATCGTCGCGATCAACAAGGACGAGGACGCCCCCATCTTCCAGGTCGCCGACCTCGGCCTCGTCGGCGACCTGTTCAAGATCGTCCCGGAGCTCACCGAGAAGCTCTGAACGACCCGAGGGCGGGCGCACATTCCCGCGTGTTGGGCGCTCCGGCTGGAACCTCATCGGCAGAAGCGCACGGTGTCTGTCGGCCGGTGCGGCCGCCAGCGGCGCCCCGCGGCTACGGCGGTTCACTTGACCGATTCGCCGCGCTAGAGGCTTCGCAGACAGGAGCGGAGGGGCGAATGGCCGGATGGTTTCAGGCGGTGGTGGTCGCGATCCTGCTTGGCGGATGCGCAACGGCAGCGACGTCCACGCAAGCGGCCGATAGCCTCGACGCCGTTGCCCGCGATTATGTCCAGCTCACGCTCGAGATCGGCGAGCGTGAGGAGGGGTATGTCGACGCCTATTACGGCCCCGCCGAATGGCGTGAGGCGGCCCAGGCCAATCCCAGGACAGTGGCCGAGCTCGCACAGGCGGCGGCATCGCTTCATGCCCGCCTCACCGCCCTCTCCGTTCCAACCGATCCGCTCGTCGCCGCGCGCCGCGACTTCCTCCTCGCCCAGCTGACCGCGGCCCGCACGCGCCTCAGGATGGCGGGCGGCGAGCGGCTGAGTTTCGCCGAGGAGGCGCGTGGCCTGTACGGGGTCGATCCGGAGATCCTGCCGCTCGAACATTATGATCCGATCCTCGGGCGTATCGACACCCTGGTCCCCGGCTCGGGCCCTCTTGCCGACCGCGTCGAGGCGTTCCAGAACCGATTCGTCGTTCCCGCCGACCGGCTCGAGCCGGTCATGCGCGCGGCGATCGACGAATGCCGCCGCCGCACCCTGGCTCACATCCCCTTGCCCGAGGCCGAGAGCTTCACGCTGGAGTTCGTGACGGACCGAAGCTGGTCCGGCTACAACTGGTATCAGGGCGGCTATCGGAGCCTCATCCAGGTCAACACCGACCTGCCGGTCCGGCTCAGCCGAGCGGTCGATCTCGGCTGCCACGAAGGCTATCCCGGCCATCATGCCTATAACGTCCTGCTCGAGCGGGACCTGGCGCGCGGCCGCGGCTGGGTCGAATATCAGGTCTATCCACTCTATTCGCCGCAATCCTTCATCGCCGAGGGCTCGGCCAATTACGGGATCGAGCTCGCTTTTCCCGGTGACGAGCGGCTCGCCTTCGAAACGCAGACCCTCTACCCGCTTGCCGGCCTGCCGATCGACCAGGCCGCGGACTATATCGCGCTCCAGGAGGCTCTGCAGGCGCTGTCCGGAGCTCGCTTCACCATCGCGCGCGACTATCTCGAGGGGCGGATCAGCCGCGATCAGGCGATCGCCCTCACCGAACGCTATCAGCTCGTGTCGGAGCGTCGCGCCGAGCAATCGGTCGCGTTCACCGACCAGTACCGGGCCTATGTGATCAATTACGGCCTCGGCCGCGACATGGTCGCTCGGCATGTCGAGGCGGCAGGGGCGGATCCGGCCGCGCGCTGGGCGGCGATGCGGCGGATCCTGTCGGAGCCGACGCTTCCGTCGGATCTGGTCCGCGCGCACTGATGCGCCGCTTCTTCGATCCGCGGCAGCTTGCCCATGCGCCGGTGCAGGAGCTGCATAATGGCGGCTTTGCGCCTTATGCCGAGCATCCCGGCCGGGCCGAGTCGATGCTGGCCGCGATCGGTCCCGTCGAGCCGGCAGTCGATCATGGCGAGGCCCCCCTGCGCGCGGTCCACACGGCGGACTATCTCGATTTCCTGCGCGCCGCCTGGCGAGACTGGCGAGCGGCTGGCCGTCCGGGTGATGCCGGTGGCTATGCCTGGCCGGTGGTGCGTCGTCGCCCGCTGGCGCTGGACCGGATCGACGCCCGCCTCGGCCTGTACAGCTTCGATGCCTCGAGCCCCATCGCCGAAGGGACATGGGAAGCCGCTTACTGGAGCGCGCAGACCGCGCTCACGGCGCTCGATGGCGTGCTGGCCGGGGGGACCGGCGCGTTCGCGCTGTGCCGCCCGCCAGGCCACCATTGCGGCGCCGACTATCTGGGCGGCTATTGTTATCTGAACAACGCCGCCATAGCCGCCCAGTCCGCCGTCGCGGCGGGCCGCAGGCCCGCAATCCTGGACATCGACTACCACCACGGCAACGGCACCCAGGACATATTCTACGATCGCGGCGACGTGCTGTTCGTCTCGATCCATGCCGATCCGGTCACCGATTATCCCTTCTTCTGGGGCCATGCCGACGAGACCGGCCATGGGCCCGGCGCCGGTGCGACCATCAACCTCCCGTTGCCGCGTGGTGCGGGTGCTGCCGAATATCTCCCCGCGCTCGACCGGGCGCTGGCCGAGATTCGTGCCTGGTCGCCGGACGTCCTGCTCTGCTCGTTCGGTGCCGATACCTTCTCCGGCGATCCGATCTCCCATTTCGAACTCGAGACGGCGGACTTTTCCGCTCTCTCCAGCCGCATCGCCGCGCTCGGCGCCCCGGTGCTGGTGGTGATGGAAGGCGGTTATGCAGTCGATGCGCTCGGCCACAACGTCGCCGCCTTCCTGTCGGGATTCTGAGCCCCCGGTTACGCCGGCACGAGCGGAATCCGACCTGGGCCGCGCTTCCGCCGTCCGACTTTAATCGCTAGGGTCACCGGCCCATGGACATCTACCTGCCGATCGCTGGCCTCTCCGTAAATGCGCTGGTGATCGTTGGCCTCGGTGGCCTCGTCGGGTTGCTCACCGGCATGGTAGGGGTCGGCGGCGGCTTCCTCACCACACCGATCCTCATCTTCTACGGAATCCCGCCCGCAGTCGCAGTGGCTTCCGCCACGACGCAGATCACCGGCACCAGCATTTCCGGCGTGCTTGCCCACCGTCGGCGCCGCGGCGTCGACATGCGTATGGGGGCCGTGATCATCGCGGGCGGCATCGCCGGATCGATCGTCGGCGGGCTCGTCTTCCGTCTGCTCCAGGACATGGGCCAGATCGATACCGTCATCTCCCTGCTCTATGTCATCCTGCTCGGCAGCATCGGCATCCTGATGGCCAAGGAGGCGGCCACGGCGCTCGAGATCATCAAGCCGTCGCAACGCAAGGGCGATCGGCCGCCGCGGCGCCACAACCCGCTGATCGCCGCGCTACCGATGCGCTGGCGCTTCTATCGCTCCGGCCTCTACATCTCGCCGCTGGCGCCGCTCGGGCTTGGCTTCGTTTCGGGGCTGCTGACCGTCCTGCTCGGTATCGGCGGCGGCTTCATCATGGTTCCGGCGATGATTTACCTGCTCGGCATGTCGGCACAGGTCGTGGTCGGCACGTCTCTGCTCCAGATCCTGTTCGTGACCGCCGCGACGACGATGGTCCACGCCACCACCACCCGTTCGGTCGATATCGTGCTTGCCGGGCTCCTGCTCATCGGCTCCGTCATCGGGGCACAATATGGCGCGCGTCTCGCGCAGACGATGAAGCCCGAACTTCTGCGCATGATCCTGGCCATCGTGGTCCTCGCCGTGGCCTTCCGCATGGCGCTCCAGCTCGGCTGGCGGCCGGAGGAGATCTACACGGTGCAGATGCTGTGATCAGGGTTGCGGAGCGTCAATGGCGGGCGCTCGGCCTGGCAATGCTGGCACCCTTGGCTCTCGGCCAGGCCGAGCCGCATCTCGTCCCGGACGTTTCGGACCGCAACATCGAGATACGCTACAGCTTCGCCGGCGCCGAGCTGCTGCTGTTCGGGGCGATCATCTATCCGGACGGCCGCCCGCCGGAGGGCCAGACCGATATCGCCGTCGTCTTGAAAGGGCCCCTCGAACGGATCGTCGTTCGCGAGAAGCAGAAGGTGGCGGGCATCTGGATGAATGTGGGACGGGTTCGCTTCCGTTCGGCGCCGTCCTTCTATGCCGTCGCCTCGTCTCGGCCGCTTCCACAGCTCATCGACGAGCGGATCGCCGCCATATACGAACTCGGGGTCGATAACCTCCAGCTCTCGCCCGGTGGTGGCCATTCCGCCGAAGTGCTGCGCCGTTTCGAGCACGGCCTGATCGACCTCAGGATGCGCAACCAGCTCTTTGCCGAATATCCCCGCGGCGTGGAAATCAGCGAGGGCGTCCTCTATCGCGCCCGCATCAACATACCGGCGCGCGTGCCCGTAGGCACCTACACCGCCGAAACCTTCCTGATCCGCGACGGCCGCGTCGTCGCCGGCGCCGCGCGCGAGATCCTCATCGAGAAGCTGGGATTCGAAGGCTTCGTCGCGCGGGCGGCCGAGCGTTGGTCGGTCACCTACGGCATTAGCGCCGTCGCCCTGTCGCTGCTGCTCGGCTGGGGCGCCAGTGCCGCTTTCCGCCGCCGCTACGGGTGACCGCCGCCGCGGTCCGATGTCGGGCGGGCGCGGAAACCCCTGAAAGTGCTGCAAATCACTTGTTTACCCGATTGGGCTAGTCCGGATCGAAACAATCAGGGACCGACGCCCGATGACCGATGCGATGAACTTCCACGCTTTTCCGACCTCCGGCGACGAGCCCGAGCCCGAGCGCGGCACGACGCAGCGCCGGCTCGTCTCTCGCCATGAGGCGATCGGGCAGGTGGTGGAGATTGCCGGCAGCGGCGCGAGTGTCGAAATCGTCGGCCGCCGGCTCCTCGAGCTGGCCGGCGATCCCGATCCCAGCGTCGCCATGTCGGGCCAGGTCGGCAGCCAGATCAAGATCGATTCCGGCCGGCGCTGGCTGCTCGCCAACGTCCGCCGCCTCAAGGTCGCCGATGCCGAGGCGGGCGTGGTTCTGGCCGATATCGACTTCCTCGGAGAGGGGGACGAGGATCCGCACAGCGGCAAGCTCGTCAATTTCAAGCGCGGCATCACCGCTTATCCGATCCCCGGAAGCAAGGTCTATCCGGTCACCGCCTCCGACCTGAAGCAGATGTTCGCCGCCGACGAGCGCGCCCATATCGAGATCGGCACCGTCTATCCGACCAAGGACGTGCGCGCCGCCCTTTACGTCGATCCGTTCCTGGGCAAGCATTTCGCTTTGCTCGGCTCGACCGGCACCGGCAAGTCGACCGCAGCCGCCTTGATCATGCACCGCATCTGCGATCAGTCCCCCGAGGGCCATATCGTGATGATCGACCCGCACGGGGAATATTCGGCGGCGTTCAAGGGCCATGGCGAGCTGTTCAACGTCGACAATCTCGCCATGCCCTACTGGCTCATGAACTTCGAGGAGCATTGCGAGGTGTTCGTCACCTCGTCGGGCGCCGATCGCCAGCGCGACACCGATATCCTGGCCAAGTGCCTGCTCCAGGCGCGGGCGAGGAATCGTGCGGCCGAAGGGCTCTCGAAGCTCACCGTGGACTCGCCGATTCCGTACACCCTCTCGGACCTTACCGGCGCCATCACGCACGAAATGGGCTTGCTCAACAAAGCCACCGACACGGCGCCCTTCATGCGCCTCAGGGGCAAGATCGACGAGCTGAAGTCCGATCCGCGATATCAGTTCATGTTCTCCGGCATGCTGGTCGCCGATTCGATGGGCACCTTCATCAGCCGGATCTTTCGGCTCCCCGCAAAGGGAAAGCCCATCTCGATCATCGACGTGTCGGGCGTTCCTTCCGACATCGTCTCGGTTGTCGTCGCAGTGCTCTCGCGGCTCGTCTTCGATTATGCGATCTGGTCGCGCAGCGAGGTCCAGCGGCCCGTCCTGCTGGTCTGCGAAGAGGCCCATCGCTATGTGCCCGCCGACAGGACCGGCGGCGGCCAGGCGGTGCGCAAGGTGCTCGAACGGATCGCCAAGGAAGGCCGCAAATATGGCGTCTCGCTTGGTCTCATCACCCAGCGTCCGTCGGATCTGGCCGAGGGCGTGCTTTCGCAATGCGGCACCATCATCGCCATGCGTCTCAACAACGACCGCGACCAGCAGTTCGTGAAGAGCGCGATGCCGGAAGGGTCGCGCGGGTTCCTCGACGTCATACCGGCGCTTCGCAACCGCGAGTGCATCGTCTGCGGCGAAGGCGTATCGATCCCGATCCGCGTCGCCTTTGACGATCTCGAGCGCGATCGCCGTCCGGCTTCGTCCGACCCGCTCTTTTCGGAGCTTTGGCGGCAGAGCGGAGAAGAGGAGGCGATGGTCGCCCGCGTCGTGAAGCGCTGGCGCGCTCAAGGGCGCTAGTCGCGGCTTCGCTACCTGCGACCATCCCTGCCCGCTTCACGCGGTACTGACGCAAATGCGAAGCTGTCGATATCCCGGCTCAGGACGGCTAAGAAGATCGACGGGCCCGCTGCGGAGACGGCGACCGCCTTTGCGTCCTAGCGTGCTCCGCTGGCAGAGCCGCCGGCCGGGGCCTCGGCCTGCTCCTGCCTCCGCGCTGCGCCGACCGGTGTCGTGAGCAGACCGCGCAGGCGGCTCCGGAAGCTGGCCAGCTCGCTGCCGGAAAGCTGGGCGCGGCTGGTGAAGCGCACCGAGCGCGGGTTCACGTGGCGGCCGTTACGATACATCTCGTAGTGAAGGTGCGGACCGGTAGACAGGCCCGTGGAGCCGACATAGCCGATCACCTGGCCGCGGCGCACCCGAGTGCCCGAGCTCACCGCGATCCGGCTCATGTGAGAATAGGAGGTCGCGATTCCGCCTGGATGGTCGAGGCGCACCTGACGGCCATAGCCCCCTGCCCAGCCTGCGCGGGTGACCCGGCCGTCCGCGGCGGCAAGGATCGGCGTGCCGTGCGACGCGCGGAAGTCGATGCCGCGGTGCATGCGGGAATAGCGCAGGATCGGGTGCATCCTGAGCCCGTAATTCGACGTGATCCGGCCCGGCACCGGCTGCTGGAACGTACCGCTTTCGCGGCCGACGCCGGACGCCTCGAACCATTGGCTCCGGCCGTCGCTGGTCCATTGCATCAGCTGCAAGTCGCGGCCGCTGGCGCGGTTCAGGCCGGCATAAAGCAGCTGCCCCGTCTCGGTCTCCCCGGTCGCGGCGCGCCGATGCTCGATGATGATGTCGAAGCGGTCGTCGGAATTGAGGCCGGAAGGCACGCTGATTTGCGTCGTAAGAGCTCGGATATAGGATTCGACGTGACGCGCCGGCACGCCCGCGGCGCGCGCAGAGCGGTACAAGCTCGCACCGACACGGCCCTGGATCCGCAGGGGCGTGTCGTCGACCGCGATCGGAACCTGCTTCAGCACCAACGCGCCGTCGACCCGCTCGATCTCGATCCGCAGGTCGAATCGGGCGCGGAAGGCGAGCGCGTCCAGCGGCCGGGGCACCAGGCGGTTCGGGCGCCGGCCCAACATCAGGTCCATCACGGTGCCGGGCCGGATCTCGTCGATCGGCACGGCCTCTCCGATCAGCGTGGCGACGCGGTCGGCTTCGGGACCGGCGACGCCGGCGCGTTGCAGCATCCGGGCCAGACCGTCGCCGCGCCCCAAGGTGGCGCGCAGCTCGATCACCGGGCGTTCGGGCGTGTCGGCGAGTGGCTCGACCGCATCGGTCGGCGCCATGCGGCGGCCGGTGTCGGCGCCGAAGGCGAGCGGTGCGATTGCGAGGGTCCGCACTTCCTCGAACTGGGCTTCGGGGAGAGGCGCCGGGGACGCGCCGGGCAGTGGTGCCAGCGTCGGGGCCAGCGACCATGCCGCATAGCAAAGGGCGGAACAGGTCGCAAAGCCGCGGAACCATTCGCGCGAGCCGATACGCTGGCCAAGGTCGACGACGAGGTCGAAGCCGGCAGCACGAGACGAGATTGCGCTCTTCTGCCCGAAGCCCGGCCGCGCGACGGGCGGACGAAGCGCGCCTCCGTCGAGTGCGAGCGCGGCCGTTCCGCTTCCTGGCGCTCCGCCTATGTCGTTGAATCGATACAATGCAGGAGAACCCCCGCGCGCCCATCACCCCCGCCGCGCACCCCGCTCGGCAGGCCTGCACGGTTGTGAAGAAAAGAGGTTAAAGTCAAATTACGGAACGGCGGACGGACTCGTCCATGCGACGAAGCGAAGGTGTGGCCGGGCGAGCGGTGCCTTGTTCCAAACGTCGGAAATGGTTGCGCTTTGGCAGCGATGAAACAATCTAGCTCATATGCGCGATCAGCCGCTCAAGGCCATTCTGGGCCCGACCAACACCGGCAAGACGCATCTGGCGGTCGAGCGCATGTGTGGGCATTCCTCGGGCATGATCGGCTTTCCGCTGCGGCTGCTTGCGCGGGAAGTCTATGACCGCGTCGTCCGCTTGAAGGGCGAAAGCCAGGTCGCCTTGCTCACCGGCGAGGAGAAGATCCTTCCTCCGCAGGCGCGTTGGTTCCTGTGCACGGCCGAATCCATGCCCGTCATTGGCCGTGGAGATGATGGAGGCCGGGACTTCGCCTTCGTCGCCGTGGACGAGGCGCAGCTCGGCGCGGATCCCGAGCGCGGACATGTCTTCACCGACCGGATGCTGCACGCTCGCGGTCGCGAGGAAACCATGATCCTGGGCTCGGAGAGCCTGGCGCCGATGGTCCGCAGCCTGCTGCCGGACGCCGAGATCGTCGGCCGGCCCCGCTTCTCGACGCTGACCTATGCCGGCCCGGCCAAGCTGTCGCGGCTGCCGCCCCGGTCGGCTATCGTCGCCTTCTCGGCCGAGCAGGTCTATGCCGTCGCCGAAATGCTGCGCCGGATGCGCGGCGGCGCCGCGGTGGTGATGGGCGCGCTGAGCCCACGCACCCGCAATGCACAAGTCGAGATGTATCAGGCTGGCGAGGTCGATTATCTGGTCGCCACCGACGCCGTCGGCATGGGCCTCAACATGGACGTCAGCCATGTCGCGTTCGCGGGCCTGAGCAAATTCGACGGCCGCCGCCGCCGCCGCCTGACCCTAGCCGAGATGGCGCAGATCGCCGGAAGGGCCGGACGGCACCAGCGCGACGGCACATTCGGCTCTCTGACCCTGGAAGGGGAGGCGCTCGCCGAGTTCCGGCCGGAGGAGATCGAGGCGATCGAGGAGCATCGCTTCGCGCCGCTCGACTTCCTCTATTGGCGGGCCAGCGACATCGACTTCGATGGGATCGAGCCTCTGATCCGCTCGCTTGAGCGCCGGCCGACGCGTCCGGGGCTTCGCGCAGCGCCGGAGGCGATCGATCTCGCCGTGCTGAAGCTGCTCGCCGGCGATGCCGACATCCTGGCGCGCACGCGTGGCGGCAATGTGCGCCGGCTGTGGGCGGCCTGCGGCCTGCCCGACTTCCGCAAGACCGGTCCAGAACATCATGCACGCCTCGTCGCCCGCATCTTCGGCCATCTGAGTGAGGGAAAGGGCCACATACCGCAGGCCTGGTATGCCGCCGAGGTCGCCCGGCTCGACAATGTGCAGGGTGACATCGAGACGCTTGCCGACCGGCTCGCCGGCGTGCGGACCTGGGCCTATATCGCCCATCGCGCCGACTGGCTGGCCGAACCGGCAGCGATGGCCGAACGGGCGATGGCGGTCGAGGAGAAGTTGTCCGAGGCGCTGCACGACCGTCTCACGCAGCGCTTCGTCGATCGCCGCACGTCGGTTCTGATGCGGGATCTGGGCCGCAAGGACGCAGGCGAGTTCCCGGTGCTGATCGACGATCAGGGCGAGGTGAGCGTCGGCGCCTATGCGATCGGGCGGCTGCAGGGCTTCACCTTCGAGGTGGATCCGGCGGCACGCCACGCCGACCGCAAGATGCTGCTGGCCACCGCCGAGCGGCGGCTCGCGGGCGAATATGAGAAAAGGGCGGCTGCCTTGGTCGCCGACAGCGACGATCATTTCTCGTTGCGCACCGTTCCTGGAACCCCGGTCGCCCTCTTGTGGCGCGGCCACGAGGTGGCGAAGCTCGGTCCCGGCAAGAACCTGCTCTCGCCGCGCATCCAGCTCGACCGGCGAATCGATTCCGTCTCGCCGCGTGGACGCGACGCGGTGATCGAGCGGTTGCACGGCTGGATCCGCGGCCAGGTCGAGCGCACACTTGGGCCCTTGCGCGCGGCCGGCACCGCTGCCCGCGATCCCGTCTCGCCGGCGGCTATCCGCTCGTTGCTCGCGATGCTGGTCGACGAGGGCGGCATCGTCGCCCGCGAGCGGGTGGCCGAGCCGCTCGCCGCGCTCGATCGGGAGCAGCGTCGCGCCGTCACCAGCCTGGGCGTGCGGATCGGTGCGCTCGACTTGTTCATGCCAGCTGTGCTGAAGCCCGAGGCGATGCGCTGGCGCAGCGCGCTTCGCGCTGCCGCGGGCGGCGAGCCGATGCCGGAGCTCCCGCCGCCGTCGAGTGTCGTGCTGCCAGCGCCGGCGCCGCCGGTCCTCGCTTCGCTGGCGCGGCTTGGCTTTCGCCCCGCGGGCCCGCAGATGATCCGTGTCGACATGGCCGAGCGCCTCGCACGTCACGCCCATGAGGTGAAGGGCGGCAAGGAAGGCCCGATCGTCGACGAGGCGCTCGTCACCTCGCTCGGACTTCAGCCTTCCGCTGTGGCCAGGCTGATGCGCGATATCGGGTTCCGGCCGGCGGCCGGTGACGCCGGCTGGGTCTGGCGGGGCCGGGCGCGACGGCCCCGCACGAGGGAGGCGGGCGGCTCCCACGCCTTCGCCGCGCTGGCGGAGCTGCGCGCCCCTCCGGGATCCGGAAGGTAGGCCCGGTCCTTGACGCTGAATCGGCCGGCGGAGAGCCTAAGGCTCGACAAATTTCTCTGGTTTGCCCGGATCGTCAAGACGCGCAGCGCTGCGCAGGCCTTGGCCGAACAAGGCCGGATCCGGGTGGGCGGACGGGTGATCGACCGCGCTCATGCGCCCGTCCGGGTCGGAGACGTGCTGAGCTTTGCGCAGCACGGGAGGGTGCGGGTACTCAAGGTCGAAGCGCTTCCGCAGCGCCGCGGGCCGCCGGCTGCGGCCCGGCTCCTTTATTGTGAATTGACGAGCGAAGGGGGCCAAGCTTAGGGACGGCGCGGGAGAAGCCGTTCATGACCTACGTCGTCACCGATGCCTGCATCCGCTGCAAATATATGGACTGCGTGGAAGTCTGCCCGGTGGACTGCTTCTACGAGGGCGAGAATATGCTCGTGATCAATCCGAGCGAGTGTATCGACTGCGGCGTTTGCGAGCCCGAATGCCCGGCCGAGGCGATCCTGCCGGACACCGAGAGCGGTCTTGAGAAGTGGCTGGAGCTCAACACGACCTACTCCGCCGAATGGCCCAACATCACGCGCAAGAAGGATTCGCCGCCCGACGCTGACGAGCATAAGGGCGAAGAAGGCAAGTTCGAGAAATACTTCTCGGCGGAGCCCGGCGAAGGCGACTGATCTCCTCCATGCTCGGTCCCCCGCGGGGGCGCCTTGGCACGATTCGTGCGCGCAGCGATCTCGAATGGCTGGATTTCCGGCGCATTTGATGCTATATGCTTGTCATCGAAGCGGATGCCACCGCACCCGCAGACGGTGATCACAGCGAATTGCCGCACAACCGGAACCAGCAATTGCGTCTCTTGGGACGGATGCGAGGCTAGACCGGTTCATTGCGGCCATTTCCATGGGAAGGTCCATATTGATGGCAACGAAAGCCTTGAGCTTCGACGTTGGCGATTATGTCGTTTACCCCAAGCACGGCGTCGGCCGTGTCATCGACCTGCAGAGCACGGACATCGCTGGAATGCAGCTCGAACTCTACGTTCTGCGCTTCGAGAAGGAAAAGATGACGCTCCGCGTCCCGACCAACAAGGCGGAAAGCGTCGGCATGCGCAAGCTCTCGTCCGACAAGACGATGCAGGAGGCGCTCGCCACCTTGAAGGGCAAGCCGAAGGTGAAGCGCACCATGTGGTCGCGCCGCGCTCAGGAATATGAAGCGAAGATCAATTCGGGCGATCTCGTTTCGATCGCCGAGGTGGTCCGCGACTTGTTCCGGCCCGACGACGCGCCGGAGCAGAGCTATTCCGAACGCCAGATCTTCGAGGCCGCTTCCACCCGCCTCGCACGCGAGCTTGGTGCAATGGAGGAGGTCGACGAAAAGAGGGCGCTCGAGAAGATCCTCGACATTCTGAACACGGCGGCCGCCGCCCACAACAAGGTGCGCGAAGAAGAGGAAGAAGAGTAGGCCGCCAAAGCGGCGATGGCTCGGAAAGGGCGGCCCGGAGACGGGCCGCCTTTTTCTGTTGCGGCCGACATACACCATCTGTATTATGTCTATAATACAGCAGAGACAGGAGGAATGGATGCGTCTGGCGATCATCGGCGCGCTTATCGCGGCCAGCGCCTGCACTTCGGCCAACGGGAACGAGAGCGGCAACGGCGGCAACAGCACAAGCGGCGGAAGCGAGGGGGTTCAGACCGGCTCGGCCGGGCAGCGCAACTTCGACGTCGGCGCCTTTCAGTCGGTCAGTCTGGCGGGCGCGCACGACGTGATCGTGACGGTAGGCGGGCCTCCGTCGGTGCGCGCCGAGGGCAATGCCGAAGCGCTCGAGCGCCTCGAGGTGCGGGTCGAAGGCGGCGTGCTCCGGCTCGAAACCCGCCGCGACTCCTGGTTCTCCGGGGGAAGTCGGGGCTCCGTCACGGTTCACGTCACGGCCCCATCGCTGAATGGCGCTTCCATCGGCGGTTCCGGCGACATGCGGATCGACCGCGTCCAGGCGGAGGCGTTCGAAAGCTCGATCTCCGGCTCGGGCGACCTCGAGATCGGGACGCTCCAGGCCCGGCGTGTCGAGTTTTCGGTCACGGGTTCCGGCGACATTCGCGCGTCGGGCGCAGCCGAGGAGGCCGAGATAAGCATTGCGGGATCCGGCAGCGTCGAGCTCGATTCGCTGCAGGTGCGCCGGGCGTCGGTGTCGATCGCCGGCTCGGGCGACGTGGCCATTCAGGCGAGCGAGGCGGTCGACGGCTCGATCATGGGGTCCGGCCACGTCACGGTTCGCGGGGCCGCCCGCTGTTCGGTCACCAAGATGGGTTCGGGCGAGATACGCTGCGGCGACTGAGTCCCGGTTTTCGAGCCGCCGTCCCCATGGATGGTTAACCAATTCCGGGCATGGTTGCCGGATGATCCGAACCCTTCTTCTCGTCGCCGGCCTCGTTGCAGTTTCGACGACATCGCCTGCCGTGGCGGCGGACCGCCGCTACGCGGTCACCGACTTCGATCGGGTGGTGGTCGAAGGCCCGTACATTGTCCGCTTGACCGTCGGCGGTCCGTCCACGGCGGTCGCGTCGGGCAGCCAGGCCGCGCTCGACCGCGTCGCGATCGACGTCACTGGTCGGATGCTGCGCATCAGGCGCAATCGACATCATTGGGGCGGCAATCCGGGAGCTCAGGAAGGAACGGTGACGGTCGAACTCGGAACGCGCAGCCTGCGCTCGGCCCGTCTGCTCGGTCCCGCCAGGCTGGACATAGACCGCATCGAGGGCCTGAAGGTCGATCTGTCGGTCGAAGGCAGCGGGCGGTTACGCGTCGCGCAGCTGCAGGCCGACAATCTGTCGGTCGGCCTCGCCGGCGCCGGCCGGGTCGAACTGGCGGGCACCGCCGAGGTGATGAACGCCAATGTGCAGGGCAGCGGCGATCTGGAGGCTTCGGGCCTGCGCGTCGAGACCGCCGCGATCACTTCGGTCACCAGTGGTGCGATCGCGGTGGAGGCACGGCGAGCCGCGACGGTGACGGCGCTGGGCCTAGGCACGGTAGAGATAGCGGGAACGGCCGCCTGCACGCTGCGCGGCCCGAACAGCGATCTCGTCCGCTGCGGATCGGGGCGTCTAGATCAGAGCCAGCACCGCTAGCCGCTCGGCGAGTTGTGGCGGCAGCGCCTCGACGCCGTCGCCGTCTCCGCCCAGGTCGGGCGGAACGTCCTCGGGTCCAAGGTAGCGCCAGCCCTGATGGGCGCGCTTCGGTTGCCCTCGGACCGGCACCAGGGTCGGATCGAGACGGATGATCGTACGGCGGTCGCCCTCGCTTTCGGCAAATCCGAGGATTGTCTGGCGCACCGCGAGCCGGTGCTTGACGATCCAGTAGATCGATCCGCCGATCAGCTCTTCGGCCCGCTTCGGCCGGAACCGGGTCGTGATAGGCACATGGTCGCCTTGCAGCCGCGACTGCTGGCGCAACCGCAGTGCGTCGACACTGCCGCAGCCGACCGCAACCTTGCTGATGTGAAGCCGGGCCATGGCCGGGCTGTGCCGGCCGAAGCGCGCCAAATCAAGGGCTTGGCTAGCCGACGAGGCCGGAGGCGACGGCGAGGCCGAGGAAGATCAGAAAGCCCATCGAATCGGTGATCATCGTCAGGAACACCGATGAGGCGACGGCCGGATCCTGGCCAAGCCGCTCCAGAATGATCGGCACGGCCACTCCGGAGAGGCCGGCGATGACGATGTTGATCAGGACGGCGGCGGCGATGACGCTCCCCAGTTGCGGATCCCCGAATACGAGCCCTGCTCCAAGGCCGAGCAGCAGGGCGATGGTGAAGCCGTTGAGCAATGCCACCCGCAGCTCCCGCCAGATCGCACGCCAGGTGTTGGAGCGGGTAAGCTGGTTAAGGGCCAGTGCCCGGACCGCCACGGCCATCGTCTGCGTTCCGGCATTGCCGCCGATCGATGCGACGATCGGCCCTAGGGCGGCGAGCGCCACCATCTGCTCTATCGCAACGCCGAACTGCAGGATGATGGTCGCGCTGACGAGAGCTGTGGCTAGGTTGGTGATCAGCCATCGTACCCGCGCTTTGTAGCTGTCGCGCACCGGCTCGTTGATGTCGCCCTCGATGCCCGCGCCGGAGAGCAGGAAGGCGTCCTCGCTCGCTTCCTCCTGGATGATGTGGACCACGTCGTCGACGGTGATCATCCCGACCAGCCGGCCCGCATGGTCGACCACCGCGGCCGAAACCAGGGCATATTTCTGAAAGCGAAGCGCCACTTCCTCCTGGTCCATGTCGACAGGGATCAGGGTCTGCTCGCGCTGCATCACGTCGGCGACGGCGACCTGTCGCGGGGTCCGCAGGACCCACGAGAGCAGGCAGGTGCCCACCGGCCGGTGGGCCGGATCGACGACGAATATCTCGAAGAAATCGGTGGCGAGCGTCTCGTCCGCCCTTAGGAAGTCGATCACCTGCCCCACGGTCCAATGCTCCGGCACCGCGACCACGTCGCGGCGCATCAGCCGGCCCGCAGAATCTTCCGGGTGGGACAGCGCTTCCTCGATCGCTGCGCGGTCGTCGGGATCGAGCGCCCGCAGCACCGCGCGCTGATCCTCCTCCTCCATGTCCTCGATGATCGCGACCGCATCGTCGGTCTCGAGCTCGCCGGCGATCTCGGCGACCTGGTGGGGCTCGAGCGCCTCGAGCAGCTCGTCGCGCACCCAGTCGTTCATCTCGGCGAGGACATCGCCGTCGAGCAGCCCTGCCAGCGCGGCGGCGAGCGAGCGCCGGTCGTCGCGATCGACCAGCTCGAGAAGGTCGGCGATGTCGGCCGGATGCAGTGGCTCAACGAGCAGGCGGGCGCCTTCGGCGTCGCCGGCCTGGACCCGCTCGACCACCGAGCGGACGAACTCAGGCCTCAGACGGTCGTCCTCGTCGTGTCGGCTTTCCGCCGCCGGCGCTTCGGTCGGCGAGGCACCATCGGGAGCTTCGAGGTCGCTGTCGCTCATCCCGCTCCTCCCGGCGCCTGGAAGCGCCGCTTTCTAAAGGGATTCCGAGCCGAAGGGAATCGTCCACCGACTCGGAAGATCGTTGCATCTAAGGGTCATGCGCGCAGGCCGGGAGCCTCTCGCCCGAATCCATCTAGTGGCTGATGGTGTCGGAGGAAAGGCACAGGGAACGCGTCGCGCCGGGCTGGCGCAACGGCCGCGCCGGCCCTAAGGCCGCGCGGAGGAACGGAACCGAAGGAGTCGGAACATGGCGGACGAACGCAACACCCTGGTGCTCAGCCTCGACAGCGGCGGCGACGTCGTCATCCGACTGCGTCCGGACCTCGCGCCCGGCCACGTCGAGCGGATCAGGGATCTGACCGAAGAAGGTTTCTACGACGGCGTGGTCTTCCACCGGGTCATAGACGGCTTCATGGCCCAAGGCGGCGATCCGACCGGCACCGGCGGCGGCGGTTCGTCCAAGGCGAACCTGAAGGCGGAGTTCAGTCGCGAGCCGCATGTTCGGGGGACCGCCTCGATGGCGCGTACCAACGATCCGAACAGCGCCAACAGCCAGTTCTTCATCTGCTTCGACGATTGTCGCTTCCTCGACGGGCAATATACGGTCTGGGGCGAGGTGATCGAAGGCATGGAACATGTGGACGCCTTGCCGAAGGGCGAGCCGCCCGCCACGCCGGGCAAGATCGTGAAGGCCAGCTTGCGAGCCTGAGGCGCGGCTCGGCGGGTCCGGAGCCCGTGGCCCGTCCCGTGACCCTGATCACCGGAGCGTCGGCGGGACTGGGCGCCGAGTTCGCCCGGCAATGCGGCGGCCGCGGCGACGAGCTGGTCCTGGTCGCCCGGCGGCGCGACCGGCTGGACTCTCTTGCGGTCGAACTCGGCGGGCGCGTTCATGTCCTTGTCGCCGACCTTTCACTTCCCGATGCGGCGGCAAGCCTGATCGATCAGGTGGAGGCGGAAGGGCTCACCGTCGACGTACTGATCAACAATGCCGGCTTCGGGCTGGTCGGCCGCTTCGGGCAGCTGTCACTCGATCGGCAGCGGGAGATGGTGGATCTGAACGTGCGGACGCCGACCGAGTTGTGCCGACTGGTGCTCCCGCCGATGCTTGAGCGCGGCCACGGTGCGATCCTCAATCTCGCCTCGACCGCCGCCTTCCAGGCCGGTCCGGGGTTCGCCGTCTACTTCGCCAGCAAGGCCTATATGCTGTCCTTCACCGAGGCGCTTCACCAGGAGCTGAAGGGGAGCGGCATCAAGGTATCGGCGCTGTGCCCCGGCCCGACCGCCACGGAATTCGGCACCGTCGCCGGTTATCGGGACGGCCGCTTCGATGGCTTCCTCGCCGATGCCGCCACCGTCGCCGCGGCCGGCCTGAAGGGGCTGGACCGAAATCGGGCGGTGGTCGTGCCGGGGCTGCTCAACAAGGCCACGGCGCAGGCCACCCGCTTCGTCCCGCGCGCACTGCTGCGCCGGATCGTCGCGCGGTTGCAGGGCTGACTTGGTTTCGGACGCGCGGCTTTCTGAGGCCGGCCCTGAATATCTGGCGTGCCGGAATTCGCGGCGGGCCGATGACCTCTAGCCCAGCTCGCTGATCAGCCAATCGTGGAAAAGGCGCACCGGTCGGCGGTTCAGCGCCGAGCGCCGACAGGCGAACCAGTAGCAATAGGGGCTCTCGACCGCGACGTCGAACAGCCGCGCCAGGCGCGGATCCTGCGCCCCTTCAAGATGCATTTCGAACATGAACGCGACGCCCAGCCCTTCGGCCGCGGCGTTCAGGATGAGCTGCCCCGAATCGAACATGTCGATCGCCGCGGGTTCGAGGCCGGGAAGGCCGACCGCCTCGCGCCAGGCGTCGAACGCGTCGGGCAGGTCGCGGTGGAGCAGCACCGTCGCTTCGCGAAGCTGCGCTGGAGCGGTGAGCGCCCGCGGCCCTTCTGCGAGGTGGCGCGCGCCGATCGCCACCACGCGATTCGCGCCCAGACGTCTGGCATAGAGCGGCGGCTCGACCTCACGGGTCAGAGTGATCGCGACGTCAAGACCCTCGTCGAGCCGCGCAAGTGCGTGCGGGCGCGTGTCAATGTCTATGTGGAGGTCCGGCTCGATCTCGCGGAGCTTCGAAAGGCGCGGCATCAGCTGATAGGAGGCGAACAGCGGCAGCACCGCCAGCTTGAGGCGCATCAGCTCGCCCTTGCCGGACGCGCGCTCGATTGCCACTCCGATCGCGTCAAGCGCCGGCCCGACGTCGCCGAGCAGGCGCTCGCCCGCCTCGTTGAGGTGAATCGATTGGTGCCGCCGTTCGAACAGGGGATGGCCGACATGGCGCTCGAGGGCCTGGATTCGTCGCGTGAGCGCCGGCGACGACAAAGCCAGCGCCTCGGCGGCCGCCTTGACCGAACCCGTCCGGGCGGCGTGGACGAAGGCCTCCAACGCCGACAAAGGCGGCAGGCGCTTCATCGGCCTGCCCCCTTTAGGTCGTACCTTTTGTGCGGTGCACACAAGGCCGCTCGACCCACCGACGGAGTGCATCTAAGGAAGAGTGCGTGCATTTTCTGCATCTCTAGCAACTTTCTTCGCACTTGCACAATAAGTGTGCAGGCGCGAAAAGGACCTCGCCTTTCAGGCATCCTCTCCTAAAAACTTCAAAGGCCGGTCCTTCGGGGCCGGCCCTTTTTTGTCAATTTCTATTCTGCGACCGGCCGCTGGTCGCCCTTTTTTGAACCCTCGTCTGGACCATCCGTTCTCCGTGCCTATGTGGGGTTCCGATGGAGGGCGATAGCTGATGGCCGACGAAGAACGGAAACCCCGGCGACTCCAGGTCGCAACCATGCGACCTGACGACAGCGGGCGCGGTATTGCGCGACTGCCGCGTGCGCTGATGACGGAGCTCGGCCTCGCCGAAGGCGATGTGGTCGAACTGATCGGGAAGCGAACCACTCCGGCCCGGGCGGTCGGCCCCTATGCGGAGGACGAGGGCCTGGAGATCATCCGGCTCGACGGCCTCCAGCGCGCCAATGCCGAGATCGGGTCGGGCGACTTCATCGAGGTCCGCAAGGCCGAGGCGAAGCCGGCGCAGCGCGTCGTCTTTGCGCCGGCTCAGAAGAACCTGCGGTTGCACGGCTCCGCTCATGCGCTCAAGCGCAGCTTCGGCATGAAGCCGCTCACCGCCGGCGACGTGGTTGCCACGACGGGACAGCAGCAGATCATGCGTGGCGACATCCCGCCCGAGCTCAGGCAGATGCTCACCGCGCCGGCTTATGCGCTGCAGGAGATCCGGCTGGTCGTCGTCTCGACCGTTCCCAAGGGAATCGTCCTCATCGACGCCAATACCGAGGTCGAACTCCGACCCGAATATACCGAAGCCAAGGAAACCCGCCGCGCCGACGTCACCTATGACGATATCGGCGGCATCGGCTCGACGATCGATCAGCTGCGCGAGATGGTCGAGCTGCCGCTGCGCTATCCCGAAATTTTCGAGCGGCTCGGCGTCGATCCCCCCAAGGGCGTGCTGCTGCACGGGCCTCCCGGTACCGGCAAGACCCGGCTGGCGCGCGCGGTTGCCAATGAAAGCGATGCCAGCTTCTTTCACATTGCCGGGCCCGAGATCATGGGTTCGGCCTACGGCGAGAGCGAGAAGAAGCTTCGCGAGCTGTTCGAAGAAGCCGGCAACGCCGCGCCGTCGATCATCTTCATCGACGAGATAGATTCGATCGCGCCCAAGCGCGGCCAGGTGACCGGAGAGACCGAGAAGCGCCTGGTCGCACAGCTTCTGTCGCTGATGGACGGGCTCGAGCCGCGCCAGAATCTCGTCGTCATCGCCGCTACCAACCGGCCCGAAGCGATCGACGAGGCACTTCGCCGGCCTGGCCGGTTCGACCGCGAGATCGTCATCGGCGTGCCCGACGAGAGCGGCCGGCGGGAGATCCTCGCCATCCATACCCGCGGCATGCCGCTCGGGGACGGGGTCGATCTCAAGGAGCTGGCGCGCAAGACCTACGGATTCGTCGGTGCCGACCTCGCCGCTCTCACCCGCGAGGCGGCGATCGAGTCGGTGCGGCGCATTATGCCGAAGCTCAACCTGGAGGACGGGACGATCCCGCCCGAGGTGCTCGACGGGCTATCGGTCACTCGCAAGGATTTCGACGAGGCGCTGAAGCGGGTCCAGCCTTCCGCAATGCGCGAAGTGATGGTGCAGATGCCGACGGTGCGCTGGGAGGATGTCGGCGGGGTCGACGAGGCGCGCGAGCGGCTGCGCGAAGGCGTCGAGCTGCCGTTGAAGCATCCCGACGCGTTTCGGCGGCTCGGCATCCGTCCGGCCAAGGGATTCCTGCTCTACGGACCGCCGGGCACCGGCAAGACGCTGCTCGCCAAGGCGACGGCTCGTGAGGCGGAAGCGAACTTCATCGCGACCAAGTCGTCGGACCTCCTGTCCAAATGGTATGGCGAGAGCGAGCAGCAGATCGCAAGGCTCTTCGCCCGCGCCCGCCAGGTCGCGCCGACCGTCATCTTCATCGACGAGCTGGACAGCCTGGTTCCGGCCCGCGGCGGCGGCCTTGGCGAGCCTCAGGTGACCGAGCGGGTGGTCAACACGATCCTGGCCGAGATGGACGGGCTCGAGGAGCTTCAGTCGGTGGTCGTTATCGGGGCCACCAACAGGCCCAATCTGATCGATCCGGCGCTGCTGCGGCCGGGCCGGTTCGACGAGCTCATCTACGTCACGGTGCCCGACGAGGCCGGCCGTCGCCACATTCTCGGAATCCACACCAAGGGCATGCCGCTAGCGGACGATGTCGACCTCGATTCGATCGCTGCGCGGGCCGAGCGCTTTACCGGTGCCGATCTGGAAGATCTGGTCCGGCGTGCCGGCCTGTTCGCGCTCAGGGCCTCGATCGAGGCGGGAGTCGTGTCGATGGCGGAGTTCGAACGAGCGCTCGCCGAAACGCGGGCTTCGGTCACGCCCGAAATGGAGCGCGACTACGAACAGATCCAGGCGCACCTGAAACAGGACGCACGCAGCGTCGGATCCGGCGGCATCGGATTCATCCATCCAGGCATGCTCACGCCTCGTCCCGGCGGAAAGGAATAGCTAGGCCGTCCAGGCTTCACTCCTCCAGGCGCGCAGGCCTGAAGGCAAGGCCGGTCCAGGCGGCAAGGCCGAGCATGAGCGCGGCCGTGGCGAGGAAGGGAAGCGGGATCGCGACCGTGTAGAGTGCCACGCCGAGCGCCGGGGCGGCGATGAACGCGACTCCGTTGACCGACGTGACCATGCCGGCAACCGCGTTCTGCTCGTGCGGGGCGACGGCGAGCGAGGCGCCGCTGGTAAAGCCGGGCCGGAAAAAGCCGAAACCGAGCGACGCAAGCGCGAATCCCATCGTGATCCCGTAGATCCCTTGGGAAAATCCCGTCATGGCAAGGCCGCCGGCGGCGAGCACGCATCCCCACACGACGAGCTGGCGCGGTTCCAGTCCAAGCTGCGGGATCAACCACCATTGCGCCAGCAGCGACGCCGCCGCGCCGGCGATGAGCACGATCGCGATCCATTGCTGGGCGTGATCCAGCGGCAGGTTCAGCCGATCGATGACCAGGAAGCCGATAACGCCCAGCAGCGCGGCATGGCCATGTCCCCCGACGGCCCCGATCACATGCCAGGGCAAGACCCGCGGATCGCGCCATGCAAGCTTGGCCGGCGTGCCGGCCTCCTCCCGAACCGACGCGCCGCCGCCACCGATCGAGGGGTAGGAGACGATCGGCCCGCGCGCCTCCGCGCGAGGCGTGTCGTCCGGAAGCCGCAGGGCCAAAGCGGCGAGCACCAGCACACCGATGGCCGCGAAGGCGAACAGGGGAGCCGATAGGCCGAGCGGCTCGAAGATGAACAAGGGAGCGATGGCGGGCCCGATGATCGTTCCGAGGCCGAAGGAGGAGGCGATCGCCGCAAGGCCGCTCGTGCGCTGCTGCCCCTCGGTGCGCGCGGCGACATAGGCCTGCACGGCGGGCGGCGAAGCCGATCCGAATGCGCCGTAGATCGTCCGGCCGAGCATGAAGATGACGAACACCGCCATCGGTCCGAGGCCGCCCTGCAGCCCGGCAGCCAGGGCAGCACCGCAGATCAGCATCGATATGATGAAGCCGTAGAGGCCGAGGCGCATCAGCGCCCGCCGGCCCCGCCGGTCGGCGCGGTGCGCCCAATAAGGCGCCGTCACCACCCACAGCACCGCGGACAGGCTGAAGGCGATGGCCACCCAGATATCGGCGACGCCGAGGTCGCGGCCGATGGCCGGGAGCAGCGACTGCATCGCCGTATTGCCGGCCGCGGCGACCAGCATCACGGAGAACAGCACAGCGAAGCGTTCACGCGATAGGCCGAACCCGTTCACAAGCTTGAGTTTTTCTTTCGCCACCTCGACGAGACAGGGAGCCTTTCTCCGGGAGCGAGGTTGATGGTGAAACGGGGAAGGATGGCTTGCTTCTTGCCAACCGGTCGGCGATTTGCCAACGCATCATCTTTCCGTAACATTCTGGAAGGCAGCATGTCGGCATCCTGGGACGAAGCGCGGCGCGATAGCCGCCTGGCGCGCGATCTGAGCGGCGGCCCCCTGTGGCACTTCCTGCGCGGATTCATCAAGCATCCGGTGATGGTGGGATCGGTGATCCCTTCGTCCAAGGCCTTGATCGACAGGATGCTCGAGCCGGTCGATTGGGCGTCTTGCAAGCTGTTCGTCGAATATGGTCCCGGTGTCGGCACCTTCACCGAACATCTGTTGCAGCGCCTGGCGCCCGACGCGACGCTGATCGCGATCGATACCAACGCCGACTTCACCAGCTTTCTTCGGCGCAAGTTTGCCGACAGCCGGCTGTTCGCCGTGACCGGCTCGGCCGCCGACGTGCGCCAGATCATGTCCGATTGCGGCTTCGAGCAGGCCGACTACGTCCTTTCCGGACTGCCTTTCTCGACCTTGCCCCCGGGTCTCGGGCCCAAGATCGCGGAGGAGACGGCCGAGGCGTTGCGTCCCGGCGGCGCGTTCCTGGTCTATCAATTCTCGCCCAAGGTGCGGGAGTTCCTGGCCCCTTATTTCGACCGGATCGATCGCGGTTTCGAATGGGTCAACATCCCGCCCGCCCAGCTTTTCTGGGCCTGGAGGGACTGAGCGGCACGCAAGGGGCTTCCTGGGTACCGGCGGAAAGCCGGCACCCGAGCGCAACTTTCCTGAACTGGCATGACGGGTCGACGGGTGGTCGCGTGATCGGCTCGCCTGGGCCGATGGCTTATCCCGCCAAGGGTTCGTTGCGGAAGTTGAGCCGGTGCGAGATGCGATAGTCGGCGATCGCCAGCAGGAAATAGGCGAATCCCCAGCGCAGCCGGTTGAACAAGGTGCGCTGCCGGCTGTGCGTGTCCAGCGTGATCTCGACGGATTGCGCGACCTCACCGTCGACGAAGCGCCGCATCGCGCCGGCAAAGCCGGGATCCTCGATTCGAAGCATCATCTCCAGGTTGAGATAGAGGCTGCGCATGTCGAAATTGGCCGATCCGATATGGACGACGTCGTCGAGCACGAACAGCTTCGTGTGCATCTTCGTCGGCTGATACTCGAATATCCTCACGCCCCGTTTGAGCAGCAGCCAATAGGTGTGGCGGGCGGCGCTGACCGTCGCTCCATTGTCCGATTTAGCGGCGGTGATCAGACGCACTTCGCCCCTTCGCCGCGCGACATTCCCGCTTCGCCGGAGCAGCGCCGGCCCGGGCGCGAAATAAGCGGCAACGAGGTCGAGCCGCCTTGCCGCCCGGAGGTCGCGCCGCACCGCGCGTGCCCACGGGCTCAGCCGCCGGGTCGGCCCGCCGAATAGCCAGTGGAGCGCGCCGTCTGTGTGGCTCCGCCGGCTGAGGATCCGGCGAAGCTGCCGGATGCGCGGATCCGGCTTCGACGCCCAGCTAAACAGGTCGTCGAAATAGGGAGCGAGGCAGGAGACGCTTTCGCCCTCCACCAGCAGGCCGAGATCGCGCCAGGCCCCGCTTTCGATCGTTCCGAAATATTCGTCGGCGATGTTGAACCCGCCAATGATGACCCGCCGCTCGTCGGCGAGCGCGAGCTTCTGGTGATTGCGCAGCAGGTAGCGCCGGCCGAACCGCGGCGCGAACCGGCAGAACCGGCACTTTGCGTCGATCAGCGGCTGGAAGAAGGCCTCGGTCGCGTTCGCCGCGCCGAACCCGTCGACGAGCAGCGACACGCAGACGCCGCGCCCCAGCGCGGCGACGAGCGCGTCCCGGACCCGTCGCCCCGTGTCGTCATCCTCCCATATGTAATAGAGGACCCGCAGCGATTCCTTGGCGCCCTCGATCAGCGCGATCAGCGCTTCCAGGCGGTCCGGACCGTCGGCGAGCAGGGTCAGACGGTTGCCCGCGACCGTGATCGGCTCCTCCACCGTAGGGGGGGTCGTCGCATGCATCGCCTGCGGGCTTAGACGGACGCGAGGGCGGCGAAAAGCGGCGCGGCGTTCTCAGGCTCTAGTGCCCGCATGGCGATTGCGCGTCATTGCCGATAGGGAGGGCGCATGGCCGTCCGCCGCCTCAGCCTCAGCCAGTTTCGTTCCTATCCCGACGCCGTCGTCGCTCCGGGCCCCGGATTCGTCATCCTGAGCGGGGAGAATGGCGCCGGGAAGACCAACCTCCTGGAGGCGGTCTCGCTGCTCGCCCCGGGCCGCGGGCTCAGGGGCGCCACCCTTGCGGAAATGGCACGGCGCGGCGGTCCCGGTGGCTTCGCCGTCGCGGCCCGGATCTCTCCGGCCGATTCAGGGGAGCAGGTCGGGACTCGGGAAAGCCCCGGTTCCGCCGAGATCGACATCGGCACGGGCACGACCGCTGCCGCCCCCGACCGCCGCCAGGTGCGGATCAACGGCGCGCCCGCCGCCGCCAACTCCCTGTCCGAATGGCTGTCGGTGCTCTGGCTCACGCCGGCGATGGACCGCCTGTTCGTCGAAGGCGCCTCGGCGCGCCGCCGCTTCCTCGACCGGCTTGTTCTCGCGCTCCACCCCGGCCACGCGGCGCAGGCGACCCGCTACGACGCCGCGATGCGCGCACGCAATAAGCTGCTGGCCGAGCCACCCCCGCGCGACGAGGCTTGGCTCGCCGCGCTCGAAGCCCGGATGGCCGAGCATGGCGCTGCTCTGGCCGAGGCCCGCGCCACGACGGTGGCCCTGCTTGCCGACCGACTGGCGGATGCGCCGGAAGGCCCGTTCGCCCGTGCCGGCCTGGCGCTGACGGGCGGTGGCGCCGGCGATCTCGCCCGCCGTCTCGCCGCCGGGCGCGAGCGCGATGCCGCGGCGGGGCGCGCGCTCGACGGCCCTCATCGCGCCGACCTCATCGTCAGCCATCTCGGCAAGCCGGCCCTGAGCGGTCCCGCGGGATCGCTGCCGGTCGGGGGCGAGGGCGGCCAGCCCGCCTCGCTCTGCTCGACGGGTGAGCAGAAGGCCCTGCTCATCGGCCTCGTATTGGCCCATGCCGAGCTGGTGGCGGAACGGGCCGGACGCCGCCCGATCCTGCTTCTTGACGAGATCGCGGCCCATCTCGATCCGGTCCGACGGGCCGCCTTGTTCGAGAGGCTCGAGGCGGCCGGCGGCCAGGTCTGGATGACCGGAACCGAGCCCGGGCTGTTCGTCGGAATAGGTGATGGTGCGAGCTGGCTGGAAGTCAGGGATGGGGTCGTCCGCCCCGCCTGATCGAAGGGCTTTGCTGCACCTGCGATCCGGCCCGCGAATCCCGCGATTTTCCTTGGGTTCGAACCCTTCGCCGCCTATATGATCGACATGGCAAGCTCCCCAAATCAAAGCACGTACGGCGCCGAATCCATCAAGGTGCTGAAAGGCCTCGACGCGGTCCGCAAGCGGCCCGGAATGTATATCGGCGATACCGATGACGGGTCGGGCCTTCACCACATGGTGTTCGAGGTCTCGGATAATGCGATCGACGAGGCGCTGGCCGGTCATTGCGACCTCATCCGCATCACCCTCAACGCGGACGGCTCCTGCTCGGTCGAGGACAATGGCCGCGGGATCCCGACCGACATCCATTCCGAGGAGGGGGTGTCGGCGGCCGAGGTGATCATGACCCAGCTCCACGCCGGAGGTAAGTTCGAGAATGCGTCGGACGCCAACGCCTACAAGGTGTCGGGCGGCCTCCACGGCGTCGGTGTCTCGGTGGTGAATGCGCTGTCGGAGAAGCTCGAGCTCACCATCTGGCGCGATGGCAAGGAGCATTTTATGCGCTTTCTCAACGGCGGCGAGCCCGAGGCGCCGTTGCGGGTGGTCGGGGACGCGCCGCCAGGGAAGAAGGGCACCAGGGTGACCTTCCTGCCCTCGCCCGAGACGTTCAAGATCGTCGAGTTCGACTTCGATACGCTCGAGCACCGCTTTCGCGAGCTCGCCTTCCTCAACAGCGGCGTCCGGCTGATCCTCACCGACGCCCGCCACGAGGAGGAGAAGAGCGTAGAGCTCTATTACGAGGGCGGTATCGCCGCTTTCGTCCGCTATCTCGACCGCGCCAAGACGCCGCTCATCCCGGAGCCGATCTCGGTCACCGGGCAACGCGACGACGTCGGTATCGAGGTCGCGCTCGAGTGGAACGATTCCTATTATGAGCAGGTCCTCTGCTTCACCAACAACATTCCGCAGCGCGACGGCGGTACCCATCTCGCCGCCTTTCGCGCGGCTTTGACCCGCACGCTCAACAATTATGCCGACAAGTCCGGCATGATGAAGCGCGAGAAGGTCAGCCTCACCGGCGACGACATGCGCGAAGGCCTGACCGCGATCGTCTCGGTCAAGCTGCCCGATCCCAAATTCGGCAGCCAGACCAAGGACAAGCTGGTCAGCTCCGAGGTGCGCCAGCCGCTCGAAAGCTTGATGGCCGACAAGATGGCGGAGTGGCTCGAGGAGAATCCGGGCCACGCCCGCACCATCATCCAGAAGATCATCGACGCCGCCGCGGCGCGCGAAGCGGCCCGCAAGGCACGCGAGGCGAGCCGCAAGAGCGTTCTCGGCGTCGCCTCGCTGCCGGGCAAGCTCGCCGACTGCCAGGAACGCGATCCGGCCAAGTCGGAGCTGTTCCTGGTCGAGGGCGACAGCGCCGGCGGCTCTGCCAAACAGGGTCGCGACCGCCATTTCCAGGCGATCCTCCCGCTGCGCGGCAAGATTCTCAACGTCGAGCGCGCGCGCTTCGATCGCATGCTCTCGTCACGCGAGGTCGGCACCCTGATCCAGGCGATGGGCACCGGCATCGGCCGCGACGATTTCGACATCGAGAAATTGCGCTATCACAAGATCGTGATCATGACCGACGCCGACGTCGACGGCGCCCACATCCGCACGCTGCTGCTCACCTTCTTCTACCGGCAGATGCCGGACATCATCGAGCGCGGCCATCTCTTCATTGCCCAGCCGCCGCTCTACAAAGTCGCCAAAGGCCGGTCCGAGGTCTACCTCAAGGACGATGCCGCGCTCGACGAATATCTCGTTCAGGGGGGCATTGGCGGCATGCTGCTGGAAACGGTGGACGGCCCGCGTTCCGGCGAGGACCTGCGTGCGCTGGCAGATCATGCCAGGCGGATGCGCAGCCTGATGCGCTACGTGCCGCGCCGCTACGATCCGGCGATCATCGAGGCGGTGGCCCTGGCCGGTGCGCTCGATCCCCAGCTGGACGACAAGGGACGCGCCGCATCCCTCGCGAGGGCGGCCGAATGGCTGAATCTCGGAGAGGGCGGCACCGGCGAAGGCGGCCATTGGACGGCCGAGATCGGCGTCGACGGCGACTTTCTGATTCGCCGCCTGTGGCGTGGCGTTACCGACCACCACATCATCGATCACAAGTTCCTGGTGTCGGCCGAGGCGCGCAAGCTCCACGGCCTCGCCGCCGAGCAGGCAGCCGCCTATGCGCACCCGTCCCGCCTGGTGTCGATCAAGGCGGCTCAGGCCGCGGCGGACGCGTCCGAGCCGGCCGGCGACGAGGAAACCGGCGCCGAGGGCGAGGAGCAGTCCGCGGTTCCGGCCAAGGGCGCGCGGGTCACCCGCCCAAGCGAGCTGCTCGAGGCAATCCTCGCCGCGGGCCGCAAGGGCTTGGCCATCCAGCGCTACAAGGGCCTCGGCGAGATGAATGCCGACCAGCTCTGGGAGACGACGCTCGATCCCTCCAACCGCTCCCTGCTGAGGGTCGAGGTCGCGCAGGCCGATCTTGCCGATGAGATCTTCACCCGGCTGATGGGTGACGTCGTCGAGCCACGCCGCGACTTCATCCAGGAGAATGCGCTCAACGTCGCCAATCTCGACGTGTGAGGCATTGCCGGGGGGCCGCTTTCGGCCTTCTCAGGACGCCAGCCTGAGCGAGACGCGCGGCCCGAAGCGGTCCCGATATTCGCGCGGGCTGACGCCGAGATGACGATGGAAGGTGGTGCGCATCCGTTCCTCGTCGCCGAAGCCGGTCCGGTGCGCTACGCTCTGGACCCGCTCGTCCGTCTCCTCGAGCAGCCGCCTCGCCACTTCCAGGCGGAAAAGCTCGATCGCCTTTGCGGGCGTTCGGCCCGTCTTCGCCTTATAGACTCGCGAGAAATTGCGTGGGCTCATGCCGACGCGTTCGGCCAGTCGCTCGATCGTCAGGTTTGCTTCGGCGTCGTCAAGCCGCTCCATGATCCACTTGTGCAGATCGGAGAAGGCTTCGCCTTCCATCGACTGGCTCTCGAGGAGCATGCTGAACTGCGACTGTCCGCCCGGCCGCTTGAGGAACACGACATGCTGTCGGGCGAGCAGCATGGCGAGCTCGCGGCCATGATCTTCCTCGACCAGCGCAAGAGCGAGGTCGATGCCTGCCGTCACGCCGGCCGACGACCAGATCGGTCCGTCCTGCACGAAGATGGGATCCCGCTCGACCTTGACGGAGGGATAGCGCCGCTGAAGCGCATCGCAGTGCGCCCAGTGGGTGGCAGCTCGACGGCCGTCGAGCAGGCCCGCTTCCGCCAGGACATAGGTTCCGGCGCAGACCGAGCAGGTTCGGCGCGCGCGCGCGCCTTGTATCCTTATCCAGTCGATGAGGCGCTGGTCCCCAAGCGCTCTGTCCATCGAGACCGAGCCGGGAACGATCACCATGTCGAGGATCGAGTCGCGGAAGGCGTCCACGGGTTCGCTCAGGAAGGCGGCGCCGAGATCGGTCCGGACCGGTCCGCCGTCGATCGACACGATCCGGCAGTCATAGCCGGTCTTCCCGTCTTCCTTGAGGAAGGCCGACGCGCCGGCGAACACGCTGAGCGGTCCCGACAGGTCCAGCGCGGAAACCGTGTCGAACGCGACGAAGAGGACAAGGCGATCCTTGCGCGTCACGACAGGCCTATTGGCCGAAAATCAGGGAAGATTGTCATTGTTGACATGCGTCATACATGATTGGGTACGGCCAAGACAACGCCTTGCGGAGACCTACAATGCTGTCGTTCGACCGGCTGCTCGCTTCCATCGATGATGCCGACCTCCTGCGCCGTTCGGACATTGCCGGCTGGACGGCCGTGGCGATCATGCATGACTGGATCGACCATGTCCTCGGCGAGGACCGGCCCGATCGGCGCCGTCGGGCCGTCGACCTGCTGTTCACCGAGGACTGCCTGTTGGTCGAGCCCGGAGTGGGACTGAAAGGGCGCCGCGCGATCGATCGGTGGGCCGAGCAGCTTCTGGCGGGGCACAGCTCCTGGACCTTCAGACCTTCCGGGAGCGTCGCCGCGCATAATGAGATGGCCTGCCTGGCCTGGACCTTCGGTCCGCCGGGCCGGCCGTCGCTCGCCACCGGAATCGACTTCGCGTTGCTGGACGGTGAGCGGATACGGGCGCTCTACCGCTTTCCGACACCGTCCACGGCTGGCCGGCAAGACCAGGGCGCATGGACCCGAGTCTGACCGGCCGCTGCCATTGTGGCGCCAATCGGCTCCAACTGGTCACGGCTGCGCCGCTTGCGCCGCGCGCATGCCAGTGTGGTTTCTGCCGCAGGCATGGCGCGCGGACGGTCACCGATCCGCAAGGGATGGCGCACCTGCTCCTTGGGCCGGAAGCTTGGCGCTACCGCTTCGGAACCCGATCCAGCGATTATATCCTCTGCGGTCGCTGCGGCGTCTATCTGGGCGCGGTAGCCGAGATTGGCGGCGCGCTCTGCGCCACCCTGAACCTCAACGCCTTCGACGACCCGCGCCCCGACCTGGCGGCTGTTCCGGTTTCCTATGAGGGCGAGACCCTCGCCGAGAAGCGGGCTCGCCGAAAGAGCCGCTGGACTCCGGCGGCGGTTCAGGAAACGGGTGGAGTTTCCTCCGCCTGGCCTTGCAGCCGCACCGAGTAGACGGTCCAGTCTGTCGGGCAGCCCTCGACCGGCTGCGGCTGGCTTTGCGTCCCGTCGATGGTCCAGCAATCGTCGAAGATCGAGCAGTAACAGGACCGGACGCGGAGCCTCCACCGTTCGGAATCGAGCCGGTCCCAGACCGCTGCATTGGCGGGCGTCCGCGTTATGCGGAGAACGTCCACCCTTTCTCCCGGCCGAAGCGCTATGCTGCTGGCCGGCGCCACCGAGAAGGATTGACCCTGCCCCGCCTGCAGCCCGCAGCAACGCGCGAGCAGCTCCTGTGCGTCGCGCATGGCTTGGCCGTCATATCGTATCTCGATCGGTCCAAGCAGCGCCGGCCCGACGCCATCGTTGGACAGGTTGAGCGAAATCTCTTCCTCGCCCTCCTCGTTCGCATTGCTCGTGCCGTAGGCGACGTAAGGCAAGGCACCGCCGACCTGCATCTTCCTGGTCGCATCGGCCTGGACGAAGGTGGCGTAGGCGAGGACCAGAGTGAGGAGGAGGGTCGGCGCGCCGATCGCGACATGGGCGAAGGCCAGCCAGGGCAGATATTTCGCCACCCTGTCGAAGTTCGAGGAAGGCGCTGGCGAAGCTTTGCCGGCCTGCGCTTCCAGGCGGGCGAGCCTGGCCTGGATCGAAGGCTCGTCACTCATTGCGGCATCCTCCCTGATCGTCCGCTCATGCCCCAGCCTGCGGCGGCGCGTAAAGCCGCGACGCGTCGTGACCGCTCGTCGAATTCTGAGCCGGATTGATCGAAATGCCGGAGCAAGGCAGCAGTGGAGCGGCGATCCTCATGACGGGGAAGAGGAGGCGGAATGGCCGGAGCGGGTAGATGGGCGGCGGCCTTGCTTGCCGCGGCGGCAATGCTCTCGAGCTGCGGAGAGACGGCGGGCACGGACGCAAATAAGGCGGCGGCCGCGATTCCGGCGCTTCCGGACCCCGCCAACGTGCCGGCCTACGTCCAGGCCGCGCTCGACGATACGGGGCGGGCGGCGCAACGCGGCGCCGACGAACGTCGCAAGCCTGGCGCGCTGGTCACGCTCTCGGGCCTGAAGCCCGGCGACCGCGTCCTCGATCTCATCCCGGGCAATGGCTACTGGACCCGGATCTTCAGCCGGATCGTCGGTCCCGAGGGCCGGGTCTATGCGGTCTGGCCGGAACATTATGCGCGCTTCGCTCGCGGCAACGTCGCCGAGCTCGAGCAGATGGCAACCTCGGACGCCTATTCGAACGTCACCGTTCAGGTGCAGCCCACGCCGATCCTCACGGCGCCCGAGCCGCTCGACATGGTGTGGACCTCGCAGAACTATCATGACTATCCGGCGGAGTTCATGGGGCGGACGGATCCGGCCCAGCTCAACCGCGCCGTATTCGACATGCTGAAGCCCGGCGGGACCTGGTTCATCATCGATCATGCGGCCGAACCGGGATCGGGTCTGCGCGACGCCGAACGTCTCCACCGAATCGATCCGCAGATTGTCCGGCGTCAGGTCGAGCAAGCCGGCTTCGAATATGTCGGGTCCAGCGACGTGCTGAGCAATCCGGGCGATGACCACGCCGTCACCGTCTTCGATCCGGCTATACGCGGCCGCACCGACCAGTTCGTCATGCGCTTCAGAAAGCCGCCCGCCCGCTAGCCTCCGCCTGCGAGAGAGCGGCCCGGGCCACGGGGAAGCGGCCGTCCTCTCATTCTCCCCCGCCGGCGAGCCGACGGCGCTCCGCCAGTTCGGTGAGCTGCACGAACTCGCGACGCCAGTAATCGTCAATGCTTGCGCGTTGGACGAGATTGCGCACGTCGGCGAAGGTGAAGGTGCCGAGATTTGTGTCGCCGCGAAGCAGCTGGCCGTAGGCCGCCACGGCAGCAACGAAGGCAGTATCGCCGTTCGGCGCCCGGGCGCTGCGGACGAGGCCCGCCCGGACCGGCCGCTCGATCAGTCGCCGCGATTCGTCTTCGCCCGGCAGCTTGTACCTGAGGCGCAGGAACGCGAGCTCCTCATTGGCGCTTCCCGCCGCTTGGCGCCGGTTTGCCGGATAGCGCCGGTCGGGCAGCCAACCCGGGCTTCCGGCCGGAACGAGCTCGTAGAGTGCCGTCACTTGGTGGCCGGCGCCGATGTCGCCGGCATCGACCGCATCATTGTCGAAATCCTGCTCGGCGAGCAGCCGGTTCTCGTAGCCGATCAGTCGATACTCGCTGACATAGGCGGGGTTGAATTCGACCTGCATCTTCACGTCCTGGGCGATGGTGAAGAGGGTCGAGGCGAGCTCCTGGTCGAGTACCTTCTGTGCCTCGCGCGGCGAGTCGATATAGGCGTAATTGCCATTTCCGTGGTCGGCGATCTGCTCCATCATCGCTTCGTTGTAGTTGCCGGTGCCGAAGCCGAGAGTGGTCAGCGTTATCCCTGCCGCGCGTTCGCGCTCGACCATGTCGATCAAGGTCTCGTCGTTGGTGATGCCGACGTTGAAGTCGCCGTCCGTGGCAAGGATGATCCGGTTCACCCCGCCCTCGATCATGTTCTGGCGCGCGATCCGGTAAGCCAGTTGGATGCCGGCTGCGCCGGCGGTCGATCCGCCCGCCATCAGCCGCTTGAGCGAAGCGACGATCTCCCCGCGGCTCGACGTCGGCGCCAGCACCAGGCCGGCGGCGCCGGCATAGACGACGATCGACACCCGATCGCGCGGGTTCAGCCGCTCGGCGAGCAAGGCTAGCGAGCATTGCACGAGCGGCAACTTGTCGACGCTCGCCATGGATCCCGACACGTCGACCAGGAAGACGAGGTTGGCCGACGGCCGCTCGCGACGCGGCAGGTCGTAGCCGCGCAAGCCGACGCGGAGCAGCCGCGTATTCTCGTTCCACGGTGTCGTCGTCATGTCGGTGGTGATGCTGAACGGCCGGCTGCGATCCTCCGGGCGCGGATAATCGTAGCGGAAGTAATTCAGCATCTCCTCGGTGCGGACCGCCGCCTGGGGCGGCATTGACCCTTGGGTCAGCATCCGCCGGACATTCGCATAGCTGCCGGTGTCGACATCGACTCCGAAGGTGGACACCGGCGCATCGGCGACCGCCTGGACCAGGGCGACATCCTCGCCTGCATAGCGCTCGCGATCCTCGCGCGGCATCGGCTGGAAGGGACGCCCAGGAGGTCCGATCACGGTCGTCGGGGATTGGGCGCTATATTGCGGGGCGGACGTCGCGCGGCTCCCCGTCACTGTGAGGTCGGATGCGTCCTCCCTGGCGGCCTGTCCGGTGACGGGCGGAGGGGGCGCTGGAGGCGGGGGCGGAGGCGGCGGCGGAGGCGGAGGCGGAGGCGGAGGAAGCGGGGAGGTCGGCACCATGACATGCGGCTGGGGCGACGTCCGCACCGTTCCGGCCTGCTGCCGGACAAGGCGGCGGCCGCCGCCATGCAGATTGTGGAAGCCCTGGATATAGGGCGCGCAGATTGCGTCGGGATCGACCGCCGCGGTTCGGCGCTCGGGCGCCTGGGCGGGAAGAGGCGCGATGGGGGCGGGTGGCACGCCAGTCACCACCAGAGCGGTCATCGAAGCCAGGATCAGCGCACGCATCGTCACCTCCATGGTCGAAATCGATGTTACACTATCACATGGCGCGGCATGAACGACGAATGAACCCGAAGGGAGACGTTGCGGTCGCGTGTCCTGGGGCGGAAGCCGTCCGGCCTGCACTAGGGCGATTGGGTATTCGGGTCCTCACGGGCAGGTCCGCCGAGGAGGCGGGCCACCGATTCGATCGGAAGCGCTTCGATCCTGCCCTGATGTCCGTCCATCGTCTCGGCCGCGAACAAGGCGTTGATCACCGACTCCTCAGTGGCCTCGACGACTGCCTGGAAGAGCGGGGAGACGGCTTCATTGGGTAGCTCTTCGATGCTCGACGGCGCCGCACGCCGCGCCGAAGTTCGCCGCACGCCCTCGTGAGTCGAAAAAGCGACCGCATAATCACCCGATCCGTTGGTGATCGGCGATCCCGTCCGGCCGATTCCGAGGAAGGACCGGCGCGCCAGCCGCTCCAGATTGCGGTCGGAGAGCGGCGCGTCGGTGGCGATGACGATGATCACCGATCCGTCGCCCGATCCGGACTGCAGGGCGTCGCGCAGGAAATAGCGGTCCAGTGCTTCGCCGACGCGCGCGCCGTCGATGGTGAGCACGCCGCCATAATTCGCCTGGACGAGGACCCCGATGGTCCAGCCGCCGAGCCGCTCGGGCAAGCGGCGTGAGCTGGTGCCGATCCCGCCCTTCCAGCCGAATGCCACAGTTCCGGTCCCCGCCCCGACCGATCCCTCGGCTAGCGGCCCTTCGCGCGCGGCCTCGATGGCGGCCAGGCCGTGATCGCTCGTGACGACACGCTTGCGGATGTCGTTGAGGAAGCCGTCATTGGTCTCGCCGACCACGGCGTTGACCGATCGCACTTCTTCGTTTCCCGGCTGGCGCAGCGTCCAGCCGATCGCCGCGGCGGCCGCTTCCGGCACGTTCAGCGTGTTGGTGAGGAGGATCGGCGATTCGATCTCGCCCAGCTCCTCGATCTGGGTCGAGCCCATGAACTTGCCGTAGCCGTTCGCCACCGCGAAACCGGCGAGCACCTTGTCCGCATAGAGGTTGCCGCCGTGCGGCAGGATCGCGGTGACTCCGGTCCGGATCGAATCGCCTTCGATCAGCGTGACGTGGCCGACGCGAACGCCGGCGACGTCGGTGATCGCGTTCAAGGGGCCGGTCGGGAGGATGCCGATCGCAATTCCGGCCTCGCGGGCGCGGGGACGGGCGCTCGCTTCGGCGGTCACCGGCAAGAGCGAAACAAGGAGGAAGAGGAAGAGAATTCGATCAAGCACGTTCGCCCCTCTACGGCTTCTATGGTCCAATATTCGACGTGAGGAAACCGAGCCATCTCACCCAAGTCCGAGGCCCCAGGCTTGCTCGCTGGCGGCGGTCCGACCGAGCCCGACCTGGATCCCAGCTCGGGATGGGATGACGTGAGAATGTGGGTCGTTGGATATCAAGCCGTCCGACAATCCGGATTGTAGACATAGCCGGCGCCGCGCACCGTTCGCAGGCAGTCCGGCTTGGACGGGTCGGCTTCGATCTTGCGGCGGATCCGGGCGATTCGCGTGTCGATGGAGCGGTCGAACGGTTCCATCTCCTTGCTGTGGGCAAGGTCGAGCAGCTGATCGCGGCTCAGGACCCGACGCGGATTCTCCGCGAAGGTGCGCAGCAGGTCATATTCCATCGCGGTCAGCGCCACCTCGCTGCCGTCGGGCTCGAACAACTTGCGCGTGTCCAGGTTCAGTCGGCACCGGCCCATCTGCACCTCGCGGCCCAAGGTCGCGGCGCTGCCGCCGCCGGCCCCCTTCGCCCGGCGCAGTACCGCCTTGACCCGGGCCAGCAGCTCACGCGGATTATAGGGCTTGGTGACATAATCGTCGGCGCCGACTTCCAGCCCGACGATCTTGTCGAGATCGTCATTGTTCGCGGTCAGCATGATGATTCCGGCCGGCCCGGACGCCCTTATTTCGCGCGCCAGGGTCAGGCCGTCGTCGCCGGGCATGTTGATGTCGAGTAACGCGAGGTCGATCGGGCGGGTGCTCATCACCCCTCGCAGAGCGTCGCCGCCGTCGGCCTCGCTCACTGCGAAGCCGTTGCGCCGCAGATACTCCGCGACCGTCTCGCGGACGTCGGCATCGTCGTCGACCACCACAATGTGCGCCGCTTCGCTCATCTCAAGCTCCGGGATTGATCAGGGCGGCGAGGAGCGCGCGTACCCCGGCGCGGGTGAAAGGCTTCTCCAGCACCGGACGGCTGCAGCTGCGCGCGAACTCGCCCATCCGGTCGCCCATCGTGTCGCCGGTGACGAAGGCCATCCGCTGTACCAGCTCCGGGTGGGTCTCCGACAGGCGCTCGTGGAGCTCGGCGCCGCTGAGCTGCGGCATCCTCAGATCCGACAGCAGCACGTCGAAGGCGTTGCGGTCGATGGCGTGAAGGGCTTCGCTCCCGTTCGCCGCGACCGTGACCTCGAACCCTTCGCGCGCGATCAGCTCGCGTAGCGTGTCGGCGACGTCCGGCTCGTCCTCCACGATCAGGCATCGGCGCAAGCTCGGCGCCGCTTCGGCTATGACCACCTCCATCTGCGGCACGACGGTGACCGGCTGGCCGGCGGCGGCCGGAAGCTCGATCCGGAAATGGGCTCCGCGCCGGCTGGGCTGCACGCTGATCGTGCCGCCATGCGCCTCGACGATGCCCTGCGAGAAGGAAAGCCCGATCCCCGTTCCTCCGCCGCCCTGACCTTGGCGCTTGGTGGTGAAGAAGGGCTCGAAGATGCGTCGGCGCATCGCTTCCGGAACGCCCGGTCCGGTGTCGGTGACGTCGACCAGGACTCGCCCCGCCTGGTTCACCGAGGTGCGGATGGTCAGCACCTTCTCGAAGGCTTCGCCTTTCTCCATCGCCTGCTGGGCGTTGACGATGAGATTGACGAGCACCTGATGCAGCTGGTCGCGGTCGCCCTCGACCGGGGGCAGGCCGCTGCCGAAATTGACCCGGACGGCGATTCCCGAGGTGCGCAGGCTATAGTCGGTCAGCTCGAGCGCGGAAGCGATGATGTCGTTGAGGTTGACTTGGCCGAGCTGACGCTCCCGCTGCCGCGCCATGGCAAGGAAGGTCTGGACGATCCGTGCGCAGCGCTCGGCAGCGGCGCTGATCCGGTTGGCGCGCTGCTCCATCGGCGTGCCCTGGGCATCCTCGGCAAGCATCTCGGCCTGGCCCACGATCGCGGCGAGCGGATTGTTGAGCTCGTGGCTGACCCCGGCGAGCAGCGCGCCGAGCGCAGCCAGTTTCTCGGACTGGACCAGGGCGTCGCGCGAACGGGCGAGCTCTTCCTCGGCGCGCTTGCGATCGGTGATGTCGAAGTGAATGCCGTGCACCGACTGCATGGTTCCGGCCTCGTCCAGCGCGGCCGCGCCAAGTGAATAGACCCAGCGCTCCTCGCCGTCCGGCCGCAAGGTGCGATATTCGATCCCGACTGGCTGGTCGGGAAAATGCCGGAATTGGGGGCCGACCAGCCGCTCCCAGTCGTCGGGGTGGATGCACTCGCGCACCGACGTCGCGTCGGGGAGGAAATTGTCCTTGAGCCCGAGCAGGTCGCGGGACCGATCCGAGAACCAGGCGGAGCGGGTGACCGGATTGTACGACCAGACCCCGAGCTGCGCGCCTTCCACCGCCAGCTCGAGATGACGGCGGATACTCTCAAGCTCCTCCTCGGCGCGCTTGCGTTCCGTAATGTCCAGGTGGATGCCATGGACCTCGCGCGCTATCCCGGCCGCGTCCCGCTCCGCAGCGCCGAGCGCGTAGATCCAGCGCAGCTCCCCGTCCGGCCGGATGACGCGATACTCGATGGCGAGCGTCTCGTGCGGGAAGCCCTGATAGTAAGGCTCGGACAGCCGCTCCCAGTCGTCGGGATGAACTCTCGCCCGCAGGGTCGGGACGTCGAGCACGTCGTCCGGGCCGAGGCCGATCAACTGTCGGGAACGTTCCGAATACCACAAGGCACCATTGGTCGGGTTGAACGTCCACACGCCCAGATCGGCGCCCTGAACGGCGAGGTGAAGCTGCCGGCGCGTATCCTCGAGCTCCTCGTCGCGGGCGGCATCGTCGGACCGGTCGCGGATATTGGCCGTGAACATGCGTCGATCGTCGATGCCGATCTCCAATATGGTGATCTCGACGGGAATGATTCTGCCGTCCTTGCACGAGGCCTGCGTCTCGACCCTCTTGCCGAGCACCCGGGCCGGGCGGCCGGCGAGATAAGCCTCGAATCCTTGCTTATGGGCGCCGCGCAGATTCTCGGGGACGATGAGCTCGGCGACGGGCCGGCCAACGGCCTCTTCCTGGGAATAGCCGAACAGCGTCTCGGCCGCCGGATTCCAGGCGAGCACGGCGCCTGAGTCGTCGATGACGACGATCGCGTCGAGCGACGAGCTGACGACGGCTGCCTTGATCGGCTCGAGATCGGCTGTTCTGAGCATCGCCCCTTCCCCGCAGGACGCCTGCGACTCCCCCGAATCGCTATAGCAGCATCGGCGGCTGCGCGAAAAGCCGCCGCGCTTCAACCCATTACGGTTCGCCGTAACAATTGACACACATTTGCTTCCCCGACGGCATCAGGCTGAAACCGGCTTCGTCCAGAACGGCCCTCGTGGCGCGCCTTTCGAGTCACGAGGAGAATGAAGATGAGTACGAGCAACAAGAAGAAGAACCGGCTGCGTTTTCTGCTGATCGCCGCGGCGGCGCTTGGAGCGAGCTCCGCGACCATGAGCGGCGCGCTCGGAGCCCTGGCCATCCAGCAGACGATCGCCGGCCAACCCGAAGTCGCCTGAACTCGACGCGTGGAGAATGCCGTGCATCACGACTTCAACTTTCGGGACGTTCTGGCCTCGTCGGTCCGTGCGGCCTGGCAGATCGAGGACGTGCTCCCCCAGGGGGCCGTCCTCGATTTCGGCCGCTGCTTCATGCCCGAGACTCTCGCCCGCACCGAATGCGTGCCGTACCTCTCTCCGGATGAGCGCCGTCTGCTCAACCAGATACGCGGCCACGAATATCTCGTTCTGTTCGGGCTGGTCGAGGAGTTCATCCTCCCCTTCGTGCTGGACCATGCCCGCCCGCAACTGAACGGGGATGACGTCCGGGTCCGCGCCTTGCTGCAGTTCGCCGGCGAGGAAGCCAAGCATATCCATCTGTTCCGGCGCTTCCATGCGCTGTTCACCGAGAGCTTCGGCACCCCGTGCGAGACGATCGGGCCGGCGGAGACGATCGGCGCCGAGGTGCTGCGCCACGATCCTCTCGCGGTCGCACTCTTGATCCTCCACGTCGAGTGGATGACGCAGAGCCATTATCTCGGATCCGTCCGGAACGATGCGGCCCTCGATCCGCTCTTCAAGAGCCTCCTGAAGCATCACTGGATGGAGGAAGCGCAGCACGCCAAGCTCGACACGTTGATGGTCGAGGCCCTGGCGGACGGCCGCGACCCGGAACGCATCGATTCGGCGATCGGCGAGTATCTCGAAATCGGTACCTTTCTCGACAAGGGCCTGAGGGCCCAGGCGAGATTCAATCTCGACGCCTTCGAGCGGGCAGCCGGGCGCCGGCTCGCGGAGCCGGTGCGGGCAGAGCTCGAGGCCCAGCAGCACCAGGCGCTGCGCTGGACCTATCTGGGCTCGGGCATGATCCATCCGCGATTCACCGGCACCCTTGCCGCAATCTCACCCAGCGCTCGCGATCGTATCGCCGAAATTGCCCCGGCCTTCTCGTGACCTCCAGCACGGAGACCCCGACCATGACCGACATTCTCACCCGCAACACCCTCAACGGCATCGATCTCGACGCACTTGGCGAGATGATCGAGACCGTCCGTGGCAACCCCGCCTGCGGGGCCGCCGCCTTCCGGGTGAAGACGGAATGGAAGGGGCAGACCCGCTCCGAGTCCACCGTTGAATCCTTCACCTGCGCCGGGGATCCGATCCCGCGCAGCTTTACCATCGTCGCCGACGAGCCGTGCGAACTGCTCGGCACCGACACCGCGCCCAATCCGCAGGAGCTGCTGCTGTCGGCGCTGAACGCCTGCATGATGGTCGGTTATGTTGCCCAGGCCGCCGTGCGCGGCGTGAAGCTGGAGGAATGCCGCATCGAGACCGAAGGCGAACTCGACCTGGCTGGCTTCCTCGGCCTCGATGAGGACATCCCGCCAGGCTACCGGCGGATCAATTATACGGTCCATATCCGGGGCAATGGCACGCCCGAGCAGTATCAGGAGATTCACCAGGCGGTGATGGCCAGCTCTCCCAATTACTTCAATCTCGCCCAGCCCGTGCAGATGTGCGGGCGCTTGGCATGAAGGTCTTTTCGCGCCGATCGGTCTCCCTCGCGGTCTCGGAGTATTGAGCCGCGGCGGCGCGACGGCGAGCGTCTCCCTCCTGCCCATCCGGGGGAGAACGCGGCCCCGGCGACATGTTCGCCGGGGCCGCAACCGTCTTGCGCGGGCATTCTGCGAATTGATCGAGGCCCTGGACATTTCCGTCCGGCCGCGAAGGCCTCCGACAGGCACCGCCTTTGCTCAGGATGAGCTTCACGATGCCCATGCTGGAAGAATCTCGGGCGAAGCGGGCTGCCGAGCGGCGGTTCGGAATCGAAGGCCGGGATCTAGTCCGGGTCGCGCAGGAAGTCGCGCAGGTTGTCGACCAGCACCCGCCAGGCCGGCTCGCTGTCGAGCACCAGATGATTGTCGCTGTCGAGCGCGACGAACCGGGCACCCGGAATTCGCGACGCGAGCCCGCGCCCGGCGGAGAAGGGCACCACCGAATCCCCGCGACTGTGCATGATCAAGGTCGGCACCCCGACCCGGTCGAGCAGCGGCCGGACGTCGATTTCGCTCAACGCCCGCTGCAGCCTCTGAGCGCCTTCCGGCGAGGCGGAGACCCGCTGCAGTTCGTTGAACCAGTCGGCCTGCTCGTGCGAGGCGCCGGGGAAATAGAGCGTGGTGAAGATCTGGCGGAAGGCGGGATTATCCTGTCCCCAGCCAACTTTCGTGAGCGTGATCATCGCTTCGCGTCGGGCGACCTCGTCCGGATCGCCGCGCACGGCCCATCCGGCGGCATAGCCGCCGACCAGCACCATGCGCTTTACCCGATGGGGATGACGCACCGCGTAAGCGATCGAGACGGCGCAACCTTGCGAGATGCCGAGCAGGTCGAACCGGTCAAGCCCAGCCGCGTCGACGACGCTCTCCAGGTCGTTGACGAACGCCTCGAACGACAGGTCGGCGACCTTCCAGTCGGAAAGGCCGTTGCCGCGCTCGTCATAGCGCAGAAGCTTGTGTTCGCGGGTGAGCTCGCGCAGCCAATGCCGCCAGATGGGGCTCTCCCATTCATATTCGATATGGTTGAGCCAGTTGGCGGTCTTGACGATCGCCGGGCCCTCCCCGGCGCAGGCGTAAGCGATGCCGGTGCCGTCGCGCGCCGTGCAGAACAAGGTGTGCTGCACGGTAGCGGAGCCGGGCTCGACATTCCGCTCTCCGACCGGTCGTCGCAGCGCCGCCGGCGCACCGATTCCGGCCTCCTCCAGCGTCGCGAGCGCCAGCTTGCGCTGCTCCTCGGCCTCGCCGCACCTCCCGGCCCTCATCAGGGCCTCGACGAGCCGCAGCCGCACGGCCTCGTTTAGCGGATCGAGCGCGACGAGGCCGCGCAACGGCGCTACACGGTCTGTCGGCGGCGCCTTTTCGGCGACCCGCCGCAGCAAGGCGATCTGAAGCTGACGGACATTCTCGCGCTCCGTGGCGAACCAGGCCTGGAACTCCTCGCAGCGCCGCAGGTCGAGCCCGTCGCAGAAGGGGCTGAGCCAATGCGGATCGAAGCCTTGTTCGGGCGGTTCGGCGCCGGAGGCGCAGGCGCGCAATGCGTGGAGGTCGACGGCGACGTCGGCCAGGTCGAGCGAGACATGCTCGCCGTCGGTGATCAGCCGCGGCCGGTCCGGCTCGTCGACCAGGGACCGCAGCTTGCTCAGGCTCCAGCGCAACGCGCCTCTGGGGTCGTCTGGCAGGTCCCATAGCAGGCTGCAGAGCCGGTCGCGCCGATGCGGCTTGCCGGTGGTTGCAAGGAAGGCGAGCAACGCGCGCGTCTTGCGCGAGGGGGGAAGCGGACACGCCTGTCCGCCCCTGATCAGGGACGGCTCGCCCAGCAGGCGCAGCTCCAGGCCGGACCCTTGCGTCTCGCCCTCCATCGCCTCTCGCATCCGGCGGCCGGACGGAGCGTCGAGCCGTTGAAATTAGCCGATCCCCGCTCGTGCGGCAATTAACACGCTCATTCCCACGCCCGCTCACATGCCTGCGCGCGAGATCGGGCACCGACGCGGCGCCGCTGCCTGCGCATGGGAGAAGACGAATGACTGGCCAGATACTCGATCTCAGGCGCAGGAGGCTGCGAGCCTTGCTTGCGACCGCCGCCCTGCTCGGAGTGGGATCCGCCTCGCTCAGCGGTGCCCTTGCGTCGCTGGCCGCTGCGCCTGCCGAGGCCGCCGGCCCGCGCGCCATCTGAACGCGAGAAAAGAAGGGCGGACACGAGGCTGGACCGGCTGCCTTTCTCGCGAGCCTCCCGACGGAGATCCTTCTGATGACTGAAACTCTCACGCGAATGACCCTCAACGGAATCGATCTCCAGGCGCTCGAGGAGACGGTCGAGGCCATCCGCCGGGATCCGGCGGCGGGGCTTGTCGAGTTTCGGGTGAAGACGCAGTGGACGGGCCGCACCCGCTCCGAATCACGGATCGAGTCTTGCCGGATCGGCGGAAAGGAGATTGCCCGCCGGTTCAAGATCGTCGCCGACGAGCCGAGCCAGCTGCTCGGCAACAATTCGGCGCCCAATCCGCAGGAGCTGCTCCTGTCGGCGCTCAATGCCTGCATGACCGTCGGCTATGTCGCCCAGGCGGCGGTCCGTGGCGTTGCCCTCGACGACATTCGGATCGAAACCGCGGGCGAGCTCGACCTACGCGGGTTCCTCGGCCTGGTTGACGACGTGCCCCCCGGCTACCGCCGGATCGAGTTCGTCGTCCATCTCGAGGGCGACGGCACGGCCGATCAGTATCGAGAGATTCACGACGCCGTGATCGCCAGTTCACCCAGTTTCTTCAACATGACGCACGCGATCGAGTTGAACGGGCGTCTCGCCTGAGCGGCTTCATGTCTCCCTCGTCGCCCCTTTCGAGGGAGACGGGCGGCTCCGGCCCCCATGCGTCGGAGCCGTTTCGTTCAACCCACCGGCGACACGGTTCCGCCGCCGCTGATGGCCGTTGAGATTTGCGGGTCGCCCCGGTAGCGGACCGATCCGCCGCCGACGATGCTGGTGGACAGGTTGGCGCGTGCATGCGTGACGATGGTACCGCCGCCGCGGATCGAGGCGGCAACGTTGGCCGACTCGATTTCGTCCACGTCCATGGTCCCGCCGCCCGTGATCGCCACCGCCAGATTGGCTCTGCGCGGAAATGCGCCCGCGGTCCGGATCGATCCGCCTCCGTGGATCGCTAGTGCGCCGACATCGGGCGTGACGATCTCGACCTGCAAACGATAGTCCCGGCAGCTGTTGCGGCATGCCTGGATGGTCAGCTGCCCCTCATCATCCACGGTGAAGCGCGAAGTCTCCAGATCGCCGCTGAGCAGGGTCACGCGCTGCCGCATTCCGTGCCTGAGGGTCACGGTCCCGCCGCCGCGCAACTCCATCGAGTCGAATTGGGGCACCGGCACCGGCGTTTGCGCGGCTGCCGGAATGGCGGCTGCCCCCAGAGCGGCCGTCACGGCGAATCTCATTCCCGTTGTCATGCTGCCTTCCTCCCGTCGGCCTGCCCGTGAGGCCCTCTCCGGGGCCGGAGCAGGATCCGTGCCATCGCCCCTCTCTCGGACTGGGGAGAGGGCGGCTCGAAGCGCTGCCCGCGCCCGGACAGTTTCTGTCCGGAAGTGAACAGGTTCCACCGCGCCGGAAAAGGCGGTTCAGGCGTGGTCGAGATCGGATAATCTGGAAGAGGGGTTGAGCTTGGCGACGGCTCGGCCCGAACCGGAGGACTGGCACGGTCCCCGCCGAGCCGCCGCTCAGGCCGCTCGTCGGCTCGTCAGCTAGCTCGCTTCAACTCGGAATCGCTGCGCTTCGGTTGCGAACGGCCTGCTGGATCCGTCGCCGGTCGAGCAGCCCGAGCCGGTCGGTGTGGAAGCGCAGGATAGTGCCGGGATCGAGCCGATATATCTGCTCGAGCAACGCCCGCCGCTCGGCCGGACCGGCGGCCGCGACGGCGGCGAGGACCCCTCGCTGCGGCTCGCGTCGTCGCCACGTCTGTTTCGCCTGATCCTCGAATACGTCGTGAAGCGCGTCGCCGGAAAAGTCCCGCTGCGCCGCAAGCAGCAGCGCGTTGCGGAGCGCGTCCGGGGCGGTGCGGCCGGTCGTCGGCTGGACGAAGCCGCCGCGCAGGCCGAGCTTCGCGACCCGGGCGCCGCCGATCCGCCAATAGGCGCCAAAGTCGCCGCCGGTCGGCAGTGGCCGCGCCGACCCCGGTGCCGGGCAGGCCTGCGATTCCGCGACTCTCCACCCGCGCGTCGTAAGATAGTGGTCGAGCCGCGCCGGCGCGGCCTCGTCCGCCTGGACGCGCTCGGAAATCAGCACCTTGGCGATCCGCAGCCGTTCGGCATCGATCGGAAAGGCCTGGATGAAGGTCAATCCGATGCTCTGCTCGCCAGTGGCGTCGGCGAGCAGGGGGCGGTCGAGCCGGTGCGGCGCCTCGAGCCGGACAATCCGCTCGACCCGCGCCTCGTAGAGCAGATCGAGCGTCGACAGATTGGCGGGACCTCGTGCGTCGATCGCACCGTCGCCCCTGATCGTCTCGCCGCCGTCCAGCTCGAGCGCGTCCGAGCGCATCGCGACGACCCGCGTGCCGAGTCGATACTGGTCGGGCCGAAGGGTCTCGAGCATCGCCTGGTGCAGCACTGCCGCTTCGAAACCGCCGAGCGGCGCCTTCAGATTGCGCCGGACGTCCGGAAAGGCGACGTAGAAGCCCGGCCAGGATTGCTCGATCAGATCGGCCGCGATCGTCCGCTCCGCTTCCTCGAGCTCGGCCTCGAAAAGATGATGGAAGCCGTCGCCGCCGAAGCGGTCGCTTTCCTCGACGATGGTCAGCGGTACTTCGGGCCGCAGCCGCGCCATGGCCAACGCCGCGAGGCAGCCGGCGACGCCGCCGCCCGCGATCAGCACCCCCTCGCGTTGCCCGCGTCCCATGCGACGTCACTTAGCCGAACCGGAGGCGCACCGCCATGTCCGCGACGTGACGCCCGTCGGACCGAATGAACGGCACCTCCCGCTCCGCCCCGCTTGCTCGCCGGTTTTCGCACATTTTCGAACCTGGGCCGTTCCGCCCGCACTGGAAACGCTCTAAAGACAAAGGGTGAACGACCCGCAGCCGACGTCCTCGCCCGAACCGGTGCGCAAGATCATCCATATCGACATGGATGCCTTCTTCGCGAGCGTCGAGCAGCGCGACGACCCCGCGCTTCGCGGCAAGCCGGTCGCCGTGGGCGGCGGGAGCGCCCGCGGCGTCGTCGCGGCCGCGAGCTACGAGGCCCGTCGCTATGGTGTTCGCTCGGCGATGCCGTCGGTAACGGCGAGGCGGCGCTGCCCTGACCTCGTCTTCGTCAAGCCGCGCTTCGACGCCTATCGCGAGGTGTCGCGCCAGATCCGCGCCATCTTCGCCGAATATACGCCGCTCGTGGAGCCGCTGTCGCTGGACGAGGCTTATCTGGACGTGACAGATGATCTCAAGGGCGTCGGGATCGCCACCCGCATCGCCGAGGAGATACGCGCCCGCATCCGCGCCGAGACCGGCCTCACCGCAAGTGCCGGCGTCTCCTACAACAAGTTCCTCGCGAAGCTCGCCAGCGACCAGAACAAGCCGGACGGCCTGTGCGTGATCACGCCCGCGCGGGGCCTGGACTTCGTCGCCAGCCTGCCGGTGAAGCGTTTCCATGGAGTCGGGCCGAAGACCGCCGAGAAGATGGGGCGGCTCGGCATCGAGACCGGCGCCGACCTGCGAGCCCAAAGTCTCGCTTTCCTCACCCACAATTTCGGCAGCAGCGGCCGCTATTATTACGATCTCGCCCGCGCCATCTGCCGCCGCGAGGTCAAGCCGGACCGGCCGTACAAGTCGATCGGAGCCGAGGACACCTTCTTCGACGACCTCATGGACGAGGCGGCCCTGGTCGCCGAACTCGACCGGATCAGCCGCACCGTCTGGCGCCGGATCGAGGAGAAGAAAATCGTCGGACGAACGGTTACTTTAAAGGTGAAATATCGAGATTTCCGGATCGTTACGCGTGCCCGCAGCCTCGATCGGCCGGTCGCCGGCCGAGAAGAGTTCCTTGAGATAGGCTGTGCGTTGCTGCGCGGCCTGCTGCCGCCGCCCAAAGGCATCCGGCTGCTCGGCCTGACTCTGTCGAAGTTGAGCGAAGGCCAAACGCCGATCGCGACGCCTCTCGAACTTGAGCTGCCTTTGCCGTCCACCTGCACGCGCTGATTCCGGAATGCTGCGGGACGAGGCGAGCGGCGGCGTCTCGGACTCGGTGAACCGAAGGCTGCTTGCCGGCCCCGGCACGGAAAATGGAGCCTGCCATGCTGCTCACCCGCCGTCTCTTCCTTGCCTCGGCCTCGAGTGCCGGCTTTGTTGGGCGGTGCGGCAGCGGCGCCAACCCGCCTCCGCCACCCGGACCGCCGCCGCCCGCACCACCGCCGCCGGGGCAAGTGACGTTCAACTTCAGCTTTGCCGATAATTTCGCGGGCTGGGAGCCGGCCATTGCCGATTATGCTCTTGGCCAGGAATCGAGCATCGGTTTCGCTTTCGGTCACGAGCGGCTGCCTCCCTCGGTCGACGACCGTTCCGGAATCTACCTGCAAAGCACGAACGTCGCCGACGATGTGTTCATGTACGTCAGCCGATTGCTCGACGGGCTCGCAGCCGGAGCGCGCTACCGGGTCGAGCTTTCGGTGACGCTGGCGACCAACGCCCCGCCCGATTGCGTCGGCATTGGCGGAGCCCCCGGCGAGGCGGTCACGGTCAAGGCCGGGGCCTCCCGCGTGCGGCCGGACAAGGTGGTGGAGCAGGGGTTCGTCAGGACCAATTTCGACAAGGGCAACCAGACGCAAGGCGGGCGCGATGTTATCGCGATCGGCAATCTCGCCCAGAACGTCCCGGCCGGAGACTGTCTCGCGCCGCTTTATTCGCGCAAGACGCTTGCCACCGGCAGTGGAGGACCCGTCGTAAGCAGCGACTCGCATGGTCGGCTGTGGCTGATCATCGGCACCGATTCAGGTTTCGAAGGGCTGACACGAGTCTATTTGCTGGAAGGCAGCGCGCGGCTGACTCGCGTGTGAGCGCTGTCGAAGCCGCCCCGTCCCCTAGAACCGCTCGATTTCCCGCCCGCGGAGCACGATTTCGTCCTGCCGGAACCGCCGCTCGAGTTCCTCGCGATAGGTCCGCCACCAATTGCGGTCGAGCGTCTCCGCCATCACCTCGAGGATGACGATTTCATCCTTGTCGCGCCTGCCATTTTCCTCCCACAGCCCCTCGGCCGGTTCGCGCGTGAAGGCGGTAAGGCCGCCAAATTTGTCGATGAGCTCCTCGCGTACCTGCGCCCATATCGTCGGGTCGAACGGCCGCCCCTCCTTGTCGCGTAGCGGCAGCAGGATCTCGATCAATTGCATGGCTGATGAATTGCCTTTCCGTGGAGGCCGGCGCCTCTCGCTCCAGCGCCGGGACCAGCGCCCGAGCGATCGGACCGGAGGCGGACGATCCGCCACCGCGCCTCGAAGCCGGGCCAGTCCCCGGCCCTCGCGGGCCTCTCCCTTTCGGCCCGGTCTACCCGATTCCGGCCTCCATCGCCACGCCCTCGACATTGGAGCTCGCCCTTGGCGCCGCCCATCCCACCTGCGGCAGTCGGCGATGAACCGAGGCTCGCCGAACCCCACCGAAGGTAGCGGCCGGTCCGACAGGTGATGTGCGGCCGAAGGATAGGGAGCGCTTCCAGGCCCGTGCCGAAGCGCAGGCTTCGCGCGGCGCTGGATCGCCTGGCGAATCTCCTTTATTCTCTCGTTGCAGCACATCTCCCGGAGGCAGGCTATGCTTCGCGTTCTAGCGCCTTGGCTCCTCGCGATCTTGGCCTCGGCGCCAGGTGCCGCTCAAGACGTGTCGGGCACGAATGCGGACGGCGCGATCGTGGTGGAGGGCCACCGGGATCTCGACCGTCGCGTGCAGCGCGTCATCGACGTTTTCGCGCAGTCCGGTCCTGACGAGCAGCTGAGCCGGTTCGAAGCCCCGGTTTGTCCGGCTGCGGCCGGTCTCGGCGAGGCCAGCAACCGTGCCATCGCCGATCGGATGCGCCGGGTCGCTTCTGCGGCGGGGATTGCCGTGGCCCCGGTCGGCTGCGCTCCGAACATCGTCGTTCTGGCAGCGCCGGGGAAGGCCGACGCGATCCGCGCCCTCCATGAGCGCGATCCGGAGATGTTCACGGGACTTCGAGCCAGCGACCTGGCGCAGCTGGCCGCCTCCCCCGGCCCGACCGTCAGCTGGCAGGTCAGGAAGCTCGTGGGGAGCGACGGTCAGCAGGTCACGCACGACATAGAAGGACAAAGCTGGGTGGTGGGGCTGCAGACGCGCACCACCTCGCCGACGCGCCCCATCTTTCTTGCTGCCTTCTTGGTGATCGAAACCGCGGCCTTGAATGGGCTCACCCCGATCCAGATCGCCGATTATGCTACCTTGCGGACCTTCATCGCCACCGATCCGAGCCGCGCCCGTCTGCTTCGCTCACCGACGATTCTGAACCTCTTCGACGAGCGTGGCCGCCGGGCGGCAACGGCCCCGCCGAGCCTGACCGAATGGGATCTCCGCTTGCTCCGGGTCTATTATTCAACCTCGAACAGATACCATGCCAACATTCAGCGTAGCGCGATGCAGCGGGCATTCCTTGATGACATGGCAGGATCGACGCAACCGAAGCCATAACTGGACGCAGGCCGGCTGAAAGGATCAGGCCAATGCGTGCTTCCGCCGATCTGCCCGATTCCGGCTTCCGTCGCCACGCCATAGCCCCTAAGAGTCGACCATTCCCCGGGGGGCCGCTGATCCGCGGCTGAGAGTCGGGCCGGGAGCCCGAGACCCGTCGAACCTGATCCGGTTAGCGCCGGCGTAGGGAGGGTGAGTGCGCGCCAGGCCTCTATCCTCCCGCATGAGGAGAGCGAAATGGCCGACATTCCTGCACGCACCGAGCTTCAAGTAACGACCGGTCCGATCCGTGGCAGCCGCAAGGTGCATGTCGAGGGCCGCGCCGGCCTGCGCGTGGCGATGCGCGAGATCCACTTGGAGCCTTCGTCGGGCGAGCCGCCGCTGCGCGTCTACGACACGTCCGGTCCTTACACCGACCCTGATGCCCGAATCGACATCATGGCGGGGCTGCCCGAACTGCGCCGCGACTGGATCCGCGGCCGCGGCGATGTCGAGGAGGTCGCGCAGCGTGAGGTCCGCCCGGAGGACAACGGGCAGCTCGGCCCGGATCGGTCCGGCGCTGTGAAGGCCTTTCCCAACGTCCGCCGCAAGGTGCTCCGCGCGAAGCCCGGCGCCAATGTGAGCCAGATGCATTATGCCCGTCGCGGCATCGTCACGCCGGAAATGGAATATGTCGCGATTCGCGAGAATCTCGGACGCGAGGCCATTCTCGATCAGATCCGCGACGGACAGGATTTCGGCGCCGCCATTCCCGATTACGTCACCCCGGAATTCGTCCGCGACGAGGTCGCCCGTGGCCGCGCCATCATCCCGTCGAACATCAACCATCCCGAGAGCGAGCCGATGGCGATCGGCCGCAACTTCCTGGTCAAGATCAACGCCAATATCGGCAACAGTGCCGTCGCCTCCGACGTCGCCGCCGAGGTGGACAAGATGGTCTGGTCGATCCGCTGGGGTGCGGACACGGTCATGGACCTGTCGACGGGCCGCAACATCCACGACACGCGCGAATGGATCATCCGCAACTCGCCGGTGCCGATCGGCACCGTGCCGATCTACCAGGCGCTCGAGAAGGTCGGCGGGATCGCCGAGGAGCTGACCTGGGAGATCTACCGGGACACGTTGATCGAGCAGGCGGAGCAGGGGGTGGACTATTTCACCATCCATGCCGGCGTGCGGCTGCCCTTCGTTCCGATGACGGCGAAGCGGGTGACCGGGATCGTTTCGCGCGGCGGCTCGATCATGGCGAAATGGTGCCTCTCCCATCATCAGGAGAGCTTCCTCTACACGCGCTTCGAGGAGATTTGCGAGATCATGAAGGCGTATGACATCGCCTTCAGCCTCGGTGACGGCCTGAGGCCCGGAAGCATTGCGGACGCCAACGACGAGGCTCAGTTCGCCGAGCTCGCCACGCTGGGCGAGCTGACGCAGATCGCCTGGAAGCACGATGTCCAGGTGATGATCGAGGGCCCCGGCCACGTGCCGATGCACAAGATCAAGGCCAATATGGACAAGCAGATCGAGGCCTGCGGCGAGGCCCCGTTCTACACGCTCGGGCCCCTCACCACCGACATCGCCCCCGGCTACGACCACATCACCAGCGCGATCGGCGCCGCGATGATCGGCTGGTTTGGGACGGCGATGCTCTGCTACGTCACGCCCAAGGAGCATCTCGGCCTCCCCGACCGCGACGACGTCAAGGTAGGCGTCGTCACCTACAAGCTCGCCGCCCACGCCGCCGACCTCGCCAAGGGCCACCCGGCCGCCAGGCTTCGCGACGATGCCTTGTCACGGGCGAGGTTCGAGTTCCGCTGGCGCGACCAGTTCAACCTGTCGCTCGATCCCGACACGGCCGAGCAATATCACGACCAGACCCTTCCGGCCGAAGGCGCCAAGACGGCGCATTTCTGCTCGATGTGCGGCCCCAAATTCTGCAGCATGAAGATCACCCAGGAGGTCCGCGACTTCGCGGCGAGGCAGAACACGTCGGACTTTCTGGCGGCCGCTCCGGTTCCTCCCCTGCGCGGGGAGGGGGTACGTCCACCCGAGGCGGGGGGTGGAGCGAGCTTTGCCTCGGACCTCACGCAAGCCGATGCCGAAGCCGGCATGGCCGAGATGAGCGAGAAGTTCCGCGACAAAGGCGGAGAGATCTACCTGCCGGCGACGAAGTGATCGCCGGCAGCCTTCGCCAGCGGCTCGGACGCTCTACTCCATCACCTGCATCAGGACACAGGCCGAAATGAACAGGCGTTCCCGGCCTTCGGCGCCGATCATCTCCTCGAGCAGCCGATCGAAGGCGAGGCGACTCCGACGGTTCCCGAGACGGAGCATCTCGGCGAGCACGGCTTCGTCATGGGTGAGCCCGGCACAGCAGGGCCCGCTCACCGCGAACGGTTCCGGCCACAGCTCCCTTATCTCCCCGACCATCAGGTGAAGGTGGGCCGCGGCACGCTGCGAGCCGAGCGGCTCGGCCGCCGCGTGCAGCGAGCATCTGCCAAGCCGAGCCGTCACGGCCCAGGCGCGCAGGCCAAGCACGATCTTGCGCGTGTTTATCGGGAGCGAATCGAGAACGGGGTGAGGAGCTATCCAGTCCAGCATCCCGCCTATCTATTGAGAACGCCTCTCAATAGCAACTACACTGTTGGCGGAATCCCGCAAAAGATGCGGGAGACACCATGTTCCCTAATCGAGCCGCCGCGCGCGAACGATCTCGACCGGATTGGCAAGCATCTGCCCGCGCATCGCGCCGCGGCCGGCCTCCTCGACGGTGTCCGACGCGAGGATCCTTCGCACGACATCGAGGCCTCCGACGACCCTGCCGAACGCCGCAAAGCCCAGATCGTCTCCTTCCCGGCCCGCGCCGGCGTCCATCGAGGGCATCTCGCTCGCGGTGATGAAGAATTCCCCCATCGCGGTTCCCGGGGCTGTCCGCGCCATCGATATCGTGCCGGCCTCGTGCCGGATCCCGGTTTGCGACGTCGGCTCGTGCGCGATCGCTGGCAGCATCAGCCGGTAATTGCGTTGGATGCCTCCTTGGATGAAGCCGCGCTCCTCGGCGCCGCGGGTGCGCGAGGCGCGATAGAAGCGGGTGCCGTCGAAACGGCCTTTGTCGACATAAGCGAGGAAGTTGGCGGTGGTGATCGGCGCGCGCTTGGCGTCGAGTTCCAGGTCGATGGCGCCCGCTTCGGTCTCGAGCCGAACCCGCACCTTGTCCGCCGTCGGCGCGGTTGGACTGGCGGCGTCCGCCTCCCGCCGAGGCTCGGGGGCCGCCGCCGGCGGGGATTCTCCGCAGGCAAGAGTCGAAGCGAGCAAGGCCAGACAGGCGAGCGTGCGAATCATGCGTGCCAGGCTAGGTGCTGTTCGGCGAGAACGGAATGCTGCCTGCACCGGGCTGTGTCTCCGTCGCGGCCTTGCCCGCCGCGCCGGACCGCCCGATAAGGCGCGGCACCAGCAGGGAGACTTTGTTTTGTCGCAGGCGTCCCCGTTTCGCGCACTCACGCTCGCCTTCCTCTGTCTCGCCGCCGCTTGTGCCGGCCCCCGTGAGGAGCGCTACGTGCGTCCCGCACCTACCGATCCGGTCCTGGTCCTCGACCACGCCTGGATGGCGGTTCGTGAGGGTGGACCGGAACGGCCGATGCTGGAGGCGGCGGGCTTCCGCTTCGTGCCAACGATCAACGCGCACGAAGGGCAGGGTACGGCCTCGGCGAGGATCGCGTTCGAAAACGGTTCCTTCGAGCTGATCTGGCCCGATAACGACGTGCCCGAGCTCGACGGCGGAGCGATGGCCAAGGCGCGATTCGCCAGGCGCGCCGACTGGCGACGCTCGGGGGACTCGCCGTTCGGGATCGGCTTCCGCCGCACTTCGGCGACGCCGCCCACTTTCCCGTTCGAAACATGGCGCGTCGCCGCGCCCTGGATGGGACCGGGCAGCAGCATCGAAATGCTCTCGCCGCTCGACGCGCGGACCGTCACGCTGTTCATTGCCTCTCAAGGCGTCGATGAAGCGGCAAACCGCGCCGCCATTGCGGCCGGTGGGGCCGCGGCCGAGCCGTTCCTGCACCCGAACGGCGCACGGCGGATCACGGGGCTCCGGGTAAGCGCTCCGACGCGCCTGGCGCTTCCGCCGTCCGCTTCCTTCGTCAATCTCAGCTGGGCGGCGGAGCTGCGGGTCGGCGACGAATGGCTGATGGAATTGGAGCTCGACCACGGCTCTCAGAATCAGCAAGTCGACTTCCGGCCGAACGTGCCGCTCATCGTCAGGTTCTGAAAACGCTCTGCCTCAGAGCGCCACGGCCACGACGAGCAGCACGAACGCCGACATAGCCGCGACCGCACGAAGCACGTGCGAGCGTTCCCACCGGTCGCGCATCGACCTCCAGTCGCCGGGCGCCTCGGCGGCGGCGCCGGTGTCGAAGAAATTTCGTGCAGATCCGGTCAGCGGCTGCGCCTGAAGCCAGTAGCGATTCACAGGCTGCGTCATCGTCCAGAAGATCAGTTGCACGACAAGCAGTGCCGCCAGTGACCCGGCGATCAACCAGAAGCGGGACGTTCCAACCGGTATCGTCGCAAGCAGCGCGGCCACGGCGACCGTCCCGAGCGGCTCGGCCGCGCCGCCGATCGTGAAACCGGGATAGTAGATCGGTTGCACCGCCAGATACTGCTCGCGGTCGAGGCGCATCTTGCCCGGCAACTCCAGCGCATGGGCCAGCGACAGGGCCATCGTGATCGCGACCAGCAAGGTCGCGGCGATCTCGAGGGCGATCTCCATCATCGCGTCTCCTCGCCGCACCGACGCAATCGACGGCGCCTCCGGGCTGCCAATCGCGACCCGTCTTTCGGGTTCCGGCGAAGCGGTAGCCTGTCGCGCTGGCGGGACGATTGGTTGAGACCGGCTGCCGAGGCCGCCTCAGCCGCCGGGCGCCCAGCCCGGCGGTGCCAGGGTGAACCCCGCAAACTCGAATCCGGGCGACACCACGCAGGAAACAAGGGCCCAGCCGCGGTCCGCAACGGCGGACTGCCATTCGCCCGGCGCGATCCTCACCTGCGCCTCCTCGCCGGCAAGCACGCCGCTCCCGAGCCGCACCGTGCGGACCGGCGCTGCGTCGGACCGTGCCACGTCGAGCCGAAGCGGGCTGCCCGCGTGAAACAGCCACAGCTCTGTCGCGTCCACCTTGTGCCAGTGTGAACGCTCACCCGCTTCGAGCAGGAACTAGATGGCGGTGGCCGAGGCGCGCCCCCCTGTGGGCGCCTCGGCGCGCCACGTCTCGCGATACCAGCCGCCTTCCGGGTGGGGCGCCAAGTCCAGGGCCTCGATCAGGCGTCTTGCGTCGTTCGTCAATTGATCGTCCCGATGCCGGCTATGGCCGCGTTGAACGGCGGAATGATCGTCCAGCCTCAGGCGGCGCGCAATCCATCCCAGACGGATTCGGAACTCCGAGCCTCTTTCCTGCCTTTCTGCCCCATGTCTCGTCGAACCCTTCGCCTGGCGGCCTTGCTTGCGCCTGCGCTCGCTCTTGCCGCCTGCGGTCCGCCACCCGATCGGGCGGCCGAAAGCTCACCCGCGCGAGTCGATAGGGGGCTCCCGGAGGACGGTAGCGCCCGCGCGATCCCGTCCGGGCCTCAAGCCTCTTCGCCGGCCGAGCCCTCCGCTCCCCCGGTGCCGGCGCTGCCGGCGCGCTTCCTCGGAACCTGGGATCAGAGCGCGGCCGCGTGCGCCGGCTCGGGCAGCGAGATGCGGCTCGTCGTCGAGCCGGGGCGGCTTCGATTCCACGAGAGCGTCGCCCGCATAGAAGCGATTCGGGAAACGGATGGCGGGCACGTCGAAGTCGATCTCGCCTTCCAGGGCGAGGGGGAAAGTTGGCGCGAGACGCGGACGCTGCGCAGGACGGCCGAAGACCGGCTCGCCGTCGAGGCCGCCGGCCCGCCGGCCGAACGGGTTCGCTGCGGCTGATTCGGGACTTCAGCCGATGTCGGGCGTCGGTCAGCTCTTCGCCAGCCGTTCGCAGGTCGCCGGGTCACGCTGCCCGCCATAGAATGCGTCCAGCGCCTCGGCGAAGGGCGACGGCGGCGCCTCGACTGCGTCGAACAGGGTCATGGACGACCGGAACTTGACCGCGTCGATCCGACCGAAGATCTCCTCGGCGGTCAGCTCGCGGTGGGCCAGCACCGCCTCGGTGCATTCGCGCAGCCGGGATCCTAGCACTGCGTGGCTTAGATAGGCGCGGGCCTCCTCGAGGCCGGAAAGGGCGAAATTCCGCGCGGCGGCGCTGTAGCCGAGGCCAGCGATCTGCGGGAAGACGAACCACATCCAATGGCTTTCCTTGCACCCGCGGGCCAGCTCCGCCTGGACCAGCCAGTAGATCGGCTCCTGCGCCGCCACGAACCGCTGGAGATCGAATCGGTCCCTGTCGGCGCTTTCGCCCATTCCGCACCTCAGTTCTTGGCGTCGTGGATGATGCCTTTGGTCGATGGATTGGAGGCATTCTTCTTCGGTTTCTCCGCCTTCGGTTTGCGGATTTCCTTGTTCGACTTTTTCTGACCCTTGGCCATGTCGCTGCTCCTTGGGCGTCACGCCCGCGACGACCATACGCGTTCGCGAGGCCCAAGGCATCCGCTAAGGCGGGTCTTCCGGTGCGGGTCCTGCGTTCGTCCCGGGAAGCGTCCGTCGTCGGCGCGGCCAAGTCCGCCGTGATGCGGCGTGCAGCGCCGCGCTATTGCTTCACCGCCTCTTCCGTTCCGCAATCCTGGCAGTCGGCGCCGAGTTCGAGCTCGATCTGAAGGGTCGCATGGCCGATTCCGAACCGGTCGTGCATCAGCTTCTGGGCGCTCGCGAGGAAGCCGTTGCCCGGGTGCCCGTCGGCCATGACCAGATGCGCGGTCATCACCGTATCGGTCGTGCCCATCGGCCAGATGTGGAGGTCGTGCACCGCGGTCACGCCGGGCAGGCCGGCGAGCGCCCGCTCCACCTCCTCCGGCTCGATTCCCTCCGGCACCGCCCCCAGCGACATGAACACCGACTGCTTGAGCAGGCCCCAGGTGTTCCAGAAGATGATCGCCGCGATCACGAGGGTCACGGCGGGGTCGATCCAGCTTGCGCCGGTCCACAGGATCAGCAGCCCGGCGACGACCACCCCGGCCGAGACGCCGGCGTCGGCAGCCATGTGGAGATAGGCGCCGCGTATGTTGAGGTCGCGCTTGCGACCGCTGACGAACAGCAAGGCGGTGGCGAGATTGACGACGACTCCGATCGCCGCGACCAGCACCATTGCCTGGCCGGGGGCGGGCGGGGGATCCGTGAAGCGGCTCGCGGCCTCGAGCACGATCGCGCCCAAGGCGACGAGCAGCAGCAGCGAGTTGGCGAGCGAAGCGAGGATCGACGAGCCGCGATAGCCCCAGGTGAATCGCCGCGTCGGCGGTCGCTTCGACAGGCCGGCGCCTACCCAGGCGACGGCGAGGCCGAGCACGTCGGAAAAATTGTGTCCGGCATCGGCGAGCAGGGCCATCGAGCCGAAGGCCAGGCCCGCGGCGGCCTCGGCCGTGGCGAACAGGATGTTGAGCGTGATTCCGATGGCGAAGGCGCGGCCGAAGTCCGCCGGCGCATGACTGTGCCCGCCATGGTGATGATGATGGCCGTGATGTTCCGCCAATTGCGCCTCGTCCCGCTTCGTACCTCTGCTAACCGAACAGGCGCAGGTGATGCTAGGACATCGGGCCGAGGCCCGACGCCTGCGCCCGCCAATCCGATTGATCATCGGCGATCCGACCGGCTAGGTCCGTGACCATGAGCCAGGCCGCCGTCTCGACCATCGCCCAGCAGATCCAGCTGTCGATCGCTCCGGTATTCCTGCTCGCCGGCATCGGCGCACTCCTGAGCGTGCTGACTCAGCGCCTCGCCCGCGCCGTCGAGCGCGAGCGAAGCCTCCAGCGCGACTTCGAGCAGTTCGACATGCATGCGCGCCGGATCGCCACCGACGAGCTGCACATCCTGGACCGGCGGGTCACGGTCGTGAACTGGGCGATCACCGCCTGCACCGCCGCGGCGTTGTCCGTCTGCGTGCTCATCGCGATGATGTTCATCGCCGACCTCGCCGACTTCGCCTTCGGACGGGAGATCGCCTGGCTGTTCATTATTACGATGCTGCTGCTGATCGCTGGGCTCGCCCTCTTCCTTTGGGAGATACGTCTCGCCATCCGGGCGCTGCGCGTCGGTAGCGAGCAGATGCCGCATCGCCGCCTGCCGCCATCCTGAGCCCGCTCAGCCGGGTTCGGCCGCCGGCGCCGGCACGTCGCTCTTCCCTTCGATCTGCAGCAGGTCGCTCTCTTTCTCGGTGAGCTCGCCCCCCTCGCCGCGAAACGCCGCGCGAAGCCGGGCCGGATCGACCGCTTTCTCCCAGCGCGCGACAACGATCGTCGCTACGGCATTGCCGACGAAATTGGTGAGCGCCCGGCATTCGCTCATGAACCGGTCGACGCCAAGGATCAGCGCCATTCCGGCGACGGGGATCGAGGGCACTACCGACAAGGTGGCGGCGAGCACGATGAAACCGGATCCGGTCACGCCGGCGGCGCCCTTGGACGAGATGATCGCCACGGCCATCAGCAGCAGCTGGTCGCCCAGCGTCAGCTCGGTGTTGGTCGCCTGGGCGATGAACAAGGCAGCCAGCGACATGTAGATGTTGGTGCCGTCGAGGTTGAAGGAATAGCCGGTCGGCACGACCAGGCCGACGATGGGCTTGGGACAGCCGGCCCGCTCCAGCTTCTCCATCAGGAGCGGCATCGCGCTTTCCGAACTCGACGTGCCGAGCACCAGCAGCAGCTCGTCCTTGATGTAGCGAACCAGGCCGAGAAGCGAGAAACCGACCGTCCGCGCCACCAATCCGAGCACCACGACCACGAACAGCAGCGAGGTGAAGTAGAAGGTGCCGATCAGCCCGGCGAGGTTGGCAAGCGAGCCGATGCCATATTGGCCGATCGTGAAAGCCATCGCGCCGAATGCCCCGATCGGCGCCGCGTACATCAGGATGTGCACCATGCGGAATACGATGGCGGTGAGCACGCGAAGGCCGCTCAGCACCCTTTCACCGCGCGCACCGACCAGCGCCAGCGAGATGCCGAACAGAATGGCGACGAACAGGATCTGGAGGATCTCGCCCGAGGTGAAGGCGCTGAATGCCGTGTCCGGGATGATGTGCAGCACGAATTCGGTGAGCGTGCGCTCCTGCGCCTCGGTGACGTAACCGGCGACCGCGCCCCTATCCAGTGTCGCCGGGTCGATGTTTAGTCCCTCGCCGGGCCGGACGAGGTTGCCGACCGCCAGCCCGACCGCCAGCGCCAGGGTCGAGAAGGTCAGGAAATAGGCCATCGCCTTGGCGCCGACACGCCCGAAAGCCTTGAGGTCGGCCATTCCGGCGATGCCGGTGACGACGGTGAGGAAGATGACCGGCGTGATGATCATCTTGACCAGTTTGATGAAACCGTCGCCGAGCGGCTTCAGCGACTGGCCGGTCTCGGGCCACAGCCAGCCGACCAGCACGCCGAGCGCGATCCCGACTAGCACCTGGAAATAGAGCGTCCGCCAGAACGGCCGCCGCGCCTGTGCCATTGACCTCTCCCCTCGCGCTCTCCCTTCGACCGAGAGCCTCGCGCCGCTCGTGATAGAGGCGGCTTTCGCGGCTGTCAGGCGCTTTCGGGAATGGCCCGAAGGGGGCGTCCGGTTGCGATTCGCGCCGCCGCGGTCCATTGGGGCCCCATGCTTTCTCAACGGACGCGGTACACAATTCGGGCTCTGCTCCATCTCGCCGATCGCTACGGGGAAGGGCCGGTCCAGCTTGCCGAGATTGCCGAGGCGCAGAACCTGCCGCCCAAATTCCTGACCGTCATTCTCTCGCAGATGCGCCGGGCCGGTCTGATCGCGACGATGCGCGGGCGCGAGGGCGGCTACTGGCTCGCCCGGCCCCCCCAGGAAATAAGCTATGGTGAGATCGTCCGGCTGACCCGCGGCTCACTGGGTCTGCTCCCCTGCGCCAGCCGCCTGGCGCACGAGGCCTGCCGCAACTGCATCAGCGAGGAGAAGTGCCGGCTGCATCGGGCGATGCTGCTCGTGCGCGACGAGACCGCCCGCATCCTCGATGGCCTCACCCTTGCCGATCCGGTCGACCAGGTCGAGCCGATCGCGACCCTCGAGGAGGCACAGGCCGGCGCCCTCTCTTGAGCTCTGCCTCCCCGCGCGCCGGGGCATCGCGTTCACCCATTCTGTTCTTGTTCGTCGCACCAGCGAAAGCTGGGGTCCGTCCGGCCTCGGTTTCCAGGAGCCTGGTCCCCTTGGATGCCAGCCTTCGCTGGCAAGACGGGCTGCGGCTATGGAACTTGGCGGAAGAGGCGTGAATCGCCTGGGCTGCACGCAGGGCGGGAATTGTGTTGGATCTCCCGCCTCTCAGATCACGATCCGGAACAGGGCGCCGCCGCTCTGGCCCGCGTCGACGTTGATCGATCCGCGATGGGCGAGCACCACCTGGCGGGCCAGGCTGAGCCCGACGCCGGTCCCCTTCGCCTTGGTGGTGAAGAAAGGGAGGAAGATGTCCTGGCGCAGCCCCTGCGGAACGCCGGGGCCGTTATCCTCCACTTCGATCCGGGTCCGCCCCGATCGGGTCCGACCGAAGGACAGGGAGACGCAGGGCCGCTCCGAATGGCTCCGCGCCGCCTCCGCCGCGTTGCGCAGCAGGTTGATGAGCACCTGGCTCATCAGGTCCGGATCAGCTTCGATCGGCGGCAGTCCGTCCGGAACAGCCAGGGTGAACTCGACCCCATCCGCAACGTCTCCGGCCCGAAACAGGGCCTCGAGCTCGGCGCCCCAGGCGGCGACGTCGATCGGACGCGGCCGGGCCTGCGGCGCGCGGCTGATCTGGCGATAACTCTCGACGAACTTCATCACCCCGTCAGCCCGCCGCGCCAGCGTCTCGACCGCCCCGCGCGCATCCGCCATTTCCGGTCCGGCCCCGGAATCGAGCCGGCGCATCAGCTCGACAGCGCTGTGTGCCAGCGACGTGACGGGGGTCATCGAATTCATGATCTCGTGGGTGAGAACGCGGATGAGGTCGCTCTGGGCTGCGATCTCGATGGCGTTCAGCTCGCCCTGGATCGGCTGCACCGCCACCACCCGCACCGAGCCGCCCAGCCGGTGCACGACGGCGGCGCTGACCAGCATCGTCTGCGGAACGCCGTCGCTGACCAGGGGAACCAGTCGCGGCCGGTTGATCGCGCCGCCCTCGAGCGCGTCGGCGAAGGCGTCGCCATATTCGCGAAAGTCCTCGATCCGGACGCCTCGGTGGCGCATCAGCAGCCGCCGTGCCGCCTTGTTGGCGAGCTCCACCTTGCCGCTCTCGTCGACCGTCAGCAAGGCGGTGGGCGCATCGTCCAGCACCGCCTCGTAGAAGCGGTTGGCGTCGATGAGCTTGTGCTTCTCGTCGCGCATCCGCTTGATCGCGTCGTCCAGCACGGCGCCGAGCTGCGCAAAGCCGCTCCCGTCGAATCGGTGCGAGAAGCCCTGGCTGAAATCGGCGAATCGGACGGCGTCGATGAAGCGGGCGAGCTCCATGTTGGTCCGCTGCACGTGCCGCCACAACAGCGTGGCGGCACCGATGACGAGCAGGCCAGCAACGATCCGGGCCGCTCCCAGCCCCTCGATCGATAGCGACTGGACGAAGCCGAACGCGGCGGCCAGCAGCAGGCCGAGGCGCCACACCAGCCCGATGATGAAGCGGCTGCGGAAACGCATCTAGGGCCCCTCCCTTTCACGGGAAGGGACTGGGGTGGACCAGGCAAAGGTGAATGGCTGCCGGCTCCGACATGGGCCGCCCACGCCGTCCTCACGCCAACTCGGCTCGGGGGGCGTCCTTTCCCGCCGGCAAGGCCGAGAGCCCCCGAATCCCTGAACGGAATGCGCTGAGATTCGCTCGACCTTTGCGCTACAGCCCATGCTTCTCCATCCGCCGATAGAGCGAAGCGCGGGTCAGGCCGAGCTCGGCGGCGGCCAGCGAGATGTTGTAGCTGTGCTTCTTCAGGGCTTCCTCGACCATCTGCTTCTCGGCCCGCTCGAGGTTGAGGTCGTCGCGGCCGACCGGGGCCGGGGCCGGTGCCGGCGCCGAGGCGCGCGCCGCGGCACCGCGTGAAAGCGAAAAGTCCTCGACCGTATAATGCTCGCCCTCCGCGAGGATCACCGCGCGTTCGGCGGCATGGCGAAGCGCGCGCACATTGCCCGGCCAGTCATAAGCCTCCAGCGCCGCGACGACCTCTTCGGGGATCTCCCGCGCCGGCTTGGCATATTTCTTCGCGTACAGCGCGATGAAATGGTCGACGAGCGACATCACGTCCTGTCGTCGTTCACGCAAGGGAGGCAGCTCGATCTCCACCGTGTTCAGGCGGAACAGCAGGTCCTGCCGGAACCGTCCTTCGTCGCCCAGCAGCTCGAGCGGGCAGTTGGTCGCGGCGATCACGCGCACGTCGATCGGTACGGGCTTGTTGGCGCCGACCGGGATCACCTGTCTTTGCTCGAGCGCCGTCAGCAGCTTGGGCTGCAGGTGAAGAGGCAGATTGCCGATCTCGTCGAGGAACAAGGTGCCGCCGTTCGCCGCCGGCATGCGGCCGATCCGGTCCCCCCGCGCGTCGGTGAAGGCCCCTTTCACATGACCGAACAGCTCCGCTTCGAACAAATTCTCCGCGACCGCGCCGAGATCGACCGAGACCAGCACCTGATCGGCCCGGCGCGAACGACGGTGGAGTTCGCGCGCCACCAGTTCCTTGCCGGTGCCATTCTCTCCCAGGATCAGCACGTTCGCTTCCGTCGGCGCTGCCCGCTCGATCAGGGACCAGACCCGCGCCATCGCCGGCGACCGGCCGATCAACGGCATCTCGCCGCCGGCCGCCGGCGCCGATACGGCGGCGGCGCGCTTGCGCTCCGTTGAGGCTTCCTCGCGCGAGGTGCGCAACGCCGCCGCGGTGCGAACCGTCGCCAGCAGCCGTTCGTTCGACCAGGGCTTCGAGACGAAGTCGGTTGCGCCGCGCTTCATCGCCTCGACGGCGATCTGCACGCCGGCATGGGCGGTAATCATCACCACCACCGCCTGCGGATCGCGCTTCAATATCTCCGCGAGCCAGTGGAATCCCTCTGCCGCGTCGGTCGCGCCGCGCCCGAAATTGGCATCTAGCAGGATCACGTCGGGCAGCTCCGGCTCCATCGCCGCCAGCGCGGCCTCGGGTGACCGGAAATCGGCGACTTCGCGGAACATGTCGCGCAACAGAAGCCGCGCCGACAGCAGGATGTCGGGATCGTCGTCGATGATGATGCAGCGCCCGAAGCGCTTCGATTCGGTCACTGAGCCCTCCCAAGCTGATCGATAAGCTCCAATCAATAAGCGTGCCAGTGTCGTCCGGCCTCGGACATTCCTGTTCGGAAGCGGACAGTCCCGGCCGTGGCTCGAGGTGACGGCCGCCGTCGGAAAATGGCGGAAATCCGCCGCTTTTTTCATTTGGCACGGCTCCTGCTGAACTTCCGGTGCAGGGGCAAACCGCTTCAGGGAGCATGAACATGGCAAGATTCGAAGCGCTGGCTTTCACGGTCGGCTTTCTCATGACCGGCCTCCTCACGTTCGTGGCGCTGCCGCTTGCAGCGTGAGACGTGGGTCCAGGACCGGTGGTGTGCGGCGGCGGACAGCTTCTGTCCGGATTCGGACAGCGGCTGCCCGCCGTTGGCATGAGCATTGGAGTGTGCGTGAATGAGCGTAGTGCGGATTGAGAAGCCTGAAGGACGGCCCGAGAGCGGCGGCGGCATGGACCGCGTCGTCGCGCGAGGCGGCCTGTCCAACCGGGTCAAGATCGGCATTGCCGCAGCAGGCGTCCTTCTGGCCGCCTTCCTCTTCTACTGGTTCGCGCCCAGCGCCAACAGCCAGACTGTCGAAACTTCGCGGCTGACCATCTCGACGGTCGAGCGCGGCCGATTCGATGATTTCCTGCCGCTGCGCGCTCGGGTCGAGCCCCTCGTGACCGTTTTCCTCGATGCCGTCGAGGGCGGCCGCGTCGAGCAGGTGATGGTCGAGGACGGTGCGATGGTCCAGGCGGGCCAGTTGCTCGCCGTCCTTTCCAACTCGGACCTTCAACTCAATGTTCTCGCGCGCCAGACCGAGGTGACGCAGCAGATCAACTCGATGCGCAGCCAGGAACTGGCTCTCTCGCAGAACCGGCTCGCAAACGAGCGCGCGGTTATCGAGGCCGAGCTCGCCGTCCAGACCGCCCAGCGCCAATATGAGATGCAGCGGCCGCTGGCCGAGCGTGGCTATGTTCCGGCGCGTCAGTTCGCGGACAGCCGCGACGCCTATGAGGCCGCACGCGATCGCCTAGCCGTGCTGCGCCGCACGCAGTCGACCGACGAGCGGCTGCAGTCCAGCCAGCTTGCCCAGCTTCGCGCCTCGACCAACGCGCTCAACCAGAGCCTCGACCTGGCTCGCGCCAGCCTGGACGCACTGAACCTGCGCGCGCCGGTCGCCGGGCAGCTTACCGCTTTCTCGATACAGGTGGGCCAGTCGTTCAACCGGGGCGAGCGCCTCGGCCAGATCGACAGCGCCGGGCGCAACAAGCTGCGCGCCCAGGTCGACGAATTCTATCTCGGCCGCGTGGCCGAGGGTCAGGTGGCCACCGCCGAGGTCGCGGGCCGGCCCTATCGGATGCGGGTCGGGAAGATCTACCCGCAGGTGCGCAACGGCGCATTCGAGATCGACCTCAATTTCATCGGCCAGGAGCCGGCCGACCTTCAACGCGGACAGACCGTGCAGATCCGCCTGACGCTGGGCGATCCGGCGCCGGCTCTGCTGATCCCGAACGGCGCCTTCTACAACGAAACTGGCGGCAACTGGGTGTTCGTCGTGGCGCCCGACGGGGGCAGCGCGGTCAAGCGCCAGGTCCGCCTCGGCCGCCGCAACGCCGATCATATCGAGGTGCTCGAAGGCCTCGACCCGGGCGAGCGCGTCATCACCTCGCCTTATACCGGTTTCGCCGAACGCGACCGGCTCGACCTTAGTGGACAATGAGAGTGGGCAAGAAGGGAAAGACCGATGCTGAGCATGCGTGAACTGTCGCGGGTCTACCGCACCGACATGGTCGAAACGACCGCCCTCGACGGGATTTTCCTCGACGTGGCCGACGGCGAGTTCGTCGCGGTGATGGGTCCTTCGGGCTGCGGCAAGTCGACCCTGCTCAATGTGATCGGGATGCTCGACAGCCCGACGAGCGGGTCCTACGTCTTCAACGGCACCGAGGTGGCGGGCCTGTCTGAATCGAAGCTCGCCGACTTCCGGAAGCGGAACATCGGGTTCATCTTTCAGAGCTTCAATCTCGTCGACGAGCTTAGCGTCCGCGAGAATATCGAGCTTGCGCTGCTCTACCACAATGTCCCCGCGGCAGAGCGGCGCGCCCGGGTCGACGAGGTGATGGACAAGGTGGGTATCGCCCATCGCGCCAAGCACCGCCCGAGTCAGCTGTCGGGCGGCCAGCAGCAGCGTGTCGCCGTCGCCCGGGCACTCGTCGCCAACCCCAAGCTGATCCTCGCCGACGAGCCGACCGGCAATCTCGACACGGCCCATGGCGAGGAAGTGATGAAGATGCTGCAGGCGCTCAATGCCGAAGGATCCACCATCGTCATGGTGACCCACTCGCCGAGCCACGCCGATTATGCCGGCCGCGTCGTCAACATGCTCGACGGCCGAATCCTGATCGAGCACCGGCGCGCGGCCTGACGATCGAATCCCCTCTCCCGAAAGGGGGAGGTGGGGAGAGGCGGTCGCCCACGTCCCCAAGCCGGACGAGCGCCCCTTTCCCTTCGCCGCCCCGGCGGCTCGTGCCTCTGCCGAAGCGGCGAGGCAAATGCGGAGCAGAAGACTATGTGGCGCAACTATCTCACCGTCGGCATCCGTGCCCTGGCCAAGAATCGCACCTATGCCTTCATCAACATCGTCGGTTTGGCCATCGGCCTTGCCGCCTGCCTCATGCTGCTCCTCTACGTCCGTTACGAGACCACCTACGACGAGTGGCTTCCCAATGCCGAGAACACCTACCAGTTTCAGAGCCATTTCCGCTCGCGCCAGACCGGCCAGGATGACCGGCTGCAGATGACTTCCTATGTCGCAGGCCAGCGCCTGCGGCAGGATTTTCCGCAGGTCGAAAGCAGCGTCTACGTGCTGTCCAGCAGTCCGGTGATCATGCGCGGCGGCGAGGCGCTGCCGACCGAGGACGCCTTGCTGGTCGACAATCGCTTTTTCGACGTGCTGCGCTTTCCGCTCGTCCAGGGCGATCCGCGCACCGCGCTTTCGCAGGTCGGATCGATCGTGCTCACCGAAACCGAAGGGCGTCGGATATTCGGCGACGAGAATCCGATGGGCAAGACCGTCACCTTGGTGGCTCGCGGCGTCCCCACGGACTTTCGCGTGACCGGCATCGCGCGCGACGTGCCGCGCAACAGCCACATGCGTTTCAGTCTGATCGCGCGATTCGATCCCGCGAGCTATTTCACCGACACGCCGGATTTTCTGACCAGCTGGGGTTGGCAGTCGGGCTGGTACTATTTCAGCTTGCGTCCGGGCAGCGATCCCGCGGCGATCGAGGCGCAACTCCCCGCCTGGGAGCGGCGCAACATCCCCGACCAGCAGTTCGGGACCGAGACCTTCAACGCAGGCGAAGAGCAGGACTGGAAGGTCGCCAATATCCGCGACGTTCATCTCGGCGACGCGCAGCGGGCGTCGATGACGCCCGGCAACGATCGGCAGACAATCGTTACCTTTGCCGTCATCGCCTTTCTGATCCTGGGCATGGCCTGCGTGAACTTCACGAACCTCGCGACGGCCCGGGCCAGTCAGCGCGCCCGCGAGGTGGCCTTGAGGAAGGTGCTCGGCGCCAACCGCCAGCAGCTCGTCACCCAATTCCTGCTGGAATCGGTGCTGATCGCCGCCATCTCGATGGTCATCGCTTTGGCGATGGTCGAGCTGTTGCTGCCCGCTATGTCCGCCTTTCTCGATGCCGATCTCGCCATGACCTATTTCGGCATGGACGGGATGCTGCTGCCGATCCTGGCACTGACCCTCGTCGTCGGCGCCGCGGGCGGCGTCTACCCCGCTTTCTATCTGTCGCGTTTCCAGCCGGCCCAGGTGCTCAAGGCGAACAAGTCGACCGCCGAGGCCGCCGGCTCCGGCCGCCTGCGCAACATACTCGTCGTCGCGCAGTTCGCCGTGTCGATCGGCCTCATCATCTGCACGGCCGTGGTCTACGCTCAGACCGTCTTCGCCCGGACCGCCGACCCGGGATTCCGCCGCGACGGGGTTATCCAGATCGGCAATTTCGGCCGTCGTGAGCTGATGGAACGGTCCGAGACGATCGTCGACGAGATGGAGCGCATTCCCGGAATCGTCTCGGTCGGCCGATCGGGCATCGGCGTCGCCACCGGCAGCACGAGCACGACCGGCGTGCAGGTGCCGGGCCAGGCCGAGCCGATCGGCATAGGCAGCTATTCGATCGATCTCGGCTTTTTCGAAACGCTCGGGATCGAGCGCGTCGCCGGCCGCCTGTTCGAGGAAGGCCGCCCCGCCGACGATTCGACGCTGCCCTTCCCGTCTACCGATGAGATGGAGCGACCATTGGTCGCGCGCGGCATCAACGTCGTCATCAACGAGCTCGCGGCACAACGTATGGGCTGGCAGGATCCGGCCGACGCCGTCGGCAAGACGGTGATGGTCACCTTCTTCGATCCGGAGGACGGACTGGTGCCGACCCGGATCATCGGCGTCGTCCGCAACAGCCGATTCCGGTCGATCCGCACGCCGATCGAGCCGATCATGTTCCGTTTCGACCGGACCTTCGCCAACAACCTGCTGCTGCGCTACGACACTTCGGAACCGCAGGCCGTTCGCAACCGCGTCGAGCAGGCATGGAAGCGTCTCGCCCCGGACGTCCCGTTCGACGGAGAATTCAGCGAGGAGCGAGTCGCCGAGCTCTACGAAGCGGAGCAGGCCCGCGCCCAGGTTTTTGCCGGCTTCGCCGCTCTGGCGGTGATCGTCGCTTGCCTCGGCCTGTTCGGCCTGGCCGCCTTCACCGCCGAACGCCGGACCAAGGAGATCGGGATCAGGAAGGTGCTCGGCGCGCGCACCCGAGACATCGTCCGGCTGCTCGCCTGGCAATTCTCCAAGCCGGTGATCGTCGCCAATCTGATCGCCTGGCCGGCCGCCTGGTGGGCGATGCGCGAGTGGCTGAACACGTTCGACGCGCGCATCGACCTGGGTCCGGCACCATTCGTGCTGGCCGGCCTGCTCGCCTTGGCGATCGCGATCGGCACGATCTCGGGGCACGCCTTCCGGGTGGCACGATCGAACCCGATCATCGCCCTCCGGTACGAATGAGGGGCGCAGGCTCGCGCTGGACCACGGAAGGGAGCCGCCGACGATGTGGCGCAATTATCTGACCGTCGGCTTGAGATCGCTGCTGCGGAGCCGGACCTACGCCTTCATCAACATCTTCGGCCTCGCCGTGGGCCTCGCCGCCTGCCTGATGCTGCTGCTCTACGTGCGCTACGAGCGCAGCTACGACGAATGGCTGCCCAACGCCGAGAATCTCTACCAGCTCCAGAACATCAGCACCGACGACGAGACCGGCGAGGTCTATCGCATGCAGATGTCCCAATATGCGGCCGGCACGGCGCTGGAGCAGGATTTCCCCGAGGTCGAGCGCCGGCTCTTCATGTACGGGACCTTCGCCATCGCGCTGAAGGACGGAGAGGCGATATCCATCGAGAACGCCGCCGCCGCCGCCGGACCGGTGTTCGACGTGCTGCCCCTGCCCTTCGTCCGCGGCGACCCGGCCACGGCTCTGGCCCGGCCCGGCAACGTCGTCCTGACGGAAACGGTGGCGCAGCGGCTGTTCGGCGACGAGGACCCGATCGGCAGAACGCTGACGCTCGTGCAGCGCGAGCATGTCGATCATCGCGTCACCGGCGTGATCCGCGATCTGCCGCCCAATTCCCACATGCGCCTCAGCATGATCTACCGGATCGATCCGGCCACCACCTTTGCCACCTTCCCCGAATTTCTCACCAGCTGGGGACAGATATCGGGCTGGAACTACCTGCGCCTGCGCCCCGGGACGGATGTCGAGCGGATCCACGCCGCAATGCCCCAATGGGAGCGACGCAACATCCCGCCCGAAGATTTCGGCCGGGGCACGATCGACCGCGGCAAGGCCCAGGATTGGCGCTTGGTCAACGTCCGCGACGTGCATCTCGGCGAGGCGCAGCTCGGCGGCTTCGCCCCCGGCAATGACGAGCGCACCATCGTCACCTTCACCGTTGTCGCCTTCCTGATCCTGTTCATGGCCTGTGTGAACTTCACCAACCTCGCCACCGCCCGCGCCAGTCAGCGCGCCCGAGAAGTGGCGTTGCGCAAGGTGCTTGGTGCTAATCGCCGCCAGCTGATCGCCCAGTTTCTCGGTGAATCCCTGCTGCTGACGACGATCGCGATGCTGATCGCACTGGCTGCGGCCGAACTGCTGCTTCCGTTCCTGTCGGGCTTTCTCGAGGCCGACCTCGAAATGACCTATTTCGGCGCAGACGGCCTTGTCCTGCCGATCGTCCTCCTCGTGTTGCTGGTGGGCGCGGTCGGAGGTCTGTATCCGGCATTTCAGCTTTCCCGCTTTCAGCCGGCCGAGGTGCTCAAGGCCAACAAATCCGCCGCCGAGGCCGCCGGCACCGGCCGGCTGCGCAGCGCCTTGGTCGTCGCCCAGTTCGCCGTGTCGATCGGCCTCATCATCTGCACGGCGATCGTCTACGCCCAGACGGTACACGCCCGCACCGCCGATCCCGGCTTCCGTCGCGAAGGCATCCTCCAGATCGACAATCTCAATCGCCGACAGCTCCAGCCGGTCGCCGAAACGCTGGCGCGCGAGATCGGCCGGATCGACGGCGTCGTCTCTGTTTCGCGAACGAGCATCGGCGTCGACACGCACAATACGATGGGCCGCGCCGTCTATCTGCCCGGCCGCGATGAACCGGTGAATCTCGGCAATTATGCGGTGGACGAGCATTTCTTCGCCACGATGGGCATCGACCGGCTCGCGGGCCGCCTGTTCGACCCGGACCGTCCGATGGACCGGCTGCACGTTCCGGTCGACGGCGACGCCGAGGCGGAGCGCGCCTTGGCGCGGCGCGGCGGCAACGTGATCGTGAACGCGCTGGCGGCGCGGCAGCTGGGCTTCCGCACGCCCGAGGACGCGGTCGGCAAGCAGGTGCGGGTCTCCTTGTCGCCGTTCAACCCGGAGATCGGCCTGACGCCGGTCACCATCGTCGGCGTCGTCAGGGACACGCGCTGGCGCTCCATCCGCCTGCCGGTCGAGCCCATCATGTACCGGCTCGGAAGCGATTATGCCGGCTATCTGGCGGTGCGCTACGATTCCGCCGATCCCGGCGCGGTGCGCGAGCATATCGGTGAAGTCTGGCGCCGGGTCGTCCCCGACGTACCGTTCGAGGCATATTTCACCGAAGAGATACTCGCCAGGCTGTACGGTCCCGAGGCGGCGCGCGCGCAGGTCTTCGCCGGGTTCGCGCTGCTCGCGATCATCGTGGCCTGCCTCGGCCTGTTCGGCCTCGCTGCCTTCACCGCCGAGCGACGGACCAAGGAGATCGGCATTCGCAAGGTGCTTGGCGCGCGCACTGGAGACATCGTCCGGCTGCTGGCGTGGCAATTCTCCAAGCCGATCATCCTCGCCAACCTGATCGCCTGGCCGGTCGCCTGGTGGGCCATGCGCGACTGGCTCAACACGTTTGAAGCCCGGATAGACCTGGGGCCGGCGCCGTTCCTGCTGGCCGGCCTGCTGGCGCTGGCGATCGCGCTCGGCACCATTGCCGGCCACGCTGTCCGGGTGGCGCGCGCCAACCCTATCCATGCGCTGAGATACGAATGAGCGTGGCGGGACAGCGAAGGAGGGGAGGCGTTCCATGTGGCGCAACTATCTGACGGTCGGCGTCCGCGCGCTCGCCAAGAGCCGGACCTACGCCTTCATCAACATCTTCGGCCTCGCGATCGGCATGGCCGCCTGCCTGATGATCCTGCTCTACGTCCGCTACGAGCTCAGCTACGATCGCTGGATCCCCGAGGCGGATCGCATCTACCAGGTGCAGAGCTGGTACAAGGCCCGCGATACCGGGAACGAAGCCAAGCTCCAGATGACGCCTTACACTGCGGGCAAGTCGCTCAAGGACAATTTCCCGCAGATCGAGCAGGAGGTCTACGTCACCGACAACGAGCCGGTCTTCTTCCGGAACGGCGAGGCGACCTCCACCGAGGATTACCTTTGGGTCGACGGCAACTTCCTCGACGTCGTGCCGCTGCCGCTGGTGCATGGCGACCACAATGCGCTGTCGCAGGCCAATTCCGCGGTGATCACCCAGTCTGAGGCCCGGCGGCGGTTCGGCACCGATCGGGTGGTCGGCGAGACGATGACCCTCATCACGCGCGGCGTCACGAGGGACTTCCGGATCACCGGCGTGCTTCGCGACCTGCCGACCAACTCGCACCTCAGGATCAACAGTCTGATCCGGATCGATCTGATCGCCTACAATGCCGACTTTCCCCAGGCGCTCCAATGCTGGGGCTGCCAGAACGGCTGGGTCTATGTGAAGCTGCGGCCGGGTGCGGACGTTCAGGCGATCCGCTCGAGCCTCCAGGCCTGGGAGGACCGGGTCATTCCCGACGACAATACGGGCGAGGCGCGCTACAACGCCGGCGACGACCAGGATTGGCACATCGTCAACCTGACCGACGTCCATCTGGGCGAGGCCCAGGCTGCGGCGATGGCGCCGGGGAACGACCGCACCACCATCATCACCTTCTCGATCGTAGCTCTGCTGATCCTGGGCATGGCGGTGGTGAACTTCACCAATCTCGCCACTGCGCGTGCCAGCCAGCGGGCGCGCGAGGTCGCCTTGCGCAAGGCGCTCGGCGCCACTCGAAGGCAGTTGATCGTGCAGTTCGTGGGCGAATCGATCATCGTCGCCGTCGGCGCGATGCTCATCGCGCTCGCTTTGATCGAGCTGCTGATGCCGTCATTCACCGCCTTTCTCGGCGCCAATCTCGACGTGCGCTATTTTGGCGCCGGGGGGATCATGCTGCCGGTCCTGGGGCTGGTGGTCGTGGTCGGCGTCCTGGGAGGTCTCTACCCGGCCTTCTTCATCTCCAGGTTCGAGCCTGCGACGGTGCTCAAGGCGAACAAATCCTCGTCGGAGACGCCAGGATCGGGGCGTCTGCGCAGCATCCTGGTCGTCGCCCAGTTCGCCGTTTCGATCGCGCTCATCATCTGCACCGCCGTCATCTACGGCCAGACCGTCTTCGCTCGCACCGTCGATCCGGGATACGACCGCAGCAACATTCTCCAGATCGATGGTCTCAGCCGTTACCAGCTGCTCGAAAAGGGCGAGATGCTGGTCGATCGGATCAAGCGCGTCCCGGGCGTCGTCACCGCCGGCCGCACGAATATCGGCGTCGCGACCGACAATAACAGCAACACGAACGTCATGATCCCCGGCCGCCCCGATCCGGTCCTTATCGGCATTTATCAGGTCGACGAGGCCTTCCTCGAGGCGATGGGCATGCAGCTCGTCGCCGGCCGCTGGTTCGATCCGCAGCGGCCGATGGACGATATGACAGTACCTTATCCGCCCGACGGCGCGGCGCAGCGCGCGCTCGCGGCCCGGGGCGGCAATATCGTCATCAACGAGCTGGCGGCGCGGCGGCTGGGGTTCCGCAACCCCGCCGATGCGGTCGGCCGCACCATCCGCGCCGGTTTGGTGCAAAGCGAATTCGGGCTCGTTCCCGCCACGGTGATCGGCGTCGTGCGCGATGCGCGCTTCCGCTCGGTCAAGCTGCCGATGGATCCGATCATGTTCCAGAACGTGAACAGCGGCCACACCCACGTCATCGCTCGGTTCGACGGCAATCCCGCCGAGGTCCGTGCCGCCATCGAGCGGGTCTGGAAGGGCGTCACGACCGAGGTGCCGTTCGAGGCCGAATATAGCGACTCGATCATCGGGGAATTGTACGATGCCGAGGATGCCAGGGCGCAGGCGTTCGCCGCCTTCGCAATCCTCGCGATCATCGTGGCCTGCCTCGGCCTGTTCGGCCTCGCTGCCTTCACCGCCGAGCGGCGGACCAAGGAAATCGGCATCAGGAAGGTGCTCGGCGCCCGCACCCGCGACATCGTCCAGCTGCTCGCCTGGCAATTTTCCAAGCCGATCATCGTCGCCAACCTGATCGCCTGGCCCGTCGCCTGGTGGGTGATGCGCGACTGGCTGAACAATTTCGACGCGCGCATCGACCTCGGCCCGGCGCCGTTCGTGCTCGCCGGGCTCCTGGCTCTGGCGATCGCCATCGGGACCATCGCCGGCCACGCCTTCAAAGTTGCGCGCGCCAACCCGATCCAGGCGCTGAGATACGAGTGAGGGGAGGGAGGCCGGCATGTGGCGCAACTATCTGACCGTCGGTTTCCGCTCGCTCGTCAGGAGCCGGACCTACGCTTTCATCAACATATTCGGCCTCGCGATCGGGCTCGCCGCGAGCCTGCTGCTCATCCTCTATGTCCGCTACGAAACGAGCTACGACGCCTGGCTCCCGGACAGTGAGCGAATCTATCAGGTGCAGGCGACCTGGCACGAGCCGGGGCAGCCGGTCTCGGCTACGCAGTCCAGCCCGATGCCGGTGCACGACACGCTGGTCGGCGGCTTTCCGCAGATCGAAGCCATCACCATCGCCGTTCCGAGTCGTCCGGCCGTGCTTCACCAGGGTCGGCCGATCACCGTCGAGGGGCTTCGCGTCGATCCGGCCTTCTTCGACATATTCCAGCTCCGCTTCCTGCGCGGCTCGGCCGGGCAGGCCCTTCCGAACGTGACTTCGATCGTTCTGACCGAAACCGAGGCGATTCGGCAGTTCGGCTCGATCGACGTCATCGGACAGACGATCACCACGAGCGGCGGCGCTGAGAGACGCGACTATATCGTGACGGGTGTCGTCGCCGACATGCCGAACAACAGCCACATGGCCTTCGATGCCCTGCTGCGCTTCGATCCCGCTCTATATGCGGGCAGGCCCGAAATCTTTCGGAGCTGGGGCGCCATGGGCCAGTATCACTACGTGAAGCTGCGGCCCGAAGCGGAGGCCGAAGCCATCAATGCGGCGCTTCCCGACTGGGAAAAGAGGGTCATCCCGCCGCAGGTCATCGACGGCCGCACCGCCTCGCAGGCCGACATCATGGACCTGGAACTGGTTCCGGTGCGCGGCGTCCACCTCGGCGAGGCGCAGCAGCTGTCGATGACTCCCGGCAACGACCACCGCACCGTCGCGACTTTCGCCATCGTCGCGGCACTGATCCTCGCCATGGCCTGCATCAACTTCATCAATCTGTCGACCGCGCGCGCCGGCCAGCGCGCCCGAGAGGTCGCGCTGCGAAAGGTGCTCGGGGCGAGCCGGAAGCAGCTGGTCCTCCAGTTCCTCGGCGAGTCGGTTCTGCTCGCGACGCTGTCGATGCTGATCGCGCTGACGCTGATCGAGCTGTTCGCACCGATGCTCGGCAACTATCTCGATGCCGACTTCCAGCTTCGCTACTTCGGCGGCGGGGGCATCGGCCTCATGGCCGTCGTCCTGATCGCGCTGGTGGGCGCGCTTGGCGGCCTCTACCCCGCTTTCTTCCTTGCTCGCTTTCAGCCCGCTCATGTGCTGCGGGCGAACAAGTCCTCGGCCGAGCCGCACGGTACCGGCCGGCTGCGCAACCTGCTGGTGGTCGCGCAGTTCGCCATTTCGATCGGCCTGATCATCTGCACCTGGGTCGTCTATTCGCAGACCCGCTTCGTCACCACCGTCGATCCCGGATACGAGCGGGACGGGCTGATCCAGGTCGGCGGTGCCTGGCGGCTGCAGGAAACGGGCAGCTACGAGGCGGCGAAGCGGCGGCTGGAATCCGTCCCCGGAATCGTCGCTGTCGGCAGGACCAACCTCGGCATCGCCGCGATCAACAAGTCGATCCAGGCGGTCAGCGCTCCGGGCGGGATCCAGGGTCTCAATGTCGGCGTCTATCGTGCCGATCCCGACTTCTTCTCGGCGATGGGAATGCGCCTGCTCGCTGGCCGGATGCTCGGGGAGCGCTTCGCCAATGATCGTCTCATCCGCTCTCCGGAGGGCACGCCGATCGGAAATCTCTCCGCGCGCGGGCTGAACATCATCGTCAACCGCCGCGCCGCACAGATGTTCGGATTTCGCGACCCTTCGGCCGCGCTCGGGCAGCAGGTGCGCACGAGCGTCGACGGAGCGGAGATGGTGCCTTGCACGATCGTCGGCGTGGTCGAGGATACGCGCGTCCGCAGCGCGCGCGACGAGATCGAGCCGCTCATCTTCACCTTCGACCCCGACGAGATCACGCAGTTGATCGTCCGCTACCGCTCCGACCGGCCAGGCGAGGTAATGGAAGGGCTCCGGAATGCCTGGCTGGAGTTCCTGCCCGACATTCCCTTCGATGCCGCCTTCGCCGAGGATCTGGTCGCCGAGCTTTATCAGCGCGACCGCACGCGCGCGGCCGTATTCGGCGGCTTCGCCATTCTCGCCGTGATCATCTCCTGCCTCGGCCTCTTCGGTCTCGCGGCGTTCACGGCCGCGCGGCGGACGAAGGAGATCGGCATCCGCAAGGTCCTCGGCGCGCGCGTCGCGGATATCGTCAAGCTGCTCGTCTGGCAGTTCACCAAGCCGGTGGTGATCGCGAACCTGATCGCCTGGCCGGTCGCCTGGTGGGTGATGCGTGACTGGCTCAACACGTTCGACGTGCGCATCGACCTCGGGCTCACGCCCTTCGCGCTCGCCGGTCTGCTTGCGCTCGGGATCGCGATAGGCACGATCGCCGGCCATGCCATCCGCGTCGCACGCACCAATCCCATCCACGCCTTGCGCTACGAATGAGGAGACGGCCGATGTGGCGCAATTATCTCACCGTCGGATTTCGGGCACTGACCCGCAACCGGACCTACGCCTTCATCAACGTCTTCGGCCTGGCGCTCGGCCTCGCCGCCTGCCTGATGATCCTGATCTACGTCCGCTACGAGACGAGCTACGATCGCTGGCTGCCCGACTCCGAGCGGGTCTTTCAGGTCCAGTCGATCAACGTATCGGAGGACAATCCGAACCGCGTGCCCCAGCAGGGCACTCACGGCGTCATCACCGAGAGTCTCGCCGCGGACTTCCCGCAGATCGAGGAAATCGCCCGCGTCGAAGGTTTCAACCCGGTCTTCCTCCAGGAAGGCGAGCCGGTTTTCGTCGAGATGTACCTGACCGACGAGAATTTCTTTCGAATCCTGCAACTGCCCTTCCTGCGCGGCGATCCGGCGACGGCGCTCTCCGGCATGGACGCGCTGGTGCTGAGCCGCAGCGAGGCGATGAACCGCTTCGGCAGCCTCGACATCATCGGCCGGACGGTGACCTCGATGCGTGGCGGGGAGCAGTACAGCCTGCGCGTCACCGGCATCTTCGAGGATATTCCCCGCAACAGCCACATGCCGTTCCGCGCCCTCGGCCGGATCAGCGAGCAGGAGAAGGCCGATTGCGGCTGGGGCTGCGTCAACGGATTCGTCTATCTGAAGCTGCGGCCGGGCGCCGACGCCGAAGCGATCAACGACCAGCTCCAGGCCTGGGAGCGGCGCAACATCCCGCCCGTGATTGTCGGCGGGCAGCAGGTCAGCGAAGGGGACCTGTTCGACTGGCACCTGGTCAACGTCCGCGACGTCCATCTGAGCGGCGCCGAGGGCGAGCTCGACCGTCCCGGCAACGACCGGCGCACGATCGTCACCTTCGCCATCGTCGCCCTGCTGATCCTGGCGATGGCGTCGATCAACTTCGTCAACCTCGCCACCGCCCGCGCCAGCCAGCGCGCCAGGGAGGTGGCGCTGCGCAAGGTGCTCGGCGCCAATCGGCGCCAGCTCGTCTTCCAGTTTCTCGGCGAGTCGCTGCTGATCACCGGTCTCGCCATGCTGATCGCGCTTGCCATGGTCGAGCTCGGCCTGCCCTATCTGGCGGCCTTTCTCGATTCCGACCTCGAAATCCAATATCTCGGTGTCGGCGGAATCCTGCTGCCGGTTGCCGGGCTGTTCCTCGTCGTCGGTTTCGCCGGCGGCCTCTATCCGGCCTTCTATCTGTCCCGCTTCCAGCCGGCGGCGGTGCTCAAGGCGAACAAGTCGACCGCCGAGCCGCTCGGCACCGGGCGGCTGCGCAACCTGCTCGTCGTCGGCCAGTTCGCCGTGTCGATCGGGCTCATCATCTGCACCATCGTGGTCTACGCCCAGACCCGCTTCGCCCAGACCACGGATCTGGGTTTCGAGCGCGAAGGGCTGATCCAGGTCGCCAATATGAATCGGGCCGAGGTCATCCCGCAGACCGAAACCCTGATGCGCGAGATCGGCCGGATCGAGGGTGTGGAGGGTGTCGCCGGCACCAGCATCACCGTCGCCACCGGCAACGTTACCAACACCAACGCTCTGGTGCCCGGCCGCGCCGAGCCGCTCCTCCTGGGCAATTACAGCGTCCATCCGGATTTCTTCCAGACGATGCGCGTGCCCTTGCTCGCCGGGCGGACCCTCTCGCTCGATCAGGCCCGCGATCGGCTGTGGCTGCCTTGGGGCACGGGCGAGGATCCAGAGCCGGCAATGCGGGAGCTTGTCCAGCGCGGGCTCAACATCGTCGTCAACCGGCTGGCCGCCGAGCAGATGGGCTATGCAGACCCGCAGGCGGCGATCGGCCGCCAGGTCAGGCTGAACGTCTTTCCGGAGGAGGTCGGCCTGCTTCCGGCAACGATCGTCGGCGTCGTCGAGAACAGTCGCTTTCGCTCGCTGCGCGAATCGGTCGAGCCGAGCCTGTTCTTCGACCGCGGAATCTATCGCAGCCTTGCCATACGCTATCGTTCGTCGAACCCGGAGGCCGTTCGGCAGAATGTCGCTCAGGTCTGGAAGCGGCTTGTCGCAGACGTGCCGTTCGAAGGGGAATATGCAGACGATCAACTCGCCGAGCTTTACGCCACCGATGCGGCCCGGGGTCAGGCGTTCGCCGGATTTGCGGGGCTCGCGGTCGTGATCGCCTGCCTCGGCCTGTTCGGCCTTGCCGCCTTCACTGCCGAGCGGCGAACCCGGGAAATCGGGATCCGAAAGGTATTCGGCGCCCGCTCGCGCGACATCGTCCGTCTGCTCGCGTGGCAGTTCTCGAAGCCGGTGATCGTCGCCAATCTGGTCGCCTGGCCGGCCGCCTGGTGGGTGATGCGCGACTGGCTCAACAGCTTCGACGTCCGGATCGACCTTGGGCCCGGCCCCTTTCTCATCGCCGGCCTGATCGCTCTCGCGATCGCGATCGGCACCGTTTCGGGCCACGCGCTGCGTGTCTCGCGCACCAACCCGATCAACGCCCTTCGCTACGAATAGGTCTTGGACATGGTCGAAATCCTCACCCCCGCCGCCACCGCGCTCGGCGTCACCTTCATTCTCTCGTTCACCGCTTACCGCGCCTGGCGCGGATGGCTCGATGTCAAGCGGCTCGAGCTCGCCCGGTCGACGGACGAGTCCGAGGGCGACGTCGGCGTTCGAATCGAACTGGCTGACGTGAAGGAACGGCTAAAGAAGCTCGAAGCCATAGCCAGCGGCGTCGAGCTGTAGGTCCGATCCTTCTCCAATTCCGTGGCGGGTGCCTGCATCGACTCGCGCCTTTCCGCGCGAAACCGGATCCACCTGCCGCCCCGCCATTGCGAGATGGACGCCACGGGTCGTCCTTCCTGCCGCCCGTGTTGCAGGGTACGGAACGGAGGCCGATGCGGCCGGTTCTGCTTTGTCCTGATGCGAGGAGGCATGGTTGCGGGTCCTGCTGCTCGGTGCGACCGGACTGATCGGCTCGGCGGTGGCGGCGCGCCTCGCCGCGGATGGGCACGAGGTCGTCGGTGTCGCGCGCAGCCTCGATTCCGTGGCGCGCCGGGTGCCGGTCGCACGCTGGCGGCGGCTCGACCTTCGCTCCGCACTGGCACCGGGGGACTGGCTCCCTTTGCTCGAAGGCGTGGATGCCGTCGTGAACTGCGTTGGCGTGCTTCAGGACAGCCCGCGCGATTCCCCTTCGCGGGTGCACGATGCGGCGCCGCGGGCGCTATGGCAGGCCTGCGTCCAGGCCGGCGTCCGCCGGGTCGTCCATTTCTCCGCCATGGGCGTTGATCGCGGCGGTCTCAGCGATTTTTCCCGCAGCAAGCAAGAAGGCGATTCCGCCCTTGAAGCGAGCGGCCTCGATTGGGTGATCCTTCGCCCGTCCGTCGTCGTGGGCCGGCCGGCTTATGGCGGCAGCGCCCTGTTCCGCGGGCTCGCCGCTCTGCCCCTGCTTCCCTGCATCCCGAACGCCGGGCCGATCGACATCGTTCAGCTCGATGATGTCGCCGAGACTGTCTCGCGGCTGCTTGACCGGCCCACGCACATGGAAGGGCGAACGGCTCCGTCACAGGTCGCGCTCGAGCTGGCCGGGCCGGATCGGCTCGCCTTCGAGGATGTGGTCGCCGCCTATCGCCGCTGGCTCGGCTGGCGTCCGGCACGCCGGATCCACGTCCCCGCCTTTCTCCTCGCCGCGGCCTGGAAAGCGGGCGACCTCGCCGCGCGGCTTGGCTGGCGGCCGCCGATCCGCAGTACCGCCGGGGCCGAGATCGTCCGCGGGGCCGTCGGCGACAGCAGCGGCTGGACGGCGGCGACGGGGATCCGTCCGCAGTCGCTCGAGGCCGCCTTGGCCGCCAATCCCGCCTCGGTCCAGGAGCGCTGGTTTGCCCGTCTTTATCTGCTGAAGCCGGTGGCGATCGGGGTCTTCGCCTTGTTCTGGCTGATGACCGGGCTGGTCTCGCTCGGCCCCGGCTGGAACCACGCCGTCGACGTGATGGAGATGACGGCGGCCGCGCGCCTTGCGGAGCTGGCGGTGGCCGGCGGCGCTCTGGTCGATCTCGCCGTCGGCGCGCTCATTCTCTGGCGGCCGACTGCCCGGCTCGGCCTGATCGCCGCTTTGCTCGTCTCTCTTGCCTATCTCCTGCTCGGAACCTTGCTCCTGCCGGCGCTGTGGGCGGATTCGCTCGGTCCGATGATGAAGGTGTGGCCGATCCTCGCGCTCAACCTTGTCTGCCTCGCCATCCTGGACGAACGATGACCTATCTGATCCTCAAATATCTCCACGTGATCGGCTCGACCGTCCTGCTCGGCACCGGCGCGGGTATCGCCTTCTTCATGCTGATGGCGCACCGCACCGGCAACCCGGCGACGGTCGCGGCGACCGCACGGATCGTCGTCATCGCCGACTATGTCTTCACCGCGACCGCCGTCGTCGCTCAGCCGGTCACCGGGCTGCTGCTCGTCCGCACGCTCGGCTACGATCTCGACGAAGGCTGGATTATCGCCTCGATCGCGCTCTATCTGTTCACCGGGGCTTTCTGGCTGCCGGTGGTTTGGATGCAGGCGAAGATGCGCGATCTGGCGAGGGAGGCGGCGGCGGCGGGGGAGCCTCTGCCCGAACGATATCACCGGCTCTACCGGCTGTGGTTCGCCTTCGGCTTTCCGGCTTTCTTCGCCGTGCTCGCGATCTTCTGGCTGATGATCGCCCGGCCGGACATCGCCTTGTGAGGCTCGGCTCCCGCCTCTTCGTCGGCGCCGTGGCTGGTCTGGTCGGCACCATGGCGATGACCTCGGCGATGCGCCGTCTTCACCGGCGCCTGCCCGCGAAGGAGCGCTACCCCCTCACGCCGCGGGAGATCGTTGATTCGGCCGCGGCCCTGTCGGACGAGGCGGCGAAGGACACCACGATCGCCGCTCATTTCGCTTATGGCGCCGGCTGCGGGGCCTTGCTCGCGGCGGCCGGCACCCGCCCGGGCCCGGCGGCCGGGGCTGCTGCCGGCGCGGCCGTGTGGCTGGGCAGCTATATGGGGTGGATCCCTGCTCTGAACCTGCTCCGGCCGGCGGTCGATCACCCGGCCCGCCGCAACGCGCTGATGATCTGGGTCCACCTGGTCTGGGGCGCCGCCACCGCCAAGGCGATCAGCGAGCTCGCCGAAGCGCGCGAGACGATCTTCGCCGCAGGTCCGGACAAGGATGCGCCGGGCGGCTGAAGGCCGGCGAGAATTCGCGCGCAGCTCGCGCCCACGTCACCCCTTCCCGCCGGGTGACGCGACGGTTCTGCCGCGCCGCTCAATCCACCTTCGGGCTGACCGCCGGCGGGTCGCTGGCGGGGAAGCTCTCGTCCATCGCCTCGTCGACCGAATCCCATTCCTTGGGCGGGTCCCGCATCGCCTCCGGCCCGGCCGACCTGGCGCTTCCCGATTGGCCGACCGGTCCCGGTGCGGTCCTTCCGTGGCGGTGCGCGGCCGCCCGGGGCTCCTCGTCGCTGCTCCACCGTCGGCGGGTGAACAGCGCTGCCGCCAGTCCCGCAATCGCGGCGCCGCCGGCGGCCATGATGGTACGGTTGCGGTTCCAGCCCATGGTCATACCTCTTCGTGCTTCAGAGCCGCCGGCTCGGCCGGTGGCAGACCTTCGCTTGTCGCCAGCGCCATCAGCTCGGCCTTGCGGGCCGCGAGCTGCTCGCCCAGCGCCTCCAGGTCGATGTCGGCGGCGCGGGTCTGCTGGAACAGGTTGTCGCGCTGCTTCTCTTCCTCTTTCACATGGTGCTCGATCAGTTCCTTCAGCACCTTCACCTTCGCATCGTAGAAGCTCTCGTCGGGCTCGGCCGCCTCGAGCTCGTTGACCAGCAGCTTGGCGCTGTCGTGCTCGACATAGGCTTCGTCGAGATCGGAACTCTCCACCTTGCCGCGCACGGCAGGATAATAGATTTCCTCCTCGATCATCGTGTGGACCTTGAGCTCGGTGCAGATCTCCTTGACGATCTTTTCCTTCGCTGCGGCGGTGCCTGCCTTCTCGAACTGCTCGAACAGGGCCTCCACCTTGCGGTGATCTTCCGCGAGCAGTTTGAGGCCGTCCTTGGGCTTGTCTTCGGTAGGCATGGATGATGTCTCCTGATTGCGCTGGTGGAACATTCGGAGCAATGCCGAGGTTCCCGACGCGAAGTTGAGCGAGGTCAGGAAGTTGAACGATACGGAGACGCTCTGGCCGGTGCTTCCCGACGCCGTCGAGGAAGCGACCCGGCGTCTGCTCGCCAAGGCCTGCGAGCGCGACCTCAGCCTCGCCACGGCCGAGAGCTGCACCGGCGGCATGCTCGCCTCGTTGCTGACCGACGTGCAGGGTGTCGCCCACGCCTTCGATCGGGGCTTCGTCACGTACAGCGAGGTGGCGAAAATCGAGATGCTCGAAGTTCCCGCCGAAATGATCGCCGAGAAGGGGGCGGTGTCGCGCGAGGTGGCGATCGCCATGGCCGAAGGCGCGCTCCGGCGGTCCGACGCCAACATTGCCCTGGCCGTTACCGGCTTTGCCGACAGCGGCGACGAGCCGGGGCTGGTCCACTTTGCCTGCGCCCGCGCCGGGCGTAAGACGGCGCACCGGGAGGAGCATTTCGGCGCGATCGGCCGCGGCGCCACCCGGGTCCAATGCATGCGGGTCGCGGTCGAGATGATGACGGAGATGCTGTGACGGACGACAGGGATGGGAAGGGGGCGTCGCCTTTCGCAGCGATTCACCGCCACGGCTATGTTCGGGTCGCCGCCGCGACTCCGCTCGCTTCCTCGGGCGACGTCGTCTTCAACGTGGACCAGACCCTCGCTCTGGCGAGGCAGGGCCATGATCGCGGCGTGGACCTCATCGTCTTTCCGGAGCTCAACATCAGCTCCTACGCGGTCGACGACCTCCATCTCCAGGACGCCTTCCTCGACGCGGTAGAGCTCGGGATCGCCCGCCTTTGCGCCGAGACGGCGGGCTTGTCTCCGGTGCTGGTGGTCGGGGCGCCCGTCCGCCGCAACGGCCGGCTCTACAATTGCGGCATCGCCGTGTCGCGCGGGCGCATCCTCGGTATCGTGCCCAAGAGCTTCCTGCCCAATTACCGCGAATATTATGAGAAGCGCTGGTTTGCCTCGGGCATCGGCCTCGAAGGCATGACGGTCGAGCTAGCCGGCCAATCGGCGCCCTTCGGGCCGGACCTGATCTTCGCCGCCGGCGATCTCGCCGACTTCGTCTTCCACGTGGAGATATGCGAGGATTATTGGGCGCCGCAGCCGCCCTCCACCATCGGCGCGCTCGCCGGCGCGACGATCCTGTGCAATCTCTCCGCCTCCAACATCACCATCGGCAAGGCGGACGAGCGCAAATTGCTCTGCGCGAGCCAGGCCAGCCGCTGCCTCGCCGCCTACATCTTCTCGGCCGCCGGCCCGGGCGAGAGCACCACCGATCTCGCCTGGGACGGCCAGGGCTCGATCTACGAGCTCGGTGAACTGCTCGCCGAATCCTCGCGCTTCTCGCGCGAGCCTGAGCTGTGCGTCGCGGATGTGGATGTGGAGCGGCTCCGGCTCGAGCGGATGCGCAACGCGACCTTCAACGACAACGCGCTGGCCATCGGCCACCCCGAGAAGCGGGTGCGCCGAATCGCCTTCGATCACCGCCCGGCCTTCGCTGACATCGGATTCGAACGGAAGCTGCGCCGGTTCCCCTACGTCCCCAACCGGGCCGAGCAGCTCGATCATGACTGCTACGAGGCGTTCAACATTCAGGTGCAGGGGCTGGCCCGCCGCTTCGAGGCCACGAGCGGCAATCATCTCGTCATCGGCGTCTCCGGCGGCCTCGATTCGACTCACGCGCTGATCGTCGCTGCCAAGACCTGTGACTATCTCGGCCTGCCGCGCTCGACGATCCTCGGCTTCACCATGCCCGGTTTCGCGACCGGAGAGGCGACCAAGGCCAATGCCTGGGCGTTGATGGAGGCGCTCGGGATCGAGGGCGAGGAGATCGACATCAAGCCCGCCGCCCGGCAGATGCTCGCGGACATCGGCCATCCCTTCGCGTCGGGAGAGCCGGTCTATGACGTCACGTTCGAAAACGTGCAGGCGGGCCTTCGCACCGATTATCTGTTCCGCCTGGCCAATCAGCGGCGGGGCTTCGTCGTCGGCACGGGCGACCTCTCCGAGATCGCGCTCGGCTGGTCGACCTACGGGGTCGGCGACCAGATGAGCCACTACGGCGTCAATGCCGGCGTGCCCAAGACCCTGATCCAGTATCTCATCCGCTGGGCGATCTCTTCGGGGCAGTTCGACGAGCGGACCGACCGGATTCTCAAGGCGATCCTCGACACCAAGATCTCGCCCGAACTCGTGCCCGCCGACGAAAAGGGCGGCATGCAGAGCACGGAGGAGCGGATCGGCCCCTACGAGCTGCACGATTTCTTCCTGTTCCACATCCTTCGGACGGGGCAGCCGCCGTCCAAGGTGGCCTTCATGGCATGGCAGGCGTGGAAGGATGCGAACGCCGGCCTGTGGCCGATCGAGTATCCGGAAAGCCTCAAGCGCGAATATGACCTGGAGACGATTTGCAAGTGGCTCGAGGTCTTCCTGTTCCGCTTCTTCCAGATCAGCCAGTTCAAGCGCTCCGCCATTCCCAACTCGCCCAAGGTCTCTGCCGGCGGCGCGCTCAGCCCGAGAGGCGATTGGCGCGCCCCCAGCGATGGAACGGCAGCGCCCTGGCTCGACGAGCTCAAGCGCGCGTTCGATCCGGGGGCTGATCTGGGTTAGCGAGAATGTAGCCGCTGCCGAAGGGAACCCGGCATCGGCCCGGTACGTTGTTGAAAAAGCTAAATCTTTCAGGGGTTCCTCAATTGGTCATCAACACGGGCGCCTCGTCGGGGGCGGACGCTTCGCGCCTGCCGCCGGACGGCACGCTGATCTGCTTTTCTCACTTGCGGTGGAATTTCGTCTTTCAGCGCCCGCAGCATCTGATGAGCCGCTTCGCCGCCGCGCGCCGCGTGGTCTTTTGGGAGGAGCCCGAGGTCGCCTCACGGGACGGAGAGCCGGGCCTGTCCGTCCGCGAATGCCCCGACAGCGGTGTCATCGTGGCGACGCCCGCCCTTCCCGAAGGTCTGGATGAAGAAGCGCAGCGGCTCGCGCTGAAGGCGCTGCTCGATGCTTTCCTCGCCGGCGAATCCCGACCGCTGGTCCGCTGGTACTACACGCCGATGATGCTGCCATTCTCGCGCCACCTCGACGCGGGCTGCACGGTCTATGACTGCATGGACGAGCTGGCCAATTTCCGTTTCGCGCCGCCGCAGCTCGTCAGTCTCGAGCAGGAGCTCTTCGATACGGCCGAACTGGTCTTCACCGGCGGCTACAGCCTGTTCGAGGCGAAGAAGGACCGCCACTCCAACATCCATCCCTTTCCGTCCAGCGTCGACCGGGTCCATTTCGCCCGCGCCCGATCGATTGACGACGACGATCGGCGCACGGGCCAGCCCCGCCTGGGTTTCTTCGGCGTCGTCGACGAGCGGATGGACCTCGGCCTCCTCGCCGCGCTGGCCGACACGCATCCCGAATGGTCGATCGAGATCGTCGGGCCCGTCGTGAAGATCGATCCGGCCGAGCTGCCGGTGCGTGCCAACCTCCACTATCTCGGCGGCCGCACCTATGCCGAGCTTCCGGCCCATCTCGGCCGCTGGGACGTCGCTTTGATGCCCTTCGCGGTCAACGAGGCCACGCGGTTCATCTCGCCCACCAAGACCCCGGAATATCTCGCCGGCGGCCGGCCGGTCGTATCGACGCCGATCGCCGACGTGGTTCGCCATTATTCCGATCTGGAGGCGGTGTTCATCGCCGACGGCCCCGAGGCCTATGTGCGCGCCTGCGAGGCGGCCCTGGACCTCGCCCGCTCGGAGGACCGCGACTGGCTCCACGCGGCCGATCTCAAGCTGTCCAGTCTCAGCTGGGACATAACCCAGGCGCGGATGGCCGGCCTGGTGCGGGAAGCGACCAGGATATTGCCCGCCTCCGGCCCGGCCGTGGCCGGTACGCGCGCGCGCAAGCGCTACGATTATCTCGTCGTCGGCGCCGGCTTTGCCGGGTCTGTGCTCGCGGAGCGGCTGGCGTCCCGGCACAATGCGCGGGTGCTGGTCATCGACAAGAGGCCGCATGTCGGCGGCAACGCTTACGACCGGATCGACCAGTCCGGTCTGCTCATCCACCAATATGGGCCGCACATCTTCCACACCAATTCCGACGAGATCGTCGACTACCTGTCCCGGTTCACGGCTTGGCGTCCCTATGAGCATCGGGTCTTGGCGCATGTGCGGGATCGGCTCGTACCCATTCCGATCAATCGCACCACGATCAACGACTTGTTCGGCGCCGATCTCGCGAGCGACGACGACGCGGCCGCCTGGCTGGCCGCGCGCGCCGAGCCGGTGGCGGAGATCCGTAGTTCCGAGGACGTCGTCATCGCGGCGGTCGGGCGCGAGCTCTACGAGCTTTTCTTCCGCGGCTACACGCGCAAGCAATGGGGCATCGACCCTTCCGATCTCGACAAGTCGGTGACCGCGCGCATCCCGACCCGCACCAGCACCGACGACCGCTATTTCGGGGATCGGCACCAGATCATGCCGCGCGACGGCTACACCGCCATGTTCAACCGAATGCTCGACCATCCGAACATCGATATCCTGCTCTCAACGAGCCACGACGATGTCAGGGACGAGATCGACGCGGGGCACGTCATCTATACCGGCCCGATCGACGAATATTTCGGATTTCGCTTCGGCAAGCTGCCCTATCGCAGCCTCCGCTTCGAGCACAAGGTGGTGAACCGTGAGCGCTTTCAGCCGGTTGCGGTGGTCAATCATCCCGATCCGAACGTGCCCTATACCCGCGTCACCGAATACAAGCATCTGACCGGTCAGCAGCATCCGATGACCAGCCTCACCTACGAATATCCGTCTGCCGAGGGCGATCCCTATTATCCGATTCCCCGGCCGGAGAACGAGCGGCTCTACAAGCGCTACGAGGCGCTCGCCGACGCCGCCGAGGGCGTCACCTTCGTCGGCCGGCTCGCCACCTATCGCTACTACAATATGGACCAGGTGGTCGGCCAGGCGCTCGCCACCTTCCGTCGGCTCGACCGGCGCCGGTCGGTATCCGCCGGCGCGGACGACGGCCTTGCCGTGGCCGCGGAGTGAGTTCGGGCCCGCACGCCTGAGGAGCTCGATCAGGCCGCCTCGGCACGGCCTTCGGCAGGGTACGACTCGGCGATCCAGGCATCGATAGCTTGGTCGAGAGGGCGAAGCAGCAGGTCGTGGCTGTCGGCGCCCGCGCCGTGGCGTCCCTCACAGCCCGAAGCCTCGATCACCAGGTCCGGGTCGTGGCCGGTCCGCGCCGCCAGGCTGCGCGCGAAGCCGTGCCAGCTGATTCGCCCCTGGTTTGCGACGTGCCGGACGCCGCGCTCTCCGTCGATCAGCAGGTCCAGCGCGGCATGGCACAGGTCGGGAAGATAGGTGGGCGAGATGAAGGTGCGCGGACAGGCGCTGACCGTCTCCCCGCGCGCCAGGGAAGACAGCGTGCTGAAAGCGAAATTGTCCCGATCCCGGGGCCCGAAGACGGGCGCCGCCCGCAACGTCAGGGCGTTCGGGTGGGCGGCCGGCACCGGCCGCTCGGCTTCGACGTTGCCGGCGTCAGGGCTGCGGATCGGCGAGCCTGCATCCTCCTCGGGATCATCCGCCCTGGCCTCCGCGGAGATCCACGGGCCGGAGGAGAAGGCGAGGAGCGGGATCGCGTGTTCGGCGCACGCGCGAGCGAGCCGCACGGCCCTTTCGACATGTCGGGCCGTGCCGCTGTCGCCGTCGCGCTCCGGGCCGGGGATGTCCAGCGGGCCCGCGGCGTCGATCACAGCCCAGGGCCGGTGGCGCGCGATCGCCTCGCCGATGGCCGCATGGTCGCAAAGTCCGGGCTCGCCACGGCCGATCGGGCGGAAGGGAAGCCCGCGCGTGGTGCAGATCCGGGCCAGGGCCTGGCCGAGGATCCCGCTCCCGCCGTTGATCAGCAGCGGGCGACCTTCGGGCGCCTCGGTGACGGCGGGTGCGTTCCACGCATAGAGCCGCGACGGGCGCCGCCACCAGCCGGGCACGTCCAGCACCGGATGGTCGAAATCCTCGCCGCGGGCGAATCGGGCGGCAGCCGTGGCGATCACGGTCGCCCGCGGTCGGGCCCCCCGTGTGTCGAACGCGCCGCAATCATAATGGCCGAGCCGCTCGGTCAGCAGCGATCGCCAGTCGACATTGCCGAACAGCGACCAGAGCGTGACGGCGGTGATGCCGACCCCCTGCTCGCGAAGCTTCTCTGCCGTCCGCCAGGCTTCCGCGACCCAACGAAGCTGCTCGTCGCGCGTGCAGCCGTGATGAACCTCGGTAAGCGCGATCGGCAATCCGTACCGTGACCAGGCTTCGCGCAGACGCGGGCCGAGCCCGGTCTCGGCTTCCAGCCGCTTCACCCGCACCGCTTCGGCGTCGACATAGTGGTCGCGGCCGTTCCCGCCCTTCTCGTGGCCGGGATAGAGATGGCTGCGATGGTCCAGGAAGCGCTCGCTCGTCAGATAATGATTGATCCCGATCAGATCGGGTCGCCCGGCTCCGGTCTCGAGCGTCTCCAGCGACGCCTCCGCGACGCCGGCATCGTGCAGGATCGCCCGCCAGCGATGTCCGCGGTCGATCCTCCCGCACAGAAGGTCCAGGCTCAGCCAGCGTCGTCCGTTCTCGTGCGCCGCCTGGTAGCGCAGCGGCTCGGTCGAGAAGGTCTTGCCGAGATCCTCGGTCTGGACGAGCCGGGCGCCCGGAATGCGTGCGCGGATGGCCGCCATCGCGGCGACGGTGCCGAGGCACTGGTTGACCAGCGCCCCAAGGAAGGCCGGATAGTCCCGGCGGTGCGGGTACCAGTGGCCGTACAGGCCGGAGAAGCGCGCCGTGGTCAGCGGCTCGTTGGTCGGCGTCCACGCGTCGATCCAGGGATAGCGCTCGGCGACACGGCCGGCAAAGTCCGCGAGCTTGGGTGCGAAGTCCGGATCCAGCAGGTGCGTATAATGCGGCCCCGAGCCGTGATGCAGCAGCGTCGCGATGACCTTCGTGCCCCGCTCGCGCAGCCTCGCCATTCGCTCGTCGGTCCAGCCGAAGTCCGGCCGGTCGAGCCGCTCCGGCGCGATCGACTCCCACAGGAGGGGGTAGCGCACGGTGCGGATCCCCAGGTCGGCGATCAGGTCGATATCGTCGATCCGGTCGCGATGTCCGGTCTCCGCGACCTGGTCGCGCCACCCGTCGCGGGTGCGCACGATCGAGCATTCGACGCCGCCCCAAAGCTCCAGCTCTTCCGCTTGGGCCGCCATCGTCTCTCCTCGCCGGCCGCCTCGAAGCGACGAGGAACGAACCGGTCACGCGCCGCCCCGTTCCCCCGCCTTCACCTGGATCAGCGATCTTTCCGTTCTGCCGCCGCGGATTGCGTGCGGCGCCGCACGCTTTCCCACCCGCGATTCGGCCGCGAAACGGGCCTGCCCGGATCGGCGACGGGTGCTGGCCCGCGTCCGGCGCACCGGGTGGTGCGCTTGGTCGCTACCAGGCTGTCGGCTTCGGATTGCGCGAGTCGAAACCCTTCTGGTGCCAGTAGGGATAGGCCGGCTCGCGCCGGCTCGCCGCGTCCAGCCTCGCTATCTGATCCTCCGTCAGCGACCAGCCGACGGCGCCGAGATTCTGCTTGAGTTGCGCCTCGTTGCGGGCGCCGACGACGATGTTCGCAACGGTCGGCTTGGCGAGCAGCCAGTTCAGCGCCACCTGCGGGATCGTCTTGCCGGTCTCCTGTGCGATCTCGTCGAGCAGGTCGACCACGTCGTGGAGATACGCCTCGTCGACGCGGGGCCCGCCGACCTCGCCGCCTTGGGCGAGCCGGCCCTCCCGCGGCGGCTGGCCGCGCCGGATCTTGCCGGTGAGCCGGCCCCAGCCGAGCGGGCTCCAGACCATCAGACCGACGCCCTGATCCAGGCCGAGCGGCATCAGCTCCCATTCGTAATCGCGGCCGATCAGCGAATAATAGCCTTGATAGGCGACGTAGCGGGCGAGGCCGTGTTTCTCGGACGTGGCCAGCGATTTCATCAAGTGCCAGCCGGAGAAGTTCGACGCGCCGATATAGCCGATCTTGCCGCTGGTCACGAGATCGTCGAGCGCGCGCAGCGTTTCCTCGACCGGCGTGAGCGCGTCGAAGCCGTGAATGAAATAGACGTCGATATGGTCGGTCCCCAGCCGCTTCAGGCTGGCCTCGGCGGCGCGGACGATGTGGTAACGCGACGATCCGACGTCGTTCGGGCCGCTGCCGACCGGGAAGGTTCCCTTGGTCGAGATCAGGGCCTGCTGGCGCTTACCCTTGAGCGCCTGCCCCAGGATTTCCTCCGACGCGCCTTGCGAATAGGTGTCGGCGGTGTCGAAGAAGTTCACGCCATGATCGAGGCACAGGTCGATCAGGCGCCGGGCCTCGTCCACGTCGGTCTGGCCCCAGCGCGAAAAGAATTCGTTGGTCCCGCCGAACGTGCCGGTCCCGAAGCTGAGGACGGGCACCATGAGGCCGGACCCTCCGAAACGACGATATTCCATATGTGACCTCCTAGGCGGACTGGGTGAGGATGGCGTCGAGCAGGCCGGGAAAGCGCCCGTCGAGATCGTCGCGTCGGACCACGTTGATCACTTCGACGCCCTTGCGCTCCGATCGGATCAGGCCGGCCTCGCGCAGCACGCGATGGTGATGCGACACGGTCGACGGGGGCAGATTTTCGCAAGCCTGCCCGCAATTCAGGCCGCCGCTCGCAAGCAGCTTCTCGACGATCGCGCGGCGGGTCGGATCGGACAGGGCATGGAGGATCCCGTCCAGGCCGATGTCACCGGCGGCAGGATGGTTGAACGTCCGGCTCATGCTCGGGCCATGTAAAGCGCTATTCCCATGTTTCAAGAACATTGAAATAGGCGTTACGGACCTTGCGAGACATGGCGAGCGACGCTGCCGCCCGCCGAGACGCCCCACCGGCCCGATGCCGCCTTTCCTTCCCAACAACTCGCGGCACGGCCACGCAGCCTTTGCCGGCCGCATCGAACTCAAGAGCGAATCGCACTATCATGTGTGGCGCGCTTTCGGCGAAGAAGCTCTGGAGACCCGAGGATGTTCTCGATTTCCGGCCTGGCCAGGCTCGGCCTGCTCAGCGCCGCCATATGGGCCGCGGTCGCGTTGATCCTGGCGGGCCAAGCCTATCTGGTCAGCGCGTTTCGCGGGTCGCCGCAGGCTTGGTGGCCGTCCTTCGCCTACACGGCGGCGATCTTCTCGGTCTGGGCGATCCTCACGCCCGGCCTCGTCGCTTGCGTGATGAAGGCCGAATCCTCGCTTCGGCCCACGGCGCTGAGATGGGGCCTTTACGGCCTCGGCCTTCCGGTGACGGTGGCGCTCCACGTCGGGATCTTCGTCCTGCTCTACTGGAACTTCTACAATGACGATGGGCGAATTCCGGACCGCTGGGCGATGGCGGAGCGCATGTTCGTTCGCAATCTCGATACCGATCTCCTCTTCTATGCGGCGATCGTCGTCGGCGCGGCGGCAGCTTCGCGATGGAAGCGCCGCGCCGCACGGCCGGCGGCCGACCCCCGGGGGACCCGCGGTGGCCCGGCGGCCCAGTTGCGCATCAGGGAGCGGGGCAGGATCCGCTTCGTTCCGATCGCCCGCATCGAGCTGATCCGCGCCGCGGGCGACTATAGCGAGGTGGTGGCGGCGGGAGAGAGTCATTTGCTCGAGCAGTCCCTCGCATCGCTGGAACGCCTGCTTCCCGCCGCCGAGTTCGCGCGTATCCACCGCGGGACGATCGTTCGCGTCGACCAGGTCAGGGAAGTCCGCGGCGTCGGGCGCGGCGATGCGATCGTCCGCCTCGCCAACGGATCCGAAGTGCGGCTCAGCCGCCGCTACCGCAAGGGCCTTGCCGCCCTCGATACCGGCTGATTCCCGCTCGAAGAGGCCCCGGTCCCGCTCGTCGCGACAAGGCTGGCGAGGGCGTCTGGACCGCCTAGCTCCCGGACACTCAGTTCATCCGGGGAGGCGTTGATGCGGTTAGTATGGCTTTGTGCGGGAGCGTTCTTGGGGATCGGAATCCCGGTCGCGACGGTGGCGGTGGAGGCGATGCAGGCGCCACAGCTGCGGCAGGGATTCGACCTCGTCGTCCGGCACGCACCGCTGCGATTCAAAGCGGCGGGGCGCGATCGGCTGGCCTACGAGCTCTACCTGACCAACCACGCATCGTCGCCGCTCGAACTTGTCCGCATCGACATTCTCGACGGGGACGGCGATGCCGTCCTCGCCGACCTGGCCGGCGAGGCGCTGATGCGTGCGTCCGACGTGGTCGGTGAGGCCGAGGCGGCCGGCGCGCCGATCCGGGTCGCTTCCGGCCGCGTTGCCATCGTCTATGTCGACATTCCCCTTCCCGCAGATCGGACGCGGGCACGCAGCCTGCGCCATCGGCTGACCTATCGGGGGAATGGAGAGGCGGTCGTGACCGGCGGCGAAACCCCGGTGGCCTCCGCCGATCCGCCTGTGCTCGGCCCGCCCTTGCGCGGCGGGCCATGGACCGCCGTCTACGATCCCGGCATGGCTCGCGGCCACAGGCGCGTCGTCTACGCCGTAGGCGGGCGGGCTCGGATTCCCGGCCGCTTCGCGATCGACTGGATGTCGCCCGACACGCAAGGCCCGCGCGGCTTCGGCTCCGAAGTATTGGCGGTCGCCGACTCGACGGTCGTCGGGGTCCGCGACGGGGTAGAGGAGCCGGATCCGGGTGAGCCGCGCCCGCCGGTTTCCCTTTCCGAGGCGTCGGGAAATTACGTCGCGCTCGACATAGGGGCCGGGTTCGTCGCCTTCTACGAGCATCTGGCGCCCGGATTAAGAGTGGCGGTCGGCGATCGCGTCCGAAAGGGACAGGTGGTGGGACGGCTGGGTTCGACCGGCCAGGCCTCCCGGCCGCACCTCCATTTCCATGTCGCGAACGCCAATTCCCTGCTGGACGCGGAGGGGGTTCCGTACATCCTCACCGGCGCCACGATCGTCGGCCGATATCCGGATATCGGGAGCGCCGACGAGGGCGGATCATGGCAGGCGCTCCCGCACGAGCCTCTCGGCCCCGGCGGAAACCACCTGCCTCCCCCGAACACGGTGGTGCGGTTCGACTGAGGGCGAAAGGCGAATCCCATGATAGCCTAAGCGCGCCCGCCACGACGTGCCTCCAAATGCGCAGGACGCAATGGCGGCCGTCGGTCGTTTGCAGGCGCGGCGCGCGCAGGCGATCGTGCACACGGGGGCCCGAACAACCACCGGTCAACGCCGGGCCCCGTGCCACTCCGACGGTGAAGGCATGAGTCAGAATTTCGACCAGCATGCCCGCCCGCGCGAGTCGCGTCGGCCGATCGGTGCTCGGGCCGGTTCGGCCTCGGATTTCATGCCAAATCCCTGCGGCGCGCGCCCAACTTGGAGTCTGGGAGGTTGACCTCGGGCGCGCGGTCGTGTGCCGTCGTCATTTGACAGAGGAGGCCGATCGAAATGCTGGCTCAGATGCGCCTTGCCCTGACAGCGGCCTTGGCCCTGCTGCTTGCTGCCTGCGGGAGCCGGGAAGAGGCGGCGGATTCGACGCCCCAGGTGACGGAAAATGGTGCCCCCTCTTCGTCCCTCCCGGCGGCACCCGACGCCGGGCAGAGCCCGGCGCAACGCTGGGACCTGCAGTCGAGCGGCGAAGGCGTCGCGCTGGCCTTCTCGTACTTGGACGGGCGTGCGACGATCCGCCTCTTCTGTCCCACCGGGGAAAACCGGCTGCTCGTCAACGTTCCCGCATTCCGGCCGATCGGCAGCGAGGAGCGGCTGTCGTTCGGCGGCGGCGGCGAGGTTGTCGCGCTTGTCGCCGACACGGGCGGTGATGCGCGACGCGGCGGAGTCAGCGCCGCCGGCGCCGTCCCCGCCAATCTCGTGGCCCTGGTCGGCGGTCCCTTGTCGGCAAGCTATGGCGCGCAGACGACGGGCCCTCATCCCGCCCCGCCGCAGATCCTTTCCCGTGCCTTCGTCGCCGCCTGCGGCGAAGGAGCGGCCGAGGCCGTGGTCCCGGGGCCGCCGGCGGATTCGCCCAGCGCCTGTCTGATGCAGGGAGGCGAGCGCCTCGATGCGGCGCTGCGCGCGGTCGGTACCGAGCCTTTCTGGGCCGCACGGATCGAAGGCCGCTGCATCACTTACTCGCACCCGGAGGATCAGGACGGCACTCGCGTCTGGACCCGCTATGCCGAACGCCCGGACGGCGCAACTTGGACGGGCGCGCTCGGCGGCCGCCCCTTCGTCCTGAGCACCCGCGCGGCGCCGCGCTGCTCGGATGGCATGTCGGACAGCCGATATCCGATCGCCGTGGAGCTGATGGTCAACGGCGAGCAGCGAAGGGGCTGCGCGAAGCCGGTCTGATCCTCCGCAACTGGCCGGGAGCGGCCGGTCTGCTCTTGGAATCTAGACGCGAGAAGCGGACATGGAAGGAAAGAGGCGATGCCCGTCCGGGGACCGAGCTTCCGACCCGAGACAGGGCTGAGCACCTGGGGGCTCAGGCCCCGCCCGACAGGCGGAACAGCCGCACCGGCTTGGCCGATCGCCCGATCGCGCCTTTCGCCTCGAGATCGAGGTGCACGGCCTTGAGCCACCATCCGGCCTTGGCGCCGCCCGGGAACAGTCCGTCGTCCAGATGCGGGAGGAGCGCCGCTTTGGCGTCGGCCACCGTCATCCCGGGAGGTTGCGCCGGCAGCACGGCCATCAGGGCGTCGCGCATCGCCTCATATTTGGCGCGGTCGACGCGGTAGCTGTGGCCCGGGGAGGCCGCATTCTCGATCACCATCTTTGCGCCGGTCTCAGGCATCGATCTCTCCATCGACGAAAGCGATCTTCGGGCTTCGGAACCCCATCGCGATCCACGCGCCCAGCAGCTTGGCGAAGAAGGAGAGCGATTGCCTTTTCCCGTTCGGCACGTCGGGAAGCGAGGAGGGGTCGGCAAGGTCGCTCGTCATCGTCCGAAGCTCGATCGCCGGCCGCTCGCTTTCGGGCCACAGGCCGCCATAGAGGCTGAGCCAATGGCCGCCCTGGAATTCCAGAAAGACGGGCGTGTTGCAGCAGGCCGCCACCACCCGCCGCGTCTTCGCGTCGGGCTTGAGCCGGAACTCCCTCAGCCGGTCGAGGCCCTCGACGAAGCGGACCCGGTCCTTGCGGTAGAGGACGAAATGCGTTCCTCCATTCTCCCCCAGCACCGGCGGCGCGGCGGGGAGGCGCTGCAGCCGCTCGCCGGCCGCGCGGCAGCTGTCGCAATGGCATTCGGCCGTGACGATCGGCGTCCGCTCCGCCTCCATCCGGACCTGTCCGCAGGCGCAGCCGAGCTGGGTCGTGTGGGTCATTGCGCGCGATCCTCTGCCGCACGGCCGAAGAGCAGCCGCATATATCGGTCGAGATGGTCGAGGCTCTCGCGCGCGAGTGCCGGGTCGTTTCCCGCCTTGGCGATCACGAAGGCGCCCTGGATCACCGTCTGCGTATGGCGCGCCAGGCTTGCGGCCGTCCATTCGCCGGAAAGGCCGCGATCGCGCATCGCCTCTTCGATGTCCGCTTCCAGCGTCGCGGCATGGCGGAAGAGGCTCCGGCCGCAGGCGTCGCGAATGGCTGGCGAGCTCGCATGGACTTCCTGCGCCATCGTCCCCGCCAGGCAGGAAAATTCGGCCGGGTCGTCGGTGATGATCGACTTGCGGAAGGCGATGTAGGCGAGGACCCGGTCGAGCGGATCGTCCGGCGCGTGATAAGGCGCGCCGGCGAAGAAGGCGGAGGTCGTCTCCGACCAATGCTCCGCGGCGGCGACGCCGAGCGCGTCCTTGCTCCCGAAATGATGGAAGAAGGCGCCCTTGGTCACCGCGGCGGCGCGGCACAGATCGTCGACCGAAGTGGCGGCGAACCCCTTGGCCCGGATCGTGTCGCGGGCGGCCTCGAGCAGGCGCGTCCGCGCATCGCCGCGCTCGGGTTCATTCTTGGTGGGTCGTGGCATGGCCTATTCATACCGTTCGGTCGGTATATTGGCAAGTCCCAAATGGACGGAGCAGCTCCGAGGTGAGCGAACGCCGCTATCGTCGCCCAAGCATGCCGCCTGCGCTCACTCGCAATCGACCTGCCACGACACCCCGAAGCGATCGTTGAACCAGGCGAACCTGCGGCTGGATCGGTAACCGTCCGGCCATGAGCATCGCCCCGCCCTCGGATGGCCGCGCGACCAGCGCGTCGAAATCGCTATCTAAAGTGAGGAATGTTTGGCTGATGCGTGCCGGAAGCAGCCGGTCCGCTTCCGGACAAGATCGGGGCCAATGCTGCCGGTGGTAGCTCTGATCCAGATATCAGGGGGTGGTTGTGTAGGTCAGGGCGACGCTTTGGCGCATCGCCGCCAAGGCCTCCGCATCATGCCAGCGTCCAGCTGCCATCACGCCGATCGGGCGCTGCAGCGCCGACAGGTTATCGAGCGGGTTCTCCGCGACCAGCAGCAGGTCCGCCCGCATCCCCTCCGCGACAGTGCCGAAGGGCTCGCTCCGGGGGTGAGACCGGGCGATGAACCGGCCGGGCTCGGCGGTCGCCGTTGCCAGCGCTTGATAGCGGCTGAGCCCCGCGTCTTCGAGCGCAGCGAGATTGCGATGGAGCGCGAAACCCGCGACCAGCCCAGGGATGGTTGGCGAGTCCGTGCCGGCGATCAGCGGCACCTCGGCGGCAGCGAGCGCACGCACGAATCGGGCAAGGAATGCGGCCCTTGCGGCTAGGCTGCCGGTTCGGCGCTGATAACCGCTGTGCCGCCAGTCGATCCGGTCAGCGGGCGACAGGAAGCGCACCTCCGGCACCCGCAAGAAGGCCTGGACCTGCTCGGGTCTTCCCCATTGTGCGGCAATCGCCTGATAGGTGGCGAGATCGGCGGTAATCGTCACCCCGCTGCGTCGAGCGAAATCTACGGCGCGCGCGATCTCGGCATCGTCGGGCGCGGCGTGCGGATCGCCGCCTTCCGGCCTCCTAAAGAAGGTGTAGATAAACTCCTCAAGGTGCGCCACCATCGCCTGCCCGGCGGCGATCTGCCGCTCCAGCCCCACGCTTTCTACGCTGTGGCCGACGATCGGCAGCCCGATGGCCCGACCCTCCTCGCTCAAGGCCTGGAATGCCGCCGGAGAGAGACCGCTATAGACCTTGATGAAATCGTAGCCGTTCGCATGGGCGATCCTTACCGCCCAGCCTGCCGCCTCCGGCGACGGCACGACGAGATGGCCGAATCGCGGGGAGCCATCGACGGCAAGCGCGACGAAGAGCCGTGGGCCGGGGATGTCGCCGCGCTCGATCGACGCCCGGGTGCGGCCAACGATCGGATTCGGTGCTTCGCCCAAGTCGAGCGCCGTGGTGATGCCGCTCGCCAGCAGCATCGCCAGCGTCTCCCTGTCGCGGACATGGACATGCATGTCGGCGAGGCCGGGCAGCAAATAGGCCCCGCGGCCGTCGATGACCCGGGCTCCCTCTGGCGTCGTAACACGCGGGCCGATGGCCGCGATGCGCCCGTCCCTGATCAGAACCGATTGCCCGCGAAGCACCCGCTCCCGGTCCATCGGGACGACATTGACGTTGACGAATAGGGTTGAGGGGGCGGGTTGCGCGTGGGCCGGCGCTCCGGTCAGGATGGCAAAGAGCAACACGAGCGCGCCCAAGCACCTGACGAAGGGGCGTGATGCCAGCCTTGGGTTCGTCGCTCGGCCCGACGAATGAATACGACCGTGACCGGTCTGCTTTGCTCGATCTTCACTGATGGACATGGTCTTGTGCGTATTCGCGTTGCGCCGCGACGACAAGCAAGCGCCGCTGCTCCTTATCTCGAGACGCACTCAATTTTCGGCCGTAGGATGTGCGGCGCGCTCATTGCTCCTCCTTTCACTGGCTGCCACGCCGCTGCCAAGCGGAACAGGTATCAAGCAGTATCGGGACCGCGCGTGCGAGGCTGAACGCGCAGATTGACCGGGCCCATTTCTGAATGGCTGCTCTTGAGCTTTCGGCGTTAGACCGCCGGCGATCGCCAGCGGCGCGTACCGGCAACGCAACTGGCAGCACCGGCTAGGTCTTCTCAGGACCAAATCTTTAGAAGCGCCGTTTCGTGCAAGCGCCAGGACAGGATCGAGTTAGCCGCACAACAAATTATTCATGATTGCCACTCATGCTAAGTGCATGCGCTGGCTGGTGCTTCTGATTTTCATGAGTTTCGCAAATCCTGCGCTCGCTCGGGAATCGGTCTCGCTGCGCCCTCTTCAGTCCAACATGCAGTTCGCTCCGCAGACGCCGCAGCCGGTCGGACCCAACCATCCGCTGTTCCGGCGCATCATGCTCGAGGAAGTGCAGGGGATGCCCGCGCGCGTGGGATCGACATTCATTCGCGTCACCAATGCTCGCGAGTTCCACTCGGCCGTTCGCGATACGCTCGGCGACGGAAACATGCTTGCCACCACGCCGGCTGAAGCGAAGGCCCGATTAAGGGTAACCTGGCGGTCGTTCGAGCTGCCGTTCCGCATCGGGCTCTCCGCCGAGGCGACGGTCGCCGTTCATTATGAATTGAGCCGCCTCGACACCGGGCAGGTCATCTTCTCCAGGGAAATCGTGACTCGGGCGAGAGCGCGCGGTGGCGAAGCCTCGGCAAGGGCGCGCGGCACTGGCAGAGCGGCGATCGGGGCCAATCTTGCCTCGCTCCTGTTCTGCCTCGATCATGCCGCGACAAGCGCGCGGCCAGTCGAATGCGCGTTGCAACCGGTCGGGCGATTCAGCGCTCCCATCGTCGTGGCAGTCCCTATTGTCCGCTAAGGGCTGACCAATGCGCCTTTTCGGTGACAGTGCATTCGTTCCATTCGCAACGTTGATCGCTGTCACATCGGGGTTTGCCGTCCTTTTCACCCCAATCGCGAACTGGGGAAACTCGATTCTGGACGTTCTAGCCCATAGAACCACGACCGAAATTCGGTAGCTTGCTGAAGGACACCGGTCGATAATGACCGACAGCTTGCTGCGTCACCGACGGGCGGGCGTAAACTCGGCCGCGTATATGTCCACTAGGTCGCAGTCTCATAAACTGGGAAGGTCCGAGATAGGTGGATTACCGGACATACAGCCGATGAAGTCGATGCATCCACAATAACGTTAGGATCACCACTGCTGCTGCACGGGTGGGGGGTTCAGCTAGGGCATGGTCTGGACTGTAGACCAGGGCGTCCAAACCGGTAGCAACGGCTAAAGAACCGATACCGAGCATGACCGGTGGCCAAAGGACGCGCTCTCTCATGTCGCCGCCATATCGCGCAAAGCCAATGTCCGCTATGAGTTGTAAGCGGTCATTCGCGCTTTATGAGTTCACGACCTAGCACGGCTCATCCGTGCTGCGCCCTGGCCGATCGTCCGCGGCGGCCAGATCGTCGGGTCGGTCCACCGCCCCGACAATAAAGCGGCGATGTCGCTCCTGCGCCGCCTGGACCAGGCCGACCGCGCCGGCGTCCGCATGCGGGTCCGCCTCGATCGGGCAAGAAGGTCGCCGTGAAAATTTCGGCGTTCGATGGAAACTTTGTGACCTTTCGCATGCCGCCGCCGGCGCACGCTCCGGCCTCGCCTCACCCCGTAACGGCCCCGTCTTGCCTGTCTTGCCCCGATAGTGCACCGTCCGCTTCATTTCTGACCTGACCACAAGACCGGGGGTTCTCAATCTCATGATCCGCAGCATCGCTCTTGCATCGCTCCTGCTCGCCTCCACCGCCGCCCTCGCCCAGCGCGGCGGCGGCGACCGCGAGGCGCCGAAATGGGACGTCAACAATCCTCCCGGAGCGCGGCTGCGTCAGGTCCCCATCTCGGTGGACGAAGGCACCTGGATGAACGTCGACGTCAGCCCGGACGGGCGCACGATCGCCTTCGATCTGCTCGGCGACATCTACACCATGCCGATCGGCGGCGGGCGGCCGACGCGGATCACGTCCGGCCTCGCCTGGGACATGCAGGCGCGCTTCTCCCCGGACGGGCGCCTCATCGCCTTCACCTCGGATCGCGGCGGCGGCGACAATATCTGGGTGATGAACGTCGACGGCTCGTCGCCGCGCGCGGTCACGGAGGAGACGTTCACCCTCCTCAACAACCCGACCTGGAGCCCGGACGGCCGCTTCATCGCCGCGCGCAAGCATTTCACCACCGAGCGCTCGCTGGGGACCGGCGAGATCTGGATCTATCATGCCAGCGGCGAGGGCAAGGGCGTGCCGCTGGTCGAGCGGCCGAACCCGCAGCATCAGAAGGAGCTGGGCGAGCCGGCTTTCTCGGCCGACGGCTCCGCCATCTATTTCAGCCGCGACACCACGCCCGGGCCGATCTTCGAATATGCCCAAGATTCGAACCGGCAGGTGTTTGCGATCGAGCGGATCGACATTGCCACCGGCGAGCGCGTCCAGATCGCGGGCGGTGCGGGCGGCGCGGTGCGTCCGACCCCGTCGCCGGACGGCCGGTGGCTCGCTTTCGTCAAGCGCACCGGCGGCCGCAGCCGCCTGTTCGTCAAGGACCTGCGCTCGGGCGAGGAGCGGCGCATCTATGACGATCTCGACCAGGACCTGCAGGAAACCTGGGCGGTTCACGGCGTCTACCCGATGATGGACTGGACGCCGGACAGCCAGGCGATCCTCTTCTGGGCCGGCGGCAAGATCCGCCGGATCGGCGCCGACGGCAGCGCCGCCGCCGAGATCCCGTTCGAGGTGTCGGACACGCGCGTCGTGATCGACGCGGAGGTTCCCGAGGTGGAGGTCGCGCCCGACACCTTCACCACCCGAATGCCGCGCTTCGCCTCCGTCTCGCCGGACGGCAGCCGGATCGTCTTCGAGACCCTGGGCCGGCTCTACGTCACCGAGGCCGCGGGCGGAACGCCGCGCTTGCTCACCGGCCAGGACGGCGACTTCCAGCTCTTCCCTTCCTGGTCGCGCGACGGCAGCCGGATCGTCTTCGTCTCCTGGAACGATCAGCGCCTGGGCGAGATCCGCACCGTCGCCGCCGACGGCAGCGACATGCGTACCGTCACGCAGCAGCCGGGCCATTATCGCCGCCCCCGTTTCTCGCCGGACGGGTCGACCATCGTCTACGAAGCGAGCGGCAGCGGCGGCCTGACCTCCCCCGAATGGTCGGGCGCGACCGGCATCTTCCGCGTGCCCGCCGCCGGCGGCGAATCGACGCGGGTCGTGGAGGATGGCGGCAATCCCCATTTCGCGGCCGGCTCGGACCGCGTCTTCCTGGAGAAGCGCGACGAGCGCAAGCTGCAGCTGGTCAGCGTCGATCTCGGCGGCGGCAATGAGCGCGTCCACGCCTCGGGCGAGCTCGTCACCGGCTACGAGGTCTCGCCGGATGGGCGCACGCTCGCCTTCCGCGAGAATTACAACCTGTTCGTCATCCCCTTCCTCGGCGCCGCCCGGGCGGTGGAGGTCGGCTCGCGCGCCGATCAGCTTCCCGTCACCCGGGTCACCAAGGTCGGCGCTTCCTACCCGAGCTGGACCGCCAACGGCGCCCAACTCGCCTGGACCCTCGGGCCGAACCTCTACCGCGCCGACGTCGCCGACCTCATCCGCACGGCGCCTGGGGGCGAGGATTACACGCCGCCGGAGCGCGGCACGTCGCTCGCCATCACCACCCGCGCGGATGTGCCCACCGGCACCGTTGCCCTGGTCGGGGCGCGCGTCGTCAGCATGGCCGACGAATCGGGCGGCATCATCGATGACGGCGTGGTCCTCATCGAAGGCAACCGGATCCGCGCCGTCGGTCGCCGCGGCGAGGTCGATATCCCGGCGGGCGCGCAACAGGTCGACGTCGCCGGCAAGACGATCATCCCCGGCCTGATCGACGCCCATGCCCATGGCAGCCAGGGCGAGGACGATCTCATTCCGCAGCAGAACTGGTCCGCCATGTCGCATCTGGCGCTCGGCGTGACCACCGTGCACGATCCGTCCAGCTCGTCGAGCGAGATCTTCCCGGCCGCGGAGATGCAGCGCGCCGGAATAATCCTCGCGCCGCGTACCTTCTCGTCCGGAGAGATCGTCTACGGCGCGCGCTCGCCGGGCCGCTATGCCCAGATCGATTCCTACGAGGACGCGCTCGCCCATGTCCGCCGGCTGAAGGCCGAGGGCGCGCATTCGATCAAGAATTACAATCAACCCCGCCGCGATCAGCGCCAGCAGGTCGCGGCCGCCGGCCGGGCCGAGGACATCCTCGTCGTTCCGGAGGGCGGCTCGCTCTACTCGATGGACATCGGCCTCATCCAGGACGGCAACTCGACCCTCGAGCACAATGTCCCGCAGGAACGGTTCTACGAGGACGTGCTGAGCCTCTGGTCGCAGACCCGCGTCGCCTACAATCCGACCCTGGTCGTCACCTATGGCGGCCTCGCCGGCGATCCCTATTGGTCGCAGGAGTCGCCGGTCTGGAACCACCCCCTGCTCACCCGCCACACGCCGCCCGACGAGCTCGCCGCCCGGGTGCGCGCGGTGACCGCGCCGGAGGAGCAGTTCGTCGACCAGTATAGCGCGCGCGAATCCGATCGGCTCGCCGAGCGCGGAGTCCTCATCGCGCTTGGCGGCCATGGCCAGCAGCCCGGCCTCGCCGCCCATTGGGAGATGTGGTCCCACGTCCGGGGCGGCGCGACCCCGATCGAGGCGCTTCGCTACGGCACGGTGGAGGGCGCCCAGGCCTATGGCTTCGAGGATATCGGCACGCTCGAGCCCGGCAAGCTCGCCGACCTCCTCATCCTCGACGCCGATCCGACGCAGGACATCCGCAACAGCGACAAGATCTCGCGGGTCATGCTCAACGGCCGGCTCTACGAGGCCGCGACCCTCAACGAAGTGGTCACCGGCAATCGCCAGCGCCAGCCTTATTATTGGGAGGACTGAGCGGGCGCGCCGGCGTCCGCCATCCTTGCCGTTCCCGGCAGGGCGCGCCCGCGCTCCCGATCGCAGACGCCGGGGCGGGAGGGGAATGGCGCCGGATTTTCGACGGCAAGAGCAGGCCCCGAGCCGGCCGGACCGGGGCCCGGTCGGCAATCGATCCATTCCGGCAGAAATAATCGGTTCCCGATAGTAATTCGGTAACCCGTGTCTTGCATATTCGCCGACGCTGGGAGGCGATGCCATGGACTATCAGGGGGGCAGTTTCGAAACCGCGAACGCGGCCGACACGGGTCAATGGGCCTATGTGGAGTCGGACCGACGTGCGGAACCGCGCCATCAGGGATTGGTGGAAGGCGCCATGCTCGTCTTCCGGGGTCAGAACCTGCGGGTGCCGGTCGTGAACATTTCGAGCCGCGGCACGATGATCGAAAGCGACATCTCGCCGCGTCTGGGCGAGACGGTCGTCATCCGCTTCGACGGCTGCAGCCCCATCTCGGCCTTCGTCCGCTGGTGGCGCGACGGCCGCATCGGCCTCAACTTCGGCGGTGAAATGATCCTCGGCTGACGCCCCGCGTCAGCCTCGAACGCGCGGAGCGCGTTCGGCCGATCATCCGATCCTCGCCGACGCTCCTTCGTCGCAATCCCTTTCGTCACTCCAGCGCAGGCTGGGGCCCAAACGGACAGTGAAGCGAACGCCCTGCCCGCCTGGGAAACGAAATGAAGGCGAAGAACGCAACCCATCGTCCATCCCGCCCGCCGCGGCCGGGCTTGATCGCCGCACACGGCCGGTTCATGCCTGTCGCGAACCGGCAAGGAACTGGATGTCATGCGTTTTCCCAAGCTGCTCGCCGCCGCTGCCGCGATTGGTCTCGCCGCCTTCCCGGCGTCCGCCCAGGATGAGGCTCCGTCCGATCCGTCGAGCGGCCTTTCCGACCTTGAGTCGACGGTGAACGAACTGCTGGAGGAGGAGACCAGCCCCGCCGGCGCCGCGGAGGCTCCCGCAGCCGAGCCCGCGCAGCCCGGCAACGCCCTTTCGGAGGCTGACGAGCCCACCCGTCCGGCCGAACCGGAAGCGGACGCCGAACCGGTCGAACCCGCCCGGCCGGCCGGCCGGACCGCGCCGCAGGCACCTTCGTCGCCGGCGCCGACGCTGACCCGGGCCGAGCAGGCGGCGGTCGAGCGCGCCGCCGAGCGCGGCCGGCTCCTCATCGCCATCGCCCGCGCCGGGATCCTGGCCACGCAGGACATGCTCACCCGGATTTCCGATCCCGAGGGCGCGGGGATCACCGGCTGGATCGCCGAGCCGCAGGGCAATGCGATGGACGTCACCTTCTACGCCGCCGGCACGGATGGCGAGGCGCCGAGCGCGGTCTTCAGGGCGACGGTCAATGGTGGCCGCGTCGTGTCGCGCGACATCTTCCTGGGCGACGACCGGCCGGCGCTGAATCCCGTCCAGGTGCGAATGGCGGCCGCCCGCGCGGCGACGGAAGGGCTGGACCACAGCGCCTGCACCGCTCAGCCCTTCAACGTGCTCGTCGTGCCGCCGGCCTCGGCCGACGCGCCGATCGACGTCTACCAGACCAGCGCGCCGGAGCGCCGCGGCAGCTTCCCGCTCGGCGGTCATTTCCGCAGCACCGTCGCGCCCGACGGCACGATCGTGGAGACGCGCGGCTTCACCAACAGCTGCGTGGACGTCGAGCTGCCCCCGGCGGCTGCCGGCGCGCCCGCGCCGCCTGTGGGGGTCACCCACCTGCTCGATCCGATGCCGACGGAAATCCACATCTTCCTGGCGCAGCTGATCGGCCGGCCCCTGCTCGTCGCGACCGGGGAGCCGCAGCGGGTCTGGCTCGTCACCGGTGAGCGCATTGCCGAGGTCCGCCCCTGACATTCCCCCGCCCGGGCAACGTCCTCTTTTCAGGGATGAATTCGCAAGGGAATAACATAGTTGAACGAGCGGCGGCAGCGGCCGCGCTAGCTCGGACGGACGACTAGTCCTTGTCGCTGGGTGGGCGCTCTGAAACTTTCCCTCGAGGCATTTGCCGAGCTATCCTCACAGGATCGGACCCTGATCGAGCGGCTCGCCGGCAAGAGCGTTCGGGAGGTCGCGCCACGTCGCGACCTCGTGCGCGAAGGCGACCGCCCGCGCGCCGTCGCGCTGATGCTCGAGGGCTGGGCGTGCCGCTACAAGCAGTTCCCCGACGGGCGGCGCCAGATCGTCGGCTTCCACATTCCCGGAGACCTGTGCGATTCGGGCCTGTCCATCGTCCGGGAGATGGATCATTCGATCGGCGCGGTGACCCGCTTGAGTTATGCCGAGATCGGCCTCGCCGACTTCGAGGCATTGATAGCGCAGAGCCCGGTGGTCGCCCGCGCGCTGCGCTGGAACGAACTGGTCAACGCCGCCATTGCGCGCGAATGGGTCGCCAATGTCGGTCAGCGTTCGGCCTACGAGAGGCTCGCCCATCTGTTCTGCGAGCTTTTCCTGCGCTTGAAGGCGGTCGGCCTGACCGACGGCGAAAGCTGCTATTTTCCGCTGACCCAGATGGATCTCGCCAGCGCCGTCGGCCTCACCTCCGTCCACGTCAACCGCACCTTGCAGGAGATGCGCCGCGACGGCCTGCTCACTTTCGGCTTCAAGCGCCTGGTCATTCCGGACCTCGAGGCGCTCAAGCGGGTGGCGATGTTCAACGCCAACTATCTCCATCTCGGCATGAGCGGCGGCCTTCCCGACTGAGCCGCACGGCTGGAGGCGCGTGACGGCGCGGGAACGTTGCGCCGCTCGCACCGTTTCATCGGCGAAAGGAAGGGAGCCGGCTTGATCGACGCGCATATTCGCAAGCTCCGCGCTCGGGACGAGGTGTCCGCCGAAGAGGAGCGGGCGATCCGCGCCGCCGTTTCCGAGGTCATCGACCACCCACCCGACCGGACGATCATCCGCGCCGGGAACCTCCTCAACGCCAGCACGCTGCTGCTGGAGGGGCTGCTGTGCCGGTACAAGGATCTGAGCGACGGCCAGCGCCAGATCACCGAGCTTCACGTGACCGGCGACTTCGCCGACCTGCACAGCTTCACCCTCAAGCGGCTCGACCACAACGTCATGAGCCTGACCCGTTGCCGGGTCGCCCTCGTGCCGCATGATCGGATCAGGGCGATGATCGAGGCGTTCCCGCACCTCGGCCGTCTCTACTGGTTCTCGACCAATCTCGATGCCGCCATCCACCGCGAATGGGCGGTGTCGCTGGGGAGGCGCTCGGCCTTGTCCCGTATGGCTCACCTCTTCCGCGAGCTTCACCTCCGCCTCCGGCTCGTCGGCCGGGCGGAGGAGGCGGACTATGATCTCCCGCTGACCCAGACCGATCTTGCCGAATGCCTCGGCCTCACCCCCGTCCATGTGAACCGCACGCTGAAGGAGCTTCGCGAGCGGGGGCTGGTTGCCTTCCGCGGCGGCCGCGTCGCCATCCATGACCTGCCGGGGCTCGAGCGCGTCGCCGAGTTCGACCCGGCCTATCTCTACCTCGAGCGTCGGCCGCGCTGACGCCCGATTTCGGACACTGGCCGTGCGGAAGCGAACAGATGCGGCCGATGCGGATAATGGCCGCATGTGCCGTCTTGCTTAGGCGGACGCTCGCTCCAAAACCTCGGCGAAAGCGCAAATAGCTGAATCGCCGTTCCTTTCTGGATGGGCAGATCGGGCAGCCGAAACTTGCTCGGGCGCTGGTTGGCGTCTGGCATACTTAGTGCAGTAACACACTCGTCAGGGCGGCGCGGCGAACCGAGGGGACGGGTTGCCACGATGGGTGCAGGTGAGTGATGCGCTTGTGTGATGCTTCGGAACTTCTCCTCGATCCCAATTATCTGGCGCACCGGATCGACATTGGCGGCAACCGGCTGATTTTCCTGCCGACGACTCGGCGCCTGATCTCGCGCGCGAGCTTCCTCGACGGGCGGACCGCGATCGCCACCGGTCCCGAAGTGGCCTGCCGGCTCGACGAGGCGCTTCAGGCCGCGGAGACACCGGCGTTCGAAGAGGCGGAGAATGCTGCCCCCGACCGCTTCATCTTTCACGTCGCCTTCTGCGGGTCCACCCGCCTCGCCCGCATCCTGGACCGGCCCGGCAGGGTGCTCGCCCTTCGCGAGCCGAACCTGCTTGTGGAGCTGGCCGACTGGAAGGCCGCGCTCGATCGCCGCTCCGGGGAGGATCCGCGCCTCGCCGCGCTGGTGCGGCTGACCTGCGTAAGCCTGCGCTCGCGCTGGCAGCCGGAAGAAGCGGTGATCGTCAAGCCGTCCAACTGGGTCAACAACCTGCTCCCCGAGCTGTGTCTTTGCGGCCGGCGGATTCGGCCCGTGTTCGTCACCAGCGACCGCAGGGCTTTTCTGCTCGCTGTCTTCCGCGGCGGCCGTGAGCGGCTGGCTTTCGCCGCTCGGGTCGCGTCGCACCTCGCCAGCGGGAACCGCAGCCGCCAGGCGTTGCTCGCCGCCGCCATCGGTGCGGCCTCCGAGCCGCTCGGCCAGGCGGCCCATATCGCGGCTTTCGCGCACTGGCTCCAAATCCGCCAGTTTCACGACACCCTGCTCGCCGGCGGGTGGGGCAGCGAGCATGTCGTCACGTTCGACGCGATCGAGCGTGCGCCCCATCGTGCCGGCTCGGCGGCCGCCGAGGCGCTCGGCGTCGACCTCTCGGCCGGGGAGGTGGCACAGGGCGTGGCCCGCAACGCCGGCCGGAATGCCAAGCTGCCCGGCGCGGACTATTCGTCCGAAGCGCAGCAGGAGGCGGACCGCACCGTCCATCGGCTCTACGGCGCGCAGATCGAGGCCGCGATCGCCTGGGCCCGCGACTTTCTCCCGGACGCGGGAGAGGGGCCGCTGGAGGCCGGCGACTATCCGGAGGAACTGCGCGTCGGCTGACGCCCGTCCCAGCGAGCCGCCCGGGCGGCTTGACGGGCCGCCGCCGCGCGCCCCAGTCTGGCCCCTTTCCAATAGGGGGGAACAGACATGCGACACCTCGCCATCCTCGCAGCAGCCTCCGTCCTTGGTGCCTGCACGCCGACCGCAGGCGAGGTGCCGGAGGCGGCGCCCGGTCATGCGCCGTGGCGCCCTGCGCCGGTCGAAGACGCCGCGGAGCCGTCCGAGGTCGTCGCCCGATCGACCGCGGCGGACTGGCGCCAGATCGAGCCCGACAATCTCCTCATTCTCGAACTGGCCGACGGCGCCCAGGTCTTCATCGAGCTCGCGCCCGATTTCGCGCCGGTGCATGTCGCCAACATCCGCGCCTTCGCCCGCGGCGGCTGGTGGAACGGCGCGGCAATCTACCGCGTCCAGGACAATTATGTCGCCCAATGGGGCAATGGCGATGCCCGGGCGTCGCTACCCACGGGCGTGGTCCGTACCCCGCCGGCCGAATATCACCGTGCGCTCGCCGGCCTCCCGGTCCGGCCGCTCGGCTTTCCGGACAGCTATGCGCCCGTCGTCGGCCATGCCGGCGGGTGGCCGGTTGCCTGGGATCCGGACAGCGGGCGCGCCTGGCTGACCCACTGCTACGGCTCGGTGGGCGTGGGGCGTGAAGTCGCGCCCGATACGGGAACCGGCGGGGAGCTTTATGCGGTAATCGGCCACGCGCCGCGGCACCTCGATCGCAACATTGCCACGGTCGGGCGGGTCATCGAAGGCATTGCGGCGCTTTCCGCCCGTCCGAGGGGCACCGGCGATCTGGGCTTCTACGACGAGGCCAAGGGCGAGCGGCCGGTTCCGATCCGTTCGACCCGGCTGGCGAGCGACCTGCCCGAAGCCGAGCGGCCCCGCTTCGAGGCGATGCGGACCGACACCGAGGCTTTCTCCGCTTATGTGACCGGGCGCGCCAATCGTGGGGGCACCTTCTTCGACGTTCCCGCCGGCGGGGTCGACCTGTGCAACGTCAACGTGCCGGTGCGCCGCCGTCCCTGAAGAGGTTCGAGCTAGCGCAGTCTCAATTCGTCGCCCCGTATCTCCACGCTGTCGGCGCGGGACAGAAAGCTCTGGCCGAGCAAGGAAATCGGAAGCGTTTCGGCGATCGCGGCGGAGACGTCGTTTGCCTCGATCGGGCCGAGCGCCAGATGGTCGATCGTCACCGGGACGATTTCAACCGCACCGCCGGCGCCGCGCGCCATCGTTCGCTCCGGTCCGGCCTGAATACCCGCCGCCCGGGCATCGCGCGGGGTGAGCGCCACGACGCTGGCGCCCGTGTCCACAAGGAAGCGAATGCGGGCGCCGTTCACCCGCGCTTCCGCATAGAAATGCCCGTCTGAATGGCGTTCCAGCCTCTTCGAGGCGCCCCCGCTGCTGTCCCGATCTCGGCCGTCGCCGGGCCCGGCGTCGGAGAGCGCCTCAGGCGAGGGCGGAGGCGAGGGCACCGGCCTGTCCTCCACCGTCGGGAGAGCGGGCGCGAGCAGCGCCACTCCGGCCACGCAGACCGCCGTCCAGAACAGGGTTCCGCCCATCGACATGACCACGCAGCCTAGGGCGCTTCGGCAAAGGCTGAGTTAACGGGGGTTGAGGCGCGAAAAGAGAGGCGCCCGCCGAAGCTTTCGCTCCGACAGGCGCCGGCCGCCTCTCCTGGTCTGATTGCACTTCAAGCGCAGGCGGGGCGGGCTCACCGCTGGCGCGGCGATATCCTCTCGCCGAACCGGCTAGGCCGCATAGGCATGGCCGTCCGAAAAGGGGTAGCGGCGGATCGTCCTGATGATCTGTCCACCGGCAATCAGCGGCGCGCTCTCCAGCGGAAGGGCGGTGCCGCAAAAAGCGCATTCCGCCATGATCCGTCCGATATACCAGTGGGTTCGCCCACAGCCCGGGCAGTGATTGGTCTCATGGTCGCGATAGACGATGTGGTAGCCACGCTGGGCCACGGGAGGGACCAGGCTTCCGCCTCGGGCCTCGAGCACATTGGTCGCCATACTCCGGCTCCTTTTCAACAAACACTTGCGATGCCAAACGCCGGGCCAGAACGAGAAGTTTCATGGCGTTAGGATGAACGGCTCGGTGGTGGTCTCCTGATGCGCCATGGATTCACCCGTGTGGAGCGCCGGAAAACGGCAGCGACGAGCCGTTTTCCTGATGCGACGGAGCGAGCTTCCCCCACCTGAAAAAAATTTGCGTTCAGCGGGCCGAATCAGGGTCTGGCGGGGTCTATCGGAGCCCCGTGTGGGAACCGGGGCGACCGCCAGGCTTTGGGCGTGGGATGGCTGAACCCTGCCCCTTCGGACCCGGCTCGTGAGACGCGCGCATCGTCTCCGCTTGCCATTGGTCGCCGTGGTGGGGCTCCTTTTCCTGATCGCCCTTTCCCTTGCGCTTGGAAATCGGGAACGGGAGGAGCCTCCCGCGTCGCCCGCCGTGCTGGACCGGATTGCGACGAAGAATCGTGAAGCGGCCGCAGTTTCGGCAGAAGTGCTCAAGGCGCAATCGGCGTCCGCGGTCACCGCGGTCGCTGCCGCAGGCCCCGAAGTCGAGTCGGCTCCGGCTCAATCGCTGCGCTGAGGCGTTGCGATTCGGCCCCGGTTACGCGCTCCTGTCCCGACCGGCACTCGTCCGAACTCGCCGGAAAAAGCCCCTTTGGCGGCACCTTAGCCTGCCGCTGGGCGCAACCGCGCGAAGGGCCGCGCGTTTGCCAAATTCGGCCGGTTCGCCTAAGGAGGAAGCGTCCCGGTCTGTTCGGCCCCTCCCGGCGCTTTGCGGCAAAGCCTCCCCCGACGCCGCTGCCCCACTGAAGCGAGAAACGCATGTCCACGCATCACGAATTCTATCTTGAGCGCGCTGCCGCTGCACGAAGGGATGCCGAGGAGGCGTCGCTATCTAACGTGCGCGAGCGCTGCCTCCGGGCCGCCGCCGCCTGGGACGAAATGGCCGCCCGCGCCGCCCGGACCGAACGGATGCGTGCCGAGACCGAGGCGCGCAAGGCCGTCGAAGCCGCTGCTGCGCCCGCCACGGCTTGATCTTCCGATCGCCTGATCTTCCGACCAATTGAAATCCGGCGCTCTCGCGCCGGCCGCTGCCGGATGGAACTCCCTTTCGCCTGGAGCGCTTGGCAGCGATGTTTTTCTTCACCGCGCCCGTCCGGTCCGAACCGGACGGCCTGATCCTTACTGCCGCCGCGGCGGCGCACCAGCAGGCTCGGCACCGCGCTGCGCTCCGGTCGGCATCCCTGCTCACCTCGCGTCTCCTGGCCGGCATTCGCGCGGACCGTCGGGAGGCCGGTTGATCGAGCGGGCTTCTCGTCCGTCAGGAAGCCGCCTTCCCCCTCCGCCGCCACCTTGCTAGAGGCCCGGGCAATCGAACCGCCAATATGATGAGGGCCGCCCATGACCGCCGTCGGACAGGATTCACTGAACACGCGCAGCACCTTCAAGGTCGGCGACAAGAGCTATGCTTATTATTCGCTCGCCAAGGCCGCGGAGCAGATTGGCGACGTGTCGCGGCTGCCCTTTTCGATGAAGGTGCTGCTCGAAAATCTTCTCCGCTTCGAGGACGGCGTTACCGTCACCCGCGACGATATCCAGGCGATCGCCGACTGGCAGAAAGGTCGTCGCTCGGATCGCGAGATCCAGTACCGCCCGGCGCGGGTCCTGATGCAGGACTTTACCGGCGTGCCGGCGGTGGTCGACCTTGCGGCGATGCGTGACGCGATGGCGCAACTCGGCGGCGACCCTCAGCGCATCAACCCGCTCGTCCCCGTCCATCTCGTTATCGATCACAGCGTGATGGTCGACGCCTTCGGGACTCCGACCGCGTTCGAGGAGAATGTCGCGCTCGAATATGAGCGCAACTTCGAGCGTTACCAGTTCCTCAAATGGGGCCAGAGCGCGTTCCGCAATTTCGAGGTCGTTCCGCCGGGCACCGGCATCTGCCACCAGGTCAATCTCGAGTATATCGCGCGGGGCGTCTGGTCTTCGCCCGAAGTCGGCGGCAGCGAGGAGGTGGCCTATCCGGACACCTTGGTCGGCACCGATTCCCACACGACGATGGTCAACGGCCTCGGCGTCCTCGGCTGGGGCGTCGGCGGTATCGAGGCGGAAGCGGCGATGCTCGGCCAGCCGGTCTCCATGCTGCTTCCCGAGGTTGTCGGTTTCCGCCTGACCGGGGAGCTCAGGGAAGGGATCACTGCGACCGACCTGGTTCTGACCGTCACGCAGATGCTTCGCAAGCATGGCGTGGTCGGCCGCTTCGTCGAATTTTATGGGCCTGGCGTGTCCGCCTTGAGCCTCGCCGATCGGGCCACCATCGGGAACATGGCGCCGGAATATGGCGCGACCTGCGGCTTCTTTCCGATCGACCGCAAGGCGATCGACTATCTGCGCCTCACCGGCCGCACCGAGGAGCAGATCGCCCTCACCGAAGCCTATTGCCGGGCGCAGGGCCTGTGGCTGGAGCCTGATGCGCCGGAGCCCTTCTTCACCGAGACGCTGGCGCTCGACATGTCGACGGTCGAGCCCAGCCTCGCCGGGCCCAAGCGGCCGCAGGACAAGGTCGTGCTGTCGCGGGTCGACGATGAGTTCGTCTCGAATTTCACCTCGGAATATGGCCAGGACATCGGCCGTCTGAAGCGGCGCTGCCCGGTCGAGGCCGACGCAGGCGCCAATGGCGGGCTCGAGCAGACCGAGACGCTCGGCCACGGCGACGTCGTCATTGCCGCGATCACGAGCTGCACCAACACGTCGAACCCGGCGGTGCTGATCGCCGCAGGCCTCGTCGCGCGCAAGGCCAGGCAGAAGGGTCTGCAGCGCAAGCCTTGGGTGAAGACCAGCCTCGCGCCTGGCTCGCAGGTAGTGACCGATTATCTCGTGAAGGCCGGCCTTCAGGACGACCTGAACGCTCTGGGCTTCAATCTCGCCGGCTATGGCTGCACTACCTGCATCGGCAATTCGGGGCCGCTGCCCGAGCCGATCAGCAAGGCGATCCACAAGAATGACCTGGTTGCCGCCTCGGTCCTCTCCGGCAACCGTAACTTCGAGGGGCGGGTGAGCCCCGACGTGCGCGCCAACTATCTGGCCTCGCCGCCTCTCGTCGTCGCTTATGCGATCAAGGGAACGGTGATCGAGGACATGGTCGAATGCCCGATCGGCACCGGCAAGGATGGCGAGGACGTGTTCCTCAAGGACATCTGGCCGAGCAATGACGAGGTGCGCCGGCTGATCGACACCTACGTTCATGGCGAGATGTTTCGCGAGCGCTACGCCAACGTCTATGCCGGCGACGACAAGTGGCGGAATATCGAGGTGGCCGGCGGCGATACCTATGCCTGGCCCGCAGGATCGACCTACATCGCCAATCCGCCCTATTTCGAAGGCATGTCGATGACTCCGACCCCTCCGGGCGACGTGATCGACGCCCGGCCGCTCGCCATCCTCGGCGACAGCATCACCACCGACCACATCAGCCCCGCCGGCGCGATCAAGCTGGACAGCCCGGCCGGCAAATATCTGACGGAGCATCGGGTCGGCCGCGCCGAGTTCAACAGCTACGGTGCCCGCCGGGGCAATCACGAAGTGATGATGCGCGGCACCTTCGCGAACATCCGGATCAAGAACAAGATGGTCCCGGGCGTGGAGGGAGGCATTACGCGCCACATCCCGAGCGGCGCCCAGATGCCGATCTACGACGCCGCCATGCTCTACAAGCAATCCGGCACGCCCCTCGTCGTCGTCGCCGGCAAGGAATATGGCACCGGATCGTCGCGCGATTGGGCGGCAAAGGGCACTCGCCTTCTGGGCGTTCGCGCTGTCATCGCCGAAACCTATGAGCGGATCCACCGCTCGAACCTGGTCGGGATGGGCGTGCTTCCGCTTCAGTTCCTCGGTGAGGTGCCGGAATTTGACGGGAGCGAGACGTTCACCATCACCGGATTTGCCGACCTGAAGCCGCGCCAGGAGATCGAAGTCGAGGTCACTCGCGCCGACGGCACCAGGCACAAGCTGCCGGTGCGCGTGCGGATCGATACCGCCAACGAGCTCGAATATTTCCGGCACGGCGGCATCCTCAACTTCGTGCTCCGCTCGCTCGCCGGCGGGAACTCGGCGGCCTGATCCCTGCGAGATCGTCGCACGATCGCTAGGAGGACGGCATTCCCCATCTGATCGACCTCAGCCATTCGATCGAGAACGGCATGACCACCTACAAGGGGCTGCCGGCGCCGCACATTTGCGATTATTGGGAGCGGGAGCACTCCGCCGCTTTCTTTGACGACGGATCGACCTTTCAGATCGGCCGGATCGACATGGTGGCCAATACCGGCACCTATCTCGATGCGCCGTTTCACCGATATGCCGACGGCGACGACCTCGCGGGGCTGGCGCTGGACCGGCTGGCGGCGCTGCCCGGCCTCGTCGTGCGCGCCGGACCCGCGGAGCTGGCGATCGGCGTCGAGGCCTTCGAGCGGCTCGACGTGGCGGGCAAGGCGGTGCTCGTCCATAGCGGCTGGGACCGTCACTGGCGAAGCCCGGCCTATTTCGAGAATCATCCCTTCCTCACCGAGGCAGCGGCACGGCTTCTCGCGGACCGGGGCGCCCGGCTGGTCGGGATCGACAGCTACAATATCGATGACACCCGCACCCGCTCGCGCCCTGTCCACACGATCCTGCTCGGCGCCGGTGTGCTGGTCTGCGAGCATATGACCAACCTCGGCAGCCTACCCGACCAGGGCTTCGCCTTCACCGCCGTACCGCCGAAGGTGGTCGGAATGGGCACCTTCCCGGTCCGCGCTTTCGCCCAGGTCATGCGCTGACCTTACCCGTCGCCCCGGCGAAGGCTGGGGCCCAAGCGGCCGATGGGCAATCTGTCAGGCGCCGAAAGCTGATCCCGATATCGCTTCGATGCCGGCCTTGGTTGGAATGACGACCGGCGGAGCGTGGCTAACCCGCCAGCGCCGGCGCCAGCCAGTCGGGGATGATCGCGCCGGAGAGATCGTCGGTGCGGCGGTGCTCGACGGCGAAACCGAGCTCGGGATAATGGATCCGCGTCCGCTCCCCCGGCGTGTCGGTCGGCGCCACCACAAGCCGCCGATTGACCTTGTTGCGATAGTTCATCCGGGCGGTGTTCTCCTGCCCGACATAGCAGCCCTTCTCGAAGCTGACGCCGTTCAGCTCCTTCGCATTGCATTCGAGCCACAAGGTCTTGTCCGAGCCGAGCTCGGCGATGCCTTCGGTGACACCGAGCGGCAGCCGGTGGCTCCGCCATGCTTCGTCCGCGCCTCCCCCGCCGTCGGCTGGGGCGAGCCAGCGGCGGCCGAGCGCACAAAGGCGCGGGTCGGGAACGCCTTCCTTTGCGTCGGCCGACCAGTGGACGCACAGCTCCGTCTCGCGCTCGATCCGGATCGGCCGGCGCAACCGGTAGAGGGTGAGGCGCCGGGCCAGGTCCCCGGCCGCCTCACGCTCGCAGTCGACCAGAACGTCCTCGCCGTCCGCCCAGAGGATGAAATCGAACAACGCCTTGCCCTGCGGCGAGAGAAGGCCCGCCCAGGCCGGCCGGTCCGGAGTCAGGGCGGCGACGTCGTTGGTCACCAGCCCCTGAAGGAAGCCGCGCACATCCTCCCCGGAAAGGCGGATCAGCGCGCGCTCGACGAGGGTGGTCCCGGCCATGGTCCTCAGTTAGGGAGGCGCGGGTCCAAAGGAAAGCCGGCGCAAGGGAAAGCCGGCAAGGAAAAGACGTGAGTTCATCCAACCGCCTCGAAATACGTCGCCCCGACGATTGGCACGTCCACTTGCGCGACGGCGAGATGCTCCAGGCGGTGGCCGGCTTCACCGCCCGCACCTTCGCCCGGGCGATCGTGATGCCCAACCTCGTCCCGCCAGTCATCGATGTCGCCGCGGCGCAGGCCTATCGCGGGCGCATCCTCGCCGCTCTGCCGGCGGGAAACGGCTTCACGCCGCTCATGACCTGCTATCTCACCGATCGCGCCGATCCGGCCGAGATTGCGCGCGGCCACGAAGAGGGGGTGTTCGCCGCCTGCAAGCTCTACCCGGCCAATGCGACGACCAATTCCGCGCTCGGCGTGACCGACATCCGCAATCTCTATCCGGCGCTCGAGGCCATGCAGCGTATCGGCATGCCGCTGCTGGTCCATGGCGAGGTCACGGATCCCGCCGTCGACATCTTCGATCGCGAGGCGGTGTTCATCGACAAGATCCTGGCCCCGCTGCTTCAAGACTTCCCGGCCCTCAAGGTCGTCCTCGAACATATCACGACCGCCGAGGCGGCGGCGTTCGTCGAGGCCGCGGACGCCCGGGTTGGGGCGACGATCACGCCGCACCACCTCCTGATGAACCGCAACGCCCTGTTCGAAGGCGGCCTGCGGCCCCATGCTTATTGCCTGCCGGTCGCCAAGCGCGAGCGCCATCGCCTCGCCGTCCGCCGCGCCGCAGTTTCAGGCTCGCCGAAATTCTTCCTCGGCACCGACAGCGCCCCTCATTCGATCGAGCGCAAGGAATCCGGCTGCGGCTGCGCCGGCATCTTCAACGCGCCCTTCGCTATCGAAAGCTATGCAGCGGTCTTCGAAGCGGAAGGGGCCCTCGACAAGTTCGAGGCCTTCGCGTCCGAGAACGGCCCCCGCTTCTATGGGCTGCCGCCGAACGAGGAACGGATCGTCCTCGAGCGCGCTCCCGTCACCGTGCCGGAATCGATTGCCGCCGCGGGCTCGCGGCTGATCCCGTTCCAGGCCGGCGAAACCCTGCCCTGGCGTATTGCAGAAGGTTGAACCGACGCCTTGCCCGTCTTGGGCGGTTCGACCCGCCCGGCCTCCGAGGCGACTTGGTTAGAAAGGCAGCCAGCGATTGCGCTCGGAGAAGCGCATGTAGCCGGCATTGATTCCGAGCCGCAGGCCGACGCCCAGGCGGATCGGGATCAGCACGATGTCGCCGTGCCGCATATATTGCGCGGTGAAGCCGCCGACGAAATAGGCATTGCCTTCGGCGCCGGGGAAGCGGCGGAACAGGTCCTGGCTGTCGTGCAGGTTGTAGACCAGCACGAACACCTTGTTGGCGTCCGCGCCGACGTCGAAGCCGATCGACGGGCCGGTCCAGTAGACGACGCGGTCCCCTTCGATCTGGTGGCGCATGGTGCCCGATCCGTAGCGCACTCCGAGGACGAACGCCCCGCTTGCTTCCTGCCCGGAAATATAGGCGGTCGGCTCGCCCTGCTCGCGCAGGATGTTCTCGAGGATGCCGGCGAGCCCCTCGGCGCCGCGGCCGAACAGACCCTCGGCGGCGGTGAATACGTCCTCACGCGGAACGGTGCTTGCGGGCGCCGCTGCCCCGGCAGCCGTCGGAGCCGTTTCGGCGCGCTCGGCATAGGGGTCGGCGGTCTGCGGGTCCGATGCGTAGGAATCGGCCTGGTTGGATTCGGTCGGCACCCAGACCGAATCCGACGACGTGGAGGAGGAATCCGCCTCCCATTCCGATCCGGTCGCCGGCACATCCGTCGCCGTCCCGTCCGCGGGTTCGGCGAGCCATTGGTCCTCGGGCGCCGCCTGGTAGCTGTCGGCCTGGTTGGGGTCGATCGTCTGCATCTGCGCGAAGGCGGGCGCGGCGAGGCCGAGCGCCGCGGCCCCCGCCAGATTCACGAATGATTTCAGCATCTCTGTTCCCCACACGCTCCGGCGGTAAGAATAGACGATGCGGGGCTTTCCCTTCAATGAACGGGCGGCGACCTGAGTCGATAATGAGGCGGAACGAGTCCGATTTCTTCCCGGCGGCCTGACTCAAGGGGCGCCGTTCCTCAGTTGAACCTTTGGAATCGCCCCTATATAGGCGGTCAGCCTTGGGCCTCTCGGAGACGTGGGTGAGTGGCTGAAACCAGCGGTTTGCTAAACCGCCGTAGGGGGATTACTCCTACCGAGGGTTCGAATCCCTCCGTCTCCGCCAGCTTGCGCTCGTCCGATCCGGGGCGACCATAAGCCCTCTTCGCGAACATTGTCCGGCGATGAACATGCGCCTGTCCGGCTGCGGACAGCGGTGTGCGGCCGCGGGGCGTCTCTCCCTCTGCCGAGGCCGGGCATGATTCTTGCTGCATCCGAACCGACTGGGAGGATATGGCGATAATGAGGGCGTTGAGCAAACGAGGGGTCCTTGCAGCTATTGCCTTGCTCGTCGGCGCGGCGCATTCGATCGAGGTCGATGCGGTCACGCCGGCGCGCGCTGAGCGGCTCACCCTGGCTCCCTGCCTCGTCGCGGCCGAAAGCCCCGACCGACAGGCGCCGGCGGAAGAGAGCCATCCTGCCCGCTGCGGCACCTTTCTCGTGCCGGAGAACCGTTCCGGCGAGGGGGACAGGATGCTCCCGCTTCGCGTCGTCGTCTTGCCGTCGCGCACCGCGCAGGCCCGAGAGCCGGTCTATATCCTCGCGGGCGGTCCCGGCCAGGCGGCGAGCGAATCCGCCTCAGGCTATGCGCTCGCCCGCTATCGTGACGATCGCGACGTCGTGCTGATGGACGTGCGGGGAACGGGAGAGGGCCATCGACTCGACTGCCGCCTCGGCGGCTCGGACGAGGACCTTCAGGCCTGGCTGGAGCCGCTTTTCGCCGAGGGGGCCCTTTATGCCCGATGCCGGGCCGAGCTCGAACGGATTGCGGACCTCACCCAATATACGACCGAGAATGCGATGCGCGATCTCGACGAGCTGCGCGAGGCCCTCGGCCACGAGCGGATCGCCCTGGACGGCGGCTCCTATGGGACACGCGCCGCTCTGGTCTACATCCGGCTGTTCCCGCAGCGAGTCCATGCCGCCATCCTCGCCAGCCTCGTCCCGGTCGAGAATCGCGCTCCGCTCTTCCACGCCGCCGCGGCGCAGCGCGGTTTCGATCTTGTGGCGGACCAGTGCGCGGCCGAGCCGGCGTGCCGCGCCGCTTTTCCCGACGTGCGCGGCGACCTCCTCGCCGTGCTGGAGCGGCTGCGAAAGGCTCCCGCCACTGTCGAGGTTCGTCATCCGGTAACGGATGTTCCTGAACGGATCAGCCTCGGCGCGGCGGCTTTCGCCGACGCGTTGCGGGTCATGCTCTATTCGGCGCAGACGGGCCGGCGCGTCCCGCTTCTCCTCAGCCGCGCACGGGCAGGCGATCTCGCGCCGTTCGCGGAGACGGCGCTGACGCACAGCCGAGGCATGACACGATCGATTCGGCTCGGCCTCCTCCTCGCATTCACCTGCAGCGAGGATGTTTGGCGGATCCGCCCCGAGGAGGTGGCTCGGGAGACGGCGGGGAGCTTCATCGGCGCCAGCCGCGTGCTCGGACAAATGGCGGCATGCGACGGCTGGCCGCGCGGGGCCGTCGGGGACGATTACTACCGGCCGCTCCGGGCGGACGTGCCGGCTTTGCTCGTCTCCGGCGCTATAGACCCGGTGACGCCGCCGAGCTGGGGAGAGGTGGCGCGCCGCTCGTTGCCCAACAGCCTTCACCTCGTCATGCCGGGAGCTCACGTGCCGTGGAGCGAGTGCGTCGACGCGATCGCCGCGGCCTTCCTGCGCGCCGGCCGGGTCGAGGGGCTCGATACTGGCTGCGTCCAGGCCGAGCGCCTGCCGCCCTTCGAGCTGCCCGCTCCACAGGCCACGCCGTGACAGCCCAGGCGGTGCAGCGGGGCTGCCGGCCGAGGAAGACAGGACAGGCAGCTTGATGCGCGGTCGCCGGGAGACTAGCTAGCCTGCCGACGAGATTTCCTGCGCGCTGCGCCTCCAGAACGCTTCCCGACCGCCGCAACAATCCCTTCCGCCCGGGAACGGCTGTGACCGCACTGCCTTGGATGTCCGCGAGGGATCGAAAGCAGAGATTGGCAATGACGCGTGGCATGGAAGGGGAGCGAGGCTCTTGAGAGCATTCCTGCGCTTCTCCCTCGCCGTCGGAATGCTGCTGGCGGTGCTCCTCCTCATCCTGGGTGCGCTGGCGTTGAGCCGTGCTCCGGCAGTCCCGATGACACCGACGCCTTCCCCGCAGGAGCTCGCGGCCGGTGGGCGGGCGCTGGTCGCGCTCAAGGCCGCGCGCCTGACCGGCCGGGGCGAAGTCGAGGTCGGACAGGCGGGCTTGCGCGGCCTGGCAGCGATCACCAGCCGTACGACCGGCGTGGAGCGTCTGCGCTTCGCGCTCCATCCCGACCGTGTCGCCATCGAGGCGAGCCACGAGCTGGGAGCGGGATTCTGGGCTAACGGCAGGCTGTCTGCCTTTCCGGCGGGCGCCGATCCGCCGCCGATACGCCTCTCGGTCGGTCGCCTCACCCTCCCCGCCAGGGCGACTCCCGCGGCAATGCGCGCCGCACGGTGGGCGCTCGGCATCGACCCGGCCGATGGCCCGCCGGTCGAGCATATCGTCCGCAGCCTGTCGATAGACGAAGGACGGGTCGCGGCCGACCTCCGGCTTCCGACCGGCAGCGGCGGAATGGCCCGCGCGCTCGCCGGCCTCCGGTCGGGATCGATCGACACCGGGGGCGTGCGGGGCGCCTATTGCCGGCTCGGCGAGCTTCAACGCCGCGATCCCCAATCCTCGCTCGCGGTACAGGTGAGACGCGCCTTCCGTGGCGCGGACGGAGAGGCCGTCGCGGACAGCAGGGCAGCGTTCGTCGCCTTGGCGATGATGACCGTCGATCCCGAAGTGGGCGGGCTCGCAGGCCTTGCGCCCGATGCGGTTGCCGATTGCGCGGCCGGCGGACCCGAGATCCGGCTCGCCCGCCGCGCCGACCTGGCAAAGCACTGGGCGCTCTCCGCCGCCTTGGCCGCGTTGTTCGGCGACGGTGCTGCACGGCTGGCGGGGATCTGGAAGGAAAAGGCGGATAGCGGCTCAGGCGGGTCCGGCTTCTCGTTCGTCGACCTCGCGGCGGATCGTTCGGGCTTGCTCGCCGCCCGGCGGGCGCGCCAGCCGCGGACCGCCGCCTCGGCCGCAGCCTTCCTCGCCTCCGCGACCGAAGCGACGCTGCTCCCCACCCCGCTGCGGGCACTTCCGGAGGGCCTGGCCGAGCGCGATTTCGCCGCCCGCTTCGGGTCGGAGCAGGATCCCCGCTTCCGGTCGATCGTCCGGACCATCGACGCGGAGCTGGAGCAAAGCTGGCAGTCCGTCGGTGGGACCGGGGCGGCGACGCCGTGAACCGGGGGCTTGTCCGCTCCTCACGACCTTGATTTTTGTCCGGCCCGCCCGCAGGTGTGGCCGCCATGTTGAGCCTCCCCTTCATCCGAGAGAATGTCGACGCCGTCCGCACGGCCATCGCGCAGAAGGGCGTCGGGCTGGATCTCGACACCTTGCTCGCCCTCGACGCCGAGGTGCGCGAGGTGAAGACCCGCGCCGACGAGCTGAGGCGCCAGCGCAATGCGATCAGCGACGGCTTCAAGAGCGCCCCGCCCGAGGAACGTCCGACGCTCGGTCAAAAGGCGAAGGCGGTCGGCGCGGAGATTTCGGCGCTCGAGGGGGAGCTGGGCGAGAAGCAGTCGCGATTGGACGCCTTGCTGCTGCGGGTGCCGAACATTCCCTGGGAAGGCGCTCCGGTCGGCCCCGACGAAAGCGCCAATGTCGTCGTCCGCCATGAAGGCCGCATCCCGGAATTCGATTTCGAGCCGCTCGACCATGTCGCCCTGATCGAGAAGAACGACTGGGCCGATCTCGCCCGCATCACCCAGGTGGCCGGTTCCCGCACTTACTGTCTCAAGGGGCGGCTGGCGTTGCTGGAGCAGGCGCTGCTGCTGTGGGCGCAGCGGCGTCTGGCCGCGGACGGCTTCACGCTCATGACCGTGCCTGCTTTGGCGCGGCCGCATGCCTTCGTGGCCACCGGGCACTTTCCCGGTCACGAGGAGGAAGCCTATCATATCCCCGCCGACGAGCTCTATCTCGCCGGCACCGGCGAGATTGCGCTGACCAGCCTCCATTCGGGCGAGATCATCGAGCCGGACCGTCTGCCCATCCTCTATGCGGGCTATTCGCCCTGCTTCCGCCGCGAGGCGGGCAGCGCCGGTCGGGACGTGCGCGGGCTGCTGCGCGTCCACCAATTCTACAAGCTCGAGCAATATGTGATCTGCCGCGACGATCCGGAGGAGAGCGCGCGCTGGCACCAGCGCCTCCTCGCCAATGCCGAAGGCCTGCTGAAGGATCTCGAAATTCCCTATCAGGTGATCGAGGCTTCGACCGGCGACATGGGCACCGGCAAGTATCGAATGAACGACATCGAAAGCTGGGTGCCCTCGCTCGGAAAATATCGCGAAACCCATAGCTGCTCGACGCTGCACGACTGGCAGGCTCGCCGCGCGAACCTGAGGTGGCGCGACGAGGAGCGCAAGGTCCGCTTCGTCCACACCCTGAACAATACCGCGCTGGCGACGCCGCGGATCCTCGTTCCACTGCTCGAGAACCACCAGACCGCCGACGGGCGGGTGCGGCTGCCCGCGGCCTTGCACGAGCTGATGGATGGCGAATATCTCTGAGCCGCGCGACACCAGGCCGCCGCCGGCCTGGATGCTGCTGCGTGAGTGCGCGGCGCTGATGGCGCGATTCTACCGGGCCTTTGGCGCTATGGGCGAGCGTGGCCCCGCCGATGGGCCCAAGCTGATGGTGATCCCCGGCTTCCTCGCCACCGATCGGACCACGCTCGGCCTTCAGCGCGCCCTCGCCGAGGCCGGCTATCGCGTGACGGGATGGGGCCTCGACCTCAACTCCGGCGCCCGTGCCGACACGATCGAGCGGATCGTCGAACGGCTCGAGCGCTTCGGCGCCGGCGAGCCGGTGATCCTCGTCGGCTGGAGTCTGGGCGGGATCTACGCGCGCGAGGTGGCCAAGACACGGCCGGATCTCGTCGCCAAAGTGGTGACGATGGGCTCGCCTTTCTCGGGCAACCGGCGCGCCAACAATGTCTGGCGACTCTATGAGCTGGTCGCCGGCCATCCGGTCGACGATCCGCCCATCGCCACCGTGCTCGAAGAGAAGCCGCCGGTTCCGACTCTGGCTCTATGGTCGCGCCAGGACGGGATCGTCGCGGTCGACTGCGCACGGGGGGAAGCCGGCGAGCGTGACCATCATGTCGAGCTGGACTGCAGTCACATGGGTTTCGCCGTCAGCGCCCGCGCCTTTCCCGGCATCGTCGAGGCGATCCGCAGCTTTGCACCGCCCTCGTCGCATGAGGAAGAGCGCGCCGCCTAGAGCAGGACCGAGCGGTTCGAGTCGGTTCGATCGCTGTAAAGCCTCGAGTTGTTGCGTCTCCAGGCCGGCAGGCATGCCCGCTTCGTCTGCTGATCCGCCTGCTATGAGCCGCCGCGCTCGAGGAAGGGCGCCGCAACCTCCGGTGGCACGCGGATCGGCCGGCCGCTGGCTCTGTCGATGATCGCCCACGTCGTCTTCGCCCGCACCCGCACCTTCCCGTCCTCTCCGACGAACTCGACGTGGCGGTCGAAGCGCGCCCCCTTAGGCGATTCGCCGACCCAGGTCCGCCCCGTCACCGTCTCGCCCGGGCCGACCGCGCGCAGATAGTCGATCTCGTGCCGCGTCACGACCCAGACAAAAGCGTCGACATGGGCCCGCGGCGCGACAGCATGCCAGTGCGCCGTCGCCATGTCCTGGATCCAGCGAACCCAGGCGGCATTGTTGACGTGCCCGAGTTCATCGATGTCCGCCGGCCGGGCGGTAATCTTCCGCTCGAAGGGCGTCATTGCAGCCTCGGCGTGCCGTCCTGCCCGACGGTGAAGGCTATGCCCGCTCGGGTGAAGAGGGCGGTCAGCGCCGCCTTCGGATCGTCCGCGCCGCGGTCGATCAGCCGGCCGATCGAGTCGGACAGCATCGGGTCTCCCGAGGCGCGATCGAGCGCCGCCAGCCATTCCTCGCGAGTGACCACCTTGTCCCGGCGATTGGCGTCGATCAGCTTGCGGACGAAGTCTGCGAACGGGCGTCCCGACGCGGCCTCGGCCACCAGGCCGAATACGGCGCCGCAGGCATAATATGCACGGTGCTCGTTGCGCTGCTCGGCGGCGGCGATGCCGCGGCCGGCGGTCAAAGCGGCGCAATCGTCGACCGCCGCCTGCAACGCGCCGCGCGCGTCGTAGGCCGGATCGACCGCGGGAACCGCCCGGATGGCCAGCAGGTCGGCGCCGCCTTCCGTGATCCAGGCATCCCGCGAATATTGGTAGGTGACCGCCTGGCCGAGCCAGAAATGGGCGCCTTCGTGGGCGATGAACCACAGCCCTTCGCGCCGTACTGCCTCGCTTTCCTCGACGACACCGGCACCTTCATAGGTCATGGCGATCAGCCCCGGCAGGACGCTTCCGCCCATGCTGGTGAGGCGCGGCGTCGCACCGGCCCAGCTCACCATCAGGGTCGGCTTGGGCCCCGGCGCCGGCCCGAGCGCCGCGGCATAGCCGGCCAGGATTCGCGGCGTGTCTCCGAGCAGGCTGCGTCGGATCCAGCCGGGCAAGGCCGGATCGATGATCGCCGCCAGCGCCTCGGTGGCCACCGGCTCGGCCGGGCCGAACAGCACGTAGGTCCCGTCATCGTCGTCGAGGCTGACGGCCGCGACCCGCCGGCCCCGATGAAGGACCTCGCCGGCCGTGTCGCGAAACGTCACGCGGGTCGGATCGATCGCCACCTCGCTGTCGCCCAGATCGATCGGCAGCCGCTCCGCCCGCTGCGCCGACCGGAGCGGGAAGGCATCGAACTGCTCGCTGTACAGCGCCACGGATCCGTCGGTGAACGAGAGGGCCGGATCGTAATCGGCGATGAGGTCGCCGGTAAAGGGCGCGAACTTGATCCTTATCCGTTCGGGCAACGGCCGGCCGTTCTCGGCGGCGAGGACGTCATAATGACCTCGCCGCTCGATCCGGACGCCCGGCGTCTCGACCGTCCAGCTCATCGGCCGCCACGGGCGCGCGCCGTTCCGGGTGACGGAAGATCGGACAAAGGCCCAGGCGGCGGCCCGCCGGGGAAAGTGGAAGTCCGCCGTCCACTCGGCTCCGCTGCGGCTGACCGCCACTTCGATCGGGCTGGCGGAGGAAGAGGGACTTGCCGCGAAGGCGAGCAGGAGAATCGCGGCCACGAACTTGGTCATCGCGCCTCTTCGGCACCCATCTGGGTCAGGATGAAGGCATAGGCCTCGGCCACCTCGCGCAGCCGCGTCCAGCGGCCCGACTGACCGCCATGGCCGGCGCCCATATTGGTTTTGAGCAGCAGCAGATTGTCGTCCGTCTTGGTCGCACGCAGCCGCGCCGCCCATTTGGCCGGCTCCCAGTAGGTGACCCGCGGATCGTTGAGGCCGCCGGTGATCAGCATCGGCGGATAGGCTTGCGGGCGGACGTTGTCGTAGGGCGAATAGGAGCGGATATATTCGAACGCGGCGCGGTCGGTGATCGGATTGCCCCATTCGTTCCACTCGCCCGGGGTCAGCGGAAGGCTCTCGTCCAGCATCGTGTTGAGCACGTCGACGAAGGGCACGTCGGCGACCACTGCGCCCCACAGGTCCGGGTCCGAATTGACCACGGCCCCCATCAGCTCGCCGCCCGCCGATCCGCCCTGGATCGCGATATTTCCGGCGCGCGTATAGTTCCGCTCGATGAGGCCGCGGGCGGCGTCGACGAAGTCGCTGAATGTGTTGGTCCGCCGGTCGAGCTTGCCGTCGAGATACCATTGATAGCCGAGATCGTCCCCGCCGCGGATATGGGCAATGGCGAAGGCATAGCCCCGGTCGAGCAGACTCAGCCGGTTGGTGCTGAAGCCGGGTGGAAAGGCAAAGCCGTAGGCGCCGTAGGCGTAGAGGAACAGGCGGCCCTGCCCGTTTCGCTCGAAGCCCTTCCTGTACACGATCGACACCGGCAGCTGGCGCCCGTCGCGGGTCGGGACGGTGATTCGCTCGGTGACATACCGGGCGGGATCGTAGCCGGACGGGATCTGCTGGACCTTGCGGGTTTCCAGCCGGTCCTCGGCGGGATGATAATCGTACACCGTCGGCGGCGTCACCATCGATGCGTAGTTCAGCCGGTAGGCGTCGGGCGCATATTCGGGATTGCTGCCGAGCGAGACGGTGTAGCTCGCCTCCTGGAAGGGAATGCGCCGCTCGCTGCCGTCATAGCCGCGCAGCCGGATCTGATCGAGGCCGTCGACCCGCTCGGTAACGACCAGATGGTCGCGAAAGGCGGCAATGCCGCGCAGATAGACCGAGTCCGATCCGGCGATCACCTCGCGCCACTCGCCGGGAGCCTCCGGCGACGCCTCGGCAAGGCGGAAATTGACGTGATTGTCGTTGGTGAGGATCCACAGCCGGCCGTGGCTCGCATCGACCGAATATTGGATGTTCGGCCGCCGCCTCGCCACCAGCAATGGCTCCGCGTCGGGATCGTCTGCGGGCACCAGCCGGATCTCGTTCGAGACGTTCTCGCCGCTGTTGATCAGGATGTAGCGGCGGTCCTGGCTATGACCCACGCTCACCGTGAAGGCGACGTTCTCCGTCTCCTCATAGACGGTGCGGTCGTTTTCGACCGGCTCGCCGAGCCGGTGGAACCGGGCCCGATAGCTGCGCCAATTCTCGTTCACTTCGGTGAACAGGACGCCGCGGCTGTCCGCGGTCCACACCGGCGCGCCGATTCCGACGTCGGTCACCGTCTCGACGTCGCGGCCGCTTTCGAGATCGCGGATCCGCAGCTGGTACCGCTCGGACCCGTCATCGTCGACCATGATCGCGGCAAAGCGGCCGTCCGGGCTCACCTCGAGCGCGCCCAGCTGGAAATACTGCTTCTCGGCCGCCTCGGCCGGCTCGTCGAAGATCACCTGCGACTCTCCGCCGGCCACCGGCCGGCGATACCAGGTGCGATATTGCGCCCCCGGCTGGAATGCCCACCAATAGAGCCAGTTGCCTTCGCGCACCGGCACGGAGCTGTCGTCTTCCTGGATGCGTCCGCGCATCTCGTGGAACAAGGTGTCGATCAGCGGCTGGTGCGGCGCCATGGCCGCCTCGAAATAGGCGTTCTCGGCGCGCAGATAGGCGAGCACGTCCTCGTCGTCGACATTCGGGTAGGACGGGTCCTTCAGCCAGTGCCACGGATCGTCGACTCGGATTCCGTGATGCTCGAAGGAATGCGGGCGCTGCTCGGCGCGCGGCGGTGCGGGCAGATCGGCGGTGCGGCCTGAGCCGGACGAGGTCGAGGGGGTCATCGATTCCCTTTGTGGTTGGTCCTGGGCCGCGAGCGGAGCCGCGATCATCAGCAGGCACATGGTCAGAATTCGCATGATGGTTCCCACCCCCGCTAGCGCGGCGTGCCCGGCGCGATTATCTCGGGCGATAGACGCCAATCGGGAAAATGCAAATGTCCACCTATGCCGCCCGCCTCGCCGCGCTTCGCGAGCAACTGAAGTCCGACCGACTCGACGGCTTCGTCGTGCCGCTCACCGACGAGCATATGAGCGAATATGTCGGCAGCTACGCCCAGCGCCTGGCCTGGTTGACCGGGTTCCAGGGCTCGGCCGGATCCGCCGTGGTGCTGCCCGAACAGGCGGCGATCTTCGTCGATGGCCGCTACACGCTGCAGGTGCGGGCCCAGGTCGATGGCGAGCATTGGAGCTATCAGTCGGTCCCGGAGACCAGCATCGCCGACTGGCTGAAGGCGAACGCGCCACAAGGGGCGCGGATCGGCTATGATCCTTGGCTTCATACGAGGGATTGGGTCGAAAAGGCCCGGGAAGCGCTTGCCGACAAGGGGGCCGAACTGGTGCCGGTGCGACGCAACCCGGTGGATGCCGTCTGGGCCGACAAGCCGGAGCCCTCGCGGGCGCGCCTCATCGTCCACTCCGACAGCCTTGCCGGCCGCTCGTCGGCCGCCAAGCGACAGGAGATGGCCGACTGGCTGAAATCCCAGAAGGCGGACTCGGCAGTGCTCGCGGCCCTCGATTCCATTGCCTGGACCCTCAACGTGCGCGGCCAGGATGTCGAGCATACTCCCGTCGCTCTGTCGTTCGCCGTCGTCCACGCGGACGGCACCGCCGATCTGTTCGTCGATTCGGAGAAGGTCGGACCGGACGTGCGGCAGCATCTCGGCAACGGCGTACGGCTGCACGAGCGCCACGCATTCGAACCCTGGCTGGCGGGGCAGGGCGGCAAGGTGGTCGCGGTCGATCCGGAACGCTCGGTAGCGGCGATTTTCGGGGCGCTCGACAAGGCGGGTGCCAAGGTGATCGCCCGACGCGACCCCTCCGTTCTACCGAAGGCGATCAAGAATGAAGTCGAGATAGCGGGCCATCGCGCCGCCCAGGCGCGCGACGGCGCGGCTCTGTCCCGCTTCCTCCACTGGCTCTCGGTCGAGGCGCCCAAGGGCGGGGTGGACGAACTCGGCGCCGCGGCGAAGCTGCATGCGTTGCGGCAGGCCTGCGGCGACCTTCGCGATCTGAGCTTCGACACCATCTCGGGCGCGGGCCCGAACGGCGCGATCGTCCACTATCGCGTGACCGAAGAGACGAACCGGCCGCTCGAGCGCGATTCCCTCTACCTCGTCGATAGCGGCGGCCAGTATCCGGACGGAACCACCGACGTTACCCGCACCGTCGCGATCGGCACGCCGAGCGCGGAGATGCGCGACCGCTTCACTCGCGTCCTCAAGGGCCATGTTGGCGTCGCGCGGGCAATCTTCCCCGACGGCACGCGGGGCAGCCAGCTCGACAGCCTTGCCCGGCAATATCTCTGGCAGGCGGGGCTCGATTATGCCCACGGCACCGGTCACGGAGTCGGAAGCTTTCTCTCCGTCCATGAGGGGCCGCAGCGTATCTCGCCGGCCGGCAGCGGCCAGCCCGGAGGAGACGAGCCGCTGCGCGCCGGAATGATCCTCTCGAACGAGCCCGGCTATTACAAGACCGGCGCCTACGGCATTCGGGTCGAGAATCTCGTCCTCGTCGTGGCCCGCGAGATCGAGGGCGCGGAAAGGAAGATGCTCGGCTTCGAGACACTCACCTTCGCGCCGATCGATCGCGCCCTCATCGAAACCGGAATGCTCTCGCCCGGGGAGCGCAACTGGATCGACCGCTATCACGCCAAGGTGCTCGAGGTCGTGGGGCCGCAGCTCGAAGGGGAGGTACGCGCCTGGCTCGAGGCGCAGTGCGCCCCGCTCTGATGCGATCGGCCGGAGCCGGTCAGGCGCCGGAGTCCGGTTCCTTCTTGTCGTCGGCCGGCGCATGGTCCTTCGCACGCGCCTGCGCCTTGCGGCGGCGCAGATTCTCGCGCAGCGCCGCGGCGAGCCTTTGTGCGCGCTCTTGGTCCTTTCCAGCCATGGCGCCGGGTTATGCCCGACCGGCGCCAAACTCAATCCGGCGGCGGGCGACGGGCGCGGTTGCGGCGAGCCGCCTTGACACTATATCGCCCCAGCGGCCATAGCGCCGCCTTCCGCGAACGACGTGCTGCCGTAGCTCAGTGGTAGAGCGCATCCTTGGTAAGGCTGAGGTCGTGAGTTCAATCCTCACCGGCAGCACCATTCGCGGCCAATGGCCTGGGCTTCCAGGCTTCGATCCGCCGCACAGGCGCGATCGGGCGACCCGGTCGATCTTGGTCCATGTTTCGGGACAGATGCTCAAGGCGGCGCACCAATAAAGCCGCGGCGGCCGTGAATATCTCACGGCCAGGGTGCCTATTGCTATCCCATCGCGAGGAAGTCAGGCCCTAACGGGCATATCGTCGTTCCTGGCCGTGATGACGCTCTTCGGCCTTGGTCTCGAACAGGTTGGCAAGCTCACGATGGCGCTCGCGGGCTTCGGGTGTAATGGCGCGTGCCGCACGCCGCGTCTCTTCCGCGGCTCGACGCGAATAATAGCGATAGTCTGATTCCATATTGTCGCCTCCCCTCGACCCCGCCCGCTTAACACAAGATCGGACAAATTCCGAATCCGTCCGGCGGCTGGTCGCCCCGGGCCGGCTCAGCGTCGCTGGGACTTCGCAACGATCATTTCGAGGACGGCCGGGTGTAGGGGGCGAATAAAGGCGCAGCCGATCGATTGACCTTCCGCCCAGACGACGCGGGCGTGGCTCGCCTCCAGGCCGGGAAGGCGCAGCCACACGTCGGTGCCGACCTGCAGTTCGAGGTGCGTGGCGACGCGGAAGCCGTCGGTGGAAAGGTCCGTGATCTGGACGGAGACGCCCGATGCGCCGCGCTGGCGCAGGCCCGCGCCGAGCGCGACCGGGACCCGCTCGGAGCGTCGGCTCTTCCGTGTCGGCGCATCGAATTCGACGTGGGTGGAGATTTCGCCGCTGAGCGTCAGCGGGGCGCTGAACGAAGGTGACCAGTGGCCGGAAAAAGCGGTCACGGCCGGTCTCAGCTGTCGCTTCCGGGGAGGTTGAGCCCGACGGTCACGCCCCAGGCGACGGCGAGCTTGCGCTCCTGGTCGGACATGACCTCGTTGAGGCCGGGGCGCCGGTAGCGGTCCCCCGAAGACCTCTCGCGGCGCTTGAGCTGGACGAGCACCTCCTGTTCGTCGATCATGAACAGGAATTCGAGCCCGATCCGCCCACCCGCGGCCCAGGCGACGCGCGCCGGAACCTGCGTCGAGCCGCGTATGAAGACCACCTCGCTGCCGACCTCCGGCTGCTGGACGCATTCGACGAGGGCCCCCTTTCGCGACAGGTCCCTGAGACGTACGTCGACCTCGCCGAGGGGCGTCTTCAGCTTCGCCGCGATCAGGACCCGCGCCCGCTTCGCCGCGCGCTTTCCGCCTACCTCGGCGTTCACGAAATTGTCGGCGCCCATTCCTTTTCCCTCGGTTCGAATTCCGGACTAGCGGCCAAGGGCCAAGATTTCGTAAACGCACGCCTTCTTTTCGCGGATGATCCGCAGGATTGACCGGGCCCGTGCCGGCTCTAATGCCGCCGCATGCGCTTCTTTTCCGACAATGCCGCCGCGGCCTGCCCCGAGGCGATCTCGGCGATCGCCGAGGCCAATCGCATGGACACGGCCTATGACGGCGATGCCTGGAGCCGACGTCTCGACGAGGCGCTGTCCGGCCTGTTCGGAACCGAGGTGGCGGCGCTCTGGGTCTCGACCGGCACGGCCGCGAACAGCCTTGCTCTGGCCGCGCTTTGCCCGCCGCACGGCGCCATCGTCTGCCATCGCGACGCTCATATCCAGAACGATGAATGCGGCGCGCCCGAATTCTTCACCCATGGCGCGAAGCTGCTGCTCGCCGAGGGCGAAGGCGCGAAGCTGACTCCCGCGGCGGTGAAGGCCTTGATCGACACGGTCCGTGACGACGTGCATCAGGTCCAGCCGGCGGCGCTGTCGATCACCAACGCGACCGAATATGGTCTCGTCTACACGCCCGAGGAGACCGCGGCGCTCGGATCGCTCTGCCGTGATCGGGGCCTCGGTTTCCATCTCGACGGCGCCCGTTTCGCCAATGCGGTGGCGAGCCTCGGCTGCACCCCGGCCGACCTCAGCTGGAAGGCCGGCGTCGATGCGCTGAGCTTCGGATTCGTCAAGAATGGCGGCCTGTCCGCCGAGCTCCTCGTCTTCTTCCGCCCGGAGCTGGCGATGGCCACCCGCTACCGCCGCAAGCGCGCGGGCCATCTCCTGTCCAAGGGGCGCTACCTTGCCGCTCAGATCCTCGCCATGTTGGAGGGCGACGTGTGGCTGCGCAACGCCCGCGCCGCCAATGCGGCGGCAGCGCGGCTCGCCGAAGCGGCCGGAGCGGATCGTCTGGTCCTGCCGGTGCAGGCTAACGAGGTGTTCGTGCGGGTGACGTTCGAGGAAGCGGCGACATTGCGCGCTCAGGGCTTCGACTTTTACGACTGGGGGCCTGGTGAGGCGCGGCTGGTGACGAGCTGGGACAGCGACCCGGCCGCGGTCGATGCGCTCGCGGCGGCAATCCGGGCGCTGTGAGCGACGCTCGCGGGCTCCGCGACCCGAAGGTCCTGATCCCCTTTCTTCTCATCACGCTGATCTGGAGTTCGACCTGGATCGTCATCAAGGATCAGATCGGCGGACCGTTCCCGGTACCCGCCTCATGGTCCGTGACCTACAGATTCGCCATCGCCGCCGTTGCGATGCTCGTTTACGCCGCCGCCGTCGGCGCCTCGCTGCGCATCGGCCGGGCCGGCCATCTCCTCGCCGTCCCGCTCGGGCTCCTGCAATTCTCCCTGAACTTCAACTTCGTCTACGCGGCGGAGCATCACGTCACGTCCGGTCTGGTCGCGACCGTCTTCGCCCTGTTGATGGTACCCAACAGCGTGCTTGCCTGGCTGTTCCTCAAGCAGCGGCTGACCATCGGCTTCGTCGGCGGATCCGCGCTCGCGGCGACGGGGGTCGCCCTTCTGTTCGTGCAAGAATTGCGGGCGAGCCCGCTCCCGCCCCGGGAGATCGGACTCGGGATCGGCTTCAGCCTGCTCGGCGTCCTCTCGGCGTCGGCCGCCAACGTCATCCAGGCCACCCGCCGCGTAACAGCCTGGCCGATGGCGAGTCTCGTCGCCTGGGCAATGGTTTATGCCTGCGTCGCCAACGCCCTCATTGCCTGGTTGCTGTCAGGCGCGCCGGTCGCCGATTCGCGGCCGGGCTATTGGCTCGGGCTTCTCTACCTCGGCCTGGTCGCCTCGGCGCTCGCCTTCCCGCTGTATTTCGCCGTGGTCCGGGCAGTGGGGCCTGGCCGCGCGGCCTATTCGAGTCTGCTCATTCCGATTCTCGCCATGGCGATCTCGACCGTCGCGGAAGGCTATCGCTGGTCGGCGCTCGCCGTCGCGGGGGGCATCTTGGCGCTGGCTGGAATGGCGATTGCGCTGCGAGCGAGGCAGGCGCCCACCAGGACGTGAAAACTAGGACAGCAGGCGATGGGATCGCCTGCTGCCCTGGATGGGCAAGCCCGCGCCGGGGGACGAAAGCGGGCTTGCCGGAGACCGAAACCTCGGTTAGCGGACCGCGCCCCTGCGGAACAGGTTGACGATCGCCAGCAGGATGACCGCGCCAAGGAAGGCGGCGATCAGGGTGCCGACGTCGAGCGGGCTGTTGATGATATTGCCATCAGCACCGAAGAAACCGCCAAGCAGGAAGCTGCCGAGCAGCGAGCCGACGATGCCGACGACGATGTTGAGTATGATCCCCTGCTGGGCATCGGTGCGCATGACGATGCTGGCCAGCCACCCGATGATGCCTCCGATGATAAGCGCCAGAATAAGACCCATGGTGGATACTCCCGTCCGTGCTCCGTCAGCCGAAACTGCGGATCGCCAACAAGACGCTTGACCCTTGGGCTTGGTTCCGCCGCCGGACCGAATCCGGTGGGCGCGCTTGCCGCTTCGCTCAGGCGCGGCCGAGGGCGAGACGGCCTTTCGGCTGAGGCGGCGGAGTGTCCGAGGCCTTGAAGTAGAGATGCCCGACAAGCAGCAGCAACGAGGTCGAATAGAGAAGATTGTCGATCCCGTCGGCATAGCAGAGGCTGATCGGCAGCATGGCCGCGAAGACGATCCGGAACATCCATTCGCGCACGCGCGCCGTCCGGGTGCCGACCGACGAGGCCGCCTGGCGATAGGCATGCTTGCGCACCGCTTCGAGGACGAGCAGCCAGACCAGGGCCCTCAGCATGATCGCGAACACCCCGTCATAGGGTCCCGTGCCGGCGATCTGGAGCGCGACCGCGGCGACGTAGAAGACGACGCTGCCGTTCAGGCATTCGAATGAGGCGCGCCACGGAGGCATGTCCAGGCGGTGCTGGAGCCATCCGGCGAGCGGGGAGGTGACTTTGTCGATCAGCAGGTCGTCTATGCGGTTCATGGCGCGACCCTATCAGCAGGAAAACATTGAGGAAGCCTGAAAAATTCGACGAGACGTGCGATTTGCGGCGCGTGTTACGGCACAGCAACCGTTCGCCTTCCATTGCGCCGGTTCCTGCTCGGTCCTACACCTTGGACATGGCCGATGCCCGTCCCGCTCACACCGCCCCTCCGCCGATCGTTCGGCGCGAGGACTACCAGCCGCCGGAATGGCGCGTTCCACAGATCTCGCTGGAACTCGATCTCGACGGCGCGCGCACGGTGGTGCGCTCGACTCTCGAGATAGAGCGCGAAGGCCGGCACCGGCTGCCGCTGCGCCTCGACGCCAAGAATCTCGTGGTGCGCCGCGTCGCGGTCGACGGCCAGGCGGTCAATTATCGTTTCGAGAATGACGTCCTGAGAATCCCGATCGAAGGCGACCGTGCCACCGTCGAGACCGAGGTCGAGATCGCGCCGCGCGCCAACACCCAGCTCATGGGACTGTACGAATCCGGCGGCATGCTGTGCACGCAGTGCGAAGCCGAAGGCTTTCGCCGGATCACGCCGTTTCCGGACCGTCCGGACGTGCTCAGCCGATATCGGGTCAGGATGGTCGCCGACCGCGGGGCCTATCCGGTGCTGCTCGCCAATGGCGATCCGGTCGCGCAGGGCGAGCTCGACGGCGGCCGGCATTGGGCGGAATGGCACGATCCCTTTCCCAAGCCCTGCTATCTCTTCGCGCTGGTCGCCGGCAGCCTCGTCGCCAATCGCGACAGCTTCGTCACCCGCTCCGGCAAGACCGTGCAGCTGGCCATCTGGGTTCGCGAGGGCGACCTGCCGAAGACCGAGCATGCCATGACCTCGCTGAAGGCGGCCATGAAGTGGGACGAGGAGGTGTTCGGCCGCGAATATGACCTGGAGATGTTCAACATCGTCGCGGTCGCCGACTTCAATTTCGGCGCGATGGAGAATAAGGGCCTCAACATCTTCAACTCGCGCTACATCCTCGCCGACCCGGATACGGCGACGGATGCGGACTATGACGCGATCGCCGGCGTCGTCGCGCACGAATATTTCCATAACTGGTCGGGGAACAGGGTCACCTGCCGCGACTGGTTCCAGCTGTCGCTGAAGGAGGGTTTCACGGTCTTCCGCGACCAGCAGTTCAGCGCCGACATGGGCTCGCCCGCGGTGAAGCGGATCGAGGACGTCCGGATGCTCCGCGCGGCCCAGTTTCCGGAGGACGGCGGGCCGCTCGCGCATCCGGTGCGGCCCGATTCATATATCGAGATCTCCAACTTCTACACGGCGACCGTCTACAACAAGGGCGCCGAGCTCATCCGGATGATCCGCACTATCCTGGGCCCGGAGAAGTTCCGCGCCGGATGCGACCTCTATTTCGACCGGCATGACGGCCAGGCGGTGACGTGCGAGGATTTCGTCCGGGCGATGGAGGATGCCAGCGGGGCCGATCTGTCGCGCTTCCGCTTGTGGTATTCCCAGGCGGGCACCCCCCGGGTCAGGGCGAGCCTGGTGCGGGGTCCGGGCAGCCCGAGATTGCTGCTCGAGCAGGAGGTGCCGCCGACCCCGGGGCAGCCCGCCAAGCAGCCGATGCCGATCCCGCTCAGGATCGCCTTGCTCGACGAGGCCACCGGCGTGGCGGCCGACGAGCGTCTCGTCCTCCTCGACGAGGCGAAGGCCGAAGTCGTGCTCGAGCGCGCGCCCGAACGGCCGGTCCTGTCGATCAACCGCGACTTCTCGGCACCCATCATCGTCGAGACCGACCGCACGGCGGCCGACCTCGCTTTCCTGTCCGCGCATGACGACGATCCCTTCGCCCGCTACGAGGCGATGCAGCAGTTGATGCTCGACACCTTGATCCGGTCCGTCTCGGGCGGCGCGGCCGATCATCATGCGGTCGTCGAGGCCGTGCGCCACGCGCTCGCCGATCGGGCGCTCGATCCCGCCTTCGTCGCCGAAACGGTGCTCCTGCCGAGCGAGACCTTCATCGGCGACCGGATGGACACGGTCGATCCCGATGCGATCCACCGGAGCCGCGAGGCGCTGCGCGCCGAGCTCGGCCGCGAGCTGGAGGCGCTGTGGCGGCAGGCTTATTCGACTCACGCCGCCAATCGCTACGAATATAGTTCGTCCGCCAAGGGTGCCCGACGGCTGCGTTCGGTCGCGCTCGGCTACATCATGGCGGCCGGCGCGGCGGATGCGCCCGTGCTCGCCCAGGCCCAGTTCGACGGCGCCGACAACATGACGGACCGGCAGGGCGCGCTGGTCGTCCTCGCCAATGGCGATTCGGCGGAGCGGCAGGCGGCCCTCTCCGCCTTTTACGACCGCTACCGGGACAATGCGCTGGTGCTCGACAAATGGTTCAGCGTGCAGGCCTTGTCGACGCGCGCCGACACGCCGGCCCAGGTGGAGGCGCTTGCCCGGCACCCGGATTTCACATTGTCCAACCCGAACCGGCTGCGCTCGCTCGTCGGCGCCTTCGCCGCCAACCAGCGCGCGTTTCACGATGTGTCGGGGCGCGGCTACCGCTTCCTGGCCGACATGATCCTGGCCGAGGACAAGCTCAACCCGCAGACTGCGGCCCGACTGGTTCCCCCGCTGGGCCGCTGGCGCCGCTTCGACGAACAGCGCGCCGCACTCATGCGCGCCGAGCTCGAGCGGATCGTCGCGACGGCGGGCCTTTCCAAGGATGTGTTCGAGCAGGCCAGCAAGAGCCTGGGCTAGGCTTCTTGCTTCCCCCGCGGAGCGGAGGAGCCTGCGCGGCTTCGCGGTGAGTTGAGGTGACGGCGGTGTGCTACTGCGCCACCCAGGCCGCGACTTGCTCCGCCACCTGGTTCGCGGCCTGGTTGAGCGCTGGCGCGACCGCCTCCGGCGTCACTCCGGCGACCGGGACGCGCGCCTCGAAGCGGTTGGTCGTGATGCCGGAGTCGCCCCGCAGGACGGCGGCGTCATAGACCATGACGGCCTCCATCGTCGTCGAGTCGATCCCGAACCGATGGAGCTGTCCGGTCACTCTAAGGCCGGGGTCCTGGACGAACTGGTCGGGGTGCAGCACCACCCGGCCGGTGCGGGCGGATATGACTTCGCTCATCAGCCGCCCGAACAGGGCGCCCGGATATTCGATCCACTGGGCATCCTGGAGATACTGGATCGCGGTCTCGCTGACATAGACCGGAACCCGGGGCGTGCGCAGCGCCTGCGGCACGCTCGGCTCGGCGATGCTGATCGTCTGCCCCGGCGCGGAGGTCTGCGCCGCCGCCGCCCGGCTCGAGGACGCGCTCAGGGTCAGCAGCTGGTCGGGGACGTCCGGGCCGCCGAGGCAGGCGCCGAGGAGCAGAACGGCAAGGCCGGCGGCGATAGTCCGTCCGGGCCCGGGGCGCCCGATAGCGCGAAAGCCTGCTGCACGCATCGTCAATTCCTCCGTCCGGGCTGGTAGTCGGGAAGGCGCTGCCCGCCGATCACGCCGCTCACGCCTTGCTGGTTCAGCCGGCCGCTGATGTCCCGCAGAGAATCGGTCGTGGCGCGAAGATCGCGGACCAGCTGCCCGATCTCCGGAAGCGTCTGTGTCGAGAAAGCCTGCACGCCGGGGCGTGCGTCGCCGAGGACCGAGTCGAGATTCTGCATGCTCTGCTCGGCTGCCTGGACCGTCCGCCTCAGATCGTTGATCAGCGGCCGGCCGTCCTCGTCCAGCAGGGCCTCGGTGGTGCCGGCGAGCTTTCCGAGCTGCTCGGCCGCGGCGCCCGCCTGGGCGATCGCCACCCGGGCCTCGGCCAGCGACGCCGCGATTTCGGGTGATCGTTCGGCCAGGCTTCGGCTCACTACCTCGAGATTGTCCAGGATTCCGGCGATCGACTCCTGGTTGCGGTCGGACAGCAAGGCGGTCAGCCGCTCGGTCAGTGTCGAGACCCGCTCGAGCAGCTCCGGCGCGGTGTTGAGCAACTGGCCGAGGGCGCCGGGCCGGGTCGGAATGACCGGATAGCCGTACGGGCATTCGGCCTCGCGATTCTGCTCCGGGCAGACGATCTGCTCGCGCGGCGGCGCCGGCCGGCCAGGAACCGCCTCGGGCGGGTCGAGCTGGATCTGCGAGACGCCGGTGAAGCCGACGCCTCGGATCGTCGCCGTGGTGCCGCGCAGGACCGGAGTCTGCTCGGCGACGGTGATGCGCACGCGGATGAACTGGGGACTGGCGGGCTCGAGATTGATGGATCGTATCTGTCCGACCGGCACGCCCCGGAAGGTGACCGCGGAACCCTTGGCGAGCCCCTCGACAGACTGCTGGAAGAAGACGTCGTAGGTCTTCTCCCCGCCTTCGCCGAGCTGGCTGAGCCAGACGATGAAGACCGCCAAGGCGGCGAGCAGACCGAGCACGATGCTGCCGACGAGGATCTGGTTCGAGCGGGTTTCCATCAGGCTTCGGCCTTCTCAGCTGCGTCGATCTTCGAGGCGGCGCGCCCGCGCGGCCCCCGGAAATATTCCTGGATCCACTGATGATCCAGAGCCAGCAGTTCCGGGATCGTCCCGATCGCGACGACCTTCCGGTCGGCCAGCACCGCCACCCGGTCGCAGATCGCGTACAGCGTGTCGAGATCATGAGTGATCAGGAAGACGGTCAGGCCGAGCGCCTCCCTCAGTTCGCAGATCAGCTCGTCGAATGCGGCCGCGCCTATCGGGTCCAGTCCCGCCGTCGGCTCGTCGAGGAAGAGCAGTTCCGGATCAAGCGCCAGCGCGCGAGCGATCCCGGCGCGCTTTCGCATGCCGCCGGACAGCTCTGCCGGAAACTTGGCCCCGGCGTCCTGCGCCAGCCCGCTCATCGCCGTCTTGTAGGCGGCGATCTCGTCGAGCAGGTCCTGGCTGATTCCGGGATAGAATTCGCGGATCGGCACCTGGATGTTCTCGGCGACGGTAAGGGTCGAGAACAGGGCACCGCCCTGGAACAGCACGCCCCATCGGCGGCGGACATGCTTCGCCTCTTCCTCGTCGCGGCCGACCATCGATTCGCCGAACACGGTGACCTCGCCCGCATCGGGCGTCTTGAGGCCGATGATCGATCGCATCAGCACCGACTTGCCGGTGCCCGACCCGCCGACCACGCCGAGTATCTCGCCCTTGCGGACGCTGAGGTCGAGCCCATCGTGAACCACCTGCTCGCCGAAGCGGTTCTCCAGGCCCGTGACCTCGATGACGGATACGTTCGGCTGAATCACGGCCAGCCGATCTCGGTGAAGAACACCGCGAAAATGGCGTCGAGGACGATCACCAGGAAAATGCCCTGGACCACCGCGGTGGTCGTCCGCAGGCCGACCTCCTCGGCATTTCCCTCGACCTGCAGGCCTTGATAGCAACCGGCCATGGCGATGATCAGCCCGAACACCGGCGCCTTGATCAGCGTCTGGTAGATGTCGGTCATCGGAATGATCTCGCGGACGCGCTGGACGAAGGTGATCGGCGGCATGTCCAGCGCGACCCAGGAGAACAGGCCGCCGCCGACGATCGCGATCATCGCCGAATAGAAGCCGAGCAGCGGCATCATCAGCACGGTCGCCAGGACGCGCGGAAACACCAGGGCTTCCATCGGCGACACGCCGATGGTCCGCATCGCATCCACTTCCTCGTTCAGCTTCATCGATCCCAGCTGGGCGGCGAAAGCCGATCCCGACCGCCCCGCGACCATGATCGCGGTCATCAGCACGCCGAGCTCCTTCATCGCGCTGCGGGCGATGAGGTTGACGGTGAATACTTCGGCACCGAACTGGCGAAGCTGGACCGCGCCTTGCTGGGCGATGACGATCCCGACGAGGAAACTCATCAGGCCGATGATGCCGAGCGCCCGCACGCCGACGACGTCGAATCGGGTGACGACCGCGTTGAACCGGAACCGGCGCGGATGGCGGATGATGTTCCCGATCGAGATGAGCAGGGCGCCGAAGAATCCGAGCAGGCCGACCATCGTATGGAGGGCGGTCTGCGTCGCGAGCCCGACTTCACCGGCAAGCTGGCGCAGCCTCGGCTCGGCCTCGCGCCGTACCTTCATCGGCTGGTCGGCGCGCGCGACATGGTCGATCAGCGTCTGGTGATCCTCGTTGGCGCCGACGATCTCTGCGCCGCGGTCGCGCTGGAGCTTGTGCATGAGCCAGGCGCCGACCGTGTCCATCCGGTCGACCTGCGAAAGATCGACGACGAGCTTGTCGCCCTCGATCGCCTCGAGCTGCTCGTTCAGCTTGCGAACGCGCAACAGGGTGAGGTTGCCGCTGAACCGCAGCACCCGGCGCCCATCCTCATATTTTTGGTCGAAGTCGGCTGTTGCGGTCATGTGAGGGGGATTAGTGCGTCAAATCCCGTGAGGCGGCAAGCGAAGAGGCGCGGTTCGGGTGAAACGGATGGGCGGATATCGCCGCGAATCGGCCGAATTCGCCGGGGCAGGTCCCCATACCGACACCGGTCCTCGTTGATGCCCGAAGTCTGATGCTTTTCGGTGTTCCCGGGGAGACTCGGGATCGCGGTGCAGAGTCCGTCCAGGATTCAGCCTTCGCCCGGGAAGCGCCGGTGTCCGAATTTCCATCTCGGCCATGACCATAACGCGCTATGAAGGCGTCCCATGCCCACGCTCGCCATCTACGACATGGACAAGACCGTGACCCGGAGGCCGACCTACGGCCTGTTCCTGGTCCATGCCGTTCTCCGGCTCGCGCCGTGGCGGATGGCGCTCGCTCCGGCCTTGCTGGTGACCGGCCTTCTCTATGGGCTGCGGCTGATCGACCGCGGCCGGCTCAAGGAGCTGAACTATCGCCTTCTCGTCGGCCGGGTCCCTTCGGAGCGGCTCGAGCCGGTGGTGCAGAGCTTCGCCGACCGACAGCTCGCCACCAACATCATGGCCGGTGCCCGCGCCCGTATCGCCGAGGACAAGGCCGCCGGCCGCCGACTGGTGCTGGCGACCGCTTCCTATCGCCTCTACGCGGCGGCGATCGCCGCCAGGCTCGGCTTCGACGACGTCATCGCCACCGACACGCTTCCTGACGAACGCGGCCGGATCGTCGCCCGGATCGACGGCCGCAATTGCTACGGCCTTGCCAAGCTCGACATGATCGAAGCCTGGCTCCAGCGCGAGGGGCTGGAGCGCGGCGCCGTCCACATCCGCTTCTATTCCGACCACATCTCCGATGCGCCGGTGCATCGCTGGTCGGACGAGGCCTTCGCGACCAATGCCGACGACCGGCTGATCCGCCTCGCCACCGCGGAAGGCTGGGAGGTGCTCGACTGGCGCGACCGCAAGCGCTCCGGTTCAAGGTCGATCGACAAGGCAGGTGTATGAACAGCCGCGGCGAACCTCTGCTGTGCGTCGAATTCGATGCGGAGGTCATCCACTGGCGCGGGCCGGCACCCTATCTCTTCGCGCCCGTCCCGGAACATCATGTCGCCGAGATCAGATATGCCGCGCGATCGGCAAGCTATGGGTGGGGCGTCGTGCCGGTCGAAGCGAGGATCGGAACGGCCGATTTCACCACGTCGCTCTTTCCGAAGGGCGAAACCTACCTGCTGCCCGTCAAGGCGGCCGTGCAGAAGGCGGCGGGCGTCGGGCTGGGCGATAATATTCATGTCGTGATGCGAATCACCGGTCGCTGACCCCCCAGGCGTGCGGAGCGGCCTGATTTCATGCCGATCGCGGAATCCTGTCCCCGGCATGTTCCGGCATCCGTCCAGGCTGCCGTCTGCCCCCGCTCGGTCTCGCGGACCGGCGGAAGCCCGAAGGGCCTCGAGACTCGTGCGTGAGCGCGGTTTCGCCAGTAGCCGCTGGGTGTTCGATCAGGATCGTGACGGCGAGGGCCATGGAAGGATGAGGATCGTTTCGAAGCGCCTTGGCGACGCTCGCCGTGGAACCGGCAGGTGCGGGAAGCCGCGATCGCAACGTCCGGCCGCCACCCGTTATTCCGGCGCCGCGGCAGGCGGGATCACCCACAGATAGATGTTCGACCGTGGCATCCGCACGGTGCGCAGCGGCCTCCAGTCCCCCATGTCGTGCCAGTAGCTCACCACCCGGGTTCCCGGCGCCAGCTCGCGCAGCAGGCGCGGCCGCAGTCTCAAATTGACGTCCGGGTAGAGAAACAGCGTCACGACGGTCGCGTCCCGGAAATCGGCTTCGAACAGATCCTCGTTGCGGAAGCGCACCCGATCGGTGACGCCGGCGGCGCGCGCATTCGCCTCCGCCTCCCGGATGCGCTGGGGATCGATGTCGATGCCGATGCCGCGCGCCCCGAACTCGCGCGCGGCGGTGATCGGGATTCGGCCGTCTCCCGAACCGAGGTCGTAGACGAGGTCGGTCGGGCCGACTCGGGCGAGCCGAAGCATTTCCCGCACGACCGGCTGGGGGGTCGGCTCATAGCGCACGTCCGGTTCCCGCAGCGGCCTCGCCGCCGTCGCGGTCGGTCCCGCTTCGCGGACCGGCGCCGGCTCGGTGCAGGCCGGCAGGAGCGCCAGGGCCGCGAGCAGCGCGAGTGCTGCGACGGCACGCCGGGGAGAGTGGGTTTCGCAGCGCAAGCCTCGATCTCCTCTCGCAAGGGGCACGGACCAGCCCCGGCTATGCGCTTCGTCCCGATCTGTGCCAAGCCGTCCTGTCATGGAGCCTCACGAACTTGGCGAATCTGGGAGAGGCTCGGCGCGGCCGGGCGCGACCCCTCCGGACGGAGAGTCCGGCGCGGGCCGGCCCCGTCTTACCCTGCGCGCGCGCGACGCGGTCGCGATCACCGTCGGCATCGTCATCGGCGCGGGCATCTTCCGCACGCCGTCGGTGATCGCCGGCGCGGCGGGAAGCGAGGCGGCCATGCTCGCCGCCTGGGCCGCCGGCGGGCTGCTCTCGATCGTCGGCGCGCTCTGCTATGCCGAGCTCGCCGCCGCTTATCCCCATGCCGGCGGCGACTATCATTTTCTCGGCCGTGCCTTCGGACCCCGGCTTGCCTTTCTTTACGCCTGGGCCCGGCTGGCGGTGATCCAGACCGGCTCGATCGCCTTGCTCGCCTTCGTCTTCGGCGATTATGCCGCGCGGCTTGCGGGCCTCGGTCCGTCCGCTTCGCCTTTCCTTGCCGCGCTGGCGGTGGCCCTGCTCACCGCGATCAACTGGGCGGGCATCCGCAAGGCCGCCGGAACGCAGAACTGGCTGACCGCGGTCGAGCTGCTCGGCCTCGTCCTGGTGATCGTGGCCGGTCTCCTCATCGCACCGGCCGAGCCGGTCGCGCACCCGGCGCCGGTGCAGACCAATATCGGCCTGGTCATGGTCTTCGTGCTGCTCACCTTCGGCGGCTGGAGCGAGGCGGCCTATATCTCGGCCGAGCTGCGCGACGTCGCGCGGCGCATCGCACCGGTGATGGTCGGCAGCCTGATGCTCGTCACCTTGCTCTATCTGCTCGCCAATCTTGCCTATCTGCGCGTGCTCGGGCTCGGCGGGCTGGCCGCGTCCGAGACGGTCGCCGCCGACCTGCTCGATCGCGCATTCGGCGCTCCGGGCCTGCTGCTGATGAGCGCCCTGGTGGCGATCGCCACCCTGACCTCGGCCAACGCGACGATGATCACCGGGGCGCGGAGCGCCTATGCGCTCGGGGAGGCGCACCGGCCGCTCGCCTGGCTCGGGCGGTGGAATTCACGCACCGGGACACCCGGCACCGCGGTGCTGGTGCAGGGCGCGGCCGCCTTGCTGCTGGTCGCGATCGGCAGCCTCACCCGCGACGGGTTCGAGACCGCCGTCGCCTTCACCGCGCCGGTCTTCTGGTTCTTCTTCCTGCTGGTCGGCGTGTCGCTGTTCGTGCTCAGGCGGCGCGATCCCGCCGCGCCGCGGCCCTTCCGGGTACCCTTGTATCCGCTCCTGCCGCTGATCTTCTGCGCCACCACATTCTATCTGCTCTACTCCAGCATCGCCTACACCGGCGTGGGAGCCTTGTTCGGCATCATTGTACTCGTCGCTGGAGCGGTGCCGCTGCTCGCCGTCGAGCGCCGCAGCCGGGGAGCCGACACCAGGGCTCCCTGACCGACCAGACGCCGTCCTGCTCGGTCGGAATCGTCACCCCGGCGAAGGCCGGGGCCCAGTCCCTCCGAAGGACCCGATCCCGGCGCAAGCCGCCTCACTCCCGCCCGTCACCCTCCCGAGTGAAGGGCACGAACCGCACCGGCAGCACCGCCTCCCGCTGGATCCGGCCCGCCTCGCTCTTGGTCACCAGCACCAGCTGCTGGTCGTGCGACGGCCCGAGCGGGATGACCATCCGCCCGCCCGGCTTCAGCTGTGCGATCAGAGGCTCGGGAATCCGCTCGGCTCCGGCGGTGACGATGATTCCGTCGAATGGCGCATGCTCGGGCCAGCCGGCATAGCCGTCGCCCTGACGCACGACGATATTGTCATAGCCGAGCGCGTCCAGCCGCTCGGCGGCGCGCTCGGCGAGCTCAGGTACGATCTCGATCGAATAGACCCGGCCGACGAGCCGCGACAGGATGGCCGCCTGATAGCCCGATCCGGTGCCGACCTCGAGCACCACATGATCCGGCCGCGGCGCGAGCAGATGGGTCATCAGGGCGACGATGAACGGCTGCGAGATTGTCTGGCCCTGCCCGATCGGCAGCGGGCGGTTGTCATAGGCTTCGGCCTCGCTCCCCGCCGGCACCAGGCGGTGGCGCGGAACCGAGCGCATCGCGTCTAGCACCGCGCGGTCGATCTGGCGCGCGTCCCTCACCCCCGCGCCGGCGGCCATGCTGGCGACGCTCTCGACCATGCGCTCGCGCTCGGCGGCGAAGCGCGCTTCGGAAGAGCGCTCCTGGGAGGAGCAATCCGGCGCCGCCCCGGCCAGCAGCAAGGCCGCGACCGAAAAGACGGCAAACTTGCTCCACACGCTCCGCGACATCGCAGTCCGTTTCCACCCGCGCGGGCCCGTTCTCGAGTCGTCCATGCCGACCTCAACGCCCGACGAACGCAGGATGCCACAGGCGCAGATGGCGCGGAACGGGAAATTGGGCGGCTGCGACTGGATCTTGGGGCTTGTCCCGATCGCGGCTGAGGGGGCCTCGCCAGGGAAAGGAAGCCGGCTAAACCGCCTGCAGCGCCTGGTCGAAATCGGCGATCAAATCGTCCGCATCCTCCACCCCGATCGAAATGCGGACGAGATTGTCGGTGATCCCCAGCGCCTGCTTGCGCGCGTCGGGCACCGACAAATGGGTCATTCCGGCCGGATGGCTCGCCAGCGTTTCGGTTCCGCCCAGGCTCACCGCAAGATGGGCGATCTTCAGGCTGTCGAGGAAGGCGAAGGCTTCCCGCTCTCCGCCCTTGAGGTAGAGCGAGAAGGTCGAGCCGGCGCCGGTGCAGTGGCGCCGGTAGATGTCGGCCTGCCGCCCTTCGCTGAGGAAGCCGAGATAGCCGACGCTCTCCACCTTCGAATGCTCGCGCAGGAATTCGCAGACCCGGGCGGCATTCTCGCCGGCGCGGGTCATTCGAAGTTCCAGCGTCTCCAGGCTGCGCAGCAGCATCCAGGCCGTGTTCGGATCGGTGATCGTGCCCATCGTGTTGCGCATCATCCGAATCGGCGTGATCAGCGCCTCGGCGCCGACGACTCCGCCCGCGACCAGATCGCTGTGGCCGCCGGCATATTTGGTGAGCGAATAGACCGACAGATCGGCGCCGTGGCGCAACGGATGATGCCACAGCGGCCCCAGGAAGGTGTTGTCGATCGCGATCGGCGGCGGATCGTCGGGGAACAGCGAGTCGCGGACCCGCCGCACCGCCTGGACGTCGACCAGCTGGTTGGTCGGGTTGGCCGGGCTTTCGAGGTAGACGAGCGGCACGCGGCCCATCCCCTTCGCCCGCTCCATCACCTCGGCTATCTCCTCCTCGGTCGCGCCGGCGGGGAAATCGAGCCATTGTACGCCGAACCGGCCCAGGATCCGGCCGATCAGCGTCTCGGTCGCGGCGTATAGCGGGCCGGAATGGACGACCACGTCGCCCGGCTGGACGAAGGTGAGCAGGAGGGTGGTGATCGCGGACATGCCCGAGGAGAAGCTGAGCGCGTCCTCGGCATCCTCCCAGACGCCGAGCCGGTCCTCCAATATCTCCTGGTTGGGCCCGTTGAACCGCGAGTAGACGAGGCCCTCGGCGCCGCCGGCGCGCTTGCCTGTCACGCCCTCGAAGTGGCGCTTACCGGCCTCGGCGCTTTCGAACACGAACGTCGAGGTCAGGAAGATGGGCGGCTTCAGCGCGCCTTCGGAAAGGGCAGGGTCGTAGCCGTGCCCCATCATCAGGGTCGATGGCTTCAGGCGGCGCCCGCCGATCTCGAGCACGTCGGGCTTGGGGCGGCGGCGCGGAGTCGCGCCGGTAAGGTCGGCTTCGTCTGGCATGGATATGTCTCCCTTGAGCCACTCGCATCTGATGCGCTGGAGACCGAACCTGTCACTTTCGGATAGGTTCACCGGCCGCACGCCAGTGCGGCCCCGGGGGGTGAGGTCCGTCGCCCGCCGGCTCTCTACCCGATCGGGTACCCCCTTATCCAGCCAGTGCGATCAGCGAGATCTGCCGCCCGTAATCGGGCTCGCCGCGATGGGTCGCGCGTCGGTAGCTGAAGAACCGGTCGGGATCCGAATAGGTGTCGAGCCCCAGCGCCTCGACCCGCCGCACGCCGGCACCACCCACGCGTGCGGCGACGAAGCCCTCGAGATCGAATTGATGGTGGCCGTCGCGGCCGGGCGTGAAGAATCGCTCATGCTCGGGATCGGCCTCGGTGAAGCGGCGCAGGAACCCCTCGTCGACTTCATAGCTTCTCCGCGCGATCGCCGGGCCGATCGCTGCGGCGATCCGGGCGCGGTCCGCGCCGAGCGACTCCATCGCCGTCACCGTCGCCTCGACGACGCCGCCGAACGCGCCCTTCCAGCCGGCATGGGCAGCGCCGATCACGCCCGCGGCGGCGTCGGCGAACAATATCGGCGCGCAATCGGCGGTGAGGATGCCCAAGGCGAGACCGGGCCGATCGGTGACGATCGCGTCCGCGTGCGGCCGCGCCTCGTCGGGCCAGGGCCCCGTCGCCACCACCGCCACCGCCGAGTGGACCTGGTGGACCGTCACGAGCGTCGCCCCAGGGGCAACCGCCTCGACGGCGCGGCGGCGATTCTCCGCGATGGCGGCGCGGTCGTCGCCCGAACCGAGCCCCACGTTGAGCCCTTGGCAGATACCCTCGGACACCCCGCCGCGCCGGCCGAGAAAGCCGTGCGGCGCCTGGATGAGGGCGGAGCATATTGCCTCGACGGTCAAAGGTTCAATCGCATGATCAGGTCATCGTCGGCTTGGTTGCCGACCATGAACTTATTTTCGCCGGCATATTCGAAGCCATAGCGCTCGTAGAAGCGGCGCGCGCGCACATTTTCGGTGAATACCGAGAGCTGGACCGCGACGGCGCCCCGGGCGCGGGCTTCGGCGAGCACCCATTCCATCAACGGCGGCGCGAGGCCGGCACCCTGCCAGGGCTTGCGGATGTAGAATTGGCGAAGCTCGATCGTCGGCCCTTTCGCCTCGAGCGGCAGCGAGGGCGGGCCGATCTTCGCATAAGCCGCGGCGCGGCCATCGGATTCGCCCAGCCGGATCGAATATTCCGGATCCGCCAGGTCGGCGCGCCATTTCTCCTCGCTGTGGTTGACGAGGAAGGCGGCGAGATCCTCCGGCGTGTAGAGATTACCGAACGTCTCGACGAAGGTCTCGCGGCCGATCGCCGCCATGATCGCCGCATCCTCCGGGCCCGCCTTGCGCCACTGGACCGTCATCAGAAGCCTGCCGGCTGCGGCCAGCCGGGCGCGACCAGGGCCACTACCTTGAACAGCCGGCCCATCTGCGCCGGCCCGGTGAGGCGGTCGCGGGCGGCGGCGATCTCCTCGGTCCGCTCGGGCGCCGCCTTGGCGAGCGAGGCGGCGCGCAGCTGTATTCCCATCGCTTCCAGCCAGTCGCCCTGGCCGACCGGTCCGAACACGCGCGCCCCGGCGGACCTTGCAGCCTCGGCAAGCGCGGAGAAGTCGACATGCGCGGTGAGGTCGCGGGTTCCCGGCGCTTCCCACGGATCGGCGTAACGGTGGCCCGCGACGGCCTGGAGCGTCTCGCCTACTCCCGGTCGGTCGTGTCCGTAATCTGCGATCAATGCCGCTCCGCCCTGCGCGACGAGCCGGCGGGCGAGCGCGCCGACGGCCTCGATCGAGGCGGGCGAATCCTCGACGAGCGCTTCGGCCGCATCGCGCCTGAAGCGTCCCTCTTCGAGCCGGACACGAAGTTCGCCGCCGCCCAGCGCATGCTGGCGGACGGGCAGCGCGTCGAAAAATTCGTTGGCGACGACGAGCAGCGGGCCGTTGCCGGGAACCGTCGCCATCGTCTCGTGCCAGCGCGCCGGTGGCAGGCGCTCGGCCTGAGCTCTGCGCAGCGTCGGGCTGATTTCGACCAGGTCGAGCGGCGGCTCCAGTCCCGTGCCGCGGAGCGCCCGCAGCGCGTCCTGAGCCAACGTGCCGCGACCGGGGCCGAGCTCGACATAGCGCGTGCCCTCCGGCTTCCCGGCGCGCAGCCACAGGTCGGCCAGCCACACGCCGATCAGCTCGCCGAACATCTGGCTGATCTCGGGGGCGGTGATGAAGTCGCCGCTCCGGCCGAGCGGGTCGCGCGTGGCGTAATAATGCGCATTCGCCTCGGCCATGTAATCGGCGACCCCGATCGAGCCCTCGCGCGCGATCCGGCGGGCGAGCCGGTCGGCGACCGTCTCGTCCTTTACCGGCGCATCGTCAGGAAGCGGCAGCGCCATCGGCCGGGACCGGGCGAACCCGCGCGGTGCGGCGGGTCGCGGTGAGGATGAGGTAGAGGCCGATCAGGATCATCGGCAGCGACAGCCATTGGCCCATATGGAGATGGGTGATGCGGGCGAACTCCATGAGATGCTCGTCGGCCTCCCGGAAGAATTCGACGAAGAAGCGGCTGAGCCCGTAGCCGAGCACGAAGGTGCCGACCAGCATGCCCGGCTTGTAGCGCGCCTGGGTCCGCCAGAACATGAAAGCGAGCACCAGGAACAGGACGAAGCCTTCCAGAAAGGCTTCGTAGAGCTGGCTCGGATGGCGGGCTATCTCGCCGCCGGTGGGGAAGATCACCGCCCAGGGCACGTCGGTCGCCCGGCCCCACAGCTCGGCGTTCACGAAATTGGCGAGCCGCCCGAGGAACAGGCCGAAGGGAATGCAGCAGGCGACATAATCGTGGATCCGAAGCCAGTCGAGGCCGTGGCGGCGCGCCATCCAGAGGATGCCGAGCGACACGCCGATGACCCCGCCATGGAAGGACATGCCGCCTTCCATCACCATCGGGATCTCAAGCGGATTTTCCAGATAGTATAAGGGACGATAGAACAGGACGTAGCCGAGCCGGCCGCCGAGGATGATCCCCAGCGTCGCGTAGAAGACCATGTCGTCGGCGTGGCGCCGCGCCATCGGTGCCCCCGGCTGGGCGAGCAGCTTCAGCAGGTACCACCAGCCGATGACGATCCCGGCGAGATAGGCAAGGCTGTACCATCTGAGCTGGAAGAAGCCGAGGTCGACGATCACCGGATCGAGCCCGAGATTCTCCCAGCGTATGGCGTTCGCCGTCGCTGTCATCGATGTCAGTAAGGCGTCGATCAAGGCTTCCCCCTTCGGGCTCGCGCCTTCATAGTGGGGGGAGAAGGAAAGGCAAAGCACGGGAGATAGCCGAGGATGCCGAGCGCGCTCGACCGGAAATATGATGCCGTCCTGGAGAAGGTCCTCGGCGAAGGCGGCCGTGTCCAGATCGGCCGGGACCCCGACGGGCGGGCCATCGTCACCAACCTGCCGCCGACGCTGCCGTCGCTGTTCGACGTCTTCTGCATGCTTCATGGCGAGGTCGAGGGCGTCGTCGCGGGAGACGAGCGGCTGACCTTCGCCGAGCTCAACCAGCACGCCACGCGTTTGGCCCGGGCCCTCGCCGGCTCCGGGATCGTCAAGGGAGACCGCGTCGGAATCGCGATGCGCAACTGCCCGACCTGGATCGTCGCCTGGATGGCCGTGCTGAAAGCAGGTGGGGTCGCCACCCTGATCAACGGCTGGTGGCAGGCCGACGAGATGCGCCACGCTCTGTCGCTGACCGAGCCGAAGCTTGTGATCGCCGACGCGTCGCGTGCGCCGCGCATCGACGCGACCGGGCTCGGAATCGCGACCGCCGTCCTGCCGGTCGAGCGCAAGGTCGAGGAAGCGATGGGGCCCTTGCTCGGCGGCCCCGATGCCGATCTGCCGTCGGTCGCGCCGGAGGACGATGCGACCATCCTGTTCACGTCCGGATCGACCGGCGTCGCCAAGGGCGCCGTCTCCACCCATCGCGCGGTAACGACCGGCGTCTACGCCTACGCGATCGGCCTGCTCACCTTGCTCGGCATCAAGGAGAGCGAGGGCCAGCCGCCCGTCAACCCGCCCAAGACCCTGGTCAACGTGCCCCTGTTCCACGTGACCGGCGAGGTGCCGGTCCTGCTCAACAGCTTGGTTATCGGCCGCACGATGGTGCTTATGCCCAAATGGGACGCCGGTGAGGCGATGCGGCTGATCGAGGCGGAGAAGGTCACCTATTTCGTCGGCGTGCCGACGATGAGCCTCGAGATGATGACGCATCCCGACCGCGACAAATATGACCTTTCGACCCTGACGGACATCGCCGCGGGCGGCGCGCCGCGCCCGGTCGCCCACGTCGAACGGCTGGAGGAGACGTTTCGGGGTGCCCAGCCTGCTCTCGGCTACGGCTTGACCGAGACCAATGCCGTCGGCTGCGGCAATTTCTGGGCAAATTATCACGACAAGCCCGCTTCGACCGGGCGCGCGCAGCGGCCGCTCGTCGAATTGGCGATCCTCGGTGAGGGCGATGTCCACCTGCCGCCGGGCGAACGGGGCGAGGTCGCGATTCGGTCGGCCGCGAACATACGCGGCTACTGGCGCGACGAGGAGGCGACCCGCGCGGCCTTCACCGCAGACGGCTATGTCCGCACCGGCGACGTCGGCTATCTCGACGAAGACGGCTATCTGTTCATCGTCGATCGCAAGAAGGACATCGTCATTCGGGGCGGCGAGAATATCAGCGCCCAGGAGGTCGAGGCGGCGATCTACACGCATCCGGCGGTATCCGAGGCTGCCGTCTTCGGCGTTCCCGACGAGCGGCTCGGTGAGGTGCCGGCGGCGGTGGTCTATGCCGAAACGGGCGGGCTCACCCGCGACGCGCTGCTGGAGTTCCTGGCCGGGCAACTCGCCCAGTTCAAGCTGCCCGCTTATGTCTGGATCCGGGAGGAGCCGCTGCCCAAGCTCGGTACCGGCAAGATCGACAAGGTCGAGCTCAGGGACCGCTATCGCAAGATCGCCGACGCGGCCTAGAACGGCCTGCCCTGCAACTCAGGGCGCGCTCGGTCATTGTTCAGCCGAACCAACAAGGGAGCGAGACATGCGCAAGCTCATGATCGGAACGGCGGCCGCCGTGGCGGCCGCGGTGGCAGGATGCGACGGCGGCGCTCCCCAGCCGGCGAACCAGCAGGTCGAGGTGCCTGGCCCCGAGGCGGTCCAGAACCGGCTCGAGGAGATGCCCGAAGCGGCGCGGAACGCCGTCTTCGTCCGGGCGATCCGCGATTCCGGGCAGGACTGCCAGCATGTCGAGAGCTCGTCGCGCGCCGGCGAGCATCAGGGCTTTCCGGTCTGGACCGCCCGCTGCCTCGGCGGCGTCGAATGGACGATCGTGATCGGCAATGACGGCACCGCTTCGGTCCTCAATCCGGCCGAGGCACGGCTGGTCGAGACCAACGATTCCGCCGCGCAGAATGCGCAGGGCGAATAGGATGCGATTCCGGGGCGCGGCGGCCGCTTTGCTGGTCTTGACGGCGGCGGCCTGCGACGAAGGGCCTCCGCCCGAACAGGCACCGGCCATCAAGATCGCCAATCCCCATCATGACCAGCTGATGGCCCTGAACCCGGACATGCAGCGGCTCGGCGTGATGCGGGCGATCCGGGACAATGGCATGCGTTGCCAGCGGGTCGAGGCGACGCGCTACCAGGAAGATTATCGCAACATGGCCTTGTGGGTGGCGCTTTGCAACGACGGCCGCCACTGGGCCTTGTTCATCGCGCCCAACGGCGACACCCAGGTCCGCCAGTGCAGCGAGATGCGCGAGCTCGGCCTGCCTCAGTGCCGCCCGGCCGACGGGACGGGCACAGCCGCGAACGAAGGAAGCTGAAGGCTCCGCCGCGAATCGGCTCGGATCCAGCTGTCGCCGGGATAACGGTCAGGCTGAGCCCTCAGCAATTCTGGTACTTCCAGTGCCGGCGCTTGCCCTCGGCCAACCATTCGACCGCCTGCGCTAGTCGCTTGGTCCGGGTCTCGTCGCGCTTGGCCTCGGTGATCCACTCGACATATTCGCGCTGGGCGCCGGCCGGGAATCCGTCGAACGTGGCGGCCGCGGCCGGATTGGCGTCGAGCGCGGCGCGCATGTCCGGCGGCATCGTCAGCGGCGGCTTATCATGCTTGCGGCGGGGCGCCTTCACGCCTTCGTCGCTCAGCTTCATCGCCTTACTGACGAGGGCCTCGAGCTCGGACCGGACCGGCAGGTCGGCGATCGCCGTCAGCTTGCCGAACTGCCCCATGCCGCTCATCTGCACCTTTTCCTGGCCGACCACGAGCCCGCCGCGCCAGAAGCCGAAGGTGGCATGCTGCTTGAAGGCAGCCATCCCAGCCAGCATCTCGCCGCGATAGGTGAAATGGGGAGCCCCCCATTTCAGTGTCTCCTCGCAGTCGGGGCAGGCCGCGTGCACCGCTTCGCGAAGATGTTCGAGGATGGGGCGGGCGAAGTCGGCCTGCCGGGCGATATAGGCGTCGACGCGCGGGTCACTCTTCATGCGGCACCTCACCAGGGCGGCAGCATGACTCCGTATGCGGCTGGCCTCAAGCCGGCGCTGTCGGCCCGGCCCGCGACCGTGCCGACCACAAGCCGTCGAGGGTGAAGATGACGAGCGCGGTCCAGATTGCGCCGAAGCAGATCATGTGCGCCGTCGTCAGCGGCTCTCCGAACGCCAGGACGGCAAGGAGGAACTGGAGCGACGGCGCGATATATTGGAGAAAGCCGAGGGTTGAATAGGGCAGGCGCCGCGCCGCGCCGGTGAACAGCAGCAGCGGGATGGCGGTGACCGCGCCGCCGAGCGCGAGCAGGACGTCCGTACCCCAGCCGAACTGGCCGAGGCCGCCGCTGCCGGCCTGCTGCAGCCATAGGACCCAGCCCAGGGCGATCGGCGCCAGGAGCGCGGTTTCGATCGACAGTCCCTCGAGGGAATCGACCGGCGCCACCTTTCGGACGAAGCCGTAGAGGCCGAACGAGACGGCTAGGGTCAGGCTGATCCACAGCCCCGATCCGGCTCCGATGGCAAGCACCGCGACTCCGGCGCCGGCGAGCAGGGTGGCGGCGATGCGGGGGCGGCTGAGCTTCTCCTTGAGCAGCACCACGCCGAGCAGCACGTTCACCAGCGGATTGAGATAATAGCCCAGGCTGCCCTCGAGCAGATGGCCGCTCACCACGGCGTAGATATAGGTCAGCCAGTTAATCGCGATCAGCAGGGACGTGACGATGAGGGTGATCACCACCCGGCCCGCGGAGAAGGCAGCGGCGATGGCGGACCATCGCCGCCACAGGGTGACGATCACGGCAAGGAGCACCACCGACCAGATGATCCGGTGGGCGATGATCTCGGTGGCGGGAATGTGGGCGAGCGCCTTGAAGTAAAGCGGCAGCACGCCCCACGAAAGATAGGCGCCCAGACCGAGCAGCAGCCCGGCGCGCTCGCGGCTTGAATCGTGCGCCATGGCGCGCGCCCTACGGGAGGCGATAGACTCGGGCAAGCGGATCCGGCCCGTATTGTATTACGTAGATAATACAGTTACCATTGCCTCCTGATCGAGGCGAGGAGGACAAGGGATGACCCTCTCGAAGCTGGTTCCGGCCATGGCCGCCGCCACCCTGCTGGTCGCCTGCGAGGCGCGGATCGGCAACGACGCGCCCTCAGTCGAGGAGAATGCCAGCGCGGCCGGGCGGGCCGAGGAGGGGCGACTCACCGTGGAGGCGCCCGGCTTCAACATGTCGATCAGCATTCCCGAGGGCATCCGTTCGCGTGCCGAGATGGATGAAGGAAGCCTGCTCTATCCGGGATCCACCTTCGCGGGCATGCACGTCCAGGGCGGACGGGAAGGGCCGGGCGGCCAGGATGGCGGCGAGGTCGAGCTGCGCTTCACCACGGGCGACGCGCCTGGACAGGTCGTCGGCTGGTATCGCGATCCGGCGCGAGGGCAGGAATTCGCGCTCGAAACGGCGCGGCCGGAAGGGAACGGCTTCGTCGTCACCGGCACCGATCGCCAGGATGGCGATCGCTTCACCCTCCGGATCGCGCCCGGCGCGGGCGGCGGCACCGAAGGGCGACTTCTCCTCTCCGGTTCGAATTGATACGAGCCTTCTTCCGGCGGCGAGGCGCATCCGCTGCCGGCGAGGGAGGGACATGGCCGAACCGCTCGCCGATCCCGATGAGGTGCGTGCGCATCTCGTCGCCGCCGCCCGTTCCGGCGTGGCTCTGAGCTATGGCGAGTTGCTCGAGCATCTCGGCTATGCCTTTTCGCGGCCGAAGATGCGCCAGCTCTGCGCCATTCTCGGCGAGATCGACCGGGTCGCCGCCGAACGCGGCGAGCCGGAGCTGGCGGTCCTGGTCGTGCGCCGGAGCGACGGCCTGCCCGGCCAGGGCTGGTGGCTCGCCGGAGGCGGCCGTGAGCGCGGTTATGAAGGTCCCTGGGATGGGCCGGAAGCCGCCCGCTTCATCGCCGCGATGCAGGCGGAAACCTTCGCCTTCTGGCAGTCCGATTATGACACACAGGCGCCGCCGGGCGCCGATTAACCATGTCTGCTCACCCATCGGCGGGGGCTTTTGCGCTAGAAGGCGGCCAAGAGGAGCCGCGACATGCAGACCCGATTCTCCCGCCTTTCCCGCACGGCCGCCCTGGTCGGCCTGCTCGCGCTTGCCGCCTGTGGCGGGGGCGAGGGCAACAACCTATCCGAGCTCGACAACGCCCTGCTCGCCAACGGCGCCGATCCGGCGCTGACCAGCGCCTTGGAGGACCAGATCCTGGTCGACCCCAATCTGGTGCAGCAGGCGCATCCCAACACGGTCCGCCCGCCCGAGGGGCCGGTCCAGGCGCAATATCCCGCAGGATCGGCGGCCGAAAGCGCGCGTCGTGCGATGGCCGGAGGCAACCGCGCCCGCGCCGCATCGGCCGGGGGCGTCGAGACGAGCGCTTGCGGCGTTCCGTTCCAATATGGCCCGCAATGGGCCGAGCGTCTGCCGGCGGCCTTCCCGCCTTATCCTGGCGGACGCGTGACCGAGGCGGCCGGTAGCGATTCGGGCAATTGCCACATGCGCGTCGTCACCTTCCGCACGTCCGACCCTTATGCGCGTGTCCTCGATCATTATCGCGGCCTCGCCACCCGGGCCGGCTTCTCGGCCGAGCATCAGGTGCGCGGCGCCGACCACGTCCTTGGCGGCGTCGATGCCGGCAATGACGGCGCCTTCTACCTGATCGTGACTCCGCTCGAACGCGGTTCGGACGTTGCGCTGATCGTCAACAAAGGGGCCTGATCGGCGGCCCCTCTGACGAAAGGGGCCGGCTGCGCCACTGGCGTCCCGCCGTGCGGCTCGCTACATCCGCGGCGATGCCCAACCTCCTCCTCGTCATGATGGGCGGCGCGCTCGGTGCCGGCATGCGCTACGGCGTGGGGCTTGCCGCGGCGCGGCGGCTCGGGGCCGCCTTTCCGTGGGGTACGTTGCTGGTGAACCTGGCCGGCGGCCTGTGCGCCGGGTTGCTGCTCGGCTTTCTCCTCGATCGCGGCGGGACGGCCGATCCGTGGCGGCTATTCCTGGGCGTCGGGTTGCTCGGCGGCTTCACCACCTTCTCCGCCTTCAGCGCGGAGACCGCTTACATGCTCCAGCGGGGCGACGTCGGACAGGCGGCCTCTTACGTCCTCGTCTCTGTCGCCGGCGCGCTGGCCTTGCTCTTTGCCGGCCTCTGGCTGGCCCGGGCGGCGGCATGAGCGCTTCGGAACAGGTCCGTACCTTCACCGTCGAAGAGGAGGATGACGGGATCCGCCTCGACCGCTGGTTCCGCCGCAACCTGCCGGAGGCGAGCTTCGGGATGGTGGCCCGATGGGCCCGGACCGGACAGCTTCGGGTGGACGGCCGTCGCGCCGCCCCCGGGGACAGGATCGAAGCCGGCCAGACGATCCGGGTGCCGCCGATCGACGAGCCGGCCGCCGAGACGGGCCGCAGCCGCCCCGTCCGGGAGACGCTGACCCCGGACGAGGTGGATTTCGTGCGATCGCTGGTGATCCATAGCGATCCGGCCGCCATCGTCATGAACAAGCCGCCGGGGCTCGCCACCCAGGGCGGGACGAAGACCGTGCTCCATCTCGACCGGCTGCTCGATGGCCTCGCCGAGGAAGGAGGGCCGCGGCCCAAGCTCGTCCACCGGCTCGACAAGGACACTTCGGGAGTCCTGCTGGTGGCCCGCACGCCACGCGCCGCCGCTTTCTTCTCCAAGGCCTTCTCCGGCCGCACCGCCCGAAAGGTCTACTGGGCCTTGGTGGTCGGCGTGCCATCGGTCGAGGACGGACTGATCGAGCTTCCGCTTGCCAAGCAGCCGGGAACCGGCGGCGAAAAGATGCACGTTGACCAGGGTGAAGCGGGCCAGCCCGCGCGAACCCGGTACCGCGTGATCGATCGCGCCGGCAACCGCGCGGCCTGGATCGAGTTGCAGCCGCACACCGGGCGCACGCACCAGTTGCGCGTCCACATGGCCGCGATCGGCCACCCGATCGTCGGCGACGGCAAATATGGCGGGCAGGAAGCCTTCCTGACCGGATCCATCAGCCGCAAGATGCACCTCCACGCCCGTCGGCTGAGGATCGACCATCCCGACGGTGGCCGGATCGACGTCACCGCGGAGCCCGCCGACCACTTCCGCGAGAGCCTGGCCTCGCTCGGTTTCGACCCGGCACTCGGCGACCTGCCGCTCGACGAAGTCAGATATTCGGACACGCCCGAGGGCAAGCGGCGCGCTGCCGGCGCCGCTGCGAAGGCTCGGCGCAAGGGGCGGCGCGGCGAGCGGCGAAGCCGGAGGCGCGACGAGGGCGGACACTGAATGCATCCCAATCGCGCCTTTGTCTGGAAGGACCGGGACTCGATGCTCGATCTCGTGCGCGAGGTCGCCTTTTGCACGATCTGCGCCGATGGTCCGATCCTTGTCCACGCGCCGGTCGTGGTCCGTTCGCCGGACCGAATTCTCTTCCATGTCGCGCGCGGGAATCGCGCCTCGTCGCGACTCGACGGCGCGCGAGCGATCGCCTCCTGCGTCGGGCCCGAAGCCTATATCAGCCCCGACTGGTACGGGACGGCGGACCAGGTCCCGACCTGGAACTATGTCGCGGTAGAAGCTGAAGGTCCGCTACGCCGGCTCGACCAGGCGGAGCTGACGCAGCAGCTTGAGGATCTCAGCGCCGAGCAAGAGGCGCGGCTCGCGCCAAAGCCGCCTTGGACCCGCGCCAAGATGTCGCCGGGCCGGTTCGAGGGCCTGCTGAAGGCGATCATCGGCTTCGAGTTGAAGATCGAGGATCTGCGCGGAACCCTCAAGCTCGGCCAGAACAAGAGCGAGGCGGAGCGGCTCGGGGCCGCCGACGGTCTTGCCGCGCTCGACCCCGAAATGGCGCGGCTGATGCTTCAGAAAGCCATCCCGGCCCCCGGCGGCGGGGACCGGGCATGAATCGCCTCGCCATCTTCGACTGCGATGGGACGCTAGTCGACAGCCAGCACAATATCTGCATGGCAATGGAGCTGTGCTTTGCCGCAGCCGGGCTCGAAGCACCGTCGCGCGAGCGGACCCGCTCGGTGGTGGGGCTCAGCCTCGTCGAGGCGATGCGGGCGATGCTGCCCGACGCCGCCTCGGAATCCCACCATGCTTTGGCCGAGGCCTACAAGCTCGCCTTCCAGGGGATGCGCGCGCGTGGCCTGGCCGACGAGCCGCTCTATGAAGGGATCGACGAGTTGATCGCCCGGCTGGAGGCGGCGGGTTGGCTGCTCGGCGTCGCCACCGGAAAGTCCGACCGGGGCCTTGCTTTGTGTCTCGATCATCACGGGCTTGCTGGTCGCTTCGTCACGCTCCAGACTGCCGACCGGCACCCTTCCAAGCCGCATCCGTCGATGATCGAACAGGCGATCGCCGATGCCGGCGCGTCGGCCGGGACGACCCTGATGATCGGCGACACGAGCTACGACATGGCGATGGCGCGGGCGGCCGGAGTGACGGCGATCGGCGTCACGTGGGGCTATCACGACCCGGAGGCGTTGCGTGAGGCAGGCGCGCACTACCTTGCCGAGCACCCCCTCGAGATACTCGAACTGATGAAGGCCATGGCATGACTCCCCAAGATCAAGAGGCGATGTGGCGCAACCGCTTCATTGCGATGAACCTGCTTCGGATCGGCGCCACCGTCGGCGTCCTTGCGTCGCTCGTGCTCTGGCAAAGCGATATCTTCGTCGAGGGGGGGTCGATCGTCGGATTCCCGCTCGCTTTGATCTTTCTGGTGGTCAGCTTCTGGGGTCCGAAATGGCTGGCCCGCCGCTGGCGCGAGCCGCCGACGCCGTGAGGCGCTTTTACAAGCAAGCCGAGACCGAGCGTGGCGGTGCGGTCCTGCTCGACGGGAAGCCGATCCGGACTCCGGGCCGAAAAGCGCTGGCGCTTCCGACTGGTGCGCTCGCCGAGGCGGTGGCGGCCGAGTGGAATGCCCAAGGCGAGAAGATCGATCCCCATTCCATGCCGCTGACCGGCCTCGCCAACGCCGCGATCGACCGGATCGCCCTGGATCGGGCGGCATTCGCCCGCAGCCTCGCCGTCTATGGCGAAAGCGACTTGCTCTGCTATCGGGCGGAGGCTCCGCCGCGGCTGGCGGAGCGCCAGGCGGAGCAGTGGGACCCGATCCTGGCTTGGGCGCGGCGGCGGTACGACGCAGATTTCGAAGTCGCGACGGGAATCATCCATCGTCCGCAGCCGCCGGGAACGCTCGATCGCCTGGCCCAGGCGGTCCAGGCCCGGAACGCATTCGAGCTGGCCGGCCTCTCCCCCTTGGTGACGGTGTCGGGCTCGCTCATCGTGGCCCTGGCGCTTACCGAAGGCGGAATCGACCTAGAGACCGCCTGGGCGGCCGCCACTCTGGATGAGCAATGGCAGGCCGAGCAATGGGGCGAGGATGCCGAGGCGGCGAAGGCGCTTGCGGCCCGCCGGCACGATTTCGAGGCGGGCTTCCGCTTCCTCTGCCTGCTGGGACGGGACGGATAGCAAGGGACTCTGCCATTTCGTTCCGGCTCAGCCGGTCCTGGAGCGGCTTCAGGCCGGGCGGGCGTGCCTGGCCATGGAGCGCGTGCAATTTCGGCAGCCGTCAGACGTCGGTCGGCGCGTCCTCCGGACCAGCCCGGGAGACCGGCAGGAAATAAGCGAGGATAAGGCCGGCGGCGCCGAGCGCGAGCGCGTCGGCGACGAAGAGGTAGATGAAATGGCCCCAATCGTGGTGGTTGTAGATCGGCTCGCCAAGTCGCGTGAAGGTCGCGGCGGCGACGGCGATTAGGACCGCCACCCGTGCCCGTGACGGGAAATCGGGAACGCGGCGGTCTATCCCGATCAGGGCGGCGCCGATCGTCAGCGCGACGAGGAAGTTGAAGACGAGCCCGCCGATCAGCGCCGTCGGATCGGTCGCCGGAAATCCGGCGGTATTGTAGTGGATCGTGGCAATCGGCCCTTGGCCGTACATGACCGTCTGGGCGGCCGATGCGCCGGGCTCCGGAACGAAATAGGTGCCGGTGCGCGGCAGGTTTGCGGCGAGCGCCTGCTGAACTGCCGCGGCCTGCCCGTCGTCGACGTTGCGGGTGCCGAGATTGCTGAGGCCAAGCGGGCCGAAGAAGATGAGACTGATGACGAACATCGCGACCGAAGCGACCGCCGATCCGAAGATGACCCGTATCATGTCGATCCTCCCTCTGCGCTAGACCATGACCGCCTCGGGCTCGGCCCGGAGCGGATCACGACCCCCTTCTGGGAGCCCTAAGCGAGACGGAACGCTTTTGTTCCGGCGGCGAAGCGCTTCAGCCGATGAGCTCGCGGACGAAGTCGTGGAGGAACACCCGTCGGGTCGCCTTGAGCCGCTCGGCCTTGAGAATGTTGTGGACGAGCTCGCGGCACTTTTCCGCACTGTTGTTGATCAGCACATAATCATATTCGGCCCAGTGGCTCATCTCGGCGGCGGCGCGTTCCATCCGGCGGCCGATCACTTCCTCGCTGTCGGTTCCGCGGGCCCGCAGGCGGCGCTCCAGCTCTGCCAGGGATGGCGGCAGGATGAATACTCTGACGATGTCGGGGTCGACCTGCTTGAGCTGCTGCGTACCCTGCCAGTCTATGTCGAGCAGGACGTCGCGTCCCGATTCGATCACCTTGAGCACCTCGCTCTTCAGCGTGCCGTAGCGGTGGCCGAAGACGTGGGCCCATTCCAGGAAGTCCCCCTTTGCGACCATCGTGTCGAAAGTGGCGTCGTCGACGAAATGATAGTCGCGTCCATCCTCCTCGCTGGGCCGAATCGGCCGGGTGGTGGCGGAGATCGACATGGCGATGCCGTCGTCGGTAGCGAGGAGCATGCGAGCGATGGTCGACTTGCCGGCACCGCTCGGGCTGGAAAGGACGAAGAGCAGGCCTCTCCGTTTGAAGGCGCTTGTGACTTCCATGCGCGCTAGACCACGTTCCGGAAGAGCGGAACCCGACGGCAGTGGGAAAGCGGTCCAGGTTTCAATTTCTTGCCGCGCTCCCTGATCGCAAACAGGCTCCCGCGTCCACGGGGAGTGCCCTAGTGGCGGAGCGGAAAGCCGGGCGTCAAGGGATTGCGCGCGGCTCGGCCGGCCTTTCGCCTTAAACGGCCGCGAAAGCCTGCGCGTCCGGGGCAGACGCGAGCCGCTTTCCTGCTAGACAGGCGCGATGGAGCGGATGGTGGCGCTGCTGCGGGGAATCAATGTCGGTGGCCGTAGCCTGCCGATGGCCGATCTGCGTGCGCTCTGCGCCGAGCTCGGGCTGGCCGACATCGCCACCTATATCCAGAGCGGCAACATTGTCTTCTCAGCCCGGGAGCGGCCCGAAGCGGTAGCGGCCGAACTCGAGGCTGCGATCGAGCGCCGGTTCGCGATGAAGGTTCCCACGGTCGTCCGCACCGCGGGCGAGTGGCAGGGTATCGTCGCGGCCAATCCCTTCCCCGATGCGGCACGCGAGGCGCCGAACTGGCTGCTGCTCATGGTGGGGAAGACGGCGCCGCCCCAGAATATCGAGGGGGCGATGGAGGCGACCGGCGCGGCGGGCGAAAGGGTTCGCCGGGCGGCGGGCATATTGTGGATCCACTACCCGGCCGGGATCGGCCCGTCCAAGCTCGTCTGGCCTAAGACCTTCGCGGGCGAGCCGTTCGTGGCGACCACCCGAAACTATCGCACCGCGATGAAGCTCTTGGATATGCTGGGCGCATGACGCCCCTCATTCCCCGTCGCTACTGGTTCATCGCGGCCGCGATAGCCTGCGGCACGGCCGCCATCCTGCTGTGGATGGGCCGCCCGCTCATCTGCGCCTGCGGCGAGGTAAGATTATGGGTCGGGGAGGTGCATGGACCGCACAACAGTCAGCATCTCATCGATTGGTACACGCCAAGCCACATCATTCACGGCTTTCTCTTCTACGGCCTTGGATGGCTGTTCTTGCGTCGCAATCCTCCCGGCGACCGGCTGATCGCCGCAATGGCTATCGAGGCCGCCTGGGAGATATTGGAGAATACCGACCGGGTGATCGACCGGTACCGGGAGGCGACGATGGCGCTGGGCTATACCGGCGACAGCGTGCTCAACTCCCTGGCCGACATGTTGTGGATGATCGTCGGCTTCGCCATCGCGCGTCGACTCCCCTTATGGGCTACCGTGGCGCTCGCGATCGGATTCGAGCTGTTGGCGCTGATCGTGATCCGCGACAATCTGACTCTCAACGTACTGATGCTGCTGGCGCCGATCGAATCCGTCGCTGCGTGGCAGGCCGGCGGCTGAAGAACTCGGAACGACGACCTAGCCCCCCCCTATGCCTTCCGTCACTTTGCCGGTGCCCCCGCAATGAGGGCACGGCTCGCCCTCCAGCCTGCCGGTGCCGTTGCAATGGCGGCAGAGATTCTCTCCCGTTCCGGGCGTGCCCGGCTCGGCCTCGGCGGAGGGCGAGTCGTCGTCCATCATCAGTCGAGCTGCCTCGCACGCTCGAGATGCTGCGTGATTATGGGCACTGCGGAATTCGCCGCCGTCCGCAGCGGCGGAGCGTCGCCATTGCGGGCGTAATTCTGGTGCAAGCCCAGAGCCATCTCGTGGGCCTGGATCTGCTGACGAACGAACAAGTTGTCGAACGCGGCGCCCGAGGCCTGCTGGAGGTCGTCGAGCATTCGGCGGTGCATCGGCGTCAGCGAAGGCGGGGGCGGGTTCATGCCGGCGCTTCGCGCTGCGCTCATCACCTGCTGCGTCGTCTGGGTGTGATGCTGTACCAGCATCTGTCCGAACTGCCGCAGTTCGTCGCGTTGGGCCTTTTGCTGGGCGAGCTGGCCCGACTGGATCTCGTAGAGATCACTGGAACCCGCCATGGCGACATAAGCGGTGCGCTCCTCGGGGGTGGCGTCTCCAGCGGCCGCGGCCGCGGCCGAGGTTGCGCCATCGTCCATTGGCGCGCACCCGACGATCAGGGTCGCCGACCCCGCGAGTGCAATCAAGTAGCTGCGCATCATTCGATCCCTCCTGTTCTTCGACGACCGCGAAACAGGCCCGGAACCGCCGAGTTCCGCCCCGGAGCGCGAAAGAAGCGTTTATTTAACGTGAGTTAGAGGGATTCTTCAGGCGGCCTCCGGCGCGCTCACATACGACAGGGCGCAGCCGCGACGGGCGCGGAGCCGGTCCGGCCCGCGCCCGAAGACGGCGGCGGAAGCGGGCCAAATCAGGAGCCGGTCGCGGCCTCCGGCTCCGCTGCGTCGGCGGCGCGCTCCACTTCGGCGATGTCGATCTTGACCATCTTCATCATCGCCTGGGTCGCCCGGCGGGCGCGGGCCGGGTCGGGATCGGATACCAGTTCGAGCAGGCGCTTGGGCGTGATCTGCCAGGACAGGCCCCAGCGATCCTTGAGCCAGCCGCAGGCGCTCTCCTCGCCGCCATTGGCGAGGTGCGCCTCCCACAGTCGGTCCGTCTCCGCCTGGTCTTCGGTGCGGATCATGAAAGAGACGGCTTCCGTGAACGGGAAGTTGGGGCCGCCGTTGAGGCCGATATAATTCTGGCCTGACAAGGTGAACTCGACGACGAGCACCGAGCCTTCAGAGCCCGACGGCGTGTCGGCGGGGGCGTGGACGATCTTGTCGATGCGGCTGTCGGGAAGCAGGGTCACGTAGAAATTGGCGGCTTCCTCGGCATTGTGGTTGAACCAGAGGCAAGGGGTGATCTTCTGCACGATGCTCTCTCCTGATGAGGGTATTCAGCGCCGTTCGGAGACGAGCGCGAAGCTGGCCCCCTGCGGGTCCACGGCCTGGACGATCCAGCTGTCGCCGGGCACCTGGTGCGGGCCCATCGTCACCTTTCCGCCCTGCGCCTGGATCCGCGCAATCGCCGCCTCGAGGCCGTCGACCTCGAAATAGAAGGCCCAGGACGGGACCGGCACCTGCTCGGGCTTGTCCATCATGCCGCCCATCTGCACGCCGTCGAAGCCGAAGATCCGGTATTTGCCCATCGGCCCCATATCCATCTCGGACACGGTCTCCCAACCGAACTGGCCCGAATAGAATTTGAAGGCGGCTTCCTCGCCGTCGGCGGCGTAGAGTTCGTGCCAGCTCACATGGCCGGGCGTGTTGGGCGCCGCGGGTGGCGGCGCGTCGTCGCGAGGCAAGGGCTTCATCACGTAGAAGGGAGCGCCTCCCGGATCGGCCACCATGGCGAAGCGGCCGATCCCTGGAATGTCCTGCGGCGGCATGTGGACCGCGCCACCTGCTTCCCGGATCCGCTTCGCCGCTTCGTCGGTGTCGGGAACGTAGATGTAGCCGATCCATCCCGGCCGCGCACCGCCTTCGATCATCGTCCGGTTCAGCTGGAGAAGGCCGGCTACCCCATGCTTGCCGGCGGACAGGACGAGATAGCGCTGTCCGCTGGGATCGGCCGAACCCTGGTCGGCCGCGGTCCAGCCGACCACCTCGCCATAGAAGCGCGCGGCCGCGTCCTGATCCGTGGTCATCAGCTCGTACCAGAAGAATCTGCCTGTGCCGGGTGCGGGAGTATCGGAAAGGGTCGCCGTCGCCGCAGGCGCGCTGGTGAGGTCGGACATTCGCAAATCCTTTCGTCGAGAAGGGACCGGGGCCGCCTCGTGGCGGCCCCGGCAGGGGGAGAGAGATCAGGCCGGCTGCGGCATGGCCGCTTTCGCCTGGACGGGCGCGCCTTCGTCGACGATCGGCACGAAGCCGCCATAGATCATGCGCTGACCGTCAAACGGCATGTTGTTCGGATCGCACTTCATCCGCTCGTCCGCCATGACCTTCTCCCAACCCTTGGCGCGGGCCTCCTTCGACGGCCACTCGACCCAGGAGAAGACGATGCTCTCGCCGTCCACCGCCTTCACGGCCCGCCTGAAGTCGGTGACCTTGCCGTCGGGGACATCGTTGCCCCAGGCCTCGATCACCCGGGTCGCGCCATGATCGAGGAATATGACCGAGGCCTTCTGTGCCATCTCCCGATAGGCCTCCTTGTTGGAGTCGGACACCGCGAGCAGATATCCGTCGGCATAGCCCATTCGGCCGCCGGTCGACTCCTCCACGATCGGGGCGAAGCCGCCATAGATCATGCGCTGCCCGTCGAACGGCATGGACTCGCCCATTGCCTTCATGCGCGGGTCGCTCGCGATCCTCTGATTGGCGGCGTCGCGGGCTTCTTTCGAGGGATATTCGAACCAGGAGAAGACGACGACCTCGTCTTCCTTCGCCTGGACGGCGCCCTTGAAGTCGGTGACCTTGCCGTCGGGGACGTCGTCGCCCCAGGTCTCGACCATCCGGACCACGCCGAACTCCCTGAACAGCGTAGCCGCGTCGGCGGCGTGCTTGCGATAGGCTTCCTTGTTCTTCGCCGGAACTGCCGCGACGAATCCTTCAACATAGGTCATGGTCATTCTCCTTTCCTTGGCTTCCCTGTTTCGATCGACTGGTTCGGCCGCCTTCATCCACGCAGCGGCAACAGGGCCCGCACCTTGGCGTCGCGGAGCCACAGGCCGCCCCAGACGAAGATGCCAAGATACACCCCGAACAAAATGTGGCTGAAGAGAGGATTGCCGATCCTGACGTGCGTGGAGACCGCACCGCCGAGATAGGCGGTCAGCAGGATGGCCCCGAGGATCGCCGTTCGCGGAATCGCGTAGAGCAGGGTCGATCCGAGCAGCAGCCCAGCGAGCAGATAGAGGGTAGGCGAGTCGCTGGGCCAGCCAAGCTGCGCGCTCGTCTCGGCGACGATCGGAAGCTGCGTCAGCTTCATCGCGCCGTCGAGAGCGAGGAACAGGATGACGATCCCGCTCAAGGCCCAACCTGCGCGAACCCCGCCGACCGAGGGTCGTGCCCCGTCCGTCCCTGTCCGATAGTCCAGTGCGGCCGTGTTCATCGAAGGTCTCCTTGAAAGAGGCTGGGGCCGGTCACGCCGCTGCCGCGGCTTCGCCTTCCTCGAAATCCGCGAGTTGGGCGGCGAGCGCGCGCTCGAAGGCCGGTCGCTCCTCGCCCCGCTTCTTGTATGCGGCGAGCGTCGGCCGTGCCTCGACCAGATCGGTATGCTTGAGGGCACGCAGGACCGTGACCATCAACAGGTCGCCGGCCGTGAACCGGCCTTCCAGCCACTCCCGGTCTTCGAGATGGTCGACCAGCCGATCGAGGCGGCTTTCGACCATTGCGGCCACTCGGGGACGGCTCTCACGCGCCCAGGCTGCGTCAGGATTGAAGAAGTCGATGGTCGCCAGGTTCATCACCGACGGTTCGATGCTGTTGAGCGCGGCGATGGCCCAGGAAATGGCACGGCCGCGTCCCTTTGCATCGGACGGCAGCAGGGTGTCGCACGTCTCGCCGATATGGATGACGATGGCGCCCGACTCGAACAAGCTGATCGACTCGTCGCGATAGCTCGGCACCTGGCCGAACGGCTGCTCGGCGAAATAGTCGGACGGTCGCTCGGCCCTCGCGTCGAGCTTGCGGACCGCATAGGGGATTCCGGCTTCCTCGAGCGCCCAGCGGACGCGCAGGTCGCGGACGAGGCCGCGGGCGAAGGGCGGGACCCAGTTGTAGGCGCTGATGCGCACCGGCGCATTCGGATCGACGGGCATGATTCTCTCCCTGCCGCTCGTTCTCAGGCCTGGACCGGCTCGGATGGCTGGGGCGCCTCGGCCATCGCCGCCTCGACGTCCATCCACATCGGCTCCCAGATGTGACCGTCGAGATCCTCGAAGCTGCGGCTGTACATGAAGCCATAATCTTGCCGGTCGCGCGGCTCTCGGCCGCCGGCGGAGAGCGCCTTGTCGGTGATCTCGTCCACGCCTTCGCGGCTGTCGGCGGAGATGGCGATCAGGACTTCGCTGCTGTGGTGGGCGTCGACGATCGTCTTGGGCGTGAACTGGGCGAACTTCTCGTGGGTCAGAAGCATCACGAAAATGGTGTCGGAAAAGACCATGCAGGCCGCCGTCTCGTCGGTGAAGCGCGGCTCGTTCGTCGCGCCGATTGCCTCGTAGAAGGCCTTGGCGGCGGGGAGGTCGGCAACGGGCAGGTTCACGAAAATCATCTTGGACATCTCGTCCTCCTTGCGAATCGGGGTTTGACGTTGATGCGCTGTTCGGTTATAAAATGCAACTATGGAGTTACAAAAAATAACTGAGTCGCCTCGACCTGCATCCCGCCGGCGGTATGATGACGCATGCGGGACCGCCCATGCGCTCGATTTGGTCGGCGAGCGCTGGGCCCTGCTGGTGATGCGGGAGCTTATGCTTGGTCCGAAGAGGTTCGGTGACATTCGAAGCGACCTGCCTGGTTTGAGCGCAAACGTGCTCACTCAGCGGCTCGAGGGGCTGGAGGCCTCCGGGCTCGTCGTCCGTCGCCGGCTTCCTCCGCCTGCCTCCGCCCAAGTCTACGAACTTACCGAGTGGGGCTATGAGGCCGAACCGATCATCAAGGCGCTTGGAAAATGGGCGGCACGCTCACCCGCCCACGATCCGACACTGCCGCTTAGTGGGACGTCGCTGATGCTGTCTTTCCGCACCATGTTCGATTCCGGCAAAGCCGAGGGGATGACGGCGCGGGTCGGCTTTCGCATCGGCGCCGAGACGTTCGTTGCCGATGTGGCCGGCGGAATGGTCCACACCGCACGCGGCGATCCGGAGGGTTCGGACCTGGTCCTTACCGGTCCCGCTTCGGCGATCGCCGCCTTCGTCTACGGGGATGTGCCTCTCGAAGCGCTCGAAGCGGACGGAGCGCTGGCCGTCGACGGCGATCGCGAAGTGGCGGCCGCCTTCGCGAATCTGTTCGAGCTTCCCCCCAAGGCGCCGGTGCCGGCGAGCTAATCCTCGTCGGCGAGAGCCTGTCCCAGGGCGCGGGCCATCGTGAAGGCGATGCCGATGACGTCGAGCCCGCCACTGCATTGCTGAGCCCGCCCCACGGGCGTGCAGCGGCTGGAGTCGATGTCGAGCGCGGCGCGCTGCTCTCCGGCGGCGCGGTCGCCGGCGCGTGGCTCGCGTGCGACGGGGAGCGGGAGCCGGTGTTCGCGGCCCGGGTCACGCGAACCGCACACGACAATCTCTTCGTCCGCTCCGGCCGGGGGACAATCGAGCCGCATAGCCGATCGGAGCGTCTCCCGCTGGGCCGCGACGAGACCGTCGACGTCGACCGGTTGCGCGCCTGCCGGAGAGGCGAGGACGAGCAGAGCAAGCCAGGGCGTCATTCTCGACTTTGTCATGCGGCTCGCTTATCCGCTCCCGGTAACCGGCCCAAGCAAAGGATGCCAGAAATCATGATGAAGGGAAGCCACGTCCTCGATCGACTGCTCGTGCTGGAAATGGTGCGGGTAACGGAAGCCGCGGCGGTCGCGGCATCCAAGCTGGTCGGGCGCGGCGACGAGCGGGCGGCCGACCAGGCGGCCGTCGAGGCGATGCGCAGCGCGCTGAATGAGCTCGACCTCGACGGCACCATCGTCATCGGCGAAGGCGAGCGGGACGAGGCTCCGATGCTCTATATCGGTGAGAAGGTCGGCGCCCGCTGTGGCCAGGCCGACGCGCCCTGCATCGACATCGCCCTCGATCCGCTCGAAGGCACGACGATCACCGCCAAGGCCGGCGCCAATGCGATGGCGGTTCTCGCCATCGCCGAGCAGGGCTGCCTGTTGAATGCCCCCGACGTCTATATGGAGAAGCTCGCCATCGGCCCCGGCTATCCCGAGGATGTCATCGACCTGGATCGATCGCCCTCCGACAATATTCGCGCGATCGCCCGGGCGAAGGGCGTCGATCCCGCCGAGATCATCGTCTGCGTTCTCGATCGGCCGCGCCACGCCGCCTTGATCTCGGAGCTGCGCGCCCTTGGCTGCGGCATCAATCTCATCCCCGACGGCGATGTCGCCGGCGTGATCGCGGTCACCGATCCGGACACGACGATCGACGTCTATATGGGGCAGGGCGGAGCGCCCGAGGGGGTGCTGGCGGCGGCGGCCCTGCGCTGCGTCGGCGGCCAGTTCCAGGGCCGACTCGTCTTCCGCAACGATGACGAGCGCGCCCGGGCCGCGAAATGGGGCGTGACGGACCTGGGCCGCATCTATCGGCTCGAGGAGCTCGCGCAGGGCGACGTCATCTTTGCCGCCACGGGGGTCACCGACGGCACCCTGCTGGAAGGCGTCAAGCGAAGGAAGAACACCATCACGACGGAAAGCGTGGTGATGCGCGCCGCGACGGGCACCGTCCGTTGGGTGCGCGGCGAACATCGCCGGGAGCCTGGCCTGCACGACTGAGCGGGGTTCAGCGCACCCGCACTGCGAGCGACAGGTCGCTGCCGTCGGTTCCGGCAAAGCGCAGATGGGCCTGCTCGCCCTCCGGCACGGTGACCGCAGGCGTAGCGACCAGTGTCCAGCCGCTGTCGGAGCGGTAAAGGCTCGAACGCACGAGGTAGGGCCCTTGCCCTGCGGTGGCGCGAGTCACCCGCAGCCGCAGCGAATATTCTCCCACGGATACCGCCGCAGGCCGACCCATCTGGACGGTGATGCTCGGCGCCGCCACCAGCCGGCCGCCTTCGCGAAGCTCGAAGGCGATGGTCCGGGCGGGCTCCGGCGCCGGCTGGGCGGCCAGCGGCCCGGCCGCGAGAATGAGGGTCGCAAGGAACGAGGAGGCAAGCCGTCGCATGGGGGATCTCCCGAGGCAAAGTGCCGCAGCCTTCCTCTGACGCAGGATGATGAAGGAAGAACGAAGCCTGCTGGTTAACGCCGATCTGTCGGGGATTCACGCGGCCGCACCTATCGCCTAGGGTGGGCGCGATGCTGATGAGCCCCTCCTTCGTCTGCGGCGTGTCGCGCTCGATCCTCGGCCAGCCCTGGCGCTGGCGGGCCGCGCCCGCGGACGGCGATTTCGGATTCTCCCCCGACGACCTGGTGGACCAGCTGCTCCTCGGCCGCGGCGTCTCGCGCGACGAGCTGGAGCGGCACCGTCAGCCGACCCTCCGCGCCTTCATGCCCGACCCGTCGTTGTTTCGCGACATGGACAAGGCGGCGGAGCGCCTTGCCGATGCCGTGGAGGCGCGCGAGCCGGTCACGATCTTCGGCGATTATGACGTCGACGGTGCGACCTCTGCCGCCCTGCTCATCCGGCTCCTGCGCGGCTTGGGCTGCGCTCCGCAGGCCTATATCCCGGACCGGTTGATGGAGGGCTACGGTCCCTCCGGCGAGGCTCTGGTCCGGATCGCGGCCGGCGGCGCCCGACTCATCGTCACGGTCGATTGCGGCGCGCAAGCGTTCGAAGCGCTCGACATGGCGCGCGCCGCCGGCGTCGACGTCATCGTCGTCGACCACCATAAATGTTCGAGCCGCCTCCCCTCCGGCCTGGCCATCGTCAACCCGAACCGCCTCGACGAGGATGAGCAAGCGGCGGCGCACGGCCATCTCGCCGCGGTCGGCGTGGCTTTCCTGCTCGGGGCCGCGCTGCTGCGCACCCTTCGCGGCAGAAACTTCTTCCGAGGGGGCGAGGAGCCGCGCCTCATCGAGCTGCTCGACCTCGTCGCGCTCGGCACCGTGGCCGACGTTGCGCAGTTGAAGGGCCTCAATCGCGCATTCGTTACTCAGGGTCTCAAGGTGATGGCGCGACGGGGCAATGCCGGCTTGGCCGCTCTGGCCGACGCGGCGCGGCTCGGCCGGGCGCCGACCGCGACCGACCTCGGCTTCGCGCTGGGGCCGCGGATCAATGCCGGCGGCCGGGTCGGCAAGTCCGATCTCGGCGTTCGGCTGCTGACGACCGACGATCCCGTGCAGGCCGAGTCGATCGCTGCGGAGCTCGACCGGCTCAACGAGGAAAGGCGGGCGATCGAGCTGGCGGTGTGCGAGGCCGCCGAGGTCCTGGGCGCTGCACAGGCTAACCGCGCCGTGACGCTTGTGTCGGCTCCGGGCTGGCATCCCGGCGTGATCGGCATCGTCGCCAGCCGCCTGAAGGAGAAGTGGCACAAGCCGGCCATCGTCGTGGCGATCGACGGCGACGGAGTCGGCAAGGGATCGGGGCGCTCGATCGGCGGGGTCGATCTGGGCGCAGCCGTGCTGGCGGCGAAGGATCGGGGACTGCTCGTTGCCGGCGGCGGCCATGCAATGGCGGCCGGCCTGACGGTCGCGGCAGGCGGTATCGAGGCTCTCGCCGATTTTCTGGAGGAGCGCCTTGCCGCCGACGTGACCCGCAGCCGCGAGGATCGCGCCTTGGTCCTCGATGCGGTCCTGGCGCCCGGCGGGGTCTGCCCTGATCTGTGCGACGCGCTCGATGCCGGCGGTCCCTATGGTGCCGGATGGCCCGCGCCGCGCGTCGCCGCGGGTCCGTTTGCCGTCATGAAGGCCGACATTGTCGGCAACGGTCACTTGCGGCTGGTCGCCGCCGGCGACGACGGCCGGCGGGTCAAGGCGATCGCCTTCCGAATGGCCGAAAGCGCACTCGGGGAGGCCATGCTTGCCGCCCCGCCTCATCGCCGCCTGTGGCTGGCAGGGCGGATGAAGCGCGACGAATATGGCGGCCGCGCGTCGGCCGAGCTCCACCTGGAGGATGCCGCCTGGGCCGATTAGAATTGTGGCTTCCCTGATGATCTCCCCGTTTCCCGGCTAAGGCGGAGGGGTCCAGCTACACAGGGCCGCAATGCTCCCGATCGCATTCCGGACTTGCTTGCCTCGACGGTGATCCGGACGATCTTTTGCCAGTCGACGTGGCCACTCTCCCGCCAGTCGACAGCGTCTCGCGCGTGATTATACTGAACCGAAACGAAACTCCGGCGGATCTTCCGCAAGGGGCGGGCGAATCGATCGGCCGCCGAGCGGCGGAATCTCTCGACTGTCGGATCGCGAAGGGGAGGACGAATGGTCGGCAAGCTGATGACAGCGCTGTCTATCGCCTTGTGCCTCACCGCGGCCTCGATTGCCGCGGAGCCGCACCCCCCAGCCTCCCACAGGATCGAAAGCCTCCTCGCGCGAATGACGATCGAGGAAAAGCTCGGCCAGCTCACCCAGCTTCCGGGCGGCCGGCAGAAAGCCGTCAATTCGCGCATCGACGACGCGCTGCGCGAGCGCGTCCGGCGCGGGCAGGTCGGCTCGCTGCTCAACGTCGCCGGGGCCGATGCGACACGGGCGCTGCAGCGTGTCGCCGTCGAGGAATCGCGGCTGGGCATTCCCCTGCTCTACGCTCTCGACATCATCCACGGCTATCGCACCATCTTCCCCGTGCCGCTTGCCATGGCGGCGGCCTTCGACCCGACGGTGAGCGAACGCGCTGCCCGGGTCGCCGCGGTCGAGGCTTCGGCGGCCGGCGTCCACTGGACCTTCTCGCCGATGGTCGACGTAGCGCCCGATCCGCGCTGGGGCCGGATCGTCGAGGGCTCGGGCGAGGATCCGTACCTCGGCTCCGCGATGGCCGTCGCGCAGGTGCGCGGCTACCAGGGAGACGACCTGGCGATGCCGGGCACTATCATGGCCACCGCCAAGCACTTCGCCGCTTATGGAGCGGCGCTCGGTGGCCGCGACTATGACAGTGCCGAAATCAGCGAGCGGACGTTGAACGAAATCCATCTGCCGCCTTTCCACGCAGCGGCCGCGGCCGGCGCGGGATCGTTCATGGCTGCCTTCAATACCGTGTCGGGCTTGCCGATGCATGCCAACCGGCCGTTGCTCACCGGCCTCCTGCGTGGCCAATGGACCTGGCAGGGGCCCGTCGTCAGCGACTGGATGGGCGTTGCCGAGCTCATCCCCCACGGGGTCGCCGGCAATGGCGCAGAAGCGGCCGCGCTGGCGCTTGCTGCCGGCGTCGACATCGACATGTCCAGCGAGCTCTACTTCACGCAATTGCGCGCCGCGGTCGAGCGAGACCCGACGCTGCTGCCCTTGCTCGACCACGCTGTGCGCCGGGTCCTCGCCGCCAAGGAAAGGCTCGGCTTGTTCGATGATCCCTATCGCGGCGCTGATCCGGCTCGCGAGGCGGCCGTGACCCTGTCCGCCGAACATCGCGCCGCCGCGCGGGAGGCAGCCTTGCGCTCGATCGTGCTGCTCAAGAATGAAGGCGGCGTGCTGCCGATCGCCCGCACGGTGCGCCGCGTCGCCGTCATCGGGGCGCTCGCCGACGATTCCGATTCGCAGCTCGGCTCCTGGCGGGCGCTCGGCCGCGAGGAGGACGTCCGGCCCCTGCTCGCGGCGCTTCGCGAGCGGCTGCCGGAGGGCGCCGAGCTGGTCCATGAACCCGGCGCCTCGCCGCACAGCGACGACAGGTCCGGCATCCCGCGTGCGGTAGAGGCGGCGCGCCGCGCCGACCTCGTCCTGCTCGTCGTGGGCGAGGATTTCGACATGAGCGGTGAGGCGCGCAGCCGTTCCGACCTGTCGCTTCCCGGCGCGCAACAGGCGCTGGCCGATGCGGTGCTGGATACCGGCAAGCCGGTCGCGGTCGTGCTGATGAACGGGCGGCCGCTGGTCATCGACCGGCTAGCGGCGCGGGCGCCGGCTATCCTCGAGACCTGGTTCCTCGGCGTCGAGGCCGGTCCCGCCATTGCGGACGTCCTGATCGGCCGTGCCGCTCCCGGCGGGCGACTGCCGGTCAGCTTTCCCCGAGCCAGCGGCGCATTGCCCTTTACCTACAACCGGCTGCCGAGCGGCCGCCCGGCCGATCCGGACATCACGCGCGATACGGTCCGGTACCACGATCTGCCGGTCACGCCGCTCTTCCCCTTCGGACACGGCCTCTCCTACACAAGTTTCGACTATGGCTCGCTCGCCGTCGACCGCGCCAGCGTCGCTCCGGGAGAGAGCGTCACGATAAGCGTGACGGTACGCAACGCCGGACGCGTGGCGGGCGACGAGGTCGTCCAGCTCTACGCGCGCGACCCCGTCGCGAGCGTTTCCCGGCCGGTCCAGGAGCTGCGCGGCTTTCGCCGCATCGCGCTGGCGCCGGGCAAGGCAAAGCGTGTGAGCTTCACCCTGACGCCGGCACAGTTCGCGATCTGGGATGACGGCCGCTGGCGGATCGAGCCCGGCGAGATTCAGCTGATGGTGGGCTCGTCGTCCGCCGACATACGTTCCCGCGGTGCGTTCCGGATCGCCGCGGAAGGCGAGGGGCACGCCCCGGCTGCGGCCCTCGCGACGGTCACTCGGGAGGAGACGGTAAGATGAGGTCGATGCTCTTCATGCTGGCCATGACGCTGGCGTCCTGCGCGAGCGCCGTGCCCGGGCCCGATCGGATCGGATCGGTCCACCGCGAGTCGCCCCGTCTCGACGATCTGATCGCGCCCGACGCGCCGATCGAGAAGCTCGCCGAAGGTTTCATCTGGGCGGAGGGCCCGGTCTGGATCGGGGAGGCTGGCGGTTATCTGCTGTTCACCGACGTGCCCGGCAACCGGATGCACCGCTGGTCTCCGGCAGATGGGGTGTCGATCTTCCTCGAGCCGTCCGGCCTCGCCGGAGATACGAGCGGCTTTCGCGAGCCCGGGGCCAACGGCCTGATCCGCGGGCCGGGCGACACGATCCTGCTCGCCGATCACGGCAACAGGGCGATTGCCAGCCTTGATCTCGCGACGCGCGAGAAAAGGATGCTCGCCACGCGATTTCAGGGCCGGCGGTTCAACTCGCCCAACGACCTCGTTCGCGCCGCAGACGGCACCGTCTACTTCACCGACCCGCCCTACGGTCTCGAAGGCCTGAACCAGTCGCCGCTGAAGGAGCAGCCGCACAACGGCGTCTATCGCCTCGATCCCGACGGCCGAGTGACGCTGATCGACGACAGCCTGTCCTTCCCGAACGGTATTCTCCTTTCGCCCGACGGGCACACCCTCTATGTCGCCAATTCCGATCCGCAGCGGGCGATCTGGGTCGCCTATACGCTGGACGCGCAGGGTAATGCGGCGAGCCGCCGAATCTTCGCCGATGCGACCGCGGAGGTGGGCGACGCGCGGCCCGGCCTTCCCGACGGAATGGCGATCGACGCCGACGGCAATCTGTTCGCCACCGGCCCCGGCGGAGTCATCGTCTTCGCCCCGGACGGCACTCGGCTCGGACGGATCGACACGGGTACGGCAGTCGCCAATTGCACGTTCGGTGACGCGGACGGCCGTACGCTGTTTCTCGCCTCGGACAACATGCTCGCGCGGGTGGCGACCCGGACCCGGGGGTTCGGCTGGTGATCCTTGACCCCGCCGGTCCTCGCCCTTAAGTCGCGGCCTCGCTTCACGGCCCCATCGTCTAGCGGTCTAGGACGTCGCCCTTTCACGGCGAAAACACGGGTTCGAGTCCCGTTGGGGTCACCATCGTCGAGCGCCGCCCGATCCAAGGTTGAGACTTTGGCCGTGGCCTAGCGACCTCAATCCACCCAAGCGCACTGCCTGTGGCGACGCGCCGGCTCCGGACCCGCGGGCGGCTGCGGTCGCCCGGTCCGATTCGAATCCCGCCACACTTGTTACTCTCGGCCTTCGATCTCCCGCGCCAAAGGTCGTGTCGCCGACACGGATGAGCCGCGACGAGCCCGCGCTTCGGCCTCGAGGCGCCGGATCTTGTCCAGACAAGGAGGATTCAAGGCTATGACGACATCAATGGACAACATGCGGATGGGCGAGCGGCCGGCGATGCGCACGCCGCCGGTGGTGACGCTTCAGGAATGGGAAGCGGCGCGCGCCCAGTTGCTCGTCAAGGAAAAGGCCCTGACCCGCGCCCGCGACGCTCTGGCCGCCGAGCGCCGGCGCATGCCGTGGATGGCCGTGGACACAGGCTACGCCTTCGAAGGTCCGGCGGGAAAGGTCAGCCTGCTCGACCTTTTCGAAGGGCGGCGCCAGCTCATCGTCTACCGCGCCTTCTTCGAGCCGGGCGTGTTCGGCTGGCCGGACCATGCCTGTCGCGGCTGCTCCATCGTGGCCGATCAGGTCGCTCACGTCGCGCACCTGAATGCCCGCGACACCAGTCTCGCCTTCGTTTCACGCGCGCCCCAGGAGGATATCGCGCGCCTCAAGAGGCGGATGGGCTGGAAAATTCCGTGGTTCACGCTCACCGACCGCTTCGACGCCGACTTTGGCGTGGGCGAATGGCACGGCACGAACGTATTCTACCGTGACGGCGACCGCGTGTTCCGCACCTATTTCGTCAACAATAGGGGCGACGAGCAGATGGGCGGCACCTGGAACTATCTCGATATCACCCCGCTCGGCCGGCAGGAGGTCTGGGAGGACTCGCCCGAAGGCTATCCGCAGACCCCGACCTACAAATGGTGGAACTGGCACGACAGCTACGCGGCGGATGCGGCGCCCGACGAGAAATGGGTCGAAGTCTCGGACGCCGGAGAGGCGGCTTTCCGAAACCGGCAACCGAGCACCAACCTGTGAGGCAGCGCCGATCCGACCGAGTCGAACGACGCGGCATATTGGGAGGGCGGTAGCCGCTGTGCATCGTCTCGATGCTGGCAAGGCGGTTGAGTTCAATGTCCTGAACGGTCGTTTCCGTGTCCTTTAGGTCATGGATGCATGCCTTTATGCTCCGGCCCGGAGGTAAGGCAGATGACCCGCATCAGGACCATCGCCATCTTGCTCTTTCCAGGGGTGAACGCCCTCGACGTCGCAGGACCGGTCGAGGCTTTTTCGACCGTGCGCCGAGAGGATGGCGCGTCGCTTTACCGACCTACGACCATCGCGCTCGGAACGGAGGCGGTCAGGGCCGAATCTGGCCTTCGGCTCGGTGTCGATCTCGATGTGACGGAATGCGACGGCGCCGACCTGCTCATCATTCCCGGCGGTGCCGGTGTCCGCGATCCTGACACGCTACCGCGGCTTGGCGAATGGCTCCGCGCGCATCACCAGAGGTTCGGACGCATCGCCTCGGTCTGCACGGGGGCCTATGTCCTCGCGCAATCGGGCCTGGTCGACGGGCGTGGCCTGACCACCCATTGGGCGCACGCCGCCGACCTGAGGCGGCGCTACCCCAATGTCGCGATCAGCGCGGAGTCCCTCTTCCTCAAGGACGGGCGCTTCTATTCGTCAGGGGGCGTCACTGCCGGGATCGATCTCGCGCTGGACCTGATCCATGCCGACCACGGCGCTCGGGCCGCCATGGAAGCCGCGCGCCAGCTGGTCGTCTTCCTCAGGCGCACCGGCTCGCAGGCTCAATTTTCCGATCCCCTGAAGTTCCAGGCGTCTGCCGTCGGCGCCCTGGCCGAGGCGTGTCATTGGGCCGCGGGCAATCTCGGCGCGGGGCTTTCCGTCGAGGCGCTGGCCGGACGTGCGAATCTCAGCGTCCGCCAGTTCACCCGCCGCTTCTCGCGCGAGTTCGGCACCCCGCCGGCGACGTTCATCCGCAATCTCCGCCTCGATGCCGCGCGAGCGGCCCTTGTCGAGCATGGCGGCGCGTTGGAACGGATCGCTCATGCCAACGGGTTTCGCAGCGTCGACGGCTTCCGAAGAGCGTTCGAGCGGCGCTTCGGCCTGTGCCCGACCGATTACCAGCAACGATTCCGCTACACGGGAGACAGACCATGAGCATCAGCCGCCGGACTTTCGTCCACGCCGGCCTCTGCGGCGCCGTCTTCGCCTGCGCCGGAAGCGGCCGGGCCTTGGCGGCGCCCGCCTCGACGCGATATGTCTGTCCGCCCTGCGGATGCGCCGCCGACGGCCGGATCTTCGATGGCCCCGGAACCTGTCCGGCCTGCGGAATGCGTCTCGTCGTGCACCCGGACGACCTGCCGTTCGAGCCGCAAAGCCTGGCCCCCGGCGCGGGCGCCTTTCGCGTGCGGGGCGGGCGAGGACGTGAGGACAAGGCCATCATCGTCCATCATTACCGGCCCGCCGCCCTTACGCCCGATTCCCCGATATTGCTGGTTCTCCCCGGCGCCGGGCGAAACGGCGACGATTACCGGGACAGCTGGATTGCGGCCGCCGAGGCGCACAACATCCTCGTCGCCGCTTTGGCTTATTCGGAATCGGACTATGATTTCGCGGCCTACCATATGGGCGGCGTCATCAAGAACCTTCGGATCAGCAACATGCCGACCGGTCCCGACGGTCGCCAGCCGACGAACATCCATCTGCGCGACGAGGATTTCCGTTTCGACATCAACGACCGCCCCGAAACCTGGCTGTTCAACGACTTCGATCGGATCTTCGCCATCCTTGCCGGCGCGGTGGGCTCATCCCGGCAGCTTTACGATCTGTTCGGCCATTCCGCCGGCGGCCAGATTCTCCATCGCTTCGCTCTCTTCCAGCCCAGTTCGCGGGCCGACCGGATCGTCGCCGCCAATTCGGGCTTCTACACGCTGCCCGATTTCAGCGTGCCGCAGCCGTTCGGACTCGCCGGCACCGGCCTCACCGAATCATCCCTCGCTGCCGCCTTCTCCCGCAAGCTCACCCTCCTTCTCGGGGAGCTCGACAATCATCCGGAGCGAGGCGGAATCCACCTGCACACGCCGCTCGCCGACAGTCAGGGGCTCGACCGCCTGTCGCGCGGACGGTTCTTCTTCGAGGTCGCGCGGCGGCAGGCGGAGCGCCTGGGACACGCGCTCAACTGGGAGCTCGAAGTGGTCCCGGGCGTCGCCCACGACCATGTCGGTATGGGGCGAGCCGCGGCGCGCCTTCTTTATGCCTGATCAGCCGCGCTTCCGCTCAAGCGCCTTTTTCGCCCGTTCGACTTCTTCGTCACTCGGCGGCTCGGGAAGTTCCTCCCCGGGAGCCAGTGCATCGTCGGGGATGCCCGGCGCCGTGCCCGCAATGGATTCGTTGATCGGGCTCTCATTCGGGCCGGTGCTGATCTTGCGACGATTCTCAGCCATTTCGAACTTCTCTCCTCTTCCCCGGCCCGCAACCGTTGCGGGCGAGTCCTGCAAGACAAAACGCCTCGGGCGGCCTGTCGGACCCGATCCTTCCTCCGCAAACGGTGTGCTGGGCTGTCCGGGAGGACCGCCCATCCGCGTCGGGGGGACTGCGCTCTCCCTCCCATCGTAAATCCCCGCCGGCACCCCATATGGAAAGGGTCACCCGGCTCGTTTCCGCAAGCGCCCCCGTGATGGGAGCCTAGCGCTCCTGCTTGCCGGAAAGGCCGACCCCATGACCACAAAGCCTCCCATCCATGATCTGGCGCCCGGACTGGGCGTCCGCCTGCCGGGTTCCGGCTCCACCGCGTCCCCCGCCCTTCGCCGTTCGCCCGAAGACCGGTGGGAGAATGAGGGAGGAGCGGCTCGGCCGAGATCCGGTCCGCCGAAGTCCGAGCTTAGCCTGGTGCCGCTGCCAGGGCACAAGCAGACGCAGAACACCGTGGCCGGATGCCGGCTCCTGGCGGAAGGCGATCTTGCCCGAGCGCTCCGCACCGATACCGAGCAGGGCCGCCGCAAGTTCGAGCATAGTGCCGCCACCTGGACGCAGAGGGGCGACATGCTCGAGAATTTGGCGGGCCGGCGCCTCAAGAGCGGCTCGGCGCCAACTTCCTCATGAGGATGCCCTCGAAGATCGTCCTCGTCGGCGGACTGGGGCTCGCCGCCTGCTCTCCGGCTGAGCAGCCGGACCCGTCGCCCGCCACCGTGGAGCGCTTCACGAACGGGATCGAACTCAGGAACGCCGAAGAGAAGAGTCGCGCCGTAGAGGCCGCTGACGCGCGCGCCACGGGCAGGGCGGACGAGGCGATGCGGCGAATGGCGGACTCGGAGCAGCGGCGAGCGGCGGACGCCCGCCGCTAGCGATCGCCGAACTGTCGGACCCGCGGCAGGTTCGACCAGTTCGCTTTCGATGCTCTAGCGTGCCCGAACCAACCCAGCCGGGCGGGCTCGCCGCTTGATGCTCGTCGCGACGCCGTTGCCCTTCCGAGTGAAGCGGAGGTCGGCGGTGAAGCCGGCCATGGCCACGTCCTTGAGATGAAGCGAGTCGAGAAGGGCCGGCAGCATCGGCTCGCTCACGGCGATCTGGTCGCTCTCGAAATCGATCTGCAGTCCGGTCGTCGCCGCCACCAGCGCGTAAGGCGCCGCCGCCGCCCAGGCTTGCGGAGAGCAGGCGACGGGATAGGATGTCGGGCCCCGCTTGGGCCGGCGCGAAAATCCGCAAAAGAGCTCGGGAAGACGATGCAGCTCGTCGTAAAAGGCAGCGCTCGTCAGGCCCTCGAATATCCGGGCGACCGCTGCCTTGTGCCCGTAGCGGCCGAGGCCGATGGCGATCAGCGCATTGTCGTGCGGCCAGACCGAGCCGTTATGATAGGACATCGGGTTGTAGCGCGCCTCGCCGGAGGCAAGCGTGCGAATGCCCCAGCCATTGTAGAAGCTGCGGCTCATCAGCAGCTTCGCCACCCGCTCCGCGCGGTCCGGGGCGGCGATGCCGCCGAACAAGGCATGGCCGGCATTGGAAGCGAGAACGCGGCACGGCTGCTTCGCACCGTCCAGGGCCAGCACGTAGCTGCCCAGCGCCTCGTCCCAGAAGCTCTCCTCAAACTTGCGGCGCAGTTCCTCCGCCTGCTGCTCGAGGCGCAAGGCATGTTCCGGTTCGTCCATCGCGCGCGCCATGGTGGCGGCGCCGACCTTGGCCGCGAAGACATAGGCCTGCACCTCGCACAAAGCGATGGGCCCTTCGGCCAACCGTCCGTCGGCGTGGAAAATCGAATCGTAGCTGTCCTTCCATCCCTGGTTGGCCAGGCCCTGCTCGGTCATCCGGTGATATTCGACGAACCCGTCGCCGTCGCCATCGCCATGCCTGTCGATCCAGTCCAGCGCTGCGACGATATTCGGCCAGATGGCGCGCACCGTTTCCAGATCCCCGGTTTGGCGCAGATACATACCCGCCAGCATGACGAAGAGGGGTGTGGCATCGATCGTGCCATAGTAGCGCAGGAACGGCACCTCCCCGAGCTGAGCCATCTCGCCGCTCCGCATCTCGTGCAGGATCTTGCCGGGCTCCGCATCGGCGGCCTCGTCGGTCGAAGCGGCCTGAGTTGATGCGAGCGTCTGCAGGACCCCTTTGGCGATGCCCGGCGCGATCCAGAGCAGCATCATCGCGGTGATAATTCCGTCACGTCCGAAGATCGTGCTGTACCAGGGAACGCCCGCATAGGGGTAAAGGCCCGTCGCGGTGTCGGTCAGCAGCATCTGGAGATCCGAAGCCGACCGGTCGAGCACGGCGTTGAAGCGCTCGTTCGACGTCGACACGCTGTCCAGGCGAACGGGGCGGTTGCGGTTTGCCTTGAGCAGCAGGCGGTACGCCGTCACCAGGTGCGGCGGTTCGGGCGCGCCCTCCTCGCCGAGCGTGCAATCCGCCTTCATGAGTATGGTGCATCGCTCGGCGTTGCCGAAGTCCACCTCCCACCGGGCCATTTCGGCCGACAGAAAGGTCGGGGCGGGGTCCAGATAAAGGGTCGTGCTGCGGGCAACGTCGTCGAGCCCGCGATAGGCGAAGCGCACGCTGCGCTCATCGATCTTCGTTGCCTCCATCGTGCCGCGGAGGGGGCGCGGTTCACCTCTGACTTCGAACAGGTCGGCGAAGTCGGCGGCGAAGATGATCTCGATCGGTACCGGCCGGGGCAACGGAACGAACCGGCGGACGACGATCCGCTCGTAGGCGGTGGTCGAACGAAGGAACTTCGTCCGGCCGATGAAGAGACTGTCGCGCGCCAGCCATCGGTCGCCTCCGGCGTCATGGAGATCGGCATTGGTCTGGTCGACGATCAGTGCGGCATTGTCATCGAGAACGACCGAGCTCAGCAGGAGCGGCGGGCTTCCACCGATGCGCAGCTCGAGGTTGGAGAGGTAGCGCGTATCCTTGAAGAACAGGCCGTCCGGACCGTCCTCTCCGCCTCGGCAATCGCCGTCTTTGGCGAAGATCCCGAAAAGGTCGCCATGCTTCAGCGTCCGCAGCGTTCGGTCGACCAGCGACTTGGTCGCTTCCACGTGGTGATCGCCCGGCTTCGCGACTGCGATGCTCCCGATGTCCGGGTCGCCGGAGGCACGGACGCCGGCGAGACGTGCGTCGGCTTCAAGGACTCGAAGCTGCGCAAGATGATCCTCGGGCTTGGCGGGTGTGATCCTGGCGATGACGGTCAGGCCGCTGCGAGCACGAACGGCGGCGACGCGCGTGTCGCCTTCATGGACTGGAGGCCACGATAGATTTCCATATAATCCTCCGCCATGCGGGCGGCGGTGAACCGCTCCTCGAAGACCTTTCGAACCCCGCTGCGCGACAGCGACGCGGAGGCATGGACGGCGGCCACGGCCCCCTCGATGCTGTCGACCAGATAGCCGCTGCGCCCGTGCTCGACCACTTCGGTGGTTGATCCGTTCCGCCATGCGATGACCGGCGTTCCCGCCGCCATCGCCTCGACCATTACCAGTCCGAACGGCTCGGGCCAGTCGATCGGAAAAAGCAAGGCGCGGGCGCCGCCGAGGAATTCGGCCTTGTCCGCATCTCCCACTTCGCCGATGAATTCGATGAGGGGATCTTCGAGGAGCGGCTCGATCACCTCGGCGAAATAGGCCGCGTCCACTCGATCGATCTTCGCTGCGATCCTGAGCTTCATTCCGGCTCGACGGGCTATCTCGATCGCCCGGTCGGGTCGCTTCTCCGGTGAGATGCGCCCGATGAACGCGAGATAGTCGCCGCCGTCGGACTGGGGAATGAGGTCAAGCGGAAGGCCGTGATGGACTGTTCCGACGAAATTCGCATGGGGGATGGGCAGGCGCTGGTTGGCGGAAATGGAGACCAGCTTCATTTCCGGAAACGCACCGAAGATAGGCAGATTGTCGGGCAGGTCCTGGCGGCCGTGAAGCGTCGTCAGGCACTTCCCGGCCAACCCGCGGAAAAGCGGATAGTGAAGCAGGTCCACGTGGAAGTGGATGATGTCGAACTGATCCGCTGCGCGGAATATCCTGTCCAGCATGGCCAGGGTTGACGCAGTGTGGTCGTTCACTCCGCAGAGCCGCAGTCCGACCGGCGAGCAGGTGACCAGATCCGCCGACGTGACGGAGTCGCCGCTCGCGAAAAGGGTGACCTCGTGGCCCATCTCGACCAGCGCCTCGGTGAGCCACCATACGACCCGTTCGGTCCCCCCGTAGAGCTTCGGCGGCACCGCTTCGGCGAGCGGGGCGATCTGGGCGATGCGCATGGATGTGTTTCCTTCGAGCGGCGTTGAGCTTGAGGTCGGTGATTGCGGGCGGGATCGGACCTCAGGGATCGAGATCGTCGTCCGGCCGGACATGTCGGGCGGCTTCCTCTCCCTCTTTCCACTCGGCCCGGGCGATCGCCCTCACGGCTTCGAAGCCGTCCGCATCCCGCTGCAGAAGGCCTGCCCTCGCGGCCCAGCTGGTGGCGCTGCCTTCGAGCCGCCGTCGCCCGTTGGCCGTATCCATCGTCGCCGCGCGGGAACGATCGGCAGCGGCCCGGGCATTGCAGCCCGCAACACTAACTTCAGCCGCCATGTCGGAGTGCGGCGAAATTGGCCGCTCCGGCGTGGCGCGGCCGGGCGCTCGCGGGGCAACGACGGCCCGGCGGGCGGCCTCGGGAGGCTTCGATTCGCGCGTCGCCGAAACGCTGTCCTTGCGCTGCACGAGCCGTCTGGCGCGCGGCGGGTGGGAGTCGGTTCGACGGATCATGGACTATCACCTGTCTGGCAAGCGGGAGCACGACGAGCGTCTCTCTGTCACAGGATGCTTGCGTCAGGACCAGGTGATGACTTTCATATGGGTGCTCGGCGCGGATATACTACCACGCCCCGATGGTCCTGCGACGGCGCCGCGCCGACGAGGCGAGTTACAGAATGTTCTCGCCCTCCGGCGCGGAAGTCGCGCCGTTCACGGCGTTGCCGCCGGGCGAGGGCGCCGCCGGCTGGAATTCATTGCCAAGTGCCTCTTCCACCTCGGTCGCTTCCGTCTGCCCGCCGCCGCCGCAGGCCCCGACCAGAAGCCCGGCCGCGAGGGCCGCCACGAACGTGATGCGCATCTCTTCCTCCTGTGTTCCGCGATTCCGAACGGCGAACGAGGAGGCGCGTTCCCGAAAGGTGTGAAGGCGATGGACTCATGCGGGAGCGCTTCCGGCCCGGCGGACGCGAGGCTTCCGGCCACGACACGCTGCCGCGCCCTGCCTTTGTCTCTATAGCTGCCGCATGAATCGCGTCGAACGCCGTCAGGCGAAGGATCTTGGTGGGACTGTTGCCGGGCGGCTGAATGGCCGATCCGGCCGCCATGTCGGCGAGCCGCGTTCCGCCGTTGGGGGTGCGGGCCTGCGGGATGAGCGGTTCGGCCGGCGCGGCAATCGGCCAATCTGCGCCGCGGCGCAGGCCTAGCCGCTCACCGATGCGCTCCCCCGGCTCGACCCTCTCCCCGCTCACCCATGGGCTGTTCCGAGCCCTCTGGATTGCGAGTCTCGCCGCCAATTTCGGCAACATGGTGCTGGCGGTCGGGACGCAATGGCTGATGACGGCCATCGACGGCCGCGCCGACCGGGTGGCCCTGATCTGGACCGCCATGGCGCTGCCGATGATGCTGCTGTCGCTCGTCGGCGGCGCCTTCGCTGATCTGATCGATCGCCGCCGCCTCCTGCTCGGTGCCTATGGCAGCGCCGCGGCCGTCTCGGCCTTGCTCGCCTGGCTCGCCTTCGAAGGGTTGGCGACGCCCTGGATCCTGATCGGCGGGACCTTCGCGCTCGGCGTCGCGACGGCCTTCGCGACACCGGCTTCGCAGGCGAGCATCGGCACTGTGGTCCCGCGCGCCGAATTGGCCGGGGCGGCAAGCCTCAGCATCCTGGGCTTCAACGTCGCGCGGACGCTTGGTCCCGCGGCCGGCGGCGCGATCGTCGCCGCCGCCGGAGCTCCCGCTGCCTTCCTGTGCAATCTCGCCGCCTGCCTCGTCTCGGTCGGGGTCCTGCTCGGCTGGCGTCCGCCCCGCCCCGATCCGCCGGTGCGCGCTTCGTTGTCGGCCGCGCTTGCCGAGGGTCTGCGCTGCGTCCGGGACAGCGCGCCGCTTCGGGCGATCGTCGCCAGGGCGCTGACCTTCACCGTCGCCGGAAGCGCCGCCTGGGCGTTGATGCCGCTGATCGCTCGAGACCTTGCCGGCGGCGGACCGGAGCAGTTCGGCCTGCTGCTCGGCGCGCTCGGCCTCGGCGCCGTCCTCGGCGCCGCGGTGAGCCACGAGATGCGCCGCCGTTTCAATGGCGAGACGCTCGTGCGCGTCGCGGCGCTCGTCTACGGCGCGGCATGCTTGATCGTCGCCGCGGCGCCGGGCCTGGCGGTCAGCTTCGTGGTCCTGGTGATCGGCGGCGCCGGCTGGGTTCAGGCCCTTTCCGGCTTCAGCGTCGCCGCCCAGCTCTGGGCGCCTCGGCCGCTCGTCGGCCGGGTCACGGCGACGGTGAGCACGGTGACCTTCGGCGGGATCGGGCTCGGGAGCTGGCTGTGGGGACATGTCGCCGAGCCGGCCGGAATCGCGGCGGCCGTGGCGGGCTCGGGCGCTGCGATGCTTCTCGTCGCCGGGTTCGGCCTGCTCATGCCGATGCCGGGACGGCCCGAGGCGGAATGATCGATCAGTGCCGCTCGCGGATCGCCGCGAAGGTGATGCCCGGCCACTCCTTCGTGAAGCGGCCATGTTCCCAGTCATTGCGCATGAGGAGGACGAGCGCGCGGTCCTGATCCTCGGCCATCCGGTCGCGATGGGTCTCGGACAGGCGCTTGAGATCGGCCGCGTCGCTGGCGACCGGCCAGCGCGCGACCTCGAACGGGCTCGCCTCGAAGCCGAGCTTCACGCCATATTCCTGCTCGATCCGGGTGGCGAGCACGTCGAGCTGGAGCGCGCCGACGACGCCGACGATCCATTGCGATCCGATCGCCGGCTTGAACAGCCGGATCACGCCTTCCTCGGCCAGGTCAGCCAGGCCGCGCCGCATCTGCTTGACCTTGAGCGGGTCGTCGAGCCGCACGCGGCGTAAAATCTCCGGCGCGAAATCGGGAAGGCCGGTGAAGGCGACGTCACCTTTCTCGGTGAGCGTGTCGCCGACCCGCAGCGTGCCATGGTTCGGGATGCCGATAATGTCGCCGGGGCGGGCGAGGGTGGCGAGCTCGCGGTCGCGGGCGAAGAAGCTGATCGGATTGTGGATGGCGATCGGCTTGCCGAGCCGCGGCACGTTGAGCTTCATGCCCCGCTTGAGCGTTCCCGAGCAGAGTCGCATGAAGGCGACGCGATCGCGGTGGTTAGGGTCCATATTGGCCTGGACCTTGAAGATGAAGCCGGTGACCCGCGGCTCGTCGGGACGCACCGGCTCCGGCCGGGCCGGCTGGGCTTGCGGTGGCGGCGCATGATCGGCGAGGCCGTCGAGAAGCTGCTCGACACCGAAGCGGCGCAACGCGCTGCCGAAATAGACCGGCGTCAGGTCGCCGTTGCGGAAGGCCTGAAGGTCGAACGCCGGATAAGCCGCCTGGGCCAGGCCCGCTTCGTCCCGCAGCGACTGCGCAGCGTCGGCCGGAAGATATTCGTCGAGCTTGGCATCGTCGAGGCCGTCGCAGTCGATCCATTCGCCGGCTCCGTCTTCGCCGCCGTTCGGCGCGAGCAGCCGGTCGGCGGCGAAATCATAGAGGCCGTGGAACAGTCCGCCCATTCCGGTCGGCCAGTTCTGCGGACTGACGTCGAGCTGCAGCGTCTCGGCGATTTCGTCGAGCAGGGCGAAGGGGCTCAGGCCCTCGCGGTCCACCTTGTTGACGAAGGTGAGGATGGGAATGTTCCTGAGGCGGCAGACCTCGAACAGCTTGCGGGTCTGCGCCTCGATGCCCTTCGCGGCGTCGATCACCATGATGGCCGAATCGACAGCGGTCAGCGTCCGATAGGTGTCCTCCGAGAAATCCTGGTGGCCCGGCGTGTCGAGCAGGTTGAACAAGATGCCGCCGCGCTCGAAGGTCATCACGGAGCTGGTCACCGAAATTCCGCGCTGCTGCTCGATCGCCATCCAGTCCGAGCGCGCCCGGCGGCGATCGCCGCGCGCCCGCACCTCGCCGGCTTCGCGGATAGCGCCCGCCGAATAGAGCAATTTTTCGGTGAGCGTCGTCTTGCCGGCGTCGGGGTGGGAGATGATGGCGAAGGTGCGCCGTTCGAGCGCCGCGAGGTCCTGCAGGGCGCTGTCCCGCCCCGACGGGCCGGCTTCGCCGCCGGCGGCCGCCGGTTCGCCAAGAAATGCTTCGGTCACGCTGCCTCCCAATGCCCGACACCCTTGTGCCGCGGTCGCTCGTCTCGTCCCGTGGCACGCCCGGATTCCGCAGCGCCAGGCGATGCCGACGACGTGGGAATTTCGGGAGAACCGTCGGCCCGCCAATGCTGCGCCGAGTTCGAAACTTCGCGCTGCACATAGGGAAGAAAGCCGCGGATTTACAGGGGCCGGAGAAGCGCGGCGCCAGGCTCGCGGGTTCGTTCAGATCCCGCGCACGGATCTCGAGGGGAAACGGCGAGGCAATTACCGGCACGCCCGCCAGCCGAGCCGGCCGCGATCGGCCTGGTCGAGATGCAGATGATCGTGATGGGCCTGGTTATAGTCGGGCGACAGGACGGTGGCGAACAGGTCGCAGGCGCCGCCGCGAACTTCGCGCAGGAACGCGCCGCGCGCCCCGCCTTCGTCCCAGTGCGCAGCGACCCTGATCCGGGTGCCGTCCGTCAGGGTGAATCCGGCGACGTCGATCGCATTGGCGGTCGCATGCTCGCTCCAGTCCCCTTCGTCGCGGCCGTAGAGCCGGCGGCAGCTATAGCTTCCGAAATGCTCGATCGTCTCGACCGGGCGTCCGAAATGCTCAGCCGCCGCGGGCTGGACGACGTGCCATTCCCACAAAGCGAGCGCGGCGGCGACGGCGCAGTTGGTCCCCAGGCCGACCGGATGATAGTCGATCTGCTGCGCGCCGCCCCCGGTGAAGCGAACCGCGTGGCTGTAGCCGCATTGCGCGCCGCCGCGCCGCTCGGGCAGCGCGAGGAAGTTGATTCCGGCGCGATCGAGCAAGGCTTGGCAGCGTTCGCCCTCGTCGACGAGACCGACGAGCTTGCGGCCGGTGAAGCTACCGACCGGCTGGCTCAGGTCGAGCGGAGTCCATGGCAGGTCCTCGGGATGAGAGCGGGCATAGCCGTAGAGGAGCAGGCCGCCGAGCAGGAGGAAGCCGGTCAGGAGGAGATAGAAAAGGGTCCGCCGGAATCGCCGCATGGTGCCGCAACGCTGATTGCGGCGAAACGGCTCCTAGCTCCGCCTCGCCGTCTCCAATGGCTCGGCGGTGATGGGATAGCCCGCATCCTCGGGGATGCAGACGTGCGGCCGGCCGTGCCGCTCCTCGACCCAGGGGATGATCGTACGAACGGGGTGGCGCACCGCGTCGGCCCGCGCCTCGTCGATCGAGCCGAAGCGGGCGAGCCGCTCGAGGTTGCGCCGGGTTGGGAAAATGGCATGCGCCGCCCCGGCTTCGATTTCCCGCAATATGTCGGCCGCGCTTGCCCAGAAGACCCGAACCGCCTCCTGCGCGCTCGCGCTCGGTTCGGGCGCGCCGGCCGGCGCCGCGGCCAGGTAGAAATAGGTGTCGAACCGGCGCGTCTCGCGAAAATTCGGGCACCAGCGCGCGAATGGCGTCAGTGCGCCGAGCTCCAGCGCCAGTCCGTGCTGCTCGAGGAGACGATCGAGGGGAAGATCGCGCCTTATTCCTTCGCGAAGCGCCCGGACGCGCGCGGGATCGGGCTCCGGTACGATCGCCGGGGCGATCCCGGTCTCCTCGATCGTTTCGCGCACGGCGGCGATTCGCGCGGCGGCGTCGGGGAAGCCGGGCAGCCGCCCCGCCGCGTCATGGTCCTCCGGATCGATGCGCCCGCCGGGAAAGACCAGCGCGCCCGCGGCAAACGCCATGTGGCCGGTCCGCTCCATCATCAGCAGCTCGGGAGGGCCGACGCTTGCCTCGCGCATCAGCACGAGCGTGGCGGCCGGCATGGGTTCGGGAAGGTCGGGCATGGTCTGGATCGCTACGGCCTTGGCGGGGCGCGCGAAACCCGGTTTGTCGCCGGCGCCCCGGATGCTACCGCCGCGGGGGCGATGGCGGGCAGCTTGGCGGGGCCATCCGATCAGCACGCGAGATCCGGGTCCATGGCCGGGTTCGCCGAGTCGAGGGGAGTTGCATGTCGCCGGAAATAATTGCCTTCGTGCAGACGAAGTTCGTGCCGGGCGGGCTGATGCTGATCATGTTCAGCATGGGCCTGACCCTCGCGCTGCAGGATTTCGCATTGGTCCTGCGCGGCGGTCGGCAGGTCTTCGCCGGCCTCGGCGGGCAGCTGCTGCTCCTCCCCGTCCTCGGCCTCGCCATCGGTTTCCTCTTCCAGCTCCCGCCGGAGCTCGCGCTCGGGCTGTTCATCATCTCCATCTGTCCGGCCGGAACCACCTCGAATGCGCTCACCTTCGTCGGCCGGGGAAATGTCGCCTTGGCGGTCGTGCTCACCGCCATTTCGAGCCTGGTCACCGTGTTCAGCATTCCCTTTCTGCTCAGCTGGGCGCTGCCTTTCTTTCTTGGGCGCGGCGGAGACGTTCCCACCATCTCGGTCCCCCAGACCATCGCGCAGCTCTTCCTGCTCACCGTGCTTCCGGTCTCGATCGGGATGGTGGTCCGACGCTACGCATCGGGCTTCGCGGCGCGGATGGAGCGCTGGCTTCGGCCGACCTCCTTCATCGTGATGGTCGGCGTGATCGCTTTCTCGGTCGCGATCAGCCTCGATCTGGTGCTCGCGCAACTGGTCGGCGCCGGCCCTGCCCTCTGGACCCTCAACGTGGTCGCGACGATTGCCGGACTGCTGCTCGGACGCGCGATCGGCGCCAGCCGGCGGGATTCTATGACCATCGCCATCGAGGTGGGCGTCCAGAATGCCTCGCTGGCGATCTTCCTCACCCTGACCGTGCTCGGCAGCCTGCCGCTCGCCGTGTCGCAGAACATCTACGGCGTCGTCATGCTGATCAACGGCACGATCCTGATCCGCTGGTTCAATGCCCGGCTGAAGGCGGAGGAGGCACTCGCCTAGCGGATCCGGTTAGCAGGTCTTGCCTCGGTGTTGCCCATCACCCAAAGCGGCGCCGATGGCGCAGACGGACGGCATGAAGGAGGCGGCGGACGCCATTTCCGCCGCGGCGTCGCGGCGCGTGCTCGGGCGGCAGGTGCTCGTGCTCGGGCTGGTCTCGCTGTCGAGCCCGCTGGCGCTCAACATGTACGTGCCGGCATTTCCCGAAATGGCAGCCGACCTCGGCACCGATCCCGCCGCGATCCAGCTCAGCCTCACGAGCCTGCTCGCCGCCCTGGCTGTCGGGCAGAATATCTACGGCCCGCTGTCCGACCGCTACGGCCGCAAGCCGCCGCTCTATTTCGGACTCGGGCTGTTCGTGCTCTCCTCGATCGCGGTCGCCTTCGCTCCGACGCTCGAGGCGCTTGTCGCCTGGCGGTTCGTCCAGGGGCTGGGCGCCTGCGCCGCCATGGCCATCCCGCGCGCCATTGTGCGCGATCTCCATACCGGTCCGGAGGCAGCGCGGATCATGGCGCTCATGCTGCTGGTCACGTCGATCGCGCCGTTGCTGGCGCCGCTGGCCGGCAGCGCCCTCACCGCGGCCTTCTCGTGGCGCTACATCTTCTGGTTCATGGCAACGACCGGCGCCCTCGGCATCCTGATGCTTGCCACCCTCCTCCCGGAGACGCGGCCGCCCCACCGGCGGGGCCAAGGCGGCGCGCGCGGAATCCTGCTCGGTTACGGCCTGCTGCTGGGCGACCGCCATTTTCTCGGCCTCGTCCTGATGCTGGCTCTCTCCCAGGCCGCCTTCTTCGCCTATCTGGGCGGCTCGCCTTTCGTGTTCATGAGTCTCTATGGGCTCGAAGGCTGGCAATATGGCCTGCTGTTCGGGGCCAGCGCCGCCTTCTGGGCCGGCGCCGCCCAATTCGCGCCCATGGCGATGAACCGGTTCGGGGCGCGGCGCCTGCTCATCTGGGGTGCGGCCGCCAATGCCGCTGCTCTACTCGCATTGCTCACGGCGACCACGGCCGGCCAGGGCGGACCGGTGCCGCTCCTTGCGGCGGTGATCCTGATGTTCGTCGGTACCGGCATCATGATGCCCGCAGCGACCGTGACTGCGCTCCACCGGCACGGCAGCCTCGCCGGAACGGCGTCCGCGCTGATGGGAACGGCCGCCTATGCCGCGGGCGGTCTTGCGAGCGCGGCCGTCAGCGCGCTCGCCGACGGCAGCGATCGGCCGCTCATCGCCGTCATGACCTTCTGCCTCCTCCTCGCCTTCGCCGCCGTCCGGATGGCCTATGCCGGCCGACCGGTCGACGACGATCATCTCGGCTTGACGGGAAGCGGCTAGCCCGCCCGGCGCTCAGGCCGCCTGCCTGAGCGACGATCGGCCCAGGATCATGTCCGAAGCCTTCTCGGCGATCATGATCGTCGGCGCGTTGGTGTTGCCCGAGCTGATCTTCGGCATGATCGAGGCGTCGACGACGCGCAGCCCGTCGACCCCCTTCACCCGCAGTTCCGGATCCACCACCGCGGCCGGATCGCTGCCCATCCGGCACGTGCCGACGGCGTGGTAGAGCGTTCCGCCGGCCATGCGCGCATAAGCCAGCATCGACTCGTCCGTGTCGCCGAAATGGTCGGCCGTGCTGGCCAGATATTTCGCGATGGCCGGCTGGTTGATGATCCGCCGCGCGAGCTTCAGCTGTGCGATCGCGCATTCCTGGTCGAGCGGGTCGGCGAGATAGTTGGGAACGATCGTCGGATAAACGCGCGCATCGGCCGATTTCGCGTGGATCGAGCCCCGGGATTCGGGCCTGAGCTGGCAGGGCGTGCAGGTGACGCCCGGACTTCTCTCGAGCACCAGCGACTGGGTCCGCGCCAGCGCCTCCAGGTCCATGCTGGCCGCCATCAGGTGAAACTGCACGTCGGGATGCTCGAGCCCTTCGCGGGTCCGGGTGAACGCGACGACATGGGCGACCGCATAGGTGAGCAGTCCTTTCCTGCCGAACGCATATTTGACGATCTCGCGCGCCAGGTTGAGTCCGTGGGACAGCTCGTTGACCGTCTTATATTCGGGCTTCACCTGCCACTGGCAGCCGATCATATAATGGTCCTGCAGATTCTCCCCGACGCCCGGCACCTCGTGCAGGACCGGGATGCCGATCGCCTGGAGGACCGGCCCGCCGCCGATTCCCGACACTTCTAGGAGCTGCGGCGAGGCGACCGCGCCGGCGGCGAGGATCACCTCGGCATTGGCGCGTGCGACCCTGGTCTCGCCGCCCTGGACATATTCGATCCCGATCGCGCGTTTGCCCTCGAACAGGATCCGGGTCGTTTGCGCCTCGGTCTCGACGCGCAGATTCGCCCGCCCCTCGACCGGGTGGAGATAGCCGACCGCGGTCGAGCAGCGCTTGCCGCCGCGCTGGGTGAGCTGGAACCAGGTCACCCCTTCCTGGTCGCCGGAATTGACGTCCGGCACATAGGGGATGCCCGCCTCGACGCAGGCGTCGAGCAGCGCCTGGCTGACCTCGTTCTGCTCGGGGAAATCGCAGGTGTTGAGCGGGCCGCCGACGCCGTGGATGCCGCACTCGCCGCGCTCCTGATTCTGCGCGCGCCGGAAATAGGGGAGCACGTCGTCATAGGACCAGCCGGTGCAGCCCATCTGCGCCCAGCCGTCATAGTCCGCCGCCTGCCCCCGCACGTAGAGCATGCCGTTGATCGAGGAGGAGCCGCCGAGCACCTTGCCCTTCGGCCATTTGTGCGGACGCCCGCCGGTGCCCGGATCGGGCTCGGTCTCGTAGATCCAGTTGACCTTGGGATCGTTCAGCGTCCTGCCGAAGCCGATCGGCGTGTGGATCAGCAGGTTCGACCAGAATTGCTTGAGATTGTGCAGCGGCCGGTCGTCGCCGCCGGCTTCGAGCAGCAGCACATGGTTGGCCGGATCGGCCGAGAGCCGGTTGGCGAGGACGCAGCCCGCGCTGCCGGCGCCCACGACAATATAGTCGGCTTCAATCTCCTGGCTCATTCATCCTCTCCGTCCCCTGGGGATCAGTTCTTCTCCCCATTTCGCTTTCCAGGGTCGTAGGCCGCCAGTCCCGGCTTGTAGCTCTTCTCGTCGATGAACTGGCGGACGCCTTCCTTCCGGCCCTCGGTTCCGTCGAGGAAATTGGCCGCTTCCTGCGCGCGCACCAGATAATCCTCGGCATTGTCGTAGGTCATGTCCTTGACCCGCCGGACGGCGTCCTTGGCGGTTTTGACCGTGACCGGATTCTTCTCGAGCAGCACCCGGGCGAGCTCGGTCACCCGCGATTCGAGCCGGTGGAGCGGCACGCTCTCGTTGACCAGTTTCCAGGCCGCCGCAGTCCTGCCGTCGATCAGAGTGCCGGTGAGCGCGAGATACATGGCGTCCCGCATCGACAGGAGATCGACCACCGCCTTGGTGACGCCGCCGCCCGGGAGAATGCCCCAATTGATCTCGGACAGGCCGAATTTCGCCTCGTCGGCGGCGATGGCGAGGTCGCAGGCGAAGAGCGGCCCGAACCCGCCGCCGAAACACCAGCCGTTGACCATCGCTATGGTCGGCTTCTCGTACCAGCGAAGCCGCCGGAACCAGCCGTAGGATTCGCGTTGCGAGCGGCGGATGGCCCCCAGGCCTTCGGCTTCGGTCTCGCGGAAATATTCCTTGAGATCCATGCCCGCCGACCAGGCCTCGCCTTCGCCCTTGAGCACGAGCACGCCGACATCGTCGCGAAATTCGAGCGCCTCGAGCGCGTCCATCATTCGCCGGTTGAGCTGTGGGCTCATCGCGTTGCGCTTCTCGGGCCGATTGAAGCTGACCCAGGCGATCCGCTCCGCGACCCGACAGGTGACGACGTCCGCGCCTTCGCTCATGCCACCGGCCCTCTCCGTCCGGGCCGCCCATTTCGGACGGGCCCTGCGCACGTTCCGGGCGGGTCCGCCGCGGCATTGACCCAAGCTCGAAACTTGTATGTATTACATCCTAGTTCGGCCGAAGGGAATAACAAGCCGCGGCATCGAACCCCGGCAAATCGGGAGAGGCGCAGCCACCGGTATGAGCGACAAAGTCACCCTGTTCCACTGGGAACCCAATGCCAATAGCGGCAAGCCGATGCTGGCGCTCGCCGAGAAAGGCGTGCCCTTTGAGAGCCGCTACATCGACATGCTGAACTTCGATCAGCACAAGCCGGAATATCTGGCGATCAACCCGCAAGGCACGATCCCGGCGATGCTGCACGGCGACAGGGTGCTGACCGAGTCGACGGCCATCATGGAATATGTCGACGCGGCGTTCGACGGGCCCGCCTTGATGCCGCCGGACCCGCGCGACCGCTGGCGGGTGCGCTGGTGGATGAAGTTCATGGACCAGTGGCTCGCGCCTTCCTTCAGCATGATCGGGTGGAGCGTCTTCGTCGGGCCCGCGGTGCGCCATCGGGATCCGAAGGAGCTGGAGGCGGCGATCGAACGGATCCCTCTGCCTGAGCGGCGGACGGCATGGAGGAAGGCGATCTACAACCTCTTCTGCGAGGAGGAGATCGCCGAATCGCAGCGCCGCGTCGGCGTTGGAATCTCGATGCTCGAGGAAGCCTTGTCCAGGCGCGAGTGGCTGGCGAGCGACCAATATTCGCTGGCCGACGTGAACGGCTTCAACCTCGCCTACGCCCTGCCCTTGTCGCAACCGCATTTGTCGAACGAGGAGACGACGCCGTGCATCATCGACTGGCTGCGCCGGATCTACGAACGGCCGGCGACGAAGGCGACCTGGGCGCTCGGCCGCACTGAGATGGTGAAGCGGGTGAAAATATTCGAGCGGGAGGTACAACCATGACCGCCGCATTGTATCACGGCGAACCGAACGGCCCTTCGTTGACCGTGCTGGCCGCGCTTTTCGAGACGGGCGCCGAGGCCGATCTCATTGCGCTGGATCTGACGCAGGGAGAGCGGCATTGCCGCGCCGTCGTCGGCCGCGAGGTCGAAATGAGCATCGAGGGTGAGGGGCCGGTCCTCGTCGTCGAGGGCGAGGCGATGGCCGATTCCGTCTTCCTCGCCCAATATCTCGATGAATCGCGCGGTGGCGGCCTCCAGCCTGCCGACCCCCATGCCCGATGGGAAATGGAGATGTGGTGCCGCTTCATCATCGAGCGGGTGGCGCCGGCGGCCGCCTTTCTCGGCAACCGCGCGCACCTGACACCAAAGCTTCGCGCGATGAGCGACGAGGCCTTCGAGGCTCTGGTCGGCCGCATCGCCAGTGCCGACCTGGCCGAACGCTGGCGCGCCGTGCGCGAAGGCCGATATCCCGAGGCGCAGCTCGAGGATTCCCGGGCCAAGATCCGGCTGGCGGTCGAGCGGCTCGAGAAGAGGATCGAGGGCGACTGGATCCTCGGCGCCTTCACCATCGCGGATCTCGAAACCTATGCCTGGCTGGCGGGCATGGTCGATCTCGTGCCCGAGGCGTTCGCGGATGCGCCGATTACCCGCGCCTGGCTAGGCCGAGTCGCCGCCAGGGATTCGGTGCGGCAGGCCCTGGCCTTGTCACCGACCGGCGTTCCGATGAAAAGCTGGGCGCCCGGTCCGGAGATCAACCGCTGGGGGTGAGGGAGTGCCGGAGTGAGGGCCATCGACTATTTCGACCGCGGCGCCGCGGTCGATCCGACCCGGATCGCGATGCAGGATTCGGCTCGCGCTTTTACCTTTGCAGAGGCGCAGGCGCTGACGAAGCGGATCGCCGTCGCGATGGAGGATGCCGGCTTTCCGGGCCAGGCGCCGGTCGCGCTCTATTCGGCCAACAATGTCGACGTGCTGCTCGCCCTGCTCGGCCTGTGGCGCGCCAACGCCAAGTGGATCCCGCTCAACACCCGCAACGCCATCGATGCCAATGCCGCCTATCTCGCCTACGTCCGCTGCGAGTGGCTGTTCTACCATAGCAGCCTTGCCGGCGACGTCGCCGAACTGAAGCGGCGCGTGCCGACGCTTCGCCACTTCGTCTGCCTCGACAAGGCGCATGACGGCGATCCGTCGATGGAAGCGTTCATCGGCGGCGTGGACGGCGGGCGCTGGAAGGACCCGAGCGATCCTTTCGGCAATCCGGACGAGATCGTCGGCATCTTCCCGACCGGCGGCACGACCGGCCCTTCCAAGGGGGTCGAGGTCACCAATCTCGGCTGGGGGACGATGATCGAGACGGTCGGCAACGCCATTGGCGGTCGTACCGATCGCCCGGTCAATCTCGTCGTCGCGCCGCTCACCCACGCCGCCGGACCGGTCGCGCTTGCCACGATGCAGTTCGGCGCCACGCAGATCATCCTGCCCGGCTTCGATCCGCAGGCGGTGTTCGAGGCGATCGAGCGGCACCGCGTCACCCACCTGTATCTGCCGCCGACCGCCTTGTACGCCCTGTTGGGCCACGACCGACGCGAACGCTTCGATCTTTCGTCGCTGAAAATCTTCGTCCTGGTCGGATCGGCGGTGTCGCCGGACAAGCTTCGTCAGGCGGTCGAGGCGTTCGGTCCGTGCATGTGCCAGGCCTATGGTCAGGTCGAATCGCCGATGATCACCTGCTGGCTGCCGCCGGAGACGGTGGCGAAGGCCGCGGCGGGCGATCGGCCCGAGCTGCTCGCGAGCTGCGGCAAGCCGAGCTATTCGGTCCGGGTCGCCGTGATGGACGACGAGGGCAACATCCTGCCGCCGGGGGAGGCGGGCGAGATCTGCGTCCGCGGCGCGCTGGTCAGCAAGGGCTATTTCGAGCTTCCCGAGGCGACCGCCGAGTTCCGCACCTTCGGCTGGCACCATACTGGCGACGTCGGCCGCTTCAGCGCGGACGGCTATCTGTTCATCGTCGACCGAAAGAAGGACATGGTCGTGACCGGCGGCTTCAACGTCTATTCGGCCGAGGTCGAGGCGGCGATCATGGAGCTGGACGCGGTCCGCGAATGCGCGGTGATCGGCGTCCCGCACGAGCATTGGGGCGAGGCGGTCCATGCCGTCGTCGTCGCCGATGGGATCGACGAACCGGCGATCATCGCCCATGCAAAGGCCCGGCTCGGCGGCGTCAAGGCGCCCAAGTCGGTCTCGTTCGCCGATTCGATTCCACGCACCGCCGCCGGGAAAATGGACAAGAAGGCGCTGCGCAGGGAATATTGGGGCAACCAGCAGCGGATGGTGCACTGATCGGCGGCAGCGTTAAACGGGCGACGATGGTCCCGCGACTGGGGGCGGCAGGACAACAGGATCGTCTATTTCAAGCGGACTCGCCGGGAGGAGACAATACATGGATTCGGAAGAGTGGAGCCGCGTCGACGCCTGGTTCGCCGAGCGCCTGCTCGCCGGCGATGGCGATCATGACCGGCTGCTCGAAGCCAATGCCCGGGCGGGCCTGCCCGAGATCGACGTGTCGCCGCTCCAGGGCAAGTTCCTCCATCTCCTCGCCCGGGCGATGGGGGCGCGCCGCGTGCTCGAGATCGGCACGTTGGGCGGCTATTCGACCCTATGGCTGGCGCGCGCGGTGGGACCCGAGGGGCGGGTCGTCACGCTCGAATATGAGCCGCGCCATGCCGCGGTCGCCCGATCCAATCTCGTTCGCTTCGGAATGAACGATCGGGTGGACGTCCGGACCGGCGCGGCGCTCGACCTTCTGCCGAAGGTGGAGGCCCGCGGCCACGGGCCGTTCGACCTCGTCTTCATCGACGCCGACAAGGCCAATCAGGACGTCTATCTCGCCTGGGCGCTGAGGCTTTCGCGTCCCGGCACGGCCATTATCGGCGACAATGTCGTTCGCGACGGCGAGGTGGTGGACGGCGACAGCGTCAATCCCGGCGTCCAGGGCATACGCCGCTTCGTCGACCTGCTGGCGAGCGAGCCGCGGCTCAGCGCCACCGCGATCCAGACCGTCGGCGCCAAGGGCTGGGACGGCTTCGCGTTCGCGGTGGTGGAGTAGGTCTCTCGACACGCGGCTTCGACCCTGAGCGTCGCCGCAGGCGGCGTCGAAGGGCTCAGCGCTACTCAGGATGAGCGGAGAGTAAACCGCTCATGCTGAGTAGGCATTGAGCCTGGCGAAATGCCGTATCGAAGCACCTCAAACCGCGATGACCACCTTGGCGAACAGATGGGGCGACGCCTGGTACCGATAGGCTTCGGCCGCTTCCTCGAAAGGGAAGACCTTGTCGATAACAGGGTGGATGTCGGCCGCCTCGATCGCGCGATTGAGGTCGATCGCCATCGCCCGACTGCCGACCATGATCCCGCGCAAGCTCGCGCCCTTGACCATCAGCGGATGGGGTGCGGTGTCGCCGCCGCGGGTCATGACGCCGATCATCGCGATCTCTCCGCCCCAGCCGACCGCCTGCATCGATTGCGGCAGCGTACCGAAGCCGCCCACCTCGATCACCTTGCCGACGCCGGCTCGGCCGAACCGGCCATAGGCTTCCCTCCCCCATTCCTCGATCTGGCGATAGTTGACGAGCTGCTTCGCGCCGAGTTGCTCGGCCCGCGCCAGCTTGTCGTCGGAGGAGGAGGTGATGACGATGTTGGCGCCGCCCGCCACGGCGATCTGCAGCGCCAGGATCGACACGCCGCCCGTGCCGAGCAGCAGCACGTCCTGGCCGGGATGCAGCGGCGCCGCGCCGAGGACGAGACCATTCCAGGCCGTCACGCCGGCACAGGGCAGGGTGGCGGCCTCCTCGAAGCTCAGATTGTCGGCGATCGGAACGACGGCGCGCTCGGGCAAGGCGACATATTCGGCGAGCATTCCCGGCGCCGGCGGTGCGCCGAGGGCCGGGCCGGCGTCGGGCCGCGGCGGACCTTCGGTCCAGTTGAGGAAGAAGGACGAGGCGACCCGGTCGCCCGCAGCGAAGCGGGTCACTCCCTCGCCGACCTCGACCACCTCGCCCGCCCCGTCCGACAGGGGCACCTGATCCTGCGGGACCTTACCGCCGAAATATTTGCCGGCCAGGATCGACTGGTCGCGGAAGTTCAGCGAGCAGGCGCGGACTCGGACCAGCACCTCGGCCGGAGCGGGCCGCGGCACGTCGCGCTCGACCATCGCCAGGTCCTCGAGGGAGGTGCTGCCTTCGCGAAGCACGTAGCTACGCATGTCGGCCTTCCATCTCGCCCAGCGCGCGCTCGCGCAGAACGTGCTTCTGCACCTTGCCCGAGGCGGTCCGCGGAAGGCTGTCGGTGACGACGATCGAGGCAGGCACCTTGTATTTCGCGAGCCGCGAGCGGCAGTAAGCGGCGACGGCGCCCGGTTCGAGCGCCTCTCCGTTGCGCGGAATGACGTAGGCGCGCCCGACCTCGCCCCAGCGCTCGTCCGGTACGCCGATGACGGCCGCTTCGGCAATCGCCTCCATCTCCGCCAGCGCCGCCTCGATCTCGGCCGGATAGACGTTCTCGCCGCCGGAGATGAACATGTCCTTCCGCCGGTCGACAATGAAGAGATAACCGTCCTTGTCGAGATAAGCGGCGTCGCCGGTCCGGAACCAGCGCCCGCAAAAGGCCTTTTCATTCTCCTCGGGGCGGTTCCAGTAGCCGGGCGTGACGCTGGGGCCGGCAATCCACAGCTCGCCGGTCTCACCTCGCGTCAGGTCGTCGCCCTTCTCGTCGACGATCCGTGCTTCGACCGATATGTAGGGCAGGCCGCAGGTCCCCGCCTTGGCGACTTGCAGCTCCGGATCGTCGACCGGGACTCCGAAGTTCGATCCGGTCTCCGACATGCCGAAGCCGTTGGACATGGCGATTCCCGAAAGGATGAAGCGCTCGACCAGGGCCGCTGGGTTGGGCGCGCCGCCAGTGGCCAAGCGTGAGAGGCCGCGCAGCATGTCGGGCTCGAATCCCGGCTCCTGCCAGAGGCGCTGCGCCATTTGCGGCACGCAGAAATAGTGGGACACGCCGAGCGTCCGGTCCGCGAGGCGGGCGAGCGTCCGCGACGAATCGAAGCCGCGCGAGATGAGGACGCTTCCGCCCGCCATGATCGGGGTGAGGGTGGCGGCGAAAAGGCCCGCGACGTGGAAGAGCGGCATGTCGCACAGGAAGACGCTGCCCCGCCCGACATCGTTGCCCAGGATGAAGTTCGTGCAGCCGAAGAAGGCGTTGGCCGCGGTCAGGATCACGCCCTTGGGCCGGCCGCTCGTGCCCGAAGTGTAGAGCAGGGTAGCCGTCTCCTCCCAGGGGCGGCGTGAGTCCGGCGGCGGGGCCGGCGGGGCGCTGCGCACCAGTTCGGAAAGGGCGCAGATCGGGTGGCGCTCTCCGGCCCCGACCGGGTCGAACTCCGCATCGTGGAAAAGCATGGCCGGGGCGGCATCGGTGGCCAGCCGGCCGAGTTCGGCAGGACTCAGGCGCCAGTTGAGCGGTACGAATATGGCGCCGGCACGCAGGCAGGCGAGCTGCAGGATGAGCATCTCGGCGCAATTGCGCGCGATCGTCGCGACCCGCTCGCCGCTGGCCGGGCCGAGCCGCTGCGCGAGCCAGGCGGCGGTCTGGCCGACGTCGCGGTCGAGCTCGCTATAGGTCCAGCATCGCCCGGTCTCCAGGTCGGTGCAGGCCGGCGCGCCCGGTTGCGTGCGGGCGTGGGTCGAAACCGGATCGATGGTCGCCGCGATCATCCTCGTCCCCTTGCGCGAACCCGTTCGATTCGCTGCCGGAATTTGTACGCAACACTTCGTATTGCGCAAAGCCCGTGCTACAGGGATTCGGCATCCAGACAAGCTTCCCGGAGAGGTGATATGAACGAGATGACCCGCGTCGGCTCCGATCAGAATTATTCCGAAGAGGCCCGCAAGGCGCTGTCGCGCGAGCCCCGGTTGTTCATCGGCGGTGAATGGGTGGAATCGACCCATGGCGCCACCTTGCCCGTCATCGATCCGTCGACGGGCCGGGAGGTCGGCCGGTTCGTCGATGCGTCCGACGCCGACGTCGACCGGGCCGTGGCGGCCGCCCGCCAGGCGTTCGACGATGGTCGCTGGACGGACCTGCCGCCGATCGTCCGCGAGAGAATGATTCACAAGCTTGCCGACCTGATCGAGCGCCATGCCGACGAATTCGCCGAACTCGAGGCGATCGACAACGGCAAGCCGAAGAGCATCGCCGCGAAGGCCGACATTCCGGCCGCCATCGGAATGCTGCGCTACATGGCCGGCTGGACCACCAAGCTCGGCGGCGAGACGATGGCGCCGATGTCGGCGCCCAACGGTGCCTTCCATGCCTATGTCCGGCGGGAGCCCGCCGGCGTGGCCGCGCAGATCGTGCCGTGGAACTTCCCGTTGCTCATGGCGGTGCTGAAGATCTCGCCCGCACTCGCAGCAGGCTGCACCCTGGTCCTCAAGCCGGCCGAGCAGACGTCGGTAACGGCGCTGCGGCTCGCCGATTTGATCAACGAAGCGGGTTTCCCGGCCGGGGTCGTCAACATCATTACCGGCAACGGCCATACCGCCGGCGATCGGCTGGTCCGCCACCCCGACGTCGACAAGGTCGCCTTCACGGGATCGACGGAGATCGGCAAGCTCATCAACAAGAATGCGACCGACTCGCTCAAGCGGGTGACGCTGGAGCTCGGCGGAAAATCGCCCGTCGTGGTCCTCCCCGACGTCGACGTTGCGGCGACCGCGGGCGGCGCCGCCGGCGCAATCTTCTTCAACGCCGGCCAGGTTTGCGTGGCTGGCTCCCGCATCTACGCCCATCGCGACATCTTCGATAAGCTGATCGAAGGCGTCGCCGAGGCGGCGAAGGGCTGGACGGTCGGCCCCTCGCTCAGCCCGGAAAGCCGGATGGGCCCGCTCGTCTCGGACGAACAGCATCGCCGCGTGCTCGACTATATCGACCAGGGCAAGCAGGCCGGCGCGTCGATCGTCACCGGCGGCGACGTTCCGTTCGACCAGGGCTATTACGTCAACCCGACGATCATGGTGGACGTGAAGCCGGACATGAGCGTCGTGCGCGAGGAGATTTTCGGCCCCGTCGTGGTCGCGCAGAGGTTCGACGACCTGGACGAGGTGGCGCGTGAGGCGAACGACACCTGCTACGGTCTCGCCGCCAGCGTCTGGACCCGCGACATCTCGGCGATGCACCGCCTGTGCGCCAAACTGAAGGCTGGCACCGTCTGGGGCAATTGCCACATGATGATCGATCCGGCGCTTCCGTTCGGCGGCTTCAAGCAGTCCGGCCTGGGCCGTGAGCAGGCGCGGCAGGGCGTCGAAGCCTATACCGAGCTGAAGAGCGTCATCATCGCGCTGTAAGCGGAATTCCTCTCTCCTCGGGGCGAGGCAAGGGCCGCGAAGCGGCGAAGGAGAAGGGGAGTGGGCATCGCCTGATCGGCGGACGCCGCTCCCCTCTTCCCATTCTCTCTCTGGGGAGAGAACTGATAGGGAGACCTCATGGATCTATCGAAGCTCAAGGCGATCGACGTGCACGTCCACGCCGAGGTGTCCTGCCATCATCCCGAGGACCCTATCATGGGCAAGTTCCTCGACGCCGCGAGCACCTATTTCAAGGCGGAGCGACGGCGGCCCACCATAGCCGAGACGATCGCGCATTATCGCGAGCGCCAGATCGGCTTCGTCATGTTCACCGTCGACATGGAAGCGGGCACGGGCATCAAGCGCATCTCCAACGAGGAGATTGCCGAGGCTGCGCGCGAGAATGAAGATATCATGATCGCCTTCGCATCCATCGACCCGCACAAGGGCAAGATGGGCGCGCTCGAGGCCCGGCGGTTGGTCGAAGAGCATGGCGTCAAGGGTTTCAAGTTCCATCCGCCGATGCAGAATTTCCACCCCTACGACCGTATGGCCTGGCCGCTTTACGAAGTGATCGCGGAATATGGTCTGCCGGCCATCTTCCACACCGGCCATAGTGGCATGGGCACCGGCATGAAGGGCGGGGGCGGGATAAGGCTCAAATACGGCCAGCCGATGCTCGTCGACGATGTCGCCGTCGATTTCCCCGACATGAAGATCATCCTGGCGCATCCAAGCTGGCCGTGGACCGACGAGAGCCTGTCGATGGCGCTCCACAAGGAGAATGTCTTCATCGACCTGTCGGGCTGGTCGCCGCGCTATTTCCCGAAACAGGTGGTGCAATATGCCAACACCCAGCTTCGCAAGAAGATGCTGTTCGGGTCGGACTATCCGTTGATCCCGCCGGACAAATGGCTGGCCGATGCCGCCGAGGCCGGATTTCGCGAGGAGGTGATGCCGCTGATCCTCAAGGAGAATGCGGCGAAGCTGCTGAAGCTCGGGGTGTGACCGACTTCTCCGGTCGGCACGTCGTCGTCACCGGCGGCTCGACCGGGATCGGGCGCGCAACGGCCGGTCTGCTCGCCGCTCGCGGCGCGCGCGTGACCCTGATCCCCCGGAGCGAGGAAAAGCTGAGGCGGGCGGTTGCGGAAATCGGAAGCCACGCCGCCTTCGCGGTGGCCGACATGGCCGACAAGGGTGCCCTGCTTTCGGCGCTCGATTCGGCGGCGGCCGATTTCGGGCCGGTCGACGGGCTGTTCGCCAATGCCGGCAACGGCGGCCGCTTCTCACCGATCGCCGATTATGCCGATGAGGATTTCGAGTCGGTGGTCGCGGTCAACCTCACCGGACCGTTTCGAGCGATCAAGCGAGTCCTGCCCGGAATGATCGAGCGGCGCCGCGGCGCGATCCTCGTCACCGGCAGCCTGGCGAGCGAGCGCGGCATGGCCAACAACGCCGCTTACGTCGCGTCCAAGCATGCGGTGCTCGGCCTGGCCCGTGCCGCAGCCATCGAGGCGGCGCCCTACAATGTCCGCGTGAACTGCCTCATCCCCGGCTTCATCGCAACGCCCATGCTGGATGGGCTTGCGGCGGGCGCCCTGGGCCATCTTGCCGGACGGGTCCCGCAGGCGCGGGTCGGCACGGCCGAGGAGGTCGCCGAAGTCGCCGCCTTCCTCCTCTCGGATGCGGCGAGCCACGTCACCGGGCAGAGCTGGGCGGTGGACGGCGGCATGCTCGGGACACTGCGGCTGGACTGAATTCCGGCCCCGGTGAACGGCAGGCTCCGCTAGCCGCTCCCGAGCGAAGTCTTGCCCGATCTTGCCATTCTGATAGGTTGCGACACGTAAGTGCCACATACAAGTTATGGCGGATTCGGAGAGGAATCATGGCGAACATCGCGCGGCCGCCGCGAACCGTCGAGGCCGAGATCAACTATCTCGGGCCGATGGATTCGATGCCCTATTTCTATGCGAAGGATCACGCGCGAGACAATCTCATGCTCGAGAAGCATTGCGTCGGCATCGAGGATGCGCGCCAGGCCGATCCGGCGCCGAGCCTGGAGCGCGAGGGCTTCACGCTCGTGCCGCACCGTAGCGAGGTCGGCGATTTCACCGATACCCCGACGGTGGAGTCGATCTATCCGCGCGAGATCGAGGTGCTGATCCGTGAGCTCACGGGCGCCGACCATGTCGTCGCCCGCGGCACCGTCCTTCGCTTCGTCAGGAACGATCGGCGCGAGGCCTTCGTCAACTCGCTCCCCGCCGGCTTCGTCCATGTCGACGTGTCGCGGGAGAGCTTCGACGATTTCGCCGCCCGGAGCGTGGCGGACCATCCGGATCGCGGTGCCTTGCTGGCCGGCCGCTATGTCGGCCTCAATATCTGGCGCGTGCTGACGCCGCCACCGCAGGACATGCCGCTTGCCGTCTGCGCGGCGCCGTCGGTCACCGAAGCCGAGCGGGTGACCGGCGAGGCTCGGGTCGACGGAGTGGGAATCGAGGAATTTCGCTTCGGATCCTCGCTCTTCCGCGCCAGCCCTCGCCACCGTTGGTATTATTATCGCGACATGACGCCCGGCGAGGCGCTGATCTTCAAGCAATTCGATACCGCCGATCCGGAAATCGTCGGCTGTCCGCACGTCGCCTTCGCCGATCCGGGCGCGCCCAAGGACGCGGTGCCGCGTGCCTCTGTCGAGATCCGCGCCTTCGCTTACTGGAGATAGACCCACGATGGCCCTCAAATATTATCACGCGGAGCCGCTCGCCAATTCGCTGAAGTCGATGATCCCTCTGTTCGAGAAAGGGCTCGAGTTCGAGAGCGTCTATGTGAACCTGCACAAGTTCGAGCAGCACGAGTCCTGGTTCCTGGCGATCAATCCCGAGGGCCAGGTGCCGGTGCTCGATCATGACGGGGCGATCGTCACCCACACGACGGTCATCAACGAATATCTCGAAGACGCCTTTCCCGACCGGCCGCCCTTGCGGCCGAATACGCCGGCCGGCAACGCGCGGATGCGCTACTGGAACAAGTTCGTCGACGAGCATGTGATGAACTTCGTCTCGATGCATGGCTGGCACCGCCTGATCGGAATCATCGCGCGCAAGATCGAATCGGGCGAGTTCGAGAAGTTGCTCGAGCGCATCCCGCTGCACGAGCAGCGGGAGAAATGGCGGACTGCCCGCTCCGGCTTCAGCGAGGCCGATCTCGCCAACGCGACCCGCAAGATCGAGGTCGCTGTCGACAAGGTCGAGGCGCAGCTCGGGGAGACGGCGTGGCTGGCCGGCGACATGTTCACCCTCGCCGACGTCAACTTCTACAGCCATTGCGGGATGATGGTGGAGCGGATGTTCCCCGAGATGGAGATCGCCAGCCGCTGCCCCCGCCTGGTCGACTGGCGCGAACGCCTCACGGCGCGGCCGGCGGTCCAGGAGGCGCTGAACATGCCCGACCATACGGAGCCTGGGCTGCGCACCTGGTCGGGGCACGCCCGCTGAACGGACGGGTTCATCCTTCCGCCGAGCTCCTTCACGGCTCGGCATTCTTCCCCTTCTTGAGGGTCTGCCGGTCCCGCTCCTGGGCGTGGATCGGGTTGCGGAACAGCATGGCGAACATCGCCTTATATTCCGGATTCTCTTCGCGCTCCGGCACGGCGGCGACCATCGCTTCGGCGCGGTCCTTCACGCCGTCGTAAAATTCGTGATGGGTGAGGATATAGAGCTCGTCATTCTCGATGCCCTCGCGCACCCGCTCGCCGACTTCCTCCTTGGTCATGAACAGGTGCAGCCAGTCGCCGCCTTGCTGGCGCCTCCTGTCCGTCTCGGCATAGCCGGTGTCGGCATATTCGGGCGGCCTCGTCTTGCCCGATTCGGCGATGTTGGATTGGACGGCCCCCGGACAGAAGGCCGAGACGATGACGCCCCTGGGCTCCAGCTCCCCGCGCATCGATTCGGACAGGCCGATCACCGCCGCTTTGCTGGTCGTGTAGATGACGGCGCCGGGATGCGGCATCAGGCCGGACATGGACGCCGTGTTGACGATATGCCCGCCGTCGCGGTGACTGAGGATGCGCGGAAGGATCGTCACGATCCCGTTGATGACGCCGCCGAGATTGACGCTCATCGTCCAGTCCCAGTCGCCGAAGCTCGCCAGGTCGACCGGCCCCACCACCGCCACGCCGGCGTTGTTGACGAGCAGATGGAGCCTGCCGAAACGCGCTTCGGCCGCGTCGGCGGCCGCGGCGAAGGCCGCCCGGTCGGTGACGTCGAGCCGGAGCGCCAGCACCGCGTCCGTGCCGAGTTCGGCGACGGCCCCGTCGAGATGATCCTGGCGTATGTCGGCGATGACGACGTTCATGCCGGCCTTCTTCAGCGCCTTGGCGATGCCCAGGCCGATGCCCGAGGCGCCGCCGGTGACGAAGGCCGTCTTTCCGGGAAGATTCTGCATCCGCTCGCCCTCCTGTAGCAGCCCGTTTCCCGGTTCACGGGGCGGGAAACGCCGGCAATCGCCAAGACGGTTGCCGAACCCTCATTGTTATTCGTAAGCGTTCAATACAATTGGCTTCATGAAGCAAGGGCCGTGTCGAACGGCGTGAGAGGAGTAGAGTATGGCCGGGGCCGGGACGACCCAATATCCGAATCTGTACATGATCATCGACGGCGAGCGCGTCGCCGCCGGCGACCGACGCACTTTCACGGTCCGCAACCCGGCGACCGGCGATTCGCTGGGCGAGCTTCCTCTCGCCGGGCCCGAGGATCTCGATCGGGCCCTCGATGCCGCCGCGCGGGGTTTCAGGATCTGGCGGGATTCGACGCCGCAGCAGCGCGCTGCCGTGCTGCAGGGGGCGGCGCGCCTGATGGCCGAGCGCGCCGACGATCTCGCTCGGATCGCCACGATGGAGGAAGGCAAGACCTTCGCCGAGGCGCGGGTCGAGGTGATGATGAATGTCGGCCTGTTCAATTTCTACGCCGCCGAATGCCAGCGCCTCTACGGGCGGCAGCTCGTCCGACCCGCCGGGCAGCGCTCGACGGTAAGCTACGAGCCGGTCGGGCCGGTCGCCGCTTTCGCACCGTGGAATTTTCCGATCGGCAATCCCGGACGCAAGCTCGGCGCTCCGATCGCCGCGGGCTGTTCGGTGATCCTCAAGTCCGCCGAGGAGACGCCGGCCTCCGCGCTCGGAGTCCTCCAGGCGCTGCTCGATGCGGGCCTTCCCAAGGAGGTGGCGCAGGCCGTGTTCGGCGTGCCGGACGAAGTGTCGCGCCATCTGCTCGGCTCGCCGGTGATCCGCAAGCTGAGCTTCACCGGCTCGACGGTCGTCGGCAAGCATCTCATGAAGCTGGCATCCGAGGACATGAAGCGCACCACGATGGAGCTGGGCGGCCACGGCCCGGTGCTGGTGTTCGACGACGTGGACGTCGACCGGGTGCTCGACGTGATGGTGGCGGCCAAATATCGCAATGCCGGTCAGGTCTGCGTCTCGCCGACACGCTTCATCGTGCAGGAGGACGTTTTCGACGCCTTCGTCTCCGGCTTCGCCGAGCGGGCGAAGAAGGTGAAGGTCGGCGACGGTCTGGACCCCGAGACGAAGATGGGCCCGATGGCCAATTCGCGCCGGCCCGACGCGATGGAGCGGCTGATCGGAGATGCGAGGACCAGAGGCGGCAAGCTCCACGCAGGCGGCGAACGGATCGGCAATCAGGGCTATTTCTACGCCCCCTCGGTCCTCTCCGAAGTCCCGGCCGACGCCGAGATCATGAACGAAGAGCCGTTCGGCCCGGTCGCGATCCTGAATCCTTTTCGGAGTGAGGAGGAGATGATCGCCGAAGCCAACCGGCTTCCTTACGGCCTCGCCGCTTATGCCTGGACGAAGGATTCGCGTCGCCAGAAGGTCGTCGCGCGCGAGATCGAATCGGGCATGGTCGGGATCAATTCGGTGATGATCGGCGGTGCCGATTCGCCGTTCGGCGGTGTCAAATGGTCCGGCCACGGGCACGAGGACGGGCCGGAGGGTCTCATGGCCTGCCTCGTGCTCAAGGCCGTGCACGAAGGATAAGGGAATGACGATTCCGGAAGCCGGGGCGCCAAGGTTGGGTGGTCGCCTTGCCTGGACGGCCCTGATCCTGGTCGCCCTCACCCAGGCGATGAGCATGGTCGACCGCCAGATCCTCGCCATTCTGGTGCCGCGCATCAAGGCCGACCTCGGCATCGCCGATGCCGAGATGGGGCTGCTCTACGGCACCGTTTTCGCCCTCTTCTATGCGCTCTTCTCGATGCCGCTGGGCCGCCTTGCCGACGGCTGGATACGCACGCGGTTGCTCAGCCTTTCGATCATCGGCTGGTCGGCGGCGACGGCGCTTGCCGGTTTCGCCAACAGCTTCGGTGTGCTTGCGCTTTCCCGCCTCGGCGTCGGCGTCGGCGAAGCGAGCGTCCAACCTGCCGGCATGTCGCTCCTTGCCGATTCCTTCCCCAAGGAAAAGCGCGGCATGGTCACCTCGTGGATCGCGGCTGCGGTGGCTTTGGGCCTGGGCGGCGCGCTGGTGTTGGGCGGGACGACGGCCGATGCCTGGGACGCGGTCTGGCCGCAGGGAGAGGGCGCGCCGCTCGGTATCAAGGGGTGGCAGGCCGCCTTCCTCGCCGCCTCGCTGCCGGGGTTGGTGATCGGCTTCTTTTTGTGGCGGCTTCCTGAGCCGCCCCGCGGCGCCGCCGACGGCCTCGCGCCCCATGTCGATCCGCACCCCTTCCGCGCGAGCTGGAACACGCTCTCCGCCATCCTTCCCGTCTCCAACTGGCTGGCCTTCGCCCGGCGCCGCGCGAGCGCGGCGGAATATGCGTTCAACGTCGGCGGCCTCGCCGTCATCGTCGCCGCCATGTACGGCCTGACGCGCTGGACCGACTCCCTGCGGCCAGGGGTCCAGCCGCTTCAGCTCGGCGGCTTCGCGATCGGCGGCAATGCGCTGCAATGGCTCATTGTCGGCTTCGGCGCCTATGTGATGCTGAACTGGCTTCAGTCGCTTCGGCTCGGCGACCGCCCGGCCTTCGTCCTGATCGCCCGATCGCCCGCGACGTTCCTCACCCTCACGATTGCCGCGCTGCAGACGGTCATCAATTATGGCGTGATGGGCTGGACTCCGGCCTATCTCATCCAGCATTTCGGCGAGAGCCCGACCCGCGTCGGCCTCGTCTTCGGCGTCATGAGCGCCGTCATCGGAATCATCGGCCCGCTTATCGCCGGGCCTGTGGCCGACTGGGCCCACAAGCGGATCCGTGGTGGACGGATCTATGTCACTCTCGCGTCGCTGGTCGTCTCGCCGGTTTTCGCCTTCCTCACCTTCACCGCGCCCGATCTGACCCGCTTCTATCTGTGGTTTGCCGCTTATGCGATCGCGCTCACCATGTGGCTGCCGTCCATCTATGCCACATTGCTGGACCTGGTGCTGCCGAGGATGCGCGGCATCGTGATCAGCTTCTACATCCTGTCCGTGACCATTATCGGCCTCGGTCTGGGCCCCTATGCGGTCGGCCTGATGAGCGACCTCAACGGCGGCGACCTGGCCTGGGCGATGCTCAGCCTTTATTGGCTGGGCCCGGTCCTGATCGTGCTGCTGATCGGTCTGATTCGCCGTCTGCCGCTAGACGAGGCGCGCCTGATCGATCGGGCCCGTGCCGCCGGAGAACCTTTATGACCAACAACGACTTGCCCGAGATGGACGATGGCGTCGCAGCGGCGGCGTTTCGCCGCCTTGTCGCCCACCTGCGTCACCGCAAGGATGCGCAGAATGTCGACCTGATGGGCCTCGCCGGTTTTTGTCGCAACTGCCTCGCGGATTGGGTTGCGGAGGCGAGCGCCGAACAAGGCAAGCCGATCGACCGCGAGACGGCGCGCGAGATGGTCTACGGCATGCCCTATTCCGACTGGAAGGCGAACCAGCCGCCGGCGACGCCCGAACAGCTGGCGCTCATGGAGGAAAGTGTCGCCCGCAACAAAGGCACGTAGAGCATCGCTCTCGTCGGGGCGATCCCGCTCGCCTTGCCATGTCGCGGGAATTGCGGATCGGGCGGCACGCTGTAAAAGGCGCCGTCGAGATGTGGCGGGATTTCCCTTCCACTTCCAGGCCGAAGGGGTCAGCCTCCACCAGGGGCGGCCAATCCAGGCCGGCGAAAGCGCGCGTCCTCGGGGAATCTGCGAAGGCATCTCTCCTTTCGGCGAAAGCTACGCTACACGCACAATTCGAACCTGGGAGATGCGTCACAATGGGGGAGGTACTGCGTTGATCCAATCCGGCGCGAAGCCCGCTGTGGAACCGGTCGACCTGAGCGACGTCGGCGAGATCAAGGACATATTGGGGTTCCACATCCGCCTCGCCTACGTTGCCGTGTACCGGCACTTCATGGAGACCTTCACCGATCTCGACCTGACGCAGAAGCAGGTGTCCGTCCTGTGGCTGGTGAGCGACAATCCCGGCATTGCCCAGACCGACCTCGCACAGCGCCTGCACATGGATCGCGCGACGACGATGGGAATCGTGAACCGCCTGGAAGCGCGGGGTTATCTGCGCCGCGGGCCGTCGCCGCCGGACCGGCGCCGCAAGACGCTCTATCTGACCGACGAAGGAGACAAGATGCTATTGCGCGCGCGCGGATGCATCTGGGAGCATGAGCGCTGGTTGAAGAGCCGCTTCACCAAGAAGGAAGTGGAGACGCTGATGTCCCTGCTTGATCGCATCCACACCTGAGTCGAAGGCGCCTCTCGCCGCTGCGCCGCCGGCGGTGCGGCGTCGCACCGCCGGCCGCTCGGTTGGTCAGCCCCAGATTTCCTCCGCGACCTCGATCACCAGCCGCATCTTGGCCGCCTGCTGCTCGACGGCGATGTCGTTGCCGTGAACGGTCGAAGAGAAGCCGCATTGCGGGCTCAGCGCCATCTGCTCGACGGGCATGAACCGTGCGGCCTCGTCTATCCGCCGCTTGATTTCGTCCTTGGACTCGAGCTCCCCGAGTTTCGTGGTGACCAGGCCGAGCACCACCGTCTTGCCCTTCGGGACGAAGCGCAGCGGCGCGAAGTCCCCTGACCGGGGGTCGTCATATTCGAGCAGATAGGCATCGACGTCGAGCGCGTTGAACATCACCTCGGCGACGGGCTCGTACCCACCTTCGGCGGCCCAGCTCGATCGGAAATTGCCGCGGCACAGGTGGACCGCTGTAATCATGTCCTCGGGGGCGTCGGCGATCGCGCTGTTGATCAGGGCTGCATAGAGACGGGGCGCCTCGTCAGGATCCATGCCGCGCTTGCGGGCATTCTCCCGCTGCGTCTCGTCGCACAGATAAGCGAGATTGGTGTCGTCGAGCTGGAGGTAGCGCAGGCCCGCATCGGCCAGCTGACGGACCTCCTCGCGATAGGCCGCGCCGACATCGGCGAAGAATTCGGCCATGTCGGGATAGACTGCTTCGCTGATTCCTTCGCGACCGGCGCGGAAATGGAGCATGGTGGGCGAGGGGATGGTGACCTTGGGCGTCTCCGTCACCACGGATTTCAGATACTCGAAGTCCGCCAGCTGGATCGGTCTGGCGTGCCGTACCTTTCCGGTCACGGCCATGACGGGGGGCGCATAATCCAGCTCCTTGCCGCCATGTTGGTGGAATTTGACCTGGGTGCCGCCTTTCTCCTCGATTCCGTCGAGCTGGAGCAGGAAGTCGGTGTGGAAGTAGGTCCGGCGAAATTCGCCGTCGGTGATCGTCTTCAGGCCGAGCTCCTCCTGAAAGCGGACGATTTCGGCAATCGCCTCGTCTTCCACCGTGCGCAGTGCGGCGTCGTCAATCTCTCCCGCCTTGCGGCGCCGGCGCGCCTCGAGAAGCGCCTCGGGACGCAGGAAGCTGCCGACATGATCGGCGCGCGAGGGGAGTGTCGTGGTCATTCGTAAATCCTGCCGTTCTGCGATGGTTGGCGCGCGGCCGCGCGCTGCGCCACCCGGTAGCCTGCCGGCGGCGCGAGGCAAGAATTTTCCGATGCGTCGCTTACGATCCGGCGGGCTGCGGTCGGGGCGTCCGGAGGGCGAAAATCGCCACCGCGGCAAACAGCGAACCGAGCGCCATGATCATTGCAACGGTCGGGAGGCCGTAATTGGCGGTGAACAGGAAACCGGCGACGATCGGCCCCACGACCGAACCGCCTCGGCCCGTTCCAACCGCGAAACCGGTGCCGCCGGCGCGCAGTTCGGTCGGGAAGGACTGGGCGAAGAGGGCGTAGAGGCCGACGATGACGGCATTGGTGAAGAATCCGGCAATTCCGGTGACCAGCGCCAGCTGCCCGAGGTCGGCGCCGACATGCCCGAATATCGTGACCATGACTGCCGACATCAGCATGAAGGCGATGATCAGCGGCTGCAGCGCCACCCTTTGGGTGAGGAGGCCGAAAAGCAGGGCGCCCGTAGCTCCGCCGACATTCGCCCAGACGAGGACCCCGCCGGCCGCCGACGGTGCGAAGCCCATGTCGACGACGATCTTCGGAATCCATTTCAGGACGAAATAGAAGGTCATGATGTGCAGGAAGTAAGCCACCGACACCAGGACGGTCAGTCGCGCGAGGCCGGGCGCGAACAGCCTGGCCATCGACGCCTTGGTCGAGCGCGGCTCCGGATCCGGAAGGCGGTCGACCGGCGGATGCCCCATCCGGGCCATCGTCCGGTTGACGGTGGCGAGCGCGTTGGCCGGCCGCTTGTGGATCAGGAACTCGATCGATTCCGGAAGCAGGAACCAGACGATCGGGATGAAGGAGGCGGTGACGAGCGCACCGAACACGAACACCGACCGCCAGTCGAAGGAGGCGAGCAGCATCGACGCGATCGATCCGCCGATCACCGCCCCGATGGGATAGCCGCTCGCCATGATCGCCACGGCCAGAGCGCGTCGCCGGCGGTTGGAAAATTCCGCCGTCATCGCGTTGATCGCGGCCAGCATGCCGCCGATGCCCAGCCCTGTCAGGAGACGGTAAACCGACAGGATGACGACGTTCTGGGCGGTCGCGGCGAGCGCCATGCCCGCCGCCATCACGACCAGGCAGCCGAGGATCATCGGCCGCCGGCCGATCCGGTCCGCGACGTTGCCGAGCAGGATGGAACCGACCGCCATTCCGATCAGCTCCATCGACAGGACGATGCCGAGCGCGTCGCGCTCGATGCCCCATTCCGACGCGATACCCGGCGATGCGAAGCTGATCGACAGGACGTCGAAGCCGTCGAGCGCGTTCAGGGCGATGCACACGCCGACAGCGGCGATCTGCAACCTGCCCATGGGCCGTTCGAGGATCGTTTCGCGCGGATCCATCAGGCGGGTTCTCCGGTCGGTTCTGTGCTGTTCGCGTCGGACAATAGAGCTTCTCCGTCTGTCCGCAATCTCGCGCGAGGCCGGGGTGGCGATCTAGCGGCGCTGCGCCTCCAGCTGCGCCTCGAGCCGCCCGAGCACCTGGTAGCAGGGCAGGACCTGGGAGACGCTCGCATTGGGCTCGCGCCCCTCCCGGATGGCGGCGATGAACTCGCGGTCCTGAAGCTCGATGCCGTTCATCGAGACGTCGACCTGGCTGACGTCGATCGGTTCTTCCTTGCCCGTGACGAGATCGTCGTAGCGGGCGATATAGGTGCCGTTGTCGCAGATATAGCGGAAGAAGGTGCCGAGCGGCCCGTCATTGTTGAAGCTCAGCGACAGGGTGCAGATGGCGCCATTCGCGGCCTTGAGCTGGATCGACATGTCCATCGCGATTCCGAGCTCGGGATGGTGCGGGCCCTCGATCGCATTGGCCTGCACGATCGGCGCCCCGGCCTGGTACTGGAACAGGTCGACGGTATGCGCCGCATGGTGCCACAGCAGATGATCGGTCCATGAGCGCGGCTCACCCTTGGCGTTAATGTTCTTCCGCCGGAAGAAATAGGTCTGCACGTCCATCTGCTGGATGGCGAGCTCGCCGGCGCGGATCTTCTTGTGCACCCACTGGTGCGACGGATTGAATCTCCGCGTGTGGCCGCACATCGCGACCAGCCCGGTCTCCTTCTGCTTGGCGACCACCTTCTCGGCGTCGGCCAGGCTGTCCGCCAGCGGGATCTCGACCTGCACATGCTTTCCGGCCTCGAGGCACTGGATCGCCTGCTCGGCATGGATCTGGGTCGGCGTGCACAGGATCACGGCGTCGACGTCGTCGCGCGCGAGGCTGTCGGCCAGCTCGGTCGTGGCGTGGCCGATGCCGTGCTTGTCCGCGACCTTCTGCGTGGCCTCGAGCGTTCGGCCGACGAGGGACACGACCTCGACCCCCTCGATATTCTTCAGGCCGTCGAGATGCTTTTCGCCGAAGGCTCCGGCGCCGGCTAGGGCGATCTTCAATCCATCCTCCTTGCAGTTGGTCAGGTGGCCGGCTCGAGCACGATATGGCCGACGGCCGTGTTGCTGGCCGGCACGTGATAGTGGCGGTGAAGCTCCTTCACCTTGTCGCCTAGGGCGCCGCGCATGATCAGCCACATCACCAGCTCGATCCCTTCCGAGCCGGCCTCGCGCAGATATTCGATATGCGGCATCTTCCGCAGCCGCTCCGGATTGGCGGTCAGGTCGTCCAGGAACGCGGTGTCGAACGACTTGTTGATCAGGCCGGCGCGCGGTCCCTGCAGCTGGTGGCTCATCCCGCCGGTGCCCCAGATCTGCACGTTGAGGTCCTCGGGGAAGCTCTCGACGGCGCGGGCGATCGCCTCGCCCAGCATCCAGCAGCGATTGCCGGTGGGCGGCGGATAGGTGACGACGTTGACCGCCAGCGGGATGACCTTGACCGGCCATTGCTCGACCTGGCCGAACATCAGCGACATCGGCACGCTGAGCCCATGATCGACCGCCATCTCGTTGATGATGGTCATGTCGAATTCGTCGAGGATGCAGCATTGGGCGATGTGCCAGGCGAGGTCCGGATGGCCCTTCACCGCCGGCACCGGCCGGGGTCCCCACCCTTCGTCGGCGATCGGAAACTCGTCCGCGGCGCCGATCGCGAAGGTCGGGATGATCTTCATGTCGAAGGCGGAAGCATGGTCGTTATAGACCAGGACGACGACGTCCGGCTTCTCGGCTTTCTCCCATTCGCGGGTCCATTCATAACCGGCGAAGACCGGCTTCCAATAATCCTGGTCCGTCTTGCCCAGGTCCATGGCGGCGCCGACGGCCGGGATGTGGCTGGTGGTGACGCCCGCGGTGATACGCGCCATTTCAGCGGCCCTCCTTGATCGACCTCAGCCCATCGGGCGAGCGGCCTCCGGCGAGCATCATCGCGGCATAATCCTCCTGGGACATCCCGGTCATCGAACCGACGGCGAACTGGAAGCTCTTGCCGTCGGTCGAGAACAGCTTGGACAGGAAATAGATATTGCCGCCTTCGTCGATCATCCGGTTGTAATCGCGTGCCAGCACGGCTTCCTTCTGGGCGTCGGTCATCGGCCATTCGTCGAGATAGGCTTTCTCGTCCTTCCTGAACCGCTCCCGGTTCTCGGCCTTCATCAGGCTCATCGCGAACTGGTTGAGGTGATAGCCCTGGCGCGCGCGCTTGGCGGTGAAGACGCGGGTGCCGGGTATGTCGTCGAACTCGGCGAGATATTCGTGGACGTTGCGAGGCATCACAGGCCCCTCTCCTTCAGTTGGGCGTCGAGGCGCGGGAAAACGCGTCGAGCGTTGCCCTCGTACACCTGATGGCGTTGCTCCGGCGTCAGGTCGAGCGCGTCGACATAACGCTTGGTGTCGTCGAAATAGTGCCCGGTCTGCGGATCCACGCCGCGGACGGCGCCGACCATCTCCGACCCGAACAGTATATTGTCGAGGTCGATCACTTCGAAGAGGAGGTCGATGCCGGGCTGGTGGTAGACGCAGGTATCGAAATAGACGTTCTTCATGACATGCCCGTCCAGCGGCGGCTGCTTCAGCATGTCGGCAAGCCCGCGATAGCGGCCCCAATGATAAGGGACGGCGCCGCCGCCGTGCGGGATGATGAACCTGAGGTCCGGAAAGTCGCGGAACAGATCCCCCTGGATGAACTGCATGAAGGCGGTCGTGTCGGCGGCGATGTAATAGGCGCCGGTGGCGTGGAAGACCGGATTGCAGCTGCCCGAAACGTGGATCATCGCCGGAACGTCCAGCTCGACCATCTTCTCGTAGAAGGGATACCAGAACCGGTCGATCAGCGGTGGAGCACTGAAATGGCCGCCCGACGGGTCCGGATTGAGGTTGCAGCCGACGAAGCCCAGCTCGGTGACGCAGCGCTCGAGCTCGGCCACGCTGTTTTCGATCGGCACGCCTGGTGATTGGGGCAGCATGCACACCCCAATGAACGTCTCGGGATAGAGGTCGACGCAGCGCTTGATCAGGTCGTTATTGTGCCGCGCCCAGGCGGCCGAAACCTTCTCGTCGCCGACATGATGCGCCATCGCCGAAGCGCGCGGGCTGAAGATGGTCATGTCGGCGCCGCGCTCGCGCAGCAGCCGAATCTGGTTCTTCTCCAGCGTCTCCCTGATCTCGTCGTCGGACAGAGCGGGATAAGGCGGCGGGCTTTCGCCGGCCTTGAAGGCCGCCTTCTGTGCCTCGCGCCAGTCGCTGTGGGCGCTAGGCGCCGTCGTGTAGTGGCCGTGACAGTCGATGATCATGCCGCCTCCTGGCGATCGAGCGCGCCGAGGATCCGCTCGGCCTTGGCATCGAATCCCGGAGCGCTGCCGAGATTCGCGGCGCCCAGGCGCCGCTGGCTCGCGGCGGTCGCCTTGGCCATCTCGCCGGGAAGTCCGAGATCGCCGAGGGTGATCGCGACCTCCTCCATCTCCGCGGCACGGCGCAGGCCGTGCAGCATCATCCGGTCGAGATTATAGTCGGCCCGCTCGAGCCAGCTCTCTTCCTTCCAGCTGCCGTCGAGCGAGGCCGCGACCTCCTTGACGACTCCGGCGCGGGCGCAGGCTAGGAAGCATTCGGCCGTCAGAGCTTCCAGGCCCTTGACCATCACCGACCTCAGCATCTTGATCGTCGAGGCGCGGCCGATCTCGGCCCCCGCCCCGCGCGGCACGAAGCCGAGGCTAGCGAGGCGGGCGCACGCCGATTCCACGTCGGTTGCGCTCACGAGCAAGGGCACGGCCAGGCGCCGGGGCAGGACGGGAGCCATTACCGCCACATCCACATAGACCGCACCCGCGGCCTCGATCAGCTCCGAAGCGCGGCGCTTGGTGGCCGGCGCGACGCTGTTGAAATCGCAATAGAGGGCGTCCGGCCGAATCGTGCGCGCGGCCTCGGCGGCGGCCGCAAGCGCTTGATCGGCGGTGACGACGGAGATGACGATCTCCGCGTCCGCCAGCGCTTCGGCGAGGCTTTCCGCGCCGAGGATGCCGTGGCGCCGATAGGCCTCGCGCTTGGACGCGGCCGCTGCCGGGTCGAGCGTCTTGATGTCGAAGGCTCGGATGCGAAGCGCGCGGTCGAGCGCTTCGGCGAAGGCCGTTCCCGCCTCGCCGAAGCCGATCAGCGCGAGGTTCTTGGCTCCGTCCGGCATAAGCGGAACGGCTAGAGGGCCCTCGGCCCGAGCGGCAAATCCGAATGGCAGAGCCGCTATTCGATTCCTCGAAGTGTCGACTCGGCCGTCATGTCCCGCAGCAAGGCGAGGAACTCCGCCTGGGCCGGTGCGGGCCGCCATCCCGCACGGGTGGTGAGGCCGATCGGCCGACACGTCTCCTCGATCGAATCGCTCATCGCGACGAGCGTTCCGGCGGCGAGGTCCTCGCGAATCTGCTGCGGCGACAGCAAGGTAAGGAAATCGCCCGCGCCGAGCAGCGCCCGGATCGTGATCACGGAGCCGCACACCACCGGGGCCCGCGGCAGCGGAAGACCGCGACTCTCGAACAGCCGGCGCCAGAGCAGCCGCAAGGGAGTCCCGGTCCGCGCAATCACCCAGGGATATTCGATCATCCGCTCGATCGGCGGCTTGCCGGTCGTGGCCAGCGGGTGATCGGGGCCGGCGACGATCACCAGCCGGTCGTCGAACAATGGCTCCTGCTCGACGTCGGGCCCCGGCGCCGGCTGGCGAAGCGCGCCGATCAGGAAATCGAGCCTGCCGTCGCGAAGTCGCTCGATCAGCTCCGAATGCGGACCTTCGACCACCTCGATCTGCACCGACGGGCGCCGCTGGAGGAAACGGGCGATGGCGAGCGGAACGGTGCGCGCGCGAGCGAGCGGCATGGCGCCGATCCGGACTCGGCCCGTGTCGAAGCCGGCGAGCGCCTGAAGCTCGTCCAGCGCCGACTGTATCTCGTTCACGGCCAGGCTGAAGCCGCGGGCGAGGCGCTGCCCGGCGGCGGTGAGCCGGACCCCGCGGCCGCGGCGTTCGACGAGAACGACTCCGCTCAGCCTCTCGACGTCGCGAACCGCCCGGTGGAGCGACGGCTGGGTAAGCCCGCTTTCCTGCGCCGCCGCGACGAAGCTGCCAGCGGCGGCGAGGGCGAGCAGAGCCCTCACCTGGCTCATCGTGACCAGATTCTCCGTGCCGCGAAATCCGCTTCGCGAGACGCTCCGAATCGCCTCGAAGGCGGCGCTCAGCGCTGCTGCGGTCATGTCTATCCGGTCGGCCAGCTGGGTGCCGGCGGGGGTCGGCATCATTCCGGCCGAACCCCGGTCGAACAGCTTCAGGCCGAGCTGCGCCTCCAGCTTGGCAATGCCCTGAGTCAATGCCGGCTGGGACAGCGCCACCTGGTTCGCGGCTCTGCTGATGCTGCCGCAGCGGCGAATGGCCGCCGCGGCGCGAAGATGGCGCAGGTTGAGGTCGTAGGGGCTCAGGGTCACGGCCCGTCCATAGCAGAAACTTATGCCGGCGCGCGGCCGGCGACCGAGCGGCGCTGTCCCACCCGCCGGCCGCGGCCGAATGAAGCCGGCGCCGAGACGCGGCACATGACGGACGCTGGGGGCGCCATGCCGCGGACCGCGGCAAACGCCCCAGGGAAACGGCGCGGGGCCGGCCTGGCCTGCCCTAGGCCGCAGCCTCTGCCGGAGGGGCGTCGGCGGGGACGTCGCCGATGACCGACTTGATCTCGCAGAATTCCTCGAGCCCGAACTTCCCGAACTCGCGGCCATTGCCCGATTGCTTGTAGCCGCCGAACGGCGAGTTGAAGTCGAGCCCCCCGGAATTCACGAACACGCTGCCTGCGCGGATTCTCCGAACGATCTGTTTCGCGATGGCGGGATCGCCGGCGATATAGGCGCCGAGCCCGTAGGGCGTGTCGTTGGCGATCTCCACCGCCTCGTCGAGCGTGTCGTAGGGGATGACGACGAGCACGGGACCGAAAATCTCCTCGCGCGCGATGGTCATGTCGTTGGAGACGTCGCCGAACACGGTGGGCTTCACATAATAGCCCTTCTCCTTGCCTTCGGGACGGCCGAGGCCGCCGACGACGATCCGGGCGCCTTCGTCGATGCCCTTCTGAATCAGCCCCTGGATCTTGTCATACTGGCTCTGGTTGACGACCGGGCCGATATGGCTGCCTTCCTTCATTGGATCGTCGACCGCCTTGGACCCGAAGATCTCGGCGAGCCTTTCCAGCGCCTCGTCATATTGCGAGCGATGGACGAGCAGGCGCGTCGGGGCCACGCAGCTCTGGCCGGAGTTCAGGAGGACGCCTCCGGCGCCGCCGGGGAGCGCCGCGTCGAGCGGGGTGCCCGGCAGGATGATGTTGGGCGACTTGCCGCCAAGTTCCTGATGGACTCGCTTCACCGTTTCCGCGGCGTTCCTGGCGACGAGGATACCGGCGCGGGTCGAGCCGGTGAAGCTGATCATGTCGATTTCGGGATGCCGGGCCAGCGCTTCGCCCACGCCGGGGCCGTCGCCCTGGACGAGGTTGAACACGCCCGGCGGAACGCCGGCGGCGTCCATCACCTCGGCGAAGACCTTCGCCGAACCCGGCGTCTGCTCGGACGGCTTCAGGATCACCGTATTGCCGGCGGCGATCGCCGGGGCGACCTTGGCCACGATCTGGTTCATCGGCCAGTTCCACGGCGTGATCAGGGCGACCACGCCGATCGGTTCGTAGATGACCTTGTTCTTGCCCGTCGATTCCTCGAACGCGAAGACGTTGAGCGCCTCCAGGGTCGAAGCCAGGTGGCCCAGCCCAGATCCGGCCTGGGCGGTCATCGACAGCGAGATCGGCGCACCCATCTCCTCGGAGATCGACCGGGCGATGTCCGGAATGCGCTTCTTATATTCCTCGATCACCCGGGCGAGCAGGGCGGCCCGTTCCGCCTTGCCGGTCAGGGAGAAGGTCTCGAAGGCGCGCCGCGCGGCCGCGACGGCCTTGTCGACGTCGGCCTGGCTGCCGAGCATGACCACCGAAGCGACTTCCTCGGTGGCCGGATTGATCACTTCGTGTCGCCTGTCGCCTTCGCTGTCGGTCCACTGGCCGTCGATATAATGCTTCAGATACTCGTTCATGCCGATCTTCCTCTCCAGCCGAGGTCCAGGATGTCAGTGACTCTAACATCATCTGGAAGCGATGCCATTGCGAGTCCAGACCTGCCGACCTCGAATAGCGTCTCCTTATAGCCGCTGGTCAGATCGAATTTGCCCGCGCGGGGCTCGAAGGATTGGAGGGACGCATGTCCGGGATCGTAGTCCAGAATATCGAGCGTGCGCCCATCGACGTCGTGGACGGCCTGGGCGCCAGCGGCGTCGCGACGGTGCACGAAGCGCAGGGGCGTACCGGGCTCATGCGCAGCTATATGCGCCCCATATATGGCGGCGCCCGCATCGCCGGATCGGCGGTCACCATTTCGGCGCCTCCCGGCGACAATTGGATGGTCCACGTCGCCGTCGAGCAGCTCCGGGAAGGCGACGTCCTGGTGCTCGCACCGACCAGCCCCTGCGACGACGGCTATTTCGGAGACCTGCTGGCGACCTCGGCGATGGCGCGCGGCTGCCGCGGGCTGGTGATCGAGGCCGGCGTGCGCGACGTTCGCGACCTCGAGGCGATGGGCTTCCCGGTCTGGTCGAAGGCGATCTCCGCCCAGGGCACGATCAAGGCGACCCTGGGATCGGTCAACGTGCCGATCGTCTGCGCCGGCGCGATCGTCAATCCGGGCGATGTGGTCGTCGCCGACGATGACGGTGTGTGCATCGTGCCCCGCGCCGACGCCGAGGCCGTGCTCGAGAAGGCTCGCGCCCGCGAGGCCAATGAGGAAGAGAAGCGCCGACGTCTCGCTGCGGGCGAGCTTGGGCTCGATCTTTACGACATGCGCGGCAAGCTGGAGTCGCTCGGCCTCAAATATGTGTGAGGCCAAATATGTCCGGGGTCTGGCATGACTGAAGGCGTGCGTTGCATGTGGATGCGCGGCGGGACGTCGAAGGGCGGCTATTTCCTCGCGGAGGACCTGCCCGCCGGCAAGGCGGAGCGCGACTCGTTCCTGCTCCGGGCGATGGGTTCGCCCGACCCGCGCCAGATCGACGGCATGGGCGGCGCCGATCCGCTGACCTCCAAGGTGGCGGTGGTATCCCGGTCCGAGCGCGACGGCGTCGACGTCGACTATCTGTTCCTCCAGGTCTTCGTCGACCAGCCGATCGTCACCGACGCGCAGAATTGCGGCAACATCCTGGCCGGTGTCGGGCCGTTCGCGATCGAGCGCGGGCTGGTCGAGCCGGCGGACGGCGAGACGAGGGTCGGCATCTATATGGTCAACACAGGGCAGGTCGCGGTGGCGACGGTGAGGACGCCCGGCGGCAGGGTCGATTATGAGGGCGAGGCGCGGATCGACGGCGTGCCCGGCACCGCCGCGCCGGTGCCGCTCGAGTTTCGCGACACGGCGGGGTCGACCTGCGGCGCCTTGCTTCCGACCGGCCGCCCGGCCGACGAGATAGAGGGCGTCGCCTGCACCCTGATCGACAATGGCATGCCCTGTGTCGTGTTCCGCGCCGAGGATGTCGGCGCGACCGGCTATGAGGATCGCGAGACGCTTGACTCGGACGACCGGCTCAAGGCGCGGATCGAGGCGATTCGCCTCGCCGCCGGCCCGATGATGAACCTTGGCGACGTGGCCGGGAAGTCGGTGCCCAAGATGATGCTTGTGGCGCCGCCGAGGGCCGGCGGGGCGGTCACCGTGCGCTCTTTCATCCCCCACCGCGCCCATGCCTCGATCGGCGTCCTCGGCGCTGTCAGCGTCGCGACCGCCTGCCTGATTTCCGGATCGCCCGCCGCCGCGGTCGCCCGTGTCCCGGACGGGCGGCGCAAGATCCTGTCGGTCGAGCATCCGACCGGAGAGACGACCTGTGTCCTCGAAACCGACGAATCGGGGCAGGTGAAGAGCGCCGCAATGCTCCGGACGGCGCGCAAGCTGATGGATGGAAGGGTGTTCGGATGACCGAGGCGGCCCGTGTGCGCAGCTGGGTGGAGCGCCCCTCCAAGCCGCGATATGTGCCGCCGCCCGGAGCGGTCGATGCCCACTGCCACGTCTTCGGCCCGATGGCCGAGTTCCCGTTCAGCCCCAAGGCCAAATATCATCCGGAGGATGCAGGGCCGGAGACGCTGTTCGCCCTGCGCGACCATCTCGGCTTCAGCCGCAACGTCATCGTCCAGGCGAGCTGCCACGGCACCGACAATCGCGCGACGCTGAACGCGATCGCGCGGTCGCAAGGCAAAGCGCGGGGCATTGCCGTGGTCGATCCCGCAATCTCCGACGCGGAGCTCGATTCGCTCCACGCCGGCGGCATCCGCGGCGTTCGCTTCAATTTCCTGAAGCGGCTCGTGGACGACGCGCCCAAGGACCGGTTCCTCGAAGTGGCGCGGCGGATCGGTCGCCTCGGCTGGCACGTGGTGGTTTATTTCGAGGCGGACATTCTCGACGAGCTGCGCCCTTTCCTGGAGGCGATTCCCGTCCCGGTCGTGATCGACCATATGGGCCGCCCAGACGTCGGCCAGGGCCCCGACGGGCCCGACATGAAGGGCTTCCGCCGGCTCCTCGACAGCCGCGAAGACGTCTGGTTCAAGGCGACCTGCCCCGACCGCCTTTCGCCCCAGGGCGAGCCCTATGACGATTTCGTCGTGGCGGTGCGCCCGCTGGTCGAGGACTATCCGAACCGCGTGCTGTGGGGCACCGATTGGCCGCACCCCAACATGGAGCACCGGATCCCTGACGATGGCGGACTGGTCGACGTCATCCCGCGAATCGCGGTGAGCGAGGCGCTGCAGCGCCAGCTCCTCGTCGACAATCCGATGCGGCTCTACTGGCCGGACGAGGCCTGACTTCCGCCGTCATCCCGGGAGACGCTGGGCTTCCGACTCGCGCCGTCCGGGCAGGATCAGCCCGCGAACACCACCGTCTTCACGCCGTTGAGGAGCACGCGGTCCTCGAGAAGATAGTGGACCGCGCGCGCCAGGACGCGGCGCTCGATGTCGCGGCCCTTGCGGACCAGGTCGTCGGGCGTGTCGGCATGGGTGATATGCTCGACGTCCTGGGCGATGATCGGCCCCTCGTCGAGGTCGGCGGTGACGAAATGCGCGGTCGCTCCGATCATCTTCACGCCGCGCGCATGGGCCTGGTGGTAGGGCTTGGCGCCCTTGAAGCCCGGCAGGAAGCTGTGATGGATGTTCACGCAGCGGCCGTGCAGGAAGGCCGAAAGGTCGTCGGACAGGATCTGCATGTAGCGGGCGAGCACGACCAGCTCCGCGCCGCTTTCGTCGATCAGCGCCTTGATCTGCGCTTCCTGCTGCGGCTTCGTCTCCTTGGTGATCGGCAGGTGATGATAAGGGATGTCGCCGATCATGGAGGTCTGCAGCACCTCGCGCGGGTGGTTCGAGATGATCCCGACCACCTCCATGTTCATCTCCCCGATGCGGGTCCGGTAGAGCAGGTCGCCGAGGCAGTGATCGAACTTCGACACGAGCATCATGACCTTCTTGCGCTCGTCCGTCGGCCGTAGCCGCCATTCCATTCCGTGCTCGGCCGCCAGCGGCGCGAATCGGTCGCGCAAGGCGCTCGCGTCGCCGTCCAGATCGAACAGCACGCGCATGAAGAATCGCCCCGTTTCGACATCGTCGAACTGCTGCGCTTCGAGGATGTTGCCGCCCATTTCGAACAGCAGGCCAGCGACGGCCGCCACCAGGCCGGAACGGTCGCCGCACGAGAGGGTGAGGATATAGGCTTTCGTCGTCATATTCGTTTGTGTTGCATATTATTTCGAAGAGGGCCAGAAGGCTTTTTACGAAGGGATTCCGCGATTCCGCCGATCGGCCTGGAAGGGCTGGTGCGGGGCGCCGGAACCCTTCATCGCCAACCGATTTCGAAAGTGAGAGGATGAAGTCGTCATGACTGCGAAGAATCTGGAGGAAGTGATCAACGGCGCGGGAAATCCGGTCCACATGCTGCGAAATTCGCAGATCGGTGCCTATGTCTATCCCGTTGTCGCGCCCGAATTTTCCAACTGGCGCTCGGAGCAATGGGCCTGGCAGCATAGCGCCGTGCTGTTCGACCAGTCGCACCACATGGTCGAGCTGTTCATCAACGGTCCCGACGCGGTGAAGCTGGTCTCCGATACCGCGATCAACACCTTCAAGAACTTCACCGTCAACAAGGCCAAGCAATATGTGCCCACGACGCCTTATGGGCACGTGATCGGCGACGGCATCCTCTTCTACCTCGCCGAGGAGCGGCTGCTCTATGTCGGCCGCGCGCCGGCCGCGAACTGGCTGATGTTCCACGCCGAAACCGGTGGCTACAATGTCGAGGTGATCAAGGACGACCGCTCGCCGTCGCGGCCGATGGGCAAGCCGGTCCACCGCACCCACTGGCGCTTCCAGATCCAGGGGCCGAACGCCTGGTCGATCATCGAGAAGCTGCACGGCGGGCCGCTCGAGCAGCTCAAATTCTTCAACATGAGCGAGATGAACATCGCCGGCCGCAAGGTCCGCACGCTGCGTCACGGCATGGCGGGCGCGCCCGGCCTCGAGATCTGGGGCCCCTACGAGGAGCAGGACGAGATCCGGAATGCGATCGTCGAGGCCGGCAAGGATTTCGGCCTCGTGCAGGTCGGGAGCCGTGCCTATCCGTCCAACACCCTCGAATCCGGCTGGATTCCCTCGCCGCTGCCCGCAATCTATACCGGCGAGAAGCTCCAATCCTATCGCCAATGGCTTGGCGCCGACAGCTACGAGGCGACGGGGGCCATCGGCGGCAGCTTCGTCTCCGACAATATCGAGGACTATTATCTGAACCCGTGGGAGCTGGGCTACGGCCCGTTCGTGAAGTTCGACCACGATTTCCACGGACGCGAGGCGCTCGAGCAGCTGGATCCCGCCGCCCAGCGCCGGAAGGTGACGCTGGCCTGGAATCCGGAGGACATGGCGAAGATCTTCGCGTCGCTCTTCGACACGGACGGCGAAAACTACAAGTTCTTCGACCTGCCGCTCGCCAATTACGCCTCGTCCAACTACGATCGCGTCGTCGATGCCGGCGGCACCACCGTCGGACTGTCGATGTTCACCGGCTACAGCTACAACGAGAAGGCGGCGCTCAGCCTCGCGACCATCGACCATGAGATTCCGGAAGGCACCGAGCTTCGGGTCGTCTGGGGCGAGGAAAATGGCGGTACGCGCAAGACCACGGTCGAACCGCACAAGCAGATCGAGGTGCGTGCCGTGGTGAGCCCGGTCCCTTACTCCAAGGTCGCCCGGGAAACCTATCAAGAAGGCTGGCGCACCGAGCGCACCGCCTGAACGGAGCAGGCGGCGGGGATCTCCCCCGCCGCCGTCCATTCGCTCAGAGCCGAAGGCCAGGAAAGTCCCGCGCGCATCACGCGCGCGGGACTTTCCTGCAAAGGCGCAAAGCGGCGCAGCGCGGGCAAAGCGGGCCCCTTGTGCCGGGTGAGCCGACCGGCCTGGACGATGGCTCTGCTCGCGCCGGTCACCTCTGCGTGTCGGCGTTTCGGCGCGACACGGAAGAGCGGATCGCCCGGACCGCTCGCGCGATTCAGCCGCGGATGCTCTCCACCCATTTCGCCGTCTTCATCAGCGAGCCGAAGGTGAAGAAATGGACGCCGTCGATGCCGAGCGCGGGCTCTGCCTCGCGAGCCAAAGCGATGTCGGTGAGCAAGGCTTCGGGAGTCTCTCCCGCCGCCATCGATCGGGCCAGGCCGGAACGCTCCTTGAGCGCTCGAAGCGACGTGCCGACGCCGCACAGCATCGCATATTTGAGCAGGGTCGAGCGATCGGCCGGTCCTGCGACCCCGACCCGGTAGGGGACGTCGATCCCCTGGCCGCGCATCCGGCGCGCCAGCGCGACGATGGGCGCGGACTCGAAGGCGAACTGGCTGACCAGCCAGACCGACAGCCCCGCTCGCGCGGCCACCTCCATCTTCTCGGCGCGCGCCTTCTCGAGCACGTCGTCGGGGATGCGCGGATGGCCTTCGGGATAGCAAGCGAGCGCAATGCGGTTGATGCCGTATTTCTCGAACAAGCCGGTCTCGAGCAGCTGAAGCGCCGCATCATATTCGCCCACCGGCTTGTCGCGGTCGCCGCCGACGACATGGGCACGGTCGACACCGGCTTCCCCCGAGAGGCGGGCCAGCATGTCGTCGAGGACGGCACGGCTCGGAATGTTGCGCGCGACGATATGCGGAATGGCGACCATGCCGGCGCGGTGCAGTTTCACCGCGCCGCGGATGAAATCCTCGACCGTGTCCTTCGGGAAGGAGGCGATGAACACTCGCGTCTGCGGCCGGAGCAGCTCGCCGGCGGCGTCGAGCGATTTGTGATCCCGCGTGGTGATCTCCGCCGAATAATTGTCGAGCAGCCTCGCCAAGGCCGCCTTGGCATCGCTATCCTGAGCTATTGTCGCCATTTCATCCTGCCGATGCGTTCATGATCATGAAGGACAATATGCAGCAACGCATACAATTTGTCACCACCCTCCGCGCCTGCCGGGTCGGTGCGGACGGCAGTCGCTCGGTGGGGGAGCGCAAGGTCCCCGCCGAGGTTCCGGTGGCGGTGAGCTTTCTCGGCATCGGCTATGCGGTGATGATGGCGACACCGCACGATCTGGAGGATTTCGCTTATGGTTTCGCCCGTTCGGAGCGGCTGATCGAAAGCGCCGCGGACGTCGTCGGAGTCGATGTGCGCGAGGCTGACGACGGAATGCTGCTCGGCATCGAGCTCGCGCCGGAACGGCATGGGCGCGTGCTGCAGCGGGTCCGCCACCGGGTCGGCGAGTCGAGCTGCGGACTGTGCGGGATCGAGAATCTCGAGCAGGCGCTCCGGCCGCTCCCGCAAGTGCCTGCGCCCGACCGCGGGGTAGCGCCGTCCGCCATCTTCCGCGCGCTGGAGGCCATTCGGGCGCATCAGCCGCTCAACGAGGCCACCGGCGCCGTCCACGCGGCCGCCTTGTGCGATGCCGGCGGTGCGGTGCTTGCGGCGCGGGAGGATGTCGGCCGTCACAATGCCTTCGACAAGCTGATCGGGCATTGCCTGCGTGAGGGGCGCGATCTCTCGGCTGGCTTCGCCCTGCTCACCGCGCGCTGCTCCTACGAACTGGTCGAGAAAGCGGCGCTTGCCGGGATCCCTATGCTGGTCACGATCTCCGCGCCAACGAGCCTAGCGGTCGCCCGCGCGGCCGAATCGGGTCTTACCCTGGCCGCCTTGGCGCGCAGCGACTCGCTGCTGGCGATGAGCGATCCGCACGGGCTTTTCGCCACCTGACGCAAGCCTGCGCCAGCCTTCCCGCCGCAAGACTGACGGGGTCCGCCCGCGCTTGGGCCGTCAGCGGCCGAAGCCGTAGCGCCGCATCAGCTCCTGGCGCGTGGCCGTCTCGCGCTCGCCGGCTCCGGTCATGCGGACGACCCATTCGTAGACGCCGGGCCGAACCTCTCGCCAATAAGGAAGGTCGATCGCGCCGTTCGCCTCCAGATGCCCAAGATATTCGTCGAGAGAATGAAAGACGCGCCCGCGAGCATAAGGGAGGTTGGCGACTCCCGTCTCGCCGCCGTCTGCGCCTGGTTCTCCGGCCACCGGCGCCTCCTGTGCAGGGTTGGAAAGCTGGGGCTGCGCGGGGGCCGCGGAGCAAGCCGAAACCGCAAGTGTGGCAAGCGTCGCTGCCGCAGCAAGTGCAGGCCGTCCGGCACTTCGACGAGTTAAGAAAGATGGTTTCAAAGCAGTTGTCCAACGTCCCAAACTATGATCTGTTGCCGGCACTGGCAATACAAACAGGGGAGTTCCAATCATCATGAGACCGGCTCATCTGATCAACGCCGAAAAGAATATCGTCGCGGTAGAGTTTGATATTTTCGACTGTGCTTACATGCATTCGGGCAGCAGTTCCAAGCTCGCCGCCCCGGTAAGTTATCTGGACAGCTCTCTTGCCGGCGCGGAATTTGCCGGCCTGACGCAGTCGCCGGTCTCCGTCCCGCCGGAGATCCTCGTCACCGGGAATATCGGTTCGGACGAGGAGCAGGACGTCTATTCGTTCGAGGTGGTCGAGGGGCAGACCTACATGCTGTCGGCTTATGGCAGCGGCGGCGAGCCGCTCGAGGATACGCTCCTCCTTCTCGCCGACGACACGCTCTCGGTGATTGCCGAAGACGATGACGGCGGCGCGGGCAGAATGTCCCTCCTCACCTTCACGGCGGAATATACCGGCACCTATTATGCCGCGGTCATGGCCTTTCCGGGCCTGGGCGTCACCGGGGAATATACGCTCGATCTGCTGGCGCAGCCCGAAGAGGATATCGTCCCCGACACGTTCGAAGGGGCCGTGGACCTGAACCTGAACGGTGTCACCTACGGCTTCATCGACGGCACCGATCCCTTCGTCTACTTCTTCGCGGGCGAGACCGACACCTACAAGCTCGAGGTCGAGGCCGGGAAGTTCTACACGATCGAGGTCGCGGGCGGCGCGGACCATATGTCGGATTATGCCGATCTTCCGCCGGGCGAGCTGGACCCCTGGGTCTTCCTCTACAATTCCGACGGCAGCCTGATCACCCAGAATGACGATATCGGCTTCCCGACCGATATCAACTCGCGCATCTCGTTCTTCGCCGAAGAAAGCGGCACCTATTATCTCGATGTGCAGTCTTACTATCCTTATACGGGCGGCTATTCGATCACGTCCCAGGAAATGGACCTGTCGACGCTTGACCCGCTGGAATCGCTCATCTGGGACGATGCCGCGAACATCGATCCGGGCGACGACGGAATCGTTCATGTCTATTTCGCCGTCGAGGGAGAAAGCTTCGGCGAGCTCGCCGACAATGGCGTCGATCCACTGCCTTCCTTCGGCTGGAATGCCTGGGAGAAGCAGCAGGTCATGGTCGTGCTCAGCGAGTACAGCAAGATTCTCGGCTTCACCTATGAAGAGACGACCGACTCCAGCGAGGCCGACTTCCGTCTCATCACCACGACGTCCGAGCAATATGGTGCCTACTTCTATCCGCAGGATCCGACCTACGGCGACGCGCAGGGCATCGGCGCGTTCAACGTCGACAATGGCGGATGGCTGTTCGACCAGCAGCAGGGCCTGACCCAGGGCGGCTTCGATTTCGGAGTCGTCCTGCACGAGTTCGGCCATGCTCACGGCCTGGCGCATCCGCACGATACGGGTGGCGGCTCGGAGATTCTGGCGGGCGTGACCGGCTCGGCCAGTTTCGGCGTCTACGACCTCAACCAGGGCGTCTACACCGTGATGTCCTACAACGACTCCTGGCCGACGGGCCCCAACGGCGCCACGCCGCTCACGGCGGCGAACGTCGACAGCGGCTGGTCGGGCACGCTCAGCGCGTTCGACATCGCCGCGCTCCAGGAGCGCTACGGGATCATCAATGCCCACGCCACGGGCAATGACGTCTACGAGCTCGGCGATGCCAACGATCCCGGTGTCTATTACGAAACGATCTGGGATACCGGCGGTACCGACGAGATTCGCTATTCGGGCAACCGCAACGCGCGGATCGACCTGCTGGCCGCAACCATCGACTACAGCCCGACCGGCGGCGGTGTCATGTCCTATGTCGAAGACGTTTTCGGCGGCTACACGATCGCCCGGCACGTGGTGATCGAGAATGCCACCGGCGGCGGCGGCGACGACGTCATCATCGGCAACAGCACCGTCAACGTCCTCACGGGCAATGGCGGCGACGACGTGCTGATGGGCCGGGAAGGCGGCGACACGCTGAACGGCGGCGCCGGCTTCGATACGGCGAGCTACATGGACGCCGACGCCGGGGTCCATGCCTCGCTGGCCAGCAGGAAGGGAACGGTCGGCGATGCGGCCGGCGACAAATATATCGGCATCGAGAAGCTGGAAGGCAGCAACTTCGCCGATACGCTCGACGGCGGCAATGCCGACGA
>NZ_SBFF01000039.1 GCF_004151485.1 Sphingosinicella sp. CPCC 101087 | reverse complement strand
TCAGAACCTCATCCGGAAGCCGGCATTGGCGCGAAGGACGTTGCTGTCGCCGAAATTGGACAGAGCGGTGTCGGCCGACAGTTCCGAGAAGATCGTGAACCGTCCGTCGTTCCAGCTGTAGCTTCCGCCGATGCCGAGCTCGCCCCACAGCCGGTCGTCCCGGCGGACCAGCGCCGTGCCCGACACGTCGACCGACGAGGCGTCCAGCAGCTCGTAGTCGACATTGACGAAGCCGTAGAGGTGGCTGCGGGCGGTTCCGCCGCTGCGCTGCGCCCAGCTCTTCTGATGGTCGAGCGACAGGCCGAGCCGGCCGCGCAGGCTGTCGCCGTCATCGATCGACACGTCGGCGTCGGCCGCATCGGCGAACCGGTCGAAGCGGACGTTCGAATAGACGATCTGGCCCTGCGGCGTGAGGCTGAGCCCGCCGCCGAGGGCGACGCGCTGGCCAAGCTCCAGGCTGAACGCCTCGCCCGTCCCGTCATTGTCGTCGACCAGGGTGTCGAGCAGGTTCGACTCCAGGTCGCTATAATACCAGCGATGCTGGACCTGGACGTCGGCATAGAAGCCGCCGGCCCCGTACCAGGTCAGCGTCGCCCCCAATCCGTAGCCCTGGGTGTCGATGCTGCCGCTGCCGAAGCGCG
>NZ_SBFF01000038.1 GCF_004151485.1 Sphingosinicella sp. CPCC 101087 | reverse complement strand
TCATCATAGTATCTTGTGTATGATGAGTTATACTTTGACTTATTCCTTAAGACCCTTAGGGTATATCAAAGGGTATGCTTGGGTATAATAAGTTGTACATGGAGATAATGTATGATCAATAAAGAATCTACCGCTTCTAGTAAACGAAGAGAAATGTCCTATGTGATTCGATAAATGACAACCAAGTAGTCCTTGGCCAAGGCAGAATGAAATTAGAAAGGAGTTTCTAATTTGCATTATTTGGTGTTGTGCATTTAAGAGTCGAAATACATATAATTAAATAAAATAAGACTTGACAGTAATTCCATGTCTTATATTTAATTGGGACATTGTATGGTGGAAGGATTGAATTGTACGGTAACTATTTACTCAAAGGTTCTTTTATGATTAATGTTGAAATCTATATTATCTGGAAAGTCGTTGATCGCTAGGGAGGCTTATCCCTATTGTAGAATAAATATTATTTATTTAAATAAATTAATATTTTAATTTATTTATTTAAATAAGATTAGAATTGTTCTAATTGATTTATTCACAACCGGTTTAATATGGAGAACCTAAAGGGTCACACCATAAAAGGAAGAATAATTATTTAAGAAGTTAATGGCATAATCGTAATAATATGTTAAGTATATTTAATTTAATCTATGGTGATAGAATAAATTAAATAGCTTAATATTTATTATTTAATATTTTAGAAATATTAAATATAAATTAATAAGAGGAGTCTTATTAATATTATTA
>NZ_SBFF01000037.1:414-875 GCF_004151485.1 Sphingosinicella sp. CPCC 101087 | reverse complement strand
AAAGTTATTCTATAAATAGAATATATTATATTTTATTATGCATAGTGTTGCATAGTGTTTTGCATAGTGTTGCATAGTGTTTGCATAGTAAAAATCTTTTTATATAAATAGAATATATTATATTTTATTTAAAAGATTTTTCTTTAAATATGGACCGTCAGATTAAAGTAAATCAATCTCGACCGTTCATGAGTTAGTTACTATGCATTCCATTTTTCTATAAATAGAAGCTCATTCATTCATTATTTTCTTACGAATTCACTGAAACTCTAGAGAGATAAACTATAGAGAGAAAGAAGAAAGTATTCTGCTACTTCACTACTCATATATCCAATACTCTTCTTCTCAAGGTAGGGAATATTATTTGTTGTACCCGTAAGGGGTGTTATTCTTTCTTCATGAAGAGAACTGTTGTTATTCCATTTCTTATTATTCTGTTGGAATAACCTGTATACGCGGTC
>NZ_SBFF01000037.1:0-351 GCF_004151485.1 Sphingosinicella sp. CPCC 101087 | reverse complement strand
TACCCTATACTTGGTGACATTCTTCTATTATTCTGTTGGAACATCCTGTCTGTGTGTTTTACACCGGACCTGGTTCCGTCTTATTATTATTCTGTTGGAATATCCTGTCTGTGCTATACGCCGGACCTGGTTCCATTTTTATTATTCCGTCTTTATTATTCTGTCGGAATATCCTGTCTGTGCTATACGCCGGACCTGGTTCCATCATTTATTATTCCGTCTTTATTATTCTGTTGGAACATCCTGTCGGTGTGATTTTCACCTGACCTGGTTCCATTATTATTATTCTGTTGGAATAACCTGCCTGTGCGGTCTATCGCATGCATGGTGATTTCTTTTGTTATTCCATTC
>NZ_SBFF01000036.1 GCF_004151485.1 Sphingosinicella sp. CPCC 101087 | reverse complement strand
CCTGACGATATTAGGTCTATTGTTTGCGGCGTTTTCGACCATTTGGATGACTTCGGCGCGTCTTTGTCCCTGGAGGGGGAGTCTTGGCAGTCTGACATGTTCGGTACCGCGTCCCATGATTTGCTCGGCGAGTTTGATGGACTGGACGAGGTCGTGTTCGGCGTCGAGGTGGAGCAGGGGCATGAACCATCGGTAGATGGCGCGGGCTTGTTCGAAGTCGCCTTGTTCGAAGGCTTTGACGAGGGCGACGGATTCCTGGGGGAAGGCGCTGGTGAGGCCGGATATCCATCCGGTGGCGCCGAGGAAGAGGCCTTCCAGGGCGACGTCGTCGAGCCCGGCCATGAGGACGTAGCGGTCGCCGTAGCGGTTGATGAGGTCGGTGAAGCGCCTGGGGTCGGGGGCGCTTTCCTTGACGGCGACGACATTTTCGACCGGCACGAGCTTGTCGAGGGTCTCGAAACCGATGGAGACGCGGTAGGCCGGGGGATTGTTGTAGAGCATGACCGGCAGGCTGGTGGCGCGTGCGATGGTGCTGAAGTGGACGAACAGTTCCTCAGGGGTGGGCACATAGACCATGGCGGGCAGCGCCATGAGCGCGGGGATGCCGATCGCCTCGGCGTCGCGGGTGAACTGGACGGCGCTGGCGGTGGTGAGTTCGGAAACGCCAGCGACGAGGGGCACGCGGGTGCCGACGGCCTCGACCGCGGCCTTGAGGACGATCCTCTTTTCTTCGGGCGTGAGCGAGTTGTTCTCGCCGCAGGTGCCGAGGACGACGAGGCCGTCGACGCCGTCGTCGACGAGCGCGGTCAGGACCTTCTGGGTGGCATCGACGTCGAGCGCGCCGTCAGGCGAGAATTGGGTGGTGGCGGCCGGGTAGACGCCCGTCCACGAGGGGGCATTGAGACTCACGAGGGACCTCCGTTGAACAGCTCTTTCTTATAACGTATACGATCCAGATGGGAAGC
>NZ_SBFF01000035.1 GCF_004151485.1 Sphingosinicella sp. CPCC 101087 | reverse complement strand
AGCGTTCCCGCCTGGCCGTCGATCACGGCGGCATCCAGGCCGACCTGCAGGCCCCAGCTGTTGGTGTCGACGTCGGCGCCGCTGGTGGTGACCGCCGCTTCCGGACGATGGCGACCGCTTTCCATCCGGCCCCACATGCCGATGCCCGAGGCGGTGAAGCCCGACCATTGCCGGTTGCCGACCCGCTCCTGCAGGGTGGGAAGGCCGTTCAGCTTCTGCAGCGTCTGCGCATAGCTCTCGTAGATCGGCACGCCCGGCTGGTAGAGCGGTCCCTGCGGCTGGCCCGACCCGTCGAGCAGGGCCGAGCGCAGATACCAGTCGCCGTCGGCCGGCGTGGAGGCGCCGCCCTGATACAGCCGGTAGCCGTAGGCGCCGGCGATCACCGCCGGGCTGCCTTCGAACACATAGTCGCCGCGCAGCGTGAAGGTGCCGTCCGAGGCGCCGCCGGTCACGTCGACGATCTTGATGCCCTCGACCGTCTGGGCGCCGAGACCGCCGATGTTGATCACGACCAGCTCGGTCGCGCCGGCCGTTCCCTGGGTGACGACCAGCCGATCGGTCGGCGAGGCATCCCCGCCCAGCTCGGCCTCGATCTCGAGCACGCCGCCATTGCCGGTATAGGTGCCCGCGACGGTCAGCGTGCCGATCGAATTGCCCGGCGCGACGGTGCCGGCGTTCAAGGTGGAGCAGACCGTGCCGGTGCCCTGGAGTCGGCCGTCCGGCCGAACGTCCACGTCGCCGCACAGGCTTCCGTTCACCGCCAGCGTGCCGTCGACCCGCGTGCTGCCGGCAAAGCCCGAATTGTCGCCGGTCATGACGAGCATGCCGGCGCCGGCCTTGGTCAGCGCGCCCGTCCCGGACAAACGGCCTTCGAAGGTGAAGGTGGTCCCTTCGGCGGTCGAGATCGCGCCCGCGCCCGCCATCACCAGGTCGCGCCGGCTGGTGATGTCGGCGCTGGTCGCCAGCGTGCCGCCGTCCAGCGTGACGCTGCCGAACTCGGCCCCGAGATTGGCGTCGTCGGAAATCTGCAGCGTACCGCCGTTGATCAGCGTGCCACCCGTATAGCTGTTGACGCCGCTGAGAACGAGCGT
>NZ_SBFF01000034.1 GCF_004151485.1 Sphingosinicella sp. CPCC 101087 | reverse complement strand
CCGGTGGCTCGCTCCTCGACGGCGACGCCGAGCACCACCCGGTCCGGGGCGGAGCCTTGTTCCTGGGTGATTTCCAGATTCTCCTGGAAAAAGCCGAGCGACTGGATTCGGTCGCGCGACCGGGCAACCTGGACGCTGTTGAACGGATCGCCTTCGGCGAGGCGGAACTCGCGCCGGATCACCTTGTCGCGCGTCTGGGTGTTGCCGGTGATGTCGATCCGCTCGACATAGACGCGCGGCGTCTCGGCGACGTGGAAGGTCACCGACATGGTGAGTTCCTCGCGGCTGCGCTGGAAGCGCGGCCGCACGTCGGCAAAGGCGTAGCCGAACAGGCCGGCAAGCTCGTTCAGGCTGGTGACCGTATCCTCGACCTGACGGGCATTGTACCAGTCCCCCGTCTTCATCGGCAATGTGCGCCGGAGCTGTTCGGCGTTGAAGTCGCGAATGTCGCTTTCGACCGCGACGTCGCCGAACCGATAGCGCTCGCCCTCTTCGACCACATAGGTGATGATGAAGTCGCGCCGGTCGGGCGTGAGCTCGGCCACTGCCGAGACGACGCGGAAATCGGCATAGCCCTGGGTCAGGTAGAATTGGCGCAGCTTCTGCTGGTCGAAGGCGAGCCGGTCGGGATCGTAGGTGTCGGCCGAGGTGAAGAAGTTCCACCAGCGCGCTTCCCGGGTCGCCATCTCGGAGATGAGCTCGCCGTCGCCGAACTCCTCATTGCCGATGATGTTGATCTGGCGGACCTTGGACTGCGGCCCCTCGTCGATCTCGAACACGACGTCGACCCGGTTTTGGTCCAGTTCGACGATCTGCGGCTCGACGCGAGCGGCATAGCGGCCCTGGCGGCGATAGAGCTCGATGATCCGGGCGACGTCGGCGCGGGCGCGCGAACGGGTGAAGATCTGCCGCGGCGACAGGCGGATCTCGGGCTGGATCTTGTCGTCCTTGAGCCGGCGATTGCCCTCGAGGATGATCCGGTTGATGACCGGATTCTCGCGAACCTGGATGACGATGTCGCCGGTCTCGACGCCGCCGATCCGAACGTCGGCGAACAATTCGGTGGCGAGCAGGTCGCGCAGCGCCTGGTCGAGCCGCTCATTGTCGTAGGGCTCGCCCGCGCGCAGCGACGTGTAGGACAGCACCGTCTCCGCCTCGAGCCGCTGGTTGCCCGAAACCGTGACGCTGCGGATCGTGCGGGTCGGCTCTGCCGGCGAAGGCGGCTGCAGGAACGGAAC
>NZ_SBFF01000033.1 GCF_004151485.1 Sphingosinicella sp. CPCC 101087 | reverse complement strand
TGGAGCTCTGTCACGGGGCTGTTTGCGTCTGGTGGGGCGGTGCGGGTGGAGACCGGCTGCGGCGACGGCCCGTCGTCCCAGTCGGACCAGCTTCCGGAATAGCGATCGTGATAGACGGTCGGATCGTAGAGCGCGCCGCCATCGAGGTTCAGATTATCTGCCTCGGCCTGTCCCATGGTGTTGAGCAGCTGGAAGCCGGCGACATAGGCGTCGCGACGGGCGGTGACGAGCGCGACCTGGGCGTTGAGCAGCTCCTGCTCGGCATTGAGCACGTCGAGGACGTTGCGTGTGCCGACCGTCTGCTCGGCGCGCGTGCCTTCCAGCGCGAGCTGGTTGGCGGCGACCGCGATCTCGTTCGATTCGATCGCCTCCTGCGCCGCCTGGTAGCTGGCGAAAGCGGCACGGCTGTCGGCAATGACGAGCCGCTCGATGCCGATCGCCTGCTCGAGCAGCTGGCTGCGGAACGCCTGAGCCCGGCGCACGCGCGCACCCGCCGCCCCTCCCTGGTAGAGCGGCACGCGCAGCGACAGGCCGATGCCGGTGCTGGTCGTGCTGTTGGGACCCAGCGGCACGCCGGCGTCCGTCTCGTTCGTGCCGAGCGCGTCGAGATAGCGGGTGGTGCCCACCGCCGAGATGGTCGGCAGGCGCTCGCCCCGCACCGCGGCCACGTCGAAGCTGGCGGCCCGGGCCTGGGCGGCGATCGACGCCAGGTCGGCATTGTTCGCCAGAGCCTCCTGCGACGCCTGGTCGGCGGAACCGGGGAGCGGCGGCAGCGGCGGAGGCGGCTGCAGCTCGCCCGGCGAGTCGCCGATGACCCGGCGGAAATTCTCCTCGCTCGCCTCGAGCTGCCCCTCTGCCGTGGCGAGATTGCTCTGCGCCAGCGCCAGGCGCGCTTCGGACTGGGCCACGTCCGTGCGGGTGAGGTCGCCGACCTCGAACCGGTCGCGGGTCGCCTGCAGGTTCGTCTCCAAGACGCGCACCTGATTCTCGTTGAGCTGGACGATCACCCGGTCGCGGATGACGTCCATGTAGGCGGACACCGCCTCCGTGAAGATGTCGCCCTCGGTCGCCCGAAGATCGGCGCGGCCGGCCTCCACCCGCGTGTCGGCAGCGCGCACCGAATTGCGGATCCGGCCGCCGGCGAACAAAGGCATGCTGACATCGGCCCCAACGCTCAGGCCGCGCTCATTGTCGCCCGGCAGATTGTCGGTGAAAACGTCCTGGGTGGCGTCCGCCGTCGCCGTCACCTGCGGACGGCCCGCAGCGCGCGCAATGGCCACGTCCTCGTCCAGCGTGCGAAGCTGCGCCCGCTGCGCCATGATCGTCGGATTGGCATCATAGGTCTTCGCCAGCGCCTCGCGCAGCGTCTC
>NZ_SBFF01000032.1 GCF_004151485.1 Sphingosinicella sp. CPCC 101087 | reverse complement strand
CCTTCGGCAAGCCAGTCGAGCACGGCGGGCAACCCGGCCGGCGTCTACACGGTGGTGGTGACGGCAGCCGATCCGCACGGCGCCACGGTGACCCAGAGCTTCAACTGGACCGTCACCAATCCCGGGCCTGATGCAGCCAACGACTCCAATTCGACGGATGAGGATGTGCCGCTTGCGGTGAGCGCGGCGGACGGCGTGCTGGACAATGACAGCGACCCGGACGGCGACGCGCTGGTGGTGGACGCGGTGAACGGCATCGCAGCCAATGTCGGCTCGGTCGTGACCGGCACGAATGGGGGCACGTTCACGCTGAACCCCGACGGCAGCTACCTTTTCGACCCGAACGGTCAGTTCGGCGACCTTGCCGTCGGCGAGACTCGGACGACGAGCATCACCTACACGATCAGCGACGGCGAGGGCGGCACCGACACGGCGACGCTCGAGGTGACGGTGACCGGCACCAATGACGGGCCGGTGGCGGTGGGGACGCTCCCCGGCCGGTCCAACGAAGATGCCGATGCGGTCGCCGACGTCGACGTCAGCGGCGTCTTTGCCGACCTGGATGCGAGCGACACTCTGACCTATTCGGCGACCGGGCTCCCGGCCGGCCTGACGCTGCACCCGGCGACCGGGATCATCAGCGGGACGATCGATCCGTCGGCAAGCCAGTCGAGCACGCCCGGCAACCCGGCCGGAGTCTATGCCGTGGTGGTGACCGCGGACGACGGCCATGGCGGCACGGTGACCCAGAGCTTCACCTGGACCGTCACCAATCCGGTCCCGGACGCGACCGACGACGTCAACACGGTGGATGAGGACACGCTCCTCACGGTGAGCGCGGCGGACGGGGTGCTGGACAATGACAGCGACCCGGACGGCGACATGCTGGTCGTGGAGGCCGTGAACGGCGTCGAAGCCAATGTCGGCACCTCGGTGGGCGGCACGAATGGCGGCACGTTCACGCTGAACGCCGACGGCAGCTACGATTTCGACCCGAATGGCCAGTTCGACGATCTCGCGGTCGGCGAGACTCGGACGACGGGCATCACCTACACGGTCAGCGACGGCGAGGGCGGCACCGACACGGCCACGCTCGAGGTGACGGTGACCGGCACCAACGACGCGCCGGTCGCGCTGAACGACGCCAACACGACGGACGAAGGCACGCCTCTGGCGGTAAGTGCGGCGGACGGCGTGCTGGACAATGACAGCGACCCGGAAGGCGACCCGCTGGTGGTGCAGGCGGTGAACGGCGCCGAGGGGAATGTCGGCACCTCGGTGGGCGGCACGAATGGCGGCACGTTCACGCTGAACGCCGACGGCAGCTACGATTTCGACCCGAATGGCCAGTTCGACGATCTCGCGGTCGGCGAGGCTCGGACGACGCGCATCACCTACACGGTCAGCGACGGCGAGGGCGGCACCGACATGGCCACGCTCGAGGTGACGGTGACCGGCACCAATGACGGTCCGGTGGCGGTGGGAACGCTCCCCGGTCGGTCCAGCG
>NZ_SBFF01000031.1 GCF_004151485.1 Sphingosinicella sp. CPCC 101087 | reverse complement strand
CTGACCGCCGTCCACCATGTCTTCCATGCCGAGCACAACCGGCTGCTGGAACACACCAAGGAACAGGTGCTCGCTACCGGAGACCTCGAGTTCATCAACGAATGGCTCAATGAGGACATAGGGGCACTGCCCGCCGGGCAGGCCGAAATCGATGCGCTCGACTGGAACGGCGAACGCCTCTTCCAGGCCGCCAAGTTCGGCACCGAAATGCAATATCAGCATCTCGTCTTCGAGGAATTCGCGCGCAAGATCCAGCCGCAGATCGATGTCTTCCTCGTCCCGGACGGCTTCGATTACACGATCGATCCGGCCATATTCGCCGAGTTCGCCCACGTCGTCTATCGGTTCGGCCACTCGATGCTGACCGAATCGATCGACCGTTTCGACCCGAACTTCGCTCCGGACCACATCACCCTGATCGAAGGGTTCCTCAATCCAGTCGAGTTCGCCACGAGCGGCACCGCCGCCGAAGTGGCCGGCTCGATCGTCCGCGGCATGACTCGCCAGGTGGGCAGCGAGATCGATGAATTCGTCACCGACGCGCTGCGCAACAACCTGCTCGGCCTCCCGCTCGACTTGGCGACGATCAACCTCGCTCGCGGCCGAGACACCGGCGTCCCCTCGCTGAATGCCGCGCGGCGCGAATTCTACGAGGCGACGAACAACGCCGCGGAGCTCAAGCCCTATGAGAGCTGGACCGACTTCGCGGGGAATCTCAAGAACGAGGCGTCGATCATCAACTTCGTCGCCGCCTACGGCCTGCACCCGCTGATCACGGCGCAGACCACCGTCGAAGGCAAGCGTGATGCAGCGATGACCATCATCACCGGCACGTCCTTCGGCGGCTTCGAGGTTCCGGCCGACCGGCTGGAATTCCTCAACAGCACCGGCGCGTGGGCCAGCCTGGAGGGCGGCATAACGACCACAGGACTCGATAACGTCGACCTGTGGATCGGCGGCCTTGCCGAGCAGACGATGCCGTTCGGCGGCATGCTCGGTTCCACGTTCAACTTCGTCTTCGAGATGCAGATGGAGAATCTGCAGAGCGGCGACCGCTTCTACTACCTCCAGCGGCTCGATGGCTTGCACCTCTTCGGCGAAATGGAAAATAATTCGTTCGCGGCGATGATCATGCGCAACACCAATGCGGTGCATCTGCCCTCGGACGTCTTCTCCACGCCTGGCTTCATCCTCGAGGTCGATCAGACCCAGCAATATACAGGGCTGGGCGCGGAAGGCCGCGACGACCCGGTGGGCGGGACGATCCTGACGCCGCTCGTCATCCGCGACAATCCGAGCACGCCGGGCGCCGACCCCAATTATCTGCGCTATACCGGCGGCGACCATGTCGTCCTCGGCGGCACGGCGGCCAATGATACGCTGATCGCCGGCATCGGTGACGACACGCTTTACGGCGACGGCGGCAACGACCGGCTGGAAGGCAATTTCGGCAACGACATCATCAACGGGGGCGATGGCGACGACATCATCCGCGACTCCGGAGGGGACGACAATATCAAGGCCGGCAACGGCAACGATGTCGTCCATGCCGGTCCAGGCCTGGATCTCGTCATGGGCGGCGCGGGCAAGGACTTCATCGTTACCGGCACCGACGCCGGAACCGAGGTCTTCGCCGGAGAAGGCGACGACTTCATCCTCGGCAACAAGACGGCCGAGCGAATTCTCGGCAACGAGGGCGACGACTGGATCCAGATCGG
>NZ_SBFF01000030.1 GCF_004151485.1 Sphingosinicella sp. CPCC 101087 | reverse complement strand
GCGCCGAGATTGGCGTCGCTCGAGATCCGCACGATGCCCGCCTCGATCCGCGTCCCGCCGGAATAGCTGTTGGCGCCTGTCAGCACGAGTGTGCCGAGATCCGTCTTGACGAGCCTCGCCGCGCCCGTGAGCTCGGCCTCGATCGTGGCGCTATAGCCCGCCCCCTGCGCCGTGCCGTCACCGACGCGGATCACTGACTGCGCGGCCGAAAGGGTCAGCGCGTCGCCGGTGATCACATATCCGTCGCTCGCGAACTGCAGCCCCGAAGCGGCGACCGCACCCAGGCTGTCGTCGATCGTCACCGTGCCGGGGGCGGCCGAGAAGATGGCGAAGGCGCCGTTCGAATAGCCTGCGTTCACGGTGCCGCTCGCATCGGCCCAATTGTCGTTGCCCGCGCCGCCCTGCCAGATTCCGTCGCCGCCGTTCACCGTCCCGTCGAGCTTCGGTCCGGCCGCGCCGTCCCAGAAGTTGAGGGTCGCGCCGCCGGTGTTGACCAGGTTGACCCGGCCCTCGACCGAAGTCTGGACGAAGGCGTCGCCGCCGTCCGGCTGGGAGCCGACTTCGAGCCCGTTGTCGGTGAGCGCTCCGGCATAGTCGATCAGGCGGTAGACGCCGATGTCGAAGCTGCCGCCCGCCGACACGGCGATGTCGACCGTGCCGTCGAGGACGAGGTCGCCGCCGACGCTGACCAGATCGTTGAGCGGGCCGCCCACGACATTGGCCTCGCCGAACTCGACGCCGAGCCGGGCGCTGCCCGCGAAGGAGAGATCGCCGTTGATGGTGAGCGTCCCGGGCCCATCGCTGCCGGGCGCCAGCACGGCGCCGTCGAGGATCGAGACGTCGCCGCCGATCGTGCCCGTGCCGCCGAGCGTGCCGGCCCGGACGAGGGTGAGCCCGGTCACCGCCGACTGGTCGCCCTCGATCAGCAGCGTGCCGGCACTGACGATCGTCTCGCCCTTGTAGCTGTTGTCGCCTGTGAGGATGGTGGTGCCCGCCCCGGCCTGGTCGACCGAGCCGCTGCCGGAAATCAGGCCTGCAAAGACATATTCGTTCGAGCGGTTGAAGGCGAGCCGCCCATCGTTGGCGACATCGCCGACGATGCTTCCGCCGGCGCCGCCATTGCCGATCTGGAGCGTGCCGCCGGCGATAGTCGTGCCGCCGGTATAACTATGGTCGGCGGTGAAGACGGTGGTGCCGCCGCCGGCCTGGCTCACGCTCCCCGCGCCCGCAATGCGGCCCGCGAAGACGTAGGTGTCGGCGCGCGCGAAGGCGAGCGAGCCCGCGTTCGTCACGTCGCCGACCAGGCTTCCGGTCGTACCGCCATTGCCGATCTGCAGGATGCCGGCCGCGATGGTCGTGCCGCCCGAATGGCTGGCGGCCTCGGCCAGGACCAGGGTGCCGGCCCCCGCCTTCACCAGCGCGCCGCCGCCGGTCATTTGGCCGTTGGCGACAAGCCGGCTGTTCGCGGCCGTCTCGAACGTCCCGCCGCCGCTCCCGAGCGCGATGGCGCGGTCGGTCGCGAAGCTTCCGGTCGTGCGAAGCATTCCGCCGTCGAGCGCGAGCGCCCCGCCGAGGCCGAGATTCTCGTCCCGCTCGATCTGGAGCACGCCGCCATTGATCCGTGTGCCGCCGCCATAGCTGTTGGTGCCGGACAGGATGAGCGTGCCGAGGTCGCTCTTCACCAGAGTGGCGGAGCCGACGAGCGCATTGGCGATGGTGGCCGTATAGCCCGCACCGGCCGCGCTGCCGTCGCCGACCTGGATCAGCGCCGCCGATCCGGTCAGCGT
>NZ_SBFF01000003.1 GCF_004151485.1 Sphingosinicella sp. CPCC 101087 | reverse complement strand
GGGAGCCGTTGATCGCATCGGTCGACGTGGCGGCGATCCGGCCGGCCGCGACGTTCTGGATCTGCCGCTCGGCGCCCGCGGCCCCGACCGAGACGACGCTGGTCGGCGCGTCGCCGGCGAAGGTGTAGGCCGTGCCTCCGAGCGTGGTGCCCGAAGTCGGCGTCGGCGCCGTCGTCACCGAGCCCGAACCCAGGGCGACATCCCCGGCATTGTTCGCTACGGCCGTGTCACCGAAGGCGAGCGCACCGGCGGCCAGCGCACTGCTGTCGTTGCCGAGCGCGACCGAGCCCTGGCCGACCGCCACGTTGCTGTTGCCGATGGCGACCGCGCCGGCCGCCTGGTTCGCCGCAGTGGCGGTGGCCGTGCCGTCGGCATTGGCGATGTTGTCCGCGCCGCCGGTGAAGGCGCCGGTGCCGCTGGCATAGCTCGGATCGCCAATCGCGACTGCGCCGTCGCCATAAGCGGTGTTGCCCGAGCCGATCGAAACCGCCTTGCCGCCGGTGGCGACCGCGTTGGTGCCGAGTGCCACGGCATCGTCGGCGTCGGCCATCGCATTGAGACCGATTGAGGTCGTCCGGCTGGCGGCGACGCCGATGCCAGCGTTCGTGCCGAGCGCGATATTGTCGCTGCCGGACACATTGTTGCCGGCGGAGGCCGCCTGGGTGCCGTCGTAGGTGACGGTGCCGTCGCCGCTGCCCAGCGCGATGTTCCGCGTGCCCGTCACGCCGGCGCCCGCGCCCTTCTGGGTGTTGGTGAGCCCGCCGCCGATGGCGACGTTCTGGGCGCCGCTGACGAATTGGCCCGCTCCGGTGCCCATGGCGACGGAGCTGACATTGGCGATCGTCGAGCCGGAGCCCGAGCCGTTGCCGACCGCCACTGCGCCTTCGGCGGTGGCATTCGCAAATGCGCCCACAGCAGTGGCGCTCTGGCTCACGGCCGATGAGTCGACGCCCATGGCCGTCGCCCATTGCGCGGTCGCCTCGGCAGACGAGCCGATTGCGACGGCGCTGCTACCGGACACGCTCGCCCTGTCGCCCAGGGCGATACCGGAGGCGGCGTCCTGTGCGGTCGCAGCGAGCCCGAAGGCGATGGCGTTGGGAGCATTTGCGACAGTCGTATTGGCCCCGATGGCGATACCACCGGCGGAAGCGGCATCGACCATATCGCCGATAACACTGGAACCGATGGCGATGCTGGCGTCTGCCAGCGCGTGCACCTGATTGCCCAGCGCGGTGGCGTTGACGCCTGCTGCAATGGCATCATAGCCAATGGCCGTGCCTTCGAGGCCGCTCGCATCGGCCATATAGCCAATCGCAACGCTCTGGCGGTGGCTCGCATTGGCGTCCCGCCCTATGGCGATTGCGTTTATTTGCGTCGCCGTGCTCAGGCGCCCAACACTGATGGCGTCGACGGCCGAGGCCGTCACATCGGTGCCGATCGCGATCGCGCTTTCGCCGGTAGCACCCGCTGTCGGAAGTGTACGCGCACCGAGGACGATGGAGTTGATCGCGGTCGCCTCCGCATCGAAGCCGATCGCAATGGCGTTCTGCTGGGCTCCGTTTGCGCTGGTTCCCAGGGCGAGGCCGTCCGTCCCGGCCGACCCTGCGTTGATGCCGACCGCGATCGCCCTGCCGCCCGTCGCGCCGTCGTTGTTGTAGTTGCCGCTTGGGAAGCCCCCGTCGTTGACGCTGAAGTAGTGCGGCGTCGCCCCCGCGATGCTGGTCGCGAGCGTGTCGATCGCCTGGTTCGTCGCGTAGAGCTGCGAGCCGTTGATCGCGTCGGTCGAGGTGCTGCTGATCCGCCCCGCCGCGACATTCTGGACCTGCCGCTCCGATCCCACGTCCCCCACCGACACCACGCTCGTCGGCGCGGCGCCCGCGAAATTGTACGTACTGCCCCGGATGACGGTGCTGGCGGTAGGCGTCGGCGCCGTCGTCACCGAGCCCGAGCCCAGCGCCACGTCGCCGGCATTGTTCGCTACCGACTGTCGACCTAACGCAACAGAGTCCTGAGCGGCCGAAGTGGCACTGCCACCCACTGCAATTGCGCCATCCGCCTGAGATGTGGATGCCAATCCGATGGCGATTGCGGCCCGATCCAATGCCTGGGCGGCGGAACCGAGCGCCACGGAGTCACGGCCGGAGGCCTGTGCACCGCCTCCGAATGCGTCACCAATGGCGATAGCTCCCGCATTTGTCGCTTGGCCGCCGCCGATGGCGATCGCCATCGTATCCAATGTTCCACCGCCGGTGGCCTGCGCACCCGACCCCAACGCCACGTCGCCGCTGCTATTGGCAACCGCCGTATCGCCCAACGCAATCGAGCCCGCACCAAGTGCCTGGCTGGTGCTGCCAAGGGCGACGCTGCCCTGGCCGACGACGATATTCTGGTAGCCAATGCCGACCGCACCCTGAGCGGGCGTGCCGGCGACAGTTACCGCCTGTCCCCCGCCGCCGACCATGTTGGTGTTGCCCATCGCCACCGAACCGTTGCCCGTAGCGGTATTGTCCAGGCCTTGGGCGATAGCGCCGTCGCCGGTCGCGGTATTGGGATCGCCGATCGCCACGGCGCCATTGCCGCTTGCCAGGTTGCCCGCGCCGACGGCCACAGCCCTGCCGCCGGTAGCGGTCGAGCCGGTGCCAATGGCCACGGCGTCTTCGGAGTCGGCCAGTGCGCCCGTACCCGCGGCAATCGCGTTGACAGCGGATGCGGCGGCGTTCCTGCCGAGCGCAACGGCGTTCAAATCGCTCGCCGCGGCGCTGCGGCCAAGCGCCGTCGCGGCGATTCCGGAAGCGTTGGCCGAGATCCCGAGCGCGACTGCGCTGGCCGCAGAGACGTTGGCCGAATTGCCGATCGCGATGGAATTGATGTCGGAAACGGCGCTGTTGTAGCCGATCGCCAGCGACGCATCCCCCGTAACAGTCGCCCCTAGACCGATGGCCACTGAGTTCGCGGCCCCTGCGGTAGCGTCGAAACCGATCGCCGTGGCAGCCTGAAACGAAGCCTCCGAGCTTGTGCCGACAGCCAAGGCGTTGTTGGCGAGGGCCTGAGCACCCACACCATGTGCGAGTGCGTTCTGCCCGTTGGCAACACTCGTGCGCCCGATAGCCATCGAGCTGAACTGCGCGGCCGTCGCGTTCAAGCCGAGGGCCATGCTGCCGTTGGAACCGGTCGCGGTGGCGTTCGTGCCCAAAGCGACATCGTCGGTGCCGCTCGCGATCGCGTTGTAACCGATCGAAGTCGTCGCGTTACTCGTTACGCCAATGCCCGCATTGGTGCCGATCGCGATGTTGTCACTGCCCGATACAAGGGAGCCTGCGGCGGCCTGGAAGCCGTCGCCAAGCGCGACGGCGCCATCGCCAGCCCCCATTGCGACATTCCGCGATCCCGATACGCGAGACCCTGCACCTCTCATGACGTTGGGAATGCCGCCACCGATGGCGGTATTCTGGGCACCGCTTACGTACGATCCGGTCGCGACGCCCAACGCAACGGAACCGGAACTGGCAATCGTCGAACCCACGCCTGCGCCGTGCCCGACCACAACGGTGCTTGCACCGAAGGCGCGCGTGTCATGACCAAGTGCAACGGACGCAATGCCCAATGCCTGGCTGTTGAATCCTATCGCCACTGCCTCGTTGGCATTGGCGACCGCGCTGGAGCCGAGCGCAGTTGCCCCCTCTCCCGTGGCCGAGGCCTGATAGCCCATGCACGATGCGGTGGTGGCGTACCTGTTGTAAGGTGCTGCAGTGCAGTCCACGGTCTGTGCCTGCGCCGGCGACGCGAACGGGATCGACAAGGCGAGCAGCGCGACGCCCGCGTGCAGGCCGACCGTCCGGGCGGTGGGGAGCCAGTCGCGGCCTTCCTCGGCTACGCCGGCACCTGCCACGGCCGCGGCAGCGGCGGATCCGCCGAAGCCCAGCGCGCCAACACCCAGCTCCTCGCGATCGACCCCGAGCTCGCGATGGGCCCGGCGCAGAACCGACATCAGGCGGCGGCGCTCCGACCAGCTCGCCCCTTGCACACCGACGACCCAGTTATCGGCGAAACCCTCGCGGCGAAGCTGCTGCGAAGCGGACCGGACTTCGAACATGACCTATTCCCCTTTTGACCCGCCGCGGCGCCTTCACCCGTCGGCGAACGAACACAGACAAACCCCCGCCGCACGTCGGCGCGCGAGCGCACTCCACCACCAAGACCCGAAATTTGAAGATGGAGGGCCGGGACGACGAGCTTGCGCCCGTCCCCGGCCCTCACCGGCTCACCGGCCGTCCCTGCCTTGAGCCACCGTTACGGCGACGCAGGTTTCGCCCGCGGCGACAAGCAGGGCCTGGCCCCGATTGCCGCCGAGCTCGTAGAGCGGGACGCCGGACAGCATGCCGGCTTGGCTACTGCCGGCCGGCAGCAGAGGGACGACGTCCCGGCACGAACGCTGGAAAGGCGCCACGCGAACCAGCTGCCCCTCGCAGCCCTGGCCGATCGGCGCGGCAAGGACGATGCCCGCCGCCTGACCCCTATGCTCCGGCGTGCTGTAGGTCATCCCGACGAGGCCCTGAATGCCATGCTCGTCGGGCGACGTGCGTTCTGCCCGGGCCTGGACGCCATGCTCCGCACCGAGAGCCACGGTGTTGCCCATCGCCGAGAAGAGTTCGACGCAGCGGCGCGCACCAATCCGTTCGGCCTGGTCCCGAAAAGCGTCGGCGACCGGCGCCGGCGCCTCTGCAGGCTGGGCCGACTGAGCGCCGGCCTGCGTGCTGCCCGCGACGAGCGCAGCGCCCATCGCAACCTTCATGAAACGCGAGAGGCGCGTCCCACCAATGATTGTACCCACCCTAGTTCCCCGTTTGGCAGCCCCGCTATCTTGTCTCCAAGACCGGAAGCTTTGCGCCCTGCCGTCACCGACAGTTTGCCGTTTCACCCCAGGTCGCTTCTTCGGCATTGCACAAGATCGTCATTCCAACCTTGCTGGTCGACTGAGACGAACTTACGCCGCCCTAATCGACCTGCCACGCAACCACCCTCAAGAACAGATCGAGCGACAACCCGATTCTGTTCTAATGAGCCTAGATCAATCAGATATCGGCGCAATATCGGATGAATACGGTAGGTTTGTTCAGTCCGCAGTTACTTATCGAGAGACAGCAATCGATTGCAGCCGACTGGGGTCTGTCCACGACAACTGGCCGTCATCGGATTACCGAGACGGAAATTGTGGGCTTATTTTGCAATCCTGCAGTTTGATCATATACGAGTGGAAATTCGTTAAGAAAGTGTTAACTTCACAAGGGCTTCACATGATTTTACATTTTTCAGAACGGCGGTCGGCCCCAGCGGCCGACCTGGAGCCCGCGTGGAAGATGTTTCAGGCGACAATGTCGAACATGGCTCCCGGCCGAGGCAAGGTTCATCGCCTTCGGAACGGCAGCGGCAACTGCGAGCTTCGGGACCGGCGCGCACGGCAGCTCTCCCCGGCGGGGCAAGCTCCTCGCAGAATGGATTATTACCGTGCGCGGAGCTGCGGAACCCGTTGACAGCATCGGTCGACGTGGACTTCTTCGCGAGGATCTGCACGATTTTTGCGATGCCAAGCGGACATTCCTCAGCCGCAGGCGGCAATGACGAAAAGCAGGCGACGAGCGGCGTTCGCTTAGCTAGGGTGCGGCGATGGTCAGATCCGCAACCGACGTGATGCACGATATCCTGGTTTCCGCCGTCATCGAGTCCATCATGGCTCTCAAGACCGCGTCCAAGGGATTACCGAACACTTTGCTGCGCGACCTCAACGCCATCCATGCGAACACGACTTTCGCGGACCTGCCGAAGGAGTTGCAGACGACGATCGCGGACGCGGTCCGCTCGGCCTTCACGCAGCTGCACAAGGAAGGCTATTCGGTGTCGGGGGTCCGGGCCGAAGCCCCCCGCTCGCCGCCCCCCAGGCATGAGGGCCGACCCCCGCCCCGCGGGCCACGACCGGGCGCGGGGCCGCGCAAGCCGGACCGGAGCGGGACGAAGAAGCCGGGACGGGATGGCCGGGGGCCGAACAAGCCGAGAGGGCGCTAGAGTCCGATTCCGACGGCAGGGGTCGTGAAATCCAACGGCCCCAGGACGCATCATTCCGTCGATGGCAGCGGCAATTCCGGATCGGAGCCGCGCTCCAGACGAAGCGCTTCCTTCTCATAATCTTCGGCGAGGATCAGGAGATTAGCCGCGGTCTGCTGGTCGGTGCTCCCCTCAGCCAGCTGGCGGCACTTCGCGGCCTGCGCCCGGCAATAAGCGGCGTCGGACATGCGGATTCTCCGGTAAACCCCTGAGCGTCGCCTTAACCTCGATCAATGCCAAAGTCATCCCGCCATCGGCGGAGTGAGCGGCGTGCAGGTTCGGGCGAGGGTCCTTGCGGCCGCACGCGAGCCATTCCCGCAGAAGCGTCAGGCGAGGCCGGCCACGAGCCGCCGGTCGACGGCCTCCTGGGCCGTCATGTACCAATTGTGGATCGCGCGCCCGCACAGCTCGTCCACGCCGATGTCGCTCCCTTCGGCGAGGCGGCGGAAATTCTCGTCCTCCAGGGCGAGACCGGTCCTGATCTGTGCGGCCAAGGCCTCGACCTCGGCAAGGCTGGCGCGCATCGGGCCGGAAACCTCGACCGTCTTGTCGAGTTGCCGGCAGTGGATCAGCAGGATGGCGTCCGGGGTCAGCCAGCGCTCGGCGCTGGAAAAGGCGGACATGATCGTGACTCCGGCGGAATAGACGACCGTCTTGCCGACGAAGGACAAGCGCCGACTCCCCATCTGCGAGCGGGCGCGGTCGAGATCGAGCACGATCCGCCGCGCCATTTCCGCATCGCCACCCAAGGTGGTGACTTCCATGGCGACATCGCCGCCGCCGTCGGCAGCCTTCCGGATCTGTTCGATGACAGATCTCGCGGATTGATCGTTCAACTGGCCGACCAGCGAGATGATCGGCGACGCCAGGCACGGAGGCGCTCGCTCGTCGCTGCCACCTGATAATCCGAATTCGCCCTGGGCCATGCCTTCCCCATCGTCGCGGCTTTACCCGGATGAAGAGGCAACCTGTCAGGTGCGGCGGGGCTTCCGTTTCGGCTTTCGGCGAGGCCTATGCCGGAAGGTCTACGACCACGGCTAAGCTGCCCGTCCGATTGATCTGGGCCCGGAATGCTGGAATATCCGGTCTCGACTCGGCCAGTGATACAAGCTTGCTGACCGTATTCGGCCGCGGGTGGGCGCTGCATGTCGTCGAACGCCCTCGCTGATGTGGAGCCGGCAGGCTGCCGGCTACACATATTGGACGTCCCGTCTCACGTGCGGAGGGTGGGAATGCTGAACGTGCTCGTCGTCGAGGACGATCCGAACGTCGCTTCGATTCTCAAGGAGCTGGTGAATCTCCATGACGGCTTCCACGTCGTCGGCCTGGCCGATAATCTTCAATCGGCGTTGACCATCGCCAAGGACGCGAACGTCCAGGTCGCCCTCATCGACATTCACCTCGCCCGCCTCGACTCGGGCTATCAGGTCGCGGCGGAGCTCAAGCCCCGAGGAATAAGCTGCGTCTTCGTCTCCGGATTCGAGCCATCCTTTCCGATCCCCGAACTCGCTGCGGCGCATATCTCCAAACCGTGCACGCCCGAAGCGGTCGGCGCAGCCCTCGCCCTGGCTTCGGCCGATCTGTACCAGCGCGGCGAGCAACCCGGGGCCGGAGCGAGCCTGGCTCAGCCAGTCCTCGCCGGACCCGGAGATCGGGCGGCGCAGGCATCGGAATAGATCCCGATCGGCCCGCCAGTCATGGGTGCGGCCCGGCGCGCTGACGGCCACCGCACCAGCAGGACTGCCCGCCGTCACGCCCGCGATGCCGCACCTCCGCCGTCCCGAACCGCGCCGCAGCGCACCAGCTCGGTCACCACCCAGTCGCAAAATTCCCGAACGGCGGCGGGCGGATCCTCGGCGACGAGGAGATGATGGGCGCCGGGACCCCGGACGACCTGCTCGAACGGCATTGCCAGCCTGCCCTGCGAGACGAGCGGGCCGAACAGCGCCGGCGAAAGCAAAGCGACGCCGGCTCCGTCCAGGGCCGCCGCCGCCGCCAGTTCCTGCGTCGGATATTGCACCGACGCATAACGGGCGGATGCGTGGTCCACGCCCGCGCAAGCAAACCAATCGGGCCACCGCTCGTCCGGAAGCAGCGGAAGGCGGAGCAAGTCCTCCGGGGCTTGGAGGCGTTCGCCGGCCGCAAGCCCGGCGCTCAACATCGGCGCGCCCTCCACGGGCACGCTGGCGAGCGAACGCAGTCCGGGCCAGGGGCCGGCGCCGCTGCGGATAGCGACATCGAACGCGCCATTCTCCTCCAGCTCCGTCGCGACGCTGAGCCGGACCTGCGAACCGCCCGCAGGCCGAAAGGAAGCGAGCCGCGGCGCCAGCCAGCGGGCGGCAAAGGTGGGCGCTGCGGTGACCCTGATGACCGGTTGGTCGCGCACGTCCTCCACCGCCGCGCGAAGCGCCTCGAGCGCGCGCCCGATGCGACCGGCGAACGCCGCTCCGGCCTCGGTGAGCGCGACGCGCGGGCCGTTCCTGCGGAACAGGCGGCAGCCGAGATCCCCCTCCAGGTCGCGGATTCGCAGGCTTACCGCCGTCGGCGTGACCCCCAGTTCAGACGCCGCCTTCGTAAAATTGCCATGGCGTGCGCACGCCTCGAACACGCGCAGAGACTCGAGCGGGGGCATGCGGCGATTCATGGACCATATGAAGCACAGCTTCATGTGGACGTTAAGTTTCCTCGTTTTGGCTTCGCGGCGGGTCCGGGCACCGTCGGGTCATGTCCAACGGCAACCTTCTTCCGCCGCTCGGGCGACGCACCGTTCTCGCGGGGCTTGCCACGCTTTGCGCCGCCAACGGGCGCGGCCACGCCGATCCGCCACGGCTCAGCCTCATCGAGGCCCCCTGCAACCTCGGGCTGCGCCCGCCGCGTCCGCGCCACGAACCCGGAACGTGGCGGGCGCCGGAGACGCTGCGCGAGCAGGGCCTTCACGCCGCGCTGATGCCCGCCAGCACCGTTCGCCTGCCGCGGCCGACCTACCGTTTCGAGGCGCAAGACGGCACGCGCATTCGCAACGGCAACGAGCTGCGGCGCTTCAGCGAGCGGCTCGGGGCGTCGGTACGCGACGCCCTTGACGGAGGCACCTTTCCGCTCGTGATCGGCGGTGATTGCAGCATCCTCCTGGGCTGCCTCCTCGGCGCGCGTGCGGCCGGCACGGTCGGGCTCCTCCACATCGACGGCCACAGCGACTTCTTCCATCCGGAAAACTATGACACGCAGGCGCGCCTCGGCACCGCGGCCGGAATGGATCTCGCGCTGGCGACCGGCCGCGGCGAGCCCCTTCTCGCCTCCTGGGACGGCAGGCCGCTCGTCGAGGACCGGAACGTGGTCCAACTCGGAGAACGGGACGAGCTCGACCCGGATTATGCCTATCGGGACATAGAGGAGACCAAGATTCGCCGAATGCCGATCCGGGAGATGCTTCGCTCCGGAATCGGGACGAGCGTGGAACGGGCGCTCTCGTCCTGCGGGGATCCGGGGCGGCCCCTCTGGCTTCACCTCGATCTCGACGTCCTCGACGCGCGAGTAATGCCGGCGGTGGATTCTCCCGGATCCCCCGGCCTCGACTTCCACCAGCTCGCAACGCTCCTCGCCGGCCTGCTCGCCTCGAAGCGGGTGATCGGGATGAACGTCGGCATCTACGATCCGGACCTCGATCCCGATCGGCGGCATGCGCGGGCGATCGTCGCGTCGCTGACGCAGGGCCTCGCGCCGCTGAGGCAAAGGACGGGAGCATGAAGGCGGCGAACATGGAAAAGCGGCTGGCGGGCATCGCCGCCGCGGCTGCAATGCTGGCGGCGACCGAAGCCGGCGCCGCGGGACGAGCCCCCGAGGCCTGGACCCCGGATGCAATCTCGACTGAAGGGTATGAATCCTCCCCTGCGTTCATGCCAGACGGCCGCGAAATCTATTATGTCGCGGCCGACGCGAACTTCCGCGGCTGGCGAATCATGCGCTCGCGATGCGACCGCGGCGCGTGGTCGGCGCCGGAGGAGGCATCCTTCTCGGCGCCTGCCCCGACGATCGAGGCAGATCCCTTCATCACGTCCGACGGCGGCAGGATCTACTTCGTCTCGGCCCGCCACGATCCCGCGAATGCGGACTTCGACATCTATCGTGCCGAGCGCCGGCAAGACGGCTCATGGTCCGAGCCCGTCCGCCTGCCCGAACCGGTCAATTCGCCCGCGTCGGAGCTGCTGCCACGGGTCGACGGCAGCGGGCGCCTCTATTTCGGATCGGCACGCGCCGGCGGCTTCGGGCAGAGCGACATCTATGTGGCCGACGAAAGGGCTCCGGGCGAATGGAGCGTCGAAAATGTCGGACCGCCGGTAAGCACCGGCGCAAACGAATATGAGGCCGAGATTTCGCAGGACGGCAGCAGACTCGTGGTCGTCGCCGACCGGGGCGACCGTTCCCATCTCTATACGTTCGAGCGCCGGCCCCGCGGCTGGGTCGAGACCGGCCGGGTAGCGGGGCGGCTCGACGTCTTCCAAGTGGGCCCACTTCTCTCCCCGCGAGGCGAGTGGCTGCTCTTCTCGCAGGCCCACGCGGCCAGGTCCGGAGAGATGTTCCTGGTTCCGCTCGTGGACCGGCCCACCGAGCGCTGGCCGCCCGGATGTCGGGAGGATTCCCCGGGCGCCGCCGCTACGAGCGACGAACCGAGCTGAGATTCGCGAAGCTCCTCACCGTCGAAATCGCCAGCGGTGCCCGTCTCGACGGCAGCGCCGGAGCATCCTAGTCTGGCCCAAGCGGCGCAGCGGAAAGCGGTCTTTCGCCTCGCGCAGGCGGGATTGCGGGCTGTCGGACGAGGTCGAGAAGGATGAGGCACGCATGCTCCCGTTCCAGCCCATGTCTGGGGGGGGTGAAGTGACGTTTTCAGGGCGGCATCCGAGATCCATCGTATCGCGGGCATTCGCCGCGCTGCTTTCCTCCCTGGCCGGCGCGCTCTTGTTCGCCACGCCGGCCGCGGCAGCGGGCGAGACGGTGACCGCCTTCGTCGGCTGCCGGATCGTGCCTAGCGCGGCCGGACCGGCGATCGAGGACGGGATCCTGGTGATCCGCGGTGCCCGGATCGAGGCCGTCGGGAGCGCGCGCGAGGTGGAGGTGCCGGCTGCGGCGGACCGGATCGACTGTGCCGGCGGAACGTTGCTGCCCGCCTTCTGGAACAGCCATGTGCATTTCATGGCGCCCGAATGGCGGAACGCCGGACAGCTGCCGGCGGACCGCCTGACCGCGCAGCTCGGCGAGATGCTCACCGGCTACGGTTTCGCGCACGTCGTGGATACCGGATCGGATCTCTCCAACACCCTCGCGCTGAAGCGGCGCATCGCCTCGGGTGAGGTTCCGGGGCCGAGCATCATCAGCGCAGGAAACGCCCATGTCGGCGCCAATGGGACGCCCTATTACATCACCGATGCGAAGCTTCCGGAGCTCCACGGACCCGCCCAGGCCCGCAGCGTCGCCGCCGAGGCGATCCGCGCCGGCGCCGGCGCCGTCAAGCTGATGAGCGTCTCGCTCACCCGGGAGCAGCCGTTTCCGTCGATTCCGGCGGAAACGATCCGGGCGGCGGCCGAAGCGGCGCATGCCGCCGGCGTGCAAGTGCTTGTCCATCCCACCAACCGCCGCGGAGTCGAACTCGCTATCGAGGGCGGAGCCGACATATTGCTGCACACGGCGCCGATCGGCGGGCCCTGGGACACGACCTTCGCGGAACGGATCGTGCGCGCCGGACTTTCGCTGGTCCCGACATTGAAGCTCTGGGCCTATGAATCGGCCAAGGAGAACGACCCCGGAAGAGCGCAGCGTTTCGCAGAAGTTTCCCGGCAGCAGGTGGCGGCATTCCGTCTGGCGGGCGGCCGGATCCTGTTCGGAACGGATGTCGGGTACATGACCGATTTCGACCCGACCGACGAATATGTCGAAATGGCTGCGGCGGGCATGTCGGCGCGCGACATCATCGCGGCGCTGACGGACCATCCCGTACAGATTTTCGGATCGCCCGAGCGGCAGGGGCGACTGGCGGCCGGCCACGATGCGGACGTCGTGCTGCTGGACGGCGATCCGGAGAAGGACGTGAGAGCCTTCAGCGACGTCCGGGCCACCTACCGCGCGGGGCGGCGGATCTACCAGCGCACGTCCGACCTGGACCCATCCTAGTCGGGGGGAACGCCTAGTCGACGTCGCACGCCCTGCTTCCCTCCGGCGCCGTTTCGAGCGATAGGCGCGAGCTCGACGCCACGGATCCGCGGAGGAGAGGCAGGCATGAACCACCAGGGCTGATCACCATCCTTGCCCTCGTGTCTCGAGCGAAAGCCGTTCCATGTCTCCCGCCATCACTGTCGCAAACGTCACCTGGCAGACGCCGGAGGGGCGTCGGATATTCTCAGGCCTCGATCTCAGCCTCGGATATGGCCGAACGGGGCTGGTCGGCCGCAACGGGACCGGCAAGACGACCCTCCTGAGGATGGTCGCGGGAGAGCTCATGCCGGCGAAGGGCTCCATCTCCCGCACCGGCACGGTGGCGATCGTGCGCCAGACGCTTCAGGTCGGCGCTCGGGAAACGGTCGCCGACCTATTCGGGATCGCGACGGCGATGGCCGTGCTTCGCCGAGCGGAGGAAGGAAAGGCGACGCTGGAGGAATATGCGGAAGCAGACTGGATGCTGGAGGAGCGCGTTCGGACCGCCCTGGAAAGCGTCGGCCTCGCTGCCGAAGCCGACACGCCCCTCATCCGTCTTTCGGGTGGCCAGCGCACCCGCGCCGCCCTTGCCGGCGCCCTTTTCCGCGATCCCGACTTCCTCCTGCTCGACGAGCCTACGAACAATCTCGACCAAGACGGGCGCGAAGTCGTCCGCGCGCTTGTGGCGAGCTGGCGCAAGGGCGCCATCGTCGTCAGCCACGACCGCAAGCTGCTCGAGGAAATGGATGCCATCGTGGAGCTGACCGGCATCGGCGCCACCCGCTACGGCGGCAACTATTCCGCCTACCGCGAGCGCAAGGCACTGGAGCTTGCCGCTGCGGAGCGCGAGCTTGCCGAAGCCGACAGGCGGATGGCCGAGGTCCGGCAGAGCGCCCAGGCGAATGCCGAGCGCCAGCAGCGCCGCGATGCCGGCGGTCGCCGAAAGGCCTCGAAGGGCGACATGCCCAAGGTCCTGCTCGGCGCGCGCAAGAACCGCGCGCAAGGCACGAGCGGGAGCCATGCTCGGCTGGCCGAGCGGCAGCGGGCGAATGCCGCGGAAAGCCTGGCGGCGGCGCGCGAACGTGTCGAAATGCTGCAACCCATCGCTCTGTCCCTTCCGCCCACGGGCCTGCCGGTCGGGAAGACCGTCCTCATTCTCGACCATGTGACCGCCGGCCATGGACCGGAGGCCCCCGTGATCGAGGACCTCTCCTTTACCGTGACCGGGCCGGAGCGGATCGCGGTGGCGGGACCGAACGGGTCCGGCAAGACCACGCTTCTCCAGCTGCTGACAGGCGATCTCCGGCCCTGGTCAGGCGACGTACGACTGTTCGTAAAGGCGGTGATGCTCGACCAGAAGGCCGCCGTCCTGGACCCGGTCCTCACCATTCGGGACAACTTCCTGCGAATGAACGCCGGGTCGACGGAGAATGCCTGTCGGGCCGCGCTCGCCCGGTTCGCGTTTCGCGCCGACGCCGCCCTTCAGACCGCGGGCACCCTCAGCGGCGGGCAAATGCTGCGCGCAGCCTTGGCCTGCGTTTTGGGCGGGGAAGAATCGCCCCAGCTTCTGATCCTGGACGAGCCCACCAACCACCTCGATCTCGAATCCGTCCAGGCGATCGAAGCCGGCCTGCAAAGCTATGACGGCGCATTGCTCGTCGCGAGCCACGATGCCGCCTTCCTCGAGGCCTTGAGGCTGGATCGCCGGCTCACGCTTCCGACCGCCAAGCCTGCCTTCCAGGCCGGAGACATTCGAAGCTGATCAGGCGTGACCGGCTATCTGCACGGGCAGATGCCGTGCCGCGCCGGCCGGTTGCGCCGGAAATGTCCGAAGGCGTGGAACTCGATCATTGCGTTTGATGCGCGATGACGGGTTCGTGCCGCACGGGAAAGCTTACGGACCGGGCGATGAAGCAGACGTTCGGCACGCGGTGGTGCAGGCTTTCGGCAAGCTTCAGATCGGAATCCCTCGCCACGACGATCAGGGGACGCAGCGTTGCGCCGAGGAAGCGCCCAGCGCCGCTCGGATCGACCTCGCCATGCCCGATCGGCGAATCCTCGTAGGAGAGGACGGTGATACCCGCCTCTGCCGCAAAGTGGAGATACCATAGCATGTGGCAGGCGGCCAAAGCGGATAGCAGGAGATCCTCCGGGTTCATCTTCGTCGGATCACCCCCGAGCAGCGGATCGTTCGAGCAGTGAATGGCCGGCTTGCCGGGAACGGCGATGTCCCAGGTCCGGTCGTAGGCGCGATAATGCGCGGTCCCCTGCCCCTTGTTGCCCGTCCAGACGATGCGAGAGCCATAGTCGTGTCCCACCTGTGTACCCTTGCTTGAGCCCTAGTTAATGTATACATGTATACATCAAGGCAGGTGAGGCGCAATATGGCGACGCCCTTCGAGACGCTCAGGCACGAAATCCTGTCCGGGCAGATCGGCCCCGGTACGCTGCTGTCGCAAACCGCCCTTGCGGAGCGTTTCGGCGTCAGCCGGATTCCGGTTCGGGACGCGTTGCAGGCGCTCGCCGTCGACGGCCTCGTGACCGTCCTCCCCAACAAGGGCGCACGGGTCATCCAGCTGGACGCTCCCGCCCTCCAGGAGATATTCGACTTGAGGGAGTTGCTCGAATGCGACCTCATCGTCCGCGCGACGCTTCGTGCGCAGCCGTCGGACCATGACGACGTCGAATATGCCCTGCGCAGGTCGAGCCTGGAAGCCGGGCGCCCCGGATGGCAAAAAGGCGACTGGTCCTTCCACCTGGCGATATACAAGATCGCCAATCGAAGGAAGCAAATCGACATCGTTCGCGAGTTGAGGAACCTGTGCGAACTACATGTCCACAGCTATGGGGAACTCAACCGAGACCCGGCGCAGTGGCTGGATCATCATGAGAAAATGTTCGACGCCTTCAGGAGAAGGGATGCGGAGTCGGCGCGGGAGATGCTTTCAGAACATATCCGCGAAGCGGGCCGGCGTCTCCTCTCGGCCATGAAACCGAGCGCAGGGCCCGAACAATCCCATAGCCGGGAAGCTTGATCAGCCGGATTTCCGGGGAGCGGTTTCGTCCCTCAACCCGTCCTTGGCCGGGAGGCTTGCCGTCGCCTCGATCTCGACGAGAAATTCGGGCAGTGCCAGTGCGGCAACGCCAATGAAGGTGTTCGGGGCCGGCACGGCATCGCCGTAGAAGCTGCCGATCGCGCCCAATATCGGCCCAAGCTTGTCGGGCGAATGGTCGACCACGTAGGTGCGCAGACGGACGATGTCCGCCGGCGACCCGCCGACCGCTTCGAGCGCGGCCTGGAGGTTGGCAAGCGCCTGACGCGCCTGCGCGCCGTGATCGCCCTCGCCCACCACACGGCATGCCTTGTCCCAGGCGACCTGGCCGGCGAAGTGGACGGTTCGGCCGTCCGTCTCGACGGCAGCGTGCGAGAAGCCGTAAGCGAGACTGTCATAGAGGGTGTCCGGGTTGATTCTTTCAGCACTCATGTCCGCTCTCCATCAATCGACCAGTTCGAGCTGATGACCGAAGGGGTCCAGCACGTAGAGATTCTTCTTCCCTGCCAGCGGGCCCTCTTCGATCGCGATCACCTCGAGTGTCTTGCAGCCATGCTGCGCCAGCCAGGCCCCGGCCTTCTCGACATCATCGACCTTGAGCGCGAGGTGATGGCCGCCCCGATCGCAATTGCGAGGAAGATCCTGCCTTCGGTTGCCGGGCTTGTCATACTGGACGAGCTGCAGGTTCAGATTGTCGGCAAGCTTGAGCATGACCAGGCTCAGCCGCGCGCCCGCCACACCGACATGCGTCTCCATCCAGTCCCTGCCCGAGGCGTCGCTCGGAAGGTCCGCGGCGTCCAACGGTCCCATCCGAAAGAGCTCCTCGCCTCCGAGCACGTCCCGGTAGAAGGAAAGGGCCTCCTCCAGGTCGGGCACGGTCCACGAGACGTGGTCAACCGCGACGATCCGGGGCCGTGCTTCAATGTCTCCACCCGCCATCAGATATCCTCCGGCAACCGTTCGTGGCGTGGATAGTGGATCGCGAAGGCGGCGATAGGCAAGATTAGCGGCGCCCCCACATCGTTGCGTCTGGCGCAAGGTGTGCCCCCATCGGTCCCAGGCTCGTCGCGCGCCGGATTCATCCGGTGAGGTCGCCGATCGGGACCGGTCGAACCGGGAAGCGCACGGTGAAGCCCGCATCTTCGCACCGGCTAGGGCCATGCATCAGCCTGAGCAGGGAGAACTCGCAATTTCTCCCCTGGCACGGTCCCATTCCGCACCGCGTGAGCAGCTTGACCGCGTTGGCCGATCCGCAGGTCCCCAAGGCCGCCCGGACGCTTCCATAGGTCACGTCCTCGCAGCGGCACAGGATCGTCTGGTCGTCGACTTCGGGATAGCAGCCGGAGGGATCGGCCACCCGATCCAGAAGATCGGCGAAAGCGAGAAGCCGCGCCAGCCGCCTGCGCAACGGCGCGGCTTCCTTTCGAGCCGAGGGTTCGGAAATCCTGCCGAGGCTATGCAGCATGCCCAGGCCTGCGAGGGCGCCCTTTACGCAGGCGGCATCCGCTCCGGCCACGCCGGTCGTCTCTCCCGCAACGAAGATGCCGGCGACATCGGACTCCATCCACTCGTCGTGCCGCGCCGAGAATGCGCGCAGGCGCCCCTGCCGCTCCATCGCCAGGCCCGCCATGCGTGGCAGGTCCGACTGCGGCAGGAAACCGAAGCACAGGCCGACCGCGTCGCACTCAAGATGCTCCTCCGTTCCGTCGGACCGGGCCAAGACGAGGCCGGATACATGCTGCTCGCCCGCCACCCGCACCGGCTTGAGACCGAACGCCACCTTCGTCCCGGCAGCGCCGAGGTCGCGCCACGCGCGTGCCGCCGCAAGGAGTGCGTTCCCTCCAACCAACCCGCCACCGGCGCGCCGCAGGAAGGGCCGGAGCAATGCGGACCTGGGCTGGACGAAGACGACGCGCTCGACCCTGCCGCCCGCCTGCAGGACCTGCCGGGCCACGAGCAGCTGGAGCGGATGCGTTCCCACCAGCACGATCCGCTGCCCCGGGACGAAGCCCTGGCTCTTGACGAAAGCCTGCAGACCTCCCGTGGTGAACAGGCCGGGCAGGGTCCAGCCGGCCAGGGGGAGCGGCATGTCATAGCAGCCCGTCGCCACCAGGAGCCGGCGGGTGCGAATCCCGGTCGCCCCTTCAGGCGTGGCGACGGTCAGCCCGTGGACGCCCGGGGCGGACCCCGGCTCGATCCCCAGGACGGAGCTCCCCCCAAGCCACTCGACATCCGGCGCAGCCTCGAACCTCCCGAGCTGGCGCTTCAGCGGCCGGTAGCTGCGTTCCTCCATCCAGTCCGCCGCGACGAAAGTGGCCGGCGGCTGCCGGAGAATCTGGCCGCCCGGACGCGGCTGTTCGTCGACAACCCCGATCTTCAATCCCGCGCCATGGAGCCGAAGAGCCGCCGCCTGTCCTGCGGGTCCGCCTCCGACGATCAGGACGTCATACGGCGCGCATTCAGCCATCGGACCCGGCCCGTCTCTCGACCACCATCGCGTCGCCGATCGTCACCAGGCAGGCCCGCATCGGCCGCCTGCGCCCGTCCTCCAGGACGAGATCGACCATGCATTCCGAGCAGCTGCCCATGTTGCAGTAAAGGCCGCGGGGCTTCCCTTCCGCGCCGATCCTGAAGACATCGAGACCCGCCGCCAGCAACAGCGTCGCGAGGCTTTCGCCGGGAAATCCGTGCACCAGCCGGCCATCGACGGTGATTGCGACCTCGCCCGGCCGACGAAAGTGGCGGCTGGAACGCATGCTAGCCCATGAAGCTGTTGAGATGGTTGAACCGAGCAGGAGACAGGAAGGCCAGACGATCGTCCGGCCTACCGCCCATCGCGCCGGCGAGGAGGCGTGCCAGGGTCGGCCCCAGCGTGAAGGCGGAGCCGCCCGCCGCGACGAACAGCCCGGGCACCTGGGGAACCGCGCCGGCCAGGGGCAGCTGATCGGCGGTGATCGCCGTCACGCCGGTCCAGCTGCGGATAAGATTGAGCTCTCGCACCAAAGGAACGGTCCGCACCGCCAGCCTCAAATTCTGCACCAGCGAATCGGCGATCACCGTCGCCCGGCGGGAGAGATCGAACCCGCCGCCGGCGGCGCTTGCCAGCCGGGAAGGCCAGCCTCCGCCGATCAGGATGTTTCCCGCGTGCGCACGCTTCATGGAGAGGCGGTGGCCGACGTGCTGGATCAGCTGGGCGATCTCGCGCCCGGTCCGCTCGGTAGCGCTCATCAGCAGCGCCACCGGATAGACGGGAAGATGGACGTTCACCAGAGCCGCCAGATTGCCGGTACAGGCTCCGGCAGCCAGCAGCAGGCTTCCGGCCCGGATCTTCTCCCGCCCTTCCGCCGAATCCAGCTCGACGGTAAAGCCCTTCGCCTCCCGTTCGACCCCGACAAGGCTCGTTCGCGGGCGCAGGATCGCGCCCCGCGCCGCCGCCGCGCGCGCGAAGGCCGGAGTCACGGCACGCGGATCCGCGTGCCCTTCCTCGGGCAGATAGCTTGCGGCGATGACCGTGGTCGAAAGCGAGGGGCAGAGCGCTCGCGCCTCAGCCCCATCGACAATTCGGGCATCGAGCCCGTACCTGGCCTCGAGTGCGGCCTTGCGCTCCAGGAGCAGGAGCTCCTCCGGGGTTTCCGCAACCATCAGCCCTCCGCGCATCGAGACATGAAGATCGCATCCCAGCAACGCCTCCAGCGTTCGCCACTCCTCGATCGCCGACCGGTTGAGCGCGACGATCGCCGCCGCCTGATCCGCCAGCGCGTCGCCGTTCTCCAGGAAGCGACGCTCCATCTGGAAATGCAGCGATCCGGCATTCTGGCCGGAGGCGCCCGAGTTCAATTCTCCCTGCTCGACGAGCAGAACGGACGCGCCGATGGAAGCGAGATGAAAGGCCGTCGCGCAGCCGAGCAGCCCGCCTCCGATGATCAACGCATCGAATCTGTCCACGCCCTACAGGCACCCGAGCGAGCGAAGCGTCTCCTCGATTCGCTCGACATGCTGCGGCGAAACGTCCCGCAGCGGCCGGCGCACGCGGCCTCCAGGAAGCCCGCGAACATTCAGGGCGGCCTTCATGATAGCCGGGCCGGAACCGAAGCGACCGACGAGATCCTCGGTATACCATTCATCCATCAGCACGCGGTCCTTCTTGCCGCAAGCCCGCGCCGCCTCGAAATCGCCCGCCCACAGATGATTGTAGAAATCCGGCTGGACGCGTCCCAGCACCGCACCCGCGCCCATCGTCCCGTCGCCGCCGCACGAGCGAAGCACGGCGAGCCCGTGATCGTCCATCGAATGACCGAAGATGCGAACCCGGTCCGAGAGGGCGAAGAAGGTCTGCATAAAGGCACGCAGATTGCTCGTCGACTGCTTGATCGCAACCACATTCTCGAGCTCAGCCAGCCGCTCGAGGAGACGGACGGACATGTCTATCCCGGTGCCGGGCGGCCAATTGTACACGCAGACCGGCAGCGGTGAGCTCTCGGCGACCTCCGAAAAGAATCCGACGATCTCCTCGTCATTGGGACGACAGTAAGGCGGCGGCGTGACAAGCACGCCGTCGAACCTGTATTCGGCGGCCGCTGTCGCGAAGTCCAGCACCGCGCCGGGGGTATAGGCCGTCGCCCCGGCGATGAGCGGAAGCTTCCCGCCCATCTGGCTTCCCACCGCCTGAAAGAGCTGCTTGCGCTCCGAAGCGGAAAGGCTGGTCCACTCACCCGTCGTCCCGGCTATGATGAGGCCGTGCATGCCTTCGCCGTGAAGCCATTCGAGCAGCCTGCCCAATCCCGAAAGATCCAGTTCCTCGTCCGCCCCGAACGGCGTCGTGATGGCGGGAATGTATCCACGCCAGTCGACCTTCGCCCTTTGCTCACTCAACTATCCGCCCCCCAACTCAACTTGAATAAAGACCACGACATACATCGCAAACCTGTCGCTGGCTTCGGCCTGACGCACAAGGGGCAACGGATCGCCCAAATCATTGCGCTGGATGCAACCCATGCCCTAGAACTGGGCTGGGGAGAAAACATGCCAGAAACCGGAATGCTCTACTTCTTCGAGGCCGCCACTCTGGGTTCGATGCGCCTTGCGAGCGAGAAGGTCGGGGTTGCCGTCTCTTCCATCAGCCGCCAGGTCGCCCAGCTCGAGGCGGAGCTCGGCGTCCAGCTCCTCGAGCGCGGTCGGCGTTCAATCAAGCTTACCGAGGCGGGCCGCGTCACCTACGAATTCTACAAGGAACAGATCGCCAGCAAGGAAGCGCTGCTAACCCGGTTGCGGGACCTTCGCGAGCTCAAGGTCGGAAATGTCGAGATCGCGGTCGGAGAGGGCTTTCTCGGCCGGTCCTTCACGGACCTGATCGATGCGTACCAGACCGCAAATCCCGGGATAACCGTGTCCGTGATGAGCTTCCCGACGGTGGAAATCGAGCGTCTGGTACTCGACGATCAGGCGCATTTCGGGCTGATACTCCATACGTCGACGGAGCCGAAGATCAGGGTTCGCGCCTCGGTGGGACAGCCGCTCCTCGTCGTGTGCGCGCCGGACCATCCGCTGGTCGGCCAGTCCGAGATCCGCCTGGCTGACCTGCAGCGGCATCCCATCGCGCTCCCCCCGGCGGATTTCCGGATCCGCCGGATGCTGGCTGCGGCCGAGAAGCGCGAGCACATCTGGCTGGAGCCGAGGCTGATCAGCAACTCGATCCACGTCCTTCGCGAGCGCGCCAAAGGCGGAGGAATGGTGACCGTGCTCCCACGCATCGCCGTCCTGTCCGAGCTCGAGGAGGGGTCGCTCGTGGGTCTTCACCTGTTCGAACGCGACATGGAAGACGCGACGATCAGTCTCATCCACCGGCTGGGACGGCAACTGGAAGGCGCTCCCGCCCGCATGCTCGCCCTTTTCGAGGCCAAGCTGAAGACGTGGAACGAGGGCGCCGCGAGCGGAAGCGCGCGCGCGGGCGCCTGATCGGATCAGGCGCGTTCCGGCAGCGCGGCCGCATCAGGACCAGCGACATCGCCGCGTCGGCCGGTCAGGGCGATCACCGCGACGGCGACGATCGCGTTCGCCCCCATCGCCACCAGCCCGGGCTCCCATTCGGGAAAGGCGCGCGCGCTCCAGTCGGCCACCGAGGGGACGAGGAGCATGACGTAGCCTGCCGCCAGACCGGCGCCCACGCCGAGAGCATTGGCGCGCTTCCACAGGAATGCGAGGAAGACGCCAGGCGCCAGCATCCCGATGGTGGCGTAAGCGGAAAGACCGATCTCGACGAGGGAGTCGGTGGCTCCGATCGTCAGCCACACGGCGATGGCGGCAAAGCCGAACATGGAAATCCGGGAGACCAGCAACGACTGACGCTCGGTGATCGTCGGCCGCAGCGGCCGCACGACGTTGCGCGTGAAGATGGATGCCGCCGTCAGGAGCAGGACCGAGCCCGGGACCAGCGCCAGGAGGCATGCCGTTCCGGCGAAAAGACCCACCGCCCAGGCCGGATAGCTCTCCGAGACGAACTGGAGGAGCACCGCGTTCATGCCACCGTCTTGCGGGTCGGTCCCCACAAGGAGCGCAGCGAAGCCGAGCAGGATGATGAAGAAGTAGGACAAGGAATAGATTGGCTGCCACAATGCGTTACGGCGGATGGCGGTCCGGCTGCCGGCCGCGTAGCAAAGCTGGAACATCTGGGGAAAGATCCAGGTCCCCAAAGCGACATTCAACGCCGAAGTCATCAGCCAGGTCGTCGACAGCCCAGCCGCGGGCACCAGGCCCGGAAGATGACCGATATCCGGAAACCGATCCTGCGCCATCCGGTAGACGTCGATCATCGACGTGGCGCCCACCCGGTCCGCAACGGTGACCGACAGACCCACGACAATCATCACCATCAGCACATCCTTCACCCCCGCGGCGAATGCCGCCGAGCGCAGGCCGGCGAAGAAGACGAACAGGAGCATCAGCACGGCCGCAAGAATGGCGGCGTAGGTCGTGCCGATCTCGGGACCGAGGGTGAAACGGACGATCAGTCCCAGTGCCGTAATCTGGATCTGCACGTAGACGACGATCGCAGCGATTCCCGCGAGCGCGACGAGCCAGGCGAGCCAGCGTGAGCGATAGTGATGCGCGAAGAAGTCGGCCTGCGTAATGTGGCCGTGTCTGCGGCCCGCCTCCCAGATGCGCGGCATCAGCCAGTAGCCGAGCGTCGCTGCCAGCGAGACCGAGGTGAGGGCGAGGTAGGCGGGCGCGCCATAAGCCCATGCGAAGCCGGAAATCCCGAGCACGGCGAACGTCGTGTAGATCTCGCCTGCATTGAGGAACCAGAAGATCAGGAAGCCGAACCGGCGCCCGCCGACGGCCCACTCGCTGAGCGTGCGTGATCGCAATTGGCTCCGGCCGTAGAGCACGGCGCCCAGGACGGTTCCGAGGAGGATGGCAGCGGTCAGCGCCAGGATCACGGCCGGTCCTCCGCCGATCCGGACGGAAGTCCATCGTCATCACCCTCGATGCGGCGATCGATACGAAAGACCAGCGCGATGCAAAGGGTCGCGACCAGCACCCCGGCCATCTGCCACACCATCGGGAACGGCAGGCCGACGACCCTGACCTGAATCTCATTGGCGAACGGGACGAGGCCTATCTGCCAGATGAAGGGCAAGAGGAGCAGCCAGCGATGGGCATAGCCGCGCTTCCTTTGCTCCGGTTCCTCGCCCAACCTCGCTTCTCCCGTTCGAACAGCCCGCTCTCAATCGGCCGGAGACCCTGTCGTCAGCACCGCGCATCACGCCGGGACGCACGCCCGCCGCAAGCGCGCCTTACGCCCCGCTCCATGCGCCGACGGCTCCCCCCAGCACCTCCATCGGAAGGGGCCCGGAGGTGAGCACGAGATCGTGAAAATCGCGAACATCGAACCGGCTGCCCATCCTCGAGCGGGCGCCTTCCCGCATCTCGACGATCTGGTTGGCGCCGACCATGAAGCTGCAGGCCTGCCCCGGATAGACGCAGTAGCGATCTATCTCCCGCTCGCTCGCCACCCTTGGCTCTCCGGCCCGATCCACCATCCAGCCCACCGCCTGCTCGCGCGTCCAGCGCTCATGGTGGATGCCGGTGTCGACCACGATCCGTGCGGCCCGGAATATCTGCGACTGGAGGAGCCCGATCCGCCCGATCGGATTGTCGTCATAGACCCCGAGTTCGCCGGCCACCTGCTCGGCATAGAGCGCCCACCCTTCCGTATAAGCCGAGAAACGGACCAGCTGCCTGAACAGGGACAGCTCCGCCGCTTCCTTGAGCACGCTGTGCTGGAAATGGTGCCCAGGAATGCTTTCGTGATGGGTCAGCGTAGGCAGGCGCCATAGCGAGAGATCTTCAGGCCGTTTCAGGTTGAGCGAGTAGATGCCCGGCCCCCCCGGTGCTCCGGGATTGTAGAAGGCGCCCGGCGAACTGTCTTCGATCGTCAACGGCATCCGCCGGACGATCACGGGTCGGTCCGGTATCGTTCCGAACGCCTGCGGAAGCCGCCGGCTGACCTCGGCGATATGCGCTCGTGCAGCGGCAATCAGGCGCTCGCGACCCGCATCGTCGCTGCTCACGCGATAGCGGGCGTCCTGATTCAGCGCCTTTATCCGGTCGCTGACGCTTCCCGAGGCCAGGCCCTGCCCGGCGAGGAGAACATCGAGCCGGGAGGCGAGCGATTCGAACTGATCGAGGCCCCGACGATGCAGTTCGCTCGGATCGATCGAAGCCGTGGTGTTGGAGCGCAGAGCCGATCGATAATAGGCCTCGCCTTCCGGAAGCCTCCAGACCCCAGCCGTGTCCACGGCTGCCGGCCGCTGTTCGAGCAGCGCGTCGATCTGCCTCGTGAGCGCCGGTGCAACCGCCGTTCGAAACAGGTCCGTTGCACGTCCGGTGAGATCTCCCAGTCCGCGCGCGGCGGCGCGTTCCGCAGCCGGACGGATCAGCGCACTTTCCGAGGGCGGACCGTCGCGAAGACGAGTGAGCTGGGCGACCGTCTTGGCGTTGATGAACCCCGGCAGCGTCACGCCTCTCGACGCATCGAGACGGATGCGTGCGGTCTCCTGATCGATCGCGGTGCCGAGCGCCTCCAGCCTGGCGAAATAGGCGTTCACATCCGCCGGCGTCTCGAGAGGGTGACGAGATCCGATGAAGTCGGGAAGCCAGTAATAGGCCCCGTTCATCTGGTTCGCCACATAGGGGCTCGGCCGGAGGTTGGAATCCACATAGCCGTAGCGGCCGAGCTGATCGCCGAGCACGTCGTAGACGAAGGCAGCGACGTCGAAGTCGAGCGCGGCGGGAGCCGATAGCCGGGCGCGATCGATCGCGCGAAGGGCGGTGCGAGCCTCCCGGACGGCCGCAAGGTCCCGTTCACGCGCCTGGATCGAGCGGTCGTCGAGTCTCTCCCGGAGAAACTGGCGCGAACCGACATCCAGTCCGAGCCCCGTCGCTTCTTCGGGAGATCGGATCACAAAGAGCTCGGCGTGCCGCTGCAGCAGGTTGCGAAGCCGATCATCCTCGGAGCCTGGCGCTGCGACCGCGGGCCGCGCGGCGACAGCCAGGGCCGCCGCGGTGCCGCTGACGAGAAGGGTTCGACGGGTGATCATCGGCTAGCGCCCCCAACAGATGCATGAGGCGGCATCTCCAGATGCCGCCCCCAGGTCAATCAGAACGAGTAGCCGACCCGAACCCCGAAGTTGCGGTAGGATGGATCCACCTGCACCCCGCTGTAGAATGCCTTCTCGTAGGCATTGGCGAAATATTTCGCGTCGAAGAGATTTTCCACATAGACCGAGACCCGGAAGCGGTCGCTTTCCACGCCGGCGCGCAGATTCACGTTGTGATAAGCGGGGGAGATGAACGGCCAGGTGTCGTAGAGCAGCGCGAGCTGCGACGACAGAACTTCGCCACGATAGTTCCACTCGCCGCGCAGGAAGCCGTCGTAGCGGTCGTTGATCGGCAACGTATAATGGGCCTGCGCGCCCAGCGTCCAGCGCGGAGCATTGACCAGCCGCTTGCCGGAGGCGTCGAGGATGATCCCGTCGACGAAGGCGTTGGGATAATCGTCATATTCGGCCTCGAGGAAGCCGACCTGGGCCGACATTCGCAGGCGGGACGAAATCCGGGCATCGGCGCTGAACTCGACGCCGTAACTGTGCGCGGCGGCGGCGTTGCCGATTCCGTTTACGCCAACGATGTTGCCATTTTCGTCGAGGAACTGGAAGCGGATCGGCTGCTGCACGTCCGTCCAATCCATGTAGAAGACGGTGGCATCGAGCCGCAGGCGTCGGCCGAAAAGATCCAGCTTCAGTCCGGCCTCGTAGTTCCACAGGATCTCGGGATCATATTCGTTCCTGAGATTGATGTTGTTGCTGGCCTGGGTGCCGCCCGACTTGAACCCGCGCGAAGCGGTCGCATAGGCCAGGAGGTCGCCGTGCGGCTTGAAGGTGAGCGTGAAGCGCGGCGAGAAGTCGCTGAATTTGGTTTCGCGATCGTTCACGCCGGTGACGTTCCCATTGGACCGGGTCGTCGAGAAGATGTCGATCGTCTCCTCGGAATAGCGTCCGCCGGCGATGAGACTCCACATGTCGGAGATGTGCCATGTCGCCTGGCCGAAAACGGCCCAATATTCGGTCGAGCTGTCGGAATCGAGGCCAGTCACCTCCGCCCCTTCCGGCAGCCCCTGGGGGCTCTCGGCGCCATGATAGGTCGACTGCGCCGTTCGTCCGGTGTCCCGCCCGGCCATGACGCCGATGCTCCACTCGATCGTCGACGGGCGCGTCGACTGAAGCCGGAGTTCGCCGCTGGTAGACTCGCGGTGGACGTTCAGATCCTCATAGTAGAAATCGTGGCTGCCGCCGTCGACGTCGCCATAGTTGAACACGTCGGAGGAGATGTGCCCGCCCACCGCCGTCAGGGAGACCGAGTCGAATTCATAGACCGCGCGGCTGGTGATGAACTGATATTCGCTTCCGACGCGCTGCGGGCGATTGAAGTTCACCCGGTCGCGATTTTCCGGAAAGAAGCCGACGCCGTCGGGATCGGCGACGTCGCCCTGCGCGCCGCCATAATAAACGGAGCGCCAAGTTCGGGTGATGAACCCGGTGGGCACGCCCACACGCATTCCGGCAACCTCGTCACTGTAGCTGTAGGCGACGTCCCAGGTGAAACGGTCCGACGGGGTCAGGCGAGCCTGGACGCGCCCTGTCACGAACTCCGAATCGTTGCCGCCGCCGACCGGGTTGATGTTCTTGATGTAGCCGTCGGACGACTGATACTGGCCCGAGGCGCGCACGGCGAGCAGGCCGTCCACGACTGGAACGTTCAGGACGCCCATCGCCCGCCAGGTATCGAAGCTGCTATAGCCGACCTCCGCCTCGCCCTCGAATTGATTGACGGGCTTGTTGGTTATGACGTTGATCGCCCCGCCGACGGAATTGCGGCCGAAATAGGTGCCCTGCGGACCGCGCAGGACCTCGATCCGCTCCAGGTCGACGATCTGCGGGTTGCTGGTCCCGGCGACGACGTTGAACTCGTCGATGTAGAAGGCATAGGTCGCCGGCCTGACGTCCGCATAGGGATTGAGCTGATTGCTGATCCCGCGCATCGACAGCTCGCGCCGGTCGCGCGAGCCGTTGTTCTGGAAATTGACGTTGGGGACGAGATCGAACACGTCTTCGATGCTCTGGACATTCTGGTCCTTGAGCGCCTGCTCCCCGACGGCGCTGATCGCGACGGGCACGTCTTGGATCGATTCCGAACGGCGCTGAGCGGTGACGATGATCTCCGCACCCTGATCGTTGGTGCCGGCGGTTGCGCCGGCCGCCCCCTCGTCCGCGGCGCCCTGCTGGGCCCTCGCCGGCACTGCCGCAAGTCCGGACGCAAGCGCGAACAGGGCGATCCCGGCCAACGCCCGAACGTGAACGGATTCATTCCATTTCCTGATGTTCATGCGATTTTCCTCCCCCGCTGTCGTGACGCGGTTGCTGTCTGGATCCTGAAGCCTCGAGGCGGCCGCGTGGGCGACCGCGTCAGTCGTTCCAGCAGGCCGGATCAGTCACGCCGTTTTCCCGATCCAGGTCGCTCCGGACGAGCACGATCGACGACAGCTTCGTGCCCTCCACCGTCGCATGGCCCGCGGCCAGCGAGCAGGCGGTCTTGCCGTCCCGCCGGCTGCGAATGACGTGATAGGTGTAGATCCGGTCGCCGGACTCGAAGGTTTCCTTGAAGGGGACGACGATCTCCACCTCGCCGCCGCCGGCCTGGATCCGCTGAAAATGCGCGGCCCACTGGTCGACGCCCCTGATGACCTCCCGTCCCTCGAGCGTCAGCGTCGCGTCTTCGGTAAACCACCGACGAAAGGCATCGGCGGTATAGGCACCGGGCGTCCGATAAGCCTCGTTCCACCAGCGGAAGAAGTTGGTCAGGAGCTCGCCTTCCGCATCCGCTGCGGTGGCCTTGTCGGCCTGATCCGGCGTCTGGTCGGCGGCGACCGGGTTGGCGCTGCAAGCCGCGAGCGCGAAGGCGCCGAAAATGGCGAACGTCGGTGCTTTCACGATTCCCCCCTATTTTTTGTGTATCCGGTGAAGGAAGTGTCTGCGGTCTCAATCTTTGTTGCAACCGCATTGGTTCGAGCATTTCGTTGCTTTTCATGCAACGGATCGAGAGGAGCGCGCCGGCTTTGGCCAAGCGAAGCCGGGGCCCTGCTCCAGGAGCCGGACCCGGTCGGACCCCGGACGGGCCGAGCCTATTGCGCGGGCAATATGGGCGCGGCGTCGTTGCGCACGACCTCCCCGCCCTTCATCACGAAGCTGATCGACCGAAGCGCGCTTATGTCGCGGGTGGGATCGCCATCGAGGGCGACGATGTCCGCATATTTTCCCGGTGACAGGCTGCCCACCTCTTCGAAGAGGCCCAGCATCCTGGCAGGCTGGATGGTGGCGGCCTGAAGCGCCTGGAGGGGCGTCATCCCCGCCTCCACGTACAGCTCCGCTTCGCGGACGGTGGCCGTGGTTCCCTCGTTCGGCTCGAACGGAAACTGGTCGGTGCCGAGCGCGATCGGAACGCCCAGCCGAATGGCATTTCGAAGCATCGCCCAATGATCCCGGCCGACACTTTCGACACGCTGAAGGTACCAATCCGGGGAGCCGATCTTGCGATAGAATTCGTGCGCGCCGGGCTGGCTGACGACGATGGTGGGGACGAGCCACACATCCTTCTCCGCCATCTGGCGCAGCACCGGCTCCGTCAGATGATAGCCATGCTCGAAACAATCCACGCCGAAGCGCAGCGCCTGCTCGGCAGCCTGCGGCGAGCCGTTGTGGGCCGTGACCTTGACCCCGTTGCGATGCGCCACCTCGATGAGCGTCGAGAGCTCCTCGTCGGTCATGGGCGCGGCCGAGATGCTGCCGTGCGTGTCGGAAATCCCACCGGAGATGGCGATCTTGATCCAGGTCGCGCCGCGCTTGATCTGCTCGCGCGCCGCCCTCGCAAAGCCATAGGGGCCATCGACCTCCCGATAGCCATGGCCTCCCGTCGGAACGATGAGCTCGCCGGCCGTCTCGATCCGGGGTCCGCGGACCTGGCCGCGCTGGATTGCCCGACGCAGGTCGAACTCGTTTCCGTTATATTCGTGAGTCAGCCTGACGGTGGTGATCCCGGACATCAACGTGCGATAGGCGTTGCTGGCCATTCGCAGAGCCCGCGCCGCGTCGGTTTCGTCCTGGAGCTCCGCGCCGGCCGCACCGGGCAGGACGAGGCCGAAATGGACATGCATGTTCATGAGGCCCGGAATGAGCCATTTGCCGCCCATCGGCACGACCTCGGCGCCGGCAGGGATCTCGACCTCCGAGGCTGGGCCGATCCGGCGGATCCGCTCGCCCTCGACCAGGACGACGGCATCGCGAATGACGCTGCCGTCCTCGATCGACACGACGTTGCCCCCGGCAAGGGCCCGGACAGGCAACGGAGCGGCCAAGGCCGGCGAAGCCATGGCCAGGCCTCCAGCGACAAGCCCGGCCGCGATTCGATTCAGAAGTGAGACCATATTCCCTCCCCTCGAATGAGCGCCGCTGCACGCGCAACGCCTTTGTCGATGCCGACCTTGAGGACCGGGCGAGCTACGAGCAATGCGAAGGTTCGGCGCTTCTCGTTGCGATTAACGCAACAAAGTCGCGACGGGCGGGTGCCACAGCCATTGATCGTCTGAATTTATCTTTGGAGGTCAAAGACCTGCGGCGTTCCACCCAAGCGGACTCCGGCCGGGGCGTGAGGTGGAGGCGAATTCCTCCGCCGTTGCAAATCGCCCCCTCAGGCGTGATCCTGCCATGAACGGGCAAAGGAGCGGGCATGGCCGGAAGATCGTCGACGTACATGCGGGTGCAGAATCTTGCGGCCGCTCTCCTCCTGTCGGTCGCAGCACCCGCGAAGTCGCAGCTTCCGTCGTCTGCTCCCGCGGATGGGATCCAGAGGACGGAGGCCTCGGAGCGCCTCCATCGTCTTCTCGAGCGCAGCCGTCAGGCGGAACGCATGCTCGCGCCGATGGACGCGGAAAGGTCCGGAGATGCCGCAGGACTGCCGGCCTTCGTCGACCCCTTGTCGGACGACCATGCCCGCGCGCTGGAAGCCAGCAAGCGAGCCGAGATGGCGGAACTCGCGACGATCGACCGGCTGCAGCTCTCCGCCGTGGACCGGATCGCCTACGACGTCCTTCGCTATCGCACGGAGCAGGTCCTGTCGCTGTTCGAGACAGGCCTGTTCGACGTTCAGCGCCGGGCGGCTTTGAACCCTTCGTTCGGGATGCACGTGGAGATGCCCGACTTCGTCTCGGGCGGCGGCGCACGGTTCGAAAGCGTGGAAGATTATGAGCGTGGGCTCGAGCGCCTGGAGGGATTTGCGGGCTATCTGGAGAACGTGATCGCCCAGCTCCGGCGCGGGGTCGCCGTGGGACAGGTCCAGCCGCGAGTGATCGTCGACAATGTCCTATCCCAGGTCGAGGCGATGCTTGCGATCCCGGTCGAGGACAGCCCCTTCTACGCGGCCATCGCAAACATGCCCGCCACGATCGGCCAGCCGGAGCGCGCGAGGCTGGCAGCGGCCTATCGGCGCATGATCGAGGAGCGCGTCTATCCCGGATACAGGCTCTGGCAATCCTATCTGCAGACGGAATATCTCCCGCTTGCCTCGGCGGCCCCGGGCCGATCGGCGATGAAGGATGGTGCGGCGCTCTACGCGGCCGAGCTCGCGCGCCACACCACCACACGGATGAGCGCCGACGAGATCCACGCTCTGGGGCGTCGCGAGGTGGCCCGGATTCGAGAGCAGATGGAGGAAGTGCGCCAGACTATCGGGTTTGGTGGGAGCCTGCACGAATTCTTCGAGCATGTCCGGACCGATCCGCGCTTCTACCATAAGCAGCCCGAGCAGCTTCTCGAGCATTTCAAGTCCATCGAGGCCCGGATCTGGCCCAACATCCCCAAGCTCTTTCCCGCCGCACCGCGGGCCCCCTTCGAAGTGCGGCCACTTCCTGCATTGGGGGACCAGCGGGGCACCGGCTATTATCGCCCGGGACCGCCGGACGCTTCGGGCCCGGGCATCCTGTTCTTCAACATGTCGATGCTCGACACGAGGCCCATCCCCACCCTGGAGACGCTGACCCTTCACGAGGGGATTCCGGGGCACCATTTCCAACTTTCCCTCGCCCAGGAGCAGGAAGATCTGCCGGACGTGCTGCGCTTCGGCCGGGCGACCGCCTATACGGAAGGCTGGGGTCTCTACGCCGAAACGCTCGGCCGGGAGCTCGGCCTTTTCGAGGATCCCTATCAATGGTTCGGCCATCTCGACATGGCGATGCTGAGGGCCGTCCGACTGGTCGTCGACACGGGGCTGCACGCGCATGGGTGGAGTCGCGACGCCGCCATCCGCTTCATGCTCGAGAATACCTCGATGGCGGAACGCGACGTCGTGGTCGAGATCGACCGCTATATCGCCTATCCGGGCCAGGCCACGTCGTACAAGATCGGAGAGCTCAAGCTGCAGGAACTGCGCCAGAGAGCGGCGACCAGGCTTGGCGGCAGGTTCGACATCAGGGAATTTCACGACCAGGTGCTGAACACCGGCGTCCTGCCGCTCGACGTGCTCGAGGCAAAGATCGACCACTGGCTGGAGGAGCGAGCCTCGCAAGTCCGACAACCCTGATCATCCAGCACTGCCGAGCCGTCTCCTGCCATTGTCGTCGCCACCTACGGTTCAGGAGCGCCCGCCTGGACCGGCTGCACCCGCCTCCACAAGTCGTCGAAGGCGATGCTGTCGAAGAAGGCGTAAGCCCTGACGATCTGTCCGCGCTCCATCTCCAGGATCCAGGCGTAGGTGTTGGCATAGGGGCGGTCGTCCCTCGCCATGCCGACCGCATCGAAGAAGGCGATCACGGTGTCGCCTTCGGCGTAAAGCTTGCGGACCGAAGGAACGAGGCGGGATTTCATCCGCGCGTTGAACGGCCGGATGATCTCCCGGATGAACGCCTCCCGCGTCGGGTACGTCCTGGCCGCAAGCGAGTTGCCTGTGATCGTCCAGCTCGCATCCGGAGCGAGCAGGTCGTAGGGGCTGCCGGTGCCCGTCCGCCAAGCCTCGAAGCCCTGCGCGACGACCATGCGGTTCCGTTCCTCCTCGGCCGGTCCCGCGCCGGCGGCGGCGCCAGGGGCCGTCGCGATCATGACTGTCCCGACGAGAGCGCGGAGCGCTCGTGCCCGGCATGCGGCGCGGCCCATTGTCTTCCTCCCTCGTCCCGGATCAGCCGGGCCGCTTCGGCCGCCGCGGCCGCGACCTGGAAGTCCTGGATCACGCTGCCGCCCGACACGCCGACGGCGCCGATCAACCTGCCTTCAAAGTCGCGCAGCGGAATGCCGCCGGCGAAGACGACGAGTCCGCCATTGGTCGCGTCGAGGCCGGGAGAGGTCCCGCCCGGCTTGCAGAATTCGCCCACGGCTTCCGTGTTCATCCCGAAGAGCGCGGCGGTGCGCGCCTTCCGGAGGGCGATGTCCACCGAACCGAGCAGCGCGCCGTCCATCCTCAGGAACGCCTTCAGGTTCGCCCCCGCGTCGAGAATGGCGACGTTCATCGGCACGCCGATGATACGGGCTTCGTCCGATGCCGCCGCGAGCGCGGCATCGCTGATGCTTTGCGGCAGCTCCATCGCGATTCCTCCGTCAGACCGAGCGAGTCGGCTCCATCTCGGGCACGATATCGGCGACGAGCCCGTCCGGCGCCTCGATGCGATTTTCCCAAGCCTGGAGCTGATGGGCCTTCAGCATGTCCTCGATCGCCCTGGGCATCACGTTGCGGAACTTGCCCGTGTCGGCCGGGACGATCTCGATCATCCGATCGATCATCTCCTGGGGGTCCATCCGGCCTTCGGGCGTCGCGAAGAAGTCGTCGAAGCCCTTTCGCAGGTCCTCTCGCCTGGTGAAGTTCCGGCCGTCGTCGAGCCAGCGGAAGGCATTGTCGGCCATGGTCTCGTTATAGCCGGTGAAATAGGCGCCCGGATTGATCGTCTGGACGAGAATATCGTACGGGCGCAGCTCCTGCTGCAGCGCCTCGGCGATGGCTTCCAGCGCATGCTTGGTGGAAACGTAGGTTCCCCAGTTGGCCGGCGTGAACAGCCCGCCCATCGAGGAGGTGAAGACGACTTTTCCCCTGCGTCCCTGCGACACCCATTTCTGCACCACCTTCTGCGTCAGCACGAGCGGCAGGAAGACGTTGATCTCGTAATTGCGGCGCACGAGGTCGATCGGGATCTCCCACACGGGCCCGCTCTCGCCCTGCCCCGCATTGTTCCACAGCACGTCGAAGTCCCATTTCGCCGCCCGCTCGATGTCATAGGGATCGGTGAGGTCGAGCCGCTCGACCCGCAGATTGTCCAGCCCCAGCTTCGCAGCCTTCTGCCTGAGCGGCATGACCTGCGGCGAGACCTGCACGGTGGCGATCACCGCGTGGCCGTTCTGCGCCATGCCGATCGCCGCGCCTTCGCCGAAGCCGGAACCGGCGCCCGTCACCAGAATAGTCTTTTGCACCATTGCCTACCCTCCGATTGCCGGGGGAATTTTACGGCACGGGTCGCCAGTCGATCCATGGACCTACGTGCCCCGGATTGGACTTCCGTGCTGATTCGACAGCTGCGCTTACAGGCGGCTCGACCGCCGCCAGGCGCCCGGCTGCTGGCCCGTCGCCCGCACGAAGACGCGCGCCAGATGGCTGGCGTCGGCGAAGCCGCACGCGACGGCAATCTGATCCAGGGGGAGCTGCGTGTTCAAGAGCATGATCTTCGCCCGTTCCACCCGCTGGAGGCTCAACCAGCGAAGCGGAGAAACGCCCGTGGACGCCTTGAACGCGCGGGCGAAATGGCTGCGCGACAGCCGGCATTCGGCCGCCAGCGTTTCCAGACCGATGCGCCCGTCAAGCTGGGACAGCATCATCTCCTTGGCACGCCGCTCCTGCCACCCGGCAAGGCCGCCCCGCGCCGCAGATGCGGGCAAGGCATCGGTGCCGTGCAGTGCGGTGAGGCGGGAAAGGAGCGCAAGGGCGACATGGTCGGCCCACAGCCGGCTTGCGGCCCGGGGCTGCTCGATCGCCGGCAACAACGCCTCGCCAAGATGGCGAATGGCCTCGTCGTCATGCACCGCGCCCAGAGGCGTCAGCAACTGCCCGGTAGCCGGCATTCCATGCTCGGCCTGAAAGCGCTGAAGCGCCGCGCGCGAGGCGTAGATCGACACGCAATCCACCGCGCTCGGCACGAGTGACGCGTGCTCGGTACCGAGGTCCAGCAACAGGAACTGCCCCCGCCGAATCGCCGGCAGCGACATGGCGCGCCCGTCCGCCCAGTAAGGCTGGGCGGGCAGATCCAGGCGCTGCAGGCAGACCATGTAAGCGTCGGCGCGATCGAACTGCGTCGGATGTCCTCCGTCGCTCCATTCCCACTGCACGCGCGATACGACGAAATCGGTCGCCTCGAAGGCAGAAACGGTCAAGGTCGGCGGCCTTTCGACCCCGACGAACTTGTCGAACCGGTGCCGAAAACGATGATCCATCGCGCACCACCGCCACCTATCGGTCGATGCGGAGATTAGCAGATAATTATGTCAGCGAAACAACGACGCGCCCGGTTGGGAACTCCTGTCGGAACCGGGCCCGTCCGAGGCGCAGGCGAGCCAGGCTGACAGGCTTTGCGGGAAGTCAGGAAAATGGCGGAGAGGGTATCTCACGCCCTCACAGCGGCCGCAAAACCGGTGGCAGGCTTTGGAAACAATCCTCCATCGACTGATGGCCGCCTTCCTGACGTGCCCTCAGCCCACCCGATCGCAGTCGAGATAATCCCCCATCTGCCATTGTCCTTCGGTGCGCGCCACTTCCCATGTCTTCTTCAAGCGGCCGCCCGTCACTGTGTAGGTGAAGCGGTTCGGTGCGAACGGATCGGTGAGCAGGTGCCGGTGGACCAAAGTCAGCGAACTTTCCGTCCATGTCTCGGCGACATAGGCCGCCGCGCTCGGCTCGGCCGCGCGGGCGGACCCGGTCAGCGCAAGTGAGACGATGTGTCCGCTTTCCCGATCGAAGCCCCAATGCGATTCCTGGCGGTAGCTGTGCGGCGGTCGATCGACGTGAGTGAATCGAAGTCCAAGCCCACCGAAAACAGGCTCAAAGCTCAGATCCGCCTCGATCGGGCGCCCGTCCGCAAATTCGCCACGACACCGCCACTGGCCTTGGACAGCGGTTAACAGCGCTCGCGCCTCCGCCTGTCGGGGATGCGGGGGGAGTGTTGTCGACTGGAGGGCGAGCGCAAGCAACGGCAGGACGATTGACATAATATCACATTCAAATCGGCGACGACAGACCGCTTGCTAAGTGTTCGCGTCAGAGTTGACCAGTCCAAACAGGCCGCACCAGGACTCGTGCATAAGTTCGCTATCAGCTCTGCCGTCGCGCACAATTCCGCCAAAGATGCCGGCAAACATCACCTTTGGACATCTGCTTGGCCACGAGCTGCTACGAGAACTCAAAAAAAGAACAAAGGGGAGGCCTCGAACTCGGCTTTGGATAATCAGTGTTTGACCGATAGAAATGGCGGAGAGGGAGTCCTTTTCGGGCCATTTCCAGGACAGCCCAGGACGTCTTCTTCTTTTGTGATATCAATATCTTAATTAGAATTCGCAGTTCCACGATTGGCCATGATATCCATTGCAATCTCAAAACTTATGTGGGACAAGAAGTGGGTCAGGAAAAAGTCTCCGCCATAATGCCCAAGAGAGCAAAGGAACTGTCGGCGCTGACCGTAGCGCGATTGAAGAATGAGGGTCGGCACGCGGTGGGCGGAGTGCCCGGCCTTCACCTTCGTATTGCGGGCGACAGCCGCGCGTGGATCTTGCGCATCAAGATCGGTGCGCGGCGACGAGATATCGGATTGGGGCCATACCCGGAGGTATCACTTGCCGAAGCCCGGGAAGACGCCCGTGTGCACCGGAAGAAGGTCCGCGACGGTAAAGACCCATTGGACGAGAAGCGCCAAATACGCGCATCTCTACGGGAAGAAAGAGCGAGAGCAATAACATTCAAAGAGTGCGCCAAAGCCTATATCGAAGCCCACAAAGCCGGCTGGCGCAACGAGAAGCACGTCAAGCAATGGGGCGCGAGCCTCGAGACCTACGCCTATCCAAAGATCGGCGCATTGCCTGTCGGCGCGATTGACACCGGTTCAGTTCTGGACGTGCTTCGCCCGATCTGGGCCCACAAGACCGAAACCGCTAGCCGACTGCGTGGACGAGTGGAAAACATCCTCGATTGGGCGAAGGTCAGCGGATATCGCGACGGGGAGAACCCCGCCCGGTGGCGGGGTCATCTGGACAAGCTGCTCCCTGCCCGCAGCAAGGTGCAAAAGGTCGAGCATCACGCGGCTCTGCCTTATGCCGAGATCGGCCACTTCATGGCCGAGCTACGCGACCGCGAAGGCACATCGGCTCGCGCCCTCGAGTTTGCGATCCTGACAGCCGCGCGGTCGAGTGAGGTACGAGGAGCGACCTGGGCGGAGATCGATCTAGTGAACAGGATTTGGATCATTCCGGCTGACCGGATGAAGGCAGGCAAGGAACATCGCGTACCGCTCTCCCCGGCCGCGGTTGCCTTACTTAAGGCCGCCTCGCGCATCGAAGGTGTGGACTATGTGTTTCCCGCCGCCAGGGGTGGCATGCTCTCCGATATGGCGCTCACGTCGGTTCTAAAGCGGATGGGCCGAGCAGGCCTAACGCAGCACGGCTTCCGTTCAACTTTTCGCGACTGGGCCGGCGAGACGACGGCCTATCCGCGTGAGGTAATCGAACATGCCCTGGCACACCAGCTTAAGGACAAGGCCGAAGCCGCTTACCAGCGTGGCGACCTCCTGGCGAAGCGTTCTCGACTGATGACGGATTGGGCAAGGTTCTGCACCATCGTCCAGAACGCTAGCTCAAACGTTGTGGCTATCAAGCGCAAGCGCGGCGGAAACCTCGCGAGCACGTAGATATCTGCGGCGCACGGCCGGGAGCTGCGCGTCCACCGGGTCTGTCCGTACTGGTGAGCGCGGGCTTGCCGCGACCGCGTCTGGCACGACTCGATTGCTTGCTGCCGCTGTCGATCCACGGCGAACGAAAGTAGTCGTCAAGGACGAAGACTATGCCGGTACGTACTTTCGGAAAGTCGAATTCCCAGCAGGGATCGTATTCAACGACGAGGCCCTGCAAGGTGTAGAATCCTTCGATTTCGACGCGGGCGGCTGGTATTGGTCGAAGGACCTGATCGAGCTGGCGCGATCACGCGGCATACGTGGGCTCTACGCACAATCGGTAGCCTCCTCGACGGTACGAGAAGTCGCAAGGCTCTGATTTCAGCAGATCCTCTGTGGATTGGGGGGGTAAATGGCAGATAGTGGTCAGATCAGAGTCACGGTTCGTGGAAGCGCGAGCCGGCCGCCGAGGTCCGCGGGCAGGGTCCCGTTCAGCGCCGTCAGGCTGAGCAACCATGCTCAGAAATCCGACATCATCCCCCAGGAGTTATTCAACGGACGGTACCGGGATCTGTTCGCACCCAAAGGCGCAAGATCATCCAGTGTCTGCTGTCGCCACTCTCAAAGCCGGTTGCCGAGGCGGGGAAGGAGGAGTGCTGATGTTGGGAGGACGCCCCCTTGCGGCTACCATCAATTCGCCCAGCGCGGCCTTTCGAAGTGAAACTGAACTCAGGGTGCTGAACATGGTGACCGATATGTCGGAACTCACGATTGCCGAGATGATCAAGCAGGTACCCAAAGGGCAGATAGGGACCTTCGAACCCAGCGCGCGCAATGAAGGAGAAGAGCGATACTTCCGGGTGTGGCAGAGCTGGGATTATCAGCCTGGGCGCTTGGAGTGGCCGAACAAACCCTCGCGCGAGGGCTCGCCGCGAAAGGGTGGTCGGACGTCGGCGCGTAGACCGTTGACAGGGCTTCCCACACCTGAGGTCAGGTTCAAGGGGCCGTCAAAAGACGTCGTGGACTTTTATAACCCGGCCCACGACCTGTTCTTCATTTCCAATGGGCTTTTCCGGCTTATCGACGAGATCGATCCCGGCTCGCTGGACCATGCTGAATTCCACGTTCGGGCAAGAGATGCTGAGTTGCTGTTCCATGCAGTAATGCCGCGGCGCGTTTTGGAAGCGGTCGATCCCCGGCGGACGAGAGTCGTCATCAACGACGAAGACTACGGGGGCACTTACTTCCGCGCTGTCCAGTTTCCTGATGGGGTAGTGTTCAGCAACGAGGTTCTGAACGACGTGGCTTCATTTGCTGACGTCGACTTGGCCGGGTGGTACTGGTCGAAGGAACTCATCGAACGCGCGCAATCGAGCGGGATGAGGGGGCTCTACGCCCAGTCCGTGGCATCCTCATCCGGCCGAGAAATCGCAAGGCTCTGACTTTCAGCAACGGTCGTGGGTCGAGGGGCTACGCCCACCTTATCGCCAAACTGCCTCTTCGTTCCCATGCAGCCCATGTCTCGGATTCCGCCCATGTCGTCGCTCTCGAACACGGTGCGATCCTCCTGGTCAGCCGTCTTCATCTCCCGAGCCGACCTGGGTTGTAGACTCATAAACTGGGAAGGTCCGCAATGGGTGGAAAGCGGACGTTGTCCCACTCGTCTCGCGTGGTTATCTGTTGCTTGATGCGAGCCCTCCTATGCATTCTTCCGATCGCCCTCGTCGCGTGCGGAACGCAGGCACCTCAGGGCAATTCGGCGGAAGCACGAAGTTCAGAACTTGAAATCAGCGCACGCCAGACACCCTCCTACGGCGCGGCGACCCAGATGACTGGTGTTTGGTCCACTTCCTTTGAACATTCTGGTTTCGTGGCCTGCAGCGGCTGGGCGGGCTGCAACTTGGACGCGAACGGATGCTGGTTCGAGCCGACGGAGGGGTTTTCACAACAGTTTCATGCAGTCGTTCCACCTGATTCAATCATGCGGGAACGTCCGCACGATGGATCGTTTCTGATCCGGTTCAGAGGCCAGATTGCCCGCAATGGTCCGTTTGGGCATCTCGATCAGTACCATTGTCAGGTGCGTGGGATCGAGTTGCTCTCCGCCGAACGCCTTCGCCCACCTCAATCGTATCCTTAGCCTCCAGCACTTGAGCCTCGTTATTTGTCGGCGGAGCGCTGGGGAAGGGAACTCGCCTAAAGCCGTTCCGGATTAGGGCCTCGCGAGCGGCTTCAAGCCGCATCGAAAGTCGAGCGCCAAAGACAGAGATGGCTCTCATTTGCTGAGCCGAGTAGGTGGGGGAAGCCGCTTGGGCCGTCGTGCTGGCGTCGAGCGCGCAGGAGGTAGCCGGCACCGCCACCAAAACCAGCAACGCACAGCCCCATAGGCGATGGATCGAACGCATCGACATCGTTTACACCCGCCGGGTTAACTTTCGCCTCCACCCTGACCATGCATTCCGATTTGTCACCCCGGCTGCGGGCTTAGCGTCCGCGATGAGTGGAAACCGACATTCAGCCAACATAGAGGAATGCGGCGAGCCGAGAACGAGGGACGACAAGGATCATCCCCTCCTTGTTCCTCGTGAGCGCATAGAAGCTGCCGGGCGCCCGCAGAGCCAGTTCGATCTCCCTTGCGCGAAAGTCACCCCCGTCCCCTTCGCAGCCGCCTATCGCCCGCACGGCGTGGATATGGTTGAGCCTTGCGTCAGGAAGGGGTGTTTCCATCCACTCGGAATAAGGATTCCTCGGATTCTCATTGCGAGGAGGCTCTATGTCTCTGAAGAATCCCGCTCCCTGCTGCATCAGCGTATCCGCCGTTGCTGGGTCGAGACGATAAACTACAGTGGCACAGCCCTCCATGAAGACGCCGGTTGAGCTTGACGCGATAACTTCGGTGACCTCGACCTTTTCCGGAAGCTCGCCCCGCACATCGCTACAGGCGCCCAGCAGGAAGCTGCATGTAAGCAGCCCAACGGTGAAGGTGGCGCGGAGGAAACGAAGCTGAGGAAGGAGGGGGGAATGCATTATCACCTGTTACGGCACATCCGTTGACCTTCTCTAAAAGGGAATGCCAGCAAGGGGTGGGGAGCGGACAGACGGATAGCGATCGAGATGAGCGTCTGCTTTCGCGGACATCGCACCTGTCGTCCGCTCCCGGCCACGACAGTACGGCGGTAGCGGGAATCGAATTCCTACGGTAATGGATTGATTACCCTAGAGAAACTCAGTGGCGCTCATTCCTGTCCATCAGCGATACCATCAGGATCAAGATGAGGATGGGTTCGACTCTCACGCCGGGAATCGATTTATGGCTGCGGACTGATTCGCGAATCAGCCCCACCCCATTCAAGCTCGTCCCATAGCCGCTCCGGGGCTCCCTTCATGCGGAGGATCGAAGCGATATTTCCGACTGGGACTGGCCGTAGCGGACCGGCAGCTCACGGTGTCGAAGGGTGCGATAGCTGACGTCCAGCGGTTCGGTTGCTGGACATCCGCGTCCGGCCCCGTTTCGGACATTCACGAGTTGGCAACGCAGCCGCGACAAAGATCCGAACCGCATGATGAGACGGCTGCTCTTCTCCGTTGCCGCGATGTTTGCCTTATCGCCGGGGTCAGCCGTTGCCGAAACTCCTGTCCCTGCACGTTTCGGGGACTGGGAGGTATATTGCTTCTCAGGGTTTCCGGGCAACCGCCAGCCCGTCTGCAACATCGACCGCATTGTCCAACGTCCAGACGCATACGGCAACGAGACCATCTTATATATCAAGGTTTCGAGCCCATTCGACGAACACTTGACCGTGTACACCGATGGCCGGAACCGTGCGACTTGCGAGACCCTAAGTCTCCGCGAGTCTGTCCGTCGTGGCTACAGCCCACACAATACCGCCCCTAGCGAGCCTGTACTTACCGGGTTGCACGCTCGCATTGCTACGGTGCTGCGTTCTCACGTCCCGATGTTCGGTGTTTGTACGGCAATGGGACGGTACGAGTCCGACTTCCCAACCGATTTCGTCAACCAATCGGCATCCGATCTCCGTCACGCGCTCGAACATGTCGACCAAGTTTTTACCAGGCACCGACACCTAGTGAACCCTGTCGCGGGCGCGGGAGGGCGCCGACTAGGCCACTCAGCTGATTAATGTTCGTTTCCCACCCTTTCGAGGCGTCCGTGTCGATCGTCGGCCGTGGCTTCACCGAATGCCGGGTGGGGTGGAAAGCGGATCAAGGTTGGTGCAGGATGCCGGCACCGCAGCCTGGAGCGGACAAGGTGAAAATAATCCTTGCAGTCTTGCTGGTTGTCCTGGGCCTTTTCGGGGCTGCCGAGGCGCAGGCATGCCGTATCGCTCCGCGACCCGACGCGCTGCGCAGCCTCGATGCCGACGCGATCGCCCTCGTGTTGATCACCGATCTCCAGGTCGACGGCGCGACCTGGCGGGCGACCGGGGCCTATCGGGGCACTCTCATGGGTCATGTGCCCCAGCGCGAGTTCAGCTTCGACAACCGACCGGCCTTTGCCGGCGAGTTGGTCGTCAGCTGCAATCAGTCCTGGCCGCCGAAGCTGGGCCGCTACGGGGTCGTGTATCTGCGGCGCACCGCCGACGGGCTGCGCGTCCACCGGGTCTATCCCTACTGGTGGGCGCGGGCCAGCCACGATCCGCGTCTGGCGCCGCTCGATCGCTTGCCGCCGCTGGGCGCCGCGCGCGATGCTACGTCGAAGGAAACGCGCCTGCTGGACCTCACGGAGCCGCGAATCGAGTTGCCGGCAGGGGTCTCGGAGCTGTCCCGCTACACCCGCGTCTATGCGCGTGCCTCCCCGACCATCGTCACGGGCATGCTGTTGCAGTCGCGAACGCCGCGGCGCCTGATCGTCGATAGCACCGAAGAGCTACCGACCGAGGAAACCTGTGGCTGCAAGCTCATCCATGTGAGAGTCCACTTGGACGACCTTTGGGCCGCTGGCCAGTTGCCGCCGTTCAACCCGTAATCCGCAGGCCCTGCCCCTCAAGTATTCACAATGGGTCGAAGGCAGGCATAAGCGGACAGGCAGCTCCCGGCCACCCATCGGAGAAGCGGCCATTCGGCTCCCGAGACAGTGCGGCCATTCATTGAGTGATCTACCTTTCTAGATGGCACCACTGCCTCACACTTTTAACCGGGAAGGGCGGCGCCCCTCGGGTTGGGGGCGCCGCCCCCTTTTCCCGCCATTCGATGAGGAAAAGGCGGCGATTGCCGAGCATCAGGATTGTATTGAGAACCTTGGGTCTCGCTCGATCGCCGCGCGCGCCTGCATGCGCCAGGCATCATCGCTTTTCAATTCATGGCCGAGGCCCCTGATCCAGTTTCCCACGTCCGCATCCGGAAGGTCGAGGCGGGATTGCAGGATATCGGCCTCTCCCATCACCAGCCTTGCGAAGCTTTCGGCGTCAACGATCCGCGGCGCGTCATCGATCAGCCCGAACATGTTCCATTTCGCGCCGTAACCGCCCCATAACAGGTTCATCACGACGAATGCGCCGAAAGCGACATCGCTGTCGGTCCCCCGCCCCGCGCGACGCACATGGTCGGCATGGAGCTTGCGCCCCAGATGGCATTCATGCTCGCCGTCCCGTTTCAGCATAAAGGCGCGCCACACGTCATATGCGCCGCCGTCGAGCCGGATCAGCGCCTCCAGAGCCGGTGCGAGCGCCGGGATGCCCTGGTCGGGGTCCAGCCAAGGCTGATCGCTCTCGCCGCCCTTGATGTTGTCGAGATAAATGAGGATCGCCCGGCGCAACGCCGGCACCGCCTCCTTGACGTCGTCGTCAGCCAGCGCGGCGAAGAAGTCGGCCTCGCTCTGCCGCTTCTTCGGACCGACGAACAGGATCCGCAGCTTGTCGCCCCATATCAGAGGCTCGACTCCCGCCGCGAAGATGTCCGCGAGCAACTCAAGCGCGGCGACGCGATCCGCCGGGTCGTTCGAAGCCAGCGGAACCTTGACGAAGGTGCGCTCGCGAAGGGCCTTGTCGACCAGCTTGTCCGAAGCGGGAGGATCGAACGCGTCCTCGTCTTCCGGAATGAGAACCGCGTCGCGAGCAGTCGCCATACGCGACGGATCGAAACGAACGTAACCTCGCAAATCCTCGCCGAACCGCAGCTTGCCGTCGGGAAGGAAAATCAGCTTCGGGAAATACAGTCTTTGCCTGATGCCGAACCCACCATCCCGAATCTCAGTCCAGCGCGCGAAAGCGATCAATGCGGAGACATTCCCTTCGAGATCGACCCGCCGAAGCGTCTGGTCGCGAAACACGACCCAGAACGCTTCTTCCCCAGGCTCCCAAACGACATCCCAGACATGACCGTGAAATGTGCGGACGGGAACCATGTCGGCCTGGGGCAGGTTCGCGCCACCGGCGGCATCGACAAAGGTCTTCCATGCGCGAAGGTCGGCCGTCGAAGGCCGCCTTGCGGCGGTCGGCCCGCAACATATCTCGCGAGGCTCCAGCATGCGGGCTGTCGGGCACAGTGCCACCACGAGGTCGGGCGCGATCCGCCACAGCTCGAGCACGATCCCGTACCGCTCGACCCCGTCGGGCCTCAAGTCGGCATGGTCGGCCGGCACACGGGCCTTACCGGGCCGAAGCACTTGCATGCCAACGGCGAGGGGAAGGCTATCATAGCATGTGCGGATCGCATGACGCCCGGACGGGCTGATCCAGCGCACGACATCGAGATAGTCGAACGAATTGGCGGAACAGGGAATGATCCGGGCGCTCCAGTCGCACGTATCGATACGATAGAATCCCTGTTCATGCCCCAGGGTCCGAAATTCCTGGGCCGAGTCGTCGAACGCCTTGATCTCGTCCCGGTAGCTGAAGATCAGGTGATGGCCGGTTTCGACCGGCTCGCCCTTTTCGAAGGGCACGAAGGGGCGCGGCCGGCGTGCGTTTTCCGGCTCCTCCTCGCGAAGCTCGGAGAGGTGCCAATCCTCTCCCTCATGGGGTATCAGATATCTGAAGCTGTGGAGCCGCGCGAGCGGCGCGACCGACCATATCTCCAGACGATATTTCTTGTGGATCGCCAGCTTTCGTCCCCGGTCGAACACAAACAGGCCGGCGAAGCGGATGTCGCTCTTACCACGGGCGCGAATCGCGCCGCTCAAACAGCTGACGATCACCAGCGAGCCATAAGCACCCAGCGCGAAGACCTCATCCTCGCCGACCGTGCCGAAGCACTCGATATTTTCCTTCGCGAACGGAAGGACCACCTTTTCGGAACCCGGTGCCTGTGCCCGGATCACCAGGGCGCCCGCGTCGCCCCTTGATCCGCCCCGCTTCTCGACAAACCAGGCCATGCATTCCTCACCGGATGAATTGGGGACCTCCTAGACAAGCACAGGTTTCGGAGGGATTATCAGGAAGGACTACATTCGGCGTTGATCCGTCGGTTCGGGATTTCGGAACCGGTTGCGATCAGCATGGCGCAATGTCCGAAACGTTTCTCAACGGGCTGCGACCACAGCAGTATATAGGTCGACCCTTCGTCCGAGGCTGAGCGCCAGAAATGCGGCTGATGCTAACTCGGTGAATAAACGAGCGCTATCAGGCCCGTAACTGAACCGATCGAACGACAGCCAAGGGCGCATAGCCGCCGCCTAGCGAAGGCTCTTCGGTTGCGCGGGAGGGATTCGAAATTTAGGTATAGGCTCTTGTTACTACTATTGATTATGCCGCGTCCGCCTATGTCTTCCCCACATTTTCCCCCACACCTCGCGTGAGATTTTTTGAGACTCGCTGCCCTGGCGTGGCCGAGTCGCTCACGTCCGCATTGCGCCATTTTCGGCCGTGCAGCAGAACGGCTGGCGACACCAGAAGCTGCCGCAGGTTGAGGTTCCCGGCCGGGATCGCGTCCGGGCTCAGCTGGCTTGAGTGATGCTTCGGGGGAAGCTCTCACGCACCCGACCGCAGTGCTCCCAAAACAGAGCGCAGGCTTTCTAGGCCCGCCTCGAGGTTCTCGATGATCTCTTCCGCGAGTACGTCGGGCTCCGGCAGATTGTCGAGGTCGGTGAGGCTCTTGTCCTTCAGCCAGAAAAGATCGAGGCTCGCCTTGTCCCGGTCGAGCAATTCCTGGCGGCCGTAGCGCCGCCATCGCCCCTCCGGATTCTCCTCGCTCCAGGTCTCCTTGCGGGCGTGCCGGTTCGCCGGATTGTAGCAGGCGACGAACTCGGCGAGGTCGTCGTAGCGCAGCGGCTTCTTCTTCAGCGTATGGTGCACGTTGGTGCGATAATCGTAATACCAGACGTCGCGCGTCTGCGGATCGGGCGAGGCCACGCGATTGTCGAAGAAGATCACGTTCGCCTTCACGCCCTGGGCGTAGAAAATCCCGGTCGGCAGGCGCAGGATGGTGTGAAGCTCGGTCATCGCCAGGAGCTTGCGCCGGATTGCCTCGCCTGCGCCGCCCTCGAACAGCACATTGTCGGGCACGACGACCGCGGCTCGGCCGGTGGTCTTCAGCATCGTCCGGATGTGCTGGACGAAGTTCAGCTGCTTGTTCGAGGTCGTCGCCCAGAAATCCTGGCGGTTGTAGGTGAGATCGCCCTCGGCCTCGCCTTCGTCGGTGGTGAAGGTCAAGCGCTAGGTCCACGGGTTTGACGGTGCACAGCTAAGACTTGGGGCACGCAGGCTCGGGAGGCAAGCTCGTAACCGCCTGAACCGCGGCCTCAGCCCCATGAAACTGCCGTGGAACGGGAGGCGGAACCAGTACCAGTACGCAGTACTGTACCAGTACCGTCTACAGTCCCAGAGAGCGAGGAGGGGATCAACTATGGCCCCCACGCCCGTCTCGTGAAGCGGCTCATCCAAGTCGAAAGCGAGGGGAACGACTACGCGATCGGCGACCGTGACCTCATCGACAAGGCCTACCCCACGGCACCTTTCGCTGCACAGTTGCCTCTGTGACCGACGGCGATACCTTTCGCTGCCGGGAACAAGGAGCCGACGGGCGACAGATCCGGGTGCGGCTCTCTGGCGTGAACGCGAGGGAGCGGAACGGCTTGTGCAATCGAGGCGCTCCGTGTCCGCCTGCCACCGCACAGACGGCGACGGCCGAACTCCAGGAGTTGGCTTCGAGGCAGACGCTCGTATGTGAAGAGAACGGCAGGACATACAATCGCGTCGCAGCCTTCTGCCGGCGGGATTTCGACGATCTAGACTTATCCTGCGCCATGCTGGCGAGCGGCACGGTGGCGCGCTGGGACCGTTTTTGGGGGGATCACTCCTGTCCCTAGCAGACTACGACCCATCCTCTTCGCGCAGAGTGAGTTCTGGCGCTACGAATCGGGCTTGCAATCTTCTCTATATTCCTAAACTCTGCTTCAGGATTCATGGGAAGGAGATGTCGGTGGGCTTCCTTGGCATGCTACTAGCGGTGGTCGGATCATGCGATGATGATTTCGGAGATTACTCCCCTCAGCATCGAGTAGATTCTGCGACTGCCTTCGTTAGCGCACTTAATAGGCGCGAATTGGAAGCAATCGGACCCTTGATAGATTCAGATGCGGTTTATGTGAGCTCAGACGGCAATCGGAACTTGGCGGACACTCTTAATGAGTTAGATGCATCTAATTCTGACAGTCAATATGAAGTGCTGGGCAACCTTGTCACCGAGGAAACAGTGACGTTGTCTGTCCGTGACCGATCGGATGGAGATCAACAAGTTCTAATATTTGACTTTGGAGGGAAATGTATTTTTGAGTACAACGAGCTTGATTGAATACGAGCGTCGAGTCAATCAACTGCCTTTAGTGCTCAGGGTGCTACCAGGCACCGAACATTTGCACGACGAAGGGCCCTGAGACGGCGATGCCCGTGCTCACGAACTTCTCCTCGACGATGTTCGCGCGGTGCGTCGGTGACGCCTCCCATGCCGCTACCATCTCCTGAACCGTGTCGAAGTGCCGGGCGAAGTTCTCGCCGACCTTGGGGAGGACCGGATAGCCTTCATTCCGGATCCAGGTGACGGGACCTTTGTCCTGGCTGATGTGGGCGAAGTAGCCCTTCTCGATTATGTCGGTGAGCTTGGCTTCGGCCGCGGCATCGAGCCTGGCATCGCGCCTCAGGATCGGGAGGCCGGCATCGAAGCGGACCTTGTTGATCGCGTTGCCGGCGACAGCACCCGGCCGTTCTGGTTCCTCGACCTGTTCTGCGGATGTGGGAGCTTGCTACGAAGGTTGATTGGTTGCACGGATAGGAGCGGCTGGTACCTCCGCAACGGGGACTTGCGGGGCCGCTGGCTGCGGCGGCTCCGTTAGCGGTTCGAATGTGTAGTAAGCCGCGCCCATGGTGAACAGGATCGCCGCCGTGGCGGCGATCATCATCGGCAGTTCGTCTTTTGGCGTCATATGTCAGCAGTCGTTATCTCCTTCATCAAGGCGGCAGGGGCATTGCTGGTCGCGCATGTCGCCCCGGCCGTCATCCATCGGCACCACACCGCTGCCGTCGCAGAGATCGAGCGGGCACGGCTGGCTCATGCTCTCGAGCGGGTTTGTCATACGCTCGCAGATTGCTTTTTGAGGACCTCCCGAACACGCGCCTTCCCTGCCTGGTGCGCCTCCTCCGCACCGGCAAGCAGCTCCTCCTTCGCCCGGTTCACCTTCGCGATCTCCTCCGGGCTGTAGAGGGTGAGGGCGTTCACGATGCTGCGGACCGTGCCGACCACCTCCTTCTCGGCGGCCTCGTATTTGGCGATGCTCTCAGACAGTTCGGCGCGCGTGAACGTGAGATAGAAGAAGTCCAGACCGGTCGGGAAATCGGGGTGATAGAAGACGTAGTAGAGCTTCCTGAGCCGCTTAGATCACCTCTGGCCTGTCCATCATCGATACCATCACGCATAAATTGAGGATGGGGTAGATTCTTCCACCCGGAGTCTATGCACAGGGACAGCAGGCCGCGAATCGCCCATACCAAATGGACACTCCTCTCCCGCCAGCACGGCATCGGAAAGATCGGTTCTAGACGGCAGTAGGAGATACGATGCCAGAGGTTCACCGAACAATTGGATCCAGTACCGAACCTGCCGCCGTCCCGTAGAGGCGAGCGAAGAGCGCCGTGGCTTGGACTTCCGACAGACTGGAGATGCAATCAGCCGCGAAGCGGGCGCGCTCGCCTTCTGCATAGTCCCAAAGGTAGTGCAGACGAGTTGGTAGAAATGGTGGAACACCTAGGTTCTTCTCGACGCCATCAGCGATAGCTTTGAACAACTTCGCGATTATTCGCCTCTGACCATGCTGTTGCGCGAGCAAGGTTGGGCTTGAGATGATGTACTTACGAGTGATCTGCTTCAGTATCAGGACTTCAGCCTCTTCCTCGGCGCCTCTTATTATGGGAGAATCATCGAAATTTCCGCTCAGCCTAGTCGCCTGAACGTACCGGCTGATAAGAGTTGACGTCAGAGACCGAAGGGCAATTCGATGATATCTTGACCCATCATATAGTTCAGTTGTAAGAATATCCCACGCAGCAAAATATTCTCGTAGATTTGTCCATGCGACTCTCAGCCTTTCATAGGCGTCCGCAGGCTTATCATACCACTTGTTTTCAGTTCTTCTAATGAGATCCTCACCGCCATCCTCTGAGAATATTTCTCGCCACGGGATAACACCGGCGCGATGAAAGTCCTCAAGATCGTGAACTGAGTATGCGATATCGTCTGCCCAATCCATCAGCGCAGCTTCTGCTGTCTGCTTCTCGTGTGAGTGGTACTTGCGCGCGAACTCGAAACTGAGCTGCTCGCTCCCGTAGGCAGCCCATTTTTTTGACTTGCCCGGCTCGGTGGGGTTCCTCAACCATGGGTATTTGAGCACGGCGGCCATTGTGGCCCGCGTGAGATCGAGCCCAGGATACTCATCGTATCGCACGCCAATTTTCGTGATGATTCGGAACGACTGAGCATTGCCCTCAAAGCCCTCGTCTACCCCGTGATTCCGCACGAGCTCGTCCAAGGTATACTCGCCGATATGGCCGAACGGCGGATGCCCGAGATCGTGGGCCAAACAGGCCGCTTCCACAACTTCGGCGTCGATGCCCCATGTGTTTGCGAGAGCCTCCTGCGCGGTGGCGCAATGCTGCGCCAGACGGCGGCCAAGCTGGGCGACTTTTAAGGTGTGCTGCTGACGGGTATGAAAATAGTCCGCTTCACCTGCTCGGACGATCTGGGTTACCCCAGAGAGCCGGTGAAAGGCCGATGAATAAAGAATCCTGTCGCGGTCTCGCTCGAACTCTCTACGCTGGTCAGCGGCGCCGACGTTATGTTCGCGCTCCGCCCGCGCTGCTAGATTCCAAGCCAAACAGCCCCCTGAATATGTCCTTCCTCAGCCGTCAGGCGGCTGCGGTCGTGCGCCTCTCAGCCAGCTGGAGACGAAGGCCTGAACCAAGCTGAATTTTTCCCCGATCCAGGCACCGCTGGATAGCGCGCTGCGAGTCACGGCTGTTGTAGCCGGCCTCCATCAGACCCTCTACGAGAGCGCGAGCTGTCGGTCGATCCATTCTGCTCAACACTGCGCAGACCGCGCCATCAGAGGGGATTTCATGTTGGCTCATCGCAACACCCCATTTGGTTACTGACCTAAAATCCTCAGCAGCGAAGCGCCGCCGTTCTCCGCTTTGCATAGCGGAGATTATATGAACGTGCGGTATAGACGGCGGTTCAACGGTTCGGACGGAAGCGAATATCCCTTCCTTGGCTCAATCGCTTCGATTGCTTCATGAATCAATATGATTGCTGCGTCAAGATTCGCGTTGGTTGGAGCCCATCGGATGCGCCAAGATTCGCGTTGGTTGGAGCCCATCGGATGCGTTGAGATTCCCGTGGGGCCGGCTATCGGAGTCATGTGACGTAGTGAGCCGCGGCCGCGCGCCGTCCTTGCATTGGCGGAGCGCCACGTCCCCATCCGAAACCCTCGACGCCTGCTCGAGGGCATATGCCCGGAGGTGGCGGAGCTGCTCCGAGACAAGCATGTCGCGATCAACACTTTCCGCGAGCTGCGTCGGCTTCGCCCGGAGCGTCAGGTTGAAGCGGCTCAGCTAATGGTGGCGATGAACCGGTATACCATTGGCTATGCAAGGTCGCTGGTGGCGCCGACACCTGAAGATCTCCTGACGAGGCCAAAGAAGTCTAAGGCGCAAAAAGGGCTGAGTGCAGAGCAGATCGCGTTGATGGAGGAGGAGTCCGCTAAGCTCCAACGGCATTTCAAACTCATCGAAAAGGATTACGGAGCGGACCATCTCGATCTGGTCCTTGCCCCCGGCTACGTGGCGAGACTCCTGGCGAATGCCCGGGTCGTCGGCTACCTAGCTCAGTGTCACCCGGAGATCTTGGCCGAGTTCCAGAAGGCTCGAGAGATACAAAAGGCGGCGTGAAGATTCCAGTCATAGGAACCATGGGCCCTGCGAAAATCGACGGTATAGACCTGATTGGCCCGTCCCGCGCTAGTGAATGACGGCTTCCAGGTCTCAGCGATCTCCCTTCCGCCCGTCATGGACGCCGTACCGCCCGTCTGCTTTTTCTGCCGCCTCAATCATCCTTTGTGTCGCGGCTGCGAGTTCCACGCCCATCATCCTCGCCGCCATCCACTCGGGCGCATGCCAACTCTCCGGCAGCGATCGGACAACGGCGCCCGGCAGGATCGACCATAGCAATATCCCTGCGAGCACTCCGCCGACCGCGATCCACCGCTCCCGGCGAACCCGCCCCTCCACTGCCTGCCCCCGCTCAATCATCCCGTCGATCCGGCCGAGGGAGTTGGCCAGGGCATCACGCGCCTCTCCGAAAATCCGCCGGTCCTCCACCTGCGCAGCCTGAGCGGCGGCACTGATCTCCTTCGCGAACTCCACCGGAGACAGCGACAGTGCTCTGCTCGCCTCGATCTGACTAAGCCGAGCGTCGATAGCGGCAAGAGCTTGCGCCATGCTCCCCAGTGTGAGGCTGTAGTCCGGCGTCTTCTCCCGAGCCGCGGTGAGCCCCTCCACCGCCCTGTGCAGCAAGCTGATCTCGCCTCGCAGACGCTCGAACGCTTCGGCGGGGTCGGTGTCGGAGAAGTCGTCTTTGGCCATCATCGGGAGCCTACATCCCTATCCCGAGCGAACGCGAGCGGCTGAGCCATTCCTGGAGGTCATGGGACAGTGAACCGCCCCCGGAGGCTCCGATCCCGAGTTCTTTGCGCCGGTTTCGGACCAGCGACTCGAGCTGCGGATCCCGCTGGAGGCTCCGGCTCATCTCCGCCAACTCCTCCTTCACGCTATACGCACGATCATAGTCGCCGGAGCGCCCCAGCCGATCCATGCGGCGCGCTCGCGCCTTCCATTGGGTCACAAACCTCTCGGCTCTGTCTGCTGTGTCGATCCTGAGCTTGCGCTCCATCGCCATTGCCCGAATGGCTCTCGCCGGCTGCCCACGGGCAGCCTCGTCGATCAGAGACAGATCCTTGTTCATCGCCGTCCGCAGGTCATGCGCGCCCTGCGGCTGGAGGGCCTCGAGTTCATCGCGCGCCCTGGCGAGCGCGAGCTGCTGATGCGGCAAAGGTTGGTAGCCCTGCCGACGCATGTGGACGACGTCCTGGACGGCACGCCCGTAGCGCTCGACCGCCCGCCCAAGCGGATCGGGTAGCGCCCGTTCAATGCTGGGCGACGCCCGCAGCTTGAGACCCGCGAACGCACTGCGCTGCTTCGATGCAGGCTCAGGCGCCCTATCCGGTTCGGGCGCATAGTCCGAAGCCATATCCTTGCCGCGCTCGCGCCTGAGCGTGCAGACGAGGCGGGAGCGGTCGGCGAAGTCGTCCTCCCCGTAATGCAGGTCCACTCGCCGACGGTGGCGGGACAAAGCGACATAGGCCGCATGCCGGTCGAGCCCTGGCGTCGCCAGCACGTGGACCCTGTCCACCGTCATGCCCTGCGCCTTGTGGATCGTCGCAGCGTAGCCGTGATCCAGGTCGGCATAGTCCTTGTGATCGAACATGACGGAGCGGCCGTCGTCGAGCAGAACCTGCATCTGCATCGCATCGACCCTGCGCACGGAACCGAGCGAGCCATTCTTCACGCCCAGACTTCGCTCATTGCGCAGGAACATGATCCGATCGCCGGAGGCGAACGCGCGCTCGCCGCGGCTGACCTTCAGCCCCACCTCTTCGCCCAACTCGCCGGCGCCCCGCATGGTGACGCGCGCCGCCTCGTTGAGCGCCCGCACATCCTCGTTGGTGTGGGCGAGGATAATGCGGCTGTCGCCCGGGGCCATCTCTCGGTCGCGCTCCCACTTTTCGATCAGCCGCTCGCGTGCCTCATCCCGTGTGGCGGCGGCGTGGACATGCCCAGCCTCATGATAGGCGGTTAGCGCTTTGGCCGTCCGGCCGGTCGCCAGCTGGCGCGTCGCATCGCGCTGCCATTCTTCTTCCTGCCGGCGGATCGCAGTGATCTCGACCGCTCCGTGGCGCTCCGCAATCGATCGGAACGCGGCGCCCGCTTCGATCGCCTGCAGCTGCTCGACATCGCCGACGAGCACGACCTTAGACTGGCGCTTGCGGGCTTCGGCGATCACCCGCTCCATCTGGCGCGTGCCGATCATCCCGGCCTCGTCGATCACGAGTACGTGGCGATTGGTCAGAAGTTCGCTTCCTTGCGCCCATTGATGTTCGAGACTCGCCAGCGTGCGCGACGCGATCCCTGAGCCGTGCTCGAGATTCTCGGCCGCGATGCCGGACAGGGCCGCGCCCTGGACGTGATAGCCGGCCTGCTCCCACGCCTCCCGGGCAACACCAAGCATCGCGCTCTTGCCGCTTCCGGCATAGCCGATGACGTTGCTGAGCCCTCGCCCGTTCGTGACATGCTCAAATGCGCCGCGCTGATCGGACGAGAGCGTCATGCCCCGAGCCTCGGCGCGCGCGAGTGCGCGTTGCCGATCGCGCTCAGCGACGCCATGGCGTTGCCCGGCTTCGAGCCGAACCGTCGCCTGCTCGAGCCGCTTCTCGGCCTCGATCATGGTGCGGCTGGTGAAGCGGTCATTCCCGCGCCCGTCCCGACCGAGTCTGACCAGCTCGGGCGAGCCGCGAACGGCGGCCATCACCTTATCGAACTGCTCCTTCCCGTCGCTGTGGCGATGCACGAACATGGCGAGGTCGCGGGTGGTGAAAGTCGCCTGTCCATGCGTGATCGCATCCAGCGCCACGGCGGGATTGGCGAGGATGCGCTCGCCGTTCCGGCGGGCGATCTCCAGATGCTCGTCGAGCCGCTCGCTCTCCAGCCCCTGCCCCACCACGCGGGAAGCGGCGGGTCCGATCTTGTTCTGCGGCTCGAGGTCTATCCCTTGCGCTTCCAATGACCGGTGATCGATCCGCGCGTCGATATCGAGCTCGGCGAGGCGCTGGTTGACGTGCGCGGCCCAGGCTTCGCGCCAGTGCTGAAGAAGCGCCGTCCGGTTCCAGTCGCGAACCTTCGCGCCGAACCCGTCCTCCCCCACCTCACGCATCGACAGCATCACGTGGGCGTGCGGCCTGGGTTGGCCGTCGGCTCCGACATCCCAATGCACATTGAGGTCGGCGACCATGCCGAGTCCGACGAACTCGCGTGTCACGAAGTCACGGGCAAGCGCTACCCCCATTTCTGGGACTAGCTCGCGCGGAATCGCGAACTCGATCTCGCGCGCGAGCTGTGCGTCGATTCGCTTCTCCGCCGCCTCGACGGCGTTCCAGAGCCGCTCGCGGTCCCGAAGATGCTCGGAAGCCCCCTCCGGCAGCATCACCTCGGAATAGATGACGCCGGCCTTGTTCGAGAAGTCGTGGTGCCGGTCCAGGCGCTGGTCGTGCAGGCGCGACGCCGAACGGTACGCGGCAGCGGCCAGCGCGCTGGATCCATTGGCGCGGGAGATGACTTTCGCGGAAAAGTGGTAGATCGCCATGAGCGACATACCACTTACACTTCAGAAGCGACGTCGGCACGACGTATAAGCGCGCCCTCGAAAATATTCATCTTTCTCGGGACGCGCTCGTCCCAGCAGGTTCCACGATATTTACGCTAATCGACACAGGCGATAACTGGAATGCCCTCATCGCACAACTGAGGGCCATTCCATGCGTAAACCTCGTGACTATAATTCGGAGCTGAAGGCGCTCCAGGACAAAGCGGTGCAGCTTACGGCACGCAAGGTCCAGCAGCTTGGCGAGCTGGTGATCGCGACCGGCGCTGACGCGCTGCCGGTCGAATTGCTCGCTGGCGCACTGCTCACCGCGACCGACACGTCCGACTTGGTGACAAAGGAGGAATGGCGCACTCGTGGCGCTGCCTTCTTTCAGAAGTCGCGCCGCAGCGCTGGGCAAGGCGATCGCCGCCAATCGGCAGGCACTTCGACGAACCGCAGCGGCGCGGGCACGGCTTCAGAACAAGCGAGCACGTGATGACAAAAGAGAATGGGTCGTGAAGCGTCGCGAGCGAACGCGACGGCTCATCGAGCTCGGCGGACTCGTCGTCAAAGCCGGCCTGGTCGAGCTCACGCAAGATGATCGCGCAGCGATCTACGGTGCGCTGGTTGCGATTGCGGCGACGCTCAGAAGCGAAAAGGGTGAGCATGCGCTAATGATGTGGCGCCGGCGTGGAAAGCGCGCATTCGATCAAGCAAAGGTTGAGCAATCGCGCGTGCGGAATACCACAGGTTAGACAGCTCCAAGTTTTGCGCTATGCCACTCCGGCTGAGTCCCCAGCGTAAAGCCCCTTCCCCACAAAGATTGGAGTTTCGATGGCCGAGCAACAACAGCCACAACAAGAATTGAACGCGGTCGAACTCGCCACCGAGCTGACCATCGCCTGGCTGGGAAATCAGAACAACCGGGTGCAGGCCGACGAAGTGCCGCAGTTTCTGAAAACCATGCACGCAACGGTGACGGCGCTGGCGAACGGATCTTCTGGAGACGGTGCGGCGAGCAGCGCGTCCGAGCCCGCGCAGCAGTTCACGCCGGCAGTGTCGGTGCGCAAATCGCTTGCCTCGAAGGATCACATCATCTCGATGATCGATGGCAAGCCGTACAAGACGCTGCGCCGTCATCTTTCCACCCATGGCCTGACGCCCGAGCAGTATCGCGAGCGCTACAATCTCAAGTCCGATTATCCGATGGTTGCTGCAAGTTATTCCGAAGTGCGGCGCAATATGGCCAAGAAGATCGGCCTGGGACAGATGGGCCGTAATGCCAAGGCGGAAGCTGCCGTGGCGGCGCCAGCAAAGCCCGCCCGCGCGCCGCGCCGGCGGGCCGCCAAGTCCTGATCATGTGAGCGCCGCGCGACTTGGGTCGCGCGGCGCGAACGTCGTTCAGGCAGCGACCTTCGCCTCGAGCTGGGCAATGCGCTCCGAACAGATCGCGTGCACAACGCGTCCCAGCTCCTCGACCTGCTCCCCGAGCCAGGTCAGCTCTTCTGCGGTGATACGGTAGTGCTTCGAGTAGCGCGCCTTCACGTAAGCGTCCTTCAACTTCTCGAACATCGCGCGATCGCGTCGCGTATCCGACGGCCAGACGTAGACAAGCCGCCGGTCGATCCGTTCGGCCTGGGTGCGCAGGAAAGCCAGGTTATGCACATGCGGCGTATAGAAGGTGCAGACCAAAAGGACGCAGTGGTAGAGGCTTTCCGTCGCTTGGTGCATCAGGAAAGCGGCATCCTTTAGATAGCCACGGTTCACAGCTTCCTGCGCAAGTTCAAACTTGCGCAGCCCGCTCGGCATCCACTCCTCGAAATACTCCTTCGCCATCGCCAGCGCCTGGGCGGGCGACTTTGGCTTGGGCTCATGCAACTCGCTGTCGTCGCTCTGGTAGAGGGCGATCCCCTCCTTGGCGACGTCCATGAAGAAGTAGCGGCCATGGGCGAGGCCGTCATTCACCTCCTGGAGGGTGTGGACGATGAAGTTGACCGGCGTGCGCAGCGTCTTGGTGATGCTGAGCTCCCGGATCAGCCGCTCCTCGGCCTTCGCCCAATATTCCACCCGGTCGGTGAGGCGCTTGTCGTTGACGATGATCAACAGGTCATAATCCGACTGATAGCCCTTGGCGGTGTGCGGCTCGTCGACCCAGGTGCCCCGCGCATAGGACCCGTAAAGAATGATCTTGAGGATGCGCCCCTTCTTCTTCCACTCCTGCGTGGCGAGCGAAGTCGCCTCTCCGAACTCCTCGAACAGGATCTGCACCACGCGCTCGAGCTCGCGCTGCTTGGCCGGCGGGAGATGATCAAGATCGGTGCGCATGTCCGTTCATTCCTAGCCATGACAAGCGTCCAAGCACAGCCTCGCCGGACCCATGCCCTGCGAGGCCGAAATGCTCAGCGCCAGAATCGCCACCAGGGCCGCTCCCATCGCTCCATGCGCCTGATTAGCGCATGGAGAGCGTCGGCGAGGTGCCGCTCGACGGATTCGGGTGAGATACCCAGCCGCTCGGCTATCTCGGCATAGGACAATCCCTCGGCCGCGCTCATCATGAACACATTGCGGGTGCGCTCGTCCAGCATGGCCAAGGCGCGCTCGAGCCGGCGCAGGTCTATCGTCTCCCGGCTCATGACCGCGCCTCCTCGTCGATAAAGCCGAGCAGATAGTCGGCCGCCTTGCTCGCCAGGCTCGCGGCGCGGAAGATCGCCCGCTCATCCTCCTTCAGCACCTTGAGCCAAGCGCCGATATAGTCGGTGTGGCGCACGGTCGGGTGGATGGAGAGCGAGGCACAGACGAACGCGCACGCCAATTCCGCGACCAGCTCCTCGCGGGCATAAGGCGAGGTCCCGAAGCTCCCCGACATGTCGCGTGCCAGCCGGCTGGGATGGCCAGTCCAATGGCCGAGCTCGTGAAGGGCGGTGCGATACCAGTTGATCGGCTCGAAATAGGCTTCGGGCGGCGGCACCTGGATGAAATCGCCGAGCCGCGCATAGAAAGCGGAGTCGCCACCGATCCGCAAATCGGCGCCCGTGGCCGCAATCAGCGCGTCGGCATCGGGAATGGCCTCGCGCTCGCCGCGGGGCGCCGGAACCTTCGTCAGCTTCTCCGGCAGACCCTCGCACTGGTCGACGTTGAACACGGTGAAGCGCTTGAGGAAAGCGATCTGCCGCGCCTCCCGTTCCTCAGAGTTGGCCCGCTCCTCCTCGTCCTTGGGCGTGAACCGGTCGGCATAGCAGACGCTCGTTCCCTTCTCGCCCTTGCGGACGCTGCCGCCAGCAGTCTGCGCCTGCCGGTAGGTGAGCCAGCGATGGGAGGAATAGCCGCCCTCGATCCCGGCTGCCCACAAGATCAACACGTTGATCCCCGAATAGCCCCGCCCCGTCACCGCATTGCGCGGCATCGAGCATCCGCATCGGACGCTGTCCCAGGGCTGCACCCAAGGGACCCCGCCCGCCTCCAGCTCGGCGATGATCCGTGCCGTAATCTGGGAATAGAGGCTCTGACGTTCTTTGCGCTGCTGCATGGTCCTTCTCCCTTCAAACCACCGCACCCGGCGCCGGAATGGCGGGGTGGGCGGCAGGAGCGGACCGGCAAGGCCGGCGGCATAAGGCGGGCGGCACCCGAAGGGCCGCAGCGAAGTGGAGGACCCCGGCGCAGCCGGGGTTGCGGCCCGCCGCCGCGGGCCAAAAGGGAAGCGACGCGCACCCCGCCCTTCCCACGTGCCGGAGGCACGATGCCGCCGCGCCAAATCAGCGCGGCGACCGCTTGCCGGAGCTTGAGCTCCGACCCCGCGTCAGCCGATCGTCACCCCGGATGGGCCGAGACGCCCAAAGGCGGCTCGGCGGAGCGAGGCGGCGTAGAGCGCGGTCGCGCCGCAGGCGCGAGACGCCAGGGGCCTGCGACCTTTGCTTATCTGACGCACGAAGGCGCAGCTGGCGGCACCCTGATCGGCCGCCCCTTGCGGCCATGAAAGCCACGCCCAAGGCTGATCCCGCAATTCACCACCCTTTGCCGGAGCGTGCCGTGTCGACCGAAGCACCCGACCGCATCCTCAGGATCCATACCGTGCTGGAGCGCACCGGGCTCAGCCGATCGACGCTCTACCGGAAGATCCAGCAAGGGACGTTTCCAAGGCAGATCGCCATCAGCACCCGCTGCGCAGGTTGGCGCGAATCAGCGGTCGCGGATTGGATGCGAAATCCCATGTTCTACGGTGTCGACGATCATGCGCCGAAGTGATGCCATTGCGCCAAGGCGGGCGCAGTGCGGCACATCACGCTTCCGCAGAGCTGAACGTCCGGCGAGGCGCGACACAACGCCGGCGTTCGACTCCGGCAGGGCAGCCTTCAGGTAGGCCCAGCTCCGCCGGCCGCCGCTTCGATCGCCTCGCGCAGCTTCTCGCCCGCATCGGCTTCGACCGTCCGGACGGCGCGCTCGCCCGTGCTCGGATCGGTGTGATGGAACTTGAAAGCCTGCCCCTTCAACGGACCCGATATCAGGTCGGCCAGCATGATCTCGCGCTGCTTGTTCGCGGCATCGGCGAACGGGGCAATGAGATCGACGAGCCAGATCGTGTCGCCTGATTGCCATTCTTCAAGCGTGAGCCGGTTCTCCGGCTCGATCATGCCGCGATCGAGCTTCGCTTCGGCCTCAGGTCCGCATTTCGCCCACAGCGCCAGGCCCACCGGCTTGTCGCCATCGCGGAAGATGTAGAATTGCCTGTGGATCAGGGCGGGCATGACCAGCCATTCCAGATCACCGATCTGCAGCGCCTTGTGCAGCGGCGACTGGGTGAGAAGCCAGGTGATCTCGCCCAGCAGGTGGCTGATCGTCACCGGAGACGCGGAAGGGCTGCCCGGGCCGCCCGAGCCGTTCGATTGTTCCAAGATGCTTCAAATCCTCAGCTGGCGAAAAATTCGTAACGCGTCGGCATGCCGGCCCGGTCCCTCGACTCCGCCTCGCCCGACCGCGACCCGAAGCCTGCCATCTGCTGCACGGCATAAGCAAGGCGGTTCTCGTACCGGTCGAGCAGCTCGTCCGCCTCCGCCGCCTCGCCTAGACCCGCCAGCGCCGCGGAAGACGACATGTCGCTCTGCCCTGGCGTGTCGGAAAGAGGGGTCGCATCGGCATTCAGGAACTCGAACGCTTCGATCATCTCAGGACGGAGCGCGAAGCCCGTGGCGCTTGGGTCGAGCGCCGCGCGCAGGGCCCGCAACCGGTCGTCCAGATCGATTGCGCTTTCGGCCGCCGGCGCAAGCGGCGCGGGCGCCGCCTTGTAGGCGAAGGCGACGTCGCCCACGGTCCCGCCACTACCGTCGGTGCGGGTAAAGCTGGTCGTGTTGACGACGACATTGCGGCCGCGCTTCCAGGTGCGGTCGACAGGCGTCGCGCGAAGGCCGATCGACTCGATCTTCGCCTGCTCCAGACTCTTCAGCTCGTCGGCGCTGGACCGGCCATCACCATTAAGGTCCTGCCACACCTGCAACTTGCCGAACTGCTCGTCCTCGGCGTCGACCAGGCCGTTGCGGTTGGTGTCGAAGGCGGTCAGGCCCTCCAGGCTGGTCCTGGCACCGGCCAGGTCGGCGAGGAAGGAGATCTCCCCGGCCCCGTCGATGAGGCCATTGCCGTTGCGGTCGAGCACGAGCAGGCCGTCCTGCTTCTTCACCCACCCGGTGTCGTCGGCGACGCCGTCGGCATTCAAGTCGAACGCGGCCTTGGTCTTCTTGCGCCGCTTGAGCTCGAGCCCGTCGCCGTCGAGGTCGAGGACCAGGGCCGACCCGAAGCCCATCGACCCGTCGCGGAACTCGAGGGCGGCGGAGTTGGCGATCTCGCCGACACCCGCATCGGTAAGGCCCCTTGCCCGCGAGTAGTTCAGGAAGATCGCGCCGCGGCTGGTCTCGATCGCATAATGCTTGCGCTTGCCGGAGAACAAGGAGGTCTCGGGCACGATCGCACTCGTTCCCGTGACGTCCGTCTCGCCGCCTTCCGAGCCGAAATAGGCCAGGCCGACGTCGCCGACGATGCCGGTCGTTCCATCGCCGCGCAGGAAGCTCGACAGGTTGTAGATGACGTTCTTGCCCGGGACGGTCGGGTTTCCAGTCGGGTCACCTTCCAGGTTGAGCGACACGATGCCGATTTCGGCCAGCCGCTTGAGCTCGCCGTCGTCGCTGACGCCATCATGGTTGGCGTCGGCCCAGACGCGGAAGTCGCCGAACTTGCTGTCGGCCGCCGACAGCTTGCCGTCTTTGTTCGTATCGAACGCCACCAGGCCTTCGAGGTCCGTGCGGGCACCAGGCAGATCGTCGACGTAGGAGATCTCGGAAATACCTTCGATCTTGCCGTCACCATTTCGGTCGAGCGCGAGCAGGCCGTCATTGCCGCCGACCCAGCCGGTACGGTCCGTCTTACCGTCGCCGTCCATGTCGAACATGACCGGGTTCTCGGCGAGTTCGGTCGTCGTGACGCCGTCGCCGTCCAGATCGAGGATGATCGGCGGCGCGATATCCGGCGTGGACGGCTCATAGCTCAGCATCACGTCGCCCAACTGCCGCCGCGTGCCGTCGGCAAGGATATATTCGCCGGTGGCGTAGATGATGTTATCCGCTACGTTGCTCATGTCCGCGCCCGTCGGAGTCAGCATGAGGTTCACAAACGCGATTCCGGCTTGCGAGAGCGTGCGCAGCTCGTCGGTCTGGCTCACGCCATCCTGACTCAAATCCTGCCAGACACGGAAGGTGCCATAGGCATCGTCATCGGCGTCGATGAAGCCATCCTGATCAGTATCGAAGGCGCGCAACCCTTCGAGATCGGACACGGCGCCTTCCACATCGTCGATGAAGGTCAGCTCGTCAGAGTGGGTGATGAGGCCGTCGCCGTCACGATCCAGCGCCAAGAACGCGTCGTCTGCGGCGGCCCAACCGGTGCGATCCAGCACGCCGTCTCCATCCATGTCGAAATGGATTTCGCTGTCGATGCGCGAGACGAGCTCGAGACCATCACCGTCGAGATCTAGTACGATGGGCGCAAAGTGCTTGTCTCCGTTGTAAGTCACGATGAAGCTGGTCGTCCGCGAAGTCCCGGCGGCATCGGTCACCCGGACCTCGATCGATTCCCTATACTGCCATGAGCCGCCTCTGGTGATATTCGTGTAGACACTAGCATATTGGCCGTTCGCCACGACCCGGTAGTCGTTCACGCTGCCTCCGGATGTGTGATCCAGGTGAGTGACACTGAGGATCTGATAACTGATCACGTCACCAGCATCGGGATCACGGTGCTGGATCATTCCGACGAGCGAATTGGCAAGTGCAGCGCCCGGATATACGTTACCGGAAGCGGTCGGGTTCGGCGCTTCATTCACGTTGGTGAGATTGATCGTGATCGTGCTCTCGGCCGACAGCCCGGAGCCGGATTGATCCGTGACTCGGACCCGCAGGTTGAACGTCCGGTGCGCGGAATCCTCGTAATTTAGAGTCCTCACCGCCGAAATATTGCCCGCATTGTCGATCGACCAAAATCCGTCCGGATCGCCGCCGACGATGCTGAACCGATGCCCGTTGACAGGCTTGCCGTCCACATCGTTCCATGCGAGCGGGACCAGCTTCGCCGTTGGGTTTGCTGGCTGCTCGCTGCGCGAGAAGGTCTGATTGGCCATGGTTGGCGCTTCATTGACGTTGCGGATGGCGATCGAAAGCTGGGCCGCGATTTGATGATACCCGGGCTGGTTTGATCCGGCCGTGTTCGCATTGTCGCGGGCGAGCACAGTATATGTCCGGCTCGCCGATCCAGCCTCGAAATTGAGCCCACTATTCGTGGTGATGACGCCTGTCAGTCTGTTGATCTTGTATCGTCCGTCAGCAGAGACCTGACTTCGTTCACTGCCATTGTCGAACATATAGGCCTGGCGACCAAAATTAACCGAGCCGATGTCCTGATCGCCTGCCGTTACGCTCCCTACAACTGTTCCAACTGCAACATTCTCGTTGACGCCAAGGGGATTTATGGTCTGCCAGCTGTTCGGTTCATTTACGTCACCGATCGAAATGGTAACCTGCGTCGAGACCTGATTGTACCCTGTCTGCCCCTTGTTGTCGCGCACAACCACTGTATAGGTCTTCGTCGGGCTCGCAGCCTCACGATTGAGTCCGGAATTCGTCCGGATGACCCCTGTAACAGGGTCAATCTTGTAGCGGCCGTCTGCAGACGTAGCGCTTCGCGCGGTGCCATTGTCGAAATAATAGCGCTGCTGACCGTAAGCGGAAGTGGAGTGGTCCAAGTCTGCTGCTGCGACCGTTCCTACCACCGTTCCTATAGAGACATTCTCATTGACGCCGAAGCTGTAGCTCCCGGGAACGCTGTTCGCCTCATTCAGGTTGTTGATTCCGATGGTGACCTGGGTCGAGACCTGATTGTAGCCATCGTAATTGAGTCCGGACGTGTTCGCATTGTCACGTGCAAGAACGGTATAGGTCCTGGTTGGGCCAGTCACCTCATGATTCGACGCAGCATTCGTGGTGATGACGCCCGTCAGCTTGTTGATCTTGTATCGGCCGTCCGCAGAGATCAAGCTACGCTCCGAGCCATTATCAAACATATAGGCCTGCCGCCCAAAGTTCACCGAACCGCTGTCGTGATCTCCAGCGGTGATCGTTCCAATGACGGTCCCGACAGCGACATTCTCGTTGACGTTGAAGCCGTAGGTACCCGGGAGCCAGTTATCCTCGTTAACGTCGTTCACCGGCACACTGAAGGTGACGCTCTTGGACTTGCCGAATGAGTCCGTCACAAGAACGGTAATGGGGTGCGACGAGGCCAACTCGTGATCGAGAAGTCCCCCATCGGCAGCTACGAGCCTGCCTGTCGTCGCGTGTAGCCAGAATCTGCCGCCCGCGTTGTTCGTTAGCGTGTACTGCAGGCCGCCGGTCCCATCGGGATCGATCCCCGTGACGGTGCCCACGACCGTTTCATTGGCAACATTCTCGTTGACTGAGCCGGACAGAGTGGCGCCGGTGGGTGGCGCATTGACGATGACCGGGGCCGATCTGGAGGCCGAGATCGCCGTCTGTCCGCCTTCGCTCGCGCGCGCGGTTGCCGTCAGGGTGAGATCCTGATGCCATCCAGCCGGCAGATACAGCTTGAGGTTGGCCAATTGGTTGGCCGATACCTTCCAAGTTCTCCAGCTGCCTCCTCCGTCAGGGGTTCCCGCACTGAGCGTGGCGACACTTGGTATGCCGGAGATCCAGACCTGCTGGGTCTCGCCGTCAGGGTCGGGGAAGTTCACGTTGATCGAGATGGCAAGTCCGCCCGGCACGCCCGAAGTACCGCCCGCGACGGAGAAGTGCGCTATCGTTGGGGTATCAGGGACTGGATTCACGGTCACGGTGAACTCCGTCGGTGTCGAAGACCCGCCCGCGTCCGTTGCTAGAAGCTGGATCCGCGCTGTGCCAGCCGCGTTCGAACGCGGCGTGATCGTCACCGTCCGATTACCGTTGCCGTCATCGGGTCCTATGGAGACGTTGTCGTCTGCATCTATGACCGAGCTGCCGGAGAGGATCACCTTGCTGATCTGGATTCCGGCGGCCGGCGTAACGTCATCTCCTACATTGAGCGTGAGCGTGAGCGTGCCATCCTCGTTCATCACCTGGTTTGCGATCGAGGATATTTCCGGCCTCAGGTTGGGGTGCCAGTAAGCGTCCCAAGCCGCATGGTAGGTCGGGTCGGCCATTAAATCGCTTAGCTCGGTCAGATTGTCCGGCTTAGACTGGGCGCACATCAGCGCCACCAGCCCGTCCGTGTCGATGGTTTTGGTGTAGCGTTGCTCCGCGATGATATAGTCGAGCTTGTAGTTGGCTCGCGTGTCAGCGTCGGCGAGAACATACCAGTCCTTGATCAGCACGCTTGACGACGTGCCGATCAAGCTGATCTTCATGTCATTCTCGATCTTCTCGAACCAGAGCTCCCGGTCCTGGATGGGATCCTGTCCGTCCACCGCGCTAAGGCCGAGGACGTCCACATCCTCGCCGAATGGATCGTAGTTGAAGATCACGTCGGCGCCCGACTCCCGGTTCATGATATAGGTGTCGCTGTCGACGCCGCCGTTCAGTATGTCGTCGCCCGCACCACCATGCAGGGTGTCGTCGCCGGAATCGGCGTAAAGCTCGTCGTTGCCGTCGCCGCCGAGCAATGTGTCATGGCCTTCGCCGCCATGCAGAATATCATTACCGGCACCACCCGCCAGCGAGTCGGAGCCGTCGCTACCGACTAGCGCGTCGTTGCCATCACCGCCGGCAAGGGAATCATTGCCCTCCCGACCCTCGACAAGGTCGTCGCCGTTACCGCCCTCGATCTGATTGGCCGAATCGTCGCCCCGCAGAATGTCGGCGCCAGCCGAGCCGACCAGCCCTTCAATGTCGTAATAGGCGTCCCCGGCGGCGGCGCCAGTATTCTCGGATGGGTTCGCCAAATCGGCAGTGACGCCGCCGGCGTCAGCCATGCCTTCAGTCAACCACGCGTAGCTGGCTCGGTCGATCCCAGAACCTCCGATCAACTCGTCCGCACCGGCGCCGCCAGCGAGATCGTCGTCCCCATTGCCACCGTCGAGAAGATCGTCGCCGTCACCGCCGAGAAGTACGTCCTTTGCGCCGACGTCATTCGAGCCGCCATGCAGGCTGTCGCTTCCGGCGCCGCCGACCAACAGATCGTTCCCGTCCTCGCCGTAGAGGTCGTCGTCACCTTCGCCGCCAATGACGCGATCGTCACCCCAACCGCCCTCGAGATGGTCATGGCCAGCGCCGCCGTCGAGCACGTCGGACCCGCCATATCCGTAGAGCAGGTCCTCATTCTGCTGCCCCACTAGCACGTCATCGGTGGCAGTGTTGTCGGCGTCGCCCTGGAGAACATCCACCCGATCGTCGAGGACGATTGTCACTTCGTCCGTGACGGAGAATCGGTTCCTGAGGTCGGTGGCCACGATCGAGACCGAAACGGCGCCGCCGTCCTCGAAATCTACCGCCGCGTTGCGGCTGAGGAACAGAGTGTTACCCACGATGTAGAAGCGCTGGTCGTTGACCACCTCGAAGGCGTAGGTGCTGTGCAGATAGCCCCAGATATCCGGATCCGTGACACTGACGTCGCCCAGTTCGATCGGAGGCAGGTCCGTGTTGCGCAGCACGCGGTCCTGCTCGAGGATGCTCGTCACGATCGGGGCCCAGTCGAGGCTGATCGGCCGTTCATTAGTGTCCTCGATCCGGATCTGAACCGTCGCCGACCCTGGCGACGCAAGCTCGCCGTCAAACGCCTGGACGCTCGCGGTCAGGACAGCTTCACGGTAGCCGTCGCCATCGGAATCCTCCAGGGCAATGTCAGAACCTGGCGTATGATGCGCCTGATAGAGGGTTTCGTAGTTGGGCTGATAGTCGTCGGCAAAGCGGATCTCGTTGCCGACGATCTTGAACCGGTTGCCCGGATTGCCAACGAGCCGAAGCTCGGGCGTGGTTCCGTCGGGGTCGGACAGGGAGAAGCGCGCGATCCAGGTATTGGCTAGCGAAGGCGTCCCTGCGAAGTCGGACGTTCCCTCGAACCCGACATCGGCGTAATATTCCGACACGATGCCTCGGGCCTCGAGCAGCACCGGCGTGTGCGGCGCCTCGTTCACGTTCTCGACATAGACGGTGTAGGTGTGGTCGCGGTAATGAAAGCCGTTGACAACATCGCTCGCGCGAACCGTGACCTGGTGCGACCTGTCGACGCTATAGTCGAGGTCGTCAGGATCATCGACGAACAAGACGCCATCGTCGGTGACGCCGAACCGACCGTCGGCACCGTCAACGAGGCTCCACCAGACGAATTGCCCCTCAGGATCGACGGCGGTCAACCGCCCCACTACCGTTTGGGATACGGTGGGGCTCCCCAGCGCGAATTCAACAACGCTAAGCGGACCACCGCCCTCGATGCCGAAGCTGCCTGGGGCATCGTTGGTGCCGCGTACTTGGATTTTGACCGGGACCTCAGCCGAATGCCCGTCGGCATCTCGAACGATAAGCTTGAAGCTGTCGGATCCGTCGAATTGGGCAGCCGGCGTATAGGTGAAGGTGCCTGTGGCAGTATCGAGGCCGCTGATCGTGCCATGAGCGGGTTGCACACTGATCGAATATTCGACGATATTTCGATCATGATCGATCACGCCGAGGTCGGAGACGATCAGCGGTGTGTCTTCGTCGGTGGTTAATGAGATAGTGGCGGCTTTCGGCGCCGCAGTTCCGCCTTCGTGCCAGTAGGTCGAGAGCATGTCGCGGATCGCAGACGGCATTTCCGTCGGCGTGACCGCCGCCGAGGCCGCGGTCATGGCGTCGATCAGGGCACGCACGTCCGGGTGGTCGATGAATATGGCATGGGTGCCGGTCTTGATCGAACGCATCAGGGTTCGGCCCGACCCGGTGGCGAAGAAATCGCGGACTGTGATGACCGAGCTGCCCCCGATTACGGCGATCCGCAGATCCTGATCCGAATTGACCTTGGTCATCCAGACCTGCTGCAAGTCGACCGAAGGATCAAACATAATGTCGTTGGCGCCGGCCGCATCGATTACCAGGTCCTCTCCCGTGCGCGCGCCGAAACTGTAGGCGTCGTTGCCGACGCCTCCCTCGAGCCGATCGTTGCCGACGTCGCCGGTCAACTGGTCGTCGCCGTCTCCGGCCTTCAGCGTGTCGGTGCCGGCACCGCCCATCAAAACGTCATTGCCGGCCCCACCCTCGAGATCGTCGTTGCCCGAACCACCGACGAGCGTGTCGTTGCCGCCGTCACCCTTCAGCACGTCATTGCCCACGCCGCCATCGAGTAGGTCTTTGCCGACGCCGCCCCACATCTGGTCTAGGCCGTCACCGCCTGAGAGATTGTCATCGCCGTCGCCGGCCTGAAGGATATCGTCGCCCCCATCGCCTGCGAGTACGTCGTCTCCGCCAAGCCCGGTGAGATTATCATTGCCGCCGAGGCCGATCAGCCTGTTGCCTTCATCGTTGCCGATGATGCTGTCGGCGCCAGTGAGGGTTCCCACGATGTTCTCGATGCCCATCATGGCGCTGAAAATGCCGTCGTGCTGGGCCATCTGATAGCCGTCATCGGTAGGGCGAAGATCTACGGTGACCGCGGTGAAGCGGACGAAGCGAACGGTGTCGCCGGCGGCACCATTCGCACCGCCATCGATGATGTTGAGGCCCAAGCCAGCCTCGATCACGTCGTCTCCGTCTTCGCCATACGACCCGCTCATTCCCGCGGCGCCCACGATGACATCGTCCCCGGCGCCGCCCAGGACCGCGGCCACTCCTTCAGCACTAGCGCGCGCAATCAGGAAGTCGTTGCCGGCAGTCCCGTACAGCTCGCCACCTTCCGGCCCGATCTTCAGCCCCTTGAGCGAAACGGCGAGTCCGTCATTGAGCTGGAGCCATTCTACGGCGCTGTTTGCGCTGGACTGGCCCTTGATCCGGACGGAATTGTGTTCGTTGTTCGCGTAGCGGATAATTAGATCCGGGCCTTCCCAAACAAAGCTGAGATCGGTGAGCGAGATGCCTGGGCCCAGCTCCAGCGTGTCCTCGCCCCCGTCGGCCGCGTCGAAGCGCTGACGCACGACGCGGTGGGTGATGTTGCCGCCTTCGCTCGGAACGCGCCTGATCCCCTCTGCCCAACCATCCTGGATGTACCCGGATGGCATCGGAATCGGCGGCGAGCTGCCGCTTACCGAATAGAGATGATCATACACGTCGTCCCCGGCGCTATCGGTGATGTGCAGGCGCCAATAGACTCCGCCGCTTGGTTGTGGCTCGCTGGTGGCCGTCCAGCTTACGATGTATGTTGAATTCAGCTTGCCGTCCGCGCTCACCGCTTCCTCGAGCACAAACGGCCGGTCGTCGATTGTGTCGGCAAAGTCCAGAGCGTTCCAGACATAGGTGTCGTCGCCGGCCCCGCCGAACAGATTGTCGTTGCCCGCCCCGCCAGCGATAACATTATCGCCGTCATCTCCGCCTAGCGCATGGTCGTTGTGAGACGAGCCGGTGAGATTCTCAATGCTGTGGAATGTGTCGCCGGCCGCGTCGCCGGAATTGAATTCAGACGACGAGAGATAGACCCCCACGGTCCCGCCGGCCGAGGCGTAGGAGGCCGTGTCGCTCCCGTCGCCGCCGACGAGGATGTCGGCGCCCGCGCCACCCTCGAGCACATCATTGCCGGCGCCGCCGTAGAGGACATCCGTGCCGGAGCCGCCGCTCAGAATGTCGCTGCCGGCATTGCCGTTTAGAACATCGTCGCTGCCGGCACCGGTGATAGTATCGTCGCCGCCATTGCCGGTGATCCATTCGGCGGCGCTAGTTCCTTCAAGTGTGTCACTGTCATTGGTGCCTCCGACGAGCTGAGTGGCCTCAACATCGATCATACCGACGGCGGAAAAGACAAATTTCTCGATGGGGCGATTGTCGTGACGATACCAGTCGGCGAGCACAATCCTGTCTGACAGCGTCTCGAAATTGGTCGTGTTGGCATTCTCACTAGAAATGCCCACCACCAGATCCCAGCCGTACTGAGTCAGCATCACGTCTTGGATGTTGATGCCCCAGCCGAATTCCAGAGTGTCACCCATCTCGAAGGTCTGGGTTGCGTCCTGACCCAGAGGATCATCCTCAAGGCGAACGAGACGTCTGAGCTGCTGTGTAGAGACATCGAACTGGACTCTGCCAACCCAGTTGGTGCCGTCGAAGACGATATCCGCTACCCCGTCGACGATTCTGACGACTCTGTTGTCCTCATCGCGATCGAAGTCGTTCCTGTAGACCAACGCGCCGAATTTGGGGTCCGCCGGGTTAAGCTCGCGAGCCATGACGACCTGCCACTCCCCGGCAAAGTCATCAAGGAGGGTGTCGGTGCCGTCACCGCGATTGAAGCGGAAAATGTCGTCCCCGGCGCCTCCCACGACGAGGTCTCTTCCGAGTCCGCCAGCGACCACGTCACGGCCGTGACCCCCGTCCAGCTCGTCATTGCCGGCGTCGCCCGACATCGTGTCGTCACCCCAGCCGCCCAGCACATGATCGTCGTCATCACCGCCGACCAGCAGGTCGGCGTCGCCGTCGCCGGACACCCAGTCCTTGCCAGTGCCGCCGATGCCGACATCGTCCCCGCCGAGCAGTGACATCCAGTCGTCGCCGGGGCCCCCGACCGCGAAGTCGCGCCCTTGCGTGCCGATGATTGTGTCGTTGCCGTTGCTGCCGGCGATGAAGGTCTGGAAATCGCCGATACGGATCTCCTGGCCGTCTGCGAAGACCAGCCATTCGACGCGCTTGTAGCTGTTGTACCAGTCCTTCATCAGCAGGCGGTCGCCCGACCAGACCTCCTGCCCGTCGACGATGGTCGTCAGCTCGAGGATGAGGTCGTTGTCGGTCGTTCCGGCCAGTTGGCCGCCGCGAACCAGGCGGATGTCGTTGAGGGTGATACCCTGTCCGAGCACCAGCTTATCCTCGCCCGCATTGACCGGCGTGGAAGCACCGGATTGGGGCGGCGGCGCCGAGGCGCCGAAGCGCTCGCCGAGCCAGTCGCGGGCGATCGTCCCGGCGGCGATGCCGGCCAGGCGCGCGCGAAGCGGATCGGAAGCGCCGCCCGAGCCGCCGGCGCTCACCTCAGCTTCATCCTCTGCGAGATCATCGCCGTCGCCACGGCGGAAGAGGTACTGGTCGTTCCCGGCGCCGCCCCACATGTCGTCACCGTTGCCGGCGCCGCCCGCCAAGATGTCGTCCCCCGCGGCTCCGATCAAAGTGTCCTGGCCGCCGCCGCCCTCGAGCCAGTCGGAGCCCTCGCGGCCATGGACCTGGTCGTTGCCGGCACCGCCATCTAGATAATTGCCGTCGCCGCCGAGGCCGCCGGCCTGCGAACCGGCGTGGAGGATGTCGTTGTCATCTCCACCGAGCAGCCAATCGTCGAGGCGGCCGCCGTAGAGTGAGTCGTTGCCGGCGCCGCCGAAAACGTTGTCGCCACGGTCGGAGGCGTGCACGGTGTCGTCGCCAGCGCCGGCGTCGATAGTGGCGGCGACGTCGATGTCGCGCGCCTGGGAATTGTGCGCAGCACCGTCAATAGTTAGTCCGGCATTGGTGGAGCCGGAGGTGGCGAGGAGTTGAGTGCCGGAGAGGCGAATAATGTTACTGCCGGAAGTACCTTCGATGGTCGCCTGGCCGGCAATGTCGATCGAGTCGCCAAGGATGAAATCGCCCACGCCGATCGCCCGGCTAATCTTTTCGCCGAAGGGATCATGGTCGAAGGCGAGCGCTACGTTGGCGGCGTTGGTCTGTGCCTCTCTCAGGAGCAGGCTGAACCCGCCGTACCAATCGCTCTCATGCCGCCGCGTCAGGCCGAGCTCGACTGCGCGGGAGAAGGTGATCGCCCATTCGGCAGTAAAGACGCTGTCCGGCTCAGCTGCAATCAGCGCATTGATTGTCGTGGAGCTGGCGAGATAGGTTTCGTAGCGCTGCGCAGTGGCGATATTGCCGAGGACGATGCTCGTGTCGAAATCGATCGGATCAAATCCGCCCAGGGCGAACGTGTTATAGATCGCACGCTTCACGTAGATGTCGCCGCCGGCGATCTTGAAATCAGAATCGGTCAATCCCTGATAAATGCCGTATCCGATCAGCCGCTCCGCGCCGTCCTCGCCCGAGAAGCGGATCGTTATTTCGTCTTTGTCCCGGGTCGAAAAAGGCCGGTAAACATAGTCCTTCTTCCGCATGCCGTAATTGCCCGACTGCACGGCGCCGGGTTCCATGAGGCGGCCGCCGGTGGCGGCAATGATGCCGTTGAAAGTCTGGGCGACGGCCGAGGCCATGCTTTGCGCGGCATCCTTGGAGCCACCCTTACGCGAATAAGCGTTTGCGACCGTGAACTCGCCTGTCGCCGAATCCCACGCTACGTCGGCGCCCGATCGCGGCGTGCCTCCGAACACTGAACCGATCAGACCGCCGACGATGTTGCCAATGAAGGCTGCCGCCGCTGCCGCGATGAGTCCTGGGGGACCAAAGGCTACGCTCACGGCCAGAACGGCAAGAGTCGACCCAACAGCAGATCCAATCTGGCCTCCGATCGTGTCGAAGGAAATCACTTCATTCGCCAGCTTGTTGCCCAGGAAAGAACCGATCGCTGTGCCGATCGACGCAGGGCTGAGGCCCTGGAACGCGGACGAGCCCGCCGCGATGTTGCTTAGCACTGTGTTGATGACCGTTCCGGCGGCCGTGTTCACGAGTTCGCCCGCGAAGCCGTCCATCCCAAGGGCATTAACCAACTGCGCCGTCAAGTACGAAGAGACCGCACCGATCCCTGCTGCCTTGAGGTTATTCAGGAATTCTGGTCCGAAGGTGGCGAATGCATCTTTTGAAGCTGCGTCGATCGACTGATCGCCAACCAAGCCATCGAGAGCGTCGCCGAGGTTATCTCCGATCGTTTGTAGCGCCGCCGATGTGACGATCCCGGCCAGTTCATTGCCATCGGCGAGGAGATAACCAAGCTGCTGGCCGAGTATCGAACCGGCGTCGGAGAACTCAACTCGGACCGGATTGTTGTTGAGTTTGATGTTGGTACTGACCGGCTCATTGTTCGAGTAGATTGTCTCGACCGTTAAGCCGGGTCCATTGCGGCTCCATCCGTCAGAAGCTCGCGACCTTACGACCGTCGGCGCGCCGTTCACTTCTGCCACGTCCAATTCGACCACGCGATCCTGTCGGTCGTAAACCGCGCTGGTACCTGGAACTATCACGCTTCCGACGCGAAAAAGGTTCCGTGGCAAAGTGGCGCCGGTTACCGGATCGATTTGGGGCAGGGGCGTCGGGCCAGGCCTGATCGTCAGAGTCGTCAATTCGTTGATTGTTTGGGCCGCAACTTCCGGGCCAAACAGGGTGATATAATTAGGTATCCCCTCAGCGAACGGGTCATCCCCCGGATTAGGCAAAGCGGGCGAGGTTCCAGGACGCGGCCGCGCGCCTTGAGGTAATGTACTGAATATTTGGGCAACGTTGGCGTTTATATCCGAGGACGTATTGGCGGCATACGCCTTCAGGTAGTCCTCGTTCGAGACAACATGGATTGCATAGGGACCGGATCCAATCACATCTCCAACTGCAGGAGGATTACGTCCGCTCCATAGCCCGGGATGCCTGTCGAGATATGCCTGAACGCCTCCCTCACCAAGAACGACCGTCCCTCGAGCTATATTGAGCCCAGGATAAGGAGAGTCTACGGCAATATTTCTTCCAAGTTGTAGATCTATAGCTCTCATCCACGACGAGACCGGATCTAACATTGTATCAATAGGATCTGTAAAATAGTCCCCGAACGGAGCATCCCATCTATGAGCTCCAAACATAGGGTGGAGGATTATCTCCTCTGGAAGAACCCTGGCTACTTCACCGTAATTGATCTGTCCATTCGACGATACATTGCTGACGTTGAACACGACGCCAAGCTGGAAATCGACTGTAGGGTCATCAGCAAATGCTCCGTTCGCATTCGCCGGATACGCGGAAAGTGCCTGCCTAGACCGAAAGATGCCTTGAGAGTATTGGCTCAAGGACGAATAGTAGGAGCTATTTAGATCAGAAAATCTGATTTCAGCCCCTTCGGTCGAGAGAGTTGGATTGGAAAGAAGCTCGCGATAACGCGATGACCCACTCAGGCTAGAATTCAACGCAGCCGCTAACTGAATAATGTCTATGCCATACGTGCTTATTTCGGCGGACGAAATTCGAATGGGGATCAGATCTACGCCACGGAGTACCACATTGCCGCTGGGATCCGAGTAATCGGGGGTATAATTACTGGGCATTCCGTACTCCATGATCCGCGATGATTGATTTCAATTCTTCAGTCTTACATACGCCCACGTTATCTCCGCCGCTCCTTCGGAGTAGCGCATGAAACTCTGCATTGGCTTCTATCGACCCGTTTTCGTACGCAAGACGGGCAAAAGAAACGGCACACCCAGTCTCACCCTCCGCCTCTAGCAGTCTCATGATAACGTAGAACACGTAGCCATTCGGATTGCCCTCCAAGACTCTGGAAGAGGATATGATATCTTCTAGACTATGGTCGGCTATGCGCCCTCGCACATGATTAAGGAAACCTAGTAGGTTACCTAAATAGAACCATTCCGTTCGGAGAGCCGGAGCTGGCCATGCGAATTCACTTGTGCGATAGCAATCCAGATCCGGGGGAGCAGAAATCGAGAAGTTACGGTTCAGATCATCGATGCCCTGCATCATTGCCGTAGCGTCAATTGCGACGAAGCAGCGACCGTCTAAGAGTGAACGTGGGAAGTAGTAGGCGGCGAATGGGTTTGCCGCTTCACCCGATGGAATAGGAACCTCACGCATTTCTGGGCGGGCGCCAGCCAGTATTTGGGCGACCTCAGGCTGCGCACATTGAGCACTTGCGCCGCGAATCCTATTCAAGAGCTTCATGGTGTCATCAAAGGCGCTATAGAGCCCACGAGTATATGCTAGACGGCCGAGATAGATAGCGCAGCCCGCCTCCTGTTTCGCCATGGCAAGTGCCATTATGCTGTAAATGGCAAACTTGTCTTGTTCGACGCGAAGCAGTCCAGATGACTGCAGTATGCTGGACAGCGAGTGGGAAGTCAGATCTAAATCATTCTCGGCAAGGAAATTGCGAAGATTCAGAAGATAAAACCACGCGCTCCTGCCCTCCGGTGCCGGCCACTGCGGCGGCTCGATCGGGTAGCAGTCGAGATCCGGCGGATCCTCATCTCCTCCGGCCTCGGCAAGCACGCTCAAATCAGAGAGTGACCGCAACCCGGCAAGCTGACCGCATTGCCCGTCCACCAGCCGACTGGGAAAGAAATCTCCGACCGTAAATGCCGCACTGGCTCTCGGGTGAGATCGGAGCACCGGAGCTGTCGAACTCGATCCTTCGTCGGCGTTCGCGAGCGCGGCAAGGCGCGCTTGCGCCTCTGGTAGTCCGCGCCACGCAGATTCGTTGCGAACAGGGAGCACGCGGCCCCTTCCATGTTGTCCAACAGGAGGTGAGTAGACATAAAGCGGTTCACCGCTGTCGCTCGCCGCCGCCCGATACAACTGCTCCGCCCGATCGTGGTTGATCGGAACCCCGAGGCCTTCCTCGTATCGAATGCCCAACTCGAGTTGCGCATGCTTGTCGCCGGCGTGCGCCCTGAGAGCCAGGTCCTGAAGTTCGGGATCGACGGTGCCGGCATTCAGGAGGATACCGGCATAGGAACTAGCCGCACATGCACCGAGGAAAAGCGGGATACACAGCAAGAGCAGCGCCGCGGTCGCCGCGCTCACTTTCGAATGCCAGGCGCTTGCTCCCCCCACCTGATCTTTCTCTTGGCCGAACCGAGCGATTCGGTATCGGTGGTTAGTTTCATGGTATCCTGCCTTGGTGGCCATGTTCAGGTCAAGGCGGAATAATGAGCACTTTCGTTCCTGTCACGCGCACCGTCGGTTACAGTAGAAACTGCTACTGTCCAGGCCAATGACTTCCTAACCATTGTCAGTGAGCCGGAATGCCACGTGTTCCCAAAGTCTTATGACACCCTTCCTGTATCGGCAGTGCCCTGGCATGGTTGCGCCGTCGACAACACCGATCAGACTCGTTGCTTCGACATCGATCGCGGCGAGCACGACCCTCTTCAGGTTACCGCTCCCTCCCGGCCTCACTCACCGTCTCCGAGATCGGCGACACCAGATATTGAATGATCCTTCTGCGCCCCGTCCGCACCTCCGCCTGGACAGCCATTCCCGGTCCAATTGACTGCCGCCTCTCCCCAAGCATGATGTAGTCCCGGCTCAGCTGCACCCGGGCGCTATACACCAGGCCGAGTTGCTCATCCTGGATGGCATCGCGGCTGATCGACTCGACCGTGCCGTCGATCCAGCCATAGTCAGTGAACGGGAACGCCTCGAACTTGACCCGCACCGCCTGGCCCTCCCGAACGAAGCCGATGTCCTTGTTGAGTACCTGCGCTTCGACCTCCACTTCGCTTCCCGACGGCACCACCACCATCAGAGGCTGGGCCGGCTGGACGACGCCCCCGATCGTGTGGACGGCAAGCTGCTGGACGACGCCGTCGACCGGCGCGCGCAGCTGCTGGAGCTGGCGGCGGCGGGCGGAACGGCGAAGATCGTCCTCGCGAAGGCCGGATTCGGTCTCAGCGGTGGAGAGCTCGGTCGCCGCCTCCTCGGTAAAGGTCTGGCGCAGCACTGCCATATCGGCGTCGATATTGGCGATGGCGGCGCGAGCCCGCTCGGCCGTGCTCTCCTGAACCTCGATGTTCTGGATGTGCTCGATACGAAGCTGCTCATATTCGAGCAGCCGCAGGCGCGGAAAATGGCCGCGCTCGACCAGACCTCGCCGCGCCTCCAGCTGCTGATCGACCAAAGGCAAAGTGTCGCGAAGCTTGCGGATCTCGGCCTCGGCGCCGCGAAGCTCTGCGACACGCTGGGCGCGTCCCTGGATCAAGGCGGCGCGCTGCGCCTCATATTCGCCGACCTTGCTGCGAATGAGCGCATTCTGGGTCTCGGCGATTGCGGGCGGCGTGCCGGGCGGCGCCCGGAAGACCGCCGGCCGTCCCTGCAGGTGAGCAAGAAGCGCGTCGTTGCGTGCCTCGGCGATTCGGGCGGCGAGCAGCCCCTGCGCCGCCTGACTCTCGTCGGCGGTGGCCGTGGTTGGGTCTAGCTCGATCAGCAACTCGCCGCGACGGACACGCTGGCCGTTGCGGACATGGATGGCGCGAACGACGGCGACCTCGAGCGGCTGAATCAGTTTGACGTTCGCCATCGGCAGCGTGCGCCCAGTGGCGGTGGCAACGACGTCGACCCGGCCCACGATCGACCAGATCAGAGCGATCGCGAACAGGGCACAGAGCAGAAGCATGAGGATGCGCAGACCCGGGCTGGCCGGCTTCTCGATGATCTCCAGGGCGGCGGGGAGAAACTCATGCTCGCTGCGAGGCTTGCGCGTGCGGTCGGTCTCGTTCTGCCGGTGCCAGGCTTCGCGAAGCACGGCGAGGTGGCGGCCGAGCGTCGGAAATCGCTGAATCAGCACGCTCACGCTACCATTCCCATCTGGCGAGCATAAAGATCGGCGTAACGACCGCCCTTCTTCAATAGGGTTTCGTGGTCGCCCTGCTCGGTCACTTCTCCCTGCTCGATCGTGATGATCCGGTGGCACTGGCGGACAGCTGAAAGTCGGTGGGCGATGATGATGACCGTTCGGCCGTGAGCGATCATCCGCAGGTTCTTCTGGATCACCTCCTCGCTTTCGGCGTCGAGCGCCGAGGTCGCCTCGTCGAGGATCAGGATCCGGGGATCGCCGATCAGCGCCCGGGCGATCGCGATACGTTGGCGCTGACCACCGGAAAGGTTGGCGCCGCGCTCCTCGATTTCGGTGTCGTAGCCGTGCGGTAGCTGGACGATGAACTCATGCGCGCCGGCAAGCTCGGACGCGGCGAGCACGGCCTCCATCGGCCGGGTCGGGTCGGCGAGCGCGATATTCTCGCGCACGCTCCGGTTGAACAGGATATTCTCCTGAAGGACGACGCCGATCTGGCGTCTGAGCCAGGGTGGATCGACCAAGGCCACGTCGACACCGTCGATCAGGACCCGGCCTTGCTCCGGGACATAGAGTCGCTGGATGAGCTTGGTCAGGGTCGACTTGCCGGATCCCGAGGGCCCGACAATGCCGAGCATCTCGCCGCCAGATATTTCGAGGCTGACTCCCCGCAACGCCTCGGACGCGTCGGGACGATAGCGGAAGCGGACCTTATCAAACTCGATCCGGCCGCGGATCGGCGGAAGGCTCGCGCGATTGGGATTATGCTCGGGCTCGGCAGGCGCGTTGAGCACGTCGCCCAGGCGATCGACCGAGATCCGCACTTGCTGGAAATCCTGCCACAGCTGCGACAGGCGCAGGATCGGCGAGGCGACGCGGCCGGCAAGCATGTTGAAGGCGACAAGCGACCCGACGGATAGGTCCCCGGCAATCACCGCTCTCGCACCGAAATAGAGGATCGCTACGGTCGTCAGCTTGGACACGAGCTGGATGAGGTGATTACCCCAGTTGGCAAGCTTGGTGACGGCAAAGCCAGTCTGGATATAGCCGGCGAACTGCTTCTCCCACTTGTCGCGCATCTGCGGCTCGACTGCCATCGCCTTGAGGGTACCGATTCCGGTCACCGACTCGACGAGGAAAGCCTGATTCTCGGCCCCGCGGCGGAACTTCTCGTCCAAGCGCGCGCGCAATGGCGGAGTGATGAAGACGGAGATGATAACGTAGACCGGGATCGACCCGAGCACGATAAAGGTGAGCAGCCTGCTGTACGTGAACATCACCGCAAAGAAGACGATGGTGAAGAAAAGGTCGATGACCACCGTCACGGCATTCGAGGTGAGGAACTCGCGAATTCGCTCGAGCTCGCGCACGCGCGCGACGCTGTCGCCGACACGGCGGCTCTCGAAATAGGAAAGCGGCAGCGCGACCAGATGCTTGAAGATGTTGGCGCTCAGCTCGGCATCGACACGGTTGGTCGTGTGGGCGAAGAGCCAGGTCCGCAGCCCCGACAGTGCAGTCTCCCAGATAAGGACGACCGCTAAGCCGATCGCTATGACGTCCAGGGTACCCAGCGTCTGGTGGACCAGCACCTTGTCGATCACCAGCTGGAAGAAGATCGGCGTGACCAGCGCCATCAACTGAATGAAGAAGGAAGCGATCAGCACGTCGCGGAGTGCACGGCGATATTTGACCAATGCCGGAATGAACCAGCTGATGTCGAAGGGACGCGAATCGCCGGCGATGCGCTCGCGTGACGTCATCAGCAGGAGCCGGCCCGAGAAACGCTCGCGTAGCTCTTCGGCGCTCCAGACCTCCGGCCGATCTCGATCGCCATGCTGGACCAGAACGCGTGGATCGTCGCTCTCGTCCTCGACCTTCAGGATCACGGCCGCGTCGCCGCCGGTCAGCTCGGCGATGGCCGGCAGCGGAAGCTTGTGCACCTGTTCGGGTTCGGCGCGGCGTATCCTGGCGATAAGCCCGAGCCGGTTGGCGACGCGCGACAAGTCCTCCAGCGAGAAGGGTTCCTCGCCCTTGCCGCGGTCGTGCACGATCTGGCGCGGATCGGCGGGCGTGCCGAGAAAGCGGGCAAGCAGGACGAAGCAGGAGAGTGCCGGATCAAACCCGGACTCGACTTCGCGCGTCACTTCCACTTCCCCCACCTCATTGTCGCACTTCACAAATCGGCGTCACCGGGCAAAGCCGGTACTGTGAGCGCCGAATCAGGAAGTCCCCCGCGACTTCTGCCTCAAGTCGGGAGATAGCCTGAACGGCCGCTTGAACAAGTAAAATATCGTACTAACTCTCGTTCTATAGACGAGAGGATCGGCGGCGGCATGCGATTGCTTGCGTCGTTCTACTTCCGGAAGCTGCCAGCCCGCGAATGAGCAATCGCTGACACTCTTATGGTGCGCTAGTCCGTCAACCGTCGGATTGATCGTCGGCGACCGTGGCTGAACGATTGAGACCGGCCCCAATCCGTTCCAGCATATGAGGGATCAAGATGTGGGGCGGCAACCGAGTCGAACCATCGGACCCGTCGAGATCTGCGCAGCCATACATCGGAGTGTCGGTGCCGAGGCCGATCTGAGGCAGATGCGAACCAACGGAGGACGCCAGGCCGAACCCCATGTGAACATCACCAGACGCGCTATTCTGGCGAGACAAATCCAATCGATGATTTTTTGTGGGATTTTAGGTGGGTCAGATTCGCATGTCGGGAAAAATTTCTTGCGTAATCAGTGATTTAGCTAGAGAAATGGCGGAGAGGGAGGGATTCGAACCCTCGGTACCCGTAAGGGCACAACGGTTTTCGAGACCGCCCCGTTCGACCGCTCCGGCACCTCTCCGCTGCGTGGCAGGCCCCCGAGGGCGGGGGCCGGTCGATGCGCCGCGCGCTCTAACCGATGGACCCGACCTTGCCAAGCCGCGTTGGTCGGCCATGGCGCGTCGGTTGTCCTGATGCGCACGAGGGCCTACATATGGGTAGGATGAACGAGCCCCGCAACTTGACCCAAGGCAGCGATGCCGGCGCGCCCCAGGCGCCGCCGGTGGCGCATGCCCGTTTTTCGATCGGCGACGTGGTGCGCCATCGCCTGTTCGATTTCCGGGGCGTCGTCTTTGACATCGATCCCGTTTTCGCCAACAGCGAGGAATGGTACCAGGCGATTCCCGAGGAGATAAGGCCGGCCAAGGACCAGCCTTACTACCACCTTCTCGCCGAGAACCAGGAGTCGAGCTACATCGCTTATGTCAGTCAGCAGAACCTGCTGCCCGACGAGCTTGGCGAACCCATCGACCATCCTGCCATTCCCGGCCTGTTCGAGGGCTTTACCGACGGACGCTATCGGCTGCGGCCCGAGCGGCGGCACTGACAGGCGGCCGCTCCTCTACGGGGCAAGCCGCGGCGGGCCGGAGGATCCCAACTCCCATTCCTCCGCAGGCTTGGTTGACAGAAGCCGCCTCCCTATGTAGCAGCCGGCGTTCCGCGCGGCCGAAGGGCGAGCGCGGTCAAGCTTAGCAAGGTGTTGGAAATAGCCATGTTCGCAATCGTGCGCACTGGCGGCAAGCAGTATCGCGTCGCCGCCGGAGACAAGATCGTCGTCGAGAAGCTCGCCGGAGAGGCGGGCGACACCATCACGCTGGGCGACGTCCTGCTCGCCGGCGAAGGCGGCGATCTGAAGAAGACCGACGGCCTGACCGTATCGGCCGAGATCATCGCGCAGGCGAAGGCCGACAAGGTGACCGTCTTCAAGAAGAAGCGGCGCCACAATTATCGCCGCAAGCGCGGCCATCGCCAGCAGCACACGATCCTGCGGATCGTCGCGATCGGCGACGAGAAGGCCGCGCCGAAGAAGGCTGCCGCGAAGCCTGCGCCCGAGAAAGCTGCCGACGAGAAGCCCGCGGCCAAGAAGGCCGCGCCCAAGCCTTCCGAAGGGCCGGCCAAGATCGAGGGTGCCGAGAGCGAGATGACCGACACGCCGGCAACGAAGAAGCCGGCCGCCGAGACCAAGGCCGCCGAGGCGAAAGCCGAAGCTCCGGCCAAGCAGGAAGGCGAAGCGGGCGAGCAGACCGATACGCCGGCCACGCCGAAGAAGAAGGCTTCGACAAAGAAGCCAGCCGCTGATAAAAACGCGTAAAGAGATTCGAGGTAGAGTTTCGTCATGGCACATAAGAAAGCAGGCGGTTCGTCCCGCAACGGCCGCGACTCACAGAGCAAGCGCCTCGGCGTGAAGAAGTTCGGTGGCGAGAACGTCATTCCGGGCAACATCATCGTGCGCCAGCGCGGCACCAAATATTATCCGGGCACCGGCGTAGGCATGGGCAAGGACCACACCCTCTTTGCGCTTGCCGAAGGCCGCGTCGCATTTCGCGACGGCAAGCTCGGCCGCAAATTCGTGTGCGTGGACATGCAAGCGATGAGCGCAGCCGAATAGGGACAGTCGATGACGGGCTGTCCCCCCAAGGGGCGGCCCAAGTCCGAAAGGACATGCGAGGGAGAGGGGCCGCCCCCTCTCCCTTTTTCATTCTCCCCCGCAACACTGTCGCCGGACCGTCACTCAGGGACTGTATCGGCGCGTCCAGGAGGGAATGAGATGTTTGCGAGGACTGAAAGACTGTTGCTGAGACCCGGCTGGAGGGAGGACGCGCAGGCGCTGTACGAGGCGATCCGCGATCCCGGCATCATCCGCAATCTCGCCAGCGCGCCCTGGCCCTACGGCCTGTCCGACGCCGAGGCGTTCCTGGCCAGCGAGCGCGGGCCGCACGAGCCGTGCTGCCTGATCTTTCTGCGCACGCTGGGTGCGCCGAAGCTGATCGGCGGGACCGGTTTCGGCCGGATGCCCGACGGGCGCCACGAACTCGGCTATTGGATTGCGCGGCCCTATTGGGGCCTGGGATTCGCCACGGAGGCCGGACGCGCGATGATCGACATCGCCCGTGGGCTCAGGCTGAAGACGATCGAGGCGAGCCATTTCGTCGACAACCCGGCCTCGGGCAGGGTGCTGCGCAAGCTCGGCTTCAAGCCGACCGGCGCGATCGTCGAGCGCTACAGCGCCGGCCGCGCCGCCCGCGCGCCGAGCCGGTCGTTCGAGCTGAACCTGGGCGGCGAGTCCGCGGCCGCCTGCGACATGCGCGAGGCCGAAGCCCCCGAGAAAGCCTGCGCCATGGCGGCGTGAGCGTCCCTCCCGACATGGTCGGGAGGCAGACGATCCATAAGGTGGGGGAGGCGTACGTCCTCATCGGCCCCTCGGGCCGAGAAGGCGCCGCCACCACCCCGCATGGCCCCCTCCCCTCGCAAAGCGATGGGGCGGAACCGTCAGGCGTAGGCCCCGGTCGTCAGTTTCTGCTCCGCGGCGGCGATGAGGTGGCGGTCGTCCTGTTTCCAGGGGTGGAAGCCGGGCAGGAAGAAGGCCACCCACGCGCCGAGGATCTTGCGAAGCATCCCCGGCCGAATCCAGGCGAACCAGAGCATGCGCGACCAGGCACGCGGGCCGGTGATTCCGTCCTGGCGGAGCAGCTCGAGCGTCCCGAGGCTGCGGTCGACGACGAAGTTGCGGGTCACGAAGAGCATGACCTTCGCCTTCACCTTCCAGCGCTTGCCGCGGGGCCAGCCGCGCGTCGCGTGCAGCCAGGTGTCGTAGGCGACGCCCTTATGCTCGATCTCCTCGATCGCGTGCCAGCGCCACAGGGCCGCGCTCTCGGCGTCGGCGCGTTCGAGGTGCCGGGAATCCTTCAGAAGTTCGTGCGCCAGGATGGCGGTGAAATGCTCCAGGCACATGGTCGCGGCGAGGTTGACGATCGGTGGGCGGGCACGGGTGATCGACAGCCGCCACTCGACGCGCGCTTCGAGCGAGGAGAGGTCGTAGCCCGCCTCAAGCGCGCGCTTGTTGAACTGGATATGCTCGCGGCTATGCATCACTTCCTGAGTGACGAACGCCTTGATCTCGGCGGCCAGGCGCGGCGGCGCGCCGTCGCGGAACTGGCGGACGCTTTCGACGAAAAAGGCCTCGCCCTTGGGAAAGGTGGCCGACAGCGCATTGTAGAATGCGGTGCCGATGGGGTCGCCGCCCATCCACCAGCGCTGCCCGGCGAGGCCGCGGCCGAAGCGGCGGTCGCGCGGGGTGATGGTCAAGTCTGCGGGTGTACCGGATCGCGCCATGCTGTATCTCCGTGCCTCCCGCCGTTCCTATGAAGTACTTACATCGATGTCAATAAGCCGCGAACGCCTCAGCCCGGAACAAAGCCGGGCGACCGCGCTGGAGGCCGCGCGCCGGCTTCTCATCGACGAGGGTCCGCAGGCGGTGACGCTGAAGGCGGTCGCCGGCCGCATCGGCAAGACCCATGCGAACCTGCTGCACCATTTCGGATCGGCGGCGGGCCTTCAGGCGGCGCTGGCCGGGCTGATCAGCGACCGCGTATGCGCCGGCATTGCCGAGGCGGTGCAGCGCAGCCGCCAGGGCGAGGCCGATCCGATCGAGATCGTCGACCGGACGTTCGACGCCTTTGGCAAGGAAGGGGCCGGGGCGCTAGCCGCCTGGATGATCCTGTCCGGCAATCGCGACGCGCTCAATCCGATCCTCGAATCGATCCACCAGCTCGTCGACCGGCTCGGCCAGGGTCACGAGGACCGACCGGTGCACGAGATCACCCTCTGGCTGGTGCTAGCGGCCGTCGGCGACTCCCTGCTCGGGGAGGCGATGGCCGACGCGCTCGGCCTGCCGCGCGGCAAGGCACGGGAGACCGCGCGGCGCCAGCTCATCGCGGCCAGCCAGGCGCGGGACGCCGCGGAAGGGCAAGGCTGAACGACCGCGCCCGGCGGTGCGTTCACAGGAAGGACGCAACGATCGGAGCACGAGAATGAGCGATGAAAGAGACGATCTGCAGGCGGTGGAGCGCGCCTTCTGGTTCGGCGACGCCGAACATTATCGTGCGTGCCTGACCCCCGGCTGCCTGATGGTCTTTCCGGGCATGGGCATCGTCGGCCGCAAGCAGCTCATCGCCGGGATCGAGGCCGGTCCGCGCTGGTCGGCCGTGTCTTTCCAGGACTGGCGACGCGACGATCCGCAGGAGGGGGTCGCGATCGTCGCCTATCGCGCGACCGCGACCCGCGCCGGGATGGACGCACCGTATCGCGCGCTGTGCGGCAGCGTTCATGTGCGCGACGGCGGCCGGTGGCGCCTCGCCTTCCACCAGCAGTCGATAGAAGGCTGATGCCGGTGGTTTGGCGGAATGCGCGCAACGGGAGTCCAAAGCGCCCGGGCGGGAACGGCCGTGAAGAAACGCGATGGGCAAGAGCCACGGGAGGCGCGCTGCAGGCGCCTGGCGGCCGACGCTCGACGCGGCCCTGCGCCACAAGCCGCCGGTCGCCTGCGGCGCTCGCCATTGCCGGTCAGGGCTGCGGGCCCTAGATCGCGGCCATGCATTTCCTCGACCAAGCCAAGATCTTCATCCGCTCGGGCGCAGGCGGACCCGGCGCGGTCAGCTTTCGCCGCGAGAAATTCATCGAATATGGCGGCCCCGACGGCGGCGACGGCGGCAAAGGGGGCGATATCGTCTTCGAAGCGGTCGACGGTTTGAACACGCTGATCGACTTCCGCTACACCCAGCATTTCAAGGCACCGCGCGGCACGGGCGGCGCCGGCCGCAACCAGACGGGGGCCGGCGGCGACGACCTGGTGATCAAGGTCCCGGTCGGCACCCAGATCTTGTCCGAGGACAAGGAGCATGTCCTCGCCGACTTCACCGAGGTCGGGCAGAAGGTCGTGCTGCTCAAGGGCGGCGACGGCGGACGAGGCAATGCCAGCTACAAGAGCTCCACCAACCGGGCGCCGCGACAGCACGGGACCGGCTGGCCGGGCGAGGAGATGTGGGTCTGGCTGCGCCTCAAGCTGATCGCCGACGTCGGGCTGGTCGGCCTTCCCAATGCCGGCAAGTCGACATTCGTCAACGCCGTGTCGAACGCCAAGGCGAAAGTCGGCGACTATCCCTTCACCACCCTGCATCCCAAGCTGGGCGTCGTCCGCCACAAGGGCCGCGACTTCGTCGTCGCCGACATTCCCGGCCTGATCGAGGGCGCCGCCGAGGGCGCCGGGGTCGGTGACCGGTTCCTCGGCCATGTCGAGCGCACCGGCGTGCTGCTCCACCTGGTCGACGCCAACAACGAGGATGTGGCGACCGCCTGGAGAACGGTCCGCGACGAGCTCGAAGCCTATGGCGCCGGCCTTGCCGACAAGCCCGAGCTGGTCGCCTTGAGCAAGTCCGACACGATCGACGCCGAGCTCGCGGAGGCTTTGGCCGCCGAACTCCGGGCGGCAGGAAGCGGCCCGGTCCTCCCCGTCTCCGGCGCGACCGGAGAAGGCGTCGACGCGGTGCTCGACGCCTTGATCGAGCGGATCAACCGGCCGGCGGAGCAAGGTGCGGACGAGGCCGGAGGCTGGTCGCCCTTATGAGCAAGGATTCCAGCGGGAGGCGCGGCGACAGAATCCGCACTCTCGCGATCACGGGCGGTACCGGCTTCGTCGGCGGCCACCTGATGCGCGCGGCGCGGGCCCAAGGCTATGATCTTCGCGCCCTCACCCGCGGCTGGCGGCCGCCCGAGGAAGGCGTCGACTGGGTGGATGGGGCGCTCGACCGGCCGGAGAGCCTGGCCAAGTTGTGCGAGCGGTCGGACGCGGTCGTTCACGTCGCGGGCCTGATCAACGGATCTGGCCGGGAGGCGTTCGAGGCGGTGAACGTCACCGGGACGGCGCACATGATCGACGCCGCGCGCGCCGGCGGAATCCGCCGCTTCGTGCTGATTTCGTCGCTGGCGGCGCGCGAACCGAATCTTTCCGAATATGGCCGGTCCAAGGCGCGGGCGGAGCGGCTGGTCGCCGCCTCCGGGCTCGACTGGACCATCATCCGTCCGCCGGCGGTCTACGGGCCCGGCGACCGCGAGACGTTCGAGCTCTTCAAGATGGCCTCCCGGGGACTCGTCGCCCTGCCGCCGCGCGGCCGCTTCTCGGTCATCCATGTCGAGGACCTATGCCGCCTGGTGCTGGCCGTGATCGGCGAGCCCGAAACCTATGCCGAGACCTACGAGCCGGACGATGGTCAAGGCGAAGGGTGGGAGCACCGCCATTTCGCCCGCACGCTGGGCCGGGTGCTCGGCAAGCGCACGGCCACGCTGGCCATGCCACGATTCCTGATGCACGGCGCTTCGCGGGTCGAACGGCTGGTGCGCCGCGGCAACGCCAAGCTGACCGCGGACCGGGTGCGCTATTTTTGCCATCCCGACTGGGTCGTGACCGCCCGCAACCGTCCGCCCGAGGCGTTGTGGACCCCCCGGATCCGCACGGCCACGGGCCTCAAGGAGACGGCCGACTGGTATCGGGAGCAAGGCTGGCTGCGCTGATGCGGTCGCTGGAGCGCTAGCTCGGCCGCCGCTCGAAGCGAGCGGTCCTGTCGTTCACGGGCCGAGCAAGACGCTCAGGTCAGATAGAGAATGATATAAGCGAGGCAGCTCGCCACCAGGCCGGCGAGCAGGATACGGTAAGCGTATCCCAGGAAGCGGTATTTCTTGTTCTGAAGCACCCGGCCCGCCTGGTGGATGTCCCGCGCCATGGTGCGATAGACGCTGTCGTCGCTCCGCAGCTGGGCCATCAGCCGCTCGACGAATTCGTCCTCGTCGAGGCGACTGAAAACGCCGAAGAAGAGGAGGTTCGCATGGTCGGACGGCTGGCGGCTACGCGTCGCCGGAAGGACGGCGAGCACCGCGAAGATCGCCGAGAAGAAGGCGGCCCCGCCCAGGATGAGAAGAGGCAATGGTGCGGTCGAGCCGCGCGCCTGGCCGATCGCGATGGTGAAGATCACGAAGGTCGCGCCCATCACGATATTGGCCTTGGCATCCGCCATCGCCGAGAGTTGGAGCTGCGCGAGCTGGGTCGTGCGCATCAGGTGCACGGCGTTCATCGGGTAGCGCGGTTCGTCCGCCTGAATCTCTTCCGCCACCAGTCCGCCCCGTCTGAAAACCTGCCTTCGTCATGGCACGGTCGCGGCGCGCTTGCCAAGCATCCGCCCTGTTCTGGCCCAATTCGCTTGGCAGAGGGGGCAGGCAGACCCTAAAGCGCCGCAATGACCGACCGGACACAGACCTTCGCCAAAGTCGCCGAGCTGATCGAGCCCTTCAACAAGAAGGGCGTCGAGCTGACCGACTCCACCACTTTCGCCGGCGATCTCGAATGGGACAGTCTGGTGGTGATGGACTTCGTCGCCTCGGTCGAAGACGAGTTCGACATATTGATCACGATGAACATGCAGGCCGAGATCGAGACGGTCGGCCAGCTCGTCGATGCCGTCGACAAGCTGAAGACCGAAGATTGATGGAGTTTCCTTCCCCGGAAACGGGGAGGAGTCAGGAATGAGCGGGCCTCCACCGGCAGCGGCCGGTGTCGAGAACCCGTCCCCTGCCCCTCCCTCGTACGGGAAGGGGGGAAAGGCAGAGAAATGACCGAAGCGCTGAACAATGCGATGGATCCGGCGGACGAGGAGCGTCCGCCGACCGTGCCGGGACGCGATCTCTTCTCGAAGTTCGACGCGCTGATCGCCGAGCGGCAGGCGCTGCTCGACACCGGCGTACGCGATCCGTTCGGCCTGGTCATGGAGCGAGTGCTGTCGCCGACCCGCGCGATCATCCGCGGCAGGGAGACGATCCTGCTGGGCACCTACAATTATATGGGCATGACCTTCGACCCCGACGTGATCGCGGCGGGCAAGAAAGCGCTCGACGACTACGGATCGGGCACCACCGGGAGCCGGGTGCTCAACGGCACCTATCAGGGCCATCGCGAATGCGAGGAGGCGCTGAAGGAATTTTACGGCACCCGGCATGCCATGGTCTTTTCGACCGGATACCAGGCCAATCTCGGTCTAATGTCGACCATCGCCGGCAAGGAGGATTTCATCATCCTCGACGCCGACAGCCATGCCAGCATCTATGACGGCTGCTTCCTCGGCGACGCCCAGATCGTCCGCTTCCGGCACAACAGCGTCGACGACCTGGCGCGGCGGCTCGGGCGCCTTCCGGCCGATGCCGGCAAGCTGGTGGTGCTCGAGGGCGTCTATTCCATGCTCGGCGACATCGCTCCGCTGAAGGAAATGGTGGCCGTCGCCAAGCGCCATGGCGCGATGGTCGTGGTGGACGAAGCCCATGGCATGGGCTTCTTCGGCGAGCATGGCCGCGGCGTGTTCGAGGAAGCCGGCGTCGAGGACCAGGTCGATTTCGTCGTCGGCACCTTCTCAAAGTCGGTCGGCACGGTCGGCGGCTTCGTCGTTTCCAACCATCCGAAGTTCGAGGTGCTGCGGCTGGTCTGCCGTCCCTACGTCTTCACCGCATCGCTGCCACCGTCGGTCGTGGCGACCGCGGCGACGTCGATCCGCAAGCTGATGCATGCGGGCGAGAAGCGCGCCCATCTGTGGAAGAACAGCAAGCGGCTCCATCTGGGGCTGCGCGAGCTCGGATTCGACCTCGCCACGCCGGAGGCACAGTCGGCGATCATCGCGGTGCTGCTGCCCGACCAGCAGACCACGGTGCTGATGTGGCAGGCCCTGCTCGAGGCGGGCCTGTACGTGAACATGGCTCGTCCGCCGGCGACGCCGACCGGCATCTTCCTGCTGCGCTGCTCGCTATGCGCCGAGCATAGCGACGAGGACGTGGGCCGAATCATCGACATGTTCGCCACCGCCGGCCGTGCGACGGGGGTGATCGCCTAGTCTTCATCGGGCAAAGAGAGGCGTCTGGCGAAAGCCATCGTCCGTGAGCACCGCCAGGTCCGGTTCGCACCGGCTTCGGCTCGCCATGGCCACGGTTGCGGGGACCCCCGTCACCCGCTGCGCCCGATAGGGTTCGAGCGGCCGGGCAGACGCATCCGGAGCCTTGCGCTCTGCGCCTTCCCTTGGTGCGCCGCATCCTCTAGGTTGACGCCATGGCGGAAGAGCCGATCGCAGCCGCTGGCGAGGAGGGCGGCCCGCCCCCATGGCGCGCCTTATGGGTAAGCGCCGCCGCGCTGCTTGCGACGCTGGCGCTGATCGGGCTCATCTTCATGATCACCTGGTCGAACCGGGCCCGCGACGAGGCGCTGGGCTGGGAAAGGCGCACCTATGAGGTGATGCTGCTCACCCGGACGATCGACGCGACCATTGCGCGTTCCGAGGCGGCGCTGGGGCGGTATGTTCTGGACGAGGACCAGAATACCGGCACCGCTTACTATAACGACTGGCGGACCGCCGGATGGCATATCAGCCAGCTGCAGCGGCGGCTGCGCGACGATCCGGAGCAGGTCCGTCGCGTGGCCGATCTTCTTACCCTGTTCGAGCGGCGCAACCTCGAGATCAGCCCCGCCGCAAGCGCGGCCGAACGGCGCGAAGGATCGGGCGGCCTCAATATCCTCTATCAGGCGGCGCAGTCGGCGACCCTGCCGGCATTGCGTGCGCAGCTCGAGGCCATCGCCCGCGCCGAGCGCGACAATCTGGCGCGGCGCGCCCGCGCGACCCAGATCTTCGTCGCCCGCACCGATGCCTTCACCGAATGGCTGGGCTGGCTCGCCATATTGATCGGAATCGGCGCGATCGGACTGGCCGTGCTCGCCTATCGCGCCTTCGTCGAGGGGCGGAAGGCGCGGCGCGAAGCCGACAGCGAGGCCTGGCGTGCGCTGGAGCTGGAGCGCGCCGTCCAGGAGCGCACGCGCGAGCTCAGCGACGCCAACGAACGGCTGAAGGCCGAGGCGACCGAACGCGCCTCCGCCGAGGCGCAGCTGCGCCAGGTCCAGAAGATGGAGGCGGTCGGTCAGCTGACCGGCGGCATCGCCCACGATTTCAACAACATGCTGGCCGTCGTCGTCGGCGGCCTGGACCTCGCCCGCCGCCGGCTCCACGGCCCGCGCCGCGAGGTCGAGTTCCACCTCGACAATGCGATGGAGGGGGCGACCCGCGCCGCCGCCTTGACCCGGCGCCTCCTCGCCTTCGCACGGGCCGAGCCCTTGCTGCCCGAGGCGATGATCCCCTCCGAGCGGGTCGAGAGCATGCTGGACCTGGTCGACCGTGCGCTCGGCGAGCGGATCACCATACACACGCGCTTCCCCGAGACGCCCTGGCATGTCTGGGCCGACTCGACTCAGCTCGAGAACGCCCTGCTCAACCTCGCCGTCAACGCCCGCGACGCGATGCACGGCAGCGGCGAGCTGATGATCGACGTGGACAATGTCGTCCTGGCGGACGAGGAGATCGACGACCTTCCCGCCGGCGACTATGTCAAGATCGCCGTCGCCGACACCGGATCGGGCATTCCGCCGGAGCATCTCGAGCGGGTGTTCGAACCCTTCTTCACCACCAAGCCGATGGGCAAGGGAACCGGCCTTGGACTGACCCAGATTTTCGGCTTCGCGCGCCAGTCGGGCGGCCACGCCAGGATCGCGTCCACGCTCGGCGAGGGAACCACGGTCACGCTCTACCTGCCCCGCTACATCGTCGCCGAGCCGGCCAAGCCGGCCCAGGCGGCCGCGGCGCCGGTGGCCGAGACACGCACCGTCCATCCCGGCGCGGTGATCCTGGTGGTGGAGGACGACCCGCGGGTCAGCCGCTCGACCATGGGCGCGCTCGAGGAACTGGGCTACCGCCCGCTCGCCGTCCCGGGCGGCCGGGAAGCGCTCGAAACGCTCGAAACGCATCCGGAGATCGATCTCGTCGTCACGGACGTGATGATGCCCGAAATGACCGGCACCGAGCTTGCCGCGGCGCTGCGCCGCCTGCATCCGCACGTGCCGATCGTGTTCGTCACCGGCTATGTCGGCGAAGCGGGCGAGGCGGAGGAACTGGTCGGTGGCGAGCTGCTGCGCAAGCCCTTCACCGTCGCCGCCCTTGCCCGCGCCGTGGAATCGGCCCTGGGCGCGCAGGGGCGGGTCAGCGGATCGCACCTCGCCTCAACAGGCGAGGCAGCAGAATGAGGGCGCCGAGGAACGGCCAGCGGCGCTGCCACGGCTTCACCTCGATATCCGTTCCGGCGTGGCGGTTGATCTTCCAGGCGAGATAGTCGATCCCACCGGCGAAGGTCGTGCTCGCCTTCGCAAGCCGCACGAGGGTGAGCGCCTTCCCCTTTCGCCGACGCCCTCTCCAGGCCCGGGCCACCGACTGCGGCGAGCTGGCCGGCAGCGGCGGCCCGGCCATCACGGCCGCGCCGATACGGGCATAGTAATCGCGATCCGCATCGACGATCGACCCCGACCGCTCCCGTCGCTCCGCCCGAAGTTCGGCGCCGTAAGTGAGCGCGAAGCCGGCGCGGAACACCGCCAGCGGGTCGTCGCGATCCTCGGCCATGGTGGGACGCGTAAGCGCGAACAGGGTCGGCGCCGCCGCGGCGATCGCGGCCACGGTGCGTGCCCGCGCCCCCTCGTCCCTGGCCCAGACCAGCCGCGACGGCTGGGCGAAACGCGCCCAGACCGAGACGCTGCGTGCTTTCAGGCCGCATTCGCGCTCGAGATCCGCCTCGCTCAGCACCGCATATTTGGCGACCAGGCCCTGATGCTCGAACGGGAAGACGTTGGGCGGGATCAGCCGGTTGGCGAAAGCGAGCCAGCCGCGACCATAGGCCTCGCGATAATCGGAGACGATGAGGTAGAAGTCGAGCATCAGTCCGCCAAGCTCCCGCTGGCGCAGGCAGGAGCCGTAGAACAGGACGGCTCGCGACGCCTCGCCATATCGGGCAGCGATCGCCGCCGCCATGTCCGCGACACGCGGATCGACGGGCCGCGACAGCTCGGCTTCGACGACTTTCCGGATGTCAGGCGCCATGAAGGCGACCTCAGTCCTCGATCCCGACCCAGGTCGGCGCGTGGTCGCTCGCTTTCTCGCGGCCGCGATACTCCTTGTCGACGCCGGCATCGAGCAGGCGATCGGCCGCCAGAGGCGAAAGCAGGAGATGATCGATCCGGAATCCGGCGTCGCGCTGCCAGCAGCCGGCCGTATAGTCCCAGAAGGTGTAGACGGCGCCATCGGGATAGCGGGCGCGGATCGCGTCGGTGAAGCCGAGGTTCAGGATGCGGCGATAGGCGGCGCGACTCTCGGGCTGCATCAGCGCGTCGCTGGCCATGGCCCGCGCCGAGAAGACGTCGTCCGGATCGTCGGTCGGGATCACGTTCCAGTCGCCGGCCAGCACGACCGGCCGTTCCTCGGCGAGCAGCGCCTGCGCATGGACGCGCAAGCGATCCATCCAGGCGAGCTTGTAAGCAAATTTCTCGGTGCCGACCGGATTGCCGTTGGGCAGGTAGATCGAGGCAATGACGACTCCGTCCACCTCCGCTTCGATGTAACGGCTGTGCGTGTCGTCGGGATCGCCCGGAAGGCCGATGCGGCGAACCTGCGCCGGCCGCCCAGGCGTGAGGATGGCGACGCCGTTGAAGCCCTTCTGGCCGTGCCATACGCCGTCATAGCCGGCGGAGCGTATATCCTCGATCGGGAAAGCTTCGTCGGCGCATTTCACCTCCTGAAGGCAGAGTATGTCGGGCTTCTGCTCCTCGATATATTCGATCAGGCGGGGGAGCCGGGCGCGGATCCCGTTGAGATTGTAGCTGACGATCTTCATGGGCCTGGCTTAGCCTCTCCCGTCATGGCCGCGAAAGCCGGAATCCTGCCTTCTTGCATATAGCCGCCCCCAAGGCCGATCTTCCCTTTCGTGGCGCTGACGAAAGAGGTGCAGGGCCCTAGACGGAAAAGCTGGTGCCGCAGCCGCAGCCCGAGGCGGCGTTGGGATTGGTGACCTGGAAGGCGGCGCCGCCGAGGCTTTCGACGAAGTCCACGGTCGAGCCGCGCACCAGATCGAGCGAGATCGGGTCGACGACGAGGGTTACTCCGTCCCGCGCTACCGACACATCGTCCTCGGCGAGATCCTCGGCGAGCCCGAAACGATATTGAAAGCCGGCGCAGCCGCCGCCTTCGACGGAAAGCCGCAGGATCGGCGGTTTGCCCTGGCGCGCGGCAATAGCCGCGACGCGGGAGGCGGCGCTGGGCGAAAGGGCGATGTCGTCCGTATCGGTCATGGCCCTGAGATAGGGTTCCGAGGCCGCACAGACCAGAGGGAAGGCGATCAGCCCCTGGTGCGGTAGCCGCAGACGATCCCGAACAGGAAGGCCATGAACAGGCCGAGCTGGATCTGGCCCCGCGGATCCGACCAGCCGAGGAGTTCGTGCCCGAAGGCGAACAAGGCGATGAACATGCTCAAGGCCAGGCCCATCATGGCAGTTCGACTCCCGCTATCGCGACCCTGGATCGAGCCGAAGACTCACACAAAAGGGTAAAGCGGCCGTGAACGCTTGTGCGGCCGGACGTCGGGCGCCATATGGCGGCGAGGCGGGCTTGGCCCCTTATTTGCGGAGCGACGGACGGCCGATGAAGACTCGTGTCTATGTCACGCTGAAGAATGGCGTGCTCGATCCCCAGGGCAAGGCGATTCACCATGCGCTGGAGGGCCTCGGCTTCGGCGGCGTCCGGGACGTGCGCGCCGGCAAGCTCATCGAGCTCGACCTCGAACCGGACGTCACCGAGGATGCGGTCGAGGAGATGTGCCGAAAGCTGCTCGCCAACACCGTCATCGAGAATTACCGGATCGAGAAAGCGGAGCGCGCGGCATGAAGAGTGCGGTGATCGTCTTTCCCGGGTCCAATTGCGACCGGGACATGGCGGAGGCGCTGAAGCTGGTCACCGGCCGCGCGCCTGAGATGGTCTGGCACCGCGAGACCAGTCTTCCCGACGGCATCGACCTCGTGACAATTCCGGGCGGCTTCTCCTATGGCGACTATCTGCGCTCCGGGTCGATGGCGGCGCAGTCGCCGGTGATGCGCGCGGTGCGCGAAGCGGCCGACCGCGGCGTTCCCGTGCTCGGCGTGTGCAACGGCTTTCAGGTGCTGACCGAGGCGCGTCTCCTGCCCGGAGCGCTGATGCGCAACGCGGGCATCGCGTTCGTCTGCCGCGACGTCGCCCTGCGCGTCGAAAACAGCCAGTCGGTCTTCACCTCCGGCTATGATTCGGGCGAGGAGGTCGTCATTCCGGTCGCCCATCATGACGGCAATTATCAAGCCGATGCGGAGACGCTCGACCGGCTGGAAGGGGAAGGCCGGGTGGCCTTCCGCTATCTCGGCCAATGCAACGGCTCGGCGCGCGACATTGCCGGTATCCTCAATCCGGCCGGCAACGTGCTGGGCATGATGCCGCATCCCGAGCGGGCGGTGGAGTCCGCGCACGGCCGCACCGACGGTCGGCGGCTGTTCGAGGGGCTGCTGGAGGCGGTGAGCCAGCCGGCCTGACGGACGGCCGCTCTCGACCGGCGGCCCGGCGATGGCGAAAGCGACGCGCGCGACGCGAATGCTGGAGGCGGCGGGTATCGCCTTCACCGTCCATGCATACGACTATGATCCCGGCGCCGAGCGGGTCGGGATCCAGGCCGCCGAGGCGCTGGGCCAGCCGCCGGAGCGCCTGCTGAAGACGCTGATGGCGCTGGTCGACGGCAGGCCGGTCTGCGCAATCGTTCCGTCCGACCGCGAAGTCTCGATGAAGAAGCTCGCCGCCGCGTTCGGCGGCAAGAATGCGCAGATGATGAAACCCGCCGAAGCGGAGCGCGTCACCGGCTACAAGGTCGGCGGGATCAGCCCGTTCGGACAGGCGCGCCCGATCCCCGCCGCCATCGAGGCGCAGGCGCTCGTCCACGACCAGGTCTATATCAACGGCGGACAGCGCGGGCTCCAGGTCCGGCTCAATCCCGAGGATGCGCGGCGCCTGCTGGAGGCCAAAGCGGCGACATTGATCGCCTGACGTGGAGCCGACCGTGGCGGCGGCGGGACGAACGCAGCTTTCGCGACAATTTACCGCTCCGGCCGACACTCTTTCCGGACAAAGGGGACCCATCTTCTTCTCGACGCCCCATGCCGGGGCGAATGGAGATGACAGATGAAGAAGCTCGTTTCAGCCGCCCTGGCCGCGTCGCTGCTGGCGACGCCGCTGATCGCCGCCCCGGCCTCGGCCGCGCCCCGCCATGACGATCGCGGGCGCGCCGAGCAGCGGTACGACGATCGCGGACGCGGCGACCAGCGCTCCGACTATCGCAATAACGGTCAGCACCGCTCGGCGCAGGCCTATCGGCCGGGGCAGGTCCGCCACTGGCAGCGCGGCGAGCGGTTCGACAGCCGCTATTCCCGCAACTACCGCCAGATCCGCGACCCGCGCGCCTATCGGCTCTACGATGCGCCGCGCGGCTATAGCTGGGTCCAGTCGGACAATGACGCGGTCCTGGTCGCGATCGCCAGCGGCCTGATCGGCGCCGTCGTCGGCAACGCCTTCTGACGCGATGCGGCCCCGGCGGAAGAGCCGCCGGGGCCGCTTCCGTCGCAATTCCACCGGGCGTAGCGGAACAGGCCCGGGACTCCCGTTGGATCAGACCCGCGCCGGCTTGCGAATCCCTGCGATGGGTCCCGGGCCTAGGCGCGCCGAGACACAGAGCGGCATCAAGAGCTTCAGCCCCCCGTTTGTTGCCTTTGGACATGCTCAAAGGCATATTGTCGGCATGACGAAGAATGATGACCATGACGCCTATATAGCTGCCGCGCCGGAGCAGTTTCGCGCCATGTTGGGTCAACTGCGTGCACAGCTATCGCGGGCACTACCGGACGCCGAGGAAGTCGTGAAGTACGATATGCCCGGATTTCAGATCGAAGATACGATCATCGCGGGCTATGCGGCCTTCAGTAAACAATGCGGTCTATATGTCGATCCAGGCGCAATTGCTGCCCATGCAGACGAGATCGATTCCTTGAACCTCAAGCGAACCAAGACGGGAGTTACGTTCTCCGTGAGCAAGCCTATCACCGATGAACTCGTTGAGAAATTGGCAATCAGCTCGCGCAGAAAAAAGGGTTACTAGGGACCGTTTTCGGCAACCAAGATCGGTTTACAACCCGTGCGGGCTCGGAGCGGGTCGTTGGAACTTGAAGCGTTCGGCCGAAGCGGACATTCGCTAATCATGTTCGGATGCGGTTTGGGCTCATCGCCGCCATTCGATGCTATCGGTTTTAATGGATCCCGACCCTAGGTCATCGCCTCAGGCCAGGTCGAACAGGAGCAGCTCGCAATCCGTCTCGGCCTCGAGGACGAGGCCGGGCTCGTCCTCGACGGCCGCACCATCCCCCTCCCGCATCTCGGTACCGTTGAGCGCCAGGATTCCGCGCACGGCCTGAACCCAGCAGCCGCGCCCAGGCCGGATCGAATGATCGACGCGATACCCATCCTCGATCCTCGCGAGCGAGACCGTCACGTCCTGGTGGACGCGCAGGGAGCCCGCCCGGCCATCGGGAGTCGCGACCTCCACCAGCCGGTTGGAGGGCAGGTCCGCGAAGCTCTTCTGCTGATAGCCCGAGGGCAGGCCGCGGGAATCGGGAATGATCCATATCTGGAGAAAGTGGGCGCGAAGATGCGCGTCGGCATTCATCTCGCTATGAGCGACGCCCGTCCCCGCGGACATGAGCTGGACGTCGCCGCGCCGCAGATTCGCGACGTTGCCGAGGCTGTCCCTGTGCTCGATCGCGCCTTCGAGCACATAAGTCAGGATCTCCATGTCGGCATGCTCATGCTCGGGAAAGCCGGCGCCGGGCGTGACCCTGTCCTCGTTGATCACCCGAAGGGCGCGAAAGCCCATATTCGCTGGATCGACATAGTCGGCGAACGAGAAGCTGTGATAGCTGTCCACCCAGGCACCGGCGTGGCGACCGCGTGCTCCCCTGTCACGAAAGCGGATCATTCGCCTGGCCCATCATCCTGCCGCCGGGATCGGCCGCAGCCTCAGTCATGCCGCGCGATCCAGTCCTCGACGACCGGGGCGATGCGGTTGCGCCACTTACTGCCATGGAAGATGCCGTAATGACCGGCGCCCTCGGCGAGATGATAGCGCTTCATCCGCTTCGAAATGCCGGTCGAGATGTCGAGCGCGGCCTTGGTCTGACCGACTCCCGAAATGTCGTCCCGCTCGCCCTCGATCGCCAGCAGGGCCACATCCCTGATCGCCGCCGGATCGACCGGCCGGCCGCGATGGGTGAGCTCGCCCTTCGGCAGAAGGTGGCGCTGGAAGACGACGTCCACCGTCTGCAGGTAGAATTCGGCGGTCATGTCGCAGACCGAACGATATTCGTCGTAAAAGTCCTTGGTCGCCTCGGCGCTGTCGTCGTCGCCCTCGATGAGATGCTTGAACATCTCCCAATGGCTGACGAGGTGATTGCCAAGGTTCATCGTCATGAACCCGGCGAGCTGCAGGAAGCCCGGATAGACCGACCGGCCGGCCCCGGGATAGAGATAGGGGACGGTGGCGATCACGTTGCGCTCGAACCAAGCGTAGGGCCGCTGCGTCGCCAGCGTGTTCACCGCGGTCGGCGCCTTGCGGGTGTCGATCGGCCCGCCCATCAGCGTCAAGGTCTTCGGCCGGCACCGATGCTTGTCGGCGCTCATCAGCGCCGCAGCGGCGTAAGCGGGCACCGAGGGCTGGCAGACGGCGAGCATGTGGGCGCCGGGCCCGATATGCTCCAGGAAGGCGATCAGATAGTCGATATAGTCGTCGAGGTCGAAGCGGCCCTCGTCGAGCGGCACCATCTTGGCGTCGCGCCAGTCGGTGATGAAGACGTCGTGGCCCGGCAGCAGCCGTTCGACCGTGCCCCGGAGCAGAGTGGCGAAATGACCCGACATCGGCGCGACGATGAGCAGCTTCGGCCCGCCGGTCACGCCTTCGCGGCGGAAATGCTTGAGCTGGCCGAAGGGCTTGCGGAGCACGATCTCCTCGTGAACCGCGACCTCGCGGCCCTCGACGAGGGTGGTCTCGAGGCCGAAATCGGGCTTGCCGCGCGGCGCGGCGGCATGGGCGAAGACGTCGAGCGCCGATGCGACGATCGGCCCCATCTGCGAATAGGAAAAGGGATTGACCGGATTCTGCATCCAGCCGGCGCCGATATTGGCGAGCGTGCTTGCGCCGGCGAGCAGCGAGCGCTGCATTTCATATGCGTCGTAAAGCATCGAACCTCCACCCCCGGTTCAACCCATATGGCGGCGCCGGGGGCAATAATCCATACCGGGTTAACCGACCGGTCGGCCAACGGTTGCGTAACGACCGGCAGCCGTCGCCATTGAGCGGGGCGGGCGGCGCTGCTACCCCCACCGCCATGGCCTCCGCCCGACCCGAACCGGCGCCGCTCAAGAAGATCGGCGATCTCAAGATGATCTGGCGGCGCGCCCTGCGCTACAAGGGCAAGATCGCCGCGGCGGCGGCGGCGCTGCTGGTCGCGGCGGCCGCGACGCTGGCCATTCCCGACGGCTTCCGCCGGGTGATCGACCAGGGCTTCGGCGCCCAGGGCGGATCGGTGGCGCCGATCTTCAACTACCTGCTCTTCATCGTCGGAATCCTGGCCGTGGCGACCGCGCTGCGCTTCTATTTCGTGTCGATGCTGGGCGAGCGGGTCGTCGCCGACATCCGGGCCGACGTGCACGAGAACATGCTGCGCCTGGAGCCGCGATTCTTCGAGGAGAACCGCCCTTCCGAGATCGCGTCGCGCATCACCACGGACACGGCGGTGATCGAAACGGTGGTCGGATCGACCGTCTCGGTGGCGCTGCGCAACCTCGTCATGGCCATCGGCGGTATCATCTACCTGTTCGCGCTCGCGCCGATGCTCACGCTCGGCCTCCTGGTCGGGATCCCGCTGGTGATCGTGCCGATCATCCTGCTCGGTCGCCGGGTGCGGAATCTCTCGCGCAGCAGCCAGGACCGCATCGCCGACGTCGGCACGATCGTCGCCGAGACCCTCGGGGCGATGCGCATCGTCCAGGCTTTCTCCCAGGAGCAGCGCGAGAGCAGCCGCTTTCGCTCGGCCGTCGAGGCTGCCTTCGGGACCGCGCGACGGCGGATCGTGGTGCGTGCGCTGATGACCATGATCGTCATCTCGCTGATCTTCGGCGGGATCACGATGATGATGTGGCAGGCGACGGTCGACGTCGCGCAGGGCCGCATCAGTGGCGGCACGATCGCCGCCTTCGTCATGACCGGGGCCCTGGTCGCCGGCGCGCTCGGCGCGCTCACCGAAGTCTATGGCGAGTTGCTGCGCGGCGCCGGCGCTGCCGGACGGCTGGCCGAGCTTCTCGCCGAAGTGCCGGAAATCCGCGCGCCGGCCGATCCGACGGCGCTGCCCGAACCCGCCCGCGGCGAGCTCGAATATGACCAGGTGACGTTCCGCTATCCCACCCGGCCCGACGTCAGCGCCCTTCACGAATTCTCGCTGAAGGTCCGCGCCGGCGAGACGGTGGCGGTGGTCGGGCCCTCGGGGGCCGGCAAGTCCACCCTGTTCCAGCTTGCCCTGCGCTTCTACGATCCCCAAATCGGTGCGGTTCGGCTCGATGGAATCGACCTGCGCGAGGCGGATCCCGCGGCGGTGCGCGGTCGCATCGCCTTCGTTCCGCAGGAGACGGTGATCTTCGCCGCGTCGGCGCGCGACAACCTCCGGTACGGCATGTGGGAGGCGGACGACGAGCGGCTGTGGGCGGCAGCCGAAGCCGCCAATGCGGCCGAGTTCCTGCGCAAGCTGCCCGATGGCCTGGACACCTATCTCGGCGAAGGCGGCGCCCGGCTGTCGGGCGGGCAACGCCAGCGCATCGCGATCGCCCGGGCGCTCCTCCGCGACGCGCCCCTGCTGCTGCTGGACGAGGCGACTTCCTCGCTCGACGCCGAATCCGAGCGGCTGGTCCAGGCATCGCTCGAACGACTGTTCGAGGGGCGCACGACCATCGTCATCGCCCACCGGCTCGCCACCGTCCGTGCTGCCGACCGCATCATCGTGATGGAGCAGGGCCGCATCGTCGAGGAAGGCACCCATGACAGCCTGAGCCGCCGCGGCGGCCTCTATGCCAAGCTGGCACGGCTGCAGTTCGAGGGGCTCGCGGCCTGACGCTTGGCGGCCGGGGGCAAGCGCATCGGCGTTACAGCGCGCGCTGCGGCCAGGGCTCCGTTCGCGCCAATGCGCCAAGCCGCTTACCGGCGGATCGGGAGTCCGGAAGCCTGTTCGACCTGGAAATCCCTTTGGGCCGCTTGCCATCGGGCCACCGGCGCCGCCAGCCATTTGTTAAGCCAAGCCGTATAGGCACGTCGCAGGCGCCGCGGGCGCGAAGCGGCGAAGGGTAGGCCGATGAGCGATTTCCAACAGGTCGGACGCGAGCTGCAGAGCCTGGAACGGGTGCATGCCGAGCTTGCAGGCATCGCGGTGCGTACCGACGAGCGTCGCCGGCACGACCTGATCGAGCTGCGCCGTCGCTTCTCCGAGCAACTTGCCGAAGTCGGGCGCCTTGCGGAGCCGATCTTCGAATCCCGACAGGATCCTTCGCTGGCGCAGGCCTATCGCAGCCATTTCTCGAGCCTCCGCTCGGCCGCGGCGGCGCATCAGGCGCAATGGCCGGCAGTGCGCATCGACGAAGCGTCGGAGCTCTATCGCCGTTCGGCCGTCGCCGTCACCGAGGCGCATCGCGGATTCGTCGCCTGGATGCGCGAGACTCTCTCCCGGCTCGAGAAGGAAGGCTGGAGCGGGGCGCCGTGACTGCCGTCTCCTACCCCTGCTACTGGCTGAAGAAGCACCTCTCCGGCGGCTGGTACTGGATCTATTGGGACCGCGACGGCCGGACGATCGCCCGCAGCAGCGAGGCGTTCGAACGGTATGACGCGTGCCGCAGCAGCGTCGACATCATGAAGGGATCGGCCAAGAGCCCGGTCTATTATTCGCCCTAGGATCCAGGGCCGGGGGCCCCGACCGGCCGACGGGGCGTCGGAGCGGGCCGCCAGAGGGTGCGGACAAGTTCGGCACCTGGTAATCGGGGCCATGTTCAAGTTTCGCCCGTCGACCGAGCACGACACCGCACACGTCATGAGCATATGGCGCAAGGCCGTCGATGCGACCCATCACTTTCTTGACGAGGCGGACCGGCAAGCCATCGAGGACGAGCTTTCCTCCTTCGTTCCGAACGTGCGATTGACCCTGGCTGTCGATCCCTCAGATCGACCGCTCGGCTTCATGTTCCTGAACGAAGGGCGTCTGGAAGCGCTCTTTGTCGATCCAGACCACCACGGAAGGGGAATCGGCAGGGCGCTTGTTAAGGAAGCGCTTGCCCGACATCCGGATCTTGCAACCGATGTGAACGAGCAGAACTTGCAAGCGGTCGGTTTCTATGAGCGGATCGGCTTCGAACGAACGGGGCGATCCGCCATTGACGGGCAAGGGCGGCCTTATCCTCTCATTCACCTGCGGTTTCGGCGTTCCGTGCAGCCGGCGACTGAGCGGAGCTCGGCAGGCCCGGATCCCCTCTGACCTGATATCGTGCTTCAATCGCCAGGTGACCTGCAGACGTCTGATCCGTCACGTTCCGCTAGCGCGGACCGCGAGGCTCACTCCTGCTCCGGTGCGAGTTGCCCGAGCCAGGGGCAGCGACGCTCTCCATAGACTTCGACCGCCGGCGCGGGAAATTCCGGATCCGAAAAGGCGCCGACCGGGACGGAGACCATCCCGGGCCGTCGCTCGATTTCGTAGAAGACGGTGACTCCGCAGGACGGGCAGAAGTGCGTGCGGGCCCAGAAACCATCCTCCGACCCGCGCTCGAAGGTAGCATATTCGCCTTCGGACCGGACCTGGGCCGCCGGCCATGTCGCGTTCCAGGAGAAGGCGCTACCGGTACGGCGTTTGCAGTCGAGGCAATGACAGACGGAGATTCTGACCGGATCTCCCTCGACGTGGAGGGTGAGGGCGCCGCAGCCGCAGCTCGCCTCGCGCGCGCTCACGGCTGGTTCGACCGCGACTGCGAGAGCAGCGCCTTCACGCCCCGCGCCGCCTGCCGGATACGCTGCTCATTCTCGACCAGAGCGATGCGGACATAGCCCTCTCCTTCTTCGCCGAAGCCGACGCCGGGGCTTACCGCGACTCCGCCTTCCGAAAGTAAACGCTTGGCGAACTCCATGGAGCCCAAGGCGCGGAACGGCTCGGGAATGGGCGCCCAGGCGAACATGCTTGCCTGGGGCGGCGGGATTTCCCAGCCGGCGCGGCCGAAACATTCGACCAGGCAGTCGCGGCGCGAGCGATACAGGCGGCGGTTGGCTTCGATGATGTCCTGCGGTCCGTTCAACGCGGCGACCGCAGCCGCCTGGATCGGGGTGAAGGCGCCGTAATCGAGATAGGATTTCACGCGCGACAGCGCGGCGATCAGCTCCGGATTGCCGACGGCGAAGCCCATGCGCCAGCCGGCCATCGAATAGGTCTTGGACATGGACGTGAACTCGACCGCGACCTCCTTCGCATCCGGCACCTGCAGGATCGAGGGCGTGGGCTCGTCGCCGAAATAGATCTCGGCATAAGCGAGATCGCTGATCACCCACAAACCATGTTCACGGGCGTAGGCGACGACCTGGCGATAGAAATCGAGATCGGCGACGTAGGCGGTCGGATTTGACGGATAGCCGATCACCAGCACCGTCGGCTTAGGCACGGTGAAGCGCACCGCCCGATCGAGGCTGTCGAAGAAATCCGGTCCCGGCGCGGCCGGTATCGAGCGGATCGACGCGCCGGCGATGATGAAGCCGAAGGCATGGATCGGATAGGAAGGGTTGGGCGCCAGAACGACGTCGCCCGGCGCGGTGATGGCCTGGGCAAGATTGGCCAGACCCTCCTTCGAACCCAGGGTGACGACCACCTCCAGGTCCGGATCGAGTTCGACGCCGAAACGGCGTTCATAATAAGCCGCCTGGGCCCGGCGAAGGCCCGGTATGCCCTTCGAGGCCGAATAGCGGTGCGCGCGCGGGTTACGGGCGACCTCGGCCAGCTTCTCGATGACATGGGCAGGCGGAGCACCGTCGGGATTGCCCATGCCGAGATCGATGATGTCCTCGCCCCGCGCTCGGGCCGCTGCCTTCATCGCATTCACCTCGGCGAAGACGTAGGGCGGCAGGCGTCGGATGCGGTAGAACTCGTCGGTCAAGGAATGGACTTTCCGGCTGATCGTTGCGGCGCAGCAGCCTGTCGCACGGCCCGCGGCAGCGCAAGTGCGTATCCGTGGTCCCGCGTCCGGCCGATGAAATTATCCGGGTAGCAGCGCCTTCAGCGGAGTCGAGACATCGGCCAGCAGGACCGGATCGATCCGGGCGCCCGCCACGACGAGGCCACGGCCCTGGACATAATCGCGCACCGCATTGACGCAGTCGAGCGCGATCACCCGCCCCTCGCGCAGATAGACGAGCGAGAAGTTGCGCCCGCCCGGATCGCCGCGCGTGACCACGTCGTCATGGCCCACCGACAGGCCCACCGTCTGGAGCTTGAGGTCATACTGGTTCGACCAGAACCAGGGCACCGCCGAATAAGGCTGGTCCGACCCGAGGATCGCGCGCGCGGCGGTCGTCGCCTGGTCGCTCGCATTCTGGACCGATTCCAGCCGGATACGGGCATCCCGCGCAAAGACATTCTCGTGCGCGGCGCAGTCGCCGACGGCGAAGACGTCCACAAGCGAGGTACGGCAATAGGCGTCCACGTCGATGCCATTGGCGCCGGAAGCCCCAGCGGCAAGCAGCGGCTCGACCGCCGGCACGATGCCGATCCCGACGATGACGATGTCGGCGGGCAGCTCGCTGCCGTCGGCGAGCCGGACGGCGCGCACCCTCCCCTCCCCAGCCAGGCAATCGACCGTGGCGCCGAGACGCAGCTCCACCCCGTGGGCGCGATGTTCGGCTTCATAGAAGCGCGACAAGGGCTCGCCGGCGACCCGCGCCAGTACCCGGTCGAGCGCCTCGACCACGGTGACCCGGCGGCCGGTCTTGGACAATATGGCCGCCGCCTCGAGGCCGATATAGCCGCCGCCGACCACGACGATGCGCGACGCTTCGGCCAGCTCCGAGCGAAGCATATCGACATCAGCGCGGCTACGGATCGCATGGACCCCCGCCAGGTCTCCGCCGGAACAGGCCAGGCGCCGGGGTCGGCCTCCGGCCGCCCAGACGAGCTTGCCGTAGCCAAGCGACGCGCCTGCATCGTCGGTCACGGTCCTCGCCGCCGGATCGACCGCCACGATCCGCCGCCTGGTGAGAATCTCCACCCCGCGCTCCGCCCAGAAGCCGGGCGGCCGGATCAGGATGCGTTCGAAAGCCTTGTCCCCGGCCAGATAGTCCTTCGACAAAGGCGGCCGCTCATAGGGATATTCCGCCTCGTCGGTGACAAGGGCGATGGAGCCTTCAAATCCGCTTTGGCGCAAGGCGATCGCGCATTGCGCGCCACCATGGCCGCCGCCGACGATCAGCACGTCAAATCGCTGCAACTGCGTCTCCGCGTCCATGCTTCGAACCCTCCGACTGTCAGTTCGTCCGACGTCTGACAAGCCCTCGCGCCCGCGGCTGCGGCGTCACCGGACCATCCGTTCGACCCGCGCGGCGATGGCGAGCGCGGCGGTGAGGCCGGGAGATTCGATCCCGAACAGCCCCACCAGCCCCGCGAGGCCGTGCTCGGCAGGACCGGAAATGACGAAGTCCGACGGCGGGCCTCCCGGCCCGGACAGCTTCGGGCGGATGCCGGCATAGCCGGGCTCGAGCCGACCGGGATCGAGGTCCGCCCAGATCCGGCGCGCAGCAGCCGCGAAGCGCTCGCGACGGGCCGGATCGACGCGATAATCGACCGAATCGACCCATTCGACGTCGGGCCCGAACCGCGCCTTGCCCGCCAGATCGAGGGTGAGATGGGTGCCGAGGCCGCCCGGCTCCGGCACCGGATAGATCAGGTGACGGAACGGCGTCCGGCCGGAATAGGTGAAATAGACGCCGCGGGCGAGGAACAGGGGCGGCACGTGAGCGGGATCGAGCGCGTCTATCCTCGCCGCCAGCGCCTGCGCGGCCAAGCCGGCGCTGTTGACCAGAACCGGCGCCTCGACCGCCGGAGCTCCTGCCTCGTCGCCCTCGAGATGGACCTGCCACAGATCCCCGCGCCGGCCGATCCGCCCCACCGCCGCCCGACAAACCAATGTGGCGCGATGGGCCTCGGCCTCGCCGAGCAGCGCGAGCATGAAGGCATGGGAATCGACGATGCCGGTCATCGGCGAGAAGAGCGCTTCGGTGGCGTCGAGCACGGGCTCCAGCCGCTTCGTCTCGGCCGCCGACAGGCGGCGCAGCGGCCCGGCGCCGGCCCGGCAAGCACAGGCTTCTATGGCGTCGAGCGCCGGCGCGTGGGCGGCATCATGCGCGAAGATCAGCTTGCCCAGGCGGCGGTGCGGAACGCCGCGCGACCGGCAAAAGGCGTAGAGAAGATCACGCCCCTCGACGCACAGCGCCGCCTTGAGCGAACCGGGCGGATAATAGAGACCGGCGTGGATCACCTCGCTGCTGCGGCTGCTGGTCCAGGAACCGAAGCGCGTCTCCCGATCGAGGATCAGCACCTCGCGCCCGGCCAAAGCCAGCGCGCGCGCGATGGCGAGGCCGACCACTCCGGCGCCGACGACGATGGCGTCCACCCGCTCCATGGCCGGTCCATAACCGAAGCGGCGGCCGGCATTGACGAAAAATCGGATCCACGTCCCGAACGGACAATCGGATCAACGGGCAGCGCGGACCGTCGACCATCGGCGCCGGGACCTGATCCAGGCGGCGTCGGTCACCCGGCCGCCGAAGGCTCCGGAGGCGCTTCGGCCGAGCCCGGCTCGGGATCCGGACGAGGGCGGTAGCGACGGAGAAGCAGCAGCAGGGGCATGGCGGCCAGGCTGAGCAGCATCATCAGGTGGAAATCGTCGATATAGGCGATCATCAGCGCCTGGCGGTTGATCTCGGCGTCGACCATGGCGAGCGCGGTATCGGCCAGGGGCGAGACCTGGGCCAGCGCCGGGCTCACCGGCGGCAGCGCGTCCCGCGTGATGTGCGCCGCCATGTCGGCATGGCTCACCTGGACGTTGCGGGCGAGGAAGGCCGACACGACCGAGATTCCGATCGACCCGCCGATGCTGCGCGACAGGTTGAACAGGCTGGCGCCGGTAGTCCTGTAGCGCGCGTCCATGGTCGCGAAGGCAATGGTGTTCAGCGGCACGAAGATGAGGCCCAAAGCGAGGCCCTGAACGAGCCCGCTGACGATGATCGGCCGGCTGTCCATCTCCAACGAGAAGCCGGACATCATGTGCAGCGACCAGGCCATCAGCGCCATGCCGATGAAGACGACCAGCCGGGCGTCGACCCTGCCGACGAGCCGGCTGGCGATCACCATCGATGCAAGCGTGCCGATGCCGCGCGGCATGGTCAGGATCCCCGACTGAAGGACCGAATGGCCGTACAGCCCCTGGAGCAAAGGCGGCAGCAGCGCGAGGCCCGCGAGCAGCATCATCCCCGTGACCACCATGAAGGCCAGGCCGACGCTGAAGTTGCGGTCCCTGAACATCTGCGGTTCGAACAGCGGCCGTGACGAGGTCAGCATATGGATGACGAACATCCACGCGGCCGAGACCGCCACCCCGGCCTCGATCCAGATCTCCCAGCTTTCGAACCAGTCGACCTGCTCGCCACGGTCCAGCATCATCTGGAGCGCACCGAGCGCCAGCGCCAGAAGCGCGAAGCCGAAGAGGTCGAATCGCCGCTTCTGCCTGGGCGCCGCCGGGAGGAAACGCAGCATCAGCAGCAAGGCCACGATTCCGACCGGCAGATTGACGAGGAAGACCCAACGCCAATTGAAGCTGTCGGTCAACCAGCCGCCGAGAACCGGCCCCAGGATGGGCCCGATCATCACGCCCGCGCCGAACACCGCCATGGCGCGGGCATGCTTCTCGCGCGGGTTGATGTCGAGCATCGTCGCCTGGGCGAGCGGCACGATGAAGGCGCCGGCGACGCCCTGGGCCACGCGGAAGAGCACCATCTCGGCCAGGTTCTGCGCCATCGCGCAGAGCACCGAAGCGATGGTGAAGCCGACGACGGAGAAGATGAACAGCCGGCGCCGACCGAGCCGGTCGGCGAGCCAGCCGGTGATGGGGATGGCGATCGCGGTGGCGACGATATAGCTGGTCAGCACCCAATTGACGGTATCGCGCGTCGCGCCGAGGCTGGTCTGCATGTGCGGCAGCGCGATGTTGGCGATCGTGGTATCGAGCACCTGCATCAGCATCGCCAGGATCAGGGCGGTCGTGACCAGCGCCTTTTCGACGCCGTGGAGCTTGTGGCCCTCCATGGATCAGGGCCGGGCGGCGACCTGAGCGTCAGGGCGCTGGCCGGTATCGACGGTAACCTCGGCCGACAGACCGGCGATGAGCGGCCGGCCGGGGTCGGCGTCGACGGCGATCCGCACCGGCACGCGCTGGGTCACCTTCACCCAATTGCCGCTGGCATTCTGAGCAGGGATCAAGGCGAATTGCGAGCCGGTCCCGGCGCCGATACTGGCGACATGACCGCGGAGCCGAACGCCGGGATAGGCGTCGAGCTCGACCTCGGCAGGTTGGCCGACGAACATGTCGGCGAGATCGGTCTCCTTGTAATTCGCCTCGACATAGGTGGTATCGCGCCGGACGATCGTGACCACCGGCACGCCGGAGACGATTGCGGCGCCGAGCTGCAGCCGGTCGGTCTGGCTGACATAGCCGTCGGAGGGGGCGCGAACTTCGGTGCGCTGAAGATCGAGCAGGGCCTGGTCGCGCGCGACCCGCGCCGCGCGGACCGCGGGCTCATTGCCGGTCCCGCCGCCCCTCAGCGCCGACCGAGCGGTCGCCGCCTCGGCTCGGGCGTTGGCGAGCCGCTCGCGCGCCTCCTGAACGTCGTGGACCGCCTGGTCGTAGCGGGCCCGGGTCGTGAAGCCGCGGCCGAGCAGCGTCTCGTAACGGGCGAGCTCGCGCTCGGTATATTCGAGATTCGCCTCGGCGCCCTCTATGTCGGCGACGGTGCCCCGCGATCGGGTGGCGAGCTGATTCACCTGGACCTCGGCGGCGGCGACCTGTGCCTCCGCCTGGGCAAGGGCGATGCGGTAGGGACGCGGATCGATCCGGAAAAGCAGGTCGCCGGCGCGCACGAACTGGTTCTCGCGGACGAAGACCTCGGCAACGACTCCGTTCACTTCGGGCGCGACCGAGACCATGTCCTGCTGAACATAAGCATTGTCGGTCGAGACGTAGCGGCCCGACGTCAGCCAAAACCATCCGCCCACCAGGAGCAGCAGGAGCGGCACGGAGAGCATCAGCAGCGTCCGCCAACGCCGGACCCGCGGCAAGGGCTCGGCGGAGCGCGGCTGCGGCGCCGGCGGATCGGCCGAAGGCGAGCTCGCCGACGTGGCGGTTCGTGGGGCGCCTTCACCGCGGCCCGCATCGGGGACGCGCTCCGGTGCCGAGCGCGACAGGGTGTCGCTCTCGCTCATGCCACCGTCTCCAGCGGCCTCGCCGCCCGTTCGACGTTGCGGCGGACCTGGTCGAGGACACGCCGGGCCACGCTTCGGTCCGCCTCGGCTATTCCGTCGAGCAGCTCGGCGTTGAAATCGCGGCCTATCCTCTCGAGCTCCTCGATCACCGGAGCCGCCTGTGCGGTCAGATGGATCCGCCAGGCGCGGCGATCATCGGCATCCTTGCGCCGCTCCACCAGCCCCGTCTCCTCGAGGCGATCGACCATGCGGCACAAGGTGATCGGCTCGACGTCGAGCGCTTCGGCCAGGTCCACCTGACGGGCGCCGTCGGAAAGGTTCAGGCGAGCAAGCACGCGCCACTGGGCGCCTGTCGTGCCGAGAGCGGCAAAGCGGCGGTTGGCCTCGCGACGCACCAGGCGCGCCGTCTCGGCGACTTCGAATCCGAAACTGTCCATAGCGGCGCGCATATAATAAGCATGCTTATTATGATCAAGTAAGGCGCGTCTGGCGCGCTGCCGAAGCCCACGGCCGGCTCAGCACTCGTGGTAGAGGCGCCCATGCCGGAGGCCGAAGCGCCGGCTGACGAGCTGCCCCTGCCCGCGGGGAAAGCGAGCGGCGGCCGGCGGCCCACACCGAATCCCACGAGAAACAGCCAGCGCCGGAGCAAGGAGAGGGTCGAGACCTCCTCCCGTGGGCGTCCATGTGAGCGTCACACGAACGGCCGGGCGAAGGTTGCAGACCGGCAAGCGGGCTTCAGAAGTCGAGCAAAGACGCCACGAAAAGGATGGACGAGGCGGTGCAGGCCGCTGTGCGTACGTGGTTCCAGGCGGTCCAGACCTTCAGGTAGCGCGTCCAGACCGCCGCCGCCTCGGGGCTCGCGGGATCGACCCCGTCGAGCGCATTGTTGAGCGGCACGTTGAAGAACATGGTCACGCCGAACATGCCAAGGACATAGATGAGGCCACCCCCCAGCATTGCGGCGGCGGCGGCGGCGCCCCAATCCGCCAGCGCCCAGCCGGCGAGCACGAGGGCGGCCAGCGTCGTGCCCAAGAAGAGCGGCATGAAGGCGGACTTGAGGATCACGCGATTGATCGACTGCATCGTCGCGGCGCCTTTTTCCGGACCCAGCCGGCCCAGCGCCGTCATGATGAAGACCGAAAAGGCGAAATAGAGGCCCGCCATCATCGCGCAGCCGATCGCCGAGGCCCACAGCAGGATGGAGAGGATGAGATCGCTCATTCGGAATCTCCGGAGGCCGTGGCGGACGCCGGCCGGGCCGCGTCGGAGGCGCGACGATCCAGGCGATAGACGATGCGGTACAGGTCCATCGATCCAGCTTTGCGCCTCCGCCCGGACAAGGCTAGCCGATCGAGCCGGGACCAGTCCAGCATCGGCCCGTAGGTATCGCCTTCGGGGCTGTTGACGCTCATCGGCAGGCGGGACCCCGCATCATAAGCCTCGTCGCCGGCCGCGGCGAAGAAGAGGTCGACCCGGTTCGACCTCAGATCGGGCGCCCGCGCGAAGACGATCGAGGTGCCATCGGCCAAATAGGTGGCATCGAACTCGTCGGCCGCGGTGTTGACGTCGCCCGGCAGTGGCGCCGCCGGTCCGAACCGTTCCCCCTCCCGCCGGGATGCATAAAGGTCGTGACCGCCCGAACCGCCGGAACGATCGCTCGAGAAGATCAGGCGCGACCCGTCCCGCGAGAGCATCGGCGCCCATTCATCGGCGGGCCCGTTCACGCCCTCAAGATGTTCCGCCGGGCCGAACCCACCCGAGGTCACGGCGACGCGGTAAAGATCGTCGCCGCCCAGGCCGCCGGGGCGATCAGAGGCGAAATAGACAAAGCGTCCGTCCGCCGAGAAGGCCGGATCGAAATCCCGATCGGACGAATTGAAAGTGACGGGGTGGGCCGCCGACCAGCCCCGATCCGTCCGGCGCGACATCCAGATGTCGTAGCCGCCGGGCCCGCCGGGACGGTCGCGACTGAACCACAAGGCGGTAGCACCGTCGGGGCTGATCGTGAGCCGGACCTCCGAGAAGCCGGTCGAGGCGACGCCCGGTGCGAACGGAACTGCGCTGCCGACGAACTCGAGCGACGCGGCGGAGGGCGGCGCGATGCCGACCATGGCGAGCGAAGCGAGCCAAGCCAGGGGAAAGCGCCGCGCCATTCGGATCAGGACTGCCTTGCAAAATCACTCACCCAGTTGACCTCCCAGCTGGCGCCGCCGTCGGCGGAATAGGCCTGCTCCCAGCGGATGGAGTCCGGGGCGAGCCGCAGCCACCGCACCCGCACCTTCACGGCGCGGCCCTCATGCAGGTCGTCGCCCAGCAAGGTCCCGCCATTCCGGTCCAGAGTTCCCTGCAGCGGCGGAGCGAGGGTCGCCGCGGTGCGCCCGTCGAGCCACCAACTCGACCACAAGCCGGCCGCCGGGTCGAAGGCGCGCACGCTCGCGCCGCGATAGGTGCCGGACGGGAGCTCCAACACGTTGTCGCCGACATTGCCGAAGCCGCCCAGGACCGGCCAGTTGTGAAGCGTGCCGCCGAATTCCTCCCATTGGGTGCTGCCGGCGAGCCGTTGCTTGAGGCGGCGGTGCCTGACGGTCCAGCGCCCGACGAGGAAATCCCAGTGCCGCGGCGCGTCGGGCGAGGGCGGTAGCGGAACCTGCTCCGGTGTCGTTCGGGTGAAGAAGTTTCGCCAGTTGATTTCCCAGGTCGCGCCGCCGTCGGGCGAGAAGGCCTGCTCCCAGTGCGGCCTCGGCCCGTTTATGTCGAACCAGCGGAAGCGAACGATGATCGGACGCCCTTCGAACGTGTCCGCTCCGACGAACGTGCCGCTGTCGCCCTCGAAGCCGCCGACCACGGGCGGATCCATGCGGCCCGCATTGCGGCCGTCGAGCCACCAGATCGACCAGCGCCGCGCAACCGGATCGAACGCGCGCAGGCCCAGCCCCCGGTAGAGGCCGTTCGGCAGGTGAAGCATATTGTCGTCGATCGTGCCGAAACCGCCCATAAGCTTCCACAGCACGCTCTTGCCGGGAAATTCGTCCCAAGCATCGCTACCGGCGAGGCGCTGCCGGAGGCGGCGGTGCCAGACGTCCCAGCTGCCTTCGAGCCAATCCCAATCATGTGCATGAGCGGCGGCGTCACCGCCGCTCCCAAGCTGCGCCGCGGCCATTCCCGGCAGGCCGAAGGCCGATGCGCCGCCCGCCGCCGCAAGTCCGAAAACGAACTGCCGACGCGCGATGCCGCGACTCATCGATTCTGCCCTCTCAAGTTCGTACCGCTTCATGCCCTATTCCCCTCAACACTGGATCGGACACGAAATGGCAGGGGCGTGCGCGGATTCGCCATGCCAAGATCCCGCGCAGAGGCTAAAGCCAACTTATGGTCGACACGCTTCGATTCCCCTCGCTGACCTCGATCCGCGCCTTCGAGGCAGCCGCGCGGCTCGGCAGCTTTGCCGAGGCGGGACGCGAGCTCGGGACGTCGTCGGCCTCGGTGAGCTATCATGTCCGGCAGCTTGAGGCGCAGATCGGGGCGCGCCTGTTCCACCGGCACCCGCATCGCGTGGAGCTGACCGACGCCGGACAATTGGTTGCCGGCGAGGCGACCAGCGCCTTCGCGGCGCTGCGCGCCAGCTTTGTGAAGGCGGCCGAAGCCGAAGAAGGTCTGCTGTCGCTGACCACGCTGCCGACGTTCGGCGCAGCCTGGCTGAGCCCGAAGCTCGGCCGGTTTCGCACCCTGCATTCGCAGGTGCGGGTTCAGCTCGAGCTCTCTGAGGCCGCCGAGGACCTGACGAGCGGACGATATGACGCCGCGATCCGTAACGGCCACGGCCACTGGCCGGGCCTGCGGACGGCCGAGCTGCTCCCCAGCCTGTTCATGCCGTTGTGCACGCCTGCGCTCAGGGCGGTAGCGGCCGGAGTCGACGACCCGCACCGCTCGCTCGACGTGCCGCTGCTCGGCCGGCCCGACTGGTGGACTCTATGGTATCGCGCGCAAGGTCATTCCGAGACGCCGCCGCCGGAGCGTTTCGGCACCAGCCTTTCCACGGAGCAGATGGACGTGGCTGCCGCTCTGTCCGGCCATGGCGTCGCCATCGCCTCACCGATCCTGTTCGCGAGCGAGATCGAGGCGGGCCGCCTGGTTCCGGCGCACGACTTCGTCGCGGGCGACGGACGCACCTTCTGGTTCGTCTATCCGGTTGCGCGGCGCAGCAGCCGCAAAGTCGTGCTGTTTCGCGAATGGCTGTGCGACGAGGCGGCGCGCGTCCGCGAGACGTCGCGCGCCTTCATCCGCCGTGCCGTGATCGTTCGTCCCTGAGCGAAGCCTTCCTCACAATTCCCTGAGCGCACGGGCTGGTCGGATCGAAAGCAAGGGCAGCGAGCCGACCAGGCCGACACCGAGCGTGAGCAGGGCGCCTGCGCCCAATGTGGCGAGGACGACCACCCAATCGGGCTGCCAACCGAACTCGAAGATGCGAACGATCACGTACCAGGCGCCAGCAAGGCCGAGGGCGAGCGAGACTGTGGCAAGGAGGAAGGCGAGGAGGGCATATTCCAGCGCCTGCGCGGCGAGTATCTCCCAGCGCGTGGCGCCGAGCGTTTTCAGAATGACGCTGTCGTAGCTGCGCGCCTGGCGAGCGGCGGCGATCGCGCCGATCAGAACGGCGATGCCGGCGAGGATGGCGACCGAAGCGGACAGCAGGATCGCCGTCGACATCTGGTCAAGGATGGCACCGACCTGGGCGATCACCTCGCCGACCGCGATAATCGAGACGGACGGGAAGGCGGCGAGCAAGGCGCGGGCGACGGCGCCTTCGCGCGCCGCGCCATCGAGGCCGATCGTGGCGGCGAGATTGTGCGGCGCACCGTCGAGCGCCGAAGGCGAGAAGACGAGGATGTAGTTGAACCCCATCGTGTCCCAATGGATCTCGCGCAGCGAGGCGATCCGCGCCTCGATCTCGCGGCCCAGCACGCTGACGGTGAGCCTGTCGCCAATACCCAGGCCCATCACCTCGGCCGCCTCGCGGTCGATCGAGACCAAAGGCGGCCCCCGATAGTCCTCGGTCCACCAACTGCCTTCGACCAGTTCGCTGCCTTCCGGCGGCGTGGGGCTGTAGGTGACCCCGCGTTCGCCGCGCAGGAACCAGGCGCCCTCCGGAAGCTCGTCCAGCTCTGCGACGCGCTGGCCGCCGAAGGCCGTGATCGTGCCGCGCAGGGTCGGCACGATGTTGAGCTCGGCAGCCGGCGCCTCGCGGCGGACCAGCGTTTCGAACTCGGCGCGCCGATCCGAGGGTATGTCGAGGACGAACTGGCTCGGCGCGCGCTCCGGAACCGTGCGGTCGATCTCGGCGGCGAGGCTGGTCTGGATGGCCGCGAGGGTGACGAACAATGTCAATGCGAGACCGAGCGCCACGACCAGAGCGACGGTCTGCGCGCCGGGCCGATAGAGGCCGGTAATGGCGAGCCTGAGCAAGGGGCGGCGGGGCCGCGGAAGGCGGCGGGCGGTGCGTTGGATAGCCCAGCCGATGCCGATGAGGACGAGCAGAACGGCGGCGGCGGCGGCGAGAACGGCGGCGGCGAAAGCCGGGTCGCGCGCGGTCGCGACGGCCAGGGAGAAGACCGCGACCGCGGCCGCGGCGGCCGGCAGCCAGGTGCGCCGATCGAGGCGGCGGCCCTCGCCGACGGCTTCGCGGAACAAGGCGGCGACCGGCAGGAGACGAGCCCGGCCGAGCGGCGGGAGCACGAAGATGAAGGCGACGAGGATCCCGTAAGCGGCGCTGAGGACGAGCGGGAGCGGATGGATGGCGAAGCCGGGCCGTACCGGCAACGCGTCGCCCGCCAAGGCGATCGCCGCCGGCGGCAGCAGGGCACCGAAGAGAAGCCCGGCCGCGACCGCCGCCAGCGTCACCAGGCCGATCTGCAGCAGATAGGCCCGGCCGATATCGCCCGAAGTCGCGCCGAGCGCCTTGAGAGTGGCGATGCCCTCGCGCTTCAGGCGCAGGTAGGAGGAGACGCCGTTGCTGACGCCGATGCCGGCAATGATGAGGGCCGCGAGACCGATAAGACTGAGGAACTGACCCATCCGTTCGAAGAACCGGCTGGCGCCGGGCGCCGCCCGGTCGCGATCCTTGAACTCCCAGCTCGACGCGGGGAAGCGTTCGCGCAGGGCATCGACGACCGTTTCGGGCGCCACTCCGGCGGGAAGACGAAGGCGATATTTGGCAACGAAGAGGCTGCCGGGCTGGACGAGGCCGGTGCGGCGCAGGCCTTCCAGCGAGACGATCGCGACGGGCCCCAAGGTGAAACCCTCGCCGACCCTGTCGGGCTCGTCGCCGATGATGGCGGCGATCCGGAAATCGGCATTGCCATAACGCACCAGATCGCCGGTGCGCAGCGACAGCCGCTCGGCGAGCGCCGGCGCGGCGAGGAGCTCGTCCGGCGCCAGTGCCGGCGCAGCCGCGCCGCCGGCAATTGTGAGGCTGCCGTAGAGCGGATAGAGTTCGTCGACCGCCTTGAGCTCGGTGAGGATCGCCTCCGGTCCCACTCCGGCGGGCAGCGGCCGGCGTGCCATCGCCCGCATCCTGATCGTCTCGCTCAAGACGCCGGCGGCGCGAAGGGCGGCTTTCTCCTCGTCACTCGCCTCGCGCTGGGTCATCGCAACCTCGACGTCCCCGCCGAGAATGACCCGCCCCCGGTCGGCCAGCTCCGCGGTGATCGCCGACGTGAGGCTGCCGATCGCGGCCAGGGTGGCGACCCCGAGGAAGAGACAGATGAAGAGAAGCCTCAGGCCCCGGAAGCTGCGGTGCAGGTCGCGACGGGCGACCCGCCAGGCGAAGCGCCAGCCAGGCGCGCTCATGCCGCGCTGTCCGCGGCGATCCGCCCGTCGAGCATCTCGAGCACCCGGCCGCAACGGGCGGCGAGCGCGGGATCATGGGTGATGATGATGAGAGTGGCGGCGGCCGCGGCCTGGCGCGCGAACAGGAGGTCGATGATCGCGGCCCCGGTCGTTCCGTCCAGGTTACCGGTGGGCTCGTCGGCGAAGATGATCTCCGGCCCGGGCGCGACGGCGCGGGCGATGGCGACACGCTGCTGCTCGCCGCCGGAAAGCTGGGCGGGATAGTGGCCGAGGCGATGGCCGAGGCCGACCGCCTCCAGCTCCGCGGCGGCGCGGTCGAACGGATCGTCAAGCCCCGCAAGCTCCAGCGGGACGGCGACATTTTCGAGCGCGGTCATCGTCGGGAGCAGGTGGAAGGACTGGAGGACGATGCCGATCCGGCCGCGGCGCGCCCGCGCCAGCGCATCCTCGTCGAGCGGACCGTAATCCACGCCGGCGACCTGGACCTCGCCGCCGCTGGCGCGCTCCAGGCCCGAAAGGATCGCCATGAGCGAGGATTTGCCGGATCCGGACGGGCCCAATATGGCCAGGCTGGCGCCGCGCTTTATGTCGAGGTCGATTCCGTTGAGGACGCTCGTCCGCGCCTCGCCGGAGCCCAGCGACAGCGTGACATTGCGCGCGCGGATGACGATATCGAAGCCGGTTTCGGCGCGCATTAACGGGATCCCCCTCGATGATGAACTTTCGGCGATATGTGGCTCTCTTGCTCATGGTTCAATTGGCGGCCGGCTGTTCCGGCGAATCCGCGGTCGGCGAGAGCGCCCAGAACAGTGCGCAAGCTGCCCCGGCAACGGTCGCCCAGCCGCAGGAGGAAAGGAAGCTGGTGCTTGCCTTCGGCGACAGCCTCTATGCCGGGTACCGGCTCGGCCAGGACGAAAGCTTCCCCGCCGTGCTCGAGCGGGCGCTTGCGGCGCGAGGCATCGCCGCCCAGGTCGCCAATGCCGGAGTCTCCGGCGACACCACGGCGAGCGGGGCCCAGCGGCTCGCCTTCGCGCTGGACGGGCTCGACCGCCGCCCCGATCTCGCCATCGTCGGACTCGGCGGCAACGACGTCCTTCGCGGGCTCGACCCCGACGAGACGCGACGCAACCTGGAAGCGATCCTGGCAGAGCTGCAGCGGCGCGAGATCCCTGTTCTGCTCACCGGCATGCTGGCACCGCGCAACATGGGCGAGGAATATGTCGCCCGGTTCGACGCCATCTTTCCCGAGCTGGCCCGAGCCTATGATGCCGAGGTCTATCCCTTCTTCCTCGAGGATGTGATCACCCGCCCGGGGCTGATGCTCGACGACGGCATCCATCCGAATGCGGAAGGGATCGAGGCGATCGTCGAGCGGGTCGCGCCGATGGTGGCGGAGCAGCTGGAGGATCCCGCCGGACAGACTCCGGCCGGCCGGGGCAGGTGACCGTCCGCCGCGCACGACTGGACATCGTGCGCCGGATCGTAGATCGGGACACGGGACGGTCGGGGGCGGCCGGCGCGACCATGAACCATCGCCGAGGAAGCCATGGCCACGAACCTGCTGGCGAGCCTGCTCGCCGCCGCCTTGATCGCCGGCGAGGCGCCCACCGCAGCCGAGCCGGGTGCAGTGGAGCCGACCGCGCCGGAAGCTGCGGCGCTCGATGCGCCCGGGAGCCTCATCATCGAGGTCCCACCGCCGGCGATCTTCCTGGGCGCAGCGCCGCCGGCGCCACCGGCGCTCCCGCCGGCCATCGCGCGGCTGATCCGCGCCGCCATGGCCTCCGGCGACGAGGCGGCCGTCACCAGCATCGTGCGCCATGCGCGGCAGACCTTTCCGTCGGCACAGCAGGAGATTGCGGCGCTTCGCAGCGAGTTCGACCGCGCGCTCGCCGACCGGCGCAGCGCCGCGGCACAGGCCGCGCATGAACGGCTCGCCTCCCCGCGGGTCTTCGACAATTGGAAGGGAAATGTCGAGCTCGGGGCATCGCGCACGACCGGTAATGTCGAGAGCTTCGGCTTCTACGGCGCGATCGAGGCGGAGCGCCGCGGCGTGTCGCTGGATCATTCGATCAGCGCCCGCGCCGATTTCCAGGAAACGAACGGCGTGCAGTCGGCGGAGCGCATCACCGCCTCGTGGCGGCCGCGCTACCGGATCGACGACGACCTCAACGTCTACGGCCTCGCCCAATATGAGCACGATCCGCTGATTGCCCTCAGCAGCCGCTACACGGTCGGCGGGGGCGTCGGCTATTCGGTGGTCGACAAAGCGGACATGAAGCTGCGGCTGGACGGCGGCCCGGCCATCCGCCGAACGCGCACCACGGCCGGCGAGGTGTTCACCGCGGTGGGCGGCCGCGCTTCATTGGACTTCGACTGGAAGATCACGCCCACGCTCGAGCTGAAGCAGGACGGATCGTTCATCATGGACGGGGGCAATGAAAGCGGCCGATCGGTGACCGCGATCGAGACGCGCTTGTTCGGCCCGGTCCGCGCGCGGCTCTCCTACGAGCTCCGCTACGAGCATAATTCGGCGATCGGCACGGAATCGTTCAACACCAGCGGCCGAACGACGATCGTCGTCGGCCTTTGACGATCCGAGCGGCCGGCCGGATCCGCCGGGTCCGCCGAATACCGGCTATCTGATCCGCCTCACCGGTGTCCGGAGCGGGAAGCCAACGCGCGCCAGCGGCCATATTGGTCCGCCTTGGCAGGATCCGTATCCTCGCGGCCGCGCATCCAGAATTCCAGCCAGTCGGAGTTCCGGTTCGCCGCCTCGCGCCTGAGAGTGGGTAGAGCGATATTGTGCCCCGTCTGCGGATAGACGATGAACTCGCTTGGCATGCCGAAACGCTCGGCCGCCTTGGGAAAGCCCAACATGTAGAGCGCGGCGGTATAGGCGCCGCCTTCGAACAAGGCCGCGGTCGTGACACCCCTCAGATGGAGGTCCGGCGATTCTGCCAGATAGCGGCCCGGATCGTCATAAAGGCTGGAGCCGATCACCACGTCATGGATCTCGCGATTCGCGTTCCCGCTCATCAGCTCGTACATGACGACGCTGTTGGCGACGCCTTCCGCGAAGCTGGCCGCGCGGAACCTTCTCGCCCGGGCCATCACCATCGGCCCCAGCAAGGCGCCGTGGCTGTGCCCGGTGATCGCGAGGCGCTCCGGGTCCGCAACACCGGTCACGACCAGATGCTCGACGCCGGCGATGATGTCGCCGACAGCCTCGTTGCCCGCGGCCGCGGCAATCTCCCGCCCGTAGCTGTGGGTGCCGCGATAGTTGGGGAAGAAGACGGCATAGCCGCGCCCGGCATAGACCTCGAACGGATAGGGCCAGTGGTCGAAATAAGGCGCGAACGCATCCGGATAGGGGAAAGCGGGTCCCCCATGGACGTGAGTGACGAGCGGCCAAGGACCCTCTCCCACGGCCGGCGTGAGCAGCCATCCGGCGATCTCGACGCCGTCGGCGGCGGTCCAGCGGACTTCGCGCGCCCCGTAGTCCACCGCCCGGGCGACATCCGCATTGAGGCGAGTGACCGCGCGGGGCGCAAAGCCCTCGCCAGCGACGTAGACTTCCGGCGGGCGCGTCAGGCTCTCATGAACGAAAGCGACGCGGCGGAAGTCACCGCTGAAACTGAAGCCTGAACTGCTCCCCTCAAGCCCTGCCACGAACGCCGACCGACTGAGACCCTCCGGACGGAGCCGAAACAGCGAATGAACGCCCCCAACCGTGTTCGCGACCAGTATGTCGGATGCCGAACGGGGCAGGAATCGAAGGTCCGACGGATAGAATTCGCCCGGATGCCAGACCGCGGTTTCGGAGCCCGAGACATCAACCAGAGCCCAGTCGGGATACGAGCCGCTGACCCACGGATCACTTTCGCGCACCCGGCGGACGAGCAGCCGATCCTCGCCGGGAATCCATTCGCCGCCGGAGTAAGTGAGGCCGGGCTTGTCGGCGCGAGGCGCCTTGGCCGTAAGCAGCGTCACGAACATGCGCCGCGACACATCGAACAGGCCGAGGCTGGTCCGGTCGTCGCCCAACTGGGTTGAAGGCATTTCGCTGCCGACGAAGGTCAACGAGAGACGGCGCGAATCCGACGACCAAGAGAAAGCGCCGCCGGGAGTGCCGGGGACGGGCACGAGAAAGGGATTGCCGCCCCCAGGCGCTACCCACAATTGCGGTGGCGGCGGCCGGACCAGCGCGTTCCAATGAGGGTTGAGGAAGTCGTGCGAGCTCGTCGTGGCGGGATCGACGAGGATTCCCGACGTGCCGTTGCGGAAGCGATCATAGAGTGCCTCATGCGGCTCGGCCATGGCGCGCGTGACGAACGCCAGGGTCCGGCCGTCGGGCGCGAAGGCGAAGCTGGTGATCGGATCTTCGCTCGTACGCTCGAGACGGATCGTTCCGTCGCCGCGGTCGTAGGAATGAAGTTTCGTCCGCCCCCCGTTCGCTCGAAGGAAGGCCAACCGCGTCGAACCGGGAACCCAGGCGATCCGCCGCGCGCCCGCGAGGGCAGGAACCTCGACCGGGACCGAGCCGTCGTCCAACCGCAGCAGGTGCACCCGCCGCCCTCCGCCGGCTTCCGGCGGCGCCAGGCTCTCCGTGATGAAAGCGAGCCATTGGCCGTCGGGCGCGAGCGCGATTTCGGCCACCCGCTTCAGCCGAAAATAATGGTCGACGCCGAACGGCCCCCCTTCCCCCCCTTGCGCATGCGCTCGCCCCGGGATCAGAGAAAAGCAGACCAGCGCCGCCAGCCAAAGGAGAAGGAGCGAAAGGCGCATCGCGGTCTACCAGCGCTGGGTCAGGCGCAGGGAGAAGTAGCGGCCGAACGGACTGGCATTTGCGGAATCGTAGAGCAGTCCCTGCAGGCTGTTCCGGAAGAGCGGCGGATCTTCGTCGAGCAGATTCTGGACAGCAAGCGCGGCGCTCAGGCCTTTCAGGAATCCGGTCGGAGAGAGACGCGATCCATCGAGCCGCAGGGTGAGATCGACCGTGGTCCAGGAATCCATTCGCGACGGCGGGGTCGAGAAGGGATTGGCATAATCTTCGACATGGTTGACGAAGAAGGTGGCGCCGAACGCGCCACGGGTCCAACCGGCCCGCAGGCGCGCGCGCGTGTCGACCGGCTTGCCGACCTCGTTGAGCAGGCTGAAGGCGGGGCTGGTCGGCGTGACGCGACGCTCATGCTCGAATGTGTGGGTGAGATTGAGGCCGAGGTCGATTTCGCCCCAGCCGGTCGGAAAGACGGCGTCGACGCCGAAATCGAGGCCCCGCACCGTCTCCACGGCGATGTTGCTGGTGCGATTGTCGAACAGGACGAGGTCGGGAAAGACGTCGAGTATGTTCTGGGCGGCGGGGTCGAAGGGAATGCCGGTATCGTTGCTGATGAATCCGTCGGCGTCCCGGCCGAGGAAGTCGGCCGCCTGGGCGGCGGATGGCATGGGCGTCACGAGGCCCGGAAAGCGGTCGGCCCGAACCAGCACGAGCTCGCGGTCGGCATTGACGCTGGGCTGCTCGATTCGCCCATCATATTCGACTTCGAAATAGGAGAAGGACAGGCGCAGTCCCGGCAGGAAGACGGGCTCATAGTCGAAACCGGCCGTCCAGGTTTCGGCCTCCTCCGGCTCGAGCCCCGGATTCTCGCCGTCGATGAACAGAACCGGCACCGAGGGACCGCCGGCAGGATCTTCAACGAGTTCGAGGAAGGCGTCGACCGAGCCTTCGAGTTCGATCAGGGCCGGCGCCCGGAACGCCGTCGAATAGGTGCCGCGAAAGGCGAGGCCGCGGACCGGCTCCCAGATCATCCCAATCTGAGGATTGGAGGTGCCGCCGACATCGCTGTAATCGTCGTAACGCGCAGCCAGCGACAGCTCGAGCCGGTGGAGCCCCTCGGGCCCGCCCTCGGCAAAGGGCACCAGCAGCTCGGCAAAGGCCGATTTGACGTTGCGGCTGAGATCGCTGTCGCGAACGCCGTCGATGACGCTCTCAAACCCCTCCCGGCGCCATTCGGCTCCGATGGCCAGGCGCGGCGTGATCCCGGCCACCGTGAAGAGCGGACCGTCCGCGATCGAGGACGCGGTCACCAGCGACGATCGCGCCTTTTCGACGCTGTCATCGGAGATCGAGACGACCCCAAGATCGATGAACAAGGCGGTGCGGGCGGTGTTCGCCACCTGGCTCAATGCACCGGAAAGCCTCAGCGTCCAATCAGACCCGAGATCCGCGCGGGCGCCGCCGGAAAATCCGAGATGCTCGGTCGGATTGACGATGTCGGTGAAACTGTTCTCGGCAGCACCTTCGAAGAAACGCAGCGAAAAATCCTCGAAGCGGCGGTGCGTGTAGAGCGTCTCGGCATGTACCTCGATCGAACCGGTCAGGTCGTAGCGGCCGGCGAGGTAGGCGGAATGGCGGCTCGAGTCGGCCTGGGCGTTCAGGGTCAATTGGGTGAGGCCGATCTCGGGGTTGGGTTCGAGCGAGAGCAAGCCGACATCGGCGAGGTCGAGCGGCCAGGAACGCGCGAAATCATAGGCTGCGACGAAGCCTCCGCGGTCGCCTTCCATGCCGACCAGCTGGCTGAGCTGAAGCCGCTCGCCCCCGCCCTCCTGCGCAAGACCGAAATAGGCCTGGCTCTCGGCTCCGTCGAAGCTGCGCCGGGTGACCAGGTTGACCACGCCGGCCACGGCGTCCGCTCCATAAATGGCGGACCGACCGCCGGTCACGATTTCGACGCGTTCAATTACCGACAGCGGGATGGCCGAGATGTCGACGACGCGTCCGCCGATGCTGCCCGCGCGCCGCGTGCCGTTGACGAGGGTGAGGGTCGACTGCGCGCCGAGGCCGCGCAGGTCGATCGCGGTCACCCGCGAATTATTGAGCCCGCGAAGCAGTGATCCGCCTTCATTGGCGAAGCGGCCCTCGGGCGTCACTTCGTCGAAATTCTGGGGCAGGGATTCGAACAGCTCCTCGACGGTCGAATAGCCCGTCTTCTCGATGTCACGGCGAGTGATGGTCTGGGTCGGCGACGCCGTGTCGCGGACGCCCCTGATGTGGGATCCGGTGACGACGATCTCGGCGGCCGCATCGTCCGGCCCTCCGGCCACGCCTGCAGACGTCGCGACCGGTGCGGCGCGGACGATCGCCACCGCCCCGGACGAGTCCATGCGAGCGACGAAACCGGTGCCGGCCAGCAAAGCTTCGAGCGCCGCTTGTGCGCCCAGCGGGCCCCGGGCGCCGGGACTGCGGGCTCCGTGTATCTCCTCAACGCGGTAGATGATCTGTCGACCGGACTGGCGGGCCCAGGCATCGAGCGCCTGCTGAAGGCTCCCGGGCGATATGTCGAACGCGCCTGATTGGGCAAAAGCCGGCACAGGCAGAGCGACGGCCAATGAGGTGAAGCAAGTTCCGCTCGCCAGAGCCGCGGCCAAACGCCTGATCATTCGAATACCCCCCGATCTCGCAATACCGGAATTTCACAAGGGGTAGACAGACGGGCTTCGGAAACCCGTAACGCCGCTCAGCTCGAGATCAGAATGCTGCCGTCCTGCTCCTTCAGCCTGAGGCCGTAGGCGTCACGGAGCAACCGGGCGAAGGCGCGCGCATTGCCCGCGTGGAAGGATCCGCCGATCCGGATCTCGGCCGCGGCCGGATCGGCGACGATCAGTTGAACGCGGTTGTACCGGTTGAACTCGGCAACTGCATCGGCAAGCGTCGACTGGCTGAAGATGAGCATTCCACGCCGCCAGCCAAGAGCATCGTGCACCCGCTCCGCCGAGTTCCCGGTCAGCAATGTGGAGGTTCCCTGGGCGATGGCGAGATCGCCGCCGACCAGCGTCGCCGACCGGCCCGGCGCGGGGTCCGCATCCTCGTCGACCCGGACTCGCCCCTCGAGCACCGCGACGCTGACGCGGTCGCCTTCGCGGCGAACCGAGAAGCGGGTACCGAGCACGGTCACCGTCCTCGGACCCGCGTGGACGACGAACGGCAGGCCCGGAGCCCGAGCGACCTCGAAAAAGGCCTCGCCGCGTTCCAGCCAGATCTCACGTCGTTCGCGGCCGATCGCGTAGCGCAGGTCGGTGTCGGTGTTCAGCTCGACGCGGCTGCCGTCAGCAAGCGCCAGGCGCCGCTGACCACCGACGGGAGTCACCGCCTGGCGAACCGCGGCGTCGGGTTGCGCCGAGCCGGTGGAAGACCCGGCCTGGACGAGGAGAACAACTCCAAGCGCGAGAGCGGCGATCAACGAAGCGGCCAGAGCGAGAATTGGGCGGGAAGACCAATTGGGACCGACGGCAGGGCGGACCCCACCACCAAGGGCCGAGATCCGATCCGCCTGACGCCAACCATGTTCGAGCCGCCAATAGGCAGCCTTGTGCGCCATCGATCGATCGAGCCATTCCTGGAGTTCCGCCTGGTCGGCACCCGTCCAGGCCGGGTCCTCTTGCCTGACCAGCCAGGCCGCCGCCGTCTCCTCGATCCGATCACGAGCGCTCACGGCCGCACCGCCTTTCGCCCGCAAGCACCACCGTCGTGGCGGCGCACCCTCCCCGCGCCACCGAGCATGAAATCGACCAGAGCGCGCATCCCCAGCGTCATCTGCTTCTCGACGGTGTCGGTCCCGATCCCCATGCGCTGAGCGACCTCGCGGGTCGACAGACCCTCCACCTTGCGCAGGCGGACCACCTCGCGGCAACGCGGCGGAAGCGCCTCCAAGCCACGCTGGACACGTCTGAGTTCATCGCGAGCGTCGAGCACGCGCTCGGTCGAGAGGCGGTCGAATCCGTCGTCCAGCCGCTCCAGATCCGCGACGAGGTCGATCGACACGATCTGAGCCCGCTTCGCCCGATTGATGAGATGATTGCGGGCGATGGTGTAGAGATAGGCCCGGGTATGCTGCGGCAAGCCCGATCGAGCCCCCATGAGCGCGCGCTCGTAAATTTCCTGCCTGAGGTCGGCGAGATCGGCCTCCACCCGCCAGTTGCGATGGATGAAAGCGGTCAGGACACGCTCGAGGGGGAGCACCTCGCCGCAGAACCATCTGTTGAGCGCGAAATCGTCGACCATGCCGCAGCGGTCGCCTCCTCCATCGGGTCAGCCGTTCGCCATAGGACAAGCGGCCGGGCATTTCCCGTAACAGGAATCGTCTCCGACCTTCTCGACGACCGTGCCGGATCGACACGCCGATCGCAGAGGCCCGATCGACTCCTGTCGATCTCGGGCGAAAGCCGCCAGCCCGCGCCTTCGCGCCGAGCAGCCGATCGCGGCCTAAAAGGAGAAAATGGTGGGCGTGGCAAGGATTGAACTTGCGACCCCTGCGATGTCAACACAGTGCTCTACCACTGAGCTACACGCCCACGAGGCGGCCCATGTAGCGAGCGTCCCCGACCGGCGCAACCCGCCGCCGGCTACAATCTTCCGTGCTGGTCCTCGGACTGGAACATCCGTTCGACCTCGGCCACCAGATCCTTCAGATGGAAGGGTTTGGAGAGCACCTTGGCGTCCGGGGTCTTGCGCCCGGCCTTCAGCGCCACCGCAGCGAATCCCGTGATGAACATGACCCGTATATCGGGAGCGATTTCGGCCGCCTTCTGGGCGAGTTCGATCCCGTCCATTTCCGGCATGACGATGTCCGTGAGGAGGAGATCGAACGGCTCGCTCTCGAGCAAAGGCAAGGCTGCCGTGCCGCGATCCACCGGCGTCACCGCATAGCCGACCCGCTCGAGCGCGCGGGTCAGGTAGACGCGCATCGATTCGTCGTCTTCGGCCAGGAGGATCCTCAGCATCCGTGCTCCATAATGCGCCCTCGCGGCGGCGCCCACGGATGCGCTTATGCGCGAAGCGCTTAATATTTTCCAGCCGAACCGCGCGCCGAGATTGCGCGCGCCCCGACCCGGCCCTACCTCTGACATAGCGATGAGCGAGGATTCGCCTCCATCTTCCTTCTTCAGAATCGGCCCCGAACGGCCGGTCTCCCCGGTCATCCTTTCCGTTCCCCATGCCGGCCGGCACTATTCGCCGGAGCTGGTCAAGGCGGCCCGAGTCCCGCTCGGCGTGCTCCAGACGCTGGAGGACCGTCTGGTCGACCGGCTCGTCTGGCGCGCCACCGCCGCCGGCGCCACGGCCTTCATCGCCCGGACACCGCGTGCCGAAATCGACCTGAATCGGGACGAACGGGAAATCGACCCCAATATGGTGACACCCACCCTGCCGCCGGGGAGCATCCTCGCGTCGGTACGCAGCCGGGGCGGGATCGGCCTGATCCCGTCCAGAATCTCCGGTGTCGGCCCGATCTGGCGCGAACGGGTGCCACGCCAGGAACTGAGCCGGCGGATCGAGCGGATTCACCGCCCTTACCACCAGGCGCTCGAACGGGCGCTCGAGGAGAGCCGGGACCGGTTCGGTGCGGCGGTCCTGCTCGACTGCCATTCGATGCCGCCGCGTGGAGGCGGCGACAGTCCCGTCGTATTCGGGGACCGCTACGGCACGAGCTCGGACCCGGGCCTGGTCCAGGCGGCGATGAACGCGGCCCGATCGCTGGGATACCGCACGGCGTGCAACGCCCCTTATGCGGGTGGATATGTCTGCGCACGCCACGGGCGGCCGGACCGCTCGATCCACGCGATCCAGCTCGAGATCGATCGATCGGCCTATCTGGACGCGGAGCTTCGGTCGCCAGGCCCCGGTTTCGCCGGCGCCTGCGCGCTGATCGCGGCGGTGACGAGCGCGCTCGAGGCGCGGCTGCTCGGCGGTGAGCCGGCGCTCGCCGCGGAGTGAAGCGGCGCCCTTCCGGCCAAGGTCCAAAAAGAAAAGACCACCTCGCGTTACCGCGAGGTGGCCAAGTTCAGGGAGGAGCGCCCGCCTTCAGGGAAGGGGGCGCATCGCGCCGCCGCAAAGGGGGGAAATACGACGACGCATCAGGGATGTAGGAACCGCTTCGAGGGTTTCAAGCGGCCCTTGCAATTCCCACGCATTGCGGGCGCGCGAAGGAATCGCGCGCCCGAAAAATGCGACCGGGTCGAGGTGGGTCAGGCTTCGGCGGTGAGCGGCTCGGCGTTCGGCTGCGGCACCTTGCCCTGCGCCATCTGGCGGGCGAAGATGTCGCGAACCAGCGACAGCGAGAAGAGATGCGCGACGATCAGCGGCATGATGCCGTTCTGGTTGATCTTGCGCAGCTGATCGCCGTTCAGGTCGCGGAACTTCTGCTCGTCGACCATCCGGAAGCCGCGATAGATGAACGGCTTGTCGCTGTCGTTCGGCTGGATCGAGACCTCGCCGTCGATCAGCAGGTCGAGCCCCTGGAGCTCCTTGACGAAAGCCGCCGTGCGCTGGCCGGCGACTTCGAAGTCCTCGCAGAACTTGAGGACGTTGTTGAGGTGCTCGCTCGGCTTCTCTGCCTCAAACAAGGGCGCGCCGTAATCGAATTCGCCGATCAGATCGCTGGTCGGATCGAAGCAGAGCGAAAGCTCCTGCGCATTCTGGTCCAGGCGGGCCAGCACATAGGGGTAGCGACGGACATAGGCCGGCACGTAGAAGGGCTGGAGCGCCTTTCCCTCCTCGTCGAGGAACACGTTGACCCCTTCGTTAAGGCCGGTCAGCGCGAGCGGAACGACGCTCTCGCCGGTCGAGAAGACGATCGGCATGAAGCGCTGGGCATGAACGAACTCGTCGATCGTCAGGGGAATGGCGTGCGCCGTCGCAAAGTAAGGCGCCTTGTCGCTCTGGCGGGCGCGATAGCCGCTGTGATGCGTGCTCGAGAGCGGCTGAAGGTTCTTGTAGAAGAGCGGCAGGTTGGGCGGCGGCTGAGTCGCCATGAGGCAGTCTCCATGAAGGATCGGACCCCCGGCCGGCGCTGGCGGACCGGGGTTTCAAGGCTTCGGTCTATGGGCGGCGAGCCCTTTCTGCAAGCCCGTCGTGAGGATCCTCGACCGGCGGAACCAGCTTTCCGGGGTTCATTATCCCCGCCGGATCGAGCGCCTGCTTGATGGCCCGGATCGCCGCGATACGAGTGGCGCCGCCGAGCCGGGCGAATTCCGCAAGCTTCATCTGGCCGATGCCATGTTCTGCCGAAATGGACCCGCCCGCGGCGGTCACCAGGTCGTGCACCAAGGCGGTCACCGCCTCGCCTTCGCCTTCCAGCCAGGCGGGGCCCGAGCTCCGCGGGGCGCGCACGTTGAAATGGATGTTGCCGTCGCCGAGGTGGCCGAAGGCATTGACCCGGACACCCGGAAACCGCGCCTCGACCGCCTCGGCCGCCTCGACCAGGAAGGCCGGCATGTCGGCCACCGGCACCGAAATGTCGTGCTTGGCCGCGATGCCGTCCTTCTTCTCCGCCTCCGAGATTGAATCGCGCAGGCGCCACATCGCCTCGGCCTGGGCATCGCTGGCGGCGATCGTCGCATCCGTGACGAGGCCGATCTCGAGCGCCGATCCGAGTGCGGAATAGAGGGCCTTTTCCGGGCTCGCGACCGCCATCGGCACGGCCGCCTCGATGAGCGCGTTCCACGGATGCCGTCCCGCCAGGGGCGCGCGCGTGCCGGGGACATGTTCGAGCACGAGGTCGAGCGCGCTGGCCGGAACCAGCTCGAATCCCTCGATCGAATCGCCCACCACGGTTTCGAGGTGGCGAAGCAGCTTCAGCGCCGCCTGCGGCGTCTCCACGCCCGCCCAGGCCACCGCCCGCTCCCCGACGGCCGGAACCAGCCTCAGGCTCGCCGCGGTGACGATTCCGAGCGTGCCTTCCGCGCCGATCAGCAGCTGCGTAAGATCGTAGCCGCGATTGTCCTTCTTGAGCGGCGAGAGGCCCTCGAACAGACTTCCGTCGGGCAGCACGGCCTCGACGCCCTGGACGAGCCGGCGCATCGTGCCGAAGCGCAGGACCTGGGTGCCGCCGGCATTGGTGGAGACGAGCCCTCCCACGGTAGCCGAGCCACGAGCGCCGAGAGTGAGCGGAAATCTGCGGCCAGCGGCCAGCGCCGCCTCGTGAAGATGGGCAAGGATCACGCCCGCCTCGCATGTCGCGAGCCCGGCGGCCGGATCGAGCGAGCGGATCCGGTTCATCCGGCGCAGCGAAAGGAGAAGGGCCTCGCCGGACCCGTCGGGCGTGGCGCCACCGACCATCGAAGTGTTGCCGCCCTGCGGAACGAGCGGAACGGCTTCAGCCGCGCACAGTCCGACGATCGCGGCTACGTCCTCGCGCGTCGACGGCGATAGCAAGGCGGCCGCCTTGCCGTGGAAACGGCCGCGCCAGTCGGTCAGCCAAGGCTCGACCGCCGTCGCCTCGCGGGCGAAGCCCTTGGGGCCGAGCAAGGCGGCGAGCCGTTCGAGCAGCGCACTGGACGGAGAGGGCATGCGGCGGCAGATAGACGGGCGGGACACGGGGGGCAATTAATCGCATGTTCAAGCGCAGGGATGAATCCCCGCACGCCATGGACCGCAACACATGATTCTGGCCGGCACGACCGTGCTGCTGCTCGCGCTGATCGGCGCCGGAGGGCAGACGGCGCCGCCCTCGCCTCGCGCGGAGGACGTCAGGATACGTCATCAGCAGATCATCATCCGCGTGACGCGCGAGCGGCGCACGGCCGCCGCCGGCGGCGCGCCGACGAACTGGCGCGAACGGCGTGGGCCGCGGTGCCTCACCGCCCGGCAGGTCACCGGCGCGACGTCGTTGCGCCCGAACAGCGTCGACCTGATCCTTCGCGACAACAGTCGGGTCCGGGCGGTGCTGCAGCGCCGTTGTCCCGCCCTGGACTATTATCGCGGCTTCTATATCAACGCGACCCAGGACGGACGCATCTGCGCCGATCGGGATTCGATCCGATCGCGTGCCGGGGGCGAATGCCAGATCGACGATTTCAAGGCGCTCACGCCGGAGCAGCCATAGCCGAGTCCGGCGTCCCGCTCCGGCTCAAGGGCGCCGCGTACCTTGACAAGGCGAGCCGCTTGGCACAACGGGCGTCAGCGACGCGGCTTGATCGAGAGACAGCCCAACCCCCGGATTCTACATGAGCTTTGCCGACCTCGGCCTTTCCGACGAACTGCTCCGCGCCGTAAGCGAGGCAGGCTATAGCGACCCGACGCCGATCCAGCGGCAGGCGATCCCGCCGGTGCTGATGGGCCGCGACATCATCGGCATCGCTCAGACCGGCACCGGGAAGACCGCCGGATTCGTGCTTCCGATGATCGACATATTGTCGCAGGGACGCAGCCGCGCGCGCATGCCGCGGTCGCTCATCCTGGAGCCGACGCGCGAGCTCGCCGCCCAAGTCGCCGAGAATTTCGAGAAATATGGCAAGCACCACAAGCTGTCGATGGCGCTGCTGATCGGCGGCGTCAGCATGGGCGACCAGGTGAAGGCGCTGCAGAAGGGAGTCGACGTGCTGATCGCGACGCCCGGGCGGCTGATGGACCTGTTCGACCGCGGCAACATCCTCCTCACCGGCTGCAACCTGCTCGTCATCGACGAGGCGGACCGGATGCTCGACATGGGCTTCATCCCCGACATCGAGCAGATCTGCACCAAACTGCCGGCGAACCGGCAGACCCTGCTCTTCTCGGCGACCATGCCGCCGCCGATCAAGAAATTGGCCGACCGGTTCCTCACCAGCCCGAAGACGATCGAAGTGGCGCGGCCGGCGACCGCCGCCTCGTCGATCGAGCAGCGGATGATGCGGGTCGATTCGCGCAAGAAGAAGGACGCCCTGGTACGCCTGCTGCGCGCCGAGGAGGTGAGAAACGCCATCATCTTCTGCAACCGGAAGACGACCGTCCGCGACCTCGCGACGAGCCTCAAGCGGCACGGCTTCGCCGCCGGACAGATACAGGGCGACATGGAGCAGGCCGACCGGATCCGCGAGCTCGACCGATTCAAGAATGACGAGGTTTCGATCCTCGTCGCCTCCGACGTCGCCGCCCGCGGCCTCGACATCAAGGGCGTCAGCCACGTCTTCAACTTCGACGTGCCCTGGCATCCGGACGACTATGTCCACCGAATCGGCCGCACCGGCCGCGCCGGGCGCACCGGGATCGCCATCACCCTCGTCGCACGCGACGATGCCGAGGCGATCGACAACATCCAGAAGCTGATCGGCACGAAGATTGCCGAGATCGGCGGCGAGGCGGAATCGCCGCCGGAAGCGGAAGCGGCGACTGCCGAACCAAAGACGGGCGAGCGGCGGCGAGCCGCCGAGCGGCCGGCCCGGCGATCCCGGACCAAGACTTCGGAGCGCGACGCTCAGTCGGACGAGCCGAAAGCGACACCAAAAGCGCCCCCGCAGCGCGACCGCGAAGAGCCCGCAGCAAGAGCGCCCTCCCCGCGCGCTCCCCAGGAACGCGCGGAGAATTCGAGGCCCGCCGGCGGGCAGCCCTCGAGGCGCGGCCGCGACTCGCAGCCCGAGCCTGCTGACGAGGGCTGGAACGGCCCGGTGCCGAGCTTCCTCGGCCAGGGTTTCGGGGGCTGAGGCCTACCGGCATGACGGCGGCCGACCCGAAATGAGCGTCACGACCGACCTTTCCCGCACCGTGCTGCTGCCGATCGACGTTCAGCAGGGTTTTGACGACCCAAGCTGGCCGCCCCGCTGGAACGACGAGATGGAGGCCAATGGTCGCGCGCTGCTGGCGCGCTGGCGGGCCGCTGGAGCGCCGATCATCCACGTCCGGCATGATTCGGTGCAGCCGGGCTCATCGCTTGCCGCGGACCATTGGGGCAACGCCTTTCGCTCCGGCTTCGAACCGCAGGATGGCGAGCCGGTGGTCGCCAAGTCCGTGAATTCCGCCTTCATCGGCACCGACCTCGACCTGCGGCTGAGACGGCTCGGCGCCGAGACGGTCGTGGCATTCGGCATTTCCACGGACATGTGCGTGTCGACGACCATCCGCACCGGGGCCAACATGGGATGGCGCATGGTGCTGGTCGCCGACGCCTGCGACTGCTTCGACCTTCCCGACGGCCGCGGCGGCACGATTTCCGCCCGCGCGATCCATGACGCGCACGTCGCGACGTTGGCGATGGAATTCTGCGCGGTCACGTCCACCGCGGAAGCGACCGGACGCGCGGCCGCCTAGAACCGGGCCTCGGTTCCTCGAAGATGAAGCTGCGCCCGCCTTCCGCGGGACGCCATAGCTATTCCCGGCGATAGCGTGCCCGGAAGTCGGCGGCGAAGTTCGCCAATCGTCCCTCCCCGATCGCCGCCCGCAGGTCCGCCATCAGCTGCTGGTAGAAGTTGAGGTTGTGCTCCGTCATCAGCATCGCCCCCAATATCTCCTCCGAGCGCACGAGGTGGTGGATGTAGGCGCGCGACCAGGTGCCGCAGACCGGACAGGCGCAGCCCGGATCGAGTGGGTCCCTGTCCTCGGCGAAACGGGCATTCTTGATGTTGATCGGCCCGTCGCGGGTGAAGGCCTGGCCAGTGCGTCCCGAACGGGTCGGAAGGACGCAGTCGAACATGTCGATGCCGCGCTCGACCGCGCCGACAATGTCGTCCGGCTTGCCGACTCCCATCAAGTAGCGGGGGCGGTTCTCGGGGAGCATCGGGACCGCGAAATCGAGGACCCTGAACATCTCGGACTGCCCCTCCCCGACGGCAAGGCCGCCGACCGCATAGCCGTCGAACCCGATCCCGGTCAGCGCCTCGGCGGAGGCCCGGCGCAAATCCTCCTCCATCGAGCCCTGCTGGATCCCGAACAGGGCGGCACGTGAGGCATGCTCGCCGCCGGCGTCGAACGCATCGCGCGACCTCCTGGCCCAGCGCATGGAGCGTTCCATCGACCGCTCCGCCGTGTCGCGCTCGGCCGGAAAGGGCGTGCATTCGTCGAACGCCATCACGATGTCGGTCCCGAGCAGGCGCTGCACCTCCATCGACCGTTCGGGCGTCAGCATGTGGGTGGAGCCGTCGAGGTGGCTCTGGAAGCGCACGCCCTCCTCGGTCACCTTGCGAAGATCGGCCAGGCTCATCACCTGATAGCCGCCGCTGTCGGTCAATATCGGCCGTTTCCAGCCCATGAAGTCGTGCAGTCCGCCGAGCCGCGCGATCCGCTCCGCGCCCGGCCGGAGCATCAGATGATAGGTATTGCCGAGGATGATGTCCGCACCGGAGGCGCGTACGTCGGCCGGCTTCATCGCCTTGACGGTGGCCGCCGTCCCGACCGGCATGAAGGCGGGGGTCCGGATCTCACCACAGATCATGGCGATCGCCCCCGTCCGGGCACGGCCGTCGCGGGCGGCGATCGAAAAGGAGAAACGCGAGGAAGCGGGCATCCGGGGCCCTTACCGGCTCACCGGGTCAGTGCAAGCTCCCACGTTTCGCCCTGTTCGGGCCTTCCGAATTCATCGTGGATCTCCGTGGCGACGATCCTGAATCCCGCGGCAGCGTAGATTCGCCGCGCGCTCTCCAGGACGGTGTGGGTCCACAGGCTGATCCGCTCGTAACCGGCGCCGCGCGCGAATGCGACGCATTCGTCGACCAGCGCCGCGCCGATGCCCAGGCCGCGAGCCCAGGGCTCGACATAGAGCAAGCGAAGCTGCCCGACGCCGCCGCCGGCATCGACGATCAGCACCGATCCGGCCATCATGCCGGCCCGTTCGGCGACCCAGCATTGCTCGCGCCCCGGCTTGAAGTCCCTGAGGAAAGCCGTGGTGACCTCGGCCTGGAGGATCTCCATCGGCCGACCCCAGCCATAGCTCTCGTAGAGAATCGACTGCCGCGCCGCGATCATCGCCAGATCGCCGGCCCGGAAGGTTCGGATCGCCCACGACGCCGAACCGCCGCCGAGAAGGGCGCGGGCCGCGCCGAGCGCCTCCACCAGCATCTCCCGGTCGGCCGCCCGGAGCGGCTCGAGCCGTTCGGCCAGCTGGCGCCGGATGACCGTGTCGAGCGCTTCGAACCTGGCTCGGCCTTCGGACGTGATGAGTATCGGCCGCTGGCGCGCATCCTTGCCTCGCTCGCGGCTGATCCACCCTTTGGCGTGGAAGCGCCGGAGGATCCGGCTGACATAGCCGGCGTCCAGGCCGAGATCGGCCTGCAGCTCGGAGGCGATCGGCGAGACGCGCGTGGCGATCTCATAGAGCAGCCGCGCCTCGGCCAGGGACAGGTCGCTGCCGAGATAGTGAGCATCCAGCGCGCCGACGAACCGCGTGTAGAAGCGATTGAAGTCGCGCAGGGCGGCAACGGCCTCGTCCATGATCGAGAAATACCGTTAACACTTGACTTAGTCAACTATCTCCCCGTGCACGGTGGCGCTACATCTCGTAAAAGCTCTTGGTTTCCGGATCGCCGGGCATGGCCCCCCTGGCTCGGAAATGCTCTATCACCGTCTATCGGGAGGTGCCTTATGATACGCGCTCGCTGGAACGGCGCCGTGCTCGCCGAAAGCAACGATACGGTCGTCGTCGAAGGCAATCATTATTTCCCCGCGGACTCGGTGGACACGGCCCGGCTCAAGCCGAGCGACACCACCACCGTCTGCCCCTGGAAAGGGATCGCCCATTATTTCCACGTCGTGGTCGACGATGCGGAGAATCGGGACGCGGCCTGGTATTATCCGGCCCCCAAGCCCGAGGCCGCCGAGATCCGCGATCGAATCGCCTTCTGGAAGGGCGTCGAGGTAGGCTGAAGCCTCAGCCGGCGCGTTGCGGCAGCAGCAGGCTGGCATCGCCGTAGGAATAGAAGCGGTAGCCCTGCGCAATGGCGTAAGCGTAGGCGCGGCGCATCGTCTCCAGACCCATCAGGGCCGACACCAGCATGAACAGGGTCGAGCGCGGCAAATGGAAGTTGGTCACCAGCCCGTCCACGGCGCGGAAGCGATATCCGGGGGTGATGAAGATCCCCGTATCGCCCTCGAACGGATGGATGATGCCGGCTTCGTCCGCCGCCGTTTCGATCAACCGGAGCGAAGTGGTCCCAACGGCGATCAGGCGGCCGCCCCCCTCGCGAACCCGGTTGAGGCGCTCCGCGGTGGCAGCGGGAATCCGGCCCCATTCGCTGTGCATGACATGGTCAGCCGTATCCTCGGCCTTGACCGGGAGGAAGGTGCCGGCCCCGACGTGCAGGGTAAGGGTTTCCTGGCCAATGCCGGCCCCTTCCAGCGCCGCCATCAGCCGGGGCGTGAAATGGAGCGCCGCAGTCGGGGCCGCCACCGCACCCGGTTCGCGCGCGAACATGGTCTGATAGTCTTCGCGGTCGCGCGCATCGGCTTCGCGCCGTCCGGCGATGTAGGGCGGCAGAGGCATACGACCTGCGCGCTCGAGCAATTGCTCGACGGGATCCTCGCCTTCGAAGCGGAGCAGGACCGACCCGTCTTCGCCCCGCCCGCCGGCAATGGCGGCAACGCCCTCGCCGAAGTCGATCCGGTCGCCGGCGTGCAGCCGGCGCGCATTGCGGACGAAGGCCCGCCATTCGCGCGGCCCCTCCCGTTTGTGAAGGGTCGCCCCGATTCTCGCCTCGCCACGACGGCCTTCGAGCTGGGCCGGGATGACGCTGGTGTCGTTGAACACCAGGAGGTCGCCCGGCCGGAGCAGGCCGGGCAAATCGGAAACGGTTCGATCGGAGACCACTTCCCCGTCGACCAGAAGGAGGCGCGCGGCGTCGCGGGGAGAAACGGGCCTCAGCGCGATCCGGCCGGGGGGAAGCTCGAAGTCGAAGCGGTCGACCCGCACCTCGCCGGTCCTAGCGCGGCGGGCGCGCCTGAGGGCTTCGCGCGGGCTCGAGCTCGCGCGGCGGCGGCGCAGCGGCAGGCACCTCCGGACCGGCCGGCGTGCCGGGCTGAAGCAGAAGCCCCAGATCAGCGGCCGACGCGGGCGCATTTTGCGAGGCGGCGGCACGAAGCTCCTCGGCCGAGAGCGCAGGCACATTGTCCGACCCGATCGACGCGCGGACGATGCGCGTCGGGTTGAGCGGCGGTTCGCCGCGCTCGATCAAATCGACGAAGTTCATGCCGGAGATGACCCGGCCAACGACCGTATAGTCGCTGTCCATCGTCAACCGCGGCACGAACATGATGTAGAACTGGCTGTTGGCGCTGTTTAGATCCTGCGCGCGCGCCATGCCGACCGCGCCGCGAACGTGCGGCAGGCCGCGAATTTCGGCGGCGAGATCGGGAAGATCGGATCCACCCGTGCCGGTCGCGGTCGGGTCGCCGCCCTGCGCCATGAAGCCTTCCACGACTCGATGAAAGACGAGGCCGTTATAGAATCCCTGCCGAGTGAGCGTCTTGATCCGTTCGACATGGTTGGGCGCGACGTCGGGGCGGAGCTGGATCGACACGCGGCCGCCGGTCGTGAGGTCGAGGTTCCAGACATTTTCCGGCTCCACCGCAGGGGGCGGCGGCACGGCAGGCTGGGCCTGTGACTCCACAGCGGGCTGGGCGGCGAGCAGGCCGGCCATGAACAGTCCGGACAAGCCGCCGAGAAAAGTTAACAGACGCACGACTTTTACCCCGATCTCCGCTGAAGCTCCTCCTTTAGGAGGCGGCGCCCCTCGCCTCAAGCGCCGATCTGAAGGCGCGCCAGTCAGGGATCAGACGGTCTGGCCCCCCGTACCGCGGCGGCCGATCCGGTCGACCCGATCCCTGATCTCGACCGCGACAGCGGGTGTGACGAAGCGGGAGACGTCGCCCCCATAAATGGCGATCTCCTTGACGAGCCGCGACGCGATCGGCTGGAGCGACACGTCGGCCATCAGGAACACGGTTTCGATATCGGCATTGAGCTGCTGGTTCATGCCGGCCATCTGATACTCATATTCGAAGTCGGCGACCGCGCGCAGGCCGCGAACGATCATCGATGCGCCTTCCCGCTCGGCGAAGTCCATCAGCAGAGAATCGAACGAGACGATCCTGATGTCTCCGGGCAGTTCCGCCGTCTCGCGCCGAACCATCTCGAGGCGCTCTTCGACCGTGAACATCGGCGTCTTGGAGGGATTGGTCGTCACGCCGATCACGAGACGGTCGACCAGATGCGCGGCGCGCCGGATGATATCCATATGGCCAAGCGTGATCGGATCGAACGTGCCCGGATAGACGCCAGTCCTCATTTAGATACCCCCTGCCATCCGCTCGGCGCGCCGCGCCTGCGGTCCTGCCCGAGCGTGCGACGGGCTATCTCGATAATCAATGATCGCGCTCGACCGCGAAGCGGGCGACTGCCCGAAGCAGTCCGGCCTGCTCACCGAAGCTGTCGAGATGGTCGATCGCCTGTTCAACCAGCGCCTCGGCCTGGCGGCGGGCGCGTTCCGGGCCAAGCAGGGAGACGAACGTCTCCTTGCCGGCCCCCTGGTCCTTGCCGACCCTCTTGCCGGCCTTTTCCTCGCACCCCTCATGGTCGATCAGATCATCCGCGATCTGGAAAGCGAGGCCGAGATCTCGCGCATAGCCACGCAGCCGGTTCCGGCCATCCGGCGGGGCACGGCCCATGATCGCGGCGGCCTCGAGGCACCAGCCGATCAGAGCCCCGGTCTTCAACTGCTGCAGCCGCGTCACCGCAGCGAGATCGAGCTTCATTCCTCCGGCGGTGAGATCCATCATCTGTCCGCCGGCCATTCCGGAGGGTCCGGAGGCTCGGGCCAACTCGAGCGTCAGCTCGGTTCGGACGAAGGGATCCTCATGGGTGGCTTCGTCGGCCAGAACCTCGAAGGCGAGCGCATGGAGCGAATCGCCCGCCAATATGGCGGTGGCTTCGTCGAAGGCGCGGTGGACGGTCGCCTTGCCGCGGCGCAGGTCGTCATCGTCCATGCACGGCAGGTCGTCGTGAATCAGCGAATAGACATGGATGCACTCGACCGCGAGCGCCGCGCGCACGGCCCTTTCGCGGTCGACGCCGAACAGGTCACAGCCGGCGAGCACGAGCAGCGGCCTGATCCTCTTGCCGCCGCCGATCGCCGCATAACGCATTGCCTCGTAGAGACGGCTGCGCGAATCGCCGGGAACCGGCAGGAGGCGGTCGAATGCGCGATCTATCTCGTTGCCGACTTCGGCAATCCTGCCGCCGAGCGTGGCCGAAGCCGGGTCCACGTCGTCAATCGCCGCCGAAGGGTGCGGTACCCGACGGCGCGCCGTCGCGCCCGAACTGGATCTGCTCGATCCTAGCCTGCGCCGCCTGAAGCCGGGCCTCACATTGCTGCCTGAGACGGTCCCCTTCGCCATAGAGGGCGATCGCCTCGTCGAGCGACGCTTCGCCGCTCTCGAGCTTGCGCACGATCTCCTCCAGGCGCTTCAGCGCCGCTTCGAAGGAGAGATTCTCGACGTCCTGCGGTTCGTCCCCCATGAAGCCTGCATTGGTCCCGCCGCGGCCCAGGGTCAAGCCGACTGGGGCCTAAACCTAGGCCTGGGAATAGAAATGGGTTCCGTCGCGCACATCGCGCACGGCACGGCCCTCGACCTCCAGCCGGCGAAGATGCGCCATCGCCTCGCCGGTGGCCAAGCCGAGCATGCGGTCGTCGATCCGGCGACCGAACAGCACGCCGAAGCAGTCGACCGCCCGGCGCGGCTCGGCCAGATGCGCGTGGAGGGCGTCCAGCTGACGGCGATGTCCGCCGTCGAGCGCATCAAGACGCGCATGGAGGCCGGTGAACGGCTCGCCATGGGATGGCAGCACGAGCAGATCTCCGGGCAGCTCGCGCAGCCTGGCGATCGAGTCGAGCCATTCCCCGAGCGGATCGGCTTCAGGCTCGCTGAGACTCAACGAGACGTTGGAGGTGATCCGTGGCAGGACCTGGTCGCCGGCAATCATCAGACCGCCGGCTTCGTCGACCAGACAGGCATGTTCGGGCGAATGACCGCTGCCGATCACGATCCGCCATTCCCGGCGGCCGATCCGGATGCGCTCGCCGTCCTGCAATCGAACATAGCTGACCGGGATCTCGCTCACCGCCGAGGCGAAGCGGCCCCAGCCCTTCGCAACCTCCGCGGCGATCCGGACCTCGTCCCAGCCGGCCGCGCGCCAGTAGGCTATCGCTTCGGGCGGAGGGGCGTCGCGGCGGTCCGCCGTGAGCATGCGCGCGAACAGCCACTCCCCGCGGCTCATCCACAAGCGGACGCCGAATCGTTCGGCCAACCAGCCGGCCAGACCGACATGGTCGGGATGGAAATGGGTGACCAGGATCCGGCTTGCCGGGCGCCCGGCCAGCGGGCCGCCGAGCAGCGCCTCCCACGCGTCGCGTGCCGGAGCGCTATCGAGACCGCTATCGACGATCGCCACCTCGCCGCCATCGTCGTCGAGCATCCACAGGTTGATGTGGCCGAGGGAACCGGGAACCGGCGAGCGGGTCCAGCCGACTCCGTCGGCCAGGGGAAGCAGCTGTCCCGGCTCCGGACCGGATCGGCCGAGCGGATAGGTCAGGCCGCGATGCGTGTAGGCAAGGGCCAGCGACTCGTCCGGCGAGTCCGGCGCGTCCTCAGCTTCTGAACGGGTCGACAAGATCCGGACCGGCTTCGCCCTCGGCGCCGACTCCGTCGGCATCCTCGGCGGCGTGGGCAGCCTCCGCCTCGCGAGCAGCCGCGTCGCGCTCGGCCCGCAGTTCCTCGAGCAGCGCTTCACGATCGCGGACAAAGCCGGAATCATTCTGGATGATGTCGGTACCCGCCGCTTTTGCGGCCTTGGCCACGGCGGCATCGAGCTCGCGTTGCGAGGTGAGGCCGAGCGTCACCGGATCCTTGGGCTGAATGTTCGCGATGTTCCAGTGGGTCCGCTCGCGGATCGCCTGGATGGTCGTGCGGGTGGTGCCGATCAACTTGCCGATCTGACCGTCTGAGAGCTCGGGATGATTGCGGATCAGCCAGGCGACGCCGTCCGGCTTGTCCTGGCGCTTCGAAACCGGCGTGTAGCGCGGCCCCTTCGTGCGGACCGCCTTTTCGGGCTCGCGGAGCATCTTCAGCCGGTAGTTCGGGTCTGCCTGCCCGCGCTCGATCTCATCCATCGTCAGCTCGCCCGAGCGCAGCGGATCGCGTCCGGTGAGCTTCGTCGCCGCCATGTCGTCGGCGATCGCCTGGACTTCGAGGATGTGCAACCCGCAGAACTCGGCGATCTGTTGGAAGGTGAGCGAGGTATTGTCGACAAGCCAGCTGGCCGTCGCATGGGGCATGAGCGGCTGGGCCACCTTCGAATCTCCATAAACGATAAGGGCCGCCCCTCACGGAGCGGCCGGTGCCTTCGCGGATGTAGGCCGCGCCGAGGTCGGACGCAAGCCAAAGCTGTCCCGCAAGAGCCTGATCGGCTTGGGACAAATGGCTGCAGCGCTTCAGATCCGTGCCTGGCCCGCACTTCATAACGAAGACGATCATGCTTCCGCCGACCGTTGCCAGCACGCCCCAGCCGACTTATTCAATGGAAGGGGAGGAATGCTCCATGTTTCTGATCGCACTCGCGCTTCTAGCCGCCGAGCCGCCGGTTCCGCCGATGAGGGTGGAAGTCGTCCGCGATGCGATCACCGACGAGGTGAAGGCCTTCGCCACACTGAGCGAGGGCGGCAACCGGCTCGTCGTCAGCTGCGCGCCGGAGCGGCATGAAGGTCCGCAGATCAGCTTCCATTCGCGGCACTGGCTTGCCCGCGGCAACATGCTGACCGGGGAGCGGCCGGTCACCTATCGTTTCGACTCGCTCCCGCCGCAGCGGTCCATGTGGGACGTCGAGGACCGCCGAGGCAAGCTGTCCGGACAACGCCGCGTCGCTTCCTTCCTCGGCCACATGATGAGCGCTGAGCGGCTGGTGATCCGCGCCCGCGACATCGAGGACCGCCGCGTCGACATGACCTTTCACCTCGAAAACGTCCGGCCTGCGATCGAGCAGGCGCTGGCGGCGTGCGCGGCGGGCGGCGAGGCCTAGCCGGTCGCCGGCCACTTCACCTCCAGCGGGCCAGCCTGCTAGCCATTCCCGAATTGCCGTATGTCTCGAGAGTCCGGGCTGTCGCCCCGCTTGAAGGGGCCTGAGGCCAGACCGGCGGGGGAGGATGATGACCAAACAGGCGGAACCGGGCGCCGAGCCGCCGATCGCCGTGAAGGAAGCGGCGGCCGCGCCGCAGCCTGTCGCCCCGTCCGCCGACCAGACGAAGATCAGCGTGTCGCAGGGCTTCGGCGCGTGGCTGTCGCGGTCTCGCTGCAGCCTTGCCTTCACCTCCTACCAGACCGGACAGCTCTTCCTGGCCGGGCGGCTGCCGGACGGCCGCGTCTCCTTCCACCAGCAGAACTATATGCGCGCAATGGGCCTGCATGCGACGGCTCAGCGCCTTTTTCTGGGCTCGTTGTTCCAGATCTGGCGGCTGGAAAACGTGCTGGCACCGCACGAGCGGGCCAACAGGGACTTCGACCGGCTCTACGTTCCGCGCAACGCCCAGACCACCGGCGACATCGACATTCATGAAATCGCACCCGACCGGAGCGGCCGCGTCATCTTCGTCAACACCAAATATAGCTGCCTCGCAACGCCGAGCATCATCCACGGCTTCAAACCACTCTGGACGCCGCCCTTCATCTCGCGGCTCGCGGCAGAGGACCGCTGCCATCTCAACGGCCTTGCGATGGAACAGGGCGCGCCCGCTTATGTGACGGCCGTCGGCCGTTCCGACGTGATCCATGGCTGGCGGGAGCAGCGCCATGAGGGTGGCGTGCTGATCGACGTGCGCACCGACCGGATCCTCACGGACCAGCTGTCGATGCCGCACAGCCCGCGCGTCGGTCCCGGCGGCGTTTGGCTGCTCGATTCCGGCCGAGGCATGCTGGTACGGGTCGATCCGCAAAATGGTGCCAGGGAAGAGGTCGCCTTCTGCCCCGGCTTCCTGCGCGGCCTCGCGCTGCATGAAGGTCATGCCATCGTCACCGTGTCGATGCCGCGCGAGGGCGCCTTTTCGGGACTGGCGCTGCAGGACGAACTCGCCCGACGCGGCGCAGAGCCGTGGTGCGGCGTGTGCATCATCGATCTGACGACCGGCGGCCTGGTCGAATGGATCCGGCTTTCGGGTGCGATCAAGGAGTTGTTCGACGTCGCGGTGATTCCCGGGATCGTCTGTCCGATGGCGCTCGGAGCCGGCTCCCCGGACATACGCAGCCTGATCTCCTTCGATCAGGAATTCGGTCCACTGCAGCCATCCAATCCGGCCTGACATGAGCGTGCGACGGTGAGCCGCCGGATCGGCCGATTGCCGACCCGGACTTTTATACCCGTTATTCATCTTATCCACAGGCCCTGGACCCCGAATTTCGCTTGGAGCGACTCGGAAGGTGGAGTCATGATGTGCGTTCGCATTCGATTGGCCCTTCCGGAAACGGAAAGTACAGCCGAGTGCGGTCACCGCGGAAGCGGCGATCATTCGCAAGAGTGAACGCTCGCCATGCGTTGGCAGGGCGGCATGAAGAAGAAGTGCGAGGCGCAAGCCGAACCCACTTTCTTCCGACGTCCAGCAGAACCCGATCCTTCGGGCGAGGGAACTGCAGTGGGAACGTCGATGCAGCGATGCAGGAACGTACCCGCAGGCCGGGAATCCAGCGAAGTCGCGAGATTTCGTAGACATCCGGTCAGGGAACCGAACGACGCCGAAAGGTAGCGTTAGGAACCCGAGGAACCGGCCGGGGCCGAAAGGCTCCGGCCGGAACCCTATCAGGGACAGGCCCTTCCCGCTCGGGTGAAGCCTTCCCGACGAAATCGGGGCTGGCGGCGACGCCAGCCCCGCTTTCGTTGGTTTACATTCCCCCGGCTGCGGCGAGCGAACCGGCAGCGCGACTGTCGGGAGCAGGCGAAACGGTGTGCGCCTGCCCTTGATCGGCCAGCCAGGGCCCGGCATCTCAGTGGTTGCGGGATCGGCCAATTCTCTCCTGCGTGCTGCCACGGCGATTCCGCAGGAGGACAGCCATGACCGAAGATGCCGGTTATCCGGGCCGCTGTGCCTGCGGCGAGGTGCGTTACCGCATGACGAGCGCGCCGATGTTCGTCCATGCCTGCCATTGCACCGAATGCCAGCGCCTGAGCGGCAGCGCGTTCGCGCTCAACGCGCTCATCGAGGCGGACCGAATCGAAACGCTGGCCGGAGAGCCGGAATCCGTCCCGGTGACCGGGACCAGCGGCAAGCTGCAGACGATCCATCGCTGCCCATGCTGCAAGGTGGCGCTTTGGAGCACCTATCCGAGCGCCGGCCCGAAGGTCCGCTTCGTCCGAGTCGGCACGTTGGACGAGCCGGGGCGGATCCCACCGGACGTCCATATCTTTACCTCGACGATGCTGCCCTGGATGGTCCTGCCCGAAGACGTACCGTCCGTCCCGGAATTCTATTCAGCGAAGGCGATGTGGCCGGCCGAAGCCCAGGAAAGGTGGCGGCGACTGAAGGAAGGTCAGACCGCCGGGAGTCCGAACGAGGCCAAGGCGGCCTGGCGATCATGAGGAGATAGACGCCCTGGCCTTGCGGCCGGGCGCCCAGGGCTCAGCGCGCCCCGCTGGTCGGCCCGCCGACGGCGACGGAGGGATTGCGCTCCACGCGCTCCTGCAGCGCGACGAGAACGTCGTTCGACTGCATGAAGGGTATCGGGTTGACCGCACGGCCGTCGATCCGGACTTCGTAATGAAGATGGCTGCCGGTCGAGCGACCGGTCGAGCCCATCAGCCCGATCAGGTCGCCACGGCGAACGCGCTGGCCGGCTCGGGCGACGAGCCGAGAAAGGTGCCCGTAGCGGGTCTGGATACCCTGGCCGTGATTGATCTCGACGAGATTGCCGTATCCGCCGCTATTCCATTCGGAGCGGGCAACGATGCCGTCGGCGGTCGCATAGATGGGCGTGCCGACCGGGCCGGCAAGATCGACGCCGCCGTGCATCGCGGCCCGGCCGCGGAACGGGTCGGAACGAACGCCGAAGCCGCTGGTGAAGTTGGATGAAGTCCGCAGGGGCCGCGCCGACGGGATGGCTGTCACGCCCTGCTCGAGCTGCTCGAGCTTGCGCCAGCTGACGAAGAGCTCACGAAAGCGCGGATCGGCATTGTCGGCATCGACGGCCTCGAACGGGCCGCCGACGGCGCCGGCCGAGTGGAAGCGCGAAGGATTGACGCCGAGCCGGCGCAGCGCCTGAGCGGCGGCCTGATAGCGTTCGACAGCCGCATTCTGCGCACGCTCGGCCAGCGCCTGCTGCATGCCGTCGATCTGCGCATAGGATTGCGACAACGGATTGTGCGGGAACTGCTCCTGCCTGGGAAGCAGGGCCGCAAGCTCGTCGGCTTTCGCCTCGCCGGAAAGGACCTGGGCGAGGAACGCCTGCCGACGCTCCAGCAGCGCGGCATGGTTGCGTGTCTGGGTGCGCATCGTCTCGACATCGGCTTCCATCCGGGCCAGCCGCGCCTGCATATGGGCGACGTCGCCGTTCATCAGAGCGATGGCCTGAAAGGTCGCGAAAGCGGACCAGGCGAAAAGGACGAGCGCCACGAAGGCCGCGGCCATCTGAACCCGCGGCGCGATCGTGAAGCGGCGCAAGCTCTTGCCGTCGTGAAGGAATATATCGCGTGGCTTGAAGATATTGGGGAACCTGGCGAACAGGCCTGCGTTAGTTCCCTGAATAATATCCGTCATCATTTTCCCCGGTCGACTCGTCAGAGTCGGCACGGCCACGCACGGCGACCGCAAACTCAAAAAATCTGGGCTTTCGCCCCGCTCAAGACGCCGGAAGGTGCCCACCCCGTGCGTGTGGCCGGAGATTGTTAAGCAAATCCAACCGGGGCAAGCCCCTCGTAGAAATCGCGGGATAGACCGGCTTGGTCGCGCGCTGAACCGTTGAACGGCGGCTTCAGACTGCCGCGAAAGTGAGTCCGAATCAGTCGTTGCCAATGCGAAACGGCCTCGAATTCCTGCGCTTCGCAGCCGAAACGGAACCAGTGCGTGCCTGCCGCGACATGCCTGATCTCGTCGGAATAGATCCGTCGCAGGATGGCCGCCGACCGGCCATCGCCCGCTTTGTCCAGCGCCGCCACGGTCGCAGGCGTGACGTCGAGCCCCCGTGCTTCCAAGACCATCGGAACGACCGCCAACCGCGCCAGCGGGTCGGCCGATGTCGCTTCGGCCGCTTCCCATAGACCGTCGTGCGCCGGCAAGGCGCCGTAGCCGGAGCCGAGCGTCCTCAGTCGCCGATCGAGCAGGGCGAAATGCATCGCCTCGTCCGCGCCGACCGAAACCCAGTCATCGACAAACGCCCTGGGGAATCCCTCCCCGAAGCGGCCGATCAGGTCGAAAGCCAAGTCGATGGCCACGAACTCGATATGAGCCAGAGCATGGAGCAGAGCGATGCGGCTCCGCTCGGACCCGGCCTTTCCCCTTTTCGGCATGCACGACGGCGGCAACAGCTCCGGACGCGCCGGACGGCCCGGGCGATCCGGCATGGCGAGGCCGAAAGCGTGTCCCAGCGCCCCCGACTTCCAGGCGCGGGCGGCGTCGCGCGCTGCCTTCACCTTGGCGCGCGGCTCGGCGGCGAGCAGCACTCCGCGACAGGCATCGGCAATGGATCGCACGCATGCTCCTTCCGCGCCCCGATCACGGACGGGGCAGATCAGTAGCGATAGACATCCTCGGAACGAAATTCGTCCTGCGAGCGAGGATCCTCCGGCGCCGGCCTCTCTTCGGCAAGCGGAGCGCCGAAGACGCCTTCCTCATAGCCCAGCGGAAAATACGCGTAAGGCTCGATGTTTCGCTCCGGCGGTTCCTCCCGGCCGGCATATAGGTCAGGCCGTTCGGAGATCTGGCGGACGCTCTCGGCCTCGTCCTCCCTCGGCCCGGCGGGCACTTCGGCGGATACTTCGTCCTCGCCGAAATAAGGGACGGCCGCCGAATAGACCTCCGCTTCCGGGCCGTCCCAGACGTCGCAATCGCCGCAAACGGCGGCGCGCGCTGCATAGCCCTGGTCCCAGCCATAAGGTTGAGGCGCGGCCGGCCGCGGCACCAGCCGGGCCGGTTCGTCGATCGCTGCGCCCCGATCGCGCGGATGGAGCGCCGGACCCTGGAAGTGGACCGGATCGATCATCGCGACCGCACTCTCGCCGAGATGGATGCCGGTGGCCACTCCGACCAGCAGGGAGGCGCACAGGGCAGCCAAGGTGAAAGGGCTCGTCATGCCCCTGAAAACGAGATGTCGAAGCCGCCGTTCCTTCTCCGCACCGACCTTTCGGTCAGGGGAGCTCTCGGGCCGCTGCCAAAACCGCCTCGGCATGTCCGGGCACCTTCACCTTGCGCCAAATCCGGAAGATCGTTCCGTCGCGGCCGACGAGGAAAGTCGCCCGCTCGATACCCATATATTTCCGGCCATACATGCTCTTCTCGGTCCAAGTGCCGAACGCCTCGCAGGCGGATCCGTCCACATCGCTCGCCAGCCGAACCTTCAGATCATATTTTCCGGCAAAGCGGGCGTGACTGGCAGGACTATCCTTGGAGACTCCCAGGATCCATGTGCCCACTTTCTCGAACTCGTCGGCAAGGGCGGTGAAATCCTGCGCCTCGCGCGTGCAGCCCGACGTGTCGTCCTTGGGATAGAAGTAGATCACCAGCTTGTTGCCGCGGAAGTCGGCCGGATTGACCGTCTCCCCATCCATTCCGACAAGCTTCACGTCCGGCACCCGATCGCCTTCGTTCAGCATCTTACCCTCCGGCCTTCGCGACGACGGCACGCCACAATGCGCTTACGCTCTGCCGCGCCTGAGCGTGCGCCGCAAGCAGTTCATCCCAATCCTCAAGCCTGCAGGCAGCGGCGACCAGCGGCCGGGTAGGAACGGGCGGTTCGGCCGAGCTCGGCGAGACGAGGCGAAACATGACGAGCATGCGGGTGAGCAGCTTCAGAGCCCGATCGATGCCGACCGGGACCAGGCCGGCCTCTTCCAGTTCGGCCAATGCGACGTCCAGGCGCGGGTCCAGACCGATCCGGTGCCCCAGCTGCAGCGCCTGCACGGCGAATTCGAGGTCGATCAGACCGCCCTCGCCGTGCTTGATGTCGAAGGGTCCGGTCGGTGCCTTGTGAGCGGCGATCTCGGCCCGCATGCGAACCACGTCGGCGGTCACCCTGGCGGGGTCCCGATCCTGGCGCAGCGTCTCGTCGATGACGTGCTGGAGCGCCGCCCGACCTTCGGCGGGTCCATAGATCGGACGCGCGCGAAGCAGCGCCATATGCTCCCAGGTCCAGGCCTGTTCGCGCTGATAGCGCTCGAATGTCTCGACGCTGACCGCGAGCAGCCCGTCGGTCCCGTTCGGGCGCAGGCGCGTGTCGACCTCGTAGAGCGGCCCTGCGGCGGTAGGAACTGACAGAGCCGCGGTTACCCTGGGGGCGAGGCGATTGAAGAAATCGGTGGCGCGAAGCTTCTTCGGTCCGCTCGATTCGGCCTCGTGGGTGCCGCTGAACAAGTAGATCAGGTCGAGGTCGGAAGCATGGGTCAGTGCCCCACCCCCGAGCCGGCCGAGTCCGAGGATGAGCAGATCCGATCCCGCCACGCGGCCGTGACTCTGCTCGAATTCGGCCACCGTCGCCGCTGTGAGCACCTCGATCGCCGCCTCGGCTACCCGGGCATAGCCGTCCGCCACGTCGATCGGGTCGCTGCGGCCGGCGACGAGCTGCACGCCGAGGGCGAAGCGACGCTCGTTCACCCGGCGCCGGACGCGATCGAGCAGAAGCTGGTAATCGTCTCCGGCTCGGTCGGACCGGGCAAACTCCCGGGCCAGAGCCTCCACGCTCCCGGCCGGTTCGAAGGCGCTCGCGTCGATCAGCCCATCGAGCAGCTCGGGCCGCCGGCCGAGCTGATCGGCAAGAGCCGGCGCATGGCTGAGGATGGTCGCGACATGCTCGGCAAGTCCCGGCCGCGCCTCCAGCAAGCGATAGAAGTTCACCCCGCTGGGCAGCCGCTCGATAAGGTCCTCGAACCGGTTGATCGCCCGCATCGGATCGGGTGCATGGGCGAAGGCGTCGATCAACGTGGGAAGCATCGCCTCGAACGCTTCCCGCGCCGCGGACGTGCGCAGCGAGCGTATCCGGCCCGAGCGCCACGACTCGATACGCGCCCGAATCGCGGCAACCTCGGGAAAACCGGCTTGCGTCAGGCTCGCGGCCAGGGCCTCGGCATCCGTGGGCAGCCGGCGGTCTTCGCCGCCGCCCAGTGTCCCATAGATCACTGCCACGCGTGCGGCATGCGGCTCGACCAAGTCGAGCAGGGCTGCGCCGTCCGAAAGTCCGTGCAGCCGCGCGACGTTGTCGAGCGCCTCGTCGTCGCGCGGCAGGCTGTGCGTCTGGCGGTCGTCGATCATCTGCAGCCGGTGCTCGACGGTTCGGAAAAGCCGGTAGGCGTCGCCAAGCGCGGAGCGATCGGTCGCCTCGATCCGGCCGGCCCGCTCCAGCGCGACCAGCGCGTCGAGCGTCGCCGGCACCCGAAGGTCCGGCTCGCGCCCGCCATGGATGAGCTGATGAGCCTGGACGAAGAACTCGATCTCGCGAATGCCGCCGCGACCGCGCTTCAAGTCGTAGCCCGGGCCGAACTTCTGGCCCTGGGCATAATGATCGCGGATCTGGCGGGTGATCGACTGGATCTCGCCGACCGTCCCGAAGTCGAGCGAACGACGCCAGACGAAGGGATGCAGCGCCTCCAGGAAGTAGCGGCCGAGGCGCGGGTCACCCGCCGCGATGCGGGCACGGACGAAGGCCGCCCGCTCCCAAGGCAAAGCGGCCGCTTCGTAATAGCTGATCGCCGCGTCGACGGGCAGCGCTATCGGCGTGACCTCCGGCGAAGGCCGCAGCCTGAGATCGACGCGGAAGGCATAGCCGTCCTGCGTTCTCTTCTGGAGCAGCTCGACCATCCTTTGCGCGACCCGAAGCGCCGCCTGATCCGGCTCCTCACGAGGTCGACGGGGAAGCACGGCCGGGTCGTAGAGCAGGACGAGATCCACATCGGACGAATAGTTGAGCTCGCGTCCGCCGAGCTTCCCAAGGGCGATCACCGCGAATCCGGCGGCGGATTCGTCACCACTTCGCTCGGCCGCGGCGCGTGAAAGCGCCCGCCCCAGCAGCCGGTCGGCAAGGTCGGACAATTCCGCCGTGACACGCTCGAGCGGAAAGATACCGGCCAGATCGGCGATCGCAAGCGCGAGAGCATGAGCGCTGCGCTCGCGGCGAATCGCCACCATCGGATCATCCGACGCACCGAGAGCACGCGCCGCCGCAAGCGTCGACTCGATGTCCCCGGCCGAGAGATTCGAGACGATTTCTGGAAACTGCTCGATCAGCAGGCGCAGGAAAGGCGAATGGCCCCGCGCCCGCTCCAGGGCTGCACCCAGACTCGAGCTGAGGACTGTTTCATTCATGTCACATAAACGGTCCTGCTTCGTTCACCCGGCGCAACATTTGCAACCGTCGCCAATAGTGTACGTTAATGCCTCGTGGAAAAGCAGAATTCGAGCAGAGAAGCCTTGTCGCACTGGTCCGCCCGCCGTTTCGTGAAGGTGGCTCCGCCCACCGTCCATGCCGGCGTCGGCGATGCCCTTCGGCACGCCTTTCTCATGGATTCGGAAACGCGGTCGCTCAGGAAATTCGAAGACCTGCTCGATCAGCTGAAGTGAAGCTCATGGCTCGCCGCGCGCTTCCGGGTCGCGGTCCCGACTGAGTTCGTCCACCTCGCTCATGATGCTCTGGAGAGCCGACGCTTCCCCGGTCACATGCTCCCGGCGCGACGGCAGCTTGCCCTCGGTCATCAGCGCCTCCAGCGCGACGCGACCGCGGGCGACACGGCTCTTGATCGTACCGACCGCGCAGCCGCAAATCTCCGCCGCTTCCTCATAAGCGAAGCCGCCGGCCCCGACCAGGATCAGCGCCTCGCGTTGAGGCTGCGGCAGATGGAGAAGTGCCCTTTGCATGTCCGAAAGCTCAATATGGCGGTCCTGGCTCGCCGGGGCCGCCAGCAGCTTCGAGGCCGTTATCTCGTCCCATTCGCCCTTGAACCGAGCGCGGCGCATTTGGGAGAGGAAGAGGTTCCTCAGGATGATGAAGGTCCAGGCGCGCATGTTGGTGCCCGCCTGGAAGCGCTTGCGCGCCGCCCATGCCTTGAGCAGGGTCTCCTGAACCAAGTCGTCGGCGAGGTCTCTGCTGCCCGAGAGCGAACGCCCGAAGGCGCGCAGGTGCGGAATGACCTGGGCGAGCTGATCCTTAAACTCGGGATCCGACAGCGGAACGGTTTCCGCCCCGTCGCCTCGGCCCTTTTCGTGCACTGCAGGCCTGCCGCCCACCATCAACCAAGCCCCTCCGATACACGACGCGACGACGGCTGCAATGCGATGCCGGAGGGCATCGTTGCGCCGTTCAAGATAGGTTTCAACGCCAGATAAACAACAGGATAAGGAAGGCGACGACGACAAGGCCGATACCCCACACGAGCACGTAACGAGTCATGTGGGGAGTCGTACCCGCCCGGGCTTCGGTCGTAGTGATATGCTCGGGATCTTCGTCCATTCTCGCCGCCGCTGTCCCTTCGGTTCCATTCGTTTCAGTTGAGGAACGCGCGCCCTGCACGCCGGTTCCGCATTCAGGCGGGAACCGTGGCCGTGTCGAAGAACAATGCCTGGGCGATCTGCGCCTTGACGGTCGAGCGCTGGAACGGCTTGGTGATGAGGAAGGTGGGCTCCGGACGCTCTCCGGTGAGCAGGCGCTCGGGGAAGGCGGTGATGAAGATCACCGGGACTTTGAACTGCTGCAATATGTCCTTGACTGCGTCGATGCCCGAGCTGTCGTCGGCCAGCTGGATATCGGCGAGGACCAGGCTCGGCCTGCGGGCCATCGCCTGCTGGACGGCCTCATCGCGGGTGACTGCCACGCCGGTGACGGTATGACCGAGGTCCCGCACGATGGTCTCGATGTCCATGGCGATGATCGGCTCGTCTTCGATGATCAGCACCTCGGCCCGGGTCTGCCGCTCGATTTCGGTCAGCGCCTCGGCAACCAGGTTCTCCACCTCGTCCGGCGCGGCGCCGATAAGGAAGCCGGCGTCTTCGGGCGTGAAGCCCTCCATGGCCGTGAGCAGGAGCGCCTGGCGCGACAGCGGCGTGATCCGGGAAAGCCGCGCCTGGGCGATGCCTTCCGAATCGTTCATGTCCCGGTGGCCGGGCTGCTCCTCGATGTTGGCCGAGGACCAGATGGCGTGAAAGGTCCGGTAGAGGCCGAGCCGCGGATCGACGTCCCGCGGAAACGCCTCCGGCGCCGCGACGATGGCCTCAAGCGTCGCTCGAACGAAATTATCGCCATGGGTCTGACTGCCTGTCAGGGCCCGCGCATAGCGGCGTAGAAAGGGAAGATGCGGCTTCAGTTCGTCACCGAGCGACATTCCAGAGACTCCTTTTGCGGTTCCTTCGAGCTATTGAGTACGAGACGCCCCAATGCAAGCCCGATAGACGAGGATGAACGTGTCCGGAAACGGCGCAAAAAGAGCCCCGCCCCCGTCCTCGCATGAGGGTGGAACCATCGGGGGACTTTTTTGTTTCAATCGGGACGCGGGGCCATTATGCGGGTCCGCCATAACCGATGACTGTCGGCGGGACAGCGCACGAGGGCTGATCTTGCAACTGGACCAAGGCTGCGGGCGCGGCGCTGCGGGCCGTGAGGGGTATGAGATCTTGAGCTTTCAAGACGAACGGGAAGGCCGTCGCCGGCGCAAACCCCAATCCGAGAGCGAGCCGCCCATCACGACATCTCACCGCACAACAAAGAAGCGGGCCGACGGCGAAGTCGGCGACGCTCTCCGCTCCGCCTACGAGCGGATGGTCGAGGAGGACATACCCCCGGAAATGCTCGATCTGCTCGGCAAGCTCGGCTAGGGCCGCGGCCCTTGACTCTATCCGGCAATGACGAGGGATTGAGCGACGAGCGAACGGGCTGGCTGAGCACGCGCTGGAGCGGGCTCGCAAGCGGCCCGAAGATGTTGCTCATCTTGAGCCTCGCTCTTCTCCCGCTGGGCATCATCGCCATTATCTCCTCGGTCTACAGCGCTCGCGAGAACAGCGCTCAGCGCGCCGAGCAGACACTGGCGAGACTGAACGACAAGGCCGAGCGACTAGACGAGCTGCTGGAGCGAAGCATCGGGACGATGCGGGCCGCGAGCGCAGCCGTGGCCGCCGCGCCCGCCGACAGCCCCATTTGCGAACGACTTCTGATCCGGCTGGCGAGCCTCCAGCTGGCACCGGGCCGCTATGCGCTGCACGGGCCGAACGGCCGGCTTCGCTGCGCCACGGAGGGCTTCACGCCGCCGACACCCGCAGGTCCCGACCAGAGCGGACAGAGCTTCGAGATCTCCCGCGACGGCCAGACGCTTCACCTGGCCTTGTTCAACGAGAATGGCACGGTCGAAGCCATCGCCGAATTCAGCCGCGATTCGCTGGGGACCCTCTCCTACATCCCGGGCACGCGTGCCGACTTCAACCTGGAACTCACCGGCGGGGGGCGCAGGATGCTCCTGCGCGAGGACTATAGGCCAGTTCCCTTCGTTCGAACGGTGAGCGACGCCGCACCGATTGCGGATGGGCGGCTCATGCTCCGGATAACGCTCGGCGCCGTGCCGATCCGGCCCATCGACGTGCTCGTGATCCTCCTGCCGGTGATGATGTGGATCGCCGCCGGCCTGATCGGGTGGTGGATCGTGAACTGGCAGCTTCTTCGGCCGCTGGCGACGATCCAGCGCGTCGTCTCCTCCTACCGCCCGGGGGAGCGCCCGCTGGAGCTTCCAGCGCTGAAGTCGCCTGCCCGCGAGATCGGCGAATTGGGCGCGGCGTTCGACGAAGTTACCCGAACCGTTGCTCGGCATGAGGCGGAACTCGAAGAAGCGGTAGAGCGGCAGACCCGGCTGGTGCGCGAGGTCCACCACCGGGTGAAGAACAATCTTCAGGTGGTGGCATCGCTGCTCAACCTACACTCGCGCGGCAGCTCGAGCGAGGAGGCCGCAGCCGCTTATGCGTCGATCCAGCGCCGCGTCGACGCGCTCGCGGTCGTTCACCGCAATCATTATGCGGAGCTCGAGGAAAATCGCGGCGTCGCGCTGAAACCGCTCATTTCCGAGCTCGCCGCGAACCTGCGCGCCACCGCGCCGGCCGGCGCGTCCGGAATGCAGATCCGGCTCGCCATAGGGCCCTATTACGTCACGCAGGACGTGGCCGTGTCCGTCGCCTTCCTGGTCACCGAGATCACCGAATTCGGCATGCTGAGCGGCGCCGCTTTGGTGTCGATCATGCTGGAGGGCGGCGCCCCGGGAAGTGCCCGACTGTCGATCGAGGTGGACAGCCTCGCCGGCGACGGCCACCGCGACCCGGGCTTGTCGGACCGCTTCGAGCGGATCATCACGGGGCTGGCCCGCCAGCTTCGGTCGGCGCTCGACCGCGCTCCCGAGAGCGGCCGCTATTCGGTGGTGATCGCCGTCGTGGAGCGCGGCGAAGACTAGGGCCTAGCGGCTTCGGTCGTCAGGGTTCGGCTCGTCGGGACTATATTCCGGACGGCCCTTCGATTCCTTCCGCGCCTGCGCGAGATCGGCAGCATCCTGGCCCTTGTCGCTCGCGACGTCCACATTCCTCATCTCGTCCTGATCGACACCCTCCATGTCCGAGTGCGGGGGCGTCTTGGGCGGCTTCGACATCCAGAGTCTCCTTCCCTGCACCAACCGGCCGCGGGAGCGCGCGGTTGCACGATCGGCGGGTCCGGAAAAAAATTTGGCGACGCGCGGAACCGCTCGCGGGCTATCTCGTTTTGGGGTTCGGATAGTGACCTTTTGCCCCCCCGCTCTCGCTATCCAGAACATGGGTCCGGATGCGCTTACCTCCCCCCCCCCGGTAGCGCTTCCGGGCCCAACTTCTATCCGACATCCGCCGTCTAGATCCGCCGCTGGTCATCGGCGCGTGCGGGCACTTGCCGGCCACGGAACAATCGCCATGCGGCGGGCTTTTTACCCGCGTCCAGCCCGCCTGATAGTGGCCGGGCTGCCAAGGAGAGCCGTCATGGTGAAGAAGCTTCTAATGATCGTCGCGGTATCGAGCGGCCTGGTGCTTTCAGCCTGCAACACCGTTCGCGGCGCCGGCGAGGACGTCGAATCGGTGGCCAACGAGGTCGACGAAGAGATCTGATCCGCTGAAGCGCGCAACAAGTTCGAGGCGCCGCCTTCGGGCGGCGCCCTTTTTATACCGGCCCGCCAGCGAAAGCGGGCCTCCGGCTAGACGGGCGGCCTCGCTGCCTCTCGTGCGCGCCGGCGTTCGGTGAACCAGATCGCGACGAGCGAGACTTCGTAGAGCAGCACCAGCGGGATGGCGAGCAGAAGCTGCGAGATGACGTCCGGCGGGGTGAGGACGGCGGCGATGACGAAGGCGACGACAATCGCATAGCGCCGTCCGCTCTTGAGCTGGTTGCGGGTGACCAGACCGGCCCGTTCGAGCAGCATGAGCAGCACCGGAAGCAGAAAGGCGACTCCGAATCCGAAGATGAAGCGCGTGACGAAGCTCAGATAGTTACCAACCCCCGGGAGAGCGTCCTGCTGGACACCCGCAATATTGCCCTCGAAGCCCAGCAGGAAATGGAGCGCGACCGGCATCGCTACGTAATAAGCGAGCGCGGCCCCAAGCAGGAAAAGAAAGGGAGTCAGGAGGAGGAAGGGAAGGAAAGCCCGCTTCTCCTTCGAATAGAGCCCGGGGGCCACGAACTGCCACAGCTGGTTGGCGACGAACGGGAAGGAGAGCATCAGCGCCGCGAAGAACGCGACCTTGATCTCCACGAAGAACGCCTCGAACACGGCGGTGTAGATCAGCCGATCCTGCCCCGCCGCAAGCAGCGGCTGGACCAGGAAGCCGAAAATGGGCCGCGCGAAATAGAGGCAGACGGCGAACGAAGCCGCAACCGCGGCGAAGCTCCACAACAGCCGCCGTCGCAGCTCGATCAGATGGTCGAGCAACGGCGCCTTGGATGCGTCGACATCCTCAACCGGCTCGGCCGGATCGCGCTCGCTCATGGCCGCTCCTCGGGAGGGGGAGTCGGCCGGGCCCCGGGCGGCGTCGGGGATGCCCCGCCCGACAGGGCCTCCGGGCCCGGAGGCGTGGGCGGCACCGGCTGGGTCGGTCCGTAGGTTTCGGGAGCAGGCTTGCCCCAGCCGCTGTCGCCGCTCTCCGCGGCGGGCATCTGCGGATGCTCGCGCATGATGCGCTCATTGTCGGCCCGCCACTTCTTCTCCATCTCCTCGAGTTCCGCCTCGCGCATCATCGCATCGAAGCCGGAACGGAAGTGGCGCGCCATGCCACGCGCCCGGCCGACGAAATTGCCGATCGTACGCATTGCGCGCGGAAGATCCTTGGGCCCGATCACCACCAGGGCGATCACCGCGATGATCAACAGCTCGCCGGAATCGATGCCAAACATCCTGGCCGCGCGGAACTAAGAGGCCGAGCCGGGACTAGTGACGGTCGGCTTCGGAGGCGGAGCCCCGCTCGGCGGCCGGTGCCTCCGGCCGCGGGACCGGCCCGGGCTCGACCGCGCGCTCGTCCGGGAGCCGGCGCGGCGCCGGCTCGTCGTCCTCGCTCATGCCCTTCTTGAAGCTCTTTAGGCCCTTGGCGACATCGCCCATCATGTCGGAGAATCGTCCCTTGCCGAACAGAAGCAAGATGACGAGGCCGACGATGAGCCAATGCCAGAGGCTGAAACCACCCATGTGAATTCTCCCGATGTCGAAGCGAATCTAGGGTCCGGACTCGCAATCGGCAATGGCCGTGATCGGCCGGAAAGGCCGTCGGCAAGGAGCGCAGCGCCGGCGCGTAGCCGGATGTTACACGCAAGCAGGCGACGCCGTCCAGCGGCCTTCTCCGGCCGACCCACAAGGCGCTGGCGGACTTGCCGATCGCGAGTCCGTACCCTAGGCGTCCTCGCCGTCTGTTTCCAGTTCCGCCTCGTCCTCGCCTTCGAGTCCGAGGCGTTCGAGCGCCGTATCGACCGGGTCCAGCAGGCCCGCTGCCTTGAGATCATCGATCCCGGGAAGATCTCGCCGGCTCTTCAGGCCGAAGTGAGACAGGAATTCCTGTGTGGTCGCGAACGTGAGAGGACGGCCCGGAACCTCGCGCCGGCCGGCCGGCCGGACCCATCCCGCCTCCATCAGCACGTCGAGCGTGCCCTTGGAAATCTGCACGCCGCGAATCGCCTCTATCTCGGCGCGGCTTACCGGCTCGTGATAGGCGATGATGGCCAGCGTCTCGACCGCCGCCCGGGACAGCTTGCGGCTTTCCTCACGCTCACGCCGCAGGATGTGGGCAAGATCGGCTGCCGTCTGGAAATGCCAGCGCCGTCCCCTTTCGACCAGCTCGATGCCGCGTCCGGCATAATGGGCCTCGAGCTCGGCGAGAGCCGCCTTCACGTCCACGCTTGTTCCGACATAAGCGGCAATGTCGTCGACGCTGAGCGGTTCTTCGGCGGCAAACAGGGTGGCCTCGACGGCGCGCACCGGATCGGAAAGCTCCCTCATCAGGCAGCCCTTACGTACAGCGGAGAGAAGGTGTCGGCCTGGTCTAGCTCTACCTTCCCGAGCCGTGCCAGCTCGAGCATGGCGAGGAAGCTCGACGCGAGCGCCGACCGACGGAATTCCGGGTCCTGAGTCTCAGGGAGGAAGCTTTCGAGCGCCGTCCACTCCATCCGCAGTCCAAGCATCCGCTCCACCCGATGGATCGCCTCGTCCAGCGTCATAACGGGGCGACGGGCGACGATGTGAACCGTCGGCTCGCTGCGCGCCCGCACGATGCCATAGGCGGAGATCAGGTCGTAAAGGTCCGTGGTCCAGGCGGCGCGGCGCACGACCTTCAGCCCCTCCGGCTTGCCGCGGGTGAAAACGTCACGGCCCAGTCGATCCCCGCCGACCAGCCTTGCCCCCGCCTCGCGCATCGCCTGGAGTCGCTGCAGCCTGAGCTGAAGGCGCAGTGCGAGTTCCTCCGGGCCGGGCTCGACCTCGGGATCCTTGGGCAGCAGCAGGCAGGATTTGAGATAAGCCAGCCAGGCCGCCATCACGAGATAATCGGCCGCGATCTCGAGCCGGAGCTTCTTCGCATCGGCGATGAAGGCGAGATATTGCTCGACCAAGGCAAGGATGGAGATTTTCGACAGGTCGACCTTCTGCGCCCGCGCCAGGGTGAGGAGGAGGTCGAGCGGTCCCTCCCAGCCGTCCAGGTCGAGCGTCAGCCGCTCGCCCTCGCGCGCGGGCGGCGCATGATCGCCACTCGTTTCGAAGGGTTCGTCGGAAGGATCCACGCGCCGGAGACTAAGGACAGCGGGCGCCGATGTCGAAGAGGAATCCCCACTTTTCCACAGATGTATGCGCCCAGGCTGAAATCCTCGCGCCGCAGTCCGGCACCTGCCGCTGGCCCAATCGGGGAGGGATGTTTGCGCGCGGCAATAAGGATGCGCCTTCGCGTTCCGAGCCGGCCAGAGGCAGGGCGACGATCCGCCCGTTGCCGATCGAAGGGGTTCGGCCCGCAATGGAGCGGATCTGACTCCGGGGGCACCGGGCGCGGCGAACCGACCCGTCCGAGCGACGGGAAGCCGGTGCCGGTGTCAGGCGGCGGCTGCCGCCGGCTCCGGGGAGCGCTAGGATCGTTCCGGATAACCATCCAGTGCCGCTTGTTCAGGAGTATGTGTCGATGAAAACCTTCGCTTGCGCCGCCGCCGCGCTCGCACTTTGCCTTCCAATCGCGCCCGCGTTGGCCGATCCGCCGCCATGGGCACCGGCCCACGGCCGCCGAGCCAAGGATCGTGCGCTCGGCGCGCGCGATGTCGTTTGGCGCGGGGAGGACGGGCGTTACCACTGCCGCCGCAGCGACGGAACAACGGGCCTGATCGTCGGCGCCGCGGTAGGCGCATTGCTGGGCCGCGAACTGGATGGCGGACGCGAGCGCACCCTCGGCACAGTGCTGGGCGGCGCCGCCGGCGCGCTAGCCGGCCGGGAGATCGAGCGGGGCGGCATTCGCTGCCGATGATCGATCGGCCTCGGAGACGCAGGAAGGTAAACGGAAGGTGAACGCAACGTAGCTTTGGGTTCATGCAACGAGGCGTAGCTTATGTCCGTTGTTCACCCGTGTAGAGGGAGTCGAAGCCATGCGTATCCTCATCACCGCCGCCGTTGCCGCGGCTGGCCTGCTCGCCATTCCTGCCCTTCCAGGCAGCAGCGCCAGCGCCCAATGGCGCGGCGGCTATTATGACCGGGGCGACTATCGCGAATATCGACGCGACGTTCGCAGAGCCCAGCGCGACTGCCGTCGCGACCTGCGGCGCGCCGACAGTCGCCGTGAATATCGTCGCGAATTGCGCGATTGTCGCCGCGACCTGCGCGAAGCGCGTCGCGAGTTCCGCCGCGACCTGCGCGACGACCGACGCTGGTACGGCCGATACGACAATCGTTATTGGGACGGACGGCGCTGGCGCGATCGCTGGTAACAAGGGCTGAGAGGCCGGCCCCGCCTCGGCGGGGACCGGCCGCTCAGCTTCAATCCATCATCCGCGCGAAGCGTTCGTTGCCGACCAACCCCATCCGGTCGATGCCGGCGCGGGCGATCTCAGCCAGGATGGCGTCCACCCGCGCATATCGAGTCTCCGCATCCGCAGCGACATGAAGCTCGGGCATCGTCGGGTCGGCCGCCATCGCGCCGAGACGTTGCGCGAGCTGGCCGTCGCTTATCGCCAGGCCGTTCCAAGAAAGATTGCCGCCCGCGTCTATGTCGAGGCGATGAACCGGGCGATCGGTGCCGGGCCCCGGCGGGGGAGCATCGAGCGGCACCTTATGGGTGGCGATCGGGACCGAGACAATGAACATGACCAGCAACACCAACATCAGGTCGATCAGCGGAGTCGTGTTCATTGCGGGGGCGGGATCCGGTCCCGCCGAGGAGAAGGGATGGATACGAAGATCTCGTCGCATATAGCACCTCCCGCTAATGTTATATCATGACGCGAAGAGGATGAACAGAGCAACAAACGTTCCGATCGGGACCGCTATCCCTTGCGGTTCTTTCGCCAGATCGAGACGAGGATGAGCAGGAAAGCAGCGAGGCGGAGCAGGTAGAGCCAGCTGCGCTCCTCCACCGGGATGTCGGTGAAGGTCAGCAGGCATTGGGTGAGGCCGAGAAGCCAGAAGGCGAGCGCGAACGCGACGAACAGGCCTTCATGCGTCCGCTTCCAGAAGCGCAGGAAGAACAAGCCCGACACGATGAAGCCCATCGTGATCGCCCCCGAGAGGAAGTCGAACAACGTCATTCCTCCAGGTCCCAGATGAAGCCGAACAGAAGGACGCCGACCGCGCCCAGCGACAACAAGGTCCGCACGAGCCGGAAGTCGACCGTCCTGATGACCAGGAGGTCCAGGATGACCACGAAACTGTTCCCCGCCAGCAGCAGGAAGCACAAGGCGCTCCACAAGAGAACCCGGGCACCGGTGCGCCAGTAATTGCGCGCCAGCAGAACCGCGCAGGCGCCGCCCGTCAGAAAGCAGAGGAGATAGACCAGAGCGGGGAACCAGTCCGTCACCGCCTCAATCCTTTCTGAGCTTGAAGGAATCGGCGAAGGCGGTGATGCCCGGATTGGCAGCGGCCACGATCATTCGCCGCACGGCATCGGGGCTCGTCCCGTAAAGCGCCTCGGCGCGCTCCGCCAACTCGTCGAGATCCTCGCTGGCGGGAGAATAGCGCGCGGAGCCGTCCGACTCGATCAGGACCAAGCCAGCCGCGATCAGTGCCTCGACGCTCTGGGTGACCACCAGATCGCTCCCCCTGAGCCCGGTCACCATCTCGTCGTGGGTAAGGCTGCGGTCCCGATGCTGCCTCAGGAAGCAGAGCAGTTCCAGAGCCCACACCGACCTGAAGGTGGCGCGGATGAAGCTGGCGACTTCCTGCTTCGACGGCATCCCGACGCGTTCGATCCCTTCCCTGGTGCTGCCCAGGCCTTGTCGTTCCACCCGTTCCGCAGCGCCTTCTAGTCCGCTGACACGGGGGTGCAACCCCAAGCCCGCGCAAGATCGTAAACCAACTTTTTCTTAGGCATGGCGGCCGCCTTCTTGCTAAGGAAGCCGAACCGGGCGGGGGCTTGGCATTCGACTTTCGGGCGGGGGGAACCGCGCGAAGGAGTGCTGCGTGAACGATGTTTCGGCTCGCGATTTTCTCGACCGGCGCCAATTGGTAAGCGCGCTCCGCAGCTTCCGGCGCGGCGACTTCTCGGTACGGCTTCCCGAGGACCTTTCCGGAACCGATGGCGAGATTGCCCGTCTGTTCAACGAGGTCGTCAGCCTCGAAGAAAATATGACCGACGAGTTCGAGCGGCTTTCCGTCGTCGTCGGCAAGGAAGGCAAGATCAGCCAGCGCGGCCGCGTCCGCGGTGCCACCGGCGGCTGGGAAACGAAGCTGCGCGCGCTCAACGACCTGATCGAGGACATGGTCCAGCCGACCGCCGAAGTGGCCCGCGTGATCGGCGCGGTCGCCAAGGGCGACCTCTCCCAGTCGATGACCGTCGAGATTGACGGGCGGCCGCTCCGGGGAGAATTCCTCAGGATCGGCAAGATCGTCAATACGATGGTCGAGCAGCTCGCTTCGTTCGCCTCGGAGGTGACCCGCGTCGCCCGCGAGGTCGGGACGGAAGGCAAGCTCGGCGGCCAGGCGAACGTGAGGGGCGTCGCCGGCACCTGGAAGGATCTTACCGACAACGTCAACGCGATGGCGACCAATCTCACCGGGCAGGTCCGCAACATCGCCGAGGTGACGACCGCGGTGGCCTCGGGCGACCTGTCCAAGAAGATCACCGTCGAGGTGAAGGGGGAGATTCTCGAACTCAAGAACACGATCAACGTGATGGTCGACCAGCTCAATTCCTTTGCGTCGGAAGTCACCCGTGTCGCCCGCGAGGTCGGCACCGAGGGCAAGCTCGGCGGCCAGGCCCGGGTCGAAGGCGTCGCCGGCACGTGGAAGGACCTTACCGACAACGTCAACCTGATGGCCGAGAACCTGACCGGGCAGGTCCGCAACATCGCCGAGGTGACCACCGCGGTGGCCTCGGGCGACCTTTCGAAGAAGATCACGGTCGACGTGAAGGGCGAGATCCTCGAGCTCAAGAACACGATCAACGTGATGGTCGACCAGCTCAACGCCTTCGCTTCCGAGGTGACCCGCGTCGCTCGCGAGGTCGGCACCGAAGGCAAGCTCGGCGGACAGGCGCAGGTGCCCGGGGTCGGCGGCACCTGGAAGGATCTCACCGACAACGTCAACCTCATGGCGGACAACCTGACCGGGCAGGTCCGCAACATCGCCGAAGTGACCACCGCCGTCGCGCGCGGCGACCTTTCGAAGAAGATCACGGTCGACGTGAAGGGCGAGATCCTCGAGCTCAAGAACACGATCAACGTGATGGTCGACCAGCTCAACGCCTTCGCCTCCGAGGTGACCCGCGTCGCCCGCGAGGTCGGCACCGAGGGCAAGCTCGGCGGACAGGCCCAGGTCGAAGGCGTCGGCGGCACCTGGAAGGACCTCACCGACAACGTCAACCTGATGGCGGCCAACCTTACCGGGCAGGTCCGCAACATCGCCGAAGTGACGACGGCCGTCGCGCGCGGCGACCTTTCGAAGAAGATCACGGTCGACGTGAAGGGCGAGATCCTCGAACTCAAGAACACGATCAACGTGATGGTGGATCAGCTCAACGCCTTCGCCTCCGAGGTGACCCGCGTGGCCCGCGAGGTCGGGTCGGAAGGCAAGCTCGGCGGACAGGCCCAGGTCGAGGGCGTCGGCGGCACCTGGAAAGACCTCACCGACAACGTCAACCTGATGGCGGGCAATCTGACCGGGCAGGTCCGCAACATCGCCGAGGTGACCACCGCCGTCGCGCGCGGCGACCTTTCGAAGAAGATCACGGTCGACGTGAAGGGCGAGATCCTCGAGCTGAAGAACACCATCAACGTGATGGTGGACCAGCTCAATTCGTTCGCGTCGGAGGTCACCCGCGTCGCCCGCGAGGTCGGGTCGGAAGGCAAGCTCGGCGGACAGGCCCAGGTCGAAGGCGTCGGCGGCACCTGGAAGGACCTCACCGACAACGTCAACGCGATGGCTGCCAACCTGACCGGGCAGGTCCGCAACATCGCCGAGGTGACGACGGCAGTCGCACTTGGCGATCTTTCCAAGAAGATCACCGTCGACGTGAAAGGCGAGATCCTCGAGCTCAAGCAGACCATCAACACGATGGTCGACCAGCTCAACTCGTTCGCTTCGGAAGTCACCCGTGTCGCCCGCGAGGTCGGCACCGAGGGCAAGCTCGGCGGCCAGGCGCAGGTGCGCGGCGTCGCCGGCACGTGGAAGGACCTTACCGACAACGTCAACCTGATGGCCGAGAACCTGACTGGGCAGGTCCGCAACATCGCCGAAGTGACGACCGCGGTCGCGCGCGGCGACCTTTCGAAGAAGATCACCGTCGACGTGAAGGGCGAGATCCTCGAGCTCAAGAACACGATCAACGTGATGGTCGACCAGCTCAACGCCTTCGCTTCCGAGGTGACCCGCGTCGCCCGCGAGGTCGGTACCGAAGGCAAGCTCGGCGGCCAGGCGCAGGTGCCCGGGGTCGGCGGCACCTGGAAAGACCTCACCGAGAACGTCAATCTGATGGCGACCAACCTGACCAACCAGGTGCGCGGCATTGCCGACGTCGTCACTGCGGTGGCGCAGGGCAACCTCAAGCGCAAGCTGACGGTCGATGCGAAGGGCGAGATCGCCGCCCTCGCGGAAACGATCAACTTCATGATCGAGACGCTGTCGACCTTCGGCGATCAGGTCACAAACATGGCGCGCGAGGTCGGGATCGAGGGCCGGCTGGGCGGCCAGGCGCGCGTTCCCGGCGCCGCCGGCCTGTGGCGCGACCTTACCGACAACGTCAACCAGCTCGCCGCCAACCTGACCAATCAGGTGCGCTCGATCGCCGACGTGGCCACAGCGGTGACCAAGGGGGATCTCACCCGTTCGATCGCGGTCGAGGCGTCGGGCGAGATGGCCGCCCTCAAGGACACGATCAACGAGATGATCCGCAACCTCAAGGAGCAGACCTTGAAGAATGCGGAGCAGGACTGGTTGAAGACCAACCTCGCCCGCTTCTCGCGCATGCTGCAGGGCGAGCGCGACCTGGCCACCGTCTCCAACCTGATCATGTCCGAGCTGGCGCCGCTGGTGAACGCTCAATATGGAGTCTTCTACGTCACCAAGCGCGACGAGGAGGAGACCAAGCTCGAGCTGGTCGCCAGCTACGGGGCGGAGAGTCATGGGACGCTGAAGCGCGAGTTCGGCCTGCGCGAAGGCCTGGTCGGCCAAGCGGCCGCCGACAAGAGGCCGATCCTGCTCGAGAACGTGCCGGGCGACTTCATCCGCATCGGTTCCGGCCTCGGCCATGCCGCGCCGGCCAACATCAATATCCTCCCGGCCTTGTTCGAGGACGACGTGAAGGCGGTGATCGAGCTCGCCTCGTTCAGCGAGTTCAACGAAACCCACCAGAGCTTCCTCAACCAGCTGATGGAATCGGTCGGCATCGTGCTCAATACGATCGCCGCGACGATGCGGACCGAAGGGCTGTTGAAGCAGTCCCAGCTCCTGACCCAGGAGCTGCAGGCGCGCCAGACCGAACTCACCACCAAGCAGGAAGAGCTTCACGCCACGAACGAGGAACTGCAGGAGAAAGCCCAGCTCCTCGAAAACGAGAAGAAGCAGGTCGAGGCGAAAAATCTCGAGATCGAGATGGCCAGGCGCGCGATCGAGGAGAAGGCCGAGCAGCTCGCCTTGACGTCGAAATACAAGTCGGAATTCCTGGCCAATATGAGCCACGAACTGCGCACGCCGCTCAATTCGCTGCTCATCCTCTCCAAGCTGCTCGCCGACAATCCGCAGGGCAACCTGAACGAGAAGCAGACCGAATTCGCCCGCACCATCCATTCCGCCGGATCGGACCTGCTCAACCTGATCAACGACATACTCGACCTGTCCAAGATCGAATCGGGCACGATCTCGATCGAGATCGGCGACATGCCGATGAGCAGCCTCAAGCAGCACATGGAGCGGACCTTCCGGCAGCTAGCTTCCGACAAGGGGCTCGAGCTGCGAATCGACTTTGCCGACAATCTGCCCGCCGCGATCCGAACCGACGAGAAGCGGCTGCAGCAGATCGTGCTCAACCTCCTTTCCAACGCCTTCAAGTTCACCGCCGAGGGCAGCGTTACCTTGGCAGCTCGCTGCGCCGAAGCGGGATGGAGCGGCAATCATCCGGTCCTCCGCAACTTCGACCAGGCGATCGAGATCGCCGTCACCGATACCGGGATCGGCATTCCCGAGGACAAGCAAAAGCTGATCTTCGAGGCTTTCCAGCAGGCCGACGCCACGACCAGCCGCAAATATGGGGGCACCGGTCTGGGCCTGTCGATCAGCCGCGAGATTGCGCGGCTGCTCGGCGGCGAGCTGCAGGTGAAATCCAAGCCGGGCGAGGGCTCCACCTTCACCCTGTTCATTCCGCTCGAGACCGTGGCGATCGCGGCGCCCCCCGTGCCCGGATCGACCGCGCGCTACGAGAATAGCGGTGCCACCGTGCCGTCGGCCCTGCCGGCGACGATCGAGGTCAACGACGATCGCGACAACCTGGACACCGACCCCTTCGTGCTGATCGTCGAGGATGATGTGACTTTCGCCTCGATCCTGCTCGATCTCGCCCACGAAGCCGGCCTCAAGGGCGTCATTTCGACGGCCGGGGCCGGCACGCTGGCAATGGCGCGCAAGCTCCGGCCCGACGGGATTACCCTCGATCTCGGCCTGGACGACATCAACGGCTTCGTGCTGCTCGACCTGCTCAAGCACGATCCGGACACGCGCGACATTCCGATTCACGTCATTTCGGGCGCGGACGAGCTGGACTCGGTCACGGCGATGGGTGCGTTCGGCGTGACCGGCAAACCGGCCAACGATCGCGACCTGGCCCAGATATTCGAGGCGATCCGCCGGGAGGCCGGCACCGGCAAGAAACGCCGCCGTGCAAGGCCGCAGGGGGACCCCGCACAGCAGCACGCGCACAAACTTCCCGAGCTTGCCGGCGCCAGGATCCTGATCGTCGACGACGATATCAGGAACATCTACTCACTCACCAGCGTATTGGAGAGCTACGAGGTGGAGGTGCTGCATGCCGAGCGAGGTCAGGACGGGATCCTCATTCTCGAACAGACCCCCGGTATCGACGTCGCCCTCATCGATATCATGATGCCCGAGATGGACGGTTACGAGACCATCCAGCAGGTCAGGCAGCGCCAGGCGCTGGCCCGCGTGCCGCTGATCGCGGTCACCGCCAAGGCGATGAAGGGGGACCGGCAGAAGTGCCTCGCCGCGGGTGCCTCCGACTATATTGCCAAGCCGGTCGACATCGACCTGCTGCTCGCCTTGCTGCGGGTCTGGGTCGGGAAGACCCGAAGCGAGACGGCGGCGCCCGTCACGCCACCGACGCCGACGGCGGCCCGATAAGCGATGAACGGCGCCAGGCCGGTGCGCGGTCGGTCCGCCATGGAAAAGCAAGCCGGGAGCGGCGCCGCGTCAGGTGCGCGGCCCGGCGAGCGCGCCCGCGTGCTTGTCGTCGACGACGACGATCGCAACCTGCTGGCGATCCGGACGGTGATCGAGGACCTGGCGGACGTCGAAGTCGCCTCATCTGGCGAGGAAGCGCTGCGCCACCTTCTCAAGGGCGAGTTCGCGGTCATCCTGCTCGACGTCTACATGCCCGGGCTCGACGGTTACGAGACAGCCCAGCTCATCCGCCAGCGCGACCAGACCAAGAGGATCCCGATCGTGTTCCTGTCGGCGGTCAACAAGGAAAAGGAGCATCTGATCCGCGGCTATTCGATGGGCGCGGTCGATTACGTGTTCAAGCCGGTCGAGCCGATCGTGCTCCGCTCCAAGGTGGCGGTATTCGTCGACCTGTACACGATGACCCGCGAAATCCAGCGCAAGGCCGAGCAGGAGCAACGCCTTCTCGACGAGAATCTCCGCGCCAATACCGAACGGCTGCGCGTCGAGAAGGAGCTGCGGCTGGCCGAGCAGCGGCAGGCGGCGATCATCAAGTCGCTTCCAATCATCCTCTACCTCGAACCGGAAAGCGTCAGCCCGCGCGTTCCCCAGTTCGTGGGCGGCAATTTCGCCGCGGTGACCGGTTTCCCGTTCGAGGCGGTCGAGGAGCAGCCAACCCTGTGGACCGAGCGGCTCCATCCGGACGACCGGGAGCGGGCACTGAAGGCGATCGAGGATCGGCAGCAGACCGGCGTCATGGCGATCGAGTATCGCTGGCTGTGCGCCGACGGCCAATACAAGCATTTCCTCGATCAGGCAGTGCTGCTGAGGGATTCGGACGGCAAGCCGGCCCAATATGCCGGTACCCTGCTCGACGTCACCGATCGCAAGGACCTGGAGCGCGAGCTGCTTCACGCGCGCAAGATGGATGCCATCGGCAAGCTGACCGGCGGCATCGCCCACGACTTCAACAATCTGCTCGCCGCCGTGCTCGGAGGGATCGGACTGATCGAGCGGCGCCTCCCGCTCGCCGACGACCAGAAGAAGATCCTGGCCATGACCCGGCGCGCGGCCGAGCAGGGATCCGAGCTGGTCGGCCGCCTTCTCGCCTTCGCGCGCCGCCAGCAGCTGCAGCCGGCGGACGTCGACATCGCGAAGCTGTCCGGCAGCGTCACCGATCTCCTCGCCCACACGCTCGGCGGCCTCGTCCAGCTCGAGTGGCGGTCGCAGGAAGAGGTCTGGTGCGCTTATGCCGACAGCACGCAGCTCGAGCTCGCCCTGATGAACCTCATCATCAATGCGCGTGACGCGATGCCCGAGGGCGGCACCATCACCGTGGAGGCACGCAACGACCAGGCGCGTTCCGACAACAGGCTCGGCCTTCCCGTCGGCGATTATGTCGTCATCGCGGTGAAGGACGACGGCAGCGGCATCCCCGCCGAGATATTGGAACAGGTGACGGAGCCCTTCTTCACGACCAAGGGCGTCGGCGAAGGAACCGGCCTCGGGCTGTCGATGGTCTATGGCTTCGCTCGTCAGTCGGACGGCGCCATCGACATCACGTCCCGGCTCGGCGAGGGCACGGTGGTCGAGATCTGGCTGCCGCGCGCGCCGAAAAGGCCGCGCCGCAGCGCACAGCCGGCCGAGAGGCCCGAGAGCTCCTCCGAGCCGGTTCGATCGCTCCGTGTGCTCCTCGTCGACGACCATGAGGCGGTCAGGGAGACCACGGCGGGGATGCTGTGCGACCTCGGCCACGAGGTCGAATCGATGGCCGACGGCGCCGCCATGCTGCGCCGGCTCAAGGAGGCGCCCGCCGGCTTCGACCTCGTCGTGACAGACTATGCCATGCCGCTCATGTCCGGAGTCGAGCTGCTGAAGGAGGCGCGGCGGGTCCGCACCGACCTTCCGGCAATCATCATCAGCGGCTATGCGGACAGCCGTTCGATCGTCCACGGGCCGAAGGAGGCGGTGATACTCACCAAGCCCTTCACGCTCGACCAGATGCGAACGGCGATCGCCGCGGTGGTTCCGGACGCCCTGGCACCGCACGACCCGGTCGCCTCGCCGCCGCTGGCCGGAACCGGCCGATAGCGGCGCACAGGCGGCGGGGCCTCCGCCCCAGCGACCGACACACGATGATTCGGATCGGCTATCTGCTCCTTGGCTCGCTCTCGCTGCTGCTGGGCGGGATCGGCATCGTCTTGCCGCTGCTGCCGACCGTTCCCTTCATGCTGCTTGCCGCCTTTTTCTTCGCGCGCAGCCATCCCCGCTTCGAGCGCTGGCTGGTGGAGCATCCCCGCTTCGGCCCGCACATCCAGGCGTGGCGCAGTCGCGGCGCCATCAGCCGCAGGGGCAAGACTTCCGCCTTCGCCGCTCTTGCGGCGAGCGCACTCCTCGGATTGTTCCTCCTGGACTTCCCGTGGTCGCTGCTGCCGCTCATCGCCTGCACCGCCAGCGGGACGTGGATTGCCACCCGACCAGATGCGTAGTGGGCGCCGGAGATTGACGAAGGGTGATTCTAGGCGAAGAGGGTAGGGAAAGGCGGCTCGCGGCAATGAAAATCCTCTTCTTCGGCAGACTGAGTGAGCGGCTCGGCCGCGAAATGGAGATCGACCTTCCGGCCGATGTTCGCAACGTCGCCGACCTTAGGCGTCTCCTGGCCGGCCTGCGACCGGAGGCCCAGAGCGACTTCCTCGGTCCGTCGCTGCGCGCCTGCGTCGGCGACTCGATCGTCGGCGACGACGCACCGGTGAGCGGAGCAAGCGAGATCGCCTTCTTCCCGCCGCTGTCGGGAGGTTGAAATGAAGGTCCAAGTCCGCCTGGCCGCCGAGCCCTTCGCTCCCGACCTCGAGCTGGCCGATTTCGTCGGGTGCCTGGCTACCGAGGGCGCAGTGGTGAGCTTCGTCGGCCTCGTTCGCCCCCATTCCAAGGACGGGACGCCGCTCACCAGCCTGTTTCTCGACCACCACCCGCGTCTGACCGAGCGATCGCTCGGCGAGATCGGCGCCGCCGCTGCGACGGAATTCGACGTGTCCGCAATCCGGATCGTCCACCGGTGCGGCAAGATGCAGCCAGGGGATCCGATCGTCTTTGCCGCGGCCGCCGCGACGCACCGCCGGCCGGCGTTCGAGGCGGCCGACTATCTGATGGACCGGCTGAAGACGGACGCCCTTTTCTGGAAGCGCGAGGAGGATGACACCGGTTCGCGCTGGATCGAGCCGACCGGCGCCGACCATGCCGACCGGGCCCGCTGGGAGCGAGCTTCGACATGCCCGGAATAGACGAAAGCCTGACCTTTCATCCGCTCGCAATCGCGGTCCTGACCATATCCGACAGTCGCACGGCGGAAACCGACACGTCGGGCATGCTGCTCGCGGAGAGGCTCGTGGGCGCCGGCCATCGTCTCGCCGGACGCGCCCTCGTCCCGGACGATGTCGAGGCCATCCGGCGGCAGGTCATGGGCTGGGTCGCCGACACGGGGGTGGACGTCATCGTCAGCACCGGCGGCACCGGCTTCGCGCCGCGCGACGTGACTCCCGAGGCGGTGAAACCCCTGTTCCGGCGCGAAATGGATGGGTTCGCCGCCGTCTTCCATCAGGCGAGCCTCGGCACGGTTGGCGTGTCAACGCTGCAGTCGCGCGCCTTTGCCGGTCAGATCGAGGACACGTTCATCTTCTGCCTGCCCGGATCGACCGGCGCCTGCCGGGACGCGTGGGACCTGGTCCTCGCGCTCGAGTTGGACAGCCGGTTCAGGCCCTGCTCGCTCGCCGGGCAGATACCGCGCCTGCGGGACCTGTGCGCATGAGTCGGCTCAGCCATATCGACGATGAAGGGCGGGCCCGCATGGTGGACGTTTCGGACAAGCCGCCGACCCTGCGGACCGCCACCGCCGCGGGCTGGCTGCGCTGCCAGTCCGAGACGATCGCTCAGGTCCGCGCCGGAACGACGCCGAAGGGATCGGTGATCCATACCGCGGAGCTGGCCGGCGTAATGGCGGCCAAGCGCACCGCCGACCTCATCCCGCTCTGCCACCCCCTGCCCCTCACCAAGGCCATTGTGACGATCGCCGCCGACGAGACCCTGCCGGGCTTCCGTATCGAGTCCGAGGTGCGCACCCGCGGCGTTACCGGCGTGGAGATGGAAGCGCTCACCGCCGTCTCGGTCGCCTGCCTGACCCTGTTCGACATGCTGAAAGCCGTCGATCGGACGATGGTGATCGGCGGCATCGAGGTCGTCGCGAAAAGGGGCGGCCGCTCCGGTGACTGGCACCGGCCGGACTCCGGATGATCGGATTCGACGAAGCGCTCGCTCTGGTAGCGGACGCGGCAGCCCCATTGGGCCGCGAGCGGGTCGCTATCGCCCAGGCGCACGGACGCGTTCTGGCGGCGCCGGTCGCAGCGCAGATTGCCGCCCCGCCCTGGGACGCCTCCGCAATGGACGGCTATGCGATCCGCGACGCCGATCTCGCCGACCTGCCGGTTCAGCTCGCCATCATCGGGGAATCGTTTCCCGGGTCGGGTTTTCAGGGGAGCCTGGAGGCCGGTTCGTGCGTGCGCCTCTTCACCGGGGCGCCCGTGCCTGCCGGCGCCGACCGGGTCGTCATCCAGGAAGCGGTGAAGCGCGAAGGGCCGTTCGCGACCTTCGCCGAGCCACCCGGCCCCGCTCGCCACATCCGTCGGCGCGGGTCCGACTTCGAAAGCGGCGACCATCTGCTCGACGCCGGGCGGCGACTCGATTCGCGCGCGCTGGTGGCGGCGGCTGGCGCGGATACCGCCGAAGTCGAGGTCTGGCGCCGGCCGAGGCTGGCCGTGCTCTCCACCGGCGACGAACTGGTCGATCCCGGGCGCGCGCGCGACGTGGAGGGTTCGATCCCCGACAGCGTCTCGCTCGGGATCGTCGCACTGGCCGAGTCCTATGGGGCGGAGCCGGTCCGGCGGCGCAGGCTCGGCGACGTGCTTCCGGAGATGGAAACGGCCGCAGCGGAAGCGATCGCGGCGGCCGATCTGGTGGTGGTCACCGGAGGCGCTTCCGTCGGCGAGAAGGACCATGCCAGACGAATGTTCGAGCCGGCCGGACTCGACCTCATCTTCTCGAAGGTGGCGATCAAGCCGGGCAAGCCGGTGTGGTTCGGGCGCGCCGGTGGCCGGCTCGTCTTGGGCCTGCCGGGCAATCCCACCTCGGCGCTGGTAACCGCCCGTCTGCTGCTCGCCCCCTTGCTCGCGGGCCTGTCGGGCCGCGACGCCAGCACGGCGCTTCGGTGGCGACGTTCGACCCTGGCCGAAGGGCTGGCCCCGTGTGGAAGCCGAGAGACTTTCGTCCGGGCGGTCGCGGACGATGGTGCGGCGCGGCCGCTGTCGAACCAGGATTCGAGCGCGCAGCGGACGCTCGCCGCCGCCGATCTGCTCATCCGGCGTCGCCCCGGCTCGCCGGCGGCCGAACCGGGCGAAACCGTCGAGGTGATCGACTTCTAACCGGCAAGGATCGCCTCGGCGCGGCGCAGGTCCGCCTCGCTGTTGACGTTGAAGAACGGATCGAACGGCACGACGGGCCATTCGACGACGACATGTCCCGCCGCGTCGGCGAAGCCGATCAGCGAGCGGCGGCCCGAGGCCTGCCAGTCGGGCAGCGCGTCGAGCGCCTCGACACGCCACAAGGCACAGCTCGGGTGGAGCCGCCCGGCGCTGGCGGCGACCGCCACCTTCGCGCCGCCGATCGACTGGGCGAGTCGCTCCAGCAGGTCGGCGGGCAGGAAAGGCGTGTCGCAGGGAATGGCGAGGAGTGCGTCGCGACGGGACAGGCGGGCCTGGCGCAGACCCGCCGCCAGTCCGCCGAGCGGTCCGGACAGTCCGGGATCGTCCCGCACGAGCTCCGCGTCGATGCCTTGCACCTGCTCCGGCTCACGCACGGCGACGAGCACCTGATCGGACCAGCGCCGGGCGAGGGACAAGGCGCGGGCGACCAGCGTGTCGGCGCCCAGGCGACGCAGCGGCTTGCCGCCTCCGATGCGGCTCCCCTCACCGCCCGCGAGGACGAGGACGGCAATGCCCGAAATCATGCGACGCTGCGGAACGGCACGGCGCCCGCTCGATCGGCGCCGCCCGCTACCGGAAATGTCGAACCGAAACGCAAGCCTCTCCTCCCCAAACACCGGTCATCGGGCAACTCGGCCCCTATACCCGTTCACACAGTCGAGCGACGGACATTGCAGGCACGGCCGGAATTGGCCACAGCGGGCGGGTGATCGACGCCGCCATCCGAAGGCCGCTCCGGTGGGCAGCCACGGGGCTCTACAGCTTGTGCCAGGCCTATTGGTATCTCCGTCGGCCGCGGACGCAGGGCGTCCACGCCGTGGCGATTACCCCAAAGGGGCATCTGGTACTCGTCAGACTCAGATATGCGCCCGGTTGGCGTCTTCCCGGGGGCGGTCGCAGCAAAGCGGAGACCCCGCGCGAAGCGGTGCTGCGGGAGCTGAGAGAAGAGATCGGCATGCGCTCCCACGGCGCGGTCGAGCTGGTGAGCGAGGAACCGGAATTTTCCGATTTCAGAAGCGATTTTACCTCCCTCTTCATCGTTCGCGACGTCGAGTACCGGCCCCGGTGGACGCTGGAAATCGAGGCGATCACCGAAGCGTCGCCCCACCGGCTGCCGGACGATCTTTCCGAACGTACACGCAAGTGGATCTTGGCGGTGCGGCCATTGCTGGTCGGCCCGGGCGAGGTACTCAGCCCCCCGTGACACTCATGTGCCGGCCAACGGCCGGCGGCGCAGCGGCGGCGATTCGAAAGTCGTGCCCTTTCGGCTTGCCGGCCAGCAGGCGATCGAGCGCCTCGTCGACCGCCCGGCGTCCGCCCGCGCGCAGGAGATCACGCAGCTCGACCTTCTGGTCATGCCCGAGACAGCCATAGACGGTGCCCGTCGCCGCGACCCGAATCCGGTTGCAGCCGTCGCAGAAATTGCCGGTGAGCGGCGTGATGAGGCCGAGCCGGGTGTCTGTTCCCCCCACCTCCCAATAACGGGCCGGCCCCCCAGTGCGGCGCAGTGACGGGGTGAGCGCGTAGACCGCCTCGAGCCGGCGACGGACGTCGTCGAGCGGCAGATAATGGCAGGTGCGGTCCTCCTCGACCTCGCCGAGCGGCATGGTCTCGATGAGGGTGAGATCGTGTCCGCGTTCGACGCACCAGTCGAGCATCGGCTCGATCTCGTCCTGGTTCAGTCCCTTGAGCGCGACCATGTTGATCTTCACGGCAAGGCCGGCGGCCGAGGCGGCGGCGATGCCACCCAGCACCTGATCGAGGTCGCCGCGCCGGGTGATGTAGCGGAAGCGGTCGGGCCGGAGGCTGTCGAGGCTGACGTTCACCCGCCGGACGCCGGCCTCGAACAGGTCCGTGGCGAAGCGGGCGAGCTGAGTCCCGTTGGTGGTCAAGGTGAGCTCGTCCAGGCCGGCGCCGATCCGCTCGCCGAGCCGGGCGATCAGATCGGCAATGCCGCGCCTGACCAGCGGCTCGCCTCCGGTCAGGCGGATACGCCGAATGCCTCGATCGATGAAGATATCGGCAAGCGCGACGATCTCCTCGAAAGCGAGGATCCCGGCGCGCGGCAGAAAGTGCATATGCTCGGCCATGCAATAACGGCATCGCAGGTCGCAGCGGTCGGTGACCGAAAGGCGTACATAAGTGATCCGCCGGCCGAAGGAATCGACCAGCCCGGGATCCGGAGGTGCGGGCGCGGCGGTCATGCGCAATAGCTAGGCCTTCGAGGGGGCGCGAACAAGCGGAGGGCGGGCCGGGACATCGGCTCGGGCCTCCCGCGGCGCAATGCACTACTTTGGACGCGAGAGATGGGCTAGGCCGAACATCGAAAGGCATGGGCGGCGAGACGCCGACGCCGCGCCCTTCGGAACGGCAAATCGGAGAGAGTCCACGCATGCGTCTCATCCTTGTTTCCCTGCTCCTGCTGGCCGCCTGCGGTCGCTCCTATACCGACGATGAAGCGGGCACAGGCCCGGACCTCTCGCCGCCCGGCGCCCTCAACGGCGCGGCGCCGCCGGAACCTGAAAATGCGGCCGAGCTTCCTCCGCTCGATCCCCCCGGGCCCGGCGAGCCGGGCGGTCTTCCGGACGATCGGACTCCGCTCTCCGAGGCGCCATTCACCGAGGAGAGCGCCCAAGGCGCCGCAAACGTCGTCCAAACCTATTACGCCCTGATCGAAAGCGGGCGCCATCGCGAGGCCTGGCGTCTCTGGTCCGACGGCGGCGAGGCGAGCGGGATGAACGCGGAGGCTTTCGCAGCGAGCTTTGGCGGCTATCGCGAATATCATGCGAATATCGGCGGCCCCGGAGAGATGGAGGGCGCAGCCGGTTCCGCCTATGTCGAAATACCGGTCCAGATATATGGCCGCCTCCGCAACGGCGAGCCATTCAACAGGCGCGGCAGCGTGCGGCTGAGGCGGTGCAACGACGTACCTGGCTGCACCGAGGAACAGCGGAAATGGCGAATCGTCGACAGCGACGTGCGACCGCGACCGGAATGAGCCCGACTTCGGCATAGAAGCGTCACCCCTTCCGGCCCGATCCTACCGATCGACCACGCCGGCCCGAAGACGCCGCGCGAAAGGCATCGCTGCCGAGAGGACTTCGCCTCAGGGTTAATCCGAATTGCACGCCGAGCGGGCGTCGGGCGTGCTGTGCGGCAGAGGATATACGGGCTATAAGTGCGCGTTGGCCCTCGTCCTGCGCGGCGCGCCTCGCGAAATGAAGAGAGGCGCCGCCGGAATGCGCGGCGGCAGGACGGTGGAGCGGCTCGCCCCCGGATCTACGGGAATATCCCGATGGCGGAGGGCCTGACCGAATGTTCTGCTCGGCAATAACGGCGCCACCCCCGAGCTCCTCCCCCCACCCTGGGCTCCGGCGCCAAAATGGCGCGGCAGAAGCGGATGCATGAAGCTCCCCTTCTGTCGCGCTCTCTTTCACGCGGAGCGTGCAAAAGCAGCTTTGCTCTCGGGGCGGCCGTGCGTCCGGCACGCACCATGCGCCGCGGCCTACCTGCGGAAATCAACAGGGTCACCGAAAGGAATTGTTAACCAATGGGGCGGACATTCGGTGGAGCGCGGCAGCCGGGGCACGTCGCCCAACGGCCGTTCCGACATTCCGGACATGAGCCGGAGGCAGAAGCGACGATGGCGGGACCGATCAAGCGGATCCTCATTGCCGACGACCACGATGCCATCAGGCGCGGTGTCCGTACCTTGCTGGAGAGTCGGGCTGACTTGCGGGTGGTCGCCGAGGCGTCCAGCGGCGGGCAGGCCCTGAACGCGGCGCGCGAGACGACGCCCGACATCGCGATCGTCGACTATTCCCTGCCGTTGCTCAACGGCCGCGAGCTGACCGTCGCGCTGCGGCGCGAGCTGCCGCGAACGGAGATCCTGATCTACACGATGTACGACCAGGAAAGCCTGATCCTGGACGTATTGCGCGCTGGTGCGCGCGGCTTCATCCTGAAGTCGGAGACCGAAGACCATCTGCTCGCGGCCGTCAGCGCTCTCTCGGTTCATAGGCCCTATTTCTCGGCGGCGGTGCCCGACTCACTGCTGGAGCAGTTCCTGAGCACGAGGCCGCGCAGCGGGTCGGGCGCCCTGACCCGGCGCGAGCGCGAGATCGTTCAGCTGATCGCGGAGGGGAAGATCAATCGCGAAATCGCGGAACTGCTCGACATCAGCATCAAGACGGTGGAGACCCATCGGGCCACGGCGATGCACAAGCTGAACCTGCGCACGACCGCGGACCTCGTCCGCTACGCGGTGAGGAACCACATCGTCGAAGCCTAAACCGGCGAGCCGGGAAGGGCCCCTCGCTCCAGCAATGGTCGCCCCAGGGGAATGCTCGCGACCAGACAGGTGCCCGAGGAAACCCGTCGGATCGAAAAGCGCCCCGATAGCTCCTCGATGCGCGAACGCATGCCGGCAATCCCCACGCCGAGCGGCGCGGAGGACCGATGGGAGTCCGGGGGAAGTCCGATCCCGTCATCCTCGACGATCAGGTGCAGGCAATGGCGACGGGCGACGAGCCGTATGCCGACACGGGTGGCATGGGCATGGCGCTGGACATTCGCCAGTGCTTCCTGCGCCAGCCGGTACAGGGTGGCCTCGAAGACCGGCTCCCAACTTTGCGCCGACCCGTCGAACCAGAAACCGATCCCTAGCCCGGTCCGCCGGGAAAAGCCCCGGGCCATCGCGTCGAGCGCTCGCACCAGGCCTTCCTCGTCGAGCGACGGCGGGTGGAGAAGGTAGGAGATGGCGCGCACCTCATGATTGATCCGATCGATCGTGTCCCGGACTTCCGCGACGATGGCTGCGGTTTCGTCGTCCGAATGAAGATCCTTCAGTCGCAGCATGGAAAGCTGAAGCGCGACCAGCAGTTGCGCCGTCGCATCGTGGAGCTCGCGCCCGATGCGGCGCCTCTCCTCCTCCTGCACCCGGATCAGTGATCGCTCGAGCCGTCGATACTGTCGAGTCAGCGCCATCAGCTTCGTGACATCGTAGCGGGTCACGGTGGCGAACCTTGCGCCGCCGGATTCGAAGCAGCTTATATTGACCTTGAAGTCGCCGCCCGATTTTCCGTCCTTGAAATAGACATGTTCGAAGAACCTGCGCTCTCCGCCGGAGATTTCCCGAAGTGCCTGCCGGAGAAGGATTGCGTCTCCGTTTCCCCGCTCTGCCATCATTTCGCAGCCCTGCAGGTAATTCTGCCCGGTCTCGAGACCCGGAATTCCCGCGGCGGCGGCCGATTCCGCCCAGGCCCGATTGACGGCGAGAACATTCCAAGAGTCGTCGAGCAGTGCGATCTGCTCGGGAAGTCCGTCGATAATCTCCCGAAGAGCAGCAGCACTCGGCGCTGCCGGCGATGGACTAAGCGGGAATGGAATCGTTAGCCTGTACGCCGGCGAGAAGGAACGTGGCGCGGCCGGATCGTCCTCCTGCTCGGCCTGCTCGTGCGGCCGACTTTCCGATCCGGCATCTGTCATTGGCGTCTCCCGCTGTGGGGAATATCCAGCAACGAAGAAAGGCCCCCAAATTAAAGAAAAATCCGGATAAATCAATTACGGCTATTACTATACACAAGACATGATGATGCCTTCTCGTAACTGCTCTCACCAGGAAGTCGGGTTCTCGTACAAGGCCTCGACGCGATATCATCGGGTCGAAGCGGCACCGCGCCAGTCGCCGGCAATGCGCGTCCTGCTGCGTTCGTTACGCAACTTGCACGATCCGGTCAGTCCGATCGGGGCGCCGCCGGCGAGTGACTCGCGAGCGGGCGGACGTGGTCGAGCAAAGCAGCCAATACACGGCCGGGCTCCTCGATCATCGGGAGGTGGGCCGAATGCTCGAACCAGAAAGTACGCTTGGCGGGCGCCTGAAGCCGCTCCATCCAGCGCGCCGCAATCGGCGAGGGCGTCATGTAATCGTGGCGCCCGAGCAGCATGACGACCGGCACGTCGAGCCGCTCGACATCGTCGAAGCTGACGTCGGCGAGGCGGGGCCAGAGGTTGGTCACGGTGAACAGGCTTCCATCGTTCCAGGCGCGGCGATCGGCGGCGTCATATTCCGGCGAAAGACGCGGCGCCCGCAGATAGAAATTGGCGTCGGCCCGGCCAGCGGCGATCGCTCCGTAACGGATCGCCGGGGCGCGCCAGCCGTCAGCCTGGGCGATCGTGAACGGCCCGGAATCCGGATAGGGGGCAAGCCCCTCGATCGTCCGGACGACTTCGTCATCGCCGCGCTGGCGCGCCTGCGCCAGCGTCCAGGCCATGCCGACCTGCTCATTCTCGCGAATGTCGATGATCTGACCCATGCCGACATAAGCGTGAAGCAGATCGGGGCGGTGCACCGCAACGGACAGACCGACCAGCGAACCCCAGCTGTGGCCGAGCAGAAAGACCTTGCGCTTGCCGTACCGGGCGCGGAGCTGCTCGATGAGCTCGATCGCATCGTCGCGATAGCGTTCGAGCGTCAACGTGGGAGCGAGTGTCGCGGGGTCATTGAGCGGATAGGAGCGGCCTGCGCCCCTTTGGTCCCACTGGACGACCGTGAAGAAGTCCTCCCACGGCCGCTGGAAAGCCCAGGCGATCGGCATCTCGACGGCGCCGGGGCCGCCATGAACGAAGAGCAGGAGGGGATTGGCGCGATCGGCGCCGCGCACATTGACCACCTGCCGCGCTCCGCCGAGGACGACCTCGAAAGTCTCCTGGACCCCGTTGGGCGTGACGATCCGGTGAATGTCAGCGACGACCTCGCGACCGGGCCCATAGACATCCTGGCCGGCGGGTGCCTGGGCCCAGCCGGACCCGGCGCAAGCGAGAAGCGATAAGGTAGCGGCGATCGAACGGAACATGGGAAGCTGCCTGTACTGGTCGGTCGGCGACGCCCTAGCGGCGCGGGCGCGCGAGGCCAACCGGGCGCGGGGATCCGAAAGGCGGCAGGTCGGCACGTCGCACCGAGGAATGTTTACCCCTCGGCCCCGCGCCATTGACGCTGCCGGTATACGATTTATCGTTCGCCTCGCGGCAATCGATCCGCGATCCAGCCCCCTTCGAAGGAGCACCGATGAAACGCGCCACCCTCGCCGCCGCTTTGATGGCCTGCCTCGCGCCGGCCGCCGCCTCGGCCATTCAGTCGCCGACCGGGGGGCAACAGCAGGCCCTCCAAGGCGAGAGCGGATCGGCGGACGAGCGGCTGCGCCGCCTCTACGAAGCCGAATGGCAATGGCGGCAGGCCGAGTTCGGCCGGACCGAAGGGCACGGCGCCGGCGCGGCCGCCGACCATCTGCCGCGGGTGAATGCGGAGGCGCAGCAGGCGCGGCTGGCCTATTGGGAACGCGCTCTGGCGGAGCTCGACGCCATAAAGACCGAGGAACTGTCGCCAGAGGAAAGGATCAATGCCGCGGTGTTCCGCGCCTCGATCGAGGGACTGGCGGACGATGTGCGATACCGCACCTACGAAGCGCCATTCACGTCCGACAGCTTCTTCTGGGCCGGGCTGGCGCCTCGCGGCAGCTTCACCAATGCCGAGGAATATGGTCGCTACATCGGTCGATTGCGCGACATCCCGCGCTATTTCGGCGAGCATATGACGAACATGCGCGCCGGGCTCGCGCGCGGCTTCTCGGTGCCGCGGGCGACCCTTGCCGGCCGCGACGCGACGATGGAGCCGTTCATCGCGGCGGACGAGACGAATCCGCTCTATGCACCGTTTCGAACCATGCCGGCCAGCATCCCGGCCGAAGAGCAGGCGCGGCTTCGCGCCCAAGGCATGGCGGCGATTCGGGAGGCGGCGGCGCCGGCCTATCAGCGGCTGCTGACCATGTTCCGTGAGGAGTATCTGCCACAGGCGCGCACGAGCCTGGCCGCAACCGAGATGCCGGACGGCGACGCTTATTACCAGGCAATGATCCGCCAATATACGACGCTCGACATCACGCCGCGCGAGATCCACGATATCGGCCTTCGCGAGGTGGCGCGGATCCGCGCAGAGATGGAGCAGACGCGGGAGCGCGCCGGATTCGACGGCACCCTGGCCGAATTCATCCAGTTCCTGCGCACCGACCCGCAATTCTACGCGAAGACGCCGCGCGAACTGCTCGCCGCCGCCGCCTATGTGGTCAAGAAAGCGGACGGCCAGCTCGGCGAGACGATCGGCACGCTGCCGCGCTACCGCCACGGCATAGTGCCGGTGCCTGCGGAGATCGCGCCAATCTATACCAGCGGCCGCGGCGGCCTGGAGAACTGCCTGTTCAACACGTACGACCTGCCGCAGCGCCCGCTCTACACGCTGCCGGCGCTCGCGGTGCACGAATGCACGCCAGGCCACAGCTTCCAGGCGGCGCTGGCGCTGGAAGGACCCGATCGCCCCGAATTTCGTCAACAGACCTATTTCTCGGGCTATGGCGAAGGCTGGGGCCTCTATGTCGAGTGGCTGGGCACGCAGATGGGAATCTACGAGACGCCCTACGAGGATTTCGGCCGGCTCTCCTATGAAATGTGGCGTGCGGCGCGGCTGGTGATCGACACCGGAATCCACGCTTATGGGTGGAGCCGCGAACAGGCGATCGACTATCTCAGCGAGAATACGGCTTTGTCGCAGCTCGAGATCGTCAACGAGATCGACCGATACATTTCCTGGCCGGGACAGGCGGTCGCCTACAAGCTTGGCGAGCTGCAGATCCGGCGCCTGCGCGCCGAGGCGGAGCAAAGGCTCGGCGAGAAGTTCGACCAACGGCGTTTCCACGACGCCATCCTGGAGCTCGGATCGGTGCCGTTGCCGGTCTTGGAAGAACGGATAAGGCGCTTCATCAGCGAGGAAAGCGAAAGCTGAGTGGAGCCATTCGGGGCCGGGATCGCGCCCCCGAGCCATTCGGCCACAAGCAATCCCAGCCCCTGGACCGGCCGCCAAGAACGTGGAGCAAGGGAGCGGGCGAGTCCAGTTCCGGTATCGCCACGCGCTCGATCGGCCAAACGCGGAGTGCGCCTAGAAGTGCTGCAAGAAGCCTAGTAGCCGCTCCAACGGAGGCGGCCGCTGATCACGGCTAATGGGTGGTGCCGAGGGGTGTCGGCTCGTCGGTTACGCTGACGTGCCCAAGTTCGGCAAGGCGGCGCATGTGCAGGGCCGAAAGGCGCAGATGCGCGTCGGCCGCAGCCGGGCTTACCGCCCGATAGGCCAGGTCCAGCTCAGCACGGACCCGTTCTCGATGATGCTCGTGATCGTCCATCCTGAACATGTTGCCGTCCTCCTTCCCGATCGAGAAACGATAGCTGCACTCTAACTGCATTTCATTGCGCGCGCTTGACCGGGGCATGACGAAAAGGTCGTCCCGCGCGGGATTCGCGACCGGCCGCCGCCGCCAGCCGACGAACCGTGGCCAGGGCCGCCCGCCACGTCAGCGATTGTAGCGAGTCGCCCAGGCGATGAGTCGGGCGAAGAACTGCCAGTCGCCGCGCGACTGTGCGGGGTTGGACGCCGAGTGCATGGCCGCCTCCTGCATAAGGTCAGCCTGCAGCTTGTGCGTGCGCGATTGCAAAAGTGTGACAATCGGTGGCGCCCGCATGACCCGCCAGACGGGCGATCAGGCGGCGGCGGCGGCGCGCGCCCTCTCGATAGCCTCGAGAACGATTCGGCGCGCCACGTCGGCCCCGTCCCAATGACCGACCCGGACCCACTTCTCGGTCTCCAGATCCTTGTAGTGGGTGAAGAAATGCTCGATCTGCCGCATCACGATCTCGGGCAGGTCCTTCCCCTCACCCACATTGGAGTAATAAGGAAAAGTCGTGTCGACGGGCACGGTCAGCAGTTTCTCGTCGCCGCCGGCCTCGTCCTCGAGGAAGAGGACGGCGATCGGCCGAGCCCGCACCACCGAGCCGGGAATGAAGGGCGAACGAGCGACGACAAGCGCATCGAGGGGATCACCATCGGGCGACAGGGTGTGCGGGATGAAGCCGTAATTGGCCGGATAGCGCATCGGCGTGTGAAGGATGCGATCGACGAAGAGCGCGCCTGACTTCTTGTCGAACTCATATTTCACGGGCTCGCCGCCGACCGGGACCTCGATGACGACGTTGAGGCTTTCCGGCGGATTGTCGCCGATGGGGATGAGTTCGATGTTCATGGATGGAGCGCCATTCCTGCAGATGAAGTGAAGCGGCCGGCGAACGGGCGTTGCGCCCGCCGCACGAAGCCGCGCGGCTCCTCTGGCATGCGCGTCCGGCCGTCAATGGGTATTCGTCGGAATGGGCGCGCAATCGAGCCCGGTCGAGCCGTCCGGAGATGCCGATGCGTGAGCCCGGTCCGAAGCAACGTCCGATCCCGAGCAGGGTGGCCGGCTGACCCGCCGCGGCCGCGGGACGAGAACAGGCGCTGCACCTGCCCCTCGCGACTCGCTTTAACCTCGGTTATGGTCGCCGCGGGCTTGGGGAGACTCGCGATGGTCGACGAACATTCGGACGAAGTGGTGCGCTCGGTTCGGAAGCTGGCTTTCGCGATGGATCAACTGGACCCCTTCCCTGCCGCCGTCATCGCGGAGCCCACCTTGCGCCGCCTGGTCGATGCCGGACTTGCGGAAGCGGGGCGCAGCTGCCGGCCCGCCGTCGGCGCGGTCGGCTATCGCCTCACCGATCGCGGCTGGAGGATCGCCCGCGACAACTGGACGCGACCGACCGGCCCCTATTTGAGCGGCGAGGGCATCGGCCCGGCCTGAGGAGCGGCACGCGCCGCCCGGTCGGCGTCTTCCGCGAGCCGCTTCTCGATTCGAGCCCAGAGTTCGGCGACCGCCTTCGCGCCCGGCGAGCGACGGGCCACCTCCCCCACCGGCCGACGGGTCGCGCTCATCTGCTCGAACAGGCTGGCCATCGGCACGATCGGCCAGGCGGGATTCGCTTCGAGCGCAGCGGCATGGATGCGCCTACGTCGGTCGGCCATATTGTAGACGGGCAGAATGGCGCCTCGGCCCAGCCGCTTGCGATCGAGATGCCCCACGACATCGTCCAGGGCGCGTCGCGACAGCGGCGACGGAATGACCGGTACGAGGACGACGTCGGCGGCGCGAAGGATCTGCTCGCTCGTTTCGGTGAGACCCGGGGGACAGTCCAGCACCACGCGGTCGAACTCGGCTCCGAGCAACGCGAGCAGTTTCTCGAGCCTCTTCTTTTTGCCGAGGTCGAAAAAGAACCGGTCGAGCTCGCGGAGCGACGCGTCGGCCGGCAGCACCGACAGCCGTTCGATCCCGGTCCGGCGCACCAGCTTGGAGGGCGCAATATCGCGCGAGAACACGGCACGGGCTTCCCGTCCGCGCGGCTGTTCACAGCCGAGCAGGAATCCGGCGGCCGCCTGGGGATCGAGGTCCCACAAGAGGGTCCGCCGCGACGAGAGGGTCGCCGATGCCCAGGCGAGATTGACCGCAAGCGTGGTTTTGCCGACACCCCCCTTGAGGCTATAGACGGCGACCGTCTTCATCGGCGTGTCTCCCCGACGGCCGTTTGCGGCCACCGGGCTCGACATTATTGCGCTGCCGTTTCAGCAATGTGACGCGGGGCAGCGCCGGCCGAGTTCGCGCGCTGCATGCGCCATCGAGTGCTCGCAGGATGGGGAGCGCAGGGAGCAGCCCTGCGATCAGGCCCCTTCCGTCGTCCGACCTTCAAGCGCCTCGGCGATCAGCTTTCGGGTATTGGCGATGCCGTAGAGGGCGATGAAACTGCCCATGCGCGGGCCCTGAGCCGTGCCGAGCAGGGTTTCGTAGAGCGCCTTGAACCAGTCGCGCAGGGACACGAACGGATGCGCCTTGCCGACCTCGTAGACCTCGGTCTGAATGGTTTCGGAGTCCGAATCCTCCTGAAGAGCCGAAAGCCGGGCATCGAGTTCGCGAAGCGCTTCGGCCTCCATTTCGGTGGGCGGCCTGCGACGAAGGGAGTCGGCGATGAAATCCCGGAAATAGGCCAAGGCATGGTCGAGCAGGGCGTCGAGCTCGGGATGGCTCTCGGGAGAAGCCTCAGGGCAGTAGCGCCTGACGAAGCCCCAGAGCAGGGCCTTGTCGTCGGTCGAGGCGACCGCGACGAGGTTGAGCAGCAGCGCGAAGCTGATCGGCATCCGCGCCGGCGGCACCTGGCCGGCATGGACGTGGTGAACCGGGTTGCCGAGCTTCTTGTCGATCGGCTGGTCCGTATATTGCCCAAGGAACTGGTAATATTCGTCGACCGCCTTTGGGATGACCGCGAAGGAGAGCTGCTTGGCCTTCTTCGGATCCCGATAGATGTAGAAAGCAAGGCTCTCCTCGGGCGCATAAGTCAGCCACTCGTCGATGGTGACGCCATTGCCCCGAGTCTTCGAGATCTTCTCGCCATTTTCGTCGAGGAACATTTCGTAATTGAAGCCCTCGGGCGCCCTCGCGCCGAGGATGCGTGCGATCTTGGAGCTCTGGACGACCGAGTCGATCAGGTCCTTGCCCGACATCTCGTAATCGACGCCGAGCGCGACCCAGCGCATGGCCCAGTCGACCTTCCACTGCAGCTTGGCGCCGCCCGACAGGATCGACTGCTCGATCCGCTCGCCCTCGTTCTCGAAAGCGATCAGGCCCGCCTCGGGATCGATCACCTCGACCGGAACCTGGAGGACGCGGCCGTTCGTCGGGCTGATCGGCAGGACCGGCGAATAGGTGTTGCGCCTCTCCTCGCGCAGGGTCGGAAGCATCACGCCCATGATGGCATCATATTGGCGCAAAACCGCCTTCAGCGCCTCGTCGAACCGGCCCGAGCGGTAGCAGTCACTGGAGGCGAGGAACTCATATTCGAAGCCGAACCGGTCGAGAAACTGACGCAGCAGGCCGTTATTGTGAGCGGCATAGCTCTCATGCCCGCAACCGAACGGATCCGGCACCCTCGACAGCGGCTGATCGAGATGCTCATGCATCATGTCCTGGTGCGGCACGCCCGGCGGCACCTTGCGCATGCCGTCCATGTCGTCCGAGAAGGCGATGAGGCGACTGGGCCAGTCCACCATCTCGGACAAAGCATGCTTGACCATCAGCGTTCGCGCGACCTCCTGGAAGGTACCGAGGTGCGGCAGGCCCGACGGGCCGTAACCGGTCTCGAACAGGACCGCGCGGCCTCCCGGGCCCTCCGGATAGCGCTTCAGCAGCTTGCGCGCCTCCTCGTATGGCCATGCCTTGGAGACTCTCGCCGCTTCGCGAAGCTCATTGGTCATTGTCGGTTCGCTCACGGCCATATCCTCGTTACCGCCATCGCCAAGGACCAACTCCTCCGCCCGCCTCCGCCTGCGGCCAAGCCCTCTCGGTTCGGGGGGAGGAATGGTTGCCCTTTCGTTCCGCCCGGTCCATGTCGGCGGAATGTCGGCTTCTTTGCCCTATCCCGCGCTGCACGCAACCCATGCCGGCATCTGGATCGCGCATGGCGACGGTCGCGTCGAGGCGGCGGGGCGGGGCGAGGCGATCGCGCGGGCGGCCGAGACGCCGATGATCATGCTGAACTCGCCGCTGATCGGCAACCGCCTGGGTTATCCCGACCTCAACGGGCTCGATCTGCTCGAGCTGTTCGCCTTCGTCCATCCGGCCCGCTTCACCGTGCCGACTCCCAAGGGCCTGGCCGATGCGCTGGCCCTGGCCCCGCCGGAGACGAATGAAGATGCCGCCGTCTTTCTGCGCAAGGCCGCCGCCGCTTTGCTCGGCACGATCGAAGGCGACTGGCCGGAGCGGGAAGGCGCCTGGGCGGCGGCGCAGGCTTTGCACCGGCTGCGCTGGCCCTGGGCGGGTGCGGTGGCGAAGCAGCTCCAACGTCCGGCGCGCGACGAGCGCTGGCTGTTCAGCCGGCTTGCCGAATGGGAGGAAAAGGCGCCGCGGCCGCAACCTCGCCCGATCTCGATCGACAAAGCGGCGGCGGTCGCGCGGCTGGAGGCGTTGACCGGCCATGGCGCGGAAGCACGAGAGGGCCAGCGCGATTATGCCGCCGCAGCGGCAAGCGTCTTCGCGCCCCGCCGCGCCGAGGGCCAACCGCACATGCTGTTGGCCGAAGCGGGGACGGGAATCGGCAAGACCCTGGGATATCTCGCCCCGGCGTCGTTGTGGGCGAACGAGGCGGACGGGCCGGTGTGGGTGTCGACCTTTACCAAGGCGCTCCAGCGGCAACTCGACCGGGAAGGGGCGCGGCTGTTCGCCGACCCGGCCGAACGGCGGCGCCGGATCGTGATCCGCAAGGGCCGCGAAAACTACCTATGCCTGCTCAATCTGGAAGATGCGCTCCAGGGCGGCTTCGCCGGTCGCGCCGCGGTACTGGCGCAGCTCGTGGCGCGCTGGGCGGCCTACACGAAGGATGGGGACATGGTCGGCGGCGACCTCCCGGGCTGGCTCACCACCCTGTTCCGCCGTGCCGGCGCGACGGCGCTCACCGATCGACGTGGCGAATGCGTCTATGCCGGCTGCCCCCATTATCGCCGCTGCTTCATCGAACGGGCTGCGCGGGCAAGCCAGGATGCCGACCTGGTGATCGCCAACCATGCCCTCGTCATGGTCAATGCCGCGCGGGGAAGGGAAACGGGCCAGGCGCCCACTCGGATCGTATTCGACGAGGGTCATCACCTTTTCGACGCGGCCGATTCGACCTTTGCCGCGGCGCTGACCGGGCAGGAAGCCATCGAGATGCGGCGCTGGATCATCGGCCCCGAAGGAAAGGCGCGCGGGCGGCGGCGCGGGCTCGCCGCTCGATTGATGGACGTCGCTTCTTATGACGAAGCGGGCGCCGCCGCATTGCAGGCGGCGGTGCAGCATGCTGCGGAACTGCCCGGCGACAGCTGGCTGCAGCGGATCGCCGAGGGTATCCCGATGGGGCCGGTCGAGAAGCTGCTCGCGGCGGTACGCGGTACCGCTTATGCCCGCGCCACCGCGCAGGACGCCGGCTACGGGCTCGAAACCGAGCTGGCCGAGCCCGATGCCGCCCTTGTCGAGGCGGCAGCGCCGGCCGTCGAGGCGCTCGAGCGGCTGCTTCGGCCCCTGGTCGCGCTCGGCAAGAGGCTGGAAGCCGTCGTCGAGGAAGCGCCCGACTGGCTCGATGCGCAGGCCCGTGCACGGGTCGAAGGCGCCATTGGCGGCCTGAGCTGGCGCACCCAGACCCTGTCGTCATGGATCTCGCTCGCGGCCCGAATCGGCGGCCCCGCCGACCCGGATTTCGTCGATTGGCTGGCCGTCGATCGGGTCGAGGGCCGGGAGTACGACGTCGGCCTGCACCGCCACTGGCTCGATCCGACCCGCCCGCTGGCCGAGGCGGTGCTCAAGCCCGCCCACGGGGTGCTGGTGACTTCGGCGACCTTGCGTGGGGGCGGCGAGGATTGGTCCCATGCCGAGGCGCGCACCGGCGCCTGCCATCTCGGCGGCTCGGCTGCGCGATTCGAGGCGGCGAGCCCGTTCGATTATGCCGGCGACAGCGAGGTTCTCATCGTCACCGACGTGAAGAAGGGCGACACGGCGGCGCTCGCCGGCGCCTATGCGCGGCTGATCGAGGCCGCGGGCGGCGGCACGCTCGGCCTGTTCACTGCAATCCAGCGGCTGCGCGCCGTCCATGCCCGCATCGCCGACCGGCTCGCCCGCGCCGGCCTGCCGCTCTATGCCCAGCATGTCGATCCGATCGACACCGGAACCTTGGTCGACATCTTCCGGGACGACCCGCGCGCCTCCCTGCTCGGCACGGACGCGCTGCGCGACGGCGTCGACGTGCCCGGAGACTCACTGCGGCTGGTGGTGATGGAAGGCGTACCCTGGCCGAGGCCGACCGTACTTCATGCCGCGCGGCGGGCAGCCAGCGGCGGGACGGCCTATGACGACCGCGTGGTGCGGGCGCGGCTCGCCCAGGCGTTCGGACGGCTGATCCGGCGTCAGGGCGATCGCGGCTTGTTCGTCCTGCTGTCCGCGGCGACCCCTTCGCGGCTCCTCAGCGCCTTCCCCGTCGGCGTGCGCGTGTCGCGCGTTCATCTCGCCGACGCCATCAGTCGGGTAGAATCGCGCCTGATGCCCGCCGAATCACCGGCGCGGCGGTTGGAGCAGGCATGAAGACCCTGACGTTGCTGAGACACGCCAAGTCGGGCTGGGACGATCCGGCCCTGCGCGATTTCGACCGGCCCCTGAACAAGCGCGGGCGGCGCGCAGCCCGTACGATCGGGCGCGAGATGCGAGCCCGAGGCCTCGCCTTCGACGCCATTGTCGCCTCGCCCGCGGCGCGCGTGGTGGAGACTCTCGCCGACGTCGCCCATGGCTATGGCGGCCCGATCGATCCGGAATTCGATCCACGCGTCTATCTGGCGAGCGCGGCGACTTTGCTCGAGCTGGTGCGCGAGGCGAACGACTCGGCCGACCGGCTGCTGCTTGTCGGCCACAATCCGGGGCTGGAGATGCTGGCGCTGCTGCTGACCGAGGCGGAGCCCAGCAACGGGCTGCGCCGCGACCTCGCGGAGAAATATCCGACCGCGACCCTGGCCGAAATCGCGCTGCCGGTGGACCATTGGAACGAGGTCGAGGCCGGGTCCGGGCGGCTGAGCCGCTTCATCCGGCCGCGCGACGTCGATCCCGAGCTCGGTCCGGAGGAATGAGGTCGATCCTCCGCCTGACCCTTCCGACGGTCAGACTGCCGTTTCGGCAAGCGCGTCGACGAGCGTGCGGCGGATCGCGCGCAGGGCATCCTCCGGAAAAGGGAGGCGCTTGGTGTCCGGCATCGCCGCGGCCGGGACGGGCGCCTCGTCCGCAGCCGGCGCGGGCGCCGGCGGATCGGCAGCCCCGGCTTCGCCCCTGGCGAGGAGCTGCTGCACCCCACGAATCGTATAGCCGTCCTCGTTCAGCAGCTTGTGGATGCGCCGGGCCAGCGCGACATCGGCCGGCCGGTAGTAACGGCGGTTTCCGGCTCGCTGTAGCGGGCGCAGCTGCGGGAAACGGGTCTCCCAATAGCGCAATATGTGCTGGGGAATGCCGAGATCTTCGGCAAGCTCTCCGATCGTCCGGAAGGCCTGTTCGCTCTTGCCGCTCGGTCGCGCCATGGTCGGCCTCAGCCGCCGCGGGCGATCCGCTCGCGCATGATCTGGCTGGCGCGGAAGGTGAGCACCCGCCGCGGCGCGATCGGCACTTCGACACCGGTCTTCGGATTGCGACCGATCCGCTCGCCCTTGTCGCGCAGGATGAAGCTGCCGAAGCCTGAGATCTTGACGTTCTCGCCGTCTGCGAGCGCGCCGCACATATGGGAGAGGATGCCCTCAACGATGTCGGCGGAGTCGGCGCGCGACAGTCCGATCTCGCGATGCACGATGTCGGCGAGGTCCGCACGCGTCAACGTGCCGACCGCCGGCTTCCTGATCGTCCCTGCATCCGCCATGAAGGAAATCCTCCCGCTCTCGCCCAAAGACCCTAATCCAGGTTGGCCGCCAGCGCAACGTGACATTGCAACATGCCGCCGGCTATTGCGACCGGAATGCCGCCCGCCCGACCGGTACCGACAGGATCCGCCCGGATCAACCGGGGGCAAACCGCACCTACCCCGGATGTCTGTCCCAGGTCCGGACTCTAGAAGCGGACCACCGCGGCCCCCCAGGTGAAGCCGCCACCCATCGCTTCGAGCACGACGAGGTTGCCCTTGCCGATCCGTCCATCCCGAACCGCGACGTCCAGCGCGAGGGGCACCGAGGCGGCCGAGGTGTTGGCATGCTGGTCGACGGTGACGACCACGCGCGAAGGGTCAAGGCCGAGCTTCTTCGCAGTGGCATCGAGAATGCGCTTGTTGGCCTGGTGCGGCACCACCCAGTCCACTTCCTCCGGACGGTGGCCCGCCGCTTCGAGCACCTCGTTGAGCACGGCGGCAAGATTGACGACGGCGTGCCGGAACACTTCCTTGCCCCTCATCCTCAATTTGCCGACGGTGCCTGTGGTCGAGACGCCGCCGTCGACATAGAGCAGATCATTGTGGCGGCCGTCGGCGTGAAGGCGAGTGGCGAGGATTCCTTCATCCTCGGTTTCGCGCGCTTCGAGCACGATCGCGCCGGCGCCGTCACCGAAAAGGACGCAGGTCGCCCGATCCTCCCAGTCCAGGATGCGGCTGAACGTCTCCGAGCCGATCACCAATGCGCGATCGGCCATGCCGCCCTTGATCATATTGTCGGCGATCGACAGGGCATAGAGAAAGCCGGTGCAGACCGCCTGGACGTCGAAGGCGATGCAGTCGTTGATCCCCAACGCCGTCTGGACGCGGGTGGCGCTGGCCGGAAAGGTCTGGTCCGGAGTTGCGGTGGCAAGCACGATGAGCCCGATCGTCGAAGCCGGAATGCCCGCGGCGTCGAGTGCCTTTCGCGCCGCCTCCGTGGCGAGGGTCGCGGTCGTCTCGCCGTCACCGGCGATATGACGCGCCTCGATGCCGGTGCGTTCGACGATCCATTCGTGACTGGTGTCGACCCGCTCGGCCAGTTCGGCGTTGGTGATCCGCCGCGGCGGCAAGGCCGCGCCGGTGCCGACGATGACCGCGCGGCGGCTCATTGTGCCGCGGCTCTCGCGCTGCGATCGGCCACGCTGGCGAGATCGTGGCTGATCTTGCGGGTCAGATCCTCGCGCGCCATCCGCGCGGCAACCCAGACCGCATTGGCGACGCCCTTCTGATCGGCGCTGCCGTGGCTCTTCACGACCAGGCCATTGAGGCCGAGGAAGACAGCCCCATTATGGTTGTTGGGGTCGAGATGGTGGCGAAGCAGCTCGGTGGCCGGCCTCGAAATCAGGAAGCCGATCTTCGAACGCACCGAGCTGGTGAAGGCGCGCTTCAGAAGGTCGGTGACGAACCGGGCCGTGCCTTCCACCGACTTCAGCGCGATGTTGCCCGAAAAGCCGTCGGTGACGACGACGTCGGCGCCCCCGCGGGAAATCTTGTCAGCCTCGATGAAGCCGTCGAAGCGCATCCCCAGATCGGTCGAGGCGCGTAGAATCGCCGCCGCCTCCTTCAATTCGTCGGTGCCTTTCAGCTCCTCGGTACCGATGTTGAGAAGCTGGACCCGCGGCCGTTCGAGGTCGAGCACGACCCGGGCGTAAGCGGCGCCCATCACGGAGAATTGAACGAGATTCTGGACGTCGCACTCGGTGTTCGCGCCGAGATCGAGCATCACGAGATCGTTGGCGCCGAGCGTCGGCAGCAAGGCGGCGAGCGCGGGCCGGTCGATGCCGGGCATGGTCCGCAGCGCCAGCTTCGCCATCGCCATCAGCGCGCCGGTATTGCCGCCGGAGACCGCCGCCTGTGCTTCGCCAGCCTTCACGGCCGCGATCGCTCGGCCCATCGAGCTGGTCTTCGCGCGGCGGATCGCCTGGCTCGGCTTCTCCGTTCCAGCGATGACGTCGTTGCAATGGACGATCTGGCAGGCGGCAGAGAGTCCCTCATGCTCGTCGACCTGCTCGCGGATGGCGGCCTGATCGCCGAACAGCAGAAATCTGAGGTCGTGGCGGCGCGCCAGGGCCCGGGCAGCGCCGGCGACCATCGCCGGCGGACCTGAATCGCCACCCATCGCGTCAATTGCGATCCGTGGCCCGCTACCCTCCACCGATGCCGTCTCCCGTATCAGCCTGATCGGCTGGGGCCGTCCTACGCCTCGGTCTTCAGGATTTCACGCCCTTTATAGTGGCCGCAGGCGGCGCACACATTGTGCGGCAGGCGAAGCTCGCCACAATTGGGGCACTCCTGATACTGGGTCGGCTTAAGCGCGTCGTGGCTGCGCCGCATGTTGCGCTTGGACGGCGAGGTCTTTCTTTTGGGGACGGCCATTGTGGCACCTGTTCCTGGATCAAATCGGGTTGCGTGATGTGGCGAGCGCGGGGCCGTGGGTCAACGGCAGGGGCCCCGGCCGCTGGCCTCGCGGCCGTGTCGCTCTCGCGTGAAGGGTGCCGCCTATAGCGATTCCGGGCGGAGTTGCAAGCGTGGCCGAGGCGTGCGACGGCGGGCGCTGGGGAAAGGGAAGCCATCATGATCCTGCCGATCACACTCACCATCGCCGGCGCCGCCGCGATCCTCCACGTCTGGCTGAGCCTTCGCGTCAGCCGGCTGCGCCGGCCGCTCAAGATCGGAGTCGGCGACGGCGGCAACGAAGTGCTCATGCGACGGATACGCGCCCACGGCAATTTCGCCGAGAACGTGCCGATCATGCTGGTCCTGCTCGGCTTCATCGAGCTGGCGACGGGCGGCAATCTCTGGCTGTGGGGTGCGGCGATCCTGTTCATCCTCGCGCGGATCGCCCATGCCTTCGGAATGGACCGTCCCGGCGCAAACGCGCTCCGGGTCGGCGGCGTCACGATCAGCTGGGCCGTGCTGCTGGGGCTCGGCGCCTACGCGATCGTGCTGGCCTATCAGAGCCCGTCGATTCGCGGCGGCATGGAACTGTCGCCCGGACGCCAGGCAGCGGTCGAGAGCTGAGAAGCCGGGGCTGCCGCCCGATCCTCGTGTCGATCCGCGCGCGCGCCTAGCCTTTCCCCAGAATTCGATCCGCGACGAAGGGATTGGTCCGGCGCTCCTGGCCGAAGCTGCTCATCGGGCCGTGCCCGGGGATGAAGGCCGTGTCGTCGCCCAGCGGCCAGAGGCGCCGAGTAATGGCGTCGATCAGGTCCTGGTGATTGCCCATCGGAAAATCGGTGCGCCCGATCGAGCCCTGGAACAGGACGTCGCCGACGATGGCCAGCTTCGACGGCGGATGGTGGAAAACGACATGGCCCGGCGTGTGGCCGGGGCAGTGATAGACGTCGAAGACAAGGTCTCCGACCCTCACCTGGTCGCCATTGTCCAGCCAGCGCTCCGGCTCGAAGGTCTTGCCGTTTATGCCATAGGCCCTTCCGTCATCCTCGAGCCGTGAGATCCAGAAGCGATCGGCCTCGTGCGGGCCCTCGATCGGCACGCCGAGCTCCTCGGCCAGAACCTTGGCCGACCCGCAATGATCGATATGGCCGTGGGTGAGGAGCAGCTTCTCGACCGTGACCCCATGCTGCGCCGCCGCCGCCTTGAGCCGATCGAGGTCGCCGCCCGGATCGGTGAAGGCGCCCTTCATCGTCGCGGTGCACCAGACCAGGCAGCAATTCTGCTGCAGCGGGGTCACCGGGATGATCGCGACCTTGAGGGGCGGGTTCGTCGACATGGCGGGGAGATGGCGGGCGACGCAGCAATGTGCAAGCCGGGTGTCTGGTTGCGCGACCGTTCGCCCACGCCGTGACGGCGGCACGACCGCATCGGATCGGGGCAGTCTGACGGATCCGAGGCCAGGAACGGAAAGTCTCGCAGTCCCGGTCGCTTCTGCTACGCTCTCGACGATGACACGCACCATCGCGCGGCTCGGGGGTCTGGTCAGCCTGGTCGGGCTTGCCGCCTGCACGTTCCAAGGAGGGGGGCTGGCGCCGTTCACGCCGACGCCGACGGCCCCCGCCGAGACGGATCTGGAGGTCCCCTACGTCACGACACCGCGGCCCGTGGTGGCGGCGATGCTCGACATGGCCGCGGTCGGACCCGACGACTATCTGATCGACCTGGGGTCGGGCGACGGACGGATCGCGATCATGGCGGCGCAGCGCGGCGCGCGCGCGCTCGGCGTCGACCTTGACCCGCAGCGCGTCTCCCAGGCGGCGGCGGCGGCCGCGTTCGCGCAGGTCCAGGACCGGGCGCGGTTCCGACGACAGGACCTGTTCGCCACGCCCTTGCTGGACGCCGACGTGGTGACGCTCTACCTCCTTCCCGAAGTGAACCTGCGGCTGCGCCCGCGCCTGCTGACCGAGCTTCGGCCCGGCGCGCGGGTGGTCAGCCACAATTTCACGATGGGCGACTGGCGGCCCGACGAATCGCGCGAGCTGGGATCCTCGCGCATCCATCTGTGGATCGTGCCGGCGCCCGCCGAGGGACGCTGGGCGATGGAAGGCGTCGCAACCGGCCTCTTGCGGCTCGAGCAGAGGTTTCAGGAACTGTCCGGAAGCCTTGAAGGCCGGCCGCTGCGCGACGTCACGCTGCGGGGGCGGCAGTTGACTTTCACCGTCGACTTGCCCGGAGAAACCAGGACTTTCCGCGCCATCGTCGGCGACGCGGAGATGGTGCCGGATCCGGACGCCGGGGAAGCGGCGGCCTGGCGGGCGCGGCGCGTCGGCTAGCGACAGCGCCCGGACGCTACCGCCCTGCCCCGCTTTCCGGCTCGCCGGCGAGGAGGGTTCGCTGCCAGAACATCAGGCTGGTCCAGAACTGATAGTCCTGATTCTCCTTCTTGTCGAAGCCATGGCCCTCGTTCCGGCCGATCAGATGCCAGGCGTCGGCGCCGTTCGCGCGGACCGCTTCGATCATCTGCTCCGCCTCCGATGCGGGCACGCGCGGATCGTTGGCGCCGGTCACCACCATGGTCGGGATGGCAAGATCCCGCGCCCGGGTGAGCGGCGAGATCTCGATCAGCCGCGCACGTTGGGCCGGGTCGCGCTCGTCGCCATATTCGACGCGCCTCAGGTCGCGGCGATAGTCCTGGGTGTTCTCGAGGAAGGTGACGAAATTGGAGATGGCGACGACGCAGTTCGCACCACGCAGACGGTTTCCATAATGGATAGCGGAGGCGTAGCACATATAGCCTCCATAGGAGCCGCCGGTGACGGCGATGCGATCCGGATCCAGCCTGGGATCGGCCGCCAGACGATCCAGGAAAACACCGATGTCGCGCACCGAATTCTCGCGAAGGTCGGGGCCGTTGTCGAGGCTGACGAATCGCTTGCCGTAGCCGGACGAGCCCCGAACGTTCGGGTAGAAGAGCGCGATGCCGAGCTCGTTCACCAGATAATTGTTGCGGCCGAGGAAGCCGGGGCGCGCCTGCGACTCCGGGCCGCCATGAATGCTGACGATGAGCGGTCGCCGCCCCTGAAAACGGGCCGGATCCGGACGGTAGAGGAAGCCCGAGATCCTCTCCCCGTCGAAGCTCTCTATTTCGACGAGCTCGGGCTCGGCATTGGCTTCGGGATCGAGCCCGCCCGTCTCGCTGCGCGTCCAGCGGGTGACGGCGAGGGTGCGCGGATCGACCGAATAAGCGTCGGCCGGAGTCGATGCCGAGGTGAGGGTGAAGCCGACATCGCCCCATGGGGCCACCTCGACGCCGCCAATCACTCCAGCCGGAAGCGATTCGACCGTACGCGACACGCCGGTGCGGGGGTCGAGCAGCTTCAGCCGGCTCACTCCCGCTTCGTTGGTCACGTAGGCGATGAAGCTGCCGTCGCGGGCGATGTCGAAGGCACCGACATCCCAGCGTTCATCGGACGCGACCGGGCGGAAGGCGCCGGTGGCCGGATCGATCGTGCCGAGCCGCCTGAATTCGGAGCCCTCGTCCGACGTCACCCAAAGCGTCCCGTCGGGCGCGAAGGCGGCATCGCCATGAGCGATCTCGCGCGCCGGTTCGCCGATCGGAGTCATGCGCCCGCTGTCGAGCTCCAGCAGATAGAGATCGGAGTTGGTGATCTGTCGGTAGTCGATGACCACCGCGCGCCGCCCGTCGGGCGAGAAATCGGCAATGCCCCAGCCGCCGCCTTCGACCTGGGCGACCATTCGGTCCGTCGAAGGGTCGCGCGGATCGATGATGTAGAGATCGGAGTCCCTCCCGTTCCGGCGGGTCGAGCTGTAACCAACCAAGCGGCCGTCGTGGCTCCAGGCGCCGAATTCGTTGCGGCTGCGGCCGTCGGTGAGCAGGTCGAGGCGGCCGTCGCGAAGCGTGTAGAGCTGGTAGAACTCGTCGCCGCCGACATCCTTCGAAACGACCAGCACGTCGCCTGCGGGAGACCAGCTTCCGGCAACCGGTTCTTCCTCGAAGCTGATCTGCTCGCGATAGCCGAGCGGCGCGGCGACCCTGTGGATCTGCTGGGTATTGGCAAAGCGCGTCGTGACGAGCATCGAGCGGTCGCGCGCGTTCCAGCCGGAGAAGCCGGCGGTGCGAAATTCCATATAGGCGCGAGTCTGCGCCGCGAGCTCGGGCGGAACCGGCGGGATGCCGTCCGCGATCAAGGCCGGCGGCCTGGGAACTCCCTCCGACGCCTCGGGTTGCGCCAGCGCGGCTGCGGCGGGCAGCAGGATCGACAGGACCAGCAGCTTGCGATGCATGTGAATTCCCCTATTTCCCGGCATGGATCGAGGACTTATCGGTTGAAGGCTCATCCGGCAACGCGCCGGCAACCCAGGGGCCAAGCCCTCGATCGGCGGAGCGGCGGTTGATCACCCAGTTCGGCGCACTCCCCTGGCGGATGGACCCTGAAAAGGGCCTGCAGATCCTGCTCATCACTTCGCGCGACACCGGACGGTGGGTGATCCCGCGCGGCAATCCCATGTCGCGGCTCAAGGGGCATGAGACGGCCGCCCGGGAAGCGCATGAGGAAGCTGGCCTTGACGGAACCATCCTGCCGACGCCGATCGGCCGCTACCGTTACGAGAAGCGCCGGGGCGACAATTCTGTGCCGGCCGAGGTGACCGTCTATCCACTCAACGTCACGCGCCAGCATCACAGCTGGCCCGAGCGGCACGAGCGGACCTCCCGCTGGTTCGAGCCTGCCCGGGCCGCCTTTGCCGTGGACGAGCCCGAGCTCAAGGCGCTGATCCTCGATTTCTCCGAGAATTACGCCGCCTATGCGGACCGGACCAAGGCCGTTATGGGCAGCGATCGGCTTTCCTGGGGGGCAGTGATGGTCAACATCATCCGGGCGATCATGCCCAGGGAAGACCGCTTCTTCGACATGTTCGAACGGCATGCCGACATATTGGTCGCGGGTGCCGACGCGATGGCGGCAATGCTTGCGGGGGAGCATGGCATCGCCGAATCGTGCCGCCGTATCGAGGAACATGAGAACGCCGCCGACGACGTCACCCGCGACGTGCTGGTGGCGGTGCGGCGATCGTTCATCACGCCGTTCGACCGCAGTGCGATCACGGCGCTCACCTCGGCGATGGACGATGCCATGGACGAGATGTGGCAGACGGCCAAGGCGATCACGCTGTACGAAGTCATGCAGTTCGAACCGCAGCTCGTCGAGATGAGCGGCCACGCCGCCGAAGCGTCGCGGCTGGTGCGAGAGGCGGTGGGCTTGCTCCGCAAGGTGGGGCGCAATGGCCAGCGCCTGCACGCCATCACCGAACAGATCGTCCACCTCGAGGGCAGGGCCGACGCGCTGCACGAAAAGGGACTGAAGGCGCTGTTCCAGACCCATCGCGCGGATCGGGCAATGGACTTCATCGTCGGCCGCGAAATCTACAGCCATGTCGAGCGCGTCCTGGACCGGCTCGAGGACGTTGCCGACGAAATCCAGGGTATCGTGATCGACCACGCCTGATGGAGCCCACCCTCGCTTTCCCGCTGCTGGTGGCGCTTATCGCTGTCGCCTTGTTCTTCGACTTCCTGAACGGGCTTCACGACGCTGCCAATTCGATCGCCACGGTGGTGTCGACGCGGGTGCTTAGCCCGCAGGTCGCGGTGCTCTGGGCCGCCTTCTTCAACTTCATCGCCTTCCTGTTCTTCGGCCTCCATGTGGCCGAAACCATCGGGCGCGGCATCGTCGACCCGCTGGTCATCGATCCGGCGGTCGTGTTCGGCGCCCTGATGGGCGCTATCGCCTGGAACATCATCACCTGGCTGCTCGGCATACCGTCGAGCAGCAGCCACGCCCTGATCGGCGGCCTGCTCGGCGCCGGCATCACCAAGGGCGGGCTCGACGTCATCCAATCATCCGGAGTGATCCAGACGACAGCGGCCATATTCCTGGCGCCGACCATCGGCCTCGTCGTGGCACTGCTGCTCGTGGCTCTGACCTCATGGCTGTTCAAGCCGGTCAGTGCCTCGCTCTCGGATCGTGTGTTCCGGCGAATGCAATTGCTTTCGGCCGCCGCCTATTCGCTGGGACATGGCGGAAACGACGCACAGAAGACGATGGGCATCATCGCCGTCCTGCTCTTCTCGCAGGGCATGCTCGGCAGCGAGTTCCACGTGCCCTTCTGGGTGGTGATCTCGGCGCAGGCGGCAATGGGTCTCGGTACGCTGATGGGCGGCTGGCGGATCGTCCATACGATGGGCTCGAAGATCACCCGCCTGACGCCGCACCAGGGGTTCTGCGCGGAGACCGGCGGCGCGATCATGCTGTTCTCGGCGACCTGGATGGGGATTCCTGTGTCGACCACCCACACGATCACCGGCTCCATCATGGGCGTCGGCGCGGCGCGGCGCATGTCGGCGGTGCGCTGGGGCGTCGCCGGCAACATCCTCATCGCCTGGATCATCACTCTGCCCGCGGCGGGGCTGATGGCCGCTGCCTTTTACGGGCTCACACGGCTGTTCTGACGGCTCAGCATTCGACGACGTTGACGGCGAGGCCGCCGAGACTGGTCTCCTTGTAGCGCTCGCTCATGTCGAGACCGGTCCGGCGCATCGTCTCGATCACCTGGTCGAGGCTGACCCGGTGCGATCCATCGCCCACCAAAGCGAGGCGCGAGGCCTCGATCGCCTTGATCGCGCCGACCGCATTGCGCTCGATGCAGGGCACCTGGACGAGCCCGCCGACCGGATCGCAGGTGAGCCCGAGATTATGCTCCATGCCGATCTCCGCTGCATTCTCGACCTGCGCCGGCGTGCCGCCGAGCGCCGCGGTGAGGCCGCCCGCGGCCATCGAGCAGGCGACGCCGACCTCGCCCTGGCAGCCAACCTCGGCACCGGAGATGGAGGCATTCTCCTTGAATAGCGACCCGATCGCTGCCGCGGTGAGCAGGAAGGTGCGCACCCCCTCCTCCGTCGCGCGCGGCGTGAAGCGCTGATAGTAACGCAGCACCGCCGGAACGATGCCCGCAGCGCCATTGGTCGGTGCGGTGACGACGCGGCCGCCGGCGGCATTCTCCTCGTTGACGGCGAGTGCCCACAGATTGACCCAATCTATCACCGTCAGGGGATCCGAAAGCGCCCGCTCCGCCCGCTCCGTGAGCAAGCGGTGGAGCGCCGGCGCGCGGCGCTTCACCGCCAGCCCGCCCGGCAGAATTCCGCTCGCCGCCATGCCCCGGTCGATGCAATCCGACATGGCCGAGACGATCGCGTCGAGTCGCCGATCTATCTCCTCGTCGGACAGAGCGGCGCGCTCGTTCGCGCGCGTGATCTCGGCGATGCTGATCCCTTCCTTCTGGGCAAGGGCAAGCAGCTCGGCGGCGGACGCATAGGGGTAAGGCGTGTCCCACGCGCCCTCAGGCGGCGAGTTGCGGACAACTGCCGCTTCGTCGACGACCGCCCCGCCGCCGACGGAATAATAGACCGCGCTTTCCTGCGCCCCGTCCGTCATGGTCGCGGTGAAGCGCATGCCGTTGCTATGGTGCGGCAGGCGCTCGCGCTGGTTGAACCTGAGATCGCGCGCCTCTTGGAAGCCGATCGTCCGCTCGCCACCCAGGTCCAGCCGCTCGTCGGCGCGGATTCGCGCCACCATTTGATCGGCCGCATCGGGATCGATCCGGTCGGGCCGCTGCCCGGCCAGGCCAAGCAGGATCGCCCGATCGGTGGCATGACCCTTTCCCGTCAGAGCGAGCGATCCGTAGAGGTCCACCTCGACGCGATCGACCGCCCGGAGCCGGTCCCGAGCCTGCAGCCCCTCGACAAAGCGGCACGCGGCCGTCATCGGTCCCATCGTGTGCGAACTTGACGGCCCGACGCCGATCTTGAACAGATCGAAAGTGCTGCAAACCAATGGGCTTCTCCCGGGGCCCCTGCCCCCTCGCCGACATGGAGGGGAGGTCGGCCGATGACAAGCGCGGCCGCGCCCTTCGTGCTGCTCGACGATGCTCGCCGTCCGGACGGCGCCTTGCTCTACAGCGAGCTGACCGAGACGATCGAAACGCGCGATCCCGATGAGGTCCGCGCCTGCCTCGGCCGTCTGCGTGGGCGCAAGGCGGCAGGGTTCCTCGCCTACGAAGCGGGCCATGCGCTGGAGCCCAAACTCGCCCCGCTCGCCGTGTCACCCGCCGAGGACGATCCGCCCCTGCTCTGGTTGGGCCTGTTCGAACGGGTCGAGGCGATCGATGCCGCCGCCTTCCTGCCCGATCCGGCGGGAGGCTGGACGGGCCGGCCACGCCCGCTCGTCACCGAGTCGGCCTATCGCCAAGCGATCGCGGCAGTGCTGGAGCATATTGCCGCCGGCGACATCTATCAGGCCAATTTCACCTTCCAGGCGGACGTGCGGACCGCCGGGGCGCCGGCGGCCATCTATGCCTCGCTGCGTGCACGGGCGCGCGCGGGCCACGGCGCGATGATCTTCACCGGCACGCACTGGATCCTCAGCCTCTCGCCCGAGCTCTTCTTCACGCTCGAAGGCGGGGCGGTGACGACGCGACCGATGAAGGGCACGGCGCCGCCCGATTCCAACCCCGAGGCACTGCGCACGGACCCGAAGCAGCGTGCCGAGAATCTGATGATCGTCGACCTGCTGCGCAACGACCTATCGCGCGTCGCCAGGCCCAACAGCGTGCGCGTGCCGGAGCTGTTCACGGTCGAGACCTACCCGACCGTGCTGCAGATGACCTCGACCGTCACCGCCACGCTCGAGGAGGGGCTGGGGCCGGTGGACCTCGTCGAGGCGATCTACCCCTGCGGATCGATCACCGGCGCGCCGAAGATCCGGGCCATGGAGATCATTCACGAGTTGGAGAGTGGGCCGCGCGGGGTCTATTGTGGCGGGATCGGAAGGATTGGCACGGACAGCGCCGCCTTCAACGTCGCGATCCGCACCCTGACGCTCAAGGCAAATGGCAGCGGGATCGCCCGGATCGGCCTAGGCTCCGGAATCGTTGCCGACAGCGAGCCGGGCGAGGAATGGCGGGAATGCCTGGCGAAGGGAGCGTTCGTGGAGAGCCAGCGGCGGTTCGACCTGATCGAGACCATGGCGTTCGACCCGCATGACGGAATCGACCAGCTGGACCGCCATCTCGCTCGGCTGAAGCGTAGCGCCGAGGCGCTGGACTTCGCCTTCGACCGGCATTTCGCCCGCAACGAGCTCCAAGCGGCGACCTTTCGCGCCGGCCGGAGCCGGGTCCGGCTGATGCTCTCGCGCAGCGGCGCAATGGCGATCGAGCTGAGGCCGATCCCGGAGCCTCCCGCCGAGCCGGTACCGGTCGCACTCGCGCCGCTGCCGGTGCGGGCCGAGGACTTCCGGCTGGCGCACAAGACCAGCGACCGCGCCTTTCATGACGAGGCGCGGGCCGCCGCCGGCACGTTCGAGATCGTGTATCGCGACCCCGACGGGTTCCTCACGGAAGGAAGCTTCACCAGCCTTTTCGTCGAGCGGGACGGCCGGCTGCTGACCCCGCCCCTGGCGCGTGGCCTGCTTCCGGGCATCCTGCGCGAGCGGCTGATCGAGGAAGGAAGCGCCGAGGAGGCGGATCTCAGGGAACAGGATCTCGCCGGCGGGTTCCTGATCGGAAACAGCGTTCGCGGCCTGATCCGCGCGGTGCTCGAGATTTGATACCCGCTCAAAGCGTCGCGCCTCGCCGCTTTGGGTTGCGATCCTCTATCGGGTGCGTAGGCTGCCCACCTCTTCCCGATCCAGGTCGCGCTCCATCGAAGCGCGAATTCGAGCGCGCCTTTGCTCCGCCGGCATGTTCCAATTCCCCTGGTACAGGGAGGCCAGGAATGCGAGATCCCAGTTGGTGAGATCGTCGGCAATCAGGCCGCCCTGTGCGCGGTCCCTGTCGAAGATCTGCATGATCGAAGGCATCGCTACTTCGCCCTTGAGCGGATTGCCCAGAACGACCATCGCCAAATAAGCGGACAGCGATCTGAACGACACACGCCCAAGCCGGGAAGCGTCGACGACGATCAGCATCGACTGCAGCTCGCTTCGCGAGCCATTCCGCAGTCGGCTCGGCAAGCTTCTCATCCCGGTCACAGGCCGGCCCGTGTCGGAGGCGCCTGTGGCGAGCGAGAAGCTGAACGGCATTTCGCCATAGGTTCCACGGAGTTGGGCATGGGACAACCAGCGAACTGGCGCCCTCGAAGCCAGGAATTCGTGCACCTCGGACGATGGGATCGCCCCGAAGAAGGAAGGTCGATCGGTGCGGATCCGGGCGAGGAGAGGGGCCGCTTGCGAGGCGAAGAGGATATAAGCGGCCGGCACGCAGTCTCCGCCGGACCGAATGCGCAGCCCAAGCTCGCTCGCGACCGCCGCGATTCGGCCGGCGAAATAGCGTGCCTGGCGCGACGACAGTCCTTCGATCTTCAGGCACAGGGCCTCGCCCCAACGGGCAATCCTGCCATCGGCCGTTTCCGCGAGGAGCGAATCGACGAAGCGGTCGACGGCCTCGCGCGATGCCTGCTGGCGGCCCACCACGAAGATCTCGTCCCCGGCGCCCGGCGCTCCGACCGAAACAGGTCCGAGGAGCTCGGCCTGCGCTGGCCCGACGCTCGCCGACAGGCCGGCGATCAGAAGAGCTGGCAGGAAAAGCATGTTCCGAGCCATTTCGGGCCTTCGACCGACCGCGGGATGCGCCGTCGTTCATAAGCCGGCGGCCGCGTGACGAGAATAGCCGAATATCAGTCGCGCAACAGCCGCGCCCGTTCCCAGCGCATCCGGACGATCGATGCCATGCCGCCGCCGGGGACCTCTTCGTCGAACCGCTCCACCTCCACCGCTCCGAGCCGATCGTAGAAGCCGCGCGCAGCATGGTTTGCGGCCCAGACGTATAGCTGGAGCGAGGCGTCGGGCGACCGGTCGGTCAGCCACGAAGCGGCGGCACGGATCAGGCGGCGACCGATTCCGCCGCCTTTGCATTCGGGATCGACATGGAGATTGTCGAGCAATGGGCCGGCCGGGTCGCTCTCGCGCCGGATGCAGGCGAAGCCGGTCGGCTTGCCGTCGCGCTCCGCGATGAAGACCGCATCGACTTCGCCGTCCATCGCGGGGAGCCTCTCGCGCCAGAAGGCGCGCCGATCCTCGACCACGTCGCGATCGAGAAAGGCGTCCGGATAGATGCCGCGATAGGCGCTCTGCCAGCTCAGTGCGTGCAGAGCCGCCACTGCCGGCCAATCATCGGGCCGCGCCCTCCGGACGATCGGGCGGTCAGGCATAAGCCAGCAAGGCGTCGCGTTTCGCCGCCAGCGCGTCGAACGGATCCGACGATGTTTTTCCGGCGACTCGCTTCATGGCGCGGTCCAGCCGATCCAAGACGGTGGGGGCGGCTGCGGAAAGCGCGTCAGCGACCGCCTCATTTTCCGCGATCGCGCCGGATCCGAGAAGCACCAGATCGCAACCCGCCGCGATCGCGCCGCGGGCGCGGTCGGCGAGCGTTCCGGACAGGGCCGCCATGGCGATATCGTCGCTCATCAGCAGCCCGTCGAAGCCGATGCGACCGCGGATCACGTCCACGATGACAGCGCGCGACAGGGTGGCGCATCTCTCCGGATCCCAGGCCGGGAAGAGGATGTGGGCGGTCATGGCCATCGGCGCGTCGGCAAGCGCCGCGAAGGGATAGAGGTCGTCCGCCAGCTCGGCGCCGTCCTCCCGGACGATCGGCAGCTCGAAATGGCTGTCGGCGGCGGCGCGGCCGTGGCCCGGAACATGTTTGACGACACCGCAGACCCCGCCGGCGGCCAAGCCGTCCAGAATGGCTCGGCCAAGGGCAGCGACCTGCATCGGATCCGCGCCGAGCGCCCGATCGCCGATCACGCCGTGCGCGCCTTCCCGGCGAAGGTCGAGCACCGGGGCGCAATCGACATTGATTCCCGCCTCGGCGAGGACAAGCGCTATTGCCTGCGCGTTGGCCCGCGCCGCTTCGATCGCGCTGATGGGGGCGCGGCGATAGAGCTGGGCGAAGCGCTGCGGCGCCGGGAAGGCAGGCCAAGCGGGGGGCTTGAGGCGGGCGACACGGCCGCCCTCCTGGTCGATCAGGATCGGTACGTCGCTGCGCCCGGAAAGCGCCCGCAGCGAGTCGGTGAGCCGGCGAACCTGCTCCGGGTCCCGGCAATTTCGTTCGAACAGGATGAAGCCGGCAGGGGCGGCCTCGACGAAGAAGGCGCGCTCGTCTTCGGTCAACGTATCGCCGCTCAGGCCGAAAATGGCGGGAATCATCGCCCCGGTCTAAGCGAAGCCGAGCCGCGCAGGAAGCGGGTCCGCTTCGCAGAGCCGCCGTCAGCCGACGACGGCGCAGTCCTCTCCAGCGATCTGGAGGCGCCGGCAGACGCCCGCGGCATCCGGACCCACCGCGCGCAGGCGGTAGAGGGTGCGCCCATCGGTCTGAACCGGAAGGATCGAATGGCTCAGCGGCGCCAGGTAGCGAAAGCGCCCGGACAAGGCCGTCCAGGCGCGCCGGGCGCCAGCTTGAGAAGAGAAGGCGCCTAGCTGAATCGTCGCTCCCGCGGCAGTCGGGGCCGGAGCCTGGGGCCGGGCCTGGGGCCGCGGCTGGGCTTGAACCGGCGGCCGAGCCTGGGCGGGCGGCCGGGCCTGCGGCGCAGCCGGTGCCGAGGGGCGCGCGACGGGCGCTTCGGGGACCGCATTGGTGTCGAGGCGGCCTTTCGGCACATCCCCCTCGCTCGCGGCGAAGGCGGTATCACCTTCACCGGCGACGTTCATCCCGCCGGGATCGGCCGGCTTGACCTTATAGTCGCCCTCGGGCGCCGCGATGATCTCGCCCCCACCGCCTTCGCGGCTGCGATTCCCGAGCCAGAAGAGTCCCCCGACGATGAGCCCGATCGCGACCAGGCCGATGACGATCGCACCGATCATCTTGGCGACGGAAGGCCCGCCCTGGTCTTCATCCTCCTCGACCGCCTCGAGCCAGGGCAGGCGATCGTCCTCGCCGATCACATCCCCACGCGCCTCGTCCGTCATCTCGCTCTCCCCCCGTCGCCCGCAGCGCCGGTCAGTCTCGCCTTGGCCGGCGGCGGGCGATCAGAGCATCTCCTCGACCGCCTGAACGCCCATCAGCGCCAGCCCATTACGCACAACCTGCCCGATCCCGCTCGCCAGTTCCAGACGGGCGCGTGTCATTTCGGGATTCTGTGCCAGGAGGAAACGCTTTTCGGGATCGTCATTCCCCTTGTTCCACTGAGCATGAAAGGCAGCAGCCAAGTCGCCGAGATAGAATGCGATCCGGTGCGGCTCGTGCGAGGCGGCCGCCTGCTCGACGACTCGGGGGAATTGGGCGGCAAGCCCGACCAGGGCCAGCTCGTCCTCGTCGAGTCGCCCGAGGTCCGCCGGCGTCGCCATGTCGATGCCCGCCTCGGCCGCCTTGCGGGCGAGCGACGATATCCGGGCATGGGCATATTGGACGTAGAAGACCGGATTGTCCTTCGATGCCTCGACCACCTTGGCGAAGTCGAAATCCATCTGGGCGTCGCCCTTGCGGGTCAGCATGGTGAAGCGCACCACGTCCTTTCCGACGTCGTTCACGACCTCGGCGAGCGTGACGAAATTGCCCGATCTCTTGGACATCTTCACCGGCTCGCCGGCCCGCAGCAGGCGGACCATCTGCACCAGCTTTATGTCGAAAGGCGTGCGACCCTCGGTCAAAGCCGCGACCGCGGCCTTGATCCGCTTGACCGTGCCGGCGTGATCGGCGCCCCAGATGTCGATCAGCTGATCGGCCTTCTGCGCCTTCTGGAAATGATAGGCCAGGTCCCCGCCGAAGTAGGTCCAGCTCCCGTCCGATTTCTTGACGGGCCGATCCTGGTCGTCGCCGAATTCGGTGGCGCGGAAGAGCGTGAGCTCGACAGGCTCCCATTCGTCATTAGGTTCGAGGCTCTTCGGCCGTTCGAGCAGGCCTTCGTAGACCAGTCCGCGCGCACGAAGGGTTTCGAGCGCCTGATCGGCGAGGCCCTTTTCCTGCAGTTCGGCTTCCGAGGCGAAAACGTCGTGATGGATGCCGAGCAGAGCGAGATCCGAGCGGATCTGGTCCATCATCATCGCCACCGCCGCCTTGCGGAACGGCACCAGCCATTCGCTTTCCGGCGCGGCGGCGAAACGGTCGCCATGCTCGGCTGCAAGCTTCTCGCCGACCGGCTTCAGATAGTCGCCGGGATAGAAGCCCTCGGGGATCTCCCCGATCTCCTCGCCGAGCGCCTCGCGATAGCGCATGTGGGCGGAGCGGGCGAGAACGTCGACCTGGCCGCCGGCGTCGTTGACATAATATTCGCGGATCACCTCGTGCCCGGAATATTCGAGAAGGGTCGCCAGCGCGTCGCCGACCACGGCGCCGCGACAATGCCCCATGTGCATCGGACCCGTCGGATTGGCCGATACATATTCGACATTGACCGTCTGCCCGCCGCCCATGTCCGAGCGCCCGTAATCGGGGCCGTCGGCGAGGATCGCCCGGAGCTCCTCCTCCCAGACGGAGCGGCCGAGCCGGATGTTGATGAAGCCCGGTCCCGCCACCTCGGCACCCTCCACATCCTCCAGCGCAGCAAGTTTCGGCACGATCATCTCGGCGAGTGCGCGCGGATTGGTACCGGCGCGCTTGGCCAGCACCATGGCCGCATTGGTGGCAAGGTCGCCGTGGGACGGATCCCGCGGCGGCTCGACGGCAACGGCGGACCGGTCGAGCCCCGGCGCGAGGCGGCCTTCGCCTTCAAGGGCGTCGAGCACGGCATCGATATGCGCGGCGAAACGGGCGTAGAGGGTCACTTGGTCCATCCAGTCCAGCAGGGAAGCCGCGGCCTTAGCGGAGGTGCGGAGGGTTTTGAAGCAGGCGAACGGTCGCAAGACGATCCGGGCGCCGGCAGCGCTCTTCGCCTCAGCCCCGCGATTCATGACCTTTGCCATGAACGGCGGTGGCGCCTTCCCATAGAGGCGCTTCGGTCGAGTTGCCGAGGCAGGGCAGGCCCTGGCGCCCCGCCGCCTCCCGAAGCCCGACGATATGGAGGCCTTGAACAGGGGCATGGTCGGAACTTCCACTGCAGCCGGAACAGGTCCCGACCGCCGGCGGGCCGTGCGAAGCGACGCGGCGGTGCATTTTCACGGCCGATGCGGCGGCGCCGTCTTGCCCGGAATCGACCGTCCGGCAATTCGTCCTGCGGGCGGAGGGGAGCCGGCTTCGCTTGGAGACGAGACGGGCCGGGCACGACTTGTAGGCAATAGCGAAGGAGACCCTTCATGAACCAAGTTGAAACCAGCCAGGGGCTGGATCCGGGCGGGGAAGACCGCCGTGCCTTCCTCAAGTCGGCCGGCCGCTTCGCGGCGACGGTCCCACCGGCGATGACGATTCTCCTGTCGACCTCACTCGCCTCGCCGGCGATCGCGCAATCGACCGGGGGAAGGCCGGGCGGCAATAACGGCAAAGGGGGGAACAATGGCAATAATGGCGTCGGAAACGGGTCCGACGATCCGCAGCCACCGGGCAATCCGCCGCAGAACGACGGACCGGGCACCGGTCCCGGCAATCCCGGCCGGCGCGGCGGCGGCAACTAGGGCGTATCGACATCCAATCTTCCCTGTCGCCGAAGGACGCACCGGTGCATGAGGAGGGGGACCGCGGAACGCCGTGGAGGAGCTTAAGGCCGCGTTGCCCCTCCACCACCCGGTGGGTGGTCCCCCTCCCCATGAGCCTTGCTCACAGGGACGATAAGGAAAAAGGTCGCCTTCGCCTGAATGAACTGAAAGTCGATACCGCCCAGGTCCCAGACTCATAACCGGGAGGGTCCGAGATGGGTAAAGGCTGACGCTTAGCTCGCGGGTTCAGCGTTCTTCTCCGCAGCCTTGCGAATGGCCCGCACTTCCTCCCCCAAGGTCCGCAGTTCGCGCAGGATTTCCTCGCGTTCGTCATGCGCTTCTTCATCGGTCGCCTCGGACATGGCGTTCACGATCACACCGATAAACAGGTTCAGTACGATGAAGCTGGTAAGCAGGATGAAGGGCACGAAGAACGCCCACGCATAGGGGAACTGCTCCATCACCGGACGGACAATTCCCATCGACCAGCTTTCCAGCGTCATGATCTGGAACAACGAATAAAGCGAAGCGCCAAAACTTCCGAACCATTCAGGGAATGCCGCGCCGAACAGCTTCGTTGCCATGACCGCGCTGACGTAGAACAGCAGCACCAGCATGACGATCACCGTCCCGATGCTTGGGATCGCACTGAACAGCCCGACAATGACCTTGCGCATGCTGGGCACGACCGAGACGAGCCGGAGCGCCCGCAGGATGCGCAGCGCACGCAAGACGGAAAACTGCTGCGATGCCGGCACCAGTGCCGCGCTGACGATCACGAAATCGAAGATGTTCCAGCCATTGCGGAAGAAGCCCAGGCGGTAAGCGAACAGCTTCATCGCGAGCTCGACCACGAAGATCGCGATCGCGGCGCGGTCGATCGCGTAGATGATCCCGCCGAAGCGCGCCATGATCTCGGGCGAGGTCTCCAGTCCCAGCCCGATCGCATTGACCACGATCACAGCGGTGATGGCGTGCTCGAAATTTCGCGTCTCGAGGAAAGACTGGACGCGTTGGCGTAGCGTCGGAGGTCTGTGGGAAGTGCTCATTTCGGCGGGCATATAGCCACTCGCGTGCGGGAAAACAGGGACGTTCCGTCTTGGCTGCTGCCAATGTCCGCAAATCCCAGCCGACGATTTCCTCAGGGGAACGCCCAAGCCTTCGCACCGATCGCTACGTCGCAGCAGATCAAGTCGGTCGTGACCTCATCGCGCTTATGAGTTCACGACGCAGGTCCTCATAGCCATCGAACGCGAATCCCTGCCCGGGCTAAAGCTTGCCCGGGCCGGCTTGCTGTACGAAGCGTGATGCCGCCGCAAAAGCATGGCGAAGCGGCTGCGGCAAGGGCAGCCGGCTGAGCCGGCTATGCTCGATCGGCGTCGCGCGCGGGCCGGCCAGCCCCGCCTGCCAGGGCGGATCGGCCAGCCAGGTGAGAAGGGTCAGCGGGACCCTGAGCCACGGACGGCGAAGCTGGGCAAGGCGCCGGCGCACCTGAAGGCGCGGCCAGCGGCCGGCATGGAGATGCGCCGGGATGTCGAGCGCGAAGAAAGTCTCGGCAGTCCGCAACTGCACGGCCAGCGCTCGCCGGGGGAAGCCCGACGGGAATCGATCGGCGAGCGCTGCCCAGTCCACGCCGCCCGGCGCCCGGGCAAGGGCGGCGAGGTCGAGCAGGTGCCGCAGATCGACGAGGCCGCGCCAATAATCGCGCTCCTGAAGCTGATCGTGGAGGATGAAGAAGAAGGCCTGGGCGGTCGGCGACGGCAGCCACGCATTTGCTCCCCCGATCGCCGCGTCGGTGCAGTCGCCGAGCAGGTCCTGATAAGCGAGGCCTGGGTGGCGGACCTTCGTCCGGCTATGAAGGTCGAGCATGCCGACGTCCTGGGGGCGGAACAGGTTGCGCGGCCCCAGCGCCAGCCCGCTCGGCGCATATTCGCGATAGCCGATCTCGCTGAGGCAGCGGACGGCGTCCCCCATCGCGGATGGCGGCACCATCAGATCGAGATCCGAGACGATCCGGCCCGAACAGTCCACGCCGGCCGTGTTGAGGATCGCGGCGCCCTTGAGCAGGATCGGCCGTATGCCGGCGGCATTGAGCGTGCCGAGCGCTTCGCGAAGCTGGGCGGCCAGGCGGGAATTGCGCTCCGCCGTCCGGCCGCGAATGGCGGCGAGAAACGCCCGCACGTCCGGCGGCGCCCTGTCCCCGATCCGGTCCGCCAATATTCCGGTGACCAGTGCCCGGTTGGCCGCCGCGAGCGCGCTGGGCCAATCGATGTCAGGCGGCGGCTCGCCCGCGAAGCAGGCGAGCAGGGTGGCGAGCGGCTCGGCCGCGACATCAGGCACAGGCTGCCGCCAGGGTTCGGACCCCATCGTCGAGGTCGGAATAGACGAGGTCGAACCCCCGGGCCTGCTCGGCAACCCCGATCAGCATGCGCAAGGTCTCCAGGCTAGCGGCTCCGGCGGCCGAATGGGCCTCACCGACCAGGCACGCCAGGGTGCCCGCCGGATCGAGCGGTTCGAGCCCGGCCCCGACGCCAGGCGTGCGGCGAAGGTTGACGATCCATCCGATCTCGAGCCCGGCTGCCTGGATTGGGGCGAGCGGCGGCAGATAGCGCACTCTTACTCCGTCGGACCTGAGGTGGACCGACTCTTCCGGCAGGTCGGGCCGCAGGCGCGACAGCAAGGGCCACGAACCGCTCTTCACCGCAGGAGCGAAGGCCACACCCAGCGCGCGCCCGGCCGGGTCGAGCAGCGTGATGTCGTCGGACGCGAGGGCGAATCCCGCAAGGGAAAGGGCGACGGCCAGGGTTGTCTTGCCGGCGCCGGGCGAGCCGGTCAGCAGAAGGGCACGATCGCCTCGGGAGAGGCAGGCGGCGTGCACGGCGATGTCGGGCGGTGCGAGGGAGAGGACATGTTCGGTCAGCAGGCCCTTTATGAGGGGCGCGACTTCGTAGCGCGAAACGATTGCCGCGCCGCCGCCATTGCAACGCACCAGTGCCAGGCCGTTCGTTTCGAACGCCTCGATCGACAGACGAGGAGAGGCTGCGGGCGCTCCGGATGCCAGGTGAGCGAAGGCACGCAACACCCTGGCCTCGACCCCTGCGCTCGCAAAATGAAGCACGGCGTCTAGACTGGCGATGCGAAGCGCCTGGGGCCGTCTCGCGCCGAGGCGAGCCTTCGGCAGGTACGCCGCCGCGATGCCGAGTGCCGACCATTGCCGCAGCAGGCGGCGGACATAACGTCCGGCCTGGTCTAGACTCAGGCCGTCCGCAACCAGGGCTCCGGCCAGACCCGCGAAGGACGCGCCGGTCCCAAGCTTGCGCGCCAGGAAGGCGGTGACGGGATCGAGCGCGTAGAGTTTCTCGCCCAAGGCCGAATGTAGCGTGGGCCGGCCGCCGACCGACAGCAAGGTCGCCCCTTCCGCAAGCCTGAACGTCACCTGCGTGAGCGATCCGTGTTCCTCGACATGGACCGTGTCGTGACGTCCAGTGGCGGCAGCAGGATGACCGCTCACCGGGAAGCTCATGCACGCGCCAGCGCGCGGAGATCGGCGTTATGATGGACATAAGTGCCGGGCGACACCTGCCCCACCAGCCTCTCCATCGCCACTGCCACCGTCGAAGCGTCGATCGCCGCATAGGGTCCGAACGAACCGCGCAGGAACAGGTTGGTGATCGGGCTCACCCGGATGCCGATCCGCTCCCCGAGGCGTCGGTCCCCGCCTCGCTTGCCTCGAAGCAGGCCCGGCCGCACGACATCCAGCCGATCGAAAGCGAGGGCACCGAGGGCCTCTTCCGTTTCGCCCTTGATACGCAAATAGGTGTTGCGGGACGCGGGATCCGCTCCGACCGAGGAGACCAGGATCAGTTGCCGCGCGCCCCCCTCGCGCGCGGCGCGGGCAAAAGCCACGACCAGGTCGTGGTCGACGGCGCGAAAGGCCGGCCACGAGCCTGCGGCACGCATGGTGGTCCCGAGGGCCGATATGGCGATCGCGCCGCGGATGCGGCGAGCGATTTCGGGCCATTGCTCCGGCGGCGCGACATGCTCCTGCCAGCGCCGGCCGGCAGGGCGCCGGACCAAGGCATGAAGGACGTGATGCCCCGCCGCCAGTTGGCGGTCGGCGAAAAGGCCGCCGACCAGGCCGGTCCCGCCGATGAGTGCTATTCGGGCCATGGCGCCTCCGGCCGCCCTCAGAACGCTTCCGGCAGGTCGACCGGCCCGACCCATTCCTGGTGACGCCGGATGGCGTAGCGGTCGGTCATGCCAGCAACGAAATCGCCGATGGCGCGCAGGACGATAACCGGGTCGGACGAGGCCGGCCGCCATTCCGGCGGCAGGCGGGCAGGATCATCGCGATAGGCGGCAAAGAGCCGGGCAAGCAAATGCTGGGCCTCCTTCCTCACCCGATCCACCTCAGGCGCCTCGTACATGCGGGCATGGAGAAAGGCCTTGAGCTGCCGTTCCTCGGCCCGCACCGGCTCGGAAAAGGCGACGAGGGGACCTCCCGCCGCTCGAACCGCGTCCGGACTGGTCACCCCGGCGATGCGCCGCTTCGTCTCCTCGAGCAGGTCGTTCACCATGATTCCGATCTGCTCGCGGACCAGTTCAGGGAGCAGGCGCTCCTGTCCGACGTCCGGATAGCGCGCCCGCACCGCGTTCCAGGCGCGGGCGATGGGCGGGACTTCGAGCAGGGTCTCGAGTGTGAACAGGCCGGCGCGAAGCCCGTCGTCGATGTCGTGATTGTCGTAGGCGATATCGTCGGCGAGGGCAGCGACCTGCGCCTCTAGGCTCGGCCAGCTGGAAAGCTCGAGCGGGAACTCGCGATCGGCCTCCGCCAACGCCCAAGGCGGGGCCAAGACCGGCCCATTGTGCTTTGCAAGCCCTTCGAGCGTCTCCCAGCTGAGGTTGAGCCCGCAATGGGTCGGGTAAGGACATTCGAGCCGGGTCAGCAGACGGATCGTGTGGGCGTTGTGGTCGAACCCGCCGGCCTCGGCCATGGCCGACTGGAGCGCCTCCTCACCGGCATGGCCGAACGGCGGATGCCCGATGTCGTGGGCGAGGCAGAGCGCCTCGGTCAGGTCCTCGTTCAGACCGAGCGCGCGCGCGATCGTCCGGCCGATCTGCGCGACTTCGAGGCTGTGGGTGAGGCGGACTCGGAAGTGATCGCCATCCGGGGCGACGAACACCTGCGTCTTGTGCCGCAAGCGGCGGAAGGGGATCGAGTGGATGATCCGGTCACGGTCGCGCTGGTAGGCATCGCGCGGACCGCGCGTGCCACGCGCCTCCTCGGGGTGCAGGCGTCCGCGCGAGCGGGCAGGATCTGAAGCGTAGGGAGCGAGGGTCATCGAAGCGGCTTCGAGTCCACAACCGGACGTGGAACCGGCCCTTGCCTCATCGGCCGGTCTGCAGGCGCTCTATCTCCTGGCCCGCCTCGCTTGTCCAGGCGAAGGCCGCGACATTGTGCCGCGCGAGCTGGTTGACGAACCCCTGCGCCTCGTCCGGGCTCGCGAAAGGGCCGACCAGCAGACGGTTGGTCGCGCGAAGCGTCGCTGTATAGGCTGCGCGCCCGCCGAGCTGCTCGGGCGCCTGCTGACGCAGCCGGGCGAATTCGGCGGGCAAGGCCGCGCGATTGGCGCCGCCGGCGATCTGCACCCAGTGCCGGCTCGGATGAGCCGGTTGCGCGCCGGCCGAGCGAGCCGGCACGGCCGCCCGGTTGGCGGCGGGCGCCGGACGTGACGCCGGCGCGCGGAAAGGCGAAGGCTGGCGGGCGCGTTCCTCGGCGGGAAGCGTTCGGACCAGTTCAGCGATATCGGCGAGTGCCGGCCGTTCCTGCGCTTCCGCCGTGCTAGGCGTGGCGGGCTGCGGCGCCGCCTCGAGGCTGAAGCCGGGACCCGCACTCGCGACCGGAGGCACGGCCGAGGGCGCGGCCGACGCAGATCGCTGCATGGCCGGTGAGGAAGGCCCGGACTGCAAGGCTGCGGCAGGCGGCGAACCGGAAGGCGTCGCGACGCGCTGTTGGGGCGCAGGCTGCTGCGGCGCGGGTTGCTGAGGCGCGGGTGACTGAGGCGCGGGTTGCTGGAGTGCCGGCGGGGCGGTTGACGAAGCCGGTATCGCGCCCGACGAAGCCAGGGCTGAAGGGCGCGGCGGCGCGGGCGCTTGCGCCTGCGGCGCCTGAGCGGGATTGGCCGCACCCGACCACCGGCTATCCGCCTGTGCCACTTGCGTCGCGGCAGGTGGCGGCGCAGCCGGCGGGGCCGCGGCGGTCCGGCCCTGCGTCGTCGCCCGTGGCCGAGGGCTTTCGCCCGGCCCGCGAGCAAGTTCTCGCGAACCGTCGGTGGACGAACGCACCCTTCCCGGTCGGCCCCGCACGGTTTCGGCGGACGCTTCGCGCGTCGCGGCGGGCGGGCGCGCCGGTGCGGGCGCCGCCGTCGGCGCGCCGCCCATCGCGACCGCCACCGCGCGGGGATCGGCGGTCGTGTCGACGCTGGGACCACCCATTGCGGGGCCGCCGACGGGGAAACGGCCGAGATGGACCGCCATTGCCTTTTCCGACGGGTTCAGTGCCGCCAGCCGGGCGAGGAAAGGCGCCATCGCCTCCGCCTGGCCGGGCAGCATGACTCCCTGGGCGGTACGACTGGCGCCAGCGGCATCGCCGGTGAGCGCCAGCACGAATGCCTGGGTACGCCAGCCTGCGCGATCGTTCGATCGCAGCTGGGCATCGATCAAGCGAAGAGCCGCTTCACGCTGACCGCTGATCGCGAGCGAGAGCGCCAGTCGCCGCCGCACCTCGGGGTCGTCGCGCCGTCCCAGCGCGAGCAGATAATCCTGCTGGGCACGACGCGGATCGCCGACCAGGTCGTAGCCCAGTCCGCGGTCGCCGGCGATCTCGACCTCCGGCGCTCCCAGCGCGACCGCTTCCGCAAACAGGGAAAGGGCGGCCTGCGGTTGCCCCATGTGGAGCAGCCCGGATGCCATGCCGGCCTTGACGCGCGGATCGCGCGGCGACAGCTCGTTGGCACGGCCGAAGAAGGTGAGCGCCGCCTCGACATCGCCCATTCGCATTGCGGCGCGACCGGCGCCGACCATCGCGTCGACGCTCCGCGGATTGTCGGCGAGCGTGGTGAGATGGCCGCGCAGCTCCGCGCCGTCGTCGCGCACCAGTGGCTGAACCACCGCCCCCGGCGGGAGGTTGGGCGGCGGCTGCTGCTGCGCTGCCGCAGCGGCGGTCAAGAAGCTGCTGGTCGCCAGCAGCATCAGGCCGCGGCGGAATCCCCGCATCATCGATGAAGTCATGGCCATCGATAGACAGTGGGGTAGCTGTACGGGCAATGACTCGTCGGCCGTGCTTGCGGTCAACCGGTTCGGCCGGACGATGAAACGGAGAACGGCCGAGCGGGCGGCCGACGCCGTGGCAAGGAGCGATCGGACGTCCTGCGCACAATGGGCACGCAGGACGTCCAGCCTTGGTCTACGGGGCCTGCCGGAGAAGGCGGCTACTGATTGTTCTGCCGGTTGAGAAAGCGCGGAATGTCGAGCGGGTCGCGTCCGGTGCGCAGGCGCGGACCCTGATCCTCCTCGACCTGGGCCTTGGCGGCACCACGCGCGATGTTGGACATGCGCTCGAACAAGGTGCCGCCTTCGCGCGCCGGTTTCGCCGCGGGCTGGGCTGGAGCCTCGTCCTGGCTCACCCAGCTGCGTCGCCCGCCCTCGTCGTCCTGCGCCGACGGCGCACCGCTGTCACCGTCCAGCGTGTCGAGGAGAAGCTCGTCACCCTGATCCTCGTCCGCCGGCACGTCGAGCGCCAGCTCGGACGGCGCCGCGGTCGGCTCGTCGATGAAGCTGACCGGCTCCTCGGCCTCGTCGTCCTGCGCCATCTCGGGCGGCTCGAGGGTGATCGGCGGAGCGGCCGGCCTCGCGATCGGTGCCGCCGCCTGGCCCGGAGCAGAAGGCTCGGCGCGAGCCGCTTCGGCGGTGCGGCCGCCAGGAAAAGCGAACACCTTCGCCTGGAGCGGAGTCGCCTGAGTGGCCTCCTCGACGTCGATGCCGGTGGCGACTACCGAAACGCGGATCTTGCCTTCCAGGTCGTTGTTGAAGGCCGAGCCCCAGATGATGTTGGCGTCCGGATCGACCAGGTCCTTGATGTGATTGGCAGCCTCGTCGACCTCCATCAGGCGCATGTCCTCGCCGCCGGTGATGGAGATGATGACGCCCTTGGCACCCTTCATGCTGACGCCATCGAGCAGCGGGTTGGCGATCGCCTGCTCGGCCGCCTCGATGGCGCGATTGTCGCCGGCGGCCTCGCCGGTGCCCATCATCGCCTTGCCCATCTCGCTCATCACGGAGCGCACGTCGGCGAAATCGAGATTGATCAGGCCCGGCATGACCATCAGGTCGGTGATGCCGCGCACGCCCTGCTGCAGCACCTCGTCCGCCATCATGAACGCTTCCTTGAAGGTCGTGTTCGGGTTGGCGATGCGGAACAGGTTCTGGTTGGGAATGACGATCAGCGTATCGACATGCTGCTGCAGCTCGTCGATGCCGGATTCGGCCGAGCGAGCGCGGCGCGCGCCTTCGAAGCTGAACGGCTTGGTGACGACGCCCACGGTGAGGATGCCGCGGTCGCGCGCCGCCTTGGCGATGACCGGCGCCGCGCCGGTGCCGGTGCCGCCGCCCATGCCCGCGGCGATGAAGCACATGTGGGCTCCGTCGAGGGCCTGCTCGATCTCGACGATCGCCTCCTCGGCCGCCGCCTTGCCGATCTCGGGCCGGGAGCCGGCGCCGAGGCCCTGGGTGATCTTCAGCCCGAGCTGGATCTTGCGGTCGGCCAGCGAATGGTTGAGCGCCTGGGCATCGGTGTTGGCGACGATGAAGTCGACGCCCTGCACCTCGGACTGGATCATGTTGGCGATGGCGTTGCCGCCGGCGCCACCGACGCCGATCACGCTGATGCGCGGACGCAGCTCCTCGACCTCCGGACGGATGAAATCGATGCTCATTCACTATCTCCCCAGAGCCCTGGCGCCCGACGAGGCGCACCCTTTCGAGCCTTGCGGCCCCAAGCCGTTTCCTGACGCATCGCCGGGCCGGAAATCCGGAAACCGCCTGTCCGCACGATGCTCTCTAAACCCTTTTGCACGATGCGATTCTGCGGTGCGAGCGAAAAGTTAACGCGATCCACACATTTTCCTTCAGTACTGAGTCCGAAACAACGCAATCAGGCGCTGCAGCGTGTTGCCGCCTGACCTTTCGCCGCCCGGCGCGGCAAAGCCGACGCGAAGGTCCAGCTCGTCCGAAGCCGCGAACTGCGCCAGCCCGGCGAGCGTTGAGAAAGCAGGTCCGCTATGAGCCTCCGGAAGCCCCGGCATGGACGGGCGGCCGACGCGGACGGCCCGGCCGAGCACGCCCTGGGCGTAGTCGGCGATCGCCTTGAGCTCGGCGCCGCCACCGGTAAGGACGATCTGGCGCCCGAAGGGTCCGGCGAAGCCGAGCTGCTTGAGCGCGTCCTCGATGAGAGCGGTGAGATGCTCGAGCCGCTGGCGGATCACCGAGACGAGCTGGGCTCGGGTGATGCGGGCGGATTCCATCCCCTCCTGGCCACCGGCGATCGGCGCGAGCTCGATCATGTCGTGATTGTCGCGCGGGCTCATCATGGCGGAACCGTAGAAGCATTTGATCCGCTCGGCCTCGGCGCGGCGGGTTCCGAAAGCGGAGGCGATGTCGTCGGTGATGTCGCAGCCGCCGAACGGGAGCGACTTCAGGCCCACCAGCATTCCCCCCGCGAAGACCGAGACATTGGTGACGCCCGCTCCCAGCTCCACCAGCGCAACGCCCAGCTCCCGCTCCTCCTCGCTGAGGCATGCCTTCCCCGCGGCGACCGGCGACGCGACGATGGCTTCGACGCCCAGATGGGCGGATCGGACGCACAGATCGAGATTCTTCACCGGGGAAGCGTCCGCAGCGATGACATGGATGTCGACGGCGAGCTTGTCGGCGTGGAGGCCGCGCGGCTTCTTCACGCCATTGACGCCGTCGATGGTGTAGAGCGCCGGCATGGCGTGCAGGATCATCCGCCCTTCCGGATCGATCGAGTCCTTGCCCGTCGCAAGGAGCGCGTCGATATCCTCGCGCGATATGCGGCGCCCGCCGATATTCACCTCGACGCCAGCGACGTCGCTGACCAGTCCGCCGGCGGAGAAGCCGACGAACACCTGGTCGATATTGGTGCCGGCGATGCGCTCGGCCTGCTCGACCGCCTCGCGAATGGCGATCTCGCTTCGCTCCATGTCGGCGATATAGCCGCGCTTGACACCACGGCTCTCGCGCTGCCCCGTCCCGAGGATGCGCAGCTGGCCATCCTCCTGCGGCTCGGCGATCATCGCCGAGATCTTGGACGAGCCGACGTCGAGCGCCGCGACCAGATTGCGGACCGGCGGCGGAGGGGCGCGCCTCATATGGTCCTCGTCAGGCCCTGCGACGGGGTCGCGGGCTGGGGAGGCGCCAGTTCGGGCACGCTCGTTCCCGGCTCGCGCGACACGCGCACGATGAAACGGCCCGGAATACGCATGTCGAAGCGGACGAAGCCGCGGCCGAGCAGCTGGGTCTGCTGGTCCATCCGGGCGAAGTTGCGGATCGCACGGCGGGCCGCCTCATCCCCTTCCGGCAGCGCCAGCACCTCGCCGGTCTGGAAGCGCACGTCCCAGCGCCGGCCACTCACCCACGTGGCGCCGGTCACCTGGGGCCTGAGGTGCGGCGCCTCGCCGAGCAGCGCGCGGAGCGTCGCCAAATGGTGGTTGGCATCGTCGCCGATGACCAGCAGCAGTTCGGGCATGGCCTCGAGCCGCACCGGCTCGAGCACCACCCCCTCCGCATCGACCAGGCTCAGCTCGCGATTATTCTGCCATATCGCAGCGGGCTCGCGCTCGACGATGTCGATCACCAGCGTGTCGGGAAGGCGGCGGTGCACGCGCGCCTCCCTGACCCATCCGAACTGAAGAAGCCGGTCCCGCGTCGCCTCGATGTCGACCAGCGGCATGGCCATCGAACTCTGATCGAAGGCGACGTTCAGCACGTCGAGACGGGAGACTCGTACATTGCCCTTGATCTCGACATGCCGCAACGCGAACCCGGCCTCGCCGATGGATTCGGCAAGTGCGGTAGACGCCATCTGGGGCAGGCGAAAGGCGAGGATCGCTGCGATCGCGGCTATCACCGCCAGCGCGGCGAAGGCCCAGCCGCCGATCCGGCGGCCGGTGCCGGGCGAGAAGCCGAAGGAATCGAGCAAGCTCTCGCTCTTGGCGCGCCGGGTATTGACCGAACGGCCGGACGGGCGCGGCTTGGCGCGCGCCCGGTTGTTGCCGCGGCCGGCGCCGCCCTTCGCGATGCGGGCGCTCATAGGGCCGCCTCCACGAGCCGCTCGACCAGCTCGGCATAGTCGATGCCGCGCACCCGGGCCTGCTCGGGAACCAGGCTGAGGGACGTCATGCCGGGCTGGGTGTTCACCTCGAGGAGATAGAGTCCCTCGACGCCCTTCTCCTCGTCCCAGCGGAAGTCGGAGCGCGAGGCGCCGCGGCAGCCGAGCAGCCGGTGGGCGCGCAGCGCCATGTCCATCGCGGAATCCCTGATGTCGTCGGGGATCTGCGCCGGACAGACATGCTCCGTCAGCCCGTCCGTATATTTGGCATCATAATCATAGAAACCCGACCTGGGACGAAGCTCGGTGACCGCCAGCGCCTCTTCCCCGAGAACCGCCGTGGTGAGCTCGCGCCCCGGAATGAACGGCTCGGCGAGAAGGCGATCGAACTCCTGCCACGGCCCGGCCGTGTCGGGCGAGATCGGATCGCCGTAATTGCCGCCGTCGCGGACGATGGCCACGCCGACGGACGAGCCTTCATTGATCGGCTTGAGGACATAGGGCCGAGGCAGCGGATCGGCCGAATAGAGACTCTCGCTCGACACCACCTTGCCCTGGGGCATTCGGATTCCGTGAGGAACGAGCACCAGCTTCGTGAGCTCCTTGTCGATCGCGATCACCGACGTCGCGAGACCGCTATGCGTGTAGCGGATTCCCATGAGATCCATCAGTCCCTGGACGCTGCCGTCCTCGCCGGGCGTTCCGTGCAGCGCATTGAACACGATGTCCGGCTTCGTCTCGGCGAGGCGTTGGGCGAGGTCGCGGCCCATGTCGATGCGGGTGACGCGATGACCGCGGCTCTCGAGCGCCTCGGCAACGCCGCGACCACTGGTCAGCGACACTTCGCGCTCGGCCGACCATCCGCCCATCAGTACGACGATGTGCAGCTTATCCATGGCCGACCCCCACGCGCTGTATCTCCCATTCCAGCGTCACGCCCGAATGTTCGAGCACGCGCCGGCGGACCTCCTCGCCCAGCCTCTCAATGTCGGCCGAGGACGCGTCCCCGAGATTCAGCAGGAAGTTGCAATGCTTCTCCGACACCTGCGCATCGCCGACACGAAGTCCGCGGCAACCCGCCTCGTCGATGAGCTGCCACGCCTTGGTTCCAGGCGGGTTCTTGAAGGTCGAGCCGCCGGTGCGGCTGCGCAGGGGCTGCGATTCCTCCCGGGACTGCGCGATCCGGTCCATTTCCGCCTGGATCGCCGCAGGATCGTCCTCATGTCCGCGGAAGGTGGCCGCGACGACGATGGCCTGATCGGCAAGCTCGCTGTGGCGGTAGCTGTAGCCGAGCGCCTCCGCGCCCAGGGTCATCCTCTGTCCGGTGCGCAGAACCACTTCACAATCGACCAATATGTCCTTGACCTCGCGGCCATAAGCGCCGCCGTTCATCCGGACAAACCCGCCGACCGTTCCCGGGATGGAGCGAAGAAACTCGATCCCGCCGATGCCATGGTCGCGCGCACGAGACGAGACGAGAATGCCCGAGGCACCGCCGCCGCAGTGAAGGCTTGTGGAGTCGAGCCTCTCGACCTGCGCGAAGGCCTTGCCCAGGCGCACGACCACGCCGGGAACACCCCCGTCGCGAACGATCAGGTTGGAGCCGAGGCCGAGCGCCATGACCGGAACGGCCGGATCAAGGTCGGCGACGAAGTCTTGGAGATCCTCGACGTCCTTCGGCTCGAACAGCCATTGCGCCGCGCCACCCGACTTGAACCACACCAAAGGCGCGAGCGGCGCGTCGGCCTGAAGCCTGCCCCGAACCGACGGGATCTCGACGAGGCTGGTCATCGCGCCTGCCTCGCCTTGCGGATGCCGTCGGCCAGCCCCGCCGCCCATTTCGTGATGTCACCAGCGCCGAGGCAGATCACCATGTCGCCGGGAGCGGCCAGGTCGCGAAGGTGGCGGCACACCGCGTCGGCATCGGGCACCGCCTGGGCACCGAGATGGCCACGCTCCTTCAGTCCGGCGACCAGCGCCTCGTGGTCGACGCCTTCGATCGGCGCCTCGCCAGCGGCATAGACCGGCGCCACCAGGACGATGTCGGCGTCGTTGAAAGCGACCTGGAACTCGTTCATCAGCCCGTTGAGGCGGGAGTAACGGTGCGGCTGCACTACCGCGATTACCCTCCCGTGATCGGCCCCGCTCACGGCCTCGCGCGCAGCCGACAGCACGGCCTTTATCTCGACGGGATGGTGACCGTAATCGTCGATGATCGTGACGCCGTCGACCTCGCCGACCTTGGTGAAGCGCCGCTTGACGCCGTCGAACTTTTCGAACCCGCGCCGGATCGTCGCATCCTCAATGCCGAGTTCGGCGGCGACGCCGATCGCGGCGAGGGCGTTCTGGACGTTGTGCCGGCCCGGCATCGGCAGCTCGATTCCGGTGATGGTCCGAACCTGGCCGGTGCGGTCGCGCAGCGACACGTCGAACCGGTTGCCGCCTGGGACGGGCGTGACATTCTCGCCGCGCACGTCGGCCTGGGCAGCGAAGCCGTAGGTGACGATCCGCCGATCCCGAAGCCGCGGTATCACCGACTGGACCTCCGGATGATCGACGCACAGCAAAGCGGCGCCGTAGAAGGGCACGTTCTCGACGAACTCGACGTAGGCGTCCTTGACCGCGTCGAACGAGCCGTAATGGTCGAGATGCTCGGGATCGATATTGGTGACGACCGCGATCGTGCCGTCCAGCCTGAGGAAGCTGCCGTCGCTCTCGTCCGCTTCGATCACCATCCAGTCGGAGCTGCCGAGCCGCGCGTTCGAGCCATAAGCGTTGATGATCCCGCCGTTGATCACGGTCGGATCGATTCCGCCGGCGTCGAGCAGGGCGGCGATCAGCGAGGTGGTGGTGGTCTTGCCATGCGTTCCCGCCACCGCGACGGTCGACTTCAACCGCATCAGTTCGGCCAGCATCTCGGCACGACGCACGACCGGGATCCGCCGCTCGTACGCCGCTTGGACCTCGGGATTGTCCTTCTTCACCGCAGTGGAGACGACCACCACGGCGGCATTGCCGAGATTGTCCGGACTGTGCCCGATCGCGATCGGGATGCCGCGCTGGCGCAGTCCCTCGACGACATAGGATTCAGCGACGTCGGAGCCCTGGACCTTATAACCGAGGATGTGCATCACCTCGGCGATGCCGGACATGCCGATGCCGCCGATACCGACGAAATGAATGGTGCCGATGTCCGTCCCCACCCCTCTCATGCCGGCACCCCGCCCGGCATCGGCGTGAGGATATTGTCGCGAACGAATTGCGGATCGGCGCCGGGATGGCGGCCGACCCGCTCGACCAGGTCCGCAAGTGCGCGCGCCGCATCGGGCTTGCCGAGTGCGCGGGCGCGGGCGGCTGCATTGGCGAGGGCGTCCGGATCGAGCGCCAGCTTCTGCATCTGCTTGGCGAGCTCGATCGGGGTGAAGCGCGTCTGCGCAATCATCCGCGCTCCGCCCGCGCGCGCCATTTCGCGGGCATTGGCGGTCTGATGGTCGTCGGTCGCGGTCGGCAGCGGGATTAGGATTGCTGGCCGTCCGGCTACGGTCAGCTCGGCGATCGTGGAAGCTCCGGCACGCCCGATCACGAGGTGCGCCCAGGCAAGCCGGTCCGGCATGTCGGGGAGATAGGTGGCGAGGTCGGCCGGAATACCCAGCCCCGCATAGCGTTCGCGAACTTCGTCGATATCCTCGGCCCGGCACTGCTGGGTGACCTGGAGCCTGCGGCGGAAATGTTCGGGGAGCAGGGCCAGGCCCTCCGGAACGACTTCGGACAGGACCGAGGCACCCTGGCTGCCGCCCGTCACGAGCAGGCGAAATATTCCGTCCGGCCCCAGGGGAGGGAAAGGCTGCTCGCGAAGCGCCAGCACCTCGTCGCGCACGGGATTGCCGACGAACTCGGCGCGCTCCTTGGCGGCAGCCGGCAAGCGCTCGACATTGGGATAGGACGTGGCGATCGCGTCGACGCGGGCCGCGACGAGACGGTTGACCCGGCCGAGCACCGCATTCTGCTCGTGGATCAGCGTGGGGATTCGATTCCGCCGTGCCGCAAGCAGTGCCGGGAAGGCCGGATAGCCTCCGAAGCCGATGACCGCCGAAGGCCGGAACGTCTCGTAAAGGCGAAGCGCCATCGATCGTCCGGTGAGGATCGCGCGCACGGCCCGGACCCAGCCCGCCGGGCCGCCGGCCAGTCGCCCGGCCGGAAGGACATGGACCTGAACCTTTTCGAACAGGCCGGGGATCCTAGCGCCGCGATCGTCCGTGATCAGGGCCACCCGATGTCCGCGCGTCATCAGCTCCTCGGCGAGCGCATGCGCAGGCATCATGTGTCCGCCGGTGCCGCCGGCGGCGAGGACGTAATGGCGCACCATGCTCATTTGAGGCCGTTCCATTTGACGACGTAAGGAGAGCGGTGGAGATACGGGTTGCGGCGGCTGAAGGCGAGCAGGAGGCCGAAGCCGATCGAAAGCGCGACCATCGACGAGCCGCCATAGGAAATGAATGGCAGGGTCATGCCCTTGGAGGGCGCGATGTTGACGTTCACGGCCATGTTGATCAGCGCCTGGAGCCCGAACTGGGCGGCGAGGCCTCCGGCGGCGAGGACGAGGAACCGGTCCTCCTCGTGCAGCAGCCGGATCAGCACCCGAGCGACGATGGTGAGATAGAGGATCGCGATGGCCAGGCAGGCGATGATCCCGAACTCCTCGCCGATCACCGAAAAGATATAATCGGTATGCGGCTCGGGCAGCGAGAATTTGTGCACCCCCGCCCCGGGACCGGCCCCGAAGAGACCGCCGGCAGTGAGCGTCCGCAACGCCGCTTCCACCTGGTAATTGTCGCCTTCGGCGAACAGGAAGCCGTCGATCCGCGCAGTGGCGACCGGATAGAAGAAGTAAGCGAGCACGATGGCCCCGAGGCCGGCGGCGCCCAGGACGCCAAGGATGCGTAGGGGCGCGCCTGAAAGGGCGAGCAGAAGGGCCCAGACACCGGCAAAGATGATCGTCTCGCCGAAATTGGGCTGCTGCATCAGCAGCAATGCGACGATTCCGGTGATGACCGCGGTGAGCGGTACCATCGGAAGCGAGGGATCCTTGTCCTTCAGCGACAGCAGCCAGGCGATGCTGACGATGAAGAGAGGCTTCAGGAATTCGGACGGCTGGAACTGGGTAAAGCCCAGGCCGATCCACCGGCGCGCACCGTTAACCTCCGCGCCGAGATAGGGAACAAGGAAGAGCAAGACGGTGAAGAAGGCGGCTCCGGTCAGCGAGAGGCGCCGGGCCGTCGCCTTGGGCAGCATCGAGACGCCGATCAGAACCGGCACGGCGACCACGGTCCAGATCAGTTGCCGATAGAAATAATGGAGCGGCGCGAAGTTGATGCCGCCGCCCGAATAGCGCGATCCGGCGGCCGGCGAGGCTGCGGCAACGGCGATCAGGCCGATCGAGATCAGAACGGCGACGAGGATCAGGAGGACCTTGTCGATTTCCCAGAACCAACGCCCGATGGCGCTCATGTCGGAACGGCCGAGCCGCCCCGACCGCGTCACGCCCGCAATAGGCCCCGCTGCCGCCCCCATCGTCATGCCAACGCCTCCACCGCCGCGCGGAATGCATCGCCGCGCGCCTCATAATCCCGGAACTGATCGAAGGACGCGCACGCGGGGGACAGCAGGACGACCTCGCCCGGCATGGCCGCCCGGGATGCGCACCGGACCGCTTCGACAAGCAATTCGCATTGGATTACAGGGACTTTTCCGTCAAGCAATTGTGCGAATAACGGCCCCGCCTCGCCGATCGTATAGGCGGCGCGGACATGGTTCAGATGGGCTTCGCAAGGCCCCAGGTCGTCGCCTTTGGGCAGACCGCCGACGATCCAGTGTATCTTTGGGAAGGCGGCGAGGGCCGGCGCAGTCGAATCGGGGTTGGTCGCCTTGCTGTCGTTCACGAAACGGACGCCATTCCTCTCGGCGACCAGCTCCATCCGATGCGGCAGCGCCCGATAGCTTTCGAGCGCGCGGCCGATCACCGCCTCGTCGAGCCCCAGCGCGCGGGCCGCAGCCGCCGCCGCGGCGACATTCTGCGCATTGTGCGGTCCCTGCAGCGCCGGCCATCGCGACTGGTTTTCGATATCGGCGGACGAAACGCGGACGGCCCGGTCCCCGATCCCGTCCGCGATCGCGCGCGTGGTCGGATCGTCGGCTGCAATCACCGCGACATGGCCGGCGGACTGCATGTCGAACAATCGGGCCTTCGACGCAGCATAGGCTTCCACCGACGAATATCGGTCGAGATGGTCCGGGCTGACGTTGAGCAGCAGGGCGACGTCGCAGTCCAGGCTGTGGGTGAGATCAATCTGATATGAACTGAGCTCGAGGACGTAGACGCCGCCGGCAGGCAGCGGATCGCGTCCGAGTATCGGAAAGCCGATATTGCCCGCCATCAGGGCCGGTATCCCGGCCTGGTCGAGCATGTGGCGCAGAAGGGCGGTCGTGGTCGACTTGCCGTTGGTGCCGGTAATCCCGGCCACCCTGTGCGGCGGCAGGGCCGGGCGCGCCAAGGCGAAGAGCTCGATATCGCCGACGATCGGAACACCCTGGAGACGGGCGCGATCGGCGATCGGGTGGCGATTCAGCGGAACGCCGGGGGAGACGACGATGGCGTCCTGACCGGCGAGGTCCTCGACCAGAGGGTCGGCGAGACGGAAGCGCCCAGCCGCGTCGGAGGTCAGCGCCATGGTCGCGCGGGCGCGCGCTTCCTCGCTCTTGTCCCACGCCATGACCTCGGCCCCGCTGGCGAGCAGGGCCTCGACCGCCGCCAGCCCCGAACGGGCGAGGCCGAGCACCGCATATTTCCTGCCGGCAAAGGCGGGACTGGTGATCATGGAGCCTCCCTGCTCCCGCGAAGGCGGGAGCCCGGAGTGGCCCGTTTGCCTGGACCCCGGTCTGCGCCCGGGCGCGGCGACCGCCTTATGTTCCGCATCGCCGTCACCGCAGCTTCAGCGTCGACAAGCCCGCCAGCGCCAGGACGAAGCTGATGATCCAGAAGCGGATCACCACGGTCGGCTCGGACCAGCCAAGCTGCTCGAAATGATGATGGATCGGCGCCATCCTGAAGACCCTTTTGCCGGTCCTCTTGTAGACGGCCACCTGGATGACGACCGACAGCGCCTCGACGACGAACAGTCCGCCGACGATCGCCAGGACGATCTCATGCTGGGTCGCCACCGCGATCGCGCCGAGCGCGCCGCCGAGCGCAAGGCTGCCGGTATCGCCCATGAAGACCGCGGCCGGCGGCGCGTTGAACCAGAGAAAGGCGAGCCCCGCCCCGATGATCGCGGCGCAGAGCACCGTGAGGTCGCCGACCCCGAGCACATGCGGGATGCCGAGATAGCCCGCGAAGATCGCATTTCCGACGACGTAGGAGAAGACGAGGAAGGCGAGGCTTGCGATGATCACGGGCATCGTCGCGAGACCGTCCAAGCCGTCGGTCAGATTCACGGCATTGCCGAAGGCGACGACGACGAAGGCCGCAAAGAGGATGTAGAATGGACCGAGATCGATCACCGGACCGTTGTAGAAGGGGATGTAGAGCTCTGTCCCCGCGCCCCAGCTGATGATCCAGACGCCGATGCCCGCGACGATGAACTCCGCGAGCAGCCGGATGCGGCCCGAGACGCCTGCATGATGGCGCTTCTTGACCTTGTCATAGTCGTCGAGGAAGCCGATCACGCCGAAGCCGACGGTGATGAACAGGCACGCCCACAAATAGCGGTTGGAGAAGTCCATCCACAGCAGCATCGCGCTGGTGAGCGACGTGAGGATCATCAGCCCGCCCATCGTCGGCGTGCCGCGCTTCGCAAGGTGCGATTGCGGCCCGTCCTCCCGGATCGGTTGGCCCTTGCCCTGGCGGACGCGAAGCCAGCCGATGAATCGCGGCCCGATGATCAGCCCGATGAACAAGGCGGTCGCCGTCGCCGCGCCGGCACGGAAGGTGATGTAGCGGAAGAGGTTCAGGACCCCAGGGAACCCCAATTGTTCGGCAATCCAGAGAAACATCAGCCCTTCCCGCCCGCCAGCGCCTCGACGAGGGCGGCTAATCCGATGGAGTTCGATCCCTTGACGAGCATCGCGTCGCCGGGCCCGATCGCCTCGCGCGCGAGGCCGGTCGCGGCGGCCGCGTCGGGCACATGCGCCAAATCCGTGCGGCGGCCAAGCGCTTTCGCCAGCGCCTCCATCTCCTCGCCCACCAGGATCGCATAGTCCACCCCGGCCTCGGCGATCGGTTCGGCGAGTGCGGCATGAAAAGCGTCGCTGTCGGGCCCAAGCTCGCGCATCGATCCGAGCACGACGATGCGCCGACCGGCAACCGGCTCCTCGCCAAGCACCTTCAAGGTCGCCACCATCGAGGCGGGATTGGCATTGTAGCTCTCGTCGATCAGAAGCGCCTCGCCGCCCCCGACCGATACCATCCGCCTCTCGCCGCGACCGGGAATGGCGGCTAGGTCGGCAAGCGCCAGCCCGGCCGCCGCAAGATCGCCGCCGACAGCCCAGACGGCCGCCAGCACCGCCAGCGCATTCGATACCATATGCTCGCCCGGCTGGCCGACGGTGAAGCTGAGCTGCGCATCGGGAAGGGTCGCGGTCACCATCGTGCCGCCTCTGGGCGCGCGAACCAGATAGGCAGCGCGGACGTCGGCGCCCTCTCCCAGACCGAAGGTGACCATCCGCGCCGCATGCGGACCGGCGAGCGCTGCGAGCCGGTCGCGGTGGGGGCTGTCGAAGGGCAGAATGGCCGTGCCGCCTCCCTCCAGTCCTTCGAAGATCTCGCCCTTGGCGTCCGCGATCGCTTCCTCGCTTTCGAAAAACTCCCTGTGCGCGGAGGCAATGGCGGTCACGAGCGCGACATGCGGCCGAACGAGCCGAGTCAACGCGGCAAGCTCTCCGGCATGGTTCATCCCCATCTCGAAGATGCCGTAGCTTGCCTCGCGCGGCATGCGCGCGAGGCTCAAGGGGACGCCGGTATGATTGTTGTAGCTCTTGACCGAGCGGTGGGTGCGCCCCGGATCGGCCCGATCAAGGGCGGCGTAGAGGGCCTCCTTGGTACTCGTCTTGCCGACCGAACCGGTGACCCCGATGATCCGGGCCGAAGATCGGGCTCGCGAGGCCCGGCCGAGTTCGTCGAGCGCGCGAGCGGTCTCGGCGACCTGGACATGCGGCCCTTCGACGGGTTGCGAGACGAGCAGGCCGGCAGCGCCCTTCTCCAGCGCCTGCGCGACGAACCGGTGGCCGTCGGTCGCCTCGCCCTTGAGCGCGATGAACAGGTCGCCAGGCTGGACCTCGCGGGAATCGAACGTGACCCCGGACACCTCGAACGTGCCGTGCGCATCGCCGCCTACCGCGGTCGCGATCTCGGCCGAGCTCCACAGGCCGCTCATGCCGCGCATTCCCGGGCGACGCTGACATCGTCGAACGGAAGCACCGTCTCTCCCACGATCTGGCCTTGCTCGTGACCCTTGCCGGCGAGAAGGATGATATCGCCGGGACCGGCCTTCTCCACGGCCGCGCGGATCGCGTCGCGCCGGCCCGGCACCTCGATCGCCTCCGGCGCGCCGGCGAGCACGTCGCGCCGGATGGCAGCCGGATCCTCGCTGCGGGGATTGTCGTCGGTGACGATGACCAGATCCGATAGCCGCGCCGCCACAGCCCCCATTTCGGAACGCTTGCCGACGTCGCGATCGCCGCCGGCGCCGAACACGGTGATCAGGCGGCCGCGCGCGTGCGGCCGCAGCGCCTCGATGGCTGACTGGATGGCATCGGGCGTATGCGCATAGTCGACATAGATCGGCGCCCCCGAGCGGGTGATCACGGCCCGTTCGAGGCGCCCGCGTACCGGATGAACCCGTCCGAGATTGGCGAGCGTCGGACCAATTTCCGCTCCAGTGGCGATCACCAGGCCGGCGGCGGTCAGCGCATTGGCAGCCTGATAGGCACCGATCAGGGCGAGGCTGACCTGGTGGACGCGCCCGTCCGCCTCCACGACCAGCTTCTGACCGAGCTCTCCGGTTTCGCGCGATACCAGGCGAAGGCTTTCGCCCCGGGCGCCGACGGTCATGACCGCGAGCCCGCGCTCGCGGCAGCGGCGGATCACCTCGTCGGACTTCGGATCGTCCGCCCAGATCACCGCGGTCCCGTCCGGTTCGACCACTTCGGAGAAGAGGCGCATCTTGGCCTCGAAATAGGCCTCCATCGTCTGATGATAATCGAGATGGTCGCGGCTGAAATTGGTGAAGGCGGCGGCGTGCACCGGCAACCCCTCGGTCCGAAATTGGGACAGTCCGTGGCTCGACGCCTCGAACGCGGCATGGCTGATCCCCATGCGAGCCAGGCCGGCCATGTTCGACAGAAAGGTGACGATGTCGGGCGTGGTAAGTCCGGTCGTCACTTGTTCGTCGGCCGTCGTGACGCCGAGTGTGCCGATGCTGGCCGAGCGGTGCCCGGCCATTCGCCAGAGCTGGCGACAAAGCTCGACATTGGACGTCTTGCCGTTGGTGCCGGTGACGGCGACCACGGTCCCGGGAAAGGGTCGGAAGAAGGCTGCCGCAAGGCGCGCGAATGCCCGGCGGGGCTCGGCGTCGGCGATGTGGACCGCGCCTTCCACCTTCGCCTCGGGCCGAGCGACGACCGCTATGGCGCCAGCCGAGACCGCGGCAGGAATGAAATCCTCGCCATCGAACCGGGCGCCGCGAAAGGCGCCGAACACCGTTCCGGGAGCAACCTTGCGATGATCTATGGCGAAGCCGGTGACGGGCGAGTCTTCGTCACCGCCGGTCAGTGTCCCGAGCCGCATCAGCGCCCCGCATTGGCAAGCAGCGGCAACAGCTCCGAATTGTCCACGTCGCGATTCTCGTCGGGGATGATTCCGAGCAGCGGCCCGACCCGGGCGATGACGCTGCCGACCACCGGCGCCGCAGTCCAGCCCGCGGTGGTGAACCCGTGGGTCTGCGCAGTGCCTTTTGGTGCATCCATCATCACCAGCACCACATAATGCGGATCGTCCATCGGAAAAGCCGCTGCGAAGGTGGAGACGTTCACTCTACGCGAATAGCCCCCGCTCGACGAAACCTTTTCGGCCGTCCCCGTCTTGCCGCCGACCCTGAAGCCGGGAACGTTGGCGTTGCGGCCGCTCCCGTGGGTCGCGACGAGGCGCAACAATTGCCGCATTCGGCGACTGGTCGCCTCCGAAAATACCCGGCGCCCGCGCGGCGTCTGCCCGGGCTTGATCCGCATCAACGTGGCCGGGCGCCAGACGCCACCATTCACCAATGCGGCATAGGCGCTGGCCAGATGCAGCGGCGTGACCGCGATGCCATGCCCGAAGCCGCTGGTCAGCACGGTGGCGCGGCCCCAGTCCCGAGGCCACAAGGTTCCGCCACGCTCGTGAAGCTCAATATGAGCGGGCTCGTGGAAGCCAAGCGCGCGAAACGCGGCCTGCATCCTCTCCGGTCCCATGGCATCGGCAACGCGAGCCGTGGCGATATTGGACGAATGGACGAGTATCTCCGGCACGGTGAGTGCCCGGTTCTGACCGCGATAATCGCTGATCCGGAACCGACCGATGGCGAGCGGGGCCGACGCGTCCCATTTGCGCGCCATCGAGTCGATAACGCCCGCTTCCATCGCCGCAGCGACGGTGATCGGCTTGAACACCGAGCCCAGCTCGTAGACGCCCATCGTCGCCCGGTTGTAGAGAGCGCTCGGATCGGATCGGCCGGCGGCGTTCGGATCGAAGGTCGGCGCGGAAGCCATGGCGATGACCTCGCCGGTGCGCACGTCGAGCACGATGCCCGTCCCGCCCTCGGCATTCTGGACGGCGACCGCGGATGCGAGCTCGCTCTCCATCGTCGCCTGCACGCGGCTGTCGATCGCCAGCGCGACGGGGCTGCCGCGTAGCCCGGGATCGGTCAGCCGCTCCTCGAGCACCCGCTCCATGCCGGCGACGCCGCGGCCGTCGAAATCGGTCCAACCGAGGACATGGCCCGCCATTGCGGCCTGGGGGTAGAGCCGTTCGGGCTCGCGGTTGAACACGACCGCGGGTTCTCCGAGCGCATTGACCGCCGCGACCAGCTCGGGAACGGCGCGACGGGCCAGATAGAGATAGTTGCTTTCGGCACCGAGCATCCGCCGGTACTCGGCAACGCTGCGTTCGGGGATCAGATCGTGGAGCCGACGCGCAAGCTCGTCCCGATCGCCGATGACCCGGCGGGGATGCACCCCGATCGACCAGGCATCGATCGTCCGCGCGAGCGGGATCCCGTTGCGGTCCACGATGTCGGCGCGCGGCGGGATCAGCGGGTTGCCGAGCTCGGCGGACCCGGTACGATCGGTGAACGCCTGCAGGAAGATGAGGCGCAGCACGACAAGCGCCGTCACGCCGGCGAACAGGAGCAGCACCAGCATCAGCCGGTGGTGGGTCAGCGCAAGTCCGTGCTGATCCTCTTCGCCATGGGGAATGGAGCGGCCGGCATGAGCGGCAAGCGTGGCCATCAGTTGCGGGTGCCCCCTCCCCGCTCGGAACGGGACTGGGCACCCAGGTCACGAAGGGTCGATTCGTCGAGCAATGCGGATCGCCGCGGCGGAGCGGAAGTCGCGGACGCGGGCGTCGACCTCGCCGTCGGAGCTTCGTCGGCAACAGGGAGGATGGTCAGGCTGGCACGCCGCACGAGGGGCCGATGGACCGGACCGGCGGCGGCCACGGCCGGGGCGGAATGAACCTCGGCAGAGGCAAGGCGCACCGGAGCCTGGCCGACCGGAGCCGGAGCCGCCGGAGCGGATTCGGCCGCCGCCAGGCGCACCTGCTCATCGCCGAAGGTGCGCTGGCGCACGTCGAAGCGGGCGAGGCTGACATTGCTTTCGAGGAACTGACCGGCGACGGGAGCGGAGAGGGCCAGCACTTCCGCATTCCAATGTTCGAGCTGCTGCAGGCGCGCACGGGTGCCGAGCTCGGTCTGGAGCGAACGAATGTCCTGGCGAGTCTCGACGATCTCCCGCTCGAGGCTGGCCAGCTCGGCGCGCTCGGCCGCAACCTGCAGCGACAGCATGTAGCAGCCGAGCGCCGCGGCCCCGACGGCCGCCACCCAGGCGACGGGTCTGAATCCCCTGACGATCATATCGCCGATCCTCTCTCAAAGCTGTACCAGGCCGGGGCCGACGTGCGGCGCGCCGCGCGCAAGGTGGCCGATCGAGCGCGCGGGTTGCGGGCGAGCTCGTCCTCGCCGACACGCACCGGCTTGGCGACCGCCTCGAAGGTCGGTGCCGGACCGCTCTCCGTAGCGGCCGGCAGGTGGCGCGAGCGCGACGGCAGGGCACCGCTGCGCTCCTTCAGGAAGCGCTTGACGATTCTATCCTCGAGGCTGTGGAAGGTGACGACGGCTAGGCGGCCGCCGGGTGCAAGCACCTGTTCGGCGGCCGCCAGCCCGCCCTCGAGCTCGTCAAGCTCCTGGTTGATGTGAATCCGTATCGCCTGAAAGGTCCGGGTCGCCGGGTCCTTCTTTGCGCCGGGCCGATAGCCCACGGCGCGCCGGACGATCGTGGCAAGCTGTCCGGTCGTTTCGATCGGACGCCCGACCACGATGGCGCGCGCGATGCGGCGCGACTTCGGCTCGTCCCCATAGCGGAAGATGATGTCGGCAATCTCCGCCTCGTCGGCGCGATTGAGGAAATCGGCTGCGCTCTCGCCAGCGCGGGACATGCGCATGTCGAGCGGCGCGTCGGTCTGGAAAGAAAAACCGCGATCGGCCTCGTCCAGCTGCATCGACGAGACGCCTATATCCAAGGTGACGCCATCGACCGATTCGACACCGCGGGCGGCAAGCGCCTGACGCATCCGGGAGAAACGCTCCGGTACAAGCGTCAGGCGCTCCCCGCTCGAGGCAGCCAGTGCCTTGCCCCACTGGATCGCCTCGGGATCGCGATCAAAGGCAAGGACGCGGGCTGCCCCCCTATCGAGAATGGCCTTGGTGTATCCGCCGGCGCCGAACGTGCCGTCGACATGCGTTTCACCGGGTGCAACGGCGAGAGCGGCGACGACTTCGTCGAGCAGGACGGGAAGATGGCGAGGAGCGGCGGTCGTGGTCATGCTGCGACCCCCCTCTCCTCGAGACGATAAGCGGCGAGCTCGCGCAGGTCGGCATCCTGACTCTCCAGCGCGAGCCGCGGATTCCAGATTTCGAACGTGCCGCCGACGCCGACGAACAGAGCGAGATCCTCGATCTGTCCCTTGCGACGCATCATCGGGGGCAGGATGATGCGTCCACTGCTGTCGTAAGGGACCTCCTCGGTGATGCCGAAGGTCCGGCGGGCGCGGGCGAAATGCGCCTGAGGGTCGGCCGCCTCCTCGTTGAGGCGGCGACGCTCGTTCTCGACGTAGAGATTGCGGGCGTAGTTGCGATCGTAGGCGGTGAGGCAGGGGTCGACCTCGTGCGCACCGATGATGATCGCCTTGGCGTCGGAACGGCGCTCGATCACCGAGCGAATGAAGGCCGGGACGGACAGACGCCCCTTGGCGTCGACCGCGTTGAGCGCGCTTCCATTGAAGAGATGCTCAAGTTCCACCGAACGCCAGGCCCCTGCCTACACACAGGCCCTCCCCGTTCCCGGGCGCGCGTCTCAGCGCGTCCGCGTCGTCGCCGCGGCTGAACAGGAAATGCCCCTAATTACCCGTTGGTGGATAACCCAATGGGTGCGGGATTGGAAGGGTTTTCCATGCCTTTTTATGGGATTTGATGCCGCAAGAGCGGGAAGAGGCCCCCTATTCGTGGTTTGTTCTTGAACCAGTTGCTTGCTTGTTCTCTTTTCTGAGCTGTGGATAAGTCGGTGAATATGCGGCGACGCCCTGATGCGACCGCCAACGAGAGCCGCAACCCGCTATCGTCATCGAACGCGGCTTCCGTGATTCGCCTGCGGCGCGGCGTTGCGCCGGAACGGGGCTTTCGGGATCGCCTGTGGTTGGGTCGGCCGGCAGCAGGGAGCGCGGCCACGAGGCAGCAGGCCACGGCCGGCGCAGGCCGGTTGGCCCGCCGACCCGCTAGTCCCCGAATATTGCTGCGATGCGAAACAGGCGCGACGGCCGCGCTAGAAGGCGATCACTGTTCCTCGACGACCGGCGCTTCGGGTGTCGCTTCGGCCGCATTGGCGTCGGCCTTGCCCGGTGCCACGCCAAGTTCCGCGAGCGGCTCGGCCGGGGCCGCTGTCTCCGCTTCGGGCTCCGGCGTGGCCGGCTGCCCGGACCGCTGCTGCTCGAGGAGGTTGGGGGTGATCGGCTCCTCGCCCGCCTCCTGGCGGATGAACACCATCGCAAGGAGCACGGCGAGAAAGACGAAGGCGAGGCCGGTCAATCCGATCCGTACCCTCTCCATGCCGGCGATCGCTCCTCCTGTCATCGACTCCGGACCAGTGTAAGCATGGCGTCGGCCTTTGTCGAACCCGAGCCGCCGCTCGTCGAAATGACTGGTCCGGACTGCGACAATTTGCCACAAACTATCCCTTGACGAGGGATGCTGCACTCGCGAAGGGGGCGCCCATGCAGAAGACCCATTTCCTCGCCGTGGCGATCAGCGCGGCGTCCATCGCACTTGCGGCCTGCAGCACCGAGCCTGAGGTCGTCACCATAAACGAGTTCGACCCGATGGCCGAGGCATTGAAGAATGCCGGGCCGGTCGAGGCTCCGCCGATGATTTCGGACAGCCGGACCTACCGCTGCCGCGACAACAGCCTGGTTTACATCGACTTCTACACGAACGACACGGCCGCGGTGCGCACCGAGCGCGGACAGCCGCCAGTGGCGACGTTAAACGCCGAAGGCGGCAATCCGCCTTACACCGCCGAGGGATATTCGGTCAGCGCCAATGCCGACGAGATCGAATATACGGCTCCGGGCAAGGGCACCCAATCCTGCCGCAGCTGATCGTCAGCCGCTACCAGTTTCCCGGGGCCGGTCCGTAACGACGGATCGGCCCCTTCCATTTCCGGTTCAGGCGGAACGCGCATGGGCCGCCCTACGGCGCTCCATTTGCTCGAACGCTACGTCCTCGAAATGACTGGGCAGCGTCCGACGACGGCCGAAGGCGGAGCGCCATCCTCGCAAAACCATCAAGGCTGAAGCTCGCGGCGCAACGGACCTCCGGGCAGAGCCCGCCGATCTCGGATATTCGTCGGATAACATGACGTGGCTGTCGCCGGCCCGATTTCGGCGAGGGCGATGGAGCGAATCACCCTCGGCGGCGGCGGCCGTCATATAGGTGGTAATGTCGTGACAGCTCTGCGGAACCGCGCCGATCGCCCGTCTCGTGTCCCTCGCATGAGAACGCAAGGTGATCATGCCCGCACCTGACGACGCCCTTCGACAAAGCGGAATCGATGCCTTACAGGCGCGGCCCATGTCCGAAAGCATCACCCCCGATCATATCGACTCCGCCACCATCGCCGACCATGGCTTCACCGAGGAGGAATATCAGCGCGTCCTCCACGCCCTGGGACGCGAGCCGAACCTGACCGAGCTCGGGATCTTCTCCGTGATGTGGTCCGAGCATTGCTCCTACAAGAGCTCGCGGGTGCATCTGAGAAAGCTGCCGACCAAGGCTCCCTGGGTGATCCAGGGTCCCGGCGAAAATGCCGGAGTCGTCGACATCGGCGACGGACTGGCCGCCATCTTCAAGATGGAGAGCCACAACCACCCCTCCTACATCGAGCCTTATCAGGGCGCCGCGACCGGCGTCGGGGGCATATTGCGGGACGTCTTCACGATGGGCGCGCGCCCGGTCGCGAACCTCAATGCGCTCCGGTTCGGCAGGCCGGATCATCCCAAGATGCGCCACCTGATCGCCGGGGTCGTGTCCGGAATCGGCGGCTACGGCAATTGCGTCGGCGTGCCCACGGTCGGCGGCGAAGTGAATTTCCACCCGGCTTATGACGGCAACATCCTCGTCAACGCGATGACCGTGGGCATCGCCGCCACCGACCGAATTTTCTATTCGGCGGCCGCTGGCGTCGGGAATCCGGTCGTCTATGTCGGCTCCAAGACCGGCCGCGACGGCATCCACGGCGCGACGATGGCGTCGGCCGATTTCTCCGAGGATTCGGAGGAGAAGCGCCCCACCGTCCAAGTCGGCGATCCGTTCACCGAAAAGCTGCTGATCGAGGCCTGCCTCGAACTCATGGCTTCGGATGCCATCGTCGCCATTCAGGACATGGGCGCGGCCGGGCTCACTTCCTCCTCGGTCGAGATGGCGTCGAAGGGCGGCGTCGGCGTCGAGCTCGACATGAATGCGGTCCCTTGCCGCGAGGAGGGCATGACCCCCTACGAGATGATGCTGTCGGAGAGCCAGGAGCGCATGCTGATGGTGCTGAAGCCGGGCCGGGAGGCAGAGGCCGAGGCGATCTTCCGCAAATGGGAGCTGGATTTCGCGGTGATCGGCAAGGTGACCGACACCGGCCATCTGGTGCTGAAATGGAACGGCGAGACGGCGGCCGACATCCCGCTCGGCCCGCTCGGCGACGACGCGCCCTGCTACGAGCGGCCCTGGGTTCGGACCGACCCTCCGGCTCCGCTGACCGACATACCGGAGGCCGCTGACGTCGCAGCCGACCTCCTCAGGCTGATGGGTTCCCCCGATCTTGCGAGCCGCCGCTGGATCTGGGAGCAATATGACCAGAAAGTCGGCGCCGACACGATCCAGCGGCCGGGAGGCGATGCAGCCGTCGTGCGCGTTCACGGCACGCGCAAGGCCCTCGCCATTACAACGGACTGCACGCCGCGTTATTGCCGCGCCGACCCGCATGAAGGCGGCAAGCAGGCGATCGCCGAGGCATGGCGCAACCTGTGCGCCGTCGGCGCCCGGCCGCTCGCCGCGACCGACTGCATGAATTTCGGCAACCCGCAACGGCCCGAAATCATGGGCCAGTTCGTCGGGTGCATCGAAGGGATGGCCGAAGCGTGCCGCACGCTCGACTTCCCGATCGTGTCGGGCAACGTCTCGCTCTACAACGAAACCAAGAATGAGGACGGCAGCGGCAGCGCCATTCTGCCGACGCCGGCGATCGGCGGCGTCGGCCTGATTGACGATTGGGAGAAATCTGCGACGATCGGGTTCAAGAGCGAGGGGGAGGCTATTCTGCTGATCGGCCATACCCGAGGCCATCTGGGCCAGTCGCTATGGCTTCGGGAATGCCATGGCCGAGAGGAAGGGCCGCCCCCGCCTGTCGACCTCGCTGCCGAGCGTGCCGCGGGAAACCTTATCCGGGCGCTGATCGAGGGCGGCGACATCACGGCGGTCCACGACTGTTCGGATGGCGGGGCCGCGGTCGCGCTGGCCGAAATGGCGCTCGCGGGAGACATCGGCGCCGAAATCAGCGTTCCTGCCGAGGCGCCACTGGCGCCGTTCCTGTTCGGCGAGGATCAGGGCCGCTACGTCGTCACGGCGCGAGATGCGCCCGCAGTGCTTGCGCTTGCTCAATCCCACGGCGTGTTCGCTGCGCTCATCGGATCGACCGGCGGGGACGGGATTGCCATCGAGCATCGGAAAAGATGCGCGATTCCTCTCGCCGAGCTCCGCCGAGCCCACGAAAGCTTCTTCCCCGGCCTCATGCAGAACGAACCGGCGGTCGCCTGACCGTCCCGGGCCCGTCGCGAATCGGTCGACCTGGTTCGGCTCCGCAGTGATTCGAGGCAACCCGCGCTGACAGCGATAAGATTCCTATTGCGACCTATTCGCATTATCGATACTTCCGATCCTCATGATCGTCTGCGTCTGTAACGCGATTCGCGAAACCGAGCTGCGCCAAGCGGCGCGGGAAGGGGCGTCCTGCCCGACCAGCGCCTATCGGCTTTACGGCCGCAAGCCGCGGTGCGGACAATGCTTCTCATTCGCGCGCGAGCTGATCGCCGCGGAACGTGCGACTGCCTAGCAAGAGCGCGAGTTTTTCGCAGATTTCCGCCATTTTTTCGGTGCCTTTTCGTCGTCCGCGCGTTATGAACGCGGCCAGAAAAGGAGACCCGCAATGAAGGGCGACGATCAGGTCATTCAGCATCTCAACGACACGCTCAAGAACGAGCTGACGGCGGTCAACCAATATTGGCTGCACTATCGGATGCTCGACAATTGGGGCGTCCACAAGCTCGCCGAGTTCGAACGGCACGAATCGATCGATGAGATGAAGCATGCCGACCGGTTGGCCGAACGTATCCTGTTTCTCGAAGGCCTGCCCAACTTCCAGATGCTCGGCCGCCTTCGCGTCGGCGAGAACGTGGAGGAGATCCTCCGGGCCGACCTGGAACTCGAGCGCGAAGCGGTGACCCAGCTCAAGGAGGCGATCGCCCATGCCGAAGCGGTACGCGATTATGTCAGCCGCGAGCTGTTCGCCGACATCCTCCAGAACGAGGAAGAACATATCGACGTGCTCGAGAAGCAGTTCGACATGATCGAGCAGATGGGACTGCAGAACTACATCCAGCTTCAGTCGAAGCCGGCACAGGACTGAGCGCCACGGGATCGGCCGCGCGCCTCGGGTCTTCCCCACGCGGCCGAATTCGAGCATCACGAGGCGGATGCCGAGCGATCCCGAGCCTTACCGACCCATTCCCTGGGCGGGCCTCCCCGATTTTCCGCCCGGCGAGATGATCGAGCGGGCTCGCGCCTTTTACGACTCGATCCGAACGCGCCGAACCTGCCGCTTCTTCTCCGACTCGCCCGTCCCGCGGGAAGTGATCGAGCAGGCGATCCTCGCCGCCGGGTCAGCGCCGAGCGGCGCCAACCATCAGCCGTGGCACTTCGCGGTGGTTTCGACCCCCGAGCTCAAACGACGGCTCCGCGAAGCAGCCGAACAGGAGGAACGCGCTTTCTATTCGGGCAAGGCCGGAAGCGAGTGGCTGGAGGCGCTGGCGCCACTCGGAACCGACGCCGACAAGCCCTATCTCGAAATCGCGCCCTGGCACATCGTGGTCTTCGGCCAGCGCAAAAGCGGAATCGCACCGGGCGAACACAAGCAGAATTATTACGTGACGGAATCCGTCGGCATCGCCTGCGGGTTCCTGCTGCTTGCCCTGCACGCCGCCGGCCTTGCCACGCTGACGCATACGCCCAATCCGATGCGTTTCCTGAACCGGTTGTGCGGCCGGCCTGCAAACGAGAAGCCGGTCATGGTGATCGTGACCGGCAAGGCGGCCGCCGACGCCAGCGTCCCCGAACACGCGCTGTTGAAGAAGCCGCTGGATCGGATATCGAGCTGGCTGTGAGCCGAGCGGCAAGCGGAGAGCCGGGATGACCGCGACCACCGAAGCCGGACCGCGCATCGCCACCCTCGACATCGTCCGCGGGATCGCCGTTATGGGCATCCTGGCGATGAACATCATTGCCTTCGCCATGCCCTTCCAGGCTTATATGAATCCGCTCGCCTTCGGGATGGAAAGCGCGGCCGATTACTGGTCGTGGGTCGTCAGCTTCGTCTTCGTCGACGGAAAGATGCGCGGACTCTTCTCCTTCCTGTTCGGCGCGAGCACGCTACTGGTCATCGAGCGTGCGGAGGCGGCCGGCCGCTCCGGCGCATCGGCGCATTTCCCGCGAATGCTCTGGCTGCTCTTGTTCGGGCTCCTTCATTTCTACTTCATCTGGTGGGGCGACATTCTCACCACCTATGCGTTGATCGGGCTGGTGCTGTTTCTCTTCCGGCGCCTGGCCACCCGGGCGCTGGTCGCCTGGGGTGTCGCCCTCATCATCGGGCAATTCCTGATGTTCCTCGGTATGGGGATCAGCATCGCCGCCCTCGCGCAGGCGGCCGCATCGGCAAACCCGGATCCGGAGACGGTGCGCCAGTGGCAGTCGCTGGAATCTCAGTTCGGAATCCTCACCGGCCAACCTTTGGCTGAAAAGCTGGCGGCGTTCCGGGGCGCCTGGTCCGGGCTGGTCGAGAACCGACTGTTCGAGCGCACGTTCGAGCCGTTCTCGGCCGTCCTTTTCTTCGGCTGGGAGACTTTGGGCTACATGCTGCTCGGCATGGCCGCGCTGAAGTCCGGCTTCTTCAAGGGAGAGTGGAGCGTCGGGCGCTACCGCCGGGTGGTCCTGGTCGGCCTCGCGACCAGCATCCCGGCCTATTGCGCACTGGCCTGGCTGCTGACGCGCAACGGCTTTTCGGTGCCGGCACTATTCCTCATCGGGATGGCCGCCACGACTCCGTTCCGGCCCGTGATGGTCGTCGCCTACGCCGCTTCCATCATCCTCCTTACCCGCGGGGGCGGCGCGCTGGTCGACCGGATTGCGGCGGCGGGGCGCGCCGCCTTCACCAACTATCTCGGAAGCAGCATCCTGATGACCAGCCTCTTCTATGGTCACGGCCTCGGGCTCTACGGAACGACGGGCCGTGCCGAGCTGTGGCTGGTCGTCTTCGCCACGTGGGCGCTGATGCTGATCTGGTCGAAGCCCTGGCTCGAACGCTATCGCTACGGACCGTTCGAGTGGCTCTGGCGCTCGCTCGCGCGCTGGCAGCCCCAGCCCATGCGTCGGACGCCCGCTGCGGGTTGAAAACCGCCTGCCATAGGCATCCGCTTCAGAGGCGGCCGAACTCCTGATTGCCAGGGCCACGTCCCGTGCCGTGACCGCGCGCGACGAGCGGGTTGGTCTCCTGCTGGAAGAGCGCCATCGTACGCTCGTAAAGCGGCCGGAGCGCCGCCACCTGGGGCAGTATCTGGTCCGGGAAAAGCCGGGATTCGAGCGCCCGGCGACCGGCATCCTCTATCTCCTCGGCCAGGTCGCCGAGCGGATAGGCGCCGAACTGGCGCGCTTCGGTCTTCATCGTATGAGCCGGAGTGACGAGCCCGGCGGCATCACGGCGCTGCATCGCCTGCTCGATCCGGTCGACGGACTTTCCGCCATCTTCACGGAAATAGCCCAATATCCTGATGAAATCGGCGCCGAGCTCGGTCCGCATTCGACCAAACTCGACCCAGTCCACCAATGCTCCGCTAGCGTCCGCCATGATCCATCCCTCGCCGAACGGCGCATTCGGGACCGTAACCGCCAGAGGTAAAGGGGCCGTTTACGGATCGTCCGCACCTCAGGAGCGAGAACCCTCCTTGGCGCTCACCGGTCGAACGGATTTTGGGAGCTGCGCAGGGCGAGGCGCACCGGAACGGCGCCAAAGCCGAGATCCTTGCGGATCCCGTTGACCAGATAGCGGCGGTAACTTTCCGGCAGCATTTCGGTGCGCGTGCCGAACAGGACGAAGCTGGGCGGGCGCGTTCCGACCTGGGTGATGTAGCGCAGCTTGATCCGCTTGCCACCGGGCGCGGGCGGCGGGTTCTTTTCGACCGCTTCCTCGAACCACCGGTTGAGTTGACCGGTCGAGACTCGGGCCGACCAGGTGTCGCGAACTTCGAATGCCGCCTGGAGCAGGGTGTCGATCCCCTTGCCGGTCTTGCCCGAAACCGTGAGCAGGGGAACGCCGCGCGCTTGCGCGAGCCCCTCGTCGAGCGCCGCCTTGATGCCGTTGAACAGGCGGCTGGCATCCTCGGCCACGTCCCATTTATTGATCGCCACGAGCAGCGCGCGCCCCTCCTCGAGCACGTAGGAAGCGATCCTCAGATCCTGGGCCTCCAGCCCGCGTGTGCCGTCGAGCAGCAGCACCACGACCTCGGCGAAGTCGACCGCGCGCCGGGCGTCTGCGACCGACAACTTCTCGAGCTTGTCCTCGACCTTGGCGCGCTTGCGCATGCCGGCAGTGTCGATCAGCCGAACCGGTCTGCCGCGATATTCCCAATCGATCGCGATGGAATCGCGGGTGATCCCGGCCTCCGGGCCGGTGATCAGGCGCTCCTGCTCGAGCATGCGGTTGATCAAGGTGGACTTGCCGGCATTCGGCCTTCCGACGATCGCCAGCTTGAGCGGGCCTTCGGCCTCGGCCTCTTCTTCATCGCCGGGCTCGCGCTCGACATAGGGGCGCAGGTGCTCGAACAGGTCGACGACGCCCTCGCCATGCTCGGCGCTCATCGCGATCGGCTCGCCCAGACCGAGGGCGAAGGCCTCGAGGATTCCGGCCTCGCCGGATCGGCCTTCCGCCTTGTTGGCGGCGAGGACGACCGGCGTGCTTTCCGAGCGCAGCCAGCGGGCGATCTCCTCGTCGAGCGGGGTCATTCCGGCGCGGGCGTCGATCAGGAACAAGGCGACATCGGCCTCGCGCACGGCGGCAATGGTCTGGGCGCGCATCCGGCCCGGCAGGGTGTCCGGGTCCTCGTCCTCATAGCCGGCGGTATCGATGACCCGGAAGTCGAGCCCCAGCAGGGTCGCCTCGCCTTCGCGTCGATCGCGGGTCACACCCGGCCGATCATCGACCAGAGCGACCTTTCGGCCCACCAGCCGGTTGAACAGGGTGGACTTGCCGACGTTGGGCCGGCCCACGATGGCGACGGTCGGCAATCTGGACATGGTCGGTGCCCCTGCCCCCTCGGCGGCGCAGGGTCAACCGATTGGATCTCGTGCCCGTCGGCTAGCGCCAGGCGGTCAGCCGGCCGGAGTCGTCCAATATGTACAGCGTATTGTTGGCGACGACCGGCGGAAGCGAGATGGGCGAACGGGTCTCGGTCGTCGCCTGGATCGCGCCATCGATCGGCGAGACGTAGGCGATCTGGCCCCGTGAGCTGGTCAGAACCAGCCGGTTGCCGGCAAGCACCGGTCCGCGCCAGAAGATCGGTCCCTCGCGATCCTCCGGATCGCGATAGCGGGGCAACTGGGAAATCCAGCGGATCCGCCCGGACGCGCGGGCGATCGCCAGCAGCTGCGCCCGATCGGTCACGACATAGACCCAGTCTCCGGCGACCCACGGCGTCGAGATGCCGGCAATGTTGATCTCCCAGGCGCGCTGGCCGGTGATCAACTCGACGGCGACCATGCGGCCGCCCTGCCCTACGGCGAAGACCCGGCCCTGATCGATCACGGGATCCGCATCGATGTCGGAGATGGTGCCCACGACGGTGCTGACCCCGGTGCGGGCCAGCGCGTCCTGCCAGACGACCTGGCCGTTCTCGTAGCGATAAGCGGTGAGCTCGCCCGACGAGAAGCCCGCGACGACGGTGCTCTGCGCGAAAGCGGGCGCCGCTGTCCCGAACACGCCGGCCAGCTCGAACGAGCCGGCGCCGGTCCAGCGGGTCTCGCCATTGGCAACGTTGAGCGCGTAGAGCTGGTTGTCCTGGCTGACCGCATAGACATTTTCATTGCCGACGGTCGGGGCGCCGCGCAGGGGGCCGCCGGGCTTGACCATCCAAACGACCTCGCCGGTCGCGGCGTCGAGCGCCGCAGCGTCGCCGGCGCCATTGGTGGCATAAACGCGGCCACCATCGAAGCTGACGCCCCCGCCGTACAGGGCCTCTCTCGGCGAGTTCTCGCCGCGGACCTGTCTGGACCAGAGCTGGGCGCCGGTATCGGCGTCGAATGCGCGGACGGTGGCTCGGGTATCGATCGTATAGACTCGCCCGTCGCCAATCACCGGCTCCGCCGCCAGCCGTCCCCGAACGCTGCTGCCCTGGCCGATGCTGACGCTCCAGGCTTGCGTGATCGAATCGGCAAGCGCGACATGGCCCATCGACTTGGAGGGATTGCCGCCCGGCTGCGGCCAGTCGCGGTTCGCGACGGGCGCGGGCAAACTGACGGGAATGCCGGCCAACGCCGGGTCGACCTCGACGTCGCTCTCGGAAGCGAGGACCGGAATGCGTTCGCCGACCGTCGGCGTGGTCGGGCCGCGCGAGCCGCGAAAGATCCCGCAGCCGGCCAGAAGACTGACGGCGGTCAACGCGACGATGATACGCTTCATTCGGCTTCACCCTTCGTTGCGGCCGAGTCGGCCGGGGCCTGCGGCTCCGCGCCCGAAGCTGCCTGCTCGGGCATGGCGTTGATCCCTAATGACCCGGCCATCTGAATGGCCCTTGTACGAATCGACGGAGGCACGGTCTGGTCGCGGCCGATCTGGGCGAACAGCGGACCGGCCAAATCGGGCCGGCGCATCTTGAGATGAGCGATACCGACCAATTCGCCGGCGGTTCCGAACCAGGCCTGGCCCGGACGGGCCAGCGGCCCGAGCCGCTGGATCACCGCCTGCGGCTGCAGTTGATCGAACTCCAGGGTCGTCTGGCGGACGAGCGCCGCCTGGCGGTAAGGTTCTGCGAGCTGGGCATCTTCGGCGATCGACTTCAAGGTCGCGACGGCAGCGGCCTGGTTCCCCGCTTCCGCCTCGGCCGTCGCTCGCGCGAACAAGGCCGCGGCGCGATAGCCTTCGATATCGCTGCCGGCGAGCTCCGCCACCTTCGGCGCCGCCGCGTCGCGGTTGCCGGCGTCCATCGTCGCGAGCGCTTCGAGCAGCGTCTCGCCCTGGCCCGCGGCCAACTCCCGCTGATGATGCTTCCACCAGATGACGCCGCCGATGGCGGCGAGCAGCAGCAGGACCCCGGCAATGATCAACCAGCCGTAGCGCGCGAACAGCCGGTTCATCCGCTCCTTGCGAAGCTCCTCGTCGACTTCCCTCAGAAAGGTGTCGGACTCATTCGGCTTGATCGCCAAAACCTCTCTCCAAATTCAGGGGAAGCGCGTCCGCACTGCCCGGATCGCTGGCACGCGTACGAGCACGCCGAAAGGCGAGCCCGAAGCGCTCCTTACCGGTGGCTCGTGCGAAGGGAAAGTCCTCACGTCCAGGGCTGATAGGTCTGCTCGGACGTCGGAAAGGCGCGCGTCCTGACATCGGCGGCATAAGCGGCTGCGGCCGCGCCGATCTCCGCGGCGAGATCCCCGAACCTCTTCACGAACCGGGGCGTCCGCTCGAACAGCCCCATCATGTCCTCGGTCACCAATATCTGTCCGTCACATTCGACCGATGCGCCGATGCCGATCGTCGGGCATGCGACGGAGCGCGTCGCCTCGACCGCAATCTCCTCCATCACCCCTTCGAGGACCAGGGCGAAGCAGCCCGCATCGGCGACGGCGCGGGCGTCGCCGAGGATCTTCTTCGCCTCCGCTTCGTCGCGGCCGCGGGCGCGGTAGCCGCCGAGCGCGTTCACCGCTTGGGGAGTCAGGCCGACATGGCCGATCACCGGAATGCCGCGCCGCACCAGGAAGGCGACGGTTGCCGCCATGGCCTCGCCGCCCTCGAGCTTCACTGCCGCCGCACCGGTCTCCTTGAGGATCCGCGCCGCGCTTCGGAATGCCTGTTCCGGCCCTTCCTCGTACGAGCCGAACGGCATGTCGACGGCAACGAGCGCATGCCAGGAGCCGCGCACGACGGCGGCGCCGTGGGCGCACATCATTTCGAGGCTGACGGGAATGGTCGAGGGCAGCCCGTAGATGACCTGCCCGAGGCTGTCGCCGACCAGCAGCAGATCGCAATGCGGATCGAGCAGCTGCGCCATCCGCATCGTGTAGGCAGTGAGCGCGACGATAGGCTCTCCGCTCTTGCGCGCCATGATCGCCGGCGCGGTCAGACGCTTCATCGGCGCCGGGCTCGGCGTGGCACGACTAGTAGCCGTGTCGATCGTATAGGTAGACATAGGATCGCCGAACTAGCCCATCCCGCCGACGGTGGCAAAAGATCACTTCGCGATCCGCAAGACCACTGGCGCGCCGCTCACCCGAGCGCCATTCTCCGCAAATGGCGCCGCGCCGAATCGTGAAGCTGTCCCGACCGACGCGTCTCGCCGAGCGCCTGCGTGCCGCAGCATGACGAGCCGTCAACCCGATCTGTTCGGCGAAACGCCGCCCGTTGGCCCGGAAGGCCTGGCCTATCGACCGGACTTCCTTACGCTCGAGGAAGAGCGCACCATCGTTGCCCGTCTCGAAGCCCTTCCGTTCAAGCCGTTCGAGTTTCAGGGATTTGTGGGCAAGCGCCGGACGGTGTCGTTCGGCTGGAACTATCGCTTCGACGGCAGCGGCCTGGCGCCGACGGATCCGATGCCCGACTGGCTGCTGCCGTTGCGCGAGCGCGCGGCCGCATTTGCGGGAATAGGGGCCGCGGCGATCGAGCATGCGCTGCTGATCGAATATGGGGAGGGTGCCGGCCTGGGTTGGCACCGGGACCGGCCCGTATTCGGCGATGTGATGGGGATCTCCCTGCTCTCGGCGGCGCCCCTGCGCTTTCGCCGCCGGCGCGGTGCGAGTTGGGAGCGATTCACCCTCCCCGCCGCACCTCGCTCGGCATATCTTCTACGAGGGGCATCGCGAACCGAATGGGAGCACAGCATCCCGCCGGTCGAGGCGCTACGCTATTCGATCACGTTCCGGACGCTCGGGCAGCCCGGTACGGTGACCTGACAGGCTGGCGAAGAGGAATCGCTCAGCTGTAGAAGATATGGAGCCCGATCTTGGTGTTGCGGTCCAGGCGACGGCCCCAGCTCGGGCTGACATAGTCTGCATGATACCAGAGCACGTCGTCCGGGAGCAGGCGGCTCGCCCCGGCTTCGGCGATGCGGGCGACGGCGACGGCGCGGCGCCAGGATTCGGAGCGGCGATTGGCGCGCGGAATGATTCCGCGCCGAACGAACGAGAATTGCCAGGGCTGGGTGACGACCTCGCAGATCGTCCGGGGATAACGGCCGGAACGGGCGCGGTTCAGCACGACTTCGGCGACGGCGAGCTGACCCTCCAGCGGCTCGCCGCGCGCCTCGAAGTAGACGGCGTTGGCGAGGCAGTCCTGTTCGCGATTCGCGGTGTCGACCGCCTGGTGGCTGCTCACCAGTTCGCCAAGGGTGCGGGGGCGGGGCAGCGCCTGGTCGGCCAGCGCGATCATGTGATCGGCAAACTGGCCGAAGCGCTCGTTCCGCTCGCTCTCCGCCCCGGTCTCGCTCTCGGGTCCGTTCAGTCCGATGTCGACCACCTCGGCCGAAGCCCCGGCATGGTCCAGATAGTGTGAAGCCTGGGGCGCGATATTGCCCGCATCGGCCTGCAGTGGGTTGCTGAATACCGCCGCGGCGGCAAGGGCTGAGGCAGCCACGGCAATGCCCGCGGCGCGAACCGTGCGAATCATTCAGTTCCGTTTCATGTGCGGTGGGCCGGACCGGCGGATGCAGGATGCATCCGGTCTCTGGCCTCCCCCGACTTGCTTGGCTGCCGTCGCCGACCGTCGGGCCGACTGTGCGACCCTTCGCCGCGCCTGGGCACGACGACCGTTCGTTGACTGTGGCGGCTCCCGCTCGCTATCAGTGAGAGGGCAGATGACCTCTCCGGCTCGCCGAAGCAAGGCCTTGGCCCGGGTGAGGCGGCGGACGGGGCAGAGTCCGCGACGAGCCGCGGAACCTTTTCAATCTATCCCTGAAATCAATCGGTTGGCGGAGCGTCCAATGGTACTTCGTCCGGCACGCCGGAGATCATCCGCACCGAGTAGCTCGAAACCCAGCCCGCCGCGCAAGGCCCCTGATAGTCGCGTCGCGCAGGGATCGGGGCGGACACGCCGCAGCGTTCGCTCGCCCGGCCGCCCTCGTCATAGACGATCCCGAACCAGCGCTGATCGTTGGTCCGCGAGCAGATGAAGAATTGGGAACTCACACCGAGCTGGTCGATCTGCTCGGCCGGCTCGAACGGCGCCGCGCGCACCGGAATCGCCCCCTCGGTGACCCTCTCGCGCACGGCACCCCGCCCGTTGCAGGCGGCGAAGTTCGGGCCGAGCTCGCCGACCCTCACCGGCTGGACAAGGTCGGAAAGGAGGGTCGGACTCGATTCGGCCCGGACATAAGGCGGCGTGGTCGAACCCTGCCCGCTTTCGTCCAGACGCGCCGGCTCGCCGCAGGCGGCGAGAAACAGGCAGGCGAGGATGGCCATGCGTTGAGCCGTCATGGGCCATGCTCTAGACCGTTCGCGGCGGAACGGAAACCGTTGACGGTCGGGAAACGTCCAGATCCGTTTATCCGTCGCACTCTCTTGTCCGAGGGATCAGGCATGTCCGTGGGCCTCAGGACTTGATTCTTGCTTCCCACTTTTGCGGGGAGCGCTCTACGGGGAAAGCGGGCAGAGGCGAAAGGAGCGCGAGAGGCATGGCCTATTGGCTGATGAAATCGGAGCCGTCCGCATATGGCTGGGACGACCTGGTACGCGACGGCGGGACCGAGTGGGACGGAGTGCGCAACAATTCCGCGCGCCTGCACCTCAAGGCGATGAAAGTGGGCGACGAAGCCTTCTTCTACCATAGCATGGCGGAAAAGGCGGTCGTCGGCATCATGCGCATCTCTCGGGAAGGGCAGCCGGACCCGAAAGACGCGGACTGGGTTTCGGTCCAGGTCGAGCCGGTGCGGCCGCTGCCGAAGCCGGTGACGCTGAAGGAGATCAAGGCCGAGCCGGGACTGGCGAAGATGGAGCTGATCCGCCAGTCACGCCTCTCGGTCGCGCCGGTGCGCGAGGAGGAATGGAAGAAGGTGCTCGCAATGGCTGCAGCGAAGTGAGGGGATGAGCCGCCTTCGCGACGGTGGCTTCTCCCCTTCCCTTCCCGCGACGGTTCGCGGCGAGGCTTATGCCGCCTCGGCCTTGCGCGACTGGCGCTTGCGCTCGTGGGGATCGAGGTAGCGCTTGCGGATGCGGATCACCTTCGGCGTGACCTCGACCAGTTCGTCGTCCTGAATGTAGGCGATCGCCTGCTCCAGCGTCATCCGGCGCGGCGGCGTCAGGCGGATGCTGTCGTCCTTGCCGCCCGAGGCGCGGAAGTTCGTGAGCTGCTTGGACTTCAGCGGATTGACCTCGAGGTCCTGAGGCTTGGCATTCTCGCCAATCACCATTCCCTCGTAAAGCGCATCGCCGGGCGAGATGAACAGGATGCCGCGCTCCTCGAGCATGTTCAGCGCATAGGCCACCGCCTCGCCCTTCTCCATCGAGATGAGGACGCCGTTCTGCCTGCCCTGGATCGGGCCCTTATAGGGACCGTATTTCTCGAACAGGCGGTTCATGATCCCGGTGCCGCGGGTGTCGGACAGGAACTCGCCGTGATAGCCGATCAGGCCGCGCGACGGCGCCGAGAAGGTGAGGCGCGTCTTGCCGCCGCCGGACGGGCGCATGTCGGTCATCTCGGCCTTGCGCTGGGCCATTTTCTCGACGACCGTGCCGCTATGCTCGTCATCGACGTCGATGACGACCGTCTCGTACGGCTCCTCGCGGCCATTGGGGCCGTCGCGGAAGAGCACCCGCGGCCGGCTGATCGACAGTTCGAAACCTTCGCGGCGCATCGTCTCGATGAGCACGCCGAGCTGCAGCTCACCGCGGCCGGCGACCTCATAGGCGTCCTTCTCGGCGCTCTCGGTGATCCGGATCGCGACATTGCCCTCGGCCTCGCGCGCCAGCCGGTCGCGGATCACGCGGCTCTGCACCTTGTCGCCGTCGCGGCCCGCATAGGGGCTGTCGTTGACCGCGAAGCTCATCGCCAGCGTCGGTGGATCGATCGGGCGCGCAGGCAGCGGCTCGGTCACGGCCGGATCGGCGATCGTGTTCGAGACGGTCGCCTTGGTGAGGCCGGCGATGGCGACGATATCGCCCGCTTCCGCCGTCTCGACCGGCACGCGCTCGAGGCCGCGAAAGGCGAACACCTTCGTCGCGCGTCCGACCTCGACCGCCTTGCCGTCGACGTCGATCGCATTGATCGGCATGTTGACCTGGAGCCGGCCGCTCTCGATCCGGCCGGTCAGGATGCGGCCGAGGAAGGGGTCACGATCGAGCAGGGTAACGAGCATCTTGAACGGCCCGTCCGGATCGAGCCCCGGCGCCGGCACGTGGCTGACGATGGTCTCGAAAAGGGGGTTGAGATCGCCCGAACGGACATCGTCGCTGCGGCCGGCATAGCCGGCGCGGCCGCTCGCATAGAGCGTCGGAAAGTCGAGCTGCTCGTCATTGGCGTCGAGGCTGAGGAAGAGCTCGAACACCTCGTCGAGCACCTCGGCCGGCCGCGCGTCGGGCCGGTCGATCTTGTTGACGACGACGATCGGCTTCAGGCCGAGCGCGAGCGCCTTGCCGGTGACGAACTTGGTCTGCGGCATTGGGCCCTCGGCCGCATCGACGAGCAGGATCACCCCGTCGACCATCGACAGGATGCGCTCGACTTCGGCGCCGAAATCGGCGTGGCCCGGCGTGTCCACGATGTTGATATGCGTCGTCTCGCCGCCATGCTCCCACTCGACCGAGGTGCACTTGGCGAGGATGGTGATCCCGCGCTCCTTCTCGAGGTCGTTCGAATCCATCGCCCGTTCCTCCACGCGCTGATTGTCGCGGAAGGTGCCGGACTGGCGGAACAGCTGGTCGACAAGGGTCGTCTTGCCGTGATCGACGTGGGCGATGATCGCCACGTTGCGCAGGCTCATCTTCGTTCAACTCTTTTTAGCGGGAAATATGTCCCGTCCATATAGCGGCGATGTTGCGGTGCAACAAGGTCGAAGGCGAATCCCGGCGAGGGTTCAGGCGGCTTCCCGCGCCGAAAGCCGCCGCGGAAGGGGATGTCGATTCGCCCGCAGGTGGCGGCACGCCACAGCACGTTCACCGGGAACGGGCTCATCAGCGCAGAGCCTCGCAACGCGTTCCACCAGCTCCGGACGCGGCGGATCGTGCATGCTGCCCGTCCCCGCCGGCGATCATCGACGGGCATCGATGATCGCGTTAATTCCGCTCGGCAGGAGTCAGGCAGGACTTGCTCGGCCGGTCGCGGGCCCGCCCGACCCGCACGTCAGAAGACGACGAAGTCAGTGGCCGCCAAAGCCGGCGGATGGTTGTCCAAAGTAGCGAACTGGATCGCAGCGCCGCCGCCTTCGCCGTCGGCGTCGTAGAGCAGGGCGCCGGTGACGGGGTTGTAGACGATCCGGTGGGCGGCCGTGCTCGCCGCGCTGCCGATCGCGAGCGCGTCGGAAGCCAGCGCACCGGAAGGCAGCGCGCGGAAGACCGCATCGTCGAGGAAGATGCTGTCCTCGCTTTGGGTGAAGTCCAGGATGGTGTCGACATTGGCGCGGCCGAGCGGCGTGTCGAAGTAGAAGCGATCGGCGTCGATCCCCCCTTCGAGGATGTCGTTGCCCTCGCCCCCGAACAGCCGGTCGAAGCGGTCGCCGCCCCTCAGAAGGTCGTTGCCGCCTTCGCCTTCCAGCGTGTTCGACCCCTTGTTGCCGTAGATCCGGTTGGCGAGCGCGTTGCCCGTCCCGTTGATCGCCTCGCGCCCGGTCAGCGACAGGTGCTCGACATTGTCGGTCAGCGTGTAGCTGATCGCGCTCTTCACCCGATCCGCCCCTTCGCCTGCCAGCTCGATCACCTGGTCGCCGGCCTCGTCGACGACATAGGTGTCGTTGCCGGTCCCGCCGCGCATCTCGTCGGCACCGGCGCCGCCATCGAGCAGATTGGACCCGCGGTTGCCGACCAGCTGGTTCGTCCCGGCATTGCCGGTGCCGCTGATCGTGGCATTCCCGATCAGCAGGAGGTTCTCGACATGATCGGGCAGAATATAGTCCACCGAGCTTCGCACCCGGTCGACGCCTTCTCCGGCCAGCTCCTCCACCTTGTCGGCGGCATGATCGACCACATAGGTGTCGTTGCCGCCGCGGCCGCGCATCAGGTCCTTGCCGCGCGCCCCGTCCAGCAGATTGTTGGCCGAATTGCCGGTGAGCTGATTACCATGGCCGTTGCCGGTGCCGTCGATCGCCGCCGCCCCGGTGAGAATCAGGTTCTCGACATAGTTGGCGAGGGTGAAGCTCTACCATAGCGTTGACGAAGCTGACGGTAGAAAGGTGGGTCCTGGAAAGGCAATGGGTTCAAGAGCGACCACAGTTGCGCCCAAAACAACCCCAAGCTACGCCCTTATCCCTGCAGAGAATGGAGACCGCCTTGCTCGACCGCCGCACCTTCCTCGCCAGCTCGACCGCGCTCGGCTTTCTCGCTTTCGGCGGCCTCCCCGTCCGGGCGCTGGCACAGGCCCAGCCCGCCGAGGCGCAGGCCGCCGGCGAGCGCGACGCGGCGCTCGACGCGATGCTCGACGGCTGGTTCCGCGAGGACCTTCTCGACAACCCCACCTTCGCCACCAACCTCGGCCTCGACACCGGCGAGCTCGCGCAGCTGCGCGGCAGGCTCGGCGAATCTTCGCTCGCCGAGATCAATGAGGAGCGCGCCCAGTCCGTCGAGCGGCTCCGGCAGATCGAAGGGTTCGAACGCGAAGGCCTCTCCGAGGCCGGCCGGCTCAACTACGACATCGCCCAGTTCCGCTGGTCGGTGAACGCCCAGGGTGCGCGCTTCCGCTATGGCAGCGCCGGCGGGCGGCCCGCGCTCTACGTGCTGAGCCAGCTCGGCGGCAGCTATTACGGCGTTCCGGACTTCCTCGACACGCAGCATCCAATCGGCGACCGCCAGGACGCCGAATATTATCTCGACCGCGTCGAGGATTTCGCCCGCAACCTGCAGCAGGAGACGGAGCGGCTGCGGCACGACGCCTCGCTGGGCGTGGTTGCTCCCGACTTCATCCTCGACAAGACGATCGCCAGCATCAGCCGGCTACGCGAAGGCCCGGCGGCCGAATCCACCCTCGTCCGGTCGCTCGTCCGCCGCACCCGCGAACAGGGCATCGAGGGGGATTGGGAGGCACGGGCGACGGCTTTGGTCTCGGGTCCGGTCGCCGCCGGGCTCGACGCCCAGATCGCGCTGCTGCGCGATCTGCGCACGAACGCCGTGCACGATGCCGGAGTCTGGCGGCTGCCCGAGGGCGAGGCCTATTACGACTGGGGCATTCGCGCCAACACGACGACCACGATGACCGGCGACGAGATCCACCGCACCGGGCTCGAGCAGGTCGCCGAGCTCCATGCCGAGCTCGACACGATGCTCAAGGCGCAGGGTTATACCCAGGGATCGGTCGGCGACCGGCTCAACGCGATGAACGAGGAAGAACGCTTCCTCTACCCGAACACCGACGCCGGCCGCGCCGAGCTGCTCGCGGCCCTGAACCGCCAGGTCGAGGAAATCACGCCGCGCCTGCCGCGCATGTTCAACCGGATCCCGACCTCCCGCGTCCAGATACGGCGCGTTCCGGTAGAGATCGAGATCGGCGCGCCCGGCGGCTATTATCAGGGCGCGTCGCTCGACGGGTCACGTCCGGGGGCTTATTACATCAACCTGCGCGACACGCACGAGCGGCCGAGCCTCGGCCTGCCTACCCTCTCCTATCACGAGGCGGTGCCGGGCCACCATTTCCAGGTCTCGCTGGCGCGCGAGGCGGGCGAGCTGCCGCTCTATCGCCGTACCCAGGGCTTCTCGGCCTACAATGAAGGATGGGCGCTCTACGCGGAGCGCGTCGCGGACGAGCTCGGCGTCTATGAAGACGATCCGTTCGGCCGGATCGGCTATCTGCAGAGCTACCTGTTCCGCGCGGTGCGCCTGGTGGTCGACAGCGGCATGCACCACAAGCGCTGGAGCCGCGAGCAGGCGGTGCGCTACATGGTCGACAATGCCGCCGAGCCCGAGGGTTCCGCCGTGCGCGAGATCGAACGCTACTGCGTCTGGCCCGGCCAGGCCTGCGCCTACAAGATCGGCCAGACCGTGATCGCCAACCTGCGCGCCGAGGCGGAGCGGACGATGGGCGAGCGGTTCGACATCAAGGCCTTCCACGACGTCGTGCTGCTCGCCGGATCGATGCCGCTGACCGTGCTGGAACGGCGAGTACAGGACTGGATGCGCACCGCCTGAACTGCCGTCAGGGGTTGATCCACCAGCGCAGGGCGTAGGCGACCGCGGAGACGGCCGCCACGCCCGCCGCCCACAAGAGCACGAACCAGCCGAGGCGCTTCCAGAACGGGCGCGGCGATGGCGTCAGTGGTAGCCCTCCTCGCCGACCTTGCCGCGGAACACCCAATAGGCCCAGCCGGTATAAACGAGGATGACGGGCACGAGGATGGCGGCGCCGACCAGCATGAACAATTGGCTCGAATGCGGCGCCGCAGCCTCCCAGATCGTGACGCGGCCCGGAATGACGTCCGGCCAGATCGAGACGCCGAGCCCGACCATCGACAGCAGGAAGAGCGCGAGCGCCCAGAGGAAGGGCGCGGCATCGCGCGGCCGCGACAGCGCCCGCCAGCACATCCAGGCCGCGAACAGGACGAGCAACGGCATCGGGACGGTCACCAGCATGCCCGGCCATTCGAACCAGCGATAGAAATATTGCGGCTCGACGAACGGCGTCGCGAGGCTCACCGCCCCGATGGCGAGCAGCAGCGCCGGCAGCAGCCGCCGCGCCCAGCGCCGGACATTGTCCTGCAGCGGTCCGCTCGTCTTCCAGATCAGCCAGCAGGCGCCGAGCAGGGCATAGCCGGCCACGAGGCTGGCGCCCGTCAGGAGGCTGAACGGCGACAGCCATTCCCACCACCCGCCGGCATAGGCCCGTCCGTCGACGGTGATGCCCTGGAGGAGCGCGCCGAGGGTGACGCCCTGCATGAAGGTCGCCACCAGCGAGCCTCCAAAGAAGCCGACGTCCCACCAACGGCGATGGCCGGGATCGCGCCAGCGCGCCTCGAAGGCGACGCCGCGGAAGACCAGGCCGAGCAGCATCGCGATCAGCGGCGCATAGAGCGCCGGCAGCACGATCGCATAAGCCAGGGGAAAAGCGGCAAGCAGGCCGCCGCCGCCCATGACCAGCCAGGTCTCGTTGCCGTCCCACACCGGCGCAATCGCGTTCATGGCCTGGTCGCGCTCCCGGCCGACCGGGAAGCTGGGAAAGAGGATTCCGATTCCGAGATCGAATCCGTCCATCACGACATAAGCCGCCACCGCAAAGGCGATGATGAAGGCCCAGATGATGGTGAGGTCGATCATGACGCCTCCTCGCTACGGTCCGGCCGCGTCTCGGCGCCGCGCTCATTCACCGATGGCGCCGGGGTGATTCCGGCGGTGCGGATCGGTGCGCCGGCGATGCCGGTCTCGCCGGCGTGCGGCGCATGCGCCATCAGGCGCAAGATGTAGACGGTCCCGGCGGCGAAGACGGTGAAATAGACGATCACGAAGGCGAGCAAGGATGCGCTGACGGCCGGCGCGGCGATCGGCGATACGGCATCGGCCGTGCGCAGCTGGCCATAGATCACCCAGGGCTGGCGGCCGACCTCCGTCGTCACCCAGCCGGCGATCACGGCGACGAATCCCGCCGGGCCCATCACCAGAGCGAATCGGTGGAGCAGCGGCCAGTCGTACAGGCGCTTGCGCAACCGCGCCCAAAGGCTGAGCAGCCCGAGGCCGAACATCAGCAGGCCGAGGCCGACCATGATGCGGAACGACCAGAAGATGATTCCGGCGGGCGGCCGCTCGTCGGGAGGATAAGCTGAGAGGCCCTTTACCGGGGCGTTCCAGTCATGATGCAGGATCAGCGACGACAGATGCGGGATCTCGACGCTGGCATGGACCGTCTCCCGCTCCGAATCCGGGATTCCGAACAGGATGAGCGGTGCGCCGTCCGGATAGCTGCGGAAATGACCCTCCATCGCCGCGACCTTGGCGGGCTGGTGCTCGAGCGTGTTGAGCCCGTGAAGGTCTCCGACGACCATCTGCACCGGCGCGACCAGAGCCAGCATCCACATCGCCATCGAGAACATCTTGCGCACCTCGGGCGTGTCGCGGCGGTGCAGCAGGTGCCAGGCGCCGACCCCACCGACGACCAGAGCGGTGGTCAGGTAAGCGGCCGTGACGGTGTGCACGAGACGGTAGGGGAAGCTCGGATTGAAGATGATCTCGAGCCAGCCCGCGGCCGGAACGAACTGTCCGGCCTCGTTCAGCGCCCAACCGACCGGCGTGTGCATCCAGCTGTTGACGCTGAGAATCCAGAAGGCGGAGATTACGGTCCCCACGGCGACCATCAGGGTCGCGGCGAAGTGCAGACCCTTGCCGACCTTGTCCATGCCGAACAGCATCACGCCCAGGAAGCCGGCTTCCAGGAAGAAGGCGGTCAGCACCTCATAGGCCATGAGCGGCCCAATGATCGGGCCGGCGCGGTCCGAGAAGACCGACCAATTGGTTCCGAACTGGTAGGACATGACGATCCCGGAAACGACGCCCATCGCGAAGGTGATGGCGAAGATCTTCAGCCAGTAGCGGAACAGGTTGAGATAGCGGTCGCGCCCCGTCTTGAGCCACAGCCCTTCGAGCACCGCGAGATAGGAGGCCAGGCCGATCGAGAAGGCCGGAAAGATGAAGTGAAAGCTCACCGTGAAGGCGAACTGCAGCCGCGCCAGCAGCAAGGCGGTGGCGGCGTCGGTCAAGGTGGGGACCCTCCCTCGTGACGATGCGCCGCGCTATAGCCGAACCGCGGGCCGGGTCGAACGTTTGTTTGTCGCGCGAAGGAGTCGGGATCGCCCGCCGGCGGGCGCGTCCGGGGCGTTCCCGGACGCGGCGCTAGGCAAAGAGCGGCGAAGTCGCGACCGTCAGCATCATCGCGCCGACGAACATGGCGGCGACGCAGGTCGAGGCGGTGCGGAACGCTTCGGCGGTCATCTCGATCTCCCTTCCGGCGGCAGCCGCCGCGGGTGCCCCGGCTAGGCCGCGGCAGCGGTCAGGACATCAGGATTGCGACGAAGCCTGCGGATCGGTTCGACCGCCGCCCCGGCCGTCCGACGAAAGGGCGGTCGCAGGCGACGAACGCGCCGCGCGCCCAATCCACTTCAGAAGAAGACCGACCAGCCGGTGCGCTCGACGAGCGCTTCGAGCGCCGCAGCGCCGGCCGCGCTCGTGCCCGCTTCGTTGAGCCCCGGCGACCAGACCGCGATCGTCCCGTGGCCCGGAGCGACGGCCAGGATGCCGCCGCCGACCCCGCTCTTGCCGGGCAGCCCGACTCGAAACGCGAACTCGCCCGAATTGTCGTAATGGCCGCACAGCATCATCACGCTGTTGATGCGGCGGGCCCGGTGCCAGGCGACCACTTCCCGGCCCGTGCACGGATCGCGGCCGTCGAAGGCGAGGAACAGGCCGGCGCGGGCGAGCTGCCGGCAGCTCATCGCCAGCGCACAGTGGCGGAAATAGGCCGACAGCACCGTCTCGACGTCGTTGGTGAGGATACCGAAGCTCTTCATAAACCAGGCGAGGCTTCGATTGCGGGCGCCGGTCGCCGCTTCGGAAGCCGCCACCGCGTCGTCCACCCGGATGCTCCCGTCGCCCGCCTCGACGCGCAGGAAGGCGAGCAGCCGGTCGATCGCCGCATCCGCGCCGCCATCGCCGACCAGCTGATCGGTGACGACGATCGCGCCGGGGTTGATCAGCGGATTTCGGGGCTTGCCCTGCTCGTGCTCGAGCTGGACGATCGAATTGAACGCGCTTCCAGACGGCTCGCGCCCCACCTTGTCCCACAAAGCGGGTCCGACCCGCTCCAGCGCCAGCGCCAGGGTGAACACCTTCGAGATGGACTGGATCGAGAAGGGAACGTCGCAATCGCCGGCGCCGTGCACCTCGCCCGTCCCATCGGCGAAGGCGATTCCGAAGCGGTTCGGATCGACGTCAGCCAGCGCCGGAATGTAGGTGGCGACGCGGCCGCTGCCGCGAAGAGGCGCCGTCGCCGCCAGCACTTCGGCCAGCAGGCGGTCCATGTCCTCCGCGCCGGCCATCTATATGCGCTTAGGGTAAATGGGTCGGATGTCCGTCGGGATGTGGGCGGTCGCGGCAAGCACCGCATTCGCCTCGGCGTCAAGCCGGGCATAGCGTTCGAAGAAAGCGCGCGTGCCCTCATAATCGCCATTGCCCTGAAGCCGGACGAGATCGGCGACCAGGTCCCTGATGCCGCTCTCCAGCCGGTCGTAATCGATCCGGAAGCGCCGGGCCGAAGCGTCCCAGGCGAAGCCGCCTTTCTCGCGCAGATAGGCATATTGGACGGCGGCGCCGCGGCCGTGCGCCTCCTCGGTTCCGAAGCGGACGGCGCGGAAGATCCCCGCCAGATAGGTGGCGAGCGCCTGCTCGCGCTCGGCGGCCGGAAGCTCGCCTCGCTCCATCATGTAGAGGATGTTGTAGACGCCCATGACGTCGGCCTTGGCTTCCTCGCTGGCCGAATAGACGTCGCGCAGACGTTCGTTGACCGTGGTCTGTCGCCCGTCGACGGTAATGGTCCCGGGCCCGAGGCTGTGCGACAGCTCGTGGAACAGGGTCTCCATCGTCATATATTCGCGGGTCACCAGCGGCGCCTGGTCGGCGACGAGCACGAACTCGGCCATCGGCGCCAGGATGCGATCATATTTGGCGCCGAGCACGTTGGCCAGGATCACCTTCTTCGCGCCCTTCGTCTCCCGCACCCTTTCGTCATTGGGCAGGTTGAAGGCGACGGTCTGCACACCGGGCACATTGTCGCCGCCGCCATGGACCTGATCGGCGACCAGGATCGGCGAATCGAACTGCCGGTTGAAATTCTTGTAGCGGTCCTCGACCGGGAGGTTGCGCTCCATGTCGGGGAGCAAGGCCTTGTAATGGTCGAGCGCGGCGCTCTCTTCGGGATCCTTGACGGTGATGAAGGCCTCGAACGCGGTCTTCGTGCCGTGCAGGCGGTCGGTATAGACCTCATAGGGTCCGATCACCGGCTCGATCGGCGTCCCGCTTAGGTCCATCCAGGCGAGTTCGGATTCATAATAATCGTTGGTGCGGAAGGCCTGGGCGCGGAGCTGGAGGAAGCGGCTCAGACTTTCGTTGCTCGTCGTCTGCGCCGCCTGTTCAAGCAGGCGCGCCGCCGGCTCGAGCCATTCGCGATAGGCCTCGCTATAGGGTATGGCGACCAGCCGGTCGCCGTCGCGCCGCACCACCGTATAGGGGCTGGTCAGCGCCTCGCGCTGGTCGGGATGCGCGGCGAGATAGGCCTCGAACGTCTCGCGGGTCACGTCCTCGGGATAGAAGCCGGCCCCGGGCGGCGCCGGTTCCGAACCCCAGAAGGGATGATGTTCGGCGAGCGTGTCCCAAGGCCCGAAATGAAGATCGAACATGGCGAGCAAGGCGTCGCGATCGGCGCGCCGGCTGCGCTCGATCGCGGAGCGGATCTCGGGATTGCGGGCATGGACCTGGCGCAGATAGATTTCGCTCATCAGGTCGGCCGCCTGGATGAGCAGGTTCACGACCTGCCTTTCCTCGGCGTTGAGGAAGGCCACGTCCGGCTCCATCCTGATGTCGGCGAAGCGCGCCCGCTGGGCCGCAAGATCGTAGCCGGCCTCGGCGGCAGCGGCGGGTGCCGGTCCGGCGGGCGGCTGGGTCTGGTTCATTGCGCAGGCCGCGCTCGAAACCGCCAGCAACGCGATGGTCACCTTACGCATCGTCTCTCCTCGAATGGGTGCCGACGCCATAGCCCGGCACGGCGGCGATGGGAATTGCGTGGCATGCGGCGCCTGCGCTGCAGGATCGCGCTCCGGCCCTCAGATGTCCCAGCGGAAGGCGAGGCTCGTGTCTCCGTCCGCCTCGCCGTCGCCGCGGTATTGGCGCTCCACGATGAGGCCCTCGCCCTGGTCGTCCACGGCGACGACCGTGCTGCAGCGTGTGCCGTACAGCGGATGGCGGATGAAGATGGATGAAAGCGGCGGCTCGTCAGGCACGTCCGAAGGCGCAATCTCGGTTGCGTCGGCTGGCAGGCTATCGTCGCGGAGAAGGGCGAGCAGCGCCTCGGTCCCGGCATGGGGTTCATCGAGCCAGGCGCTCAGCCCTTCCTTCAGCCGCAGCGTCTTCGGCCAGGGCGCGTCGAGGGGTCCGTTGGAAAGGCCGTAGACGCCAGGTTCCAGCCGGCGACGAAGGGGCTCGGGACGATTGGTCAGGAAATCGGCGCGATCGCCGTCGGCCACGATCAGGTTGAACGGGTTGAAGGCCGCGAGTTCGTCCGTCCGGAGCTCGGCGAAGCGGCCCCGGCCGGCGAGCGGATCGCTGACCAGCGCACCGCGCGAAACCCGCTTGGGCTGCGGCGGACCGTAGCCTCGCAAGTTGGTCACCACGGCAAAGCGTCCCTGCTCCGAAACGCCCATCCAGCTGCCGCCGGATTGCAGGTCGCGACCGGCGATGATCCCGCTGCCGTCGTCCCAGCGCCCGAGGGGCGCGGCGGGACGGGCATGAAGCTCGTCGCGATTGCCGGCGGCCACGAGGTGCCAGCGCGGATGGGCTCGCCAGGCGAAGGCCAGGACACACATGAGTCGGCGCTAGCGCGAGATAGGGGAGGCGTGAAGGCGAAAGACGTTGCGGCGGAAAGGGGGAAGGGTCTCGGTCGGTCCGGCGAACGGGCCGCACGGGTCGGCCGTGGAAGTCGCCGCACTTGCGAAAGGGCTCCCCGCCGGCCGCAAAGCTCCGAATATCGCCTTTCCGGCGGAGACGCCTTGCGGCTCATTCCCTCCGGGGCTGGCCGGGCCTGATCGTCCAGGCCGGATCGCTGCGCAGCCGGCCGCCTTCCAGGAAGGCAGCCGCGGCCTCGGCATCGCCCTTCAACCGCCAATCGAGCCAGTCCACGGCGATTCGGGCATAGGCCCCGCCGCGCGGCTGGCGATAGGTGCCGCCATGGCCGGAAGCGTCATATGCCAGGACGACGGGCACGTGCCGGATCCGGCTGACATCGTCGACCGCGTTGGGATGGGCCACGTCATCCGGTCCGCCGGTCACGTAGAGGATTGGCCCGTGAATCTGCTGAAGCGAGGCCTTGGTGACCTCCACGCCTTGCGGGTGCGTGCCATCGTTGAGGGCCCCGCTGTTCATGATCAGGCTCGTGGTCACGCGCGGATCGCGGCTGGCGTCGAGCGCGAGCAGCCCTCCGCAGCTGTGTCCGGCGACGGCGATGCGCGTGGGATCGATCCGGCCCCGATAGGGGCTGTCGGTCCGGCTGTTCTCGTCGAGCGCCCAGTCGATCGCGCGGATCATCGCCCTGGTGTCGGTCTGCGGCCGCCAGACACCGTCCGGATCGTGCGGACGAGGCGTTTCGGCAGATGCGGGACGGGGCGCCCTCGCCGGCGGAGAGCCGATCGGCCCGACGGCGACCACGAGATAGCCGTGGGATGCGATTTCGGTCAGGAACTCGGCGGCGCTGTTGCCCAGATTGACGCAGCCGCCATTGCCCCAGACGAGCAGAGGGAGGCGGTCGCCCCGATCGAGGTTCGCGGGGCGATAGACGGTATGGGTGGGGAGGGTCGCTTCGGACACCATGATGGCGGGCGTCGGCCCCGAGCCGGCGGACTGCGGCTCGCCAGCCACGAGCAGGAATGCGGCGATCAGACTCTTCATCGGCAAATCCTCTCGAATGCGCTGCAGGGGCGGAGCGGCGGCGGCGGGCGGAAGCGGGTGAAGCGTCCCTCGCCCTCCCCGACCTTCTCGGCCAGGTCGTTGAGCCGCTCCGGGGACGCCGGCCAGCGATCAATGGCTATCCTGGTCTCGAGCGCCTCCAGGGCGGCGAGATGCTCCGCCGCGGCGAAGCCGCAATGTCCCGCGCGCCTCACCCAGGCTGCACGGAACATGTCCTCGCGGCCGGCGCGACGGACGATATCCCGATAGGCGGTCTGAAGGCGGGCCGAAGTCGCTCCGTCGCCGATCTCATGATAGCTCAGCACCGGGATCCGGAGCTGCCCGCTGGGAACGTAATTGTCCCGCATATAGGCAACGGCCACCGGGTCGGCGGCGATGCGGGGAGCGGCATTGAGTCGGTCCAGATCCGCTTCCAGATCGAGACCGGCCTCGCGATAGAGGGCGCTGACATGCGCGTAGCGCTCGCTGGCCCGAAGCTGGGCGCGGTAGTCGATGCCGCTATTCCATGAAAAGATGCCCCCCGCCCTCTTCTCCTGGTCCACACGCGGCAGGAAGGTTCCGAAGACGAAGGCGGCCGCGGCCTGCCTCTGCTGCTCGGCATGATCACCCTCGGCGGGCTCGCTCGCCCGGGGATCCGTCCAGTGCGGCAGCCCCGCCAAGGCTGCGGCCAGCGCGATCCGCGCCCGCCCCGCGGGCGTTCGCTGCGCCGCCTCGAGCGCGGCGCGCACCCGCGCGGCGTTCACCCTGTCGTCGTCGACCTCGACCAGCCGGATGTCGCTTTCGGGCGCGAGCAGGGTCTTGAACGCGAAAGCGCCATCGAGCGCCATGTTCATCATTCCGATCGAGCCCCCGATGGATCCGCACGAACTGAGTGCCCCGACGAAGCGGTCGGGGTGCCGTTCAGCGAGCGCGATCGTGATCAGGCCACCCATGGAGGCGCCCCAGGCGATGACCCGCCTGGGCGGTCCGAACCGCTCGCTCACCGCCTTCAGCGTCGCGATCTGGTCGGGCACGGCTTCCTCGACTGCCCATCCCGAGGCGGAATATTCGGTCCCCGCAAGCGCATATCCCCGGCGCAGCAGCAGCTCGCGGGTCCCGCGCGGTGCGGTAGCGACGGTGTCGCTGCTGCCATAACCGCGGCTCCACAGGAGCAAGGTCCCGTTCCAGTTCGCCGGATATTCCGCAGCCCATCGGCCCCCTGCCGGCGTCCGGCCCTCGGCGGTCGCGCTCTCGGTAGCCGGTTGGCTTCCTGCCAGCGCCATCAGGGCGAGGAGGAGGATCTTCATCGCTCCGCCGCACCGTATCGGGTGAGCTGCGGGTCGGGCGCGCAGCGGAACGAGCCCGCTTCGCTCGGATCGCCGCTCCCGTCATAGCGGGCGCTTTGCGGAAAGCGGCAGAGCGGCCGGGCGAACCGGGTTCGGCCATCCTCAATCTTCCGCGCGACGATGGTGTCCGGCGGACGACCCTGCTCCACCCACGCGATCAGCGCCCACAATATGTCCCGCGAGGGATCTCCAGACGCCGTCTCCTGTCCCGACCCGCCGAACTGGTCGGCGCCGGGGCCGCCGCGGCAATGAAGCATGCCCGGCGCGAGGAACAGCCTGACGGCTTCGGCCAGCGCTTCGACTCCGCCATTGGCGGCGGCCAGCGCCTGATAATAGTCGATGGTCGGGCCCGCCACGACCGAGGGATCCTGCCAGCCCTGATAGATGATCGCCTTGCCGCCAGCGGCGATGAAGGGCGCGATGTCGGTGCGGTCGGCCCGCAGCTCGGGCATGGTCCGGTAGACGGCTTCGAGGTCGCGGGTGCGCTGGAAGCGGTCCTCGTCCCACTCGGGATCGTCGTACACGGCATCCGCCCACATCGCCCGCAGCAGCGGCGAAGGCGGTCCGGGCCGGGTCCTGACCCCTGGGAACAGCCCGTCGTCCATCGGCCGCCCCTTCTCGTCGGGCATCGGCGCGATGATCGCCTGGAGCATGGCGAGCTTCTGCGGCGTGAGACAGCCCCTGGTCTCCTCCTCCGGGCAGAGCAGGGTCGTGGTGTCGAAGCTGCAGGCCAGAGGGTTGCCGATGATCCCGTCGCTCAGGCCGTCGGTCATGTCGCAGGCGCGCGTCGCCGCCGACTCGTAGAGGGCCCAGTCCGAATCGTTCAGCGCTGCTTGCGGCTGCCACTTCTGGAGCAGCGAGAACCACATCATCCTGATCGAGTTCAGCGGCATGTTGGGTCCGGGGGCGCCCGAGACTATGCCGTGATAATCGTCCGGATAGTTCTGCATCTCCTTGAGGCCCTGCCGCCCACCGCCCGAGCAGCCCAGGAAGTAGCGCCGGGTCGCCTCCCGACCGTAAAAGCGACGAACGAGCTCGCGCGCCGCCACGGTGGTGAGGTGCGTCGCCCGATGCTCGTAATCGACCCGGGCCTGCGGGTCGGCCATCCAGCGGTCGTTCGACGCCTTGTGCCCGCTGTCGGTGCTGACCGTGGCGAACCCTTCATTCGCGCGCCGGCTCATGTCTCCATAGTTGAAGAAGCCGGCAGGCCCGCCCACCCCGGCGGCCAGCAGCCGTCCGTTCCAGCGCGCCGGCAAGGGTAGCCAGAGCTCGAAGCCGATATTCTCCTCGATCACGCCCTCGACCCGGCAGAGCGAAACCTGGACGGAGGGCCATCTTTGCTCCGCCGCCGGCACCGGGGTCCAGCCACCCGCAGCCTGCACCTCGCTCGCCCGCACCACGGTCACCGACCCAGGATGCCGGCCTTCGAGACGGGAGCAGTCCTGGGCGGCGGCCGGCTCAGCGGCCGAAGCGAGCGCCAGGCCCGCCGCTGCCAGGATCGTCCCCGCCTTGAACCCGCGCATCAGAACCGGACCCCAGCCGTGACCGAGATCAGACGCGGGACGGGGTTGGACGACTGGGGGTCGTATCCCGTCGCGCTGTCGACGAAGGGAGGATCCTCGTCGAACAGGTTGCGCACGTCGATCGAGAAGCGGAACCGTTCGCTTATGTCCCATCCAAGGAACAGGTCGACCGTGTCATAGTCGCCGACCTGCTGGACCGGATTCACCGTCGTGTTGCGGTAGCCTGCGAGATGGTTCCACGTCACGCGCCCCTGGAATTCTCCCCAGCGGACGCCGAGATCCGCTTGAGAGCGGAACTTCTGGCTGAAATTGATCGTGCCGAGCACGTCGGAGGCCCCGACCCCCGGGACGGGCTCGAACTTGTAGCGCGTGAAATAGGTGCCCTGGGCGCCCACATCGAAGCCGACATCGCCCCATTCCCATTGATAGGTGAGGCCGAAATCGACTCCGCTGACCAGTGACCGACCCAGATTCTGCCGGCGACCATCGACGATGAACTGCACCAGCGACGGGTTGATCGCCGAGTTGATCGGCAGGCCGGAGTCGAGCAGGGCCTGGACCTGCTCGGGCGTCGGGTTCAGGGTCACGAACGACGCGTAGAGCGGATTGGTGAGTATCCCGGGCGTCCCGCGGAGCGCCTGGATCTGGTCCTTATAGTCGATGTCGAAATAGGTGGCGGTCGCGACCAGCCCGAGTCCCCGCGGGGCGAACTCTGCCCCCACCGACCAGGTCGTCGCCGTCTCGGGCTGAAGGTCCGGATTTCCGCCCGCAATGCCGATTCCGGTCAGGTTGCCGGCCGTGAACGGAAGCGTGTCGTAATAGAGACCGGCCCCGCCGCCGACCGTCGAAACCTCGGTGAAGGTCGGCGCCCGGAACGAGGTTCCGTACGTGCCCCGAAGCGTCAGGCTGCGGAACGGCCGGTAGGTCAGGCCGAGTTTCGGATTGGTCGTGTCTCCGAAGTCGCTGTAATGCTCGTAGCGCGCCGCCAGCGACAAGGAGAGTTCCTGCAGCCCGGGCCGCGCATTGGCGCTCCCGACGATGGGCACGAAGAGCTCGCCGAACACCGCCTTCACGTTTCTGGAACCGCTGTCGGCCGTGCTCGTCTGCGAAGCGCTGCTGCCCGTGATCAGGTCGGTAAAGGTGTATTCCTTCCGATATTCTCCACCCACTGCGAGGCGCACCGCTCCGCCGGGCAGGTCTAAGACCGACCCGTCGAGCTGGAGGTTCGCCACGTCGAGCCGGGTCCGGCCGGTGATGATGAAGAAGTTGTCGCGAATCCGCGCAAGCGTCTCGGGGTTGTTGAGACCGCCGAAGACGTTGAGGGCGGTGGCGGGATTGGTGTCTGCAAGCGCCGCGTTGAGCGCGGCATTGTTCACGCCGAGCCGCCGATCCGCCACGTCCTCGGATTCGCCGTGCGAGTAATAAACGGTTCCGACCCAGTCGGCGAACAGGTCCGCCTCGACGCCGCCCATGACGTTCCAGGATTCGCCGCGATAGGGATTGAGCGACAATCCCAGTTCCGGAACGAGCGAATAGGTCACGTTGACCGAAGTCGCGCCCGGCACCGGCGACACGAAGAACGGATTGGTGCTCGGCACGGTGGCCGTGAAGGTGTTGTTCGCCGGGATGATACCATCCCGGTAGGAATAGAATCCGTCAGCGAAGACCCGGATCCTCTCCCCGATGTCCTGGGATATCGCCGCGACGACGTTGATGCGTTCCTGGCTCGGAATGACCGCCGTCTCGTAGAAGCAGCGATTGGCCGTGCCCGCGACGAGGTCGCCCACATTGGCGGGCGAGACGCCGCCGCGCGGGATCGCATAGGTCGATCCGCCGACGCTGATCGTCCCCGGATTGCAGAAGGTGGGGCGGAGATCGCGCCCCCCGCGGAACCGGTTGTCCGCCTGGTAGAAGTCGAGGTCGTCCGACCACAAGGGCGAGTTGCGGGTATATTCGGCCGCAAGCATCACCGAGCCGCTGTCCCAGTCATAGCCGGCGATTCCCGCCAGCTGCTGCTCGTCATGGCCTTCTTCGGTGAAGCCGGACCGTGCCCGCAGCTCGATTCCGTCGAAATTCTTGCGCAGGATGAAGTTGACGACGCCGGCAATGGCGTCCGACCCGTAGATGGCCGAGGCGCCGTCGGCCACGACTTCGACCCGGGCCAAGGCGATGGCCGGCAGCACCGAGGGGTCGGTATATTGACCCTGCGTGCCCTGCGGCGGGAAGCGCTTGCCGTCGTAAAGGAGCAGGGTAGCGTTGGTGCCGATGCCGCGAAGGTTGATTCCGGCGCCGCGGGTCGCATTGGCCGCGCCGTTCTGAGCCGTCCCGCCCTGGCGGTTGGCGCCGAGGGAGACGACCTGCGGCACGCGGCGCAGAAGGTCGTTGGTCGAGAGAACCGGGGTCTGGGCGATCCGTTCCTGATCCACCGCGATGACGTTGGATCCGATCGCCTCGACTCCGCGGATTCGGCTGCCCGTGATGACGATCGTGCTGTCGTCCGTCGCAGCGTCGCCGGCCGGCCGGGCGGCCTCGTCGGCGGGCCGCGAAGGTTCCGGGGCCTGCGCCCAGCCGGCAGCGGCCGAGAGCAGCGCTATCGTCACGATCGACGAACGGACCGGCAAGCGGGTACGGCAGTTCGCGTAGCTCATTATTTCCTCCCCTTGATGTCCGCCCACCGAGCTCGCGTCGGCTTCCGGCGGCTGGACGGCGTTCAGGTTTCGGCTCGGGCGGCGGCCCTGCTTTTTCGAAGGCGGGGCGCCACGGACAGAAGGACGATGGCGCTGATCAGGATGATGGCGCCGATGAGCTCGGCCATCCGCGGCATCTGGAGCCCCCAGCCCGCCGCGAGCACGTATGCGGCGATGATTCCGGCCAGCAGGCTCGAGGCCCGCTCCAGCGGCACGCAATAGGCGTTCTCGTGCGGGTCGAGTAGGATGATGATGGAGAAGACGGACACGAAGGTCAGCGTCCCGGCGATCAGCACGAGCCACACGATGACCGGATCGGTCCAGACATGGATGAAGCCGAAGCCGAGTTCACCGGCCTGGGTGCCGAAGCCCGAGGCGGAGATCGCCGCCAGCGCCGCCACCGAGAGCGGGAGCGCGAAGACCTTCTCCTCGACGAAATAGCGGCGAACGGCAGCCGGATCCTGGCCCTTCGACACCCGGTTCATGACCGCGAGGCGCAGGAAGTAGCCGGCCGTGTAGACGATCACCGTCAGGATCGCCAACGGCGGGAGGTTCAGTCCGCCTCGGTCGCTAAGCGTGACGACCAGCGCGCCGGCGACCATCGCCAGGGCCGCCCAGCTCCACCAATGGACCTTGCGGCCGAACAGGAGGTCGATGATCGGCGCGATCAGCAGGATGTCGCCGCGCATCAGCAGCTGGATGAAGGGAATGCTGACCCCGGCGAAGGTGTAGGAAAGCGGTACGGTGAAGAGGATCATCGCCGTGCCGACGCCCGAAAGCAGGGTGTATCGGGTCGGGACCGGTATCCGCCGGCCAAGGATCCGGATGCCGTGCGCGTCGCGGTGCCAGCCCGACCACCAGATGAACAGGTAGGTCATCACCGTGTTGATGATCAGCGTCGCAGGGAGCGTCTCGAGACCGGTGAGCGGCCGTCCGAGCGTCTCGTGCGGGACGCTCGTGATCAGCTTCGTGACGATGACATTGGGCAGGTAGAAGAGGAAATAGAGGAAGACCCAGCCTTCCAGCGGGAAGCGGCGGATCGGGCTCATGATCCGGCCTCCAGCTCGACCATGTCGTCGCCGCTGCGATAGCGGGCGTTCAGCCCGGCCTCCTCCGTGACGGCCGCCATATAGTCGATGACAGCCTCATGGTCGGCGCTGCCGGACGGGGCGAATTGCGGGACGGCATCCCGCCCGATCACGACTGGCAGGAAACCGGCGCGGATGACGCGCCCCGCCGCCACTTCGAGCCGGGCCACCATCGAAAGCCGGGCCGCCTTCGGGAAATTGTAGAGGCTGTCGAAATCCGGCTCCCACTCCTCCGCCAGCGCCCTGATTTCCTGAAAGCTCTTGCTGGCCGCGTGGGCCGGATCCATCCGCAGGTCGGTGGCGAAGTTGCAAAGCGAGTAGAAGACGGGCTTGCCGTCGATGATCTCCGCGCCCTTGAGGATGTGGGCATGGTGGCCGAAGATGGCGTCGGCGCCGGCTGCGATCGCCGCCCTGGCGACGTCCCGCTGATAATCGGCGATCGTCGCCCGCACGAAATGGATGCCCCAGTGGTGCGAGACGATGACCAGGTCCGATTCGCGCTTCGCCGCCCGTATATCGTCTTCCATCGCCGCAAGGTCGGCCCGGTGGGGATAGCTGTGGATCCGCGCCGGCGTTCCCGGCTGATCATGCTCGATCTGTTCGTAGACGGTGAAGGCGCGCATCGGTGCGCAGCCCGGCCGGCGCTCATCCGCCCAGTAGCTCATCGGAAGGATGCTCGAATAAGCGAGGAAGGCGACGGTCGTGCCATCGTCGAGCGAGAGGCGGACCGGCCTGCGGGCGGCGGCGATGTCCGCGCCCGCGCCCACGACGCGCACACCCGCCGCGGCGAGATTGGAGAGGGTCTCGAAGAAGGCCTCGTTGCCCCAGTCGAGGCAGTGATTGCCGGCGAAGGAGACGACGTCGAAGCCCGCGCGGCCCAGCGCCGCCGCCCCGTCGGGTCGGGCGAGGACCGCATGCCGTGCCTGGGGGAGCCGGCCTCCACGCTCGGCGAAACTGGTCTCGAGCTGTCCGAACGTGACCGCCGCCCCGCGGAGCACGTCTCGCGTCGCGGCGAAGCAGGCGTCATAATCCTCGCGATCCATGGCGAGGTCGCCCGTGCCGAGAATGACGGCGCTCACCTCCGCGCCTCGAAGCGGATCGGGACCTCCAGCGCGCCGATCTCCGGGAAACGCGTCGGCTTTACCTCTCCGGCAAGAACGAAGCGGGGCGCAGCCTTCAGCAGTTCCTCGATCGCGACGATCAGCTCGAGCCGGCCCAAGGCGGTGCCGACACAGGTATGGGGCCCGCGCCCGAACGCCACCGATTCCTTCATGTTCGGCCGGTCGAGCCGGAACAGGTCGGGATCCTCGAAAACCGCCTCGTCGCGATTGGCGGAGGCATAGACCAAGGCGATGGGCTCGCCCTCGGGAATGAGGCGCCCGCCGATGTTGACGTCGCGCACCGCGGTTCGGGCAAATCCGCGATAAGGGGTATAAAGGCGAAGCAGTTCGTCGACGGCGGCCGGAATCAGGATCGGCTCGTCGCGGAGCCGGTCCTGCAGAGCCAGGTCCCGGCCGAGATGAACCGCGATCGATCCGACGACGACGGTCGGCGCGATCAGGCCGACGACGAGCACCTGGCGGATCGTGCCGACGATCAGTTCCTCGGGGAGCGGCTCTCCGTCGACCCGGACCGCGAGCAGGGCGCTGGCGGCGTCCTCGTCGACCGGCAACGGGTTGCGGCGGCGGTCCTCCACCACCGAGCGGGCCATCTGGTAGAGGAGCAGGCTGTTTTCCTGCGTCGCCTCGATGTCGTTGGACTGGACGGCGATATTGTAGCGCCGCCCGGCCTGGGTCAGGTCGGCCACCGCTTCCGCCTCGAGATTCATCCAGTTGGCGAAGACTTCCACCGTCATCGGCGCCGAAAAGTCGCCGCACACGTCGCCGCCGCCGGCCGCCACCATCCCGTCGAGCAGGCTGCGGCAGATCCTTCGGACGGCCGGCTCGAGCCGCGCCACCTTCCTTTCGGTCAGCAGCGGCGCCAGGGCCCGCCGGTACGGCGTGTGTTCCGGCGGATCGAGGTGAAGTGGTGGCCGCCGGCCGGTGAAGGCCACCTTCGGGACCACATTCTGTCGCGAGGTGATGAAGGTCCGCCAGTCCGAAGCCGCCTCGACCACGTCCTCGTGCTTCATCAGCGCCCAGAAGCCGCCCCACGCATCGCTGTGCGCGACCGGGCATTCGCTCCGCAGCCGTCGATACAAAGCGTGCGGACTGTCGAACGTTTCCGGCTGGATAGGGTCAAAGTCATGACTCATAACAATGTGGATAACGCGGAATGAAAGCGCTTTCAACAGGCTTTCTCTTTGATCGTGGCCGCGCCATATCCCTCGGATGGAAGACGGCATCCCGCCCCCTAAGATCAGCGACGTGGCCGCTCTTGCCGGAGTCTCGCCGGCAACGGTTTCACGATTCCTGAATCGTCCGGCGACGGTCGCGAGACTGACCTCCGAACGGATCCGGGCGGCGATCGCCGAGACCGGCTACCTCCCCAATCTCAACGCCGGCGCCCTCGCGTCGAAGCGGTCCCGTCTGATTGCCGCCTTCGTTCCCGAGATCGCCCAATCCGTCTTCAACGACACGATGGAGGCGATGATCGACGGCCTCGCGAATGAAGGGAACAGCGTCATGCTGGCGTTGACCGGGCCCGACAATCGCCGCCTCGAGTCGCAGATCAACGCTGCCTTGTCCTGGCGCGTCGACGCCATCATCCTCACGGGCATCGTCACCGACGAGGCGATGCGCGACCGGCTGAGGCGGCATCCGATCACGGTCATCGAGACCTGGGGCCTGCCGGAGGAACCGATCGACGTCGCCATCGGCTTCTCTCATGCGCGGGCCGGCGCGGAGATGGCGCGATTCCTGAGACAGCGGGGGTACAGGCGGCCCCATCTGGTCGTACCACGCTCTACCCGCTCGCAGCGCCGCGGCCGAGCCTTCGCCGAGCAGTGGATGATGGACGGCGGCGCGGAGCCGAGCAGCCTCGAGGTCGAGGTACCGACCCATTTCGGCCAGGGACGCCTCGCCTATCGGGGATTGGCAGACCTGCCGCACCGGCCGGACGTGGTGGTGTGCGGCTCCGACTGGATCGCTCAGGGGCTCATCGTCGAGGCCCAGGCCGCCGGGGTGAAGGTACCGGACGACGTCGCCGTCACCGGCTTCGGCAACCTGCGCCTCGCCGGGGACATGCGACCGACCATCACCTCGGTCGACGTCGATGGCAGCCGCGTGGCCGAGGAAGCGATGAAGGTGCTGCGCAAGCGCATGGCCGGCGAATCGCTCGAGGCGAGACGGATCGACGTGGGCTTCCGGATCATCGCGCGCGAGAGCGCCTGACCGTCCGCCGGCTCCGTGAGGCGGCTCGACAAGCGGAGCGCACGCCGCTAGCCGCTGATGAAAGCGCTTTCAGGAGCCCGTCCATGAATCTCACCCGGATCCTGGCCGAACATGTGGCGGGAACCGCCTACGACCAGCTTCCGCGCGCGACGGTGCACGCAACCAAGCGCGCCTTGCTCGACTCGATGGGAGTCATGCTCGCGGCAAGCGGGCTCGCCGAGGAAGCCCGCCCTTACCGGAGACTCGCGCTTGCGCAGCGCGGCCGAGGCCGAGCCCGTCTGATCGGAGGGGCGGCAAGCGTCCCGGTCGAAGCCGCCGCCTTGGCGAACGGCGCCCTCGCCCATGCGCTCGATTATGGCGATACGTTCGATGCGGGCCCCGCCCATCCCAATGCCGGCCTGGTCCCGGCACTGCTCGCTTTGGCCGAGAGCGAGGGGATCGGCGGCAAGACCTTCATCACCGCAATGGCGGCCGGGTGCGACCTTTGCTGCCGGCTTTCGCTGGCGGCGGTGCAGCCGCTGGACCGGAGGGGTTGGTACCCGCCGCCACTGTTCGGCCTGATCGGCGCGACCGCCGGCTGCGCGCGTTTACTCGGGCTGAGCGCGGAAGAGACCCTGCATGCGATCGGCCTGGCTTTGTGCCAGGCAAGCTTTCCCGGAGAGATCAAGCATGATGCGACCTCGCCGATTCGGGCGGTGCGCGAAGGCTTCGTCGCCCGCGCCGCAGTAACGGCGGTGGATCTGGCGAAGAACGGTGCCAGGAGCTTCCAGGCACCTCTCGAAGGGAAGAGCGGGTTCTTTGCGGCTTATGCCGGCGCTCCGCCCGATCCTTCTCCCCTGCTGGACGGGCTGGGAACGACCTTCCTCGGCGAACGTGTCAGCTTCAAGCCATGGCCTAGCTGCCGCGGCACCCACGCTTATATCCAGGCGGCGCTGGAGCTGAGGAAGCGGCCCGGCTTCGATCATGAGCGGATTTCGCGGATCGAAGTGATGGTGGGCCCCGTCCAGCAGATGCTGGTCACGCCGGCCGCGACCAAGGCCGCGCCGGTCACGTCGATCGACGCCAAGTTCAGCATTCCGTTCACGCTCGCGGCCGCCCTCGTCCACGGCTCGGTCGGGCTCGATTCGTTCTGCGCGGAGGCCCGCAACGATCCGGTCCTGCTCGCCTGCGCGCGCAAGGTCGTCGCGATCGACCATCCGGACTGGGACCATCGCCACGCCGCCTCGGGATCGGTGAGGATCGTCGCGGACGACGGCGCCGAGCACCAGCTGAACGTCGCTCACGCCGCCGGCCACCCCGAGGAACCCATCGGCGACGAGGCGCTGACCGCCAAGTTCGTGGACTGCGCCGCGCGGGCCGAGCGCCCGGTAACGGGCAGGCAAGCGCAGGTCATGGCGTCCCGCATCATGGAAGCCGAAACGCTCGCGGAGATGGGAGCCCTGCTCGACCCGGCATAACGCAAGGGCGAGCGGCGAAACGGTCGCTCTACCAGCCTGTGTCTCGGGTGAAATGGATGCCCCGCGTGGATTCGAACCACGATTGACGGATTCAGAGTCCGTAGTCTTACCATTAGACGACGGGGCAGCGAGCGCCGGGAGATAGGAAGGGACGCAGGGGCTGTCAACGCCGTGCGGCGGCGCAGAGGAGCGCGCCGGGCGCCTCCCTCGCCCCCCGCCTTGCCGGGAAAAGCGGCTTTGTATAGAAAGGTCACAAGTCAATGGACGGCCTTGGCCGTCTGAAACGAGAATATAAGAGAAGTCCGGTCATGCCGCAGCAAGCCGCAATGGCTCCGCAAGCGCCGGCTCCAGACCCGGCCGAGGCGGACCTCCCCAGCTCTTCCTTCCGCGGCCGCGGTGCCCGGCACACTTACGGCGCGATCGACCTCGGCACCAATAATTGCCGGCTCCTGGTGGCGCGGCCGAACGAGGCCGGGTTCACCGTGGTCGACGCTTTCTCGCGCGTGGTTCGGCTCGGCGAGGGCATGGCGACCAGCGGGAAGATCAGCGAGGCGGCCCAGGATCGGGCGGTGGCAGCGCTCGCCATATGCGCCGAAAAATTGAGGCGCCGACGGGTAAGCCTCGCCCGCTCGGTGGCCACCGAAGCCTGCCGGCGCGCGGTCAACGGCCGCCAGTTCGTCGAGCGCGTTCGGCGCGAAACGGGAATCTGCCTCGACATCATCTCGCCGGAAGAGGAAGCGCGGCTCGCCATGCTGGGCTGCCACCGGCTGCTCGAGCCCGGCGACGGGCCGGCGCTGATCTTCGACATCGGCGGCGGTTCGACCGAGCTGGTTCTGATCGACACCGATGGCGGCGATCCGCGGATCAAATGCTGGTGGAGCGCACCCTGGGGCGTCTATTCGCTCACGGAGAGCGAGGGCCGCGAATTCCCCACGAACGAGGAAAGGCTGGCGGCCTACGGGCGAATGCGGGAGCGCGTCCGCCATGCCTTCCGCCATTTCACCGAGCTGCTGCCGGCCAGCAAGGACGATATCAGGCTGATGGGGACCAGCGGGACGGTGACGACCCTGGCCAGCGTTCACCTTGCCTTGCCGAGCTACGACCGGCGAGCCGTCGACGGCCTGCGCATGCCCGCGGCGGCGATGCGCGAGATCAGCACCATGCTGTCGACGATGAGTCATGAGGAGCGGGCGCGTTTCCCCTGCATAGGCCACGAGCGCGCCGACCTGGTCGTCGCCGGCTGCGCCATCCTCGAGGCGATCATGGACATCTGGCCCGCCGAGACGCTGGGCGTTGCCGACCGCGGCATACGCGAGGGAATCCTGCGCTCGCTGATGGCGCGCGACGGCCACCCGATATGACCCGTGCCGGCGGGGGTCCGCGGACGAGGGTCAAGACCGCGAAGGGACGGCGCCTTTCCTCGACGCGCTGGCTCGAGCGCCAGCTCAACGATCCCTATGTGCGCCGCGCCAAGGCCGAAGGCTATCGCTCCCGGGCCGCCTACAAGCTGATCGAGCTCGACGAACGGTTCGGTTTCCTCCGAGGCGTCCGGAAGGTTGTCGATCTCGGCATCGCTCCGGGCGGCTGGACCCAGATCGTGCGCAGGCAGGCGCCGCAGGCCACGGTGGTCGGGATCGACCTGCTGCCGACCGACCCGATCGACGGCGCGACGATTCTGCAGATGGACTTCATGGACGAGACCGCGCCCGACCGGCTCAAGGAGGCGCTCGGCGGCCCGGCCGACCTGATCCTCTCCGACATGGCGGCGAACACCGTCGGCCATCCCCCCACCGATCATCTGCGTACGATGGGGCTCGTCGAGGCAGCGCTCGAATTCGCCGTGGAGGTGCTGCGCCCGGGCGGCGCGTTCGTGGCCAAGGTGCTCGCCGGCGGCGCCGATGCCGAGCTCGTCGCCGAACTGAAGCGGCGCTTCGCCACCGTGAAGCACGCCAAGCCGCCGGCCAGCCGCAAGGGCTCGTCGGAATGGTACGTCGTCGCGCAGGGGTTCAAGGCGTAACGCGCCGGTCCGGCTGATCCGAAGCTCTCAGATAGCTATTGGCGTGCCGCCTCCACCGCTTCCTTGAGCGCTTCGTAGCCGACCGCCCCCTGGAGCACCTGGTCGCCGATGACGAAGGTGGGCGTGCCGCTCGCGCCGATCGCTCGCCCAAGCTCGAAATTGCGCTCGAGCTCGGCCCGGAACTCGGCAGTCAGGGTCGCGCCGGGGACGCGGGCCGCGTCACGCGCGGCGGCGATACTCGGGCCGGTGGGGCGTCCGGCCGCGAACAGGGCATCGTGAAACGGTCTGAAGCGTCCGGCCTTGGCCGCGGCGAGGCTGGCGATCGCCGCCTCCTCGCTGGAAGGACCGAGCACCGGATATTCGCGCCACACCACCTTGAGCCGCGGATCCTCGCGAAGCAGCCGCTCGACGTCCGAGTTCGAAGCGCGGCAGAAGCTGCAGGCATAATCGAAGAATTCGACCAGCACGACATCGGCGTCGTCGGCGCCGGCCCAGGCGCCGTGGAACGGCGTCTCCAACGCCTCGCGGTTCCGGTCCACGGCCTGAGCCGACTCGCGCGCCCGCAGCCGGTCCATCGCCTCCGGCAGGACTTCGGGATGCTCGAGCAGGTAGGACCGGATGAAATAGCCATTCGCCGCGAGCATGATGCCGGCGCCAACCAGGATCCCGACTAATCCCGCCAGAAGAGGGATTTTCCAGCCGCCCCCGCCCGGCCGCTTGTCGTCGGTCATCAGCGGTCGCGCTGCCGCTGGACCTGGCTGCGGGACACCATCGCGATGTCCTGCGCCCGCAGCCAGTCGGGCGTGCCGACCGGTATGCCCATCAGCGCCTGCTCGGCATTGGCGAGCGCCAGCTGGGGCTGGCCGGTCAGGTTATAGCGCTCCGCGGTCGCGAGCGCAGCGCGCGCCTGGTCGCCCTCGCGGTCATAGACGATACCGAGCTGGTACCAGGCGAAGGGATTGTCGTTATCGCGCTGAACGGCGACCCTGAGCACGCGCTTTGCCTCCTCGAAATTACGCGGATCCTCGGTGGCGATCAGCGCATGGCCGAACAAGGCCGCGATGAGCGGCTGGTCGGGTTGGAGCGCCACGGCCTGTCGCAGCGATTCCAGCGCTTCGTCCGGATGGCCGGACTCGAGCAGGATCTGGCCCTTGAGTTCCAGGAAATAGGGATCGTTGGGTTTGGCGACCAGCAGGGCTTCGGATTCCTCGAGGGCGCGATCCGGATGAGCGGACCGGTGCCAAGCATAGGCTCGGGCATAGCGGGCCGGAATCGACTTGTCGCTCTCCGGATAGCGCGTCATCACGTTGCGAGGATCCTCGACAAAGCCGATGAGCTTGGCCCGGACGCGCTGGAATCTTTCCTCCTGCGCAGGATCGGGCGGCCGACCCCAGGCCGGATCCGACTCGTAGACGTTGGTCAGCATCGCGAGACGCTCGCTGTTCAGCGGGTGAGTCCGCGCATAGCCGTTGTCCTGCGGGATGTTCATGCGGAACTCCAGGTCCTGGAGACGCTCGAAGAAGGCCAGCGAGCCGCGGCCGCTGATCCCCGCCCGGCTGAGATACAAGGCGCCCGCCGCGTCGGCGGAGGATTCCTGCGTCCGCGAGAAAGCGAGGAAGCTACCCAAAGCGGCCTGCTGGCCGGCAGCGAGCACGCCCATTCCTGCCTCGCCCGCGCCCGCCGCCATCGCGGCCGCGCCGAGAATCAGCGACAGGATCATGATTCCCGTCGCCTGCTGAGCGCCTTCATTCAGCCGGATGATGTGGCCGCCGGTGATATGCCCGAGTTCGTGCGCGATCACGCCCTGCACCTCGTTGGCATTGTCTGCCGAGGTGATCAGCCCGGAGTGGATATAGACGGCCTGACCGCCGACGACGAAGGCGTTTATCTCCTGATTGTGGATGAGGACGATCTGGACGTTGCCGGGCTGCAGCCCGGCCGCCTCGATCAGAGGCCTCGACATGTCCCGCAGCAGCGCCTCGGTCTCCGCATCGCGCAGGATGGACTGGGCCGCCGCCGGACGGGCGACGGCGACGAAGCTCAGCGCGACCAGCATCAGCAGCCGGACCATGAACGACGCCGTCCCGCGCGCCGCGGCGCGGGGCCGCGGGAATGAAGCTCCAGCCATGTTGCGCGCTATCTTCGTCATCGCCTGAACCCGACATGAAAGGGCTTGGCCGCCGCACGACAGCGGGAGCCCGGGGCAGGAAGCGCCTCCAACGAGTCGCCCCTGGCCCCAGTTTCCCGGTTTTCGCCTATTTTCCGCGTCCCCGCCATCTCGGTTCGGCCCGCGGTTGCGGGCTTCCGTCCGCACGATTGCGAGAGTGAAGCGTCAGGCGCCGAACGTCCGCTGCCACCAGCCGCGGCGGGGCGATCCCCCTTCTCCTTCCGAGTCCTCACGCTCGTTGGTCTCGGCCGGCGTTGCCGGCTCCGGCTCGGGCGCGACGGGGGCCGGCGCGACCTTGCGGGGCGCGCGGGTGCGTCGGGCGGGGCTGCTGTCATTGGCAGCCTCCCGGGCGGCATCGGCCGCTGGCTTCGGCGCTTCGGGCGCCGGCGCCGGGCCTTCGGTTGCCGGCACCGGTCCATCGCCACCGGCCTCGGCAACGTCCGCGGTCTTGCGGCGACGCGTCCGCTTCGGCTTGGCCGCAGGCTCGGCCGCGGCCGCTTCCGGAGCAATCTCGGCTGCAACGGGCTCGGCGGCCGCAGGCTCGGTCGGGGCCGCGGACGTTTCCTCGGCGACCGTCTCTTCCGCTACCGCCTCGCGCTTGCGGGCACGCGGCCGGCGGCGCGTCTTCTTCGCGGGCTCGGCTTCCTCGATCGGCGCAGCATCCTCGACCGGTGCCGGCTCTGCCGGAGCTTCCTCGTCGGGCGCGGCCGCTGCCAGCGGCTCCCCGACGGGCATGGTCTCGTCTGCCGACGGCTCGCCTTCGCGATCCCGACGGCGGCCGCCGCGGCGGCCGCGCCGACGCCGACGGCGGCGGCCCTCCCGCTCCTCATGCGTTTCGGCCGAAGCTTTCGGTCCGCGCGGCGCGGCCTCCTCTTCGTCTCGTTCGTCTTCCGCTTCCGGCTCTTCTTCTTCCTCTTCCTCGGGAAGCTCCTCCTCGTCCTCGGCCTCGACCGGCGCGATCGGTACGGCACGCGGCCGTTCGGCCGGCGGCGGGCCGAGGGATTCGACGGTCATCCGCGCGCTCTCGAACGATTCCTCGATGAGCACCTCGATCGTGACGCCGTAACGACGCTCGACATCGACGATCTCGTCGCGCTTGCGGTTGAGGAGGTACACGGCGGCCTCGCGGCCGGCGCGCAGCACGATGCGCGAGCCACGGCCGCGCGCGGCCTCGTCCTCGAGCATCCTCAAGGCGGAAAGACCGGCCGAAGAAGCGGTCCGCATCAGGCCGGTGCCTTCGCAATGAGGGCACGGCCGCGTCGAAGCCTCGAGCACGCCGGTGCGCAGGCGCTGGCGGCTCATCTCGAGCAGGCCGAAGGAGGAGATTCGTCCGACCTGGATCCGCGCCCGGTCGTTCTTGAGCGCCTCCTTCATCGCCTTCTCGACCTTGCGGATATGCCCGCTCGATTCCATGTCGATGAAGTCGATGACGACGAGGCCGGCCATGTCGCGCAGGCGGAGCTGCCGGGCGATTTCGTGGGCCGCCTCGAGATTGGTCTGGAAGGCGGTCTGCTCGATATTGTGCTCTCGGGTCGAACGGCCCGAATTGATGTCGATCGAGACCAGGGCCTCGGTCGGGTTGATCACCACATAACCGCCCGATTTGAGCTGCACGACCGGCTGGTACATGGCGGAAAGCTGGTCCTCGGCGCCGTATCGCTGGAACAGGGGCACCGGGTCGACATATTGCTTCACCCGCCGGACGTGGCTCGGCATCAGCAGCTTCATGAAGGCGCGCGCGTCGCGATAGCCTTCGTCGCCTTCGACGATCACCTCGTCTATGTCGCGATTGTAGATGTCGCGGATCGCCCGCTTGATCAGGTCGCTGTCGAGATAGATCAGAGCCGGCGCCGACGAATGCAGCGTCTTGTCCCTGATCTCGTCCCAAAGCCGCGCGAGATAGTCGAAGTCGCGCTTGATCTCGGTCTTGGTCCGCGACAGCCCGGCCGTGCGGACGATCAGGCCCATCGTCGACGGCAGCCTGAGATCGGCCATGATCTGCTTCAGCCGCTTGCGGTCGGTACCGTTCGAGATCTTCCGGCTGATCCCGCCGCCATGGCTGGTGTTCGGCATCAGCACGCAATAGCGGCCGGCAAGGCTCAGATAGGTGGTGAGCGCCGCGCCCTTGTTGCCGCGTTCCTCCTTGACCACCTGGACGAGCAGGACCTGGCGGCGCCGGATCACGTCCTGGATCTTGTAGCGGCGGCGCAGCGCCTGGCGCCGGCGGCGCAGATTTTCGGCGGCGCTCTCCTCGGAGCCGTTCTCCGCTTCCTCGGCGGGAACCGGAGCCGCCGATTCCTCGCCGCCCTCCTCGTCGTCCTCCGCCGACATCGGAACGTCGTCGACCTCGACGAGCCCGCCTTCCCCGTCCTCCTCGCGCTCGATCTCCGCGGCGCGCAGCTGCGCCTCCTCGGCGGCATGCTCCGCCTCCTCGCGCAGGAGCGCTTCGCGATCTTCCTTCGGGATCTGGTAATAATCCGGATGGATTTCGGAGAAGGCCAGGAAGCCGTGGCGGTTGCCACCATAGTCGACGAACGCCGCCTGCAGCGACGGCTCGACCCGCGTGACTTTGGCTAGGTAGATATTTCCCTTGAGCTGCTTGTGCTCGGCGGACTCGAAATCAAATTCCTCGATTCGATTTCCCTTGATCACGGCCACACGGGTCTCTTCCGGGTGGCGCGCGTCGATCAGCATGCGCATGGTCATCAATGTCACTCCACGCGCTTGCCGCGGAACTTTCCGTTCCGCGGCATGCGCGCTCGAATATGGACGTCCGCGCGGCTGAAACGGGCCGCGCGTCGGATGTCCGGGTTGAAAGGTAGAATTTCGCATCTGCTGCGCGGGGCAGGCCGGTCGCTGGTCCTGATCGCCTTGCCGGCCGTCCGTCAGGCACGCCTCCGCCCGAGGGGCGGCGCGTCAGCGTGACGGAAGGATACCACATGCAGCGTCAACCTAAAGAAACCGGCGTCACGCCGGCGAATTCCCATCGCGGGGGCAAGTCCCGGCGCGATAGTCGGCTGCTAGCACTGCGGGGGGCCAGCGGCAACCGCCGCGGGCGGAAAAGGGCGCATTTTGCTGGACCGCACGGGCGCGCTGGCGGCAGGATGCACCGATGATGTGGTTGCTGACCCTGCTCGCCACGATGCTCGGCCCCGCCCTGATCGTCGGCGACGTCTATCCCGGCACGGGCGGGCAAGGCGGCGGCGTGACGATTGCGCTCGACCCGCCCGAGAAGCTCGCAAAGGCGCCGGCGGATGGGCCGCTGCCGGCCGTGACCCGCGCGCGCGGCGCCAGCCCGCCGCTCGTGGTGATCGATCCGGGCCATGGCGGGCGCGACCCCGGCGCCACCTCCCCCTTCGGCGGAACCCGGGAGAAGGACATCACGCTGGCGCTTGCGCGGGCGATCAGGGACGACCTCGCACGATCGGGTCGCGTGCGGGTCGCACTGACCCGCGACGGCGATTCCTATCTCGACCTGCACGATCGCTATGCCGTCGCTCGGCGGCTCGGCGCAGACCTGTTCATCTCGATTCATGCCGACGCCGCGCCCAGCAACGACCAGGCGCGCGGCGCGACCGTCTACACGCTTTCCGAAGTGGCCTCGGATCGCGAGGCGGCCTTGCTTGCGGCGCGGGAGAATGCGGCGGGCCTGATCGGCGGCGCACGGCTGAGCCCGGATCCGAACGTGAACCTCATCCTGATCGATCTCGCCCAGCGCGAGAGCATGAACGTCTCGGCCGACTTCGCCCGCTTGCTCCACCGCGAAGCGGCCCCGGTCTTCCCGTTCCGGCCCGACTGGCATCGATTCGCGGACTTCGTCGTCCTCAAGGCGCCGGACATCCCCTCGATCCTGTTCGAATCGGGCTACCTCACCAATGCGGTCGACTCCGCCTACGTCCAGTCGGAAGCGGGCCGCCGCCAGATCGCCGAGGGCATGCGCCGTGCCATCGAGGCGCATTTCGCGCGCCGGTTCCTGCCCGACGCATGACGGCGAGCGACCTTCCGGGGAGCGGCTCCCGGTGGAGCCGCGTGCCTGACCCTCATATTCGCCACAGGGCGCTTCACCCATGGCGCCCATTCCGCTAGAGCCGCCATCTCGATGAGTTCGGAACAAGCCTCGGAGCGTATAACCCTCAGGCGCGACTTCGGCCGGTTCGGGGGCGGCATGGCCGCTTTCGGCCAAGCGGTGCGCCGCGCCTGGAAGAAAAGATGGGTGAAGGTGCTGGCGGTGCTGCTGGCGCTGCCGATCCTCGCTTACTTCATGCTCTGGCTGCTCTTCGCGCGGGACCTGCCTTCGGCGGAGTCCCTGCTCACCTACGAGCCGGTGCTGCCGAGCTACGTCCGCGACATCAACGGCGAGCCGGTGCAGAGCTTCGCGCGCGAGCGCCGGGTACAGCTCGCTTATGAGGAGTTCCCGCGGCAGCTCATCAATGCCTTCCTCGCCGCCGAGGACCGAACTTTCTTCGAACATGAGGGGCTCGACTATCCCGGCCTGGCCGGCGCGGTCATCGACTATATCTCCAAGTCCGGCACGGGAGAGCGGGCGCGCGGCGGATCGACCATCACCCAGCAGGTCGCGAAGATATTCTTCGTCGGCGACGAATATTCGGTGACCCGCAAGATTCGCGAAGCCTTCCTCGCCCGCCGGATCGAATCGGTGCTCGAGAAGCAGCAGATTCTCGAGCTCTACCTCAACCAGATCTTCCTCGGACGGAACGCTTACGGCGTGCAGGCCGCCGCCCGGGCCTATTTCGACAAGGACGTTCAGGACCTCGGCCTGGCGGAGTCGGCCTATCTCGCCGTCCTCCCCAAGGCCCCGTCGAACTACGATCCCGTGCGCCACCGCGAGCGCGCGCTCGAGCGGCGCAACTGGGTGCTGTCCGAGATGGCTCGCAACGGCTTCATCTCGGCCGCCGAACGCGACGCGGCGGCCGCCGAGCCGCTTGCCACGGTCCGCGGCGGAAGCGGCAGCTTCGAGAATGTCGGCGGCTATTACATGGAGGAAGTGCGGCGCGCGCTGGTCGAGCGGTTCGGCGACAGCGCCGAGGATAGCCCGAACAGCGTCTATGCCGGCGGTCTGTGGGTCCGCACCGCCTATGACCCTCGGATGCAGGAGGCGGCCGAAAACGCCCTGCGCGACGGCCTGATGCGGTACGAGCGAGGCCGCGGCTGGCGCGATCCCGGCCTCACCGTCGACATGGCGCGCGACTGGCGCTCCCAGCTCGCGGGCGCTCCGTTCGGGGTCGGCTATGACGACTGGCGGGCGGCAGTGGTGCTTTCCAAGGAAGGGAGCAGCGCCACGATCGGCTTCACGGACGGAAGCACCGGGACGCTTCCTGCCTCTCTTGCGTCGATGCCGCGCCGCGGCGGCGGCGGGCCGGCCTTCGCCGCGCTCGACCCCGGCGACATCATCGCGGTCGAACAGGAAGGTAATGCCTGGGCGCTGCGCACCGTTCCGGAAGTCTCGGGAGCGATCGTCGTCGAGGAGGTGGGCTCCGGGCGCATCCGCGCGATGCAGGGCGGGTTCGATTCGCGTCTCTCGGACTTCAACCGGGCCACCCAGGCGATGCGCCAGCCCGGGTCGACCTTCAAGCCGATCGTCTATTCCGCCGCGCTCGACAACGGCATGACGCCGGCGACGCTCATCGTCGACGGTCCGTTCTGCACCAATCAGGGCACGCCGACCGCGAAATGCTTCCGCAACTTCTCGGGGGGCTATGCCGGCCCGCAGACGATGCGCTGGGGCCTGGAGCAGTCGCGCAACCTGATGACGGTCCGGACCGCCAACCAGATCGGCATGAACCAGGTGGTGCGCCGGGCGCAGCAGATGGGCGTCGGCGACTATTCGCGAATCCCCTATCTCCCGATCGCCCTCGGCGCCGGCGACACGACGGTGATGCGGATGGTGAACGCCTTCGCCATCTTCGCCAATCAGGGCCGCGCCCAGACGCCGACCCTGATCGACTACGTCCAGGATCGCCACGGCAAGGTGATCTGGCGCGCCGACACCCGCCCGTGCGAAGGCTGCAATCCCAAGAATGCCGACGGGACCTTCGGGGACTGGGACGGTCGGCCGATGCCGAGGCCGCCGCTGCGCACCCGTCAGATCGTCGATCCGATGACGGCCTATCAGGTCGTCCACATGCTCGAAGGAGTCGTCCAGCGCGGCACGGCGACGAGCCTGCGCGACCTCAACCGGCCGCTGTTCGGCAAGACGGGCACGACCAGCGGGCCGACCAACGTCTGGTTCATCGGCGGATCGGCCGACATCGTCGCGGGCGTCTATATGGGCTTCGACCAGCCCCGTCCGATGGGCGGCTATGCCCAGGGGGGCACGCTGGCCGCGCCGATCTTCCGCCAGTTCGCCCGCATCGCCTTCGAAGGCATGCCGGTCGTACCCTTCCGGGCGCCGCAGGGGGTCAGGATGGTGCGGATCGATCGGCGCTCGGGTCGGCGGGTGTTCGGCGAATGGCCCGGAACCGATCCGCGTGCAGCCGTCATCTGGGAAGCGTTCAAGCCGGAGAGCGAACCGCGGCGCACGGTGGCGCGCGACGAGATCGACTATGCCGCGCAGGCGCGGACCCGCCGGGCCGCCGCCCGGTCGGATGCGCCGCGCGACAGCGACTTCTTGCAAAGAGAGGGCGGGATTTACTAGGTCCGCACGCAGGCGCGGACCGTATCCCGGCGCAGGCCGGGATCCAGTCCCGAACAAACAGCTTCTGAGCCCCGGCTTTCGCCGGGGTACAGTCCTTTGGAGACCATGACATGCGCGCGGAAGCGCAAGCCTCCATCGACCAGATAAGGTCGGCCCTCGACCTGCTGCGCCGGTTCCTCGACTGGGACCAGGCGCTGAGGCGTCTGGACGAGCTCAATGCGCGGGTCGAGGACCCGACCTTGTGGGACGATCCCAAGGCGGCCCAGGACGTGATGCGGGAGCGGCGGCGCCTCGACGAGGCGATCGGCGCGACCCGCTCGATCGAGCAGGACCTGGCCGACACGGTCGAGCTCATGGAGCTGGCCGAGGCAGAGGGCGACGAATCTCTCGTCGACGATGCGGTGAAGTCGCTTGCCTCGCTGGCCGAGCGCGCCGAGCGCGACAAGGTCGCTGCTCTGCTCGCGGGCGAAGCGGATGCCAACGACGCCTATATCGAGGTCAATGCGGGCGCTGGAGGCACCGAAAGCCAGGATTGGGCCGAGATGCTCCAGCGCATGTACACGCGCTGGGCCGAGCGGCACGGCATGAAGGTCGAGCTGGTCGACTATCATGCCGGGGAGCAGGCGGGCATCAAGTCGGCCACCCTTCTGGTCAAGGGCGAGAATGCCTACGGCTATGCCAAGACCGAAAGCGGTGTTCACCGGCTGGTGCGGATCAGTCCCTATGACTCGAACGCCCGCCGCCACACCAGCTTCTCGAGCGTCTGGGTCTATCCGGTGATCGATGACGATATCGATATCGAGGTCAATGAAGGCGACCTCAAGATCGACACCTATCGTTCCTCCGGCGCCGGCGGACAGCATGTGAACACGACCGACAGCGCGGTCCGGATCACCCACCTGCCTTCCGGGATCATCGTCGCCTGCCAGAACCAGCGCTCGCAGCACAAGAACCGGGCCGAGGCGATGAAGATGCTGAAGGCTCGGCTCTACGAGGCCGAGCTGCAGCGGCGGGAAGCTGAGGCGAGCGCCGAGCATGCGGCCAAGTCGGACATCGGCTGGGGCCACCAGATCCGATCCTACGTGCTCCAGCCCTATCAGCTGGTGAAGGACCTGCGGACCGGCGTCACCTCGACCGCGCCCGCGGACGTGCTCGACGGCGACCTCGACCGGTTCATGGCGGCGGCATTGTCGCAGCGCGTGACCGGCGAGAAGGTCGAAGTGGAAGATGTCGAATAAGCGCGGAATGATCGCTCGAAGCGCTCTCCCCCACGGCCGGGGATCCAGGCTCTTCGCGCTGCTGTTCCTACCCTTTCTCCTGCTCGGCGCCTGCGGCGAGCCGGCGCCGGAGCCCTCGCCTTTTCCCGAACCGCAGCGGCCGGTCGCGCCGATCGTCTCTTCCCGCTATCTCAACGAGGACGCCCGCGACAGTATCGGCGAGTTCGAGGCGGTGATGCGCCTCGCCGAGATCCGGCCCGGAATGTCGATCGCGGACATCGGCGCCGGCGAAGGCTATTATACCGTGCGCCTGTCGCCGATGGTCGGCCGCGACGGTCGCGTGCTCGCCGAGGACATCGTTCCGGCGACCATCCAGGAGCTGGGCGAGCGCGTGCAGCGCGAGCGGCTCGACAACGTCGCTCTGAAGCTGGGGCAAGCGAACGACCCGCAACTTCCCGATGCCTCGTTCGACCGGATCCTGATGATCCACATGTACCACGAGATCGCCCGGCCCAGCGAGTTTCTGTGGCACCTGCACGACGACCTGACTCGCGACGGAAGCGTCATCGTCGTCGACGCCGACCGGCCCACCGACCGGCACGGCACGCCGCCGCGCCTGCTGGTCTGCGAGTTCAACGCCGTTGGCTACGAGCTCACCCGGTTCGACCGGCTGCCCGATACCGAGACTTATTTCGCCGCCTTCAAGCGCCACGGCCCCAAGCCCGAGCCGTCGGAGATACGAACCTGTCCGGCCTAGGATCGGCGCGCTGAATTCGGGACGCCCGCAGGCTGGCGCCGACCGCGCCCGCGCGCCATAAGACCCCCATGCGCGCCTATCTCGACCTGTTGCAGCTGATTCTCGAAACCGGGGTCGAGCAGAAGGACCGCACCGGCGTCGGGACGCTCAGCCGGTTCGGGCACCAAATGCGATTCGACCTCGCCGACGGGTTCCCGCTGCTGACCACCAAGAAGCTGCACCTGCGCTCGATCATCGTCGAGTTGCTGTGGTTTCTCCGCGGCGACACCAACGTGCGCTGGCTGCAGGAGCAACGGGTCAGCATATGGGACGAATGGGCCGACGAGACCGGCGACCTGGGCCCGGTCTACGGCAAGCAATGGCGCCGCTGGCAGGCGCCGGACGGGCGGGAGATCGACCAGATCACCAATCTCGTCGACCTGATCAGGCGCGATCCGGCCTCGCGCCGCCAGATCGTCACCGCCTGGAATCCCGCCGAGATCCACCTCATGGCCCTGGCGCCATGCCACTGCCTGTTCCAGACCCAGGTGGCGGACGGCAAGCTCCACCTCCAGCTCTACCAGCGCAGCGCCGACGTCTTCCTCGGCCTCCCTTTCAACATCGCGAGTTACGCGCTCCTGACCCACATGCTCGCCCAGCAATGCGGACTGGAACCCGGCACGTTCGTCTGGACCGGCGGCGACTGCCACCTCTACCTCAACCATCTCGACCAGGCGCGAGAGCAGCTCGGCCGCGAGCCGCGGAGTCTGCCGAAGCTGACCCTGCTGCGCCACCCGGGCGGAATGGACCAATATGCGCCGGAGGATTTCGAGATAACGGAATATGATCCGCACCCGCACATCAAGGCCGAGGTAGCGGTCTGAAGCCGGAGATCGTCTTCTACCTGGCCCGCGCGGACAATGGCGTCATCGGCAAGGACGGGTGCCTGCCCTGGCGCCTTTCGGCCGATCTGAAGCGATACAAGCAGCTGACGATGGGCAAGCCGATGGTGATGGGCCGGCGGACCTTCGAGAGCCTGGGCGGGCCGCTGCCCGGCCGACGCCACATCGTGTTGACTCGCTCGCCCGCCTGGTCGGCCGAAGGCGCCGAGGTCGCCCGCGACAAGGCTCAGGCGCTCGCTCTCGCAGGCGATGTCCCTGAAATTGCCGTCGTCGGGGGTACCGAGATCTTCGCCCTCTTCCTGCCCGAAGCCGACCGGGTCGAGCTCACCGAAGTCCATTTCGACGCCCAGGGCGACACCTTCATGCCCTCTTTCGATCCCGATCAGTGGACCGAAACCTGGCGGGAGGATCATTCCGCCGGAGACGGCCACCCCGCCTTCAGCTTCGTCCGGCTCGAACGCCGCCGCTAGGCATTTCGCGGTACCCTTTCTATAGCCGGTCCATGGAGCGCCTGCATGGGAGCTCGGCGGTTCCGACCCAGCTTCGCGGCGGGATCGTCGCGCTGGGCAATTTCGACGGTTTTCACCGCGGTCATCAGGCCGTGGTCGGGCGCGCCGTGAATCGCGCCCGGGCAGAGGGGCGGCCGGCGCTGGTCGCCACCTTCGATCCGCATCCCATGCGCTTCTTCCGGCCGGAATCGCCCTGGTTCCGGCTGACGACGCTCGAGCAACGCGAGCGCCTGCTCCTCGCCGCCGGCGTCGATGCGATGCTGGTCTTCGAATTCGATGCCGAGTTCGCCGACGTCTCGCCGCCCGACTTCGTCACCGAATGGCTGGGACGGCGGATCGGCGCGGCCGGTGTCGCCACCGGCGAGGACTTCACCTTCGGCAAGGCCCGCGGCGGCGACATCACGCTGTTGAAGATGCTCGGCCGCGCCAACCGGATCTCGGTTGAATCGGTGGCGCCGGTCACCGAGGATGACCGCCCGGTCTCCTCCACCTGGATCCGCGAAGCCCTGCATGCCGGCGACTGCGAGACGGCAACGCGCCTGCTCACCCGCCCCTTCACCATCGAAGGCGTGGTCGAGCACGGCGACAAGCGCGGCCGCGTGCTCGGCTACCCGACCGCCAACATTGCCCTGGGTCACTATCTGCGGCCGCGCTTCGGCATCTATGCGGTACGCGGCCGGCTGGATGATGGGCGCCTGATCGAGGGAGTCGCCAATCTCGGAACGCGGCCGATGTTCGATCCGCCGCGCGAGCTGCTCGAACCCTATTTCTTCGACTTCGAAGAAGACCTGTACGGCCGCAGGGTCGAGGTCGAACTCGTCTCCTTCATCCGCGATGAAATGATGTTCGGCGACCTGGACGCGCTGAAGGCGCGAATGGCCGAAGATGCCCAGGAGGCAAGGCGGCGGCTGGCGGGCTGAGCGCCCCGCCGTGGCACGCGAACTGGACCTGAGCAGGCGCCGCCGCTAAGCCCGCCGCCGATGTCCGAAAAACCCGACTACCGCGACACGGTCTTCCTGCCGAAGACCGATTTCCCGATGAAGGCCGGCCTCGCCCAGAAGGAGCCGGCTATCCTGGCGCGCTGGGCCGAGACGAAGCTGTACGCGCAGCTGCGCAATCTGCGCGCCGGCCGGACGCGCTTCATCCTCCACGACGGCCCGCCTTACGCCAATGGCGACATCCATATGGGCCATGCGATGAACAAGATCCTGAAGGATCTGGTCGTCCGCTCGCAGTCGCTGCTCGGCAAGGACGCCCCCTATATTCCCGGCTGGGACTGCCACGGCCTGCCGATCGAATGGAAGGTCGAGGAGCAATATCGCAAGAAGAAGCTCGACAAGGACGACGTGCCCCGGGCGCAGTTCCGGGCCGAATGCCGGGCCTATGCCGAGAAATGGGTTGAGGTGCAGTCGGAGCAGTTCCAGCGGCTCGGCGTCCAGGGCGAGTGGGACGATCCCTATCTGACGATGAAATACGAGGCCGAGGCGAAGATCGTCGAGGAGCTCATGAAGTTCGCCGAGAGCGGCCAGCTCTATCGCGGCGCCAAGCCGGTCATGTGGAGCCCGGTCGAGAAGACCGCCTTGGCCGAGGCCGAGGTCGAGTATGAGGAGATCGTCTCGACCCAGATCGACGTGGGCTTCGAGATTGTCGAAGCGCCCCAATTCCCAGAATTGGTTGGCGCACTCGCCCTGATATGGACAACCACTCCCTGGACGATCCCGGTCAACCAGGCGATCGCATACGGCCCGGATATCGAATACGCGCTGTTTGAGATCAAGAGCGGGGAGCTCTCGGCGCACCCCCAGCTTGCGGGGCTGAGTGGCAAGCGCCTCGTCGTTGCGAAGGAACTCGTGCCTTCGTTTCTCAAACGTCTCGCCCCGACGGTGGAGGACAACAGCGATCTGGTTCACTCCTATTTCGGAGCAGGGCATTTCGACGGAGCGGTCGCTCGTCACCCGATGCATCATCTCGGCGGCTTCTTTGCCAAGCCCCGCCCCTTCCTGCCCGGCGACCATGTCACCACCGATGCCGGCACCGGGCTCGTCCACATGGCGCCCGACCATGGCGAGGAGGATTTCCTGGTCTGCAAGGCGGCGGGGATCGATCCGGTGTTCGCGGTCACCGACGACGGCCGCTATCGCGAGGACTGGCTGTGGCTCGGCGGCCAGGGGAGCGTCATCAACAACAAGTTCAACGCACCGGACGGACCGATCAACTCGGACCTGCGCGAGGCCGGCGCGCTGCTTTCCGCCTCCGCCGACTTCCGCCACAGCTACCCGCACAGCTGGCGGTCCAAGGCGAAGATCATCTACCGCTGCACGCCGCAATGGTTCATCTCTATGGACAAGCCGCTGGCGCAGGGGAATGACGCGGCGGTGTCCCCGGCGACGGAGTCACCGCTGGCCGGATTTCCGCGGCGGGTGAGCAACAGCCCGGAACCGCTTCCCGACAGCCCCGACCCCAACCCCTCCCCTCAGGGGGAGGGGCTTACTCTGCGGGGAACGGCGCTGGCGGCGATCGACGAGACGCGGTGGGTGCCGGGCAAATCGAAGAACCGCATCCGCGCGATGGTGGAGGGGCGGCCGGACTGGGTGATCAGCCGCCAGCGCGCCTGGGGTGTTCCGATCGCGCTCTACGTGGACCGCAGGACCGGCGACTATCTGCGCGATCCCGCCGTCAACAGCCGGATCATCCGCGCCTTTCACGAAGGCGGCGCCGATGCCTGGTTCCAGGCCGACCATCAGGCCCTGCTCGGTAACGGCTATCGGCTCGAGGATTACGAGCCGGTCAACGACATTCTCGACGTCTGGTTCGACAGCGGATCGACCCACAGCTACGTGATCGAGGCGCGCTACGGCGAAAACGTGCGCGCCGACGTCTATTGCGAGGGCACCGACCAGCATCGCGGCTGGTTCCAGTCGTCGCTGCTGGAAAGCTGCGGCACGCGCGGACGCGCGCCATATGCGTCCGTCCTCACTCACGGCTTCGCGCTCGACGCGCAAGGCCGGAAGATGTCGAAGAGCGTCGGCAACGTCGTCGATCCCCTCGCGGTGATGCGCGACAATGGCGCGGACATTCTTCGCCTGTGGGTCGCTTCCACCGACTATTTCGAGGACGTGAAGATCGGCAAGGAGGTGCTCGCCACCACCACCGACGCCTATCGCAAGCTTAGGAACACCTTCCGCTACCTGCTGGGCGCGCTCGAAGGCTTCGGCGCCGACGAAGCGGTTGCGATCGAAGCGATGCCCGAGCTCGAACGCTGGGTGCTGCACCGGCTGGCCTCGCTGGGGGCGGAACTCGGGGAAGCCATCGAGGCCTTCGAGTTCAACCGCTACGTCCGGCTGCTCATGGGCTTCGCCAATGACGAGCTGTCGGCCTTCTTCTTCGACATCCGAAAGGACGCACTCTATTGCGACGTCGGGCCGATGCTGCCGCTCGGCAGCGCCAAGCGGCGCGCCTACCGGACGGTCCTCGACCATGTGTTCCACGCCCTGGTGCGTTGGCTGAGCCCTGTGTTGTGCTTCACCACCGAGGAGGTGTGGACGACGCGCTATCCCCAGGGGGAATCGGTCCACCTGCTCGAATGGCCGGAAGTGGATCCGGCCTGGCGCGACGAGGAACTGGGCCGGAAATGGGACCTGATCCGTGCCAGCCGCGAGCGGGTGACCGAGGCGATCGAGCCGCTCCGGCGGGAGAAAGTGATAGGTTCGAGCCTGGAAGCCAGGATCCTCTATCCCGATCTGGCACTCGACATCACCGACGAGGCGCTTGCCGATCTTGCGGAAATCTACATCGTGTCGGAAGTGATGCCAGGCCAGAGCGACAGGATCGAAGTGACGAGGACCGACCGTCTCAAATGCGGCCGCTGCTGGCGGCATTTGCCCGAAGTGACCGAGGATGGCGCCTTGTGCGGCCGGTGCGACGGGGTGGTGAATGGCTGAGCCGTCCCGCCAGGCGCCGGTCGAGCTTCGCCTCCGCCGCAACCGAGCCACCGCCTTCGTCATCGCCTTCCTGGTCTTCGTCTTCGATCAGGCGACGAAATGGGTGGTGACGTACCCGCTCAACCTCGCAGGTCAGCCGGACCTCGAGATCAAGATCACGTCCTTCTTCAACCTGCGCTGGGTGGAAAATCGCGGCGTGTCGCTCGGCCTGCTCAGCGCCGGCAGCGAGATGGGACGCTGGCTGCTGGTGGCGATGACCTCCGTGATCGCCCTGCTCGTCGCCGCCTGGATGTGGCGCGAGCGGCGGCGCGACGATTCGACGGCGCTCGCGCTGATACTCGGCGGCGCGCTCGGCAACATTCTCGATCGGGCGCGTTTCGGCTTCGTCGTCGACTTTGCGGACCTTCACTTCGGCGAATGGCGGCCCTTTTTGGTCTTCAATGTCGCGGACGCTGCCATTACCATCGGGGTGCTGCTTTTGCTTGTCCGGGCGCTGCTGATGCGCGATGGGAAGGCGTCGAAAAAGGAAGCCTGAAAATGCGTCTGTCTCACCTGGTCATGGCCGGCTCCGCCGTCCTCCTCCTCGCCGGCTGCGGCGGCGGCGGCCCGTTCAGCCGCGACCGCCCCGACGAGTTCGCGGTGAGCCGCAACGCACCTCTGGTGGTTCCGCCCGATTTCGCTCTCACGCCGCCCGCTCCGGGCGAAGCCGACGTCGGCAGCGACGTTCGCGCCCAGGCGCTTCAGGCCCTGTTCGGCGGTCCGCAGGCGCGCAGCGCGGTCGAAAGCGAGATGCTCGAGGCCGCCGGCGCCGACGAAGCCGTGCTCGGCGCCCGTTCCGTGGCGGGCGACCCGGAAACCCGGGTCGTCAATCGCGGCACGCTCGTCCAGACCATCGCCCAGCTTCCCGAGGGCGACGGCCAGGAAGCCTCGGTCCAGATCCCCAACTGATTCATTTCGGGCGGCGGCTTGGCCGGAAGGCCGCTTCAGAAGCTGAGGCGGCCGTAGAGCGCCAGCGCGGCATCCTGGCCGGGCGTCCCCGCCAGGCCGGTATCGACATAGCGCAGACCGACGCGCGCCCCCGAAAGGCCGCCGATCCGAAGGTGATGCTCGACTCCGAGCGTCCAGGTCCAATAGTCGCCGAAGCGGCCCCAATCCTGGCGGCCGGCCGAAGCGGTGAAGCTCCACGGACGGAAGGGGATCGTGACGTCGAGCTGACCGAACAGATAGAGCATCTCCTCGTCGCCGATGGCTTCCTGGCTCGGCGCATATTTCGCGCCCGCGGTCGCATAGAGCGGGCCGATCAGGTAAGAGAGCGAGGCATAAGGCTCGACATAATCGGTGGGGCCTTCGCCCCCGGCAAAGACATAGTAAAGCGCGCCGGCATCCACCTCGAAGCCGCCGCCGAGCCGGCCGCCATAGCCGACATAGAGATCGAATTGGGCATCCCCGAGATCGCCGAAACCGGGATCGCGCTGCCTGAAGCTGTCCGTTCCCTTCAGTGTCGTCCCGCGCGCTCCGGCATAAATGCCGCTGCCATGGGTCAGGTTGACCGTCGCCTGCGCCGCCGGATCCTCGTCGGAGCGCGATATGCCTCGAAAGCGATAATCGGTCATCAGCTCGAACTCGGCACGGACGTCGATGCCTCCGGGCGCGACGCCGAGCGGCGCCTCGGTGGCCTCGTCCTGCGCCCATGCCGGCGCGGCAGCGATGAGAGCGACGGCTGGGAAGATTTGTCTAAGCATCGAAACTCCTCAAGGAACCCGCTCCCAGTGCAGCAAGTGCGGTCCCGGCGTTAGCGCTTCCTTAGCGGCCGGGCGTTAGCCTCGCACGCCATGACGCATCAGGCGCCCTTCCCCTCCGCCGCACCCGGAGCCGATCCGGGCCGGCAGGTGGCCCAGCTTCGCGAAGCATTGCGATTGGTAGAACGAATCGCCGGCCGCAGCGATGCCGCGGCGGGCGACGCCCGACTGGACGAAGCCGCACGGGTCAGCGCCGCCTACGACCGCGCACTGCCGATCGTGCAGCGCCGTTTCGACGCGCTCGCGGGCGAGGCCACGGCCTGGGCAGCCGCGGGCGTGGAAGCCCTGCTTGCCGCCGCCGGAACTTCGGCGCCGCGCGCCGCGGCGGCGCGCCTCGCCGCCCGAATCGACGGGGCGCTGGTCGAGATGGCCGGTCTGCTCGCCGACGCCGATCATTGATCCTTTCCGATTCGCGCCGCGTCGGCCGGTTCGGCAGGCGGTGCGGGCACGGGCCATTCCTTCACCCTGATGTCGCGCTGCGGGAACGGGACGCTCACGCCGTTCTTCTGGAACGATTCCCACACCCGGTTGAGGATGTCGGATCGGACGTTGCCGAGACCCGCCTCCGGATCGCGTATCCAAACGCGGATCTCATGCTCTATCGAATTGTCGCCGAAGCCGGTCATCCACGCGACGGGCTTGGGGCTTTCGAGCACCCGCGACGCGGCCATCGCCGCTTCGATCATCAGGCGCTGGGCCAGCTTGACGTCGCAGTCGTAGGCGACGGAGACCGGGATGCTGATCCGGACGTCGCGGGTCGAATAGGACCAGTTGACGACTTCCTCGGTCATCAGGATCTCGTTGGGGATCAGATATTCCTTGCCCTCGCGGGTAACGATCGAGACCGCCCGCACACCGATCTTGCTGACCGAGCCGAACGTCTCGCCGACCGAGATCACGTCGCCGGGCTTGATCGATCGGTCCATCAACAGGATGATTCCCGCGATCAGGTTGCCGATCGTCTTCTGCAGGCCGAAGCCGACGGCGAGGCCCAGCGCGCCCGAGAAGACGGCGAGCGCGGTGAGGTCGATTCCAACGAGGTCGATTCCGACGAAGAAGGCCAGCGTGATGATGGCGATGGCCGCGAGCTTCTGCGTGAGGAGCCGCTGGGTCGGGTCGAGGCTGCCCGCGCCCTGAATCAGGTGCCCAACCAGCCGAATGGCGAGCCGCACGAGCACGTAGATGGCCAGGATGGCGAAGGCGAGCTGGACGATGACGAGGAGAGACAGGCGCCGCCGGCCGATGGTGAACGCGACGTGGTCCAGGGCGCTGGCGATAGGATCGAGACCGCCGACCGAGCCCGCGAGGATGGCGACGAACAGGAAGGCCGACAGCAGCAGCGCCACCCATCGCAGCAGATTGAGCCCGCGTCCGATCTGACGCACGGCCAGAGCGGCAGAGAGCGCTGCGGTGAGGCCGAGGAGAAATGTCGGCAGAGGCGGCCAGTCGTGGATGCCGAGCGCGATCGACGCGGTCAGCCAGACGATGAGGTAGCGCAGCACCGCGCATAAGCGCGGCACGAGGCCTTCGGCGGGGGCTCCGCTCTTCCGCTCGAACAAGTGCACGAGCTTCGGCCCGGCCCACTTGCCCGCCGCCCATCCGAAGAGGAGGGCGGCAGCGATGACCGATGCCGCCATGGCCAGCGCAATGAGGTCCGGAGCTTCCGGAAGGACGATACCCAGGTCCGCGGCCAGGCTCGTCATCACCCTGACGGATAGCTCGCCAGGCCGGCAGATAGGTCGTCTATGAGGTCGTCCGGATCCTCCAGCCCGATATGGAGGCGGATGATCGGCCCCTCATATTCGGTCCGGGTCGCGGTCCGTACCGGATCGGCCGGTACCACCAGGCTTTCGTAACCGCCCCAGCTGTAGCCGAGCCCGAACCGCTTCAAGGCATCTATGAGGGTCACCCGAGCCGCTGCACCGCCGCCTTTGAGGACGACCGAGAACAAGCCGGAAGCACCGGTGAAGTCGCGCGCCCAGAATTCGTGGCCCGGGCATTCATCGAGCGCCGGATGAAGGACTCGCGCCACCTGTGGCTGCTCCCGCAGCCAGCGCGCGACTCGCAGCCCGTTTTCCTGATGCTGCCTCAGCCGAAGGGCGAGCGTGCGCAGGCCGCGCAGCGCCAGCCATGCGTCGTCCGGCCCGGCGGTCTGGCCCAGGACGCGCCGGGTCTGGTCGAGCCGCGCGGCGAGGTCCGACTTCACGGTGACCGATCCGAGCATCACATCGGCATGGCCGCCGATATATTTGGTGCAGGCGAGGATGGAGATATCGACTCCGGCAGCGATGGCAGGGAAGAAGAATGGCGTCGCCCAAGTATTGTCGATCAAAGTGACGAGCCCCCGTTCGCGGGCGACGGCGCAGATGGCCGGCACGTCCTGTACCTCGAACGTGTAGGTGCCGGGACTTTCGAGGAAGATGGCCCGGGTGCGTTCCCCGACCAGGTCGGCGATGCCGGCGCCGATCATCGGGTCGTAATAGCGGGTCGAGACGCCGAACCGCTTGAGCACCGATTCGCACAGGGCCCGCGTGGGGCCGTACGCGCTGTCGACCATCAGGAGCTCGTCACCGGCTTCGAGCACGGTCAGCAGGGCGGCGGCGACTGCCGCGGAACCGGAAGGAAAGATCCGGGTCATCGACGCGCCCGGTTCGAGCTCGGTCAGCGCGTCGCACAGCGCCCAGGTGGTCGGCGTGCCGCTACGGCCGTAATGCAACGTCCCGTCGCGCGGCGGGTTCGCCGCTTCCATCGCCTCGACACTGTCGAACAGGATGGTGGACGCCCGATAGACCGGCGGGTTGACGATGCCGTTCGTATATTCGGGCCGCCGCCCGGCCTCGACCAGCCTGGTGTCCGGCTTGCCTTCGCTCATGCTACTCCCTTCGCCTTCGGCGTGTCGGGGTCGGCGCCCCATTCGGACCAGCTGCCGTCATAGAGCCGGACGTCCTGCTTGCCGAGCAGATGCGCGCCGAACAGCAGGACGGCCGCGGTAACGCCCGACCCGCAGGTCGTCACCATAGGCTTGCCGAGATCGACCCCGGCGGCATCGAAGGCCGCGCGCAGCGCCTCGTCCCGCTTCCAGCTATTGTCGGCATTGAACAGGCTCGCCTGCGGCAGGTTGCGCGATCCCGGAATGTGGCCCGAAGCGAGGCCGGGCCGCGGCTCCGGCTCGGCGCCGGCATAGCGCTCGGCGGAGCGGGCGTCGACGATCTCGTGGCTGCCCGCGTCGACAAGCTGGAGCAGATCGGATTTTGAAGCGACCGTCGTCTCGTCGAACCTCGCGCTGAAGTGGCCGTGGCGATGAGCCTTGTGCCCGCTTTCCACCGGCCGGCCTTCGGCAGTCCATTTCTGGAATCCGCCATCGAGCAGAGCGACGTGATGGGCACCGAAGGCCCGCAACATCCACCAGAGCCGCGCTGCGCTGTGCAGCGGCGAATTGTCGTAGACGACGAAGCGGGCGCCATCGCGAGCACCCAGCGACTGCATCCGGCTGACGAATTTGTGGGCCGGCGGAAGCATATGAGGGAACGGGCTGTCGGCGTCGCTCACCTCGTCCAGGTCGAGGAACAGGGCGCCCGGAACGTGCGCCTGTTCATGCTCGGCCCGCGCATCCCGGCCGGAACCGGGCAGGAAGAAGCTGGCGTCGATGATGCGCAGATCTTCGGCGCCGAGCTCTCGTTCGAGCCACTCCGTCGAAACCAGGGAATCCATTCACACCTCCGGCGTCTGCGGGACCACTAACGTCATTCTCCCCCGGAAGGGAATCCCTGGGATCGTCGTGCGGACGGACCGCAGGAAGTCTCTCAGAGAATGCCCGGAAACGCCCCGCCGTCGATCAGGATGCTCTGGCCGGTGATGTAGCCGGCATCGGCCGAGCAGAGGAAGGCGCAGGCGGCGCCGAACTCGGCCGGCCGTCCGAAGCGGCCGGCCGGAATCGAGCGCTCGCGCTGCCCGCGGATCTCGTCGGCGCTGCGGCCGCTCTGCCGCGCCTGATCGTTCATCAATGCCGCGATCCGGTCGGTGTCGAACGCGCCGGGCAGGAGATTGTTGATCGTTACGTTCGAGCGGGCGACCGAGCGGGCGACGCCGGCGACGAAGCCGGTCAGCCCGGCGCGGGCGCCGCTGGACAGGTCGAGTCCGGCGAGCGGCGCCTTTACCGAACCCGAGGTGATGTTGACGATCCGCCCGAAACCGCGCTCCGCCATCCCGTCGACGACGGACTGGATCAGAGCGATCGGCGCGATCATGTTCGCCTCGAGGCCGGCGATCAGCGCGTCGTGATCGACCTTCCGAAAGTCGCGCGGCGGCGGCCCGCCATTGTTGTTGACGAGAATGTCCACCTGCGGAAGCGCGCCGATCAGCGCCTCGCGCCCTTCGGCCGTCGAGACGTCGGCGGCGACGGCGAGGATCTCGGTCCCCGTGGAAGCGGCGATCTCGTCGCGCACGCGGGCGAGCCGTTCCGGATCGCGACCGTTGACGACGACCCGCACTCCGGCGCGCGCCAGCGCCTCGGCGCAGGCGCGGCCGAGGCCGCGGCTGGAGGCGCAGACGATCGCGTTTCGGCCGGATATTCCGAGATCCATCGTCATCGATTCCGGATGAAGGCCCGCACGTCCTCGCTCAGCTTCACTCGGTCTTCGTCGCGCACGTACATCATGTGACCAGACCCATAATATTCCCAATGGATCCGATCCTGCGGGATTCCGGTCCGGCTCAGCGCATATTCGGCGGCGAAGAAGGGCGTGGCGAAATCGTAATAGCCCTGGCCGACGAACACGCGAAGGCCGCTATTCTCCCTCAGCGCGCGGCCGATATAGGGCGCGACGTTGACATAGACGTCATTGTCGCGGCCGCCGCCGAGCCGCCAGTCCCAGGGGCCGACCGAGCCGATGGTGACGTAGGAGCGGTCGGTCCTGAACTCCAGCACCTCGCGCACATGCTGGTTGATCGCGGCGGTGTAGCCGGCGTCGATTCCGAAGAAACTGGGATCGTTGTCCGGAGTCTCGCCGGCATTGTCATAGTCCCGGCCGGTGTAGCGGCTGTCGAGCCGGCCGATGGTGACGCCCCGGTCGCGCAGCAGCTCCTTGTAGAAACGGGACGGCGTGACGCGCAGGTCGGCCTGCTCGAGATAGGTCTCGGAAAGGCCCGTGAAGCGGGCCAGCTCACTCCGGACCGAGGCGCGTTCCTCGGCGCCCAGGGCGGCACCCTGGAGCAGGGCATGGGCATAAGGGCCGGTCGCGAAGCGACGCGCCTCCTCCACGAACTGCTCGACCGACGGCGCCTGAGCCTTGCCGTGATAGAGCGCGGTCGCCGCCATCGAGGGCAGATTGAGGATGTGGGTCATCTCGTTGCCCGGCGTGTCGGCGCCGGCGCCGAGATCGAGCACCGTGGAGATCAGGATGATACCGTTCAGGCTGACATCGTTATAGGCGCCTTCCAGCTGGTTGAGGACGGCCGCCGTGCGGGTCGTGCCATAGCTCTCGCCGCCGAGATATTTGGGCGAGTTCCAGCGGTCATTCTCGTTCAGCCACAGCCGGATGAACTGGGCGATCGAGCGGGCGTCCTTGGTGACGCCCCAATAATCGGTCGGATCGGTCTCCCCGAGCGCGTGACTGAACCCGGTGCCGACCGGATCGATGAACACGATGTCGGTGACGTCGAGCAGGCTCTCGGGATTGTCGACGATCGGATAAGGCGGCGCCCCGTCGTCCGTGCCGTCCGAGGGGATGGCGACGCGGCGAGGGCCGAAGGCGCCCATGTGGAGCCACACCGATCCCGAGCCGGGCCCGCCATTGAACAGGAAGGTGACGGGCCGGCTGGAGTCGCGCGGCTCGCGCACATAGGAGACCGAGAAGATCGACGCACGGGGCGTGCCGTCTTCGGCGCGCAGGAAGGTTTCGCCCGTGGTGGCGGTATAGGAGATGCGCTGCCCTCCGAACGTGCCCGAATGGCGCGTGACCGAGACGACCGGCTCGCGATCGGCAGGGGGGCCCTTGGCCTTCTCGGCGGCGGGAGGTTCCTGCGCGGCGACGGCGCCCGTGAGGCCGGTCGCAAGGGCGAGCATGAGCAGGGCGGAAAGACGGCGTTTGATCAAGGCTGATTCCCCCGGGAAAGTCGGACCGCCGATCCTATGGCACGTCCACCGCCGGGGCAAAAGCCGTTCAGGCGCCGGTGACGGCGGTTCGCGGCAAGGGGCGCCGGAGATAGAATTCGCTGTAATAAGCGGAAGCGAAGGCGGCCGCCGGCGTCGCGACGATCGCTCCGAGGAGGCCGAAGGCGAGCGCGAAGGCCAGCGTGAAGAAGATCAGCAGCACCGGATGGAGCTGCATCCTGGCGCCCCGTATCTTCGGGGCGACGACGCTGCCGAGTATCTCGTTGCTGACGAGATAGAAGAGGGCGACCCAGACGGCGGTCAGCGGACCGAGGGTGAGCGACAGGATGACCGGCGGCACCGCCATGACATAGCCGCCGATTCGCGGGATGAAATCGGCGAAGAAGGCGAGTGCCGCCCAGACCAGGGCGCCGGGAATCTCCATCGCGGTCAGGAAGGCAAAGACCGCCACCGCCTGGATGGCTCCGACCACCAGGCTCGCCTCCGTCCAGCCGATCACCGCCGTGCTGGCGCGGCGATAGGCGCGCATGCCGGCGCGGCGATGGGCGAGCGGAAGGCTGGCATAATAAGCCCGGATCATCGGCCGCGGATCGACAACGATGTAGGCGACGGTGGTGAAGAAGATCAGGGTGAAAGCGAGACCGGCAAGCAGCGACAGCGAGATGCCGCTGACGCCGCGGAACAGCTCCAGCGCACTTGGCCCGGCTTCGGCGGCGGCGCCGTTGCCGCCGATGAACGGCTGCAGATCGGGATAGCGGTCGAGCAGCGAGGCCATCTGCGCCTGAAGGCTCGCAACGAAGGCCGGAAGCTCCCGCGTGAGGAGGAGAAGCTGGCTCACCATCGGCGGGATCACCAGCGCGCCCAGCAGCCCGATCGTGGCGAAGAAGAGGAGGAGCGTGAGCAAGGCTGCCCATCGGCGCTCCAGGCCGCGGCGGATGAACCAGTTGACCGCTGCCGAGAGGGCGATCGCGACCACCACCGCGAAGAACAGCATCAAGAGCGCCGTGACGACCTTCTGCATGAACCAGAGCAGCACCACCGCCGCGCCCGCGGCCAGCGCGAGTCCCAGCCAGGAGGAAAAGACGGCGCCTCGTCGCGTGAAGATCGGCGGCGATTCCATCCCATTCCCCTAGCCGAGGCCGATGGCCCCGCCAATGCGGAGGTCATGACAGGGAGCTGCCGAATGGCTAGAGCAGCCCCATGGACCTGACCCATCTCGGCCGGACCAGCGCACTGCCCGCCTCCCCCGAGGAGGCGAAGCTCGATTACGTCCCCAATCCGCGACTGGGACACCCCTATCTGGTGCGGTTCACGGCGCCCGAATTCACCTCCCTCTGCCCGGTCACCGGACAGCCGGATTTCGCCCACATCGTCATCGATTATGCTCCCGCCGAGACGATCGTCGAATCCAAGTCGCTGAAGCTGTTCCTCGCCGCCTTCCGCAACCATTGCGGCTTCCACGAGGCTGTGACGGTCGGCATCGCCGAACGCCTCCAGGCAGAAATGAAGCCCCTGTGGCTGCGCATCGGCGGCTATTGGTATCCGCGGGGCGGGATGCCGATCGACGTCTTCTGGCAGTCCGGCGAGCCTCCCGCCGGCCTATGGATCCCGGATCAGGGCGTACCGGCCTATCGCGGCCGGGGCTGATCTGCCGCCATGCGAATCGCCATCATGGGGGCCGGGTCGGTAGGCTGCTATATCGGCGCCGCATGGGCCGCCGCCGGACTCGACGTCGTGCTGATCGGCCGCCGGAGCGTCAGGGACGAAATCGCCGCCAACGGCCTGACCGCCACCGACAGCGAAGGCCGGCGGATCGAAGCGCGGCCGGACGAGGTCGAATTCTCTACCAATCCCCGCGCGATGGCCAAAGCCGACCTGGTCGCCTTGTGCGTCAAGAGCCACGCCACCGATGAGGCGGCGAAGGAGATCAGAAAGCATGCGCGGCGCGACGCGGTACTGATCAGCTTCCAGAACGGCATCGGCAATGCAGACCGGCTGAAGTCGGCGCTTCCCGCATTCACCGTGCTCCGGGGCATGGTTCCGTTCAATGTCGCGCGGCTCGGCAATGGACGCTGGCACAAGGGCGTCACGGGAATGCTCTGGGCGGAGGACCATCCGGCGACTCGCGGCCTTGCCGAAGCTTCAGGCCACGGCCCCGGCGCGCTGCGATTATCCAACGACATGATCGGCGTTGCCTGGGGAAAGCTGCTGATCAACCTCAACAATGCGGTCAACGCGCTGTCGGGCCGGACCCTGCTCGAGCAGTTGGGCGAGCGCGGCTATCGCCGGATCGTGGCGGCTTCGCAGGTCGAGGCGCTCGAACTGCTCGAAGCAGCGGGAATCCGCCCTGCCCAGATCGGACCGTTTCCGCCCAAGCTGCTGCCGCACGTTATCGCCGCGCCGGACTTCCTGTTCCGCCGGGTCGTCCTCAAGACCCAGAAGATCGACGCCCGCGCCCGTTCCTCGATGGCCGACGATTTCGCTGCCGGCCGGCCGACCGAAATCGATTGGCTCAACGGCGAAGTGGTCGCGCTCGCCAGGCGTCTCGGCCGCCGCGCCCCGGTCAACGAGCGGATCGTCGCCCTGGTCAAGCAGGCTGAGGCTGGAGTCGAGAGAAGCTGGAGCTCCGACGAATTGCGCGAGCATGTGCTGGAGGGGCGCGCCCTCCCCGGCTTCGGCTACTAGCCCGGCGCACCATCACTTAGTTCCGTCGTTCCGACATCGGTCGGGACGACGGAACCGAGATCCGAGTCAGGTCAGCCCCGGGTCAGCTCGACGCCGATGAAGGCCGGCGGCGTATTGCCGCGCCGCACCAGCAACAGCACCGTGTTCCGGCCGGCGCGGCGCGCGGCCGCGATCACCTGGGCGGCCGCCTCGGGAGTCGGCGTCACCGTCTGATTGATCGACAGGATGACGTCGCCAGCGCGGATGCCCTTCTGGCCGGCATCGCTCTCCGGATCGACCGCGGCCACAACGACTCCGCGCAGGCCGGGCTCCGAAATCTGCAGACGCCGGGCGATGTCGGGGGTCAGGGTCTGGACGCTGAGGCCGAGGCTGCCCTGGGTGGAACGTTGCCCGGCGGACTGCTCATCCTCCTTGCCCGGCTCGGGAACCGAAGGCTCGTCCGGCTCGAGATTGTTGAGCCGCGCGAGTTCGTCCTCCGTCGGGCGTTCGGCAATGGTGACGGTCACGGTCCGACGCTGGCCATCGCGAATGAGCTCGAACGGGACGCGCGAACCGACCGGTTGGCGGGAGACGAGATAAGCGAGCGTCTGATCGGGCGTGACGGGCTGGCCGGCGACGCTGATCACAACATCGCCCTGACGAACGCCGGCGCGATCGGCGGGCCCGCCGGGCGTTACCGTCCGGATCAGTTCGCCGCGGTTGCGATCGATGCCGAGTGCCGCAGCGACTCCCTCATCTATCGACTGGAGCCCGACGCCGACATAACCGCGCCGCACGCGTTCGCCCTGGCGCAGCGCCTCGACCACCGGGCGGACCTGCTCTGCCGGAATCGCAAAGCCGATGCCGACATTGCCGCCGGTGGGCGAGATCAAGGCCGTGTTGATGCCGATGACGTTGCCGTTGAGATCGAACATAGGCCCGCCCGAATTGCCCGAGTTGATCGAGGCATCGGTCTGGATGTAGCGATCATAAAGGCTGGCGCCGATATTGCGGTGGACGGCCGAGACGATGCCGGCGGTCACGGTGCCGCCGAGGCCGAACGGGTTGCCGATCGCCACCACCCAGTCGCCGACCCGCACCTGGGTCGAATCGCCGAAACGGACGAAGGGTAGCGGCTGGTCCGCATTGACCTTCAGGACGGCCAGGTCGGAAAGCTCGTCGCGGCCGACGACCTCCGCTTCATATTCGGTCCGGTCCGCCAGCGTGACGGTGATCTGCTCGACGACGGCGTCCGACCGGGCCGGCGCGACGACGTGATTGTTGGTCACGATATAGCCGTCCGGAGAAATGATGAAACCGGAGCCCAAGGATCCGCCGCGCTGGGTGACGGAGCCGTCACCTTCGCCCTCCGGGATCGGCGCGCCGAAGCGGCGGAAAAATTCTTCCAGGCCCGGCGGCAGCCGGCGCTGCTGAACCTGCACGCTCTGCCGGGTGGAGATGTTCACGACGGCAGGCTGGAGGCGCTCAGCCAGGTCGGCGAAGCTCATCGGCGCCCCAGGCCGCGGCGTCGCCGCCGCAATGGCTCCCGGCTCGTTCTGCGCCGTCTGCGCGCCGACGGGATTCAGGGTCAGCGTCGTCGCGGCTCCGCCCAGAAGAATGGCCGCTGTGACTCCATAGACGTAACGCACGTGTGCGATCTCCTTCTCCGTCTCGGCCGGGCCGCCGGGAAACGGCGGTCCGGCCGACTTGGCTTCTCAGGCTAGATGGGGTGGCTGAACGGAAATTGAATGACCCGTTCGGCCGCCCCTCAACGCGGGCCGGTAAACTGCCGGAGATACTCATTATCCGGCGAGAGGATGATGTTGGTCCGGCCGCCCTGTGCGTCCCCGTTGCTGAGGAAGCTGGCTTCGTAGGACTGCATGGCGCGGTAGAAATCGTAGAAGGCCGGATCCTGGCTGAACGCTCCGGCATACGTCGCCGCGGCCTCGGCGTCCGCCTCGGCGCGGATGATCTGCGCCTGCTTCAGCCCCTGGGCCTGGATGGATCGCGCCTCCTGCTGGCGCGCCGTGCGCATCCGCTCGTAAGCGGATTCGAGCGGCGTGCCGTCGGGAAGGTCGGCGCGCTTGATGCGTACGTCGACGATCTGCGCTCCATATTGGACGGCGACCCGATTGAGCGCGTTCTGGATATTGTCCATCATCTGCCCGCGCTCCGGGCTGAGCAGGGCCGCGAACGGCCGCCGACCGAGCTCGTTGCGCAAGGCCGAGCCGAGAATCGGGCGAAGCTGCTCGCTGACATTCTGCTCGGACCGCGCCGCGATATACATTCGCAGCGGATCGACGATCCGATAGCGCGCATAAGCGTCGACCTGCAGCCGCAACTGGTCGGTCGAGAGAACCTGCTGGTTTTCCATCTCGATCGACTGGATGCGCTTGTCGATCCAGACGATCCGATCGACGAAGGGCAGGCGCGCGGTAAGGCCCGCGCCGCTGGCGCCGAACATCTCGTTGGGACGGTAGCGGTTGAGGATCCGCTCCGGCTCGCCGAACCTGACGATCACCGCCTGCTTGGTTTCGGGCACGATCGCGAAGGTGCTGCCGATCACCACCAGCAGCAGAATGGCGACGAAGATCAGCGCGATCGGGTTCCTGACGATCGGGTTCATTGCGCCTGCTCCGCCTGCGGCTGCTGTTGCGGCCGGGACTGCCGCCGCTGCACTTCGGGCAGCGGGAGATAGGGTGTCACGCCCGGCGCCTCGATGATGGTCGTGTCGACTCGGGAGAGGATCCGCTCCATCGTCTCGTAATACATGCGTCGCCGGGTCACTTCGGGCGCGGCGCGGAATTCGGCATAGACCTTCTCGAACGCGGCGGCGTCGCCCTGCGCCTTGGCGGTGATCTGGAGCGCATAGGCGCGTGCGTCGTTCATGTAGCTCTGCGCCTGTTGCTGCGCGGCGGAGACCTGCAGGAAGGCCTCGTTCACCGCTGCCGGCGGAACCGACTGGTTGATCGCCACGCCCTGGATCCGGACGCCGGCGCCATAATCGTCGAGCAGCTGCTGCATGTTCTGCTCGACGCTCTGCTCGACGTCCGACCGGCCGGCGCCGATCGCGTCGTCGAGCGAGACCCGCGCGACGACGGCGCGCATCGCGCTTTCGGCGACCTCGCGGATCGTCTGCTCCGGCTCGGCGATCTGGAAGAGGAAGCGCTGCGGATCCTTGATGTTCCAGCGCACCGAGTAAGCGAGATCGATGACGTTCTGGTCGCCGGTCAGGATCAGATTCTCCGTTCCCGTATTCTCGGGAATGGTGATGGTGCGGATATTCTCGACGTCGAGCTTCTCCACTCGGCCGATCGGCGCCGGCCAGGTGAAGCCGATGCCGGGCTGAATGGTGCGGCTATATTCGCCGAGAAAGGTGACGACGCCGCGTTCCTGCGGGCTGATCCGGTGCACGCTCGTGAACAGGACCCACAGAATGACGAAGGCGACGAGCCCGTACAGCCAATAAGGCCGCCCGTCCTGCGGCGGGAACCCCCGGCCGAAGCGCGCGCGGCTCTTTTTCAGGAACTCGTCCAGCGAGGTGACGTCGCCGCCGCCGGGCTTGCGCCGGCGGGGCGGCTGGCCCCAAGGGTTGCGCGGCCCGTCGCCGCCGCCGCCCTCGTCGCCTCCGCCCCCGGAGCCCCAAGGGCCTCGATTGTCGCTGAGGACGGCGTTGGAATCGATAGCGGATGCCGCCGGCCGAAGGGCCGGAATCCACTTATGCCTGAAGCGCATCCATTGCGCGCCCCACCCGAAAGGTCTTTTCATGTCGGCCTCTATATAAACCCGATCTGCGGAAAAACAGTGCCAAGCGGCCGAACAATGCCTTATCGCCGGTTTCGATGAGCGAAGAACAGGATCCGATAAGGGCCGCGCTGGCCGACATAGGCGGCATCGGCGGGCGGCTGGTGATGACCCGCTTGAAGGAGAAAGTGGCCACCATCGTGGTCGACGCGACCGGCCTGTCGGCGGAAGACCGTGCCGCGCTCGAGCGGCAGGTGCGTGCGCGAATGATCGCCGTGCCCGGCATTGACGACACGCGGGTGGCGATGACGACCGAGCGCGTGGAACGCACGATCATCGCCGTCGGCAGCGGCAAGGGCGGGGTCGGCAAGTCGACCGTCGCGGCCAATCTCGCCGTCGCGCTGGGGCGGATGGGAAAGAAGGTGGGCCTGGTCGATGCCGACATTTACGGGCCGTCGCAGCCGAGAATCATGGGCCAGTCCGGCCGCCCCGAGCTGGCCGGCGAGCAGATCGTGCCGCTCCCGGCTCACGGCGTTCGGATGCTGTCGATCGGCCAGCTGATCGAGCCCGGCACGGCGGTGGCGTGGCGTGGGCCGATGACCGCCAGCGCGCTTTCCAACCTGATGGAGGGCGACTGGGGAGATTGCGAGATACTGGTCGTCGACATGCCGCCCGGCACCGGCGACGTCCAGATGACCCTGACCCAGAAATGGAAGCCGGCCGGCGCGGTTATCGTGTCGACGCCGCAGGATCTCGCCTTGATCGACGCAACCCGCGCGATCGACATGTTCCGCAAGATGGGCGTGCCGATCATCGGCCTGATCGAGAATATGGCCGGCTACCAATGCCCCCATTGCGGCGAGATCAGCGATCCGTTCGGCACCGGCGGTGCCGAAGCGGCGGCGAAGGTCATGGACATACCCTTTCTGGGCCGAATCCCGCTGCGCCTGTCGATCCGGCGCGCCTCCGACGCGGGTCAGCCGCCAGCGGCGGGCGAGGGTGAGGAGGCGGACCTGTTCCGGGCGATCGCGGGGCGGCTGGCGGAGCAGGTGCGCCAAACCGGCGGCGGCGCGCGCCCCTGAACCAAGCAGGGTCAGCCGGCGCTTGGCTCCATCGGCGTCTGCTGCGGTTCCGACCGGTCGAGCAGTTCGTCGAGGGTGGCGCTGAGACGGTCGGCGGCAATCGGCTTCACGATCAGCGGCGCGTCGGCGAAGCGCCCATCGGGATCCACCATCTCATAGCCCGTGCAGGCGACGAAAGGCACGCCGCGGCGGCTCAATTCCTCGGCGATTCCATGCGCCCAGCGGCCCTGGAGGTTGATGTCGAGGATCGCAGCGTCGAGGTGCACACCGCTCGACACCAGGTCCTGAGCCTGCTCCAGGGTCGTTGCCGGCCCGACGACGGACCAGCCGAGTCGGGTCAACTCGTCGACTAGAGCGAGGGCGACGAGTTCTTCGTCCTCCACCAGCAGGACGCTACGCGGGCGGGAGGATCGCTCCCCTTCCCCAATGCCAGGTTTTGCCTCATCCATGCGCCGATTCTTAGCATCCGATCGAAGCCGCGTCTGCTCCATGGATCAAGTTTTCTGGACGAAGCGATGGCGACGCGGCAGGAGCGTTGCGACGGCTGGAGCCCGACTGCCCCCCGGCCGTTGACGCGCCTGGGGTCCATGCCCGCCGAATCGCTCCCCCATCTCGCTCGGGAGCGCTGAAAGAAGGAAGCCCGATGCCGCTGACCCGTGACCAGGACATTTACGACCTCCTCGCCGAAACCCGGACGATCGCGATGATCGGCGCCTCCGACCGGCCCGACCGGCCCAGCTACGGCGTCATGGCCTATCTGCAGAGCCGGGGCTATCGCGTGCTCCCGGTCAATCCGCAAATCACCGGCGAGCATGTCCATGGCGAATATGTCTGGCGCGAGCTTTCCCAGATCGGAGAGCCGATCGACATGGTCGACATTTTCCGGCGGCCCCAGGCTGCCGGCGAGGCGGTGGACCAGGCGATCGCCGCCGGCGCCAAAGCGGTCTGGCTTCAGATCGGCGTGATCAACGAGGAAGCCGCTCTGCGCGCCGAGGCGGCCGGGCTGAAGGTCGTCATGGATCGGTGCCCGAAGATCGAGATACCGCGTCTCAACGTGCCGCCCGTCGGCTGACCGGCGCGCCGGAGCTCAGCTCGGCCATCCGGGTATGGCGATCCGCCTCGGAGGGGTCCGGCATAAGGAAGCGCACCCGGCGATTCGCGAAATCGAACGATACCCGGTCGAAGAGCTGGAGCGCGTCCATCCCGAGCATGATGGCCGGGCGGTCGGTCAGGTTCAGATGGTGGAACGGATGGACCTCGGCAAACGCCACTGGCAGGTTGGTGATGCCCGCGTCGCCGAGCCGCAATTCCCGGGCGATGCCATATTCGGCCATGATCGCGTTGCCGGTGACGCTCACCAGCTCGATAGGCCGAAGCGGACCCAGCCGGCCGCGCCGCTCGAGCGCCCGGCGTAGTGCATTATTGCCCACCGTCACCTGCGATCCGGTGTCGACGATGACCCAGACCCGCTGACCGTCGAAAGAGGCGTCGACCAGCATGAGATGGCCGTAGCGGCTACGCGCGGTGATGACGATCGTGTCGCCGGACCAGCGTTCCTCCCGCCGGCGCGACGGCATGACCTTCATCTCCTGCCGGACGAAATCCAGGATGACGCGCTGCGACTTCAGGCTGTCGATGCCCAGCAGGCCCTCGGCCCCTAGGTTGGCGCGGGAGAGGGCCGGAGCATGGATCGCCTCGACCGTGCGGCGGCCGATCCCGAGCTTCGGGATGACGACCGTATCGACGCGGCTCGATTCCGTCATGCTGTACATGGTCGCGGCCCTGCCCGCATCGAGGCCCAGCCTTTGTGCCAGCTCGCGCGAGATGACGGTGCGTTCCGAGCCCGTATCGACGATGAAGCCGAAGGGGCCGCTCTCGCCGATGCTGACCGGGACGGTCATGCGCGCCGTATGGTCGGTGCCGACGTCGAGCGTCTCGGCAATGCTCGTGGCCGTGGTGGGCGCGGGCGCCGCAATCTCCACCGCAGGCGCCGCTTGCCGGGCGCTCGCCGGGATCAATGCCGACTGGGCGACCAGCGCAGCCGTAAGCCACTTCAGACGCATCCTCATCCCTCCGCGGCGCATGATAGCGCCGAAAGGGGAGGAATCATACCAAAGCCATGGCCCGTCCACGGAGCCGCTCGACGGCGGCCTGATGGATGCCCGGCGTCGAGGCAAGGACCCCGAACGCTTCGCCCGATGCGGTGTTGAAGGCGAGCGGCTGACCGAGCACGCCGGTCACGGTCGCGCCGGCCTCCTCGGCGATCAGGGCAGCGGCGGCTATATCCCATTCGAACCCCCAGCGGAGGGTGGCGACCAGGTCGGCCTCTCCCGACCCGACCAGGGCGATCCGCAGCGCTATCGAATTGGGTCGCTCGACGGCGACAAGATCCCGGTCAGCCTCGGGAAGCTGGTCCGCGGGCACACGAGCCCCGGCGAGCGTCTGGCGCGGACTGACTCGAAGCTTCTCGCCGTTGCGCCAGCTCCCTTGCCCCCGAGAAGCGGTCCACAGCTCGTCGCGCAACGGCGCCGAGAGCACGCCAAGGACCGGCACGCGGTCCTCGACCAGCGCCACCGAGACGCACCAGCCCGGCCGTCCGCGCAGATAGTCGCGGGTGCCGTCAATCGGGTCGATCACCCAGAGCCGGCGCCGCTCGATCCGGTCCGACAGGTCGAGAGTCTCTTCCGAAAGCCAACCGGCCTCCGGGTCGAGCGCGCCCAGCCGTTCGCGCAGGAAGGCGTCGACCTCGAGGTCGACATCGCAGACGGGGTGGCCGGGCACCTTCTCCCAAGTCGCGTAATCGGTGCCGCAGCGGCCGGCGGCGATTCGCCCGGCCTCGGCCGCAATCCTCGCAACTTCATCCAGCTCCAGATGAGTCCGAACCCTATTCACCGGCGACCATCATTCCTTCCACGCGCAAGGTCGGAACATTGACCGACCGACGATGTTCCAGATCGCTGGCGGCCGCGAGGTTGCGGTACATTTCGAGGAGATTGCCGGCGATGGTGATCTCCGCCACCGGCGTGGTGATCTCGCCATTCTCGATCAGGAAGCCGGAGGCGCCGCGACTATAGTCGCCGGTGACATTGTTGACGCCCTGCCCGATGAGCTCGGTGACGTAGAGGCCGCGCCGCACGTCGGCCATCAGCTCGGCCGGGGTCGCTGAGCCCGGCTCGAGATGCACGTTGGTGGCGCCTGTGCCCGGGGCGCCACCGATGCCGCGGGTGGCGTGGCCGTTCGTCTCGAGCCCGAGCTGCCGTGCCGAGGCGCTGTTGAGCAGCCAGCCGGTCAGGCGGCCCCCGTCGATGAGCTTCGACGGCCGGGTCGCGACACCCTCGCCGTCGAACGGCTTGGAGCGCAGGCCGCGCGGCCGGTGCGGATCGTCGACGATGGTCAGCGATTCGGGAAAGAGCAGCGACTCTTCATGGCCGATGAGGAAGCTCGTCCGACGCGCAACGGTGGGTCCGGCCATCGCCGACAGCAGATGGCCGACCAGGCTGCCGCCGACCCGCGGATCGAACAGTACCGGCAAGGTGCCGCTGGGGACCTTGCCCGGGCGGAGACGCTTCAGCGTCCGCTCGGCGGCCAGACGGCCCAGATCATCGGGACCGTCGAGGTCGGCATAATGGCGAACGCTGTGGCTGGCATGATCGCGCTGCATGTCCGCGCCCGTTCCCGCGATGACGCTGACGCCCGCGCTGTAGCCGCTCGACGTGTAGCCCCGGACGAATCCGTGGCTGGTCGCCAGCGCCACCACGGTTCGGCCGGCGCTGAGGCCTGCCCCTTCGCTGTTGGTGATGCCGACGACCGAGCGCGCCGCTTCCTCCATCGCCAGCGCCCGGGCCTTGAGCTCGGCGGGCGAGGGATCGGCGCCGTCGTCGGCCTCCAGATCGCCGACACCGCCGCGATAGAGCTTCTCCTCCGGGGCCAGGCCGGCAAAGGGATCTTCCGGCGCCTCGCGCGCCATCGCCGCCGCTCGCTCGACCAGGGCCGACAGCGTTTCCTGAGACAAGTCCGACGAGGAGACGCTGGCCGAGCGGCTGCCGACGAACAACCTCAGGCCGATCTCCTCACCCTCCGAGCGTCCGACATCCTCGAGCGCGCCGAGGCGCACCTGAACCCCCGTCGAGGCTTCGCCGATATAGAGAACGTCGGCGGCGTCGGCTCCGGCCGCGAGCGCGGCCTCGACCAGGGCGGCGGCGCGCCCTTCGGCTTCGGAAACAGTGAGCATGGGAGGGCGCTTAGGCGATCCCCCTTCGCGAGTACAGGGAGGGTGAAGTTGACGAAGTTGACACTCCTCACGCGTGCGCGCACTCCCGCGCGCGTAGCCGCAGTCAGCTCGCAGGGGGCGACCGCCGGTGCCTCAGCCCGCTGTAAGTTATCGTTGCGGCCTGCCGTCTCCCCGGCGAGGCCGGAGATGAAGCGGACGCCATGTCAAAGAGCCGCCCCCTCACCCGAAGGGCGTGTCCCCGATAAGCACAAGAGGGGCGAAATAGCAAGAACAAAGTGAGAACATTCTTGCAGGGCCGCAGCTCACCGGACCGGCGGATCGACGATCTCGATGAGCTCGATCGTGAAGAAGAGGGTCGCGCCACCCGGAATCGGGCCTCGGCCGAGCGGGCCATAAGCGAGATGCTGGGGAATGGCGAACTCGAAGCGATCGGCGACCGCCATGAGCGGCACGCCTTCCTGCCAGCCCCGGATCAGACGCGGCAGCGGGAAAGTGGCCGGTTCGCCGCGAGCCACCGAGCTGTCGAACTCGGTTCCATCGACCAGGGTGCCGACATAATGGATGGTGACCGTGTCGGTCGCCGCGGGCCGGCGCCCGCCGGGCTGGCCCTGCGCCACCTGCCGATAGCGCATTCCCGAGGCGGTGGTCCGCCAGCCTTCCTCCGGCTTCAGGTTCCAAAGGGCGAGCGACTGAGCGTTATGCCAAGCGGCGTCATTGGTCCCGGGCGCCTGGGCCGAAGCGGCCGCGGGGATCAGGAGCAAGGCGAGCGCGAACAGGGGCTTCATTCGAATGTGTTTCCTTTCGGGCGATCGGCCGGGGCGGCCCGGCCGGGAAGACGTCAGGCCGTGCCGACGACAAAGCAGGCGAGAAACATCAGCAGGCCCGCAAAGCGGTTCGAGCGAAACTTGGCGAGCGCATCGGCGCCGTCCTCCGCCTTCAGCGTCGCAATCTGCCAGAGGAAGTGAAGGGCGATCGGGAGAAGGCCGAGCAGGGCCAGCTCCTCCTGCCGGACCTGGCGGAACGCCGCTGCCCAGAGCAGCAGGGCGAGCGCGTAGCAGACCGCCACACCCAAGCGGGCGTGGCGGCCGAGTGCCCGAGCCGACGAGCGCACGCCGACCAAGGCGTCATCCTCCAGGTCCTGAAGGGCGTAAATCGTGTCATAGCCGATCACCCAGAGGATCGAACCGGCGTAAAGGAGCAGCACAGGAAGGCCCAGCGCGCCCATCACGGCCGCCCAGCCGACCAAGGCAGCCCAGGAGAAGACCAGGCCGAGCCAAGCCTGCGGCCACCAGGTGATCCGCTTCATGAAGGGATAGAGCGCCACCGGCGCGAGGCTGGCCAAGGCGACGAGTTGAGCGAATCGGCCGAGTTGCAGCAGGACGAGCAGCCCGATCAGGCTGACGGCGACGAGCAGCAGCCAGGCGCCCTTCAGCGAAACCCGCCCGCTCGCCAGCGGCCGCAGCCGCGTGCGCTCGACCTGCCGGTCGAGATCGCGATCCACGATGTCGTTATAGACGCAACCGGCGCTGCGCATCGCCCAGGCGCCGAGCGCCAACCAGGCGATCAGCGCCCAGCCCGAGGCGCCCTCGACCCGCCCTTCCATCCCGGCCAGGGCCACCGCCCAAGCCCCGGGCCAGAAGAGCAGCCAGGCGCCGATCGGGCGGTCGAGCCGGATGAGCGACGCATAGGGACGCGCTGCGTTCGGCAGCGCCCCGATCAGGCCGCGCTGCTCGCTGTCCGGCACGATGTCGGTGTCGACGGCCATGCTCATCCCTGCTCCTTATCGCCCGCGCGGAGGGACAGGAAGCCCGCGCCTGTCGGGGCGCCAGCAAAGGGGCACGGGCATTCTTCGCTTGCCCGACGGCGCGGAAGGCGCTTTCGACGGCTTCAGTCGCCGTCACGCCGAAGAGGTCCACAGATCATGCCCGCGACACCCGCCTGGCCCCCGTCGAGCCTGCCACGCCTGTTCGTCGACGAGCCGCTCGCGCAAGGCGCAGTGGTGACGCTGGACGGAGGAGCCGCCAACTATCTCGCCAACGTCCTTCGCCTGCAGCCGGGCGCGCAGGTGAAGCTGTTCGACGATCGCACGGGCGAATGGCTCGGCAAACTGACCGAGGCGGGACGCAAGAAAGTGACGATGATCGTGGGCGCCCATCTGCGGCCGCGCGAGCCGGTGCCCGACCTTTGGCTGCTCTTCGCGCCGATCAAGCGGGGCCGGATAGACTGGCTCGTCGAGAAAGCCACCGAGCTGGGCGCGGCACGGCTCGTGCCGGTAACGACTCAGCGGACGGTGGTCGAGCGTCTGAACCTGGAGCGGCTGCGGGCGCACGCCGTCGAGGCGGCCGAGCAATGCGACCGCACCGCTTTGCCGGAGCTTGCCGAGCCCGTGAAGCTCGAGCGGGCGCTGAAGGACTGGCCGCAAGGCCGCGCGCTGCTGTTCGCCGACGAAGCCGGCGGCGCGCCGCTGGTCGAAGCCGCGGCGCCCGGTCCGGCCGCCATCCTGATCGGGCCCGAAGGCGGATTCACGGCGAACGAGCGCGAGGCGATTCGCGCGCTTCCCCAGGCCCGGCCGGTGTCGCTGGGGCCGCGCATCCTGCGGGCAGACACGGCCGCCGCCGCGTCGATCAGCCTGTGGATGGCGGCGGCCGGCGATTGGCGGGGCTAGCGGCCGCCGTGCCGGTTCGCTTCTCACCATGCCGCGGACTGCGGCGCGTACGGGAATAGCTCGTCCAGCGGGCGATCGCGACGGGGGATAAGGTCAGCTTATCCCGTTGCCTATCGAAACCGGCTGGCGGGGGGTCATGCCCCTCGCTAAGGGGCCGCGATGACCACGCGAACCGGCCCGCTGAAAGGCGATCACCCCGTCCAGAGTCGCGACGACTTGCTGGCCGTATTCCGCGGGGGCGAGAAGCCGGTCGAGCAGTGGCGGATCGGCACCGAGCACGAGAAGTTCGTCTATCGCCGCAGCGATCATCGCGCCTTGTCCTATGACGAGCCGGGCGGCATCCGGGACCTGCTCACCGCCATGACCGAATTTGGCTGGCAGCCGGTCGAGGAGAACGGCAAGATCATCGCGCTCACGGGACCGGACGGCGCCGTCAGCCTAGAGCCGGCCGGGCAGCTCGAACTGTCCGGGGCGGCTCGCGAGCATCTCCACGAAACCTGCGCGGAGGCCGGGCGGCACCTCGCCCAGGTCAAGGCGATAGGCGAGAAGCTCGGCGTGGGTTTTCTGGGCCTTGGCATGTGGCCCGACAAGAAGCGGTCCGACCTGCCGGTGATGCCCAAGGGCCGCTACGCGATCATGCTGTCCTACATGCCGAAGGTCGGCTCGCTCGGGCTCGACATGATGCTGCGGACCTGCACCATCCAGACCAATCTGGACTATCGATCAGAAGCCGACATGGCGATGAAGTTCCGGGTCGGTCTGGCACTGCAACCGCTCGCTACCGCCTTGTTCGCCAATTCGCCCTTCACCGAGGGAAAGCCGAACGGCTTTCTCTCCTTTCGCAGTCATATCTGGTCCGACACGGACCCCGACCGGACCGGCATGCTGCCCTTCGTGTTCGAGGACGGATTCGGCTACGAGCGCTACCTCGATTATGCGCTCGACGTACCCATGTACTTCGTGTTCCGCGACGGCCGCTACATCGACGTCGCCGGCCAGTCGTTCCGCGACTTCATGGCGGGGCGGCTGCCGGCGCTGCCGGGCGAGACGCCCTTCGTCTCGGACTTCACCGACCACTTGTCGACGATCTTCCCCGAGGTGCGGCTGAAGAGCTTCCTCGAAATGCGCGGCGCCGACGGCGGTCCGTGGAACCGGATCTGCGCCCTGCCGGCTTTCTGGGTGGGCCTGCTCTACGACGGCTCGGCGCTCGATGCGGCGTGGGACGAAGTGAAAGACTGGTCGATCGAGGAGCGGCAACGGCTGCGCGACGCGGTGCCGAAGCTCGGCCTCGCCGCCCCTATTCCGGGCGGCGGGACGTTGCTGGATCTCGGCCGGCGAATCGTCGCCATCGCCGAGAAAGGACTCAATGCCCGGGGCAGGCTCAATGCATCGGGGGACAATGAGAGCGGCTTCCTCGACCCGCTGCACGAGGTGCTCGCCTCGGGAAAGTCGCCGGCCGACCGGCTGCTCGACCGCTATCGAGGCGAATGGGCCGGCGATATTTCGCGAGTCTATGGAGAAGAGAGCTTCTGAAGGCTCCCTGTAGAGCCGGTGCCATGCTCTCGCTTTGATAATCGGCGCCCGTTCCGCTAGCGCGAAGCGAGCATCGAGAGGAGAGCCGTCTTGCCCGACACACCGGCGCGAACCTTGCGTACCCTCTATCCGAGGATCGAGCCGTTCGAAACCGGACGCCTCGACGTGGGCGACGGGCACTGCCTCTATTGGGAGAGGTGCGGAACTCGGGGCGCCAAGCCGGTCGTGTTCCTGCACGGGGGACCGGGCGCCGGAAGCAGCGCCGACCATCGGCGCCAGTTCGATCCCGAACGCTACGACATATTGCTGTTCGACCAGCGCGGATGCGGCCGCTCGACACCGCATGCCTCGCTCGAGGCGAACACGACCTGGCATCTGGTCGACGATATCGAGCGGCTGCGAAAGCTGATCGGCCATGAAAGATGGATGGTCTTCGGCGGCTCCTGGGGTTCGACCCTTGCGCTCGCTTATGCCCAGGCCCATCCCGAACGGGTCACCGAACTGGTGCTTCGCGGAATCTTCACCTTCCGCCAGTCCGAACTCGACTGGCTCTATCGCCACGGCGCCTCCGAGATCTTCCCGGACAAATGGGAGGAGTTCCTGGCGCCGATCCCGGAGACGGAGCATGACGACCTGGTCGCGGCCTATCACCGGCGACTCACCGACCCCGACCGTGCGGTGCAACTCCCCGCCGCGAAGGCGTGGAGCAAATGGGAAGCCGAGACGGTGACATTGCTGCCGAACCGTGCGGTGATCGAAGCCCACACCAGCGACGATTTCGCCATCGCCATCGCCCGGATCGAGACTCATTATATGATCAACAAGGGCTGGATCGAGGAAGGCAGTCTGATCACCGGAGCAGCGGCGCTGAAGGAAATTCCCGCCGTCATCGTCCAGGGGCGCTACGATTGCTGCACCCCGCCGGTGACCGCCTGGGACCTGCACAAGGCCTGGCCGGAGGCACGACTCGAAATCGTTCCCGACGGCGGCCACCTGTTCAACGAGCCGGGAGTGCTCGACGGCCTCATCCGCGCCACGGACGATTTCGCATCCTGATTTCGTTCCCGCGCCGAAACCGCTAGGCTCGGGAGCACACTGAGGGGGGAAGTTCGAATGCGCCACGGGTTCCAAGCTTCGATGGCGGTCCTGGCGGCCGTCCTGCTCGCAACGCCGGGACCGGCACAGCCGGGCACCGACCCGATCCTGTCGGCGGAAGGCCGGATCGAGGACGACGACAGCCGGGACTCCGAGCAGCATCCATTTGACGACCATCGCGTGAGGCTCGAGGCGGGGCAGCGTTACCGCCTGTTTGCGAGCTCCGCGGATTTCGACACGGTCATCCGGTTGTTCCAGCCCGGTTCCGACAGCCCAGTCGCCGAGAATGACGATTTCGGCGAGGGCCTCAACTCGCGAATCACCTACACGGCCGAAGTCGGCGGCGACTACAGGCTGCGCGTGCGGCCCTTCTCGGCGGAAGGGCGCGGCGCCTATACGGTCGGCGCCGAAGCGCTCGCGCCGCTGCCGCCGGCGGCGGAGGTGCCGTCCGGGGAGGGCTGGTCCGTGCGAGGACGGATCGAGGCGGGGGAGGAAGGCCGCGCCGAGGAACGCTTCGTCGAGCACCGCCTCCGGCTCGAGGGCGGCCGCCGCTATCGGCTCTCCGCCAGCTCCGAGGACTTCGATACGATGCTCGAGCTATCAAGGGAGGATGAATCCGAGCCGGTCGCCCAGAATGACGATCATGGCGGCAGCCTGAACTCCAGGATCACCTTCGCGCCCGAGCAAACCGCCGTCTACGTCCTGCGCGTTCGTCCGCTGGCGCCCGACACAGGCGGCGCGTTCACCCTCGGCGCGGAGCTGCTGCCGCCGCTGCCGCCGCCGATCACCCAGCCGGCAGCCACCCAGGCCGGAATGCAATGGCAAATCTGGGAAGGCGAGCTGACCGAGTCCGATCCCGACCGGGATGGAGCCCATTTCGACGACTATCTGGTGCCGATGCGCGCCGGCGAGGTGCGGCTCATCTCGGTGGAAGCGGCGGACTTCGACACGGTGGCGTGGGTGCTTCGCGCCGATGCGCGCGAAGGCGATCCGCTTGACCAGAATGACGATGCCGGACCGGGTCTCAACGCCCTGCTGGCCTTCCAGCCGACGGAAAGCGGCGACCATGTGATCCGCGTCACCGCCTACGGCAGTGGAGGCACCGGCCCCTATCGCCTGCGGGTCAGCGAGCCGCTCACTCCGCCGCCACCGGCTCCGACGGACGCGCCGGACGCGGAAACAATCGATTGAGGAGCCGGGGGATGGGGCCGTTGCGCTCCATCCATTCGGCATAGTCCCGATAGGCGGGATCGGCCATCAGGTGCCGCTCCTCGGTGCGGGCGCGCCAGTAATAGACTCCGGCGATGAGCGCCAGCACGACCGTGTTGCGCACCATGTCCACCGGATTGCCGGTCGTGGCGAGGAAGGGAAGCACCGCAAACCACCAATAGAGGTTTTTCGAGACATAGGCCGGATGCTTGGTCCAGGCGTAGGGACCGTGCGTCAGAATGCCGCGATGGGTGAGGTTCGAGAAGCGCAGGCCGAACGCCACCGTCGCCCATGCATAGACGCCGGTGAGGAACACCAGCCAGGCGCCCCAGGCAGCCGCGAGCAGCGGATATTCGGCGAACCAGTGGATCCAGCCCGCATCGTGATGCGTGCCGATCCCGTAATCGAGCGGCCCGCCCGAATTCATCAGGATGAAGGGCGGGTAGCAGACCAGGGCCGCCGTCCATCCCGCCGCATAAGGATTGGCGGACCGGATATGGGCGTCGAGCGGCTTCAGGGTCAGCACGTAGCCGACGGTGGCAAAGACGACGTCGATCATGAACATGGCGGCAATTAGCCAGCGGGCGAGATTGACGGGATTGTCGGTGATCCAGGTCCATTCGAGCCTGATCGTCTCGGCCCAATTGCCGGGAACGATCGAGATCATGAAGGCCAGGAAGAAGCCCTTCACCGCCCAGGCGCGAAAGAAGTCGTAAAGCAGCTCGCGATCCGCCTGATCGGGACGGCCGACCAGCATCTGGCCGAAATGCCAGGCGCCGTCGCGCGGATCGACGAGGCGCCGGTCGATCCAGAGCAGATAGGGAATGGAGAGCAAGAGCATCGGGACGGCGCCGAAGCCCAGGACCTGCATCGCGAACAGATAGGCTCCGTCCCAATACCAGCGGGCGATGCAATAGAGCGCGCCGATGATGCCCCAGACGCCCCAGAGACCGGCGAGCTTGACAAGGCTGATGTCGAACGTTTCCGACAACGGGCGCGGCGGCCGGTCCCAGTCGATGCCGGTGGTGGGACTGCGATGCACCTTGTCGACGAGGATCGACCAGAGGAGCATCGGCACCGCACAGGCGACCAAAGCCACGAGCGACGCGAGAGGGCCGACCATTCCGAAGGCGCGGGCGATCGCCGCCCAGCCGAGCAAACCGGCCAGCCCGACCATGCCGACCATCGCGCTGACCGCGGACCGCGGCCTAGGGTCGCGCCGAGACGCCGGATCGATCTTCGCTTCCGCCTCCATCCGCCCACGCCCTAGGCCCAAGAAGTAAGCAAGCCGTGAAGGCCGGACTTCGGCCCCATCCGAAGCCAGGTGGAAGTTGCAGGGCAAGCGTAAGCACTTCTTAAAGCAGTATGGCGGCATGATCGCACCATGACTCCGTCCGATACGAGGTAGATCGATGTTCGCAGACGATCATGTCGTGGAGACGAGCTTCTCCACTTCCGGCCGCGCCCCGGAACCGCCGGAGCGGCGCCAGCGGGATCGAATCGTCACCATCCTCAGGGTCGGAACCCTGATCGTCGATGGGCATCGCGAGCTGTGCCTGATCCGCAACATGTCTGCGGGCGGATTGATGGCGCACGTCTACAGCGCTCTGCAGCCCGGCCGGGACGTCATCGTGGAGCTCAAGACCAGCCAGCAGATCAAAGGCCGCGTCATCTGGGTGCGGGACGACAATGCGGGCATCGCGTTCGATCAGCCGGTGGACATCACCGCCATGCTGGCCAACCCTGCGGTACTCGACAATGGCTGGCGCCCGCGCATGCCCCGTGTGGAGGTCGACCGGCTGGCGACGCTCCGCGTCGGCGCGACGACCCATTGGGTGCAGATTCGCGACATTTCGCAAGGCGGCGTGAAGATCGAATGCGAGCAGCCGATCGAGATCGGCAGCCCGGTCGTGCTCACCCCCGAACATCTCGACCCCGTCGCCGGAACGGTGCGCTGGCAGCATGACGCGGCGTGCGGAATCGCCTTCAACCAGCCCATCCCGTTCGACCAGCTGATCAACTGGCTCCAGCGAACCGATTAGATCCGCCCGTCAGGCGTCTGACCGATTGTCTCGACGCGCGTGACCTGCAATGGAGCGCGAGCAGTCGGATCGGAGAGCAGAATGACAGCCGAGATCATCGATGGGCGCGCGCTGGCGGCCCAGGTCGTCGAGGGCGTGAGGCAGGAAATGGCCGGGCTCGAGAGGCCCCCGGGACTGACCGTCCTCCTGGTGGGCGACGATCCGGCCAGCCACGTCTACGTACGCGGCAAGGTCAAGCTGGCTCGGGACCTCGGCTTCGCCGCCGAGGTCAGGCAGATGCCCGCCGACGTCTCGGAGGAGGCGGTGCTGGCGGAGATCGCCCGTCTCAATCGTGACGACGGAACCGACGGGATCCTGGTTCAGCTTCCACTGCCCAAGCAGATCAACACGCTTCGCGTGATGGCGGCGGTCGACCCGGCAAAGGACGTCGACGGCCTCCATGCGCTCAATGCCGGCCTGCTTTCGCAGGGCGCGGAAGGGCTCATTCCCTGCACACCGCTCGGCTGCCTGAAGATCATCAAGTCTATCGTGCCCGACCTGACCGGGATGCATGCGGTCGTCATCGGCAGCTCCAACATCGTCGGTAAACCGATGGCCGCTTTGTTGCTCGAGGCGCGCGCCACGGTGACCGTCGCCCATGTCCATACCAGGGACACGCCGTTCATCTGCCGGGGCGCCGACGTGCTGGTCAGCGCAGTCGGCAAGCCGGGGCTGGTCCGCGGCAACTGGATCAAGCCGCGGGCGATCGTCGTCGACGTCGGCACCACGCGAATCGCCAAGCCCGATGGCGGTTTCCGAGTCGCCGGCGACGTCGACTTCGACGAGGCCCGCGAGGTCGCCGGCGCCATCACGCCCGTGCCGGGCGGTGTCGGGCCGATGACCATCGCCTGCCTGATGGAGAACACGCTTCGCGCGGCCAAGGCGCGGCTCCTGCGCCATTCGGCCGAGAAAGCGGAATCGGCGAAAGTCTTCGGCTGACCGGCTGGCGAAGAGCCTTGCGGAATTCTTCTGAATAGACATTGACGGGGTGTGTCGCCCGGAGTCGCCGTGGAGCCGGGACTGCAGGAGTGCGTGCGCCGGCCGCTGCCGAACCGAGCGTCGGCAGAAGGGAAGTCGTCGCAATCGCGGCGGATTCGCAGCTGTGCTGGCCCGGGCAGAGGCCGCTCCGAAACAAGGACGGTGGGCGGCCGCGCCCGCCTCGGCTATGTTGTTCGTGGAAGGCCGACCATTCGATTCGCTGAAAGTCAGGGGGAGCGGCAGAGCTCGTGGCCGCCGGATGCTCGACGTTTCAGCGTCCAACAAGGGGAACCCAGAATGTCTCTTCGCATCAATTCCGTGGCGCCGAACTTCACCGCTGAAACGACCGAGGGGCCGATCGATTTCCACGAGTGGATCGGCGACGGCTGGGCGATCCTGTTTTCCCACCCCAAGGACTTCACCCCGGTCTGCACGACCGAGCTCGGCTACATGGCCAAGCTCAAGCCGGAATTCGACAAACGGAACACCAAGATCATCGGCCTCAGCGTGGACCCGGTCGCCAACCACGCCATCTGGGCACAGGATATCGCCGAGACGCAAGGCGCTGCGCCCAATTATCCGATGATCGGCGACACCGATCTCGCCATCGCCAAGCTCTACAACATGCTGCCGGAGGAGGCCGACGGACATTCCGAGGGCCGCACGGCGGCGGACAATGCGACGGTGCGCACGGTTTTCATCATCGGGCCCGACAAGCGAATCAAGCTGATGCTCAGCTATCCGATGACCACAGGCCGCAATTTCGACGAGATATTGCGCGTGCTGGATTCGATCCAGCTCACCAGCAAGCACCGTGTCGCCACGCCGGTGAACTGGCAGGAGGGCGACAATGTCATCATCGTTCCGTCGGTGACGGACGCGGAAGCGGCGGCCCTCTATCCCGACGGATGGGAGACCGTGACGCCGTATCTGCGGCTTGTGCCGCAACCGCGATAGGCGTGCTGTTCGAGACTTTCAGCGCCGGAGGCTGCCGCTCCTATCTTCTCGGCTGCGATGCCTCGTGCGCCGCAATTCTGATCGATCCGGAGCTCGGCCTGCTCGATCGCTATCGGGGCTATCTGCTGCAGCAGGGACTGACGCTTCGCTACGTGGTGGATACGCACACGCATGCGGATCATTTCTCGGCAAGCCGGCAACTCGGCGAGGCGTTCAACGTGCCCGTGGTGATGCACCGGCTGAGCCCGGCGCCTCATGCCGACCTGCGCCTCGACGACGGGGACATGCTGATGACGGGCAGCCTCAAGATCACGGCCCTGCACACGCCGGGGCATACGCGCGATTCCATGTGCCTGGTGATGGCGGACCGGGTCTTTACCGGGGACACGCTGCTGATCGGCGGAACGGGACGCACGGACCTGCCCACCGGCGACCCCGATGAACTTTACGAGAGCCTGTTCGAGAAGCTGCTGCGGTTGCCGGGCGAAACCCTTGTCTATCCCGCCCACGACTATAAGGGGCGCGGCCATTCGACCATCGCCCAAGAGATCGCCGCCAATCCGCGGCTGCAGGTGACCGAGCGCACAGGCTTCGTGAGAATGATGCGCGATCTCGATCTTGCGGCACCCACCCATCTGACGGAAGCGCTGCGCACCAACATGAGCGGCGGCAAGACGGTGACCGAGCTCCTCGCCGAAGCGGCGTCCCGCGTACCCTTCATGTCGATGACCGAGCTGCACGGACGGTTGCAGGACGATCGCAGCGAGCTTGTCGTCATCGACGTGCGCGAGAAAGATGAGTTCGAGTCCGGACATATACCGAGGGCGCGTCATCTGCCGCGCGGTCAGCTCGAACTGCGGGTGAACAACGAGCTGCCCGATCCCACCGTGCGCATCGTCACCTGCTGTGAATTCGGCAAGATCTCGATCCTCGCCGCGGCTACCTTGCGCGAGCTCGGCTATACCCGCGCCGTCGCGCTGGACGGCGGCGTCAAGGCATGGTGCGAGGCGGGCTATGTGCTGGATCGCAGCCCCGTCACTTGAGCACAGCCCGAAGCGGCCAAGGACTGCGCGAATTTCACGGGCCAGCACCCCGGCTGATCGATTGCCGCAAGGTGCCCTCCCACCGGCATTCTGGTTCAGAAAGGTCCATGAGCGCCATCAGGTCTCGATCTCAAGGAGATTAGCCAGTTGGGCCACGACCGTGCCCCAGCCCTCATGAAATCCGAGCGCCTCATGTTTCTCGCGGTCCGCCCGGCTTTTGTGCAGCGCCTGTGCGCGATAGGCGGTGCCATCCGGGTGGTCGGCAAGCGTTATGATGGCGGTCACAAAACCATTCGCCGCCGGTCGCCAGCCACCGGTTAACGCGTTTGTATAGACGATCCGCTCCTCGTGGATCACATCGAGAAAGCAGGCTGAGAGGTGCGGCACGAACGGTCGGCCATTCTCGCTCATTTCGGTGACGAATGATCCGCCGGATGAAGCTCCAAGCTGACGACACGGCAGATCATGGGGCGCGGAATCCACCATTGAGCCAGTCGGTCAGGATCCACCCACGCGTTCCAGACCTGCGCTCGCGGCGCCTTGATAACCCGCGAAACTTCGAGATCGAGCTCAGTCATCGCGTTCCGCATTCCTCGCTGTGCCCTCTGCCTGTTCTTGCATCTCGAATGCCTCGAGGCGATCGGAATGGCGTTCCCAGATCGCCCTCTGCTCGGCCAGCCAGTGCTCGGCATGCGAGAGCCCCTGGCCATTTATGGTGCATGTGCGGGTCCTTCCGGATTTTGTCGTGCGGATCATCCCGCTGTTTTCAAGCAGCCGGATATGCTTTATGAAGGAGGGGAGGCCCATGCCAGAAGGGCCGGCAAGCTCGCTGACACTGGCTGGCCCTTGCCCAAGACGCGCGATGACCGCTCGGCGGGTGGGATCGGCGAGCGCCAGAAAGATCCTATTGAGACCTTCCGACGGCCGCTCAGCGACTGACGGCATTTCCCTCTCCCTTCAACGACTATTCACGCCGGCAAACGCGTGATCGGCCTTGGTGCGAACATAGGTGCCGACTGTTCCCGCGCCGGAATTTTCCAGCCGGCACGTGACGAGCCCCAACGGCGTTCGCTCCTCGGAAACCAGATTGAACCCCATCGGCGCGTCCGTGTCGCCAAAGAGCTTTCGGCCTTGGCCGACAATGACGGGAGCGATTGCGATACGCAGTTCATCAACCAGATTTGCGGCCAGCAGGGACCGGCCGAGCCGCCCGCTGCCGTGAACCTGAATTTCGCCATTCCCGTTTCGTTTCATAGCAGCGACGGCGCCTTCGACATCCCTGTCGAGCACGGTCACCGGCCCCCAAGGCTGGTCAACGAGCGAGGTTGCCGCGACATATTTCGGGAGCGTGTTGAGGCGGGCCGCATTGATATCCGTTGGATCGGTGATGGTGGGCCAAACGGCGGAAAATTCCTGATACGTCCTTCTTCCGAACAGAAATCCCGTTGCCGACCTTGTCCACTGTTCCACCGTCGATTCGAGCGCTTCATCGACAAAGGGCGCGAACCAACCGCCGCGCTCGAAGCCATCGGAGCGGTCCTCGTCGGGGGAGCCGGGGCCCTGGTGGACTCCATCGAGGGATAAGAAGTTCAGAATGACAATCCGCATCTCTAAGCTCCACGCCAATGGTTTGCTTCGAGGAGAACTATCACTGCGAGATACTTTCCTCAAGGGGAAACTGTCATGCCGCGGCTAAAGCCGAAGAAGGTGCTCGCAAAGACGCGTGTCACGACGGCACAAGGTTCCGAAATGAACGTGCCGAATCGAAAGGTGTTGGCGCTCTGGAGCCACGTCGATGCCGATAGGTGCGGCGGGGATCCGCTGCCGGGCTGGCGGCATGCCCTTCAGGAGCATCGAGCCTCGCTTCCGATCCACACCGCCTGGAGAACGCTGGTAACGGGCGCTTCCGGCATTCCCATCGCTTCAATCGATTTCGGACGGCAGTGCTGCTATCGGAAAGGATCGCTTCCTATGGCCGATGGCGTCCGTTCTCGGACGTTCTGAGATGGGCTGCTGGAGCGGTAGCGGGAATCGAATTGGTCAGGTAATCGGTTGAATATTCTAAAGGAATTCAGGCGCCCTGACTCCTGTCCATCAGCGATACCATCAGGAGCGAAATGAGGATGGGTTCGACTCTCACACCGGGAATCGATCTGTGGCCTGAGACCGATTCGCGAATCTGTCCCACCCCATACAAAAGCGTCCTATAGCAGCTCCAGGAAGCTGACTTCGCCCGGAGGTACGGAGCCATATTTTTGACCGGGGCTGGCCGGGAGCGGACTTTCCACTTCAAGGCGCTAGTCTGAAACTGAGGACCATGCGGCGCCAGGTGCCTCGTTGCGGGAATGGCCTGTTGCGGGGCCGTACGTTTCGTCGCGCGGCGTGATCGGGAGGCCGCCGAATTCTTCGGCCCGAGCGGCCTCGGCAAAGGCAGCGGATGCGTGCACGTAGCGGAGGTAGCGATCAGCGCTCGATCCGCACAGATTGTCAGGCGCGTCCACCAAGATCCACGCCGTCTGCGACCTCCTCGGCCGTCCCGTCGCGCTGACGCTCACGCCGGGCAACACCTCCGACATCAAGGCGGCCGCGCTTCTGGAAGAGCGCGTCACGCGCTGCCGCCGCCTCGTCGCACACCGCGGCTACGACGCCAACAGCTTCCGCAAGCTGTTGAAGGAGGCCGGCACGATCCCTCATCCCTGGCCGCAGCAACCGCAAGCGGCGCATCCGCCACGACGCGAAGCGCTATCGCGATCGCTGGTTGAGCGAGGCCATGTTCTGCCGCCTGAAGGACTTCCGCCGCGTCGCCACCCGCTATGACAAGCTCGCAGCCAACTTTGCATCAGCCGTGGCACTCGCCGCTGTCATCGCTTTCTGTTGCTGATAAACTTATTAAGTCTCGGACTGGGAGATATCGCTTTGCTCAGGATCGGCTCAATCGTTTGGGGCGTCGGCGACGTGTCCCGCGCCATCCAATTCTGGTCGGCGGCGCTGGACTACGAACCTCTGCGGAAGCCGAGTATAGACTGGGCGATCCTCGTGCCGCGCACTGGCGGTGGCCCTCAACTTGCGATCACGGCGGTGACATCGCAAGCCCAAGATCACCAACGCCATCATCTCGACCTTTATGCCGAAGACGCGTCCGCTGAAATCGAACGCCTGCTGGGACTCGGCGCCAGCCGTGTTGAATGGCGCTACCCCCCCGACGCAGATTACGTCGTTCTGGCCGATGCTGACGGCAACACCTTCTGCGTGGTCGAGAAGCGGACTGCCAAGCCCGACCCAGATCACGTTTGATCGAGTCCGTACCCCAATCTGCCACGCCTCGGGCCGGTCCGCCGCGACGCGGCGCTTCGCTTGGTGAGGACAGATTCGCCCGGCCGCCGAAGGCTGGTCCTGTCCCACAGCCGCGCGGCGGCATCCGTGAGACGCGCCCATGGAGATCGAGAACTTGATGGACCGCGACGGCTGGCAAGCAGCCGGTTGCTCGTTAGGATCGCTTTCTGCCGTTCCTGTAGCTCGCGAGGACTCACAGCCAGGACGGTGGGCGCCTCCTTCAGCCATTTCGCGGCTTGCTGATGGAAACGCCCCGTGTCCGGGGAGTGGTGGAACACGCGTGCGGTATTTCGAACAGATGCGGGCGGTCCCGCAGGTGGCGCCAAGCGCCAGGAGGGTGATGAAGATCATGTTGGGATGCCAAAGAATGCACTCGCCTTGGCGGAAGGAACCGTAGTCTAAGACCTTTTGGCGGCGCCTGCCGATGATCGGTGGGCGCCGCTCATTCGCGCTGCAGCTCGTTGCAGGTGGCTTGTTCCTGGTGGGAACCGGAAACCTTGTGATGCGGACGCCGGGGCTGGTCACCGGCATGGTGACAATGTCCCTAGCTGGGTTAGATCGTTGTTCTCACAAACACCTAGCGTCGGGCCCGCCGAATCATCGGAACCTGGACGGGCGAGCTCGCGGTCTTAATTTGGCCAATCGGTTCGAAGCCGAAGCGTCTATAGAGCGGAACGTTGCGCGAGTTCGAACTGTCGAGATAAGCAGGCCTGCCATCTTCGTCTATGCGGGCGATCGCCGCTTCCATCAAGGCCGTGCCCAAGCCCTGGCCCTGGCGCGCTGGATCGGCGGCGATGAGCGGCAGATACCAGTGCGGCTCGTGCAACCGGAACGCCTCCATCTTGGCGAAGAGCTCGGACATTTCCTGCTTGCGGTTGTCCGGCGTCTGCTCGGCCATGATTTTTTCCATGCGCTCATTGTCCGGCTCGACGCCCGGAGGCAGCCAGGTCGCCACCGCCGCGCCGTCGTCAGCGACGAAAGCGGTGCCGTGATCGAAGGCCGCGCCGCCGAAGGCATCGAAGAATTCGTCGCGCCGGTCCAGGTAGACCGCAGGGTCGGGCGATGCCCAACGCGCCATCGGATCGGCGCAAAAGCCGAGCACAATGGTCTGCATCAGCCGCGCCTTGTCCTCCCGCCTGCCGATCGTGACCTTTACCATGGTTGCCTCTCCAGTGAGTTATCGCTGAGTCGTGAAGCCGCCGCTAGTTTGGCTCAGGTTCGAATTGCGTCGCCTTCGAGGTGGGGTTTGTAAGATAGCGCTCGATGATCCGCGCTATGTCCGGCGACTGTCCGAAATTGTAGTGCGTGTATCCGGGAACGATCGCCAGCCGGGCGCGCGAGAACTTGGGCTCGCCTTCCCAGCCTGCATCCCGCACGCCGCCCCCGAACAAGGCGTAGAATTCCGCGATATGGTTTGCGGATATGGCATCGTGATCCGCGAATATCAGCAAGGTGGGTATCCGTAGCGCAGCGATCTCTGCGCGCCAGTCATAGTCCGTCCGCATGAGTGCGCCCATTCGATCGAGCAGGACCCCAAATCGCTCGGGGTCCGGCGAGACTTGCGCGTACCTTGTGTAGATCGGCGTTTCTTTCATCTGTTCGGCAAGTCCTGAATTCACCGCCTCCATTCCCTTCAACGCCGAGGGATACCAGCCGTCGCGTTCCGCCGCGGTGGAAATCACGATGAGATTGCGGACCATTTCGGGATACTGGATGGCCATTCGGATCGCCGCGTCGCCGCCATGCGAATAGCCCGCGACGTCGGCCTTCGGAATCTTGAGATGACGCAGGACGGCGGCTACGTCGTCGCCGTTCCGTTGGTGAGTCATCGGCGACTTGCGAAGCGCAGTGCGGCCATGACCTTCAAGGTCGATGCCGATGACCTGACGAGTTCGTGATAGCGGACCGATTACCTGGAGCATTGTGCTCGTGTCCATCAACCCGCCGGCCATGACGACGATCGGCTCGCCCTGGCCGTAGATTTCGTAGTGGACCTTTAACCCTTCGGCGGCGTCGGCGTAGCCGTTCCTCGACGGCTGGATGGCTTTCGTCTGCACCACATTTGGCTCCGTATCATTAGTGTTCGCTTGTTCGGCCGTTTGCGGTGAACAGGCGCCAAGAAGGAAGAGCGCGGTTCCGAGCGTCATACTGCGCACGTTCGTGAATTTGCGAAATGGCATGAAGGTCTCCCATAATGCTTCGCACAATCATGACGGAAAAATTGGCGACATTGGACCCGAGCGCCGCTCGGTACGCGCTTGTCATTCACAAAGAGAACTAGAGACGGGGCCCTGCGGTTCCAGCGTAACGGCTAACCACCGACGGATTGCGGTCATACAAAGCCGCTACGACCGAGCTGGACTGCGAGGAAGACGCGGGCCCGGGCTGAATGTCGGCTTGTACAATTCTCCGGCCGAGAGCGGACAGTCAACTATCGGCCATCCTCAGACATTAAATTGCGACTGGCATCGTCTGAAACGCTGATCCAAGTCCCGTTGGGGTCACCATTGTCAAGCCATAAGTACTTGAATTCGCGTATCTTGCGTGGGTGAGCCCCTCCGAGCTCCCCCGATTTGCCCCACAGAATCTCTGCGCTTTCGTGGGCGCTACCTAGGTGATCTGGGATCTCCTGGTTAGCCTCATATCTCCGCGGCTATGGCCGGTTTGCGCCCATTTCGGCCATTCAGCGCCGCCCAAGCCGTTTCCGAAAGCCGCCGTACATTAAGCGAGCGTCACCGCGTCGTGCCGCCGCGCCTCCTTAATCGGCCGCAGGGCGCAAGTGTCAGCACCTCCGAAACGGCTCGCGGTCGATCACCGCCGCGTAGATCTTTCTGCGCAACATCTCGACGAGATCGTCGCCGCGCGTCAGCACACCCACGATCTCCTCCAGCGTCACGAGCACGACGGTCATATGGGCCATCGCGTCACGTACCTGTCTGATCGCCGCATCAGAGAACCCGGGATTGGCGATGACCATCCCGCGGGCGCCCGAGCGACCCATCACTCGCACGAGGTGGTGCGCCACAACGTCGGTGCCAGCCGTTGTCGCCAGCCACTTCATCTCGACTAGATATATCGTTCCGTCGATCTCAATGACGCCGTCAATCTGCTCGACAATTCCTTCGCCGTCGTCCCCTTTGAGCTCGAACGCCTCGCGCACCGAGATACCAAATGCGGCGAAAAGATCGTTGAGCGCCTTCTCGGCGAGCTTACCGCGCCGTTGCGGATTCTGCTCGCCGAACAGCGCGAAGAGGCCGTCGCGCGCTGCTTCGATCGTGGCTTTGCGGTTACGGACTTCCTCCTGCTGGCGCGCATGCGCTTCGCGATGACGCGCGGCTTCGCGGTCGCGCTCGATCGACATCCGCGTGAAGCTGTCATGGACATTGACCCGTTCGCGGATGCTCGCGACCTGGCCCTTGGCGCGCATACGGTCGGCCTCCCAAGTCGTGCCGTAATCCTCGAACTCGACCACACGCTTAATCACCTCGCGTCGGGGACGAAGCCCGTTGTCGCCGCGCTCATTGAGCCGGGTGAGGATTGTTCGAGCGATCCCATATTTGTTGTGCGAGTTGCGATCGGTCGTCAGCTCGGCGCGAATGTCTTCATAGTCTTCGGTCGAGACCCCGGCGCCTTGGAAGAAGAGAATTACCGCATTCTTGCTCTTGCATAGCAGCGGGATCGTATCGACCAGCTGCTCAAGCAGGTCAGGCGGATAGTGAAACGCTGCGCCGAACTCGTCGGGCGTCTGATTTAGGGGCGGTGTGGCCATCCCGGTAATTTCGCTCAGTCATCCGTTGCTGTCCAGCGCGCGGCCTGCTCGGCCGCGCGGCAGGAGCCAGTGCACTGTCACCCCGGCAGCGTATGGTCTCTAACGAAGTGGGTCGGCGAGACCCCTTGGACCTGATTGAATAGGACCGCGCAGACCGCCTGAATCAAGCGACGAAGCCATTCCATGATCCTCAACCGGTCCGAGTAGAAAGCAAGGGCGTCGTCGAAGTCGAAGTGGGGGATCATAAACGTGTTGTTGTCTGTCTCGAACTCCTCGGTGGCAAACAAGATGCGCTGCCGGTCGGCGTCGGAGTGCGCCACCACCTTGCGACGCCGCTCGATCAGCCGATCGTGCAGTTCCTTCTCGTCCGGTGTGGGCTTGATGCCCATGTGCTTGAAGACCAGGAACGGGAGACCCTCGGCATTGCTGAACGCGCGACCGTAGGCGATGACAGCCGCATCTTCGAAGCAGCGATAGCGCCGCCTTTCCACGCGTGTAAGGCGTCTGTCCTCGTCAAGTTCGCACATGAAATCGATGGCGCTGAGCGCCATCTGGAAATCCGCTAGGGCTTGGACCAGCCGCTCCTGCCTGGGAGTAAGCGGGCTTGCCTCGCCTCTGCCGTCTTGGGTCGCAACTGGCATTCTTGTTCGGCGTCCCGCAGCCGCGCCTTTTCTGGGGCGCCGCACGGGAAGCTCCGTACTTTCAGCGCTGGGGTCAAGTCGACGTTCTAAATTCGACGGAGTAAGTTCAGGCTTCAGCCGTCGTGCGTAGAGCCGACGATCAACTTTCTCAGGGAAGTGGCCGAAGGAAGACCGGCGGCTTCCGGCCAGACTGCTCCAACTCGGGGCCTCGTCTCATCGCAGCCTAATTTGGCCCGTAGAGGAGAAAAATCATTGGAGACTCGATCTACGATCCGGGGCAGGATCATTGACCAGCATGGAATTCGGGACACAAGCTCGGAGTTGAGCCCCCCGATTGTATCCGATCGGGAGGTTTCGGCTTGGCCTTCGCGGGCCTTGCTGCCAACCTGCCCGTCGCAGGACTTGGAGATCGGGCCGCGGCCGAGGAGGCAGGATGTTCCTTGAGAAACTGGTGGTCGAGAATATCCGTTCGATCCCCTATGCCGAGCTCGACTTCACCACCGACGAGATCGAGCCGCCGATGGTGCGGCGCTGGTCGTTGCTGGTCGGCGAGAACGGCACGGGCAAGTCGACCCTTCTGAAGGCGGCAGCGCTGATCCTGGCCGGATCGGAGGCCCTCCCCCATCTCATCGGCGACTGCCGGTCATGGGTGCGCCGCGGCGCCGAGCGCGGGCGCATCACCGCGCGCCTCAGGACCGCCGAGTGGGAGCTTCGGGAGGTCGCGGTGGATATCACGAGCTCTGACACGGTGCGCGAGGTACTCTTTCGCAATAGGGATGACCTCAAGCCGCTCGACGACGCACTCGAGCATGCCACCCAGAACTATTTCGTCGTCGCCTACGGCCCCTATCGCCGCGTCGACGACGAGCGCGCGGCCCCGCTCGCGACCAAGGGCGCCGGACCCGCCCGCGCTCAGTGCCTCGCCACCCTGTTCGACAAGAATGCGGTGGTGAACCCGCTGCCAGCCTGGGCGATGGACCTCGACTATCGCCGCGGCGAGGACGGGCTCGATATCGTCCGCGAAGCGCTCAACGCGCTCATGCCCGAGGTGAGGTTCGACGGCGTCGACAAGCAAAAGCGGACGCTGCGCTTCACCACGCCCGACGGCATCGTCTCGCTCGAGGAGCTCAGCGACGGCTACCAAAACATGGCGGCCTGGATCGGCGACCTGCTCTACCAGGTGACCGAATCCTTCGCCCACCACCAGAACCCGCTCCGCGCCCGCGGCCTTCTGCTGATCGACGAGATCGACGCGCATCTCCATCCGGCTTGGCAGCGGCGCCTGCGCGCCTTCCTCACCGACCGGCTGCCCAATTTCCAGATCCTGGCGACCACTCATTCGGCGCTGACCCTGCAGCAGGCGCATGAGAACGAGGCCACCATCCTAGCCCGCGACGAGAACCGCCTGGTCAAGGCGACAGCCTTCCCCGGCGACCCCTCGAAGCTCAGGCTGCACCAGCTCTACGATCTCGGCTTCCGGATCGACTCGCTCGATTCCTGGGAGATCGAGCAGAGCAAGAATGTCTATCGCGAGCTCTCCTCCATTTCGGAGGAGCTGCTCACGGACAACCAGAAGATCGAGCTCGAGGCGGCGCAGGCGAAGCTAGAGGTAGTGCCCTCGGAGCGGGGCGACGATCTTGGCAACGAGGTGCTCGGACGCTATTTCTCGACGCTCGACCGGATCGCCAGCTCGCTCGAGGCGCGCCCCGGCGGCGGAGACGGGCGTTGATCCAGCTCCAGCGCGACCGCGCCCGGATCCCACCCTCGTTCCGCGATCCCGCGCGGCAGGCGCGGCTGCTGGAGCTGTTCCGCGCCAAGCGCGACGGGCAATTGGGCGATGCGACGATCAAGAAGAAGCTCTTCTCGTCCAGCCGCTGGAACGCCACCAAGCCCCAGCTGCAGCGCGAAACGTCCGGGAAATGCGCCTTCTGCGAGACGCCGACCTCGGCCGCTTATTATGGCGACGTCGAGCATTTCCGGCCCAAGGCGCTCTACTGGTGGCTGGCCTATTGCTACGACAATTATCTGTACAGCTGCCGCGTCTGCAACGGCAAGAAGAGCGACCAGTATGAGCATGGCGGCCCGCCGCTGGCCGAGCCGGCGGTCGATCCCGCCGCCGACGATGCGGCGCTCGCCCTGCTCGCCGCGGCCGCCTGCCCGGAGCCCGGCGACGCGGTTGCGATCGGCCAGCTGCTGGCCCTGCTCGATGCTGAGGGACCGGGCCTTCCCAATCCCTATCGCATCGATCCCGAGATCCTGTTCCAATGGGCGGCCGACGACGTCATCCAGGAGGTGAGGGCCGAGGCCCGGCCCGGCCTTCCTGCCGCCGCGTCGGCCTTGGCAACAGCCGAGCGGATGGTCGACATCAACCGCGAGGAACTTCGCATCTGGCGCTGGCGGACCTATGACTTCGCCCGGCGGCTGAGGGACATCGCCGCCAGCGCGACCGGACAGGCCAGGCTTGACACGATCGACACGCTACGCACGATGGCGGCGCCGACGCAGCCCTTCTCGGCGATGGTCCGCTATTTCGCCGGCGAGGAATGGGGCCTGATCTAGCGGGGACGACACCATCCTTGCCCTTGGGCGGGACCCTCCCCCTCACGGGAACAGCATGGCGCCACAATCCACGACCGCCGCAAGGCAGGCCCGGCTATCAACCAGGCGGCTTCACCGGAATTGAAGTCGAAAACCTTGTCATCGTCCATCCGTTGCCACCCCAGGATCGACTGGCTCAGGCAGCAAATCGAGTTGCGTCGCTGAGGTCGCAGGGCGGCGCCTGGAGACCGGCTCCGCCGCAAGGTCCACTACCGAAAATGCTGAAATCCGATCCCGTTCGACCGTAACTCCCGATAAAGGTCGATGACGCCTCGCGCCCGATCGCACTCCGGGCCCAGGGTGCCGCTCCAGGCCGCGGCCTCGCTCTCCTCGCGCGCCGATCGGCGATCCGGGACCGGCGGTCAGCCGGCGCGCGACTGCTCGGTCATCTCGGCATGGAGCCGCATCACGCCGCGAGAGACGGTGTGGGTAAAGGCGAAGGCCGGAGTCGCCGACCTGCTTCCCTGGTGGGGGCGCCTCGACGAGGCCGGCTAACGGGCCGAACGCGTCATGTAGAAAACCGCCTATTATCGGTGAAGCTGACATCGAAGTAGATGAGCGCTACGCTACGACAATGGGGAGGAAGGTCAGGCGGAGTGACAAGTGGTTGAGCGGCTTCGGTATCGCTCTGCTGTTGCTCGCGGCCCATGACTTGGGAGGTGCTATGGCTTGGCTGGGGTTATCGGAAGCGCGATGCCTCTGACGCTGATTCCGATATGCCACGGCACGCTGTGTCATGGCTCAAGGTGGACCATTGCTGACGAGGATGATCTTGCTGGCAAGGTCGCGCGGCTGGCACTCGGTCAGGCACGACATGTTGCAGCGATATTGACCGGCATCGATAAGCGGCCGCCCGCTACCCGCGCCGACACGGCGGCGGGAGCGATCAAGCTATTGACCGTGCCGAAGGACAAGCCCCCATATCATCGGGATGGGTGGGTGTTCCAGGCGATCTCGTGGATCGCGGCGCACCGTGCCGAGGTCGGGGCCGTGATCCGCGCGCCGCATATGATTCATGCGCACAAGGGGTTCGACGGCTTCCAGTTGAAACTCGATGATACCGGCCAGAGTATCACGGCGGTGGTGATATTCGAGGACAAGGCGACAGGGAACCCGCGCACTACGATCGCGGGCGACGTGTGGAAGGGCATCCGTGACCTCGAAAGCGGGTTGCGCATGAACGAGCTGATCCCGGAGGCTGGCGGTCTGCTCGAGGCGCACCAGCAGCGCTTTCCGGACCTCGATATCGACGTTGCGGTCGAGCGGATCGCCTGGGAGGAAGCCCGGCATTTCCGTGTCGCGGTGACCGCTGACACCGCTCATGACGACGATGACGCCCGCGCGGCACTGTTCAAGGGCTTTGACGAGGTGGCGCCCGGGCCCGCTGCCCGCCGCCAGGCGGAAACCATCGCCATCCCGAAACTGCGCGACTGGATGAAGGCCTTTTCGGCCAAGGCGATCAAGCAGATCGAGGCATGGCGGGACGATGTTTGATCCCGTCACGATCGACCTGATCAGTCGCGCGCCACCGCTGGGCGACCTTGACTTTTCCGAGCTACCACAGCGCTTCACCAATGCCTTTGCCGAAATCGTGGCGGCGCGGGTCCGGCTTCGTGGTGTCGCGAGCCTGGAGCAGCGCGGCGAAGCGCTCGTCGAGCTGCTTGCCGAGATGCGTCGTCTCGCGGCGGCGCAGGAACTTCTCGTTGCGACCGTGCCCGAGCGTGCCGACCGCGCCTCGGCTGCTTTCGTCGCAGGCACGGCGCACCAGCTATGCCTCATGGCCGAGACCGTCGCCGCAGACGGAGCGCCGCACTTCTCCAGCATCAACGCGATCCATGCCGATCACGACATCTGCGCGACGCTGCTGTTCCTGATCGCGGACTCGCAGAGTGACGCTGCCGAGATGGCCAAGCGGCTTAAGCGCCCGGATGGTGATCTGGGAGCTGAAGGACGACTGGTGACGGCGATCGGTGACCTGGCCACCGGCCGCTTGCGTGAAGTGATCGCCAGCGAGGTCGATGAAGACGATTTCCAATTCTACGATCCGCCGTCCGATACGAGCGCGAGCGGTATCGCGGTAGAGGCGCTGCTGCGCCGGCTGCACGCGGGCGTGATCCAGCTCGCGCGCGAGTTGCTTGTGGCTCCGCGCGACGGCGCTGGTGCCGACGTAGCCTCGGAGTCTCGTCGGATCTTCGCACAGGTTCGCGACCTTTCAGTCGCGGCAATCGATGACGTCTTTGACGAGGAGGGCCCGCAGGTCTTCAGCGCCTTTCCCGGCCCGCTGCACGTTGCCAAGCTGCTGCTGGCGGTGTCGGGTGATCTTGCCGAGGCGGCGTTATGCCGGGTTCCCGCGCCTGACGATGTCGATCCGGGCTCGTGGTGGCGGATCATTCGCCGTGCCGCGCGGAAGCGGCCGTACCTCTGGCGAAATCACCGCGAGGCGCTGGATAAAGGCTATCTCGCAAAGGGCGTTTCCGCAGCGGTCAGCTTCCCGACCGGGGGCGGCAAGTCGACGCTGGCCGAGCTCAAGATCGCGGCGGCGCTGCTTCGAGGCGGCCAAGTCGTGGTGCTCGCGCCGACGCTCGCGCTGGTCGACCAGACCGCCTTCACCCTCGGCAATGCGTTCAAAGATTACACCGTCTTCGGTGACCTCGACGACGAGATCACCTTCACCGACGTCCTCGAACTGCCGGAGATCATCGTCACGACTCCTGAGCGCTGTCTCGTGCTGGAGTCGATGCAGCCGGAAGCGTTTGCCGATGTTGCACTGGTGGTGTTCGACGAGTGCCACCTTCTCCACCCACGTGAGTCCGACCGAAGCCGCCGGGCGATCGACGCGATGCTTTGCATCCTCAATCTCACCAACTATGCGCCGGATGCCGACGTGCTGCTCGTATCGGCGATGATGCAGAACGCCGAGGAGATAGCCGGCTGGGTGGCCGAACTCACCGGCCGTCCGTGCCTCGCGCTGGACCTCGCCTGGAAGCCTACCCGCCAGGCTCGCGGCTGCGTGGCTTATGAAGATGCACGTATCACAGAGCTAAATAACCTGCTCGCCACGGAGCAGCTTACGGCAACCACCAAGGGCGTGCCTAAGCATGTCGCGAGCCGCCTTGATGCGCAGCCCTTTGCGTTTTTCTGCCTGCGGCAGACCTGGGCGACGCGCAATCGCGACGACTATGCCCTGATGGCGCTGCTCGACGAGACGGTGCCGTTCGCCACTGATGTGTCGAAGAAGTTCGGTGATTGGTATATGACGCCGAATGGCAACATCGTAGCCGGCACGATCGCCGCCGCCGCCGCCGAGGGTGGCCTGAAGACCTTGACCTTTGTTCAGAGTACGATTGCCGCCGAATCGACCGTCCGTCATTTTCGCAGCCTGTTGCCCAAGCGCCGCGTCGTGCTCAACGCGGAAGAGCAAGGATGGCGCAAGCTGGTCGAGGAGGAGATGGGCGGGCCGCAGCATTGCTATCTCAAGCTGGACGCCGCCGGCCAAGTCGAAGGGAGTGCCACCAGCCACCATGGCCAGCTGCTCAAGCCCGAGCGCATGCTGCACGAATCGCTGTTCAAGCGGCGTGACGGTGTTGACGCCCTGTTCGCCACCTCCACACTCGCGCAGGGCATGAATTTGCCGAGCGACGTGGTCCTGATCGCCGGCGACAGCCGCTGGGACGTTTCAGACGACAAGTTCAAGCAGCTCGACGCGCACGAACTGCTCAATGCCGCCGGTCGTGCTGGCCGTGCAGGCGAAGGCGGGCAAGGCTTCGTGCTGGTGGTGCCGAGCAAGATCATTAACATCGATGACGATGACAACACAATCAACCACCACTGGATGTCGCTGCAGAGCATCTTCTCGCAGTCGGATCAGTGCCTAAAAATCGACGACCCGATCACCGGCCTGCTTGATCGTATCCACATGCACGCGCACGAAGGCAATGAGGACTACTTTCTCGCCCGCCTGCCGGTCGGCGAGGATGATGCGCCCGATGAACCTGCCAAGGCGTTGATCCGGCGATCCTTCGCCGCGTATCGCAAGCGCCTGGAAGGGAAGGCCGAGTGGATTGAAGGCCGCATCAACGCAGCGCTTGCTCGCCGCGAAGAGCTATCGCCGAAACAGGATTTGACGTGGCTTGAGCGCGTCGCTGCATCGGCGGGCCTGCCTTACGAGGTCGTCGCCAGCCTAACAGCCCTGATCGAGGCCGGGGCGTTCGAGGGTGACAGCACTAGCTGCATGAACACGCTGTTCGATTGGATCGAGGCGAACCCGATCTGGCTGATGCACCTGATCAGGCCCAACGACATCGAAGGGCTGTTCGGAAAGGACTATCGCGCGATCGACGGAAACGCCGCCAAGGCGAAGGTCGCCTTGCCGCAGATCAGGCCGCTCCTGACCGCATGGATGGCGGGCAAGCCGCTTTGCGACCTCGAACGCGCGATCGGTACCAAGGAGCATCTCATCAAGACTTGCGAGACCGCGCGGCATTTCGTGGTTCGCTTGGTTCCGGACCTGGCTTTCGTAGCCGGGTTGCCGGCCCGCATCCTTGCGGCGAGAGCCGTCGCGGCCGGCGAGGAGCCTGCCATACCGATCGTGCTGCAGGCCTTGAGTGGCGTGGTCCGCAAGGGATGCGCAAGCCCGGAGCAACTCGCGAACGCGGTCCATATGAAGTCGGAATCACGGCCAGCGGCTCGTGCGAGGTTCGCCGAGATCGAACGTCACATTGCGGCTGGCACACCCTTAGAAAGCTTTGAAAACGTTCTTGTTCGGGTCCGGCATGCCCATGCAGTCGCGATGTTCGACGGACTTTAGCACTGCCGAGCTATCGAGGTCCTAACTCTGGATCAGCCCGTCGGCGACAGTGCCCGCTCCAGAAAGTCGATCGAGTTGCAGACCCCCGGAGCCGCGACGACTGGCGCCGCGCGCGCGACGCGCCTCCACACCCAGCTGTATCCAAAGAGTAGCTCCGCAACAGACAAGCGGCACCTGAATCAACGTCCGGTGCTGGTAGGCAACAAGACCACTGCGACGTCGGCTTCGGTCGAAGCTGCCGCTTGCAGTGCGTACTATGATCGTCCGGCTTGGGCGCATCCTGGACGACCTAGGCCGGCGAAGAAATGTCCGCTTTGGTCAGTTGGGCCTCGCAAGCGGACCTTCGCTTTCCGGCCACATGTCGTCGGCCGCAGCGCCTGCGCGGGAGGAAGCCTCAAATTCGGTGTAAGCCATTGCGGTTACTAGTGATTAGGCCACGTCCGCCCGTGTCTTCCCCACATTTCCCCCCACACCTCGCACGAGATTTTTTTGAGACTAGCTGCCCTGGCCTGGCCGAGTCGCTCACGTCCTCATTGCGCCCAATTCGGTCGCTCACGGCAGATCACGCAGCTACCAAAAGCAGCCACTTGCTCGTACCGGCGCGCGAGGCCAGCGTCTAGCTGAGCCGCATCGTCATGCCATGAGATCTCAATCGACACCCCGCCATCATGCGAACGAGGTAGGCGCTTCCTCAATTGTGCCCAGTTTCCGCGTTGGGAGCATTCGGCGCGTGAGGCTCATGTTTGCTCCCAGACTCGGTAAGTTGAATTCGTTCGATTTGCAGTCCACTCGGTGCATCCCACAATCTGTCAGCGCATCCAGGCGGGCCCGCCATGACGCCCAGTTGATCGACATTGCGGACGGTCCATTGGTCATCCACTCGCCTCAGCGAAATGCGGTATGAAAACCCTCCGCATGGGCGAGCTTTGGTAAGCGCCAGGAACGCCCAACCATGAAGAACCAAGGGCCTGACAATGGTAATCAATCCGGTACAATCGGAACCTCGCGCCAAGTGAGCCGAGGGATATTCGGTCCGTAAGTCGGCGGGAGACAATGGCTTCGGCCCCGGCATGGCCTGCTCGGAAGCTCGGACCAACCTCTCCGCATCCTGCCGATAGCCTTCTTGGTCGGGTTGGTGCGGCAAACTACGCTTCGTAGTGAGGTGTACACGATAATCAGGAGGCGCACCTTGCAGCGGAGTGGCTAGGCAGACACCCCGATCGTCAGGTCCAACTTGGTTATCCAGAGCGGCCAGAACAATCTGGATCTCCTCGTCTTCAGCGACCGGACCTGAAGGGCGGGGAGATCCGGCGCACGACGCTGCGGCAGTATACGACAGGACTATAAATGCGGTGGAGAACATTAGCGTGCGCATTGGTCTCTCCGTCGTTGCGATTCCTAGCAGACGAGTGGTCCAAGGAGTTGTTGGGACTCAAACTTACTGCCTCTCCATCATTTCGAGAGTGGACCTGACAATCGCGTCACCGCCATTGGTTTTCGTGTGGTTAGGCTCCTATTGGCCGAATCGAATGCGCCCGCATGCCGTGGCCTCATATCCGCTCTGCCCTGGTGGGTTCGCGAAGCGGCCTGTCTGCTTCCGGCCATTAGCTGAAGCGCCAGTGCGACCCACGATACCCAGAGCTCGGCGGTAGCGGGAATCGAATTGGTCAGGTAATCGGTTGAATATTCTAAAGGAATTCAGGCGCCCTGACTCCTGTCCATCAGCGATACCTCAGGAGCGAAATGAGGATGGGTTCGACTCAACACCGGGAATCGATCTTTGGTTCGGACCGATTCGCGAATCAGTCCCACCCCATCCAAACCCGTCCTATAGCAGCTCTAGGAAGCTGGCTTCGCGCGGAGGTACGAAGCCATATTTGCGACCGAGACTGGCCGAAAGCAGAACGTCCGGATCCGGCGCAATTCTCGCGCAGACGAACCATCTATCCTATCGAGGTCTGAAGCGCGGCACCTCGGTATTCCAGCTCGCGCCGACGGGTCTCGATGTCGCTCGTCGCACCTGTGTCGCGTTTGTAGCCCGCAAGTTGCTGCTCAATCTTCTCCAGCTTGCCCAGCATTCGGCTCAGAAGCTTACAGGCAGCTAGATCCGCAACGGGACGGCGTTCCACGTCCCCCCACCATTCCTCGAGAGCGGATACTCCCCTTTCCAATAGATCAATGACGACCACGTCCGCAGCTGCGAGCCGGGCTACACCTTCAAACACCCGTACGCGATCACCCCCGCGGGTGTTGGATCGGTCGAGTGCGTCCACGTAGGCACGGGCGAAGTCAAAACGCTGCCCCAGCAAAGAGTTAAAGTAGCCCACGTCGAGGCGCGTACGGCGCAGCTTAGCCGTGATGCGCTCAACCGCCTCGATCGCCAACTCGGCAATGCGATCCCGATCGCCGCGGACCTTTGCCGCGCTAATCATCTCACCGTTAGCCCTTAAATGCGCGGCTAGAGCAATGTCGCCGTTCGGCTCGTTCGAGATCCGCGTCCGAGTGATCTCTCGTAAGCCGATCCAGTCCTCCGTCTGCGTCTTTGCGCGTATGATGTTCGGGAGCAGCTCCGATTTGGTGCAGCCCAGCTTCGCGGCAGCGTCCAATTCCCGGTCTGCCTCGCGATATCGCGGCGGCCTGGTGCGTAGCAGGGAGGCGCCGAGAATGCTCGCCGCATCTCCGTTCGCCGGGAACTTCTTCCTTAAATCGCTAGCGACGATGACAGCCTCGTCGAACCGCTCGGCGCTCCATAGACGCACGATAGAGCGGATGCTTGCTCCGACTTGTCGCTCTTGGTTGCCGCTCCGCTCGTGTGCCCGTCCGACTGCCTCCTCGATCAGTTTGGCTCCCGCGCCCAGCTGAGTCCTTACAAGATCGACGACGGACTGCAGTTCGTCCGGCACGCTGATGGTCGAGTCACCCCGTCCTTTGGAAGCGGTGGCCATAAGGTGGTACGCCTGCAGTCCCGCGACTTGGTCGCGCACCGCTCGGTGCTGCATGTCAACGACTTCAGCTATGTCCGCCAATGTCGTCTCGCCCAGCAGCAGCACGGCATAGAGCACTCGCGCCTCCATGGCCGTAAGACGCTCAAGCTCACGCTGGAACGCGAAGTTCCTTACCTCCTCGCCATCGCGGCCCTTCCACTTTTCGACAACATCGCGCCTGTTCTCTCCAAGCTTGAGGAGGCGCACGATGGAGGCCGCGAACAACGGGGAGCCCGACGAGGCTTCAAAGATCTCATCGAGATCGCGTCCAACGAATGGTTCAACGGTAAACGCGCCGCAGAGGTTAGCTAGATGTACCTCGAAGTCGGTCCGCTTTAGCCCCAGTATTTTTACGATGGCCGTCGGTGGCAGACCTTGATCGATTCGCGATGTCATCAGCATGCGGGACGGCGGGAGTTCTCGACCGACGGTCCTCAGTGCGACGCTGTTCAACGCCGCTACGGTCTCCTTCTGCTCGTCGGGCGAGAGCGTATCCAAGTCGTCAACCACGACTAGCGACGGGATGGTCGACAACGCCTCAACCAAGCGATCTCCCACCTCCGTAAAGCTGGGCTCCTCCTCCGAAAGCGGCATCTCGTGGCTGAGCGCCTTCAGAATAGCGTTGAAGAGGGAGCTTAGGTCGTTAAAATCGACACGGGAAATTGGGACCATTTTTCCGCGGAGCGCCGAATAGGTCTGCTGCTTCGCCGTCAACCAAATCACCGTTTCAACCTCGCCTGCTCCCGTCTCGATCACCTCCTCTGCAAAGCGGTAGGCCAAGGTAGTCTTGCCAAGGCCACCAATGCCAGTGATGAGCCGGACAGGGCTTCGATCATCCCCGATCCATCTTCTCAGTTCAGCTAATTGCTCTTCCCTGCCAACGAACTCCAAGAGGTCAGTGTCCCGCGCCGGAAGATGCGCCTGGACCGCCACCGACGCCGCGCCCGCGACTTGTTCGGGCGGCAGTCGGTCCGAATGGAGGAAAAGCCAATCTTCGTGCGTGTTTGTAGCCGCCCGGCACTCGTCCCGTACCCTGACGTAAACTTCCTCGAGAAAGGCTCGCTTGCCGTTCGGTTTCTCGGGGCCTTTGCGGACAAGCTTTACCGGAGGTGCGCCAGCAGGCCGCCTCGGGATTAGCAGGAGGCCAAGCGAAATTCGGCCGTTCGGAGCGGGATAACGTAGAGTGTGATAAAGGCATTCAATGCTGATGCCGGCGTAGCTGTGCAGCGCCTTGTTCAGATCAGCGCAGTTGAACCCGTCCGAGATCCCGACGATTCTATCGCGGCCTTTATCCTTCACCCCGAAAAGAATGTAGCCGCCGAAGGCATTATAAAAAGCAACCGCGTCCTTCACTATCTCGGCTATCGAGATGCGGTGTTCAGCTTTTTCCGCTTCACTGGGTTGATCCTGCATGCTTGGGGCGTGAGCTTTGTAATCCCAAAGCTGACCCTCGCAGTCGAACGGGCGGCCGTCTGGCAGCAGAAGACCAAGAACCTCTGGCGTGAGAGCTCGGTTATCAACGGCCACCTTCAGCGCCTCGATGACATTGTCAGAGTTCAAGTTGCCCTCATGTTTTTGCCGCCTCGCCGGTATTCGTAGCAGCCTCGCTTACTCTCTACCATCTCCACCTATGCCGAAAATGCAGCTGATCAAACGGATAAGCCTTGGGAAGTCGCTTAACAGCTTTGAACGACCGAGATTGGGCGCAAAGCCGACGTTCAGCAAAGCTCCTGCGGGTACGCGGGAGGGAGCCCTCAAATTCGGCATAAGCCAATAGAGTTGTGAGTGTTTCCGACACGCGCCCACGTGTCTCCCCCACATTCTTCCCCCACACCTCGGACGAGATTTCTTGAGACTAGTCGCCCTGGCGTGGCCAGTCCGCTCCCGGCCAAACAGGCGGCGTGGCCATTGGCTTTCTGTTTTGCTATCTTTTTGGCCAGCATGGCGCGCCGCGATCGCCTACCTACTGACAGCTTTCCCCCTTGGGATGGGGCGATCGTTCTAGCGCCTGGAGCCGTACTTTTCCTGCATGTCGATCACCCCCCTTCCCCAACGGAGGGGGAACTCAGGTTTCAAGCCACTCGCTATCGTGGCGCAGTGCTGGCCGACGCATTTCATGTCGAAGAGCAGCTACTGAAACTAGCGCTCGCTGACGAGTTTGGCACTAACGACGGAGGAAAGGCCGGTCCCAACTATAGCGACAGGGAGAGCAACTGGCGCCGAGAAAATAGCCTTCGTCGGAAGATCGAGCGGTCGAAGCCGATCGTAAGGAAGCGTCTGCCCAAAACGGCAGCGGACATGCTGGTAAATAAGTTGTCCGCCTTCGGGCGTCTGCGCAACCTTTTTGCGCACTATCCTTTTTGGATGGTCCCGGTGCCTGATGAAAGCGCCTCTCTGACCGTGAGTTTCAGGGCCTACATCGCCGACAACAACCACGTGTACACTCTCGATGACGATCAAGCCCGCGAGTGGGGAGAACTGATCCAATCGGTTAGAGTAGGCGTCGAAAATCTCGTTCGCCAACTCGTAGGTGCTCCGCCGCTCAATCCCGATGGAACGCCTCCGGCGGCCAATCACGATAGAGACGCGCCAGACTGAGATTTGCGAGCTTGGACAGCAAGCCTCCCAGCGCCTCGGTGAGCGCAAGATCCATTATAAGACCGAAGAGCGAGAAGATGAGTTCGAAACTCCATTGCGCCTCGGCCGCAATGTGTCGAAAGTCGCCGGAAGCAGACGGGCTGCTGACGGCCACTTCCTGAAGCGCCAGAGGTAGCGGTAATCGACTTGCACAGGTAACAGGTTGGATATTAAGGATGATCCAGTCTCACCTGACTCTTGTCCATCAGCGGTACCATCAGGAGCGGAATGAGGACGGGTTCGACTCGCTCACCGGGAATCGATTTATAGCCGTGGACCGATTCGCGAATCAGTCCCACCCCCGTTCAAGCTCGTCCTATTTCTGCTCGTCGATGAAGCTGCGCGCCTCGGCGGTGCGGGTGCCGCGGAGTGCGCACACGCGATCGCTCCAATGCGGCATCGACCCGATCGAGGAAGGCCACTTCATCGCCGGCGACTTCCGCGACGACCAGATCAAGCCATTCGGGGTCGTCATCATAAAGGTCGCTGGATCAGACGCAGTGCAGACGTGCGAGTGCGCCTGGCTCAAGGACTTCGTCCAATAACGCCGTCAAGCCCGGATGCCGCTGTTGAGCGCCGTCCATCGTATCAGGTCCGGGCACTGCCGCGTCATTGCGGCCGTTCGATCGCCGTCCGGACATGCGCGGCGATCCGATCGAGCTGAACGATGACGGCGATGTCCCCGACGTCGGTGAGGCGGTCAGGCAGGTGCTGCAGGTCATCGCCGACGAAGAGGATGAAATCATAGTGCGGCGGCCAGGTCATCAGGATGGCTCCGGACAGGCGCCGCCGGTCGGAAAAGGCCTGACGTACATCCTCACTCGAGGCGATTCCATTAGCCTGCTCGAACGACAGCCCGAGGTCGATGAGCTGCTTGGCGAGGCGCATCAGGCATAAGTCGACTATGCCGAAGCGTTTCCATTTGGCGCGGATGCGGCCGAAATCGGGCGCGGGCGCATCGCGATGGACGAACGGCGCCATCACTCCGCTCGATCCCAACAGCCCGCGCTTGAGATAGGAGCGCAAACCTTCATATCCGATCACGACGATTTCAGCGGCACGCGCGGTCGTCACGGTCGGTTCCATCGGCCTGTCCCTTTCGGTCTTCGCATGACCAATATGGTGTCAGTATTTCGGTGTCAATAGGACCAAATCGAGCAAGAGGGGATGATCAAGCGGGGCAACTAGAGCCGCGGGGCGAGGATCAGGTGGCACCGACATTCGAACCCTCTGCGGATTGCAGGATTGTCGACCAGGTACGGCGGCCGGCGAGGATCAGATAGAGATCGGCCATTTGCTTGGCGCATCGAAGATTGGCGAGCGGGGATTCGCTCGGATCGCCTTCGCGTGTGAGTGTCCTGAACATGAGGTCGCGATGCTCCTGTTCGGGTATGATGGGCGCAAAAGCATTGTCATAGCAGGCCCGGAAGCCCTCTTCCTTGCCGTCCCAACCTTCGTATCTGGCGAAGGCGGCCGCCAGGCTGGCGACGAATGCCCGCCGCGCGAGCATATCAAAGCAATAAAAGATGTCGGACTTCGCGATCAGCGCGAGCCCGTCATAATAAGGCCGAAAAATCGGCGCAGCCGCGGCCTCGTCCAGAGGCGCGAACGCCATCATGCAGCGGATCGCATGATCGATATGCTTCTGTGAGCGCGACCGCGCGCCGGTCTCCCCAGAAGCTCTCGTTAGACCCCAGCTCCAGATGGCGATCATTTTCTAGATCGAGGATTTGATTGAACATCTGCCGTTCGAACCCGGGCCGTTCGAACCAGAAATAGCCGATGCTGCCGATATTAAGGCAGGCGACGACCAGCTTGGTGAGGTGGGCCAACCGCCCGGGAAGCGCGGTGAGCGGCGCATTGTCGTTCAGCGTCAGCTGCAACGTGAACTGATCCTTCTTGCCCGACCAAAGGAGCTGCACCGCCTCGATCTGCGCGTTCCACCGCTGCAACACCTTCGGCCTGAGTGAATGCGAAGGCGTGTAGACGATCGCATTGGCCCGCCACTTGGGCTTGGACCCGCCGGCCTGCGCCGCCGGCTTGACCAGCTCAGCCTGCAGCAATGTCCGGCTCTCCTCGTCGATGCGCGCGAATTCGTGGCGCGCCCAGGTGATCCACGCCCGCGCATCATTATCGAGCGCGTGATACTTCGCGATGAACGCCTTGCTGAGCAGACGACGGGACTGTTCCGGGTCGGCCATGATGTCGAGGAACCAGCGCAGCGCATCGTCTGTCCTATGCGCATCCGGATCAGGCGTACCGCAGGCCCGTTCATAGTCGAGGCGAGCCCGCGCCAGGGCAAGTGCGTGTTCGGCATCGCCCGCCTGAACCACCTCGCCCGCCGGAACGTCGGCCAGTTGCGCCCGGGCGTCCACGTAGAGGGAGGCGAGACGCATGTCGTGCATCCGCTCCGCAAATTCGCGGGCCGCCTCGAAATCTTTCGGGTCGATCCGTTCGATGGGAGACCAGATCGCCCATTGGAGCTTGCGGCGATGGCTTTCCAGCGCCTTGTCCATCCACCGGTTTTCGATGGTGCCGCCGGTTGCCAGTTGCCCGCCGATCATGCTGGCCTTGCCGACTTCCTCGAGCGCGAGCAAACTTAGATGATAGACGATATGGGGATAGTCGCCCACCCCAACTCGTTCGGCCGCAACGATGAAGCCCTCGGCGTGATCGAGGCACAGCTGCCGGTTGCGGATCAGGTCCTCACTCATCTGCGCCCTCTAACCCGTGCCAATGCGATCCACCCCAATCCGAGCCTCATGACTGCGCTGGCCTGCGCGGCACATGCGGATCGCCGGGGCTCCCTTGGAGGACTTCGGCGATGGCGCCGCAGGCGTCCCGGCGAGGGCGGCGCCGTTTCCGGCGGCGCCGGAGAGATGCACAAGGCCGCAGCGTGCTCAGGGACGCCACTCCCCGAGGCCGGGGCCTCAACGTGAACATAGCGCGAACACGCGAGCGAGTCTATAGGCCTATGCGGCCGCAGCGGCAGGGGCAAGAATCGTCCGAAGCTGATCGGCCGTGAAGGGTTCCCCCCCACAACCATGCATCGCTTCGTTGTACCGCCCGAGTATGACTCGATAGCGCGGCAAGGTGGCTTGGCTATGGCTGTTCAGGCTGCGTTCTTTGAACTCGCTGAACCGGTCCAGATCGTGGATGAGCGTGTGCGCGATGCCATGGTGCCGGTCGTGGTTGCCGTCGAAGCCGCTGAACTGCCACGGCATCGCTTTGATTTCGTCCTGTTCAGGCTGGTCAAGCTCGCCCACCGAGTATTCGACGAATGACCACATGGCGAGGATGTCCACTGTCTCGCGAACCTCTGCATCGCTCGGCGCCTCGCTGTCGAAGATGCCGGGATATTGAAGCCTGAGCGCCCAGTCGTCGCGGTTGATCACCAAGCGCTGCACCAGAGCCGGATCAATCTCCCGTTTGACCTTCATGGCCTCCATCAAGTCCGCCAGCATCACCACGATGAGGCGTTCGCCGTCCGTCAGGTCCATAAGATCTCTCCTGTTTTGTTTCGGTATCGATATGGTATCGGGGGCAAGGATTCCAAGGGTTAGGAATAGATGCGATGGCGGGCCCGATAAGCGAGGCGTTGGTAGCAGAAGCAAAGGACGGGCCTTCGGCTGCGAAACAAAGATTTAGCTGCGTGCCAAGGCTGATTGAGGAGCAGTTCTGAGGCGCAGGTTTGAGGGGCGTAGCCCGCACTCCGGCGGCCTGCTTCTGCTCATGAAAGGGACGTAAAGGGCCCTACTCTTTGTCGATACGATTAATTAGGCTGACTGGGGCAGCAGTATGCGAACCTGCGGCAGTCTACTCGCTCTGCGGAACTTTGCCCGGAACGGCCACTTACCCGCGCCGATCACGCGTCGAACACGGAAAATGGGCGCTTTACCGCCTGCGCGCCGTTTCCGCCGACTCTATCATCCTCTCCCCTGCGGCGGCCTGCTCCACCCCCATGACCCTTGCCGCCATCCACTCCGGCGCATGCCAACTCTCCGGAAGTGATCGGACGACAGCGCCCGGTACGATGGACCAAATCAGCATACCCACGACCACACCACCGGCCGCGATCCACCGCTCCCGGCGAGCCCGCCCCTCAACCGCGTGCCCCCTCTCGATCATCCCATCAATCCGCCCGAGGGAGTGGGCCAAGGCATCCCGCGCCTCGCCTAAGACCCGCCGATCTTCAACACGCGCGGCCTGAGCCGCGGCACCGATCTCCTTGGTCAGTTCCTCAGCCGACATTGCCAGCACACTGCTGGATTCGATCAGACCAAGCCGTGCCTCGATTGCCCCAAGGGCCTGGGCCATCTTGCCCAGCGTGAGGCTGTAGTCCGGCGCCTTCTCCCGCGCGGCGGTCAGCCCCTCGACCGCGCTGTGTAGCAAGCTGAGCTCGCCCCGCAGACGCTCGAACGCTTCTGCTGGATCGGCATCGGGGAAGTCATCCTTGGCCATTGTCGGAGCCTACATCCCTATCCCGAGAGAGCGCGAGCGGCTGAGCCATTCCTGGAGGTCGTGGGACAATGAATCACCCCCGGAGGCACCGATCCCGAGTTCCTTTCGCCGGTTTCGGACCAGCGACTCGAGCTGCGGATCCCGCTGAAGGCTCCGGCTCATCTCGGCCAATTCCTTCTTCACGCTATACGCACGGTCATGGTCGCCGGAGCGCTCCAGGCGATCCATCCGGCGCGCCCGCGTCTTCCACTGTGCAACGAACGTCTCGGCCCTGTCTGCCATGTCGATCCTAAGCTTGCGCTCCATCGCCATTGCCCGAATGGCTCTCGCCGGCTGGCCCCGGGCGGCCTCGCCGATCAGAGACAGATCCTTGTTTATCGCCGACCGAAGATCGTGCGCGGCCTGTGGCTGGAGCACGTCGAGCCGGTCGCGGGCCCTGGCGAGCGCCAGGCGCTGATGTGGCAGGGGATCGAAGCCCTGCCGACGCATTCGGACGATGTCCTGCGCCGCGCGCCCGTAGCGCTCGACCGCCTTGGCGAGCGGATCAGCCGGTGTCCGCTCGGTGCTCGGAGCCGCCCGCAGCCTGAGGCCCGCGAACGCACTACGCTGTTTCGGTGCAGGCTCAGGCGCCTTATCGGGGTCGGGCGCATAATCCGACGCCATATCCTTGCCCCGCTCGCGGCTGAGCGTGCGGACGAGGCGGGAGCGGTCGGCGAAGTCGTCCTCCCCATAGTGCAGGTCCACTCGCCGACGGTGGCGCGACAATGCGACATAGGCGGCGTGCCGGTCGAGCCCCGGCGTCGCCAGCACGTGAACCCGGTCGACGGTTATGCCCTGGGCCTTGTGGATCGTGGCGGCGTAGCCGTGATCCAGGTCGGCATAGTCTTTGTGATCGAACATGACCGAGCGGCCGTCGTCGAGCAGGACCTGCATCCGCATCGCATCAACGCTCCGCACCGTTCCGAGCGAGCCGTTCTTCACGCCCAGGCTGCGCTCGTTGCGAAGGAACATGATCCGGTCGCCGCAAGCGAACGCCCGCTCGCCGCGGCTGACCTTCAGCCCCACCTCTTCGCCCAGTTCGCCAGCGTCACGCATCCTGGCACGCGCCACCTTGTTGAGCGCGTGCACATCCTCATTGATGTGGGCGAGGATGATCCGACTATCGGCCGGCGCTATATTTCGGTCGCGCTCCCACCCTTCGATCAGCCGCTCGCGCGCCTCATCGCGCGAGGCGGCGGCGTGGACGTGCCCAGCCTCATGATAGGCGGATAGCGCTTCACCCGTCCGGCCGGTCGCCAGCTGGCGCGTTGCGTCGCGCTGCCACTCCTCCACTTGCCGGCGGATCGAAGTGATCTCGACCGCACCATGGCGCTCCGCGATCGCGCGGAACGCGGCGCCCGCCTCGATCGCCTGCAGCTGCTCGACATCGCCGACGAGCACAATCTTGGCCTGGCGCTTCCGAGCTTCTGAGACCACCCGCTCCATCTGGCGCGTGCCGATCATCCCGGCCTCGTCGATCACCAGCACGTGCCGGTCAGTGAGCAGCTCGCGCCCCTGCGCCCATTGATGCTCGAGGCTTGCAAGCGTCCGTGACTCGATGCCCGAGCCGTGCTCCAGATTCTCGGCGGCGATGCCGGACAGGGCGGCGCCATGCACGTGATAGCCGCCCTTCTCCCACGCCTCGCGGGCGACGCCGAGCATTGCGCTCTTGCCGCTGCCGGCATAGCCGATGACGTTGCTGAGCCCACGCGCGCTCGTCACATGCTCGAACGCGCCGCGCTGCTCCGGCGAGAGGATCATGCCGCGCACACGGGCTCGGGCGAGTGCTCGCTCCCGATCACGCTCGGCGACGCCATGATGGCGTCCCGCTTCAAGCCGAACCGTCGCCTGCTCGAGCCGCTTTTCGGTCTCGATCATGCCGCGACTGGTGAACCGCTCGTCTCCGCGCCCGTCCCTGCCGAGCCTGACCAGCTCGGGCGAGCCGCGAACCGCGGCCATTACATGATCGAACTGGTCCTTCCCGTCGCTGTGGCGATGCACGAACATGGCGAGGTCGCGGGTCGTGAACGTCGCCTGCCCGTGCGTGATCGCATCGAGGGCAAGTGCGGGATTGGCGAGAATGCGCTCGCCGTTGCGCCGCGCGATCGACAGATGCTCGTCGAGACGCTCGCTCTCCAGCCCCTGCCCCACCATGCGCGAGGCGGCTGGACCGATCTTGTTCTGCGGCTCGAGCTCGATCCCCTGTGCTTCCAGCGAGCGATGGTCGATCCGCGCATCGATATCGAGCTCGGCCAGCCGCTGGTTGACGTGATCGGCCCAGGCTTCGCGCCAGTGCTGGAGAAGAGTCGTTCGGTTCCAGTCGCGCACCTTCGCGCCGAACCCGTCCTCCCCCACCTCGCGCATCGACAGCATGACATGGGCATGGGGCCGGGGCTCGCCGTCGGAACCGATGTCCCAATGCACGTTGAGGTCTGCGATCATGCCACGGCTCACGAACTCGCGGCCGACAAAGTCGCGGGCGAGGTCAATTCCCTTTTCAGGGGATAGCTCGCGCGGAATCGCGAACTCGATCTCGCGCGCGAGCTGTGCATCCTTGCGGATCTCGGCCGCCTCGATCTCATTCCAGAGCCGCTCGCGATCCGACAGATGCTCCGGCGCGCCGTCCGGCAGCATCACTTCCGAGTGGATGACGCCGGCCTTGTTCGAGAAGTCATGGTGCCGGTCCAGACGCTGGTCGTGCAGCCGCGAGGCGGACCGGTACGCAGCCGCCGCCAAAGCGCTAGAGCCATTTGCGCGGGAGATGACTTTTGCGGAGAAGTGGTAGATCGCCATGTGCGACATACCACTTACACTTCAAAGCGCACGTCGGCACGACGTATAAGCGCGCCCTCGAAAGAATTCATCTTTCTCGGGACGCGTACGTCCCAGCACGTACCAGCCTGTTTACGCTGATCGAGCGCAGCGATAACTGAGAGGCTCTCATCGCACAACTGAGAGCAATCTCATGCGCAAACCCAGGGATTATGATTCGGAGCTGAAGGCGCTCCAGGACAAGGCCGCTCAGCTCAATCAGCGCAAGGTCCAGCAGCTCGGCGAGCTGGTGATCGCGACCGGCGCCGATGTGCTGCCGGTCGAGCTGCTCGCGGGGGCGCTGCTCGCCGCGAGCGACTCTCCCGACATGGTGGCGAAGGAGGAATGGCGCTCCCGCGGCGCCAAGTTCTTTCAGCACTCGCGCCGCAAATCTGGCGGAGGCAATCGCCGCCGGCCGCCGAGCCCTCCGACGGACGGCAGCCGCGCTGGGGAGACTCCAGGCGCGGCGCGCGCGTGACGACAAGAGGGCGTGGGTGGTGAAGCGCCGCGAACGGACGCGCCAGCTGATCGAGCTCGGCGGCCTCGTCGCAAAAGCCGGCTTGATAGAGCTCACAGACGACGATCGCGCGGTGATATTCGGCGCGCTCGTGGCCGTTGCGGCGAAGCTCAGAGGCGAGGATCGCGAACAGACGATGACGATCTGGCGGAGGCGTGGAAAGCGCGCCTACGGCCTGGAGCAAGGCACGGAGTGACAGCCGCGAGTGCGTTAATCACGTTCGTCGGTGGACGTTCGCGTGACCCGGGCGGTAGGGACACGCCGACCCAACGAAAGGAGCGCCACATGAACAATTCCGATCTCGCCGACAAGCTCGCCACCGAGCACGAACTTTCCAAGTCGGAGGCCAGAAAGCTGCTCGACTCCATGATCGACTCGATCGCCGACGCGGCCGCACGTGGCGAGGAAGTGTCCATCAACGGGTTCGGCAAGTTCAAGGTGAAAGAAACCTCTGCGCGCCAGGGCCGCAATCCCTCCACCGGCGCAACCATCGACATACCGGCCGGCAAGAAGCTCACTTTCACGCCTGCCAAGGCGGTGAAGGAGCGCCTGAACGGCTGACGCCGCTTCTGATTGTTTCCAGCAGCGCCGCCGCTCAAGCGGCGGCGCTGCGCTCTAGCTGCGCGATCCGCTCCGTGCAGATGACGTGCACGACGCGGCCGAGCTCCTCGACCTGCGCGCCGAGCCAGCTCAATTCGTCTTCGGTGATGCGATAGTGCTTCGAGTAGCGCGCCTTCACGTAGGCATCCTTCAGCTTCTCGAACATCGCGCGCTCCCGGCGCGTGTCTGAGGGCCAGACGTACACCAGCCTCCGATCAATCCGCTCCGCCTGGGTGCGTAGGAACCCCAGATTATGCACGTGCGGCGTGTAGAAGGTGCAGACCAGCAGCACGCAGTGATAGAGACGTTCGGTGGCCTGGTGCAGGATGAACGCGGCGTCCCGCAGTTCGTGCTGTGAAAGAAAGAATAGGAAGCCCTTCTGAGCGCTTAGCGCTTGCGGCATCCAATCTCCGAAATACTCCTCCGCCATGGCAAGGGCCTGAGCCGGCGTCTTCGGCTTCGGCTCGTGCAATTCGCTGTCGTCGGCCTGGTAAACCGCGATCCCTTCGCGGGCGACATCCATGAAGAAATATCGCCCATGGGCGAGGCCGTCATTCACCTCCTGCAGCGTGTGGACGATGAAGTTGACCGGGGTGCGCAAGGTCTTGGTGATCGAGAGTTCCCGGATCAACCGCTCCTCGGCCTTCGCCCAGTATTCCACGCGGTCGGTCAGCCGCTTGTCGTTGACGATGATCAGCAGGTCGTAGTCCGACTGGTAGCCCTTGGCGGTGTGCGGCTCATCGACCCAGGTGCCGCGCGCATAGGAGCCGTAGAGGATGATCTTGAGGATGCGCCCCTTCTTCTTCCAATCCTGGGTGGCGAGCGCGGTCGCCTCCCCGAATTCCTCGAAAACGATCTGCACCACGCGCTCGAGCTCGCGCTGCTTGGCCGGCGGGAGATGATCGAGGTCGGTTCGCATGGTCATTCGATCCTAGCCATGACAATCGTCGAAGCACAGCCTCGCCGGGCTCAAGCCCGGCGAGGCCGATATTCTCAGCGCCAGAGGTGCCACCAGCGCCGCTCCATCCGCCGGTCCAACTCGATGAGGGCGTCGGCTACATGGCGCTCGACGTCATCGGTGGTGATATCCAGCCGCGCGGCGATCTCGGCATAAGAGAGCCCATCGGCCGCGTTCATCAGGAATATTTCGCGCGTGCGGGGCTCCAGCTCGGCCAGCGCGCGCACGAGCCGGCGACAATCCGCTCCGCGGCTCATGACCGCGCCTCCTCTTCCTTGGCGAAGGCGAGCAGATAATCCGCCGCCTTGCTGGCGAGGCTGGCGGCACGGAAGATCGCACGCTCGTCCTCCCGCAGCACCTTGAGCCAGGCGCCAACATAGTCGGCATGGCGAACGGTCGGCCGGATCGACAGCGAAGCGCAGACGAAGGCACTCGCCATCTCCGCGACCAGCTCTTCACGCGCATACGGCGAAGTCCCGAAGCTAACCGACAGGTCGCGGCCCAGCCGGCTCGGATGGCCGGTCCAATGGCCGAGCTCGTGAAGCGCAGTACGATACCAGTTGATCGGCTCGAAATAGGCCTCAGGCGGCGGCACCTGGATGAAGTCCTGACCCGGCGCATAGAAGGCCATGTCCCCGCCGATCCGGAAGTCGGCGCCCGTCGCTTCGACCAGCGCGTCCGCATCCGGTATGGCCTCGCGCTCTTTCCGCGGCGCAGGAAGCTCGGTCAGCTTTTCCGGCAGCCCCTCGCATTGGTCGACGTTGAAGACGACGAACCGCTTCAGGAACGCAATCTGCCGCGCCTCGCGATCCTCCTCGGATGCGCGGTCTTCCTCCCCCTTCGGCGTGAACCGATCCGCATAACAGACGATCGTCCCCTTCTCGCCCTTGCGAACATGTCCGCCGGCGAGCTGCGCCTGCCGATAGGTGAGCCAGCGCTGGCATGAATGGCCACCCTCGACCGCGGCGGCCCACAGGATCAGCACATTGATTCCCGAATAGCCCCGCCCCGTCGACGCATTGCGCGGCATCGTGCACCCGCAGCTGGTGCTCTCCCATGGCTGCACCCACGGGATCCGCCCCTCCTCCAGCTGGGCGATGATGCGGCCGGTGACTTCCGAATAGAGGCTCTGACGCTGAACGGTGCCCTGGTTCACGATCCTTCTCCTTTCTCAAACCACCGCACCCGGCGCCGGAAGGGCGGGGTGGGCGGCAGGAGCGGACCGGCAAGGCCTGCGGCATTGAGGCGGGCTGCACCCGCAGGGCCGAAATGAAATGGAGGACCCCGGCGCAGCCGGGTTGCGGGCCGCCGCCGCGGGCCTAGAGGGCAGCGACGCCCACCCCGCCTCCCGGTGCCGGAGGCACCACGCCGTCGCGCCCAAAGGCGCGGCGACTACCAGGCCGGCTCGGCCGGCCCGCGTCAGACCGATCGTCACGCCGGCAGGCGACGAGACGCCGAAGGGCGACTCGGGCGAGCGCAAGCGAGGTAGAGCCCGGCCGCGGCGCAGCCGCGGGACGCCAAACCGCACCCTCGCGAGCAAACTTCGATGCTTCTCCGGCGCAGGGGGGTGCCGCCTGCGGAAGCTCGGGCCAGCACGTCTTGCGAAGTGCTGCGGAGGATCATTTCTCCCGTAGAAGCACCGCAACGTACCAGCAGACAGGTGACCTCATGTCTCTACAGTCTCAGGACCGCATTCTGCGGATCAGGACCGTGCTCCAGCTGACCAGCCTCAGCCGCTCCACCCTCTACAGAAAGGTTCAGCGAGGAGAGTTTCCGAAGCAGATCAAGCTGTCGGAGCGCTGCGCCGGCTGGCGCCAATCGGAGGTGAACGCCTGGATGCGCAACCCAATGTTCTACTCCGTCCACGACGACCGAGTCGAATGACTGCTCTGCGCCAATTAAGGTCGTCCTGAACACTGATTCCGGGGCCGGAAAGCTGACATTCCTCAGGCAAACTCATCACGTCGACCGCGAGCCAGTCCGCTAATTCCATCTCCTGCGCGAAAATCAACCACGATATTCCTGCACGGCCTCAAAGGCGGAAAGCTATCCAACGGCTTATTAGGTCGCATGCCTGTTTGGCTTGATACACGATGCTATGCTGGAGATCGTCGCTGCTGTGCGGGAGGTCATCCAGCATCACTACCCTCCAAGTCCCCCGGGGGCACGGCTCAACGCTTACATCGCGAACCACGGAGGCGATCGTCATTTCCGGACCAAGAGCAAGGGAGGCGACGGCCATCGTCAAGACAATGGGCAACAGAATAATGGGGAACAGTATATATCCTAGAATCTGACTCACATATGATCCAGTGAATAGTGTAACAAAAACGATAACTGGACCAAAAAACATAATAAGTAGTGCAACAGACGAGATATCGCCCAATACGGTATCCGAAGATATGACCGAGATGAGATAGCTGACTGGTAACGAAAATGCCATCGATGCGATCAAGACAAGGTAGAATCTGGTCCCAAGCAACGATTTCCACTGCTCGATCTCTGTATGGCCCGCCTGTGCGAGCTTGAGCGGTAAAGATAATAGCTTGCGTACTACCCAGCTGAGACCTTGCGCCGTTGAAATGACAATTGACGCTTCGTCTCCTGGAGCCCGGACGAAGAGCACCTTCTGTTCTGGGATGTCGGCATAATAGGTTTGGTCCAAGATCTCGCCTACCTTCGAGCCCCACATTTTAAAGGCGGCCCTGATGATCAGCATTGTACCCAGCCCGCTCACGACACACCAAAGCGAAGAGATGTCGAACGGCAGAATGGCAAGGTAGCCAAGGACAAATGGCACGAGATTGAACAGCGGGAGGCAGCGCCGGGTGACCGTGTCGATGTACCGCTTGCGGGACACAATGACGGGAGTCGCCAAGCATACCAGACCGTTAACAAGTCCCGATCCTCCGCGCTTCAACGCCGACAATGCGATGTTGCCGCCATGGCTATGCGCTATCACGAAAACCGGCACGCCTTCGTACTTGTCGCGAACGCTCTCCAGGTCGTTCGCAAGCCGGTCGGCCGCCTTATGTCGCGCTTGGATCGTGTTTCGCCCTGACCACCGAAACCTCCGAAACATTACTGAGCCGACGTCTTCACAGATGGCCGAGCACAACACAGAACCCTCTAAGGTCCAGTCTGCGTCCTGAGCCCAAGTCCCGTGCACGAGCGTAATGATAGCCGAAGGACTGGCGATCTCTCCGTGGCGGACACCCGCTGATCGAGCCCTGAGGGCATAAATTTGTGCGCGGCAGAAAGCGAACCCCACCGCGACCAAAAGCGTGGAGAGATATAAGCCAACAGCCACCAGGAGCGCCATTGCCAACGCCATTGGTCGGTACCCCTAACTTCCCCGAAATGACTTGTATTCTGTCGTGACTGGTGAACTATCGCAATCCGATTGGCTAAAGACTTCGTAGCGTCAGCAGGTGGAGTGCGTCGCTCCTGCTTGGGTAAAAATACCGGTATAGGAGAGATCGATGACCGTCGAGGAACGGGTAAGGCAATTGGAAGAGGAGGTGCACGTCCTCAAGCTCTCCGTCGACAAGCTTGTACGCTTACGGGAGGCTGATCTGGCGCGCAGCAACGGGGCCGCCCTAGGTCCCGGTGGGTCCCAAGTCGCAGACAGCACGGCTCGCAAATCTCACTGGGTTCGGAACCTAGTCTTGGCCATCGTGGGACTGATCCTCGTGGTGGCCGTTATCTCCGCGATGGCATCGTTGGGGGAGACATTGGAACGCGATTTCCAAACAATCGAGGCAGGTAGACAAGAAGCGCGACCGTAGCGAATAGTTGAGGAGCCCTCAGCGTGAATGTCTGCATTCTAGTTCGTGAGGAAAAAAACCGACGGTCCGCTCCCGGCCACGTCCAGCCAGCCGCAGTCGGTCTGACACCGCCGTTTATAGGCTCAAACACGATAATTTCAGGCTGCGCTTCCAGATCAATCAACGGACCGATCCCGGCGGGCGCCCCGTCAGCTGAGCAGAAACTTGCGGATCTGCTCGGCGACCGGCTCCGGCGCCGCCCAGAATGCGCCATGATCCTGGTCGGGCAGGGTCAGTACCGTGACGTTGGGCAGGAGCGCGGCCAGCGCGTCGGCGGCCACGCGAAAGTATGGCTCGCTGTTGCCGCCGACGGCGACTGCGATCGGCGCGTCGATCGACCAACGGTCGGCGGGCAGAGGTTTGCCGTCCATGAGGCCGCGGAGAATTCGGCCCTCGTAGGCGAAGGTGTGGGCGTACCGCGCCATCTCATTCCAGGACGGGTCCTGCTTCATCGGCTCGATGTACTCGGCGGGAACGCGGATCATCTCGGTCATGACGTATTCGACGGCCTCGCTGCGCTTGCCCGCCGCGACCAGCTCTTCCACGTGTTCAACGTAGTGGGTGGGCGCCGGCGGGCGGGAGTCGTCGACGATGAACGGTGGTTCGTAGAGGTAGAGCCCCGTCACTCGGTTGCCCAGCGCGCTCGCCGCGTCGAGTGCGATCGCACAGCCGCCGGAACCGCTGGTCAGGGCCGTGGAGCCGCCCGCGATGTCGATCAGTGCGGCGATGTCCTCGATTTCGCGGACGGGGTCGTAGGATTGTGGGTCGCCGCTAGCGCCGCGGCCTCGGCGATCGAAGCTGATCACCGTGAAGTGCTCGGACAAGGTCTTGACCAGGCCCGCCACCCCAGTGTGGTCCTCGGCGACGTTGCTGATCACGATGATCGTCGGGCCGGAGCCGGTCTTCTCGTAAGCGATCGTGGTGCCGTCGGCGGAGGTCATGGTCTGCATGATCGCGTCTCCATGGGTGTTTCGAGCAGGTCGCCGAGCCGGTCGAGAGCCTCGGCATAGCCCTCGGCCATCCGCAGCTCGACCGCTCGCCGCAGTGCCTGGCCGTCGGGGAAGCTCGCCTCGACTTCGACGCGGCAACCCGTGCCGTCCGAAGAGAATGTGACTGCGGTCGGGAAGGTGCCGGTGCCGTCGGGTTGCCACGCCTCGTCGGCGAAGCTGTCCTCGTAGGCCAGTTCGGCGCGCGGGACGACTCTGCGGTAGGTGGCGATGCCGCGGACCGGTTCCGTCGATCCGTCCTCCGGTGCGATCTGGAACCGCCAGCGGCCGCCCGGGCGAACGTCCATTTCGTACACGGTCGCGGCCCAGCCTGCCGGGCCCCACCATTTCGTGATCGCCTCGGCGTCGGTCCATGCCCACCAGGCACGGTCCACATTGGCGGCGTAGGAGCGGCTGATACGGATGGTGTTGCGTGACCTGTCGATCACGATGCCGTCCTCAGGCATGTTCTGGCTCCTCACTATTCCGTCTCGTCAAGGAAGGAGCCGAGGCGGTCCATCCGTTCCGACCACAGGCCGGCGAATCGCTGCGTCCAGTCGCTCAGCTCGCGCATCGATTCCGGACGTAGCCGGTAGATCCGTTGCTGTGCCTGCTTCGTTGCCTCGACCACGCCCGCCTCGGCGAGCAGACGCAGATGCCGGGACACCTGTGGCTGCCCCATGTCGAGGTGGTCGACGATGCCACCGACAGACCTCGGACCATTCCTGAGCAACTCGACAATCCGGAACCGGTTGGGCTCCGAGATCGCCGTCAGTCTTCGCTGTACTGCCTCGATCATCCGGATAAACATGCACGATGGCATATATACACGCAAGTGTATTCTTGTGTTTAGCGACGTGGCTCCCTTGAGCAGGCAAGCGCGGACATACGGGACTAGCGTCACAACCGTGGCACTGTCGGCCTGTCGAACGCACCGGACGCCCGCATAGCACCCGCGAGCGAATAGCGGCTTTCCTTATGAACGGCCCGAAAGCGGCCGATCCGCTTCCGGCCAGTACCTGAAGTACTATTAGGAGCCACGTTGCCCGAAGTTCGGCCGCAAGATTGTAGCTCCGCCCCGCAGATCGTCGAGATAATCCGACCAGTGCTGCATCATCCGTACCCGCTCGTCCCAATACTGACCACGCGTGTAGGCGCGCCGGACCGAATTGGTTTCGGCATGGGCAAGCTGCCGCTCGATGGCGTCGGGATTCCAGATGCCCATCTCGTTGAGCAACGTAGCCGCCATCGCGCGAAAACCGTGAGCGGTCATTTCATGCTTTGCGTAGCCAAGCCGCCTCAGGGCGGCATTGATCGTGTTGTCGGACATTGGTCTGTCCGTCGCCCGCAAGGAATGAAACAGGTAAGGGCTAAGAGCTTCGTCATGCTCCAGCTCACGAATGATCGCGATGGCCTGCCGCGACAGCGGCACGGCATGGGGCCTGCCCATCTTCATCTTGTGATCGGGGATGACCCAGACCGCGCGCTCGAAGTCGAATTCCTTCCACTCGGCATGGCGCAGCTCGCCGGGACGGACGAAGACACGAGGAAGAAGGCGCAAGGCTACGCGTATGGTCGGATGACCATCATAGTCCTCAAGGGAGCGCATTAGCGCACCCACCTCACGTGGCGTCGTGATCGCGGCACGGTGAGCCACCTTCGGAGTGACCAGGGCGCCTCGGAGGTCGGCACAGACGTCTCGTTCCGCGCGAGCCGTGGCGATCGCGTAGCGAAAAACCTGGCTACACGTCGACCGTACGCTGCAGGCGGTGTAATATTTCTTGGTCCGCTCGATCCTCTTGAGCGCGAGCAGAACCTCATGTGGGGTGATCTGGGTGATAGGCCGTCGGCCGAAGCTCGGCATGACCAGCCCAAGCTGCCATTCGTACTTCCTGATCGTCATCGGCGCGCGGGCTTCGAGGCTAACCTTCTCCAGCCACTCGTCCGAAACCGCCTTGAAGGTGTTTGCCTGCGCGATTGAGGCCTTGATCTTATCGAGCTTGACCTCATCGCTCGGATCGATGCCGTCGGACAGCTGGCGCCTTGCTTTGATCACCCGCTCGCGTGCATCGGCCAAACTCAGTTCCGGCCACCGTCCAAATGAGATCGTCCGCTGCTGTCCGGCGAACCGGTAGTTCATCCGCCAGTATCGGGCGCCGCTCGGCTTGACGAAGAGGTAGAGCCCGTCCCGATCCGAAAGCTTGTACGGCTTATCCCTCGGCTTCGCTCGCTTCACCGAAAGGGCCGTGAGTCCCGATTTCCGCCCGTCTCCGCCAGACATGATGGACCTCCGATTGTGGTGAAGGCCGGAGGTCCATCAATTGTACCAACAATGTTCTGAAACTGGGTGAGATGGCCCCGAACTTTCGGAGACCTTGTATCAGAAAAAGTCCGTCAAAAACAGAGGCCTAAGGGACGTTCTCGGACATTCTGGGAAGGGCTGCTGGAGCGGGTAGCGGGAATCGAACCCGCGTCACAAGCTTGGAAGGCTAGTGCTCTACCATTGAGCTATACCCGCTCATCAACGGCCTAGCTGTGCATTGCGGGCCCGCTTTGCAAGCCGCTTCACAGCATCGCCCTGATCGGATCGCCCACTGCCATCAGCACGGCGCCGTCGTCAACCTTCAGGACGCGGTTCCGGCCGTTGCTCCGTCGAAACCCGGCATGTTGCGAGGCGCCAGTCGAAGTTGGCGCGGCATCACGGCATGTAGCGGTCGCGCAGCTCCAGCGTCCGCGCCGTCAGCGGCTGCTCGATCCCGTCGATGAAGACCGCGCGCGGCTGCGACAACGGCTCGAACGGATCGCCGCTCCAGAGGACCAGGTCGGCCTGCTTGCCCGGCTCGACGGAGCCGAGCCGATCGTCGACGCCGAAGATACGGGCCGGATTGATCGTTAGAGCCGCAAGGGCGGCCTCGTGCGGAAGGCCATGCGCGACCGCGTTGCCGGCACCGTAGCGAAGCTCGCGCGCCCGGTGGGCGACGCCGCTTCCGGCCTTGAGCAGAACGGTGACGCCGGCCGCGTGCAGCCGGGCGGCATTCTCCAGACTGGCCCCGATCTCGGAGAAGCTTCGCGGCAGGTTCGCCACCGGATCGACGATGACGGCCACGCCGGCGCGGGCAATCTCGTCGGCCACGCGCCAGCCTTCCACCCCGCCGTCGATGACGATGCGCAACCGCTCTTCACGCGCGAAGGCGATCATCTCGACGATGTCGGAGGCGCGGTCGACCTTGACGATGAGCGGCATACGTCCTTCGGCGACGGGCACGAGCGCCTCGAGATCGGCGCGCGACAGGGCCTGCGGACGCCCTTCGCCGCGATCGTAGAGCGCGCGTTGACGTGCGAAGAAGCGCACATCCTCCAGCAAGGTTCGCAAGGCGACGATCGCCGCGCCGCGGGCGCCGCCGGCCCGCGCCGCGCCGCCTTCGCCCATTTCCAGCACCATCGCGGCGCGCGGCCGGGTGACCATCTGCGGGCGCTGGGCGAGATCGATCACCGCCGCCTGGCCGGCAAAGAGCAGAGGCCGGTCCGGCCGATCGTCGTAGAGCGGCGTTGTCACCGCGCGGGTGATTCCCGCGAGCCGCGCCACCGGCAGCAGGATGGAATCCGGGTTGAGGCCGAGGGAAATGTCGAAGGCGGCGCTCATCCGGGCGGCATGCGATGCGCGATCGGCGCTGGCCGGCACCTGACTGACCTCCACCGCGCCCAAGGTGCTGTCGGGCTGGATGAAGCCGGGCGTGACGATCCCTCCGCGGCCATCGACGATGCGGGCGCCTGGAGGCGGCGCGAGCCCGCCGCCGACGGCCGCGATCCGCCCGTCGCGGATCACCACCGTGCCGTTCTCGATCGCGCCCGCCGGCCCGGCGGTGAGGATCCGGGCGCCGGTGATGGCCACGGTTTCGGCGGCGGCCGGGACGGCGGCGAGGGCCGCGGCCAGCGTGGCAAGCCAACGAACGATCATCTCGCCTCCTGCCCGGCCTGGCCGACCAGGAAGTCGGAGCTATGAGCGCCGCCGGGCCGGCCGCGGTCGAACATTCGCGCGCCGTCGATCCAGACGGTCTGGGCCAAGGCGTAGATGCTGAACGGGCTGGCGGACCAGAGCACGACGTCGGCCGCCTTGCCGGGCTCGAGCGTACCGGTCCGGTCGTCGATGCCGAGGATCCGGGCCGGATTGGCGGTGATCCAGCGGATCGCCTCGCCCTCGCTGATATCGAGCCCGGCGCGGCGGCCGGCCGACAAAGCGGCGGCGGCCTCCTGGTTCAATCGCTGGACGACGAGCGGGTCGTCGGAATGGATGGCCGCGCATCCCCCTGCCGCGTCGACGATCGCCGCATTCTCCTCGATCGCGTCGAACACCTCCATCTTGTAGCCCCACCAATTGGTCCAGGTGACGGCGCAGATCTGCTCGCGCGCGAGCAGGGGCGCGATCTTGTAGGCTTCGCTGGAGTGATGGAAGGCGCGGATCCGGAAGCCGAACTCGCGCGCCACATCGATCATGATCGCCATTTCGTCGGCGCGGTAACAATGATTGTGGACGAGGATCTCGCCGCGAAGCACCCCGGCCAGCGTGTCGAGCTGGAGATCGCGCCGCGGCGGATCGCCGGCGCCGGCGCCATCGCGCCAGCGGTCCCAGCGACGCTGGTAATCGGCCGCCTCGATCCAGGCGCGGCGATAGCCCGCGACATTGCCCATTCGCGTCGCCGGCGAGCGGCCGCGGCCGCCATAGACCCGTTTCGGATTCTCGCCGCACGCCACCTTGAGCCCGGCCGGCGCGCCTGGAAAGCGCATCGCCTGCATCGTCACCGCCGGAACGTTGCGAACAGTGACGGTGCGCCCGCCGAACAGATTGCCCGAGCCCGGAAGAATCATGAGCGTGGTGACCCCCGCCTCGCGCGCCGCATCGAAGCCGGGGTCCTGCGGCCAGAGCGAATGCTCCGCCCAGACCTGGGCGGTGTTCGGATCGGTGAGTTCGTTGACGTCGTTCTGCGCTTCCACCGAGTCCGGCTGCGACCAGACGCCGAGGTGCGAGTGAGGATCGATGATTCCGGGAGTCACCCAGCGGCCGCGCCCGTCGATCCGGGCATGGCCTTCGGGCACCGCCACGTCGCGTCCGACCGCCTCGATCCGGCCGTCGGCGATCAGCACCGTACCATTCTCTATCGCCTCCCCCGTGCCGGTCAGGATCGTGGCGCCGACGATGGCGATTCGCTCGCTGGGCCCTGGACGGTAAGTGGAGGCATAGGGATCAGGCGCCGCCGCAGGATCTTGGCCGGCGCGCAGCGGCGCCGGCGACGCGGCGACCTCCGGCCGATCCTGCGCGGCGCAGGCGGCCAAAGCCCAGAGCAATGCAAGGCCGACCGGAGCGCGCATCAGCCCGAGGGCCCAAACCCGATCACGAGGCGGCCGTGATCGGCCGGAGAAGCCGGCTGGACAGGAGAGCGGCGCAGGCCGGGCCAGGCAGCCCGGCCAAGCCAATCGACGCAACCAGCCATGGACAGGCCGCCGCGCCCCCGGCGCGGCTGCGAACGTCCGGGGGACGTTCGCACCTGTCCATTCTCCGGCCGACCGCGAAGCGGCGGGCTGTCCTTTGCCGCCCGGACAGCGTCGCTCGTCGGTCACGATGGATTGACCATCGCTCCCTCCTGGCTTCTTGCCGGACAACAAATGCCAACCCGTCACAGTCGCCTCCTGATTGGGCTTGGGCCCTATGGCGTCAGCGAACGAACAACTTCTCCGTCCTCGCCGAGGAAGTCGATCGCCGAGGCGCCGTCGGGCGCGACCCGCATGCGGATGCGCGGACGGCCCATCGCGTCGCTCAGCAGAACGGCCGATTCGCGGTCGCGGGTCTTGCCGACCCAGACGCGCTGTCGGCCGAACGTCCCTTCCGCCATCACCCGCTGGATCTCCGCCGCCCGCTCGGGCCCTTCGGGCATGCTCGAAATGCGCTGGGCCAGCTCGAAATCGAGCGGCGAGTCGGGACGGTCGCTCACGACCATGCCCGCCCAGCGCCGTCCGCCCTGTTCGTTCTGGGTAAGCTGGATGACCTGGTCCTGCTCATACTGATCGAAGCTGATATGGCCGCTCCCCACCACCGTGCCGTCCGGCAGGCGCCGCCCGCTGAAGGTGAGGCCGCCATTTTCGGTACCTTCGTCATTGAGGAAGATCATGCCGGCGGTGCGCCGGCCGCTCGGATGCGGCCGCTCGACGCCGCGAATGTAGATTCCCGGCGTCCGGTCCGTGTTGGAGATGACCATTCGCAGCGTTCCGTCGGCTTCGCGCAGGTTGATCCGCTGGACGTCGATCTCGGTGAAGGCGGTCTTTTCCGGTCCCTGGTTCGCCACCGCGCCGGTGGCGAGGGAGGCGGCGCAGGCGATCGTCAGCACCGCGGAATAGAGGATCAGCAGCTTATTCCCGTTCATCGCTCGGCTCCTTGTGAGAGGGATGCGCGAACCGCCGGCAGGTAGCGGTCGCGAAGCTCGGTCTGGCGCGAGCTCATCGGCTGCGCCTCGCCGCGAATGAATATCGCCGTCGGGCGGCCCAGAGTGTCGAGCGGATCGCCATCCCAGATCACCAGGTCGGCATCCTTGCCGGGCTCGAGCGAGCCGACGGTATCGGCAAGGCCGAAGATCCGGGCCGGATTGAGGGTGATCGCGGCGAGGCTTTGCTCCCAGGTCATTCCGGCAGCGACGGCGTTGCCGGCATTATAGCGCAACTCCCGCTCGCGATGGTTTCCGTTGCCCTGGAAGGCGACCAGAACGCCCGCCTCGGCGAGGCGCCGCGGAGTCTCAAGCGTCGCGCCCAGCGATTCGAACGAGGCGGGCAGATTGTCCACCGGAGTCAGCAGGACCGGCACTTCGGCGGCGGCAATGTCGGCGGCGACCCGCCAGGCTTCGGCGCCCCCTTCAAGGATCACCCGCAACCCTTCTTCGCGGGCCAGCGCCAGCACGTCGCGAATATCCGAGGCGCGGTTGACGCTGACGAGCAGGGGCATTCGCCCTTCGACGACCGGCACCAGCGCCTCCAGGTCGGCGCGCGAAAGGCCATAGTCGCGCGTCTCTCCGCGATCGTAGGCGGCGCGGCGGCGAGCGAAATCCCGGACGTCGGCGAAGACGGTTCGAAGCGCGACCAGCTCCGCCGCGCGGGCGCCGCCGGCGCGCTCCGCCCCGGCATCGCCCATCTCCAGGACCATGGCGACGCCGCGGCGGACCAGCATCGGACCGCCGCCGAGCGCGACCGCCGCGGCCTGGCCCGCGAACAGAAGCTCGCGGCCCGGCGCGTCCCCATAGACCGGGGTTGCGATGGCGCGGGTGATTCCACCCAGCCTCGCCACCGGCACCAGCAGCGAATCCGGGTTGAGGCCGTAGCCGGCGTCGAACGCGGCGCTGATCCCGGGGAAGCTGGCGCCGCGATCGTCGGCGGCCTCGACCGAGCGGACCTCGATCAGGCCCAGCCCGGTGCCGGACGCAATGAAGCCGGGGGTGACGATCCGCCCTTGCGCGTCGATCGTCCGGGTGCCCGGCGGGACGGAAAGGTCGGCCCCAACGGCCACGATCCGCCCGTCGCGAATCAGGATGGTGCCACGATCGATGGTCCCAGCCGGCCCCACGGTGGCGATGCGGCCGTTGACGATCGCCAACGTCTCGGCGGCGGCCGGCGCCGCGGCCAGTGCAAGCAAGGCCGCGAGGAAGCGGCCGATCATCTCGGCGAGGCCTGGCCCGGCTGGCCGAGCAGGAAGTCGGAGGGCGCCTGATAGCGCGGATCGCTCCGGTCCCAGACCGGCGCGCCGTCGATCCAGACCCGCTCGGCCAAGGCGTAGACGCTGAAAGGATTGGCGCTCCACAGGACGAGATCGGCCATCCGGCCGGGCTCGAGCGTGCCGACCCGGTCGTCGATTCCGAGCGCCCGCGCCGGGTTGGCGGTGATCCAGCGTATCGCCTCGCCGTCGGTGACGTCGATGCCCGCGCGCCGTCCGGCCGCCAAGGCGATTCCCGCCTCCTGATTGAGGCGCTGGCCGAGCGTGGCGTCGTCCGAATGGATGATCGCGCAGCCGCCCGCGGCCTCGATCATCGGCGCATTCTCCTCGACCGAATCGAGCGCCTCCATCTTCGAACCCCAGCTGCTCGCCCAGGTTGCGACGCAGATATCCTCGCGCGCGAGCATGGGCGCGATCTTGTAGGCCTCCGTGGCGTGATGGAAGGCGCGGATACGGAAGCCGAACTCGCGGCCCATATCGATCATGATCGCCATCTCGTCGGCGCGATAGCAATGATTCTGGACGAGTATCTCGCCATCGAGAACGCCGGCCAGCGTCTCGAGCTGGAGGTCGCGGCGAGGCGGCTCGCCGCCGGAGCCGGCGCGGTCGAGCCGTCGGGCATAATCGGCCGCCTCGATCCAGGCGCGGCGGAACAAGGCGACATTGCCCATCCGCGTGGCCGGGGAGCGCCCGCGCGCTCCGTAGCTGCGCTTCGGATTCTCGCCGCAGGCCATCTTCACGCCGTAAGGGGCGCCGGGGAACTTCATCCCCTGGACGGTCGGGGACGGCACGTTGCGCAGAGTCACCGACCGGCCGCCTATCAGATTGCCGGATCCGGGCAGGATCATCAAAGTGGTGACTCCGCCGGCGCGGGCGAGGCGGAACTGCGGATCCTGAGGCCAGACCGCATGTTCGGCCCAGACCTCCGCCGTGTTCGGCGAGGTGCCTTCATTATGATCGGCGCTGAGGGGGGTGGTCGGCGACGACGAGACGCCGAGATGGGAATGGGCGTCGATCAGGCCGGGCGTCAGCCAGCGGCCGCTGGCGTCGACGACCTCATAGCCCTCCGGAACCGCGAGATCCTCTCCGACCGCCTCGACGAGGCCGTCCCGGACGAGGATCGTGCCGTTGACGAGCTCGGCGCCGGTGCCGGTGAGGATATGGGCGCCGGTGATCGCCATCGGCGCACCCGGCGCACGCCGATACGTGCTCGGAAAGGGATCGGGCGCCGTCGCGTCGGCACGCTCGGGAGGAGGCTGGGCACCGGCGGCGCAGGCGGCCGTCAGGAGCAGAATGGCCGCGACGCGCTTCATCCCTCCCGACCATCTCCCCCGTTCGCGTGCGCCTGCGCGCTTGCTTCTCTCCTGAACGACGCACCGGCGCGTCAAATCCGCCACTGACGATTTTCGCGAGCGCCGGATGGCGGATAAGCCGGCGAGACGCATCGTCATTGGCAGACGGCCCGCGTTCGAGAGGCCGTCGCAGCCGGGGTGGTGCCACGTGATCGAGAACCGCTTTGCCCGTCGCGCCGCGACGCTCTCGACCGCCTTCCCTGCCCCCCATTTCCCATCCGAGCTCGGGCCGGAGGTGATCCCGTTCGATTCCGGCTTCGCCGCGCCGCAGCTGCTTCCGGACCTGACCGCCTTCGCGCACGCCGCGCTGACCGAGCATCGCGAGGAAACGCTGCAATATTCGGCCACGCAGGGCCAACCCGAGCTGCGCGGCTGGCTTGCCGACCTGATGAACGAGGACGGCTGCTCGCTCGGGCCCGACAATCTGCTGATCGTCAACGGCGCCAAGCACGGGCTGGAGCTGGTGTGCCGGCTGCTGCTCGACGAAGGCGACGCCGTCGTCGTCACCGCGCCGACCTATTTCACCGCCATCCCGATCTTCCGAAGCTTCGGCGTCGAATTCGTCGAGGTCGGGCAGGACGAGGACGGGCTGCTCACCGAGGCGCTCGAGCACGCGCTCGCCGAGCGCCAGGCCGAGGGCCGGCCGCTCCCGAAGCTGATCTACAATGTCGCCGACTTCCACAATCCGACCGGCGCCACGATGAGCGAGCAAAGACGGCTGCGGCTGATCGAGATCGCCGAGCGCGAGGGCATCTTCGTCGTCGAGGACACACCCTACCGGCGGGTGCGGTTCGAGGGACCGACGATCGCCTCGCTGAAGGCGCTCGACCCGGGCGGAATCGTCATCCACCTCGGCACATTCTCGAAGCTGATCGCGCCGGGACTGAGGATCGGCTGGGTCGCCGCGGAATCCGAGCTGATCGCGAGGCTGATCCAGCTCAAATCGGATGGGGGCTCCTCGCCGCTGATGCAGCGGATCATCTACGAGTTCGGACGTTCGCCCGCCTTCGCCGCCCATGTCGAACGCGTTCAGGCGGTCTATCGCGAGCGCAGGGACCGGATGGTCGCCGCCGTACGCCGGCGTCTGCCGGAGGCGCAGCTGAGCGTTCCGGAAGGCGGCTATTATGTCTGGCTGACCCTGCCGCCGCATATCGACGGCGACGCCCTCGCCGCCCGCGCCGCACAGGCCGGCGTCAACATCATCGCCGGAAGCAAGTTCTTCGCGGGCGGGGAAGCCTATCCGGCCAACCGGACGCGGCCCAACCATCATGTCCGCCTTTCCTACAGCTATGCGACCCCGGAGCAGATCGACGAGGGCGTCGAACGTCTGGCCGCGATCTACGCGCCCCTCGCGGCCTGATGACCCAAGCCGAACCGCTTGCCCCCGACGCCGCCTTCGTCGCCTTTGCCGACGTCGGCAAAAGCTATGATGGCGGGCGCGCGGCGGTTTGCGGCCTGAACCTTTCCGTCCGCAAGGGCGAGTTCCTGACCCTGCTCGGCCCGTCGGGGTCCGGCAAGACGACGACGCTGATGATGCTCGCCGGCTTCGAGGCACCGACCGAGGGGGACATAAGGATGGAGGGCCGGTCGCTGCGCGGCCGGCCGCCGCACAAGCGCAACATGGGGGTCGTGTTCCAGAACTACGCGCTGTTCCCGCACATGAACGTCGCCCAGAACGTGCAATTCCCGCTCCAGGTGCGCGGCCTGCGGGGCGACGCCGCGCAAGCGAAGGTGGAGGCGGCGCTCGAGCTGGTCGACCTGGGAGGGCTCGGCGGCCGCCGCCCGGACCAGCTTTCAGGCGGCCAGCGGCAGCGCGTCGCCCTGGCCCGCGCGCTCGTCTTCGAACCCGACCTCGTGCTGATGGACGAGCCGCTCGGCGCCCTGGACCGCCAACTGCGCGAGCGGCTCCAGGTCGAGATCAAGCGCATCCAGCGCCGGCTCGGCGTGACGGTGATCTACGTCACCCACGACCAGGCCGAAGCCCTTACCCTGTCGGACCGAATCGTCGTCTTCGCCGGGGGCGTCGTCCAGCAGGTCGGCACACCCGAGGCGATCTACGAGCGACCGGAAAATGCCTTCGTCGCCGGGTTCGTCGGCGAGAATAACGGCCTCGACGGAATCGTCACCGCGCGCGACGGCGCGACCTGCGAAGTGCGCATCGCCGGCGACCTTCTGGTGCGCGCGACAGCCGTCGGCGACATCGGGCCCGGCGACGCGGTGGTGACGACGATACGGCCGGAGCATGTGGAGACCGGGACCGAGATCGGGACCCTGTGCAACCGCTTTGCCGCCTGCGTTGACGATGTCGCCTATCACGGCGATCATAGCCGCCTGCGGGCCATACTTCCCGGGGGGGCGGCGTTGACCATACGCACGCAAAACGGGTCTGCGCCCGGCGGCTCGGACCGCCTGACGATCGGCTGGTGCGCCGACCGATGCCTCGCCTTCCCGGCCGGCCGCGTCAACGGAGGCGGGGCATGACCGGCTTGCGGCGGCTGCTCGCCTGGCTGGCGCTCCCGGCGGCCCTGATCGGCCTGACGGGCTGCTCCGGCGAGTCCGAGCCCAGGCCGCTCACCGTGGTGGGCTGGGGCGGATCCTCGCAGGAGGCCCATCGCCGCGCCTACTGGCAGTCATTCACCCGCGCGACGGGGATCCGGCTTCAGGAAGACACATGGCATGGCGGCGTCGGCGTCATCCGCACCAAGGTGCTGGGCGGCGACACGAGCTGGGACGTCGTCCAGGTCGAGACGGAGGATCTGATCCTCGGCTGCGAGGAGGGCCTGTTCGAACCGCTCGAATGGTCGTCGCTCGGCGGCCGCGACGCCTTCATTCCGACGGCAGTCCATGACTGCGGCGTCGGCGCGATGCTCTGGTCCTATCTGATCGGCTGGGACGGCGACCGGATCGAAGGGCCCGGCCCCCGGACGTGGGCGGACTTCTGGGACGTGGAGCGCTTCCCCGGCCGGCGCGGGATGCGGCGCACGCCCAAATATACGCTGGAGTTTGCGCTGATGGCCGACGGCGTGCCGGCGAGCCAGGTCTATCCGACCCTGCGCACGCCGGCGGGCATCGACCGCGCCTTCCGAAAGCTGGACGCGCTCAAGCCGAACGTCGTCTGGTGGTCCTCCATCTCGCAGGTCCCGGACCTGCTCGGATCGGGCGAAGTGGCCATGTCGGTGACCAGCCCGGGCCGGCTGATCGTCGCCAATCGCACCGAAGGGCGCAACTTCCGGGTGAGCTGGGACGGCAACATCTATGCGGTCGATTATTGGGTGATCCTCAGCAACAGCCCACGCAAGGCCGAGGCGGCCCAGCTGCTGCGCCACATGACCCTGCCCGAGAACCAGATGCGCCTGCCGCAATATATACCGACCGGCCTGACCAGCCGCCGCGCCGGCGAGCTGATCGATCCGCGGCTGCGGCTCGATACGCCCTCCGACCCGAACAACATGACCAACGCGCTGGAGCTCGATGCAAACTTCTGGGTGGAATATGGGGACCAGCTTACCCAGCGCTTCAATGCCTGGCTCGCCCATTGAGCCTGCCGCCGGCCGGCGGCGGAGCGGGGCGAAGCGCGGCTGGACCTTCGCTCTGGTTGCACCCTTGCTCCTGTTCCTGGCCATCGGCTTCCTCGCTCCGGTGCTCCTGATGATGGCGCGGGGGGTCACCGACCATGAACTGGCCACCGCCTGGCCACTGACCGCGGAGGCCCTGCGCGAATGGGACGGGCGGGGGCTGCCCGACGACGGCCTGGCGCGCATTCTCGGAACGGAGATGAGGGCTTCGCGCCAAGCGGCGACGCTGAACCTGGTCGCCAACCGGCTCAATTACGACCGGGTGGGATCGCGCAGCCTCGTCTATGCGACCGCCGCGGCGATCGAAGAGGGCGCTCCGGCCGAATCCGTCGCCGACCTGGCACGAATCGATCCGCGCTGGGGCGAGCCGGCGCAATGGGCGACGATGCGGCATGCCGCCGGGCCCCTGACGAGCTTCTACCTGCTGGCCTCGGTCGACCGGCGGCTGAATGCCGACGGCCGGATCGAGCGGGTCGAACCGGAGCAAGCGGTGTTCGTCGAGATCCTGCTGCGCACCTTCAAGATCAGCGCCGTCGTCGCCCTGCTTTGCGCCCTGCTCGGCTATCCGGTCGCCTATCTGCTTGCCAGCCTGCCCGCGCGCTGGGCCAATCCCCTGCTCATCCTGGTCCTGCTCCCCTTCTGGACCTCGGCGCTGGTCCGCACCACAGCCTGGGTCGTGCTGCTCCAGACCGAGGGCGTGCTGAACAACCTGCTGCTGGACGTAGGGCTGATCGAGGCGCCGCTCGCCTTGGTCTACAACCGGATCGGCGTCTACATCGCCATGACGCACGTGCTGCTGCCCTTCCTCGTGCTGCCCCTCTATGGGGTGATGAAAAGCATTCCGGCCGCGGAGATGCGCGCCGCCAGCTCGCTCGGAGCGACTCCGGCGGCCGCCTTCCTGAAGGTCTATTTCCCGCAGACCGTGCCCGGCCTCGCCGCGGGAATGATCATCGTGTTCACCCTGGCGCTCGGCTACTATATCACGCCGGCCCTGGTCGGCGGCGGCGGCGACCAGATGCTGAGCGGATCGATCGCCTTCTACACCAACCAGACGCTGAACTGGGGCATGGCCGCAGCGCTCAGCCTGCTGCTGCTGCTTCCCCTGGCGCTGATGCTCTTCGCCGGCCGCTACCTCGTCCGGACGGTGCCGGCATGAGCCCGGTGTCTCCCTGGCGATCGCCCGGCCAGCGCGCGGCACGGGCGCTGCTGGTCGGCGCCTGCACCCTCGTCTTCGCCTTTCTCGTCCTGCCGACGCTGGCGGTGATCCCCTTGTCGCTCAATCCGAGCGCCTTCCTCGTCTTCCCCGAGGACGGGTTGTCGCTGCGCTGGTATCGCGAGCTCATGCACTCTCCCGCCTGGACGCGGGCGTTCCGCAACAGCATCTCCGTGGCCGTGGCGACGACCTTGCTGGCGACCCCGCTGGGCACGCTCGCCGCAATCGGACTGGCGCGTATGAAGTCGCGCGCCAAGCCGTTCATCGCCGGCCTGTTCGCGGCCCCGATGGTCGTTCCGGTGGTCGTCGTCGCCATCGCCTTCTACTTCCTGTTCGCGCCGCTTGGGCTGGTGAACGGCTTCGCCGGCCTGGTGCTCGCGCATACCGTGCTGGCGACGCCGTTCGTCGTCATCGTCGTCCATGCCGCCCTGCAAGGCTTCGATTTCGAGATGGTCCGGGCCGCCGCCAGCCTCGGCGCGCCGCCGACCACCGTGCTGATCCGGATCCTGGTGCCGCTGATCGGCCCCGGAATCGCCGCGGGCGCGGTGTTCGCCTTCATGACCTCGTTCGACGAGACCGTGGTCGCCCTGTTCATCGCCGGACCCGACCAGCGCACCATCCCGCTGCAAATGTTCGAAGGCGTTCGCGAGCAGATCAGCCCGACTATCACCGCGGCGGCGACCTTGCTGGTCATCGCCTCGTCGCTGCTGCTCGGCACCGCCGAGCTGCTGCGCCGCCGCAGCGAGCGGATGAACCGGCCGCCCGTTTCCTGACGGGTCAGGATCGACCGGTCAGCTTCGGAGGGCTTGCTCGAAGGCCGCAGCCACTTCCGCACCGGCGACGCCGGTAAGCAGGCGGAGGAAGACGGCCGTCGTGTGCACCGGCTCGCGCGCCATCTCGGCCAGCAGCCGGTCCATGGCCGGCCGGCCGATCCGCCGCTCCAGGTCGACGAGCAGCAAAGGGCCCTTCTGATAGAGCTGGACCCGGTTCGGACGGCCGTGACCCATTACCGGCCCGGCGTCCGCGGAAACGCGTCTCTTTTCCTCGATCATCTCCGCCGCCGCCTCGGCACCGAGCGCCGTTTCGAGATAGCGGATGGCGCAATATTCGGCGGCGGATTCGACGAGCCAGAAATCGTCCGTGATCGGGCTGGCCAGCATCCACCAGGCATGGGCCACCTCGTGCCCGGCGTGGCGGGCGGCGCCGCTCTCCGGATAGTCCGGCGCGCTGCGCCCGCCTTCGGAAAAGACGGTATAGCCGGTGCGGGCATAGGCCATCGGCCGATCGCGCCATACCACCGCCATCCGCACCGTCTGCGCGAGCGGGCCGAACCAGCGCTCGAAATATCGGGCGGCGCCTTCCGAATGGCGGATGTAGAAAGTGGAAAGGCGCGTGCCGAGATCGCGCGAGAAGAATTCGACTCCCGGCGCCTCGGCGCGCTCGAGGCCGCGCATCGCGACCATCGGGATGTCGATGTCGATATAGTCGCGCCGGATGCGCACGCTTGTGGGGCCGCGCGTCACCTCGCCCTGCGCCACGACCACCAAATCGGGCGCGAGACCTTCGATTTCGGCATCCAAAGTGAAGCGGGTCTGGATATCGGCGCCGACCGGAAACCACATATGGTCTATGAACAGCTCGAACCCATCGTCGCGGAGCGGCCTCACGCCATTGTCCTCGGCAGGGTTGATCGGCCCGCCGTAGAGCAGGCGCAGGCGCATCGGTCCGTTCGCCTCGGGCGCGGCGACGAAGCGATAGGCGTAGAGCCCCTCGACCGGGGATTCGGCGGCCGTCACGCCGGCCAGGCTGGCGCCCGAGAGCATGACACCGCGGAGCTCGAATCGGCGCGACAGCAGGAAAGTCTTTTCGCGCGTGCCGGGCGGCAGGACGATCTCGACATCCGCCTCGAGCGCGCCTGACGGGTCGAACGCGGCGCGCATTTCATAATGCGGCTCCGTCTGCCCAGCCGCCGGCGCAGCAATCGCCAAAGCGAGCAGCGCGAGGATTTTCATCGCCGATAAACCCGGCCGTCCCGCATGACGAAGGAAATGCGCTCCAGCACCGTGACGTCAGCCGTCGGGTCGCCGCGGACGGCGACGATGTCGGCCGCCTTGCCCGGGGAGATGGAGCCGATCAGGGCGGAAAGGCCGAGATGATCGGCCGCATTCACGGTGGCGGTCTGGATGGCCTCGAGCGGCGTCAGGCCAGCCCGAACGAGCAAGGCGAATTCGCGGGCATTCTCCCCGTGGCGGCTGACGCTCGAATCCGTGCCGAAGGCGATGCGGACGCCGCCGGCATGGGCAAGGCGGGCGGACTCGATCATCCGAGGGCCGACCAGCAGCGCCTTGTCCCGAACCGCTGGCGAGAGGAAGCCGTTCGGATCGTTGGCCCAGCGGCCGACCGTCTCGCCAGCCAGCAAGGTGGGAACCAGCCAGGCGCCGCGCTCCCGGAAAAGCCGAACGGACTCCGAGTCCAGATTCGTGCCATGCTCGATCGAATCGCCGCCGGCACGTAGAAAGGCGTTGATCGCCGCGGCATCATGGGCGTGAGCGGTGACGCGGCGCCCGAGCGCATGCGCAGCCTCGACGATCGCCCGCATCTCCTCGTCGGTGAATTGCTGCCCCAGCCCGGAGGCGAGGTCGGCCAGGACCGATCCGGTCGCGGTGATCTTGATATGATCGGCGCCGCGATGGATCGTCTCGCGGACGACCCGGCGGCAATCGTCGGCGCCCGAGCAGAGGCTCGGCCGGCGCAAGGTATGGCCGACGTCGGGCCGGTAGCCGGCCGGATCGCCGGGCCCGCCGTGAGGGCTCAGCGCGTTACCTGCCGCGACGATCCGCGGCCCGGGAATGCGGCCGCGGGCGATCCCGTCGCGGACCGCGAAGATCGCATCATTCTCCTCGCCCATGTCGGCGACGGTGGTGAAGCCGGCCTCGAGCGTGATCCGCGCATAATGCGCGCCGTCCACCGCCAGATCGGCGGCGGTCTGCACGGTTCGGCGCACCCGGTCGTTCGGGCCGTTTTCGTGGCAGATATGGACATGGGAATCGATCAGCCCGGGAAGGACGAAGCTGTCGCGAAGGTCGACGACCTCGCCCTGGCCTTCGCCGACATAGCCTTCCTCGATCCCCACGATCCGTCCGTCCCGGACAACGATCGTGTGGGCGGAAAGGACGCGCCCGCTCGCGGGATCGGCGAGCAGGCGGCCGGCCTGGATGTAGGTGGTTGCCGGCGCCTGAGCGGTTGCGCCGCCCGTGCCGAGCAGCAGCCCGAGCACCGCCGCGGCGACGAGGCGCCACTGCGTCACGCCTGAACCCCGCCGGCCGCGATCCAGCCGTCCACCTGCTCCTCCAGCATCGGCAGCGGCAGCGGGCCGTTGCCGAGAACGAGATCATGGAAAGCGCGAAGGTCGAAGGCGTCGCCGAGGCCGGCGCGGGCGCGCTCGCGCAGCTCGAGGATCTTGCGCATGCCGATATAATAAGAGGTCGCCTGCCCCGGCAGCACGATATAGCGGTCGATCTCCCGCTGATTGTCGTAATGGCTGCTTGGCATGTTGCGGTCGAGGTAATCGGTCGCCTGCGCCCGCGTCCAGCGCATCGCATGAATTCCGGTGTCGACCACCAGCCGACACGCGCGCATCAATGCCATCGAGAGCCGGCCGAAATCCGCATAGGGATCCGTATAGAGGCCCATCTCCTTGGGCAGCCGCTCCGAATAGAGACCCCAACCCTCGCTGAACGCGGCGATGCCAGCAAAGCGGCGAAAGCGCGGAATGCCCGTCAGCTCGTGGGCGATAACGGTTTCGATATGATGGCCGGGGATCGCCTCGTGGTAGAGAATGGCGGCGAGCTGATAGCGCGGCTGTGCGCTCATGTCGGCGAGGTTCACGTAGAAAATGCCTGGCCGCGAGCCATCCTGTGGCGGATTGGTGTAGGAGGCTTTCGGCGCGGAACGCTCCCGCCAGGTTTCCACGGCGCGGACTTCGACAGGCTTGGTCGGCAGGCGGCCGAACAATTCGCCCTGACGGCCGCGAATCTCCTCGAGCAGCGCATTGGCCTCGGCAAGATAGGCGGTCCTGCCCTCCGGCGTATCGGGATGATAGAAACGCGGGTCGGCCCGCATGAAGGCGAAGAAGTCCTGGAGCGATCCGCCGAAGCCGACCCGGGCCTTGATGGCCTCCATCTCGTCATGGATGCCGGCAACCTCGCGCAGGCCCAGCGCATGCACGTCCGACGGGTCGAGCGGCAGCGTCGTATAGGCTTCGAGCTGTGCGGCGTAGAAGGCCTGGCCGTCAGGCAGCTTCCAGACTCCGTCGACCTCGTCCGCTCGACCTTCCGCGGCTCGCAGATAGGAAATGAGCGTTCGATAGCCGTCGGCGAAGCCACCGCGCAGCGCCGCTTGCGCACGCCGAACCAGATCGGCGCGATCGCCCTCCGGCACCTGCGAGTCATTCAGCTTGGTCTTGAAGTCCGCCAGGAGCGGGCTGTCCGCGCCCGCGTCGAACGGCTGACCGCCAAGCAGGTTTTCGCACGGGCCGATCACCAGCGGATAGACGAAGCGCGGCGGGCGCACGCCAGCAGCCTCCTGCCGCTCCAGCTCCGCCACGACTTGCGCCATGAGCGGCGCGACCCGCTCCAGCCTGAGGATATAGGCTTCGGCGTCCGCCGCCGTGCGAATTGGATGGCTGTTGAGCAAGGTGGTCGGCACGCGGGTATGCATGCCGCCCATCTGGGTCAGCGCATATTCGTGCCGGCGCCAGCGCCAGTTGCGGATCGCCTGTTCCGCACCGCGCTCAAACATGCGATAGCTGAGCCGCGATTGCGGCGAGAGCCGCTCCATATCGAAGGTGCGCAGCCGCGCCAGATCCTGCTGGCGAAGCGCATGATTCTCGATCGCGCGCGCCTCGCTGAGATCGTCCCATTCGTCCTGATTGGTCCTGATGCCCTGGCGTGACTGGGCGATCGGGCTGCGGTCGAGTCCACGCTGGTAGACCGCTTCGAAAAAAGCCTCGAGGCGCGCATCCTCGTCACTCTGGGCCGCAAACAGAGGCGATGCGGCCCATTGGGCGGCAAAGGCGACGGTGAGCCGGCCGAAATCGCGCCGGGTGATCATGCGGCGCCCCTCGCGATCCACCGGTCGACATTCTCCTCGAGGATGGGAAGCGGCAGCGGCCCGCTACCCAGGATCGTGTCGTTGAAACGGCGGATATCGTAGGCGGCGCCGAGCCGCGTGCGGGCGCGATCCCGCAAGGCCATCATCCGCAGCTTGCCCATCTCATAGGCGCAGGCCTGGCCGGGCGTGACGATGTAGCGCTGGACGGCGGTGACATTGTCGTCGTGGTTGGCGGGCGTATTCTCGTCGAGCCAGGCGACGGCACGCTCGCGCGACCAGCGCAAGGCATGCACGCCCGTATCGACCACCAGCCGGCCGGCGCGCATCAGCTCCATCGAGAGTTGGCCGAACTCCTGCCAGGCATCGGCGTAGAGGCCCATCTCCATCGGCAGCTGCTCGGCATAGAGCGCCCAGCCCTCGCTGAACGCGGTATAGCCTCCGAACTGGCGGAAGCGCGGCAGCCCGGTGAGCTCGCGCGATACCGCCCGCTCGAGATGATGTCCGGGCACCCCCTCGTGATAAGCGAGGGCGGAGAGCTCGTAGACCGGCAGGTTCCGCATCGCGCGCATGTTGACGAGCAGGATGCCCGGCCGCGAACCGTCCGCCGACGGGGCGAAATAGCCCGCCGTTCCGGCCGAGGCCTCGAGCCACGGCTCGACCGGACGGACCTCGAGCGGCGCGCGCGGGCGGCGGGTCATGATCTCGTCCAGCCGCGCCATCACCTCGTCAATCTTCGCGCGCATCTCGGCGAGGTAGCGCGCCTTCCCTTCCGGCGTGTCCGGATAATAAAGATCGTCGCTGCTGCGCGCATGGGCGAACAGGTCCGCGAGCGAGCCGGAGACGCCGAGCCGCGGCATCAGAGCGCGCATAGCGCCGTGGATCCGCGCCACCTCCTCGTGGCCCAAACGATGGACCTCGTCGGCGGAGACCGGGAGCGTCGTCTCCATCTGGAGCGCCGCGGCATAATATTCGTCGCCCTCCGGAAGGTGCCACACGCCGTCGTTGCGGGTGACGATCCGCTCCCCCTCGCGAAGGTGGTCGATGAGCTGCCGGAAGCCGGGCCCGAAACCCTCGACCAGGCCGGCCTCCGCGTCCCGGACGAGCGCCGTCTTCTGGCCGTCCGCGAGATCGAGCCGGGCGACCTTCGTCCTGAAGTCGGCAAGGATCGGGCTGTCGCTCCCGGACGTGTCGAACGGCGCGCCGCGGAGCAAATTCTCGCAATTGCCGATCACCAGCGGGTAGGAGAAATCCGGCGGCCGGACGCCGTGTCTCGCCTGCAGCTCCAGCCGCGCAACGATGTCGGCCATATACGGCCGGACACGGTGCAGCCGCGCGACATAGGTGTCGGCATCCTCGCGGTTCGCGATCGCATGGCCGTCGATGAGAGTCTGCGGGATCGACCGCTGCGGGCCGCGCATCTGACAGACCGGATAGCGATTCAGCCGCCAGCGGTGGGCGCGCAGCGCCTGCTCGGAATCATATTCGAACAAGCGATAGCTGAGCTCCGCCTCCGGAGTCAGTGCCGCGCGATCGAACCGACGCAGCGCGGCGAGATCGCCGCGCACGAGCTCGGCATCCTCGGCGGCGCGTGCCTCGGTCACGTCCGGCCAGCGGTCCCGACCGGAGCGCAAGCCGAGATTGGCCTGCATCGCGGGGCTGCGCGCGACGTCGCGCTGCCACACCTGCTCGAAGAAGCGATCGAGCCGTTCGCTCTCGCTTCCAGGCTGCAGCGCCAGAGCCGGCGATGCGGCGGCCAGCATGCCCGCCGCCAGCATCTCGCGCCGGTTGAGCTCCGGACCCTTCATTCGCTCGCGGTCGGCCCGGAGCTGCCGCGCAGATGCCGATCGAGGAACTGGAGGATCGTCCGATAGGCGGTGATCTGGTTCGCCTTCTTGCGGAAGCCGTGACCTTCGTCCGGAAAGACGACATATTCGACCGGGACATTATTGGCCCGGACGTGCGCGACGATGTCCTCGCTCTCGGCCGGCTGGACGCGTGGGTCGTTCTGCCCCTGCAGGACCAGTAGCGGACGGCGGATACGGTCGGCATGGAAGAGCGGCGAGATGCTGCGCAGATAATCGGCGTCCCGCTCCGGGTCGCCGACCTCGGTGAAGAGCAGGCGGCGCAGGTCTTCCCACCAGGCGGGCGTGGCGGCGAGCAGTCGCGGCCAGTTGGACACGCCGTAAATGTCGACGCCGGCCGCAAAGGCTTCCGGCCGGAAGGTGAGACCCGCGAGCGCCATATAGCCGCCATAGCTCTGGCCCTGGATCGCCACGCGCGCCGGATCGACACCATGCTCCCGCGCCAGCCAGTCCCTCGCCGCGACGACATCGTCCAGATCCGCGCTGCCGTGACGCCGATCGTCCATATGGTAGAAGGTGCGCCCCGAGCCCGAGCTGCCACGATTGTTGATCTCGAACACGACATAGCCGTGGTTGACGAGATACTGGACGAGCGGACGATAGCCGATCCGGCTTTCGTCGCCCGGTCCGCCATGGACATGGATGACCGCCGGGCGGCGCTCGCTTGGGCGGGCACCGTGCGGGACATAGAGGATACCGGGAACCTGGACTCCGTCATAGGAGCGGAAGCGCACCACCTCGCCGGCGACGAGGTCGGCCTGGTCCACCTCCGGCGCCTGCGAGCGGAGCAGCAGTCGGCGCTCGCCGCTGTTCAGGTCGAGCAGGTAGACGTCGCCCGGCGTGGCGCCGTTGGACAGGGTCATCAATGCGAGCGGCGCATTGTTGGCGATCAGCAGCCCTACGCTGGCGTCCGGCGCCGGATTCTCGATCGGGATCGGCCGAAGGGTCGCGGCATCGAACAGATAGGGGCGGCTGCGGGCGTTTTCGTTGACCGAGACGAGGAGATAGCGATTGTCCCTCGAGAACCCCGCGCTCGAGACGTCCCACCGCTCGGGACGGAAGACGATGCTGCGCTCCCCCGAGGCCAGGTCCTGGCGCACGAGGAAGGTGAATTCGCCCCCATCGTCGGTCGTGTAGAAGAGGGTGTGGCCGGTGGCGGCGAAGGCCTGGGGCTCGCAGGCGACCGGTCCGTCCTCGGTGAGCTGGCGCAGCTGCTGCGCCTGCCGGTCGTAGACGTAGCAATGCTTGGTCTGGTTGTCGACGATCCGGCTCAGCGCGACATAGCGCCGGTCCGGGCTGACGGCGCGGATCTGATAGGCCCGGTCGTTCTCGAAGATGCGCTCCGACCGATAGCCGTCGGTGCTGATCTCGTGCAGATCGAAGAAGCGCGGATCGCGGTCGTTCATCTGGACGAAGAAGGAGCGGCCGTCATGCGCCCAGTCGACGAAGCGGGCGACATGGCGCTCGCCAGGCGTCGTGTCGCGGACGGTTCCGTCCGTCTCGCGGACGTAGATATGGGCGCGCTCGTTGCCGCCCTGGTCGCTGGAGAAGAGGATTCGCTCGTCGTGCGGGAAATAGCCGAGCGAGCTTACCGTCTCGACCGTCGAGCTGGTGAGCGGCCGCATCTCGCCGCCTGTGGCCGGCATCACGTAGATGTTGGCGATGCCGGTGCGGTTGCTGGTGACGATCAGCTTGCGGCTGTTCGGCGAGAAGGAGAAGCCGCCGAACGTTTCCGCCGCCATCAATTGTTCGATCGTGTAGGTCCGCGCCTGCCGCTCGGCCGGCGCCGCTGCGGGGACGAGCAGCAGCGCCAGCACGAACAGCAGGACGCGGACCATCGGGCCACCACGGCACGAAGGCATGATCTCCGACATCAGAACCGGACGGTGGCAGTGGCCGTGTAGGTCCGGCCGATCGGATCGAAGATGCCGAATTCGCGCTGCACAATGCCCGGGAAGGGCACCTTCCGGTCGAACAGGTTGCGAACGCTGAACTGGAGAAAGAAGTCCTCCTCCAGCCGGACGCCGAGCGCGGTGTTCACCAGCGTGTAGGATGGCACGTTGTTGATCTCGGGCGCGATATCCTCGTCCGTCGCGAGTAGGTCGAGCACGGTGTTGTCCGTCCAGATCACATTGACGTCGAGGTCGAACGGATCGAACACGAAGCCGACTCGCCCGCTGACGCGCCATTTCGGCGTCCCGAGCTCGCCCGCCGTCTCGACGATCGGGGCGGCGCCGGACGTCTGGGTGCGGAACCGGCTGATGTGGAAGACCTTGAGGTTGAGCCGGATCGCGCCCGACCCGGAATCGGGACCCGCGACGAAATTGGGCACCGGCACGCGATAGTCCACCTCGCCGATAATTCCCGCGAAATCGATCCTCTGGCTGTTGAAGTAGGATTCGAGGTAGCCGTCAGCAATGTCCCCGGCGATGCGAGTTCGGCCCGTCGCCGCGCTCTGCGCTGCGGCTTCGGCCGCCGTCAGGCGGCTGAAAGCGTCGCATGCGCCCTCGTCCGGGAAGTTCGGGCTGTCGTAGCAGGCGGATTGCGCCGTTCCCAGCGTGAACCGGGTGATCGCGCCTGTGAGATCTATCTCGGTATAATCGGCGTTGATGCGCAGGCGCGGGATGGCCGGCGGCTGCCATACGAAGCCGACCGACCAGGAATCGGCTTCCTCATTGTCGAGGTCGGGATTGCCGCCGATCACGCCGAAGGGCGAGGCCCCGCTCGTGGTCGGCACGAACGCCGTCGGATCGTTCACCCCCACCGCCGCGAGCGCCGCCGTGCAATTGGCACGACGCACGGCGGGGTTCGGGCCCTGGTCGATGCGGCTCGGCGCGCAAACATCGTTCGCATTCCGCGCCACCGGAGTCGCGTTCAGAAACAGCTCGACGATCGAGGGCGAGCGAATCGCGTGGGTGAAGACGCCGCGGATCATCAATCCGTCGGTGATTCGGCCGATCCTCGGTTCGAAGCGGCCGCCAGCCGACCAAGTGACGGCACCTCCGGTGCTCGAATGGGAAACATAGCGGGCGGCTCCCTCGAACTCGAGGCGCCTGATAACCGGCCAGCCCATCTCGTCGTCGACGAGCGGGACGGCGGCCTCCGCATAGATTTCATCCGTATTGAACCCTCGCTCCGGCGCGTCGGGAAAGGCCACTGGCCAGGGGGGCGGAGCGCCAAGGGGCGCGAGCAGCGACAGACCGTTGTTGATGACATCGTTACCTTCGAAGGAACCATTCTCGGTGCGATGAGCATAACCGATGCTGAAGGCGATCGGCTCGGCGATGCCGAACGGAAGCCGCCCGCCGATATTGGCGGTGATCTCCTCGAGCGAATTCTCGCTGATTCCGACGCCCTGGTCGATTACCGCCGCCGCGGCTTCGGGCGTGAAGGATCCCTCGCCGAATATGTTGAGCGGAATGCAGCTTCCGCCGGACCGGCACGCAATGTTGCCGCTCGCGTCGGTCACCACGTCGATCGCCGCCAGGAACCGCTCGAGGTTGATCTGGTTGAGTTCGGACCGATTGCGGCTATGGCCATAATTATAGGCCACATCCCAGTTGATGGCCTTGTCCCAAAGCTCGAAGTCTCCGCGGGCGCCGACGACGACACGCCACACGTCGAGTTCCGTGCGGGTGGGCTGGCTGTCGGCGATGTCGTTGAGGTTGCGGTTGAGACGGAAAGTCGAAGTCACGCCATTGGCCCGCAATATGTCGCGGGTTTCCGCCGGGAGGAACGGATTGTCGATGCTGAAGGTCAGGAGCGGACCGCCGACGCCCGGCGCGGCGAACTGGTAGAGTTCGCTGAGTTCGGTCGCCTCCGTATGCGCATAGGAGGCCTCGAAGAAGAGATTAATGTTTTCGGTAACGTCGAAATTGCCCAGCGCATTCAAAAGGTAGCGCTCGTTCGGCGCGACCAGGTTGATGTGATCGCCCGGATTTACGCCCTGACCTCCGTTGCGCAGCGCCCCACCCGAATCGCCAAAGTAGCGTGCGCCGCGGACGAACGGGATGAGCACCCCTCCATTGGCGAACTGGAGGGGAAGGTTGGTGTCCGACGCGTCTGCCCCGTTGACGGTTATGAGAGTCGCCTCGTTGGGCGCCCCCCCGGCGACGAACGGTAGCCCGCCTTCGGTCATCAGCGCGAAGACCTGCTCGATCGGGACGAGCGCTGGCAGACCGTCAGTCCGGTCGTCAGCGTTCTCCGTTCCGAGCAATGCGAGGGCCGGGAATCGATCGGAGAGGATGATCGGCTCCTGGCGCACATATTCGGCGCCGAGGACGATATTGCCGCGGCCCTCCATGAAATTGTGACCAAACAGGCCCCGTACCGCCTGACTCGCGGCATCGCCTCGCTCGCTGAGCGACGCCTGTCCGGTGAGCTCGAGGCCCTCATAATCATCCTTCAGGATGACATTGACGGTGCCGGAGATCGCATCGGAGCCGTAGACCGGAGCGCCGCCGATGGCGACCGTCTCGACCCGCTCGACAAGGCCGACGTTGATCAGATTGAGGTCGACCTGGGAGCCGGGTGAGACGGGCCCGCCAGTGCCCGAGACCGTGTTGGAGGAGACGAAGCGACGCCCGTTGACCAGCGTCAGGGTCCGCTGTGATCCAAGCCCGAAGAAGTTGGAGAAGCTCTGAGCGACGCCAAGCGCGGCCTGCGTCGTCTGGACCTGGCCGCTCGCGGGCGCCGCGAAGCCCGGCGTGTCCGACAGCGCCTGGATGACGTTTGTATAAGCGCGGCGCTCGAACTCCGCCTCGTCGGTTACGGTCGCGGCCCGGATCGTATCAACGCCCTCGCGAACGATCCGTGTGCCGGTGACGAAGACGTTCTGCGAGTCCTGCGCGGCCCCCGCATCGATTTCGGCGGAAGCCTGCGAAGCAGCTACGGATCCCAGCGCGGTGCTGCCCGCAGACGGCCGAGTCACCACCAGGGCGCCGCCGCTACCGGAAGCGACTTCGAGGCCGGTGCCGGCGAGCATCTGCCGAAGTGCTTCGGCCGGCGTATATTCGCCGGCCACGGGGCGCGTTCTGACGCCGGCGAGATCAGCGCTCGGGGCGATGACCTGCACGCCCGATTGGATCGCGACGGCCTGGACCCGCTGAGCGGCATCCCCCTCCGCGAGGTCGTAACGCTGCCGCTCCTGAGCCATGGCCGGTGCCGACCACAAGAGGGCGAAAGCCGCCCCGACCATCAGTCCCGTCCGAAGCGCCTTATGCTTTGATCCCGCCCCTTCCATCGAACTGCCCTCCCGTCGATGCGGACATTAATGTCCTTCAGCGGGAACGAGCGACGGCAGGGGGGAATCCACCATCGGTGTTCGAACTAAATGACGCGAAAGTTTCAATGCGATGGCGAGCTGGGGCGCCGCATGAGATGAAGCCCGCCGTCGCGCTCGACCACCGCGCCGTTGAAAGCCTGGGCGGCCGCCGTCGCGAAGGCGCGGCCGTCGCCGATCCTGAAGACTCCGACGAACTCGGCTCGCGCCAAAGTGGGATCGTCGATCACCACCGGCACGGGAGAATAGCGACTGACCTCGCTCGCGGCGCGCTCGAGCGACTGGCCGCTGAACACGAGCAGCCCCCGCTCCCAGGCCAGGCGGCGGCCAATCTCGGCCTCGTCGAGCGAGGCGCGCCGCGGGCCGGTCGGCGCCACGACGAATTGCTGGTTGGCCCGGATCAGCCGTGGTGGCTCACCCGCTTTGGCGACTTCGACCGTGCCTTCCGCCACCGTCACTTCGATATCGCCACCCTCCACCGCGACCGCGAAGCGGGTTCCCACCGCCCGCACCGTCACATCGTCGGCGGTGACGACAAATGGACGTGAGGTGTCATGAGCGACGTCGAACAGGGCTTCGCCCCGCCGCAGAACGATCTGGCGACTGTTCTCGTCATAGCGGACCTGGACCACGGCACCGCCATTGAGCACCGCTCTGGAACCGTCGTCGAGGGCGATCTCGCGCACCTCGGCCCGGGCCGTGGCGATGCGGCCGACGAAGCGGTCGTAGGTGATCCCTCCCACGAGGATAGCGAGGATCAGCGACGCCGCGATCGCATATCGGCGCCAGCGGGAAGCCGACTCGGGCGCGACCGGATCGGCGCGAGTCGTATCGTCCAGGGCGACCACCCGATCGACGTCGGTCCAGATCGCCTGGGCGCGAACGAACGCGCCGACGTGTCGGCTGCTTTGGGAGAGCCAATCGTCGAGCTGCTGCTGCTCCTGGGGAGTCAGCGCACGCTCGGCGGAACGGACGGCCCAGGCCGCCGCCAGTTCGTCAACGCCTTGCGCGCTTCCAGAGACGATTCGTACCAACGCTTGGAACCTCCGCCTCGTCCTCAGCCGACTTCATCTTGTCCGAGATGAAGCGCAAGGCCTTGGCCAGGTGCTTTTCCACAGTGCTTTCCGCCACGCCCATCCGGGCGGCGATCTCGCGCTGCGAAAGCTCCTCGAATTTCTTCAGCTGGAAGGCCTGGCGACATTTTGGTGGAAGCTCTTTTACTATCCTGTGCAATCGGGCGATTTCTTGCTGTCCGCTCAGCCGGCGATGTGCGTTTACCTCATCGTCGACGATGTTCAACTCCTCCAAATCCGCCATCAGCTCGATCGAGACGATGCGGGAACGGCGGAGATGCTCGCCGACGATATGGCGCGCCGTGACGAACAGATAAGCGCGGGGATTCAGGATGCGGTCGAGGTCCGCGCTCCACAGCCGCGCATAGGCTTCCTGGACGACTTCATCGAGATCGCAGGAATCGAGTCCGCGCAGCCGGACCGCAAGCCACCGCCGGACATCCGCTTCGTGCGGGAGCACCTCGCGGGCGAACCAGCGGAGTCGGCTGCCATGGTCCATGCGACATGGCATCACCGATGACGGTCCCCGTCAAGCGGTGAATGGCCCCGGCGAGCGGGATCAGGCGGCGATGCGCCGAACAACGTTTCCGGCCTCGTCGAGGAACTCGATGCTCGGGGTCCCGTCGGTGCCCACCCGCAACAGCAAGCGTGGCCGCCCCTCGGGATCGGCGAGCCGGACGATCGCGTCGCCCGAAGTCTTGCCGGCGAACACGCGCTCCGCGCCGACGCCCCCCTGGCTTTGCGCGAAGGCCCGCATCTCGCCCCGGATGCGGTCGCGCTCGGCGTCGCTGGACGCCCGCGCCGCCCGGTCGCTCATCTCCATCAGCGGCTGGATCGAATAGTCCGGCCGGTCCCACACGCGCAGGCCCGCCCGGCGCTGGCCGCCGCCTTCCGTATATTCGATCCCGACCGTCTGGTCCTGCTTGTATTGATCGAACATCAGGCTGGCACTGGCCGTCCGGCCGGCGGCATTGTTGCGATAGGTGAGCCCGCCCACTTCGTCGCCATCGTCATTGTAGAACCACATGCCGCCGCCGGTGCGGCTGTGGTGGCGATATTCCCGCCCATCCATGAAAAGGCCCGGAAAACGCGCGCTGTTCGCGAGCACGAGCCGGTAGCGGCCATTCGGCTCCACGATGTTCAGCCGCTGGACGCTGATCTCATCGAACGTCGTCACCTTGGGCTGGGGATCGGCCGATGCGAGGGTCAGGGGAATGAGGGCCCCGACACCGAGGCATCCCGCCAGCGCTGCAATCAGCTTCAGCCGCATCCCCTGTCCTCCTCAATAGTTCCAGGCGGCCTGGCTCTCGCCTGGCGGCGCGTTGCGCCGGACATGCTCGGCCATCTCGCGGACGACCCCGGCCCAGTCCGTATGGTGCCAGTTATGTCCCTTCCTCGGCCGACCATATTCGAAGCGGGCCGGATAATCGGCGCCGCCTACCTCGCGGATCATTTCCTCGAACTTGTAGACGGCGAGGTTGAGGTAGAAATCGTCCATCTCGCCGGCGAACATGTTGATCCGCCCGCGCAGCTGCGGCCCGAGCCTTTCCCAGTTGCGGCGGACATGGGCGCTGAGATCGAAGCCGTTGTCGCGCATATATTCGGCGACCTCGCGGTCGATCGCGCCCGTGCGAGGGTCGAACAAGGGCACCGGATAGCCGTCCGGCCCTACTGGCCCGTGCGTCGCCTGCCAGATGCCGAGCTGATAGAAGGAGCGGCCGCGCGAGCCGAGAACCGATTCAAGCCGCGCCAGGCCGCGTACGTCGAACAAGGGCTGGCCCTCGCGCGAGCGGCGGAACGGGCGCTCGCGCACGTTCCACTGGTTCAGGCGGACCTGGAACATGTTCTCGTCTTCGTAGATGTTGGCGAGCTGGTAACGGGTGAAGTCGATCGGATCGGGATTGAACACCCAGGCCCCGCCGATCAGCTCGGGATAGTGGACCTGCATCGCCAGCGCTTCCCAGCCGCCGGTCGAGGCGCCTTCGACGATCCGGGCATAAGGCTGGGGGATCAATCGGAACGTGCGCTCCAGATAGGGGATCAGCTCCTGCGTGATCGCGTCGCCGTAGGGGCCGTTATTGGCCGAGTTGAGCGAATAGGATTCGACGAAATAGGGGCTGGGTATCTCGAACGTGATCGCCACCATGCGGGGGAAGCCGTCCGACATCCATTCCTGAGCGAACTCGTAGCCGGTCTTCACATTGGCATCGCGCGCAGCGGCCTGCGCGCGTTCGGTGTTCGTCGCCGGATCGGTGGTGAAGCTGAACGGCGCGTCGCTATGGCCGAAGACGTAGACGGCAGGATATTTGACGTCGGGATGTTCGTCGAACCCGCGCGGCAGCAGGACACTTGCCCCGATGTGCATCGGCACGCCCCAGAAGCGGGACAATATCTCGCTGCGGATCCGGACGTGCTTGATCCACGCCGTCTCCACGCGCTCGGGCGTCGGCGGGATCGTCTCAGTCAGCGCCAGGTCGACGCGCTGCGATCCGGCCGGGTCGAGCCGGACGCGGACCGGACGGCTGTAGAGATTCCCCTCCATCATCCACGCAAAGACCCGGCGATGACTGATCGGCACCCAGATGCGGTGGCCGTCGGCGCGGTTGACCTGGGTGTAGCGCACCAGGAGAGCCTGAACATGATAGTCGCCCGCCGGCAGCGAAGCGAGGTCCACCGGGAAACTGTCGACATTGCCTTCGACGACGGCGGTGGCACCGGGGCGCAGCCCTTCGACGTCGATGCCGAAGGCGGGCGGCCCGGTGATGCCGATCTGGAGCCGCGGCTCGGGATCGGCGGCGGGCGATGCGACGACGATCAGCCGGCCCGTAATCGGCTCGCTCGCGGCCCCTTCCGGCAGAGTGACCGCAAAACGGATCTCGGCGACGGCCGGCGTCGCGGCCAATCCGAGCAGGACCGAAATCAGGATCCACAACCGCCCCAGTCCGCCCATGCCACTCTCCCGCCCTCTACAGACCCACGATGGACTGCGCGGCGCGATCCGCCAGTGCCGCCGTTAATTTTCGGCGGGTGGCTGCGGAAATGCGCGACCGGATCGTCTTTCCTTAGGTCAGCAAATGGGGAGGAATGGGGGAATGCCGGATCCGATGATCACGACCGAGGCGCTCGCCGCAAGGCTGGAAGACGCCGACCTGCGCGTCGTCGACGCGAGCTGGCACCTCGACGCCCGAGATGCGCTGGAGGAGTATCGCAACGCACACATCAAAGGCGCCGTCTTCTTCGATATCGACGCGATCGCCGACCGGGAAAGCCCGCTTCCGCACATGCTGCCCTCGGCTTCCGACTTCGCGGAGGCCGTCGGACGGATGGGCATCTCCCGGAGCGACGAGATCGTCGTCTACGACACGGTTGGGCTATTCTCGGCGGCCCGGGTGTGGTGGACCTTCCGCGCCATGGGTGCGGAGCGGGTTCGGGTGCTGGATGGCGGATTTCCCAAATGGAGCGGCGAAGGGCGGCCGATCGAATCCGGAATGCCGACCCCCAGGCCGGCCCGCTTCGTGCCGCGTTTTCGCCCTGAACTGGTCCGCGACGTGCCCGGCGTGAAGCAGGATCTTGCCACCAAGACGGCGCAACTGGTCGACGCCCGCCCCGCCGCACGTTTCGCCGGCGAAGCACCCGAACCCCGCCAGGGACTGCGAAGCGGCCACATGCCTGGCGCGCGGAGCGTGCCTCTGACGAGCCTGGTCGGCGCCGACGGGACGCTGAAAGCGGCCGCCGACCTGCGCGCGCTGTTCGCCGGCGCCGGGCTCGATCCAGACCTGCCGGTGACCGCAACTTGCGGATCCGGGATCACCGCCGCCGGAATCGCGCTCGCCTTGGCGCGGCTGGGGAATGAGGGCGCCGCCGTCTATGACGGATCATGGGCCGAATGGGGCGCCCGCCACGACCTGCCGGTGGTCACCGGCGGGCCGTAGCCGCCGCTTCCTCGGCCGCGCCTCCCTCGACGGTCACCAATCTCAGCCGCGGATAAAGCCGCCGGAGCGCGTCAATCCATTGCCGGGAATCGCCGGCGAGGATGAGCGTCGCCGTCTCCGGCCGGAGATAGCGCGCGACGACGGCCGAGACCTGACCTGCGTCGGCCGAAGCTTCGCCCGACAATTCGATCCGAGCCGCATCGAGCGGGGCGCCGGCCGCCACCAACGAGGCGAGATAGGCGGCCAGGCCTTCCGCCTGTTCGGTTTGCGACGCCAGGCTGTTGTCGAGGAAGGCCGATCGCTCCGCCAGGTCCGCGGCGGAGATGGGCTCCGCGCCCAGCCGCCGCACCTGCTCGAGGATAAGACCGGCCACTTCGGGCGCGGCGTCGTTGCGGGTCTGGGTGGCCGCGATGACCAGGGTAGCGTCGCGCCGGACGTCGACGAGGCTGCCCGCACCGTAGCTGAGGCCGCGTCGCACCCGTATCTCCTCGCCGAGCCAGCCGAGCCGGCCGCCGCCGAGGCGGGCATTTGCGACCTGAAGCGCCCGCCATTCGGGCGACTCACGGCCCGCCGCGCGCATCGCCGCGAGCACCGCCGTCTGCCCCGCCCCCGGGAGATCGACCACCAGGACCTGCGGCTCCGCGGCCCCGACCGGCGTCGCCGGCGACGGCGGGCCCGCCGTCGCGGACCAGTCGCCGAACAGGGCCTGCGCCAGCGCGAAGGCCTGGTCCGGCGCGAGGCCGCCGGACACGATGAGGGTTGCGTTGGCCGGGCCCCAGGTGAGCCGATGGACCGCCTCCAGCTCCGCGCGCCCGATCGCGGACAAAGTGGTGACGGTCGGGACGACGCCGTAGCGGGAGCCTGGGAACATGGCGGCGGGAAGCGCCCGCAGCGCGGCCTGCATCGGCTGGCGCGCGGCAACGGCCAGGACGTCGACCTGCTGACGCCGGACGCGCTCGATCTCGGCTTCGGGCAGATCCGGCCTGATTGCCACGTCGGCAAGAAGACGGCCGGCGGGAAGCGCGTTCGCCGCGGGCACCGAGACGGTGAGAATGGTCGCGTCGGGATCCGCAGAGGAGGATATCGCGCCGCCGAGCGCCGCAATTTCCTCGGCAATGGCCGCGGCGTCGCGGCCGCCGGCGCCGCGCAGCGAGACCGCCGCGAGCAGGTCGGCGAGCCCCGCCTTGCCGGGCGGATCCGCCGCGTCGCCGCCCGCGATGACCAGCTTGAGCGTCACCAGAGGGACATCGGTCGACCGAGCGGCGATCACCCTGAGGCCGTTGTCGAGCCGTCGCTCGGCCAGCATTGGAGGCGTGCGCGGCGCCGCCACGCCCGCAGGCGGCGGTGCCTGGCGCTCGGCCTCGGCCGCGATCGTCACCGGCGGACGCGTCGCCGGAGGAACGAGCGTCCCCATGGCCGTGACGTCGGGCGGGGCGTCGCCCGCATAGCCGGCCGGCCGAACCGATTCATCCTGATAGCGGATGGTAACCCTTCGCGCGTCGTCCAGGCGGAGCCGGGCAATGCGCTGGAGATCGGCGGGCGTGAGGTCGCGTATGGCGGCGAGGCGCCGGTCCTCATAATGCGGGTCGCCGTCCAGGATGACGCCGCCACCGAGCTCGAAGGCGCGGCCGCGCGCGGTCTCGCGGCGGCTCAGCGCATCGCCGAACATGGCGTTCTTAACCGCTCGGAGCTCGGCCGCGCCCACCGGCTGTTCGCGCAACCGGGCAATCTCGGCGGCAAAGGCCGCTTCGGCCTCCGCCAGTTCGCGGCCCTGGGCCAAGGTGAGGACGAGGGCGAAGGCATGGCCGTCGCGAGCCGGCAGATTGAAGGCCGAAATGTTGGAGGCCAGCCCGAGCTCGTCGACGAGGCGGCGGCGCAGACGCGCGCCGCTGCCGCGGGTCAGCAATGCCTCGATGAGAGCCATTCCAGGCGCGTCGGGATCGTCGGCCGCGGGTGCGCGCCAGGAGAAGACGATGGCCGGCAAGGGGACGTTGGGGGCGTAGGCATCGACGACGCGGGCCCCCGGGGACGCCGTTTCGGTGCGCTCGTCGCGCGGGATCGGGCGGTCGGGCCGCTCGACGGACCCGATATAGCGATCCACCCAGGCGTCGACCTGATCGGGATCGAAATTACCCGAGATGACGAAGACGGCGTTATCCGGCCGGTAATAGGCTTCGTGGAAGGCCCGCACGTCGGCCAATGTCGCCTGGTCGAGGTCGGCCGCCGTGCCGCCGATCGGCCGCACATAGGGATGCGTGGTGAAGGTGAAGGCCGGGATGAGGGTGTAGAGAATTCGGCCGTAAGGCTGGGCGAAGATTCGCTGGCGCAACTCCTCCTTCACCACGTCGCGCTCCGACCGGAAGCTCGCTTCGTCGATAACGAGGTTCCGCAGCCGCTCGCCTTCCATCCACAACAAGGCTTCCAGCCGGTCGGCGGGGGCGGTCACGTAATAAGCGGTGAAATCGAACAGGGTGGACGCGTTGGTGGTGCCGCCAAGCTCGGTCACGAACGGCGTCACGCCCTGCGGCAGGTTGCGCGTCGTCTTGAACATCAGATGCTCGAACAGGTGCGCGAACCCGCCCCGGGCGCGCGGATCATCGCGCTGACCGACATCGTACCAGACATTGACGGAAGCGGTCGGGGAAGCCGTGTCGCGGATGGTGAATATACGGGCGCCATTTTGCAGCACCCGCGCACGATGCTCGAGCGGAGGCACCTCGATAGAGGCCGCACCCGAGGGCTCGGCCGCGCCCGGGGAGGCCTCCGCAAGACTTGCGCCCGCCATTGGCATGACGAGCAATGCCAATGCTGCGAGCCTGCCGATCAGATGCATGAATCCCTCCGCCTTCCATAAGCATGATGGACGAAGGCAAGGGGTCCGCTATCCTGAGGCCTTCGGCCAGGGACTTTCTTCGAGGCGGCAGGGGTACGTCCGCCTGGTTTCGAGGGAAAAGCGCCAATCGAGACGAAGCGGCGGGCGATTCGATCGGACGTAGCAGACCGCTTGGTTGCGCTGCCGCATGGGAATGAAGGCTATAGCTGTGGAATTCAAAATTGCCGGGCAGGAAGCCGACGCCTAATCCCGATCCGATGAGCGACGGACGCCTTCACGAGATCAGCGAGCTGAAGGCAGGCCAACGGACGCGTCTGCTGATCGGCCTGTTCGCGGCGTTCGTCCTGGTGCTCGTCGTCCTGGCGCCGATCCAGCGAATCCAGGTCGAGCGCCGCGAGGCGGTCGAAGCGGCGATCCGGCAGAACGAGAACCGCGCGATCATGCTCGAGCAGTATCTGACACGCACCCTGGAGGCGGCGAACATCGCGACGCTTCATCTCGCGGAGCGATTTGTCCACGGCGAAGGCGGGCTCAGTCATGGAACGCTCGACCGGCCGGCCCGGATCGGCGGGCCGATCGCCGGCAATCCGAGCTTCCTGGGGGTCAGCCTCGTCGACGCGGACGGCAATCTCGTCGCCTCGACGCTGGGCACGCGCGTCGCCGGCACCAATGTGCGCAACCATCCGGCCTTTCGCATCCATGTGCAGCAGCCGGGCGATCGGCTGTTCGTCAGCGTTCCCGCCTTTTCGCGCCGGCTCGGCCGGGAGGTGATCTGGCTGACCCGGCGCATCGAACGCGAAGACGGATCCTTCGCCGGCGTGGCCGCGATCAACATCGCGCCCGAGCAGCTGATCGGCTTCCATGACGGCGTGTCGGTCCGTCCCTCCGATATCATTTCGGTGATCGGCCTCGACGGCATCACCCGGGCGCGAATCACCGGCGGGCAGATCAGCGCCGGCGAGGATCTTCGCGGCACCCTGGCGATGCGCAGGCAGGAGGCCGATCCGGACGGCACCTATCTCGGCCCCGGCGCTCTCGACGGAAAGATCCGATTCTTCAGCCATCGCCGGCTCGAGGACTATCCGCTGTTCGCCACCTACGGAGTATTGCGGGACGACGTCTTGCGGCCGGCGCGACAGCGGGCCCGGCTGATCGTCGCGGTCGCCGCCCTCGTCGCCGTGATCACCATCGCTTTCGCTCTCGTCCTCATCTCCCTGCTTCGGCGGCGCGACCGCTGGACCGCGGAGACGGCGGAGGCGAACCGGCGGCTCGAGGAAGCGCAGCGAATCGCCCGGGTCGGCGACTGGGACTTCGACCTGGAGACCGGCCGGATCAGCTGGTCGCCGCAGCTCTACGAGATGTACGGGCGCGATCCGGCTTCGGGCCCACCGACGCTGGCCGAGTTCGAGGCCATGCTCGACGAGGACTCGCGTCTCGTCGTCGCCGAGGCGATCACCGAGGCGATCGTGACCGGTGAGCCGCAAGTCTACGAGCTGCGGGCGAAGACGGCTGGGGGCGCAGAAAGCCATCGGTTGATCTCGGCGATCCCAACCCGCAACGGCGAGGGCCGCGTCGTCCGGATGTACGGCACCGACCAGGACATCAGCGACCGCAAGAGAATGGACCAGCTGGAGGCGGAGCTGTCGCATCTGTCGCGGGTGGAGGCGATGAACGCGATGGCCGCTACGCTGGCGCACGAGCTCAACCAGCCGCTTGCGGCGGCGGCCAATTTCCTGGTGGGGAGCCGCAAGATACTTTCATCCGGCAAGGGGGACCGAGAGGATGCGGCGGAAGGCCTGCGCGCCGCCCAGCACCAGGTGCAGTTCGCCGGCGAGATAATCAGACGGGTGCGGGCGATGGTGTCCAACGATCCCAAGGAGCTGAGGTCGGTCCCGATCGCCAGGATCATCGATGATGCCATTGCCCTGGGCACGATGGGGACTAAGCGGGACGGGATCGACATCCGCAAGCGGATCGGCGCCAATGCGGCCTTCGTTGTGGCCGACCGGATCCAGATCCAGCAAGTGCTGCTGAACCTCATCCGCAATGCGCGCGAGGCGGTGGCCACGGCGGAAAAGCCGGCGATCATGATTCGGAGCAGCCGGGCGGACGCGAATCATGTGACCATCACGGTCGAGGATAATGGCAGCGGCTTCGGGGCGGATTCGGCCTCGATGTTCACCGCTTTCTCATCGGGAAAGGCGCAGGGGCTCGGCCTGGGCCTGTCCATTTCGCGCACGATCATCGAATCGCATGGCGGCCGGATCTGGATCGAGAATCTGCCGACGGGCGGCGCCCGCGTGAGCTTCACTCTTCCCGGCGTCGAGCCGGAGGCGAACTAGCCGAACCTTTCGCCGGCAGCGTGACGGCTTCAAGTCCAGGCGCGGGCGGCGAGGCTGCAAGGCTCGCGCAAAGGGGAGGCGATTCTTCGGCCGAGGCCGACCGCCAGGTCGCGCCTTTTGCTTGATAGGGACGACTTCCGATGCCAGTTGGCCTCATGCCCCCATGGCTTTTCAGACCCTTGCCGCCTCTTGAGACGGGGACGATCCGGTGACGCTGGCCATCCTTGCCGCGATACCCTTCCTCGGCGCGCTCCTGGTCGCGGCGACGGCGAGACTCGGCCGCCACGCGAACATGATCGCCGCTGCCGGATCGACGTCCGCGGCGCTGGCGCTTCTCCTGTCGATGGCGCCACGGGTGCTGGCCGGCGAAGTGATCACCACGCGCATCGCCTGGATCCCGACGCTCGGCCTCGACGTCAACTTCTTCCTCGATCCGCTCGGGCTGATGTTCGCCGGCCTGATCCTGGGCATCGGACTGCTGATCATCATCTATGCCCGCTTCTACCTTGCCGCGGCCGACCCGATGGGCCGGTTCCTGGCCTTCCTGCTGCTCTTCCAGGGCGCGATGCTGGGCATCGTCATCTCCGACAACGTGCTGCTCCTCCTCGTCTTCTGGGAGCTGACCAGCCTGTCTTCATTCCTCCTGATCGGCTTCTGGCGGGCGCTGCCGGAGGGACGTCAGGGCGCGCGGATGGCGCTTGCCGTCACCGGCGGCGGCGGCCTGGCGCTGATCGCAGGCCTCTTGATGCTTGGCAGCATTGCCGGATCCTACGACCTCAGCGACATCCTGAGAGCCAGCGCGGAGATCAAGGCCTCGCCTCTCTACCTTCCGGCGCTGGTGCTGATCCTGGTCGGCTGCTTCACCAAATCGGCCCAATTCCCGTTCCATTTCTGGCTGCCGCACGCCATGGCGGCGCCAACGCCTGTCAGCGCCTATCTCCACTCGGCGACGATGGTGAAGGCCGGCGTGTTCCTGCTCGCCCGGCTGTGGCCGGCGCTCGCCGGCACCGATGCCTGGTTCTATCTCGTCGCGACCACGGGCCTGGTGACGATGCTCCTCGGCGCGGCCTTTGCGCTGTTCAAGAACGACCTCAAGGCGCTGCTGGCCTATTCGACGGTCAGCCATCTCGGGCTACTGACCATGCTGTTCGGCTTCGGCACCCCCATGGCGGCGGTGGTCGGCGTCTTCCACATCATCAACCATGCCACCTTCAAGGCGGCCTTGTTCATGAATGCCGGCATCGTCGACCATGAGGTCGGAAGCCGGGACATTCGACGGCTCGGCGGACTGCTCACCTTCATGCCAATCGCCGGAACCCTTGCGATCGTGGCCGGGGCCTCCATGGCCGGGCTCCCGCCGCTGAACGGGTTTCTTTCGAAGGAGATGATGCTCGAGGAGGCAGCCCACACCGTCTGGGGCGGGCTGAGCTGGCTGGTGCCGGTGGTCGCCACCATCGCCGCGACGCTCTCGGTCGCCTATTCGCTGCGCTATATCGCCCACGTCTATTTCGGCCCGCGACGCGACGACTATCCCAGGAGGCCGCACGACGCGCCCGTCGGCCTTTGGGGCCCTTCCGCCGTCCTCGTCATGCTGGTCGTGGCGATCGGCCTCTTCCCCGCCGCCATCGCCGGGCCGCTCGTCCAGTCGGTGTCCGGCGCGGTAATCGGTGACGAACCGCCTCGTTTCGCGCTGAAGATGTGGCATGGCTTCACGCCGGCGCTGGTCATGAGCATCGTGGCGGTCGCCGCCGGCGCGCTGATCCTGTGGCGGCATGCGGCCGCGGAACGGCTATGGGCGCGGCTGCCCGTCCCGGAAGCCAAGCGGCTGTTCGAGAGCGGGATCGAGACGTTGGGCCAAGCTGCAAATCAGGTGACCCGCCGGATCCACAACGGATCGCTGCAGCGCTCTCTCGCCGTCCTGTTCACGGCGGCCGTGCTCCTCGGCATCGAAGGCGCCGCGACGGGCGGCTTCAGCTTCGGCGCGCGACCCGGAATACCCGCCTCACCCGTTGCGATCGTGGCCTGGCTTGCCTTGCTGGGCGCGATCCTGGCCGTGATCAGCGCCCAGCGCCATCGCTATCTTGCGCTCATCTTCATCAGCGTCATCGGCCTGATCGTCTCGCTGGGCTTCGTCTATCTTTCGGCGCCGGACCTCGCGCTCACGCAGATCTCCGTGGAGGTCGTCACGATCCTCCTGCTCCTGCTGGCGCTCAACCTCCTGCCCAAGGAGCCGCCCCGGATCAGCTCCACCCCGCATCGGGTGCGCGATGGCGTGATCGGCGCGCTGGGCGGGACGGCCGCGGCGTTCGCCGCCTGGGCCGTGATGACCCGCGATCCGAACGATCCGATTTCCCGCTACCATTGGGAGAACAGCTATGAAGGTGGCGGCGGCACCAATGTGGTCAACGTCATCCTGGTCGATTTTCGCGGTTTCGACACGTTCGGCGAAATCATCGTCCTCGGCATTGCCGCCCTCGGCATCTTCGCTCTCCTCGAAACCGCGACCAAGGGCGTGTCGGGCCGGCGCCTGGCGAACTGGACCCCCGACCTGATCCGATCGCCCGAGCGGCACCCGATGATGCTCGTGGTGGCCACGCGGCTGCTGCTTCCGCTCGCGATCGTTGCCGGCGTGTACATCTTCCTGCGCGGCCACAACATGCCGGGAGGCGGCTTCATCGCCGGCCTGATCTTCTCGGTCGCGTTCCTGATGCAATATATGGCTTCCGGCTTCGAATGGGCCGACCGGCGACGCCGCTTCGACCATCATGCGCTCATCGGCTGGGGCGTGATAGCGGCCGCCACCACCGGGACGGCCGCGATCTTTTTCGGGGCGCCGTTCCTGACCAGCACGTTCGACTATTTCCATCTGCCGGTCATCGGCGAGTTCGAGCTGGCGAGCGCAATCGCCTTCGATGTCGGCGTCGCCCTCACCGTGGTGGGTGCGGTGATGCTGGCGCTCGCCCAGTTATCGAACGTCGCTCAACGCGCCGAGAAGCTCGAGCGGACCAAATATCCGATGGACGTCGACCCGAGCCGACATCCGGAGACAGCGGCATGACCCTGGAAATGCTGGTCGCCAGCGCCATCGGCCTCCTGACTGCCGCGGGAATCTATCTTTGCCTTCGCGGCCGCACCTTCCCGGTGGTGCTCGGCCTCGCCATGCTGTCCTACGCGATCAATGTCTTCCTGTTCTCGATGGGCCGGCTGATCGTGGACCGGCCGCCCATCTACCAGAAGGGTGTGGACGCCTATACCGATCCGCTTCCCCAGGCGCTGGTGCTGACGGCGATCGTCATCTCTTTCGGCATGACGGCCCTCGTGGTGGTCCTTGCGCTGCGCACCTATCTCGAGACCGGCACCGACCATGTCGACGGAACTCCGGACGAACGAGACGGCCCCGCATGAACCATCTCCTGATCGTGCCGATCGCCCTTCCCGCCTTCGTGGCGGCCCTGACTCTGCTCGGCATGCGCCGGACGCTCGCCCTCGGGCGCGCTTTTTCCGCCTCCGCCTGCCTGGCTCTCGTCCTCATCGCGCTCGGACTGCTGTGGCAGGCAAGCGACGGCACGATCACCCGTTATGCACTTGGCGATTGGCCCGCCCCGTTCGGAATCGTGTTGGTGCTGGACCGCTTTTCCGCGCTGATGCTGCTGATGACCTCGCTGCTGGCGCTGGCGGTGCTCGTCCACGTGATGGTGACCGGGCTCGACCGGCGCGGATGGCACTTCCACCCCTTATTCCACTTCCAGCTGCTCGGGCTCAACGGCGCCTTCCTGACCGGCGACCTCTTCAATCTGTTCGTCTTCTTCGAGGTGCTGCTGATCGCTTCATACGGCCTCATGCTGCACGGCCAGGGCACGGCGCGGCTCCAGGCCGGCGTTCAATATGTGATCATCAACCTCGTCGGATCGACGCTTTTCCTGGTGGCCGTCGGCATTCTCTATGGCGTCACCGGGACGCTCAACATGGCCGATCTCGCGGTGCGCGTGGCGGCGGCGCCGGCCAGCGACCAGGGCCTGATCCGCGCGGGAGCCCAGCTGCTGATCGTCGTCTTCGCGTTGAAGGCCGCGCTGCTGCCGCTGCATCTCTGGCTGCCCCGGACCTACGCAAACACATCCGCACCGGTGGCGGCGTTGTTCGCGATCATGACCAAGGTCGGAGTCTATTCGATCATCAGGGTGACGACTCTCGCCTTCGGCGACGATGCGGGCGCCGCGGCCTGGGCTCCGGCGTCATGGATGCTGCCCGCCGCCTTGCTCACCGTCGTGATCGGCTTCATCGGCCTGCTTGCGGCCAGCCGGCTGTTCGAGCTGGCAGCCTTCGCCATCATCGGATCGACCGGCACGTTGCTCGTCGCCGTGGCGCTGTTCGAGCAGTCGGCGCTGGCCGCCGCCATCTATTACCTTCCGCATTCCACCCTGGCCGGCGCCCTCCTGTTTCTGACAGCCGACCTGATTGCCCGCCGACGCGCGGACCTGGATGACCGACTCCAGCCGGGCCCGCGCCACGCCGGTATCGAGCCCCTCTCGCTGATATTTCTACTCGCCGCGGTGGCACTCGCCGGCCTGCCGCCCCTTTCCGGCTTCGTCGGCAAGCTGCTCGTGCTCGATGCTGCCCGCGATCATGCGGCCGCCCCATGGATCTGGGCGACCATCCTCGGCACGACCTTTCTCGCCATCATCGCCTTCGCACGGGCGGGAAGCCTGCTCTTCTGGAAGAGCGCGCAAGTCGAAACCCTTCCGAGGACGCGCCCGCCCGATCTGCGCCCATTGGCACTTCTGCCGGCATCAGGCCTGCTCGCGCTACTGGCCCTCCTTACGATTTTTGCCGGTCCGGCGACCGGCTATGCCGGCGAGGCCGCCGCCCAGCTCCTTTCGCCGCAGCTCTATATCGAGACGGTTCTCGGCGGCCATCGGGGAGGCGTACGATGATCCGCCGCCTTTTCCCCCACCCGGTCCTGGCGGCGCTGATCGTCATCGTCTGGACGCTGCTGCTCAACGATGTCAGCGTCGGCGGACTCCTGGTCGGCGTGGCGGTTGCCCTCATCGTACCCCAGCTGACGGCACCCTTCTGGCCGAACCGGCCGAAGATCCGGTTCGGCTGGCCGATGCTGGAATATCTCGCGATCGTCTTGTGGGACATCGTGGTGGCGAACTTCCAGGTAGCCTGGCTCATCCTGTTTCGCCCCAGTTCGCGCCTGCGTTCGCGCTGGCTGGTCATCCCGCTCGACATCCACTCGCCCGAAGCGATCACCACGCTGGCCGGAACGATCAGCCTCACGCCGGGAACCGTCTCCGCCGACGTCTCGGCAGACGGCCATTCGCTACTGGTGCATGCCCTCGACGCGGCCGATCCGCAGGCGGAGATCCAACGGATCAAGGACCGTTACGAGGCTCGACTCAAGAGGATCTTCCGATGATCGGAACCGCCCTCGCCATCGGCTTCATTCTCGTCGCCTCCGCGATCCTGATGAATGCATGGCGCCTCCTCGCCGGCCCTTCGAACGGCGACCGCATCCTCGCCCTCGACACGATGGCGATCAATGCCATCGCACTGATCATGCTGTTCGGCATCTACGAGGGCAGCACGACCTATTTCGAGGCGGCCCTTCTGCTTGCCATGGTCGGCTTCGTCGGCACCGTCGCCTACGCCAAGTTCCTGCTGCGCGGCGACATCGTGGAATAGGATGATGGAAACCGCCATCGAGATACTCATCTCCTTCCTGATCGTCCTTGGCGGCGTCTTCGCCTTCGTCGGTTCGCTGGGGCTGGCCCGACTTCCGTCGCTGATGACGCGCCTCCACGGCCCCACCAAGGCGACGACGCTCGGCGTGGGCAGCACGCTCATCGCGTCGATGATCTTCTTTCCGGCCTTCGTCGGAAGCTGGTCGGCGCACGAGCTGCTGATCGCCCTCTTCCTCTTCATCACCGCCCCCGTTTCGGCCAACATGATCGCCAAGGCCCATCTCCACCGGCAAGGCTGGGGCGTGGACCCGAACCCGGCCGACGGCATCAGGGATTCCCTTCCGGACACCGGCGGACCGACCGGCTGGGCGACCTTCTGGGAACCGCGCGAAGGCGGGCAGGACGATGTTCTGCGGCCATAGTCGCCGTCACAAGAGGGCCTGACGGACGACCCATCTGCCGGCCCCAAGGGATGAGGCCCGCAGATGGGCCGGCCCAGTCCAACTGCTTGACCTGCAAACGGAATGAGGCGCGGGAAAGCAGATAAGACTGGCGTTCCCGCGGCAGCCGATCTAAATCTGATGCCGGCAAGGGGGACATTTGCGGGGCATCATTCGCTCGGCGGCCGTGGGGGCCATGATCATCGCATCCGCGACAGCGACGGCGCAGGAACCCCTGCCTGCGCCCTCCGGCCGCCCGTTCGAGATCGATTTCGCCACCGACCCGGTGCTCAGGCTGCGACTCCAGCAAGCGGACCAGGAGGCGTTCCGCGCGCTCGTCGCCTCCGCAGTCGAGCAGCATCCCGGGACTGCCGAAGCCGCCGCCGGCGAGGACGAGGCGCTGGCGGGGCTCAGCGAGGCACGCAGCGCCGTGCTCCCCACGCTCGATGCGACGGTCACCTCCTACCGGGTCCTCTCGCGCGAATTCTCGGACGATCCCACCAACATCATCGAGAGCTCGCGCCCCGAGCAGCGGACGGATGCGATCCTGACGGCGCAGCAGACATTGTTCGATTTCGGCGCCACCTCCCGCCGCATCTCGGCCGCCGGCGCGCGCCTTCGGGCCGCCGGATCGGACCTGGAGGCAACGGCGGACCAGATCGCCATGAACGCGATCGGCGCCTGGTACGACGTGTTCGGCTATCGCGCCCTGGTCGCGCTGACCGAGGCGTTCGCGGATAGCCAGCGCGAGCTGCGCGAAGCGGTGGAGATGCGGATCCGGGAGGGGGCGTCGGCGGAAGGAGACCTTCCCCGCGTCGATTCCTACATCGCCCAGGCCGAGACGCGGCTGGCCCGCTTCCGCCGGCAGCTCGCGGGCGCCGAGGCGCGCTTCACCGAGCTGGCGGGAATGCCGCCTCCGGCCGAGCTCCAGCGGGCGCCCGCAATGGGGGTGCCGGTGCAGAGCCGGGACGAGGCCGCGCTCGCGGCGATGGAATCCCCGGCGGTGCGGAGCGCGCAGGCGCAGGCGGATGCGAGTCGCCAGGAGGCTCGCGCCGCCCGGGCGGACCGCCTGCCGCAGTTCAGTGCCGGAATCGACGCCGGGCGCTACGGCGTGTTCGAGACCGACAGGGATTATGACATACGCGGCCGCCTGGCCATGCGCTGGCGACTGCTCGGCAATGCCGACGCCCGCGCCGACCAGGCGGATGCCCGCGCCCGCGCCGCCGACGCGCGCGCGATGCGGATCACGGAAGAAGCCGAGCGCGACGCCGCCATCGCCTGGTCCGACGTGCGCGCGCTGGAGCAGCAGCTGCGCTCGCTGGAGCAGGCCTATATTGCAAGCCGCCAGTCGCGCGACGTCATTGCGGAGCGCTTCCGGTCGGCGCGCGGCACCCTATTCGACGTGGTCGACGCCGAGGATGCCTATTTCGAATCGGCGACCTCTTACATCCAGGCGCTGACGGAATTGGATGCCGCGCGCTACGTCCTGCTGTCCCGAACCGGGCGCCTGCTCGAAGCGCTGCGGATCGACGCTGACCGATTGAGGGGGGAAGGTGAGCGCTGAAAATCTCGTCAAGGTTCCCAGGCCGCGGCTCGCCGAATGGCTGATGGAACCGATGCGCCGCAACCGGTCGACCTATTGGAAAGTCGCGGTGGCAGCGGTGTTCATCAACATCTTCGGGCTGCTCACCGCCTTGTTCACGATGACGGTCTACGACCGCGTCGTTCCGAACAATGCCATGTCGTCCCTGGTCGCGCTTTCGATCGGCCTCGGCATCGTCATCCTGTTCGATTTCGTGCTGAAGATGCTCCGCGCCTATTTCGTCGACCATGCCGGCGCCCAGATCGACCGCGACATAGGCGGCGAGGTGTTCGAGCGGCTGCTGGCGATCCGCCTCGAGCTCAAGAAGGGATCGACCGGCGCGCTCGCCAGCATGATGCGAGAGCTGGAGGCGCTGCGCGACTTCTTCGCCTCCGCGACGCTCACCGCGGTCGTCGACGTGCCGTTCATCATTCTCACGCTCTGCGTCGTCGCGATCATCGGCGGCCCGGTGGTGCTGGTGCCGGCGCTCATGGTGCCGCTCGTCATCTTGATCGGATGGCTCACCCATCCCGCGCTCGAGCGGCTTTCGGCGCGCGCACTGGGCGAAGGCATGCTCAAGCAGTCGGTGCTGGTCGAGGCGATCGGTGGCCTCGAGACGGTCAAGACGGCCGGGGCCGCGCCCCTGCTGTCCAGGCGCTGGCTCAAGGCGGTCGAGCAACATAGCGACAGCTCGCTTCGCCAGCGGATGATCTCGTCGATCGGAGTCACTTTCGCGACGTCCGCCGGCACGATCTCCTACGCCGGAGTCGTCATCGTCGGCGTCAACCTCATCGCCGAGCAGCAATTGACGATGGGAGGCCTGATCGCCTGCTCGATCCTCGCCGGGCGCGCGATCGCGCCGCTCGCGCAAATCTCCCAACTGCTTTCCCGGATCACCGCGACCCGCACAGCCTATCGCCAGATCAACGCCATGATGGAGCTCCCGCCCGAGGGACCCGAAGGCGAGCCGCTAAAGCTCAGCCGGGTCGAAGGCCGGATCGAGCTGCGCAATGTCGGCTTCCGTTACCCCAACGCGCCGGAAAGAGCTCTGGACGGCGTAACCTTCACGATCGAGCCGGGCGAGCATGTCGCCCTGCTCGGCCGGGTAGGATCCGGCAAGTCGACCATCGCGCGCCTGATCCTCGGCCTCTATCCGCCGGAGGAAGGCCTGATCCTGATCGACGGCACCGACATCCGCCAGCTCGACCCCAAGGACCTTCGGGCCAATATGGGCGCGGCGATGCAGGAGAGCGTCCTGCTGACCGGTTCGGTGCGCGAGAATATCGTGCTCGACCGACCGCAGGTCGACGATGCGGAGCTGATCCGTGCCGCCGAGATTTCGGGCACCCACCAGTTCATGGGCCAGATCGCCAATGGCTACGACCTGAAGCTCGCCGACCGCGGCGAAGGGCTTTCCGGCGGCCAGCGCCAGTCGATCGCCATCGCCCGGGCCATTGCCGGAAAGCCGCCGATCGTCATCATGGACGAGCCTTCCAGTGCAATGGACGCGCAGACCGAGACCGCCTTGATCCAGCGCCTCACCCAGGAGCTGGAGGGGCGGACGCTGATACTGATCACCCATCGGCCGCCGCTGCTGCAGCTGGTGAAGCGAATCATTCTGCTCGACAGGGGCAAGGTCGTGGCCGATGGCGGACGCGACGCCGTGCTGCAGAAGATCATGCGCCCCAAAGCTGCCTAGCCAGGACGTCAGGACCCTAGCATGCACGGCACCCACATCGAGGACCTCACCGATCGGATCAAGCCGCGGACGGCGTCGAGCGTCCTCCTGTGGGTCGTCACCGGCTTCGTCCTGATCTTCTTCATCTGGGCCTATTTCGCCGAGATCGAGCGAACGGTTCGCGGCATGGGACGGGTGATTCCCAGCTCTCAGCTTCAGGTGGTGTCCAACCTGGAGGGCGGGATCGTCGAGGCCATACTCGTCCGCCAGGGACAGCTCGTGCGCGCCGGCGACCCGCTGATCCGGCTCGACGAGACGCAGACGGGCGCCGATTTCGGGAGCGGCGAGGCGACCTTGTCGGCGCTCGCCGCCAAGATCGCGCGGCTGCAGGCCGAGGTAGCGGGATCCAGCCCGGCCTATCCGGCGGCCAGCAATCCGGTGCTGGCGGAGCAGATCGCCATCGAACAGTCGCTGCACACCTCGCGCATGGCCGATCTCGCCAGCCTCTCCGCGGCGGCGCAGGCGCGCATCGCCCAGGCCGAACGCGCCGTGGCCGAAGCCGAGGCGACCTATCATGCGCGAGTGGCGGCGCGCGACTCGCGCCAGGCCGAAGTCCGGATCCTGCGTCCACTGGTCGAGCGCGGCATCGAGCCGCGGCTCAGCCTCGCCCAGGCGGAAAGTGCCGCGGCCGTCGCTGCGAGCGAAGCCGAAGCCGCCGCCGCGTCGATTGCACGCGCGCGTGCGAGCGTGGTCGAGGCGCGGTCCTCCTTCGCGCAGCTTCGCCAGGAATGGCGGGCGCAGGCGGCCAACGAACTGGCCTCGGCGCAAGCGGAGCGGGCGGCTCGGCGCCGCGCCCTGCCGGCGCTCGCGGAAAGGGTCGAGCGAACGGTCGTGCGCGCGCCGCTGGCCGGGCTGGTCAACCGGGTGCTCGTCACGACACGCGGCGGCACCGTCGCGCCAGGCGCGCCGCTCGTCGAGATCGTGCCGTCGGAAGAGAATCTGCTGATCGAAGCGCGCGTTCTTCCCCAGGATATCGCCTTCGTCAGCCTCGACCAGCCTGCCAAGGTCGCAATCACCGCTTACGACCGCGCCGTTTATGGGACGCTGGACGGGCGGGTCATTGCCATCTCGCCTGACGCGGTCACCGAGGAACGGACGGGAGAGACCTTCTATCTCGTCCGCGTTCGCACGGCCGCCAATGCGCTTCTGGACCCACGCGGCCAGCCGATGCCGATCGGTCCGGGCATGGTGGCGGAGGTCGACCTGCTCGGCGACACCCGCACGGTCCTCCAATATATCCTCTCGCCGATCACGAAGCTCAGCGAGACCGCGCTCAGGGAGCAATGAGCAGAGAACTTCCGCGGCGGCGCGGTCAGAGCGGATGGATGGTGAGCGTGGCGGCGCGGATCTGGGGCACCAGCAACCGGTTGCGGCGCGGATCGTAGCCGATCGCGGCCGGAACCTCGATATTCTCGGCGACCGTGGTGGTGGAGCCGCTCTCCAGGTCCAGGCGATAGACATTGTGCCCGAGCTGACTGGCGACGAGCAGGCTTCCGTCCGGCAGGACCACGATACCGTCGAATTGCCCGGTCGGCAGAGTCACTTCGCGGACAATTGCACCGGCAGGCGTGCGGACCACGAGGTTCACGCCTCTGCCGCCGTGGATGACGTTGCCATCGGGAAGCACGGCGATTCCATTCGGCCGCTCAAGCCCCGGATCACGGGGCGCGAAGGCCGAGACGGCGCCGTCCGGCCCGATCCGCCACAATGCGCCGGGCGACTCGTTGCTGCCGCTGTCGGTGACATAGACGGTGCCATCAGGCGCGACGGCAAGGTCGTTGAGCCGCACTGCACCCGCCACGTCGATCGTTTCGCGCGGCGCCCCCGTGCTGCGGTCGAAGGTTTTTACCGCGGCCACGTCAGCGACGTAGAGACGATCGCCGTGGACGAAGATACCGAGCGGGTCGACCAGCCCCTGTGAGATCCACTTGAGCTCAACTATGGTGCCGTCCGGCGCCACGCGCGAAACGAAGCCGTCGGCGCCGCCGTCCGGCCCGCGTTGCGCGCCGAGATTGGAGACGAGATATTCGTCCCGGGCCTCGTCGTAGCGAGCCGCCTCGGAACCTTGGAAACCGACATCGCGAACGACCTGCTGTGCCGCTGCCGGTGATGCGGCGAGAAGGGCTGCCGCGAGCAGATGAAAGGTCCTCATCACGCCTCCGCTGGTTTCAAGGTTTCGATATAGAGCGGACGCGAAGCGTCCAGCCTCAGGAAGAGCAGGGCCCCCATCACGCAGAAGGCCGAGACCACGAAGAAAGCCGATGTCCAGCCGCTGTGGACGACGAGATAGCCGGTCGCGACCGACGTCAGCGCGCCGGCAATATTGCCGAACGTGTTCATCACCGCGGAAACCGATCCGGCAAACTCTCCGCCGACGTCAAGGGTGACAGCCCAGGAGACGCCGACGGTAAGCTCGAGGCCGAAAACGGCCAAAGCGAAGAAGGCGACGCTGACCAACGGATCGGCCGCGGTAGCGGCGAACGGAACCATCACCCCCGCGATCAGGAAGCCGGCAAAGGCGACCAGCCGGCGGGCGAGCTTGAGATTGCCCGAGCGCTTCAGAAGGCCGTCCGAGAACCAGCCGCCGGCTAGGTCGCCGAGCACGCCCGCGGCGAGCGGAACGCTGGCGTAGAGGCCCATCTGGGCGAGATCGAAATCGCGGGCGTCGCTTAGATATTTTGGGAACCAGGCAAGGAAGGTGACGATGCTGTAGCCGTAGCAGAAGTACATTGCCGACAGCAGCCAGATCTGGCCGTTGCCGAGCAGCTGGCGCCAGGGCACCGAGCGGCGGCCGGCCGTGCGCGTGCCGAGCGCCGCCTCGATACGCTCCAGCTCCGCTTCGTTCACGGATGCGTGCTCGCGCGGATGATCGCGATAGAAGACGAACCAAAGCGCCGCCCAGGCGAGGCCGAGCAAGGCAAAGGCGATGAACGGCATGCGCCAGCCGAATTCGATGATCAGATAGGCGACCAGCACCGGAGTCACGGCGGCGCCGAGCCGCGCTCCGGCATGGGTGACACCCTGCGCCCAACCGCGCTCCGAGGGCAGCATCCACCGGGACAGCGAGCGGGTCGCAATCGGGAAAGCGCCGGCTTCGCCCATGCCGAACAGGAAGCGCATCACGACCATCGACCCGGCCGACCAGGCAGTCGCCGTCAGCGCGGTAAAGGCCGACCACCAGACCACCACGGCGGTCAGCGCTCGGCGCGGACCGAAACGGTCGCCCATCCAGCCGCCGGGGATCTGGAACAAGGCGTAGCTGATCTGGAAGGCGAAGAAGATCCACCCCATCGTGACGGTGGAGAAGCCGAACTCTTCCTGGATCGACGGGGCCGCGGTCGAGATCACGACCCGATCCATATAGGTGATCATGTAGGCGGCGACCGTGAGCCAGAGCACAATGTGCCTGACCCTGGTCGGACGGGCGCTGGTGGCCATAAATGCTTACCCCTCCCCGGCACCCCGGTTCAAATCCAGCGGCACGGGCCGGCCGGCGATGTAGACCGAACGGATCGTTCGGCTGTTGCTTATGTCCGCGAGCGGATCGGCCTCCAGGACGACGAGGTCCGCCCAATGCCCCGGTTCCAGGGTGCCGAGATCTTCCGCGCGGAGGAACTCGGCCGCCTGGCCGGTCGCCATGCGGATCGCCTCCGCCGGCGTGAAGCCCGCGTCCACGAGCTGCTGCAGCTCCCAATGCGCGAAATAGCCGGGAAAGCGGGAGATCGGCCCGCTGTCCGTGCCGAAGCCGATCCGGACACCCCCGTCGGCAAGGCGGCGCAAATTGGTCTTCGCCATCTCCAGGAAGCGGGGGAAATCGTGGAAATGCGGGTTGGACGCGATCCGGGCCTGATGTTCCGGGCTGCGCAGCCGGGCGAGCACCTCCGGTCGCACGGAGCGGGTGAAGAAGGGATCGCCAAGGAAGGGGGCAGGCTCGCCATAAGCGAACATCGAGGCTTCGCGGGACAGCGTCTCCGCGACCTGCCAGGTGCCGCGATCGCGCATCGCCTCGATCAGCTCGGCATCGACCGGCCGGTCGCGCACGCCATGGGCGAGGCCGTCTACGCCCTGCTCGACCAGCCGCTTGGCATCCTCCAGGTAGAAGATGTGAGCGATGGCGCGCAGGCCGTGGCGGTGAGCGGCCTCGATGACCGCCGCGCTGATCTCCGGCGGCATGGCCGGCATCGTGCCGAGCTCGTCATCGACCCAGAATTTGATGAAATCGGCGCCGTTGGCGGCTTGGCGATCGACCTCTGCGGCGGCCTCCTCGGGCGTCGAGACGGGCCGGTTGACCCCAGGCGCCCCGCCATATCCGCCCTCGAAGACGATGCCCTGACCCGAGGTAAAGATCCGCGCCGATTCCGGCCGCCCAGTCCGCTGGGCATCGCGGATCGCATAGATGTCGTCGCGATCGGTGCCCATCACCTGGACGGCGGTGACTCCGTAGGCGGCATAGGTGCGAAGATCGCGCTCGATATTCTCGGGCGTGAGCAGGGCCGGATCGGTGGCCAGTCCATCCGATATGGCGAGATGGACGTGAAGGTCGATCAGCCCCGGAATCACATATTGGCCGGCGAGGTCGATCGTTTCGGATCCGGCAGGGGCCTGAAGCTGCGTGGCCGGCCCGACCCAGGCGATGCGCCCGTCCCCGCCGATGATCATCGCAGCGTCGGGAACGGGCGGCCGTTCCGTACCGTCGATCAGCGTGAAATTGGTCAGCACCGTTCCGCCCGGTTCGTCGGCCTCGGCTGTGGAGCAGGCGCCGAGGACGAGCGCCAGCAGCAGGCCGAAGAGATTAGAAAGCCTTGATGCGGGCATCGTCGATGATCCTCTTGGCGCGCGAAGGATTGAAGATTCCGCAAGAGCAGAAGCGACTTAGATAGGCGACGGCCTCGTCCGGCGTGCAGCGGCCTTCCTTCACCCAGTCGATCATCTTCTTGGCGAAAGACTGGGCGATCATGCCGTGGCCGCACATGGTCGACAGCATCATCACATGGCGGTTCGGCACATTGTCCGGAATTCCTTCGAACCCGAGCGAATAGCCGATGCTGTGGCGGGGGACTCCGGCCTTTGCACAGCATCCCTGGCCATTCTCCAGCGACGAAGAGACGTTGATGCTAAGTCCCAGTTTCTCCTCCTTGATCCGCGCGACGAAGGCCTCAGCGGAATCCTTGTCGTCGAACACGGCGGCATAAGTGGTCGGCTTGCTTATTCCGGCGATCACCGCGTTGAAGTCCGGCCTGGTCGGCCGTGCGAAGAAATGTTCGACCGCGCGCTTGTGCCGGGTCGGCCGGATCGCTCCTCCGCTCATCGCATCACCCAGATTCACCGGCCCATATTCGAGCGCGATCTCGAGAAAGCGCTTGAGGGCGGGCATCGGGTCACCCCTGCCCTTCACGCCCTTCGCCGGAATGGCGATGACGATATAATCGTCGAAGAAGCTCTCGGCCGTGCCGAACCTGTGCAGCGTATTGGTCATGTCTCGAGCCCCTCCGGATCAGTCGTCTCGCGCTCGATCCTCTGGATCGGCGGCCCCGCGAGCCCGACGTTGGTCTTCGCCCGGTGCAGCTTGTAGCCGAGGCGCTTCAGGACCGGCGCGACGACATGATCTTCGCCATTCTCGTCGCAGCGCGTGCCGACGCCGAGCACGACGATCGTGTCCAGCCGCTTCTCGACTTCCCAGACGATGCGGATCACCTCCTCGACCCGCGCGACCGGGACCTTGATCTCGAGGATCGCGGAAAGCACTTTCTCGTCGAGGATGTCGGGCCGTACGGTTCCGGTCGTCACATCGGTCATCAACGTCGTCACCGGGTTGTTCGGCTCGAATGCGATGCCGGCCTGCGCCATGGCTCGGCTCATTTCCTGAATTTCGTGGAACCGGACCCCGACCCCCGGGCGGCCGAACTCGATGGTGAAGCCGACTTCCCCGACCGAGACCCTGTTGGTCACGTCGTTCGTCTTCACCTCCTCAGTGCCGCGCCCGACGATCCCGGTGGATTCGTGGGGCACGCGCGGGTCCGAGAAGGCGCGGCGGACGATGCGCGGCCATTCCAGATCCTCGGGCTCGAAGCATGCGGTCGGGCAAATGTCCGGGTCCGGCTCGAAGCGCATCAATAGCGCGCGCATCGCCTTGCGGGTGGCGCGGACCGTGCGCGGCGGCAGATGCTCCTGGCTGAGTCCGTTGTAGCAGGCATAGCATTCGACGCAGGCGTCGCGATTGATCGTGGCGCGTTTCGTCTTCGGATTGATGAAGATGGCGCCCATCGGACAGACGTAGGTGCAATTGCCGCAGGCGACGCACCTTTCCTGGTTGATCTTCATCGGCACGTGCTCCGTGTACGCGAACCTGCCGAGGCTTCTAGGACAGCTCCGCCCCAAAGCCGAACCGGCGTGTGAATCGAGACGCAATCCGGCCCGGCCCGCGCGGCGCCAAACGGCCGGCGAAGAAGCCCCGTCTGCGCAGGAGCCCCCCCGCCCCCGGGGCGGAAACAGAGCCGGCCGATCAGAATCGGAGCCTCGCGCCGATCGTCACGACCCGGCCGATCGGGTTGGCGCCATATTGGTCATAGCCCGGCGCCCGGTTGTAGAAAGGCGGATCGCGATCGAACAGGTTCGCGACATCGACGAAGACCTGGCTGCCGCCGAGGAAGCCCTCGCCCTGAAGGGTGTAGGCAAGGTTGAGATCGAACAGCACGCTGCCGCTCACCTTGTCGCCGCCACCGTTCGGATTGCCGTTCTCGTCGCGGGTGAGCGGCTCGACGGTGCTGCTCGACCAGTTACGATAGCTGCCGATATAATTGGCGAACAGGTCGATCGAGAAGCCGGAATGAGCCCACCCCGCATTGAAGCGGCCCTGGGTCTGGATCGAAGGGAAGGTCTCGTTGAAGCCGGTCGTGTTGAGCACGCTGAACCAGGGTCCGCCGCCGATATTCTGACGAAACTTCGTGAAGTAGGAGAGGGACGCACCGACGGTGAAGGTGCCGGCGCTAACGGTATCGTGCTCGTAATTGAGGCTGGCGTCGATACCTTGGACGTCCAGGTTCACGACGTTCTGCTGCCGGCCGTTGCGGATGAAGTTGATGCATTGCGGCAGGGGCCCGTTGAGCGGCGCCTGGCCGACAACGGCGGCGACTTCGGCGGCCGTCGCGCAATTCGGAAAGATGGTCAGCAGGTGGTTGAGGCCGGGCGTGTTGATCACTGTCGCCAGGTTCGGTGAAGTGACGCCGCCGCGGAAGCTGGCGTTGAACAAAGTCGCGGCCGCTCTGAAACCAGGCAGGAAAACGGGGGCGAAATCGGCTCCGATCGACCAGCCCTTCCCCTTTTGCGGCTCCAACTCGGGATTGCCGTTGTTGAAGGAAATGCCCTGGATGGTGCTGGTGGCGATCTGGCACGTGACCTGTCCGGGCGCATTGCATCCCGGCAGCTGGGCGGCGAGCGGATAGTTGGCGATCGGGATGATCACCGCGCCCGTCAACGGGCCGTAGCCCGAGAAGCTCGCCAAGCCCCCGCGGGAAGCGTCACCGAGGCTGCTGATCGCCGGCGCGACGAAAGAGCGCGACCAGTTGCCGCGGAAGCGCAGGCCGCGCACGACTTCGAGGTTGGCGCCTATCTTCGGATTGTTGGTCGAGCCGACGTCGCTATAGTCGTCGTGCCGCCCCGACACGGTGATCTCGAACCGGCGGACGAACGGCAGCGCGTTCGCTTCGCCGATGATCGGAACGAACAGCTCGGCATAGGCCGAACGGACGTTGCGGCCGAGGTCCAGATCGAGTTGCTCAGATCCCTTCGAGGCCGGCCCGGTATTGTTGGGCCTGCTGCGCTGGATCTCGAGCCCGTATTTCAGATACTCACCACCCACGGCGAGCCGGACGTCGCCGCCGGCCCAGGTGAACAGCGTGCCGTCCAGCCCAAGCCGCGCCTGGGTGATGGAATGGTAGTAATTGGCGACATTGAGCGAATCGGTGAGCATCGCGCGCACCGCCGCCGACGTGCGGTTGCTCGCGGCGGGGTTCCACACGTCGAGCGCGTTGTCGGTCGTGAGCGGCAGGTTGAGAACGATGACCGACGTTCCCGGAATTGATGGCCGCGTGACGTCTCCCCCGGTATTGGTGGTGCCGTTAAGCGCGAGGTTGGCGCAGCTTCCGCAAAGCTGGCCGTTGCTCTCGACCTGATGGTCCTCGCGCCCGACCAGCCCCAGGCCGGTCAGCCGCCAATTGTCGTTGATGCGGTATTCGAGATTGCCGGCCACGAAATAGTTGACCGAGCTGTTGTCGTTATAGGCTCCCGGGCCGAGCAGTTCGTCGGCATTCCAGCGCACCGTCTGGCGGTCTCCCTCGGCTGTGCCGGGAGCGATACCAGGCGGATTCACATAGAAGGGGTTGGCCTGATCGCCGGTGCGGAAAGCGGTCGCGGTGAGCGTGCCGCGGCTGTCGCGGGCATGGTTCTCGCGATTGGAGTAGAGGAAATCGACGCCGACCGTGAGGTCCGGCGTGATCTCATGCTCCACCTTTGCCATGACGTTGTGCCGGACTTCACGAGGCAGGAGGTCCTCGTAGATCGTGTTGTCGCACGGGGCATTGGCCGAAATGTTGGCCACCGGGTTCGCGTCGGTCGGCGACAGGAATATGCCGCCGGCCCCGCCGGGCTGGATCGTCGCCGGCGAGCAATTGAAGCTGGAGAAGTTCGTGCCGCCGTCGTCCCGGTGGTCCGGCCGCAGGAAATCGCGATCGGCATAAGCCAGTGCGCTTCGATAGGAGTGGGAATAAGCCAGCATGACCGAGCCCTGGTCCCACCGTGTGCCCCAGAGCGCGCCGGCATTGTAGGTCTCGTAGGAGTCGCCGAAGCCCGCCTGCGCCTGGACTTCGAAGCCTTCGTAGCGGCGACGGGTGATGAAATTGATCACGCCGGCTACCGCGTCGGAACCGTAGATGGATGAGGAGCCTTCGGCGAGAACCTCGACCCGCTCGAGGGCAATCGGCGGCACGATGCCGGGATCGGAGAGCGGATGCGGCTGCCCGCCGAGCGAGAAGCGATGGCCATCGATCAGCACCAGAGTGCTGTTGCTCGCACTGGAGCCGAGGCTGTGGATGGTCGGGGAATAATATGACGTCCCTGCCGGCCCCTGGCCGGCATTGCCCGCCGCGGTGATCTGGGGAACCGTCTTGAGGATCTGCTGGATCGTCTGGGCGCCGGTATCCTCGATCGCTTCGCGACCGACCGAAACCAGGTTGGAGCCGACCGGCGCGACGCCGCGCAGGCTCGTGCCGGTGACGACGATCGACTCGCCTTCCCCGCCCGACCCATCGGCCTCAGGGAAAGCGAGATCCTCATCCCCCGCCATCGGCGTGGTGTCACCAGGCACCGGTTGCGGCGCGTTTACCGTCTGGGCTTCCGGTGCCTGCGCCGAAGCGCTGGTCGCAGCGGCGACGGCGACGAGCGCGATGGTCGATGCGCCAAACCTGAGCAGCTTCAATGCTTTCATCTTCTCCCCTCCCATTCGGGCGCCCTCTTTGAGGCTTCGAATGGAGAAGTCCGGGTGTGGGCGGGAGAAGTCAAAATAGGGGGGTCAAATCCTCTCACTTGATGAGACAGGCTGAAGGCCTTCCTCATGCCATCGCGGCCTTTTCCGTAGCGGAAGTTCGCTTCGCCTCCGCAATCGCGAAGGTCGATTAAGAGCGGGGCCGAAAGCGCGCGCGCTTCCGGCCCCAGCAAGCAGACGCTCCAGCGCAGCGTCTCAGGCGGCGATCGACTCCGCGGCCGGCATCAGCTTGTGCTGGATGGCCGCGGCGGCACATTGAAGGGCGATCCGAACCTCGTCCTGGCGTTGCCCGTCCATGCGTTCGGCCTCGTCGGAGACCGAAATGGCGGCGATCGTCTTGCCCGTGGAATCGCGGACCGGTACCGCTACGCAGCGCAGGTTCAACGCGCTTTCGCCGTCGTCGATCGCGAAGCCGCGCTGGCGTACGCGCATGATCTCGCGCCGGAAGGCGGCCGGATCGGTGATCGTATGCGGCGTCAGCGGAACCAGGTCGCCCTCGTCGATGAAATCCTCCAGCTCCTGATATGGCAGGCTGGCCAGAAGGACCTTGCCGAGGCCCGTGCAATAAGCCTCGTGCTGTGCGCCGACCCGGGTGTGCACGGCGAAGCCCGCCGACTCTCCCACCTTCGCGACATAAGTCACCATCCCGTCCTCGAACACGCCCATATGAACGGTGAGCGAAAGCCGCGAGGCGAGGTCGAACAGAACGCCATGGGACACATCGCGAAGCAGTTCGGCCACCTCGACCTGGCGCGACAGGTGGATGAGCAGCATTCCCGGGCGATAACGGCCGCGCGGCCCGCGCAGCACCGCGCCGATCTCTTCGAGCGTCTGGATGAGCCGGTAGCCCGAAGCCTGCGGCAAGCGGGCGCGGCGGCTGAGTTCAGCGCTGGTAAGCCACTCGTCCGCGTCCCTGAAGGCGCGCAAGAGCTTGAAGGCCTTGCGGACGGATTCGTTCTTTGGCGTCGCCACCTTTCAACCTCCCTCTCGTTCGAGACTGGTCACCGGCGGGGGGAACGTCAATCGCGCTCCCTCTCGCGCCGGGCCTCACATTCTGAATCGGAACATCCAACCCACATCGTCGCAACAATACATGTACCCGTCGTGAAGCTTGGCCCCGTGAATGACCGGTGAGTCGTCCGGAAGCTGGATTCGCGCGTCGATCTCGCCGCTCGTCGCATTCTGCCGGAAGAAAGCGTTGAGGTTCGAGTCGGAGGCCCAGAAATGGGTCTTGGCGGCGTCGGTCCAGGTCATGTCGTGCGGCCGGTTCCCCGCGCTCGGATAGGAATCCTGGACCACCCAGTCCGTCTTGTCGATGACGAACACCGAGCGCGCCGGCGGCACGGCCACGTAGAGCAGCTTGCCCTTTTGAAGGATGCAGTGTGCGCCCGTACCGGGGGGCGCATCGATCCGATCGAGCGCGACCTGCCCGTTCGGCAGCCGCGCGACGTTCCCGGGAAGCGCGGAGGGCGGACGCGGCGCTTCCGGATAGGCCGGCTCGAGCGGCGTGCGGTGTCCCTCGACATCGCCGGCCATGCGGTAGATCAGGCCGGCGCCCGGGGTCTGATAGGCGGCGATGGTCTGCGATGTCCTTGGATCGAGATGGACGATCAGCCGATTGTAGGTCGAGCCGATCCACATCGTCCCGTCCTCGTCGTCGACGCAGATACCGCTTGCCGAGCGAACGTTGCTCGGCTGGAATTCACGGATCAGGCGTCCGTCGGCCGGGTCGATGAGGGAGATCCAGTTCTCCGGACCCTGGTCGATCACCCACATGCCTTCGTCTGTCTTGTCGAGGCCGTTCGGCTTGCCGTGCGGCGTTCGATAGAGAATCTCGATCGGACCGGAAGGCCGGGTCGGGATGCGCGAGAGATCCGGAGCCCGCGCGAAGACGGCGCCGGGGAAGGCAGCAAGGGTCGGCAGGCTCGCCAATATCCCGAGAAAATGCCTGCGTTCGATCATTCTTTCTCTCCTGTGCCTGCGCCCTGTTCCGCCGGGCCGCTCCTCGATCCGAGAATGTCCAGCGTGACGTCCACGATCATGTCCTCCTGACCACCCACCATGCGGCGGCGGCCGAGCTCCACGAGGATCTCGCGAACGTCGACGCCATAGTCGTTGCCGGCTTTCTCGGCGTGGCGGAGAAAGGAGGAATAGACGCCGGAATAGCCCAGGCTGAGCGTTTCCCGATCGACCCGCACCGGGCGGTCCTGCAGCGGACGAACCAGTTCCTCGGCCGCGTCCATGAGCTTGAACAGGTCGGTGCCGTGGCGCCACCCCTTTCGGTCGATCGCCGCGATGAACACCTCCAGCGGCGCGTTCCCCGCCCCTGCCCCCATGCCGGCGAGGCTGGCGTCCACGCGGATCACTCCGCATTGTGCCGAGACGATCGAATTGGCGACGCCAAGCGAAAGGTTATGATGGGCGTGGATGCCCCGCTCGGTTTCGGGTTCCAGAATCCGATCGAACGCCTCGAACCGTTCGCGGCAGCCGTCCATGTCGAGGGCACCGCCGCTGTCGGTGACGTAGACGCAGGTCGCGCCGTAGCTTTCCATCAGCTTCGCCTGACTGGCCAGTGCCTCGGGTTCGATCATGTGGCTCATCATCAGGAAGCCCACGGTGTCGAGACCGAGATCGCGGGCGCGTCCGATATGCTGACGGGCGATGTCCGCTTCGGTGCAGTGGGTGGCGATCCGAACGGAGGTGACGCCGAGCTCGTGCGCCCGTTCGAGATCCTCGATCGTGCCGATGCCCGGAAGCAGCAACGTGGTCAGCCGCGCTCGCTCGACGACTTCCGCGGCGGCCTCGAGCCATTCCCAGTCGGTCGCGGCAGCGAAGCCGTAGTTGAAGCTGGATCCGTTCAGGCCATCGCCGTGGGCAACCTCGATCGCGTCGACGCCGGCCTCATCGAGGGCCCGGGCGATCCGCCGAACCTGGTCGAGCCCATATTGATGGCGGATGGCGTGCATGCCGTCGCGCAGGGTGACGTCCTGGATGTAGAGGCGCGTGGAGGAAGGATCGAAACTCATGCACACGCTCCGGCGAGCTGTCGCTCCGCAATCTTCTCGGCGGTGCGGAGCGCCGCGGAGGTCATGATGTCGAGATTCCCGGCATAAGCGGGCAGATAATGGGCCGCCCCCTCCACCTCGAGGAAGATGGTCGACTTGATCCCCTCGAAGCTGCCGACGCCGGGGATGCGGATGGGATTGTTCGAGCCGAAGCGCTCGAACTGGACCTTTTGCTTGAGGCGGTAGCCCGGCACATAGGCCTGGACCTGCTTTAGCATCGCCTCCACGGCCGCCTCGATGGCCGGCTCGTCGGCGCCCGACGACAAGGTGAAGACGGTGTCGCGCATGATCATCGGCGGCTCGGCCGGGTTGAGGATGATGATCGCCTTGCCCTTTGCGGCGCCGCCGACCTGCTCGACGCCGCGCGCGGTGGTCTGGGTAAACTCGTCGATATTGTCGCGCGTCCCCGGCCCGGCCGAACGGGACGCGATCGAGGCCACGATCTCGGCATAATGGACCGTCGCCACCGACGCGACGGCGGCAACCATCGGAATGGTGGCCTGGCCGCCGCAGGTGACCATGTTGAGGTTGGGCGCGTCGAGATAACTGTCGCCGTTCACGACCGGAACGACATAGGGTCCGATTGCGGCCGGCGTGAGATCGATCATCACTTTTCCGGCGCCGGTCACGACCTCGCTATGCCGTCGATGCGCCCCCGCCGAAGTGGCATCGAAGACGATTGCGATGTCGGGCCATACCGGAAGCCGGATCAGGCCCTCTATTCCCTCGTGAGTGACAGCAACGCCGAGGCGGGCGGCTCGGGCGAGCCCGTCGGAATTGGGGTCGATTCCAACCATTGCGCCCATTTCGACGCGACTGGACGTGCGCAAGACCTTCATCATCAGGTCGGTTCCAATATTGCCCGATCCGATGATCGCCGCCTTTACTTTACCCGGCGCAACGAAATCAGGCGCCTGTCCGGCGGAAAGCATTCACGCACCCCCTTTCAATCCTGCGCATGAGGATGAATGCGGATCGCCACCGGGGTCAAATCGACGGCCGAGGATCTCTCATTCTGTGAGATTCGGTACGAAAGGGCAGGGAAGATTATGGCGATCGCGCGAAAATGGGCCGACACCGCCTTTGTCATCGACCCTCGCCTCGGCCGAGCCGAAACCACGGATTGCCGAAGTCGATGGGTTGCGGTCGGGGAGGGCCATGCCGGCCCGGCACGCTGCCTGATGATGGTGGACAGGGCTGGATTCGAACCAGCGTAGGGCGAAGCCCGGCAGATTTACAGTCTGCTGCCTTTAACCACTCGGCCACCTGTCCGTGGGAGCGCGATATAAGAAGGCGGCCCCTGTGGCGGAAGGGGCGGCGGCTGTCAACGCGCCGCCGGAGCCCCGCCTTCGCTCAATAAGGCGAGGGTCCTTGCGCGCGCGGATCGGGCCCGCCGCCGCCCGCAGGCCTCGCCCAGCGGCCTTGGCGGCGGTAGATCGGCAGCCATCCCTCGGCGACGGCCGCCAAGGGCGCCGGCCTGATTCCGAAAGCCTCGAACCCGGGACATTCGCCGCTCGCGACATTGTCCCGCTGCAGCATCAGCCACTGATCCCAAGTGATCGGAGCGCCGGGGACCCAGCCGCCGAGCCGCGCCATCAAACGCCCGATGCCGTCGGGGACCTGCAGCACCGGCCTGGTCCCACGGCCCGTCGCCCGGCAGATCCATTCGTTGATTTCGCGCATCGAAACGACCTGAGGTCCCGCCAGCTCGTACGTGCTACCCGAATGGGGCGCCGGATCGACCGCGGCGGCCGCGATCGCCTTGCCGAGATCGGCGGCGTAAACCGGCTGCACCTTCCAGGCGCCGCGAAGCACCGGCACGACCGGCAGCAGCCGAACCATCCGCGCAAAGCGGTTCACGAAATTGTCCTCGGGGCCGAACACGATCGACGGCCGAATGATCGTCGCGGCGGGAAAGTCGGCGCGGACCGCCTGCTCACCCTGCCCTTTGGTGCGGCCGTAGACCGATTCGCTTTCCGGATCCGCGCCGATCGCGGAAATATGCACGACGGCCGCCGCGCCGGCCGCGCCGGCCGCCTCGGCGACGTTGCGGGCCCCGCCGACATGGACGGCCTGCAGGTCTCCGTTGAAGATACCGACCAGGTTGATGACGGCGTCCGCCCCCGCGACCGCGGCGGCCACCTGCTCCGGCCGGGTCACGTCCGCATGCACGAACTGGATCTGCCCGAGGCCGGCAAGCGGCCGCAGGTAGAAAGCGCTGCGCGGCTCGCGCTCGGCGACCCGGACGCGCGCGCCGGCTGCGAACAAGGCCTGGGCGACATAGCGGCCGATGAAGCCGCCGCCGCCGAACAAGGTGACCAGCCGGTCCGTCTTTACCGTCATCTCCCGAGCGCCCTGGCTAGGTTGCATGAGACGGGCGCGCAGGCCCGCAGTCGCGCCGCTCCCTTGCCGCTTCGGCGCAGCGATGGCAAGCCGAACGCCCATTCCGGCGCCAGGACTACCGCCCGCTCCGCGCGGCACGATATCGGCGGCGCAAGCCGCGTTGACAAGCAGGGCGCGCCCTCCTACCTCGCGCGTCCTACCCCGTGCCCAGGTGGCGGAATTGGTAGACGCACCAGCTTCAGGTGCTGGCGCTCGCAAGGGCGTGGAGGTTCGAGTCCTCTCCTGGGCACCACTCTTTCCTCCTGCGGTATCCGCGGCCCGACCGGGTCTGACGGCCAACATGCCGATGGGCCCGACCGACGTCCTGGGCCGATCGCTTACCGCGATCGGATCGGAGGCGATCCCATCCGCCGTCGAATTTCCCTACCCTCCGAATCCCGGCTCGACCCGATGCCGACCTTTGGGCATGTGCGCGCGGCGCGTGGCGAATCCAGCTCCTCACAGAAGCAGGGCAGGGTCAATCGCGCTGGATTGGAGCCTTCTTGTTCATTTCCGAAGCGTTTGCGGTCGGGGCCGCCATCTGCCTCGCGTTGAGCTCCATGTTCATCGAAGAGCTAAAGGGGCGCGTTTCACTATTGCGGCTTGCTCGATGGCAGTTCGTCCTGGCCTTCCTGATGGCGGGGATCGCCGGTCTCCTCTTGGGCGGGTGGCGGGCCTTGGAGCTTTGGCAGGTCCAGCTCCTCGCCGCCTCGAGCCTGTTCGGTATCGTGATTGCAAGCACGACCTACTTTGCCGCGATCTACGCTATCGGGCCCCGGCTTACCGCCCTGCTCTTCTCGCTGACCTCGCCGTTCGCCCTAGTCCTGGGCTATGCGGCTTTCGGGGAGACGATCACGGTCCCGCAGGGATTGGGGGTTGCACTCGTTCTCTCCGGCATCGTGCTTGCGATCGGCCTGCCGCGCCGCCTCGCACCGAGGAATCAGGCGGGCCCATCCGTGTCGCTGCCGGCCGTGTCGCGGACCGGCATCGTCCTCGGCATCGTCACGGCCCTCGGTCAGGCCCTGGGAGGGCTTTTCGCGCGGCCCGTCATGGCCTCGGACGTGGAGCCGTTCACGGCGGTGGCCATCCGCGCCGGCCTCGCGGCAGCCTTCTTCCTCGTCCTCGCTTTGTTTCCCTTCGGCCGCGCCAAGAAGGAGATCTTCCGGTGGAAGGATCTGGGGCTAGGCGCGGGGGCGACGCTCTTCGGAAGTTGCTTAGGCATGGCGCTGCTCATGGCCGCCCTGGAGCGGGGAGACGTGGGGATCGTTTCCACCCTCTCCTCGATGACGCCGGTCGTCATCCTGCCGATGGTGTGGATCAGGACCGGCATCAGGCCGCCCGCACGCGGATGGATCGGCGCACTGCTGGCCATAACCGGCACAGCCTTTATCAGCTTGGGGTAAGCCTTCGCTGCACATCGAAAAGCCGGCCGGGCCAGTCGTTCTCCGGCGGCACGGGGCAGCCCGCCTCCACACTTCTTGCGCGCAGGATGAATGCCGTAGCGAGCGAGACGCGCCGCGGCCAGGTCGACCGAGGCGTCAGACTATTCGGGCTTCCGGCATTCGAGACTCCCCAGGCAGCGCCGTCATGCCTTGAGGGGCTTCTTCGCGCAGCTTGACCGGGGGCTTGCGCTGCATGATCTCGCCTTTGCTTATCTCCACCGCGTGGGGATAAGGGATCTCGATGCCTTCCCGGTCGAACGCCTCCTTCACCCTTTTCATCATGTCCGCCCGATAATCGAGATAGTCGTCTGTCTTGATCCAGACGCGGGCGGAGACGGTCACGGCGAAATCCCCAAGGCTTTCGACCCCGAACCAGGCCTGAGGTTCCGCCAATGCCCGCCGGTCGCCCGTCATGACCTCGGTGAGGACCTTGATGACTTGGTCGAGGTCGTCATCATAGCTGACACCGAAATCGATCACGCACCGGCGCTTCCCCTTGATGGTGAAGTTGGTGATGGGATTGGATACGGCCTGTCCGTTCGGAACCAGAATCCGGCGATCGTCGAGGGTGACGATTTCGGTGAAGAACAGGTCCAGCTCGGTGACGAGTCCCTCCTGGCCGTTTATCTCGACGAAGTCGCCGATCTGAAAAGGCCGCATGAAGGCGATCATGATGCCGGACGCGACGTTGCCGAGCGTTCCCTGCAAGGCGAGGCCCACCGCGAGGGCGCTCGCGCCGAGGACCGCAACGAGGCTCGCCGTCTGGACGCCGAACATCTGCAGAACGGCGATCAGGACGATGACGATGATCGCATAGCGGATCGTCCGCGCCAGAAAGGCGCCGATGGTCGTGTCGATCCGTGGGTTCTTGGCCGTCTGGGCGCGCGCGACGCGTGAAATGAAGAAGGCAAGCCATATGCCGGCGGCAAGGACGGCCGCCGCATAGAGCACCTTGAGGCCCCAGAACACCACAACTTCGGAGAAATCGGAGTTCAGCATTGTACGGTCCCATGTTCGCCGGTCCGGCACATGTCAGTAACATCAACACCGCCGTCCCGACGGTTCAGTCCACGGCAATTCCCGTCTGTACGCGCAGCTCAACCTCGGTGGTGTCCACGGTAGCCGTGTAGATGGCATAGTCGATGCCGCCGATTTCCTGGGGCCCGGCCGAAGTCCAGTCGTCGCTCAGGTCCAGCGTATCCCGCGTATCTCCCAGCACGGTCAGGAGCGAACTGCTTCCGGCTATGCCCAGGACGTCGGCCGCCGAAAGGCTGGTGATGTCGTTGTCGTGAAGATCGAGCACCTCGACGTTGGAGAGCCTCGAATCGAGCTGGCTGCCCGACAGGCTTTCGCCATGGCGCAGCCGGACGGTGTCCGTGCCGCCCCCCGCATTGATGGTGCCGCCGGTCCAAAGCAGATTGTCATTGCCGCTGGTGGGCAGCTGGGCGAACGATTCCACCGTCAACTGAACCGTATCCGAGACCGAGACGCTCGATCCGTCGGTCGTGAACGCCTCCACGCTGATCTGAACGCCTGACGCGCCGATATTCTGGTCCGTGAGCGCGTTGCGCGCCTGCAGGAAGCCCAGCCTGTCCAGGTCGGCCTGGGTCAGGCCCGTCAGCGTATAGGTGTCGGTGCCTGCATCGTAGCTGACCCCGTCGATCTTCTGATCCGTCCCGATGTAGATAGAGGCAAATTGGCCCAGGCCGGTAAGCTTCACCGTCGCCGTCTCCTGGGATGCATCGTCGGCGCCGGGCACCGACGCATCGGCGGCATCGGCCATCGAGGCATTCAGGTTCAGGGGAATGATCGAATTTTCCGGGCCGAACGTGTTGGTCGCCGTCAGGTCGACCCCGTCGGCGACGGCGGCGACGGTCACGTCGCCGAGCTCGAAGCTCTGGATCAGGCCGTCGTTGAACACGCTCTCGCCGCTTTCCACGGTGACCACGAGATCGTCGAGCGTCCCGCTCCAATGCTCCGGCGGCACGATGGCGACATAGGCCGGAAGGGAGCCGTCCGGATTGGAGATCACCCAGGTGTTGTCGCCGCCGGCATTGCTCGCCAGCACGGCGGTGCCGGCGGAATCGCCGACATAGACGAGGAATCCGTTGGGCAGGTTCGATAGCAGGATCGAGTTGATGAGCTCCGATCCGTCATCATCCACCAGGCTGACGACCAGATTGGTGATCGGAACCTGGTTCGACTCCGTGCCCGACGATGGCGAGCTGCTCACCTCGACACCGTTGTTGATCATGATGACCTGGCCGGTGCCCGATGCGGTTCCCGTCACGATCTGAGCCGACCCGCTCTCCTGAGTCCTTACCTGCGCACTGAACGACACCTCGCCTGCCGTGCTGTTGTTTGGCGTGTAGGTCAGCTCGACGGGCGTGCCGGCCGTCACGCCCGTGACGACATAATATTCCTCGCCATCGACGATCTCGGTCGGGAGCGCAGCGCCCTCATAGGTGAGCGTACCATTCTCCAGGCCGTTGGTGCTGCCGGCCGGATCCACCTTAATGTAGAGCTTCCCGTCGACGATCTCGCCGAAGGCGCCATCGGCGTCGTTCGTGACGGTGATGGTCACGGGAATGGACTCGACGCCTTCGTCGATCGGACCGGCCGAGATTGAAATCACCGCCGGGTCCGTGACCGGGTCCACCGGTACGATCATGTCGTCGAGATCCGCAATCTCGCTGCGGCCGGTCGGCACCGACACCGTCAGCCGCGCGTCGAGCTGAAACGCGCCGGCGGCACTATTCTCGTTGCTGTTTTCCGGTGCCGTGATCCTGATGCTGTCGAGCAGGCCGGCCAGCGCGGTATCGGCGTCCTCGCCCGGGCCGACCGTCACTGACGCGGTCCAGACTTCCTGGCCGCCCACCGTCGTGAAAGCCATGCCATCGATGCTTGTGCCCGGCGGGAGGTCCGACAGGCTGACCGTGAAGATGTTCGATATGCTGCCATCCCTGATCGTGACCTGGGCGTCGACGACCTGCGAAAGCGAAAAGGTGCCGTCCTCGGCGGCGTGAGCGCCATTATAGGCCCATTGGTCGATCTGCGCAGGCAGGGCTCCCTCGCCGGGGGCGAAGTCGGTGGTCAGATGCCAGGTCACCGTGTCGGACCGGACCGCCGTCGTCGCATCCGTGTCGCCCCGGTCCTGAGTCTGCACCTCGATCGTGATCGGAACGTTCTCGAGCTCGCCGGCGAACCCGCTGACATCGAACGCCACCGGAAGGCTGAAACCGCCGTCCGCGTCGATCGGCAAGGCGGCTGCGTCCTCGTAGATCAACAGCCAGGTTCCGGCGCCGCTATAGGCGCCGCCTTGGACCGAGACGCCCTCTGGCACGCCTTCGATGACTATTCGGATCACCTTCTCGCTGCCGTCCACATCGGGGGTCGCCCCCGCGACGCCGGCCTCCGGCGCTCCGGCGATGTTCAGGGTGACAGTGACGACATCTCCGGCGGTCAGGACCGCCGTGTCGGGCGTGGCGTCGTCGCCCGCATATTGGTCCGACACCGTCGTGACGCCGGCGCTGCCGCCGATGGCGCTGATCGACACGTCCACGGGATCGGTCACCGGATTGGCCGTGAGTTCGAAGGTACCATCCTGCACCCGCGTGCCGCTCGACCCGGCCGGCGTTGCGCCGTAGCTGTCGTCCGTAACCTCATATTTGAAATCGAACGAGCCGAGCGCGCCATCAAGATTGGCAGCGCCCTTGGCGGCAAGCTGAGCGATCTGGGCTCCGGTCACCACATAATAGCTCTGGCCGTCGATCGTCTCGAGCGGCAGGTTCGCTTCCGACAACGGGGTCGAGCCGAGATAGAGCGTGAAGTTCGGATTCTCGTCTACCGGAACCCAGACCGTGGTAAGCGCTTCATCCGTGTCGCCATTCTGATGCACGATGGCCAAGCCGAGCGGAGTCACCACGTCTTCGACCAGGGTGGCGCTGGTCGTGACCACGCCTTCCGCCGAAGGCGTCACCTCTATCTCGACGACCTGTGCGCTCCCGGTCCGGGAGTCGCCGTCATTCTCGGTCGTCACCGGCGTTACCAAGAAGCTCTGGGTACCGCTGAAATTCGCCGGCGTCGACACCGTGGCGGCCGCGAACTGCTGCTGGGTGAGCACCCAGACACGCTCCTCGCCCGTGCCGCCGACCAGCATCGTGCCTTGGCTGAGGGAGAAGCCTTGGGGAAGGCCGGTGACCCGCAAGGTCAGGACTTCCGATCCGTCCCCATCCTGGAGGCCGGCAGTCAGCAGCTCGCTGAGCAGCACCTGGTCCGCACCGCTGTCGAGTGCAGCTTCGTCATAAACCGTCGCCACCGCCTCAACGTCGGCCGCATCGGCCACGCCCCGCAGGGAGACATTGACGCTGAGATTCTGCGAGCTCGAGGCATCGGTCCCGTCGACCGAGAAAGCGGAGACGCCGAGCGTGAAGTCGTCATTGCTGTTGGGGGGCGGCTGAATAGTGAGCGTCCTGGTGGAATCGAACCCCTCAATCGTCACGCTGCCGCCGGTCACCGTCTGGAAGTTTCCGTCATAATAGAGCTCGGCACCGACGGGGATGCCGGAGATCGTCACGGTGAAAGTCTCGGACGGATCAGAGCTGGTCGGCCTTATCTCCAGCGGAATGGCGGTATCTTCGATTCCGGTCGCGCGGGCATTCAGCGCCATCGTGACCTCGTCCGCCACCGGCTGGATGACCAGGTTCGTCAGCGTCGACGATCCCGAGACGGCTTCCACCGTACCGCCATTCGGATCCGGATCGACCGTGAGGGTCCGAACGCCGATCTGGAAGGATCCCGAGAGATTTTCGGGTGCCTTGAACTGTAACGTGCTGAGATACTCGATCGGGATATCGACCGGTGTGCCGACATAGGTGACGACGACCCACTCGCCTCCCGCCTCGCTTGTATCGCCGTTCGTCGAGTAGCGGAATTGCGCGCCATTGGCGCTGCTTGCGCCGCCGTCGCCGGCGACCAGCCCGGGGGTCAGCCGAGCATAAACGGTCTCGTCACCGTCCTGGTTTTCCCAGCCGGCCCCCAGATCGAAGGCGCCGTCGGTCCCGAGCGTGAACCAGGCGTCCTCCTGGCCCGGTGTGCCATATCCATGGTCGCCCGGCATTGTGGCGTCGGAGGAGCCATCGCCGTCCGAATCGTCGTCCACGATTTCAGCCTCCGCCGTGACGGCGACGCCGACCGACAGGTTCACCGTGCTGGTTTGGGTGACCGGGGTTCCATTGATGTTGACCGTGTCGGCGCTAGTGACCGCGACCTCGATGGTGACGTCTGCGCTGCTGTGGGCCGGCGGCCGGATCAGGAAGCCGTCCAGAACTTCCTCCCGCTGCTGTTCAGTCAGGGTGTCGTCGAACAGGATGGTGTAGGTCCCGCTCCCCTCGATCACGTCATAGCCATCGCTGTCCCCGGTATCGGTCACGATCCACCCGACGGGCACCTCGAACGCGACCTGGGTGATGAGCTCGGTCCCACCTCCTTCGCCGTCGGTCGTCCCTATGCCGGAAAGGAAGTCTATGGCCTCGTCCTCTGCGGTCGTTACGTCCGACGCGGTCACGTCGCCGCCGAGCGGTGTCACATGCAGCTTGAGGTCCACCGAATCGAGGACTTCGTCCCCGGCCGTGGGACCGGAACCCACGCCGTCGGCATCCGCGTCCCGCGCCTTGACGGTGACGGTGATCGTCAGGTCGCCGCTGAAATCGGTGGGCGGGGCGATTACCATCGCCGGCAACCCGTCGGCGGAAGTGCTCAGGCCCGGCGCCGGCACCACCACCGGGTCGGACCCGGTAACCGTGACGCCGTTGACCGTGGAGCCGATCGGCAGACCTGAAATCTCGATCCACCGGACCTCTGATCCGTCCACGTCGGATGTCGCATTGCCGTCGCCGACGGGGAAAGCGATCGTGACCAGGTCCGCCAGATCGAAACTCGTATCCTCCACGATCGTGTGATCCGTCGCCAGACCATCGGCGTCGCCATCGACCAGCGAGATGGCCACCGGGTCGGTAACCGCCTGCACGTTGACCGCGACATCGGTCGACCAAGTGAAGCCGGGCACGCCCACGATGGGCGTTCCATCGTCCTCGACTTCATAGCTGGTCACGCTCACATTGATCGTGAAATTGGCGTGACTCTCGCTCGGTGGCAGGATTCGAAGGCCTTCATAGGTGGCCGTCGTCAGTGTCAGGTCCCCGCTCGTTCCGGAAACATGCGGCCCGTCCGACAATCGGATGGTGACGTCGCCGCCATCGGACACCAGCAGGACGTTACCCGCGCCATCGAGCAAGGTCGCCCCCGCGGGAATGCCGCTGAGCGTGATGACGCCCAGCAGCTCCGGATTGTCGCCCGTCCCGGAGCCATTCTGGTCTGTGGCGTCGCTGACGATCGGCGCATTCAAGCCGAGCGCAACGGCCGTGTCTTCTTCGGTCTGGATCGTGGGGTCGTCCACCGGCACTTGCGGAGCATCCGAGACCGGCTCGACGACGACGGTCACCGTGGTCGTGACTGTGCCGCCGCCGTCGTTCGTGGTCGTATAGGTAAAGGTGTCGGTCCCGCTGAAGTCGGAATCGGGCACATAGGTGATCTTGCCGTCAGAGCTGACGGTCACCGATCCGTTCGGCGGATCCGACACCACCAGGTTCGAATCCGACGCGTCGGCGCTGGTGTTGAAGGTGATACCGCTACTGTCCTCGTCGAGCGTGAAGGTCCGTTCGGTCTCCGGCTCGTCGTCGGAGATGGTGATGATGATAAAGTTCCCGTCGTCCGCGTCGCCGTCGGCATCGACCACGCCGAAGGCGATGGGCAGCTCGATTTCGCTGGTGCTCGTATGGTCCAGCGGACTTAGCAGGGAGAAGCTGTAGCTGGCGCTTGCCGAAGTCGGATCGACGATGGTGGCGACGAACACGACGGCCCCGCCAGCTCCGGCGGTCGCGGTGAGCGTGTAGCCGTCGGCGCTGAGCGTATAGACCAGTCCGACGCCGCCGGAGGTCAGGTTCAGGCTTTCCAGATTCTCCTGGTCGGAGGCGAAGGTCACGTTGGTGCCGTCCGCGCCCTGGGTGACCGCCAGCGATCCGGTCTGCGTCACGGCCGCCGGATCCGGATCGGTGCCGTTCGACAGATTGGCTTCGTTCACCACGTTCGTGGTCGGCACGCCGATCGAGGGGACCGTATCTTCGACCGTGACCGTCTGGTTCGCCCAGCCGCTCACGTCGCCGTCGCTGTCGATCAGATTATAGGAGAAGACGTCGTCGACGGAGAGATCGTTGCCGGGCTGCGGGTGTTCCACCGACGGCCCCGAGGTCGCGGCAGGATCGCTCGTATAGCTCCAGCTGCCATCCTGATTCACGGTGAGGCTGCCATGGATGGTGTCGAACGTGCTGCCGGCGGGGCCGGGGGCCACGGTTGCCGTGACCAATTCGCCGGACTCGCTGGTATACTGGATCTGATGGACGCGGGCGCCGTCGGCACCTTGAACGTCGTTGGCGAGCAGCAAGGTGCCCGTCACCGTTTGCGCCCCTTCCACGACGCTGGCCCCCGCATCGACCTGTGCCGTCGGAACGTCGTCGACCACCGTCAGGTTCAGCCTCGCGGGGACGCTGGAATCGCTGTCGTCCACCCTGTAGTCGACAGGGATCGACAGTCCGTTCTCGCCGCCTGCGGCTCCATGGTCCAGTTTCCCGACCAGCGTCATGGTCACGCTTTGGCTGGCCCCCGATGCATCCGTCGGGTTGTTCAGCGTCAACGTGAACACCACGGCGCCGCCCGGACCCGCAGTCGCCGTGAGCACGTGCCCGCCCGCGCTCAGCGAATAGGCGAGAGCGGTTCCGCCCGACGTCAGGTTCAGCGCCTCCAGGCCGCTCAAGGTCGAATCGTCGAAGACCACGTCGCTGATCGCATCAGCACCCTTCGCGATCCCCAGATCCTCCGTCACCGAATTGGTCTGCGAGCCCGCACTGCCCGTCCCGGGAATGTCCTGCTCGTCGATGGCGAGACCCACCGGTGCCGCCGTCGGATCGGTGTCGGTCACGGTCAGCGGCTGGATCGCCGATGAGGTGGACCCGTCATTGTCTTCGATCGTATAGCCGAAGGTCTCCGACACGCCCGACGGGTTGTTCTCCGTCGAATCGCTCGCATAGCTCCACGTGCCGTCAGGATTGACGGTGAGGGAACCGTAATGGGTATCTACGGTCAGGCCGCCCGGGGGGACTGCCGCGGTCGCGCTGTTGCCGGACTCGTCCGTATAGGTGATCGATACCACCTTGGCGGATCCGTCCGCGCCGACTTCGTCATTCCCCAGGAGGTTCGAGCCGCCGCTCGCCGAGCCCACGACCGTCCCGCCTTCGTCCAGCGAAAGCCCCGGCTGGTCCACGGCAACAGGCCCGTCATCGACCACCGACACCTGGAAGCTGCCGGCGTCGGTGTCGCCGTCCGCGTCCGTCACGTTGAAGTCGAAGGACAGGTCGATATCGGCTCCATCGTGGTCGAGCGGACCCGATAGCTCGAAGCTGTAGCCGGCAGTCGGCGAGCCCGGATTGGTCAGCGACACCGTGAAGACGACCGCACCGCCGGGGCCGGCGGTGGCCGTAAGCGTGTGTCCGTCGGCGCTCACGGCATAGACGATCGGGACTCCGTTGGACGTCAGATCCGCCGGCGCCGACTGGGCGGGATCGAAGACCGTGGTGACCGAGCCGTCGTCGGCGCCGGTACGCAGGTCGAGCGAGCCCGTCCGCGTCAGCGCGCTGGCGTCGGGATCGGTGCCGGCGGGCAGGCCCGCCTCGTCCAGGGTGACTGCATCGGGCGTGCCGATGGATGGAACATCGTCGACGATATTGACGCTCAGGCTGGATTGCCTGACCGCCCCTGCAGCGTCCTCCACCGCGAGCTCGATCTCCTCGATACTGTTGGCCGATGCCGCGTCGGGATTGGAGACGCTTTCCTCGAGCGTATAGGTGTAGCTCAGCGTACCCCCGGTCGAGACGCCGCCAATCTCGCCCGCCGAAGCAAACCCCGTCAGAGTCAGCTTGCCTTGCGCCGTGTCGATCTCGATCGGCGTGCCGGCGGAGATCGCTTCCAGCTGCGCGAGGGTGACCGTCGTGACTCCGATGGTGATGGTGGAGAGCCCATTGGCCGCCGAAATGGTGATGGTGCCGCTGACAGTTTCGTCCTGGCCGGCAGGGCCGTCGCTGGTGAGCCCCGCCTCGTAGACCGTCACCTCGCCGGGCTCGATTCCGTTGCCATCGACCGGTGCGATGGACGGGACGCCATCGTCATTTCCGTTGATGGTGATCGTCAGCGTCGTGAACGACGTGCCGCCTTCGCCGTCGGAAATCGCGTAGCTGAACGTATCGGAAAGCGGCGGACTCTCACCGTCCAGTGCGTTGACGGCCGGGTTCGAATTGTCCAGCTCATAGGTATAGCTGCCGTCGGCATTGAGAGTGAGCGTGCCGAAGGCGCCGACGATCTGCGTTCCGGCGTTCGGAACTGCCGGAAAGTCGCTCAGCTCGTCGGCCGTGCCGGCAACAACGTGCGTGACCGACAGGGCGTCGCCGTCCGGGTCGATATCCGTGCCCCCGGCGGCGGCTCCACTCTCGATGACGCCATCCGCCGCCGAGACGACGAGGTTGGGCCCATCTTCCGTCACGCTGCCCTGGTCCGCGGCCGCCTCGGGCGACGGGTTGGTGACGGTCCAGTTGAAGCTCTGGGTCACCGTGGCGCCATGCGGATCGGCTGCCGTCACCACCACCGTGTAGACGCCGGCCGGGTTGCCCGCCGTGCTCGACTGGCTTGCCGAAGG
>NZ_SBFF01000029.1 GCF_004151485.1 Sphingosinicella sp. CPCC 101087 | reverse complement strand
GCGCCGAGATTGGCGTCGCTCGAGATCCGCACGATGCCCGCCTCGATCCGCGTCCCGCCGGAATAGCTGTTGGCGCCGGTCAGCACGAGTGTGCCGAGATCCGTCTTGACCAACTTTGTGGTCCCGGCGATCGCGCTTGCGAGGGTGGCGATGTAGCCTGCCCCGCCCGCCGTGCCGTCGCCGACCCGGATCACCGACTCCGGACCCGACAGGGTCAGGGTATTGCCGGCGATAGTGTAGCCGTTGGCGGCGAACTGCAGGCCCGAGGCGGTGACCGTACCGAGGCTGTTATCGACCGTGACGGTTCCGGCCGCGCCGGTGAAGATCGCAAACGCGCCGTCATCGTATCCGGCGTTGACCGCGCCAGTCGCATCGGCCCAATTGCTGTTGCCGTTGACCGCCTGCCAGACGCCGTCGCCGCCGTCGACTTCGCCGTTGAACTTCGGTCCGGCCGCGCCGTCCCAGAAGTTGAGGATCGCGCCGCCGGTGTTGATCAAATTGACCTGGTTCGCGACCGATGTTTGCACCGACACGTCGGCGCCGGCCGGCAAGGTGCCGAGCGCCAGTCCGTTGTCGGTCAGCGTGCCGCCATAATTGGCGATGCGGTAGAGGCCGATGCCGAACGTGCCGCCGGGGGTGACGGTCACGTTGAGAGTACCGTCGAGGATGAGGTCGCCCTCGACGTCGACCAGGTCGTTGAACGCGCTTCCCACCGCGTTGGCCGCGCCGAGATCCATGCCGATCTGCGCGGCCGAGGCAAGCGAGAGGCTGCCGTTGATGGTCAGCACGCCGGCGCCGCCGGCGCCGGGCGCGAGCGTTCCGCCATCGTCCACGGCGACGTCGCCGCCGATGATTCCGGCGCCGGCGAGCGTGGCGCCGGAAGCGACGCTGGTGAGACCGGTCGCCGCCGACTGATCGCCGTTGACGAGCAGGGTGCCGGCGACGACCTGCGTCGCACCCGTATAGCTGTTCGCAGCGGTCAGAATCAGCGTACCGGCCCCGTCCTTTACCAGCGAGCCGGTTCCGCTGACCGTTCCGGCAAAGGTGACGGCATCCGAGCGGTTGAAGGTCAGAGTGCCGTCGTTGGCGACGTTGCCGAGGATCGAACCGGTGGTGCCGCCGTCGCCGATCTGGAGCGTACCCGAACCGATTGTCGTGCCGCCGGTATAGAGGTTCGCGCCGGTCAGGATCGTGGTGCCGGTACCGGCCTGGCGAAGCGCGCCCGAGCCCGAAATCGAACCTTCGAAGGTCAGCGCGTCCGAGCGGTCGAAAAGCAGCGTGCCTTCGTTCGCGACGTCGCCCGTGATGCTGCCGCTGGTCCCGCCGTCGCCGATCTGGAGCGTGCCGCCGGCGATGACGGTGCCGCCTGCATAAATGTTGTCCGCGGTCAGGACGAGCGATCCCGCCCCGGCCTTGACCAGGGCTCCGGCGCCCGAGACTAGGCCCTCGAGAGTGAGTGCGGTGTTTGCGTCGGTGAGGAAGGTCCCCTCGCCGGCAAGGGTAACGGCCCGCGCCGAAACCAGGTCGGCCGTGCTGTTGAGCGTACCATCGTCGAGGATCAGCCCGCCGGCGGAGTCGCCCAGATTGGCGTCGGCCGAGATCCTGAGGATACCGCCGTTGATCGCCGTTCCGCCGGTATAGCTGTTCGTGCCGGCGAGGATCAGCGTGCCGGCATCGGTCTTCACCAGACCCGCCGACCCGGCGAGCTCGGCCGCGATGGTGGCCGTATAGCCCGCACCGGCCGCGCTGCCGTCGCCGACCTGGATCAGCGCCGCCGATCCGGTCAGCGT
>NZ_SBFF01000028.1 GCF_004151485.1 Sphingosinicella sp. CPCC 101087 | reverse complement strand
GGGCGCCGAGCGGCAGATCCAGAACGTCGCGGCCGGCCGGATCGCCGCCACGTCGACCGATGCGATCAACGGCTCCCAGCTCTTCGCCACCAACCAGGCGGTCGAGGAGCTCGCCACCACCGTCGGCGGCGGCTTCACGCTGACCGCCGAGGGCGCCAACGCAACCACCGTCGCCCCCGGCGACACGGTCGACTTCAGCAATGTCGACGGCAATATCGTCGTCGCCAAGGATCCGGCCGCCGACGACGTCACCATCGATCTTGCTGCCGACATCACCGTCGACAGCATGACGGCGGGCGGGACCGTGGTGAACAATGATGGAATCACCATCGCCGGCGGACCGAGCGTCACCACGGCCGGCATCGACGCCGGCGGCCTGGTCATCACCAACGTCGCGCCGGGCGCGGTCAACGCGACCTCGACCGACGCCGTCAACGGATCGCAGCTTTTCGGCGTGAGCGGGAGCATCGCCAATTATTTCGGTGGCGGGACGGTCGTGAATCCGGACGGGACCATCACCGGCCCCACGATCAACATTGCCGGGGACAATTACACGACGATCCAAGATGCCCTGACCGCGGTCGACGCCAATCTGAGCCATTATTACAGTCTCAACGACGGCGGCACCCCGGTTGCCAATTACGACAATGACGGCGCGACGGGGCTGAACTCGCTGGCCGCGGGCATTGCGGCTTCGTCCACGGCCGTCGAGTCGACGGCGGTGGGCACCGGCACCCTCGCCAGCATCGACGGCTCGGTGGCGCTCGGCGCCGGCTCGGTGTCGGACCGGGCGCTTGCCCCGGTCAGCGGCACCATCCCGGCGGGACTGGGCTACGTCGAATACAACACGACCGACGTTGCCCTGCTGGGGGCGGTCTCGGTCGGCAATGCCGCGACGAACGAGCTGCGCCAGATCACCAACGTCGCCGACGGGACGCAGACGCACGATGCGGTGACGCTGCGGCAGCTCCAGGGTGCGATCGCCTCGGTCAGCGTCACCCCGGTCCTGTATTTCCACGCCAACTCGCTGGCGGCGGACTCGCTCGCCGTCGGGCAGGAATCGGTCGCCGTCGGGCCGACCACCGTGGTCAACGGCGACAATGGCATCGGCATCGGCAACGGCGCGCTCGTCCAGCAGACCGCGCCCGGCGGTACGGCGATCGGCCAGAATGCCCAGGTCTCTCGCGAGGATGCGCTGGCGCTCGGCACCAATGCGACCTCGGACGGCATCCAGTCCGTCGCAATCGGCGCCGGCGCCAATGCGAGCTTCTCGGGCAGCGTTGCCCTGGGGGCCGGAGCGGTGACCAATGTCGGGTCGCGGATCGGCTATGCGGCCTACGGCCTCACCGCGCCGCAGAGCTCGGCAGGCGAGGTGTCGGTCGGCGCGCCCGGCGCCGAGCGCCAGGTCACCAATGTCGCGGCCGGCTCCGCGCCGACCGACGCGGTGAACGTGGCGCAGCTCGATTCGGTCAACCAGCAGGTCGTCCAGAACAGGACCGACATCCAGAACCTTGGCGCCCAGCTGACGAACGTCGGGGACGAGGTGGCCAATCTGGGCGATCAGGTGACGAACCTCGGCGACCAGGTCGCCCAGAACAGCACGGACATCCAGAATTTGGGCGATACGGTCACGAACCTGGGAGACACGGTCGTCCAGAACAGCACGGACATCCAGAACCTGGATGACCGGGTCACCAACCTGGGCGACACCGTCACCGCCAATACCCAGGTCGTCCAGAATCTCGGCGACAGCGTCGCCAACAGCCTCGGCGGCGACACGACCTACAACTCGACCACCGGCGAGCTGACGACCAACCTCAACGTCGGCGGCAACAGCTACACCAGCGTCAACGACGCGCTCGAGGCCGTGAACCAGAATGCCGGCGCGGGCTGGAACGTCCAGGCCAATGGCGGTCCGACCACCAACGTGCCGTCGAACGGCACGCTGAACGTCGTTGCCGGCTCCAACACGGTCGTGACGCTGGACGGCAACCGTATGGAGATCGCCATGGCGGACAATCCGACCTTCAACGGGGTGGTCAATGCCAATGGCGGCCTCGTGGTCGGCGGCAACACGACCGTCGATATGGGCGGCAACGTCGTGCGCAACGTCGGGGCGGGCGCGGTGAACGCCACGTCGACCGATGCGGTCAACGGATCGCAGCTCCACCAGGTGGCGCAGGTCGCGAACAACTCGGTGCAATATGATGCGGAAGGCAACTCGGTGACGTTCAATCCGGGCGGAGAGGCGACAAGGCTCCGCAACGTCGCCGCCGGCGTCGCGCCGACCGACGGGGTCAATGTCCAGCAGCTCAACGATGGGCTCGCCAGCACCCTGGCCTCCGCCAAGGAATATACCGAC
>NZ_SBFF01000027.1 GCF_004151485.1 Sphingosinicella sp. CPCC 101087 | reverse complement strand
TCATCACCGCCGACGTCGTCCTCTGACATCGGCACAAGCGAAAGGCGCGGCGCCCGGGGCTCCCCGGGCGCCGCTTCCTTTGCAAGGCTGCGGCGAGTTGGCGTGACAACGCGAGCGGCACGCTTGCCGCTCCTCGATCGCACGCCGTGTTCGCCGGGCGATTCGGCGCTATCTCACGACGGCGAGAAGCCGAACTTCCGCTCGAGTTCCTCGCGGGTGAAGATCCGCTTCTGGCTTCCGGGGCCGTGATAATTTCCGGTCTCGAGTCGGAAGACCCCCGGACGAATTTCGCGGTACCAATGGCCGTCTATGGCGGCTCTGCTTTCGAGGAAGGCGAGATATTCGTCGAGGGTTCGATACCGCTGGCTTATCGATGTGGAATCGCCGGTCACTTCTCTCTCCGAATGTTCGCCGACAGCCTCTTCGGGTGGACTTTCGGGCTGTCTGTCCCGTTCCACCGGCGATGCACAAGCCGGCGTCAGCATGCCGAGCGCGGCGCTCAGCGTCATCCATCTAAGCACTTGAGCCATTTGACTATCTCCCGCTTGCCCCCACCATGGCACATTCGTCCGCCGATTGGTTAAAAGAGTTTGCTGGCGTTCGGAAAACATGGTTGTCTCGCCGCATGCCGCGATTCGCGGCAACTCATGACACAACATAGCTACGGGGGTTACTGATATGGCATCACCTTATGTCCGTGTAGACGCCGATGGCCGAATTCTGGCCGATTCGGAGAAGCACAGTGCTGAATTGAGCAGCTATTTCGATGCTCTTCGCATCGGAACCATCTCCGCCACCGCCGAGCTCGACACTCACGCCGAAACGACGACTCCGGGTTCGCTTTCCGGCTCGGAAACCCAGGACGTCATCGCGGTCGAGCTCGTGGCGGGCCAGACCTACACCTTCTCCTATCGCGGCACGGTCGAGGGCGGCATCGAGGATCCGCTTCTGGGCCTGTTCGATCCTGAAGAAAATCTCATCACTCAGGACGATGACGGCGGCTTCGGCCGAACGTCGCAGATCACCTACACCGCGGCGACGACCGGTACCTATTATCTGCTCGCGACGTCCTGGTATCACGTCGACCCCAGCGCCCCGGGCTATCCTGATTACAGGGACTCGGGCGACTACACGATCAGCATCTGGACCCGCGATCCGGCCCATGACGCCCCCGACACGTTGGCGGGCGCGGTGGAAATCGACGTCGGCACGACCTTCGCCTACCTCGATTCCGCTGCCGATCGCGACATGTACAAGATCGAAGCGACCGAAGGCATGGTCTACACCATCACCTATGCCGGCGGCATTTCCGGCGCCGCCGATTGGGACGGTGAGCCCGGCGAGAATATCGGTATTCTGCGCCTCTATGACGAGAACGGCACCAACATCGCCGCGGTCGTCAACTACGAGACCGGCCTGAGCTTCATCGCCGATCGGAGCGGCACCTATTATGTCCGGGCGGAAAGCTATCAGGGCACTTCCGGCGGTTACACGCTCGACGTCGAGGCGCGCAATCTGGCCGATTACGACCCGCTCGAATCGCTGAATTGGGACAGCGCGAACAACGTTCCGTTCGTCGAGGTGGACGGGGTCCCGACCGCCTACGTCTATTTCGCGCCCGCCGGCGAGAATTTCGGAGAGACCGAGCCCAACAGCACGGAGCCGATGGCCACCTTCGGCTGGGAGCAGTTCCAGATCGACGGCGTGATGCGGGCGCTCGAGGAATATGAGAATATCCTCGGGGTCAATTACGAGATCACGACCGATGTGAATCAGGCGACCTTCCGGCTGGTCACCACAGAGAACGACGTCTTTGGCGCGCGCTTCTATCCGCAGGATCCCGCTTATGGCGACGCTCAGGGGATCGGCTTCTTCAACCTGCTGAGCGGCAGGTTCAATGATCCGGACAGCCTTCAGCCCGGCGGCTTCTCCTATGCCGTGGTGCTGCATGAGTTCGGTCACGCCCATGGCATTGCCCACCCGCACGACACCGGCGGCGGATCGGAAGTGATGCTCGGCGTCGCCGGCTCCGACTCGCTCGGCATCTACGACCTTAATCAGGGCGTCTACACCGTCATGTCCTACAATGATGGTTGGGTGACCCATCCGGACGGGGAGCGGGTGTTCGCGTCCGGCACCTTCCAGGCCGGCTGGTCGGCGACGCTCGGCGCCTTCGACATCGCGGTGCTTCAGGCGCGTTACGGGGTCCATGACCATAATACCGGCAACGACGTCTACACCATCGCCGACTCGCAGGACGAAGCCTCCTACCAGACGATCTGGGATACGGGCGGCGTCGACGAGATCCGCTATTCGGGCAACCGCAACGCGCGGATCGACCTGCTGGCGGCGACGCTGGACTACACGCCCACGGGCGGCGGCGTCGTGTCGTTCGTCGATGACATCTGGGGCGGCTACACCATCGCCAACGGCGTCGTGGTCGAAAACGCCACCGCCGGCGGCGGCGACGACGCCATCATCGGCAACAGCGCAGCCAACATTCTCACGGGCAATGGTGGCGACGATGTGCTGATGGGCCGGGAAGGCGGCGACACGCTGAACGGCGGCGCCGGCTTCGATACGGCGAGCTACATGGACGCCGACGCCGGGGTCCATGCCTCGCTGGCCAGCCAGAAGGGAACGGTCGGCGATGCGGCTGGCGACAAATATATCGGCATCGAGAAGCTGGAAGGCAGCAACTTCGCCGATACGCTCGACGGCGGCAATGCCGACGA
>NZ_SBFF01000026.1 GCF_004151485.1 Sphingosinicella sp. CPCC 101087 | reverse complement strand
CGACCGACGGGGTCAATGTCCAGCAGCTCAACGATGGGCTCGCCAGCACCCTGGCCTCCGCCAAGGAATATACCGACACCCGTATCGCGGCGTTCGACTATGACCTGGGGCAGCTTCGGCGTGACGCCAATGCGGGAATCGCCTCGGCCGTCGCGATCTCGAACATCCCGCAGGCCGTCAATCCGGGCAGAACGGCGCTCGGGCTCGGAACGGGCTATCGTGACGGCGAGTTCGCGGTCGCGGTCGGCCTTTCGACCCGCACCGACGACGATCGCGCGACCTTGAAGGCGACGATGGGCTACGACTCCCGTGAGGTCACGCTCGGCGCAGGTGTCGGCGTCGAATTCTGAGGCCGACCGGCAGTGCCGCGGCGGCGACCGCCGCCGCGGCACCTCGCTCGGAGAAAGCTTCGCGTCGCTCGGGGGTCCACGTGACTACAGGCTTGATGTCGCCACGGCCGTCGAAGGCGCTGAACCCGGCCTGCGGGAGCGTGCTCGAGCCTGTCACCTCGCGGACCGATCAGGGCCGACTCTGGATCGGCAGCCTGCCGCGGAGGGCATCCAGCCAATGTAAGAATCACGCAAAAATCTTGTGAAGTTAACACGTCTATTGAGGATTTCTCCTATCGAATAGTCCTTGGGCCTTATACCAACAGATAGCATTTTCCCGTCTCGGTATTCCGACGGCGGCAAATTGCCGTGGATAAAACAACCTTATTCTAAAGCATAAACTCGTGAACCGGAAATAGAACATGGGTAAACAAACCTACCGTATTCGTCCGATATTGCACAACGAACAGATTGATCTAGGTTGATTATAACAGAATCGAGTTGTCGCTCGATCTGTTCTGGAAGGTTCTTTGCGTGGCAGGTCGATCAAGCCGTCGTAAGTTCGTCTCGGTCGACCAGCAAGGTTGATATGACGATCTTGTGCAATGCCGAAGAAACGACCTGGGTTGAAACGGCAAACTGTCGGTGACGGCAGGGCGCAAAGCTTCCGGTCTTGGATCCAAGATAGCGGGGCTGCCAAACGGGGAAAAACGGTGGGGACTATCAAGAGTGGAAAGCGCTTCTCGCTTATGGTGGCGGCTGCGCTCGGCCTGGCGATTGTCGCCGGCAGCGCGCAGGCGGGGGCCCAGTCGGCCCCGCCTGCAGACGCGCCGGCCCCGGTCGCCGACGCTTTTCGGGACCAGGTCGAACGCGTCGGCGTGCGCCGCTGCGCCAACCTCTTCTCGGCGCTTGGCAACATCGTGGCTTACGGCGCCGCCCACAGCGTCCAGGTGCAGGCGGACCGCGAATCCCCCGATGAGCGCGGAGTCCAGGGCCTGGTCGGCATGACCTACGGCATGCCGGACCATCAGGGGCAGGCGGCCGGCATCGTCATCGCTGCGCCCGTCGGCGAGGGCTGCGAAGGGCAACTCGTGCGCGTGGCGCCGTTCCAGCGGCCATGCCCGGACGTCGTGGCATTGCTGCCGGCCGGCAGTAGGGAAGCTGGAACGCTCTCAGGCGTTCCGCTCTACGATCTCGGCGCCGAGCAGGGCCAGGGCCTGCTCGTGGCCAGCGGCGAAAGCTGCGTGGTCGTGACAGTCGCCGAAGGCAGGGACATCCGGTGAAGCCTTAGGGGGCGGCGTTGGCTGAGGCTCGCGAGGCGGCTCCCTCCACTCGGTCAAATTGGAATTTTTGTGTGGAGTGCACTCGCACGCCGGCGGGCGGCGAGGGCCTGTGTCTGTTCGATGCCGACGCTGCGGCGAGCAAAAAGGGGATTGGGTCATGTTCGGAGTTGAGTCTGCTTCGCGGAAGGATCGTCGCATTGGTTTCGCAGGTAACTGGGTCGTCGGCGCGCAAGGTGCGAGCTGGTCGGAGCGCCGCCGCCTGATGGCGGTGCTGCGCCGCGCTCATCGCGAACTCGGCGTCGACCGCAAGGATCTGGGCGTAGGCTCATTGGGCTTCGGCGGAACGTCGCGCTCGGCGCTGCTCGGATCGACCGCCCCCTCCGGGATGCTCGCCGGCTTGGCGGCCGTCGCAATCGGCGTCGCCGCCGTCCCGCAGGCTGCGAGTGCTCAAAACTACGCTGAAGGAGGCGGAACCGCGACGGGCGCGGACTCGGTCGCGATCGGCGCCGCCAGCCAGGCGAGGACCCCTGCCGGCGGCACGGGCAGCGCCATCGCGATAGGAGCCGACGCCCAGGCGATCAACACGGCCGCGGGAGGGTACAATCCTATCGCTATCGGCTCAGCGACCAGAGCGACCGGATTGTCCGCTATAGCCATCGGCTCGTTGACACAGGCCGCCGGCGACGAGGCGGTAGCCATCGGCATCAATTCCCGTGCGTCCGGTCTTCAATCGGCCGCCTTCGGTCGGATCGCCAATGCAACGGCACAGCGCGCCACGGCCGTCGGCTATCTGACCACCGCATCGGGCGTTTCGTCTCTCGCGCTCGGTGACCAGGCAAACGCGACCGGGCAAGGCGCCGTTGCGACCGGCTCCCTCGCTAGCGCAGGCGCCCAGAATGCTGTCGCTGTCGGTGCCCAGGCGAGGGCAACCGCGTTGAACTCCGTCTATCTCGGTGCGCGCACCGGTCCGACGACGGGTGCCCTCCAACAGGGCGCCATTGCCATCGGGACGGACGTGACGGCAAACGCGGTCGACGCCACTGCGATAGGACGCCAAAGCCAAGCGACCGGGGCCAGGGCCGTGTCGATGGGTGTCCTGGCGAACGCATCGGGCGCGTCCGCCTTCGCGCTTGGCACTAACGCTGCGGCTTCGTTCCAGAATGCCTTGGCGCTTGGCACGGACGCAACGGCATCGTCAGGTGAGACGGTCGCGATCGGCGCCGGATCCACGGCCAGCGGTGGGTCCGCTGGGGGCTCGAGCGTCGCCCTGGGACAGGGAGCTCAGGCCATAGCGAACGGGGACGGCGGCTCTCCGATCGCGATCGGCGGCAATTCCAGGGCGATCGGCACGTCCGGAACGCCCCTCGGCGGCAACCCCGCTTATACGTTCTTCGAAGCCATCGCGATCGGCAACAATACGAATGCTTCGGGCCAGGGCAGCATGGTCATGGGCATCTCCAGCGCGGCGTCCGGAAACGGCGCTTCGGCGCTCGGTCTTGGAGCCGTTGCCTCCGGCGAAAATTCCATTGCCTTCGGCACATCCTCGACGGCCAATTCGGCGGACTCGGTTGCGATCGGCAACGATGCCACGGCGACGGGTGGCCGCGCGGTCGCCATCGGCTATGGCAATGTCGCCGACGGCAATGGCGCGGTGGCGATCGGTGATCCAAGCACCGCCACGGGCGACGGTGCCGTGGCCCAAGGCATGGACAATACCGCCACCGGCAATGGCGCGATCGCCATCGGCAACACGAATATGGTCGGTGGCGGTGGTCAGGCGGTCGGCGTGGCAGGCACGCCCGCTCAGGGTGCGGTCGGCATTGGTTATCAGAATATAGTGGTGGGCCAGGGCAGCGTCGCGTTGGGCAGCACCAGTAGCGCTCTTGGTGCGGGCTCGCTTGCGTTCGGCGATACGGCGGTCGCCAATACTGCCTACGACGTTGCGATCGGTTCGGGTGCGCAGGCGACGGGTGGCGGTGCGGCCGAGAACATGGCGGTGGCCATCGGCTCCGGCGCCCAAGCTACCAATATGGGCTCCATCGCCATCGGCAATGCTTTCGGACCGGGTGTCGTTGCATCCGGGCAAGATGCGATCGCCATCGGCACGGCGACGTCGGCTACCGGCGCGAGCGCCGTTGCGCTCGGCGCTGGCGCGACTGCAAGCAATGCCCGCGATGTTGCGCTAGGGGTGGCTTCGGTAACCTCGGCAGCAGCGCCGACCGCAAGCACCATCATTCGCGGCAATACCTACAACTTCGCCGGCGCCGCGCCGACCAGCGTGGTCTCGATTGGGGCCGTCGGCTCCGAGCGCCAGCTTCAGAATGTCGCCGCGGGCCGGATCAGCAGCAGCTCGACCGACGCGGTCAACGGATCGCAGCTCTTCGCGACGAACCAGGCACTCGACACGCTCGCGACCAGCATCGCGGGGTCGACGCCGCATTATTGGAGCGTCAACGACGGCGGCAGCGCTGGCGCAAACTATAACAACGATGGCGCGACCGGCCTCAACGCCCTCGCTGCGGGCATCGGAGGGCGGGCGACGGCGTTGAACGCCATCTATCTTGGCGGACGCACCACTCCGTCATCAGGAGCTACCGCCCAGAGCGCCATCGCCATCGGCACCGACGTCACAGCATCGCAGATCGACACCATTGCGATTGGGCGCCAAAGCCAGGCAACTCTGGCGGAAGCGGTTGCCGTAGGGCACCTGGCCCAGGCGAGCGGACTCAACGCACTCGCGGCCGGCGGCAACGCCATCGCAATCAACGACGGCGCGGTTGCGCTGGGCGCACGGGCTGAGGCAAACGGCCAGCAGACGGCGGCCCTGGGTGCGGATGCGTCCGCCCTTGGCTTTCAGACGGTCGCAATCGGAACCGGCAGCAGCACCGACGGCAATAGCACGGTCGCATTAGGCACCGGAGCCAATGCGACCAACTTCGCTTCCGTTGCCTTGGGTCTGAACAGCACGACGGACGGGAACAGCACGATCTCGATCGGCAGGGCCGCGCAGTCTCATGGATTTGAAGCAATGGCGATGGGCGCCGAAAGCTCGGCCGATCTCGGCGGTACGGCCATTGGTGCGCGGACCGTTGCCACTGGGAATCTCTCGACCGCCCTGGGCCGGTCGGCAACCGCGACCGCGGACAGCGCCACTGCCCTCGGTGTCCTCGCCGACGCCGGCGGGGTGGCCGCCGTTGCTGTCGGCAACCTTGCTCGATCGACCGGAAACACTGCGGTTGCGGTTGGCGGGCAGGCGCTGGCCGCTGGTGACAGCACGGTTGCTGTCGGCCAAGGCGCCGGCGCGGGTTCGACCATCGCCAATGCGGGATCGGTCGCGATGGGCGTTGCGGCCGGTACGCTCGTTAGCGGTGCCCAGAACAGCGCCATTGGCGGCGGCATACCCAGCGCCATGCGGGGCGCCGGATCCGGCGTCACGGGCACGCGCAACATCGCCATGGGGACCGGGGACGGGAGCGTCTCCTATGACGGTACCCTCAGCGCTTCTGCGGGCAACTTGGTAACGGGTAACGACAACATCGCGCTCGGCACCAATGCGGGTATCGGCGTTGCCGCCGACAGGACGACCTCGATCGGCTTCAACGCAAACGCCAATGCGCAGAACGGCATCTCGATCGGAACGAACAGCATTTCGTCCGGCATCGCCGCCGTCGCCGTGGGTCCGCTGGCGGAAGCGACCGCCCAGAACGCGACTGCCATCGGCATCGACAGCACGGCATCGGGGCTGAACGCCTTCGCCGCCGCCGCGCAGGCCAATGCGTCCGGTAATCAAAGCGTCGCCGTTGGCGTGCGATCGGTCGCCAGCGGGCTGGAAGCCACGGCGCTCGGCTATCTGAGCCAGGCGGCGGGCATCAACTCGACCGCTATTGGCAACCAGGTCACCGCGGCAGCAGACAACAGCATCGCCATCGGCGCCAACACGGGGCTTGCCGTGGACGCCATTTCCACGTCGGCCATCGCCATCGGCTGGGATGCCAAGGTGGTGAATGCGCCTGACGCGATCGCGATGGGAACCGGGGCGCTCGCCGATGCCGCAGAGGCTGTAGCGCTCGGTACCAATGCGGTTGCGACCGGCGGCAAGGCGGTCTCGATCGGCTCAAACAACACCGCTTATGGCGACGGCGCGGTCGCGATCGGCGATCCGAGCTATGCCAGCGGCACCGGCGCCTTCACCGGCGGCGCGGACAACATCGCCAATGCGGACGGCACGGCCACGGCCACTGCGGCGAACCAGGCGGCCGGCGCGGTCGCGATCGGCAACAGCAACGTGGCGGTCGGCCAGGGATCGGTCGCGCTCGGCAACGACAGCAGTGCGCTGGCCGCCGGTGCGCTCGCCTTCGGCGACACCGCCGTGGCCAACAATGCGGGCGATGTCGCGCTCGGCTCGGGGTCGGTGACAACGGCGCCGACGCCGACGCCGAGCATCACGCTCGGAGGCACGGCCTACACCTTCGCCGGCGATGCGCCGACTAGCGTCGTCTCGGTCGGCGCCGTGGGTTCGGAGCGGCAGATCCAGAATGTCGCGGCCGGCCGGATCAGCGCCACCTCGACCGACGCGATCAACGGCTCGCAGCTCCACGCCAGCAATCAGGCGCTGCAGGCGGCGATCTCCGGGGCAGAGACCCACTATTTCAGCGTCAACGACGGCGGCACGGCGTTCCCCAACTACAACAATGACGGTGCGACGGCGGTCAGTTCCATCGCGATCGGCGTGGCGGCCTCTGCCACCGCGGGAAGCTCCATTGCCCTCGGCTTGCGAGCCGCGACGTCGGGCGTGAACTCACTTGCCGCGGGTACGGACACCACCGCGACCGCCTCCGGCGCGGCGGCCTATGGCTGGGAAGCCGAAGCCACCGGCGTCAACTCGAGCGCGTTCGGTCGCCTTGCGGCGGCTGGCGCGCAGAATTCGGTGGCGATCGGCGGTGCAAGCGGCGCTACCGAATCGAACTCGATCGCCGTTGGGTTCACCAGTCGAGCGATTGCCGTGGACACCGTTGCGATAGGCACGGGTGCCGTCGCCAACTCTGCGGAAGCCGTCGCCATCGGTACCGCCGCTACAGCAACGGGCGGCAAGGCGGTCTCGATCGGCTCGAACAACACCGCTTATGGCGACGGCGCGGTCGCCATAGGCGATCCGAGCTATGCCAGCGGCACCGGCGCCTTCGTCGGCGGCGCGAACAACATTGCCAATGCTGACGGCACGGCAACCGCGACCGCGGCCAACCAGGCGGCGGGCGCGGTCGCCATCGGCAACAGCAATGTGGCGGTCGGTCAGGGCTCGGTCGCGCTCGGCAATACCAGCCGCGCGGGCGGCGCGGGCGCGCTGGCGCTCGGCGACGCCGCGACGGCGACCAATGCCGCCGACGTCGCGCTCGGCTCGGGCGCATTGGCAACCGGGAACGGTTTGCCGGACGGCATGGCCATCGCTATCGGCGGGGGGCAGGCGACAGACGCCGGCGCCATCGCCATCGGTAACAGCTTCAATGGCGGCACGCAGGCATCGGGGCGCGACTCGGTGGCACTCGGGACCGAAGCCCAGGCGTCGGGATCCATCGCCACGGCGCTCGGCGGTGGCTCCCTAGCCACGGGGGTTCAGTCCGCTGCGGTCGGCTTCCGCGCCACTGCCAGCCAGACCGATGCGCTGGCGCTTGGAACCAACGCTGTCGCAGGAACCAGCGCCGGGGACGTCGCGCTGGGCTCCGGCTCCGTGACTTCGGCACCGACCCCGACTCCGAACATCACGCTCGGCGGCACGGTCTACGATTTCGCCGGTGACGCGCCCACCAGCGTCGTCTCGGTCGGCGCCGCGGGCGCCGAGCGGCAGATCCAGAACGTCGCGGCCGGACGGATCGACGCCACCTCGACCGACGCCATCAACGGATCGCAGCTCCATGCCAGCAATCAGGCGCTGCAGGCGGCGATCGCCGGCGCCGAGACGCACTATTACAGCGTCAACGACGGCGGCACCGTCGGCGCCAATTACAACAATGACGGCGCGACGGGCCAGAATTCGCTCGCCGCGGGCGTCGCGGCAACGGCCACGGGCACGATGAGCACGGCGACCGGCTACAATGCCAGGGCGACGGTGCAGGGGGCCACGGCGTTGGGCGCGTCCAGCCGTGCGGAAGGCACCAATTCCCTTGCCGTCGGGCCGGCATCGGCTGCGCTCGGACAGTCGTCGACCTCGGCCGGCTACCTGTCGAGTGCCTCGGGGCTGGCCGCGGCCGCGCTGGGCTACCGTGCCGAGGCGGCGGGGGCGAACTCGGCCGCCGTCGGGGCCTTCGCCAGCGCCGCCGCCGACGATGCGGTCGCCATCGGCGCCAACGCCGAGGCCTCCAACGTCGGCGACGTGGCATTGGGCTCGGGCTCGGTGACCGGGGCGGCCGCGCCGACCGGCAGCATCACCCTCGGCGGCACGACCTATAATTTCGCGGGCGGGGCGCCGACGAGCGTCGTCTCGATCGGTGCCCCCAGCGCCGAGCGCCAGCTGCAGAACGTCGCAGCCGGCCGCATCAGCGAACTGTCGACCGATGCGATCAACGGCTCGCAGCTCTACGCGACCAACCAGAAGGTCGAGGAGAACACGACCGACATCGCCAACCTCGATGACCGGGTAACCATCGTCGAGGGCGACATCACCGACATCAACAATGGCGCGGGCATCAAGTATTTCCACGCCAACTCGGCGCTGGCGGACAGCCAGGCGCTCGGGACGGATTCGGTGGCGATCGGCCCGAACGCCGTGGCCAACAATGCCGGTGACGTCGCTCTCGGCAACGGGTCGGTCACCGACGTCGCGGTGGCGACCACCGGTGCGACCATCGCCGGCAATGCCTACACCTTCGCGGGCGATGCCCCGACTTCGACGGTCAGCGTCGGCGCGGTGGGCGCCGAGCGGCAGATCCAGAACGTCGCGGCCGGCCGGATCGCCGCCACGTCGACCGATGCGATCAACGGCTCCC
>NZ_SBFF01000025.1 GCF_004151485.1 Sphingosinicella sp. CPCC 101087 | reverse complement strand
CTGGAAATCACCCAGGAACAAGGCTCCGCCCCGGACCGGGTGGTGCTCGGCGTCGCCGTCGAGGAGCGAGCCACCGGCGAGCTTCAATTCTCCGCCGGTTTCTCCAGCCTCGAGCGCTTCCTGGTCAACCTTTCCATCCGGCAGCGCAACTTCCGCGGCCTCGGCCAGGAACTCCGTGCCGCGGTCAATTATTCGAGCTATTCCAAGTCGGTCGAGCTGGGCTTCACCGAGCCTGCCTTGTTCGACCGCAACATCGCCGTCGGCTTCGACATCTACCGGCGCGACCTCAACAGCTTCAACTTCTTCAACAACGATCGCCAGACAACCTACCAGCAGGTCAGCACCGGCGGCCAGCTTCGCGCCGGCGTGCCGCTGACCGAGAATCTCAGCCTCGCGCTGCGTTACGGCCTCGTCTATGACGAGGTGACGCTCAGCGAGGAGCTGTTCTTCACCGATCCCGACGGCTCCGGCCCCGAGCCGGCGGAGTGCGATCCGCTGAAGGCGGGTCGCTATCTGTGCGACGTGATCGGCAACCGGCTGACGTCGAGCGTCGGCTATTCGCTGCTCTACAGCACGCTCAACAATTCGATCCGGCCGAGCCGCGGCGAGCGCCTGCTGTTCAGCCAGGATTTCGCCGGCGTCGGAGGCGACACGCAATATCTGCGCACCCGCGCCAGCGCCGCCAAATATTGGAACGTCTTCAACAACTTCATCTTCTCCGTCTCACTCGAGGGCGGCTATATCCACAGCTTCGAAGAGGGCGGGCCCAACCGCGATCCGCTGCGCCTCACCGACCGCTTCTTCCTCGGCAGCCCGCAGATTCGCGGCTTCGACATTCGCGGCGTCGGGCCGCGCATCCAGCGCCGCTTCTACATCACGGACGAGGATGGCGACCCTGTGCTGGATGATTCCGGCAACCCGACCTTCAACGACGATCCCAACAGCATCGTCGACGACGCGATCGGCGGCCGCGCTTATTATCTCGGCCGGGCCGAGCTCGAGATCCCGCTCGGCTCGGGTGCCCGGGACCTCGGCCTGCGTCCATCGGTATTCGTCGACGTCGGCGCGCTGTTCGGCGTGCGGCGGCCGGCGGTCGACGACATCCCGCCGGGCGACCCCCGGCTGTTCCAGCCGATCCTCGATTCGAGCGGCTCGCGGCAGTGCACCACCGGCGGCACGAGCCCGGTGGTCACCCCGATCCCGCCGAGCGGCACCTGCCCGACGGGCACCGACCTGCTTCAGGTCCAGACGATCCAGCCGTTCCGGGAATTCTTCCTTGGGAACACGCCGAGCCCGCGCGTTTCGATCGGCATCGGCGTCAACTGGAATTCTCCGTTCGGACCGTTCAGGATCGACATAGCCAAAGCGCTTCTTTCCGAGCCTGGCGATGACACCAAGCTCTTCACATTCAACGTAGGGACTGCCTTCTGATGAACAGATTCACCTTTGGCGCGGCTGCAGCCGCACTCGCTTTCGCCCTTCCGGTCGCCGCGCCGGCCCAGCAGCTGCCACCCGCCGTGGTCGGCGTCGTCGACACCGACCGCATCATGCGCGAGTGCACCGTCTGCGCCGCAGCGAACACCCAGCTGCAGCAGCAGCTCCAGCAGCTCCAGCAGCGCGCCGACGCCTTGCGGACGCCGATCCAGACCGAAGGCCAGGCGATCGAGACCGCGCTGCGCGCGCTGCCTCAGGGCCAGCAGCCCGATGCGGCGCTCACCCAGCGCATCACGGCCTTCCAGACCCAGCAGCAGACCGCGCAGCAGGAAATCGGCACGCGCCAGCAGCAGGTCGAGCGCAACGTCGCCTTCGTGCGGCAGCAGATCGGCCAGCGCATCGAACCGGCGATCCAGCAAGTGATGCAGCAGCGCGGCGCCACGATCGTCGTCGATGCCGGCGCGACCCTGGCCATCGCCCAGTCGGTGGACATCACCCCGGCCGTCCTGGCCGTGGTCAACCAGAACACCACGCCGCTCAACGTCAACGCACCGCCGCCGCAGCAGCAGGCGCAGCAGCCGCAACAGCAGCAGCCCCAGGGCCGTTAATGCCCAATCTGGCCGGAGACACCGGTGCCGCCATCGGCCCGCTCGACGTGAGGCGGGTGATGGCGGCGCTGCCGCATCGCTTCCCGATGCTGCTGGTCGACCGGGTCGAGACGATCGAGATCGACCGGCGGATCGTCGCCACCAAGGCGGTGACGATCAACGAGCCTTTCTTTGCCGGCCATTTCCCCGGTCGGCCGATCATGCCCGGCGTCCTGATCGTCGAGGCGCTGGCGCAGGCCGCCGGCATACTCGCGGTCGAATCCCTCGGCCTCGCCGGGTCGGGCAAGCTGGTCTATTTCATGGCGATCGACGGCGCGAAGTTCCGCACTCCGGTCGAACCCGGCGTGCTGCTGACGCTCGACGTGGGGTTCGTCCAGAAGCGCTCCAGCGTCTGCAAGTTTGCCGGACGAGCCTCGATCGGCGACAAGCTCGCCGCCGAGGCCAACTTCACGGCGATGATCGCGGATCCTCCGGCGGATTGAACCGGGCGCGTTGCCCACCCAAAGCCCAGTGACTGCGCGGGCGCTCAGGTCGCCGGCTGCCAGACCCCCTCGCGACGCTCGATCCCGAAGATGTCCCTGATCCACGGTCCTGCGAAAATCTCGGCCGGGGCGCCGTCGGCGGCGATCCGCCCGCTTTGCATGACCAGAAGCCGGTCGGCATAGCGGCCGGCCGCGTCAAGATCGTGGATCGCGACCAGCGCCGCCCCACCTTCCTTGGCGAGATCCGCCTTCAGCATCTCCATCAGCCGGATCTGCCAGAGCGGGTCGAGATTCGCGGTGGGCTCGTCGAGCAGCAGCAGCCTTGGCCGAGGCGCCAAGGCGCGGGCGATGAGGACGCGGCTGCGTTCGCCGGTCGAGAGCCGGTCGACCCGGCGCTCTGCCACCGCTCCCAGGTCAAGCCGCGCGATCGACGCCTCGACCTCCTCGGGTCCGGCGCCGCCGAGCCGGACGAGGTCGCGCGCCAGCAGCGGCCAGCGCAATTCGCGCGTGGCGGGCAGATAGGTCAGCAGCCGCACCCGCCGCGCCGGCCCGGCACGCCATGGATCGTCACCGTCGATCCGCACGCTGCCCGACGGACCGCCGATGCCGGTGACGGCATGAAGCAGGCTGGTCTTGCCGCTGCCGTTGGGGCCGATGAGGCAGACGATCTCGCCGGCCGCCAAAGTCAGGCCGGTCTCGGAAAGCCGACCCGGCAGGGCGAGGCCTTCCGCCTGGAGCAGCGCCGTCACGACCGAAGCCTGAAGCGCATATGGGCGACGAGCCACAGGAAGAAGGGCGCCCCGAGCAGGGCGGTGACGACGCCGATCGGCAGCGTCCGTCCGAGCGGAACGGTGCGGACGGCGAGATCGGCCGCGGTGAGCAGCAGCGCCCCGATCGCCGCCGCGGGCAGCAGTGCGCGTCCGGGATGGCCGCGGGTCAGCCGCCGGGCGAAGATGGGTGCCACCAACCCGATGAAGCCGATCGCGCCGGCGATCGCGACGCAGGCGCCGACGCCCAGGGCGGTCAGGCAGACGATCTGCAGGCGAAGCCTCAGCACGTCATGCCCGAGCGACTGGGCGACCTCCTCGCCGAGCGCGAGGCTGTCGAGCGGTCCGGTGAGCCGCAGCAGCCAGGCAATGGTCAGCAGCGCCGGAACCGCGGCGAAGGCGGTCTGGGCGAGGCTCCGGTCGACCAGTGATCCCATCAGCCAGTCATAAGCATCATAGAATGCGAAGGGGGAGGGGGCGAGGGCGAGCGCCAGCGTCGTCAGGGCGCCGGCAAGCGCGCTGATCGCCAGTCCCGAGAGCAACAGGGTCGCGGTCTCCGCGCGCGGACCCGCCAACGCGAGCAGAAGCGCGAGCGCCCCGAGCGCTCCCGCCACCGCTCCGAGCGAAAGGGCGATCGGGGCGGTGAAGCCGAGCAGGTAAGCGGTGACGACCGCGCCCAGAGCAGCGCCGCTGGTGGTTCCGGTAAGATCGGGCGAGGCGAGCGGGTTGGCGAACAGGGCCTGGATCGCGGCGCCCGATGCGCCGAGCGTCGCGCCATAGACCAGGGCCAGCGCCGCACGGGGAAGCCGAAGCTCGACGAGCAGCGCCCAAGCGAGCTCCGGGTCTTGCGGGAACAAGGCGGCGATCGGGCTCCAGGGCGTCGTCAGCGAGGCGATGAAAGCCAGCGAGAGGAGTAAAGCCAGACCGGCGGCGAGGGCGCGGCTCATCGCGCCGCCTCGCTGCGCAAGCGCTCGATCTCGTCGATCATCGCCGGACCAAGGCAGGTCCATGGCCGCCCGTCGGTCACGATCGTGCGCGACCCGCGCGCGCGACGCGCCGCCGGATGGTTCAGCCAGCGCTGCTCGGCCGAGAACTGGCCGGAACGATAGTCGCTGCGCAGGAGCACCTGCGGCGGTCGTGCGATCAAGGTCTCGAGCGGCACCCGGTCGCCCTGAACCGGCCGCTGGCGCAAGCCGGCGAGCGCCATCCACTGGGCGGCGAGACCCTGCGCCGGATAGGTGCGGCCGCCGCCGCCGAGCCAGATCGTGTCGGTCCGGGCCGCTGGCGCCGTGGCCCGGAGCGCCGCCATCCGGCGCAGCAGGGCGCCTCCGGCGGCGGGCCGGCCCAGCGCGCGGGCCACCATCCGGACGCTGCGCGCCACATCGTCGAGGGTGAGCGGGAAGGGGAGATCCAGGGTCGCGATGCCGAGCCTTTCCGCGATGCGCAGCCGGTCCCGGGCGCCGCCACCCATGGTCACCACCAGGTCCGGACGCAGCGCCGCCACCGACAGCAGGCTGCCGTCATTGCGACGATAGCGTTGCGCCTGACGCCACAGGCTCGTCTCCGCCGCCTGCTGCGCGAGATGGGTGACCGAGACGATCTGATCCGGCGCGGCGAGGGCCAGGACCAGCTCATCGGTACACAGATTCAGCGACGCCACTCGCCGCGGCGCGGCCGCAGCGGGCTCGGCAAGCGCCGGTGCGGCGAGCGCCAGGCTAATTGCCGAGAGCGACGCGAAGACCCGCATAGACCGTACGTCCCGGCGTGTTGTAGCCGACCACGTCCTGATAATCCGCATCGAACCCGTTTTCGGCGCGAGCGAACAGTTCCAGCTGCGGAAGCAGCCGGTAAGCGATGTTCAGCGAGGCGAGGACATGGTCGTCGAGCCGGACCGTGGCTGCCGGAACGAGGTCGAAGTCGGTATCGATCCGTGCTCCGACATAGGCCAGGCTCGTCCCCCAGCGGAAACGGCCGGACCTGCCATGCGCAATGAGATTGAAGCTGTGCCGCGGGCGGCGCACCTCGCGCAGCAGGGCGGTGCCGGCCACCCTCTGTTCGTCCGCGTCGAGGAAAGTGTAGTTGGCGAGGATCTCGAGCCGCTCGTCGGCGCGATAGCCGAGCGCGGCTTCGACCCCGTCACGCCGGCTCGTGCCGTCGGCATTTTCGGTGCTCGACAGGAAGGTGACCGGATCGAAGACGTCGACGATCTCGTCTCTCAGCCGTGCCGAAAAGCCGGTAACCTCGGCGGAGAAGGCTCCGCCGGCCCATCGAACCCCCGCCTCCCAGCCACGCGAGCGCTCCGGGGCGAGCGCAGGATTGCCGACGAAGGAACCAGGAAAAAAGCCATAGAGATCGAAGAAGGTCGGCTGGGCGATGCCCTCGCCATAGGCAGCATGGAGGGTCCAGCCCCGCGCCGGACGGACGAGCAAGGCGGCGCGCACCGTCGTGGCATCCTCGAAGGCGCTGAACCAATCACGGCGCACGGCGACATCCGTCGCGACGGCCTCGCTCCATTCGGCCCGCCACTCGCCCACCAGGCCGGCGAGCCTGCGCTCCCGGTCCTGTGCGGTGGCGCCGCCGAATGCGGTGTCGCTCGCCCGGAATCCCTCCGACTGATGATCCACGGCAACTATCAGCCGGTGGCTGCCAAGTTGCCGTGCCACCTGTCCGCCGAAAGTCAGCCGGTCGCCGAAGGTCACGTTGAGCGGCGCACCGGCCAGCCGATTGCGATTGGCGCTGTCGAGATAGGCCGCTTCGCCTTGCACCGACCAGTCGTTGGCCTCGTAAGACGCCCAGGCGCGCGTCGCGCCGATCCGGTTCTCGGTCTCGTCGAGCGTGTCGGCGCGAAGGAAGGTGACCGGATCGAATCCGTCAAACTGGCTGCTGCCTTCGACCCAATGGCCCGTCGCCCCGGCTTCGAACCCGCCCGTACGATAGACCGCCTTGAGGGTGGCGTTGAACTGGTCGAAGCCGTCGCGCTCGCCGCCTCCCCCGAAGGAGTCGATCCCGTCGCTGCGCTGCCACCCTGCCGCGGCGTTGATCCCGACGTCGCCGGTGCGAATGGCGTATCGGCCGAACAGCCGGGCGCTGTCGAGCCTTCCATATTCGGCCAGCGCGGCCAGGCCGCGTGCTCGAAACGGGTCGGCAGTATCGACGGCGACAACGCCGCCGAGCGCCTCGGCGCCCCAGAGCGCCGACTGAGGACCGCGCACCAGCTCGATCCGCGACAACAGGTCGGCGCCGAGCAGCTCGAACCGCGCCTCGTTGCCGGCGGCTGGATCGTTGAAGCGTATCCCGTCGACGAACAGCAAGGTGTGGCCGGCCTCGGCACCGCGCAGACGCACCTGGGTCTGAGTGCCGCGCGGCCCGGTCGCGGCCACCGAAACTCCGGGGGTCAACCTCAACAGGTCCGCCGCGGCGGGGAGGGACAGATCCTCGAGCACAGTCTCGTCGAGCATTGTCGCCGACACCGGCGCCTCGTCTGCGCCAAGCGGCTCCCGGGCGGCGGTGACGAGGATGGATTCACCCTCGAGCGCGGCGGCCGCGAGGAAGAGAAGGGAAGGGGACATCGTAAACCTCCGTTGAGCGACACGTCACTGTCGTCACGGAGGTACCGCGCGGCTTTCGCCACGCCGTGCCACGCGCCGCAGGCTGATCCCGGCCGGGCGCGGACGACGGCGAAGGCAGGTCTCCTGGCTCGCGGGTCACCGCCTGGTCTTCCCCACTTCAGGGAAGGGGCTATCCGCTTACAGTTGCGGGCACAGCGCCGGAATTTCACCGGCTTCCCATTTTCACCGCCTTTCGAGGGGCGGCACCTTCACAGAGACCCGGCTAGAGCGGTCCAGCCAGACTTGTCAATCGTGCCCCCAGTCGCTAAATCGCGCCCTGTCTGACCCGCAGGCTGGTCGGAACCAGCCAAAATCACGGAAGAACAACGACATGAAGACCGGTACCCACCCCGAATACCATATGATCAAGGTGCAGATGACCGACGGCACCGTGTTCGAGACCCGCTCCACCTGGGGCAAGGAAGGCGACACGCTGCAGCTCGACATCGATCCGAAGGTCCATCCGGCGTGGACCGGCGGCGGGAACCGCATGCTCGATCAGGGCGGCCAGGTGGCTCGCTTCAACAAGCGTTTCGGCGGTCTGACCCTCGGCAAGAAGTGAGGGCGCGGCGTTCCGGCCCCAGATCGGGCCGGAAACCATGACCGGAAGCTCGCGGGCCATCCCGTCGATCGAAACCGCGCGCCTGCGGCTGCGCGGCTTCCGTGAATCCGATCTCGATGCCCAGGCGGCTATTCTCGGCGATGCGGAGGTCACCCGGCATCTCGGCGGGGCAGTCCTCTCGCGCGAGGATAGCTGGCGCCGAATGCTCTGTGCGCCCGGCCTGTGGACGATCCTCGGCTACGGCTATTGGGCGGTCGAGCGTCGCGACGATGGGGTCTTTCTCGGCCAGGTCGGGTTCGCAGACTTCAAGCGCGACATGAAGCCCTCTATTGAGGGGCTTCCCGAAATGGGCTGGATCCTCGCTCCCCATGGCCAGGGGCAAGGCTATGCCTCCGAAGCCGTGGCGGCCGCCCTCGACTGGGCCGACGCGGAGCTCGGGGCGCCGGAGATCACCGCGATCATCGATCCCGAAAATGCGCGCTCCATCCGCCTCGCCGAGCGGTCGGGCTTCGACCTGCGCGAGGACGCGACCTATCGCGGAGAGCGGATCCTGCTGTTCAGGCGGCGGCGGTAGACAGCGCCCCGCCGCGATCGGCCTGGGCGGGATCCGGTCAGTTATTGCGGTCGTATTCGCGCCACTCGCGGCGGGTCATGCACACCCGGCGATTGTCGCTGAGGCGCGAACCGGTATCGGCCTGGATACGGCGGCAGACGCGCTCTTCATCGCGCGACTGGGCGCGGCCCGGGGTTGAACTCGCCTGGCCGGACGGAGCCTGGGCGGTGGAGCCGGCATTCTGCGCGACGGCGATCGAAGGCAGCATCACGGCGGACGCAACGACGAGCACGAACTTCATGTGGTTCCCCTCCACCCCCCGGCTTCAGACGAATGAAGCGGGGCTGCTAAGAGAAGCAACGACGCGCTTCAATCCCCCATTGTGGGGAGAGTCCCTCACTCGGACGCTGCGCCGGACCCCAGCTGTGGGCTGCCCTGGTCGGCGACCTGGCGGTGACCGTCTATGACGATCGGGGAGGCCACGCCGGGTATGCCGCCCCGGTCTATTTTCAGGCCGCGCGCTACCACCTGGGGATCGGCGAAGACCTGGGCGACGTCGTTGATCGGCCCGGCCGGCACGCCGGACGCGGCAAGCGCAGCGAGCAATTCGCCGCGATGACGCTGGGCGACCAACGGGGCAAGGGCAGCCGTCAGCGCCGCACGGTTGTTCACCCGGTCGGCATTGCTGCCGAATCGCGGATCCTCGCCGAGCCCAGGTTGGCCCAGCAGGGCGCACAACCGCCGGAACTGCCCGTCATTCCCGACCGCGATGATGACATGACCGTCGGCGACCGCGAAGGTCTGATAGGGAGCAATGTTGGGATGGGCGTTGCCGAGCCGATGCGGAGTGTCGCCGGAAACCAGGTAGTTCATCGCCTGATTGGCGAGCACCGCTACCTGGGTATCGAGCAATGCCATGTCGATATGGCAGCCCTCGCCGGTGGCGTCGCGGCCCCGTAGCGCCGCGAGGATAGCGGTCGACGCATAGACACCGGTGAAGATGTCCGCGAAGGCGACGCCGATCTTCTGCGGCTCGCCGCCCGGATCGCCGGTCAGGTCCATGATCCCGCCCATCCCCTGGATCATGAAATCGTATCCGGCGCGCTGCGCATAAGGCCCGTCCTGCCCGAAGCCGGTGATCGAGCAATAGACCAGATGCGGATTGACCGCGCGCAAGGAGGGATAGTCGAGCCCGTACCGGGCGAGCCCGCCCACCTTGAAATTCTCGATCAGCACGTCGGCTTCCCGGACCAGCGCGCGCACCTTCTCCTGCCCCTCCGGCGTGTCGAGCTCGATGGCGATCGAGACCTTGCCGCGATTGCAGCCGTGGAAGTAAGCGGCGCTTCCGTCGGCAGCGAAGGGCGGCCCCCAGCCGCGCGTATCATCCCCCGAACCGGGCCGTTCCACCTTGATCACCTCGGCGCCGAGGTCGGCGAGCAGCTGGCCCGCCCAGGGGCCCGCCAGGATGCGGGCCAGCTCGATCACCTTGAGACCGGAGAGCGGCTTGTCCATCCCAGGCTCCGGCTCCTCTCTAGAAGGCGGCGAGGCCGGTGATGGCCCGGCCGAGGATCAGGGCGTGGACGTCGTGGGTGCCTTCGTAGGTGTTGACGGTCTCGAGGTTGGCGGCGTGGCGCATCACCTGGAACTCGGCGCTGATGCCGTTGCCGGCGTGCATGTCGCGGGCGATGCGGGCGATGGCGAGCGCCTTTCCGACATTATTGCGCTTGATCCGGCTGATGGTCTCGGGGACGAGCTCTCCGGCGTCGAGGCGGCGGCCGACCCGCAGCGCCGCCTGCAGCCCCAGGGCGATCTCGGTCGCCATGTCGGCGAGCTTCAGCTGGACGAGCTGGGTCGCGGCGAGCGGGCGGCCGAACTGCTTGCGTTCGAGCGTGTAGCGCCGTGCCGCCTCGTAGCAGGCCTCGGCCGAGCCCATCGAGCCCCAGGCGATGCCGTAGCGGGCGCGGTTGAGGCAGCCGAA
>NZ_SBFF01000024.1:6757-11758 GCF_004151485.1 Sphingosinicella sp. CPCC 101087 | reverse complement strand
GCGGCCGAGAAGATGGCGAAGCTGCTCTGGCTGTAGTCGGCGTTCACGGCGCCTGCGGAGTCGGTCCAATTGCTGGAGCCGCCGCCCAGGCGCCAGGTGCCGCTGCCGCCGTCGACCAGGTCGTTGTTCTTCGGTCCGACGCCGCCGTCCCAGAAGGTCAGCGACAGTCCGGCCGTGTTGACCAGATTGACCTGTCCGTCGACCGCGGTCTGCACCGAGACGCTGCTTCCCGTCGGCAGCGAGCCGAGCTCGAGACCATTGTCGGTCAGCGCGCCGCCATAGTTGAACAGGCGGTAGATACCCGGCCCGAAGCTTCCGCCCGGAGTCATCGCCACGTCGAGCGTCCCGTCCAGCACGAGGTTGCCGCCCACCTCGACCAGGTCGTTGAGCGCACCGCCCACGACATTGGCGTCGCCGAGCTGGAAGTCGAGCAGGCTCGTCGCGCCGAGCGACAGTCCGCCGGCGATGGTGAGCGTTCCCACCCCGAGCGCGCCGGGCGCCAGCGTCGCGCCGGCGGCAAGGACGACGTCACCGCCGATCGTGCCGGTTCCGCCGAGGATCGCGCCGGCTCCGACGCTCGTCGGGCCGCGGGCGCCCGATTGGTCGCCGTTGACGAACAGGCTGCCCGCCGCGACGATGGTGTCTCCGTCATAGCTGTTCGCCGCGGTCAGGACGAGCGTGCCCGCGCCGTCCTTGGTGAAGCCCCCCGGGCCGGACACCGTGCCCGCGAGCGTCAGCGTGGTGCCGGCGTCCGGCAGGAAGGTGCCGGCCCCTATCAGCTCCACCGCACGCGCGGTGCTGAGGTCCGCCGTGCTGGCGAGCCGCCCGCCGGTGAAGGCGATCATCCCATCGGCATCGCCGAGATTCTCGTCGCTCGAGATGCTGAGCGTGCCGACGTCGATCAGCGTCCCGCCGGAATAGCCGTTGGCCCCCGAAAGTATGAGCGTGCCCAAACCCGTCTTGACGAGCCGTGTGTCGCCAGCCAGCGCGCTTTCGATCGTCGCCGAATATCCGGCCCCTTCCGCCGTGCCGTCGCCGACATTGACGATCGAATCCGGGCCGGTCAGCGTCAGGCCGTCTCCGGTGATCACATAGCCGTCGCTGACGAATTGCATGCCCGACACGACGACGGCGCCCAGGCTGTCGTCGACGGCTACCCTGCCGGCCGCGGCCGAGAAGATCGCGAACTCGCCGTCGTTGAAGGATCCGTTGAAGACACCGCTGACGTCGGCCCAATTGTCGTTCCCGGCGTCGTTCTGCCACGTGCCGTCGCCGCCATTGACCTGGCTTCCCTTCGGTCCGGCGGCGCCGTCCCAGAAATTGAGCGTGAGACCGGCGGTGTTGACGAGATTGACCTGCCCGGCGACCGAAGTCTGGACCGAGACGTCCGCATCCGCCGGGACGTCCCCGACGGCGAGGCCGGGACCGCTGAGGACCCCGCCATAGCTGATCACGCGGTAGACGCCGACGCCGAAGTCCCCGCCTGAGGTGACGGTCACGTCGATTGCACCGTCGAGCACGAGGTGGCCGCCGACTTCTGTCAGGTCGTTGAGCGGGCCGCCGACGACATTGGATGCGCCGAACTCATAGTCCAGCGTCACGGCGCCCGCGAGACTGAGGTTGCCGTTGATCGTGAGCGTTCCCGGGCCGGTCGCATCGCCCGGCGCCAGCGTGCCGCCGTCGGCCACGGCGACATTGCCGCCGATGACGCCGATGCCGCCGAGCGTCGCACCGGACTCGACGCTCGTCGGGCCGCTTGTGGCGCCGCCGAGCGTACCGTTGACCAGCAGCGTGCCGCCCGCCACGTTGGTCGCGCCCGTGAAGGCGGCGCTGTTGCCCGTAAGGCTGGTGACGCCCGAAACCTGGTTGATCGTGCCCAGCCCCGACATCGCGGTCGCGAATACGTAGCCGGTGCTCGTGTGGTTGAAGTTGACCCGGCCGGTGCCGGGGCCGAAGGCGAGCGTAGGCGCGTCGAGCACACCCGCGCCCGCGGCCGCCTGACCCTCCACACCACCGATGTTGATGACGCCGGTTCCCGCTGCACCGACGGCCAGCGCAAACGTGCCGCCCACGCCCAACCGGCCACCGTTCGATAGGGTGATGAAGGCTTGGGCTGCACCCAGTCCGACCCTCATCGCACCTGCGACCGAAAGGTCCGACCCGGCGCCGTCAATCGTCAGATTGGCAGGGAAAGCCAGTGCCAAGGGCGCGTTCGCCTGGCCAATGGTCGCTGTCGTGACGCTACCCGTCGCGCCGTCCAGGATGGACGTATTGCCCACGTGCATTGTGAATGGGGTACCGGTCCAGCGTGATCCCGCGCCCGAGACCGTCAACGAGGGCGCTGCCGGCATCATGGCGGAGATGGTGCCCAACCTCGTCGATCCGGTGCGGATCTCAGCGCCGCCGGTGACGTTCACCGCTCCGGTCGCGCTGCTGGTGGCCGGAATATTCAACGCGCCGGTGGTTTCCAGCAGCGAGCCCGCGCCAGTGACGTTGAGCGTCGCAGACACAGGCGGGCCGACTTGCCCCACGACGACGTCTGCAGCCCCGGCCCGGAGCACGCCGCCCCCTTCGATGGTCAGCACCCCATTGGCGCCGTCGCCGATCAGTACCCGGCCGGACTCAACCGTCGCGCCGGCGCCGACCCGAAGCTCTCCGCCGCCAATCGAGGTAATGCCGTCATAGCTGCTGTCGCCGGTCATCGTCAGCGTCAGTCCGCCCTGGACGTTGAGCGCGCCCGTGCCGGTGATCGCTCCGGCATAAGTGAGCGCGCCCGAGCGGTTGAACGTCAGCGTGCCGTTGTTGACCACATCGCCGACGATCGCGCCGGTCGTGCCGCCATCCCCCACCTGCAGGGCGCCCGCGCTGATCGTCGTGGTGCCCGCGTAGCTGTTGTCGGCGGTGAGCGTCAGCGTGTTGCCCCCGAGCTTCGTGAGACCGCCGGCGCCGGAAATGAGGCCGGCGAACGTGATGGCATCAGAGCGGTTGAAGGCGAGCACGCCGTTGTTGACGACGTCACCGACGATGCTGCCCGTCGTTCCGCCGCTCCCGATCTGAAGCGTCCCCCCGGCGATGGTCGTGCCGCTGTCATAGGTGTTGGCGCCGGTGAGCACGAGCGTGCCCGCATCGGACTTCACCAGTTGCGTGGCGCCGCTCAGATTGGACGCGATGGTCGCCGTGTAGCCGGCGGCCGCGACGGTGCCGTCGCCGACGCGGATGAACGACTGGAGACCGGCCTGGGAGCTGTCGTCGACCAGCACCAGATCGCCGCCCTGGACGACATAGCCATTGGCAGCGAACTGCATGCCCACGGCCTCGACCTGCCCGTTCGCATTGTCGACGTTCACGGTGCCCGCGTCGCCCTGAAAGACGGCGAAGCTCGCATTGGCGAACGGCGCGGCGAAGGCGCCGGTCTCGTCGGTCCAGTTCTGGTCGCCGGCGGCGCGCCAGGTGCCGCTCCCGCCGTCGACCAGGCCGTTGGCGCGCGCACCGGCATCGCCGTCCCAGAAGCTCAGCGCCAGGCCGGCCGAATTGATCAGGTTGACCTGCCCCGCCACCGAGGTCTGGACGAGATGGTCGGGCGAGCCGGCGTTGAGCCCATTGTCCGTGAGCGCACCGCCATAGCTGATGATCCGGTAGACGCCGGGGCCGAACGTGCCGCCTGGCGACTGGGTTACGTTGAGCGTTCCGTCCAGGACCAGGTCGCCGCCCACGACCAAGAGGTCATTGAAGTCGCCGCCCGGCACGTTGGCTTGGCCGAAATCAAAGTCCACATTGGTCAACGATCCAAGCGACAGGTTGCCGTTGATCGTAAGCGTGTCGGGCACATTGCCCGGATCTCCCGGGCTGAGCCGCCCAGGGCCTCCTACCCTCACGTCCCCGCCGATCACGCCCGACCCGCCGAGTGTGGCAAAGGCGTTCACGACGGTAGTGCCCATTGCACCCGACTGATCGCCATTGACGATCAGGGCGCCCGCGAAGACGTCCGTAATACCGGAATAGGCGTTGTCGCCGGTGAGCACCGTGGTGCCCGTGCCGTTCTTGACCACACTGCCGGTCCCGGTAATCCTCCCAGCATAGGTCTGCGTGCCCGGGCTGTTGAACGACACCTGCGCGTTGTTGAGGATGTCGCCGGCAACTGAGCCCCCCGTCGTTCCGTCGCCGAGCCCCAGCACGCCTGCCTGGACGGTCGTGCCGGCGGAGAAATCGTGCGCGCCGGTCAGGCTCAGAATGCCGCCAAGCGTCTTGTTGAGCGTCTCGAAACCGCTCACCTGCGTCGCGGTCAGCGTGCGGTCCGCGGCATTGTTCACCTGCAGGGCATCGGTGCCGGCGCCGCCCGCCACGCCGCCGGTCAGAACCGCCGGATCGTTGAGGACGAACGTGTCATTGCCGCCGCCGAGGCTGAGCTGACCCGCGCCGGTGTTGAGCGTTCCGGCCAGAGTCAGCGTGTCGCTGCCGCCGCCGAGGTCGCCCGCCGCAGCGAGGGTCGCGCCGGCATTGACGTTGATCCTGTTCGCACCGGCATCGCCGGTGATCGCCGACGCAGTGCCGCCGGCCGCCTGGATCGTGCCGTTCACTGCGAGCACGGATGTACCGGTCATCGCGACGGTCGACGTGGTGAGCCCCCCGTTCACCTGCAGCGTTCCGGCGCTGACGGTGGTCGCGTCGGCGCTATTGGCACCGGCGGTCAGCACGGTCGTGCCCGTGCCGATCTGCGCGATCGTGCCCGTGCCTGTGATCGCCCCATCAAAAGTGTAGCTGTTGTTCCGATTGAACGCGAGCGTGCCGCTGTTGGCGACGTCGCCGACGATCGATCCCGACGCGCCGCCGGCGCCGAGCTGCAGCGTGCCCGCGCTGATCGTCGTGCCGCCCGAATAGAGATTGTCGCCGGTCAGGATCGTCGTGCCGGTGCCGTCCTGGGTGACGCCGCCCGATCCCTGAATGGTGCCGGCATAGGTCACCGTGTCCGAACGGTCGAAGCCGAGCGCGCCGAAGCCGGTG
>NZ_SBFF01000024.1:0-6653 GCF_004151485.1 Sphingosinicella sp. CPCC 101087 | reverse complement strand
AATGTGCCGGCGTTGATGTTGGTCGGCCCGGTGTAGGTGCTGTTGCCGGTGAGATACCAATTGCCGGCATCGTTCTTCGCGACGGTCGTCGCGCCGCCGGTTCCGTCGGTGATGCTGACGCCCATGACGTTGACGTCGGTGTTGGTGCCGCCCAGGGCGAAGATGCGCGTGCCGTTGCCCTGGAAGGCCATCGTGCCGGTATTGGTGAAGGCGATCGCGCCGGTCCCCGAGGATTCTATGAACGTGACGCCAGTCTGGAGCGTGAACAGGCGGTTGGTTGAATCCCCGGCGCCGGTGTAGCGCAAGGTCGAATCCGAACCGATCACGAGATTGGCCGCATCCAAGGTCGAACGACCGATGCTGCTGGCAAGGCCGCCGTCCGCGAGCTGGTCGACGCTCAGAACGCCGCCGAGGACGGACGTGACGCCGGTGTACGTGCTGTCGGCGTTGCTGAGCCGCCAGGTACCGGCTTCGGCCTTGGTCAGCGAAGTGACGCCGCCGCCTTCCGCGTCGGTAAGCTGCGCCGCGAAGACATTGTCTCCCGTATTCGTGCCGCCCAGCGTCAGGGTCCGCGCGCCAGGGCCGGCCAGCGTCACCGCGGCGGTGCTGGTGAAGGCAAGGGCGCCGGTGCCGGAGGCATTGATCCTTGCGCTGCCGCCGAGCGTGAACTGCCGGTCGGTGCTATCGCCGGTTCCGGTATATTGCAGCGCTCCGCCATTGAGGACGAGGTTGGACGCGTCATTGCTCGACGCCCCTATCGAGCTGTTGGTCAAGCCATCGGTAAGGCAGCGGACGAAGAGTACGCCGCTGTTGATCGTGGTCGAGCCGGTATAGCTGCTGCCGCAACCTGCTAGACCCTGATTTTCACTGCCTGTCTTGACCAGCGACCCGCTTCCGCTGATCGTGCCGCTATAGGTCCTGTTCTCGGTGTTCAGGAGGGTCAGAGTCGCGCCACCGAGAGCAATGTCGCCGCCCAGCGCCCCGCCGCCGTCCAGTGCGCTGAACGTCGCGTCAAACCCGTTCAGGTCGAACAATGCGCCCGCGGCATTGCTCATCAACAGGCGCCGGCCGTTGGTGAACGACGTGGCCGAACCGGATCGCAGGACGCCCGCTTCGACCCGTGTCTCGCCCGTGGACCCGTTGGCGCCGGAAAGGACCAACGTGCCTGCGCCCCGCTTGATCAGCGCACCAGGTCCGGTGAAATCGCCAGTGAACTCCAGCACCGTACCGGCGTCGGCCACCTGTATGTAGCCGAAGCCCGCGGCCAGGGTGAAACCGCGGTCGGTAACCTGGTCGGTGGCGACGGCCGTATAGTTCAGGATGCCGCTGTTCTGGATCACGAGATTGCTGGCGTCGCTGCCGGACGCGCCGATCCCGCTATTCTCGCCGCCGTCCAGAATGCAGTTTGTGGTCAGGACCGATCCGCCGAGGGCTCCCGTAATGGTGGTGACGCCGGTGTAGCTGTTGCCACAGCCCGTCATCACCTGCGTGCCGTTGGTGTGGGTCACGTTGCCCGCGCCGCTGATCATGCCGGAGAATCCGGCGCTGGTGCTGTTGGCGCCGCCGATCGTCAGCGTGGTCGTCGCCAGCGAGCCGAGCGTCACGTTGCCGCTGCCGTTCAGCGCGCCGACGCCGTTGCTCCTGTCCGCGAGGTCCAGCGCGGCGCCGCTCGCAACCGTCCAGCTGCCGGTCCCGAACGACTCCGCCGAGCCGGCGCGCAGCGTCCCGGCGTCGACGACGCCGCCGGCGGCAAATCCGCTGTTGATGCCCGCCAGGATCAGCGTGCCGGCACCGTTCTTGGTCAGCGTCTGCCCGGCCAGCGCTCCGACGACCGTACCGCTGATCGTCAGCTCGGTCCCCGACGTCGCGACGTCAATGGCGCCGCCACCGGTGCCGAGGGTGAATCCGCGATCGATTTCGATCGTCCCGCCGGTATATTCAAGCTCGCCGCCGCCCTGGAGCACGAGATTGGACGAATCCGATGAAGCGGCGCCGATCCCGCTGGCAAGGCTTCCGTTGGCCAGCGTCCCGACCGACAGGGTGCCATCGCGGATGGTCGTGACGCCCACATAATCGTTGCCGCCGTTCGACAGCGTCAGCGTGCCGCCGCCGGTCTTGGTCAGGCCGGCATTATCCGGGCTGGTCACGAGACCGCCGAAGGTGAGATTGGTTGTCGAGAGCTCGACGTTTACGGTGCCGACGGTGGTGGCGCCGCTGGTGGCGAGCGTGAAGCCGCGGTTGGTGCTTGCGGTTCCGCCCGTATAGAGAAGCGTGCCGCCCTCGATCACGAGGTTGGACGAAGCTGTCGAGGCGGCGCCGATCGCACTCGCCGTCCCGGCATCGGCAACCGAGTCGATCGAGAGCGTGGCGCCGCCGGCCACGGTGGTGGCGCCGGTATAGCTATTGTCGCCGGTCAGCGCGACCGTTCCGGTGCCTATCCCGGCGGCGGAGAATCCGGTCGCTCCGCCGTTGTCGACGATAGTCGAGGCGATGGTAAAGGTTCCGGCGCTGTTCTGCAGCACGCCGAGCACGCCCCCCCCGGAGCCGCCCGTAACGAACCCGCCTTGGATCGTCTGGCTCGTGCTCCCGACGTCCGGCGCGACGATGATGGCGCCGTCCACCCCCAGCGTGTTCGTGGCACCGATCGCAACGTCGGAATCGGCTGCCGCCGTATATTTGAGCCCGCCCAGCTGGACATCGCCGCTGACCGTGCCGGAAAAAGGCGTGTCGGCCGTCCCGCCCTCGTCGCTGACGATGTCGTTCGTGACCCAGTCGGCGGCATTGTCCTTGTTGTCATAATCGGAGAAGGCGGTGAGAATTCCGCCCTGGACCTGGGCGTAATCCTGCCCGTTGATCGTGGCCCAGCCGCCCAGCTCACCGTCTCCATTGTCGGCCTGCATGGTTACCCCGGCGCCGATGGCGAAATCCACGAGGCCGCCGCTGCGGCTGATCAGCCCGAGATCGACGACCATCGTGCCAATGCCGCTGGTCGTCGCGTTGATTCGATTGCTTCCCGCCGTGACGTTCAGCGCGGTGAACGACTGGCTGTTGGCCGTGTCGACGCCGCCGGCGAGATTGAGGATCCCACCCCCCATGACGAGAGACGAATTCGCCGCGAGAATGTTGCTGCCCGGGGCACCGGCTCCGCCGAAGTCGAGCGTCACCGCGCCGCCCCCAATGGTCGTGGCGCCCGTATAGCTGCTTTGGCCGTGGAGCGTCAGGGAACCGGCGCCGGTCTTGGTGAGCCCGCCGGTACCAGTAAGAGCGCCACCGAAACTATTGGTTCCGGAAGCGACGTTCAGGGTTAGAGTGCCGTTGCCAAGCGCCACCGTGCCGCCAGAGCCGTTCAGGCTGGGGATCGCAAAGCTGTTGCCGTTCAGGTCGAGCGTACCGCCATTGACGGTCACCCCGGTGATGGTGCCGAAGGCCGAGATATTGCCCTCGCCCGCCCGCAGCGTTCCCCCATCGACCGTAATCGTGCCCGTGCGGGTGTTGACGCCGGACAGCACCCATGTCCCCGAGCCCGAGCTGATCAGGCCGCCGCTTCCGGAAAGCACGCCCATGAGGCTGTTAGTGCCCGCATAGGTGCCGCCGAGCGTCAGCGCGTCGGTTCCACCGGCGACGAACGATAGATCGCCCGAAAGATCGAGCGCGCCGCTGCCGTCGTTACGGATGGCCGTCGTGCCGTCGCTGGTCCAGGTCCGGTCGACGCTCGCGCCTGCGCCCGTATAGCTGAGGATGCCGCCATTGGTCAGGGCAATGCTCGAGCCGGCGCCGAGCGAGCTGTTGATGCCCGCGCCGGCGAGGGTCGGGGCGACGATCGTGGCGCCGGCGATCACGACCGAACCGGCAAAGCTGTTGCTGCTTCCCAGCCTGACCGTTCGTCCGGCGCCACCGCCGAAGGTCACATTCGCTCCGGCACCGCCGCTGATGACTCCTAGCAGCTCCAGGTCCGCAAGATTTGCGCTGAAGCTGGCTCTTCCCGAATTCTTGACCTCGATGTCGCCGGTGATCGTCAGCGTGCCGGTGCCATCGTTGCGCAGGATGGCGTCGTAGTTTGCGAGGGCGATCGACCAGTTGCGGTTGGAGCTGTCGCCATCTCCCCGGTAGCTGACGACATCGAAGAACTGGCCCGCGTTGAAGGCGATAGTTCCATTCTCGACCGTCGTCGGCGCGCCCAGGGAGCTGGCTTCGTTGAGGTTCCCGATCGAAGTGAACGCGGCCGTAAACTGGCCGGAGCCGGTCAAGGCGAAGGTCGTGGTGCCGGTGTAGTTGCTGGTCGAATTGGTCAACGTCACGCCATTGATGGCAACGACGTTGCCGCTGCCGGTGAACCGCGCAGAACCGCCCCCTGCCCCCCTCACGGTTAGATCGGTGCCGCCGGCAACCGACACGCTGCGGTTCGTCGTGCCACCGTCGACCCAGAAGGTGGCGTTGGCAGTGGTGGTGATGGAGTTGCTGGCGGCGCCGAACGCTGCGTCGCTCGCGGCGCGCAGCGTCCCGCCGTTCACGGTGATGTTGCCCGTGAACGAGCTCGCGGCATTGAGGAACAACGTGCCGGCGTCGACTCTCACACCTCCCGAGAACGTATTCGCGCCGCCCAGCGTCAATCCGCCGGCACCCGCTTTTGTCAGGCCCTGAGTGCCAGTGATCACGGAGTTGATCGTCGAAGTGCCGCTGTTCACCGTGATCGTCGGCGTCGTGCCGGCGAGCGTCAGGGTGTTGCCGGTTAGGGTGTAATTCGCGGTGTTGAACGTGATGTTATGGACGGTGATCGGCACGCTCAGGTTCACGGTGCCCGCGGTCCCGGCGAAGATGGCATTGTCCAGCCGGGCGTTCTGCCAGGGCCGGTCGTAGAGGCCGCCGGTGCCGTTTCCATCGGTGCTCCACCGCAGCGACGTCGTGTCCCACGTGCCTGCACCGCCCGCGCCGGGAGTCGTGCTGTTGGCGTCCCAATAGCGGTTCGCGTTCTGCGCAGCCGCGACCGACGGCAGCGCGAGCAACACGAGCGCGGATAACGAGGTGGTGCACAGTAGCCTGCCCGAACCTATTCCGCCGCTGCCCCTGCGCCCGATTTGCTTGCCCCTCACCATCACACGCACCTTTTCACGACGCAGCACAGTTTCGCCCGGCGGCAGCCGGCGCGGATGCACTTGGATTGTCTGGAATATGAACTTGTCGGGAGCGGCCTTAAGAACGGGCTGAAGGTCGACCCCGCACAACCCGCAAGTTACCCGCTCATACACGCCCCCACTGGCAACCCCGCTAGCTCCCCAGCGGAGAGCTCGGTGGCTTTGCGTCCTGCCGTCGCCGGCAGTTTGCCTTTTTCAGCGCGTCACCGTGACAGAGTCAGCGCCATGTGAGCACCAGAATGGAAAGAAGTTAACGAAGTGTTAATTTTATCGTTGACCGCAAAGACTCGATTGTAAAACTTTGTAAACTGGCCTCGGCGCGAGTAGAATTGCGCTTCAATTCGCCGGCAGCCCAGGCGCGATTCTCGCGGTCGACGAAGCTGTACGGTCAGTTCCTGTCTCGGCGCACGAGAGGCCGGTTCGTCTTCGGTCGGGACTGGCCCGCCGCGGCTCTTGGGCCCCTTTCGGGCGCACATCGGCTGCAGGATCATTGCGCTTTCGAGGCGCCGGCGATGTTCTACATGAGGTTTCCGAAGCAGCCGAAACGGGGCGCCATGCCCAAGCATCGGAGGGTGTCATGATGACTGCCGCGCCCGCGCCGGCGGTTCGATTGCCCACCCGCTTTTCGAAGGAGGAATGTCGATGGTTACACGGGAACGCCAAATCTGCGACTTTGGCGACCCTCAAGCTGCACCGCTCACCACGCATCGAGTTTTAGATCGGAACGGCACGGCGCAAGAAGATGTCATGCTCCGGTCAGCCGTTAGTCGGGAATGCCCCTGCGCGCCGCTGAATGCACCCCAACTGTTATGAAACGGGCGGCACGTCCAGCGACGGAAACGCGCGCTGCACATGAGCCGTCGAAGTCGCGCCCAGAAAACTAATGAAACATCCTTACATCATCGTTGAGGATCATAAGCGATGACGGCGGGGATGGCAGGGGCATCCAATGCGTTGGCCAAGGCAACAGATCGCCAGATTTCGGGTCCATGAAGTCACCGACATCGGAATTATCGGCGGGATCCTTGACCAGGACCGCTATTCTGCAACCGCCCTTGGTGAATATCAGTACTTCTTCAGAAGGTTGGGAATCGTTGATTGAGGTCCACTGCATTTTTCCCTCCATTCTGCATGACGCATCGTCTGCAAGCGCTGGGGACGAGAGCCGACCTGACTTCGGCGGACAAGAACTCTGCTGCCCAGACGGCCCGATGTAGCGCCCGGCCCCGCCGCGCCGTCCAACTCACGACAGGGAGCGAGCCCGGTCGCGTGGGTCGCCGAAGGCCGCGGCGGCAAGGCACTCGAGCCGGCACGGCCGAGTGCCGTCTCATCATTGCCGCGGCGGCGCATCCCGTCAGGGACGATCCCCTCCCGGCCTGCCGAGCCTGTATCCAGCATAGCCGGACTGCTGCAGCGGCGGGAAAGGCGCGTTCGCATGTTTCAGTGGAGCTCTGTCACGGGGCTGTTTGCGTCTGGTGGGGCGGTGCGGGTGGAGACCGGCTGCGGCGACGGCCCGTCGTC
>NZ_SBFF01000023.1 GCF_004151485.1 Sphingosinicella sp. CPCC 101087 | reverse complement strand
GGCCGCGGGGATGACGACGACGACGGCAATAACGGCCATGGCAATGACGATGATGGCGACGACGACGGCAATCCTGGCAACGGCGGCGGCCGCGGGGATGACGATGATGGCGACGACGGCAGAATCCCCGGCAACGGCGGTGGCCGCGGCCGTGATGGCGGCTAAGCGTGGATGACGTCGTGGCTGCTCGAAGCGCGTAGGCTATGATCCGCCGAACCCTCGGCCGGCTGGCGAGCGGCCGCTTCGGCCTCGCAGAGGTCACGGCGGTCCTGGTTGGATTCGCCGTCCTTGCCAGTGGCGCGGGCGTCGGAATCGACCGTGTGCTGGCGGTCGTGCGGGACGGGATCAGGAGCCATTCCGCAAGCGGCGAGATCCACATCGTCGAGATAGACCGGAAGAGCCTGGAGGCGATCAGCGTCTGGCCCTGGCCGCGCCGGTACCACGCCGACCTGGTCGACCGTCTCCACGCCGCCGGCGTCCGCAGCATCGCCTTCGACGTCGACTTTTCCGCCAGCTCCAACGCCGCCGACGACGAGGCCTTCGCCGCCGCGCTGCAGCGTGCCGGCGGCGGCGTTATCCTCCCGACGCTACGCCAGCCGGAGTCGGCGGGAAGTTCGCGTTTCGTCGACAATCTCCCCGTCGAGCCGTTGAGAGATCATAGTTTTCTTGCTCTGGTGAATGTCGTTTCCGACCCCGACGGCATGGTCCGCCGTATGCCGCTCGGCCTCGAGACCGCGGGCGTTCCTCGGCCGTCTCTGGCGAGCATGATCGCCGAGAAGCCCGCCGAAGCGGGCCTCTCCTTTCCGATCGACTATTCGATCGAGCCCGCTTCCATCCCGCATCACAGCTTCATCGACGTCCTTCGAGGATCGGTTGGCGCCGAGCAGCTGCGCGGCAAGAGGATCCTGATCGGTGCCACCGCCATCGAGATGGGCGATCGCTATCCGGTGCCGGGCCATGGCGTGATTCCGGGCGTCGTCATTCAGGCGCTTGCCGCCGAAACCCTGCTTGCCGGCCCGGTGCCGGTCGAGGCGAGCGGACTATGGCCGTTGCTGCTGGCCCTGATCCTGATCCCGGGCGTGAGCCGGGGGAGTGGGTCGGCGCGCCTGCTCGGTTTTCTCGCCGGGACGCTCATCATTCTCGCCTTCCCGCTCGCAGGCGAACATTTCGCGAGGATCTCCTTTCCGCTCGCGCCGGCGCTGGCGGCGCTGAGCGTTGCGGCGGCCATCATGCTCTTCCTCGACATCGCCGCCCGCTTCCGCCGGCGCGCCTTCACCGATGCCGACACGGGCCTGCCGAACCTGGCGGCGTTCGAGCGCGCGGCCGAAGCGGGGAAGGGCGGCGTGGCGGTGGTCGCGCGCATCGAGCGCTTCGCTGCGATCGCCGCCGGATTGGGGCCTGCGGCGACCGCCAACCTCATTCATCGGGTCGCCGATCGGCTCGCGTTCGGTCATGGACAGCCGATCCACCGGATCGATGAGGATCGGCTGGCCTGGATCGAACGAAGCGCCGACGAAGCGGAGCTCGAGGAGCGGCTGGAAACCCTGATCGCGCTGATGCGCACGCCGATCGACTGCGGCCGCCTGGTGGACGTCACGCTGGCCGTCGGCCTGGCCGAGCCGGCCGAAGGCGGAGCGAAGCAGCAGGTCGCCAACGCCTCGCTGGCAGCCGTTCGCGCCGGACGCGATGCGCGGCGCTGGGCCTGGTTCTGCGAGGATTCGAGCGAAGAGACGAACTGGCACCTGTCGCTGCTGGGAGAGCTCGATGCCGCGATGGCCGCGGGCCATCTGTGGAACGCCTACCAGCCGAAGCTCGATCTCGCCTCGGGCCGGATCATGTCCGTCGAGGCGCTGGTGCGCTGGCACCATGCGGAGCGTGGCCCGATCGGGCCGGACCGGTTCATTCCATTGGTCGAGGAGCATGGCCGCGCCCGAGATCTTACTCTGCACGTGTTCGATCGCGCGGTCGCGGACGCGATGCACTGGCGCGCCTGCGGCCTCGACATCGGCGTGGCCGTCAACGTCTCGGCGACCCTGCTGCTCGACACGGAATTCGTCGAATTGCTTCGCGATCGGCTCAGTTCGGTCGCGCTGCCGGCGGAACGGATCACTATCGAAGTGACCGAATCGGCCGCGATGAAGGAGCCGGAGCGCGCGATCGCCGCGCTCGAGAGCTGGCGCGCGCTGGGCCTGAAAATATCGATCGACGACTATGGTACCGGCCAGTCCTCGCTCGGCTATCTTCAGAAGCTGCCCGCGACGGAGCTGAAGATCGACATGAGCTTCGTTCGCTCGCTGGTGGCCGATCGACGCAATGCGATCATGGTCCGATCCACCATCGCCCTTGCCCACGAGCTGGGGATGAAGGTCGTGGCCGAAGGGGTGGAGGATGCCGAGTGCCTCCAGCTGCTGGCGACGATGGGCTGCGATACGGCGCAGGGCTGGCACATCGGCAAGCCGATCTCCGCAGAGGCGCTCGAGACTTTCATCGTGGGCCGGCTGCGCGACGCGGCCTGAGTGCCGTGACCGTTCCTCGCGGCGGCCTGCGATGGAACTTGCCGGTGTCCAGAGTCATTGGGCCACGAGCTTCAGGAGACGCGGATGCCTGCCTATCCGGTTCGGATCATAAAGCTCGACCATGCCGGAATTCTCGTCCGCTTTCCGGACGTGCCGGAGGCCGTCGTCTGCGGCGAGACCGAGCAGGAGGTTCTGGAAAATGCCCGGCCGGTGCTCGAGGCGGTGTTGCAGGGCTATGTCGCTCAGGGAAGGGCGCTGCCGGAGCCTTCTGACCTGGAAGGGGCGCCGAAGGTGGCGACCGACCGCTTCGATCCCGGCAAATGGCGGCCCACCTTTCTGCCGGGGCGGCTTTGAACGCTGCCGGCGCGGCAGCGAGGCGGTTCATTCAGGCTTGAGGTCCCGCACCCGCTTTCCGACCGCCTCGATCGGATGCGCGCGAGCGCGTGCGCGCGAGGCCGACAGCCGCGGGTAGCCGGCAGCGGCATCGTCCACCAGGGCGCGCACCAGCCGCCCGCTTCTGACCTCTTCCAGTAGGCGTCGCATCTCCGTTCTCGTGCGGGGGGTGACGATCCGCTGACCGCCGATGAGCGCGCCGAACTCGGCCGTGTTCGAGATGGCTTCCCGCATTCCCGCTATGCCCCGCTCATAGATGAGATCGGCTATGAGCTTTATCTCTGTAAGACATTCGAAATACGCGACTTCCGGAGCATAGCCCGCTTCGACGAGCGTTTCGAAGCCCGCCTGGATCAGCTCCGGTATCGCCCCCCACAGCACGGCGGCTTCGTTGAACAGATCCGCCTCGCACTCCTCGGCAAAGGTGGTGGGCAGGATCCCGACCCGTCCGCTGCCGATGGCACAGGCATAGGACAAGGCCAGGGCCTCGCCATTTCCGCTCGCATCCTGGCCCACGGCAAATAGCGAGACGAGTCCGCGACCTTGTTCATATTCGGTGCGAAGTGCAGTTCCGGGCCCCTTGGGCGCGACGAGGAAGACGTCGAGGTCCCGGCGCGGCTCGACCAGCCCGAAGCGGATGTTCAGCCCGTGGGCGAAGCCGAGCGCCGCCGCGGGGCGAAGATTTGGCGCAACGGCCTCGGCGTAGAGGGGCGCCTGGAGCTCGTCGGGCGCAAGCATCATGGCCACGTCGGCCTTGGCCGCGGCGGCCGCCGCCGTCATGACGTCAAACCCGTCGGCGGCTGCACGCTCGCGGCTTCGCGATCCGAGAGGAAGGCCGACCGTCACCGCCACGCCGCTGTCGCGGAGGTTGAGTGCCTGGGCCCGGCCCTGATTGCCATAGCCCAGGATCGCGACACGGCGGCCGCGGATCAGTCCGGGGTCGGCGTCGGCATCGAAATAGGCGCGCATCCCGGCGGGGTAGGGGATTACGACGGGAGCGGCAATGGAGGGATAGGTGAAAGCCCTCGATCCGGCCGGCTCATCCGACGGAATCGGTCAGTGCCGCCAGCGCCTGGTCGATTCGGAGCCCTTCGAGGGCTTCGCGGAAGCGGGGCCAGACGGCGGGGGGCTGGTGGTTGAACCAGGTATATTGGCGCTTGGCATATCGGCGGGTCGACGTCCGCCCGACGCGGATCGCCTCCTCGCGGTCCATCTCGCCGCGGAGCCAGGCCGCGATTTCTGGAACGCCGATCGCGCGCATCACCGGCGCGGCGAGCGGAAGATTTCGTTCCAAGAGCGAACTTACTTCCGCAACACCTTCTTCTGAAAACATTTCATCGAATCGGGAGTCGCAGCGTGCGTGAAGCCAATCGCGTGGCGGGAGCAGGATGAGGGGAGCGAGCGCCACGGCGTCGCCGATTCCGCCTGCCTTATCCCGCTGCCAATCCTTCAGCGTCCGGCCGGTGGAGCGCAGGACTTCGAGCGCCCGGGCCGTCCGCATCGTGTCGCTCGGGCGGATCCGGGCCGCGGCTTCGGGATCCTCGCGCGTCAGGGCTTCATGGGCGTCGGCGACGCGCATCGCCCGGACCGCCGAGCGAACGTCCGGATCGATCGGCGGCACCGGCGCGATCCCGTCGATGAGGGTGCGGATGTAGAGGCCCGTGCCGCCGGCCAGGATCGGAAGCCGGCCGCTGCGATGAACGTCGGCGATCGCCGCTCTGGCGTCGGCCGCCCAGACGCCCGCTGAGCAGGCTTCGGCGCCGTCGCGATAGCCGTAGAGGCGGTGCGGCACGCGCGCTTCGTCGTCCGGTCCGGGCCGGGCCGACACGATGCGCAGGTCGCGATAGACCTGGGCGCTGTCGGCGTTGACGATCACGCCGCCGGTCGCTTCGGCAAGCCGAAGCGCGAGCGCCGACTTGCCGCTCGCGGTCGGGCCTGCAATGAGCGCCAGCGGCGGCATTTGGGAGGCAGGCTTGTTCATCGCGACGTTGATAGCAGCGGATCGTCTGGGCCGCGGGGATATTTCCGCGGCGTCGGATGCGCTGCGCGCGGCGGGCGTCGCGACCTCGGCGCCGCTCTGGATTGAGGAGGGCAGCGCCTGCGACCTTCCCTTTTCCGGCGAGGTCGGAGCGGCGCGAGCCGCACTTGAGCGACGGTTCGACGGGATCGACATCGTCGTCCAGGCGATTGCGAGCCGGACTCGCAAGCTGCTCGCCGCTGACATGGATTCGACGATGATCACGGTCGAGTGCATCGACGAGCTGGCCGACTTCGCCGGGGTCAAGGCGGAGGTCGCAGCGGTCACCGAGCAAGCGATGCGCGGTGAACTCGACTTCGAAGCCGCACTCGACGCACGCGTCAGGCTGCTGCGCGGACTGGACGAAGCGGCAATCGACCGCTGCCGGGAGGAAAGGGTGACGCTCATGCCGGGCGCCCGGACCCTCGTCCGGACGATGCGCGCCCGCGGCGCCTTCTGCCTGCTCGTCTCGGGTGGCTTCACCCGCTTCGCCGAGCCGGTGGCCGAGGCAATCGGCTTCGATTCGGTCGCCGCCAACCGGCTCGACATCGACGGCGGAAAACTTACCGGCACGGTCGGCAAGCCAGTCTTCGGGGCCCAGGGCAAGCTCGAGGCGATGCTGGAGGCGGCGGCGCGGCTCGGCATCGATCGGAACGAGATCCTCGCCGTCGGAGACGGTGCCAACGACATTCCCATGCTCGAGGCTGCAGGCCTCGGGGTCGCCTACCACGCCAAACCGGCGGTCGCCGCGGCGGCCGATGCGCGCATCGCGGCGAACGATCTCACGGCCTTGCTCTATCTCCAGGGGATTCCGCGGGCGGCCTGGGTGGAATGAGCCGGTTTGTGGAAGGGGACATAGGCGGCTAGATCCGGATTCCATCCCTGCTTCGCCCGGCGGCGATCGGTCCGATCCAATTCCGAAGGTCGGCCTTATTCTGGCCGACAGCTTGGATCCCCGCCGTAGTCGGGATGACGTCCGGACGAGCGGGCCGGCTGACGGCGCCTACATCGAAGGGCGGCTCATGTCGGCGGCGATGGCGGCCAAAGCGAAGGCGACCGAGCGCTCGCCGCAGGTGAAGGCAATGGCGATGCCATCGGGAGCTACCGCACGGACGCTTCCATTTATGATTCCGGCTTCGGGGTGCCTGAGTTCGACCCAGCTTCCCACCTTCGGGCGAAGCGCCGTCTCGACGAAGGCGCCGGTCGCGCACACGTCGCGCAGCGCGGCCGGAGCCGGCCGGCCCGCAACGAGCACGCACATGCGCCGCCGTCGCCAGCGCGACGCCATGCGCGTTCTACCCTCAAAGCTTCGTACAGCCGCCATCCGCTCCCCATTCGGGGCGGGGATAGGTCCGGCCGGCAAACAATCGGTTAAGGCGCGACCGGGAAGCAGCCCTGACCGCGCAGACTTGCGCAAGCCTGCTGAGCCGCCGCGCGGCTGGGCAGCGGTCCGGCCTGCAGGCGCACCAGATTGCCGGCACGGACATAGAAGGGCTGCAAGCCGTTCAGCCTGCCCGACAAGGCGTCCCACGCGCGGCGGGCATTGGCGTCGTTGCTGAAGGCGCCGAGCTGAACGCGCCAGCGGCTGGAAGCGGCGGCGGGCGGCGCAGCTCGCGTCTCCGCCCGGCCGGCAGGTTCGGTTCGCGTCGGGCGGGCGGCCGTCTCGGTCCGGGTGGCGGCGGCGCTCTGCGGCGGCGCAGCGCCGGCGGACGGATTTTCGGCGACCGCCGACGGGGGTACGCTCGTGGTCGCAATCCGGGGCGTGTTCGTCCGCGCGGGCGCAAGCGGCGGAGCGACCGCGGCGGCGACCCGCGTGGGACCGTCACCGCCCGCCCGGCTCGCCATCGCTGCGGCCAGTTCGGCGCCGCGGGCGCGGTCGGCGACGGGAATGTGCTGCTCCATCTCGGCGAGCTGACTCTGCGCGTACGGCAGCCCCTCCCTGGCCGCCAGGCTCATGAAGGCGAAGGCGCGCGGAAGATCCCGCTCCACCGCATCGCCGTTGAACAAAGCCGTGCCGTAGACATATTGCGCGCGCGCATCCCCGCCTTCGGCCGCACGCTCGACGAAGGGCATCGCTTCCTGGCGACGGCCATTCTGGAACAGGATCAGCCCGTACATCGCCTGCGCCTCGAGATGACCCGAGCGCGCCGCCCGCTCATACCATTGCTCGGCGAGCGGCATGTTGCGCGGCACGCCGCGACCGAGCCGGTAGGCATGGCCGAGGTTGAACTGTGCGTCCTCGTCGCCGCGATCGGCGAGCGGCCGCCATGCGCGCACCGCGGCGTCATAGTCGCCCGCCTGCCACGCGGCGACTCCGGCTTCGACGCTCTGCGCCGATGCAGGTGCGCTTGCGAGGATCGCCGCCGCGGCGGCGAAGGCCCAGAGGGCTCGCTTGCTGGTCATAATTGGCTGCCTCCACCGGAAATTCGCGCAATCTCTATGGCCCGACTGCTTAACGCCCTCTTAGCATAGAGCGATTTCGGACCGAGCGGAATCGCGTCGGCCTGGCTTGCGCTGGCAGCGAGAAGGACCGCGGCGACGATCCGCGGGCCGTCGATCGAGCATCGGCGAGCGGCCGCGCTTGGCCGCTTCCCTGACTGAACGTTAACCGGATTTTAGCTCCGACAAGCGAAACCCGCGGTTCGAGCGTGGGAGCCGAGGGAAAATTCATGCGCGTTCTGGCACTATCCTCTCAGAAGGGCGGATCGGGGAAGACCACCCTTTCCGGCCATCTCGCCGTTCAGGCGCACCGCGCCGGCTATGGCCCGGTCTGCCTGATCGACATCGATCCGCAGGGATCGCTTGCCGACTGGTGGAACGAGCGCGAGGACGAGAGCCCAGCTTTCGCCCAGACCACGGTCGCGCGCCTCGGCGCCGACCTGGAAGTGCTGCGCCAGCAGGGCTTTCGCCTGGCGGTCATCGACACGCCGCCCGCCATCACCATCGCGATCCAGAGCGTCATCCAGGTTGCCGAGTTGATCGTCATTCCGACGCGGCCGAGCCCGCACGATCTTCGCGCCGTCGGCGCCACGGTCGACCTTTGCGAGCGTGCCGGCAAGCCTCTGATCTTCGTCGTCAATGCGGCCACGCCCAAGGCCAAGATCACCTATGAAGCCGCTGTCGCGCTGTCGCAGCACGGCACCGTTGCGCCGGTGACACTGCACCATCGCACCGATTTCGCCGCCTCGATGATCGACGGCCGCACGGTCATGGAAGTCGACCCCAATGGCCGTTCGGCCAGGGAGGTCGAGGAGTTGTGGACCTATATCTCCGACCGGCTCGAGAAGAATTTCCGGCGTACCGTCTTTGCCGCACCGGGCGGCCAGGTGCTCCATCACTCGATGGCGCCGCGTCCCGCGGCGGGCTTCGGGCGCCGCGTGATCGGCCAGTGAGAGGGGTAGCGGCGATGAACGATTCAAGACTCTACGCCTCCCTCTCCTCGGGACTGCTGGCCCGCAAGGGCGCCGCCAAGCCGGCGATGCGCCCGCAGGCTTATGGCAGCCTCGAAGACCTCGGCTGGAACGACATGGGCTACGATCCGGTCACGGAGCAGCCGACCGCTGCCCCTGTTCCCGAGCATGTGCCGAGCCCGATCACGGCCCTTACGCCAGCGCCGCGTACGGGCGAGATCGATCCCGAAGCCTTTTACGGCGAGGAAGAGGAAGGCGAATCCGAGGCGACGAGCGGGCCTGCCCGACCGGGCGGAGCGCGGCCCGCTCAGGCGTCCGAGGAGGATTATTCGGTCGTCGCGCAGCAGCGCGCGATCCTCGAGCGCTTCGACGGCAGCGAGGAATCCGACGACGGCAACGGCGGTGCATCCGAGCCCGGCATTCCGGCGAAGAAGGCACAAGCGGGGCGGGCAGAGGTCGTGCCGCTGCCCAAGCGGGCCGCGCCGAAAGGCGGGCGGAAAGCCGCCTTCACCTTGCGGCTCGATCCCGACCGACACCTGCGCCTGCGCCTTGCCTGTGCCGTCACCGGCCGCTCGGCGCAACAGATCGTGACCAGTGCGCTCGACGCCGCCCTGACCGACATCCCCGAAATCGAGGCGCTCGCATCGCGGGTGCCGGCGAAGGCCGGTTCGGCCGGCGCCAAGCGGAACTGACGGAGAGACAGCGATGAACAGGACCGCCTTCGAGATCGCGGCGTCGACGATCATCGTCAGCATGACGATGGTCGCCTGCACGGCCCAGTCCGAGGCGATGCGTCGCCTGGTGACGGCCACTGCCGACGATTCGCAGAGCGCACGCGAAGCGGCGCGGCTGCACGAGCAGGCCGCCCGCGCGCTTCAGCAGGGGCAGTTGTCGCAAGCCGTCGCGGCGATGGAGAATGCAGTCGCCGCCTCGCCGCGCGACGCCGGCTATCGCCTGTTCCTTGCCGACATCTACATGAAGAGCGGCCGCTTTCAGGCGGCGCGCGCCACTTTCGCCGATGTCCTGGAGCTCGACCCGTCCAACATCCGTGCCGGGCTGAGCCTGTCCCTGATGGAAATCGGGCTCGGCCGCCCCCAAGCGGCGGTGGCGCAACTCGATGGTCTGTCGGGCCGGGCCTCGCCCGCCGACCTCGGACTTGCCTATGCGCTGGCCGGCTTGCCGGAGCGCGCCATCGAGATCCTCGAGCCCGCCGCCCGCAGCCTCAGCGCAAGCCCCCGGCTGCGCCAGAACCTCGCTTTGTCCTATGCGCTCGCCGGCGACTGGCGCCGCGCCCGCGCTGTCGCCGCGCAGGACGTCTCGCCGGCCGACCTGGGCCCTCGACTGCAGCAATGGGCGGCTCTCGCCACGCCCGGCGCAGCCGCCATGCAGGTGGCCAGCCTGCTCGGCGTGACCCCGGTCGCCGATCCGGGCCAGCCGGTCCGCCTCGCCTTGGCCCCGTCCGCCCCGGAGCCGGCCACGGCCTATGCGGAGGCAGAAACCGCGACCTTCGCAGACGCCTTCGCACAGACCACGCCGGTGGAGGCCGATTCGAACTGGGGCCTGCCTGCCGAGCCGGCGGACACGGGACCCATCGAAGTCGCCGAACAGGCACCTTCTTATTATCTTCCCGCCCCCGAGACTCCCGCTCAGCCCCAGGAGAGCGCGGCGCCGGTCCGTTATGCCGCCGCCGCGCGGACGCTGATCCGACCCCAGAGTGCCGTCGCGCGCACCGTTTCGGCGCCGTTGCCGGCGCCCTTGTTCGAGCGCGATGCGCCGCGTCACGGAGCTGGCGTGCGTCGTGGGAACAGCCCCTTCGTCGTCCAGCTCGGCGCCTTCAGCAACGAAGACAATGCCGAACGCGCCTGGCAACAGGCCGAGCGTCGATTCGCCCTGGCGGGCCATGTTCCCTTGACGACGACGATCGACATCAACGGGCGTACGCTTCATCGAGTCTCCGTCTCCGGCTTTGCCACGCAGGCCGAGGCGGCCAGACTGTGCGGAGCGATCCGGACGCGCGGGGGCGCCTGTTTCGTGCGCCACAATGCCGGCGACGCCTCGGTCCGCTGGGCTGCCCGCTATGCCGAAGGCCGCGACCGCAACGTCTGACCTGTATCGGTTCCTCTTTCGGGCGCCGGCAGCCGAGGCCCGCCGCCTTGTTCGTGCTCTCTAGCGGCGCTGTGCGGACAGGGGTGCGAATCCGCGCTATCTTCCGGATCGGGCGGAAAAGCTCGACGGCCTCGAAATATTGGATTGGAACGAAGACTTAGCCACGCCTCTGCCGCGTGAGCAGATCGAGGCACGCCATTCGCACCGCGACGCCGTGTTCGACCTGATCGAGAATGACCGAGCGGCGGCGGTCGTCGGCGACATCGCCATCAATCTCGATACCGCGGTTCATCGGCCCGGGATGCATGACGATGGCGTGCGGCGCTGCGCGCTTCAACCGCGCCGAGGTGAGGCCGTAGCGCCCATGGTAGTCGCCGAGGGAATTGGCGATCTCCGGCGCCATGCGCTCGCGCTGGATGCGCAGCATCATCACCACGTCCGCGCCTTCCACCCCTTCATCCAGATCCGTGAACGCGGACGCGCCGGTCGGAAGTGAGGTCGGCAGCAGCGCCTCGGGCCCGACCAGGCGCAATTCTGCGCCGAGCAGGGGCAGGGATCGCATGTTCGAATTGGCGACGCGACTGTGGCGGATGTCGCCGCAGATCGCCACCTTGAGGCCGGCGATGCGGCCGAACCGGCGGCGAATGGTGAGCGCGTCCAGGAGCGCCTGCGTAGGGTGCTCGCCTCGACCGTCGCCGGCATTGATCACCGGGCAACCCATCACCGCCGCCACGTCCGCCGCCGCGCCCACCGCTTCATGGCGGATGACGAGCAGATCCGGGCACATCGCATTGAGGGTCAGGGCCGTGTCGATCAGACTCTCGCCCTTGCGCACACTGGAGGCGGCAGGGTGGAAGTTCGACACTTGCGCGCCGAGCCGTTTACCGGCGATCTCGAACGAGAAGAGCGTGCGGGTAGAATTTTCGAAGAAGGCGTTGATCTGGGTCAACCCGGCGAGACGCTGATCGGCTTTTCGCGCGCCGCGGTTGAAACCCACCCAGGGCTCGGCTTCGTCGAGGATCCGAGTCAGGTCGGCGGCGGATAGGCCTTCGATGCCGAGCAGGTGGCGGTGCGGGAAAGGCTCGGCGGTCGGCATCGAAGCGGCGGTGTAATGTGGGCGAGGGCGGGGCTCAAGCATGAGATCCGTCCCGCTCGGCCCAGGAGGATCGAACGCCGGTGGCGATCGAGCAGCCGGCCTCTCGGCGGCGGCGTGGTCAACCGATCGGCGGCGGGCTTTGCGGCTCACTCGAGCAGGAGGCTCAGGCCAATTCCAGACATGCTTCGGCGATTGCCTCGATGTGACGCTGATCGGTGCCGCAGCAGCCGCCGAGGACGGTGAGATGCGGCATCAGGCCCAGCAGTCGCCGATAGTCTTCGCCGAGCTCGGACGGATTGCCGGCGTCAAGGTCTGTCATCGCATCGAGCTCCGCATGGCTGCACTTGGACGCGTTGGCGCGCAGGCCACGGATTCGGCGTGTCCAACTTCCGCCCTTCGCCAGGGCCTCCTCGAAGTGGCTGGGATGGGCGCAGTTGATCATGAAGTAAGCCGGATATCCGGCGCTTGCCTGATCGACCGTCTGGATCGCGGCGCCAAGCCTATCACCGGTCGGCAGCCTTCCGTCGGTTTCTACAGTGAACGAGATGACGACGGGCAGGCCCACCTTCTCCGCGGCACGGGCAATTCCGATCGCTTCGTTCACGTTGGTGAGGGTCATCGCCGTGAGCAGGTCGGGACCGGCGGCTGCGAGGGCGGCCGCCTGACGCAGATGATAATCCTCGGCTTCCTGCCGGCTCATGATCCGTCCCGGATCGTAGCCGTCGCCCCGCGGGCCGATGCAGCCGCTGACGACGACCGGCGTTGCCGGCGTCTCATATTCACGGCGAAGCGCCTTCAGCATTTCGACGGAACGGGCGCTGAGGCGATCGAGCTCGGCCGGCGTGACGCCGAGCTGCGGAGCCCAGTCCGCGCCTGCTCGCCAGCTCGCGCTCTCGAGGACGAATCCAAGGCCGATCCGTCGCGAAAATTCGAGATAGCCGCGGAAATAGGAGTCGAGCGCGGCGCGGCCCTGATCGGTGCGCAGAAGCATGATCGCTGAAAAGCCGGGGAGCTCGATCCCGTGGTTGAACAGGAGGTCGGTCTCGAGGCCGCCATCGGTGAGGAACAGCTTCTCGAGCTGAGGAAGGGGGTGAGGCATGAAGAGTCCTTCTCATGATATTCGGGCAATGGCGCAAGCATCGCGATCCGAGCCTGCATGATCCAGCCTACTTGCGGTCGGTTCCGCGCCGATCGACGTAAGTTACTGGCATGGCCGCGAAAACGACCAGTTAGATGTTTGCGGCAAGTGCCAGGGAGCGGCCGCGCGGGGCAAAACTCCACTGGCGGTGCAGTCGCGGCCATTCCGGCGGGTCTCCTCCCAGGCCGCGGGCGCCTCCTTCCGCAAATGTCGCTGGCTTCTGTCCGTGCTGGGCGGTCCAAAGCCGAATGCACGGTCAATCCGGCGCGGCGATGTTCCGAGGATCGCGCGAACGGAAGGGCAGCGCCGACGCCGAGGGCGGCAACCTTTCGGCTTCGGGGAGCGGCATCCAATAGCTCGGCCACGGGAGGAAGTCGCAGCTTCGCGCGTCCATGAACACGCCACGATCGTCGGGATCGTCGCCGCCCCTGAGCAGAACGGCCACGGCGTAGCGGCCTTCTGTCAGAACCAGGACCTCCCCGACGGGAAGGCACAGATCGGTCGAGATCCATGGCGTTGCAGGCTCGCGAGGAGGCGGGCAAGATACCCGAGGCTTCTCGTCGGGCCTGTATTCATCGGAGTGGCGCTCGATGGTCGCCATGGCTCATACTCCGCGACGACGGATGGTGGTGAGGCGATCGTTCCGACCAGGGCCGGTCCGACAAGGCAGGCCGGCCGGCGAAGCCAAGCCAAGCGGGAGGAGGCTTCGCCGGCGGCTTTCTCTAGGCGCCGTAGATGAAGAAGTCGGCGTTGTTGAGGATCGTACCGTCGGACACCGTGGCGAACAGGATGGGGGCCGCCGAGCCCGAACCGTCCCGATCAAAGAAGATGTTGCCGCTCGCCTGATTGTAGATGATCCGATCGTTGGCATCGAGCGGCGCGGTAGACAGCTTGAAACGGGAGGCAGCAAGAACGCCGTTTCCGCCAGATCCGGTGAAAATGTCCGCATCGAGTCCGATCCGTTCGTTCACTGGATTGAAGTCTTGAATTGTATCGACGTTTCCGCCCCCCAAGGCCGTGTTGAACCGGAAGGTATCCCTGCCGGCGCCGCCGACCAGGACGTCCGCTCCTGCGTTCCCATAGAGGTTGTCGATACCGGCTCCGCCTTCGATACGATCGTTCCCCCCGAATCCGAACAGGTAGTTGTCACCGCTATTGCCGTAAATCCGATTGGCTCCGCTGTTGCCGCGGCCAAAAATATCAGCGACGCCAGTTAGCCTGAGCTGCTCGACATGTGTCGTCAGCATGTAGTCGGCGACGCTACTCTGGACAGTGTCGTTGCCGCCCGATCCAGCTTCAATCACCAGATCTCCGACATCGGCCACGACAAAGGTATCATGGCCTGCACCGCCGATCATTGTGTCGACGCCTGCGCCGCCTATCAGAAGGTCATTGCCTACGCCGCCATCGATAGTGTCCGAGTCGGCGCCCCCATCCAGGTTGTCATTGCCGCTGGCGCCGAACAGGACGTCGGCCCCGCCCTGGCCGAAGAGCTCATCGCTGCCGCCCGCTCCGTTCAGCACGTTAACCCCTTCATTGCCTTCGAGCGTCTGCGCCACGGAATTGCCGGTGAAGTTGATCGGGGCCAAGCCTGCCGCATTGTCGGTCGACATGAACTCGACCTGGGAATCGGCTGCAAGGACGTAACTGACGCTGGCGATGATCCGGTCCTGGCCTTCGCCGGCCGCTTCGACGACCAGGTGTCCGGAGTTGTTGATGACGTAGGTGTCATCGCCCAGGCCGCCTTGGACCTCGTCGATGCCTCCGTCGGGCGTCAGGACATCCGCGCCATCGGTTCCGAGGATGAGATCATTGGTGTCGAGGCCATTGATGGTGATGGTGACGACAGCCGTCGCGCCGCCGTTCAGCGTGTAGCTGAACGTGTCGGTGGCGGGCGTGTTGCTGGCGCCGGTCGTCGGCAGCGGCGTCTCATCGAACGAGCCGTCCGTATCATAATCGAAGGAGCCGTCGGCGTTCACCGTCAGGAGGGCGCCCGATTCGAGCTCGATCGTCGTGCCCAGGTTCAGGACCGAGCCGTTGACCTCGGTAATCGTCAGCGGAGGACCGCCCAAGGGGTCGTCCGAACCGAAGCCATTGTCTCCGAACAGATTGCCGGAGAGCACGTCGTTCTCGTCGATGATGAACGCGTCATCGTTGGCGAGGCCGATCACCGGCTGTGTCAGGTCGACGGTATCGTTCGCGAAGGCGAGCAGCTCGACGTTGCGCACCCTGTCAGTGCCGTCAGCCATCGTCCCGCGGGCGTGGACGACGGTAACGCTTCCGTCTCCGTTGAACAGGATGTCGTAATTCTC
>NZ_SBFF01000022.1 GCF_004151485.1 Sphingosinicella sp. CPCC 101087 | reverse complement strand
GTGCGAAGCTGCGCCCGCTGCGCCATGATCGTCGGATTGGCATCATAGGTCTTCGCCAGCGCCTCGCGCAGCGTCTCAGTCTGCGCATGAGCGGCGCCGCCCATCGTCAAGGCGGCCATCCCCACCGCCGCCAGCAAACGTCCCCGCATCACGCTCTCGCTCGGGGGCCAGGTGCCATCGGGAAGGAGCGCTGGGCGCAGCACCGGCTGTTGTACGAGACACATCTACCATGCACCCTAATGTTCTCTCCCCGCCCGCCAGAGCGTCTGAGTGAGGGGTTCGGTCAGGTAGGACAACGCGCTCCGCTTCCGCAGAGGAATCATGAGCTCGGCGGGCAGGCCGGGGCGCAGCCCCCCGTCGTCCCGGAACTGGTGAATGACGGCGAGTTCCTGAGGCGGCACTTCGACCTGCACACGAAAGAAGCGCTGCCCGGTCCTTTCGTCCTCGAAGCTGTCGGCCGATACGTTCGAGACGCGGCCGTTCAGGATCGGCAAATTCCTTTCCTGGAGAGCCGGGAACCTGATCTGGGTCCGCATCCCGACGGTCAGATCATCCGCGTCGGTCGGTGCAGCTTTCGCCTCGATCAGGAGCCGCCGGTCCTGCGGGACGATCTCCATGAGGGTTACGCCCGGTGCGACGACTCCTCCGACGGTGAAGATGTTCAAGCCCACCACGCGGCCGCTTGCCGGTGCACGGACCATCGATCGGGCGAGCTGTTCGCGCACGGCCGCCAGCCGAGGCTGCAACTCGTCCAGCCGCACCTGGACCTCCCTCAACTGGGTAGCGACCTCTTCCATCAAATTCCGGTCGAGCGACACCATCTGGAGCCGGGTCTCCCCCACCGTCTCCCCCATCCGCGCAATATCGGCCTGGTAGGCGCCGTAATTGCCGTCGAGTTCGGCCGCGGTGCGCTCAAGTGCACGAATGCGGTTGGTCGAGACGAAGCCCCGGTCCACCAGCTGGCGCAGCCCGGAAAGCTCCTCGCCGATCAGTCGCCGCTGTTCCCTGTTGGAGCGGATTTGATGGTCATAGCCGTTAATCTGCTGCGACTGCTGGAGCGAGCGCTGGTTCAGCACGCCGCGCTCCGTCGACCTCGAGCTTCTTCGGGCTTCGAAGAGAAGGCGCTGCCCCCGCATCGCATCGTCGGCAAGCTCCTTGTCCGCCGGCGACAGTCGGGCGAATTCTCGCGGCTCCGGAACCGAGCCGAGCCGATCGCGCTCCGCCAGAAGCCTTGCCCGCTGCGCCTGAAGCGCGATCATCTCGCCCGTCAGACCACGTTCCGTGGCGATGATCTCCGAAGCGGAGATGGTGAGGAGGACGTCGCCCTGACGCACCATCTGCCCTTCCCGGACATGCAGTTCGGTGACGATGCCGCCGTCGCGATGCTGGACCGCCTGACGATTTCCCGACACGGCCACGACGCCTTCGGCGAATGCGCCGGCATCCATCGGAAGAAAGGCTGCGCAGCCGAGAAGGCCGATGAAGAAGAAGGCCGCTATCGCTCCGCCGATCTTGAGTTCCCGCCGAGGTGCATCGCCCCCACCTTCGTCGCTGACGGCCGGACCTTGCGGCTTCCAGGTCATGTCGTTCATGATTGAGCCCTCTCTTTCATCGGAACGACGGTCTCGCGTTCGGCGCGACGCCGGATCTCATCCATGATCTCCTCTCGGGGCCCGATGCCCGCGACCATTCCGTCCTGGAGGACAAGCAGCCTTTCGGCGTCGGCAAGTATCGAGGCCCGGTGGGCGACGATCATGATCGCCGCTCCCTCGATCCTGGCTCGGGCCACCGCGCGCATAAGGGCGTCCTCACCTTCGGCGTCGAGCGCTGAATTCGGCTCGTCCAGGATGAGAACCTTCGGGTTCCCGTACAGAGCTCTTGCCAGCGCGATACGTTGGGCCTGGCCCGCCGATAGCCGGTGGTTCCGACCACCCACGACAGTATCATAGCCACCGGGAAGCCGGAGAATCAGGTCGTGGACACCGGCCTTTCTGGCAGCGCGAACAACCTCTTCATCGGCGACGGCTTTGGGCACGCCCCTGATGGCCGCGAAGCGGGATATGTTCTCGCCGATCGTCCCTGGGAGCAGGGCGCTGTCCTGTGGAAGGTATCCGATATGCTGGCCCAGGAGCTCGGCGTCCCAGTCGTCGACGTTCGCGCCGTCGATACGGACCTCGCCGAGATCCGGGGCGGTCGCTCCCGCGGCGACCCGCGCGAGCGTTGTTTTCCCGGCGCCCGACGGACCGATCACGCCCAGTATCTGTCCCGGCACCAGCGTCGCGCACACGTTCCTGAGCAACACCGCATTGCCCTCAGGATTTCGAACGACAACATGATCCAATTCGAGATGCCCATCGGGCTCGGGAAGCGTCGTCATCCCCTCGTCCTCCCGGTCGGTGCTCTCGAAAAGGAAGGCAATGCTCCTCATCGCCTGTCGTGCCTGGACGATGGTGGGCCAGAGGCCGACCAGTTGCTCGATGGGCTGCAGCGCCCTGTTCAGAAGCACCGAGGCCGCGATGATCGCCCCGACGGATATCTGTCCTTCGATCGCAAGCCAGCCGCCGGCGCCGAGCGCCAGCGACTGCATGAACATCCGGACGAACTTTATGATCGAACTGTAGCGAGTGCCGGCAAACTGGACGGCCGCCGAGGCCTCGAGTCCGGACTGACGCTCCTGGAGCTGGCGGGCGACAAGGCTGCGGCGCATGCCAAGCGCCCGGATGACCTCCGAATTGCCGATCGCCGCCTCCTGGCAAGCATAGGCGCTGGACGTGGCCAGGTGGGCGCGCTCGGAAAGCGGCTTGGTGCTCCGCTCGTTCATTATGGCCAGAGCGGTGAGGATGGCCGCACCCAGGACGATCATTCCGCCGAGGATGGGGTGAATCAGAAAGGCCACGAGAAAATAGATCGGAGTCCAGGGCGTATCGAACAGGGCTATCGTCGCTTGGCCGCCGAGCGCCTGCCTCATGGTATCGAATTCGCGCATCGCTTGGTTCGTGGACGGGTCGCCGGCCTTGAGCTTGGACCTGGACATCAGCCGGTCCAGGATTTCGCCAGCCAGCAGGCGGTTGAGCCGAAGCGAGGCACGCATCATCACTCGCGACCGGACGGCGTCGAGCGCCGCCAGCGTCGCGAGTGCGACGCCGAGTATGACGGTGATCCACAGCAAGGTGAGAATCCCGCCGGTCGGCACGACCCGATCGTAGACCTGCATCATGTAGATTGTCGGCGTGAGATAGAGCACGTTGACCAGCGCGCTGAAGCAAGCGGCCATCACGAAGTGCTGCCGGCACGCCCGCACCGCCTTTTCGAGCGGCGTGGGTACCGTCATCAAGAACAGGCGCATTGAGATGGCTCCCGAATAGGGGGGACGGGCAGGGAAAGGGCGCCGGAGAAGGGAGCTCCGGCGCCCGTCCAGTCAGAGGAAGGAATCGTCGTCGGGGATTGTCCGACGCAATTCCGGTCCGGTCTCGTCTCGATCCCGAAGATGATCCAGGAACGTGGCCAGATCCTCCCGGCTGAACCTGTGGTTGGACTGAGATCCCGCCGCACCCGGTCCGGTCCCGGCGCTGTTCAGATCCAGCACCTCAGCGTTGAAGCGTGAGCCGTGGAAGAAGCGGCCGTCTTTGTCGCCATCGTCGCGGAGCTTCTCGTTGAGCGGGAATTTCGGGGGGTCGAAGCGGTCGTCGAAGATTCGCGTCCAGGGTTTCTCGCGATCGACTAGGCCGTCGCAGCTCCCGAAGTGCTGATGATGATCCGTGTCCGATCCGGCAACGGCAGATTCATCATCATCGTCTCGTCCACGATCGTCGGCTGCGTCCGGCTCCTCCCGATCGGCCGTGCTGTCCCCGTTCGTCCGCCCCTCGCCGTCGCCAGCGGGGGGGTCATCATCCTCCCTCGAAGGATTCTGGTCCACCGGCTGAGAGGTAGGATCGGTCTCCTCGTCAGCCTTCTGCGGCTCGGAGGCGGGATCGATTCCGGCAGGAGGCGTATTGCCGTTCGGCACGGGATCGTCGGCGCTTGTCTCCGGCCGTTCGTTCTCAGCCCCGTCGGCCGAGCTGCCCTGATCGGTTCCGGCCGAAGCAGGAGGATTGTCCTGGTCCGAGTCCGCATCGTCGCTCGGTGCCGGAGGCTCTTGGATCTCGTCGGTAGATGAAGCAAATATGAAACTTGCCGCTCCGAGATCGTCGGCGTCGACGTCCAGGAGCAGCATCGCCGCACCACCGACCATCACCGAAACATTGTCGCCGATCTGGGCGATCGTCACCCGGCTGCTGAAGTTCGCGGATGTGACACCCACGTCCGAGAGGTCGATACGATCCTCTCCCGCCCTGAAGTCGGTAACGGTGTCGTTGTCGCCGAACGCGAAGAGATCGTCACCGGAACCGCCGGTCATGGCGTCGTCACCGGAACCGCCGACGAGGACGTCGTCGCCGGAACCGCCGGAGAGCGTGTCGTCGCCGGAGCCTCCGTTCAGACTGTCGTCGCCGGAGCCTCCCGCCAGCCTGTCGTCTCCCCGACCGCCGACGAGGACGTCGTCGCCCGAGCCGGCATTCAGGACATCGTCGCCCCCGCCTCCCAGAAGCCGATCGTCGCCAGACCCGCTGCTGAGAGCGTCGTCCCCATCGGTCCCGGCCAGCTGGTCGTCTCCAGAGCTTCCGAGATCCGAAGGCGCCGGGGCACGATCGTCGTCATCGTCGTCGTCGTCATCATCGTGATCGTGATCGTGATCGTGATCGTCGTCATCGTTCCGGTCATCGTCGTCATCGTGTTTATGGTCGTCGTCGTCGTCATCGTCATCGTCGTCGTCGTCGTGACGATCTTCGTCTTCACCAGCGGTCCGCAGCTGCGGCAATCCGTCGCTGGAGAAGGTGATCCGATGGGACCCGTTATCCAGCGTGGTGATCCCGTCGACCGTCGTTGCCATATAGTCGTCGGGACTGGCCCCCTCCGGCAGTTCGATCACATCTTGTTCGCGCAGGGTGCCGATGATCGTGTCGTTGCCGCCGTTCGAGCGGAAGACGATCCGGTGCGCCGACTGGAGCGCGTCTATGTCGATGGTGTCGTCCCCGGACGTGCCATCGATGGTGATCGTGCTGAAGTTCAGGCTCGTGCCGGTGAAGTCGCCAACGACCTGGATCGTGTCTCCTCCGTTGACGCCGCCACCAGCCCCGCCCGGCGAGGTGACCTGAAGCGCATTGACGCGGATCTCCTCGATGTTGTCGAGCTCGGCAATCACGACGCCGTTGCGAGCAATGACGATTTCCGTGCTCGCCGCCAAGGTGAGCCCGGCGATCCCCGACAGGGCGGCTGCGCGGCTGTAGATCGTGAACGTCTCTGCGCCGGCGGCTCCGTTCAGCTGGTAGGTGTCCGTGCCGGAAGCGCCGTTAAGGAAATCACGACCATCGGTGGCGCCCACCTGGATGAAATTGTCGTTTCCGGCGCCCCCGTCGAGGACATCGTCGCCGGCCCCGCCATTGAGAGTGTCGTTTCCGCCTGCACCATTCAGGATATCGTTGCCGCCATTGCCGTTGAGCGTGTCATTGGCGCCGGCCCCGAAGAAGCCGCTGGTTCCGTCGGCAATGTCGTCGCCGGCGGTGCCGTTGAAGACATTGGCAACGAACGGCACCGCATTCCAGTCGTCGCCGACGACGCCGGTCGCGGCCGAGAACAGCTCCTCGGCATTGCCGTCGCCGTCGGTGAAGCTGACGCGGATTCGCAGGATGTCGCCGACTTGGCCTCCCAGACCGAACAGGCCGTCGTTCGGCGTGAACGACACCCCGGTCGCGCCGGCCAGATTGCTCCACGTCGCGCCGCCGTCTTCCGACACCTGCCATTGATAGGCGAAAGCGCCGAGCCCGTTCTCGTCCTGGATGGAGGAAATGTCGACGCTCAGCGCCTGGCCCTCGGTCGGTGTAGGATCGCTTATGACGGGGGCGCCGGTCGCCGGCGTATTGGCGAAGGGCAGGTCGTCGACCGCGACAAGGACCGTGCCGCCATTGCCATCCGAGAAACGCAGTGCTTCTATGTTGAACAGCCGGTCGATGCCGTCCGAAACGCGCTTGGGTACAGTTTCTTCAGGAACGTCCTCCCCGTCGGGACCTTCGCCATCGTCGTCGTCAAATTCGACATGCGCGACCGTAATGCTGCCGTCCGCATTCTCGATGAACGTGTAGTTCTCGATGACATCGGTATAGACGGCGACATCCGTGGCGCTGTTTCCTGCATCGCCATCGAGGATCTCGCGCACGATGTGGAGCTGCCCGGGGCTAAGCGCGCGCTCGAACATCAGCGCGTCCAGGGTCCGCCCGCCGAACAGCTCTGCGCCGTCCGCGCCGTAGACCTTGGCGGTCATCCCATCGGCCGATCCGATAGCATTCCCTTCCGGATCCCGTACTTCGATACGAACGTTGAGCCACCGGTCCCCATCGATGACGTCATCGCCGGCAAGGCCGGTGATCGTGTCGGCCCCACCGCCTCCCAGCAGGATGTCGGAGGCGTCGGCCGTGTCCATGACGATCGTCTCGGTGACGCCACCCACGGTGACTGTCGTCCGCTCCTTGTGCGCGACAAGCAGGTCGAGGCCGGAGACGAGCGAGACGTTCTTTTCGAGCAGGGCGTTCGAGTAGGAGTCGAGGATATTGTCGGCGCCGGGAATGGCGGCCGTATTCTGCAGCTCGGCTCGCGCATTCGTCGGCGAGACGCGACCGGTAAGCACGTCGTCGTGGATCCAGCCGGAGAGTCCCTCGACCAGGTCGAAGCGATCACGCAGGATGAAGGCTTCCTGGGTGGCGAAGAGCGGAATGCCGAGATCGGAATTCGCGGCCGTGGAGTCGCCCTTGTGGATCGCCCAGTCGAATCCCGCCATGCCGTTGCTGCGCTGGATCCCGTCGTTCTGGAACATGATGTCGTCGCCGGACTCGGCGTCGTAGTCAGTGTCGTTGCCGTTCCCGTTCAGGACGTCGTGGCCGATGATCGAGGAGTTGAACATCAGCTCCGAATTCTCGCCGGCAAGCGTGTCGAAGCGGCCGCCGCCTTCGATCCAGTCGCTTCCCTCGTTGCCCATCAGGAAATCGAGGCCATCGCCGCCACGGATGAAGTCGTCGCCGAGCCCGCCGACGACGTGCTTTCCGTCCGGCCCGGCGATGATGAAGTCGTTCCCCTCGTTCCCGAAGATCAGCGCAAGGCCGCTGCCGCCGTGAATAACGTCGTCCCCGCCCTCGCCATGCAGGAAATCGCTCGCACCGATGTCGGTGCCCGCGTTGGTGATGATGTCGTCGCCGTCGCCGCCATGAATATGGTCGACGCCGTAGCCGCCCTCGAGCCTGTCGTTGCCGCCCCGGCCCCAGATCGTGTCGTCGCCTTCGCCCGCGACGATGACGTCGTCTTCCTGCGTACCGCCAAGGACGACATGATCACCGCCATTGTAGACGAGCTTGTCGATATCGCCGTCGCCATCGCTGTCCTCGCGAACCACGAGCGGGCTCAGTGCCTGCAGGACCGGATCATCGAACGTGGGATCCGCGCCGATCTGCTTGGACACGTCCATCTCCAGCGTGTGGTCCGGCGTCGAGAAGATGTCGCCGGGCAGGGACGTGGAATTCTCGCCAAGATCGGTATTCCGCATGATCATCTTGGCGAACGAGTTGTTCTCCAGCTCGTTCAGGAGATTGAGGCCCTGGACGCGTGACAGGTAATAGAAGCGGTCGGCCTCCTGCAGATTTTCCATCTGCAGCTCGAAGACGAAGCTGAAGGTGGATCCCAGCATTCCGCCGAAGTCCATCTTCTTCTCGGCCAGTCCGCCGATCCACAGATCCACGAGATTCAGGCCGCCGAGGTCGCCCTCGGAATAGGCTCCGGTCGCGTTGAGGAAGTCGAGCCGGTCGGCTGGAACCGTGATCAGTCGGTCGTCCGTTGGGCTGCTCGTGCCGTACACGATGTGCGGAGCGCCGAAGACGAGGGTCATGGCGGCCGCGCGCTTGCCTTCGAGAGTCGTCTCGTTCTCGATGAGCTCATGCGTCCCGTAGGCGGCGATGAAGTTCACGATCGAAACCGAATTCTGGAGGTTGAGCGCGAAGTCGGCCCAACTGGTATAGGGTTTGAGCTGGCTGTCCTGGCCTGCAGCCTGGTAGAATTGCGCGCGCGCCTCGTTGAGCGTCGGCAGACCGGTGTCTCGGCCGCGGGCAATGTTCAGGGCGGCGAGGTCCAGCGGAATGCCGACCAACTGGTTGCGCAAGACATCGGTGACGAACTCGTCGATTTCGTTGCCGCCCTGGCGCGACATGCCGCGAAAGATCGCGCCGGCGGCGACTTCGTGATCGACGATCACGTTGCCGTTCGCGTCGGTCGCACCCAGCCCGAGCGGATTGAGGAAGCCGTCGAACAAGGTGATATTGTCGAAGCTGAAGGTCCCGTCCTCGTTTTCGACGATCCGGTCTATGTCCTGATTCAGCATCGAATGGCCGAACCGATAGACCGCATGGGCGAATTCGGCGAATATCGCCGGATCCACGTCGACCGACGGCTCGAACAGGAAGGGGTCGATATCCGGCTGCATCTTGCGGCCGAACTCCTCGAAGACCAGGTGCTGATACTGCATCTCGGTGGTGAAGCGGCCCGCCTGGAACAGACGCTCACCATTCCACACCAGGGCCTCGATTGCGGCCTCGCTCGCCGGGAGGGAATCGACCGGCTCGAGGAGCCATTCATTGAGGAAGGCCAGGTCCGCGGCCTCCAGGATGACCTTTTTCGTGTCCTCGACGACCCGGTTGTGCTCGGAATGAAAGACGTGGTGGATCGAGCTCAGGCCGACATTCTCGTTCCCGCGGCCGTCGCCCGTGATGTAGTGGGCGTCGAGCAACTCGTTGTCGTAGCTGGTCTGCTGGCCGCGCGAATTGAATCCGCCGCTATAGCCCGGGGCGTCATCATCGTCGGGCTGGAGCACGCCGCCGATCGAAACGGGCACCGCGGCATGGGCGATGTCGTCGAGAAAGGCATTGCCGATCCTGACGGCATTGGCGGTGCTCGCCGGCGCGTCCGGCGTACCCGAGACGACCGCGTCGTCCTCGGTGTTGGGGATGCCGTCTGGACCGATATCGACGACGATCTGGGCAAAGCCGTTCGCGTCAGGGATGAAGTTGCCGTAGGCGTCGGTGCGCAGCAGCGGCACCGCGCCCACGTCGGCGTCGGTGAGCTCGATGCCGAGCATCGTGCGCGCCTGCGCCTTGACATCCGCCCAGGTGGGGAGACCGCGGGAGCCGTCGAGCAGGTTTCCGGTGGCGACCGGCCGGCCCTCGTGCATCACATATTCGCGGAGGAAAACGTGATGCGATGCATGTGACGTATATGTCTGGTTCTGGTCGACCCATGGGGTGGTGACGTTGGCGGCGACGTCGCCATTCTCGTCACGCGAGGCGCGGGTCATGACCATGAAGTTGGTGTGCGGGCTGGCGGGATCGTAAAGCGGATCGTCGGGGGAGAGCGGAATGTACACCGTTCCCGCTCCGCCCTTTGCGACCAGGTCGAGGCCATGATCGAAGAACTGGCCGAACAGCGTAAAAAGAGAATTGTAGGGCGCCGAATCGCCAATATCCGGAGCCCAGTTCTCGAATGTATAGATCCAGACCGGATCGCCGATGTCGGCCAGCACCTCGCCGGCGCCGCCGAGCACGCGCTGGGTGTGGAAGACGGGGTTTCCCTCCGAATCGGTCAGCTGGGTCCTGGTCGCCGTCTTTCCCTCGGCCAACATGGCCTCGTAGACCATGATCGCGGCAGGGTTGTTGCTGGTCTGGTCCACGACCAGGTTCGAAATCAGCCGTGGATCGGCGTCGACCACCGTTCCGGGCTCGAGCATCGCGCTACCGGTGTCGGCGCCGGGCGTATAATCCGTGTTGGTGAGCCAGACCGGGTTGGCAGGGGTCCCGAACATCAGGGCATCGTCGCCTTCGTTCCCGTAGGTCGGCTCGACGAGCGGGACGAAAGGCTTGCCCGAGGCACCCCAGGATTCGCGGCCGTCGATCAGATTGTTGTAGCTGCCGTCGACCGTACGCAGGCCATAAGGCAGGAAATGCGGCTGGAGCGCGCCCGTGCCCTCAGCGCCGGTCGCGCGGCCATAGTCCGCGACGAGCGTCGCGAGATCCTCGCCCGCCGCATGACGCTCGGCGATCTTGATCTGCTTCAGAATGAAATCGAGATCGTGCTTGACCAGACTCACCATCGAAATTCTCCTTATGCCGGACGAGCCCTTCGGGCTTCGTTCCGCGACAGTTCAAGCGACGCCGAAGTCGCGCCGCACCGCGACTGGGCGGAAGGCCGGTTCGAACGACCAAAGTACCGCCTTAAGAAGATGTTAATGATCCAGTGGAGCGAGAGTCGAGGCGAGGAAACGGCGTAATTCGTTTGCCGAGTACATCTAATACTTATGGTGGATATGTCCGCGACTACTCACCGGTGCGGACACGCAGACGCGATCGCCGGCGCCGGGCGGGCGTCGTTCCGGTCGTCGGGATCAGTAAGCCTCGAAATTGGTCGGTTGCAGGCCCGGTGTGAAAGTCCAGCGCGGCCGGGTCCGGCTCGCCCAGGCCAACCACAAGGCGTCGGCCACCGAAGCTGCGGTGAATGGTTTGGTGATGCAGCCGCGGGCGAGCTCGGGAAGAGGAAAGGGCGGAGCATCGCCGGTCACGAGGACGCAATCGACCCCCCGGATCGTAAGCTCTGCGGCCACGGCGTAACCAGAGCGTAGATTGCCGAGATTGATGTCGACGAGCGCGATATCGATCTGACCGCGTTCGACTATCTCGATTGCGCCCGCCAGGTCGCAAGCTCGCCCATTGACCTTATAGTCTCCGTTGAGTTCGACGAGCATGCCCAGCGCGCCGGCGACGAGCTCGTCATCCTCGATCAGGAGCACGCTCGGCATGACGGCCTCCAGATCTCCCTTTGCCAGGCCATCGTTCGAGCGTTGGAGTCTAATGCACCGCGTATAGCGGGGCCGGTGAATTGGCTGGCCTTTGACTGCTTTCCCTTCGGCGATCGCCGACCACGCCCGGGAGAAAGGGTTCGACTTTCGAAGTGTCGGACCTTCGGGCATCGAGCGCGGCGACGGCACTGACCCTGTTATGAACGCCCAACGAACGGAAAGCAGCGGCCACGTGAACCTTCACGGTGCTCTCCGCAATGTTCAGTACACGGGCAATTTCCTTGTTGGACTTGCCCGCGGCGAGTTGCTCGAGCACTTCGCGCTGTCGTCTGGTGAGGGAAAGGTCGAGCTGATCGCAGCGCGCCGCGTGCCGCATTTGGGAAGCGTCCGTGATTATCTTCGGGACATAGATGTGTCCCGACAGGATGGTCCCGAACGCTCCGCGCAGATCTTCCATCCCCAGGTTCTTTGGAATGCAGCCATGAGCTCCAGCCGCGAGCGCCTCGAGCACCTCGCCGCGCTCGCAGCGGGTCGTGAAGACGATCAGCATCAGCATCGGATAGGCCAGCCGCAGCTGGCGAAGGCCTTCGGCACCGCCGAGCCCCGGCAGACCCATGTCCAGAACGACGAGATCGATTCCCTCCGCTTTCTCCAGCAAGCTCAGCGTTTCGGCATAACTCGAGGAATCAGCATGGTCCCCCAGCGAGAACTCCTGCTGCAGGAATGACGCGAGTCCCGTGCGCGCGAGTGGATGGACGTCACCGATCAGGACGCGACGAAGATTGTGGGCAAGCATGTTTCCCCCCGCTTGTTACCGCTCCGAGGCGCTTCGCTTGAGACGAACGCCGCGGAGAATCACTGTCACTCCCGATGGTTAGCAGAAGAGGCTGACGTCAGCCTGACGATACAGTAGAATTGCGGTATCGCTCGTTCCGCGTCGGCCGTCACCGGGCCCGATCCCCGCCCTCATCGGGGAAGCGCATGATGATTTCGCGCCTGTGCATAGCGGTTTCGAGGCTTCCACCGTGCAAAGCCATGACCTTGGAAACGATGGCGAGCCCGAGACCTGTTCCGCGATGCCGCCTGTCGGCCCGGGCGAAGCGCTGCGACAGCGCTTCGAGCTGCGATTCGGAGAGGCCAGGGCCTTTATCCCGCACCCGTATCTGCGCACCCGGTCCCACGATGATCGAGACGGTCTTGTTTGCCGGCGTGACACGCAGCGCATTCTCGAAGAGATTGCGTATTGCGGCTTGAAGGACTTCCGGCAGCCCGTGGACGGTGGGCCTGGCGAGCACTTGCAGTTCCGCCGCACGTCCTTGCGCGCTGGCAATCGGAGCCATTCGCATGACGACCTCTTCGGCAACGAGATCCAGTCTCGTCGGGCCAAAGCGGATCGGCCCGGCATCCGCGGCATCGAGCTGTGCGATCAGCAACAATTGTTCGACAAGTCGGCTCATTGCCAGGACGTCCTTGCGCAGCCGCTGCGCATCTGCTCCCTTCATCCTGTCCAGCTCGAGAGCGAGAATCGACAAGGGCGTGCGGAGCTCGTGCGCCACATCGGCCGCAAAGGCCTCTTGCCGCGCTGCAGCTGCGTCGAGCCGGACGAGAAGGTCGTTCACCGCCTTGACGAACGGTATGGCTTCGCGCGGCAGATCCGAGCTGTCGATCTGGAATCCCCGGTCCTCGTCGGAGGCCGCGGCGATCCGCGAACCGGCTATATCCAGCGGCGCGAGCGAAGTTCGAACGACCCAGACTGCGGCAACCAGCATGGGCACGAGCAGCGCCACGACCGGCAGCAGGCCATGCTCGATGATCTCGTGCACCAGGCCCGCTTCGCGGCCGAATATCTCCTGGGGACGTCCATAGGCGATATCGAGTTGGGTCAGCTCCAGGAGGACCAGTCCGGCGGAGCCTATGATTGCCGTCGCAACAAACCCAAGGATGAGGCGCCTGAAGATTGATGGCGGGGCTTTCACGAGGCCTCGCGGAGGAGATATCCCACGCCACGCACCGCGATCAGCAGGCCGCCCCCGCCTGCTCCTTCCAGCTTTCGGCGCAGCCGAGACGCCGTTGCCTCCACGGCGTTGGGCGTTACGGGCTCGTCGAGCGTGTAAATGGCTTCCTCTATGACTGCGCGCCTGACGACGTTGCCGGCATTCCGGATGAGCACGGCCAGCAGGTCGGTTTCCCGCCGACTGAGCTCCAAAGGCGTCGTCCCCAGGACGGCGTTGCGGCTTGCAACATCGAACCTCAGCGCGCCGGCTTGGATGATTGGCAGGGCGCGCCTACCGGGCCGGCGCAACATCGCCCGCAGCCGCGCTGCCAGTTCATCTATTTCGAATGGCTTGACCAGATAGTCGTCCGCACCGGCATCGAGGCCTGCCACCCGATCCCCGAGGTTGGCGCGCGCGGTCAGGACCAGGAGCGGCGGCAGTTCGCCGCTCTCCCGTCGATGACGCAACCATTCCAGCCCCTCTCCGTCCGGCAACCCCAGGTCCAGCACCAGCGCGTCGTAGTCGACGACCCCAAGCAGCTCCTCCGCCTGGCGCAGGCCGTATGCCGTGTCGGGCGTGAAGCCGCGCTCCCGCAATTCGCTGCAAACGAGATCGGCCAGACGGCGGTTGTCCTCGATAACCAGAACCCTCATGGGCAGGCCCCGGCATTACGGGCGCCGCTCGACAGCGACCCCCCGGTCCTCACCTCTCGCGGGCTCCGGGATCTGCGAGACGCCTGCAATGATCACACAATCTGGCATCAGAAGGCGGCGCTGAGCGTTCCTCGAACTGGTCGGCCGGATCCGGCCAGCCTGTGCAGTTCCGATACCAATGCCAAAGGTCGGTTCCCTCGCGACGACGGAAACGCATGTGGCTCTCCCCTGTCGAGAGGGTAGCGTAATTCTGGACCGCGTCTATAATCCGATCGGACTAGTTTATGTCTGCTTCCGGCGATCTTGGAACGAGCCGCGCTCGATCTGGCGCCGGTTCCCGAGAATCTGAACTTGATCTGCTGGCGAGTCGTCGCATGGTGGACGGTCCTCGCGGCCTGATCGGAAGCGTTGCGCGGTCTGGCGCCGGCCAATCGCGGCCGTCGAGCCTTAACGCTCTTCCTCGAGCTCCCTCAACCGGGCCTCGTAAGCCGCGGCGAAGGCCGCCTGGATGGGTCCGCCTCCGTTCTGCTCCGCGGCCGCGTCCAGCTCGGCATGGAGGCGGCTGAACTCGGCCCAGCAGGCTGCCGCCTGACTTTGCAGGACGGACTTCTCCCGTCTCACCCGCGCTTCGATGACGGCGGGGCGTCCGGCCTCCAGGACGGCGCCGACCGCTGCGTGGAAGCCTGCAAGCGAGCCCAGCATGTGCTTCTTTATGTCCGCGAACGATGAGCGAACGGCTTTCGCCCCACTCTCGAAGCCCGGCTCGTCGCGCAAGAGAAGGTCGCTGGCCAGGCGACGGGAGGGCGCCCATTTGAACGGGTTGTTGTCTTCCGCGCCGATCGTGGTGCGGTCGAGCCTGTGATCGCGCTTCACCGAGCTGCGGGCACTCATGAGGTCGGCAAGCCCTAGCACGACCTGGCGATAAATTTCCCCCGCTCTGTGCATCACGTCGGCAGCATCGTGCTCGGAGAAAGCCGATAGATCGAGATCGGCCCCCCGGCAGAATGCGTCGAGGAGGGAGTCTCCAGCGCAATTGTCGCAGGGCGGGTCGGGCCAGGCCGTTGGAATGTCGGGGTTGGTGCCGAACGGGGCCGCGATCGTCCTGTCCAGATCGACGCAGCTTTTGCCGGCATGGGGCGCCTCCTCGACCACCATCCGGTATTTGCCGAAGCATATCGCGTCGCCGGGAACGAAGGCGCGGCTCTTTCCATAATCGAACTGATCGCCGTCCGGCCCGAACACGCCGTTCGCTCCGAGCGGCGTCATGATGAGCGCATCATCGGAACACACCAGCTCCAGGTGGGTGCGCGACACTTCGCAGTCGGAATCCGAAATCACCCAGTCCGACGTCGGGTCCCGCCCGACGCGCAGGCGGCCCTGCGCGAGCGCGCGCGCGGCGACGGGCCGCAGAGGATCGAGTTGATGGTACAACTTCAGGAGATACATCAGGCCGTCCGCCGCGCTTCGGCCGAATATGGCTCGGTCGTCGGGTGGATACGTGTCTCCTCGAGCGACGTGGCGGGGATTGCCGGAGCGAAGGCCCCGCCTTCCGCTGCGTCCGCCATCCGGTTGAAGCTGTCGAACAGCACGCCGAACTCGTCCCGGCGGCGATGCGAGAGACGAAATTGAAGATTGCCGCCAGCGGCCTCGTCCAATGCGGATTTGAGCTGGCGCAAGGGGCGCACGATCATTCGCGCGGTAGCGTGGCTGACGACGATGATGACGAGAGCCAGCATGAAAGCCAGGCCAGCCATCAACCAAAGCGCGTTTCGCGTGGCAGCGGCAAGTTCAGCCCGGCTCATGACAAGCTCGACCGCGCCAAAATCCTGGTCGGCGTAACGGACCGTGCGCCGGATGCGGAAATCTTCCTCGGCAGTCGCGGAAATTCGCTCGTGGGGACCCTCGGACAGGAAGGTTTCGCCCGCAGGAACTCGATCCCGGGTTCCGATCACGCGGGGATCGCTTGAGCCCCGCACGATGCCGCTGGCGTCCACGACCACGAGGCGGCGCACCGTCGAATCCTGCGCCGCCGCCTGCACGAAGGCCTGCACGGGGGCCCAATCCTGCTGAGACGCCGGAAGGCCCGCATTCTCGACCGCCCGGAGGGCCACATTGTTCGCAATGAAGGTCGCAATCGTCGTGGCGGAGGTGAGCGTCATTTGCTGCATGGAGCGATACTGACGATCCAGCATGGCGACGGCCATCAGCGCCAGCGCGATCGCCATTGCCGCCGAGATCGTCAGGCTCAGGCGCCAGCGCAGCGGCAACCCTCGTCCCAAACGCGTACCCGCCAGCGCCGATCGTTCGCGGTCCAAGGCCTCGGCGAGATCGGCCCCCGTGGCAAAGCGCTTGTCGGGCTCCTTCGCAAGGAGGCGCTCGATCAGATACTGGAGCCCCTTGGGGCACCCCGGAAGCACGTTCCTGAGCGGTTGCGGCTCGTGATGTGTGATCTGAACGGCAAGTGTAGCGAGGCTCGCGCCGTCGAACGCCATTCGTCCTGTGAGCATCTCGTAAAGAACGACACCCATCGAAAACAGGTCGGAGCGGCGATCGATAGTAAGGCCCAGAGCCTGTTCGGGGCTCATGTAGCGGGGGGTGCCGAGAACCTGCCCTACCTGCGTGCGCAGCGCGTTGAGCTCGGCGCGGACTCGGTCGGGTTCGCCGATCCTGGCGATCCCGAAATCGAGAATCTTGGCGACGCGGCCGCCCTCGCACAGCATGATGTTCGAAGGCTTGATGTCCCGATGGATGACGCCCGCCTCGTGCGCATAATGCAGCGCCCGGGCCAGCTGCGTGCCCAGCGACAGAACGCTTTCCACCGCGAGCGCGCCGCTGGTCCGGATATGCTGGTCGAGCGCGACCATGTCGAGGTACTCCATCGCGATGTAGGGATAGCCGTCGGCTTCGCCGACGTCGTAGATGGTGACGATGTTCGGATGGGAGAGCGATCCGGCCGCGCGCGCTTCACGCAGAAAGCGGGCAACGATCTCTTGGTCGGCGCGGAGCTCCGCCTTCAGGATCTTGACCGCGATCGGACGGCCGATTTCAGGATCCCGCGCCCGATAGACGTCGGCCATCGCGCCTTCGCCGATCCGCTCCTCGATCTCGTACCGGCCGATGCGCCGCACGCG
>NZ_SBFF01000021.1 GCF_004151485.1 Sphingosinicella sp. CPCC 101087 | reverse complement strand
CTGGAAATCACCCAGGAACAAGGCTCCGCCCCGGACCGGGTGGTGCTCGGCGTCGCCGTCGAGGAGCGAGCCACCGGAGAACTGCAGGTGTCCGGTGGCTATTCGAGCGAGGAGGGTCTGATTGGGTCGCTATCCATTCGGCAGCGCAACTTCCGTGGGTTGGGCCAGGAGCTGAGGAGCTCGATCAGCTATTCCGGTTATTCCAAGTCGGTCGAGCTGGGCTTCACCGAGCCCGCCTTGTTCGACCGCAACATCGCCGTCGGCTTCGATCTCTATCGCCGCGACTATAGCAGCTATTACACCTTCGAAGATGAGCGGCAGGATACCTATCAGCAGGTCAGCACCGGCGGCCAGCTCCGCGCCGGCCTGCCGTTGAATGAGCATGTCAGCCTGGCCTTGCGCTATGGGCTCGTGTTCGATGACGTGAGCCTCGACGAGACGCTCTATTACACGACCAACGAGGATGGCGTTTCGGCCTGCGACCCGATCCTTGCGGGACGCTACTTGTGCGACGCGATCGGCAGCCGGCTGACGTCGAGCGTCGGCTATTCGCTGCTCTACAGCACGCTCAACAATTCGGTGCGGCCGAGCCGCGGCGAGCGCGTGCTGTTCAGCCAGGATTTCGCCGGATTGGGGGGCGACACGAAATATCTGAGGACGAGGATCAGCGCCGACAAATACTGGCAGCCCTTCGGACAGTTCATCTTCTCCCTCCACGCCGAAGGCGGCGCGATCCTGGGCCTCGGCGGGGCAGGGGATGCGGATGTTCGGCTGACGGACCGCTTCTTCCTGGGCAGTCCGCAACTACGAGGATTCGATATCCGGGGCGTCGGCCCGCGCGTCCAGCGTATTCCCTACCTGACCGACGAGGATGGAAATGTCAGCCTTTCGAGCGACCGCAGCGAATATACCGAAGATTCGATCGGAGGCCGCTATTACTATCTTGGCCGGGCCGAGCTCGAAATACCCCTCGGCCGCGGCGCCCGTGACCTCGGATTGCGGCCGTCGATCTTCGCGGACATCGGTGCGCTTTGGGGTGTCGCCACGCCCACCCTCTACGACCTTCCGCCGGATTCCGAAGGGCTGCTGCGACCGCAGCTCGACAGCGAAGGACTTCGCCAGTGCATCACAGGCGCAGGCGTGATCTCGTCCTTGCCTGCCGATGCCGAAACCTGCCCGACAGGGTCGACCCTCGTCACCTATCAGGTCACCAATCCGTTTCGCGAGTTCCTGGTCGGCAATAGCCCACGGCCGCGCCTGTCGATCGGCATCGGGGTCAACTGGAACTCGCCGTTCGGGCCGTTCAGGATCGACGTTGCCCACGCGCTTCTCGCCGCAGAGGGCGATGACACGAAGCTGTTCACCTTCAACATCGGCACCGCTTTCTGACGGGGCTTGGCAACGTCGCCAAATCCTGGTGCCGCACGGACAAATGGGCGCAATATCGGTGGTTCACCAGGATATCGGGACGGCGGCCCCCCCGCCGCCGCTCCCCGGCGGTACCCTGTCAACTCGCCGCCGCCCTGCGGAAGGCTCCGGAGCACCCCTCCGGAGCCTTCTTGCTCGTCATGGCGGCAACGACCGCATCCCTAATCAGTGGGAAGGTACACCCGCGCGCAGAGCCCTCCTCCGCGGCGATTGAAAAGCTCGACCTTTCCGCCGTGGGTCGCGACGGCGGAGTGAACGATGGCCAGCCCGAGGCCGAGCCCGCCGGTCGAGCGATTGCGCGAGCCTTCCGCCCGGTAGAATGGCTCAAAAGCCCGGGCGAGGGCGTCGGTGCTCATGCCCGGGCCTCGGTCCGCCACGTCCACGATGACCCGTTCCCCCTCGGTTCGGATCCGAACCTCCGCCGAGCTGCCATAGGTCAGTGCATTGCCGACGAGGTTCGCGAACAGGCGCTTGAGCAGTACAGGATCACCTTTGATGGTCGCGGGCGCCGCCTCGACCATCACGGCATTGCCCCCCGTATCGGCGAAATCGTCGACCACCCCTTCCACGAGCAGCGCCACGTCGACCGGCTCGAGCGGCTGCAAGCGGGTTTCGTTCTGAACAAAGTCGAGCGCCCCAGCGATCATTCCTTCCATCTCGGCGATCTCCGCTTCCGCTTTCTCCCTCACCGCATCGGGCGCGGAGGCGAGATGAAAGGCGAGGCGCGACAGGGGCGTGCGCAGGTCGTGCGCAATCGCACCGACCATCGACGTGCGTTCCTGGACAAATCGCTGGAGGCGCGCCTGCATGTCGTTGAGCGCGGAAGCGGCAAGCCGGATCTCGCCAGGCCCGCGGACCGGAACCGGCTCGACCTGCTGCTGTCGCCCGATCCGCTCCGCGGTAGCAGCGAAGGCGCTGATCGGTCGCGCAATACGCTTGCTGAACAGCCAGGCAATCGGAAGGACGAGCAGGACGAAGAGCCCCATGAGCACGAGCATGTTCGACTGCCAACGCTGGGTCGGTCCGCGCTGTTCACGCGCCACCAGACGCCAGCTGCCATCAGGCTGGCGAACCCCCGCCTGGAGGGACCCTAATATGGCCGGGTTGAACTGATTGTCGGACCAGTAGAGTCGATATTCGCGCGCAACGTCCGTCCGGTAGATCTTGGTGACGACGCGTCGCCTTTCGCGAAAGGGCCAGGGCCAGGCCCAGGAAGCGGCGAGGCGCGGGAGGCGCCGCGCAAAACGGACTTGGTCGAGTGGTCGGCCCAGATAGGCGGCGAGCCTGCGGCGGATCAGCTCGTCCGCGGGATTGGACGGCATCATTGGCGGCGGTTCCGCGGAGCGTGAGACTCGCAGGTTGGAGCCGTGATTAGCGATTGGTCGGCCGCTCAGGACGCGCGCAAGCTCATAGGCCGTGAGCGGCGGGTCGAGCGGCGGAGGGCGCAGCAGGATCAGGGCGGCGATCGTGCCGACGAGCGCGACCACCACGCCCATGACCAGCAGGAGCGTATGGACGAAGATTGACTGGTACCATTTCGGGCGCGCCGTCACTTGCGCGAGACCTTGGGGAGGAACATGTAGCCTTCGTTGCGAACCGTGCGGATGAGCTCTGCCTGGTCGCGGCTGCCGAGCTTGCGACGCAGCCGGCTGATCTGGGTATCGATCGCCCGATCAAAGGCGTCGCTTTCCCTCCCGCGCGCATATTCGAGGAGCTGGTCGCGCGTGAGCACCCTTTGCGGGCGTTCGACCAGAGCGCGCAGCAGCGAGAACTCGCCTTGCGAGAGGCCGATGACGACGTTCGCAGGATCGCGCAGCACCTGGCGAACGACGTCGAGCGTCCAGCCCTGAAAGATATAACGGCTGCGGACCGCCTCGTCGTCGGCAGCCGCTTGCTGGCGCCGGAGCACGGCGCGAAGGCGAGCCAGCAGCTCACGAGGGGAAAAAGGCTTGGGCAGATAATCGTCGGCGCCCACTTCCAGGCCGATAATGCGATCGGTTTCGCTGCCCAGCGCCGACACCATCACGATCGACAGATCGCGGCGCGTCGAGAGCGATCGGGCGATGGAGAGCCCGTCCTCTCCGGGCATCATCACGTCGAGAACGAGGGCGTCGACCGGTTGCGCGTCGAGTATCTCGCGCATCTCCTTCCCGCCGCCCGCCTCGACAACCGCATAGCCGTGACCCGTCAGGAAGTCGCGTATCAGCTGCCGCAGGCTCGCATCGTCATCGACGATGAGGATCGTTGTCTTTTCATCCGCCAAAGAGGCCGGTTCCGTCTGCATGCGATGCAACTACACGGGCCATCTAGGCCGATTTTTTCAGTCGTGCCAGAAATGCGCCACAAACGGTTGCCGCGTCGCTAGCGCACGGTCGAAGAGGCTTCTTCGAAGGAGGCGCTTGCAGGCGATAGGCGGTGAACGGATGGCGTGGCGTGAAGTCTCGCCAGAGCGCTTGAGCCCCGGCTCGCGGCTCGACAATGTTCGGGCAAACTGGTGAAACAATCGGGCGCTACGCATGAGGTTTGGAATGGAGATCTCAAGAATGCGTGTCGCGATCACCCTTATTGTCATCCTTTCTGCAGTGGGCTGCGCGGGAAGCTCAAGCAGATCCCAAGAGCTCCGAAAGGCTGGAGGCCATGCAGTTCTCCGCGGCTTCTTCATCAGCCCGATGGGCGAACCCTTCCGATCCCAGGAGCCGGGGGTCGACTTGATCGGCCGCTGGTTCAGCGGCGCGGACAAGGACTCAAGCAGCGGAGTGTCGCTGGCGGAACTGGAGCAGGACGCAGCACGATTCTTCACGACGCTCGACGTCAATTCGGATGGAGAAATCGATCCGGACGAGATGCGGCGTTACGAGAACGAAATTGCGCCCGAGATCCGGATGGCCGGCAGATCCGGCGGCGCCGGGTCCGGCCGGCCGGCCCGCATCAGGCGCGGGGGCGGGACGGGCGGTCGGTCCGGTGAAGGCACTCGCATACAAAGAGGGGCAGGCCGCGGCGGAAGCCGCGTACCGGCTGGTCGGTCGCCGGCCTTGGGTATCCTCAACCTGCCGCAACCCGTCGCGGCCGCCGACGCGGACTTCAACCGAGGTGTATCGAGAGAAGAATTCCGAAGAGCGGCCGGCCAGCGCTTCCTTCGCCTGGACCGCAATCGTGACGCTTCCGTCACGCTGGACGAGCTTGCGCCCCCAGGGGCGTAACGAGCGTTGTTCGAACGCGGTGCCGGATAAGCGGAATGTGCCGTGCGGGATCGGGTAGGGTGCCGCCCGGACAGAGCTAACAGGCTTTCGCTGGGAGCCTCGAAGCCCATAGATGTTGCGCGGCATAGGCTCGCCAGGGGCGCCAGCGCTCTGCCCGCTCGAGGAGCTCGTTCGACGACAGGTCGCGGCCCTCCAAGTTCCCCATGGTGCGTCTGAGGCCTGTATCTCCCGGTGGAAACGCATCGGTCTCGCGCAGCTCGCGCATCGCAATATACTGCGCGGTCCATTCCCCGATCCCCCGCGATGTCCGCAGGCGTCGCACGAAGCTCGCAAGATCGGGGCCGGCCGTCAAAAACTGCGGATCGCTGACCAAAGATGCGGCGAGCGACGAGAGTGCCGCAGCGCGGATCTGCGGTACTCGAAGGTGCGACAGATCGGCCTGTGCGAGAACATCCGCGCGAGGGAAGACATGGGTAAGTCCTTCTGACCTCAGATCGGGTGCCAGCGCTGCCCCATATTCCGCCACAAGATTCTCGAGAAGACGGCGGGCGCCCTGTAGGGTTATCTGCTGGCCGAGAATGGCGCGGGTCGCGACTTCGAAGGCATCCCAGCCTCCTGGAACCCGCAGTCCCGGGCGTGACGCCACCAGCGGCTCGAGCGCGGGATCCGAGGCCAGGTGTGTGCTGATTGCTTCCGGGTCTGCAGCGAGATCGAACAGGCGACGCACCCGGGCAATGACGCGCGGCAGGCTTGACACCTTGGCGAACCGTACCGAGACGCGCAGCGCGTTGGTGTTCGTCGGTTCAACCACGACGATGCCTTGGCTGCCGTCGACGTCGAACGTGCGCGCATACCGCTTCGAGGTCACGGTTTCGATCCCCGATATTGCGCGCGCCCGGAGGAAGTCGACCACCGTTGGCCAGTCATAAGGAGGCCGGTACCGGAGCAGCACGGTGAGATCGTCCTGCGCCACTGGCGTCCTGCGCATGCCGTCCCGTCTCAAGGCGGTTGGGGGGCGCTTGAAGAGACCCTGGAACGTCTCGTTGAAGCGCCGTACGCTGCTGAACCCGGACGCAAACGCCACCTCGGTCATGGACAGGCGGCTTTCGTGGATCAGCTGCTTGGCGAGCAGGACGCGCCGCGTCTGCGCTACCGAAACGGGGGAGGCGCCGACGTGCGTCCGGAACAATCGGCGAAGCTGGCGTTCGCCGACGCCTAGGCGCTCCGCCAAATCGTCGACGCTGCCATCATCGAGCGCGCCCTCCTCAATCAGCGCGAGCGCGCGAGAAACGGTGTTCAATGTGCCGCGCCACACGGCCAGTTCCGGCGCCGCTTCCGGCCGGCATCGAAGGCACGGTCGGAATCCGGCTTCCTGGGCGGCCGCCGCGGTCGGATAGAAGGTCATATATTCCCGTTTGGGCGTCGGTGCCGGGCAGATCGGGCGACAATAAACGCCCGTGCTCCGACATCCACAGAACAATCGTCCGTCGAAACGAAGGTCGCGGGTGCGAAAGGCTCGATAACAGGCATCGGGATGGAGATCCATGGACGGATCCTTCTTCATGGCCAAAGGACTCGACGTTAGAAGATGATCATGGCTCGTCAGGACGATTCCAGTCTTCGTGCTGTCGTTGCCGATGAAAACCGAAGCCACCACTCTTGTCGCGTAGACGGTTCACCTCCTTCGCGAACGGTGCAGGCTTTCACAGGTGTCCATCATCAGCGCGCCAGGGCGCCTGCGCTTCACGCACTTCGCCGTTCAGCTCACGAAAAGCCTGAGAACCATGCTCGAGCGCATCCTTCCCGATGAGATGGACCAGACCGGGCAACCAGTGGAGCGTGAATCTTGCCGGGCAATTCTTCTGCGACCATAGTCCCGATCACATCCAGGCTGCTCGTGCTTCCGGAGCGAAGGTTCAGATACTCAAGCGCAAGCCGAGGCTGCCGATGATCCCGCTTCTGGCGCTCGACCTGGCGAGGTCGCCCTCGTCGACGACGACGAAACCCTGCACCGAACCTGCAGCCGCGAAGCTCGCAGAAACGGCAGCGAGACCCCGGCACCGGCTTGGAGGACGGTGTCGCTCGACCAGGTATCATAGGACACCCCCGCATTGATTCCCATCGCTCGATCGGCGAACGCTAGGCCAATATAGCCCGTCTCGGTTCGAAAGCCGCCACGCATCACCTTCATGCCTCCGGTAAGCATCCACCGATCCGAAAGCGCGTGATCGAGACTCGCGCTGGCATGAACGGCTTCGGGCCCGACCATTTCGATCATGCATAGGCGAATACGATAGGCGGCTCGCTCCATAGCATTGCCCGCTTTGCCGATGCAGATGTCGGTTTCTTCGGTTTGACGGTTCCCCGTTTCGGCTCGCCAGTAGGTGGCCGACCAGCCATCGACCCTGGCCGTGTAATCGACGATGATCGTAGGACCTTCGTGGACGATCTTTCCCTGATCCCGAAAGATCCGGCCGGACTCGATGCTGCTCGACACCCGCTGCTCGATATTCTGTGCTGCCGCGGGCGAAGCAAGAATGGCGGCGACCACGCAGATTGTCGCTCGGGCCAGTATATGCCCGCGAGCAGGTCCGGGTTTGCGGGCAACAGGGGTCATCGCGCGCCGCTTCGAGGCGACGCCGTGCAATCGCATTTTCATGGTGAGAACCTCTTCTGGGTCTGAACCGCCGCGGCCTCAGCGCTGCGTGAACAGCGCGTCGGCCTCGTCGAAGCTGAAGAAGGACCTTTCGATGGCATTCCAGGTGCCGGTCTGCCGGGCCTCTCGTGCGATGTTCCTCAGCGTACCGAGGCAGGCGAGCATCGCTGCCGCTCCGAGGCTGACGCGGCGGGCGCCTGCCTCGAACATCGCCTCGGCGCGCGGGGCGCCGGGGAGTGCCATCACGCTCAGACGACCGTCGAATGCGTCAGCAATCTGGCGCATGACCGTGAGATCGACCAGGCCGGGCACGAAGACGAGATCGGCCCCGGCCTCCAGATAGGCCCGGCCGCGTTCGATCGTCATTGCGACTCGCTCCTGAAGGTCGGCGCCAGCCCCGATCAGGAAGGTATCGGTGCGGGCATTGATCACCGGGGAAAGTCCGAGGAGATCACCTGTGGATCGCGCGGCCGCCAACCGGGCGGCCTGGTCTTTCACCGCATATAGCGGATCGCAGGACGACCTATGATTGCGGTCCTCGATGTTCACGCCGACGGCTCCGAGGTTCAATGCCAGTTCAACCGTCTCAGCGACCGCATCTGGCGCGTCGCCATAGCCGGCTTCTATGTCCACCGTGACGGGGATGTCGACAGAGGTGATAATCACGGCCGCCTCACGAAGCATGGCGTCACGCCCGAGGATTTCGCAATCGGGAGCACCTCGGGCATTGGCGATTCCGCCGCTGGTCGTGCCGATCGCAGGAAATCCTTCATGCTCGAAGAGGCGGGCGCTTGCACCATCCCAGGCATTGGGCAGGAGCTGGCGCCCGTTCAGGCTCAGCTCGCGAAATGCGTCGATTCGGGCGAGAAGTTCGGTGTTGCTCATGACGTCCTCCGTTGATGGATTGGCTTTCGACATGAGCAAAATGGCGCAGACCGCGAGGTCGTGCTGGCGGCTTTCGGCCATGGTCCATCACCGACCAGGTCCGAAAACCGCGAGACTTCGCTGCCGGAAATTGCGCGCCGCGGCAGATTCGACCATCTGCCAGCTGGAGCTCGCGCAGGCGAGCAGCTCAGCTTCGCCATATGCGTCCGGCTCCGCCCCTCGAGCGGTGGGCGATCTCTGACCTTGCACCGAGCAGATCGCGAACCGCGGCGCGCAGACTTTCAATTAGAACAGGGCAGCCACTTTGGGTCCCATGGATCGTTCGAGCGCATCGCACGAAACCTCGGTGTACGCGTGATCATTCAGCATCCCGTTGCGCCGCGATCGGCATGGCGAGGCAACCCACTTTCACTCCCGCAACGATCGATGCGCTGAAGTGCGGGCGGATCTCGGCTTCAGGAAGACCGATCCTGTTCCTCTCCCGCAACGAGACTTTGCCCTTCATCCTCCCGCCGTCTGCCGTAGCTTCCCTCATATCGGCCTTCGGCGATGCTCCTGAGTATTTCGGCCTCCCTAGCAAGCTGGGCATTCACAGCATCGAGCAACCGGTCAACGAGGCTTTCGGGGAAGGCAACAACGCCGTCCTCGTCACCGACGACGACGTCACCGGGCTGGACAACCATTCCTCCGATATTCACGGGCACTCCGATCTCGCCCGGTCCATCCTTGTAGGGGCCCGCGTGGGTGACGGAGCGTGCGAAGCAAGGAAACTCGCCGGCGCCGATTTCCCGCACGTCGCGTATCGCCCCGTCTATCACGATGCCGGCAGCGCCACGAGCGCGGGCAATAGCGACAATGATTTCGCCCACGAGCGCCCGGCTCTCGTCTCCTCCCCCGTCGACCACGAGCACGTCACCGGGGATGATCCTCTCCAACGCTTCATGGACGACGAGATTGTCCCCGGCTCTCGTCCTGACGGTCAATGCCCGACCGATCATCATCCCGCCCTTGTGAAAGGGTCGCAAGCCGCGGGCTGCGACCAGGCGGCCGAGATTGTCGCTGATAAGGGCGGTCGAGGCTCGCCGAAACTCCTCGATGTTCGCGTGACCCTTTGCTGGTCGTTGGCTCGGCGGCATCGGCTACATCCCCTTCAGACTGACTCCGCGCTCGTGATATCCGCCAAAGAAGCGATTAGAAACCAGCGCATCCACCTGAGCTCGACCGTTGAGCTCGTGAAGCCCGCCAGTGCCGCTACTCTCCCTCCGGCCTTCAGGCTGCTGCGGACGAGGCGGAAGATGTGCCGGCCAAGCGATTCGCGGCCTCTAGACCGGCTCGGAGGGGTCTTCCACCGGTTCGGCGACCTCCACCGGAGCCTCGTGCGGCGCGCGCCAGGCGGTGCGCCAGGCCGCGATCGGCAGCAGCAAGGCGGCCAGGGCCGTCGCCAAGGTCGCAGCCGAAATTCCGAGCAGGTACAGCATTCCTCCGAGCACAAGTCCGCCGAAGGCCGAGCCGCCGAGGCTCGCCATCCCCCAAAGGCTGCTGACGCGGCCCCGCACGCTGTCCGCCACCTCTGTCTGCACGAGGGTCTGCGAGAGCACGGCCGAGCCGGTCGAGCCGAATCCGACCACGCCGATGCAGAGGAGCCCGAGCCACAGCCCCGGCCAGAGCGGCAGGGCCAGCAGCGCGAGCGCGTTCACCACTCCGAGCAGAATGCTGCCGAGCTGAAGCTGGCGGCTGTCGAGGACCAGCCGCGAAGTCAGATAGGCTGCGAGCAGGGCGCCGCCCCCGGCGGCGGCGGACAAAGCGGCAAGACCGCTCGCGCCGGCCAGGTAGAAGCGATCGGCATAGACGGGCAGCACCTCGAGGATCGAGCGACCGAAAAGGGCGCCCCAGGCGGTGAGGATGAGCTGGAGCCGGATGTAACGATTGGCGCCGGCATGGGCGAAACCCTCCCGAAGCTGCGCGAAGAAGGGTTGATGGGCTCGTGGCGGAATCGGCCGGCGCGGAACGTGTGCCAAGGCATAGACAAGCGGAAGATAGGACACGGCGTTGATGAGGAATGCCGCGGCGATCGGCAGCGCGACAAGCACCGCGCCGCCCACGGCGGGGCCGATCAGGCGGGAGGCGTTGAAGATCATCGAACTGATGCCGATCGCGTTCGCCAGCAATTCGCGCGGGACGATCGAAGGAATGATAGAAAGGCGGATCGGGGCATAGGCCGCCGAGGTCGTGCCGATGCAGAGCGAGACGGCGAACAGCAGCCAGATGTCGAGCAGCCCCGTCAGGGAAAGGATGGCGAGCAAGGCCGCCCAGGCCCCCATCAAGACGTTGATGAAAGCGGCAGTACGGAGCGGCTCCAGCCGGTCGACAAGGACCCCGAAAAAGGGCGAGAGGAAAAGGATCGGTCCGAAGAGCGCGAAGGCAACCGCGCCGACCCAGAGCTCGGAGTGGCTGAGCTGCCAAGCCAGCCAGCCGAGCGCAAGTCGCTGCACCCAGAGCCCCAGCGAGGAGCAGCCGTTGCCGAACGAGTAGATGAGGAAGGCGCGATCGCTGAGCGCGCTGCGTCCCCGGGCGAACTTGGCCGGGCGCTCAACGCCGCCGCTCATATTCTCCGTGTCCGCCAAAGCTAAAGGTCGAGGACGAGAAGGGGGCTGAGCGCTCGCGAGCAGCAGGGCGTGAACTCGTCATTGCCGTCGAGCATCAGCATGTCGCGATGGTCCGGTTCGCCCTCGAGCACCCGGGTGACGCAGGTGCCGCAAATCCCCTGCTCGCAGGAGAGCGGAATTTCGATGCCGTGGCGGGAGAGCGCGGCGGCGGCGCTCTCTTCGGCGCCCACATCGATGACCTCGCCGGTGCTGGCGAGGCGGATCTGGAAGGACCTTTCGGCAGCGGGTGCCGCGGCGGGCGGGGCCGCGAAATATTCGCGATGGAGGCGGTCCGAGGGAAAGGCTGCACGGCCCGCGGCCGCGCAGATCCAGTCGATGAAGCCCGGAGGACCGCAGACATAGGCGTCCGTGCCGGACGCGGCTCGGGTGAACAGCGCGTCGGGATCGAGACGTTGCATCGCCGGACCATCGTCGAAGTGGAAGACGACCTGCTTTGCGAAGGCCGAGCCGGCGATGCGGCGGCGAAAGGCGGTGCGCTTCTCGCTGCGCGTGCAATAATGGAGCGTGAAGGGCGCGCCTGCCCTGCTGAGTCGCTCCGCCATGCACAGCAATGGCGTGATCCCGATGCCGCCCGCCACCAGCAGCGCCTCGCCCTCCACGGGCTGCAGCGGGAAATGGTTTCGCGGCTCGCCGACCCGGATCGTGTCCAGCTCCCGGAATCGTTCGTGGACGGCGATCGAGCCGCCCCGCGAGGTGGGGTCGCGAAGTATGGCAATCTCGTAGCGGTCGCGGTGATCGGGATCGTTGCAGATCGAGTATTGCCGGACCAGGCCTGGGGCGACCTCCACATCGAGATGGGCGCCGGCGCTGAACGGAGGCAATTCGCCGCCGTCGGGGCTTGCCAGCACCAGAAGGACGATATCCTCCGCTTCCACCTTCCGAGAGATGATGCGCAGTTCGAGCCACGGGCGATTCATCGGCCAGCGCTCAGGTGGCGTTCCCGGGCGCCGGCGCGGCGTGCCGCTTCATTCGCTCGATCGGCGCCGCCGCCCCCTTGCTCCACACCGACCGGCGGCTGTTGTAATAGTCGAGCCAGTCCGTGTCGTCGGGAAGGATGGCGAAGCCCGCTCGAAGATGGTGATAGCTCTCCGCCGCGTCGGCGCCGGGCGGAACGCTGCCTTCGTCGCGCAACGCCGCGGCCGCGCGCATCAGCTTGCGACGCGTGAGCATGATCATCCGGTCGCTGGTGCCGAGATGTTCTTTGGTCCGATCGACGATCGGACCCATCGACTCGGTGATCGCCTGGTCCTGGACCGGGATGCCTTCGATGCCGGTATAGCTCCTGCCGCGCTGGGTCTCGCGCGAGATCAGATGGTCGTTGCGGGGATTCTCCTCGATCCGCCAGCGTCCGAGCCAGTCGCTCGTATTGGGCAAGTAACGGATGGCGACGCCGGCACCCGGCAGAAGCTCGCCATGCTTGTCGCGTGTGAACGTCGAACGCGGGCCGCCGATCACGACCAGCATCGAATGGTGATCGTCGATGGGGACCCAGGCACGGGCGTGAATATGGTCCATCGGCTCGGACGGAACCATCGTCCAGAACGGCATCGCAAAGTGTCCGATGCGGTGGTAGGTGTTGCCTGGCCCGGCATGACGGTAGGCGCAATAGGTGGCGCCGTACTCGGTCTCGAGCGCCTCGTATTTAGGAGCGAGATTCTCGGGCATCTGGCGGTAATAGTTGAGCGAACCTTCTTCGAACGCGTCGGGGCCCACCGCGCCCAGATGCAGGAAGCCGACATGGCAGGTGTCGATGTCGCCTTCGAGCGCCTGGAGCCAGTTGCACTCGCGCATCATGAAGCTGACCGAGAGCGCCTTCCCCGCCTCCAGTTCGTTCCAGTCGAAATGCGGAAGCGGCGGCGGCGCCCCGTCCGCCATATGCACCCAAACGACGCCGAATTTCTCCGCGACGTGAAGCGCACGGATTCTTACCCGAGCCTTGTAATCGGTCTCCGGCGGCTCACTCGGCATCTCGATGCACTGGCCGTTCCGCGCGAACTTCCACCCATGATAGACGCAGCGGATCCCGCCTTCCTCGTTGCGGCCGTAGAAGAGCGAGGCGCAGCGGTGGGCGCATCGATGATCTACCACGCCCACCTCGCCTTCAGGCGAGCGGAAGGCGAGGAAGTTCTCGCAGAGCAGGCGCAGGCGAACCGGCGCGCCGCCCGCCTCGAGCTCGTCCGACCTCAGCGCCGGAATCCAGTATCGGCGCATGAGCTTGCCCATCGGTGCGTGCGGACCGACCAAGGTCAGCAATACGTTCTCTTCGGCGCGCACGGCGTTCCCCAGCAAACGGGTCGATATCATGGTCTAACAATATTAGACTTTTAACCATAAGAACGGGCGCCTTAGGCTGTCAAGCGAGGCCGAATGGGATCCAGTTGATCGACGCCGCTTATCTGTCATACGGTCATTTCGTTCCGCGGCTTTCCGCGGCAAGCAAGGGATGTATCTCGCCAGTGGCTAGCTCGCGCTCCGTCTTCAGCTCCATCAGAACGGAGTCGCTCGCCTCACGGATCGTCAATCAGGTCACCGAAGCCCTGTTCTCGGGGCAGCTCGAGCCCGGCCAGTTCCTCGGCACGGAGGCGCAGCTCACAGAGACCTTCAAGACCAGTCGCGTCCCGATCCGCGAGGCACTGGGGAGGCTGGAAGCCCTCGGCGTCGTCACAATCAAGACGGGCGCCGGCGGTGGGGCAACGATCGCGCAGGGACAGCCGGACCAGCTCGCCACCGCCCTTGCGGTCCAGTTCATGCTCATCCAGGTGAGCCCGGAAGAAATTTTCGACGCGCGTATCGGCATAGAATGCCGCGCGGCGGAGCTGGCGGCCGAACATGCCACCGAGGAGGAGATCGACGGCATGCGCCGCCTGCTGGCCAAGGTGACGGCGCCAAACCAGAGTCGGCGGGCATCGGTGGAGCGGATCCTCGCCTTACACAGCGCAATCGTCGACGCGTCGCGATCGCGAACCCTGATCACGCTGATGCATGCGCTGGAGCATGCCCTTCTCAACCTGTTCAATGCGGTCGAGCCCGACGCGTCGGCGGCGGACCTGCGCTACGAGAGCCTCAACAGCATCCTGGAACGGATCGCCGCACGAGACGGGGAGGGGGCGTTCACAGCGATGCGCAAGCATCTGATGAACCGGCGGGAGTCGATGATCTACCGCCTGAAGCAGGCTTCTGGCGGCGGGGCGACCGGCGGGCGCGACCTCGCCTCGGCATTGGCGCAGCGCGGGCGAAAAGGCAGGGCTTCAGGCCAGGACTAGAATCCCTGCGACACCCTCCCTGCAGGAGGGGCAGGCCGTCTCGACGGCCGTAGACTGCAAGCCCGGCGCATGGCTTTCCGTTGCCGAGGAAGAAGACGGCGGCTCAACAGATTAACGGGCAAGGGGCGGGATTGCGTCGGCTGCGCGTTCGGCCGAAAGGGACGGTGAAGCGACGACCTGCATCTCCATATAGGAGTGCAGTCCGACCACGCCCTGCTCACGGCCGTAGCCGGAATATTTCGCACCGCCGAAGGGCACGTCCTTCGCATTGCCCCCATGCCGGTTGATCCAAACCGAACCCGCCTCGAGCCGCCCGGCCAGGTCGCGCGCACGGACGATGTCGCGCGTCCACAGCGAGGCGCCGAGGCCGAAATGCGTGGCGTTGGCGCGCGCGATCGCTTCGTCGACATCATCATAGGACAAGACTGGAATGACCGGGCCGAACTGCTCCTCGCGGACGAGCGGGGCATCATCGGAAAGGCCGACCACCACAGTGGGTTCGATGAAATAGCCGCCATTCGACGAGACGGTGCCGCCAGTGACGATGCGGGCGCCGGGCGTAGCGCGTACCTCGTCGAGCAATTCCGCGACCTTGTTGAACTGCATCCGGTTCTGGAGCGGGCCCATGGTCGACTCAGGGTTCGTCCCAGGCCCGGTTCGTATCCGGCTGGCGCGACGAGCCAAGGCTTCGACCAGTGCATCGTGCAGGGCGGCGGGGACGAGGACGCGCTTCACCGCCATGCAGACCTGCCCGCAATTGGCGAAGGCGCTTCGGGCGATACCATCAGCCGCAGCCTCGACATCCGCGTCGGCGAGGACGATCGCCGGGTCGTTGCCGCCGAGCTCCAGCGTTACCCGCTTGAAGGTGTCCGCCGCGCTGCGAAGAACGCGGCGGCCCGTCTCGACCGAGCCGGTGAAGCTGATCTTGTCGATGCCGGGATGGCTGGTCATCCAGGCGCCCAGATCGTTGCCTCCGCTCAGCACGTTGACGGTCCCCGCAGGAACGATATCCGCGATGGCCTGGGCGACGGCGAGCGTGGAGAGCGGCGTCAGCGGCGACGGCTTCAGCACCAGGGTGTTGCCCGTGTAGAGCGCCTGCGCCACCTTCACCATCGCGAGCACCACCGGCACGTTCCATGGCGTGATCCCGCCGACCACGCCGAGCGGCCGGTGACGGATCTCGATCCGCTCGCGCCCGTCGTCGCGTAGCAGCTGGTCGGATATGTCGAGCGCCGTCAGGCCGTCGATCTGATCCGCGGCGCGGCCCACCTCGCCGATCGCGTCGCGCAGCGGCTTGCCCTGCTCGCTCGTCAGCAGGGCGCCGATGGGCTCGGCTTCCTCCCGGAGCCTGGCTCCGGCCCGGCGCAGGATCTCCCGCCGCTCTTCGAGACTGCGATCCTGCCAGGCAGGAAAGGCACGCCGCGCCGCGGCCACCGCGGCATCGAGCTGCGTCCGAGTCGCGTCCGGCGCCAAGGCAAAGGCCCGGCCGGTCGCCGGGTCGATCACTTCGAAAAAGCGTTCGCCTTCGACGAGGGCGCCGTCGATCAGCATTCCGCGCGCCTGGTCGGGCACCGCCGGAACGGGCCTCGATGCGTCGATCGTGTCGCTCAAAGGCCGTCCTTTCCGCTTGCCGAGACCCGCTCAATCGATATGACAGTAGGATAGTTTGAGCAAGCAGGGAGCGGGTTCGGGCAGTGCTGGACGACTTCGTCACCTTCGGCCGATCGGGGCTGCGCGTGAGCCGCTATGCACTCGGCGCCTACAATTTCGGCGGCGGCTCCAGCATGAGCGTGGACCCGGCCGCCTCAGCCGCGCTGATTGCCCGCTATCGCGAATTGGGCGGGAACTTCATCGACGCGGCGAACATCTACGGGGGCGGCGAGGCCGAGAGCATCATCGGCACGTACCTGGCGGACAATCCCGGGAGCCGGGAGCGGCTGGTGATCGCGAGCAAGTTCGGCGGCAGCACGGCCCAGGGCGATCCCAATGCCGGCGGCGGCGGACGCAAGGCCGTCATGCAGGCCTGTGAGGATTCGCTGCGCCGGCTGCGCACCGACCGCATCGACCTCTACTGGATGCATCTGTGGGACCCGCTGACCCCGATGGAAGAGACGTTGCGCGCGCTCGACGATCTCGTGCGGGCGGGGAAGGTGCTGCATGTCGGCCTGTCCAACTTCCAGGCCTGGAAGACGGCGGAAGCGCATCTTCTGGCAGAGTATCGCAACTACGCCCCGATCGCAGGCCTCCAGCTCCAATATTCGCTGCTGGAGCGGAATATCGAGGTCGAGATCGTGCCTATGGCCAGAGCGTTCGGGCTCGGCATTGCCGCCTGGTCGCCACTCAAGAGCGGCGCGCTCAGCGGCCGCTACGGCCGCGATTCCGATATCGGCAAGGGGGGCAGAGGCCCATTCGTCGCCCGCGCGCTCGATGAGCGCGGGCTATCGATCCTGGACGTCGTGACGCGGATCGCCGACCGGATCGGAGTGCGCCCGGCAACAGTCGCTCTGGCCTGGCTCCAGGTGCAGCCTGCGGTCCATGCTATCCTGCTCGGCGCGCGCGACGTCGGCCAGCTGGAGGAGAATGCGGCGGCCGCGAAGGTCGCATTGTCTTCCGAGGATGTGGCGGGGCTGGAGGAGGCGAGCCGTCCGCTTGCTCCCTATCCCGCCGACTTCGCTCGCCGCGCGCTCAATTCGGTGAGCGGCGGCACGCGGATCAACGCCTAGCGGAGCGGATAGCGCGAGGCTTCCTTCTCCTGGGCTGTGATGAATTCGAGCAGGGCCGGAACGCCCTGCCGGGTCTTCTCTATGCCCCGCCGAATTGCCGGCACGATCTGCTCGACCGCCGTCACCCGCTCGCCATAGCCGCCGAGCGCCTTGGCGAGATCGGCATAGTTTCCGGAGATGTCGGTCGCGCGATACCTTTCCGTGGCGATCGGCATCACATCCAATTCCATCGCCATGGCGGCATTGTTGAGCAGGATCGAGAGGATCGGGAGTCGCTCGCGCACCGCCGTCTCGAAGTCCATGCCGGTGAAGCCGATCGCGGCGTCGCCCCAGACGTT
>NZ_SBFF01000020.1 GCF_004151485.1 Sphingosinicella sp. CPCC 101087 | reverse complement strand
CGAGGGGGCATTGAGACTCACGAGGGACCTCCGTTGAACAGCTCTTTCTTATAACGTATACGATCCAGATGGGAAGCCCAAAAGCGGGCGGCTGAGAGCGCGTCATGTGGCTGCGAAGCTGTGCTCGATTTCCCGGGTTGACACATTTCGATGCTGGTATATCGTATACCGTAGAAAAAAAATTACATCGGGAGGTCACAATGTCCGAGCCATTTATCGCTCGCCCTGCTCGCCGATCGCTCTCCAGTGCTGGACTGCTTTGCGGCGTAGCCCTCATTCTCCCCGTGCCTCTGCAGGCGCAGGAAACATCGACTCCGCAAGCCGCCGAACCGCTTCCGCAGGAAACCTTGCCTGCCAATAGCTCGCAGGCGGCCGCTCCCGACGACGCGGGCGAAATCGTCATCACCGGTTCGCGCCTGATCCGGACCGACCTCAACGCGCCCAGCCCGACCACGGTCGTCGGCCAGGCCGACATCCAGCTCGCCGGCAATGTGACGCTCGAGAGCACCCTGAACGAATTTCCGCAGCTCGCGTCGGGCAACACGTCCAGCGTCAACAATGGCGGCGGATCCGGCGTCCTTACCGCGAACCTGCGCGGCCTCGGCGCCACCCGCACCCTGGTGCTCGCCAATGGACGCCGCTTCATCCCGGCCAATTCCGACGGCCAGGTCGACCTCGCCACGATTCCCGACGCCCTGGTTGAGCGGGTGGAGATCATCACCGGCGGCGCCTCGGCCGTCTACGGTTCCGATGCCGTGGCCGGCGCGGTGAACTTCATCCTCAGGCGCGACTTCGAAGGGCTGGAGGTCAGCTATCTCTACGGCCAGACCTTCCGCGACGATGGCGCCTCGCACAAGATCGACGCCACGTTCGGCGCCAATCTCGACGATGGCCGCGGCAACGTCGTCTTCTCGGCTTCCTATACCAAGCGCGATCCGGTGTTCCAGGCGGACCGCGGCTTTGCGCAGGTTCCTCTCGACACCGTGAACGGCCAGCTGGTGCCCGGCGGCTCCGGCAACGTTCCCGGAACGCGCATCGGCCTCAGCCGGTCGCAGCTCGATCAGCTGGTGGGCGTCAACCTGACGCCCGACGGCCCCTGTTCCAACCTGACCAGTATTCAGTTCCGCGAAAATGGCGTTCCTTTTGCTTATTGCACTCCCGAGGATGCCTATAATTACGGCCCGTTCAACTATCTGTTGCGGCCACTCGAGCGGATCCAGGGTTCCGCGATCGCCCGCTACGAAATCAACGACAGCGTCGAAGTATTTGGCGAAGCCTTCTTCGTCAACTCGCGCAACAACACGACGCTGGCGCCCGAATCCTTCGTTCCGCTGACTCCGGGTGCGGCCTCGTCGACTCTCCTCGTTCCCGCTTATGCGACCAACCCGATCCTGTCGCCCGCGACGCGCGACTTCTTCGTCAACAATCAGGCCCTGTTCGACCCAGACGGCGACGGAACGGCGGCCATCGTGGGCGCGGCGCGCCGGGCCGACGAACTCGGCACCCGCGACAGCTTCTACGAGCGCAACTCCCTCAACCTGACCGGCGGCCTGCGCGGCCGCCTCGGTCTCGGCGGCAACGACTGGCGCTGGGAGGCCTTCTACCAGTACCAGCGCAATCGCAGCGATACCCGCAACGAGAACTTCATATCGCTGACGCGCCTCAGCCAGGGTCTCGATGCAGTCATCAACGACCAGGGTCAGGTCGTCTGCCGGGACCCGACCCGCGGCTGCGTACCGGTGAACATTTTCGGCTACGGCTCGATCACGCCCGAAGCCGGGGCTTTCCTGACGCCACCGCGCGTCAGCGACGACGAGTTCGAGCGTCAGGTTGCCGGCGCCTCGATCAGCGGCGTGCTCCTGAACCTTCCGGGCGGACCGGTGTCGCTGGCGCTCGGCACCGAGTATCGCAAGGATTCCTATCGGTTCGACCCCAGTCCGCAGGACCTGGCGGGCGAATATGGCCCCGGCTCGCAAAGCCGTGTCCGCGGCCAATTCGATGTGAAGGAAGTGTTCGGCGAGATCCGAATCCCGATCTTCTCCGAACGGCCGCTGCTTCACACCGTGGCGGTCGAGGGCGCCGCCCGCTATTCCGATTATGGCGGAGACAATGGCACCGTCGGCGGCGTTTTCACCTGGAAGGTCGGCGGCGAATATGCGCCGTTCGACTGGATCCGCTTCCGCTCAGCCTTCAACCGCGCGATCCGGGCGCCCACCCTGAACGAACTCAAGGCGCCGATCACGCGCGGGTTCAGCTCGGGATCCGACCCCTGCTCGCGGTCCAACAATCCGAGCACCGCCCAGAAGGCGCTCTGCGTCGCCCAGGGCATTCCGCAGTCGGACATCGACGATTTCGAGCAATCGTCGCTGGGACAGACCGTGCAGAGCGGCGGCAATCCGAACCTCAGGGAAGAGCAATCGGATACGCTGACGATCGGCGCCGTCATCTCGCCGCCTTTCCTGGACCGCCTCAACATCACGGTGGACTATTTCCGGATCAAGGTGGATGGCGCGATCGCATCGATCAACCTCAACCAGACGCTCACCGACTGCTTCACCAATCTGGATCCGAACTCGCCGACCTGCCGGTCGATCTTCCGCCTTCCGAACGGGCAGATCGACTATGTCTCGACGCAGCTCAGCAATATCGGCGCGATCAACGTCGAGGGTCTCGACTTCCAGGCCGACTATCGGATGCCTCTCGGCACCTTCTTCCAGATCGGCGGCAACGAGGCCAATCTCACCTTGCAGGCGATCGCCAGCTGGCTGTTCGAGCGTTCGACTCAGGTGCTCACCAACCAGGAGCCGGTCGACTGTGCCGGCCGCTTCGGCAACGGATGCATCGGTACCGGCACGTTCGGCCTCCCGGACTTCAAGCTGAACCTCAGCAGCACCTATGACAGCGGTCCCGTCACGTTCAGGCTCCAGGGTCGCATGATCGGCGAGTTCAACCTCTATCCCGGGGCCACGGCCGCGGTGCAGAGGGCAGCGCCCGAATGGTATGTCGATGCGGCGGCGACGGTTCAGGTCCTGGAGCATCTCGAGCTGTTCGGCGGCATCGACAATCTGTTCGACAACAAGCCTCCGATCCTCGGCACCGCCCTGGCCGGCGACGCCAATACGGATCCGTCCTTGTGGGACGTGATCGGCCGGCGCTTCTTCATCGGGGCGCGTGCGCGCTTCTAACCCTGCCGCTTCTCGTGGCGCGAAAGCTGTCTACCCCCGCAGCCGGGCGCATCGAAGCGAAAGCGGCGGTCACGAGCCGGTGGGCTGGGCAATGTCCTGGTCCGCCGGCTCCAGGAAAGGAGATCGGTACATGAGGTTGTCGGCCTTGCTGGCGCTTGCGGCAGCCTGCCTGCCCATCGCGGCGACCGCCGCGCCGCTGCAGCTCGCGTCCGCCGCCCAGTCGGCGGCGGACCGGTTCCGAACGATCTACGAAGCGGAATGGGCGTGGCGCGTGAACGAGCTTGCTCTGGGCCCACAAGGTACTCGCGGGCCCGGGACGGATCGCCTCCCCGACGTCACTCCGGCCGCCCAGCAGCGGCGGCTCGAATATTGGCGCCGTACCTTGGCCGAACTCGACACCATTCCCGTCGCGCAATTGTCGGCCGAAGACCGGATCAATCACGCGGTCCTCAGAACCAGCCTGCAGCGCTTCGTCCATGAGCTCGAGGCGCGCGACTATGAGATGCCGTTCGCAAGCGGTTCCTCCTTCTGGGCGCGCCTGGCGCCCCGCGCGGGCTTTCGCAACGCGCAGGAGTATCGAGACTATATCGCCCGGATGCGCGACATTCCACGCTACTTCGACGAGCAGGTCGCGAACATGCGCGCCGGTCTGGCGCGCGGCTTCACGCCGCCGCGGGTAACTATTACCGGCCGCGAGCGTACCATCGAGCCCTTCGCCAATCCCGATCCGGCCCAGAACCCATTCTACAACGCGTTCAACCAGATGCCGGCAAGCATTCCCGCTGCCGAGCAGGAAGCGCTTCGGGCGGAAGGAAGGACGGTGGTCGCAGAGACCGTCGCGCCCGCTTTCGCCAAGCTGCTCCCGTTCATCCGCGACGAATATATTCCCGGCGCCCGAACCACCCTCGCTGCGGAGGACCTTCCGAACGGCGAGGCCTATTACGCGACCTTGGTGAAGGATCATACGACGCTGGACCTGACGCCGGCGCAGATACATCAGATCGGCCTTCAGGAGGTGGCGCGCATCCGCGCCGAGATGGACGAGGTGATGCGCCGCTCCGGCTGGACAGGCGATTTCGCCGGCTTCCTCAACTTCCTCAAGACGGATCCGCAATTCGTCGCCAAGACGCCTTACGATCTGATCGCGCGGACGACCTGGCTCATCAACAAGGTCAACGGCAAGCTCGGCGAAACGATCGGCCTGTTGCCGCGTCACCGGTTCACCATCCTGCCGACGCCGGCAGCGATCGCGCCGTTCGGAACCGGCGGCAATGGCGGTCTCGACAGCTGCGTGTTCAACACTTTCAACCTTCCGGCGCGCAAGCTCTACACCTTGCCCGCGCTGGCCGTGCACGAATGCGCACCGGGACACAGCTTCCAGGCCGCTTTGGCGCTCGAGGGGCCGAGCCGGCCGCCATTCCGGCGCTCGACCTCCTTCACGGGCTATGGCGAAGGCTGGGGTCTCTACACGGAATGGCTCGGCATCGGCATGGGCATGTACGAGACTCCTTATGAGGACTTCGGGCGCCTTACCTACGAGATGTGGCGCGCCTGCCGGCTGGTGATCGATACCGGCATTCACCATCTCGGCTGGAGCCGGGAGCAGGCGATCGACTATCTTGCCAGCAACACGGCGCTCGCCGACCATGAGGTCGAGACCGAGATCGATCGCTACATCAGCGACCCCGGGCAGGCGCTCGCCTACAAGCTCGGCGAGATGCTGATCCGACGCAAGCGCGCCGACGCGGAGCAGAGGCTCGGCGACAGGTTCGACCAGCGCTGGTTCCACGACATGATCCTCGACCTGGGTTCGGTGCCGCTGCCGGTGCTCGAACAGCAGATCGACCTGTGGATCGCCGGCGGGGGGAGGAACCCCCACGCGCAGGAGGGGGCGAGCGCCGCTGCGGCGGCACCCTGATCCGTCGCGTTACGGCTATTCGGATTTCCAGGAAGCTTCGGGGGTGAATGCAATGTTGAGATCCGCCTGGAAGTCGAGCCTGGCCCTGCTCCTCCTCAGTGCCGTTCCGCTCGCTTCCGCAAGCGGCCAGGTTCCCGCTGCCCAGGCGGGCAGCGCTGACGCGCGACTCAGGGCCCTCTACGATGCGGAATGGGAATGGCGCAGTGAGGAGTTCGGCTTCGGCGAGGACGGGTACAGCTTCGGCGGGGCCAGCCTTCCGAGCGTCGCGCCGGAGGCGCAGGAGCGGCGCCTTCGTTATTGGAGCCAAACTTTGGCCCAGCTGGAGCGCATTCCGGTCGATCAGCTCTCGCCCGAAGAGAAGATCAACGCAGCGGTCTTCCGCACCGTTCTGGAGGCCAAGGTCGCGGAGCTGCGTTACCGCGACTATGAAATGCCCTTCCGCAGCGGCAGCTCCTTCTGGGTCTTCCTGGCGCCCCGTCAGGGGCTGAGCGATGCCGAGGCGTATCGCAACTATCTCGGCAGGATGCGCGACATCCCGCGTTATTTCGACGAGCAGATCGCGAATATGCGCGCCGGGCTGGAACGCGGGTTTACGCCGCCCCGAGTGACGATCACCGGGCGGGAGCAAAGCATCCTTCCGTTCACCGAAAGCGACGTGGAGCGCAATCCGTTCTACCTTCCCTTCACGCAGATGCCGAACAGCATTCCGGCCGCCGAGCAGGAGGCACTGCGCGAGCAAGCCCGTGCGCTGATCGCCGGATCGGTCGCTCCCGCCTACGCCAAACTGCTGCCCTTCATCCGCGACGAATATATTCCCGGCGCCCGCACGACGCTCGCCGCCGAGGCCCTGCCGGACGGAGCGAACTATTACCGGTCGCTGATCCGCGAATATACCACCCTGGACCTCAGCGGCGAGCAGATCCATCAGATCGGCCTCGGCGAGGTCGCCCGCATTCGCGCCGAGATGGACGAGGTGATGCGCCGCTCCGGCTGGACAGGCGATTTTGCCGGCTTCCTTCACTTCCTGAAGACCGATCCGCGGTTCGTCGCCAAGACGCCCTACGAGCATATCGCCCGAGCCACCTACATCATCAAAAAGGTCAACGGAAAGCTCGGCGAGACTATCGGGCTGCTGCCGCGCTTTCGCTTCACGATCCTGCCGACCCCCGACGCCATCGCCCCGTTCGGGACCGGGGGCAATGGCGGGCTGGACAGCTGCTGGTTCAACACCCACAATCTCCCGGCCTGGAAGCTCTACACGCTGCCGGCGCTCGCCGTGCACGAATGCGCGCCCGGCCATAGTTTCCAAGCGGCCCTCGCGCTGGAGCTGGAAGGTCGGCCGCCGATCCGCCGCAATACCTATTTCTCCGGCTATGGCGAAGGCTGGGGGCTCTACACCGAATGGCTCGGTATCGGCATGGGCATCTACGAGACTCCTGAGGAGGATTTCGGCCGCCTCAGCTACGAGATGTGGCGCGCCTGCCGTCTGGTGATCGACACCGGCATCCATCAGTTCGGATGGACGCGCGAGCAGGCGATCGATTATCTCGCCAGCAATACCGCGCTTTCCGATCACGAGGTCGAACGCGAGATAGACCGCTATATCAGCGGTCCCGGTCAGGCTCTTGCCTACAAGCTCGGCGAGATGCTCATCCGGCGCAAGCGCGCCGAGGCCGAGGCGGCGCTCGGCGACCGGTTCGACCAGCGCTGGTTCCACGACGTGATCCTCGACCTTGGCTCGGTACCGCTGCCGGTCCTCGAGGAGCAGATCGACCTGTGGATCGCCGGCGGCGGAAGGAATCCGCATGCGCCAGCCGACACCGTCGCATCGTGAGCTTCTCGGGAAGAGGAAGCCGATAGTCTGACCGGGACCTCAGCCGGCGCGGGAGCTTCCCGGTCCGGCTAGGCTGCGGTCCCGGATGTCCTGGTTTCCGAAGTCGTTTTCGTCCGTCTTGTCCAGCTCGGGAAGTCTCGCGCTACCGCCGCCGGCCCGCCTCCTGCGGATTGGCCTCGCGCCAGGCGTGGAAGCGGTCTATCGCGTCGGATTGGCGAAGCAGCTTGGACTGCGGATCGAGTGTCACGGTGCTCCATGGCTGCACCGGCACCGATCCTTCGCCATTTGCCATGGGAAGCGTCGTCAGCCGGCCGTCGACCATCACGTCGAGCGGCATCGGAAAGGGAAGGTCGTCGGGCGTACCCCAGCGCAGATGAAGCCTGCCGTCGCGCCGCTCGCTCTCCACCTTGGGAAGCGCCGCACGATAGAGATACACGTCGAAGAACCAGGCTAGATCCTGGCCGGTCACCTCGTTCGTGATCCTGATGAAGTCTGCGGTCGTCGCCAATTGCGGCTCGAAATTGCCCGGCCGGGGGTCCGGGCGTCCGTAGACGATGCGGCGGATGATCTCGTAGAAATCTTCGCGGCCGATCAGCTCGCGAAGCGTGTGCATGACCCAGCTTCCCTTGGGATACAGGTCGCCCTGCGGTCCGGTGGGCTCCGCATAGACCTCCCTTTCGCCGCGCTCGCGACCGCCGACGAGCGGCTGAAGGTTCCGGATGCCGGCGCGCTGCGATTTCAGCAGCGAATAATAGTCGATCGCCCCGTTGAGATATTCGCCGAGCAACGGCTGCATGTACGAGCCGATTCCCTCGTGAAGCCAAAGGTCGTCATAATTGGCAGCCGCCAGCTGGTTCGCGAAATATTCGTGCGAGAACTCGTGATGCATGAGCGGATCGAAGCCGTACATCGTCCGCGGATAATCGATGCTGTAACCGTTGAGCGTCTGGTTCTCGAGCCCGGAATAGGGGACGCGGATGACCCCCATTTTCTGATCCGCCCAGGGGTAGGGGCCGATCTGGGATTCGAAGAAGTCGAGCGCTAGCGGAAACTCCCGGAACAGCTCGGCCGCCTGTGCCTCCTCGCCGGGGAGGTACCAATAATACATTGGAATCGTGTTGCCGTAGCGGCTCCGATACTCGTCCTGGAGCAGCTTGTAGGGGCCCACGTTCAGGACGATGCCGTAGGTATGCGGGCTGCGCGCGCGCCAATTGTAGGTCCGCCAGCCGTCCGTTTCGGTCATCCCCATGAAGGCGCCGTTGCCGGGGGCAACCAGGGGCGCGGGAACGGTGTAATGGAGGTCGGCCATCGCCGGCTTGCGCGTCGGATGATCGATGCAGGGCCACAAGAGGTCGCATCCGCCGCCCCAGTGGGACGTGTCGATCCAGGGCTGCCCGTCGGGGGTCTGGGTCCAGGTCGTGCCGCCTTCCCAGGGCGGCCGCTTCGCCACCGGCGGCTTGCCGGACCAGACGATCCTCGCCCTGATCTCCCTGCCTGCAGGGGCCGGGCGGGGCAGAGTGATGCGCAGCTGGCCTTCCGGATTGGCGTAAGACGTCGACGGGATCCTGCGCCCGTCGAGATGGATCGAGTCGATCGTGAAGCCGGGATAAAGATCGAGGATGAGGGTGCGGATCGGCGCCGTCGGTCGAAGCGCGAGCGTCGCATCACCCTCGATCCTCTCCTGGTCCGGGAAGACCTTGATGGCGAGATCGAGATGCTCGAAGGTCAGGGCCAGCTGCTCGGCCGGCATCGGCCCGCCCATCTTCCGGGTCTGAGCCGTGAGCGGTGTCGGCGGCTCCGGCGGTGCCGGCTGCTGGGTCAAAGCAGCGGAAGCGGGCAGCAGCCCCAAGGCACAGGCGAGCGCCCATCGGCGAACCGACATATTCCCCTCCCTCAAACCCGCCGACCCCTTGCCGTGGCTCGGACGGTCAGAACTTCTTTTCCACGCGGGCGAAGAAGTAGCGTCCGCGCGAATTGAACACGCCCTGATCGAAGCCGTTCTGGTAATTGCCTTCAAGCCATGGCGGCATGCGGTCGAAGACATTTTCGACGCCGAGCGTCAGCTTCATGTCCCCGGGGTTGACGTAGAAGTTGGCGACCAGATCGCTCTGAAAGTAGCTCCGGGCCCTTAGTTGCTCGCCGTTGATGCGCAGCGAGCCTTGGTTGAGCACGCCATCGACGTAACGGAAGGCGTAGGACAGGTCGAAGTCGCCATAGGACCAGGTAGCACGGCCGGTGGCGCGCCACTTTGCGAGCGTTCCGAGCTCGGTCGTGTAGGTTCCGGATCGTTCGATCGGTGCGACATCCGGTGCCGGCGAGTTCTTGTAGCTGTCGAGATAGGTCACGTCGGTGCGCAGCGACAGCTTTCCCCACGAGGCGGTGGGTGTCTCGTAGCTCGCTCCGATGTCGATCCCCCTGATCGATTGGTTCAGCAGATTGTCCCGCGTCGCGGTGACCTCGAACACGTAATTGTTCTCGTTGCGGGTGATCCGGTCCGCATAGCTGGTGCCGTCGAGCGCATTCTGCAGGATCATATAGTTCACGTCGGCCGTGCCGATGATGTTGTCCTTCTTGATCCGGTAATAATCGACGGTGATCGCCAGACGGGGAATGAAGGACGGAGTGAACACCAGGCCGATCGTCAGATTCTCCGCATCCTCGGGCTGCAGGTCCGGATTGCCGCCGCTGATCACCCAGGCGCCGGACGAGTCGGTGATCGCCCGGCGCCCGTTGCATCCCGGGAAGGAGGCGAAGTCTTCGCCGGTGCAGGGATCGACGATCGGACGGAAACCACGGGACGTTCCGCTATAGGTCTCGGTGAAGCTCGGCGCGCGGAAGCCCGTGCCCCACGAGCCACGCAGCATCAGATCCTCATAGGGGCGCCACCGGATGCCGACCTTCGGGTTGGTGGTGCTGCCGAAGTCATTATAGTCGGAGAAGCGGACGGCCGCTTCGACGTCGAGGCTCTCGATCAACGGAAGGTCGCGCAGGATCGGGATCGCGGTTTCGGCATAGACTTCCGAGATCTTGCGGATCGGCGGAAAGAAATCGGGACCGATCGTGCCGCGCGCGGCAAACACGTCGTCGGGTCCGTTGGCATTGTTGTTCTGGGAGAATTCCTCCTCCCGATACTCGGCGCCGAGCGCGAGGCCGACGTCGCCGGCGGGGAGGCTGAACAAGGTGCCGCGGACATTGGCGACTGCCGACCTCAGTTCGGCGCTCACATCGCTGAACAGATCGGTGGAGATGAAGTCGAACACTTCCTGGCTGATCGAGCCCGGAGCTCCGAACAGGTTGATCGGCACGCATCCATTGTTCAGCGCGCGGCAAACATCGGAATCGCCGGCCGCCTCGCGGATCCGGTTGAGGTTGATTCCACGGCCGCTGTAGGTGAGCTGATCGAGATGCTGCTGGTTATAGGAGACGTCCCAGTGCCAGCCGCCGCCAAACTCGCCTTCCAGTCCGGCGATGAATCGGTAAGTCTTCGAATCCACGTCGCTCTGCCGCCAGGAATCGCGCGGCTGCTCGACGAAGCTGCGGGCGGCGCTGACGTCGACCCCGAACGGATTGAAGTCGTTGTTCGCGCTGACGATCACCGTGTCGCCGAACACCTCGCCGATATAGTCAGGCGCGAGGTAGCCGAGCGACTCGCGGCTGTTGAATCCCCCCTGCAGGAAGAAGCGGATTCCTTCGGTCAGCTCGTAGTTGCCGTTGAACCAGAGGTTCACCTGCTCGATGTCCGAGGCGCTGCTCTCATATTGCCAGTAGTTGATGCCGTCATTGGCGCCCGGGTCGTTGGTCCCCGGGAACAGGAAGTCGCGGAAGTCCGAGAGGGAAGTCGCCTGGGTCACGCCTTCGCGAATGATAAGCTCGCGGTCAGGATTGCCGGGATCGAGGCCTCTGAACGACGTATATATGGGCAGCGGGTCGCGGAAGTTACGGCCGCCGCGCGAGCGCCAGTCGGGATCGCGGCTGACCGGGCGCTGGGCGATGCGGTTGCCGTCCGCCTTACGCCAGCTGGCGCTGAGCACGAAGCCGCCGCGATCGAATTCCTGGCCGAACGTGGCGCTGAGTTCCCGATTGGGAAGATCGCCCCGGCTGCTGATGCCATAGCCGCCGCGAAGAAGCAGGCCGTCATAGCTGCGGCGCATGATGATGTTGACGACGCCGGCGATCGCGTCGGAGCCGTAGACGGCAGAGGCGCCGTCCTGAAGCACCTCGACGCGCTCGATCGCTTCGAAGGGGATGCTGTTGAGATCGACGGTGCCGCCGGCAGTGCTCGCGATGACGCGCCGGCCGTCGATCAGGACGAGGGTATTTACGGCGCTGAGGCCGCGCAGCGCGACGTTCGCCGATCCGTTATTGCCGCGTCCAGCAGATTCGCTGGCCGACGGGCTCGCCACCGGCAGCTCGCGCAGCAGCTCGCCGACGCTCTGGGCACCCGTCTGATCGATTTCCTCGCGGTCCAGCACGGTCACCGGCGCCGCCGCCGTCAGGTCGGTCGAGGGAAGGCGTGAACCGGTGATGATGATCGCCTCGCTTTCGGCGGCCGCCGCCGGGGGTTCGGCTTCCTGTGCGTAAGCGGCGGATGCGAGGAGCGACGTCGTCACCAGGAGCGTCGCAGCTTTCAGGCTGATCATGATTTACCCCCTTCGGCCATTCGGACTCTCTGGCCCGATTCGGATATCGTATACATTATCCGCAGCAGGGTCCAGACGTCGGCTTCGCGGCTCGAGAAGGCGCGCCCGCCGCCTTGGCGGCGACGGGAACCCGGTGGGAGAGGTAAGAGATCAGGCCAAACGGTTCGAGCCGAACGCGGCAAGGCGGGCGAGCGGCGACCGTCAGCGCGATGGAGACAGCTGTCGCCTCAGATCTTCCAGCGTCTGCACGATGTGGAGCCTCATCAGCTCCTCGACAGAGTCGGTATCGCGGGCCAGCCACGCCTGAAAGAGCTGGAGATGCTCCTCATTGGCCCGCTCGTCGCGACCGAGCGGTTCCAGATGTTTTCGGACGTAACGCTCGGAGAGAATGTGCAGCCGCTCCAGGATGTTCGTCGTCACGGCCTGCCGGGAGGGTCTGAGCAAAGCGAGGTGGAACGCCCGGTTGAACGCGCCGACGCCCTCGCCATGCTCGTTCGTGACCCGGTCCAGGGTCTCCAGTGTGTCGCTTGCCAGCTTCCTCTCTTCGTCTGTCGCGGACTGGGCCGCCCGAGCAGCGGTCGCCGGCTCGAGCTTGAGACGCAACGCATAGACCTCCTCGGCTTCTTCGGTCGACAAGGAGCGCACGAAGAATCCGCGGTTCGCCTGTGATCGCAGCAAACCTTCCTGCTCGAGCCGCGCAAGCGCCTCGCGCAGCGGGATTTTGCTGACGCCCAGCTCGGCGGCCAGCGCATCCTGGCGAATTGGCAGGTCGGCCGCTACCTGACCCGTCAGAATTCGTTCTCGAACCAGTTCGACGAGTTGTTCCGACAGGTTGCGGACCAGCAAGCTCATGACAGTCGTCCAGTGTATCGGTCCATAATATCTACCCTCATAGTCGAAATTCGTCGCAGCGAAAGCGCAACCGCTTCTCTGTTCTTCGAGCGCCGGTCCGCGGCACATGGGATGCAGGCCTTCATCGTCGAAATGGTCCCTTGCACTTGCCCGAACGGCCGGCCAACAGCGGACTCGACCCAGAATGAGGACCGAATTGCATGACGCACGGGATTGGCGGATCGAGCCGTGTCGACGAGCTTGCCGAGCTGTTGCCCTGGCCCGACCCGGCGCCCCCCATCGACCAGAGCGAGCGGGCGGCACGGATCGAGCAGGCACGCGAGCTTCTCGCGGATAGCGCCGCCGACGCCTTGCTGATCGGAGCGGGGCCGAGCCTTCTCTACTTCGCCGGAATCGGATGGGGCGCTTCCGAAAGACTGGTCGCCATGCTCCTGCCGAGGCGAGGGGCTCCGATCGTCATCTGTCCGGCCTTCGAGCTTGGAACGCTCGAAGCGGAGCTTGCCGTCGACGCCGAGGTGCGGCTCTGGGAGGAGGATGAGAGTCCGTTCGCCTTGGTCGCTTCGGCCGCCAGGGACCGCGGCATCGCCGTCCTGGCGATGGATCCAGGCCTCGCCTACGCGCATGTAGACGCTGTGCGCGAAGCTGCGCCATCGCTTCAGCTCCTCAACGGGGCACCGGTCGTGAACGGCTGCCGCATGCGCAAGTCGCCGGCTGAGCTGGCCTTGATGCGACAAGCCAAGCAGATGACGCTGGAGGTCCATCGTCGCGCGGCGAGAATTCTGAGCGAGGGGATCAGCGCCAGTGAGGTGCGGGCATTCATCGATGAAGCGCACCGGGCCCTGGGCGCCGCCGGAAGCAGCTTCTGCATCGTGCAATTCGGCCGGTCGACGGCATTTCCGCACGGGCTCCCGGGGGAGTGCTGGCTGCGGGAGGGCGACTTCGTCCTGATCGACACCGGGTGCACCGTGAAAGGCTATCATAGCGACATCACGCGTACCTACGTGTTCGGTAAGGCCGATGACGAGCAGCGACGTTTCTGGGATCTGGAGAAAGCCGCGCAGAAAGCCGCCTTCGACGCCGTTCGGCCCGGCGTCGCGTGCGAAGAGGTGGATGCCGCGGCCCGGCGCGTGCTGGAAGCCGCAGGGCTCGGGCCCGGATACAGGCTTCCTGGCCTTCCGCATCGCACCGGCCATGGAATCGGTTTGGCGATCCACGAGCCGGCCTATCTCGTCCGCGGCGACCGGACACCCCTCGCCCCGGGAATGTGTTTCTCGAACGAGCCGATGATCGTCGTCCCCGAGCGGTTCGGGATCCGGCTGGAGGATCATTTTCACGTCACGGACGAAGGCGCGGCCTGGTTCACCGAGCCTTCGCCGTCGATCGACGCGCCCTTCGGCTAAAGCCGTCAATCGATCAGCGAGCGTATATCCTCGAGCAGGGGCCCGGGGATGTCGACGCCCTCCGTCAGGCTGCGCTTGCGCGCATCGTAGCGCCGCTGCGAGGGCAGTCTCGCGCCCTGGGACGTAATCTGATCGAACAGGGACTCGGCCCGGGCGATATGGTCCAGCGCCGTCGAGCCGAGGAAACCTGACGGGTCGAGCGCAATGATCAGTTCGCCGCCGATCGGCGAGGCCTTGGCGCCATCGTCCAGCGCGATGGATTCCGCGCTGGTCATGTCGCCGATCAGGGGCCCGCCGAGCAGTTCGACCATTGTCGCCAGGGCCGACCCCTTGTGACCTCCGAAGGTCAGCATCGCACCGGCAAGCGCCGCTTGTGCGTCGGTCGTCGGATTGCCGTCCGGGTCGATGCCCCAGCCCAGCGGAATCGGGCGGCCCTCGCGCCGGTGGAGCTCGATTTCGCCCCGCGCGACGGCACTGGTCGCGAAATCGAAAACGAAGGGATGGGGCCCCGGACGCGGCCAGCCAAAAGCGATCGGGTTGGTGCCGAACACCGGCAATCTTCCTCCTGCCGGCGCCACCCAGGCGTGGCTGGGGGTGCAGGCGAAAGCGACCAGGCCGTCGGCCGCCAGCCGCTCTACCTCGGGCCAAAGGGCGGCGAAATGGACGCAATGGTTGATCGCCAGCGCCGCCAGGCCGAAACGCCGCGCCTTCTCGGCAAGGATCGGGCGCCCGAGCTCGAAGGCGAGTTGCGCGAAGCCTCCGCCCGCATCGATCCTGACGATGGCGGGGCTCGGCTCATGCACCGAAGGTACCGCGTCAGGCACAACCTTGCCGGTTTTGATCGTATGAGCGCAGACCAGCAGCCGATAGATTCCGTGCGAGGCGCAGCCGTCCCGCTCGCCCGCCACCATCGTCTCGGCCACCGCCTGCACATGCGCTTCACCGAGGCCGAACCGCCGCAGCACGCTTTCTGCGAGGTCGCGGACCTCGCCGAGGGACATTCTGACTTTCTCGCTCATCCTGGCTTCATCGCCTCCAATGTGAACTATCACCTGCCTCCGGGCGGCAAGTGCTCGCCCAGATAGTCGGTCATCATCGTGAACATGTGCAGGCGCGTATTCGGTCCCTCGCTGATCGAATGCGTGCGATCCGGATAGGCCATCATCGAGAATTGCTTGTTCTCGGCGATCAGCCGATCCGCCAGCTGCTCGAGATTCTGGTAGTGGACATTGTCGTCGCCGGTGCCGTGGATGATCAGCAGATTGCCTCTCAGATTTCCGGCGAAGTTGATCGGGGATCCGTCGCGATAGCCTTCGGCATTCTCATCCGGCAGGCCCATATAGCGCTCCTGGTAGATGGCGTTGTACAGAAGCTGGTTCGCCGGCGAGGCGATCGCGATCCCTGTCCTGTAGAGGTCCGGATAGCGGAACAGGGCATTCAGCGTCATCGCGCCGCCGCCGCTTGCGCCCCAGATCCCGACCCGCTCCGGATCGATATAGGGGCGATCGGCCATCATCCTTCGCAGTGCGGCCGCCTGGTCGGCCGAAGCCAGGATCCCCACCTGCCGATAGATGCTCTTGCGCCAGTCCCGCCCGCGAGGCGAGTTGGCGCCGCGGCTGTCGACGCTTGCCACTAGATATCCCCGCTGAGCCAGCATCATGTGCCACAGCGTCCGGTCTCCGCCCCATCGGTCGGCGACGGTCTGGCCGGCGGGCTCGCTATAGACGTGGAGCAGGAGGGGATATTTCTTCGAAGGATCGAAATCAGCCGGCCTGATCATCCAGGCATCGAGACGAACCCCGCCGCCTATGTCGATCCGGAAGAATTCCGTTTCCTGTCGGGGCGTTGCCGCCAGCAGGGCCCGCATGTCCTCATTGTCGACGATGCCACGCGTCGCCGCGTGCGCGGGCAGGCTCACGACACCCGTCCTGGGCGGCTCATGGAAGGTCGAGAAGCTGTGGAACGCCCAGCGGGCGCCCGGGGCGATCGCGTAGGCGTGGGTCCCCGGCAGGCCCTGCGGAGTCACGCGCTCGATTCGCGCATCCCCCTTGAGGGGAGCCCGGAAGAGATAGCGTCGGGTCGGGTCGTCGGGCGAGGCGATGAAATAGACCCACCCGCTCTCCTCGTCGACACTCTCGACGCTTACCACGTCGAACTCGCCCGGCGTTCGGAGGTCAAGCCGCTGCCCGTCGCGCGAGACGATATAGAAATGGCGCCAGCCGTCGCGCTCGCTGAGCCAGGTGAACGCCTTCCCGCCATCCAGCCAGACCGGATCGTCATTGGCCTCCACCCAGGCGGTGGCGTCCTCGTCGAGGAAAACGCGCCGGGTCGCTCCGGTCTCGGCATCGCCCATCAGCACCTCGTTGCGGTTCTGAAGGCGATTCATATATTGGATGATGACCTCGTCCGGACGGTCGGCCCAGCTCATCCTCGGCACGTAGTTCTGACGCGGATCGCCCTCCAGCCGAAACCAGGTGGTCCGTCCGTCGGCAACCGCGACGGTGCCGATTCTCACGGCGGAAAGCGTCGTCCCCGGTTTGGGATATTGAAGCGGAACCGGCTCCGAATACTGGCCGCCCGTATTCCTGATCATGTAGAAGGTGCCGACGCCTTCCGTGTCGAAGCGCCAGAAGGCGATCCGGCGCGAATCCGGACTCCAGGTGAAGGCCTTGGCGAGGAAGAACTCCTCCTCGTATACCGCATCGCCTATTCCGTTGACGATGAGGTCGCTGCCATCGTTGGTCAGCGGCCGCGGCCCTCCGCCCGCCACCGGCTCCACATAGAGATTATTGCGGTAGACATAAGCGACGAGCCGACCGTCGGGGGAAAATTCGGCATGCATCATGCTGGACGGTTCCAGCCCCGCGCCGAGGCGGTGCAAGGCCTTGCTGCGGAGGTCGAGCAGCCAGTAATCGGCGAGCGCCCGGTTGCGCCTGAACCGTTGCGCATTGGTCGCCACCAGCAGGTAGCGGCCGTCGGGCGACCACTGATAATCGTCGATCGTCAACGGAGCGGCCGCTCCATCGGGCCGCAGGTCCGATGCCGCGACCAGCACGTCGCGCACGCCGGAAGCGGTCTCGATCCGGACGATGTCCGACCCGCTTGGTGTCGTCGCCGAGGGTTGCACGATGGTATAGTGATCGCCGCGGCCGAGCCATTTCGTCGTCTCGGCGCGCTCGAGCTCGACGGCTTGGGCCCCGTAAATCTGATCGAGCTCCAGTCCTCCCTGCGGCTGGGCGAAGGACGGCAGCGGACCGATCGACACCATTCCGACAAGCAGCAAAATGAGTCGAAATCGCATGGCCCCCTCCCGCTGAATCGTATACCGTATCTACTGCAGCAGGCTGGAGGCCGGCGCAAGGCCTGGGAGAAACGCATGCGCCTGAAACGATCCATCTCCGTGGTCGGCTGTCACGCCGGCGGGGAAGTGGGAGACGTCATCGTCGGCGGAGTCCTTCCGCCTGCGGGCGGGACCATGTTCGAGAAGATGCGTACAATGGAACGCGACCATGACCATGTGCGCCGGCTTCTGTTGTGCGAACCGCGCGGAAGCGTAATCCGGCACCTGAATCTGATCGTCCCCTCTACGCGCCGCGACTGCGACGTCGGCCTGATCGTGATGGAGCCGACCGAATATGTTCCCATGTCGGGTTCGAACACGATCTGCGCCGTGACGGTCATGCTCGAGACCGGCATCCTGCCGATGGAGGAACCCGGCACGACCGTCCGCCTCGACATGCCGGGAGGTCCCGTTCAGGCTGTGGCGTCCTGCCGCGACGGCCGGTGCGAATGGGTCGAGTTCGAGAACGTGCCGAGCTTCGCGCATTCGCTCGATGCCCGGATCGATGTCGAGGGCCTCGGCTCGATCCTGGTGGACGTTGCTTATGGCGGCATGTTCTTCGCGATCGTCGATGCCGACGCGCTGGGCTTGAAGCTGGTTCCGGAGGAAGCACGTCGGATCTCCGACCTGGGCGAGCGGATCCGCCTCGCCGCGCGCGAGCAGCTCGATATCGCCCATCCCGAAAACCCGGACATAAGAGGCGTATCCATCGTCCAGTTCGCATCCCGCTTCAACGGCGTGGGCCAGGTGACTCTCAACAATTGCGTCGTCGCGCCGGGACGGCTCGACCGGAGCCCCACCGGGACCGGCACCTCGGCTCGCCTGGCGGTCCTCGAAGCGAGGGGACAGATGAAGGTGGGCGATTCGATGGTGCATGCATCGATCCTGGGTTCCGAATTCCGCGGCAAGATCGTGCGCAGGACGCAAGTGGGCGGAAGGCCGGCCATCGTGCCGTCGATCCGCGGCAGCGCCTGGATCACCGGCTTCCACACATATGTCGTCGATCCCGCCGATCCGTGGCCGGAAGGCTATGCCATGACCGACACCTGGGGAATCAGCGGCGCGCTCACCCAGTGAGCGCGCCGGCCGAACGAAGCGGTCAGCTCGCGAGATTCCCATCGACCCGCCGGGGGAGGCCGTAAGGATTGGAGTCCCTGAGCATCGGCGGAAGCAGGCTCTCGGGAAGATCCTGATAACTGACCGGCCGAAGGAAGCGATCGATCGCCAGGCTTCCGACGGAGGTCGTGCGGCTGTCGGAGGTGGCGGGGAAGGGGCCGCCATGCACCATTGCGTGGGTCACTTCCACGCCCGTCGGCCAACCGTTCGCGAGAATCCGGCCGACCTTCCGCTCCAGGACAGGAATCAACGGTGCGGCAAGCTGCTCGTCGCCGTCCGCCAGCCGGAGCGTCGCGGTGAGCTGTCCCTCCAGGCTTTCGAGGATCTCGCCTACTTCTCCGAAGTCGCGGCAGCGAACCACGATCGAGCTCGAGCCGAATACTTCATGCGACAAAGCAGGGTCGCCGAGAAAGGGTTCGGCATCGGTGACGAACAGGGCCGCACGGCCCTCGTTCACGCCTTCGCCGACGCTGCCGCGCGCAACCAATTCCACAGCGTCGTGGGCCGACAGCCGCTCGACGCCCGTTTCGTAATTGGCGCAGATGGCCGGCGTCAGCATGACGCTCGGCTTGCTTTTCGTCAGGACGGCCGCAACCCCGGCGATGAACCGGTCCAGGTCGGACCCGCCGATTCCGAGCACGATGCCCGGATTGGTGCAGAATTGGCCGGCGCCCATGGTGAGCGAGCCGACGAATCCTTGTGCCAGCTCTTCCGGCTGTGCGGCGAGTGCGCGCGGGAAAAGAATCACCGGATTGATGCTGCTCATCTCTGCATAGACGGGGATCGGCTCCGGCCGGCGCTGCGCGATATCCATCAGCGCAAGGCCGCCGCCGCGCGAGCCGGTGAAGCCCACGGCCTTGACGCGCGGATCGGCGACGAGCGCTCCGCCGAGCGCGTTGCTCGGGCCCGGAAGGTAGGAGAAGACTCCCTCGTGCAGGCCCTGCTCGGCGATGGCCGCGGCGATGGCTCGCGCGACGAGCTCGCCGGTCCCCGGATGGGCCGGGTGGCCCTTGACGATGACCGGGCATCCCGCGGCGAGCGCCGAGGCCGTGTCTCCGCCTGCCACGGAAAATGCGAGTGGGAAGTTGCTGGCGCCGAACACCGCGACCGGCCCGAGGGGAACGTTGCGCAGCCGCAGGTCGGGACGCGGCAACGGCTGGCGGTCCGGGAGGGCAGGGTCGATGGTCACCTGTGCCCAGTCCCCGCGCCGCAGGTTGGCCGCGAACAGGCGCAGCTGGCCGACGGTTCGTCCGCGTTCGCCCTCGATTCGCGCCCGCGGGAGGCCGGTCTCCGCAACGGCGCGCTCGATCAGCGCATCGCCCGTGGCGAGTATCTTTTCGGCAATGGCTTCCAGGAAGCGCGCCCGCGTCTCGGGATCGGTTTCGCGATAGGAGTCGAAGGCCGCGGCCGCGAGGCCGGCGGCTTCGCCGGCCTCGGCCGGTCCTGCACCGTGGAACACGGGGTCCAACGTCTCGCCGGTCGCGGGATTGATCGCGCTGAACCGGTCAGCGCCTTCCACTTCGCGAGTCCCTATCAGGACCGTTCCTCTTATCATCTGTCACTCCCTTGACCGGTGATGGCGTCCGTTCAATCCCTACGGGGTGGACGCTCCACATTGACTCGTATACCGTATAATATAGCTTCGGCCCGCCAAGCCGCAACCTGAGAGGAACCCAATGCCCTGGCTGACGACGCGTCGCAATTTCTTGCTCAGCGGGGCTGCCATGGCATTTGTTCCGACCATCATTTCTTGTTCTCCCCAGGCCGCCGGGAGCAGCGGCGGGCTGCCGGCGACGGCTCGATCGTTTCCGCTCTCGGCGGTCCGGCTGAAGCCTTCGCCTTTCCTGGAGGCGGTCGAGGCGAACCGCGGCTATCTGCACCGCCTGGAGCCCGACCGGCTGCTCCACAATTTCCGGACAAGCGCGGGCCTCGAGCCGAAGGGTGAGGTCTATGGCGGATGGGAAAGCGACACGATCGCGGGCCACACGCTCGGCCACTACCTCACCGCGGCCTCGCTCATGCATGCGCAGACGGGGGACGCCGAGTGCAAGCGCCGCGTCGACTATATCGTTGACGAGCTTGCGGCCGTCCAGGCGGCCCACGGCGACGGCTATGTCGCCGGGTTCACGCGCAAGCGCGGCGACATCGTGGAGGACGGCAAGGTCCTCTTTTCCGAGCTCGTCCGGGGCGACATCCGGTCGGCGGGATTCGATCTCAACGGCTGCTGGGTACCCTTCTACAACTGGCACAAATTGTTCGCGGGGCTCTTCGATGCGCAGTCGTTGTGCGGCAATCCGAAGGCGCTTGGAATTGCCCAGGGGCTCGGCGGATATATTGACGGCGTGTTCGCCCAGCTCGACGATGAACAGGTCCAGAAGGTCCTCGACTGCGAGCATGGCGGGATCAACGAAAGCTTCGCGGAACTTCACGCACGAACTCGGGACGCCCGCTGGCTGAGGCTCGCCGAAAGACTGCGCCACAAGAAGATCCTCGATCCCCTCGCCGCCGGCCAGGACGTGCTTCCCTGGATTCACGCGAACACGCAAATTCCGAAGCTGATCGGCCTCGCACGCCTGCACGAGCTGACCGGCCGGCCGGCCGACGCCGCGGCGCCGCGCTTCTTCTGGGACACGGTCACGCGTGACTATACCTATGTCATCGGCGGCAACGCCGATCGCGAATATTTCCCGGAGCCGCGGACGATCTCGAAGCATATCACCGAGCAGACCTGCGAAAGCTGCAACACCTACAACATGCTGAAGCTCACCCGGCACCTCTACAGCTGGAAGCCGGAAGCGCGTCTCTTCGACTATTATGAGCGGGCGCACATCAACCATATCCTGGCGCATCAGGACCCGCGGACGGGTATGTTCGCCTACATGGTTCCGTTGATGTCCGGCTCGCACCGCACCTTCTCCAGTCCGTTCGACGATTTCTGGTGCTGCGTCGGAAGTGGGATGGAGAGCCATGCCAAGCATGGGGAATCCATCTACTGGCAGGCCGACGACATGCTCATCGTCAACCTGTTCATTCCCTCGCGGCTCGACTGGAACGAACGCAAGGCGGTCGTCAGCCTCGACACCGAATATCCCTACGGGGAAGAGGTGAGCCTCGCGATCGAGCAGATTGCGCAGCCGACGGATTTCGCCGTCGCGATGCGGATCCCCGGCTGGTGCACCGGCGCCACCCTCGCAGTGAACGGCGAAGCCCAGCCGATCGAAACGACCGACGGCTACGCGATCGTGCGGCGGAGCTGGGCGGAGGGTGACCGGATAACCCTTTCGCTGCCGATGCAGCTGCGCTCCGAGCCGACGGTCGACGATCCGTCGACGATCGCCTTCCTCCACGGCCCGGTCGTGCTGGCAGCCGACCTCGGCCCGGCGGACCAGCCCTTCGAAGGCACCGCTCCGGCGCTGGTCGGGAGCGACATCGTCGGTGGCTTCGCTGCCGCCTCGCTCCCCGACAAGACCTTCGTCACCCGCGGAATCGGTCGGCCGGAGGATCTTCGCTTCGCTCCCTTCCTGGAGCAGCGCGATCGCCGGACCGCCGTCTATTTCCGCCGGTTCACCGATGCCGAATGGACGGTCGAGCAGGCCGCTTTCGCCGCTGAGCAGGCCCGTCTCCGGGATCTCGAAGCGCGTTCCGTCGACGTCATGCACCTCGGCGAGATGCAGCCGGAGCGCGACCATCAGCTCACCTCGCGCAATTCCTATCCGGTCACCTATCGCGGGCGCCACGGCCGAGATGCGCGCGGGGAGGGGGAACCCGGATTCTTCCAGTTCCGGATGCGGGTGCGCCCGGGGCCGCTCGTGCTCCAGGCGACCTATTGGGGCGAAGAGCGCAACAAGCTGTTTCACATCCTGGTCGACGGCACCCGGATCGCCACGCAGGAGCTCCAGCGCGAGCGTCCCGGCGAGTTCTTCACCGTCGACTATCCGATTCCCGAGGCGCTTACCCGGGGCAAGGAGCAGGTGATGGTCCGCTTCGAGCCCGCCGAAGGACTCAATCGGTGCGGGCCGGTCTTCGGCGTCAGGATCTTCACGCCGCGCGCGGAGACGGTCTGAGATCGAGGGATGAGAAATAAAGGGCCGAATCCAGTCGGATCGGCCGATGCAGGGGGAGAAAACGATGTCGTCCGGTCGAGCTAATCTGTTCCGTTTCCTGGCAGGCGCGGCCTTGCTCGCCATTTCGGGCATGGGCCCTGTTGCCGGCCAGGCCGCCCCGGCCGAGCGGGCCGATGTCGCCGATCCGATTCCAGCCCGCACCGAGGGCATTGGGCCATATTCCAGGGTCATTCTGCGCAACGTCATCATGGTCGACGGCACCGGCGCGCCCGCACAGGGGCCGTATGACATCGTCATTTCGAACGATCGGATCGCCGAGATCCGCTCGATCGGGGCGCCGGGCGCGATAGACGAGTCCCGGCGGGCGGAGCCCGGCGATCATGAAATCGATCTCACCGGCCATTACGTCCTGCCCGGCTTCGTTGACACCCACACCCATCTTCACACCTTGTCGGACGGGCAGAATGTCCCTTCCGACTATATATTGAAGTTGTGGATGGCCCACGGCGTCACCACCGTGCGCGATGTCGGCAGTGGCGGGCGGCCGATCGAATGGCTGGCCGACGTGAAGCGGCGCAGCGAGCGCAACGAGATCGTCGCGCCGCGTATCGAAATCTATCCGATGTTCCAGGATATATTGGATAGGCCGGTCAACGATCCCGAGACGGCTCGCCTCGCCGTGCGCGAGGCGCAGCGTCGCGGCGCCAGCGGAATCAAGTTCATTGGCGGGGCCGAAGACGTGCTCTTCGCCGCGCTCGACGAGGCCGAAAGGGTCGGCCTCAGGACAACCATGCACCACGCGCAGCCGGTCGTTGCTTATGCCGACGTACTCCAGACATCGGCCCATGGGCTGGACTCGATGGAGCATTGGTACGGGCTACCGGAAGCCATGTTCACCGACCGTCGCCTCCAGGCCTTTCCGAACGACTTCATCAATACCGACGAGCAGATGCGGTTCGGCGAGGCAGGGCGCCTGTGGCAGCAGGCCGGCAAGCCCGGCTCCGAGGCCTGGAACAATGTGATGGATCAGCTGCTCGAGCGCAACTTCGTGCTGAGCCCGACCTTCACCGCATATCTTACGAGCCGCGACTTCATGCGCATGAGCCGCGCGGCCTGGCATGATGAATATACCCTGCCGAGTCTCTGGGATTGGTACCGGCCGAGCCGAGTCAATCACGGCTCCTACTGGTTCGACTGGACCACCGAGCATGAGATGGCGTGGAAGGAGAATTACCGCCTCTGGATGCAGTTCGTGAACGAGTACAAGAATAGGGGCGGCGCCGTCACCGTGGGCAGCGACAGCGGCTACATCTACAATCTCTACGGCTTCGGCTACGTCCAGGAGATGGAGCTGCTCCGCGAAGCCGGCTTCAGTCCGCTCGAGGTGATCCATGCCGCGACGCAGGAGGGTGCGAGAGCGCTCGGCGTCGACGACGAAGTCGGCACGATCAGGGTGGGGAGAAAGGCGGACCTCGTCATCGTCAACGGCAATCCGCTCGCCAACATGAAGCTGCTTTTCGGCACCGGTACCCTGCGGCTCAACGATGCGACGGGCCAGGTCGAGCGAGTCGGCGGTATCGTCTATACCGTCAAGGACGGCATCATCTACGATGCGCGCCGCCTCCGCGCGGAGGTCCGCGACATGGTGGCGCGGCAGCGGGCGGAGCGCGGCATCCCGGCCGGTCCGATGGTGATCGAGGCAGTCGACGTGTCGCGGTGACGGAGCGCCTGCCGCGCCGGCGCCGCCCCGCTCGCGCAGGGTGGGGATGCCGCCTCCTCCTGCTCGGCAGGAGGATCAGGGCGTGCTCGTCGTCGCAGGCGGTCCGAAGAATGCCTGATCGGGCAGGCGATCTATCGGAACCACCCGTCCGCTCGCTATCACCAGGTCGAGCGAGCGGATATTTCTGATGTCCGCGAGCGGATCGGCCTTCAGCAAGATGAGGTCGGCGATTTTTCCCGCCTCGATCGTCCCGAGATCCTTCTCCATTCCGGCCGCGGCGGCGCCGTTGCGAGTCGCGGCGACGATGGCCTGCATCGGCGTCATGCCGAGTTCGGTCAGGCCTTCGATCGCTCTCAGGCTGCCTTCGCCCGGCTCCTGTTCGGGAGGCTTGGGTTGGCGGCGGAACTCCGGAGCGTCGCCGAGATAATTGTCCGTGGCGATGGTGATGCGACAGCCGGCCCTGATCAGCCGTTCGGCGTTTCGGCGCTGGATCTCGGCTTCCTCGCCAAGCGCCTCGGCGCGCCGGTGGCGTTCGGCCGAAGTCTCCGGCGGAGCGGCATCGGCAAGACGGGCCGCGGCCGCGGATCGGCGCTCGAGCTGGCGCCGGCGCACGTCGCCCGTGACCATGTTGGCGCGCATCGCGCAAAGGGTTCCGCGATTCACGATCAATTCGACGAGATCGGCCGGGAGATCTCGGCTCATCAGCTCCGGGTGCTGGATGAGGTCGATCCCCGCTTCGACGGCCAGACGCAGACCTTCGGAGCTTGTGGCATGCGTCTCGACGACCTTGCCCCGCTTGTGACCTTCCTCGACGATGATGCGCTGCGCCCGCGGCGAGAATCCGATCAGCGAGGGGCGCATGAAATGGCTCGTTCCGCCATATTTGAGGAAATCGACGCCCTTATCCAGATAGGTGCGGATGGCTGTACGCAGCTCTTCCGGGGTCATGTCCATCAGCTCTTCGCCGACGCCCTGGCTGAGCAGGTCGTTCCACTGCTCCTGGAAGAGGGAGAGTTCCGAATCGTCGGTGAGCGAATAAGTGCGCGAGAAGGGGCCACCCCAGCCGATGATGTTGCCGGCGACGAGCAGCCTCGGCCCGATTGCCTCGCCGCGTGCGATTCGGTCGCGGACCCGAAGCAGCGGCGGGAGGACTCCGTAGCTGTCCCGGATCGTCGTCACGCCGACCTTGAGGTGGCGTTGCGCGAATTCGAGCGCGAGCTCCTCGTTGCGCTCGGAATATTTTGCGGACGTGTCCCGCCTTGCCGGATTGCCGTAGACGGTGCCGTGCACGTTGCTGTCGATGAAGCCCGGGAGCAGATATTTCCCGCGGCCGTCGATCACCCGCGCGTTCGTCGGCGGAACGGCACGGCGCGCGACCGCCCTGATCCGCCCATCCTCGATCTCGACCGTCATGCCGGGCCGGGGCGGCGCGCCGGTGCCGTCGATGACGGTGACGCCGACGATCGCGATCCGGTCCTGCGCATGGGCCGGCGACCAGGCGAGGAGGATGGCGGCGAGCGCCGCCAGGGATCGGATCAGGTGGACGGCATTCCGGGCCTGTCGCATTGCGGCAATTCCCCCTTCTCAAGTGCGTCAGAATCTGTGCTGGAAGCGTTCGAGATCGAAGCCCGAAAGCTCGATCGCGGGCGGTTCGCCGGCCGCCAGCGCGCCGATCGCCTCGCCGGTGACCGCGGCCAGCGTGAGCCCGAGATGCTGGTGCCCGAAGGCGTAGAACAGGTTGTCGGCCGTCCTGCTCTGGCCGATCGCCGGCAGATAGTCCGGCAGGGTCGGGCGGGCCCCCATCCATTGGCTGACCGGCTCGGGCAGGCTCAGGCCGAGCTCGCGTGCATGCTGGCGCAGCCGCGCCCATTTTCGCGCATCCGGCGGGCTGTCGGGACGTCCGAACTCCACGAAGCTCGCGAGGCGCAGGCCCGAGCGGAATCGCGTCGCAATCATCGACCGATCCTCGAAGACAACGGGTGGGAGGTCGACGGGCCAGTCGGTTGCGGCGGATTGGAGATGATAGCCCCGCTCGGCGATGATCGGTACCTTGTAGCCGAGCGCCCGGAGCATCCGTCCTGATGCCACGCCGGCGGCCACCACCACCACCTGCGGGCTGAGCGTCTCCCCCGTGTCGAGTTGCAGCGAGACGCGGCGGCCCGTCGTCTGGATCGTGCGGACGCCGGCGCACAGCTGTTTCCCGCCGAGGTCCCCCAGCCTCCTGTCCAGGACTTCGGCGAGCAGCCCGAGATCGGCGATCTGCCCCGTGCCGAGGAAGCGGATCGCGCCCGCGGGGGGGCGGTTGGTCAGGCGCAACAGCATCGCCACTTCGTCGGGGGTGACATCCCTGAACGTGGCCGTGCCCGTTTCCACCGCCTCCCAGTGTGCGCGTCCACTCGCAGCGGCTTCCTTCGTCTGCCACAGGACGAAATGCCCGTCCTCGAGCAGGAGGTCCGGCTCGCCGGCGGCCGTGAGCAGCCGCCGCCAGGCGCCGATCGCCTCACCGAGCGCGCCGCCGAGCGCCGCCTTGCCGGCGGCGAAGCGGGCAGGGCGGCTCGCCGCGAGCAGGCGAAGCGAGAAGGGCAGCCATGCTCCCATTTCACCGATCGGCAGCCCCAGTGCGCCGCCCCGGGAGAACAGCCGACCGGGAAAGCTGCGAATCGTCGAGAAGGAAGCGAGCGGCTCCACCTGTTCGGTTGCAATATGGCCGGCATTTCCCCAGGAGGCGGCGCGCCGGACGACGACCGGATCGACCATGGTCGTGGAAAATCCCCTGGCGGCCAGGGCCAGGGCGCATGCGCTGCCGACGATGCCGGCACCGACCACAACGGCCGAGTCAGACTGCGTGATCGCGCTTCCCATCTGGATCGTATACGTTATAAGAAAGAGCTGTTCAACGGAGGTCCCTCGTGAGTCTCAATGCCCCCTCG